>NZ_JAFKDE010000006.1 GCF_017255295.1 Nitratireductor aquimarinus
ATGCTCCTTCAAGATGCCAATGATCTGTTCTTCTGAGAACCGTGACCGTTTCATTGCCTGTCTCCTTCGTTGAGGAACAGGCTAACCCAAAATCGGGAACATCTCAGGGGAGCAGGTCAGGGGCCGCAACGAGACCGGCGCTAGCGTGCTCCGATTGGGTTAGCTGACATGATTCAGCCCCTGAATACGTCAACACTCGGCCCTTTGCGGACACTCAGATTGCACGCATCGAACGACCGCTTAAGGCTCCTAATGGCGCGCTTGCTCCATGGCGCTCTCCAACTCTCGAGCCAACTCGCCATGTTCGCTCTTTCGAAGCGCTGCTAGTCGTGCAACAGCATTTTCGAGATCGAAGAATGCTTCGATAGACGACTTGTGCAGCGGATAATAAACGCTGTCACTCACGGCCCAACTACGAAGATGATTGAGGATAGAAAGAAAACCCTCATCGGTAGCGCTGTTAGACGCCACCCACTCTTTTGCCTCTTTGTCACCCGATAAGTCCCGCCACCCGAACAGGAATGTCGAAACGTCGGGCATTCCTGCGATACTCTCTTGCACATCAGCTGATGAAATCCGCCCTCTCATGATGTCCAGAAGCATATCAAGGAACTCATCAGAGAAGACCAATCGCCCAGGCTGGCTTGGTCGGTCGCCAACTTTACCATGGTCCCACATTTGGTCTCTGAAGAAGTTGCCCACAAGCCAGTTCAATGCCGTGCCTTTTTCAGCCATCTCTTTTGAGACCTTCTCGAAGGCCTCCTGGTCAACGGTCCTCAATCGAACCAACAAACGCTCGGCCACGCGCACTGCCGTGCTGGTAACGGAGAAGGCAAACGCTCGGGGCTTGTTATCGGTCGCGATGACGGAGTCCATGGTATCGGACATTGCCAGAACAATCCCACCGACGGTTTCCTTGTCCAACTTGGATACGAGGGAGTCATCGAGCCGGTCGAGAATATGCTCAAACCACGTCCTACCCGATTGACGAAGACTCCTTGCGTGATGTTCGAGGCGCGCCTTCAAAGAGGGTAAATCTGATCTCGCAAACTCAAGGAGCTGGTTGAAATCTTCATCGGACATCACCGTTTTAGGCCCTGTCAGGGCAAAGTAATAGCGGTAGTGTAGGGGGCTTCCGAGACGCTTAAGTTCAATCGCATCGCTTGCCTCCCTGAGCGAAGCCTCTGAAAACACTCGCTTTGAGGCGTCTTCATTTGCCCGAACGCCTGGAATAAACTGCTTCAAAGCCCATATCGATCGCGATGCGCCGATCTCCTCGGATGGCAGGAGCTCCTTAAGGGTTGTGCCCAAAGTTGCTTTTGAATCGTTTGTGATCGAACCGTCACCCGTGACCAATATTGATCGGACAGACAGATATTCTTCCAGCCACTTATAGAGCTTGAAGTTCGTGGTCTTGATCAGGTGAAGGCGGCAAAAATCGGGGAAATAGACATCATCGACTACGGAGGGGTAGACAAACCGTATGCCGTTAAGAGCGAGCTTTACTTCTCTCGGTGTGTTCAAGCCCATCCCCTCGCGATCCACGGCTGAGGCCAGATCCTCCAGCAGCTCGTCGTCTGGAGCTGCACCGGTAACTTCCGCAAAAATAGCTTCCGCTTCGTTTCGGAACTGTGTTCGGAGATCGAAAGGCTCTGGAAGTGGAATGGCGAAGGTTAGCTGAACGATTTTCTGCAGGAACAAGTCACCATCATGGACCTTGAGGCCTTCCTTTAGGGCTTGAGCCAAGACTTCGCGATCATAGCACATAAGATATGCGACCCGTGGGAAGTCGGCGACAGAGCGTACAAGTCGAACAACTTCAACGGCTTGCTCTGGCTCAAGTCGGTCGAGATCATCAAGAATGACAACAAAACCAACATTGAGTGCTTTGATTTTCTCTGAGATCGCCCGCTTCAGTTCTGAGGGCGTGGGCTCTCTGCTTGAAAACTGCTCAAGTGCATCACCGCCAGCTTTTAGCGCGCCTGCTGCAACATGCGCTCCGGGAATAAAGTATCCGGCCAGACTTGCGAGCGGAACCAATGTCCTTGCCGTTTTTTGGCCGTAGAGGCTGATCAAGTCTCCGACGTCACTGGCCTTCTTCCGGCTGAACTTACCTCGGATGCCTTTAACCTCGGATCTTTCCGCCTCTCTCCTTTCAAGCAAGTCTGCAATCGGCCCCAGTAACGACATCACCAAGGTAGACGAGTCACCGTTTAACCACGGAGCCACAGTTATCGTGTAGATGTCCTCAGACTCCGCCGCAGCCAGTTCCTCGCGCAGGAAGTTCAGGAGCGAGGTTTTTCCCGACCCCCAGCGACCTTCCAGCCCCACGACCATACCGCCACCTTTTGAGGCCTCAATAATTGACGGAGCGAGGCGCTTGGCCATGCCCACAAATCCAAACTGATCTTCGGATTCATCTTCAAGCGCCCGATCAGAATCTAACCCAATAGCCATGCGCCCTCTGGAATTTATATTAAAAATCAAGCACTTATGTTCTTACCGTGCGCACCAAAACCTGGAAGCCCGAACGCAATCAACGTGGCGCTACTGAAGAGATAATGTCAACTTGTATCAAACCATTCTGGATGATTAGTCGTCTGCCAAGTCATCTCATGAGAAAGGTTCACATTCTCCAAGTGGCATATTTCCTATGTGCGCATCTCGGTCATTTGCGCACTCTGCAGCGAACGGCACAGCAGGAGCCGCGTTGCCGCAAAAGTGCAGTCGGGGCCCAAATGACCGCCTCCCCAAATTGGTCGCCAGCCCGCCCCCTCACTCAAACGCCACGCCGATCTCCGTCAGGCTCCGCCAGCGGATGACCGCCGGGCGGACGCGGTCGCTCCCTTCTATCTCGATGTAGAAGGCATCCGGCACGGCGCAGATGTCGCCGAAGCGGATGCGGGCGCCGTGCGCGTTCTGGTCCAGAACGACGCCCAGAAGCATGCAGCCGCCATGGTTCCAGAAGAGCCTCGCGTGACGCGTCGCATCCTCGCGCCCGGCCGCGCGGCGGTCTGAGGGAAACGGGCTGCCTGCGTGCGCCGGTTTTCCGCCTACATGTCTTTCGCCCACGGGCCTTTTCACGTCCGACATCATCCTCGCCTCCTGGCCTCCCCCACGCCCGCAGGCGCGGCTGGCTTTTCGCCTCCATGCCCGTTCACCTCCATGCCCATCAGGCGCGCCTGACCGGCGGCAGGAGGCCCATGCGGTTCTTGCGGTACTTACGGGTTATGCAGCGAAAACCGTGCCAGAAACCTGTTTCATCGCGGGACAGGCAGGCGGAAGACCGGCAAAGAAAAAGGCCGCGGGCGATGCCGCGGCCTTCTCTCTGTGACTTTGGAAAAGATCAGTTCTTTTCCTTGTCCACCAGCTTGTTCTTGGAGATCCACGGCATCATGCCGCGCAGCTTCTCGCCAACTTCCTCGATCGGATGCTCGTCGTTCAGGCGACGGGTCGCCTTGAAGCGGGCCGCACCTGCGTGCCACTCCTGCATCCACTCGGTGGTGAAACGGCCGGACTGGATGTCGTGCAGAACGCGCTTCATCTCTGCCTTGGTCTCTGCCGTGATGATGCGCGGGCCCGTGACATACTCGCCCCACTCTGCGGTGTTGGAGATCGAGTAGTTCATGTTGGCAATGCCGCCCTCATAGATGAGGTCGACGATCAGCTTCACTTCGTGCAGACACTCGAAATAGGCCATTTCGGGAGCGTAACCGCCCTCGACCAGCGTCTCGAAGCCGGCGCGGATGAGCTCGACCAGACCGCCGCACAGAACGACCTGCTCACCGAACAGATCCGTCTCGCACTCTTCGCGGAACGTGGTCTCGATGATGCCCGAACGGCCGCCGCCAACGCCGCAGGCGTAGGACAGGCCGAGGTCCAGCGCATTGCCGGAAGCGTCCTGGTGAACGGCGACCAGGCACGGCACGCCGCCGCCCTTCTCATATTCGCCGCGCACGGTGTGGCCCGGGCCCTTCGGCGCGACCATCAGCACGTCGACGGTCTTCTTCGGCTCGATCAGGCCGAAATGCACGTTGAGGCCGTGCGCGAAGGCAATGGCCGCACCGTCGCGGATGTTCGGCGCGATCTCGGAATTGTAGATGCCGGCCTGCAGCTCGTCGGGCGTGGCCATCATCATCAGGTCGGCCCATGCAGCAGCCTCGGCCACCGACATCACCTTGAGGCCATCGGCCTCGACCTTCTTGGCGGTTGCAGAACCCGGACGCAGCGCCACGGCGATTTCCTTGGCGCCGGAATCCTTCAGGTTCAGCGCGTGCGCGCGCCCCTGGCTGCCATAACCGATAATGGCGACCTTCTTGCTCTTGATGAGATTGAGATCGGCATCGCGATCATAATACACCCGCATACTCAATTCCTTTCCTGATCCAACTGACTGTTGTTCACCTTCGACCGCCTTAGACGCTGTCGCGGCCGGTCGTCTCGTTTTTCCGCACCCCGAAAAGCACGAAAAACTGGTCCACCGCCTCTTCTGCAAGGACGGCGTAATGTTCAGGCCGGCGCACACCGGCCTCGCCCAGAAGCATGCGCACATGAAGGTCGCGCACGATCAGGCCGTATAATGTGTGATAGGCAGTTTCGCGGTCGTGATAGGCAATAAGGCCGCGCTGCCTGCCGGCCTCCAAAAGCGCGCCGGCGCGTTTATCAATACCATGCCGACCCCGCTCAATAAGAAGCGCGCCAAGCCGGCTACCTTCCCGGCTCGCCTGTCCAATGGCCAACCGGTTAAGCGCCAGCGATACATCTCCACCGAGAACCTGCAAGAGGTCATTTGCGAAATCCACCAGATGCGTGCGGAACCGGCCAAGATCCAGCCGCTCGCCGCCGTCGATCTGGGCGCGCACCTTGCTCGCCTGATGGGAGATCATGGCCGCCAGAAGACCGTCGCGGTCTCCGAACCATTTGTAGAGGCTTTCCTTGGAGCAGTTGGCCGCGCGCGCCAGCCCGGCGGTCGTCAGCGCGCGCTCGCCGCCTTCCAGCAGGAGGCCCAGCGCCTTGTCCAGAACCGCGCGCTGGCGCGGTGTGAATGTATCCTGCATTTCCGACATGTGGCGCACGAAGGTCTCTGTTCCCGTTTACGGATCGTACCGTACGGTACGGTTCTGTCATAGGGAAAAACAAAATGCAAGCCGCTTTGCCACAGGGTCCGGGGAGATTGCGCCCCTCGCCCGCCCGGCCCTGCGAAACGGCATCGGCCCCGCATCCGGCGGATACGGGGCCCAGCGATGAAGACAGGCGGTCAGGCCGGGCTCTGGCTATGAGCTTTTCAGGAAAAGCGGAAGCGCTCCACATGGATGACAGCTTCCTTCTCCCCGCGCGCGGGGAGAAGGTCCCGGCAGGGGGATGAGGGGCTGACGCGGCGCATGAAAGTCTCGCCATTTGTGGGTTCGCAGAACCTGGCGCCCGCCCCTCATCCTCACCTTCTCCCCGCTTGCGGGGAGAAGGGGGCCTTGACGGTGGGGCCTGGTCGTTTGACGGCGTGCGGCATTGGGCCGTTGGGCGGGACGGTCGGGCAGCCTCCTTCTCCCCGCGCGTGGGGAGAAAGGGGCCTTGACGGTGGGGCCTGGTCGTTTAACGGCGTGCGGCATTGGGCCGTTGGGCGGGACGGTCGGGCAGCCTCCTTCTCCCCGCGCGCGGGGAGAAGGTCCCGGCAGGGGGATGAGGGGCTGACGCGGCGCATAAAAGTCTCGCCATTTGCGGGTTCGCAGAACCTGGCGCCCGCCCCTCATCCTCACCTTCTCCCCGCGCGCGGGGAGAAGGGGCTTCAAAGTCGGCGCCCGCAATTGTCCAAGAAGAATGAATGAGAGCGTTTCGCTATGCAATGAAGAGTGGAGACCGCTGGAAGCAGGTCGTTCAGCGCCCGCACTGGCGCATCTGGCGGCCGTAATTGCTGGACATGGTGGCCGCCTTGCGGGCGGATTTCTGCATCTGCGGATTGTTGCGCCATACGCCGCGCCGATAGCCCGCATGGCCGGCATAATAGTTCAGGTAAAGGCTGTAGGCGTCGTTGAGCGCCACGCCGTTGGTGCGGTTGCTGGTCTGGTGATACCAGCCGACGAAATCCACCGCATCGGCGAAGCTGCTGCGCCGCGCCATCATATTGCCGGTCTCGCGCTTGTAGCGCTGCCAGGTGCCATCAAGCGCCTGCGAATAGCCATAGGCGCTGGAGGCGCGCTTCCACGGAATGAAGCCGAGCAGCTTGCGGCGCGGCGGGCGTGCATCGGCGTCGAAGCCGGATTCGATGCGGATGGTGGCCATCAGCACTTCCGCCGGCACGCCATATTTGCGCTCGGCGCGCTTGGCCTGCGTATACCAGCCGCCGAAAAAGCTCTGCTTCTGGTCGAACACGGTACAAACATTGTTGATGCTGCGCGGCGTCGAGGCACAGCCTGCCAACGCCAGCGCGAGCAGCACGGTCACTGCAACGATACGCATGAAAACACCTCAAAACCCACCCCATGCATAGGTCAGGGAATCCTAAGAAACCCTGTCCATGCGCGTTAACGGTCTGGGCAATGCCGTGACCATTTGCGGGCGATTTGGAGGTGGATCAGCCCTCGCAGGCGCGGATGAAGCGGCGCACGGTTTCCGCCATGCCGTATTCCAGCGCGTCGGCGGTGAGACCGTGGCCAATGGAAACCTCGCAGAGTTCCGGCATGCGGCGCGCAAGGGCCGGAAGGTTCGCCACCGTCAAATCGTGACCGGCATTGACGCCGAGCCCGTGCGCGGCAGCGGCGTCCGCCGTTTTGCCGAGCTTTTCCAGTTCGATAGCGGCCTTTGCGGAATCATCATGGCAACCGCCATAAGGGCCGGTGTAGAGCTCGATACGGTCCGCCCCGAGTACTGCCGCCGCCGGCACCTGATCGGGATCGGGGTCTGCGAAAAGCGAAACGCGAAAGCCCTGCTTCTTGAGCCGCGCGATGACGGGTTTTAGAAAACCGCCCTGCCCGGCAAAGTCCCAGCCATGGTCGGAGGTGGCCTGTGCCGGATCGTCGGGCACCAGCGTCACCTGTTCGGGCTGATGCTCTTCGACGAGCGCCAGGAATTCCTCGGTGGGAAAGCCCTCGATGTTGAACTCGCGGCCGGGAAACTCGTCATCGAGCAGCGCGCGGATCTCCGGCAGGTCGGAAAAGCGGATATGGCGCTGGTCGGGGCGCGGATGCACGGTCAGCCCGCAGGCGCCCGCTTGAAGCGCGATGCGGCCAAGCCCGATCACGCTCGGCCATGGCAGATCGCGCCGGTTGCGCAGCATGGCGACAGCGTTGAGATTGACGGAGAGTTTTGCCGGCATTGTTGCGTCCCGCTTTTCTGTTGCGCTCGATGCGTTACCATCGCTCCATACCGCGTTCGGGTCGGAACGGACAGGCCCAGATCGCGTTGTCGATACAGACAAGCCGGGTCGATAGAGGCAAGCCGGAAAGCGTCAGGAGCAGACCATGACCGTCAACGACAATCCCCCCAATGTGCGGCGCATCGAGACAGACCGCGACGACGCCTATGCCTTCGAGATCGTCGGCCACATCACGGCAGCCGACATGGAAAACCTCTACGGTCTTCTCGAAGGCGCTTATGAAGTGCACGACAAGATCGACGTGCTGGTCATCATTCACGACTATGAAGGCTTCGACTGGCATGCCGCCTTCAAGGAACAGACGATGATCGGCAAGACCAACGCACTGAAGCACATCCGCAAATATGCAGTGGCCGGCGGACCGGCCTGGATGGGCACGACCATCGCCTTTTTCCGTCCGTTCTTCTCCATGGAGATGGAGTATTTTCCCTATGAGAAGGTGGAGGACGCCTGGAATTGGCTGGGCGCGGAACCAGCCCCGCCGCCGGGCTGACCGGCATTGGCCAGTGCCCTATCGCATTTGTGCTGCGCCGGATGCGCACATCCGGCTGCAAAATGCTCTTTGATTTCCCGCATTTGTGCGACGCCGGATGGACGCATCCGGCTGCAAAATGCTTTAGCGCACGATGGTCAGGCGCTCGGAGGCACGGGTGATGGCCGTGTAGAGCCAGCGCTGGCGCGTGTCGCGGAAGGCATAGCTCTCATCAAAGAGCACCACCTCATCCCACTGCGAACCCTGCGCCTTGTGCACGGTCAGCGCGTAGCCATAGTCGAAATCGTCGTAACGCTTCTTGGTCTGCCACGGAATTTCCGCCGTGGGATCCTCGAACGCCGCCTTTAAAAGCTTGATCTTGGCCACGCCGCGATCGGGATCATCCTCTTCGGGCGAGACCAGAAGGTTGATGCCCGGCTTCACGGTCTCGCGCGACGAGGTCATCACCTTCCACAGCGAGCCGTTCAACAGCCCCTTGGCGGGATCGTTGCGCAGACACACCAGCTTGTCGCCGGCCTGCGGATAGTCGGCGTCGAACCCCTTCAGCTCGCGCAGGCGCTGATTGTAGCGGCGGCGCGTGCGGTTGGTACCGACAAGCACCTGATCGGCAGAAAGCACCAGATCCTGATCGACCTCGGCCTTTGAAATGACCCTGGCCGCACCATAATCCCCATAGGAGATATCCCGCCCCTCGCGCACATCGAGCGCAAGCTGGATGATGGGATTGTCGCGCGCCTGCCGGTGGATTTCGGTCAGGAGATGGTCCGGCTCATGCTCGGTGAAGAACCCGCCACCGGAGATCGGCGGAAGCTGGCCGGGATCGCCCAGAACGAGAATCGGCGTGCCGAAGGACAGGAGGTCGCGGCCAAGCGCCTCATCCACCATGGAGCATTCATCGATGATCACCATCGCAGCCTTGGCGATGGGGCTCTGGCGGTTGAGCGAGAAGGTGGGCGACATGGAGGTGCGTCCCGTCACCTCGTCTTCCACCTCTTCCTCGCCGCGCGGGCGATAGATCAGCGAATGGATGGTGCGGGCATTCTTGGCGCCGCGCGAGCGCAGCACCTGCGCGGCCTTGCCGGTGAACGCGGCGAACTGCACCTCGCCATCGACATGCTCTGCGAAATAGCGCGCCAGCGTGGTCTTGCCCGTTCCGGCGTAGCCGAACAGACGGAAAACCTGGGTCTGACCGGCCTTGAGCCAGCTCGCCACAGCGTTAAGCGCTGCATCCTGTTGCGGGGAGAATTCCATGCCGTCCAGAAAGCAGATTCGGCCCGAAATGAACAGGCTGCAATCACACCGGAGGCAGCAGGATCGCTCACGCCATTCGTGCCCAAACCCGTTGCAACAGTGTTGTGCGTGGTTCGACAGGCTCACCATGAGGGTGGGGTATGGGACGGCAAAACCCGTCTGAAGCATCATGGAACAAGCCTCTGACGCAAAGCCGGCCTCCCTCATGGGGAGCCTGTCGAACCACGCAAGACATCAATGCAGCAGGGCATTGAAACCGGTGTCCGCCCCCTCCCTAGCGCGTGTGCGGCGAGAGGTCCCGGCCGGGCCAGGTGGTCAGGGGCGGCTCGGGCATCACGTCTTCGCCCAGATGGCTGCTCACATAGATGATGTCGCTCCACAGCTCTTCCTCGCCCTGATCGTTCAGAACCCGCAGCATGACGAGATAGCGCTTGCGCGCCCGCACCCCGCAAACGGGCGGTGAACGCAGGCTGTAGCGCTTGCGCCAGCGCTGCACGCGCTCGCGCACCACATAATAGCCATTGCCCGCAGGGTCTTCGAAGTCGGCCTCGATGATCATGCCGTGGCGCAGATGACGGATCTCCCGCACCGCCAGATCGTAGTGAATTTCCGAAGAGTTGTGATCGATCGTGAAACCACCGCCCAGGACGGCGAGCAGCGGCTTCTCCTCGGCGCGCTCACAGGTCACCCAGCCTATGGCCAACAGCACAAGGCATATGCCAGACGTCACCAGAAACAGTCGCCAGGTAAGGGCGGCCTCGTCGAATTCCGCCATTTGCTCGCTCCGCGTTTCACGCGGGGCGCATTCAATCATATAGCCGACTAACTATCTAGCCGCAGAAATTGTGGCTGAGAGACCCGCTCACCCCGCATTTTGTGGAATGGATTGTTGTCAGCCTGCCCGCGAATGCTAGCGCATCATCGGCCATAAGGTGGCGGCGAGCGCCAGCCCCATGACGATGTTGAACCATTTAAGCCGCACGGGATCGGCCAGAAAGCCGCGCAGAACCACGCCGAACCCGGCCCAGACGGAAACGCTCGGGAAATTGACGATGACGAAGGCGAGCGCCACGAGAAGAACCGTCGCAAAAGGCGCCGTGGGGTCGGTGTAGACCGCCATGGCGGTCAGCGCCATGACCCAGGCCTTCGGATTGACCCACTGGAACGCGGCGGCCTGCAGGAACGTCATCGGCTGCGCATTGCCTTCACCGCCCTGCCCCAGCGCGCGCGACATGGCGATGCGCCAGGCGAGGTAGAGAAGATAGGCCCCGCCGGCGATTTTCAGGATCGTGTGGAGCGCGGGAAACGCCGTCAGAACAGCGCCAAGCCCGAAGCCAACCGCGAGCAGGAGCGACGCGAAGCCACCGGCAATGCCAAGCATGTGAGGGATGGTACGGCGGAAACCGAAATTCACGCCCGAGGCCAGCAACATGAAATTGTTCGGCCCCGGCGTCACCGAAGCGACGAAGGAGAAAACCAAGAGGGCAAGGAAAACGTCCGGCGACATCCGCCAACTCCCAAACGGTCGCCCGGCACAGGGGCAATTAGGTCAGTATTATTGACCTTATTTTTCCTGCGGGCAAGATACAGATCGCCCTGCCCGCAGAAAATATCCGTTCACGGAGAGGCTGCGCCTACATGCCTTCCGGGCCGCGGTTCATGGCGGCAACGCCCGTGCGGCACACTTCGACCAGGCCGAGCGGCTTCATGATGGCGATGAACTGCTCGATCTTGGAGACACGCCCCGTGATCTCGAAGATGAAGTGCTCGGTGTTGGCGTCGATCACCTGAGCGCGGAAAGCGTCTGCCAGGCGCAGCGCCTCGACGCGGTCCTCGCCCTGTCCGCGAACCTTGACCAGCGCCAGTTCACGCTCCATCGGGCGGTCATGGCCGCGCTCATCGGCGACGATGGAGAGGTCCACCACGCGGTGCACCGGAACGATGCGCTCGAGCTGATGCTTGATCTGCTGAAGCACATGGCCCGTGCCGCGCGTCACGATGGTGATGCGCGAAAGGTGGCGTTCGTGCTCGGTCTCGGAGACGGTGAGGCTGTCGATGTTGTAGCCGCGACCGGAGAACAGGCCGATCACGCGGGCAAGAACGCCCGGTTCGTTGTCGACGAGGACGGCCAGGGTGCGCGTCTCGGCAACCTGGGTTTCCTTGGTGATGAAATAGGCAGAGCCGGTGGGTTGTAGCTGCGCGTTCATTGCATGAATCTCTTTTGCAAAACCATCGTGTAACTGACTGAAAACAAAGCGTCCTGCCGCTGAGACAGGACGCCTCATAACCGTCACACCAATTGCCGGCCCTCTTCGTCGATGGCGTTGGCCACCGCCTCGTCGCTGGCCTCGTCGGGAAGCAGCATCTCGTTATGCGCCTTGCCCGACGGGATCATCGGGAAGCAGTTGGCGAGTGCGGCAACACGGCAATCGAAGATCACCGGCTTGTCGACTTCAATCATCTCGCGGATGGCGTCATCCAGCTTGCCCGGCTTGTCGCACATGATGCCGTGGCAGCCATAGGCTTCGGCCAGTTTGACGAAGTCAGGCATCGCTTCCGTATAGGAGTGCGACAGGCGGTTGCCATGCAGCAGCTGCTGCCACTGGCGCACCATGCCCATATACTGGTTGTTCAGGATGAAGATCTTGATCGGCGCATTGTGCTGCACCGCTGCACTCATCTCCTGAATGGTCATCTGCACCGACGCATCGCCTGCAATGTCGATGACCAGCGCATCGGGATGCGCGATCTGCACGCCAAGCGCCGCCGGCAGGCCGTATCCCATCGTGCCCAGACCGCCGGAGGTCATCCAGTGGTTCGGCGCATCGAAACCGAAATGCTGCGCCGCCCACATCTGGTGCTGACCGACTTCGGTCGTCACATAGACATCGCGTTCCCTGGTCAGCTCATAGAGCCGCTGGATCGCGTATTGCGGCATGATGATGTCGTCATTCGGCTTGTAGGCGAGCGAGTCGCGTGCGCGCCAGATGTCGATCTGCGTCCACCAGGGTTTGAGCGCGGCCTTGTCCGCCTTCGCGGTCGCGCGCCACAGGCGCACCATGTCTTCAAGGATACGGCCTGCATCGCCGATGATCGGCACGTCAACATGAACGTTCTTGTTGATCGAGGACGGATCGATGTCGATGTGGATCTTGCGCGAATGCGGCGCAAAGGCGTCGAGACGGCCGGTGATGCGGTCATCGAAGCGCGCACCGATGCACAGCATGACGTCGCAGTCATGCATCGCCATGTTGGCTTCATAGGTGCCGTGCATGCCCAGCATGCCGAGCCAGTTGTCGCCGGATGCCGGATAAGCGCCCAGTCCCATCAGCGTGGAGGTGATCGGGAAGCCCGTCAGATCCACCAGCTCGCGCAGCAGATGGCTCGCCTCCGGACCGGCATTGATGACGCCGCCACCCGAATAGATCACCGGCCGCTTGGCGTTGGCCATCAGTTCGATCGCCGCCTTGATCTGGTTGATGTCGCCCTGCTCCTGCGGGTGATAGCTGGTGCGCGGCGCGGTCTGCGGCGGGGTGTAGGTGCCCTTGGCAAACTGGATGTCCTTGGGAATGTCCACGACGACCGGTCCCGGGCGGCCCGTGGTCGCCACGTGGAAGGCCTCGTGAATGATCGCGGCAAGCTGGTTCACGTCCTTCACCAGCCAGTTGTGCTTGGTGCAGGGACGGGTAATGCCGACCGTGTCGCACTCCTGGAAGGCGTCCGAGCCGATCAGCGCGGTGGGAACCTGACCACTGATGCAGACGAGCGGGATGGAATCCATCAGCGCGTCCTGCAGCGGCGTCACCGCATTGGTCGCGCCGGGGCCGGAGGTCACCAGCATGACGCCGGCCTTGCCGGTGGCGCGCGCATAGCCCTCGGCTGCGTGGCCTGCTCCCTGCTCGTGACGTACAAGAATGTGCCGGACATCTTCCTGCTGGAAGAGCTCGTCGTAGATGGGAAGTACGGCGCCGCCCGGATATCCGAAAATATCCTCGACACCATTGTCCTTGAGCGCCTGCACGACGATCTCTGCACCCGTCATCTCGTTTTGGGCGGATGCGTCCGCTGCTGGCTCCGACACTGCCTTGTTCATCTTGGTCTTTCCGTTCTCTCTACCGGCGATTTGTTTAGCTGCCCAACGCCCCCAAGGAAACACCAGGCCAATAAAAAAGGCCCCCGAGGGAGCCTGTGTTTCGCGCATGGGGTGCTTTCGCCAGACAGCTACGCTGCCTTGCCCATGCGCCTTCCTACGATAAGAATGTTTCCTGTCATCATGGCTGCGCACAATAAGGTTGCTTGAACGTATCGTCAACCAGCTTGATAAGGCCAATTTGAAGAGCCCCGTTTACCCCTCCTCAACCATCCCGCGACACGCCGCCTTAACTTCGCGGCACTAGCCTTGAGCGTTAGGGATAATGGGGTGGCATGATGTTTGTGGAACGCGGAACGACGCAGGGCGAGACGACATCTCAGGAAAGGCGCGCAGCCGATCAGCCGCGCACGCGCCTGCTTGGCCATGTCGTGCATTGCGACGGCTCCCGCGCCACCATTGCCGCCGAGACCGACACCGATGACAGCGGCCAGTCCAATTACTGGACCGTCGGCAAGATGATCTCCATCAATCTCGGGGCGATCCGCACGGTCGGTCTCGTCTATGCGGTGGAGCGGCCCGAACACCGCTGGCGCGATGGCGAGGCGAACCCCATCGCGATCTCGGTCGAACTGGTCGGCGAAGTGCGCGACCGTGGCGCCGAGCCCGTGTTCGACCGCGGTATCACGGAATATCCGCATATCGGCGCCCCCGCCCACCGCATCCGCTCGCGCGACCTGCAGGCGGTCTACGATCTGGCCGGCCGCCAGCAGGCCGTGATCGGCAAGCTGTCGCAGGACGAAAGCATCGATGCCTGTATTGCGGTGGATGACACGCTGAACCGCCATTTCGCAGTGGTCGGCACCACCGGTGTCGGCAAATCGTCGGCCGTATCGCTTCTTCTGCGCAAGACCATCGCCTCACGCCCGGATCTGCGCGTGCTCATTCTCGACCCGCACAATGAATTCGCCTCCGCCCTGCCGGAATACGCGGTGCGCATCGACACCAACACGCTGGACCTGCCGTTCTGGTTGTTTCGCCTTGAAGAACTGGTGGAAGTGCTTTTCCGGGGCCGCGAGCCGGTGACGGAAGAGGTGGAACTGCTGCGCGAGATCATTCCCGCTGCCAAGCATCTCTACCGCAATCCGGGAAGCGCTGCCTCGCTGCGACGGTCAAACGACACGGGCGGGCTGACGGCGGACACGCCGGTCCCCTACCGCATGGCCGATGTGCTGAAGGAAATCGAGGAGCGCACCGGCCAGCTTGCCAACAAGTCCGACCGGCCGATCTATCGCAGCCTGCGCACACGCATCGAGGCTGCCCAGAACGATCCGCGTTACCGTTTCATGTTCGCCTCGCGCCTCATCGAGGATTCGATCCACGAAACGATCGGCAGGCTCTTCCGCATCCCCAGCCACGGCAAGACGGTGACCTGTTTCGAAATGGCCGGCATGCCGCCGGAGGTGGTCAATTCCGTCTGCTCGGTCATGGCCCGCCTCGCCTTCGACCTGGCGCTGTGGAGCAATGGAAAGCTCAACCTTCTGGTCGTCTGCGAGGAAGCACACCGCTACATGCCCGCCGATCCGCGCCTGGGCTTTGCGCCGACGCGCCATGCGCTCGCACGCATCGCCAAGGAAGGCCGCAAATATGGCTGCTATCTCGGTGTGGTGACACAGCGCCCGGGCGAACTCGACCCGACGGTCCTGTCGCAGTGCTCCACCGTGTTCGCCATGCGGCTCGCCAACGATCAGGACAAGGCGATCATCCGTTCGGCAATCGCGGACTCCTCTGCGTCCATGCTGTCATTCCTCTCGGCCATGGGCCGGCGCGAAGCCATCGCCTTTGGCGAGGGTGTCGCGACGACCATGCGCATGAAGTTCGAACAACTGCCGGCGCATGCGCTTCCGGGCCAGCGGGACGATGCGAAGAAGAAGGCGTCGCGCCCCGAAGACATCGACAATGACGTGGATCTCGCCTCGATCGTGGCAAATCTGCGCGATGCCGGCCGCTCCATGCGCTCGCAGGTGCAGTCGCCACCGGATATCGGCTCGCCCGTCCCCGCAGACATGCAGGCCGGCGACCGCGACTACCGGCCCCGGCCGGCAAGGACGCCTGTTCAGCCCGAGACCTTCGAACAATGGTCCCGGCCGTCCGACGATTACGCGCGTCCGGCGAGCTACACAGTGCCGTCGCGCAGCCATTTCGGAAACCGCTAGCGCTCTTCATTTTTTCAGTGCACGGCTCATGAAGGTTCCGGCAAGCTGCCGGAGCCGGACGCCACGCATGCGGTAGCGCGCCACGCGCCAGCGCAGCGTTCAGCTCTTTCAGTTGAGCGTAGGGAAGTGTCGCCTCTCAGGCGCAGACGCGGTTGCGGCCCAGGCGTTTGGCCTCATAGAGCATCTTGTCGGCGCGACGGTAGAATTCCTCAGCCGATTCCCGCCCGTCCCAGATGGACAGGCCGACGCTGATCGTCACCCGGATGTTCACATTGCTCGCTTCGATCAACAGCTGTGACACGGCGCGGCGAATGCGCTCGGCAAGCTTGACCAGAGATTCATTGTTCATGTTCGGCGCGACCACGGCAAATTCCTCGCCGCCCATGCGCGCGACCACATCATGATAGCGGGTCAGGTCTTTCAGGCAGCGCGCCACTTCGCGCAACACATCGTCGCCCACATCGTGACCATGCGTGTCGTTGACCTGCTTGAAATGATCGAGATCGAGAACCATCAGGCCGACCGGCTTTTCGATGCGGCGGAACTCCTGAAGATATTCGCGCAGCGCATCATCGAAGAAGCGCCGGTTCTGCATGCCTGTCAGGCTGTCGGTCAGGGCGGCGTGCTGGAGCGATTCCGAACGGGCGCTGAGCGTTTCCGTCATGGCCCGTAACTTCCCCTCCTCGCGCACCTGGGTGCGGATCAGCGGATAGATGAAGAAGATGCCGAAAATGATGGCGGTCGCCAGAAGGACGCCGGTGACGAACAGAATCTGGATAAAACTCTTCAGATCCTGCGGAGCCGGAAAAATGCTGATGTCGGAGCGTAAAAGCCAATAGGCGTAGGCAAGCAGGGCACCCGCGCCCAGCACCAGCAAAATGAAAACAAAGAACGCGGATTCCGCTTTGTGGAAACGCATGCCTGCCCCGAATGACACCCTTTATCGCCTTCTCGCACAGTCTCACTTACGCAAGGTTAATCTCCACAGGCGGAATGCTTCTATTCCGCCGGTTTGGCGCTCGCCTGAAGAACCCCGGCAAGACTTCGCGGAAGCGCGTTTTCCGAAGAAAGCGGCACACGGAGCCAGTCTTCGCCAAGCTGGTTGCGGAACCAGGTGCCCTGGCGTTTGGAATAGCGCCGCGTGGCGGTTTTCGCCCGCTCGATTGCGTCTTCCAGCGTGCATTCATTGGCGAGACAGGCTGCCAGTTCGGGCACGCCAATGGCTTTCATCGCCGGCAGTTCGGGTGGCAGATCAAGCGCCAGTAGCGCCTTCACCTCTTCCAGAGCGCCCTCTTCCACCATGCGGTCGAAGCGCTGGCCGATGCGCTGCCTGACAAATTCGCGTTCCGGCTCCAGAACAATGCAGCGGCTGGATGCCCGGTCGACCAGCGGCGGCGTGTTTTCCTGCTGCCAGGCGCTCAGCGGACGCCCCGAAGCCTCGAAAACCTCGAGCGCGCGGGTGATGCGCTGCGCATCTCCCGTGCCTATGGCGGAAGCGGCGTCAGGGTCGCGCTCGGCCAGAAGCCCGTGCAGCGCCTCCGGCCCGTCTTTCTCCATGCGCTGACGCCAGTGCCGGCGCACCGCATCGGGCACCGGCGGCACCGGCGCAATGCCTTCCAGAAGCGCGCGGAAATAAAGCCCCGTACCACCCACGAAGACAGGGCGCTTTCCTTCAAGCGCGCCGCTCTCGACAAGCTTCGCCACATCGTCGAGCCACGCGCCGGTTGAATAGGCGACCGATGGCGACACATGCCCATAGAGAAAGTGCGGCGCGCGTTTCAGATCTTCGGCAGAGGGCCGCGCGGTCAGGCGCGAAAGCACGTCATAGACCTGCATGGAATCGGCGTTGATCACCACCCCGCCCGTTTCCTGCGCAAGCGCCAGCGCCAGAGCGGACTTGCCGCTGGCAGTCGGCCCCGCTATCAGGATCGCATTATTCAACATGCCCGCCGCTCACTATTCCGGAAACGCTCATGTCCCTCGTCGCCACACTCATCTCTCATCCGGCAAAGCGCGCTCTCACGCCCGCGGTTGCGACTATGGCCATGGAGGCGCTCGATGCAAGCGCCATCGACTGGCTGGGTGAAAACCTGGCCTGCGACATCGCCCTGGCCCCCGGTTCCGATCCCGCAGAGGCCGAAGCACGCCTGCGCACGGCACTGGCCGGTGCGCCCATCGATGTCGCGGTGCAGAAAACCGACAACCGGCGCAAGAAGATGCTGATCGCCGACATGGATTCCACCATGATCGATCAGGAGTGCATTGATGAACTGGCAGCCGAGCTTGGTCTGAAGGACGCCGTTGCCGGCATCACACGGCGCGCGATGAATGGCGAGATCGCCTTCGAGCCGGCGCTGGAAGAGCGCGTCGGGCTCTTAAAAGGCCTGCCGCTCAACGTCATCGACAGCGTGATCGAAAAGCGCATCACGCTCGCATCCGGCGGCCCGGCGCTCGTCGCCACGATGAAAGCCGCAGGCGCATTCACCGCCCTCGTCTCGGGCGGGTTCGAACAGTTCACCGGGCCGGTCGGCGCAAAACTCGGCTTCCACACGCAGCAGGCCAACCATCTTTTGACCGATGGTGACCGGCTGAGCGGCGAGGTCAAGAAGCCCATTCTGGGGCGGGAGGCAAAGGCCGTCGCGTTAAACCGCTTTGCCGCAGAACACGGCCTGACGCCGGACGATGTGCTGGCCGTGGGTGACGGCGCCAACGATCTCGACATGCTGGTTCTGGCCGGCCTCGGCGTTGCCCTCCACGCCAAGCCCGCAGTTGCGGAACAGGCGCGGGTGCGCATCGACCATGGCGACCTCACCGCACTTCTCTTCCTGCAGGGCTATCGCGAAGCGGACTTCGTCACATGACGCTTCTTGAGACCGAGCGCCTGATCCTGCGCAACTGGGGCGAGGAAGACCGCGCCTTCTTCCACCACATCAACTCCGATGAGACGATCATGGAGTTCTTCCCCTATCGTCGCAGCCGCGAGGACGCCGACGCAGCGATGGATTTCATCCGCGATGGCATCGAACAGAACGGTTTCGGCTTTGCAGCGGTGGAACTGAAGGAAACCGGCGACCTTATCGGCTTTGTTGGGCTGCACCGCCCGCGCGGGCTCTCCAACCTGCCCGAAGACGCCATCGAGATCGGCTGGCGTCTGGCACCGGAATTCTGGGGCAAGGGCTATGTCACGGAGGCTGCGCGCGCATGGCTTGCCCATGGTTTCGAAACGCTCGGCCTTGATGAAATCGTTTCATTTGCGGTTGCCGGCAATGAGCGCTCCACCGCCGTCATGCGCCGCATCGGCATGCGCCACGACGCAGCTGACGATTTCGACCATCCCGCCGTGCCCGACACGCACCGCGGGCTGAAGCGCCACGTGCTCTACCGCCTGTCCCGCGCGGACTGGAAAGCCCGGCAGGCATAGCCGGCACTTTTCTCCCCAAAGACAAGAGAACGGCCCGGAAACCATCGCTTCCGGGCCGTTTTGCATTGATCTGGCAAGTTTGCCTGAAGATCAGTCCATCCGCAGCGTCACGAAGCGCAGCTCGCCATTCTTGGAAGCCAGCATCAGAAGCGCATTGCGGCGGCCCTGCCCTTTCAGCTCCTCAAGACGGTCCAGCGCCTCCTTCGGCGTAGAGACCGTCGCCTGGGCGATCTCGACGATGACATCGCCAACGGCAACGCCCTTGTCTGCGGCAACCGAATCCTCATCTACCTTGGTGATGACGACGCCGTTCACATCGGCGGAAATCTCATACTGCTCGCGCAGCGCGTCATTCAGCTCGGCCATGTGCATGCCCAGAACGGCAGCAGACGACACGGCTTCGCTCTCGCCGGCCTGCTCATCGCCCGGCGTTTCGGTGGAAGCCAGCTTCTCACTGTCTTCAAGACGGCCGAGCGTGACCTTCACGGTCTCTTCTTCGCCCTTGCGGACAACGGTGACATCCACTTCCTTGCCCACCGGGCTTTCAGCGACGATGCGCGGCAGTTCGCGCACATTTTCGACCGTCTGACCGTCGAAGGTGATGATCACGTCACCGGGCTGGATCGACCCGTCATCGACCGGACCGCCTTCGATCACGCCGCTCACCATCGCACCCATGGCCTCGTCCATGCCGAGGCTCTCGGCAATGTCGTCGGTCACTTCCTGAATGCGAACGCCGAGCCAGCCGCGACGCGTCTCGCCGAACTCGCGCAGCTGATCGACAACCTTGATCGCCAGCGCCGAGGGAATGGAGAAGCCGATGCCGATGGAACCGCCGGTCGGGGAAATGATCGCCGTGTTGATGCCGATCACCTCACCATCCATGTTGAAAAGCGGGCCACCGGAATTGCCCCGGTTGATGGCCGCATCCGTCTGGATGAAATCATCATAGGGGCCGGAACCGATTTCGCGGTTGCGGGCCGAAACGATGCCCACCGTCACCGTGCCGCCAAGGCCAAACGGGTTGCCGATGGCCATGACCCAGTCACCGATGCGCATCCTGTCGGAATCGCCAAACGGCACTTCCTGCAATTCGCGCTTGCTCGCATCCACCTTCAGAACGGCAAGATCCGTCTTGGTGTCGACGCCCAGCAGCTCGGCGTCCAGCTTGCCGCCATCGGTGAAGTTTACGACGATCTCGTCGGCATCGGAGATCACGTGATTGTTGGTGACGACGATGCCTTCCTTGGCGTCGATCACGAAACCCGAGCCCAGGGACTGGGCCTGACGCGGACCGCGATCGGCCTCCGGCTCATCCTGAAAGAAATCGTCGAAGAACTCCTGCAGGGGCGAGCCCTCGGGCAGCTTGGGCAGCGGCACCCGGCCAGAGCTTCCGCCACCTGCGGAGCGCGAGGTGGAAATGTTGACCACCGCGCCGGCAAGCCGCTCGGCAAGGTCGGCAACCGAGGCAGGGCCTTCCGCCCGCGCTTCCTGCGCAACGATGACCGGCGTTGCGGCAAGACCTCCAAGCGCAAGGAGAGCGGCCACTGGCGCCACCCGCGTGGCGCGTAAAATCTTGGATGGGGTCATAAAGAGCATTTCTCCAGATGGCTTGCTTGGTGGAACGACGATTGGCCGGAATTCTACGCCCTATGCTGGGCCGATTCCATTAACAGGCGCTTCAAATTTCCATGATTCGCCGTGATTACGGCACGTTTGCGGCCCGCACGGGATTTCCGTACGGGCCGCAAAATGTTTCATCCTCTGACGAGCCAGACCAAGAACACCCCCAGCATCATGGCGGTGATGCCGGCAGTGCGAAGCGCACTGTCCGGCATTTCGAGGACCTGCTCGGCAAGCCTCTTGGCCAGCCCTGGCATGCCGCCGTAGACCAGACCCTCGATAACGAGGACAAGGCCCAGAGCGGCAAGGAAGTCGCTCATGTCGACCGCCGGCTACTGGCCGGCCGTCGCGCCCTGTGCGGCCGGAGCCGCCGGAGCGGATGAGCCCGAGGCACCGCCGGTCGAGTCGTTGAAGAAGCGGAAGAACTCCGAATCCGGCGAAAGCAGCATGGTCGTGCCTTCCGGGTTCAGCGCCTGCTGGTAAGCATTCATCGAACGATAGAACTCGAAGAAGTCCTCATCGCGCGAGAAAGCATCAGCGAAGATGGCGTTGCGCTCTGCTTCGCCCTCACCACGCAGGATTTCCGATTCACGCTGTGCAGCAGCCAGGATCTCGACGACCTCACGGTCGGCGCGGGCGCGGATGCGGGCAGCGGCCTCACGACCACGGGCACGCAGGCGCTCGGCCTCGGCCAGACGCTCGGCCTTCATCCGGTCATAGGTCTGCTGAGAAACCTCTGCCGTCAGATCCGTCCGGCGAATGCGCACGTCTTCGATCTCCAGGCCCAGCGATGCAGCGGCGGGACGCAGTTCGTCGGCGACTTCACGCATCATCGATGCGCGCTCTTCCGAGAGAGCAGCCTCAAAGCCGCGACGGCCATAGACACCGCGCAGGGCGGAGTCGAGACGCGTGCGCAGACGCTGCTCGGCAAGAGCGACGCTACCCGAAACGGCCTGCCGGAAACGGCGGGGATCGCTGATCGAGTAAGCAATGAAGGCGTCCACTTCGTAGAACTTGCCGCCCGAGACCTGAACGCGGATGTCGTCAAGATCGAAGCGCAGGATGCGGTCTTCGATGATCTGGACGTTGTCCGCTTCGAGGAAGCCGAACGGAAGTTTGAAGTAGAGACCCGGCTCGGTCTTCACATCGACGATTTCACCGAAGCGAAGAACGATGGCCTGCTGGCGTTCATTGACCACGAAGATCGACGAATAGACCAGGAACAGGATGACTGCGCCAATGACGACGAGAATGGGGAAACGGTTGGACATCAGTTGCTCCCTCCCGCAGTCGTGCGCGGCTGCGATTGCTGGCGAAGTTCAGGCAGCGGCAGATAGGGCACAACGCCCGAACCGCCATCCTGGCCGACAATCACCTTGTTCGAGCCCTGAAGCACGTTTTCCATGGTTTCGAGGAACAGCCTCTTGCGTGTCACGGCCGGGGCCTTTGCGTACTCGTCATAGACGGAGACGAAGCGCTGGGCCTCACCTTCGGCTTCCTGCACGACGCGGTTTTTATAGGCCGCGGCTTCTTCGCGAATCTGGGCCGCTTCACCACGGGCCTGACCGAGCTGCTGGTTGGAGTACTGGTTGGATTCCTCAACGAAGCGGTCTTCGTCCTGCTCGGCGCGCTGCACCTCGTCAAACGCATCGGCCACTTCGCGCGGCGGCGCAGCGTCCTCGATCGACAGGGCGTTGACCGTCAGACCCGTGCCATACTCATCAAGCGCGGTCTGGATGGTCGTGCGCACGTCTTCTGCAATGCCCTGACGGTCATCGCGGAAGATGTCCTGAGCCGGCCTGCGACCGACAACCTCACGCATGGCGCTTTCGGCAACCTGGCGCAGAGTTTCGTCGGGATTGGCGACATTGAACAGATAGGCTGAAGGATCGGCAACCTGATAGGCGACGGAGAACTTCACGTCGACGATGTTCTGGTCACCGGACAGCATGAGACCGCTGGACGTGCCGCCCCGCGTCTCACCAATGTCCACCAGACGCTCGGCGACCGTGGCCTTCTCGACCGTTTCGATCGGCCACCAATGGAAGTGCAGGCCCGGCTCGGAGAGTTCCGGCTTCGGCTTACCGAAACGCAGTTCCACCGCCAGTTCGTCCGGCTGAACCGTGTAAACGGATTTGAACAGCCACAGACCGGCCAACGCAACGAGCACCAGAACGATCATGGCCGGGCTGACGCCACCGCCACCGGGCAGTGCGTTCTTCAACCGGTCCTGTCCGCGTTTGATGATCTCTTCCAGATCGGGCGGAGATCCCTGCGGTCCGCTCGGCCCACGCGGTCCCTGGTCCCAGGGCCCCCCGTTATTGCCGCCGCCCCAAGGGCCGCCTCCGCCACTTTGATTGTTCCAGGGCATTCGTGTTCCTTTTCTTGATCCGGGCTCCGGCCCAAAGGCCAGCTCTCCCATCCGGTCAGTTATAGGTAGCGGCAAATCCCCTTTCAACGCGGCAGCCCGCCGCGTTCCCTGATCTTTGCAGGGAAAAGAGTGCCTTGCCCAGCCTGTTCAGCGCCGTTGGTAGACCACATAGGTTGTGGCGTAAACGTCCTTTTCGCCTTCGGGCACGTCCTCACGCGAGACTTCTTCCCAGATTTCCGGGTCGATTTCGGGAAACACCGTATCACCGTCGATCTCGGCATGCACATGCGTGACATGCAGACGGTCGGCCATCTCCATCGCCTCGCGGTAGATCTGCCCGCCGCCGATGACGCAGACATCGGCCTTCGCATCGCCACCGCCAGCCAGCGCAAGCGCAACGGCAAGCGAAGAGACGCATTCCGCCCCTTCAGCCTCGTATCCCGCCTGCCGCGTGATGACGATGTTGCGCCGTCCCGGCAGCGGTCTGCCGATGCTTTCCCAGGTCTTGCGCCCCATGACCACGGGCTTGCCCGTGGTGATCGCCTTGAAGCGCTTCAGATCGGTCGACAGCCGCCACGGCAGGTCGCCCTCGCGGCCGATCACACCGTTTTCGGCCATTGCCACAACCAGTTCGATGCTCATCGCCCCCTCCCCGCTCAAACGGCAATCGGCGCACGGATCGTCGGATCCGCGACATAGCCATCGAGACGGAAATCCTCAAAGCGGAACGCAAAGAGATCCGTCACATCCGGGTTCATCCACATGGTGGGCAAGGGCTTGGGCGTGCGCGTCAGCTGCTCGCGCGCCTGATCGAAATGGTTGGAATAAAGATGGGCGTCGCCCAGCGTGTGCACGAAATCGCCGGCGCGCAGCCCGGTCACCTGGGCGACCATCATCGTCAAAAGCGCATAGGAGGCGATGTTGAAGGGCACGCCCAGAAAAATGTCGGCGGAGCGCTGGTAGAGCTGGCAGGAAAGCCGCCCGTCGGCCACGTGGAACTGGAAAAGGCAGTGGCATGGCGGCAGCGCCATGGAATCCACCTCGGCCGGGTTCCACGCCGACACCACGTGACGCCGCGAATGAGGATTGTCGCGCAAACCTTTCAGAAGATTCGCGATCTGGTCGATATGCCCGCCATCCGGCGCCGGCCAGGAGCGCCACTGCGCACCATAGACGGGCCCCAGATCGCCATTCTCATCCGCCCACTCATCCCAGATGGAAACACCGTTTTCCTTCAGGTAGCGAATGTTGGTGTCGCCCTTCAGAAACCAGAGCAGCTCGTGAATGATCGAACGCAGATGCAGCTTCTTGGTGGTGAGAACGGGAAAGCCTTCTTCCAGATCAAAGCGCATCTGATGGCCGAACACGCCGCGCGTGCCGGTTCCCGTGCGGTCGTCGCGGTCGACACCGTTTTCGAGAACATGGGAAAGAAGATCGAGATACTGGCGCATGGCTGTCCGATTCGGGCTGGCGTTATCGCGCCATCATAAAGCAGCCACCTGCCACGAAAAGTGCGCGCCACAGGGTTTGGCGACGCCATCCACATACGCCGGCGCACATTCGGGCAACAGGGTTAAGGAGAAAGCCGCCCCTCCCCCCGGCAGAAAGAGGCGGCGAAGTTCAGCGAAGCCGGAACCTCAAAGTTCGGAAAGCTGGCCCAGATGCTTCGCAACCAGATAGTAGAACGTCACGCGGCTCTTGGACCGGTCGCCAGACATGGTTTCGCACACGGTCTCGATCACGGCATCGCATTTTGCGGCGTCGGTCTGTCCGAGCTTCTTCATGCACCAGCTGGTGCGAACGCGGTCAAGCTCGCTGGAATCGCTGCAGGAGACCAGGGAGGAATCCCTGTTGCGCAACGCGATGCCAAGATGCTTCACGATCTTGTTGACGACTTCCTCACTCGCGGTGGCATCGTATTTGCGGACATCCGCAAGATAATCGGCCATGATCTTTTCCCTCACTTTTCAACGTGGGTACGCTTCCACAGAAACGGCCGGACCTCACGCAACCTGTGCGTTTGCCAAAGCCGCCTCACACCAAAAAAGACATTTATTAAAGGTTGACGCTAAGTCAATGCGAAAACCCCACGGGTTTCACGCGAAGACCCCTTTTCTTGCGAGGGCCGGGTCACTATATTCGCTGCGTCGGCTTGACCGACTATGGCGATAAACTGCCGGTGAAATAAGCCATTCGGACCCGGGGGCAGTGCCCGGCGCCTCCACCACAAACCGCCGCAGGGCTCCGGCCCAAGGGCGGCTTCTGATGGGGGCGAAACAGGATCGACGAGGGTGTAAAGATCGGACTTTCGCTCGGCATGATACCACCGTTATCGGGTCAAACTAGTAGTTGCAAACGACAACTATGCGGAGGCACGTCTCGCTGCTTAATGCAGTGCGACAGCTTCACTTGAACTCCTAAGGGTTCGCACCTTTAGGCGGGGTCCGGAGGCACCTGGCAACAGAAGCCTCCACTCTTGCCCCGCTCTCGACCTCTCCTTTCAATCTCCCCTTCCCTGCATCGACATTCGCGCGCAGACAGCGAAGCTGTCAGGCAATGTCTCCGGCGCAGTGCAGCGTCCCGCAGCGATTGTCTGCAATACAGACAAGAGGGCCATGGTTGAAAAAACTGGTCTGTCAGGCGGGTGGGAGCGTGCGAACAGACATAAGCCGCCTTTTGCCGGTTTACGTGAGCACGGTCCTTGATTAGAGGTAAGTCAAAGATTCAACAACCGGTTCGCAGAATGGCCGAAGACCGCATTAGATACGATATTCTCGCTCAGGATGCGCTGCGTGGCGTCATGCGCAAAGTCCTGACTGAAGTTGCGCGCACGGGGCTTCCCGGCGAGCATCACTTCTTCATCACCTTTCTGACCAATGCACCCGGTGTCCGTGTATCGTCACGCCTGCGTGAACGTTATCCCGAACAGATGACAATCGTGTTGCAGTATCAGTACTGGGACCTGAAAGTCAGCGAGACGGGTTTCGAAGTGGGCCTCTCCTTCGCCGATGTGCCGGAAATGCTCAGCGTTCCCTTCTCTGCAGTGCGCGGGTTTTACGATCCGTCCGTGAATTTCGAGCTCGAATTCGATGTGAAGCCCGAGCAGGAAGACGCTCCCAGCGCCGAGATCACCGCGGTTCACACCGATGGCGACGAGGCGGATGAGGGATCGGCGAAAAAGGCCGGCGCAAAGAAAGCCGCCCGCAAGCCGAAGAAGAAGGAAAAGGCCGAAGCGGATGCCGAGACGGCAACCGATGAGGCAGAAGACGACGCCGGGCCCGGGAACAAGGGTGCGCAAGTGGTTTCCCTGGACGCCTTCCGGAAGAAGTGACGATGGGCGAGCTGGTCAATCTTCGCCAGCGCCGCAAGCAGCGTGCGCGTGCGGAAAAAGAGCAGCGCGCCGCCGAAAACCGCATCCTGCATGGCCGCAGCAAGGCCGAGCGCATGCGCGATGAGAGTGACAGATCGCAGACCATCGCGCAGCTGGACGGGCACCGGCTCACCGGTCGCCCGGAACGCGATCCAAAATGAGCGGAATTGCCAAGCGTTCGGTCAGCATTCGCGGCCACCGCACGAGCATTTCCCTCGAAAAACCATTCCTTCAGGAACTTGAAGCCATAGCCCGGCGGCAGAACATGCCGCTGGCCACGCTGATTGCCGAGGTGGATGAGAACCGCAGCGCGGACAACAATCTGTCCTCCGAGCTTCGCCTCCATGTGCTGCGTGATCTCAAGGCGCGTCTTGAGGAAACGAACGACAAGGCATGAGAGCCTGCCGGGAGAATTGAGCGGCGACCGCTCTACTGGCCACCGTCCAGAAGTTCGCGCAGACGATCCGCTGAAAGATCCTTGGCCCGGAAAAACTCCGACACCGCATCAGGCGTATTGATGCCGCCTGACAGCGGCTCAAGCGGCGCACGCTCGATCTCTGCTGCGGAGCCATTTCCAGAAGGAGCCGGCGCGACACGCTGCGTACGCTTAAGGGCTTCGGCGGCGCGAGCGGCTTCCGCCTCGCGGCGGCGGGCCTCTTCAGCCTCCAGCCGGGCCGTTTCCTCGGCTTCACGGCGGCGGGCCTCTTCCGCCTCACGCGCCTTGCGCTCCGCCTCTTCAGCCGCGCGGCGCTCGGCCTCCTCGCGCTCCAGCCGGAGTTCGCGCTCAAGCCGCTGCCGCTCGGCTTCGGCCTGCTCGCGCTTGACCTCAAGCTCTGCGAAATATCGCGCTTCACGGCGTAGGCGCTGCTTCTCCAGAAGCACCGACTGCATGCGCTCCACACGCACCTGCTCGCGCTCAAGCGCGCGCTGGGTGAGATACTGCGCCAGAGGTTCGACCGAAAGCCGGGAACCAACAAAGCCGAATGGCCCGGAGGCAACCACCTCGACACGCGGCTCCGCCCCCACCACCGCATCCACACCGGGATCGAAGACCAGCGCGCCATCGGTGGAGACTTCCATCTTCTGCAAATCGGCCGTGGCCGTGGTGCTGAAGGTCGCGCCATCCGTCGCCAGCTGCACGGGCGGCGTGCGCGCCATGCCGCCGGCAATGGTGAAGGCGAATTCCGTTTCGCCTGCGGAAAACTGTCCTTCGCGGATCAGCCGCGGCGCGAAAGCCTCGGTCTTTTCAAGATCGATCCCATTGCCCACCGCATCGGCTTCTTCAAGGATCTGCGGCAGCGCCTTCGGGTTCAGCCCGTTGATGACCAGATCCTTCAGCGTCGCGGAACCGGAGCCCGTCAGGGCCGCCGCCATCGCATTCACGCTCTTGCCGCTGGCGGTCACGCTGGCGCGAGCGCTCATGCGCCCTTCCAGGCTGCCCTGCGGCATCAGCGTATCAAGCGCGGTGTCGTTGAGACCGATCTGGGCCGAAAGAAGCCCGGTGCCTGCATTGTTTTTCAGCGTGGCAAAGCCTTCAACGGAACCATCGAACAGGGACGCCTTGAGATCGGAGACCGTCAGCCCCTCATCGTCCAGCCTGAGTTTCAGGCGCGCATCGCGGCCAGCCGAGAGAAATCCCGTCCAAAGCGCATCCGTGCGCAGGTCGAGATTGGCCGAGAACGGCAAAGACACGTCGTTGCCGAATGGCGCCTGCGGCCATGCCCCGTCTTCTTCGCCCGAAAGCACGTCCGGCCCCATGACGAGTTCGGCAGCCGGTGCGAGATCAAAGCGCGTCATGGTGAGCGCGCCATCGATATGCGGCTTGCCGCCATCGAGCGCGATGTTCAGATCCCCCGTCACACCGCTGCCTGCCACCTCGCCTTCGAGATCGGTCAGAACGGCAAGCTTCTCGCTCCATTCAAGATCAGCGGAAAGCGCAACGGGCATGCCAAGCCCGAAACCGGGCAGAACCACGCCGCCAACGGCAAGCCAGGTTTCAATGTCATCGCTGACAAGCTTCACCTCGCCGTCGAGCGATGGCGCGGAAAGCGCATTGAGCGCCTGCCCCTTGAAGGAGGCGACAAGCCCCTCGCCCATCACCCGCGCCTGCCCGTCAACCGTATCGGCCAGAGAGCCTTCGGCCGAAAGCTCAAGCCGCGCCTCGCCGACCAGACCAAGCGGCAGGGCCGGAATGCCGGCCAGTCCATAAAGAACGGCGGCTTCGTCGTTTCGCGCCGTCAGCGAGAGCTTGAAATCACCGCGCGCCAGATCGTCCTCTGCACCGCTGTCGGAAAGCGAAAGGCTCAGATCCGTGCCGCCGGCAACGCCTTCGGCACTGACGGCGATGCCCATGGTTTCATCGCCATTCTCGGCGGCACTGGCGACGAGGTTCAGCTCGGCGTCCTGAAGCAGACCGGGAAACGCCTGAACGCGCTGCGCCAGCGCCCTGAAGACACGGTTCTCGGGAAAGCGTCCCGCCAGCGCCAGAACCAGCTCGCCAAGATCGGTCGACAGAACCGTCGCATCGACCTGCCCCGTGGGCATGCCTGCAAAATTGCGCAACTGACCGGTCGCGCTCAGCTGCGCGCCGGCAAACCCGCCGAGCGTCAGCCGGTCGATTTCCAGAACGCCCTCGCGCAGGCGAAGTGCCGTGTCGAGCGTGTTGGCCTGCATGCCCAGCGCCGCCACCGGGCCGGCCTTGATGTCGAGATCCACATCATGGCCCGAAAGCCGGTTCACGCCCGCATCGCTGACAAACAGCGACATGAAGGCCTGAATGCCTTCCAGATCGAGCGTCTCACCGTCGAGCGTTGCATCGAGCCAGGGCTTTGCGTTCTCCGGTTCCCGGCGCTCGACGCGTCCGTTGAAACGCGCGTCACCCAGGATGAGTTCAAGCCCCTCAAAGGTCTGCGCGCGGCGCGAAAGCGCCACATCGGCGCTGAAACCCGCAGCCGGAAGTCGGCGGATCGCGTCGTCCACATCGCGCGAAACCCAGGCGGCAAAGCCCGAGGGCTGGGCGATTGCCAGAAGCATGTGCCCGTTGAAGCCGAGTTCTTCATCCGTCGCCAGAAATCCGTTCGCCTCGAAGCGGGTGCGCCCGGGAAGTGTGGCCGCAACGGACCCCACCGCCCAGCCGCCCTCGGCGGGTTCGGCGCGCAGTTCGATGTTGCGGATGGTCGTGTCGCCGGCAACGATCGCCGGCAGGTTGATTGCAACCTCGCCCGGTATGGTTGGCGAAGGCACGGCGCGGATCAGTGCGGCAAACGCCTCGAAACGCCTGGCGATATCCAGACCGCCCGACGCGCTGTCGCCGTCATTCTCGCCATCGAAACGCAATTGCGCGCCGTCGGCTGAAATGAAGAAGCGCGGTTCGCCGCCAAGCTCCAGACTGGCCCGCCCCTCGGCGGTGTAAGGCGCGTCGGCCGGCCCCGTCTCGAAACGGAACTGCTCGACCGCCAGACGGTCGTGGCGCAGGTCGAAGAGACCCGTCAGCCGGTTGGTGGCGGCGGCACTCGTCAGCGCCAGCGGCCGCTCGGCCTCCTTGCGCAGCCTGGCCATGGCCTCATCGGAATAGGTGTTGAGCGCAAAGGCGCCGTCATAAAAGGCGGCCCCTTCCTCAATCCGCGCCTGTCCATCGGTGGCGAGCCTGACCGGCAAATCGTCCGGCAGCGCCTCGAAACGCACCCGCATGCGGCCATCATCGCCCAGCGAGCCGGTGGAAACGGAAACGCGCATCGGCATCTCGTCGAGCGAGAGCGTTCCGCCAATACGCCACGGCCCGGCCAGACTGCGGGCGGAAAGCTGCGCATCGATGTCGGTCAGTTCGTGCTGACGCCCGCTTGCCGCATGTGCCAGCGTCACCGAGCCATCGACGATGGAGACATTCTCCAGCGTCACCTGTCGCGCATCGAACGGCCCGGACGGACGCACCGCCCAGTCGATGCCGCCATCGGCGGCAATCGCGATCTGCGCATGCGGCCGCGTGAGCTGCATGTCGAAGATCAGCACCTCGCCGCGCAGGAAGGGCGCAAGCTCCGCATGCATGGAGAACTCGTCCACCGTCATGCCCGGCGCCTGCGGCGTCTTCCCGGCCACGACGACATCGGTGAAGGTCAGAGACGGAAACGGCAGAAGCCGCGCGCGCGCAGAGCCTTCCACCCGGACTTCACGGCCAAGCACCCGCCCCGCCTCACGTTCGAAGGCGGAGCGATAATGGTTCCAGTCGATGAAATAGGGAGCCACCAGCGCCGAGGTCAGCGCCAGCACCACAAGTCCACCGAAGAATACGAACAGCCGGGCCAGTTCCGTCTCCTAAATATGCGTCCTCAGCCCCTACACTATGCGTATTTCAGTGGCGTTAAAGGGGCTGCCGCATCGGCCCGAAAATCGAGATCGATTTTCGGAAAGCACGATGCGCAGATTCAACAGGTCAGAGCGTCCTTTGTGCGTCCGAATGGACGCACGGCGCTCTAACACCACGCATGGTCGCACAAATCCGGCTTATGTGCGCCTTGCCCCGATGATCTTGCCCGGGTTCATGATGTTGTGCGGATCGATGGCTTCCTTGACCGCGCGCATCACGTCCACCGCGTCGCCCAGCTCCTCTTCGAGGAAGCGCATCTTGCCCTGGCCGATGCCGTGTTCGCCGGTGCAGGTGCCGTCCATGGAGAGGGCCCGCCGGTTGAGACGCGCAACGAAGGCTTCCGCCTGCTCGATCTCCTTCGGATCGTTCATGTCCATCAGAACCAGCACGTGGAAATTGCCATCGCCCACATGGCCGATGACCGTGGCGATCAGGCCGGATTCGGCGATGTCGGCCTCGGTCTCGACAATGCATTCGGCCAGCCGCGAGATCGGCACACAGACATCGGTGGAGAGCCCCTGCGCGCCGGGGCGCAGCGCCACGCAGGCCCAGTAGGCGTTGTGACGCGCCTTCCAGAGCTTGGTGCGCTCCTCGGCAACGCTCGTCCACTGGAACGGCCCGCCGCCGAACTCCTCGGCGATCTCGCCAAAGGTTTCGGCCTGTTCCTTCACGCCTGCATCGGTTCCATGGAATTCCAGGAACAGGCACGGGCCTTCCGGGTAATCCAGATCGGAATAGGCGTTGATCGCCTTCATGGCGAGGCCGTTGACGAACTCGATGCGCGCCACCGGCACGCCCATCTGGATCGTCATGATGACCGCCTGACAGGCCGATTCCACATCCGGGAACGAGCAGACGCCGCCGGATACCGCCTGCGGGATGCCGTAGAGCTTGAGCGTCATCGCCGTGATGATGCCGAGCGTGCCTTCCGAGCCGACCATGAGCCGGGTCAGATCGTAGCCGGCAGAGGTCTTGCGGGCGCGCCGCGCGGTGGTGATGAGACGCCCGTCGGGCATCACCGCCTGCACATTCACCACATTGTCGCGCATCGTGCCGTAGCGCACGGCGTTGGTGCCGGAAGCGCGCGTTGAGGCCATGCCGCCAAGGCTGGCGTTCGCGCCCGGATCGATCGGGAAGAACAGGCCCGTATCACGCAGATAGTGGTTCAGATCCTCACGCGTCACGCCGGGTTCGACCGTGCAGTCCAGATCCTCGGCGTTGACGGCGATGATGCGGTTCATGTTCATGAGATCGAGCGAAATGCCGCCGGCCGGCGCATTCACATGCCCTTCAAGCGAAGACCCCGTGCCGAAGGGAATGACCGGCACGCGGTGCTCGGCGCACAGGCGCACCACATCCTGCACCTCTTCCACATTGTTCGGCGCGAACACGCCATCGGGCAATTGCGCGGGAATATAGCTGGTCGAGTGGGCATGCTGCTCACGCACTGAAAGTCCCGTCAGCAAACGCTCGCCATAGCGCTCCCCGAGTATCTCAAGAACGCGGGCAATGCCCTCTTCGTTGCGATCCAGCTTTTCCAGTTCCGCCAGCGCCATGCCTGTTCTCCAATTACCTGGTCCAACCCTTCGCGTGGTCCAACACTTGTCCAGCGGGGTGGTTTTCGTTTCTATCCGAATCTGCCGCAATAAAGCACCTTTACAGGCAGTTTGGATCAATTTGGGTGACACAAACGCCGCAGGTCCGAAACAGTCCACAGGCCAGAAATACGGAAGAACAATGCCAGACAACGCGCCCTACACTTCCCGCGTCTTCGAATTGCAGAAAGACTGGATCGATTTCAACGGCCATCTGAACATGGCCTACTACACCGTGCTCTTCGACCGCGCCTATGAGGAAGTGGGCGAGAGCCTGGGCATGGGCGCGCACTATGCGGCCACCCGCAGGCTCACCACCTACACGGCGGAAATCCATCTTAGCTATGTGCGCGAACTGCATCTCAGCGACCGGGTGCGCGGCACCTACCAGCTGCTCGACCATGACGAAAAGCGGCTTCACTCCTATCAGGAGCTGCGCCACGCCGACGAGGGCTGGCTGGCGGCCACCTGCGAAACCATGACGCTTCACATCGACATGTCGGGGCCGAAGGTCACCCCCTTCCCCCGTGATGTGCTTGAGCGGGTCGAAGCGATGCGCACGCTCCACGCGACGCTCGAAACACCCACCCGCGCTGGCCGGTCAATCGCAATCCGTCGCCGAAAGAGCTAGATCACCAGCGTCCCTTCGGACGCAAAAGGCCGATCTAAACTATTGATGGAGCACCGGAATAGCCGAATACCGGATTCCACTTTCCGGTCCGATGCTTTAGGCTCGGGAAAACGGGGCAGGCATGTCGATTCTCAGGCTGATACAGCGGCTTCCGCAAATTCTGCGGACGTGGATTGAACCAAACGTCAGCGCGTTCCTCAACGCGCGCCTGCCGCTTGTCTGGCTTCTGTCGCTGTTTCTGGGGCTCGGCGTCGCCATTGCCGCAATCATCTTCCGCGAGCTGATCGGCGTCTTCCAGCTTTTCTGGCTCGGCACGCGTTCGGAGCGCGTGTTCACCGCCGCCCTGTCGCTGCCCTGGTACTGGATCGTGGCCGGCCCCACCGTGGGCGGGCTTTTCGTCGGCCTGCTGCTCACGCGGCTTGAAGCGCGCCGCACAGGCGCGGTGGCCGACGTGATCGAGGCGCGCGCGCTTTCCGGCCGCAGCAAGCTTTCCTTCCGCGAAGGCATCCTGTCCGCATTCATCACCGCGCTTTCGCTCGGTTCGGGCGCGAGTGCGGGGCGCGAAGGGCCCGTGGTGCACCTGGGCGCAGTGCTTGCCAGCGCCATCGCCTGGCGCGCAAACCTGCCCGAATGGTGCCGGCGCACATTGCTTGGCGCAGGTGTTGCAAGCGCCATCTCCGCCTCGTTCAACGCACCCATCGCCGGCGTCCTGTTCGCCCATGAGGTCATCCTCGGGCACTACGCCATGCGCTCCTTCGTGCCCATCGTCATCGCCTCGGCGGCGGGTGCGGTGGCCTCGCGCCTCTGGTTCGGCAGTTCGGCTGCCTTTCTGGTGCCCACCCACCAGATCACGTCCTTCTGGGAGTTTCCGGCCTTCGCGCTGCTCGGCGTGACCGCCGCCGTGGTCGCGATCCTGTTCCAGTTCTCGCTCTTCGTCTCCGACTATGCGGCGCGCGGCGTGCGCATTCCCTTATGGACGCGCCCCGTGGTCGGCGGGCTCATCGTCGGCGGCATGGCCGTGGTCTTCCCGCAGATCCTCGGCGTCGGTTACGAGATCACCGACATGGCGCTGTGGAACCGCCTGCCGCTCATGACCATGCTGGCGCTCATCGTCGTCAAGACGGCCGCAACTTCCATCACGCTCGCCATGCGGTTTGGCGGCGGCATCTTTTCCCCAGCCCTCTTCCTCGGCGCGCTCACCGGCGGCGCATTCGGCATCATCGCCGCCGCAGCCTTCCCCAACATGGCATCGAGCGAAGGGCTCTACGCCATCCTCGGCATGGGTGCCGTTGCCGGAGCCGTTCTCGGCGCCCCCATCTCCACCACCGTCATCGTGTTCGAACTGACCGGCGGCTACGAACTGTCCATCGCGCTCCTGCTCACCGTTGCGGTGGCGCATGGCATCACCCAGGCCATTCACGGCCATTCCTGGTTCCAGTGGCAGCTGGAGATGCGCGGGCTGTTTCTCGTGGAGGGGCCGCACAAGACGCTCGGCCACATGACCCGTGTGATGGATTTCATGGAGCCACTGCCGGAGGATGAGGAACCTGTGGCCTTCGACCCGGAAACGGGCGCGCCGGCGCTCAAACCGACCGACACGCTGGAGGCGGCGCTGCGCGCCTTCGACAAGGGCGGCTATGACCGCCTGCCCGTGGTCGATCTGCAGGATCCGGGCCGCGTCATCGCCTTTGCCAGCCATGTGCGGGCGCTGCGTTTCTTCAACCGCGCGCTGGTGGACATCAGCGAAGAAGAACACCGATAGTTCTTTTGCGCCAAAGGCTTAAAGGGATAAGGACTGGTTAAAGGCTCCGTTAACCATAACGCCAGCGGCCAGATCTTTGCACAAGTTTAACCATGTCGCCCGCTTGAAGCGGCCCCTCCCCGCGCAGACCATCGCCTGAAACCAGTCGATTCGTAGGCGGCGAGAAGCCAGTTGTTGAACGAGGAAGCCAGAGCCCTGTCGGACAGTCTCGCGCATTCGCACGAGATCTCCGATTATGATTTCTGGCGCGCGCTCAAATCCATCGAGGACGAGCTCTACTGGCTGGAGCGCAACCGCAGGCCCATTCCCATCGATCTGATCTATGTGCGCGCCATTGTGCGCACCGCGCGCCAGAAACGCATTTTTCTGGACTTCGATCCCCTGCCCTTCGGCTCATACTGAAGTCAGGTCAGATTCTCCTTCAGAAACGCAATGGTGCGCTCCCAGGCCAGTTCCGCCGCAGCACTGTCATAGCGGGCTTCGGAGGTGTCGTTGTTGAACGCGTGGTTCACCCCTTCATAGACATGGATGGTGAAGGTCTTGCCCGCATCTTCAAGTGCGGCCCGATAAGCGTCGATGCCCGCATTCACGCGCTCATCCAGCCCGGCATAGTGCAGGAGCAGCGGTGCTTCGATCCGCACCACATCTTCCGCCGCCGGCTGCGTGCCGTAATAGGCGACGCCCGCATCCAGTTCGGGATCGGCAACGGCCAGATTGTTCACCAGCGCCCCGCCCCAGCAGAAGCCGATCACGCCCACCTTGCCGGTCGTGGCGTCATGCCCCGCCAGAAAGGCCTGCGTGGCCACCGCATTGCCCACCGTCTGATCGCGATCCAGCGCGCCGAACAGGCCGCGCGCCTTGTCCTCATCCTCCGGCGTGCCGCCCAGCGGTGAGAGGAAGTCCGGGGCAAGCGCCACAAAGCCTTCCAGCGCCACACGCCGCGCCACATCGCGGATATGCGGGTTGAGGCCGCGGTTTTCGTGAACGACGATCACAGCCGGCAGTTTCTCGCCCGCATCCGCAGGCCGCACGAGATAGCCCTTCATCTCGCCGCCCTCACCCGGATAGGTGATGTCTTCGGCTTCAAGGCGTTCGTCATCGTCTGCGACCATGGCCGCGCGGGCGGAATTTGCCGCCAGAAGGGGCGCGATGGCGGCCGCAGCTGCACCCGACCCGGCCAGTCGCGTCAGCCTGTTCATGAAGGCGCGGCGGTCGAGGGTCAGATGGGTGTATTCGTCATAGGCGTCGATCATCGCCTGGGTGATCTTCGGCTGATCCTGCATGAATTCACTCCCATTTCGTTGACTGGTTCCCGCCGAAGTCCAAGGTAGGGCCAGCCGGGAAAACGTCCATTCACGCCCGCGTGAACCAATTTTCTCTTCGCCCGCCCCCCCTCTCGCCTTTCGCAGAAGACCGGCAATACCTATATAGACTAGAGATTTTGAAGGAGCCGCACGGCATGTGGTCAATTGGCGAACTGTCGAAACGGGTGGGCGTAAAGGTGCCGACCATCCGCTATTACGAGGAAACCGGGCTGATCGAACCGCCCGAGCGCTCCGCCGGCAACCAGCGCCGCTATGGAAAGCAGGCGATGGAGCGCCTCGCCTTCATCCGCCACGCCCGCGACCTGGGGCTGGGCATCGACGCAATCCGTTCGCTGATCGAACTGAGCGGGCATCCCGAAAAACCCTGCGAAACGGCGGACAGCATTGCCCGCGAGCACCTTACCGAAGTGCGCGAGCGCATTGCCCGCCTGCAAAGGCTGGAGCATGAGCTCCAGCGCATCGTCGACAGTTGCGACAGCGGCTCGGTTTGCGATTGCTATGTGCTGCGGGCGCTATCCGACCATTCACTCTGCGAAAGCGAGCACTGACGACGCTGTTCCCCCGCATTTTGCCGGCTTGGCACCCCCTTGGTTCGTGAGGCGCAAACCGGTACAAATAGAAAACATCCATGGGCTATGCCCCCCGAATCACCATAAGCAGGTGCGATGTCCGGCTTTCCTGATGATATTCCGTTCTTTGACGAGGACGAACCCGCCCCGACGCCCCCGGCTGCGCAGAAGCCTTCAGGCATTGCAGCGCGCGCCATGGCTGCGCGCACGGGCGGACCCGACACACGCTATCTCGATGCGCTCAATCCCGAGCAGCGGCTCGCGGTGGAAACCACCGAAGGCCCGGTTCTGGTGCTTGCGGGCGCGGGCACCGGCAAGACACGCGTTCTGACCACGCGCATCGCGCATATTCTGGCCTCCGGCCGCGCCTATCCCTCGCAGATCCTGGCCGTGACCTTCACCAACAAGGCCGCGCGCGAGATGAAAGTGCGTATCGGCACGCTGGTCGGCGAGGCCATCGAGGGCATGCCATGGCTCGGCACCTTCCACTCCATCGGTGTGAAGATCCTGCGCAAGCATGCCGAGCTGGCGGGGCTCAAAAGCTCCTTCACCATTCTCGATACCGACGACCAGATCCGCCTCATCAAGCAGATCATTCAGGCCGAAGGGCTGGACGACAAGCGCTGGCCGCCGCGCCAGTTCGCGCAGATGATCGACGGCTGGAAGAACAAGGGGCTCGCGCCGAAGGAAATTCCCGAGGGCGACGCCCGCGCCTTCGCCAATGGCAAGGGCCGTGAACTCTACACCGCCTATCAGAACCGCCTGAAGACGCTCAACGCCGTCGATTTCGGCGATCTCCTTTGCCATCCGATCCGCATTCTGCGCGATCATCCCGATGTGCTTGCGGACTATCACCGCCGGTTCAAATACATTCTGGTGGACGAGTATCAGGACACCAACACCGCCCAGTACATGTGGCTGCGGCTGCTCGCGCAGCGCCCCAGGAGCACGGAACCGGTGAACATCTGCTGCGTCGGTGATGACGACCAGTCGATCTATGGCTGGCGCGGCGCGGAAGTGGACAACATCCTGCGCTTCGAGAAGGATTTCCCCGGCGCCGCCGTGATCCGGCTGGAGCGCAATTACCGTTCCACCAAGCACATTCTGGGCGCCGCCTCGCACCTCATCGCCAACAATGAAGGGCGGCTTGGCAAAACGCTCTTCACCGAGCATTCCGACCCCGACGATCCCAAGGTGAAGGTGCATGCCGCCTGGGATTCGGAGGAAGAGGCCCGGGCCGTGGGCGAAGAGATCGAGGCGTTGCAGTCCAAGGGCCACGCGCTCAACGACATCGCCATCCTCGTGCGCGCCTCCTTCCAGATGCGTGAGTTCGAAGACCGCTTCGTCACGCTGGGGCTCAATTACCGCGTCATCGGCGGACCGCGCTTCTATGAGCGCCTCGAGATCCGCGACGCCATGGCCTATTTCCGCATCGTCGCGCAGGCCGCCGACGATCTGGCATTCGAGCGCATCGTCAATGTGCCCAAGCGCGGGCTGGGTGAAGCCAGCGTGCGCCAGATCCACGATGTTTCGCGCATGCGTGAGGCAACGCTCCTGCAGGCCGCACGCGATCTCGTCGGCACCGAGGAGATGAAGCCAAAGCCGCGCGCCTCGCTGCGCACGCTGGTGGAGAACATCGAGCGCTGGCAGAGCATGCTCGACCGGACGCCCCACACGGAACTGGCCGAGATGATCCTCGAGGAATCCGGCTACACGGAAATGTGGAAGAACGACCGTTCGGCCGAAGCGCCGGGACGGCTTGAAAACCTCAAGGAGCTGATCCGCTCCATGGAGGAATATGAGAGCCTGCGCGGTTTTCTGGAGCATGTGGCGCTGGTGATGGACGCCGAGCGCCATGAAGAGCTCGACGCCGTAAGCCTGATGACGCTGCACTCGGCCAAGGGTCTTGAGTTCCCGACCGTGTTCCTGCCCGGCTGGGAGGAAGGCCTCTTCCCGCATCAGCGCGCGCTTGACGAAGGCGGTCGCTCGGGCCTCGAGGAAGAGCGGCGGCTGGCCTATGTGGGCCTGACGCGCGCCAAGAAGAACCTGCACCTGTGGTTCGCCTCAAACCGGCGTATCCACGGTCTGTGGCAGTCGACCATTCCTTCCCGCTTTCTGGACGAGCTTCCCGAAGCGCATGTGGACGTGGCCGAAGAGAGCAACAGCTATGGCGGGTATTCCGTCGGCCAGCCCGGCCGGCCCAACCCCTATGGCAAATCGCGTTTCGACGACCAGAGCGTGTTCTCCAACAGCTACGCGACGCCCGGCTGGCAGCGCGCCCAGAAGAACCGCACCGACGCAACCGCGCGCAACTGGGGCAATCGCTCCGGCCATCAGGTCGAGCGCATCGGCTATGGCGAGGCGGATTCGGGCTATGGCGCGGGGCGCGGCTCGGTGAAGGGCCGTGTGATCGAGGGCGAGCTGGTCGCCAGATCCGTGTCCGAAAAGCCGTCCACCTTCAAGGTCGGCGACCGCGTGTTCCATATGAAGTTCGGCAATGGCAATGTCTCGGCAATCGAGGGCAACAAGCTCACCATCGATTTCGACAAGGCCGGCCAGAAACGCGTTCTCGAAGGCTTCGTGAAGCCGGCCTAAAGCCGGCCTAGACCCAGCGGCAGAATCGGGAAACGGTTTTCCGTCCAGAATTTCGTGAAAACAGGAACGAGGGGTCAGGTGGAATCACCTGACCTGCAAAATGCGCGGCCCCGACGGGAATCGAGCGTTTCGGTTTTCTGGAAGGAGCAAACCCGGGCGGCTGTAAGCGCACTCACCCGGCCCGCAATGTGTGCGCGCTGCTCTAGGCAGCCTTTTGCGGATCGACGTAGACGAACTTGCCGTCTTCATTTTTCTCGCGGGTCAGAATGCCGTTGCGGGCATGGCGCGAGAGCGGGCCTGAAAAGGCGTTCGACTTGTAGCGCGTGCCAAACTGGCTCTGGCAGTGGGCGACGACATCGCCAATCGTGCGCGGCTCGCTGAAGAAATCGCCTTCAAGCAGCTCATTCAGCGCCGCGACGGCGCCCCTGGCGCTGTCGGTGGTCGTCTTCTTGCGTCCGGGACGCGGCGTGTTGCGCACAATGTGCATCATGCCCGGTCCGGCAATGTATCCATCGATACCATTTTCGGACAGGCCGGCAACCTGACCGTCGCGCTGGCCCAGAACAAGCTCCACGACGCGCAATTGCACCGCTTCAGACTCGAACTTATTCACCGCCTCGGAAAGCTCGGCAAGTTGCTGCTTTAACTTGTCAAAATCCTTGATCATAAAATCCGCCCCGATGCCGCAGCTGCCCAAAACAAGCGCGCTGCCTGAACACATATGTCTCTGTCTGTATGAATGAAGTCAAGAGAGAGCCCCTGCGTATACGCTAAAGGCAAACAGGTTTCATTACCGGCTCTACTCTTTTTTACAAGAAACAGTCATTTGCGAAAAAGTACAATGGCAGGTTGCCGTTTTCAGAATTCGTATACTTTTTCCCTCAGCCATCCGTGCTTTCTTGAAGAAGATTGCGGATCACAGCCGCCTGATTGCGCTCACGGTCCCGTGCCGAGAAAAGCAGCGTCACAGGTCCTTTTCGCGCTTTTTCACGCAAGTCTTCGAGAAGATCAGGCTGCGCCTTCAATTCAGCGCAATATCTGTTGCAGAACGTGTCCCAGCGCTCCGGCTGATGCGCAAACCACCGGCGTAGCTCGTGGCTCGGCCCGATCTGAGGCAGCCAGCTTTCAAGTGCCGCGCGCTCCTTGCTGACGCCGCGCGGCCACAGCCGGTCGACGAGGATGCGCGCCCCATCTTCCGGCTCGACAGGATCATAGATCCGCTTGAGACGAATGCCCGCAATCGACATTGCCCGGTCTCCTGCTGATTGGCGATACAATCATCCACACCCGATGATTGAAGATCAAGGACACCATTTCCTAGCCGTGAATGCCTATTGTGTTCCTGCGGGCCAGAAACCCGCGCAATGCCTCCAGGCAAAACACCTCAACCCCGCAGTCCTCCCGTCGCGTTCCCGGCGACGGGAGGTTCCCTCCCCTTCCGATTTTCTGCACAGGCTTGCGACAAGATGGGCTTTGCGTCCGGCAGCGCATTTCGCCTATCATGGGGCATGAAAACAAACGGCTCCAGGCCTTTGGCCAACTGGATCGTGATGGGCGCGGCAGCATTGGTTCTTGCCGCCCTGACCGGTCTTGTCTTTGCCATGTGGCTGGAAAACGGAGCCGACATCTTTCTCGCGCTGGCCCAGTCCGGGCTGGCCTGGTGCCTCTGACACCGCCTTTCAGCGCTTTCTTGTTTCCGGGTGAACTTCAATGATGCGATCCATTCTTATCGGCATTCTCGCGGTCATGGCCGTGGGCGTCGGACTTCTTACCTTCCAGTGGTACCAGCAGCAGAATTCCGGCAGGGCCTTCGGCGTGCCGTTCGAACTGGTCGATCAGGATGGCAACACCATCACCGAGGCCGCCTTCAGGGGCGGGCCGCGCGTCGTCTTCTTCGGCTTCACCCATTGCCCGGAAGTGTGCCCCACCACGCTGTTTGAACTGGATGGCTATCTGGAAGAGCTTGGCGAGGAAGGCGAGGAGATCGAGCCCTATTTCGTTTCCATCGATCCCGAGCGCGACACGCCCGAAGTGATGAAGACCTATCTCTCCAACTTCTCCGACCGCATCACCGGCATCACCGGCGATCCCGAGAAGGTGGCGGCCATGGCCAAGGGCTTCTCCATCTATGTGCGCAAGGTCGAGCTTGAAGGTGACGACTACACGATGGACCACACCGCATCGATCCTGCTGCTCGACAGCGATGGCGACTTTTTCGGAACGATCGCCTATGAAGAAAATCGTGATACCGCAATCGCCAAGCTGAAGCGTCTGGCGAACGAAACCTGACATCGGAAATCCATGGGCCAGACACGACTTTTCCTGACCGCTCAGCGCGAACAAGCCGAAGCGATCTTTTCTATCCTCGATACCCGTTTTGAAGAGGATGGGCTGCCGATCAGCATCTTCGAACCGGAAGAAGACAGCGGGATCTTCCAGATCTCCGTCTACACGGAAGACGATGTCGACCAGCTCGAAAAGCAGGTTCTCGAATGTCTGGCCGGCATATCGCCCACGCCCGCGCTGGAGCGCGAGACGGTGCCGGACATCGACTGGGTCAGCCATTCGCTGGAAGGGCTGCAGCCCGTCCGCGTCGGGCGCTTTCTGGTTCACGGCAGCCACGACCGACATCTGCAGCGCATCGGCGACATCGCCATCGAGATCGATGCGGGTCTCGCCTTCGGAACCGGACATCATGGCACCACGGCCGGCTGCCTTGAAGCGATTGCCGATGTCCTGAAATGCGAGCAGCCGCGCAATGCGCTGGATCTGGGCACCGGCAGCGCCGTTCTGGCGATTGCCGTGGCCAAGGCCGCGCGCATCCCGGTTCTGGCAACCGACATCGATGACATCGCCACGCAGGTCGCCCGCGCCAATGTCCAGCTCAACGGCGTGACCAGCCTGGTCGACACGCAGACGGCGCCGGGCTTTCACCACGCCATCTTTGCCCAGCAGAAACCCTTCGACCTGATCGTGGCAAACATTCTGGCCCGGCCGCTGATGGGCCTTGCACCGGCCATGGCCCGGCATCTCACGCCGGGTGGCTCGATCATCCTGTCAGGCATTCTCGAGCGCCAGCGCCGCGCCGTCATCGCGGCCTACAGCGTTCAGGGCTTCCGGCACATTCGCACGCAGGCGCGTGAGGGCTGGGTCACCATTCACATGAAGCGCTAGGGTCAGGAAAGCGGAACCCGGCACCGCCCGGGTTCCCTGTCAGCCCAGGGCGCGACGCCTGTCTTCCCCTTCGGGCACATCCGTCGCATAGCCGTTTCGGCCGGAGCGCTTGGCGTCGTAAAGGGCGGCATCGGCGCGCGTGAGCGCTTCAAAAAGCCCCTCGCTTCCCACCGGACTCCACTCGGCAATGCCGATGCTCACCGACAGCGGAATGCGGCTCTTGCCGGCAATGAACGGTGTCGTAGAGATCTGCTTCACCAGCATATCGGCAATCTGCGCTGCATCGCGCATATCCGTCGCCGGCAGTATGGCGCAGAACTCATCACCGCTCACACGGGCCAGAATGTCCTTGCGGTGCAGACCATTGCTCAGAATGCCGGCGATATGCACGAGGCAGGCATCCCCGGCATGATGGCCGAATGTGTCGTTGATCTGTTTGAAGGAATCGACGTCCAGCATCATCACCGAAACGCACTCCCCCTGCTCACGCCCCCTTCTCTCGACCCGCCGTGCGCGGTTGCGCAGCCCACGGCGGTTGGACAAATCCGTCAGGTCATCGCGGCTGGCGAGATCAGCAAGTGCGGAGCTCAACCGGTCGATGGTCATCAGCAGGAAACCGAGATTGAGAACACTCGTTCCCAGAATGTTTGCCACCAGCAGCCATGGCGCAAACGCGTAGTATCCCGCATCGGACAGAGAACCGGAAATCCGGGCAAGATTGGACGCAATCTCCAGAACCTGACCGGAAAGCGCAATGCCGGCAGCAAAGGTCGCCACCGTAGCGCCGAGCCGGACGGGCCGTCTTGTCGCGAGCACGAGCAACAGCAGTGATGTCGGCAGCGCCTGAAGCAGCGCAAAAACGACATTCTGCACGGCCCGGTCAGGCCCCGCCATTTCCGCCAGAACCGCGCAGACGACCGCATAGGCGGCTAAAAGTCTCCAGCGCGCGCGGCCGTCATAGAACACGGCCACGCCCTGAAGGATCGTCGCGAAGCCGCATCCGATGAAGACCATGCCGGCCACTGTGGCAACACCGACCGCTCCATTCGCATCAACTGTGAGAAGAAGCCCGCCAATGCTGGTTCCGACCAGCGCTGCCAGCCAGTACCGCGCGGCAGCGATCTCCCGGTAAACGAAGGCAACGGAGGTCCAGACCACGATCAGCCCGAGGGAGTTCAGCAGAATGATGATGTAGAGGGTCTGGAAATCAAGTTGCATGGTTCAGGCCAACGATGGTCATGAAGCTTCGCGCCGGCAAACAATAAAACCCGGCAGACTTCCGTCTTCCTTACATGGAAGCGGAAAGAACACTTTTAATATGCCGGCGAAATTCTCAAGGATGCTTAACAAAAAACAAAAACCCCGAAAGCAGAGCTTCCGGGGTTTCGGTCAAACGCTGTTTCCAGCGGATCAGAACATGTGCGACACGCTACGGCTGCGCTTCAGCTCTTCACGGTTGTAGCCGTGAGCACGCAGGGTCTCGTCGTCAAGCATCAGAAGCGCGCCGTTGACATAGCTCCGGACCTGCTTCTGACGAGCTTCGATCAGCGCGTCGAATGCGCCGCGGAAAAAGCCACGCTTATTGGCCATCTGAGTTCTCCTAAAAATCCTGCGAAGGATGTTCCCTCGCCCGTGGCCCTGTAGATAGGCCTGTCTTTCCGGCACAACCAGCGCAGTTTGCGCATGGCTACCATCTCATTTTGCATTGCACACTTGAAATTGTGCAGTGCAGCATACCGCCTCGCGTGAAACCCGTTCCGCTTTCTTCGGCCATGCTGTAGGTTCGGGCCGATTTCGAAGAAGCGACAGGGTTCCATGTTTCAGTCTTTTGATGTCACCGCCGATTCCAGCCAGGGCATATCCCGCGTTGGACGGCTCCGCGAAGCGCTCCTGAAGGCCAATCTGGACGGCTATCTCATTCCCAGGGCGGACGAGCATCAGGGCGAGTATGTCGCCCCCTCCTCGGAGCGGCTTGCCTGGCTCACCGGCTTCACCGGCTCTGCCGGCGCTGCCCTTGTCATGAAGGACCGCGCCATTCTCTTTGTCGATGGCCGCTACACGCTTCAGGCAGCGGAACAGACCGATCCATCCACCTTCACCGTGGAAAGCCTGATCGAGAATCCGCCCAAGGCGTGGATCGGCCAGAACGCGCCGAAGGGCGCGCGCATCGGCTTCGATCCCTGGCTTCACACGATTGTCGAACTGCGCGCGCTGCGAAAGGCGGCTGCGGCGCGCGGCGTCGAAATGGTGCCGGTCGATGACAATCTGGTGGACAGTATCTGGGATGATCGCCCCGCCCCGCCGCTTGGACCGGCGCGCATCCAGCCGAAGGAATACGCAGGCGAACTGGCGAGCGCCAAGCTCGAACGGATGGCCGAGACCGTGCGCGAAGGCGGCGCGGACTGCACCGTTCTGACAGATCCGTCATCACTCGCCTGGGCGTTCAACATTCGCGGTCAGGACGTGCCGCACACCCCGCTCGCGCTCGGCTTCGCGCTGATCCCCGGCGAAGGGCGTCCGATCCTGTTCATCGACAAACGAAAGCTCGACCGGGAGACCGAAGCCTATCTGACGCAGCTTGCCGATTTGAAAGCGCCCTCCACGCTCGACGACGTGCTGGCCGAGCGCGCCGAGGGCGGCAACGCAATCGGCCTCGACCCGGTGCTGGTCGCCGAGCGGTTGCGGCAGGTTGCCGAACAGGCCGGCGGAAGCATTGTCGATCTGGGCGATCCCGCCCGCCTGCCCCGCGCCATCAAGAACGCGACGGAGCTTGAGGGCGCGCGCACGGCGCACCGCCGCGATGGCGTCGCCATGGTGCGTTTCCTGAGCTGGCTGGACCGGCAGAACCCCGGCACGGTCGATGAGATCAGCGCCGTGCGCAAGCTGGAAGAAAGCCGGGCGGATACCGGGCAGGAATTGCAGATGCCGCTGCGCGACATCTCGTTCGACACGATTTCCGGCGCCGGCCCCAATGGCGCGATCATCCATTATCGTGTGACCACGAAAACCAATCGCACGCTTGGCCAGAACGAGCTCTATCTGGTCGATTCCGGCGCGCAATATGAAGACGGCACCACCGACATTACCCGCACGGTGATTTCCGGCACGCCAAATGATGAAATGCGCGAGCGCTACACGCGGGTTCTCAAGGGGCTGATCGCGCTCACCACCGTGCGCTTTCCCAAAGGCACGCGCGGCATGGATCTCGATCCCTTCGCGCGTCACGCCCTCTGGCAGGCCGGGCTCGACTATGCCCATGGCACCGGCCACGGCGTCGGCTCCTATCTTGCCGTTCACGAAGGGCCGCAACGGGTCGCCAAAACCGGTACGCAGGCGCTGGAAGCCGGCATGATCCTCTCCAACGAGCCCGGCTATTACAAACCGGGCGGCTATGGCATTCGTCTGGAGAATTTGATCGTCGTCGAGCCTGCCACCGCAATCGAAGGCGGCGAGATCGACATGCACGGTTTCGAAACACTCACCCTGTGCCCGTTCGACCGCCGTTTGATCGACACCGCCCTGCTCTCAACGCAGGAGCGCGCCTGGCTCGATGCATATCATGCGCGGGTGCGGGACATGCTCTCGCCCCTGCTCTATGGAGAAGCGCTTGGCTGGCTGGAGAAAGTGACCGCCCCGCTCGATTGAGCGGGTTCGGTTCGGGCATCTAACCAAGCAGGTGGCGGAGCAGAATCAGCACCGCCGCCGATGACAGAAACATCGGCATCATACCGCCCGTCACCAGCGAAACGGCGATGCCGGTCACAAGGGCCGCCGTTTCGGCCACACCGCCATTCATCGCCGCCGGTGCGACCAGTGTGGTCAAAACCGCTGCGGGAACCGCATTGAGGCCCGCCTCCACACGCGGATGAATGCGCTCGAAGCGCGACAGCACCACATGGCCGCCAACGCGTGTCAGAAAGGTCAGGAGTGCGCCTGCCAGAATGATCCAGACTGTCGTGCTCATGACTTCTCCTTCCCTGCCCGCGTGCCCGGCGCCACGGCAGCGGCAAGCGCCACACCGGCGATGGCTCCGATCGAAACATGCCAGGGCGAGCCGACCGTGCGATACGCGATCACCGATACAACGGCGCTCATCAGCACCACCGGCAGCCAGAAAGACCGCTTGCGAAAACTCATGACGAGGCCGAGGAAATAGATCGGCAGAAGGAAGTCGATGCCCAGCGCCTGCGGATCGGGCACCAGATTTCCAAACAGCGCGCCAACCCAGCCTTCCGCCACCCAGCACAGATAGAGCGGCAGTGCGGAGCCCATATACCAGCCGAAGGTGATCTTGCCATGTGTCTCGCCACGGCGCTCGGCTTCCGCAAAGACCGGATCGGCCAGCAGGAAGAACCCCATCAGACGCTGCACCGGCCCCCAATGCGCAATGCGCCTGCCCGTGGTGGCCGAATAGAGCACATGCCGGAAATTGACGGCGAAGATGGACAGGACGATGAGCCATGGCGCAACCTTCTGGCCAAACAGGTCAATGCCGACCATCTGGCTCGCGCCCGCAAAGATCGTCGCGCTCATCAGCACGACTTCGAACGTGGTGAAACCGTTTTCGACGGCCAGCGCCCCGAACAGGAGGCCGAACGGCATCGCCGCGACGACCACAGGCACGCTGTCGCGCAACCCATCCATAAATTCGCGCGGAGGCGCATCTTCTCTGGCAATTTCGACTGACATCAAACCCTCAAAAGCGCGACCCTAGGTCAGCAGTGCTGACCAGTCACGTGAATTCCTTTGAACCACGGACCAGTGAATACCGAAGCTGACCTGACGCATCGAGCTTCCAAGGGTTTAGAGCGTTGCTGGCGCTGCCCGGATGCTCAGGCATGGATCCTCGGGTCAAGCCCGAGGATGACGACGGGGGATGGTGTCCAGTCCAGTTCGAATACGGTTGCGTACCAGCGTCAAAACACACTCGTCATCCTCGGGCTTGACCCGGGGATCCATGCCAGAACGCCACGACCGCATAATCACCCAGCCAAAGACGGCCAGCCGCACGGTGCGCTTCAAACAGTGCACCAGCGACGACGCGCTGTTTGAAGCGCATCGTTCTTTCAAGGGGGTAGAGCGTTGCTGGAGCTGTCCGGATGCTCAGGCATGGATCCTCGGGTCAAGCCCGAGGATGACGACGGGGGATGGTGTCCAGTCCATTTCGAATACGGTTGCGTACAAGCGTCAAAACACACTCGTCATCCTCGGGCTTGACCCGGGGATCCATGCCGGATCGTCACCACCCATGATCACCCAGCCAAAGACGGCCAGCGGCACGGTGCGCTTCAAACAGTGCACCACCGACGGCGCGCTGTTTGAGGCACATCGTGCTTTCAGGAGGTTAGAGCGTTTCTGGAGCTGTCCGGATGCCCGGGCATGGATCCTCGGGTCAAGCCCGAGGATGACCACGGGGGATGGTGTCCAGTACAGTTCAAATACGGTTGCGTACAAGCGTCAAAACACACTCGTCATCCTCGGGCTTGACCCGGGGATCCATGCCAGAACGCCACGACCGCATCATCACCCAGCCAAAGAAGGCCAGCGGCACGGTGCGCCTCAAACAGTGCACCACCGACGGCGCGCTGTTTGAGGTGCATCGTTCTTTCAAGGGGTTAGAGCGTTTCTGGAGCTGTCCGGATGCCCGGGCATGGATCCTCGGGTCAAGCCCGAGGATGACGACGGGGGGGTGGTGTCCAGTCCAGTTCGAATACGGTTGCGTACCAGCGTCAAAACACACTCGTCATCCTCGGGCTTGACCCGGGGATCCATGCCAGAACGCCACGACCGCATAATCACCGAGCCAAAGACGGCCAGCGGCACGGTGCGCTTCAAACAGTGCACCACCGACGGCGCGCTGTTTGAAGCGCATCGTGCTTTCAAGGGGTTAGAGCGTCCGTTGTGCGTCCGAACAGACGCATGGCGCTCTAACCTCCGACGCGCTCGAACCACGCGTCTTCGTCGATCACCTCGATGTCGAACTCCGCCGCCTTCTTAAGCTTGGAGCCTGCGCCGGGGCCGGCCACCACCAGATCCGTCTTCTTGGAGACGGAGCCGGCAACCTTCGCGCCCAGCCGTTCGGCCATGGCCTTCGCCTCATCGCGCGACATGCGTTCCAGACTACCGGTAAAGACGATGGTTTTGCCGGCCACGGGCGAATCGGCGGCCGGGCGCTCGGCTTCCTTCACGGTCACTTCGCCTGCCAGACGCTCGACCAGTTCCCGGTTGTGCGCCTCGCCGAAATACTGCGCGATGGAAGCGATCACCGCATCGCCGATATCGTCAAGCGCGTCCATTTCCTCACGCGCCTGCACGTCGCCATTGGCCACCGCCAGCGCGGCGTCGTGGAACTCCTGCCAGCTGCCATAGGCGCGCGCCAGGGTCTTCGCCGTCTGCTCGCCCACATGGCGAATGCCAAGCGCATAGACCATGCGCTCCAGCGTGATCGTGCGGCGCTGCTCAATGGCCTCGAACAGCTTGACGGCGGAGGTTGCACCCCAGCCTTCCTTGTCCTTCAGCTTCTTGAAGCTTTCGGCGTCGCGCGCAGCCAGCGTGAAGATGTCGCCCGGCGCTTTCACCGGCAGGTCGGGATCGTTGAAGAAGAATTCGATCTGCTTCTCGCCAAGCCCGTCAATGTCGAAGGCGCGGCGCGAAACGAAGTGCCGCAGATGCTCCACGCGCTGGAACGGGCAGGCAAACTCGCCCGAACAGCGGCGCACCACCCCCTCAACGCCAGAGCCGATGCCCTCGCGCACCACCGGCGTCTTCAGATCGCAGGGGCAGACCGTGGGAAACGCGAAGGGCACGGCGTCTTTGGGACGCTTCTCCTCGATGAAGCCGAGGATCTGCGGGATCACATCGCCGGCGCGCTGAACCGTCACCGTGTCGCCGACCATCACGCCCAGCCGCTCGATCTCCTCGGCATTGTGGAGCGTCGCATTGGTCACCACCACCCCGCCGACCGTGACCGGCTCCAGCCGCGCAACCGGCGTCAGCGCGCCCGTGCGCCCCACCTGAATGTCGATGCCATGCAGGATCGTCGTCGCCTTCTCGGCCGGGAATTTGTGGGCAATCGCCCAGCGCGGGCTGCGCGAGACGAAGCCGAGCCGCCGTTGCAGTTCAAGATCGTCCACCTTGTAGACCACGCCGTCGATGTCATAGGGCAGCATCGCGCGCTCTTCCTCGATCTTGCGATACTGCGCGATAAGCGCTTCGGCACTCTCGCAGCGCTTCATCAGATCGTTGACGCGGAACCCGTATTCCTCGAGCGCTTCCACCATGCCCGTCTGCGTGTCAGACGGCATTTCCGACACCTCGCCCCATGCATAGGCAAAGAATTTCAGCGGCCGGGCGGCGGTGACGGAGGAATCGAGCTGGCGCAGCGAACCGGCAGCCGTGTTGCGCGGGTTCACATAGGTCTGCTTGCCCGCCTCTTCCTGGCGCTTGTTCAGCGCGAAGAAGTCGGCATGGGTCATATAGACCTCGCCGCGCACCTCGATCACCTCGGGCGGATTGCCTGCAAGCACGCTCGGGATGTCCGCCACCACACGCGCATTGGCCGTCACGTTCTCGCCCTCCTGCCCGTCGCCACGGGTGGCGGCGGAGATCAGGCGACCGTTTTCATAGCGCAGAGAAAGCGACAGGCCGTCGATCTTGGGTTCGGCGGTCATCACCACCGGCGCGTCGGCGGCAAGCTTCAGATAGCGGCGGATGCGCGCCACGAAGTCGATCACGTCCTCGTCGGAAAAGGCATTGTCGAGCGACAGCATCGGCACTTTGTGCCGGACCTTCTCGAACTTCCCGGAGACAGGCGCACCAACCCGCCGCGAAGGCGAATCGTCCCGCACCAGAGCCGGAAAATGCTGCTCGATGGCCAGGTTGCGCCGCCGCAGCGCGTCATAGTCAGCATCCGAAATCGCCGGCGCGTCTTCAGCGTGATAGAGCCGGTCATGCTTGGCGATCTCAAGGGCGAGCGCCTCGAGTTCTTCAATGGCTTGGGCTTCCGTCAGCGTGTCAACGGCGGGCTTGGCTTTGGGCATGACAATGGATCCGACTGTGTGAAACGGCGCGCAGTGTAAAACATTCGCGCCCGATAGGGGCAGCGGTCTTTTTAAGCGCCTGAAGCCTGCTGACAAGGGTCGCCGGCAAACCCCGAACAGAAGAATGGATCAGGAGGCGACTGCGTTGCCCTGAAGCAGTTTGTGCGCGGCTGCGCGCGCCTCGTCGGTCACCGTGGCGCCAGCCAGCATGCGGGCGATCTCTTCGCGCCGTGCGTCGGTGTTCATCACCGAAACGCCGGTCGCGACGCGGTCCGTATCGCCGCTCTTGGCGATCAGGTAATGCGTGCCCGCGCGCGCCGCCACCTGCGGCGCATGGGTCACTGAAAGTACCTGAATGCGGTCGGAAAGGCGCGCAAGGCGCTGACCGATGGCATCTGCCACCGCACCGCCCACGCCCGTGTCGATCTCATCGAAAACGAGCGTCGGCGCAGAACCGCGATCCGCCAGCACCACCTTGAGGGCCAGCAGGAAGCGCGAAAGCTCGCCGCCCGAAGCGACCTTCATCATCGGGCCTGCGCGGGTGCCCGGATTGGTCCGCACCCAGAACTCCACATGGTCGATGCCATCCTCGCCCCGGTCGTCGGCCTCGGTGGCAATCTCCACGATAAACTCGGCGCGCTCCAGCTTGAGGGCCGGCAGTTCTTCCATGACGGCCTTGCTCAGCGTCAGAGCCGTCTCACGGCGTCGCTGAGAGAGCTCTTCCGCCGCAGCGCTGTAGATACCGATCGCAGCCTTCGCCCGCTCCTCCAGCGCGCCAAGGCGCTCCTCACCGGCGTCGAGATCATCCAGATCGCCCACCATGCGGGCGCACAGCTCGGCCAGATCATCCACCTGCACATTGTGCTTGCGCGCAACGGCGCGCAGCGCAAAGAGGCGCTCTTCCGTATCTTCCAGACGCTTCGGATCGAACTCGGTTGCGCGCATCGCCTCATCCACGCCGGACTGGGCGACATCAAGCGACAGAAGCGCTGAATCGAGCGGTTCGATGATGCCGTCAAGAAGGCCCGGCGCTTCTTCCGCCTTGCGCTGCAAGCGGCGCAGCAAGCTGGAGAGCTGTGACACGGGTGACGCATGGCCAGACAGCACTTCCTGCGCATCGGAGATGTCGGACGCGATCTTCTCCGCACGCATCATGTCCGCGCGTTCGCCGGCGAGCACCGCTTCCTCGTCCGGACGCGGATCGATCTTGGTCAACTCCTCCACCGAGGCGCGCAGGAAATCGGCCTCACGGGCCGCAGCCTCAACACGCGCACGGTGCCGCGCAAGCTCCTGCTCACACTGGCGCAGATCGCGCCATGCGGTGCGCACACGCTCAACGTCAGGCCCATGCCCGCCAAATGCGTCAAGCAGGTCGCGGTGCATCGCGGCATCGACAAGCGCGCGCTCGTCATGCTGGCCGTGGATCTCGACAAGCTGTCGCCCCACCTGCCGCATCAGCGCAACGCTGGATGGCTGGTCGTTGATGAAAACACGGGTGCGGCCATCGGCGCTCTGCACACGGCGCAGAATGACGTCGCCCTCATCGTCAATGGCGTTCTCGGCCAGCACGGCGCGCACGGGGTGTGCCGCCGGCAGATCGAACACGGCGATCACCTGCCCCTGATTTGCGCCATGGCGCACCAGTGAGGCGTCGCCACGGCCACCAAGAGCCAGTGAGAGTGAATCGAGCAGGATGGACTTGCCCGCGCCGGTCTCACCGGTCAGAACCGAGAGCCCCGAGGAAAAATCCATGTCGAGGCGTTCAATCAGGACGATATCGCGGATCGACAGATGAGACAGCATGGTTAGGGTCAGCCGCCCAGAATTGCCGCTCCAGCCTTGGAAATCCAGGAACCGCTGTTTTCACGCGGCTCCAGCCCGCCAGACTGCAGCAATGCGTAGGAATCCTTGTACCACTGGCTGTCCGGGTAGTTGTGACCCAGAACGGCAGCAGCCGTCTGCGCTTCCGACACCAGGCCCATCGCGTAATAGGCTTCGGTCAGGCGCGCGAGCGCTTCCTCGACATGGCGTGTGTTGGGATAGCTCTCCACCACACCACGGAAGCGGCGCACGGCGGCAACATATTCACGACGCTCGAGATAGTAGCGGCCGATCTGCATTTCCTTGCCGGCGAGCTGGTCGCGGGCAATGCGGATCTTGGCTTCGGCATCCGGCACATATTCCGAATCCGGCCAGCGCTGCACAACCTCTTCCATCGCTTCGACGGTGCGGCGCGCCTCGCGCTGGTCCTGCGTCACATCGCGGATCTGGCGGAAATAGCTCAGGCCAACGAGATACTGCGCATAGGCTGCATCTTCCGTGGTCGGATAGAGCGCCACATAGCGCTTGCCGCTGTTGATGGCCTCGTCATACTTGCCCTGCCGGTAGTTGGCGAAGGTGTTCATCACCATCGCCTTGCGGGCGTATTCCGAATAGGGGTGCTGACGGTCGATGGACTCGAACTTCGCGCTCGCCTCCTTCAGCCGTCCGGCATTCATGTTGGCCAGCGCCTGATTGTAGAGCACGTCAGCCGGATCGGTCTGCTCGACATAGGTCGACAGATCAAGGTCCTTCTCCGCATTACAGGCGGAAAGAAGAAGCGAAACGCCAAGCACGGAAGCTGTCGTGATGGCAGCTCTGCCTGTCCTGGTCATGCCGGCAACAAAAGTTGAACGCATTTCGCCTCTCGCAAACGGAAAATCGATATCGGAACGCAGTCATAGAGCAAATGACCGCCACGCGGCAACGCTATTGCCCGCCAATCGTACAATTTTGTGGCACGAGGAAGGAAGCGCAGGCCCTGAACTGGCGCATAAAGCGCAGAACTAAAGCGTCCAGGGCGCGTAAACGGGTGCGCTGACGGCAACCATTTCCGCACGACGTCCCTGCTCACGACGCGTCGTTTCGACGATCTCGTAGGCAGAATGGTCGGTCAGAAGGTGGCGCAGTGCAGCCGCATTGAGTCGGTGTCCGCCACGGTAGGAGCGGAAGCAGCCGATGAAACGCGCACCGGCCAGAGCCAGATCGCCCACGGCGTCGAGCATCTTGTGACGCACGAACTCGTCAGGGTAGCGCAGGCCTTCCATGTTGATGACCTTGTGGTCCTCACCGATGACAACCGAGTTCTCCAGCGAAGAACCCAGCGCATAGCCGGCAGCCCACAGCCGCTCAACATCCTTGATGAAACCGAAGGTACGGGCGCGCGCAACCTCTTTGCGGAAGTTCCCGGCATTCAGGTCCAGCGCAAGCGCCTGCCGGCCGATGGCCGGAGTGTCGAAATCGATATCGACCTCGAAACGCGTGCCGTCATAGGGGCGGAACTCCGCCCAGGAACCACCATTGTCGACGCGAACCGGTTTGACGACGCGGATATAGCGGCGCTTGACGGCAAGCGTTGCAATGCCGGCCTGCTCGAACGCATCCATGAAACCGATGGCGCTGCCATCGAGAACCGGCACTTCGGTGCCATCGATCTCGATCACGACATTGTCGATGCCGACAGCCAGAAGCGCTGCCATGAGATGCTCGACGGTGGCGACATATTCGCCGCGGGCATCGCCCAGCGCCGTGCAGAGATCCGTCTGGCAGACTTCAGAGGCGAGCGCGCGAATCACGCGACCGGTGCCGGCCTCGTCGATCCGCTGAAACACGATGCCCGTGTCAGGCTCAGCCGGAGAAAAGTGAATGGAAACGGGCTTACCGCTGTGAACGCCGATACCCGAGAGAGAACAGCGCGATTTGAGTGTCGTCTGATATTCGAGCAAAATGGTCCCCGTAAGCTCTCAAAGGCCTGCGCTCAGTCAAGCGCCAGCACGTCCATGGTTTTCAGGACAACACCCCCAAAATGCGTCCCACGCCCCGCCTTTAGTTGCGACGGAAGATAATGTCGCCAAATACAGACTCCAAATCACGCTTTCTTACTTCTTGTTACGGCATCACAAAAATGAGATTCCGCCATAACGACATGATTTGTTTAATAAATTTTAACAAAAAGGGGGATGCGCCGCATCCCCCTCCCTGACATTTCGTTACAGGCGTTACCGCCGGAGCATCGGACCGAAAAGCGGAATCCGGTTTTCGGTTGATTCCGATGCTCTTCAAAAACCTGGATCGTCCTTTGTGCATCCAATTGGATGCACGGCGATCTAGTTGGCCTGCCGGCGAAGGAAAGCGGGAATCTCCAGCTGATCCTCTTCCTGCACATTGCGCTGCTGCGTGGTCAGGCGGCCATGCTCGTCGAGACGACCCTGACGCGGCGCATAGAGCTGACCGTCGCTTTCGGGTGCACGGCGCGCCTGCGGGGCTGCCTGACGCAGCTTCGGCTCGCGCGGCTGCTCCGAATAACCCTGCTCGGGGTCACGACGCGAAAGACCATGCGTGAGGCGCTTGATCAGGCCCATCGGACCACGATCCTCATGCTCCTGCGCCTGGGCTTCCATCTCGGCCTTCACGACCGGCGGGAAATCCTCGACGCGCGGCATGCGCGGTGCGGCGGCCTGCGGCTGCGGCTGAACCTGCTCGGCGCGCGGCTGCATCGGAGCCGGCTGCGGCTGCTGCGGAGCCTGTGCGGCGACCGGAGCCGGTGCGGGCTGCTGCTGTACCGGCTTGGGAGCCGGCGCAGGCGCTGCGGCCTTCGGAGCCGGCTGAACCGGCTGTGCGCCACGGAAGAGCGAGCTCTGCGGCTGGAAACCACCATTGCTGACGGCAGGACGCGGCGTCGGCGCACGGGCGGCTACCGGAGCAGGCTCGGCGCGCTCGGCCTCACGGATTGCTTCGGCCACCGGATCGGCAACAACCTGCGGCTTGGCTTCAACGGCTGCCGGACGCTGCATTTCCACCGTACGCGGCTGAGCCGGACGCGAAGCGGATGCAGGTGCGGAAATCTCCGCTGCCGACTTGTCGATGCCGGTCGCGACGACCGAAACGCGGATGACGCCTTCCAGGTCTTCGTCGAAGGTCGCGCCGAGAATGATGTTCGCGTCCGGGTCCACTTCCTCGCGAATGCGGGTCGCAGCTTCGTCCACCTCGAACAGGGTCAGGTCGCGGCCACCGGTGATCGAGATCAGAAGGCCACGCGCGCCCTTCATGGAGCTCTCGTCCAGCAGCGGGTTGGCGATTGCAGCCTCGGCGGCAGCCATTGCACGGCCCTCGCCGGACGCTTCGCCGGTGCCCATCATGGCCTTGCCCATCTCGCGCATCACCGAGCGAACGTCGGCGAAGTCGAGGTTGATCAGGCCTTCCTTGACCATCAGGTCGGTGATGCAGGCGACACCCGAGTAGAGCACCTGGTCGGCCATCGCAAAGGCGTCGGCGAAGGTGGTCTTGTCGTTGGCGATGCGGAAGAGGTTCTGGTTCGGGATGACGATCAGCGTGTCAACGCACTTCTGCAGTTCCTCGATGCCGGCTTCCGCCGTCTTCATGCGGCGCTGGCCTTCGAAGTGGAACGGCTTGGTGACGACGCCAACGGTCAGGATGCCCTTCTCGCGGGCGGCGCGGGCCACAACGGGCGCAGCACCGGTGCCGGTGCCGCCGCCCATGCCGGCGGTCACGAAGCACATGTGGGTGGAGGACAGGTGATCGACCAGTTCGTCGATGCATTCTTCGGCGGCGGCCTTACCAACTTCCGGCTGCGAACCGGCGCCAAGCCCCTCGGTCACGGCAGCGCCGAGCTGGATCAGGCGCTCGGCCTTGGACTGGGTCAGAGCCTGCGCATCGGTGTTTGCGACAACGAACTCGACGCCACGCAGACCGGCATTGATCATGTTGTTGACGGCGTTGCCGCCCCCGCCCCCGACACCGAAAACGGTGATGCGTGGCTTCAGCTCGGTAATGTCCGGCTTCTGCAGATTGATAGTCATTGTCCTCGTCCTTTCCGCCTTTGCCGCCGCCTGGTCGCCGCCGCGGTCGTCAATTTGGGGCCGCCCCCGCTAGAAGTTGCTTCTCAGCCACTGGCTGACGCGCTGGAACCGGCCACCAGTGCCAGTCGCGCGAGTGAATATGCCGCTCTTTCCGCTGCGGCCACGGTTTTCGAACTCCGCAACCTGCGGATAGATCAAGAGGCCCACCGAGGCGGAGAAAGCCGCCCCCTTGGCCGCTTCCGGAAGCCCCGCCACGCCGAGCGGACGCCCGAGCCTGACATTGCGCCCGAATAGCCGGCGGGTTGCCTCAGGCAGACCGACAAGCTGGCTAGCGCCACCCGTCAACACCACCCGACGCCCCACCAGGCCGCCATATCCGGAGCGGTTCAGCTTGTCGCGAGCCATCTCCAGCGTTTCTTCGATGCGCGCGCGGATGATCCGGGTCATCACGGCGCGCGGCACCTGGATCGGCTGTTCGCTCGGGTCCGCCCCCATCGGGTGGATCGAAACGATGTCCCGGTCGTCGCTCGAAGAGATGAGCGCCGAACCGTGCATGACCTTCAGCCGCTCCGCATCCTCAAGCCGCGCCGACAGGCCGCGCACCAGATCCATGGTCACGTGGTTGCCGCCAACCGGCAGCGCCTCGGCCCACACGAACTTGCCTTCGGCGAAGACGGAAATCGTCGTCGTGCCGCCGCCCATGTCGATGCAGGCCGCACCCATCTGCGCCTCGTCATCCACAAGTGCGGCCAGACCGCTTGCGTAGGGCGTCGCCACCATGCGCTCGACCGAAAGGTGCGAACGGTTGATGCAAAGCTCCAGATTGCGCAGCGGCGCTGCGTCCGCCGTCAGGATGTGCATGTCGACGCCGAGTTCCGCACCAACCATCCCGCGCGGATCGCGAATGCCGCGCTCGGCATCGAGGCTGAAGCCCGTCGCCAGCGAATGCACCACTTCACGCTCGGTCTCGAGCCCCTGGCGCGCACCGGCCGCGAGAACGCGGTTGATGTCGGACCGGGCGACCTCGTGACCGCCAAGATTGATAGACGCCGAGATCGTCTCGCTGCGCAGGCGTCCCGCCGACACGTTGACGATCAGCGAATCCACCGTCAGGCCCGCCATGCGCTCGGCAGCGTCCACCGCAAGCCGGATCGATTCCTCGGCCCGGTCGAGATCGATGATGACGCCGGACTTCACGCCCTGCGACTGCTGATGACCGATGCCGATAACCTTCACACGATGCGTGCGATGGCGCAGCGCCCGGCCTTCTTCCGCCGGCATGAGCTTGGCGATGATGCAGCACACCTTGCTCGAACCAACATCGAGAACCGTGATGATGCCGGAGCGGCGCGCAGCGTTCTTCTTGGGATCTGATAACCAGCTCATATCTGCGCCCCACCTGCAATCCGCGCCTTGTAACGCTTGCGCATCGCTTCCTGGTGATCCTCGGCGGCATCCTCGGACAGACCGATGGCGATGCGGTCGCCAAGACGCATATCCACCGAGGTGATGTCACGCGACAGAAGGCCCTTCTGGCGATCAAGCGAAGCCAGTGTCGCCAGCGTCAGCGCCTCGTCACGCTCGGGCAGTTTGATGGTCACGCCATTCTTCAGACGCAGATCCCAGCGCCGGTCGCCAATGCGGATATAGGCGCGCACTGCATCCGCAATCGCGGGATGACGCGCCACCTTGGCAATGAACTCCGGTCCGGCCTCACGCGCACCAATGCCGATCACCATCGGCAGCGCCGTGTAGCGCCCGCCATCGAACGGCGCGATCACCGAACCATCCTTCTCGATCAGGGAAAGCTCGTTGCCGTGCTGCCAGATCGCGAAAGGCTTCTTCTCGGTGATGTCGACTTCAAGCGTCGCCGGGTAAATCTTGCGGACAGCCACACCCTCGACCCATGGCAGGGCGGAAAGCCGCTCGCGCGCGCCCTCGGCGCTGAAACCGACCAGCGCCGTCCAGCCGTCGAGACCCACTTCCTGGATCACGTCGATCTCGGACGTTTCATCATTGCCGACCACATGAACCTGCGCAATCGCCAGACCGGTGCGCGCGGTCACGCTCTGCACCACCTGCGGCAGATGTCCGCCGGCAAGCGTTCCGTAGATCGCGGTCGCCCCGAGAAGGGCAGCTGTTGCAATGCTCGCGCCAAAGCGCGGCGGCTCCACTTCGCCCGCATTGACGCGCTGCATGAAGCGGGCCGGCCGGCGCAGCCAGCGCGGCAGCACCACATCGCCGCCACGACGCCTTGCCATGTACCGGTCCTTCCCAGCCTTTGATGACGTCAGCGAGAACACGAAGCGTCCTCCACAATCCAACTCAACAATTCACCAAACCCAATTCCCGCCGCTGCGGCGATCTCGGGCACCAGAGAGGTTGGCGTCATGCCGGGCTGCGTGTTCACCTCCAACCAGACAAGCTCTCCATCAGCGGATTTGCGATCGTCAAAACGGAAGTCGGACCGGGACACGCCCCGGCAGCCAATAGCCTTGTGTGCCGTGAGGGCCAGTGTCTCTATTTTTTGGTAAATATTTGGTGAAATTTTTGCCGGGCATTCGTGTTTTGACCCACCCGGAACGTATTTCGAGTCGTAATCGTAGAAGGTGTGACCGACCGGAATGATCTCGGCAATGCCGAGCGCACGATCACCCATCACCGCACAGGTGAACTCGCGTCCGGCCACATAGCGCTCGACCATCACGCGCTCGCCATACTGCCAGTCCGTCGAGCTGATGATCTGCGGGGGCGTGCTCTGCCCCTCCTGCACGATCACCACACCAAAGCTGGACCCTTCATTGACGGGCTTCACCACATAGGGCGGCTCCATCGGGTGCTCATTGCCGATCTGGAAACGGTTGACCACCAGCGCGTCGGCCACCGGAATGCCCTCCGCCTTCGCCACGGTCTTGGCAAGCTGCTTGTCCATGGCAAGCGCGGACGCCAGCACGCCGGAATGCGTGTAGGGAATGTCGAGATATTCGAGAATACCCTGAATGGCCCCGTCTTCACCGAACGGACCATGCAAAGCATTGAACGCGACATCGGGATTGAGATCAGACAGGACCCGCGCAACATCGCGCCCCACATCGACGCGCGTGACAGCATAACCCTCGACTTCGAGAGCGTCGGCGCAGGCAGTACCGGAAGAAAGACTAACCGGCCTCTCGGAGGAGAATCCCCCCATCAGGACGGCAACGTGCTTCCTCTTCATTTTCCGGCTACCCCCTTGTCCAAGCGCCCGGAATTTCGGGCAATATTCCGCATTGGCCGAGCAAGACCTCCTCAAATGGGAAAGCCCCCGACCCGAACGCCGCGACTCAAATCAGTGATTACTTATGGGCCAAAGAATCAGAGGTTTGATTCCAAGGCAAGGGCTTGAGATTCCCGAAGATTCAATTTTCTGAAAATTTTACATTTTGTGAACGCAAACACCCCCGGGACGCAACTTGACACATCCGGGAGGGGCAAAACTGCTGCGGCGCAACATAGACCGCGCGGGAGCAAATATCCCCGGCCGCATCTTCGTGCGGCCGGCATTCATTCAGGAACGAGACTAGAGCATCTGCCCCAGAAACGGGTCGATCTCGCGACCGTCGCGGAATTCACCGATGCGCTTGATCTCCCATTCGAGACGAACGCCCGAATGCTCAAGAACCTTCGAGCGCACCGTCTCGCCCAGATATTCCAGGTCGTAGCCGCTCGCCGTTCCGGTGTTGATCATGAAGTTGCAGTGCATGGGCGACATCTGCGCGCCGCCAATGGTCAGCCCGCGGCACCCGGCCTTGTCGACCTCTTTCCAGGCCGAGCTTTCAGGCGGGTTCTTGAAGGTGGAGCCACCCGTTTTCTCACGCACCGGCTGCACGGTCTCGCGGTGATGCTGAACCGCATCCATCTCGCTGCGGATGACATCGGGATCTTCCCGGTAACCTTCCATAAGAGCGGAGGTGAAGATCAGGTCACGGGGCGCGTCCGAATGCCGGTAGGCATAGCCCATATCGGCATTGGAGAAGACATGCAGCTCGCCCTTCCGGTCAAACGCGCGCACTTCGATCACCCGCTCTTTCGTCTCGACGCCATTGGCGCCCGCATTCATGCGCAGCGCACCGCCCAGACCACCGGGAATGCCGTGATAGAAATGAAACCCGCCAATGCCGGCCTCAAGCGCCGCTGCGGCAAGCCGCTTGTCGGGAATGGCCGCGCCCGCGCGAATGCGCGTATCGGAAACCACTTCCGCCTGGCCAAACCCCTTGGCTGAAAGCCGCACCACGAAACCGCGAATGCCGCCCTCGCGCACCAGAAGGTTCGAGCCGATGCCCACCATGGTCACCGGAATGTCTTCCGGCACCGCTTTCAGAAATGCGGAGAGGTCTTCCTCATCGGCCGGCTGAAACAGAACATCAGCCGGACCGCCGGCGCGAAACCAGGTGATCTTGTCCATGCCGGCGTCGGGCGTCAGCCGTCCGCGCAGGCCCGACAGCCGGTCGCCGAGACGCTCCAGCAGTTCCGCTCCACTCATCCCTTGGCCTCAAGCTCTTTGGGCAGCGCATAGGCCCACTGGGTGATGTTGCCGGCGCCCAGATAGACGATGAAATCGCCTTCCTTCGCCCAGTCGCGCACAATCTGCTCGACCGCTTCCGGCCCTTCGATATACGCCACGTCGCGGTGGCCCGAAGCGCGGATGCGCGAAACGAGCGTGTCGGACGACACGCCTTCGATCGGGTCTTCGCCCGCCGAATAGACCGGCGCGACCAGCACCTTGTCCGCCTCGTTGAAGCAGGCGGCGAAATCGTCGAACAGATCATGCAGGCGCGAATAGCGGTGCGGCTGCGCAATCGCCAGAATGCGCCCCTGACACGCCTCGCGCGCAGCCTTCAGCACGGCGCGGATCTCGACCGGGTGATGGCCGTAATCGTCAAACACGCTGACGCCGTTCCACACGCCCGTAAGCGTAAAGCGGCGCTTCACGCCGCCAAAGCCCGCCAGACCTGCGCGGATCGCCTCATGGTCGATGCCAAGCTCATGCGCCACGGCAATGGCCGCCGTCGCGTTCGACACATTGTGGCGGCCTGGCATCGGAAGGCGCAGGCCCTCAAGCGTCTGCGTCTCGCCCGTCTTGCGGTCGCGGAATGTCACGTCAAACACGGAGACCGGACCGTCCATGTGATGATTGGAGAACCGCACATCGGCCTGCGGGTTCTCACCATAGGTGATGACGCGGCGGTCCTCGATGCGACCAACCAGCGCCTGCACCTCGGCATGGTCGATGCACATGGCGGCAAAACCGTAGAACGGCACATTCTCGACGAACTGGCGGAAGGCCGCGCGCAGCTTGTCGAAATCGCCGTAATGATCGAGATGCTCGGGATCGATATTGGTGATGACGGCAATGTCGGCGGGCAGCTTGAGGAAGGTGCCATCGCTCTCATCGGCCTCGACGACCATCCAGTCGCCCTCGCCCATGCGCGCATTGGTGCCATAGGCGTTGATGATGCCGCCATTGATGACCGTCGGGTCGAACCCGCCCGCATCGAAGAGTGCCGCCACCATCGATGTGGTGGTCGTCTTGCCATGGGTGCCGCCAATGGCGACCGCCTGACCGAAGCGCATCAGCTCGGCCAGCATCTCGGCGCGGCGAACGATGGGCAGATGCTTCTCACGCGCCGCAACGATCTCGGGATTGTCTTTCCTGATGGCCGTCGAAACGACGATGACTTCCGCCTCGCCCAGATTTTCTCCGGCGTGACCGATGAAAACCTCGATACCCTTCTCGCGCAGGCGCACCACATTGGGGTTCTCGGCCTGGTCAGATCCCTGCACCTTGTAGCCAAGCGTGTGCAGCGCCTCGGCGATGCCGCTCATGCCTATGCCGCCGATGCCGACGAAATGCACGGTTCCAATCGTCTGCGGCATCTTCATGCGCGGGTTCCTTCCTTCATTGTGTCTGCGGGTTGGCCGGAGGCAATAGCCTCCACGAGGTCGGCAAGCAACTCCGCTGCATTGGGTTTGCCCACGCTGCGCGCGGCAGCCGCCATCTCGGCCAGATGTTGAGGATCGTTCATGGCTCCGCCGATCAGCTCTGCAAGCCGCTCGGGCGAGAGCGTTGACTGGGCGTGAAGCTCCGCGCCGCCGGCCCGCTCAAGCGCTGCCGCATTGGCCGCCTGATCGTGATCGAGCGCATGCGGATAAGGCACAAGAAACGCCGGACGGCCAATGGCCGCAATTTCCGAAACAGTCGAAGCGCCGGAGCGTGAAATGACCAGATGGCTATCGGCAATGCGGCGCGCCATATCCTTGAAAAAAGTGGAGACCTCGGCTGGCACGCCGAGCTTCTCATAGGCCGCGCACACCTCGCCCTCGTATTCGGGACGCGCCTGCTGCGTCACGACGAGCCGCGCGCGCTGCCCGGGCTCAAGCAGCGCAACCGCTGCGGGGATCGCATCGGAAAAGAACTGCGCGCCCTGGCTGCCGCCAAACACCAGAAGCCTGAAAGGTTCCTGCGCGCCTGCCGCACGATAGGGTTCTGCCGCAGCTTCGATGACCGCAGGGCGCACCGGGTTGCCCGTCGCGACGATCTTGTCGGCAAACGCGCCCTCATCCGGCAGAAAGCCGCCGGCAATCGCCTGCACGCGGCCAGCCAGCGCCTTGTTGGCGCGCCCCATCACCGCGTTCTGTTCGTGAACCAGCGCCGGTATGCTGCGCCGTGTGGCGGCATAAAGCGGCGGAAGCGTCGGATAACCACCGAACCCCACCACGGCGGCAGGCTTGAACCGCTGCAGGATCACCGAAGCCTGCTTGACGCCGCGCCAGATGGTCCAGCCGGCCTTCAGAAGCGCAATCGGATTTTTGGAACCGAACGTGGCGCTCTCAACGATGTGCGTCTCGTCGGCGGGAAACGAACCGGCAAAACGCGCCGCACGCCGGTCGGTCGCCAGATGCACCGACCAGCCGCGCTCATGCAGCGTGTGCGCCAGAGCTTCGGCCGGAAAAAGGTGACCGCCGGTCCCACCGGCGGCAAGAAGGATCGTACCCTTGGTCATGTTATCCTGCGACTGCCTCGCGTCCCGCCGGCTGCGCATAGGCGACCGGGCGGCGCTTTTCGGGCTTGCGGCGCGTGAGCGCCAGCACGAAGCCCATGGAAATAGCCATGGCGATCAGCGATGAACCACCATAGGAGATGAAGGGCAGCGTCATGCCCTTGGCCGGCAGCATGCGGACATTCACGCCCATATTGATGATCGACTGGAAGCCGAACAGAATCACCAGCCCGCTCACCGCGTAGCGCGTAAAATCGTCTTCTTCGCGGCGCGCCTTTGAAAGACCGCGCAGCACAACGAAGGCGAAGATGCTCAAAATGATAAGAAGGATGATGATCCCGAACTCTTCGCCCGCCACGGCGAACACGAAGTCGGTGTGGCTGTCGGGAAGAATGCGCTTCACCGTGCCTTCGCCCGGCCCACGTCCAAACCAGCCGCCACGGGTGATCGCCTCGATGCTCATGTCCACCTGATAGGTGTCGCCCTCGCCGGTCAGAAAGCGGTCAATACGGTCGGCCACATGCGGGAAGATCGTGTAGGCGAGAAACGCGCCGCCCGCGCCCAGCGCGCCGAGCACGGCGATCCAGAGCCACGGCATGCCGGCGATGAAGAACATCGCGCCCCATGTGCCAAGCACCAGCATGGTCTGACCCAGATCGGGCTGCGCGACCAGAAGCGCGATGACGAGACCGAGCAGCAGCATCGCAAACAGATTGCCTGGAATTTCGGGCTGGCGCGCATGCTCATGGAAGAGCCAGGCGCAGATCACCACAAAGGCGGGTTTCAGATATTCCGAAGGCTGAATGGAGACGCCGAATATGTGGAGCCAGCGCCGCGAGCCCTTCACTTCCATACCGGCAAAGAGCGTCAGCACCATCAGCGCCAGAGCGCCCACCAGCATCACGAGCGCCAGTCGCCGCACCAGACGCGGGCTGAGGAACGAAACACCGATCATCACCACCACCGCAGGCAGCATGTAGACAATCTGACGCGTCACGAAATGGAAGCTGGACAGACCGATGCGATCGGCAACGGCCGGGCTTGCCGCAAACGACAGAACGACGCCAAGCCCCATAAGAAGCAGGAACGCGCCAAGGAACCAACGGTCAATGGTCCACCACCAATTGGCAACCGGGCTTCGGTCGGTGCGGCTCACCATGTCACTTGCTCCCCATCATCTCGGCGCCGGCGAGCGAACGAACCGCCTCGCGGAAGGCATCGCCACGCACCTCAAAATTCCTGAACTGATCGAAACTCGCACAGGCTGGCGATAACAGGACTACAGCCTCCGGCGCGGGATCGCCCGCCGCATCGCGCGCCGCATGGTCGACGGCTTTGTCTATGGTACCCGAAATCTCGAACGCCGTCGCCTCTCCGATCGTAGCAGCAAAGACTGGTGCGGCCTCGCCCACCAGATAGGCCTTGGCGACGCGCGGAAAGAGGCTCTTCAGCGTTTCAATCCCGCCATCCTTGGGCAGGCCGCCGGCAATCCAGTAAATGCGTTCAAAGCTTGAAAGCGCCCGCTCCGCCGCATCGGCGTTGGTCGCCTTGGAATCGTTGACGAACAGCACCCGCCCCTTGCGCGCCACCTGCTCCATGCGGTGGGCAAGCCCCGGAAAGCTGTTGAACCCGGCCTGTATCTCTTCAAGGCTGAGCCCGCATTCCAGACAGGCCGCCAGTGCGGCAAGCGCGTTCTGCGCATTGTGCGCGCCGCGCAGCGAGCCGATGCCTTCAAGTGTGGCAAGCTGTTCGGCAACGCCGTTCACCGCCCGCATGAGGGCGAGCCCGTCGAGATAGAACCCGTCATCGAGCCGGGACGTTGATGAAATGCGCTCGACCCTGCGCCCTGCCTCAGCAAGCCGGTCGGCGATGCGGCGGCAATCGGGATCGTCGACACCGACAATCGCCAGCCCGCTTTTCGCCACCAGCCGCTCCTTGATCGAGGCATAATTCTCGAACGAGCCGTGCCGGTCGAGATGATCGGGCGACAGGTTCAGGAGAATGCCGACCGAGGGGTCGAGCGTCGGTGCGAGGTCGATCTGGTAGGAGGAGCACTCCACCACGTAATGCCGTTCGGGCTGCGGCGCGTCGAGCGTCATGACCGCCCGGCCGATATTGCCACCCATCTGCGTGTCGCGCCCCGCATCGGCGAGAATATGCGCGATCAGCGCCGTGGTGGTCGATTTGCCATTGGTGCCGGTGATCGCCACCAGCGGTGCGTCGGGCGCATGGGCCTGCCGCTCGCGGGCGAACAACTCCACATCGCCGATGATCTCCACACCCGCCGCCTGGGCCAGTTCCACGCTCCAGTGCGGGCGCGGATGGGTGAGCGGCACGCCGGGCGACAGGACGAACGCATCCTGCGCGCTCCAGTCGATGCCGCGCAGGTCGCCCGTGGGCACGCCCTCGCCGGCAGCCCGCGCCACGCTTTCGGGATTGTCGTCGAACGCGGTCACCACCGCGCCACCGGCAACCAGCGCGCGCGCCGTCGCGATGCCCGAGCCGCCAAGCCCGAACAGAGCGACATTCCTGCCCTTGAAGACGGAGGCCGGGATCATCGCGCCCGCCCTAGCGCAGCTTGAGGGTGGACAGGCCCACCAGCGCCAGAAGCACCGCAATGATCCAGAAACGGATCACCACCTGGCTTTCGGTCCAGCCGAGCTTTTCGAAGTGATGGTGTATGGGGGCCATCAGGAACACCCGTTTGCCGGTCATCTTGAAGACCGCCACCTGAATGATCACCGAAAGGATTTCCACCACGAACAGGCCGCCGATGATGGCGAGCACGATCTCGTGCTTGGTGGCCACGGCAACCGAGCCGATCAGGCCGCCAAGCGCCAGCGATCCCGTGTCGCCCATGAAGATTGCCGCCGGCGGCGCGTTGAACCACAGGAAGCCGAGCCCCGCACCGATCACCGCGCCAAGGATCACCGCCAGCTCACCCGTGCCGGGCACGAAGTGGATCTGCAGATAGTTGGCGAAGATGGCGTTACCGGAGAGATAGGCGATCACGCCGAACGACGCCGCCGCCACCATGACCGGCACAGTGGCAAGCCCGTCGAGACCATCGGTCAGGTTCACGGCATTGCCCGCACCCACGATCACGAAGGCCGCGAAAGGCACGAAGAAGATGCCCAGATTGAGCAGGAAATCCTTGAAGAAGGGGAAGGTCAGAGACGAGGAGAACGGCGCCTGCCCCGCATTCATGATGACCCAGGCGGCAATGCCCGCAATCACGAATTCGGCCGTCAGGCGCGCCTTGCCCGAAAAGCCCAGATGCGACTGCTTCGTCACCTTGAGATAATCGTCATAGAAGCCGATGGCGCCGAAGCCCAGCGTGACCATCAGCACCACCCAGACATAAACGCTGGAGAGGTTCGCCCAGAGCGCACAGGAGCCCAGAATGCCCGACAGGATCATGAGCCCGCCCATGGTCGGTGTGCCGGCCTTCTTGAAATGGGTCTGCGGACCGTCGGCGCGGATCGGCTGCCCCTTGCCCTGGCGCACACGCAGCGATGCGATGATCATCGGCCCGAACAGGAAAACGATCAGCGCCGAGGTGATCAGCGCGCCGCCGGTGCGGAAGGTGATGTAACGAAATACGTTGAGAACCGAAACTTCATCGGCCAGGTCAACGAGCATCATGAGCATGGATCAGTCCCCCGTCGCCGCGCCCGGATAGGTTTTTAGGATGGCGTCGACCAGTTTGTTGAAGCCGATGCTTTTTGAAGATTTGATCATGACGGCGTCGCCGGGCTTCACAGCCGCAAGCACAAGCGCGCGCAGATCGTCCGTTGCTTCGCGGTGTTCCACCGGCAGCCCTTCGGGCAGTGCCGCGGCCAGCGCTTTCATTTCCCTGCCGGCGAGGAAAACGAGCTCCGTGCCCGCATCCGTCACCATGCCGGCGAGCCCGGCATGCAGCTTTTCTGCATGTTCGCCAAGCTCCGCCATATCGCCCAGAACGGCGATGCGCCGTCCACCGGCTTCCGGCTCGGCGCGCTTCAACAGGTCGAAGGCAGCCGCCATGGAGGCCGGATTGGCGTTGAAGCTCTCATCGATCAGCGTGAACGCGCCGCCATCGAGCATCAGCCGGTGGCGTGCGCCGCGCCCGGCCTCGGCGTCGAAAGAGCCAAGCGCCATCGCAGCCTTCTGCATGTCGGCCTGCGCCAAATGCACCGCACCCAGCGTCGCCAGCGCATTCTGCACCATGTGCCGCCCCGGCGCGCCCAGCCGCACCTCGGTCGCCTCGCCATCGATCTCGATGGCAAAGGTTGAGGATTGCGGACCACACTCCACATGGGTCAGCCGGATATCGGCCTTTTCGTGCGCGCCGAAGCCGGCAATGGTCTTCACGCCGGCCTCTTCGGCCAGACGCGCAAGCGTGTCCCAGTGCGCATCGTCGCGGTTGATCAGCGCCGCGCCGCCCTTCACCAGCCCCTCGAAGATCTCGCCCTTGGCGTGGGCGATTTCCTCAACGCTCTTGAAGAAGCCCAGATGCGCGGCAGCCACCAGCGTCACCACGGCGATGTGCGGACGCACCATCTTCACCAGCGGGCGGATTTCGTCGGGATGGTTCATGCCGATCTCGAAGATCGCGTAATCGCAATCGGCCGGCATGCGGGCGAGCGTCAGCGGCACGCCCCAGTGATTGTTGAACGAGCGGTCGGCTGCATGCACGCTGCCGCAGGCGGAAAACGCCTGACGCATCATGTTCTTGGTGGAGGTCTTGCCGACCGAGCCGGTCACCGCCACGATCTTGGCGCGGCTGCGCAGTCGCGCCGCGCGCCCAAGATCTTCCAGCGCGCCCAGAACGTCCGGCACCACCACCATCGGCACGGCCAGCCGGCCGAGCGCCGGCAGCTTCGCCTCGGCGACGATCAGCACCGAAGCGCCCGCCGCCATGGCAGCGGTGGCGAAGCTGTGCCCGTCAAAACGCTCGCCCTCAATGGCGAAGAACGCGTCGCCCGGGTTGAGCGTCCGCGTATCGATGGAAATACCGGTGATGGGGCCTGATGCCTGGCCCAGCGGTCTTCCGCCCGTCGCCTGCACCAGCGCCTCGAAGGTCCACAACGTGCTCATCCGGCGCGCTCCGCGAGTGCCGTGCGCACTTCCTCATGATCGGAGAAATGGTGTTTGCGGCCTGCAATTTCCTGACCCGTTTCATGGCCCTTGCCGGCCACGATCAGCGTGTCGCCTTCCTCAAGCATGGCGACGGCGGCGCGGATCGCTTCACGGCGGTCGCCGATCTCACGCGCGCCCGACGCCGCTTCCATGACGGCGGCGCGGATCATCGCCGGATCTTCCGAGCGCGGATTGTCGTCGGTCACGATGGCCACATCGGCGAGCCGCGCGGCGATCTCACCCATTATCGGGCGCTTGCCCGTATCGCGGTCGCCGCCGCAGCCGAACACCACGATCACGCGACCGGTGGTGAAGGGCCGCACCGACTGGAGCACATTCTCAAGACCGTCCGGCTTGTGGGCGTAGTCCACATAGACCTGCGCGCCATTGCCGGCCGTTCCGACCAGCTCCAGCCGTCCCGAAGCGCCCTTCAGCGTCTCAAGTGCGGCAAAGACCGTTTCCGCCGCAGTGCCGGTGCTGATGGCAAGGCCTGCCGCAACCAGCGCATTGGCCACCTGGAAGTCGCCCGCAAGCGGCAGGTCCACCTCGTAGATCACGCCATCGACATCCACTTCGGCGCGCTGGCGATGCCGCTCATGCTCAACCCGCTTCAGGGTCAGAAAACCGCCCTTGCGGCCCACGGTGCGCACATCGAGGCCTGCCGCCTTCGCCGCCTTCTCGGTCGGCTCCGACCACGGATCGTCAGCGAAGATCACCGCCGGCGCGCCCTTGGGCAGCAGCGCATCGAAGAGCCGCATCTTGGCGCGGTGATACTCCTCGATCGTCGGATGGTAATCCATGTGGTCGCGGCCAAGATTGGTGAAACCGCCGGCAGCGAGCCGCACGCCATCGAGGCGGCGCTGGTCGAGCCCGTGGCTGGAGGCTTCCATGGAGGCATGGGTCACGCCCGCCCCTGCGAGCTCATCCAGAAGACGGTGCAGCGCAATCGGGTCGGGCGTTGTCAGCTCGCCATATTCGTCGCGCCCCGGCGCAACCACCCCGGTGGTGCCGATGCTGGCAGCGGGCAGTCCCACATGTTCCCAGATCTGCCGCGTGAAAGAGGCAACGGAGGTCTTGCCGCTGGTGCCGGTCACGGCGACCATGGTTTCGGGCTGGCGCGGAAACACACGCGCAGCGCAGAGCGCCAGCGCACGGCGCGGATCGTCGGTCTCGATGACGGGAATGCCCGGATCGGACGAAAGCGCGCCCGGTCGGGCAATGATGGCCGCAGCGCCCTTGCGCGCAGCCTCCTGCGCAAAGGACGCGCCGTCCGCCTTTACGCCGGCGAGCGCGAAAAACAGGTCACCGGCTTCAACCGTGCGAGAATCCGACGAAACGCCTGAAATCGGTCGATCCGCCGGCAAGAGCCCCTGACTGGAAAGAATGTCTGCAAATTCACTGAATTTCATGGGCCCCGGCGCTTTCAATTACCACGTTTCCCCTCGGCGCATGGCCGACTCACTGCTGTGAGACCAGCAAAGCATTACTTTCTTGACCGAATTCGGGCTTCACGCCAAGAAGCGGCGCAGAGCGGCGAATGATGTTGCGCACCATCGGTGCGGCATTCATGCCCGCTGTTGCACTGATGCCATCCCGCTCCGGCTTCGGCTCATCGACGAAGACCAGGACCACATAGTCCGGATCATCGGCCGGGAAACCGGCGATGTAGGCGTTGAAGCGCACATTGTTTGAGTAGCGACCGTTGACGACCTTTTCTGCTGTTCCGGTCTTGCCACCCACATAATAGCCTTCCACCTCGGCGCGGCGGCCCGAACCCTTTTCCGTGTTGAGACGGAAGAGGTAGCGCATCTCGGCGCTGGTCTTCGGCGAGATCACCTGTTCGGCGATTTCGTTGGCCTCGGCCTCGGTGCGCGGCAGGAAGGTCGGCGGGAAAAGCTTGCCGCCATTCAGCATCGCTGCCGCTGCCACCGCCGTCTGAAGCGGCGTGGTCGCCATGCCGTGACCGTAGGAGATCGTGATCGAGTTGATCTTCTTCCAGGTCTTCGGCTCGGTCGGGAGAGCAACCTCCGGCAGTTCCGTGGGCAGGCGTCCCAGAAGGCCGATCTTCTGCAGGAAGGCGCGGTGTCCGTCGATGCCAACAACGTCCGCCATCTTGGCCGTGCCGATGTTGGACGAGTAGATGAAGATCTCCGGAACGCTCAGCACACGGCGCTTGCCATGGAAGTCGTTGATGGTAAAGCCGCCGATACGGATCGGCCGTGTGGCGTCAAAACTGTCATTGATGCTCACCAGGCCGGAATCGAGCGCCATGGCGGTGGTGAAGAGCTTGAAGGTCGACCCCATCTCGAACACGCCTGCCGACATGCGGTTCAGCCGATCCTTGTCGAGCGCGTTGACCGGGTTGTTGGGATCGTAATCGGGCACCGAGCCCATGCCCACCACTTCGCCCGTGCGCGCATTGAGCACCACCGCACCGGCGGCAATCGCCTTGTAGCGGTCGAGCGCCTGCACCAGCTCGTCGCGAATGATGTGCTGGACGCGCAGATCAAGAGAAAGCCTGACCGGCTCCAGATGCCCCTCGACCGCGAGGCCCGTCGCCTGAAGGTCGGCAAGCCCCTGATCGTCGACGAATTTCTCGATGCCGGCGATGCCCTTGTTGTCGATGTTCACGAGACCGACAATGTGCGAGGCCGTCGGGCCACCCGGATAGAAGCGGCGCTTCTCGGTGCGGAAACCAAGGCCCGGAATGCCGAGCGCCAGAATGTCGGCCTGCTGACGCGGCGAAAGCTGGCGACGCAGCCACACAAAACCGGCATCGCTGTCGAGCCGGCGATAGGTCTGCTGATAGTTCAGATCGGGCAGAACCGTGGAGAGCTTCTCGATGGCCTCGTCGATGTCGACGATGCGACGCGGCTCTGCAAAGAGCGATGCCGTCTTGATGTCGGTCGCCAGAACTTCGCCATTGCGGTCCACGAGATCGGGCCGCGACGCGGTCACGCGGGCAGCGGGAAGGCTCGCTTCGGGCTCTTCCTGCATGGCCAGATGCACGAGACGGCCGCCAAGCGCGGCGTAAATGCCAAAGATAACGGCCATGGCCATGACGACGCGGTTCTGCGCCCGGCCGCCACGCGCCTTGCCTGCGCCATCCATTACAATGGTTGCAGCCCCGCGGCGCACTGCAGAGGTATCCGTGTCGTGGGTGTATTCGCTTGCCCCAGTCATGGCCGCACCGCCCCGGTTGTCGTCTGGTCAGGACCGCCATCGGCACCCGCCATGTCGGTGACGATCCCCTCAATGGTCAATGGCCGCTCCGGCAGATCGGAGAACTCGGCGATGCGCGGCGCTTCCACCGGCTCAAGCCCCAGCTCTTCCTTGTAGGTTTCCGTCAGCCGCTGCAGGCGCGCAGGCTGTGTCAGCAGGCTCCAGTCCGCCTTCAGAATGTCGATGGAATCCTTCTCCAGCTGGGCCTGCCGCTCAATCGTGCGCAGTTCCTTGTAGCTGGCCTCGGCGTCGTGCTTGGTCTTGTAGGTAAAGGCGGCGGCAGCCATCATCACCGTGATCAGAACAATATCGCTTGTGCGAAACATCTGAGCCTACCTTTCACCAGCACGTGTCGGCCGCGGGAACCGCGAAAGACCGACAATGTCGAAATCCACATCGCCCGCCGGCGCATCGGTGCGCACGGCCAGACGCAGACGCGCCGAGCGCGCCCTCGGGTTGACGTCCGTCTCTTCCTTCGACGGCGAAACGGATTTCGCCGGTTTCTGGAAAAGGGGCGCCGCTTCCTGAACCTGCGGCAGATGGCGCGAACCGCCGGAACCGCCAGCCCGCTCAGCCATGAAACGCTTCACGATCCGGTCTTCGAGCGAATGGAACGTCACCACGACCAGCCGCCCGCCGGGCTTCAGAGCACGCTCGGCTGCAAAGAGCGCGCGCGCCAGTTCGCCCAGCTCGTCATTGACGTAGATGCGCAGGCCCTGGAACACACGGGTCGCCGGGTGGATCTTTTCCTGCGGACGCCGGCCCACGATTTTCTCGACCGCATTGGCAAGGTCGAGCGTCGTCTCGAAAGGCTTTTCGGCCCGAAGCCGCTCAAGCCCGCGCGCGATGCGCCCGGCCTGCCGCTCTTCGCCCAGAATGCCGAAGATGCGGGCGAGATCCCCCGCCTTCATCGTGTTGACCACGTCGGCTGCGCTCAGCCCGGTGCGCTCCATGCGCATGTCGAGCGGGCCTTCCTTCTGGAAGGAAAAGCCGCGCACCGCCTCGTCGATCTGCATGGAGGAAACGCCGATGTCGAGAACGACGCCGTCAACCGGCGCGCCCACCACCTCGTCGAGGCGGGAGAAGCGGTTCTCCACCAGACGCAGGCGTCCATCCCATTTGTCGACCAGCGCCTGCCCTGCGGCAATCGCCGTCGGGTCGCGGTCAATGGCCGTGACCGAACCGCCGGCTTCCAGAAGCGCGGTGGTGTAGCCGCCGGCGCCGAATGTGCCGTCGATGAAGGAATGACCTTCGAGCGGATGCAGGGCTTCAAGAACTTCACGCAAAAGAACCGGAATGTGGCGGGCCGGTCCGCCACCGGCCGGGCTTTCGCCGCCGGGGCCCGCCATCATTCCGACTGTCCGGCAGTCCGGCCGGATGCAGCCGCTTGCCGAAGTTTGAGAAGCCGTTCGCGCACTGCCTGCCCATGGGCCTTCAGCCGCTCCGGCTCCCAGATCTGAAAGAACAGTCCACGCCCCACGAAGGCCACTTCCTTCGTGATGCCCGTGTGCTCGCGAATAAAATCGGTCACCGTGATGCGCCCATCTTGATCGAATTTGAGGAAGGCGCCGTCGCCATGCACGAAAAAGGACATGTCGTCCGCCGTCTGCAGGAACGGATCCTCCTGCGCAATGCGCTCCTCGTAGCGGTCGAGCAGGTCGAGACCGCCCACATCCATCGCCGGGATGTCGAGCGCACGCAGTGCATAGAGGTCCGTGAAACCACGCTTTTGAACAACGGAGCGAAAGTGCGCCGGCACCGAGACCCGACCCTTGGAGTCGATCTTGTTTACTGCATTCGACAGAAACCGGTCCATGACGCTTAACGGCCAACTGGCCTATGCCCCTTTGCATCTCTTCAGCCGCTGTCAAAAGCGGCTCTCCGAATGTGTGCCCGCCCCTCTGCAAGGGTGAATCCCATACGCCACGTCGCCCTGAAAAAGAGGCCGACATGGGTGGAACCCGTACTCCAACTGCAACGAAACGCTGATTTGATTTATGGGGTACCATGGGCCGATATGGGCGTCAACGGGATTAACCTTCACTTATGCCTCGATGACAGGCGATTTCGGCATGCATCGGGCCATGGTCATTTATCGTGCATTAAGGCTAACAAAAGGTTAGGAAAGGCTTCGGGCCGGCCGGTCCGCACCTGCCCCAAAGTCACCCATGACGCCTGCGAGGAGCCCCATGTCCGACAGCCAGAACACCCGCGCTGCAAGCCTTTCGCACCTTCATTCGGCACGGCTCGCAAAGGGCGATCCGCTCTCTACGCCCATCGTCATGAGCTCGGTGTTTCATCTTCCCGGCGATCCCGCAGGCTTTAGGCAATATGGCCGTTTCGACAATCCCACCTGGGAAGCGGTCGAAGCCGCCCTCGCCCATCTGGAAGATGCCGAGACCGTGAGCTTCCCATCGGGCATGGCTGCAATTTCGTCCGTCTTTCTGGCGCTGCTTTCGGCTGGCGACCGGGTGCTTCTGCCCGCAGACGGCTACTACACGCCGCGCGTTCTTCTGGAGAAACACCTCTCCCGGCTTGGCATTCTTTACGACACGCGCCCCACGGCCTCCTTCCTTGAAGGCGGGTTTGAAGGCTACCGCATGGTTCTCATTGAAACGCCGTCCAATCCGGGGCTCGATGTGTGCGACATCGCGGCCGTCGCGAAGGCTGCCCATGAACATGGCGCCATCGTCGTTGCCGACAACACGACCATGACGCCTTTCGGCCAGCGCCCGCTGGATCTGGGCGCGGACATCGTTCTTGCCGCCGACACCAAGGCGGTCAACGGGCACTCGGATGTGCTGTTCGGCCATGTGGCAAGCCGCGACAGCACGCTGATCGGCGCGGTGCGCGACTGGCGCAAGCTTTCCGGCAACATTCCCGGCCCGTTCGAGGCCTGGCTGGTGCTGCGCGGGATCGAGACGCTTGAACTGCGTTTTGACCGGATGTGCTCGTCGGCCGAAACCATCGCCACCCGCCTTGCCGATCATCCAGCCATCAAGGCATTGCGCTATCCCGGCCTTGCAGGTGATCCATCCCATGCGCTCAGCCGCACGCAGATGCTGCGTTTCGGCTCGCTGATCGGGCTAACTCTGGAAACGGAAGAAAAGGCGGAAGCCTTCATCAACACCTGCCCGCTGCTCGAAGCCACGACCTCGTTCGGCGGCGTTCACTCTTCGGCTGAACGGCGCGCAAGATGGGGTGACGATGTGGCGGAAGGCTTTGTGCGCCTGTCGATTGGATGCGAGCCGACCGAGGCGCTCTGGGCATCCATCGAAACGGCGCTGAACGGCCTGTAAATTTACCAAAAGCATCCGGAATTTTCCCAAACGGGACAGAATTCCGGAAAATGAAAGACGAAAATGCCAGCCGGTCTATAAGCCGGATTTTGTATGGCCGCACCGCCCGAAAGCGATGCAACGTGACGACCATTCCTCTGGGACCGATGTTGCCATCGGCCTCTAGCAACCTACCCGAACGGTCAAGCCGGAAAAAGCCCTGAGGGTTGCCCCTCGCGCCGTTCCTATTCGGTCTTGCTCCCGGTGGGGTTTACCTTGCCGCCTCCGTTACCGTCGACGCGGTGGGCTCTTACCCCACCCTTTCACCCTTACCCTGCCCGAAGGCGGGGCGGTCTGCTTTCTGTGGCACTGTCCCTGGGGTCGCCCCCGCCGGATGTTATCCGGCACCGTTTTTCCGTGGAGCCCGGACTTTCCTCGCGAACAGCCTTTCGGCCCCGGTCCGCGCGGCCGTCCGACCGGCTGGCAATGCGTATAAAGGGTTTCATGCGGCAAAACGCAACTCAAAACAGCCGCGTTCGCGCAGGAAAGCGCCTTCGTCCCGAACTTAAATCGCCGCGCGCCCTTCCGGACGCGCGGCGATCCAAATTTCACCCGAAGCAGCGGAGGAACCGAAAACCGGTTTCCGCCGCCCAGCCCGAGAATTAATGCCCCAGGATCTGCTTCACCTTGGAGCAGTAGCGCGAGGAGATCGGGTTCATGCGCTTTGCGCCGTGACCGGCATTGTATTTGAGGATCGTGCCGCAGGTGGAACCGCCGCCGAGCTTGTGCGCCTTGGCGAGATATTTCATGCCGTATTTGATATTGGTCTCGGGGTTGTAGAGGCCCTTGGAGGAACCGCTGTAACCCATCATGCGCGCGGTTGCCGGCTTGATCTGCATCAGGCCGATTTCACCTGCCGCACCGCGGGCATTGGCGCGGTAGTTGCTTTCAACGCGCACAACGGCGTTGGCGAGCGAGACCGGCACACCGTAGGCAGCCGCGTATTTGGAAATGATGGTGTGGTAGGAACCACCCGAACCGCTCTTGCGGACCGACGTCTTGACGGTGGTCTTCTTCCGGGACTTGGAAGCCTTCGCCGTTTTCGTGGACTTGCGGGACTTCGCCTGCAGGGCCTTCTTGACGGTCTTCTTGTCGGCCTTGATGGAACCGGTGGTCGTCATGTCCACGTCAGTCGCACTGGAACCTTTTCCGCCGCGAATGATTGCCTGAAGGAGCGTGGTCGGCTCCTTGCCCGTATCAACCTTCTTCTCTGCAGCCTTCTTTGCAGAATGCGTGGCAATGACCTGGCTGTAGCGGGGCTCGTCAGCGTGAGACAAAGACGTTGCGGCGCAGACAGCAAGCGCTGCCGCGAATAAGGTAGTGATTTTCATTTCGACCCGTAATTCTGTGCCGCTGCATCAGGGCGCGGCAGGTTTTGTTTTCCACGAGGCCGGGACGTGGTCCCTCGGCCTCAACACGGGTCGCTGTTTTGCAGGGGAAGGAGAAACAAAAAAGGCGCTTCAATTCAAATAATATGAACTGATGAAATTTTGCGCCAGTCTTGGGAGTGAGTGATCGTCAGGGAGAAGAATCAATCACAGGTTAATCATACATTAGTTTTTGCAAAATTGCGCATGTCCAGACATCGGCAATCCCATTTATCTCTAACGGTCTGAAATGCCTTTGAAATTCCCTAACGGAAACCTCCGTGTCACGGTCGAAAATGCCTGTTTGGGCGATTCCATACCCATAACCGGAGAGTAATCTCTGGAGAGCCTGCACCGCCGGCCCCGCGTCTCCAGCGCCCAGGGAATGGCCGCCCGAAATGGGCGGAACTGCGACAAAAGTGCCAAGACCGCCCTTTGCGAGACGCTCCCAGGGGAAGTTTTCGCCGGGGTCAACCTTGCGGCCGGGCGCAATATCGGAGTGTCCGAGGACCCGTTTTGGCCCGATTTTGTGACGCCGGCAGATATCTTTGCCCAGTTTCAGGACGGCTTCGATCTGGATATCGGGGAAATCAGGCAGCCCCTGCGGGTGTCCCGCATTGGCGATTTCGATGCCGATGGAGCAGGAATTGATGTCTTCGCAGCCCTGCCAGGAGCTGCGCCCGGCATGCCAGGCGCGGTCTGCCTCGCGCACCATCTGCACGATCCGGCCATCCTCGTGAACGAGATAATGGCTGGAGACCTCGCTTTCGGGCGCGCACAGCCAGTCCTGTGCGCCCTGGCCCGTTTCCATGCCGGTGTAATGCAGGATGAGCATGTCGGGCAGAAGCCCGCCACGCCGCTCTCCGAAATTCGGAGAGGGACACACTTCGGCGCCTGCGAAATCAGGCTCGAACATCATGGCGGAACAGTCCTCCGCGCTCACGCGCGAACCTGCGCTTTCTCGATGCTCTCATAGGCGGCATTGATGGAAGCGAGCCGCGTGTTGGCGATAGCGAGGAATTCTTCGGGAACGCCACGTGCGATCATGCGATCAGGATGGTTTTCGGCAACCAGCCTGCGGTAGCGGCGCTTGATCTCGTCAAACGGGGCATCCTGCTCGACGCCAAGAACCATGTAGGGATTGCCCTCGCCCTGAAGCGCATGGCGCGAGAGGATCTGCTCGAAATGGTCTTCGCGGATATCGAAGATCTCGGCAACGCGCTGAAGGAAGTCACGCTCGCGCTCATGGATCACACCATCGGCCTTGGCGATGTGGAACAGCGCATCAAGGATATCCTCAAGCATGGCGCAATTGGTGTCACCGGAGCCGCAGAGACCGGACATCTGACGGGCATAGGCCTCGAAGCCGGCCACATCCTGCTGCGCCAGACCATAAAGACGCGAAACATTGGCCTGCTCATTGCGCGGAACGGAGAAAATCTCGTGAAACGCCTGCACCTCGTCGGGCGTCACGACGCCATCGGCCTTGGCCATCTTTGCAGACAGGGCAATGATGGCGACGGAGAAGGCGACGCGCCGGCGCAACTGCGGATCGCCTTCGAAAACGGTGCGAATGGCCTCGACCATCGCCGAAAGCGCGCTGCCGGGTGCGCGCGTAATAAAGTCTGTAATGCGATCCCAAAAAGTCATGCGGTTTTGTAACCGCAATTGCTGACGATTTCGAGACGCAGATTGGCGCATGAAGAAACCGGACAAGCCGCACGGCTCACCCGGTCTCATTCATGAGCGTCAATGCCCGCCGGCATCAGCTCGATACCAGACGGTGCAATCACCTTACTGGACCTTACTGGCTGGTCGTGCCCTGATCCTGCATCGTGTCAGGCGCTTCCGGCGCAGCAGCGGGCGCATCCATCGGGGTCGTATCCTGCTGCTCGGACTCGATGCTCTGGGTGGTCGTGTTGTCGCCCTCACTGCAGGCGGCAAGTCCGAGAAGGGCCAGCCCCGAAACGGTTGCAGCTAGAAACTTTTTCATATCCACTCTCCATACAAAGCACATCTTCCGGGCACGTCGCCGCGCGCCCACAGCGAGGAAATGCGCCAGACCGCATGGAGTTTCGTAACGTTGAGTGACGGGCCGTAACGATGCGGGATCGCGGACGCGCCATGCGCCCTGCCCGCAGGCTTACGGGCCAGGGTCAGGCCCCTAAAGGCTGGTGGCGCTGCGCGCGGCCTGATCATATTGCCCGGACAGGGCGTGCATTACCGCGGCAATGCCGGAAAGTGCTTCCTCATCGAGTTTGAGGCGCTTGGTGCTCGAAACGAGCAGCGCTTCACGAACCTCGTGATAGCGCTCGCAGGCGGCAGCCCCTTCCGCAGTCGCCTTCACCGTCTTCTCCTTGCCCCTGCGCCCGGTCTTGACCAGACCGAGCGCGGCCAGCTTCTTGATGGCGTAGGACGCGACGTGAACGTCTTCGATGTTGAACATCATGCACAGTTCCGAAAGCGTCTTCTCCCGGTTCCTGTGATTGACGGCGTGCAGGATCTGCACGGCGGTGGGCTGCAGACCCGGCACACCCGCCGCCGCCATGCAGCGCACCATCCAGCGCTCGAAGGAATGGCTCATCACGGTCATCGCAAACTCGATCTCCGACAGCGCCGGCATGGCGCCAGCGGCCAGATGGGCTGCGGAGACGACCGGTCCGACTTTCCGTTCGGCGTTCGACATCATTACCTCGCGAGCATGGTTTGCGGCAGCCATAGCGCCAGTTGCGGGAACAGGACGACCAACGCAACGGCGACGATCATCATGAGGAAGAACGGCAGGGTCATGCCGGCGACCTTGAGAATGTTGTGCCCGGTGAGCCCCTGAATGACGAACAGGTTGAAGCCGACCGGCGGCGTGATCTGACTCATCTCGACCACGAGCACGAGATAGATGCCGAACCAGATGATGTCGAGCCCCGCAGCCTCGACCATGGGCAGAATGACCGATGCGGTGAGCACGACGATGGAAATACCGTCGAGAAAACAGCCCAGCACGACGAAGAAAAGGGTCAGCACAGCCAGAAGCGCATAGGGCGAGTAGCCCTGCTCGGCGATGAACTGCGCCAGCGCACGGGGAATGCCCGTATAGCCCATGGCCACGGTCAGAACGGACGCACCGGCGAGGATGAGCACGATCATGCAGGAAGTGCGCGAGGCGTTGCGCAGCGCAGCGAAAAAGGTCGAGCGACTTAACGTGCCGGTGAACCATGACAGGGCCAGTGAGAGAACCACACCGACAACGGCGGCCTCGGTGGGCGACGCAAAGCCGCCATAGATCGAACCGATGACACCGATGATGAGCGCCAGGATCGGGAACAGGCGGCGAGTCTGCCAGATGCGCTGAAGATAGGGAATGCGCGGATCGGCCTCGGGCATGCGCTTGTGATTGATCATCGACCAAACGGCCGTGTAGCCCATGAAGAGCGCCGCCAGCATGATGCCGGGAATGACGCCGGCGATGAAAAGACGGGCGATGGACTGCTCGGTGGCCGCACCATAGACGATCAGGATGATCGAGGGCGGGATGAGCAGGCCGAGCGTGCCGGAACCGGCAAGCGAGCCGATGGCCATGCGCTCGTCATAGCCGCGCTTTCTGAGTTCGGGCAGAGACATGCGGCCGATGGTGGCCGTGGTGGCGGCAGACGAGCCGGACACGGCGGCAAAGATGGCGCAGCCCAGAATGTTGACGTGCAGGAGCCGGCCCGGCAGACGCCGCATCCACGGCGCAAGACCGGCGAACATGTCTTCGGCCAGCCGCGTGCGGAACAGGATCTCCCCCATCCAGATGAACATGGGAAGAGCAGCCAGGTCCCACGAATTGATGGAACCCCATACGGTGGTGGCCATCACCGCGCCGGGCGGCACCGGAACCATGAGATAGATGGCGGTAAGGCCGGCCACCATGAGCGCCAGAGCGACCCAGAGGCCGGCGGCAAGCAGGACGAGCATCAGCCCGCCGAGCGTGAGGGAAATGGTCAGAAGGTCCATCACACTTCCTCCGCCGCGCCATCTTCGGTGGCGAGATAAGATGGAGACCGGCCCGTTAGCGCGGCGAACAGGTCATCCAGCAGCGCAACGGCGAAGATGCCGATCCCGAGCGCCATGACCGCCTGCGGTATCCAGAGCGGGATGGCGATGATGCCGTAAGACAATTCGTTGAAGCGGTGACTGTCGAGGGCGAGCTTCGCTGCATAATAGAAGAAGAAGCCGGCCAGCGCCGCGCCGACCAGAAGCACGAACACCTCGGCCACCCGGCGCATGCCCTCGGGCATGGCGGCAAGACCCAGGGTCACACGGATCTGCGCACCGCCGCGCAGGGAGCCGGCAAGCGCCATGAAAGACGCGCCGACCAGCAGGAAGCCCGCGATCTCGGCCAGCGACGGCACGAGAAACCCGTAAGGAGGCAGGCCGAAAAGCCCAAGCAGGGTGTCCACCACGCGCCCCATGACCTGGGCGAACACCAGAACTGCAATCGCGCAGAGGGCAGCCATGGCCAGCCACTCGGCCGCGCCATAAAGCCCGTTCAGTATTTTTCTCATTGTCGTCGTCTCCGCTCGACGGTCTCATTTTGGTCGCACATGGCGACCGGTCTGCGGGCGGCCGGACATCCAGCCGCCCGCAGGGTCAGTCAAAGCGGTCAGTTCCTGTAAGCGTCGAGGACGGCCTTGCCTTCGTCGCCAGCCTTTTCGGCCCATTCGGCGGACATTTCCGCACCGATGGCGGCAAGCCCTTCCTTGAGCTCGGCGCTCGGCGCAGTGACGGTGATGCCATTGTCCTTGAGGATCTGGGTCTTGTCTTCCGTCTCCTTGACGGAGGCTTCCCAGCCGCGCGTCTCGGCGGTGGCCGCAGCCTCAAGCACCGCTGCCTGCTGATCTTCCGGCAGCGCATCGAACGCGGCCTTGTTGACGAAGACCATGTTGCGCGGGAGCCAGGCCTGCGCGTCGGAATAATGGGAGAGGAAGTCCCAGACCTTGGAGTTTGCGCCGGTGGAGGGCGACGTGACCATGGCCTCGACGCGGCCGGTGGCGAAGGCGGTCGGCAGGTCCGGCACCTCTACCTGGGTCGGCAGCGAGCCGGCGAGCTGCGCCAGACGCTCGGTGGCGGCATTGTAGGCGCGCATCTTCAGACCCTTGAGGTCGTCGACCGAAGAGATTTCCTTCTGGGTGTAGATGCCCTGCGGCGGCCACGGCACGGAGAAGAGAAGCTGAAGCCCCTGCTCCTGAAGCTTTGCGGCAAGCTGGTCCTTCGACGCGCCATAGAGCTTCTTCGCGTCATCATAGCTGGTCGCCAGGAAGGGGATCGAATCCACTTCATAGATCGGGTCTTCATTGGAAAGACGCGATCCCAGAACCTCGCCGATCTGGGCAAGGCCCTGACGCACCGCGTTCTTGATGTCGGGATGCTTGAACAGCGAGCCGTTGGAATGAACGGTGATCTCCAGACCGCCATCGGTGGCGGTTTTCACATCCTCAGCGAACTGGGCGATGTTCTGCGTGTGGAAATTGGTGTCGCCATAGGGCACCGGCATGTCCCACTTGGTCTGCGCGGAGGCAGAGGTGGCAAAGCCGAGAGCGGCTGCGGCCACAGCGAATTTCACGGAATGATGCATCGTCAATCTCCCATTTGTATGAGGCAACGGAGGCGTTCCCTCACCTTCTTTCGTTGCAATGGAAGGAGCGTCGCACACTCAGATAATATGTCAATAAATTATTGACGTTTTATCCGAGACATGTTTCTCCTTTTGCCAAGGATAATGCGAAGGAACCGACGATGACAGCTGGCAAATGGGATTTTTGGATCGACCGCGGCGGCACGTTTACCGATGTGATCGGCCGCGATCCGGATGGCGGGCTTTTCGCCCGCAAGCTGCTTTCTGAAAATCCGGAAGCCTATGCCGACGCCGGTATTCAGGGCATTCGCGATCACCTCGGCGTCAAGGCCGGCGAAGCCATGCCTTCGCATCTGATCGGCGACGTGAAGATGGGCACGACCGTGGCGACCAATGCGCTTCTGGAGCGCAAGGGCGACCGCGTGGCGCTGGTCATCACCAGGGGTTTCCGCGACGCGCTCAAGATCGCCTACCAGGCGCGGCCGGACATCTTCGCCAAGGAAATCATCCTGCCCGAACAGCTCTATGAGCGCGTGATCGAGGTGCCGGAGCGCCGCCGTGTCGACGGCACGGTGGAAACGGAACTCGACCTCGACGCCGTGAAGGGCGAGATCGAGGCGGCCAAGGCCGATGGCATCGACGCGGTCGCCATCGTCTTCATGCATGCGTGGAAATATCCCGAGCATGAGAAAGCGGCGGCAAGCCTTTGCCGCGAATCCGGTTTTTCGCAGGTTTCGGTCAGCCACGAGACCTCGCCGCTGATCAAGCTGGTGGGTCGTGGCGACACCACGGTGGTGGACGCCTATCTGTCGCCGATCCTGTCGCGCTATGTGAACCGCGTGGCGGCGGAACTGGGCGTCAACGAGAACGGCGAAGGCCCGGGCCTCAAATTCATGATGTCGTCGGGCGGCCTGACGGCGGCCGACAAGTTCCAGGGCAAGGACGCGATCCTTTCCGGCCCTGCCGGCGGCGTGGTCGGCATGGTGGAGACGGCGCGGCTTGCCGGCTTCGACAAGGTGATCGGCTTCGACATGGGCGGCACCTCGACGGATGTGGCCCATTATGACGGCGAATATGAACGCGCCTTCGACACGGAAGTGGCGGGCGTGCGCATCCGCGCGCCGATGATGCGCATTCACACCGTGGCCGCCGGCGGCGGTTCGATCCTGCATTATGAAGACAACCGCCTTAAGGCGGGTCCGGATTCGGCCGGCGCAAACCCCGGCCCCGCCTGCTATCGCCGTGGCGGGCCGCTGGCCGTGACCGATGCGAACGTGATGCTGGGCAAGCTGCAGCCGGATTTCTTCCCGGCCATTTTCGGCCCCGAGCAGAACGAGCCGCTCGATGTGGACGCCGTGCGCGCCCGCTTCACCGAACTGGCCGAGCAGATCGGCGACGGACGTCCCGCGGAAGCCGTGGCGGAAGGCTTCATCACCATTGCGGTCGAAAACATGGCCAATGCGGTGAAGAAGATCTCCGTGCAGCGCGGCTATGACGTGACCGGCTATCTGCTGAACTGTTTTGGCGGCGCGGGCGGCCAGCATGCCTGCCTCGTGGCCGACGCGCTGGGCATGGAAGCGGTGCTGATCCATCCGATGTCGGGCCTGCTCTCGGCCTATGGCATCGGGCTTGCGACCGTGTTCGCCTCGCGCCAGCAGGCGCTTTTGAAGCCCTTTGCGGAAAGCTCTCTGGACGCCATCGACGCGCTTTCGGCGTCGCTGCGCGAAGAGGTGCGCGAGGAACTCGCCGATCAGGGCATCACCGGCGACAAGGTGGTCTGGGCAACCAAGCTGGAAATCCGCTACGAGGGCACCGACACGACGCTGCCCATCGCCTTCGACGGCACGCTTGAGACCGCCAGGGCCGCCTTCGAGGCGGCGCACAAGGCGCAGTTCGGCTTCGTCTATGACGACAAGCCGATGGTGGTGGAAGCCGTCAGCGTCGAGGGACTGGACGCGGGCGATGGCCGTCCGGTTGAGCAGGAGCAGGCGACCAGCGACGCCACGCCCGCCCCCGGCGAAACGCGCGCGATCTTCTGCGACGGCGCATGGCACGATGCCGGCATCTACCGCCGCGAGACGCTGTCGCGCGGCGCCAGGGTCAACGGCCCTGCCCTCATCATCGAGGCCAACCAGACGGTTGTTGTGGAGCCCGGCTGGCAGGCCGAGATCACCGCGCTCGACCACATTCTGATGCGCCGCGTGGAAAAGAAGGCCCGCATGGCCGCACTCGGCACCAAGGCCGATCCGGTGATGCTTGAGGTCTTCAACAACCTGTTCATGTCGATCGCCGAACAGATGGGCGTGACGCTGCAGAACACCGCCTATTCGGTGAACATCAAGGAGCGGCTCGACTTCTCCTGCGCGGTGTTCGACCAGAATGGCGCGCTGGTGGCCAATGCCCCGCACATGCCGGTGCATCTGGGCTCCATGGACCGCTCGGTGGAAACCGTCATCCGGCTGAACAAGGGCAATATCCGCCCCGGCGACGTGTTCGCGCTGAACGCGCCTTACAATGGCGGCACGCATCTGCCCGACATCACGGTGGTCACACCCGTGTTTGACGATCACGGCGAGAACATTCTGTTCTACACCGCCTCGCGCGGCCACCATGCCGATGTCGGCGGCACAGCACCCGGCTCCATGACGCCGCTGGCGACCACGGTGGATGAAGAAGGCGTTCTGTTCGACAATTTCCGCCTCGTCGAGAGCGGCAAGTTCCGCGAAGAGGAGCTGCACACGCTTCTGACCGACCACGCCTATCCGGCGCGCAACCCGCACCAGAACATCGCCGATCTGAAGGCGCAGATCGCCGCCAACGAAAAGGGCGTTGCTGAACTGCGCAAGATGATCGACCAGTTCGGTCTGGACGTGGTGCAGGCCTATATGGGCCATGTGCAGGACAATGCGGCGGAAGCCGTGCGCCGCGTACTCGAACGCCTGCCGGATGCGTCGGAATATGAATATCCGACCGACACGGGCCAGGTGATCAAGGTGAAGATCACCGTCGACCGCGAGAAGCGCGAGGCGACCGTCGACTTCACCGGCACGTCGAATGTTCAGAAGAACAATTTCAACGCGCCTGAACCGGTGACCCGCGCGGCGGTGCTCTATGCCTTCCGCGTGATGGTGGAAGGGCAGATCCCGATGAATGCGGGCTGCCTCAGGCCGATCAACATCGTGATCCCGGAAAACTGCATGCTGCGCCCCTCCTATCCGGCAGCGGTCGTGGCCGGCAATGTGGAGACGTCCCAGCACGTCACCAATGCGCTGTTCGGCGCGATGAAGGCCATCGCCAACAGCCAGGGCACGATGAACAATCTGACCTTCGGCAATGAAGAGTATCAGTATTACGAGACCATCTGCTCCGGCTCACCGGCCGGTCGCATGAATGACGGTCGCGGCTTCGATGGCGCGTCGGGCGTTCATGTCCACATGACCAATTCGCGCCTGACAGACCCGGAAATCCTCGAACTGCGCTTCCCGGTTCTGCTTGAGGACTTCCACATCCGCGAAGGCTCGGGCGGCAAGGGCAAGTGGAATGCGGGCGACGGCACGCGCCGCACCATCCGCTTCCTGAAGACCATGGAATGCGCCATTCTCTCCTCCCACCGCACCCAGCCGCCACGCGGCGTTGAGGGCGGTGGCGATGGTGAAATGGGCAAGACCGAGGTGCGCCGCAAGGACGGTCATGTCGAAACGCTCAAGGGCTGTGACCAGACGGTGATCGAGGCTGGCGAAGCGGTGATCGTGACAACGCCCACCGCCGGCGGTTTCGGCAAGGCGTAAAGCACTCAGGATTGCGGGCGGGGGAGCGTGCTTCTCCGCCCGCATTGTCATTGAAGCCCCCGGTCCGGGGCCAGGCGCTGCCGAACGGGCGGCGCGCGGGGCTAAACCTGCACCCCGCCTTTAACAGCCCCGTCACACTCGGTCATTCAGGTTTCACGCGCGCGTCATGGAAGCGCAGTAGCCCCTCAAGACAAGATTGAGGGGAGAGACCCATGACAGATCTTTCAGCCGGCACCGGCCTTTCCACCCGACGCCATCTCGGCAAGGCGGTCTATCAGAACAGGGCCACAACGCGCGCAGGCCTTTCCGAACGCCTCTTCGCCCTTCTTTTTTCGGGCCTCGTCTATCCGCAGATCTGGGAAGACCCGGACGTGGACATCGCGGCGATGGAGCTCGATGAAAGCCACCACATCGTCACCATCGCGTCGGGCGGCTGCAACGTGCTGGCCTATCTCACCCGCCAGCCGGCGAAGATCGACGCCGTGGACCTGAACGCCGCGCATGTGGCGCTCAACCGGCTGAAGCTCACCGCCTTCAAGGCGCTGCCCGCCCATGGCGACCTGCTGCGCTTCTTCGGCGCAACCAACCAGCGCAGCAACAGCGAGGCCTATCGCCGCTTCATCGCGCCAGCGCTCGACGCCCAGTCGCGCCGGCACTGGGAAAGCCGCGGGCCGCTCGGCCGCAAGCGCATCGACGCCTTCACGCGCAATTTCTACCGCAAGGGCCTGCTCGGCTTCTTTATCGCCACCGGCCACACGGTCGCAAAGTTCTATGGCGTGAACCCGGCGGACATCATGAAATCGCGCTCGCTTCGCGATCAGCGCATCTTCTTCGATGAGCAGTTACGCCCGCTGTTCGACCGCGGGCTCGTGCGCTGGGCGACCTCGCGCAAGGCATCGCTTTTTGGCCTCGGCATTCCGCCGGCACAGTATGACTCGCTGATCACGGCGGGTGACGGCACCATGGCGGACGTTCTGTCGAGCCGGCTTGAGAAGCTCGCCTGCCATTTTCCGCTCAAGGAAAACTATTTCGCCTGGCAGGCCTTCGCCCGCCATTATCCCGCACAGGGCGAAGCCACCCTGCCTGCCTATCTGGAGCGCAGGAACTTCGACACGATCCGCGCTGCGGCGGACAATGTGACGGTGCACCACGCGAACCTGATGGATGTGCTGGGCAACAAGCCCGCGCAGAGCGTGGACCGCTATGTGCTGCTCGACGCGCAGGACTGGATGAACGACGATCAGCTCAACGCACTGTGGAGCGAGATCACCCGCACGGCAGCGCCCGGCGCGCGCGTCATCTTCCGCACTGCCGCAGCGCCGAGCCTGCTGCCGGGCCGCGTGAACGACCACATTCTGAACCAGTGGCGCTATGAGAAGCTCCGCTCGCGCGAACTCTCGGCCAATGACCGTTCGGCGATCTATGGCGGGTTCCACCTCTATGTGAAAGCGGCCTGAGAATGGCCATGCCGCAGACCGCCGGCCACGCCAGTCTGATGGACGGCGTCTATCGCCGCCAGCGCCATATCTACGACCTGACGCGCAAATATTATCTGCTTGGGCGTGACGGGCTGATCGGCGGGCTGAACGCACCGGAAGGCGGTGCGGTGCTGGAGCTGGGCTGCGGAACGGGGCGCAATCTGGCGCTCGTTTCGGATCATTATCCGAAAGCGCGTCTTTTCGGCCTCGATATCTCGCAGGAGATGCTTGCCACCGCAAGAAGGCGCATGGAGCGTGAGGGGATCGACGCCCGACTGGCCAAAGCCGATGCATCGTCTTTCGATGCCGAGGCGCTGTTCGGGCAGGCCCGGTTCGACCGGGTTTTCATTTCCTATTCGCTGTCGATGATCCCGCCATGGCGCGAGACCATTGCAGCCGGCCTCGACTGCGTTGCGCCGGGCGGGTCGCTGCACATCGTGGATTTCGGCCAGCAGGAGCGCCTGCCCGGCTGGTTTCGCGCAGGATTGCGCCGCTGGCTTGCGGCCTTCCACGTGACACCGCGTGATTCACTGCGTGAAGCGCTGGAATCGGAATGCGAGAAACGGGGCGCAAGCCTTCGTTTCGACTCGTCTTTTCGCGGTTACGCCGTGCAGGCGATTGTGGAAATGCCTGCGGTGAACGGCATCCCGTTGCAGTGACGTGGTGCGTGGTTCGACAAGCTCACCATGAGGGATGGGATTGGCTGCACAACTGGTGAGCAAGGGTGTGGAACCGGTCTTCACCGCGAAGCCCACCTCCCTCATGGTGAGCTTGTCGAACCACGCACAATGCTGCCACCGCAAAACCGAACAGCGCCGAGATTGGCGCCTGCCCCTACTCCAACTCCCCCGGGATCTTCGCCAGAGCCTCGATCAGCGCCTGCGGCTTGTAGCCGAGGCGTGAGGGCGTGAGGCCCATGCGCACCACCACCATGCGCAGCGAAGGAATGACCGTGATGGTCTGGCCATCATGGCCGAGCATCCAGAATGCGTCGGGCGGCAGGTTGAAGCCCTCGTCTTCCGGCACGCCGCGCGGCGTGTTGGCGCGGGGACCGTGCAGCCAGGTCTGCCGGCCATATTCGCCGCCCGAAGCTTCCGTGGGGGTGCGCATCCACCGCACCCAGCCTTCCGGCAGAATGCGTTCGCCCTTCCACACGCCATCCTGCAGGAGAAGCTGGCCGAACTTCGCCCAGTCGCGTGCTGACGCATAGAGGTTGGAAGAACCGGCATAGGTGCCGCGCGGGTCCGTCTCGAAGACGGCGCTGTCCATGCCCAGCGGACCGAACAGGGCCTCATAGGGCCACGCCAGCGCATCCTGTGGCGCATTGAACGTGTCCTGCCAGACACGCGACAGGAGAACGCTCGTGCCGCTCGAATAGTTGAAGACCCCGCCGACGGGACCTTCAAGCTTCTGGTCAGCCGCGAAGGCCGGCATGTCGGAGGCGAGATAGAGCATGCGCGTGACATCGCTCACATCGCCGTAATCCTCGTTGAAGTAGAGACCGCTCTCCATCGCGAGAAGATCGGCAACGGTGATCTTCGATCGCTCGTCACCCGCCCATTCGGGGAACAGATTGCTGTCCTCGACGGACAGGCGGCCAGCCTTGACGCGGGTGCCGATGAGCGCGGCGGTGACGGTCTTGGTCATGGACCAGCCGATCAGGGGCTGCGTGTAATGGGCGACATCCTCGCCAAAACGCTCGCCGATGATGCGGCCATCCTGCACGACGACCACGGCGCGCATGCCGGGGCCGGTGAGCGCCGGATCATCGAGGAGTTCGGCCACCAGTTCATGCCCCTTAACGTCGATGCGCGGGCCATCCGGCCACAGATCCGTTCCCTGAGACGCAGGCTCCGGCCTGTCGAAACGGGCGCCCAGCGCCGCCTTCACATCGCCATCGGGCACGGCGGCGCAGCCGGTCGCACCACGATAGACGGCAAGCCCGTCGCCAAAGACCCCGAAGAGGCCGGTGTGAACCGTGGCGTCGGACGGCTCGACCCGCACGCTCATGAGCTTCAAAAGCGGATGGCCCGGGGCCTGAACGTCGCGCTCGAGCACGGTCTGCGGGTCGCGCCCGGCTATGAACACATTGGAGCAGATAATCTTGGCGGCGTAATTGGAGCCGACACGAATGAGCGCGGGCGGCGAGACGTAAAGCCAGAGAGCGGCACCGGCGATTGCAACGGCAAGGAGACCGAGGAGCCATTTGAAGAGCCTGAGAGCAGTTCGCATTCCGTCGTCTTCTCCGTCTTCCCTTGCGGCCAGCCCTTTCATCCTGTGGTGACGGGGCCGGCAACTTCGCCTATTTCTGTCGGCGACGCCCCTATTTGCTGATTCGCACCCTGAGGAGCCCCGCTCATCATGCGTCGATTGATGATCGCCAGTCTATCCGCTTTGCTCGTCGGCTGCTCGACCGTCGACTATGATTTTTCCGATGTTGCGCCCAAGGCGCAACCCTCGACAATGCGCAGCAGCGGCGGCCTGCGCTTTGCCGACACCGACCCGCATGAATGGGAGGGTGGCGCACCCTGGCACTATGCGGTGCACGGAACGGATGTCGCCAAATATCAGGCCGACATCGACTGGAAGAAGGTTGCCCGCAACGACATTTCCTTTGCCTTCATCAAGGCGACGGAGGGTGGCGACATTGTCGACGATTATTTTGCGCGCAACTGGCGCGCGGCAAAGGCGGCCGGCGTTCCGCGCGGGGCCTACCATTTCTACTACCATTGCCGCCCGGCCATCGAGCAGGCGCGGTGGTTCATCCGCAATGTGCCGCGCGACGCTTCGGCCCTGCCGCCCGTTCTGGACATGGAGTGGACGCCCTTCTCTCCCACCTGCACCATCCGCCCGCCGGCGGAGAAGGTGCGTTCGGAGATGCGCATCTTCCTGAACGCGGTGGAACGCCATTATGGCAAGCGGCCGATCATCTATACCTCGATCGACTTCTTCGATGACAATGATCTGAGCAGCTTCAAGGGCTATCCCTTCTGGTTACGCTCGGTGGCCGGTCATCCGGATGACAAATATTCCGATCATCCTTGGGTCTTCTGGCAATATACGGGCACCGGCGTGATCCCGGGCATTGAGGGGAAGGCCGATATCAACGTGTTCAACGGCAACGCCAGAGCCTGGAAGAACTGGCTCCGGGCCAATGCCAGCTGATCGCGCCAGACGCCTTCAGCCCGTGTTATCAAGGAGAGTTCATATGCGCAGAAATTCCATCGCGCTTGGGGCGCTGTTCGCCTTTGGCTTTGCCGGCAGCGCCGTGGCGCAGCAATGTGGCGGCGATTTCAACGCCTGGCGGGAAGGCGTGCGGCAGGAGGCTGCAGCCGACGGCATCGGCGAGCGCGGCCTTTCGGCGCTGAACGGCGCCGGCATCGAGCAGAAGGTTCTGCAACGCGACCGCGCGCAGGGCGTGTTCAACCAGACCTTTGCCGAATTCGCCGGCCGCATGATCAATGATTACCGGCTGAAGAACGGCGCGGCCAATCTGAAGAAATACGCCAACACCTTCGCGCGCGCCCAGAACGAGTTTGGCGTCCCCGGCCCGGTGATCGCCTCCTTCTGGGCGCTGGAAACGGATTTCGGCGCGGTGCAGGGCGACTTCTCGACGCTCAACGCGCTCGCCACGCTGGCGCATGACTGCCGCCGGCCGGAGATCTTCCGCCCGCAGCTGATCGCGCTTCTGCACCTGATCGATCAGGGCTGGGTGCCGGCCAATGTGACCGGCGCGTGGGCCGGCGAGATCGGCCAGATGCAGATGCTGCCGTCCGACTATTACACTAAGGGTGTCGATGGCGACGGCGACGGCAAGGTGGATTTGAAAGGCAGTTCGCCCGACGCCATTCTGACGGCGGCGAAGAACCTCCAGTCGCTTGGCTGGAAGCCCGGCCAGCCCTGGATGGAAGAAGTGCGTGTGCCGGATCAGATGGCCTGGGAGAAGACCGGCCGCGTGACCAAGCTGCCGCGCTCGGAATGGGCGGCGATGGGCGTGACCTATCGCGATGGCAGCCCGCTGCCGGCCGATGGCATGGCGACGGCTGTGGTTCTGCCGATGGGCCACAAGGGACCGGCCTTCCTCGTCTACGACAATTACGACATCTATCTGGAATGGAACCAGTCGCTCATCTACACGCTGACGGCGGCGCATCTGGCGGCGCGCCTTGCCGGCGCACCGCGCTTTGACGTGCGCTCGCCCGAGCAGGGCCTTGCGCCCGAGACGATGAAGCAGTTGCAGACCAAGCTTGCCGCGCGCGGCCATGATGTGGGCAAGATCGACGGCATTCTGGGCGCCGGAACCCGCGAAGCGGTGCGTCAGGAACAGCTGCGCCTTGGCCTGCCCGCCGATGGCTGGCCGACGCCGACGCTGTTCTCCAACCTCTAGGCGTTTTCTTTAGACGCCCCGGCAGCCGGTTCTTCATCGGGTTGCCGGGGTTTTTCTTCCGCCGCCTCAGATGCGACCGTCGCCTCGGCGGCTTCCTTTTCCGCCTTCTCTTCTTTCTTCCGGGCCGCTTTCGCGGCCTTTTCAAGCGCGCGGCGGGCGCGCCATTTGCGCAGGGTCAGACGGCCGGCGCGATAGCGGGCGCGCACCCACCAGAGCCCCTCACCCACATTCCCGATCTCTTCGGCATAGGCTTCCGACAGCGCTTCGCGATAGGAAGAAAAGCCCTTGGCCGCCACATAGTCGATGCGGCGCATGACCGACATCCACGCCGGCGAGAAGAGAAGCGAGATGGCGGTGACGGCGATGGCAAGGCGATAGCTGTCCTGCCCGAGCGCGCCCGCCGACAGGCCGGCAGCCGCCAGCACGAAGGAGAACTCGCCGATCTGCGCCATGGAGAGGCCGCCGATCAGCGCCGTGTTGCGGTCGTGCCCGGTGGCGCGCAGCAGGAAGACGTTGAGCAGCGTCTTGGCGGCGATGACCAGAAGGGCGGCCCCCAGCACCATCCAGAGATTGTTCCAGATATAGGTCAGGTCGAACAGAAGGCCGATGGACAGGAAGAAGATCACCACGAGGATGCTCTGGATCGGTTCGATGACCGGGATGATGCGGGCGCGCAGGTTGGAATTGCCCACCAGAATGCCGGCCACGAACGCGCCATAGGCGGGCGAAAGACCGAGAAAGCCCGAGAGAGCGGCCGCGCCGAAACAGACGCCCAGCGCGCCAAGCGCCAGGATCTCGACATTGTCGGCAATGGCAGCCGCGAAGGGCAAGCGCAGCTTGCCGCGTCGCCCGAGCCACCACAGGAGCCAGCCGAGAAACCCGACCGCCAGCGCCACCTTGGCGGCGATGGCGAGAAGGCTCGTGTCGGCACCGCCAAGGGCCGAGACGATGATGAGCATCGGCACCACGGCAATGTCCTGCGCGATCAGCACGGCGATGGCGATACGGCCCGCATCGCGGCGAAGCTCGTCCATGTCGCTGAGCATCTTCATGGCGACGACCGTGCTCGACAGGCCGATGATGAAGCCGAAGATGATGCCCTCGGAAAGCCCCGTTCCGCCCATCCATGCGATGGACAGACCGATGGCCAGCGCCACGGCCAATTGCCCGACCGCCACAAGGACAGCAGGTTTTAGGCTCATGATGAAGGCTCTCAGCGAAAGCTCCATGCCGATGAAGAAAAGCAGCATGAGCACGCCCATCTCGGCAAGCGCGGTCACGCTGTCGGAATTGCCGATGAGGCCGAAGCCGGTCGGCCCCATGACGACACCGGCCAGAATGAAACCGACAAGCGGAGGCTGTTTCAGGCGCATCAGGCCAAGCCCGAGCGCAATGGCCACCAGAAGGACGAAGGCGATCTCCGTCAGTGGAAAGGCGTGTGCTTCCGCTTCCAAGTTCCGGTTCCCTTTTCCGTGTGCGCCCGATCAATCCGCCATGGTTTCGAGGCTGGCGAAACCTTCCGGTGCGGAACCCGCATCGAAAGGCGTTTTCACCTCGACGAACGTGTCGGGATAAAACCCGTTGAACCGGGTTCTTAGCGACATGGAATAGGCGCCAATATGGCCGATCTCGATCCAGTCGCCGGTATCCACCGTTTCCGGCAGCCAGAACGGACGAGACAGGATGTCGACGGAATCACAGGTCGCCCCGCAGACCTTGAACGGCACCACCTTTTCAGGGTCGCCATTGCGGTTGCGGATCGCGGGGTCGGGAATGAAGCGGGCCGGCAGGGTGATTTTTCCGGTCCAGGAATCGGAGAGCGAGGCCCAGATGCCGTCATTGATGTAAAGCCGGCGGCCCTTGCGCAGGAGAACGCGCACGATGAGCGAAAAGGCGCGCGCAACGATGACGCGACCGGGCTCCGCAACGAGCGGCATTTCATCAAAGCCCCACTCCACAATATCGGCCCGCAACCGCGCCATGATTTCATCAAGGCTCGGCATTTCGGGCTTCTTGCGGTTCGGGTCGTGGCCATATTCCGCCGGGAAACCACCGCCAACGTCGAGTGCGGCGAGTGGCACGCCCGCCCTGCCCCGCACCCAGTCTGCCGAGGCAAGCGCGCGCTCATAGGTATCCGGGTCCTGGATCTGTGAACCGACATGGAAGCACAGGCCAAGCCTGTAGCCATGGCGATGCAGACGCCGCAGAAGCTCAACCGCCTGAGCGGGACCGGCCCCGAATTTCTTCGACAGTTCGTAGGCCGCGTGGCCCTTGGTCTGGATGCGCACGAAGACGGTGAGCGTGCCCGGATCGATATCGAGGGCGCGGACCACGCGGATCAGCTTGGAGACCTCATCCTCGTGATCGACCGCGATGACGCGAATGCCGTATTCCTCCAGCGCAAGGCGAATATCGGACTGCGCCTTGACCGGGTGCATGTAGAGCATCTCGGCCCGCGGCGCGACGGAACGGACGGAAGCAAACTCGGCGGGTGAGGCCACATCGAACGCATCGACGCCGGCTTCCGCCAGCGTCTTCAAAACCAGTTTCTCGCCATTCGTCTTGACCGCATAGGCCGTCTTGCCGGGGAACTGCCCCATGAAATCACGTGCATCGGCTTTCAGAACATCGGGCCGGAAGCAGTAGATCGGCTCATCCGGACGAAGCTTCATGGCGGCGTCTCGGGCGGTCTCAAAAAACTGCATTGGCGGCTCCGGGTTCGGTTGAACGCTTAGGGCGGACCGGAAGGGTAGAGGATTTGCCGTTCAAGTAAACGCTCCTCCAAAGGGTTTTTCCGGCACAGGAAACGGGAAGGCATGTTTCGGGTGGGCGGCGCGCGCCTCTCCGATTTAGGGTCCTGATCCTAATGCACCAGACAGGCATTCGATCCCGAATGTTTCCGAGATGAAAGACAATGCGATGACCGCACAATCGCCAGCCGGAACCGCCACGCCGCCTATGTCGCTTGAAAACTGGGCGCTTCTCATCGTTCTCGGCGCGGTTTGGGGCGGCTCCTATTTCTTCGCGCGGATCGCGGTCGGCGAGATGCCGCCGCTCATGCTGGTCATGTTTCGCGTGTCGATCGCAGCCCTGATCCTGCAGGCCTATCTCGCCCTGCGCGGCCCTTCTTTCCGCACGGCGCTACCGCTTGCGGGCAGTTTCTGCGTGATGGCGCTCCTGAACAATGTGATCCCGTTTTCACTGATCTTCATGGGCCAGACGGAGGTTGGCGCAGGGCTTGCCTCGGTGCTCAATGCAACGACGCCCTTCTGGACAGCCATCCTCGCAAACATGCTGACAGCGGATGAAAAACTGTCGGTCACGAAGATCACGGGCATAGCACTCGGCATCGCCGGCACGGCGGTGATGATCGGCCCCGGCCTTTTTGCCGGGCTGGGCGGGCCGATCTGGGCCAAGTTCGCGATGATCGGCGGTGCGGTCTCCTACGGCTTCGCCTTCATCTATGCGCGCCGCTTCCGCAACGTGCCTTCGCCCATCGTCGCCGCCGGGCAGCTAAGCGCTTCGAGCGTGATCATGATCCCGCTGGTTCTGGCGCTTTACGGCACGGGCAACCTGTTTGCGTTCTCGGGCAATGTCTGGGCCGCCGTGATCGGGCTTGCCGCCCTTTCGACGGCCTTCGCCTATCTGATCTATTTCCGTGTCCTGGCAAGCGCGGGCGCGACCAACGCTTCGCTTGTCACCTTCCTCAATCCGGTGAGCGCGATCCTGCTTGGAACCGTGTTTCTGGGGGAAAGGCTGGCGCGTTTCGAGATGGCCGGAATGGCGCTGATCGCGGCGGGCCTGATCGTGATCGACGGGCGGCTGATCGCGCGCATCCGTTAACACAAAGTGAATCAAACCGATTGCCCAATGATTTCAAAAGGGCGCGCGCGACAGTGGTCAGATTTTCCAGATTCCTACCGCAGCGCAGCATAAAATCCGCTTGCCGCAGACCCGCCCATCCCTAGAATCCGGGAAGCATAAGCAGAGGAGGCTTTGCCATGGGACTGACACGGCCTGTTAATGCACTGATGATTTGTGCGGCATTCGTCTTTATCGGCGCTCTCGTGATGGGCGTGTTGCCGTAAAGCCATAACCGGAACAGCCACCCAGCCCCTCCCCGCATCCATGCGGATGCAAAAGGGTTGATCCAGGGTTTCGATGCTCTGGAAGGCAGCTATCCGGATTTTGTTGATAGACATAAAAAAGGGCCGGTTCGCCGGCCCTTTCTCACAAGCGGTTTATGCTGCCGCCGGCTGCTCGGCGCCAAGGTCCGCCTTCGGGCGGATGCCGATCATGTGGCTGACGGCGTAGACGAGATCCGCACGGTTCATCGTGTAGAAATGGAAATCGTCAATGCCGCGCTCGATAAGGTCCAAAACCTGCTCGGCGGCCACCGCCGAAGCCACGAGAGCGTGGATCTGCGGTTCGTTTTCCAGCCCAGCGAAACGCTCGGCCAGCCAGCCGGGAACACTTGCGCCGCAGCGGCCCGCAAAGTTGGCCACCTGGGTGAAATTGTGCACCGGCAGAATGCCCGGAACGATGGGGATGTAGATGCCGGCGCGGCGCGCGCGCTCGACGTAACGCTCATAGAGATCGTTGTCGAAGAAGAACTGGGTTATGGCGCGTGTCGCCCCATTGTCGACCTTGCGCTTGAGCATGTCGATGTCGGTTGCGAAATCCGGGCTTTCGGGATGCTTTTCCGGATAGGCGGACACCGAGATATCGAGATCGCCCTGCAGCTTCATCGCGCCCGTGAGCTCTGCGCCATTGGCGTAGCCATTGGGATGGGGGCGATAGGCAGCGCCGACACCCGCACTCGGATCGCCGCGCAGCGCCACGAAGCGCTTTACGCCCATTTCGACGAACTCGGCCACCACCTGATCGACTTCCTCGCGTGAAGCGTCAACACAGGTCATGTGGGCGGCCGGCGTCAGCGTCGTCTCTTCAAGGATGCGGCGGACCGTGCGGGCCGTGCGCTCGCGCGTGGAGCCGCCCGCGCCATAGGTGACGGAGACGAAGGACGGCGCCAGAGGCTCAAGCCGCTTCACCGTTTCCCACAGGCGGTCCTCCATCGCATCCGTCTTCGGGGGGAAGAACTCGAACGACACACGGAGCTTGCCAGCCGTGTCCGGCTGACGGGAAAAACGCTGTTGCGGCATCAAGCCGTCTCCTTCTGAGCAATCGACGGCGCCATGCCGTCGGCAATCTGCATGCGCCGGTCGCGGGCCAGCCAAAGCTTGACCGTGAGGCCCTTTCCGGCCTCGCCACGCGGCGCAAATTCCAGTGTTTCGGCCAGATCGAGTTCGGCCTCTTCGAGCCATTCTGCAATCTGGCTGTCGGCCAGTCCGAGCCGCATATGGGCATGTTCCTCGCGCAGGAACTCGTGCTCATGCGGCGCGAAATCGACGATCACCAGCCGCCCGCCGGGCCTCAAAAGCCGGGCGGCCTCGCGGATGGCGTTTCCTGGCCTGTCGATATAGTGCAGCACCTGATGGATGGTCACCAGATCATGCGCATCACGCTCAAGCTGCGGGGCGGAGATATCGCCAAGGCGCACCTGCGCATTGGCGATGCCGGCCCGGTCGAGATTGGCGCGGGCCACCGCAAGCATCTCGCGCGACAGATCAATGCCGACCCCGCGCTGGTAGAGCGGCGCGAACAGCTCCAGCATGCGGCCGGTGCCCGTGCCAAGATCCACCATGGACTGGAACGGCCGGTCGCCGATGAGCTTTCGGAGCTCTTCTTCCACGGCCTTGTCGGGCACGTGAAGCGAGCGGATCTCATCCCAGCTTGCCGCGTTCTGCGAAAAATACTCCGCCGCCCTCTCCTCGCGCCGGCGCTTGATCGCACCAAGCCGCTCCAGATCACGCTCAATGACCGGGTCGGCCTGATCGAGCCGCACCACGACGCCATCGACGAATTCACGCGCGGCGTCGGCATCCGACAGGCGGAAATAGGCCCAGGAACCTTCCTGGTAACGGACGATGAGATGGGCTTCGAGCAGGAGCTTGAGATGACGGGAAACGCGCGGCTGCGACTGGCCGAGAATCTCGGTCAGGTCGGTCACGGTCAGATCGCCCTGCGACAGAAGCGCAAGGATACGCAGGCGACTGGTTTCAGCCGCCGCCTTCAACGTATCGACCATCTGGTCGAGATGAATTGCCGGACGCATCAGCATGCGCTTCTCCTGATACATATAAAGATATGTTTATATCGTTTCGGCTTGCTTGGCAAGGCGGCGCAGTTCACACTGCACAGCCTGCGGCAAGGCGGGGCACAGCGCGCGGCAATGCGGGCCGCGCACAGGAAGAAGAGAGTTTTCAGGGACATGAAACGGGCATCAACCGGGCGGCGCAAAGCGGTCGACAAGGCGCTGACGCTGCTTATTCCCTGGGCGCCGATGGCGGATGCCGAGGCGATCCGCGACAAGGCAGACGACCGCAAGCTGCGCACGCTGCCTCCGGCCATCGCCGTTTGGCTGGCAACGGTGACGCATGTGCGCCATGAGCACACGGATTACGACGCGATGCTGGAAGACGGTTATGACCGGGATGCGGCGCGGCACTTCGTGGTGGACGACATCAACACCGTTCTGACGCGCTGGCGCGCCACACGCCTGCTCGATCCGGCGGAAGAAGATGGCATGGAAGCCCGGCAGGACTGAACCTGCCGGGCTTCCATGCCCTGCATCACATCATGCGCAGGAGCGCGCCACCAATGGAGTAGCCAGCGCCGAAGGCGCATAGCAGCCCATGCTCGCCGGGTTTCATGTCCCGGTGCTTTTCTTCAAGTGCGATGATTGCACCAGCGGCTGCCGTGTTGCCCAGACGGTCGAGCACGGTGGGCGCACGGTCCTGCCCCACCTCGCCGCCAAAGGCGAGCTTGAGGATCATGGCGTTCATGCGCGCATTGGCCTGATGCAGCCAGAAGCGACGCATCGTCTCCGGCGTGTGACCGTGCTCCGCCAGAAAGTCGACAATGAATTTGTGACCGGCAATGGTCACATCCTTGAAGACCTTGTTTCCGTTCTGCTTGATGAGATTGCCTTCCATGGCGAGATAGGACGGATCGTCCTGCGCCAGGCGGCTCATGAAGCCGAAATTGGTGCGGATGTTGTTTGAGAACTGGGTCCAGCTGCGCGTGTCGACGATTTCGAAACGGCCGGGACGCTCTTCGCTCGCGCCCAGCGCCTCGATGAGAACGGCCACGGAGGCGTCACCGAAGATGAAGTGGGTCTGCCGGTCGCGGAAGTTCAGATGCGCGGTGATGAGCTCCGGCGTGACGACGAGCACACGGCGGTGCGCGCCGGAGCGCACGAGATTGGTCGCCACATGGAGGCCGGCGAGCGCCGAGGAGCAGCCAAGCCCCATGTCGAAGCCAGCGCCGCTGGTGCCGAGCGCCTTCTGGATCTCGATGGCGATGGCCGGATAGGGCCGCTGATGATGGGCGGACGCACAGATGACAAGATCGACATCGCGCGCCTCGACGCCGGCATGGGCAAGCGCCTTTCGGGCTGCGGCCACGCCGAACTCGGCCATGACGGAAAGTTCGTCATCTGCGCGGGCGGGAATGTTGGGCGCCATGCGGGCTGGATCGAGAATGCCGTCACGCTCATAGACATGGCGGCGCTGGATGCCGGACGCATGCTCGATGAAGCCGGCATCGGATTTCGCCAGCGGCGGCAGGCCGGCGGCCTCGCGCTTCGGGTTTTCCGTGTCGACCCAGGCGTTGAAGCTCTCGACCAATTCTTCATTGGAGATGGACGCTTCAGGGATTTCGACGCCAATTCCGCCGACGCAGACGCGCGTCATGGCGTTGGAATGGTGCGGTGCGAAGTCTGAAGCCTCTTGCTCGCTGGTGCGCAGCATGATCCGTGCCTGTGTTTGCCTTCTGGAGGTTCGGACCGGAAACCGGTTTCGGTTGATCCGACGCCCCACAAATAGTTTCGATCGTCCCTTTTGCGTCCGAATGGATACATGGCGATCTATGGCCGATTTACGACGTGACGCCACGGTGTCAAGGAAACACTGCCCCGGGCGTTCACGATGCAATAATGAACGAAACACTCAAACAGAGTGTGAACGCAAAAAGAGAAGGGGCCGAAGCCCCTTCCCGAATGCGCATTCTACAGACACGTTTCGGTCTGTCTACCGCGTCAGGCGCTTGTAGGTCACCCGCCTGGGGTTGACGCTGTCGGGGCCGAGACGGCGGATCTTGTCCTGCTCGTAATCCTCGAAGTTGCCCTCGAACCACTCCACATGGCTATCGCCTTCAAAGGCGAGGATGTGCGTGGCCAGACGGTCGAGGAACATGCGGTCATGCGAGATGATAACGGCGCAGCCGGCGAAGTTTTCCAGCGCGTCTTCGAGTGCGGCCAGCGTCTCGGTGTCGAGGTCGTTGGTCGGTTCGTCGAGCAGCAGGACGTTGCCGCCTTCCTTGAGCAGCTTGGCCATGTGAACGCGGTTGCGCTGACCGCCGGACAGCGAGCCGACCTTCTGCTGCTGGTCGCCGCCCTTGAAGTTGAAGGACGAGCAATAGGCGCGGCTGTTCACTTCGTGAGCGCCAAGCTTGATGATGTCGTTGCCGCCGGAAATCTCTTCCCAGACCGTCTTGTCGGGGTCGAGCGAGTCGCGGCTCTGGTCGACATAGCCCAGCTTGACGGTCTCACCGACACGGATCTCGCCACCATCGGGCTTTTCCTGGCCGGTGATCATGCGGAACAGCGTGGTCTTACCCGCGCCGTTGGCGCCGATCACGCCGACAATGCCGCCGGGCGGCAGCTTGAAGTCGAGACCGTCGATCAGGAGGCGGTCGCCATAGCCCTTGGAGAGGCCTTCGGCCTCGATGACCACATTGCCGAGGCGTTCGCCGGCCGGAATGATGATCTGCGCATCGCCGGGACGCCGGTCGGCGGCAGACTGCACCAGCTCGTCATAGGCGCGGATACGGGCCTTCGACTTGGCCTGACGGGCCTTGGGGCTGGCTGCCATCCACTCGCGCTCGCGCGACAGCGCCTTCTCGCGGGCGGCCTCTTCGCGGCCTTCCTGCGCCATGCGCTTGGCCTTGGCTTCCAGATAGGCGGTATAATTGCCTTCATAGGGAATGCCACGACCACGGTCGAGCTCGAGAATCCAGCCGGTGACATTGTCGAGGAAGTAGCGATCGTGGGTGATGATCATCACGGCGCCGGGATATTCGCGCAGGTGCTTTTCAAGCCACGCCGTGGTTTCTGCGTCCAGATGGTTGGTCGGTTCGTCGAGCAGCAGCAGATCGGGCTGGCGCAGGAGAAGCTGGCACAGCGCCACGCGGCGCTTTTCACCACCCGACAGATGGTCGATGGATGCATCGGCCGGCGGGCAGCGCAGCGCTTCCATGGCCATTTCGACCTGGCTTTCCAGATCCCAGAGGTTCTGGCTGTCGATCTGATCCTGAAGCTGGGAAGCCTCCTCCGCCGTCTCGTCGGAGTAGTCCATCATCAGCTCGTTGTAGCGGTCGAGGATCGCCTTCTTGGCGGCGACGCCCTCCATCACATTGCCCATCACGTCGAGGGCCGGATCAAGCTGCGGCTCCTGCGGCAGATATCCGCAGGTCGCGCCTTCGGCGAGCCATGCTTCGCCGGTGAACTCCTTGTCGAGACCGGCCATGATCCTGAGCACGGTCGACTTACCCGCGCCGTTGGGGCCGAGAATGCCGATCTTGGCGTCCGGGTAAAAGGACAGATGAACGTTCTCAAGAACCTTCTTGGAGCCGTAGGCCTTGTTGAGGCCGGACATGTGGTAGATGAATTGGCGTGCCATGTGGCTCGTCGCGCTCCGTCTCACTCGAATTGGGGGGAACCTGTTGAGCAGCGTATGTAGGCCAAACGAAGCGGCGGGGCAATCCGCAGCACGGAGGGAAGATGGGCTTCGATATCGAAACGCGGCTTGCAACGCCGACCGGTGCTGATCTGCATCTGTTCAAACGCTCGGCGAGCGGCGAGGCGCGCGCTGCCGTGCAGATAAACCACGGCGTTGCGGAACATGCCGCGCGCTATGCGGCCTTCGCCGATTTCCTGTCGCAGCGTGGCTTTCACGTCTATGCACACGACCATCGCGGCCATGGCGAAACAAAAGCGCCGGGCGCCCCGCTTGGCCATTTCGGACCAGGCGTCGGGATGGACACGCTGCTCACGGACGTGAACGCGGTGCATGATCATATCGCCGGGGAACATCCCGGTCTGCCGGTGGTCATCTTCGGGCATTCGATGGGCGGCATGATCGCCCTCAATTTCGCACTGCGCCATGGCGACCGGCTGGCGGGAGCTGCGGTGTGGAACGCACCACTGACCACCGCGCTGGAAGCGTTTGCCGGCCGGTCCGTTCTGGCGTGGGAGCGCTTCCGCCTCGGATCGGATGTGCCTTCATGGCTTCTGCCGAAATTTACCTTTGCGCTCTGGGCGAGCGCCTTCCCGGAGCGGCGCACCGGGTCCGACTGGCTGTCGCGGGATGCTGCCGAAGTCGACGCCTATATCGCCGATCCGCTGTCCGGCTGGGATCCGTCGGTCGGCATCTGGACGGTGCTGTTCGAACTGGGTCGGGGCCCCGCCGACCCGGCGACGCTTGCGGCAGCGCGCAAGACCCTGCCCTATCAACTGGTCGGCGGTTCGGAAGATCCTTCGACACGCGGCGGCAAGATCACACGGAAGCTTGAAACACATCTGCGCAAAAACGGCTTTTCGAATCTCGAAACAAGGATTTACGAGGGTTTCCGGCACGAATCCCTCAGGGAGATCGGGCGCGAGCAGGCCATGGAGGACTTTGCGGCCTGGGCCGAAAAAATCATCAATTAATGCCAAAATAATGCGGTGAGCGCATCTAGAAGGCGACCGGGCCGTTTGCTACCTCAAAAGCATATCAGTTTTGGAGGGCTGCGGGCGATCATGAACAACCCACCCCTGAAGGGCGTTCGCGTCATCGAATTGGCGCGCATTCTGGCCGGCCCCTGGGCAGGCCAGGTTCTGGCCGATCTGGGCGCTGACGTCATCAAGGTCGAAAACCCCAATGGCGGCGACGACACCCGCAAATGGGGACCGCCCTTCGTGAAAGGTGCGGATGGCGAGAACCTTTCTGCCGCCTATTACCATTCGTGCAACCGGGGCAAGCGCTCCATCGCGCTCGACTTCTCGAAGCCGGAAGAGGCGGAGAAGCTGAAAAAGCTGATCGCCACCGCTGACGTTCTGATCGAGAACTTCAAGCTGGGCGGGCTCAAAAAATACGGGCTCGATTATGAGAGCCTGAAGGCCATCAACCCGCGCCTCGTCTATTGCTCCATCACCGGCTTTGGCCAGACCGGCCCCTATGCGCCGCGCGCGGGCTACGACTTCATCATTCAGGGCATGTCGGGGCTGATGTCCATCACCGGCGCGCCGGGCGGCGAGCCGCAGAAGGTGGGCGTGGCGGTGAGCGACATCTTCACCGGGCTCTACTCGGTGATCGCCATTCAGGCCGCACTTCGCCACGCGGAGGCGACCGGCCAGGGCCAGCACATCGACATGGCGCTGCTCGACAGCCAGGTGGCCGTGCTTGCCAATCAGAACATGAATTATCTGATCTCCGGCAACAGCCCGGTGCAGATGGGCAACGCCCACATGAACATCGCGCCCTATGAGGTGCTGCCGGTGAAGGACGGGCACATCATCCTCGCCGTGGGCAATGACGGCCAGTTCCAGCGCTTCTGCAAGATCGTCGGCCTTGACGATCTGCCGGCAGACGAACGCTTTGCAACCAACCCGGCGCGCGTGGCCAACCGCACGGCGCTGCGCGAGCGCATCGTCGCCACGCTGGCGGGCTGGGAAAAGGCGGAACTTCTGGGCAAGTTCGACGCCAATGCGGTGCCGGCGAGCCCGATCAACACGATTGAGGAAATGTTCGATGATCCGCAGGTGAAGGCGCGCGGCATGCAGCTTTCGCTCGATGACGGACACGGGACGGCGCTGCCTTCGGTGCGTGCGCCCATCGCCCTTTCACAAACCCCGCTTTCCTATGAACGGCCAAGCCCCCGGCTTGGCGAACACACGGCAGAGATCCTGCGCGAAATCGGAGACGACAGCGAATGAAGACCGGTGGCCAGCTTATCGTCGACAGCCTTGAAGCCAATGGCGTCGACCGCATTTTCAGCGTGCCGGGCGAAAGCTACCTGGCGGTGCTCGACGCGCTTCACGATTCAAAGATCCGCAACATTGTCTGCCGTCAGGAAGGCGGCGCGGCGATGATGGCGGACTGCCACGGACGGCTGACCGGCCAGCCCGGCATCTGCTTCGTCACACGCGGCCCCGGCGCGACCAACGCATCGCCCGGCGTCCACATCGCCATGCAGGATTCCACGCCGATGATCCTGTTCATCGGACAGGTGGCGAGCCATGCCCGCGAACGCGAGGCGTTTCAGGAAGTGGATTACCGCGCCTTTTTCGGCCCCATCGCCAAATGGGCAACCGAGATCGACGATGCGGCGCGGATCCCCGAAATCCTGACGCGCGCCTTTTCGGTCGCGACCTCCGGCCGCCCCGGCCCGGTGGTGATTTCGCTTCCCGAGGACATGCTGACAAGCCTGGTGGATGCGCCCGCAGCACGGGCCGCCACGCCGGTCGAAACGCGCCCGGGCGCAGCCGAGATGGAAGAGCTTGCCGCTCTCCTGAAGGACGCCAAACAGCCCTTCGTCATTCTTGGCGGCTCGCGCTGGAACGAGAAGGCCGTGGCCGATTTCCAGAAGGCGGCGGAAGCATGGTCGCTGCCCGTTGGCTGCTCGTTCCGCCGGCAGATGCTGTTCGATCACCTGCACCCCTCCTATGCCGGCGATGTGGGCATCGGTCCCAATCCGAAGCTCGCAGCCGCCGTCAAGGATGCCGATCTGGTGCTGCTCGTCGGCGGCCGGTTCAGCGAGATGCCGTCCTCAGACTACACGCTCATGAAGAGCCCCTATCCCGACCAGAAGCTGGTGCATGTGCACGCCGACGCCAATGAGCTTGGCCGCGTCTATCGCCCCACACTTGCCATCAACGCATCATCGGCGGCCTTCGCCGAGGCGTTTGCCGGGCTCGCACCGGGTGACGCGCCCCGTGACATGCCATGGGCAGAAGAGACCGAGCGCCTGCATCAGGCCTATCTCGACTGGTCGACCCCGCCAAAGACCGGCCCCGGCGCGGTGCAGATGGGTCCGATCATGGAGTATCTGGAAAGCGTTCTGCCGGACGATGCGATCTTCACCAATGGCGCAGGCAATTACGCCACCTGGGTGCACCGCTTCCACCGTTTCCGCCGTTTCGCCACGCAGGGCGCACCGACCTCCGGCTCAATGGGCTATAGCACGCCGGCAGCCGTGGCCGCCAAGGCGCTTTTCCCCGAGCGCCCCGTGCTGGCGTTTGCCGGCGATGGCTGCTTCATGATGAACGGTCAGGAATTCGCCACTGCCGTGCAGGAGAACCTGCCGATCATCGTGGTGGTGGTGAACAACGGCATTTTCGGCACGATCCGCATGCATCAGGAGCGCGAATATCCCGGCCGCGTTTCCGGCACCTCGATCAACAACCCCGATTTCGCAGCGCTTGCCCGTGCCTATGGCGGACATGGCGAAACGGTGGAGAAGACGGAAGCGTTTGCCAAAGCATTCGAGCGCGCACAGGCCAGCGGCAAACCGGCGCTGATCGAAATCCGGCTCGACCCGGAAGCCATCACGCCCGCCAAAACGCTGACGGATATCCGCGAGAAGCGTTGAGGATCATTTGTGCTGCGGGCGTGAGCCTGCGGCACTGTCAGCGCGTGCCTTCTCCCCCGCCCTTCGACAAGCTCAGGATGAGGGAGAAGGCAGATTAACCGTGCTATCTTTGATCAGGCGAGATTACGTTTGAAAGCCCTCTGATAGGGTGGGCTCCGACTTGCCAAGTCCTCCCCTCCAACCCAGCCCTCATCCTGAGCTTGTCGAAGGGCGGGGGCGACATGGAGGGGCAGCGGAAAATCCATAAGAGCAGGCGCTTGCCCCTCATCCCCCTGCCGGGACCTTCTCCCCGCTTGCGGGGAGAAGGAACGCGTCATTGACGGTTGTCAGAAATGAAACGCGCTGATCAGGCGGCGTCGAAATCGAGGACCAGCTTCTTCGCCGTGGGGCGGGTCTGGCAGGCGAGTGTGAAGCCGGCTTCCACTTCCCAGGGTTCGAGCGAGAAGTTCACGGCCATTTCCGACTGCCCCTCCACAACGCGGCAGCGGCAGGTGCAGCACATGCCACCGGCGCAGGAGTAAGGCAGCTCGATACCGGCCTTGTGGGCAGCGTCGAGCACGGTGCCATCGGCATCCTGCATGGAGAAGCTGCGGCGCACGCCATCGACAACGACCTCAATGGCAACACCATCCTGAACCGCTTCGCGTGCGGCCTTCGATGCCTTGCGGGGCGCGGGCGCTTCGCCGGAGGGCGTGAAGCGCTCGAAGCGGATGCGGTCACGCTCGACACCCATGGTCTCAAGTGCGCCGGAAACCGCGTCGATCATCTCGCCGGGGCCGCACAGGAACACGCCATCCATGGCGGCGGGCTCGATGAGACCGCCGGAGGCGAGCTCGCCAACGCGCCCGGCATCAATGCGGCCATTCAGGAGCTCCACATCCTGCGTTTCGCGCGACAGGAGATGGATCAGCGTGAAGCGGCCCATATGGCGGTCCTTGAGATCGTTCAGCTCCTCAAGGAACATGATCGTCTCGGTGGAGCGATTGCCATAGACCAGCGTGATGGTGCTCTCGGGCTCGTGGGCGAGAACCGTGCGGGCGATGGAGAGCATTGGCGTGATGCCGGAGCCGGCGGCGAACAGCAGGTAATCGTGGCGCTCACCCTTCAGCGCGGTGAAGCGGCCCTGCGGCGGCATCACCCGGATCGTGTCGCCAACCGACAGGACATCGTTGACGAAGGTGGAGAAGCGGCCATCGGCCACCTTCTTCACACCGACGCGGAGATACGGATCGCCGGGCGCGGAGCAGATGGAATAGGACCGGCGCGCCTCCGTGCCGTCAATATCGGTGGCGAGCGTCAGATACTGGCCGGGCGTGAAGGCAAAGGCCTCGGCCTGATCGGCCGGGATCTCAAAGGCGATCGCCACGGCTTCGGGGGTCTGGCGCTCGATGGAGGCCACTTTCAGATCGTGAAAACGCGGGGCCATGGTCACCTCGGTCTGGGTTCAGTCAGATACATTTGAAATAGTCGAAAGGCTCGTGGCAGGTCTGGCAGCGGTAAAGCGCCTTGCAGGCCGTGGAACCGAACTCGGAAATGCGCGCGGTCTCGAGCGAACCGCAGCGCGGGCACGCCACCTCCGTCTCGCCGAAAAGGGAGCGGATGGAATTGGACGCATTCGCCGGTGGCGCAATGCCATAGGCGCGCAGCTTTTCACGCCCCTCCGCCGTGATCCAGTCCGTCGTCCATGCGGGCGAAATGACCCGCTCGATGCGCGGTTCGAAACCCGCCTCGCGCAACGCCGTCTCCACCGCGAGCTCAATGGCAAGCACCGCCGGGCAGCCCGTATAGGTGGGCGTGACGCGGGCAACGGCGACGTCACCCTCCATCTCCACACCGCGCAGGATGCCGAGATCGGCAATGGTGACGGCGGGGATTTCCGGATCGACCACGGAAGCGGCGGCGCGATAGGCGCGCTCTTCCTTCTCCCCGCCTGCGGGGAGAAGGTGGCCCGAAGGGTCGGATGAGGGGCTTTGCACAGCATCCGAGAGGCAGGCTCGCCCCTCATCCCCCTGCCGGGACCTTCTCCCCGCAGGCGGGGAGAAGGAGGCTGTCACGACCTTATCCGACCTCGCACTCACCAGGTCATCCCCGGATAGGTGCGCTGCATGTATTGCAGCTCCGCGAGCAGGAAGCCCAGTGCCTCGCCATGGCGACCCTGACGGCCACCGGTCTGGCCATAGGGCGTTTCCACCCATTCAAGGCCAGCTTCGGCAAAGACCGGGCCGACAATGGCGTCGAAGGCAGGCCGCAGGGTGGACGGGTCGGGCGCGATGCCGGCCCCGGCCACGGCGCGGGTGACATCATCGCTCTCGAACAGCTCGTCCACATAGGGCGCGAGCGCCTCGACCGCCGCCTTCATGCGGCGGGTGCTTTCTTCCGTGCCATCGCCAAGGCGCACCACCCATTCGCCGGCATGGCGGATGTGATAGGCGACTTCCTTCTCGGCCTTGGCGGCGATGCCGGCCAGACGCTCGTCGGTCGACGTCATCATGGCCTGCCAGAGCGGCTGCATGAAGGCTGCGAAATAGAACTGGCGCAGCATGGTGTGTGCGAAATCGCCATTCTGGCGCTCGGCCATCAGGCAGTTCACATATTCACGCTCGCGGCGCACATAGGCGATCTGGTCCTCGTCGCGACCCTTGCCCTCAACCTCGCCGGCATATTGGTAGAGCGAACGCGCCTGACCGATGAGATCGAGCGCCATGTTGGGCATGGCGAGATCCTCTTCCAGCATGGGCGCGTGGCCGCACCACTCCGAAAGCCGGTGGCCGAGAACCAGATGATCGTCGGCAAGCCGCAACAGGAACGCCGTCAGCGTTTCGCCGGAGATGGAAGGAGCGGTGGAAGAAGCAGCGGCCATCACATATGCCCCACTTCTTCCGGAATTTCGTAAAAGGTCGGGTGACGGTAGACCTTCGACATTGCCGGCTCGAAGTTCTCGTCCTTGTTTTCCGGGTCCGACGCGGTGATCGCAGACGACGGCACGACCCAGATGGAGGTGCCCTCGCCGCGGCGCGTGTAGACATCGCGCGCAGCCTGAAGCGCCATCACCTCATCGGCGGCGTGCACCGAGCCGCAATGCTTGTGGGCCAGCCCGTTGCGCGGGCGGATGAAGACTTCCCAAAGGGGGATCTGGTTCTTGCTCATAGCGTCTCTCCGCTCACTCTGCCGCCATCTTCGCCGCTTCGCGGCGGGCATTTCGTTTTTCCGCATGCGCAAGGACCGCCTCGCGCACCCATGCGCCATCGTCCCAGGCCTTCTGACGGGCGGCGATGCGGTCGCGGTTCATGGGGCCATGCCCCTTCACCACGCGCCAGAACTCATCCCAGTCGATGGCGCCGAAATCGTAGCCGCCCTTCTCCTCGTTCCATTTCAGGTCCGGATCGGGGAAGGTCAGGCCGATGAACTCGCCCTGCGGCACCGTTGCATCGACGAATTTCTGCCTGAGCTCGTCATTGGTGAAGCGCTTGATCTTCCACTTCATGGACTGGTCGCTGTGCTGGCTGTCGCCATCATGCGGACCGAACATCATGAGCGAGGGCCACCACCAGCGGTTCAGCGCATCCTGCGCCATTTCCTTCTGCTCGGGCGTGCCGCGCGCCAGCGTCATCATGATCTCGTAGCCCTGACGCTGGTGAAAACTCTCTTCCTTGCACACGCGGATCATGGCGCGCGCATAGGGGCCGTAGGAACAGCGGCAGAGCGGGATCTGGTTCATGATGGCCGCGCCATCCACAAGCCAGCCAATCGCGCCGATGTCAGCCCAGGTCTGCGTCGGATAGTTGAAGATGGAGGAATACTTCGCCTTGCCGGACAGAAGCTCCTCGGTCATCTCCTCGCGCGAAACGCCCAGCGTCTCGGCGGCGGAATAGAGATAAAGCCCGTGGCCGCCTTCATCCTGCACCTTGGCGAGCAGGGCCGCCTTGCGGCGCAGCGACGGGGCGCGCGTGATCCAGTTGCCCTCCGGCAGCATGCCGACAATCTCGGAATGCGCGTGCTGGCCGATCTGGCGGACGAGCGTCTTGCGGTAGCCCTCCGGCATCGGGTCGTTGGGCTCGATTTTCTCTTCGGCGTCGATGCGCGCCTGAAACGCGGCGAGGAAAGCCTCGTCTTCGTTCGTATCGGTCTTAGCGCCGATAAGCCCTTGGCTATACATCGCTTGTCCTCCATGCTTGCGGCGGCTCAGGGCGGGGGAACATGCCCTCACAGAAAACGTGTAACAAAAAAGCTTGAAACTTGCAATATTTTGTAACGCTTTTTGGCGACGGGAGGAATGATGAGCGAAACGGCGATCGAAAAGGACGCGCTGACGGCCGCGCGCGACACGCTTGCAACGGTTTTCGCACCGTGGATTGCAGCGCTTGAGATCGAGGCGCTCGCAGCGGACGAAACGGGCGTGGACTTCCGCCTGCCGGAAAACCGGGACCTTGCGCATGCGGGCGGCGTGATCTGCGGGCAGGCAACGGCTTCCGCCGCCGACACCTGCGCGGTGGCAGCCCTTTCCGCCGCCAATGGCCGCTTCCGCACCTGCACGACGGTGGACATGACCACACACTTCATTCGCCCGCTGAAGCCCGGCCCCGTGGTGATCCGCGTCGAGGTTCTGTCGAATGGACGGCGCATGGCCTATGTGCGGGTGGAGATGCGTGCTGAAGGCGACGCACGCCTCGCCTTCACGGCGACCGGCGCCTACGCTTATCTTGACGGCTAAACTTCCAAGGAGCTGCGTTTTATTTCGAGTGACAGATCAATCGGAATTAAAGTAGCCTGATCCGGCAATTCTCGCTGCAATTACGCTGTGGAGGAAAGTCATGATCAGGTCACTTGAAGATTTCGACGAGTTCTGCGGGGACGACCAGAAGCTCGACACATCGCACCTTTCGATCCTGAGCAATGAGGAAATCTCGTTTTTCAGGCATTGCCTGGACTTCGACGAGAACGGCTTCGTCTCGAAAATCTACTTTGGAGATCTGGCGAAAGCCGGCCTCAACGATTTCCAGATCGCAGACGTGGCGGCCCTTTTCGGCATTGACGAAAAGCGCTTCAAGCGCACCTATCACGCCTTCGGCGATGGACAGGGAAACTGCATTCACAGGGCTTACTGGTGGTGCCCTTACGACAGGCCACGCGCGGTCTGAGGATGAGAAAACGAGGCGAAGCGGGCGAAACGCGTTGCGCCCGCTTCGCACCAGCAGAGAAGACTATTCCCCCTCTTTCCAGACCGCATCCTGCCCGTAGAGCGGCACGGTGGAGATCGCCATCTTGGCCGAACCGTCCTGCACCTGGCGGGCGTGGGACAGATAGATCAGCGTGTCGTTGGCCTCATCATAGATGCGCTTGACGACGACCGACTTCCAGATGAGCGACTGGCGCTGCTTGAACACTTCTTCGCCACCGTCATCCATATCGATATCGCCGATAACGATGGGACCGGTCTGGCGGCAGGAGATGGAGGAGTTGGACGGGTCCTCGAACCAGTTGCCCTTCTGCAGACGGTCGATCACGCCGCGATCGAAATAAGTGACATGACAGGTCACGCCCTCCACTTTCGGGTCATTGACGGCTTCGATGATGATGTCGTTGCCGAGCCAGTCGACACCGATTTCGCCCACCTGCTCGGCGGATGCGGGAGCTGCGATGAAAACGGACGCGATGAATGACGCGGCAAGGGTCGGGAGGGAAAAACGCATGGCCTGTCTCGAACGGTTGAAACTCGGATGCCCCCAATATGGGGACTGACCGGCGCAAATGGAATGCACCGGTCAGACGAACCGCTTTGAAAGAGAGCTGGTTATTTGCCGGACCGGATCATGTCGCGGATCTTCACCGCCTTTTCGAAATGATCGAGCGCGTGCGTCCTGATCCACCATTCCGCCGCTTCCATGAGAAGCTCGGGATCGTCATTCTTGTTCGCGAAGAAGGCATAGAAAGAGAGCCCGACGCCCTCACCCTTCTTCGCGATTTTCTCTTCGCAGATCGCGATGGCTTTCGCCCTGAGTGCAGGCCGCATGTGAGTGCTCCGGTTGAGTTGGGACCGGGCGTTTAACAGCTGTGCGGCGCAGAGGCAACGCGCCTCATCGTATCCGAGCAAGGCTCGGATTAGCTGAGCTCGACAAGGCTGAAACCTCTGCGAGAACCAAGGTCGCACATGTCGCTGAGAAGGGTTTTGAAGACAACCTGCCAAATACCCGGTTTGCAGAAATTCAAGTCCAAACCCACCACGGCAAAAAAACAACGCGAACTTGCTATCGCAATCTTGCCGTTACTTACTCCAAAAACAACCCCTCCAGAAACCGCGCGGCATCCTCGAAACGGCCCTCACCGCCGCGCTTTTCACCGAGAACGGCGCGTACCTGGACGTCGAAATCGGCGTAGTGCTGGGTGGTCGCCCAGATGGCGAAGATGAAGTGATAGGGATCGCTCTTCTTTAGCCGCCCCTCGCGCATCCATGCGGCGATGACGGTCGCCTTCTCGTCCACCAGTTCCCTGAGCTCGCCCTCAAGCAACGGAAGGATGCGCGGCGCGCCCTGCAGGATCTCATTGGCGAAAAGCCGGCTCTCGCGCGGAAAGTCGCGCGACATCTCCATCTTGCGGCGGATGTAGGAGCGGATTTCCGACTGTGGGTCGCCTGCCGCATCCATGGCGCGCAGGGGCGCGAGCCATGTCTCCATGAGACGCTGAATCAGGGTCGTAAAAATCTCCTCCTTGTTCTTGAAATAATAAAGGAGATTGGGCTTCGACATACCCGCCTCATCGGCGATCTGATCGATGGTCGAACCACGGAACCCGTGCCTGGAAAAAACCTCAAGCGCCGCCTCGCCGATCAGCTCGCGTTTCTCGCGCTGGATGCGGGTGCGTTTGGGGCGGGGAGCGGGCTCGTCCATCAGGCCGCCGCTCCATGGGCTGCGGGGTCGGTTGCGCGCGTGTGACGGGGGCCATCAAGGCCGTGTAAACGGCGCTTCTGGTCCAGCCGATTAGTCCACTGTGGAATGCGCCGGCGCAAGGACATTTCCCCTACTATACTCTTGACCGCCCACATGGCGGTGTTAACGTTTGTCCAAACGGTCAAAAATTTCGTAGCATAACTATGTGCGAACTACCAAGCATTGACCGGGATAAGCCGAGCGCAACAAACAATCAGGGGAAGCTTGGTCATGCTCGACAGGCAAAACAAGAGGCCGAACGACCTATCCGCATTCTGGATGCCGTTCACTGCGAACCGGCAGTTCAAGGAAACGCCACGGATGCTGGTCGCAGCCAAGGACATGCACTTCACGGCCGAGGACGGCCGCAAGATCATGGATGGCACGGCGGGGCTGTGGTGCGTGAACGCCGGGCACTGCCGGCCGAAGATCACCGAGGCCATCCAGAAACAGGCCGCAGAGCTGGACTATGCGCCCGCCTTCCAGATGGGCCATCCCATCGCGTTTGAATTCGCCAACCGGCTGGCCGCGATGGCCCCGGAGGGCATGGACCATGTGTTCTTCACCAATTCGGGCTCGGAGAGCGTCGACACGGCGCTGAAGATCGCGCTTGCCTATCACCGGGTGAAGGGGGACGGCTCGCGCTTCCGCCTGATCGGCCGCGAGCGCGGCTATCATGGCGTGAATTTCGGCGGCATCTCGGTGGGCGGCATCGTGTCCAACCGCAAGATGTTCGGCACGCTTCTGACGGGCGTTGACCACATGCCGCACACGCATCTGCCCGGCGAAAACGCATTCACGCGCGGCGAGCCGGAGCATGGCGGCGACCTAGCCGACGAGCTGGAGCGCATCGTTGCGCTGCATGACGCCTCGACGGTGGCAGCGGTGATCGTCGAGCCGGTGGCCGGTTCGACGGGTGTTCTGATCCCACCGAAGGGCTATCTGAAGCGCCTGCGCGACATCTGCGACAAGCACGGCATCCTCTTGATCTTCGATGAGGTCATCACCGGTTTCGGCCGCCTCGGCGCGCCGTTTGCTGCGGATTATTTCGGCGTGGTGCCGGACATCATGACCACCGCCAAGGGCGTGACCAACGGCGTCATCCCGATGGGCGCGGTGTTCGTGAAGAAGGAAATCCACGACGCCTTCATGAACGGGCCGGAGCACCTGATCGAGTTCTTCCACGGCTACACCTATTCGGGCAATCCGATTGCCTGTGCGGCGGGTCTGGCAACGCTCGACACCTATCAGGAAGAGGGGCTGCTCACGCGCGCCTCGGAGCTTGCCGACCACTGGGCCGACGCGCTGCATTCGCTCAAGGGCGAGCCGCATGTGATCGACATTCGCAATATCGGCCTTGTCGGCGCGGTGGAGCTGGAGAGCATTCCCGGCGAACCGACCAAGCGCGCCTTCTCGGCCTTCCTCAAGGCCTATGAGCGCGGGTTCCTGATCCGCACCACGGGCGACATCATCGCGCTTTCGCCGCCGCTGATCATCTCCCGCGGCCAGATCGATGAGCTGATCGACAATCTGCGCGACGTTTTGAGGATGATTGACTGATATGGCGACGGAACGCGAAAAGGCCACCCATGAGGTGCTGATCGAAGACGAGCGCGTGCGCGTGACCCGCTGGGATTTCGCGCCGGGGGCGGAGACCGGCTGGCACCGCCATGGCATGGACTATGTCATCACCACGCTCACGCCCTGCGCTTTCCATCTGGAAATGCCGGGCGGCGAAACCGTGCACAACAACCTTGAAGCGGGCGTTTCCTACCGCCGCGACGAGGGCGTGGAGCACAATGTCATCAATGGCGGCGACAAACCGATGTCGTTCGTCGAAGTCGAATTGAAGTAAGGGAATACGCAACATGGCCGCACCGGGCGAGAACTTAAAGATCAACGCCGACCGCCTCTGGGATTCACTCATGGAGATGGCGAAGATCGGGCCCGGTGTGGCCGGCGGCAACAACCGCCAGACACTGACGGACGAAGACGGCGAAGGCCGCAGGCTCTTTCAGAAATGGTGCGAGGAAGCCGGGCTCGAAATGGGCGTGGACGAAATGGGCACCATGTTCGCAACGCGCGCAGGCACCGACCCGGACGCCCTGCCCGTCTATGTCGGCTCGCATCTCGACACCCAGCCGACGGGCGGCAAGTATGACGGTGTACTCGGCGTTCTGGGCGGGCTCGAAGTCATCCGCTCGATGAACGATCTGGGCATCAAGACCAAGCATCCCGTCGTGGTGACCAACTGGACCAATGAGGAAGGCACGCGCTTCGCCCCGGCCATGCTGGCGTCGGGCGTGTTTGCCGGCGTGCATGAGCGCGACTGGGCCTATGACCGCACGGATGCGGAAGGCAAGCGCTTCGGCGACGAGCTGGAGCGCATCGGCTGGAAGGGCGACGAGCCCGTTGGCCAGCGCAAGATGAAGGCCTTCTTCGAACTGCACATCGAGCAGGGCCCGATCCTTGAAGACGAATTCGTCGATATCGGCGTTGTCACCCATGGGCAGGGCCTGTGGTGGCTGCAGGTGACGCTGACCGGCAAGGAGAGCCACACCGGCTCGACGCCGATGCCAAAGCGCCGCAATGCCGGGCTCGGCATGGCGCGGGTAACGGAGCTGGTGCACGAAGTGGCGATGGACTACCAGCCGAACGCCGTGGGCGCCATCGGCCATGTGGAGGTCTACCCCAATTCCCGCAACGTCATTCCGGGCAAGACGGTGTTCACCGTAGACATCCGCTCGCCCGACGAGAAGACGCTGAACAGGATGCGCGCGAAGATCGAGGCGGGCATCGAAACCATCTGCGACGCGCTCGACATCAAGTTCGAGATCGAGCCGGTCGGCCATTTCGCCCCGGTCACCTTCGACGAGGGCTGCGTGAAGGCGATCCGTGACGCCGCCGAACGGCTTGGCTATTCGCATCGCGACATCGTTTCGGGCGCTGGTCACGACGCCTGCTGGATCAACCGCGTGGCGCCGACCGCCATGGTGATGTGCCCCTGCGTCGACGGGCTTTCGCACAATGAGGCGGAAGAGATCACGAAGGAGTGGGCGCAGGGCGGCGCGGATGTCCTGTTCCATGCCGTGGTGGAAACGGCGGAGATCGTCGAATGATCTGACGATCCTGCATATCCGCCGAGGACAACACAATAAGAGGGGAAACTCATGTCCAAGGTCATCAGAAACGGAACCATCGTCACGGCCGACCGGACGTGGAAGGCCGACATTCTCGTGCAGCATGACAAGATCGTGGCGATCGGCCACGATCTACATGGCGATCACGAGATCGACGCCACCGGCTGCTATGTGATGCCGGGCGGGATCGACCCGCATACCCATCTCGAAATGCCCTTCATGGGCACCTATTCAAGCGACGATTTCGAAAGCGGAACACGCGCCGCCGTTTCCGGCGGCACCACCATGGTGGTGGATTTCTGCCTGCCCTCGCCCGGCCAGTCTCTGCTGGAAGCCATCCAGATGTGGGACAACAAGTCGACCCGGGCGACCTGCGACTATTCCTTCCACATGGCGATCACCTGGTGGGGCGAGCAGGTTTTCAACGAGATGCCGCAGGTGGTGGAAAAGGGCATCACCTCCTTCAAGCACTTCATGGCCTACAAGGGCGCGCTGATGGTGGACGATGACGAGATGTATTCGTCGTTCCAGCGCTGCGCCGAGATTGGCGCGCTGCCGCTCGTTCATGCCGAGAATGGCGATGTGGTCGCGCAGCTTCAGGCAAAGCTGATGGAGGAAGGCAATAACGGGCCGGAGGCGCACGCCTATTCGCGCCCGCCCGAAGTGGAGGGCGAGGCCACAAACCGCGCCATCATGATCGCCGACATGGCGGGCACGCCGCTTTATGTGGTGCACACGTCCTGTGAACAGAGCCATGAGGCGATCCGCCGGGCGCGGCAGAAGGGCATGCGCGTTTACGGCGAACCGCTGATCCAGCATCTGGTGCTGGATGAAAGCGAATATGCCAATGCCGACTGGGACCATGCGGCGCGGCGGGTGATGAGCCCGCCCTTCCGCAACAAGCAGCATCAGGATTCGCTGTGGGCGGGGCTGCAGGCAGGCTCGTTACAGGTGGTGGCAACCGACCATTGCGCCTTCTCCACCGAGCAGAAGCGCTATGGCGTTGGCGATTTCACAAAGATCCCGAACGGCACGGGCGGACTGGAAGACCGCATGCCGGTGCTCTGGACACGCGGGGTCAACACCGGGCGGCTGACCATGAACGAGTTCGTCGCCGTCACCTCCACCAACATTGCGAAAATCCTCAACATGTATCCGCGGAAGGGCGCGATCGTTGAAGGCGCGGACGCGGACATCGTGATCTGGGATCCGGAAGCCACGAAGACGATTTCGGCAAAGAGCCAGCAATCGGCCATCGATTACAATGTGTTCGAGGGCATCGAGGTGAAGGGCCTGCCGAAGACCGTTCTGTCGCGCGGCGAGATCGTGGTCGAGGATGGCGTGGTCAAAGCGAAGCCGGGCCACGGAAAATTCGTGGAGCGCGAACCGCATATGGCGGTGAACAGGGCGCTGTCGCAATGGAAGGAAGTGACCGCGCCACGCAGGGTGGAGCGGACGGGCATTCCGGCAAGCGGCGTTTAAGGGGGTACGGATCCAGTGAACGCCAACCCAGCCATTCGCCAGGAAGCGTCCTCCCCTCAAACCAGCCAGCCCGTCGTGGAAGCCAAGGGGCTTGGCCTCACCTTCGAGACCAATGACGGGCCGGTGCGCGCGCTCGCCGATGTGGACCTGACCATCAACAAGGGCGAGTTCGTCTCCTTCATCGGCCCATCGGGCTGCGGCAAGACCACGTTTCTGCGCGTGATCGCCGATTTGGAGCAGCCGACCGCCGGCGAAATCCTCGTCAACGGGATGACGCCGGAAGAGGCCCGCCGCAAGCGGGCCTATGGCTACGTGTTTCAGGCGGCGGGGCTCTTTCCCTGGCGCACCATCGAGCAGAATGTCGCCCTGCCGCTGGAAATCATGGGCTATTCGCGGGCGGAGCAGAAGGAGCGCGTGCACCGCACGCTCGATCTGGTGAACCTTGCGGGCTTTGAGAAGAAGTTCCCATGGCAGCTCTCCGGCGGCATGCAGCAACGCGCCTCGATTGCGCGGGCGCTGGCCTTTGACGCCGACCTTCTTCTCATGGACGAGCCGTTCGGCGCGCTCGACGAGATCGTGCGCGACCATCTGAACGAGCAGCTTCTCGAACTGTGGGCGCGCACCGGCAAGACAATCGGCTTCGTGACACACTCGATACCGGAGGCGGTTTATCTGTCGACGCGCATCGTCGTCATGTCGCCACGGCCCGGCCGCGTGACGGATGTGATCGTTTCGCCCCTGCCAAGGGAGCGGCCGCTCGACATCCGCGAAACACCGGAGTTTCTGGAGATCGCACACCGGGTGCGCGATGGGCTGAGAGCGGGGCATGGCGATGACTAGGGAAATGTCCACCGCCAGCGCTGCCCCTCATCCGCCTGCCGGCACCTTCTCCCCGCGCACGGGGAGAAGGACGAAGCGACACCGTCTACGCCCCCTTCTCCCCGCCTGCGGGGAGAAGGTGAGGATGAGGGGCGAGCGCCCCGCCCCAAAGGTGACGCCATGACGGCGGCGGCGGGAACGGCGCCGGCGGGCGCGACAACGCCCTTCTTTCGCCGTGCGGTGGAGGGCAAGACGCTACCGATCCTGATCGTGCTCGGCGTCATCGTTCTGATCTGGTACGCCTTCACCGTCTATCTGAACGCGCCATGGCAGATCGACGCCTATGAGCGCGCGGGGACGGAATGGACAGCCGCCGATCTCGTGCGCGATACGATGGCGCAGGAGCGGCCCGTTTTGCCCTCGCCGCATCAGGTGGTGGCGGAAATCTGGAAAACCACGGTCGGCACCCGGCTCACCTCCAAGCGCAACCTGTTCTATCACGCCTGGATCACCCTCTCCTCCACCCTGCTCGGCTTCGTGATCGGCACCGCGCTCGGCGTGCTGCTGGCCGTCGGCATCGTGCACAACAGGGCGATGGACAAATCGGTAATGCCCTGGGTGATCGCCAGCCAGACGATCCCGATCCTGGCGGTTGCGCCAATGATCATCGTGGTGCTGAACGCCATCGGCCTCTCGGGCCTTCTGCCCAAGGCGCTGATTTCCACCTATCTGTCCTTCTTTCCCGTGGTGGTGGGCATGGTGAAGGGTTTCCGCAGCCCCGAAGCCTTCCAGCTCGACCTGATGCGGACCTACAATGCCAGCGGCGCACAGACCTTCTGGAAACTGCGCTGGCCAGCCGCCCTTCCCTATCTCTTCACCTCCATGAAGGTGGCGGTGGCGATCAGCCTTGTGGGGGCGATTGTCGGCGAACTGCCGACGGGTGCTGTTTCGGGCCTCGGCGCGCGGCTTCTGGCCGGCTCCTATTACGGCCAGACGGTGCAGATCTGGTCTGCCCTCTTCATGGCGGCCGCACTCGCCGCCATTCTGGTGGGCGTGGTGGGCATCGGCCAGCGCATGGTGATGGCGCGGATGGGAGAAAAGCCATGAACTGGGCGCTGACGGGAGCCTTTCTTTTCTGGGCAGGGGCCTGGGCGCTCAATGAGTGGCTTGCGCGGCTCAACCCGCGCTCGGCATCGGCCAAACGCGCGCTCGGCATTCTGATCCCGGCCATTTTCGGCATCACGCTTCTGGTGGTCTGGGAAGGGCTGGTGCGCGGCTTCAACATCTCGCCCGTGCTTCTGACGCCGCCAAGCGCCATCTGGGCGCGGCTGGTCTCCTCCGTTCCCACCCTGTGGGCGGACTTTCAGCAGACCTTCCTGAAAGCGGTGCTGATCGGCTACGCCATCGGCTGCGGCGCAGGCTTCCTGACGGCCATCGCCATCGACCGCTCGCCCTTCCTGCAGCGCGGCCTGATGCCGCTGGGCAATTTCGTCTCCGCGCTGCCGATCATCGGCGTTGCGCCGATCATGGTCATGTGGTTCGGCTTCGACTGGCCCTCCAAGGCCGCCGTCGTGATCATCATGACCTTCTTTCCCATGCTGGTGAACACGGTGCAGGGGCTGACCGCCTCTACCGCCATCGACCGCGACCTGATGCGCACCTATGCATCATCCTACTGGCAGACGCTCTTCAAGCTGCGCCTGCCGGCAGCCGCCCCCTTCATCTTCAACGCGCTGAAAATCAATTCCACGCTGGCGCTGATCGGGGCCATCGTCGCCGAATTCTTCGGCACGCCGATTGTGGGCATGGGGTTCCGCATCTCAACCGAGGTGGGGCGCATGAACATCGACATGGTGTGGGCCGAGATTGCCGTTGCCGCACTCGCCGGTTCGCTCTTCTATGGTGCGGTCGCGCTTCTGGAGCGCGCTGTCACCTTCTGGCATCCATCCATCAGGAGTGGATAATCACGGCCGTGAGGAGAACGGCCCAATCAAAGAGGGAAGCGAAATGAAACACGCAGTCACAGGCATACTTTCCGGCGCGCTGATGCTCGCCGCTTCGCAAGCTCTTGCAGCCGACGACGTGACCCTGCAGCTCAAATGGGTAACGCAGGCGCAGTTCGCCGGCTACTACGTCGCCAAGGATCAGGGTTTCTACGAGGAAGAAGACCTCAACGTCGAGATCAAACCCGGCGGGCCGGACATTGCGCCCGTCCAGGTGCTGGCCGGCGGCGGCGCGGACGTGATGGTGGACTGGCTCCCGTCAGCACTGGCCGCACGCGAAAAGGGCGTGCCGGTGGTCAACATCGCCCAGCCTTTCGCGCGCTCTGGCCTGACCATGGTCTGCCGCAAGGAGACCGGCATCGAAAAGCCGGAAGACTTCAAGGGCAAGACGCTCGGCACCTGGTTCTTCGGCAATGAATATCCGCTCTATAGCTGGCTGTCGAAGCTCGACCTGCCGCGCGACGGTTCCGAAAACGGCGTGACCATCCAGAAAATCGGCTTCAATGTCGACCCGCTTTTGCAGAAGCAGGCCGACTGCATCACCGCCATGACCTACAATGAATACTGGCAGGTGATCGACGCCGGGCTGAGCGAAGACGACATCGTTGTATTCAACTACACGGACGAGGGCGTGGCCACGCTCGAAGACGGGCTCTATGTGCTGGAAGACAAGCTTCAGGACCCTGAATTCGTGGACAAGATGGCGCGCTTCGTGAAAGCCTCCATGAAGGGCTGGATGTGGGCCAAGGACAACCCGGATGAGGCGGCGCTCATCGTGCTCGACAATGATGCGACCGGTGCGCAGACCGAAAAGCACCAGAAGCGCATGACGCGCGAGATTGCCAAGCTTCTGGGCGACAGCCCGACGCTGGATGAAGCTGCGTACCAGCAGACCGTCGACACGCTGCTGCAGGGCGGTTCCGATCCGGTGATCACCAAGGAGCCGGAAGGCGCATTCACGCACGACATTTCCAACAAGGCGATGTGATGGCTGGCCGGGCTCGACGCCCGGCTGACAACACAACCCATGCTTTTCCAGGGAAGAGGCGAAAAGGAAGGGGCCAAACGGCCCCTTTTCTTTGTTCTGACCGGAGCCTTTCAGGCGGCCATGCGCCGACGTTCCGCCTCGCGATACGCGCCGGGCGTAGCGCCTGTCTGCCGCCGGAAGAAGCGATTGAAATAGGCCGGGTCCTGAAAACCCAGCGAATAGGCGATGGCCTGCACCGGGGTTGGCGTGAACACCAGATCACGCCGGGCCACATCGAGCAGGCGGCGGGCGATGAGCTGCGAAACGCTGACGCCGGCCTCCTGTCTTGCGATGCGGTTCAACTGCGCAACGGAGACGCCCACGCGTCCGGCGTAGAAACCAACCGGGCGATGCTCGCGAAAATGCGCGGCGATCAGCGTATCGAGCGCCTCCATGCGTGCATTGTCCCGCGTCGACATGGCTTTCTTCGGCAAGCCGGCCCTTGCGCCAAGACGCGCCAGCCAGACCAGAACCTCCGTCAAAAGCGCATCCAGAATGAGATCGCGGCCAATGTCCCTCCGCCCGTTTTCGGCGTGAATGCGCCGCAGGAGACGCCCCACCTGCGCACCGCCCTCCCCGGTGGAAGCATCAGGCTCGCCCAGCGGAACGATACGGGTGGAAGCGAAGAAATCGGCAAGGGTCCGGTCGGCGGCGATGGGCAGGGAAAGCCGGTCTGCCAGAACCGTGGTCACCAGCCCTTCGGACTGGCCGAGAAAGCGGAAGCCATGTGCAGCGCCGGGCGGAATGAAAAGCGCGCAAGGGGCGGTAAAATGACAATCGGCCTGTCCTTCGGCCATCATGATGCCCTCGCCCTCCGTCACCCAGAATATCTGGAAAAGCGCGGAATGGCGGTGCACCGAAATTTCCCAATTGTGCAGTGAACTGCGAACGGAGAGCGTTTCGCAATGCAGCCAGAAATCAGGAGATTCGCCTGTTTTTTCTTGGTAAAGTCTGTAATTCGGTATCGATCTCTGCACCGGCCCCCTCCCGCACGATGCGCGAATAGTGCAATCGTTTGCCGGAAATGTCCATTGCCGCACCCGACGGAAACAACCACTCTTCGCGATGCAATTGGGAGGATTGCCATCGTGCGGACTCAGGTCGCCATCATCGGCTCCGGCCCGGCCGGGTTATTATTGGGGCAGCTCTTATCGCGCGCCGGGATCGACAATGTGATTCTGGAGCGCGCATCCAGAGCGCATGTGCTTTCGCGCATCCGCGCCGGCGTTCTGGAGGAAGGCACCGCCGCCATGCTGGACGAAGCCGGCGTCGGCGCACGCATGCGGGCCGAAGGCCTGCCGCATGACGGTTTCGATCTGGCCTTCGACAATCGCCGCCACCGGGTCGACCTTCACACGCTGACCGGCGGCAAACGGGTTCTCGTCTACGGGCAAACCGAAGTCACTCATGATCTGATGGACGGGCGCGACGCCATCGGCGCGCAGACGGTCTACGAAGCGCGGGACGTGCAGCCGCACGGTTTCGATACCGACACCCCTTCCGTGACTTATGAGAAAGACGGCCAGACGCACCGCATCGCCTGTGATTTCATTGCCGGTTGCGACGGGTTTCACGGCATTGCGCGGCAGTCGATCCCGCATGAGGCGCTGGAGACGTTTGAGCGCATCTATCCGTTTGGCTGGCTTGGCATCATCGCCGACGTGCCGCCGGTGGGCGACGAACTGATCTACGCCAATCATCCGCGCGGCTTTGCCTTATGCTCCATGCGCTCCACCACACGCAGCCGCTACTATGTGCAGGTGGCCGCCGATGAGCGCGTCGAAGAATGGACGGATGCGCGCTTCTGGGACGAGATCCGCCGCCGCCTGCCGGACGCCACCGCCGAGGCCATGACCACCGGCGCCTCCATCGAGAAATCCATCGCGCCGTTACGCTCCTTCGTCGCCGAGCCCATGCGTTTTGGCCGATTATTCCTCGCCGGCGACGCGGCGCATATCGTGCCGCCAACCGGCGCAAAGGGCCTGAATCTCGCTGCGAGCGACGTGCGCTATCTCTTTGATGCGCTTCGAGAATATTACATCGAAAAATCCACGGCCGGCCTCGACGCCTATTCGCAGAAGGCGCTGGCCCGCGTGTGGAAAGCGGAGCGGTTTTCCTGGTGGATGACCAGCACGCTTCACCGCTTCCCCGATCAGGGCACATTCGGCCAGCGCATCCAGCATGCGGAGCTCGACTATCTGTTCCAGTCGCGCGCAGCACTTACCATGCTCGCCGAAAACTATGTCGGCCTGCCCTTCTGATCCCCTGCCATTAGAATACCCGGCCCTACGGTCGGCCCCAGACTACCAAGGAGAATAGCATGTCCAGCAAGGAAGAAAGCGCCCGACACAAGGAGGGCATGAAGACGCGTCGCGCGGTGCTGGGCGATGCCTGGGTGGACAATGCGCAAGCCCGCAAGACCGCCTTTGACGAGCCTTTTCAGGAACTCATCACGGAAGCCGCCTGGGGACACGTCTGGTCGCGGCCCGAATGGACAAAGCGTGAGCGCTCGATGGTGACCATCGCGCTTCTGGCAGCGCTCGGACAGGACGAGGAACTTGCCATGCATGTACGCGCCACCGCCAATACAGGAGCGAGCGCGAAGGATCTGCGCGAGGCCATGCTGCACGTGGCCATCTATGCCGGCGTGCCTGCGGCAAACCATGCAATCAAGATCGTCAAGCAGACGCTTGCGGCGATGGAGGAAGACAAGGCATGAAGAACCAGAGACCGGAAACCGGCGGCTTCTTCCAGCGCGACCGCGCCTGGCAACCGCCAGCGCTGACCCCGCTTTACAAGACATCCGTCGTGCGCTCGCCGCAGAAAGCGCCGATCGCCTTTCCGCACACGCCGTCTGAGATCACCGGACCGACATTCGGGCACGGCATTCTGGGCGCGCTCGACAACGACCTGACGCTGAACCATGCGCGCTCCGGCGAAAGCGCGATTGGACCGCGCATCATCGTCTATGGCCGGGTTCTGGACGAGAATGCGCGCCCCGTCCCCAATGTTCTGGTCGAGTTCTGGCAGGCCAATGCAGGCGGCCGCTACCGGCACAAGAAGGACGGCTACCTCGCTCCGCTGGACCCCAATTTCGGCGGCTGCGGGCGGACCATCACCGACGAAGACGGCAATTATTCCTTCCGCACGATCATGCCTGGAGCCTATCCCTGGCCGAACGGCATCAATGACTGGCGGCCGGCGCATATCCACTTCTCCGTGTTCGGACACGGTTTCGTTCAGCGCCTGATCACGCAGATGTATTTCGAGGGCGATCCGATGATCTGGAAATGCCCGATTGTCGGCACCATTCCCGACCGCAGGGCCATCGAGGGGCTGATCGCGGCGCTCGACATGGAGGCGACCGTGCCGATGGATGCGCGCGCCTACAAGTTCGACATCGTTCTGCGTGGCCGCCGCTCGACCCTTTTTGAAAACCGCATGGAGGGCAATTGATGGCCCAGGATCTCAATCGCCTGAAGGAAAGCGCGTCGCAGACCGCCGGCCCTTACGTCCATATCGGCCTGACGCCGAATTTCTGCGGCATTGAAGGCATCTTCCCTGACGATCTCGGCGCATCGCTCGTCAGCGACCAGACGAAGGGCGAGCGCATCAGCGTGGTGATCCGCGTGTTTGACGGAACGGGCTCGGTTCTGAAGGACGCGCTGGTGGAAACCTGGCAGGCCGACGCCGAGGGGCTTTACAACTCCCCTTCGGAGACGCGCGGCGCGGCGGACCCTGCCTTCAGCGGCTGGGGGCGGTTTCCCTCCGACATGGAAAGCGGCGAAATCCGCTTCGAGACGATCAAGCCCGGACCGGTTCCCTTCCCCGGTGGACGCATGATGGCGCCGCACATCAATCTCTGGATCGTGGCGCGCGGCATCAATCTGGGGCTGGCGACGCGCCTGTATTTCGGTGACGAAGAGGCAGCAAACGCCGAGGACCCGGTGCTCGCGCGGATCGAACATCGAAACCGCGTGCCGACGCTGATCGCCAGCCGCGACGGCGACATCTACACGTTCGACATCCATCTCCAGGGGGAGATGGAAACGGTGTTCTTCGACATCTGAACGACACCCCGCTTTCTTTTTTGCCGCATCAACCTGCCGCCGGGCCAATCGCCCGGCGGCAGATGTGTTATTGAGCTACTCAGAACGCCAACCGGGACATTTGCCGCATGACCATCTCCGTGTTCGATCATCCCATCCTTTCAGGCCTGCTTGGCGACGAGGAGCTCGCGCATCTCTTTTCCGCGCGGGCGGAACTCGACGCGGTGCTGAAATTCGAGGCCGCGCTTGCCGAAGCCGAAGCCGATGAGGGCGTCATTCCGCGCCCGGCGGCGGAGACGATCACCGCGACGCTAGCGCGCTTCAGCCCGGATGTGGCCGGTCTGAAGGCCGGCGTGGCGCAGGACGGGGTGGTTGTGCCGGCGCTGGTCAGGGAATTACGCGCAGCCCTTCCCGAAGACGTCAGGGCGCATCTCCATTTCGGCTCGACCAGCCAGGACGTGATCGATACGGGGTTTGCACTGCGGGTGCGCGATGCGGTGGCGATTCTTGCGCGGCGGCTTGCCGGGCTGATTGACGCGCTGGAGGCTTTGGAGACGCGGGACGGACAGACCAAAGTGATGGCGCATACGCGCATGCAGGCCGCCATTCCCGTTTCCGCCAGCCGGAAAATCCGGTCATGGCGTGAACCGCTCATCCGCGATGTGCGACGGCTGGAGACGGTTCAGGGCGACATCGCGGTGCTGCATTTCGGTGGCGCAGCCGGCACGCTCGACAAGCTCGGCCACAAGGGCGAGGCCGTTGCCGGGCGGCTGGCGGCACGGCTTGGCCTTGCGCAGCCCGACCATGCCCGCCACAGCGAGCGCGACGGGATCGCCGCTTTTGCCTCCGTTCTCTCGCTGATCAGCGGAAGCCTCGGCAAAATGGGGCAGGACATCGTGCTTGCCGCGCAGAGCGAAATTGGTGAGATCGAACTGGCGGCGGGCGGCGGATCTTCCGCCATGCCGCACAAGAAGAACCCGGTCGCCGCCGAAGCGCTGGTGACGCTCGCGCGCTTCAACGCCACGCTGGTGGGTGGCGTGCATCAGGCGCTGGTGCATGAAAACGAACGCTCCGGCGCGGCGTGGACGCTGGAGTGGATGCTTCTGCCGCAGATGGTTGTCGCAACGGGTGCGGCCTTGCTCAAGGCTTCGGAACTGGTGGACGGGCTGGCGTTCAAGGCCAGGAGCGTTTAGCAGGGCGCTGTGTTCCCGGGCGTCCGTCGGCGCTCGCCCCTCACCCTTACCCTCTCCCCGCCAGCGGGGAGAGGGAGACCTCGACGTGGTGGGTCAATTTTCAACCGGTGGCGCTCCACAGAAACGTGGCGGTGCAACGCTGCCTTCTCCCCGCAGGCGGGGAGAAGGTCCCGGCAGGGGGATGAGGGGCGCTGCGCCAGTTCTCCAGAATGCCGGAGGACATGGCAAAGGACGCCCCAAATCGCCCCACGCTACATGGCGTTCATGGTCAGGAGTTCGTAGGCGGCAACCTGCTCGCCTTCCTGATTGTAGACGCCGACATCCCAGCGCACTTCGCCATATTCGTCCTTGCGGCGGGTCTTCTGCTTGACCGTGAGGCGCACTTTCAGCGTGTCGCCGGGGGAAACCGGCTTCATGAAGCGCAGATTGTCGAGGCCGTAATTGGCGAGCACCGGTCCGGGCGCAGCCTCCACGAACATGCCTGCCGCAAAGGACAGGATGAGATAGCCATGGGCGACGCGGCCGGGGAAGAACGGATTGGCGGCAGCCGCCTCCTCGTCCATATGCGCGTAGAACGTATCACCGGTGAACTCGGCGAAATGCTCGATGTCCGCCAGCGTCACCTCGCGCGGACCGGCCCAGAGTGTGCGGCCGGGCTCCAGTTCGCCAAAGGTCAGGCGGAAGGGATGCGGCTCTTTCTCTTCGGTCGAAGCGCCAGCCACATAGCGGTTGGTGATGCCGGCGATCAGATCGGGGCTCGCCTGGATCGCGGTGCGCTGCATGTAGTGCATCACGCCACGGACGCCGCCCAGCTCCTCGCCGCCGCCGGCGCGGCCCGGACCGCCATGCACCATGTGCGGCAGCGGCGAACCGTGGCCGGTTGCCTCCTTACCGGTGTCGCGGTTGGCGAAATAGAGCCGGCCATGGAAAGCGCCCGCTTCCAGAACCGCCTGCCGGGCCACCGCCGGGTCATGCGTGAAGACCGAGGCGACAAGCGAGCCCTCGCCGCGATTGGCGAGTTTCAGCGCATGGCCGAGATCCCGGTACGGCATGATGGTGGACACGGGGCCGAACGCCTCGACCGAATGCAGCTTCTGAGCGCCATCGGGATCGTCGCAGGAGAACAGCATGGGCGGCACGAATGCGCCCGCTCCGGCATCGGCATCGGTGACCGAAAACGCATCCGGATCGCCGAAGACACGGCGGGCCTCGGTGGCGAGAATGCCGGCCTTCTCAAGAACGTCGTCGCGCTGGGCGAGGCTTGCGAGCGCGCCCATCCGCACGCCTTCGCTGCGCGGATTACCGACTACGGTCTTCTCAAGCCGGGCGATGAGCGCGTCGGTGACCGCATCGCGGTGTGCGTCGGGCACGAAAATACGGCGTACAGCGGTGCATTTCTGGCCGGCCTTGGCCGTCATCTCGCGGTGCACTTCCTTGATGAAAGCGTCGAATTCAGGCGTTCCGGGGGCTGCATCCGGCCCAAGCACCGAAGCGTTGAGCGAATCCTGCTCGGCCACGAAGCGCACGGAATTGCCGATGATCTTCGGGTTGGCGCGCAGCATGGATGCGGTGGAGGCGGAGCCCGTGAAGGACACCACGTCCTGACCGGTCAGGCGGTCAAGCAGGTCTCCGGTGGAACCCGCAATGAACTGAACCGCGCCTTCCGGGAACAGGCCGGATTCCACGATCATGCGGAAACAGGCTTCAGCCAGCCACGCGGTGGCGGAGGCCGGTTTGACGATGGCCGGAACGCCGGCGATCAGCGTCGGTGCAAGCTTTTCCAGCATGCCCCAGACGGGGAAGTTGAAGGCGTTGATGTGGACGGCCACGCCCTGAAGTGGGGTCGCCACGTGCTGGCCAACGAAGTTTCCGGAGCGGGAAAGCTGCTCCAGCGCGCCATCCACATAGACCCTGTCATCGGGCAGCTCACGCCGGGCCTTGGACGAATAGACGAACAGCGTGCCGATGCCGCCATCAATGTCGATCATCGAGTCAGGCTTGGTCGCACCGGTCTCGTAGGAAAGCTCGTAGAGCGCTTCGCGGCGGTCGTTCAGATACTGCGCCAGCGCCTTGATGGCGAAGGCGCGGTCGTGGAACGTCATCGCGCGCAGCGCCGGCCCGCCCACCTGGCGGGCATGATCGGCCATGCCGGCGAAATCCAGCTTCTGCGAACCGAGTTCGGCAACCACATCGCCGGTGACCGCACTCCGCAGGGGTTTGAGATCGCCCGAGGGCGCAACCCACGCCCCTGCCGCATAGCTTTCAAGCCGCATCACGCTCATGGAAAACTCCTTTATTGATCAGCGCACCCGCGCCGGCAGCCGGGAGAAGCCGCGAAAGCGCACACGTCCGGTGCGTTCCGGCTCGCCCGTCATCCGGTAGTCGGGGAAACGTTTGAGAAAATGCGAAATGCCGATGCGCCCTTCCATGCGCGCAAGCGAGAAGCCCGCGCACAGATGAGGCCCACCGGCAAAGGCCAGATGCTTGTTGGGCCTGCGCCCCACATCAAGCCGGTCCGGATCGGCAAACTGGCGCGGATCGCGGTTGGCAGCACCAATGCACAGATGGATCGGCGTGCCCGGCTCCACGGTTTCGCCATGGAACTCCACCGGCTCCACCGCCATGCGGTTGCCGAGCTGGTTGGGGCTCTGGAAACGCAAGAACTCATCGACCGCCGTCGCGATCAGGTCCGGGTCGGCTTCAAGCCGCGCCTTCTCTTCAGGCCAGTGCAATAGCTCATAAAGGGCGTTGCCGATGAGGTTCGTGGTGGTCTCGTGACCGGCATTGAGGATGAAGATGCAGTTCTGCAGAAGCTCCACCTCGGAGAGCTCTTCGCCCTCATTGCCATTGATGAGACGGGTCAGGACGTCGGTCGCCGGATCACCGGGATTGCGCCGGCGATCATCGGCAATGTCCTTCAGGAACGCCTTGAAATCGGTGACAGAGGTGTTGCCCCATTTGAGCTGCTCGTCGGTGAGAACCGGTTCGAGCGCACCAAGAATGGCAAGCGACCAGTCGCGCAGCGGCTCGCGCGCCTCGTGGGGAATATCGAACAGATTGCCGATCACCTCGATGGGGATCGCGGCGGCGAAATCCTCGATGAGATCGACCTCGCCCTTCTCTTCCATACGGTCGAGCAAGCCATCGACCAGCGTGATCAGACCCGGCTCAAGCGCTGCCAGCGCACGCGGCGTGAGCGCGCCCATCATGATCTTGCGCACCCGTGTGTGGAGCGGCGGATCGTTGAAGACGAGGCTCGTCGTGTGATGCTCGTAAAGCGGCGTGTCGCCGAACTTCGGCAGGAACTCGGCCTTCTTGTCGGAGGAAAAGGTTTTCGTGTCGCGATAGACGCGGTCGAGATCCTCATAGCGCGACAGCATGACCGACCCGTCGGCGAAACGCTTCAGGGGCGCGTGCTCCAGAAGTGCGTGATAGACCGGAAACGGATCGTCCACGAAGCCCGCGGGCAGCGCCGTCAATTCAAAGCCCTCCGCCAGTTTCTCGCCATTGGTTGCAGCGTTGTCTGCCGTTTTTGTCATGCTCTCCTCCCGGAAGCGGCCCCACCGCCTCCTCTCAACAGTATTATTGACCGACCGGTCGGTTTATGCAAGTCTGCTTTCACCGACGCCGTTGGGAGGAGCCTAGATGTCACAAATGCAACTGTCTCCACAGGAGATCGCAGAGCGCAGCGCAGCAGCCATGTGGGCGCGCGACGACGCCTCGCAATGGCTCGGATGCAGCCTTGATGCGGTGGCGCCGGGCAGCGCCACCCTGTCGATGACGGTGGAAACGCACCACACGAACGGGCACGACATCTGCCACGGCGGCTACATCTTCACACTGGCGGATTCCGCCTTCGCCTTTGCGTGCAACTCCTACAACCAGATCGTTGTCGCGCAGCACAATTCCATCACCTTCGTTGCGCCCGGCGCGCTCGGCGACCGGCTTACAGCGGTGGCGCGCGAGGTGGCGCGGTTCGGGCGCTCGGGCATCTATGATGTTCGCGTGGAGAACCAGAACGGCAAAGTCATCGCGGAGTTTCGCGGCAATTCCCGCGTCATTGGCGGCAAGCATTTCGAGGAAGACGCCTGACGGCATCCTCATCTTCGGGAGATAATGATGAAAGACCTGCCCCCCAAAAAGGAAGACCTGGACCCGATCGAAATCGCCTCGCGCGATGAAATCCAGGCCCTGCAGCTTGTGCGCCTCAAATGGTCGCTCAGGCACGCCTATGAAAACGTACCGCATTACAAGAAGAGCTTCGACGCCGCCGGTGTTCATCCCGACGATCTGAAGCAGCTTTCCGACCTGTCGAAATTCCCCTTCACGGTGAAGACGGACCTGCGCGACAATTATCCGTTCGGCATGTTCGCCGTGCCGCGCGAGAAGGTGGCGCGCATTCACGCCTCATCCGGCACGACCGGCAAGCCGACCGTTGTGGGCTACACCGCAAAGGACATCGACACCTGGGCCGAGGTGATGGCGCGCTCGATCCGCGCATCCGGCACGCGGGCGGGCGACATCGTTCACGTGGCCTATGGCTATGGGCTCTTCACGGGCGGTCTGGGTGCGCATTACGGCGCGGAGCGGCTGGGCGCGACGGTGGTGCCGGCATCGGGCGGCATGACCACGCGGCAGGTGACGCTGATCGAGGATTTTCGGGCCGACACGATCATGGTCACGCCCTCCTACATGCTGTCGATCCTCGATGAATACCGCGCGCGCGGCCTCGACCCGCGCAAGAGCCCGCTCAAGGTGGGCATTTTCGGCGCCGAGCCATGGACCAACGCCATGCGCGCCGAGATCGAAGACGCATTCGACATGCATGCGGTCGACATTTACGGCCTGTCGGAAGTGATGGGACCGGGTGTTGCCAATGAGTGTGTGGAGACCAAGGACGGGCTACATATCTGGGAAGACCATTTCTATCCCGAGATCATCGACCCGGAGACCGGCGAAGTGCTGCCGGACGGCGAAAAGGGCGAGCTGGTTTTCACCTCGCTCACCAAGGAAGCCTTCCCCATCGTGCGCTACCGCACGCGCGACCTGACGCGGCTTCTGCCGGGCACGGCGCGCTCCATGCGCCGCATGGAGAAGATCACCGGCCGCTCGGACGACATGATGATCCTGCGCGGGGTCAATGTGTTTCCCACCCAGATCGAGGAGCAGATCCTCACCGTCAACGGGCTCGCGCCGCATTTCCAGATCGAGCTGACGCAGGAAGGCCGCATGGATGCGATGACCATTCATGTGGAGATGGAAGCGCTGGAAGCGGGCGAAGAAGTGCGGCTTGCGGCCTGCCGCCAGCTCGGCGAACGCATCAAGGATGTGGTCGGCGTGACGGTGCGCGTCAACGCGACCGACCCCGGCGGCGTGGCCCGCAGCCAGGGCAAGGCCGTGCGCATCATCGACAAGCGCGACAAACAGTGAGAGTACCGACGCTCATTTCAACAGTGACTCGCCCCTTCCCGCCCGTGAACGGCGCGAGGGGCGACACAGACGCACAAACGCACAAACGCCCCCGGGATATGCATTGATGGCCCGCACCCGAGCCAAGGATTATGACGACAAGCGCGACGCCATGCTGCATGGCGCAGCGCGCATCTTCGCGCGTGACGGCTATGACCGCGCCTCGATGAACCAGCTTGCAACGGAACTCGGCGTTTCGAAGGCGCTGCTCTATCACTACTACACCTCCAAGGAAGCGCTGCTTTTCGACATTATCGAAACGCATTTGCAGGAACTGGTGGAAGCCGTGGAAGAGGCTGACCAGCCCCATGAAGCTCCGCAGGAGCGGCTGGAAGGGCTGGTGACGGCGCTGCTCGACGCCTATCGCGATGCGGACAATGAGCACCGCGTGCAGCTTTCCGGCCTTCAGCTTCTGCCCGACGCACAGCAGGAAGAGCTGAAAGCGCTGGAGCGCCGGCTGGTTGCGCTGTTTGCCGAAGCGGTGCGGCAGGTGAACCCGGAAGTCTTCGACAACAGGCCGCTTCTGAAACCGGTGACGATGAGCCTGTTCGGCATGCTCAACTGGTTTTACATGTGGTTCCGCGAGGATCGCGGCATCTCCCGGCAGGACTATGCGAAGCTTGCCACGCATCTTCTGGTGAGTGGCGTGAAGGGGCTCGACTGACAATCTTGCCCGCCTCCCCGTCCCGTGGCATGTGGATGGCATGGATGCGCCGACCGAAACTGCAGAAACCACCCTTTCCGATCTGATCGACCGCCTGCACGGGCGCGGCCGCCTCAGGGTCTGGTCACTGGTGATCACCCTGTTCGGCGACGCCATCGTGCCGCGTGGCGGCGAAGCGCCGCTGGCCGCACTTCAAACCGTGATGGCGCGGCTGGGCATCGAGGCCGGTGCGCTGCGCACCGCCATGTCGCGGCTTGCCGGCGATGGCTGGGTGGTGCGCGAACGGCGCGGCCGCAACTCCTTCTTCTCGCTGGACCGGCATGGCCAGCACGCCTTCGACCTGGCGACACGGCGCATCTATGCAGCGGGCGCGCCCGACTGGGATGGCTCGTGGACGGTGGCGATCGCGCCGCCCAACGGCAATGGCGAACATGACGAGGCGCTGAAGGAGCGCGGCTTCCTGAAGATCGCGGAAGGGGTTCACCTGCTGCCACGCACCAGAATGCCGAACGGCGACGCCGTGCTCGCGGACATGCTGGTGATCCACGGTTCAAGCGCCGAACATCCCGAAATGCTGCGCAGCCTCTGGCCTTCAGACGAGATCGCCGCCGCCTATGCGGAGCTGATTGCCGATTACACGCCGCTGGCCGATCAGCTTGCCGGAACGCATATGCCCGCGCCCATCGACGCGATGGCGGCACGCACCCTGCTCATTCATGACTGGCGACGCATCGTGCTGCGCGATCCCGGCCTGCCGACCGCGCTCCTGCCGCAGGACTGGCCGGGCGAGACGGCACGCAGGCTGGTGCGCGACATCTATCGCAGACTGAGCGCACCGAGCGAAGCGTGGCTCGATGAAACCGGCCTGCCGGCGCTGGTTGATCCAAAAGGGTTCGGACGGCGCTTCGGCGACTGAACTCAGCCTTCGGGCGACAGCGCCAGAATGACCAGGCCGAGAATGGTCACCACGGCGCCAACCATCACCGAAAGGCTCGCCCAGCCATGGCCGAGCAGACCTTCGAACACGATGATCAGCGTCGGTGTGAGGTAGTTATAGGCGAGCACCTTGGAGGCGGGCAGCCGCAGGGCGGCAAACTGGAGCAGGAAGAACGTGCCGGCCGTGGTGAAGATCGCCAGATAGAAGATCGCCAGCCAGGTGATCGACGGCAGGGCGAACCAGTCGGTCGCGGCGATCTCGCCCACGCCGTAAAGCGCAATCAGCACGCCTGTGGCCAGCAGCGTCCAGAAGGTGAAGGCGAAGACCGGCTCGCCGCGATTGTAGAGCCGGACGAGCGAGGCATAGGCCGCATGCCCGATGACTCCGACAAAGAAAATCAGCTCCCCCTCGCCCATGTCGAAGCGGCGCATGGCTTCGAAATTGCCGTCGAAAATGACCCAGACCGAGCCGAGACCGGCCAGAACGAGACTCGGGATAACGAGCCCGCGCGGCACCTGCCGCAGGAAGAGATAACCGAAAAAGGCGCTGAGCAGCGGCATCAGCGTGAAGACCGCGCCGGTCGAGACCGGGCTGGTCATGCCGAGCGCCACGAACATGGTGACGAAATAGAACGCCATCAGGCCGCCCAGAACCAGAAAGCGCCACGGGGCTTTCGGGAAGGGAAGCGGCTGGCGCAGCACAAAGCGCACCACCAGCCCCATGAAGACAATGCCGATCAGGAAACGGGCGGCATTGAGCGCGACCGGGCCGATATGCTGCGCGGCCATCGACCCCAGAGAGAAGGAGCCGGCGACCAGTGTTGCAAAGGCCAGCATGGCCAAATGGCCAAGCCGCTTTTGCACCCCCGTCGCGCTGGTGCGATACGCCTCGCGCCGCGCGGCCTTCGTCTCTACCGTGTCAGTCAATGCATCCCCCGAAGAACGCCATTCAGCCTAAAGGAACAGCCCGGAAATCCAAACCGGATTTCGGGCTGCTCGGCAGAAAGGCGTGTTCTGGCTTAAAAGGGATCAGGCGGCAGCCGACGCATCATCGGCGATCACCGGATGGACCGAGCGGAACGGGATCGCGATGCGGTTCCACACATTGATGAGACCGACGAGCACGGTAAGCTGCACCAGCTCCTGCTCGGAGAAATGCTCCAGCATCTCATTGTAGAGCGCATCCTCGACCGGGCCGTCGGAGATGTGCGTCAGACGCTCGGTCCAGGCAAGGGCTGCGCGCTCACGCCCGGTATAGAGCGGGGATTCACGCCATGCCGAGACGAGATGCACACGCTGCTCGCTCTCGCCATCGCGCCGCGCCTCGCGGGTGTGCATGTCGACACAATAGGAGCAGCCATTGATCTGCGAGGCGCGCAGGTTCACCAGATGGATCAGCCCTTGATCGAGGCCGCTTTCGTTCACCGCCTTCTTGAGATTGAAGATCGCGCCAAGCAGTTTCGGCTCGGTCTTCACATAGTTCAGGCGTTCTTGCATGATCATTCCTTTCCATTTCAGAAGATGGCGTCAGCCCTGCGGACGCTGGTTTCGCGCAACGAAGGCGCAGCTGAAGGCGAGCGCGCGCGGATCGGCCTCCCCCAGATAGTCGGAGATCACGTCACTCAGCCGCGTCTTGCGCAGCTCGGCGCGATAGGCCTGCTCGGCGCGCAGCATGGCGGCGTTGATGTTGCAGGGCGCGGCATAGACCTCGGGTTCCAGCGCACCCGGCCCGCGCTGGCGGATCTCCGCACAGCGAAAGGCCGGCTGCGGCCCCTCGATGGCAAGCACCACGTCCAGCAGGGTGATCGCATCCGCCGACCGCGCCAGGCGATAGCCGCCATGGGGCCCGGAAACCGATTCGAGAATGCGGGCGGCCGTCAGCGTTTTCAAATGCTTGAGCAGATAACTTGGCGAGAGGCCGTGATATTCGGCAAGCGCGCCGGCCGGCATGGTGCGCCCCTCTTCCAGCTGCGCAAGAAGCGTGGCGCAATGGATCGCCGCCTCAACGCCTTCACTCAGTTTCATGTCGATCTCCCTATTGCGGATAAAATATATCCTGGATAATAATTATCCGCAATAGGAGTAGACGTTGCTTCTGCCATTTCCTGACAGACGCTCAAAGAAAAACGGCGGCGGATAACCGCCGCCGCCAGACCTATTCCGCAGCCACTTTGGAAGGGTTGTTCGGATGCGTCGTCCAGTTGGCGTAGACCGGCTCGACCTTCTCGCCCGTGCGCTTGTCGAGCGCCCCGGCGGCCAGCGGCACCATGTCGATGCAGCCCTCCACCGGACAGACATTGACGCACAGATTGCAGCCGACGCACTCCTCTTCGATCACCTCGAAATGACGCTTGCCGTCGACCATGGCCGTGATTGCCTGATGAGACGTGTCCTCGCAGGCGATGTGGCAGCGACCGCACTTGATGCACTGGTCCTGATCAATGCGCGCCTTGGTGACATAGTTGAGGTTCAGATACTGCCAGTCGGTGACATTGGGCGCCGCGCGGCCGATCACGTCATCGAGCGTGGCGTGCCCCTTGGCGTCCATCCAGTTTTCAAGCCCCTCGATCATCTCCTCGACGATCTTGAAACCGTAGGTCATGGCGGCGGTGCAGACCTGAACCGTACCGGACCCCAGCGCCAGAAACTCGGCGGCATCGCGCCATGTGGTGATGCCGCCAATGCCGGAGATGGGCAGGCCTGCGGTCTGCGGATCGCGGGCGATCTCGGCCACCATGTTGAGCGCGATGGGCTTTACCGCCGGGCCGCAATAGCCGCCATGGGAGCCCTTGCCGTCGATGGTGGGTTCGGGCGCGAAATTGTCGAGATTGACCGAGGTGATGGAATTGATCGTGTTGATGAGCGACACCGCATCCGTGCCGCCGGCATGGGCCGCGCGGGCGGGCTGGCGCACATCGGTGATGTTGGGCGTGAGCTTGGTGATGACGGGCATGCGCGTGTTCTGCTTGCACCAGCGCACCACCATCTCGACATATTCGGGCACCTGGCCAACGGCTGCGCCCATTCCGCGCTCGCTCATACCGTGCGGACAGCCGAAATTGAGCTCGATACCATCGGCTTCCGTCTCTTCCACCAGCGGAAGGATGGCTTTCCACGCCTGCTCCTCACACGGCACCATGAGCGAAACGATGAGCGCCCGGTCCGGCCAGTTCTTCTTCACCTGCTTGATTTCGCGCAGGTTCAGATAAAGGTCGCGGTCGGTGATGAGCTCGATGTTGTTGAGGCCGAGAAGCCGGCGGTCCGCGCCCCAGATCGCGCCGTAGCGGGGTCCGTTGACATTGACGACCGGAGGCCCCTCCTCGCCCAGTGTCTTCCAGACGACGCCACCCCAGCCCGCCTTGAAGGCGCGCTCGACATTGTAGGCCTTGTCTGTGGGTGGTGCGGAAGCAAGCCAGAAGGGATTGGGAGACTTGATGCCGACGAAATTGCTGCGAATGTCTGCCATGGGTTTTCCGCTCCTCAGCCGGCCAATGCGCGATGAATGCTCTCGGCTGCGTCGCGCCCCTGCGCGACCGCCGATACGGTGAGATCGTCGCCGCCGGCGATGCAATCGCCACCGGCCCAGACGTTCGGCATGGAGGTGCGCCCTTCCGCATCGGTCTTGATGCGACGCCCTTCAAGCTCAACCGACGCGGTGCTGCCGTTCAGAACGCCTGCCTCGAAGGACTGGCCAATGGCCTTGAAGACCTGATCGGCGCGCAGCGTCAGCGTTTCGCCGGTGCCTGAAAGCCTGCCGTCCTTCAGCGCCGTGTATTCAAGCTCGATGCCGCTCACCCGGCCATTGTCGGCGATGATTCGCGTTGGTTGGAGCCAGTGCCTTATGGTGACGCCTTTGGACGCCGCCAGATCCTGCTCGAACGCCGAAGCGTTCATGTGTTCCTGGCCGCGCCGGTAGCAGATCGTGACCTCCTCCGCGCCCAGAAGCCGCGCCTGTACGGCTGCGTCGATGGCCGTCATGCCGCCGCCGATGACGACGACACGCCGACCGACCGGCAGGCTGGCGAGATCCCTCGCCTGACGCAGATGGGCAATGTAGTCGACCGCGCTCTCGACGCCGTCAGCCGCTTCGCCTTCCGCACCGAGCGCATTGACGCCGGCAAGCCCCATGCCAAGAAAGACGGCGTCGTGATCACGCGTTAAATCGCCAAGCGAAAAATCACGCCCCAGCGCCTTTCCTTCCTCAAGACGGATGCCGCCAATGGCCATAAGGTAATCGACCTCGGCCTGGGCGAAGCCATTGGGCGTCTTGTAGGCGGCAATGCCGAACTCGTTGAGCCCGCCGGGCTTGGGCCGCGCCTCAAGGATCGTCACGTCATGACCATGCATGGCCAGACGGTGCGCACAGGCAAGGCCTGCGGGCCCTGCCCCGACAATGGCAACGCTCTTGCCGGTTGGCGCAGCGCGTTCATAGAACTGCGCGTCAGCCTCCATGGCCGCGTCCGTGGCATAGCGCTGGAGCCTGCCGATCTGGACCGGCTTGCCCTCTGCCTCCTCACGCACGCAGGCCTCCTCGCAGAGGGTCTCCGTGGGACAGACGCGGGCGCACATGCCGCCCAGAATGTTCTGGTCGAAGATCGTTCTGGCCGAACCCAACGGATTGTCCGTCGCGATCTGCCGGATGAACATGGGTATGTCGATCGATGTCGGACACGCCGTGGTGCACGGCGCATCGAAGCAGAAGTAGCACCTGTCCGCCTCGACGGCCGCCTCATGGCGGTCGAGCGGTGGATGCAGGTCGGCGAAGTTCTTTTCGTATTCCTCACCGGAAAGGCGGCCGGCGGCGATGCCGTCCGCGTAGAGACCATCAGCCATTCCGTATTCCCCTTTTATTATTGGGGAAAGGCTAGCGCAGTTTCTTTTTTTTATCAATCGGTCAAATTTTCGACCCCGCCGCATCCTCTTGAATTAAAACATGAATTTACAATTCATATTTACAAGCCGCGGATATCAAACAAAAAACGCCGCCCGGCAAGGGCGGCGTTTGCGATGCGGACGGCCCTGCAATGGGCGATCAGAAGACCTCGATGGAACTGATGTCGTCGTTGTAAATGTCGCGCAGTCGGCGGGTGTCGCGACGGATGGTTTCACACCAGCCGCCGAAATTGCGCCGCTCGCAGACACGCGCCTCGGCACCGCCCTCAAGCGTCACCGAGGAGATGCGGTTGTTCCATTCGCGCGGCAGGCGCGCCGTGCCATCACCGGCATCGAAACAGATGCTCGCGCCCCGGAAATCGACACGCTCGTAAAAACAGGCGCGACGGACCCGGTCATAGCTGCCCTCGTCGCCCGGCCGGCGGCGATAAACCCGGAAGGACGAAACCGTGTCGCCCCGGCGCAGAGAAGGCACATCACGGGTGAGGAGATCGCAGCGACCGGCATAGTCGATCCTTGAGCAGATCTCGACGGAGGTGCGCTCGCCAACGCGGATCGAGGCCACGCGGCCATCCCAGTTGCGATCCATCACGCGCGCATCGTCGCCAATGCCGGCGCAGAGACGGCGGCCCTGAAAGTTCGGACGGTCGTAAAAGCACACATTGCGCGGGGTCGGGCGGCGATCACCGTCGAAACGGTCGTCATTGTCGAAAGCGGTGTCGTCACGGCGGCGATCATCCAGCTCGCGCATGACGAAATCAAACAATTTGAGCCCGAGCGTCGATCCGATATCGGAGATCGGGCGATCCCTGTAAGCCGGCCTTGTGTCGCGCAGATAACGCGCGGAAACCCAGCCCGTGCGCCCCGCATAACCCACTTCGCACCATTCATAACGGTCGGTGCAGCGCAGCGTCACCACGCGCGCGCCATTCGGAATGGTCAGAACCACGCGATAGCGTGTGCCGGGGCCTTCGCGCATGTTGAGATCGGTCGTGACCACTGCCTGAACATTCTGCTGCGCGCGCGCCGGAACCGACAGCGCGGCCGCCAGGCCAAGAGCGGCGAACGCCATGAGAAGGAAGCGGAAGAACCCCGAGGGCATGCGAATCTCCTGTTGCAATCCGGTTAGTCGGCGCAAAGTGATGGAAAATCAGCCGCATATCCAGAAGTCATTGAACAAAACGATGATGTTGACGACAGGCGCAGACAGGGCGCGCGGCGCAAACGCCACGGCCCGCCCTCCGGCCGGGCGCGCCGATCAATCCGATGGCGCGTCGAAGCTGATGACCGGCTCCATGCCCGCAAGCGTTGCACCATCCAGCCAGCACAGGCTGAAATGGCCATTGCCCAGATCCTTCAGCGGCGGCACCTCGCGCTCACACTTTCCGCCCGGAACCTGATCCTTGTAGCGGCAGCGCGTCTGGAACGGGCAGCCCGAGGGCGGGTTCATGGCTGAGGGTATGTCCCCTTCCAGAACGATGTGCTTCTTGCGCACCGAGGTATCGGCGATGGGGATCGCGGAAAGAAGCGCCTCCGTATAGGGGTGGTAGGGCGGCGCGAATATCTGGTCGGTCGTGCCCTGCTCGACAATGTGGCCGAGATACATGACCACCACCCGGTCGGCGAGATAGCGCACGACCGAGAGATCGTGGCTGATGAACAGCATGGTCGTCTTGTTCTTGCGCTGAATATCCATCAGCAGCTCGGTCACCGCCGCCTGCACCGAAACATCGAGCGCGGAGACCGGCTCGTCTGCCACAACAACCTTTGCATTTCCGGCAAAGGCCCGGGCGACGCCTATGCGCTGCTTCTGACCGCCCGAAAGCTGGCGTGGCATGCGCTCGGCGAAGGCGCGCGGCAGCTTGACCAGGTCGAGCAGCTCCAGCATGCGCTGCTTTCGGTCGGCCAGCGTCTTCCCGATGTTGAATTTTTCCAGCGTGCGGATGATCTGCGAGCCGACGGAATGGCTCGGATTGAGCGTGTCGAACGGGTTCTGGAACACCATCTGGATGCTGGCGACCGTGCCGGTGGAGCGGTCTTCGACCGGCGTCGCCTGGATCGGTTCATTGCCGAGCATCACCGTGCCATCAGTCGCCGTCTCAAGCCCCAGAAGCACCTTGGCGAGCGTCGATTTTCCGCAGCCGGATTCGCCAACGATGGCCACCGTCTCGGACTCGCGCGCCTCGAAGCTGATCTGCTCGTTGGCCTTCACCGTCTTGGTGTCGCCACCGCCGAAAATGCTGTTTGCGGCAACGTGATAATACTTTTTGAGATTCTCGATCCGCAGCATGGGAGCGCCGGGCTCAACAGGCTCCTGCTCCACAAGCGCCCCCTCCGGCAGCGCCTTCCAGTCGATATCGTCGAAACGCACGCAGCGCGAACGGTGCTGCTCATGCCCCTCGATCGCGCGCATGGGAATATCGCCGGCATCGCACAGGCCCGCCTTGAAGTGCTGGCAGCGTGGGCCGAAATTACAGCCATCGGGACGCTCATGCGGCAGCGGCAACTGGCCGGGGATGGCGATCAGCGGCCGGGCGTTCTTGTCTGCGCCGGGCAACGGGATCGAGCGGAACAGGCCCTGTGTATAGGGGTGCCTCATGCGGTCGAAGACATCCTCGACGCGGCCCGTTTCCACCGCCTCGCCGGAATACATGACGGTGACGCGGTCGCAGGTTTCCAGGATCAGGCCCAGATTGTGCGACACGAAGATCATCGACGTGCCGTATTTCTTGCCGAGCCCCTTCACCAGTTCCACGATGCCCGCCTCGACCGTGACATCGAGCGCGGTGGTTGGCTCATCCAGAAGAAGCAGTGCCGGCTTTGACAGAAGCGCCATGGCGATGACGATGCGCTGTTGCTGGCCGCCCGAAAGCTGGTGCGGGAACGAGCGCATGATGCGCTCCGGGTCCGGCAGGCGAACGGCCTCCACCATCTCCAGCGCGCGGTTCCAGGCTTCATCCTTCGACACACGGTCATGGATGATTGGCACTTCCATGAGCTGTTTGCCGATCTTCATGGCCGGGTTCAGGCTCGCCATCGGCTCCTGATAGATCATGGCGATCTCGTTGCCGCGTATCTGGCGCAACTCCTCCTCGCTCATCCCGGCCATGTCCCGCCCCTTGAAGCGGATGCGGCCGCCGACGATCTGCCCCACATTGGAAAGATCGCGCATGATGCCGAGCGCCACGGTGGACTTGCCGCAGCCGGATTCGCCGACAATGCCCATGGCCTCGCCCGGCATGACCCTGCAGGAAAAATCCATCACCGCCGGTATCTCACCGGCCCGAGTGAAGAAGGAGATGGACAGTTTCTCGATCTCGAGGATCGGTTCGTCAGCATTCACGCTGCGCGTCGTGCTGATGGCTTCGTTCATGGCGTCGCTTTCAGTGTTCATCCACTCAATCCTTCAGCGATTGCTCACGCAGCGCATCGGCGAGCAGGTTCAGCCCCAGAACGAAGGACATGAGGGCGAAGACGGGCGGAAGCGCAGGATGCACATAGGCGCGCAGAAGGCGGCTCGATTCCTTGATGCCGGTGCCCCAGTCGGGACTTTCGGGCGCAAGACCGAGGCCGAAATAGCCAAGCGTGCCGAGCAGAATGGTTGTGTAGCCGATGCGCAGGCACACATCGACAATGAGCGGCCCGCGCGCATTGGGCAGCACTTCCCAAAGCATGATGTACCAGGGCGTTTCACCCCGCGTCTGGGCGGCGGCCACATAGTCCCGGGTCTTGATGTCCATGACGAGGCCCCGCACGATGCGGAAAACGCCGGGCGATGAAGCAAACACCACCGCAACGAAGATGTTGAGCTGGTTGGAGCTGATCGAGATGATGCCGAGCGGATCGGCGTCGAAGACGAGGCCGACATAAATCCAGCCGCCGATCAGAAGCGTCAGCGCGAGCTGGATGGCCAGCAATTGCGGGCGGCTGCGATAGCGCGTCCAGAACAACGTCACGAAAAAGATGATCGGGAAAATGAAGAATGTGCCCGCCATCCATTGCGGGATCGGTGTTTCGCGAATGCCCGGCGTGACCAGCAGGTAGAAGAGCAGGATGACCGGGAAGGCCAGCACCAGATTGGCGAGGAACGACAGGAGACTGTCGATGCGCCCACCATAATAGCCGGCGGGCAGACCAAGCGTGGTGCCCACCATCAGCGCAAACAGCGTGGCCGCCGGGGCGATGATCAGCACGATCTGGCTGCCATAGACCATGCGTGAAAAGACGTCACGCGCGAGCCTGTCGCCACCGAAGAGGAAAGCCTGTCCCGTCTCCGGCTCGATGGCGCCGGGCAGCACGTTCTTCATGATCGGGAACTGCGCCAGCGGGTCGAAGGGGGCGACCGTGCCGGCGAAGATTGCAGTGAACAGCCAGAAGCAGCAGATCATGACGCCGGTAATGCCAACGCCCGTGTCGAAAAGCTGGCCGTAAAGGCCGAGCCGGCTGCGAAAGCGCAGGCTTAAAACCAGAATGATCGCCAGCGCCACCCAGACCGGCCAGAAGCGCGCCAGAACGCCAAGAATGATGCCGAAGGTTCCAAGATAATCCACTTGCATCGCGCGTCCTCCCTACTGCACGCGGATGCGCGGATTGAGATAGGCATAGCCGACATCGGAAATGAGCTGCGTCGACAAAACCACGAAAACCGAGACCAGCGAGCAGCCGAGCAACAGGTCGATATCGTTGTTGCTCGCCGCCTCCACCAGCGTGAAGCCAAACCCCTGATACCGGAACATCACCTCGACGATGACCACGCCGGTCAAAAGCCAGGGGAACTGGAGCATGATGACCGTGAACGGTGCGATCAGCGCATTGCGCAGCGCGTGTTTGAGCACGACGGTGCGGAAGCCGAGCCCCTTGAGGCGCGCCGTACGGATGTATTGCTGCGTCATCACCTCGACCATCGAGGCCCGCGTCATGCGCGCGATATAGCCGATGCCGTAGATCGCCATGGTCATGACCGGCAGGGTGAAATTGTAAAACGAAATGCCCTGCCGCGTGGCGGTGGCGGCGGAGCCGTTGAGCCAGCCGAGCCAGGAAGCGAAGATGACGGCGAAGATCACGCCCGACACATATTCGGGCGTCGCCGTGGTGGCGATGGAGGCGACCGAAAGGGTGCGGTCAGTGCGGCTGCCCTCCCGCATTCCGGCCAGAACGCCGATCAGGAGCGCGACGGGCACCATCACCACCATCACCCAGAACATGAGGATGCCGGTGGCGCCCAGAGCCGGAAAGAGCTTTTCGGCCACCGGCACCTTGAACTTGGTGGAGCAGCCGAAATCACCCTGCAAAATGCCGCCGTAATAGGGCTCGGCGGGTTCGTCGCAATAGGAAAACCGTGGCGTGGCGACGCCCGTTTCGGGGTCGATGTTGGGCTGTTTCTGGACGACGCCGAGCCATTGGCCATAGCGCACAAAAAAATTCTGCCGGTAGCCGTTCTTCTCAAGCCAGCTTTCGAGCTCTTCAGCCGAGGAGCGCATGTCGAGCTGGCTGATCGCTAGCTTTTTGAGATTGGGCTCCAGATTGACCAGAAAGAACACGACAAGGGTCAGGCACAGCATCGTCAATGCCATGACGCCCATACGTCTCAGAATAAATCCAAGCACGGTTTCCCCTTCCCCCGTTTACGGAGGTTGTTGTTGGTTGCCTGCGCAATGGGGGCCCGTGCGGCCCCCTGTTCCGGGTCTCAGCCCTCGTCGAGCCAGACCTTTTCCAGGTCGATCTCGAAGGTCTGGTGCATGCCGTGGTTCATCACGGTCTCCACGGAGTGATTGTAGAGTTTGCGCCAATAGGGCTGGATGATGATGCCGGAGCCCTGAAGGATCTCTTCGATCTGCTTCATCACCTCGCGGCGGCTGTCGGGGTCCGGAATGGCCAGCGCCTGTTCGATCAGCTTGTCGAGTTCGGGATTGGAATAGGCGGACTCGTTCCACGCCTCGCCTGTGCGATAAGCGAGCGCGACCACCTGAATGCCGAGCGGGCGCATGTTCCAGTTGGTCATGGACAGCGGGTATTTCGTCCAGTCGTTCCAGAAGGTCGAGCCCGGCAGAACGGTGCGTTTGACCTTGAAACCCGCCTCGCGAAGCTGCGCGGCAATGGCGTCGCCGGTGTTCTTGTGCCAGTCCTCGTCGACCGAGATCAGCTCGTGCTCATGCTCCATCTGGCCGGCCTCTTCCATCAGCGCCTTGGCCGCGTCCACATTGCGCTCGATCTTGGGCAGCTCCGCATATTCGGGATGGATCGGGCAAACATGGTGGTTCTCGGCCACCTCGCCGGCATTGTCGTAGCCAAGCGCCAGAACTGTGGCGTTGTCCACGGCCATCTGCAGCGCGCGGCGCACCCGCTCATCGTCATACGGCTTGTTGTTGACATTGGTGCGGGCCACAATCGTCGTTGCCGTGGTGACCTCGGACTTGACCAGGCCAATGGCGTCGAGAATGTCCACGAAATCGGCGGTGGTCTCGTAATTGGTGTGGATCTCGCCGGATTCGAAGGCGCTTACCATGGCCGATGGATCGGTGCCGTAATCGATGAACTCGATGCCATCGAGATAGGCCTCGCCGCCCCACCACTTGCCGTCTTCGCGCTTCTTCAGCTCGACGCGGTTGCCCACTTCGTATGAAACGAGTTCGAAGGGACCGGTGCCGATGGGATTGACGATGAAATCACGGCCCGTCTCATCAAAGCTCGGATGCACGATCAGGCCCGGATAGTCGGCCATGCCGGGAATGATGGAAATGTCAGGGGCTGACAGGTTGAGCTTCACCGTCATGTCGTCGACCTTCTCGATCGCGCCTTCGCGCGCCTTCTTGGTCTCCGGATCGATGAGTGCGGCCATGCGGGCGGGCATGGAGTTGCCCTCCACCGTCTGATCGCACCAGCGGTTGAAGTTGTAGATCACATCGTCTGCGGTAAAGGCGTCGCCATTGTTCCAGGTCACGCCCGGACGCACGTGGAGAATGTACTCGGTGGCGTCTTCGTTGACCTCCCAGCTCTCCAGAAGCCGGCCCTCAAAGGTGAAGTCGCGCGTGTATTTCACCAGCGGCTCAAGCGTCTGGCGCATGGCGTTCGCGATCTCGGACCAGTCGGCCGTGCGCGGGTCTTTCGGATCCTTGATGAACATGGCCACACGCAGCGTGCCGCCCATCTTGGGCTCCTGAGCGAGCGCATGTGTGGGCGCGGCAAGGCCGAGCATGCCGTAGGCGGCGGCTGTCGATGCGCCGAGTGCGCTTGCGAGCGCCAGGAACTCACGTCTGTCCATTTTTCCGACGCGCGCTTCGTTCGCCATTTCGGCGACGCGGGCTGGCACTTTCTCGCCATTGCTCTTGAAAAACGTCATCGACGCACTCCCATTTCTTGCCGTTATCAGTTTGTGTTCAGCATTTCCCATCGCGCCAGCGATGTCAAAAAACGACCGGGGCCAATGGTAAGTTTTGCAGGTTTTTCGACCGTTGAAATGACGAGTTTGCGACAAATGAGCCGCAAAACTGACAAATAGAGCCGATTTCGCAACAATTTCCGAAACCTGTACTGACAATACCCGCCACCTGCACCGTTATGGGTGGAACAGCCGTCCCACAGGCCGCAATTGACGCTGCCGGAGCCAGTTGGTAAGCGAATTTTGTTCGCTTGAGGTGCTCCGGCAGGCACTCGCATGCCGGGGAAAAGGGAACACGGAACGGCCCTGCATGATCAGGCCGCAGCCGTGGCTGCTCCCGCAACTGTGAGCGCCGAGGCTCCTCCTATGCCACTGGGTGCAATGCCCCGGGAAGGCGAGGAAGCCGATGAAGCGCGAGCCAGGAAACCTGCCTTGAGCCGTCACCGACCGGATGCGGGACGCTTCCGGGGCTGTGGATCTCGCAGTGGTGACGAAATGTCATCGCTGGCGGGGGACAGATTCAGACAGCCATCGCTCTCCAGCAAAAGAAGCAGCATTCTCATGGAGAGCACGCATGCCATCCAGACGTTATCGCACCCGGCTCCTGCTCAGCGCTTCGGCGTTGCTGACGGGCCTTTCAGCCACCATGGCGGGCGCAGAAGACTATGTGCTTGAAAAACTGGTCATCACGCCCAACCGCACACCGGCAGAGGCCTCCACCGTGGGGTCGACGGTGAACGTGGTGGGTCGTGAAGAGATCGAGGAACAGTCCCTGCCGCTGGCCGTCGAGTATCTCGACCTGCTGCCGGGTGTGAGCCTCTCATCGCCGGGTGGCGTTGGCGCAGAGGGCAGCCTTTCGATCCGCGGCGCGCCGCGCCGCTATGTGAAGACGCTCTATAACGGCATCGACATTTCCGATCCGACCAGCCCGCAGGTGCAGACGTCCTACCAGTATCTTCTGTCGGGCGGCCTGCAGAGCATCGAAGTGCTGAAGGGATCGCAGAGCACGCTTTACGGCTCCGATGCGATTGCCGGTGTGATCAGCCTGTCGACGCTGGGCGACATCGAACCGGGCATCGCCCATATCATTCAGGGCGAAGGCGGCTCGCACGGCACGGTCGGCGGCTCCTACGGCTTCAGGGCGGCGAACGAACAGTCGAAACTCTCCATCAACGCAACCGGCTACCGCACCGACGGCATTTCGGCTGCGGCTACGGGCACGGAGCGCGATGGCTATGAGAACGTCACCTTCGACGTGAATGCCGAGCATGCATTTTCCGACGTGTTCTCCGTATTCGGCTCGGCGCTCTACATCGACGCGGAAGCCGAGTTCGACAATCAGGGCTTCGGCACCATTCTGCCGAGCGACAATCTGACGGCGACCAACCACAGCAAACAGCTGGCCGGCCGGGCCGGCTTCAATCTCGACCTGATGGACGGCCGCTTCCGCAACACGGTTTCCGTGCAGGCCTTCGACCTGGAACGCTCCATCACCGGCACCGCGTTCGACGGCTCTTATGACGGTCGCCGCTACAAGGCCGATTATCTGGGCGCATTCGACGTCAATGAATGGCTGACGGTTCAGGGTGGCGCGGATTACGAACGTCAGAGCGCAGTCTTTCCCGCCGGCATGTTCAACCCCCAGATCGATTCCGATTTCTGGATCGCAGGCGTCTGGGGCGAGGCCATTGCCACGCCGGTTGAAAACCTGACGCTGACAGCCGGCCTCAGGCAGGACGAGCACAGCGAATTCGGCGGGCACACCACATACCGGGCAACCGCCTCCTATCTCATCGATGCGACCGGAACGCGTCTGCACGGCTCGGTGGGAACCGGCTTCCGTGCACCCAGCCTCAACGAGCTTTTCGGTCCGTTCGGGGCAACCCCCAATCTGCGACCTGAAACCAGCTTCGGTTTCGACATTGGCGTGGAGCAGCGTTTCTGGAACGACAGGGCAATCGCCGACATCACCTATTTCCAGCTCGAGATCGACGATCTGATCGGTTACACGACCCAGTATGACCAGATCCCCGGCACGTCGCGCATGCGCGGTGTCGAGGCCTCGCTCAGCTATGCCGCGACCGACTGGTTCGACCTCACCGGAGCCTACACCTACACGCATTCGGTGGATCAGAACGATGCACGGCTGCCGCGCGTGCCGCGCCACGAGATCGGGCTGGTCGCCAGTATTCGGCCTGCCGAGAAATGGACCATTTCGGCCTCGGCCAAGGCGGCCATCGACACGGTGGACACGGGCAATTTCAAGCTGGACGATTACCTGCTGGTCAACGCCAAGGTGGCCTACAAGCCGACCGAGGACACCGAGCTCTATGTGCGCGCGGAGAACCTGCTCGATCAGGATTATCAGACGGTGCGCGGCTACAACACGCCCGGCTTCTCGGTGTTCGCCGGGTTCCAGGCAAAGTTCGCGCCCTGATGCGTGAGCGCCGGAAACGCCTCTCCCGCCTTTCCGGCCTGACATTTCTGGCCGGCGCGCTTCTCAGTGCGCCGGTTTCAGCTGCGCCCGAGCGGGTGATGTCGCTCAATCTGTGCACCGATCAGCTCGCCATGACGCTTGCCGAACCGGAACAGCTGATCTCGGTTTCCTTCCTTGCCCGCGAGCCGGACCTTTCCATGCTGCATGAGAAGGCGCAGGATTTTCCGGTCAATCGCGGTCTTGCCGAAGAAGTGTTTCTGGAAAAACCGGACCTCGTGGTGACCGGCACCTACTCGCTGCACAACACGACCGCGCTTCTGAAGAGGCTCGGCTTCAGGGTCGAGGAGTTTTCCTTCGTGCAGACGCTCGACACCATTCCGGGAGAAATCCGCCGCATGGGCGCGCTTCTCGGTCAGGAAGCGCGGGCCGAGAAGCTGGCCGAGGATTTTTCGCAGGAGCTTGATGCCATCGCAAAAAGCCAGTGCGACATGCGCCCCACCATGATCGCCTATGATCAGAACGGGGTCGCGCTTGGCAGCGGAACGCTGGCCGATTCCGTTATGCAGGCGGCGGGCTTTGCCAATCTCGCGGCTGATCTCGGACTGGTGGGCGTTGCGCCCTTCCCGCTCGAACAGGTCATCGCCGCCCGGCCCGACGTCATCGTCACCAGCGCGTCAGAGGGCGCGCCCACCCTTGGCGAACATGTGCCGCGCCATCCGGCAATTGCCGCGCTGCCCGACACGCGCATCGGCGCATTCGTGCCTGCAGGCGCATGGTCCTGCGGGTCGCCCGCCGTGATTGAAGCCGTGCGCGCGCTGGCAAGCCTGCGCGCCGAAATCGCGCCCTGCCCGCAGGACGCCACGCAATGAAGCTCTCCATCTCGCTCGCAATGCTCGCCCTTGCGCTCTTCATCCTGTCGCTGCTGGTCGGGCCGGCTGCGCTTGGGATCGGAGACAGCATTGCAGGGCTTTTCGCCGGCGGCGGTGAAGCAGCCGCCATCATCATGCGCGAAATCCGCCTTCCGCGCGCCCTGCTCGGCCTTGCCATCGGCTTTTCACTCGGCCTTTCAGGCGCGGTTCTGCAAGGGTTTTTGCGCAACCCGCTCGCCGAACCCGGCGTGATCGGCGTTTCGTCCATGGCCGCACTCGGCGCGGTCGCCGTGTTCTATTCGGGGCTTGCGGGAAGCTCGCTCTACGCGCTGCCCGCCGGGGCGCTGATCGGTGCGCTTGCCGCCGTGCTCATCCTGCTTGCCATTGCAGCGCGTCAGGGCTCCACGCTCACACTCATTCTGGCCGGCGTCGCGCTATCGAGCCTTGCCGGCGCGCTGACCTCTCTGGTGCTCAACCTCTCGCCCAATCCGTTCGCCGCCTATGAAATCATCTTCTGGCTGCTGGGCTCGCTCAAGGACCGCTCCATGGAGCATGTGCTGCTTGCCCTGCCGCTGATGGCCGCCGGCTGGCTGCTGATTGCGCTTTCGGCGCGCGCCATTGATGCGCTGTCGCTCGGCGAAGAGGCTGCCGGCAATCTCGGCATTCATATGGGCCGCGCGCGTTTCCTGATCGTCGCCGGTGTGGCGCTTTCGGTGGGAGCGGCGACGGCGGTGGCCGGCACCATCGGCTTCATCGGGCTCGTGGTGCCGCATCTGATCCGCCCGCTCACGAACCGCATGCCAAGCAGCCTCTTGCTTCCGGCAGGCCTCGGCGGCGCGGCGCTGCTTCTGGCTGCCGACATTGCCGCCCGGCTCGTTTTGCCGGCGGGCGAACTGAATGTCGGCGTTCTGACGGCGCTAATCGGCGCGCCCTTCTTCCTGTGGCTCGTGATCCGCGCCCGCCGGGAGATGCTGTGATGAGGCTGCAGGCGGACAATATCAGCGTGAAGCTTGGTGGCAGGCGGGTGCTTGAGGGCGTCGGTTTCGACATCGAACCGGGTCAGGTGATCGGGCTGCTCGGTCCCAATGGCGCAGGCAAGTCCACACTGATGCGTGCGCTGACCGGGCAATTGCCGGCTGAAGGCGCGATGCGGCTCGGCGCGCACGATCTCACCGCGATCAGCCCGGCCGAACGCGCGCGCCTTATCGCCTATCTGCCGCAACAGCGCATTATTGGCTGGCGTCTCACCGTGCGCGATCTGGTGGCGCTGGGCCGCCTGCCCTGGCGCGCCTTCGGACGCCGCCCGGATGCCGGTGATGAAGCGGCCATCGCCCGCGCGATGGAGATGGCCGATGTGACCCCGCTCGCCGACCGGATCGCCACCGAGCTTTCAGGCGGCGAGCAGGCGCGTGTACTGATGGCGCGCGCCATTGCGCAGCAGACCCCGCTGCTGATCGCTGACGAACCGGCCTCCGGCCTCGACCCGGCACATCAGATCACCCTCATGCAGTCGCTGAAGCGGCTTGCAGAGAATGAAGGGCGCACGGTTCTGGTATCGCTCCACGATCTGACGCTGGCGGCGCGCTGGTGCGACCGGGTCATGCTCCTGAACAAGGGCAGGCTGGCAGCCTTCGGCACACCGGAAACGGTGCTTTCGGAAGCGCATCTGGCGGAGATCTATGGCGTGAAGGCCCATCGCGCACGCGACGAAGATGGCCTCATCATCGCCCCCGTCGGCCTCACAAAAAGTCAGAACAGAGACTAATTGCCGGTACGCTCCGCCATGGCCGCCTTGGCATTCAGAAGACCATCGCCGAACTCTTCATCCCGGCCCGGCGCTCCCAGATCCACCGCAGTGGTGCGCAGAAGTTCGGCCAGCGCTTCGGGCGCGGCGTCCTCGCCGGCATGCATGAGATTGGCAATCGCACCGGAAACGATCGCGGCGGCGAAAGACGTGCCCGTCACCACATCCATACCACCGGGGATGGGCGCGACAACGTTCACGCCCGGTGCGGAGAGGTCGATGTAGCGGCCGCGATTGGCCTGGCCCATCAGCCGGTCGTGAACGTCGGTGGCGGTCACGGCGATCACATCCTCATAGGCTGCCGGATAACCGAAAGGCGCGCCCGGTCCGTTGTTGCCGGCCGCAGCCACCAGAACGACGCCACGCGCCATCGCATTGTTGCAGGCAGCGGAAAAGAGCGGGTTTTCCGGCCCGACAAAGCTCATATTCACGATCTGCGCGCCCTCTTCCACCGCCCAGTCGAGTGCGGCGAGCAGCACATTCGTGCTGGACACGCCGCTCTCGAAAGCGCGCGCATGAAGTAGGCGTACGCCCGGCGCGATGCCGCGAAAGGTCTCGCCGCCGGCGATCAGGCCGGAGATGGATGTGCCGTGATCCCGGTCAGCCACCTCCATGTCGGGCAGCGCATCGAACGTGCCCGCCACACGCCCCCTCAGAGCCGGATGGTCTCCGTCGAGCGCGGTGTCGATGACCGCCACACTCACATTCTCGCCGCTTGCAGCACCGGCATCGAGCGCAATGCGTTCAAAGGCGTAGTTCACCACGCCCGCCGCCTGCTGAAGCTGGAAAACATGGTTGGGCACACGGTCGGCCAGCCGGCCATCGCCGGCAAGCTGGGCAAGAACGAAGCCCACCGGGCGGCCATCGGGAATGCCAAACCGCGCAACGGTGCGGCCCAGAAGCGTGGACGCACGGGCGGAACGCAGTTCAAGCCCGAACTGCGCGGCAACGGCGGCCGCCACGCCTTCATCGCCATCCAGCGTGACAAGCACTTCGTCGGGCACGAAAGCCCCGGATATGGCGCGCTGCGGCGCGACCGGCGGGGAAAAGGCTCCTGCCCCGGCGGGTGCGGGAAGGGTCGGCGAGGGTCCGCCACCGGGTGTGGCGGGCTGTGCAGGCGCATCGCGGCCCGCTCCAGGTCCGAAAAGCTCGGCCAGCATCTGCGGCAGATAGACCACGTGACGCCCGGCGGGCTGTGTCTCGACGCGCGTCCCGTCCGGTGCGGCCTGCGGGTCGGGCGTGGTCTGGGCGAATGCGGAACCGCCCGCGAAGGCGGTGAGCAGGATGCCGGTCAGAATGCGCGTGAGAGGCCTATTCATCGGCAGGTCTGCGCCCCGTCACAACGGTTTCCACCACGCTTGCCTCCGCCAGCGCGGCAGCGATCCCGTCATATTGGGCAGCCGTTTCTGCGGGCACAAGCACACGGTAGAGCCCGCCCGGCAATGGCCCGGCAGCGATCTCGACACCGCTTTCATCGAGCAGCGCCGACACCTCCGCCATGGACGCATCGGCCCTGAAGGTCACGAAAACGAAGGGGGCCGCTTCACGATCTGCGCCAGCGACGGAGAATTGCTCGTTCTGGGACAGGTTGAGCCAGACGGTCTGGCCGACGAGAATGGCGAGCGCCAGCCCGGCAGCCACCCAGGCCGCCTGCACGGGAAGCGAGGGGAGGAAGCGGGCAAACCGCTCGCGCAGCGTAAGCCCTGCCGCCCGGTCAGGCCCGGCCTCTTCGGCCAGCGCCGCCGAGAAGCGCGCCAGCGCATCGGCCGGCGGATGGATTGCCTCATTGTCTGCAAGGGTTGCCGAATACTCGCCTTCGGCTTCCGCAAGAGAGGCGAGCGCCTCGGGATCGGAGGCGAGCCATTCTTCCACCTCACGCAGTTCAGCGCCCGAGAGCGTGCCATTCAGGAAGAACGGCAGCAGCGCTTCCAGCCGGTCGCGCCGGTTCGATTGTGCGTTCTCGCTCATGGCCAGCCTCGATCATATCCTGACGCCTGCAGCGCTTCTCCAAGCTTCTTGCGGGCGTAAAACATTCTGGTTTTTACCGTTGCGACGGGCACCGAGAGGATCTCGCCGATCTCGGTCACCGACTTGCCGTGATAATAGGCAAGATCGACCACAGTGCGGTGCTCTTCGGACAATTCATTGACGAAGCCGCGCAGCGCCGTCGCCTTGTCGTCCTTCATTGTTGCGACCTCCGGCGTGTCCGCGCCGTCCGGCACGGCCTCGGCCTGCCCTTCTTCCAGAGCGCTTTCCCGGCGCTTGCGCAACATGGAAAGCGCCTTGAAGCGGGCAATGCCCAGAAGCCAGGTGGTGACCTGCGAGCGCGCCTCGAAGCGGGGCGCCTGACGCCACACCTCCAGAAACACTTCATTCGCGATTTCGTCCGCCATGGTTTCCGATCCCGTCTGGCGCATCACGAAGCGGTAGACCCGCGTGTGATGACGCATGAACAAGAGCCTCAGCGCCGCCTTGTCGCCGCGCGCCGTTCTGGCCACGAGTTCGGCGTCGGACGTCTGGCCCATTGCACCGCTCATGACCGGCTCTTCGAGAGTGTGTGTCGCGACGGGACGTTCCGGTTCATCGCTTTTCCCCCAACTCCCGAAAAAACTAGTCCATTTGCCAGGCTGTGGGAACAGGCCCATCGTTCAACCCCGGCGCAGCACAAGCCAATTCCCCACCTGTTCCCCACCAGTTCCCCCACCACTTCCCCGGGGCGTGAACCTTTTCACTGCCGCGACCGACACAGGCTTCAGGGTACGCATGGTGCGCGCCCGGAAAGGAGTGTTGTGATGACACGGCATATCAACTGCAAACGGTTGTTGAAGCCGCCGCGGCGCATGGCCGGGGCGGCTTTGTTGACCTTGGGTAAGCCGAGGCGTAGTCTTGATCCAGACGGGGTAGAAAAGAACCTCGCTTCGGGGGAACACACCGGAATCAAGGGGATCGGGCGCACCAGGTACGCCCGGCCGGGCACCTCCCGAAACGGTATCGGGAGGCACGTTATGCGGCAGGACCACCGGTTCCCGGCACGAGGTGACGGGCGCGCAATTCTGCGACCCGCTTTTTTCACCAGACATCTTCGCGCAGGCACGGCAGCCATCACGCTCGCCATGATGGCGGGATTCGCGCTGCACGCACCTGCACACGCACAGGACGGCGCGATCATCCAGCCGGGCTTCATGGCCATGACGGGATTTCCCGGCACGGTCATTCCCGGTTTCGAAGAGGGGCTTCTGCCGGGTGTGGACCCGGTGGACGAAACCTTCATCGACACCGCTCGCGCCTCGCTGCGCATCTTCGACATGACCTGGCTCGGCAGCCCGCCGACCGGACAGGTGGTCTTCACGCCACCGCCCTTCGAGACACCGGCCTCCGAAATCGGTCAGGTGTTCGGCCTTGCCTATGATGATGGCAGGCGCGAAGAGACCACGGCCATCGTGCCCAATCTCTATGCCGCAGCCACATCCATGCACGGCCTCCAGATCGTTACGGAGGACGAGGATGAGGACGGGCGGCCCGAGCGGCAGCGCCGCGGCAAGGCCGGCGCCCGTTTCATGGACGGCCAGTTCGGTGAGAAGAATGGCGGCGGTCCCGGTTCGATCTGGAAGATCGACGGGATAACCGGCGCGGTCACACTGTTTGCCGATATCGACACCAATAGTGGTCCGGGCATCGGCAACATCGCCTTTGACCGCTCGCACCGCCAGTTCTTCGCCTCCGATCTCGACAGCGGCCTCATTCACCGCATCGATATCGACGGCAATCTGATCGACACATTCGATCACGGCGTTGACGGGCGACCGGCGCGCGGGCTCGATCCCGTGGCCGACGATGGCGCGGTGATGGACATTCAGGGCGCAGCCTTCGACACGGAAGAGCCGAAGAGCTGGGGCTACACGCAGGAAGAGCGCCGCGTTTATGGCCTCGCCATGCATGGCGGACGCCTCTACTACGCGGTCGGCGAAGAGGCGGAAATCTGGTCGGTGGGCATTGCCCGTGACGGCGCATTTGCCGGCGATCCGCGCTGGGAGCTGACGGTGGAAGCCGAGGAAGAACTCCCGGTCACCGACATCGCCTTCGACACGCGCGGCTTCATGTATCTCGCCCAGCGCGGCGAGGTTGAAAACCGCTACGACTATTCCAGCTTTGCCGATAGCGGCGAGGCATCGGTGCTGCGCTACTGGCGCGAAAGCCCCGATGACCCGGAAACCGATAGCATCTGGGTACCGACGCCCCAGGAATATGCGGTCGGGTTTCCCGAACCCTATCGTCAGACGGCCGGCGGCATCGACCTGCAATACGGGTACGATGCCGAAGGCTTCTTCAACCGCAATGCATGCGCAAGCACGCTGGTGAAGACCGGCGACAGGCTGCGCGACAACCCTGCCCTTGAAGAACAGCTCATCGAAGGCGGGCCTCTTGCCGTTCACGGGGCGCAACTCACGCGAAGCACCCTTGTGCGGCCGAAGAACGAGCCGCCCTTCGGCTCCTGGTTTGCCGATTACGACGGTTTTTTCGAAGACCCCGAGGTGAAGGGCCATGTGGGCGACGTGGAGGTCTGGCGTCCCTGTGAGGGCCGCGCCGGCTACTACGAACCAATCCCCTATCCGGGTGAAATTCCGGTTCCCGGCTGGCCACCCGGTTTCCCGCCCCCGAACGATCTCCCGCCCTGTATCGAGCTGGAGACGGCGGCGTATTTCTGCACGCCGGCAGGGCTCGAAGCCGATCTTTACATCCATGACCGCGCTGGCATCGGCGGCGATACGCTTTCCGCGAAATCGCTGACGCCCGGCATCGCCGTTTCCCTGTCCAGGCAGACGGTTCCCGGTCTGGCCACGCCGTTCACGCTCGGCATCAATGGCCATATCCCTGGTGAAACCGTCGATCTCGGCCTTTGCTTCTTCAGAAAGTCCGATGCCGATGCGGGTGGCTACTTCCCCTGTTGCAAGGTGACGTTGCCGCTTGAAACGCCGCTTGAATCCTGTGCGCCGTGAGGGAGGGAGAGATGACCATGTTCACCCATCCCGCCGAACGGTTCACGTTCAAAACCGTCATGGAGACGATCATGAAACCCCTTGCAGACAAAGCGCGCACGCCGCGCTGGCTGCTGGTGGCCGGCATGGCGCTCTCCACAGCGCTCATGCCGTTTGCCGGCATCGGTCAGGCCCACGCTCAAGGGCGTGTGCTTGAAGAAATCGAAGTGCTTGAAACACCGGGCGACGCAGACGGCCCGCGCATCGAGCTCGAACCGAAAATGCCGGAAGTCGAGCCCGTGCTGACGCCGTTCCTCGAAAAGCGCGGAAGACAGCTTGATTGCGATTATGTGGAATACCGCCTGCGCCTTGGCGTGCGCGGAGAACCCGACATGATTTCCCATCCGGGTCTCGGTGCATTCCTGTCCAATGTGAAGTTCGAGTTCACGGACCAGCTTCCCGCCAATCTGGCGATCGTGGACGTGACCTTCAGCGGCGACATCATCGGCGTTGGCGGCGTGCCGGTTTCACCTCATGTGGTGAGCACGACCGCGACCATGGACGACACGCTCACCCAGTCGGATTTCCATCTGACAGCCGCCGATCTCGACGGCGACGGCAGCCTGACGGAACGCGCCATCGACATCACCATCAAGGCGAAGATCGATCAGGCAGCCTTCCCCGCCATCGTCAATGTGGACAATCAGGCCAATGTGGCCGTGATCCGCACGGCGACAGGCAGCCTCGTGGCCAACATCCCGTCGCATGACCCGGCTCTGCCGGATGATGGCGACTGGAAAACCGGCGATCCGACAACCATCACCATCGACGTGACGGATTGCGAGCCGCCACCGCCTCCCCCACCCCCGGGCGACGGGCCGGACGAGGCCTGTTTCTCGGTCGAAACCGGCGAGGTGGACTGTCTGCCCGGCGGCGGCGCCTATATCTATCGCATGGACGTGGGACCGGAGATGGCGGGCAATGTCGTCACCGTGACCTCGACCACGCCCGGCATCACCATTGATCCGCCAGATCAGGTGGTTCCTGCCGGCGGCGGCACGCTTGAATGGGAGATCACCGGTGCGCTTCCCGGCGATACGGTGCATCTGATCGTCACCGGCATCGAGACCTATGCGGGTCCGGCCGAGGGCGTTGGCCTGTGCTGTTCGCAAATGGTCGACATCGAGATCCCGGAAGACCTCGAATGTCCGCCCGATGATGAGGGCGAACCCGACATCAAGGTCGAAAAACGGGCCGACGAAAGCGAATGCGAAATCGACGGTTCGTGCGATTTCACCATTCGCGTCACCAATGCGGGCGACGCCCCGTACACCGGCAAGATCGTGCTGGACGAGGTGACGACACCCGGCAATGCAACGGTGGTCTCCGGCCCCAACGCACCGTGGGTCTGCGCCCCGATGATGAGCCCCATGTCATGCGAGCATCCCGAAACCACGCTCGATCCGGGCGCTTTCGTGGAGCTCAAACTCGGCTTCCAGCCGGGACCGGCATGGGTCTGGGGTGCAATCCGCAACTGCGCCGAATATGACTACACGGCCAGTGGCAAGGACCCGTTCGGCGATCCCACCAACGACAAGGCCTGCGCCTCCATCGCCATCTGCCTGCCGGGCACACCCGGCTGCACCCCGCCGGATGACGACACGCCCGACATTGCCGTGCGCAAGCGCGCCGATCCTTCGATCTGCACGCCTGACGGGCTCTGCACCTATGTCGTCACCATCCTCAATGCAGGCGCAACGCCGATCAACGGCCCCGTCAGCTTCGTGGACACGTTCCCGGCTGGCGACGTCGCCTCGGCAGGCTTCAGCCCTTCGCCGCCCTGGATCTGTGCGCCGCTCGCCGGCAACATGTTCCAGTGCGATCATCCGGGACTGAATCTCGTGCCCGGCGCATCGACGGACATTCTGGTGACCACGGTGGTCGGCGACTATCCGACCAATGTGGTGGAGAACTGCGCGAAGGTGACGCCGCTTGAAGGCGAAACGAACCTCGCCAACAACGAGGCCTGCGCCACGGCGACCATTCCGGGCGTCCCGGAAGGCAAGGCGGAAATGCGCATCGAAAAGACGTGCGAACCCGTCCTGTCCATGACCGCAGGCGTCGCCTGCCGCATCCGCATCACCAATGCGGGCACGGCCGCACCCGTCGGCCCGGTTCGGGTCAACGATGCAGCGGAAATCATCGGCAGTGGCGCGCCCGTCGACATTCAGACGGTTACGCCGGATGGTCCCGAATGGTCGTGCGGGGCGGTTCCGGCAGCGAACCTCACCTGCCAGATCCCCGGTGCGGTCATGACCCCCGGCGTCTCGCGTTACTTCGATGTGACGGTCGATGTCTCGACCAATGAGCGGTTCGAGAACTGCGCACGCGGTTCCTACGGCCCGGCTCCGGGAGACGACATCGTCTATCCCATCGGCGAGGCCTGTGCGCAGGGCGGAACGCAGATCTCGGTCGAGAAGACCGGCGATGCCGAGTGCCTTATCGGCCAGCCGTGCCGGTTCCAGATCACCATCCGCAACGAGGGGCCCGCCTCCATCTCCGGTCCGGTCCGCATCGGTGATGCGCTTCGGGTCGAGGGTTTCGGTGGTGTTTCTGCACGGATCGTCTCGGTGAACCCGCCCTTTGGCTGCTCGCCGGAACCGACCGAACTGCCATTTGCCTGCGAAACCGACCTTGCCCTTGCGGCCGGCGAAAGCCGCACGCATGAGGTGATCGTCGAACTGCCGGTGGATGGCGGTCTGGCCGACGAAGTGGCCAATGGCGCAAACGGGCTGAACTGCGCCGCCGTGATCGACCGTGAAGCGGATGTGCGCACCGCGCCTTCGCTCTCGGGCGCACCAGGCGGAGCAGAAGACGACCGCGCCTATGACTGCCATGACTTCACGGTTCTGGCGGACGAGGAAGAGGACCAGCAATGTTCGCCGGGTCTCGTTCTCAACAATGCGGGGCGCTGTGTCTGTCCGGAAGGCACCACCTTCCGCAATGGCCAGTGCGTTGGCGTGCAGACCGCGCCGGTGCCGCTGCCCACGCCGCGCCCCACACCGCCGCGTGAACCTGATCCGAAGCCGCAGGCCGATCCCCGGCCGCAATGCCGGCTTCTGCCGGGGCAGATCCGCACACGGGACGGACGCTGTGTCTGCCCGCGCGGAACACGCCTGACCAACGGGCGCTGCGTAACACCGCAGGTGGAGCGGGATTGCCCGCGCGGAACGACGGGCACACCGCCCAACTGCCGGCCGATCCGCCAGCAGTGCCGCCTGCTTCCGGGCCAGATCCGCACCCAGGACGGACGTTGTGTCTGCCCGCGCGGAACGCGGCTGGTGGCCGGTGCCTGCCGCAGGCCGGAAGTGCAGCGTCAATGCCCGCCCGGAACGACGGGGCGCTATCCCAATTGCGCGCCCATCGTGCGGCCGCGCTGCCCGCGCGGCACGACAGGCACGTTCCCGAACTGCCGTCCGGTCGTGCAGCGTCGCTGCCCGCAGGGCACAACGGGCAATTATCCGAACTGCCGTCCCATCGTCGCGCCCCGCTGCCCGCGTGGCACTGTCGGCACACCGCCGAACTGCCGCAAGATCCAGCAGCCGCAGACGAATGTGCCGCTTCGGGTGGTCCCGCAGCTCCTGCAGCCACGCAATGATGGCAGCCGGTTGCAATAAGCCGGTACGCGGAAAACGCCCCGCCGGTCCGCCGGCGGGGTTCTTCGAAAGATCGGCCTCTTCCAGCACTTTGAGACAAACGGCACAGGCCTGAGACACACGGCATGATGCGTGTTCGATAGAATGCGCTTTGGAGAACCCTCAGTCATGCGAAAAGGCTGCGGGTCTTTGGTGTTTCAAATTCAGGGGGAAGCAATGCGGCGCTCATCAACACTCGGCCTTCTGGCAGTTGTCGCTCTCGCCGGCTGTGTGTCCGAAAGCACAAGCCCCGGACCTTCAACCACGCCTGTCGCGACACTTTCCGAAAGCCGCGACCCGATCATCGGCAAATGGCGTGTGGAACCGGCCGTGAGCACCGGCACCGACAGCTGCACCGTTACCTTCAGCGCCGGCAGTGGCGGAACCAGCGGGCGCGTGTCCCCATTCGCCTGCCATCAGGTGAGCGGTCTTGGCGGCCTTCACGGGTTTGCCGATGTCAACAAATGGGCGCGCGATGGCGACACCATCACCCTCTCGGGCATAGCGCAGCCCGGCATCGGCACGGTCTATCTGTCCCGCAATGGCAGTGCACGCCGCGCCGGCGGCGTGGTGGACGATGGCATCCGCTTCACACTGGTCCGCCAGTGAATGCCTGACGGAGGCAGGATCGGGTGCAGCGCCTGCTTCCAGAGTATAACGGTTACCCCGAGCAACATTTCGTCATTCGCATTTTGGTTGAGAATCCGGCCATCTGCGCATGCGGCGGACCTGACCCGGACCGCCTGGCCGACGCCTCATCCGCCCTGCCGTAGGCGTCGGCCTGCCCGACAGCAGGCGATGGGCAACTACGTTATCGCACCAGTAGAATACGCATTCCAGTTGGGTAGCTTGGCGGCGCTGGCGGGCGAAATATCCGTCCTCCTGCCCCAAGCTCGAGGTCGCGGAACGAACCCTTTCGCCCGTCAGCACCCGGGATCCTGCGATGCATCAACGCATCTGAAACTCAAGAGAAATTCGGAAGAGACCGGGAAAAGACCAACAAAATCAACGACTGAAAAGTCATTGGTGGGCCCGGAGGGACTCGAACCCCCAACCAAGCGGTTATGAGCCGCCGGCTCTAACCAATTGAGCTACAGGCCCGGTGGGCGATGGATTAGTTGCTTTTTCATCGCTGCACAAGTCATCTTGCCGCAATCGATACACAATCGCTGTCTACTTGCCGTATGCGGACATCGCAAAAGGAGATTTCCATGACCAAATCCATCTTCCCCGCCGCCTTCGCAGCCCCGATGCTGGCCGCTTCGCTGCTGGCAGCCGGCCCGGCAGTCGCCAGCGACAAGGACGGACGAATCATCGTGACCGGCGAGGGAGAAGCCGCCGTCAGCCCCGACATGGCGATCCTCAACATTGCCGTCGTGCGAGAGGCCGAGACGGCGCGCGAGGCGCTCGACGCCAACAATGAGGCAATGACCGCCGTCATCGACGCGATGAAGGAAGACGGCGTCGAAGCCCGCGATCTGCAGACCGGCGGCCTGTCGATCAACCCGCGCTATGTCTACCCCAACGACAAGAATGACGAGAAAGCCCCGCGCATCATCGGTTACGAGGTGGGCAACACGCTGACCGTGCGCATCCGCGATCTGGACAAGGTCGGCGCAATTCTCGACCGCTCCGTGTCGCTCGGCGTGAACCAGGGCGGTGGCCTGAACTTCACCAATGACGATCCGTCGGAAACCGTTACCGAAGCGCGCAAGCGTGCGGTGGCAAACGCGATGGACAAGGCGAAGACGCTTGCAGAGGCCGCCGGCCTGAAGCTCGGCGACATTGTCGAGATCTCCGAGCAGATGCAGCAGCGCCCGCCCATGCCCTATGCCGGCAAGGCCGTGCGGATGCAGGCGTCGGCCGAATCCGTTCCGGTGGAAGCAGGCGAAAACACCTATCAGGTGCAGGTCAACGTCACGTTCGAACTGGACAACTAGGCCTTCTTGGCTTTCCCGTCAGGCCCCTGCCTGGCGGGAGACCGCTCAAGACAGAACATGTGACGCACAAAAAAGCCGCTGGCACCCTGCCAGCGGCTTTTCTCTTTTTGAATGGGTGTTTCTTGCCGGTCGACAGACTGGCTAGAGACACTCCCTAACCAATTGTTTTTACGCAATTCTGCGCGGAAAAACGGTTCCCACTTTTCCTGGAATTGCTCTAACGGATCACCGGGCAACGCGGGGCGCGTGCAAACACGATGTGCTGGCGGCCCCAATGGGTGCGTCCGACAACGCGGATGATGTTGCGGTTGGCCTTCACCACGCGCGCCCGGCGCATGCCGAAACGCTCAGCCTTGCGAACTGCCTGACGCGGCGTGCAGGCGCGGTTGCGGCGGGGGCGTTCTGCACGATGGCCGCGTCCGTTATGGCCGTAGACATAGCCACCCGAGGGGCCGCCGATGCCGAAACCGAAATAGAGATTGTCCGCCTGCGCCGTGGTCGGGGCCGCTGCCAGCGTGCCGAGACCGATCATTGCCGAAAGGGTTGCGATCTTGAGCTTGTGTAACATGGTGCTTTCCTCGGTTGGTCAGGACTTCTTCCGCGCCCCGTGATGAAAAGCACTTTGTCAGGGTGTGCCTGAACGGCCCGGGAATGAGCCGTTCACATGGCATTCAGCGACCGGGCGACAATGCGGCGCGCCACTGCACCGGGTTGCGCTGCTCCCTGATGCGGGTGATTTCACCGCCATCAATCTCGAAGAACATGCCACCCGGCAGCGTGTAATTCTGGCCGGTCGCTTCCGGCAGGCCTTCGGCCGTTGCGCGATAGGTCCCGCGCACGGTGAACTCGGCTGCAGCCCGCACGCCGCCCGGTGCGCTCATCAGCGCAATGTCGGCGAAACGTTCATCGAAATGCCGCGCCTCGAGCCCCAGACGCCAGCGCAGCCTGTCGCGCCCGATCTCGCGTTCACCGTCGAAAGGATCATGCGCAACGTCTTCGCTCACCAGCGCCAGCGCGGCATCGTGATCATTGGCGTTCAGCGCATCCAGAAAGGACTGCACGAGGCTCAGCGTTTCATCGTCCGACATGGTCATTGCTCCGTGTTTGCTCTTTCGCCTGAAGGAAAGCCGCGTTCGCGGCCTATGGTTCCTCATCCAGAATGAAAGAGAAATAATCCTCCGGCTGCGCCAGATCGTCTTCGCTGGCCTTCACGCGCCCGCGCATGGAGATGCCGGCTTCATGCACCGTTTCGGGATCACCGGAAATAAGCGGGTGCCACCAGAGGAGATCCTTGCCCTCCGCCACGAGACGATAGCCACAGGTTGCCGGCAGCCAGGGGATGGTTCCGACATTCTCGGGCGTCAGCTGGACGCAGTCGGGCACGCGCGCGAGGCGGTTTTCATAATCATGGCACCGGCAGCTTGCCCCGTCGAACAGGCGGCAGCCCACACTGGTCCAGTAGATGTCGCCGGTATCCTCATCCTCAAGCTTGGCGAGGCAGCACTTGCCGCAGCCATCACACAGGGCCTCCCATTCCCTGTTGCTGAGCGCGGAAAGCGGTTTGGTTTTCCAGAATTCATTCGTTGTCATGGCAGAGCTTTGGACCGCCTTTTCGCGCGCGTCAAGCGAGCTGTTGGGCGCATTTTCGCCATGCCTGCGCCATCGCCCGGCCATGCTTTCACACGCAACGGTGTCAAATTCACCGAAATGGGAACCGATTGCCCGTGAAGCGGTTTAGGCGGCGATGGGACGCCCACACAGGAGAGATTTTATGACGACGCGAAAGCGGATCATGACGACCACGGCCCTTGGCCTGCTCATCGCGGCCACACCGCTTGCCGTCCAGCCGGTGCTCGCGCAGGAGCGCAGCGCCGACATGGTGCTGGCGCAGGCGGAAAAACCCGAGGGCATGTCGGAAGAAGCATGGCGCGCCCTTTTGAAGAAGCGCGGCGGCGGCAAGCAGGAAGAAAGCGCTGACGAAGAGGCTGGCGAGGCAGAAGAGCCCGCCCCGGAAGCGCCTGCGGCAGCCCCAGCACCAGCCCCTGTCGATGAGGCGCCTGAAGCGGCGCCCGAGGCTGACGAGGCACCGCCCGCGCCCATTGCCGAACCGGAAGCCGAGGCCCCGGCCGAGCCGGAGGCTGCACCGGCTGCTGAAGAAACGCCCGTGCCAGAGGCGCGGCCAGAGAACCCCGCAGCGGAGGAGGCTGCCCCCAAAGCCGAAGAACCAGCGGTAGAGACAGAGGAAGAGCCTGCGGCGGAGACGTCCGAACCCGCTCCGGTTGAGGCTGAGGAAGAAGAGCCTGCGGCACCCACTGAGGAGCAGCCGGCAGAACCTGAAGCTCAGGAAAGCGAAGAAGAACAGCCAGCGGCCGAGACAAGTCCCGCTGAAGACGCGCCTGCTGTCGAGACGGCGGAGCCCGAACCGGCTGCCCCCGAAACGGCCACCGAAGAGCCGGCTGTCGAAGAGCCGGTCGAAACGGAGACTGAGCAGCCGGAGGCCGCCCCTGCCCCGGATGAGCCTGCTGCCGATGAAAGCCAGGCAAACGAGGAACCCAAAGCAGACAGCGCAGAGGTAGAGGCGGAAGCCGGGACCGATGTGGAGGCGGCTGAAGAGGACGTGCTGCCGGAAAACGCCGCACCTGTTCTAGACAGCCAGAAAGAGCCTGAAGTGCAGGACGAGGTGCCGCCGGAAGGCAATGCGGACGCTCCGGCTGAAACCCGAACGACAGCTCCTGAAGCCGAAGCTGCCGCACCGCCGCCTGAAAGCGATGCGGAGGCGCAGGCCGAGGCACTGGATCCGGAGGCGCTGCGTACGGAAATCCGCAACATTCTTGAAGAACAGGGCGAGCGGATCGAGATGGGTACGACGCGCGAAGAGCGCCGCGAACGCCGCCGGGAGCTGCGTCAGCAGCGCGAGGATGCGGAAATCGTGCAGGAGTTCAACGACAACCGCACCATCGTGGAGATCAACAACCAGATCTTCGTCGAAAGCCCGGACAGCGACCGCCTGATCCTTGATGAGGACGAGGTCTATTACGAGGAGCTACAGCGCGGCCGCGTGCGCGAGGTGGTGACACGCCCCAATGGCGTTCGCCTGATCACCGTGCGCAACCGCTATGGCGACGTGATCCGCCGCGTGCGTGTTGCTCCGGACGGGCGCGAGCAGGTGCTGGTCTTCGTGCCGGATGAGCGTCTGGACACGGTCGATCGCTGGCGCGATCCGGCACGTGACCTGCCGCCACTGCGACTCACGATCCCGGTGAGCGATTACATTCTTGAGGCAGAGCGCGTGGAAAACCCCGACCGCTATTACACCTTCCTTGAGAAGCCGCCGGTGGAGCCGGTACGCCGCATGTATTCGCTCGAGGAAGTGAAGCGCTCGGCCCGGGTGCGCGACATGGTGCGCCGCATCGACCTCGACACGGTCGAATTCGGGTTCGGCTCGGCTGAAATTCAGGAAAGCGAGATCGACGAGCTCGAGGCAATCGCCACGGCCATCGACCGCATGCTGGAGAGGAACCCGGCCGAGACCTTCCTGATCGAAGGGCATACGGATGCCGTAGGCTCGGATCTCGCCAATCTGGCGCTTTCGGACCGTCGCGCCGAATCCGTCGCACGCGCGCTGACCGATGTGTTCGGCATTCCGCCGGAAAACCTGGTCACGCAGGGCTATGGCGAGCGCTACCTGAAGATCGACACGCAGGCGCGCGAGCGTGAGAACCGGCGTGTGGCGCTCAGGCGCATCACCCCGCTTGTCGCACCGGTCGCGAGCGCTAACTAAACAGGCACAGCTTTCCGCCGCGAGCCCGGGACAACCGGGCGGGCGAAAAGAGCCCGGCCGGACGTTCCCTCCTCCGGCCGGGTTTTCATTTGCCAGCGGCCGGGCGACCCGGCGCAATGGCCCAATGGTCGGTTGTTTCCTGCCCGGTGCAAAATGCTCTACACATCGAAGCGCATATCCAAAGGAGTTCTTCCGTGACCTCTAAACGCTTAAGCGGTGTCATTGCCGCCGTTCCCACCCCCGTGACCGAAACCGGCGATCCCAACATCAAACGTTTCCTGCGCCATGCAGAATGGGCGCTCGACAATGGCTGCGATGCGCTGAACGTGCTTGGCACCACTGGCGAGGCGAATTCATTCTCGCAGGATCAGCGCATTGCGCTCATGGAAGCCGCCGCCGGTTCTCTCGACAAGGCCCGGCTGATGGTGGGCACCGGCACACCCGACCTCAAAACGACCATCGCACTGACGCGGCGCGCGCACGCGCTTGGGTTTGCCGCAGCACTCGTTCTGCCGCCCTATTACTACAAGGGGGTCAGCGATGACGGCCTGTTTGCCTGGTTCGAGCGCCTCGTCACGGCCACGGCGGACGCACCCATCGACATTTATCTCTACAATTTCCCGCAGATGACGGGACTGACCTTCTCCCCGGAATTCGCTGCCCGGCTGAAAGCCGCCTTCCCGCAGCGCATCATCGGCGCGAAAGACAGTTCCGGCGATCTCGATTACGCCTCGAAACTGGCGAAGATTGAAGGGTTCGACGTTTTCCCAAGCAATGAGGCCGCTCTGTCAAAGGCCGAGGCGGAAGGCTATGCCGGCTGCATATCGGCCACCGCCAGCGTGACGGCTCCGCTCGTTGCGAAGCTCTGGTCGGAACCGACCAATGACGATGCGCTGGAAGCGGCCTCGGCGGCGCGCACGGCCATTTCGGCGCAGCCGCTCATTCCGGCTGTGAAATATCTGACGGGCAAGCTGCACGGGGATAGCGGCTTTGAAGCGCCGTTGCCGCCGCACATGCCGCTCACCAGCGCGCAGAAGGCGGCGCTCGACGAAATCCCGCTCTGAATATCGTCTCCCACCGCCGGTGCTGCGTCACCAAAATGCACCGGGCAGTGGAAGCTTCTGAAAAATGAAAGCGGCAGTTCCGACCAGCCGAACTGCCGCTTTTTATTTTTTACAGGCCCGGAGGCCGGAAGGCTCTCGATCAGCCGGCCTTTTCACCGAGCTCGGCGATGCCACCATTGGCAGCGGACCATTCGAGCGGCTTGTTGAGGAACTTCTCCACCTCGTCGAGCGTCTTCTCGTCGAACAGCTTCTCCGCACGCGCAACTTTCAGCACATCCCACCAAGTGGTGAGGTAGTGCAGGCGCATGCCGGCGTCTTCCAGACGCTTCGGCGTTTCGGGGAAGATGCCGTAGTAGAAAACGGCGAAGGTGTCGGTTACCTCGGCGCCGGCCTTGCGGACGGCTTCGGCGAATTTCAGCTTGCTGCCGCCGTCGGTGGTCAGGTCTTCGACCAGAAGAAGGCGTGCGCCCTCATTCAGATCGCCTTCAATCTGCGCATCGCGGCCAAAGCCCTTGGGCTTCTTGCGCACGTAGAGCATGGGCAGGCCGAGCTTGTCGGAAAGCCAGGCTGCGAAGGGAATGCCTGCCGTCTCGCCGCCGGCAACGGCATCGAACTTCTCGAAGCCCGCGTCGCGAAGCACGACGGAGGCCGCAAAGTCCATGATGGCCGAGCGGATGCGCGGGTAGGAAATCAGTTTCCGGCAGTCAATATAGACGGGGCTCTTCAGCCCGGAAGTGAAGGTATAGGGTTCATCGGCGCGAAAATGCACCGCCTTGATCTCGATCAGCATCTTGGCCACGGTCTCGGCGATCAAGGCGCGATCAGGGAATGTGTTGGCGAACATGGCTGGCTCTCGGTTGGTGACGCGGCTTTCAGCTATCAGGATTGAACGCCGGTAGGAAGTTTTCTTGACAATATTCCGGTGGATGGCTTTGCGCCATCCGCAGAAGTTTTTTCTCGACGCGTCGTGTCGGACTGCGGCAAGCTTCGCCGTCTTCCAATCGAGAGAGGAACCGGAATGCTCTATGCAATTCTCTGCTACCACAATGAAGACGTGGTCATGTCCTGGTCCAAGGAAGAGGATGACGCGGTGCTGGCCAAGCGCCGCCGGGTCCAGAAAGAGCTTGTCGACAAGGGGCGCATGGGTCCTGCGATCCGCCTCATGCCCACATCTGCTGCGACCACGATCCGCGCATCCGGCAGCGAACAGCTCGTGCTCGACGGCCCCTTTGCCGAGACCAAGGAACAGCTTCTCGGTTTCTACGTGGTCGATTGCGACAATCTTGATGAAGTTGTCGATTTCGCCAAGCGAATGAAGGAAGGCGAGAGCGTCACCTTCGAAATCCGCCCGATGCAGATCTTTGAAAAGGGCAATCTCACTGGAAAGGAAACCCTGACCTTATGACCGAACTGGCCTGGATCGAGAACGCGCTGACAAGCGCTCGCCCACAGGCGATGGGCGCGCTGCTGCGTTACTTCCGCGATCTGGACCGGGCCGAAGAAGCCTTTCAGGAAGCGTGCCTGCGCGCCCTGAAGACCTGGCCGCTCAAGGGACCGCCGCGCGATCCTGCTGCCTGGCTCATCTTTGTCGGACGCAATGCCGCGCTCGACAGCGTGCGGCGCGACCGGCGCAACACCGCCCTGCCACCCGAGGACCGGATTTCCGATCTTGAGGATGCGGAAACCGACATCGCCGAACGGCTGGACGACGCGCATTATCGCGACGACATCCTGCGCCTCATGTTCGTCTGCTGCCACCCGGACCTGCCTGCCACGCAGCAGGTGGCGCTGGCGCTGCGCGTCGTTTCCGGCCTCAGCGTGCGGGAGGTGGCGAGCGCCTTTCTCGTCAATGAACGCGCCATGGAACAGCGCATTACGCGCGCCAAGCGTCGGGTGGCGGAAGCGAACATTCCTTTTGCCGCACCCGATGCGGTGGAGCGTTCGGCACGCCTCGGCGCAGTTGCGACCATGATCTATCTCGTCTTCAACGAGGGCTATTCAGCCTCGGGCGGCGATGAGACCGTGCGCGCTTCACTCTGTGATGAGGCGATCCGGCTTTGCCGCCTGCTGTTGCGCCTGTTTCCGGCAGAACCCGAGATCATGGGGCTTCTGGCCCTGATGTTGCTTCAACATGCCCGAAGCCCCGCCCGCACGGACCCCGAAGGCAAGGCCGTGCTTCTGGAAGATCAGGACCGCACACTCTGGAAGAGGGCGAACATAGATGAAGGGCTGGCGCTGGTCGACAAGGCGCTGCGCCACCGTCAGCCGGGGGCCTATCAGGTTCAGGCGGCCATTGCCGCACTGCACTCTCGCGCCAGAACGGCTGCGGACACGGACTGGGAAGAGATCGACCTGCTCTATCAGATGCTCGAACACCTGACGCCTTCCCCGGTCATCACGCTGAACCGGTCGGTTGCCGTGTCGAAGACGAAGGGGCCGGAAGCCGCATTGAAGCTCATTGCCCCGCTTGCCGACCGCCTTTCGGGCTATTTCTATTTCCATGGTGTTCGGGGCGCATATCTCAGTGAGATCGGGCGCATGGCGGAGGCCCGCGAGGCCTTCAACCGGGCAATCGCCCTTGCGCGCACGCCCGCCGAGGCAAGCCATATTCGCGAACATCTCGACAGGCTGTCCCAACGGGTTTCGGCAGACTGAAGCCTCTCTCCCACTTTATTTCAAGAAAACGCACGCTCACTGTCGGAAGGGCCAAGCGCTGTTCGTCCTTCCGACATGGGCCGACTTTCCGGTCCCCAATGAGGAGAGAGCCATCATGTCCGAAACCAGCGTAACCGTTGATGAAGATCAGGAACTGCCCAAGGTTCAGGGCGGTGTCGCCCCCTATCTGATGGTGGACGGCGCATCGAAGGCGGCCACGTTTTATGAGCAGGCCTTCGCCGCGACCGAAATCCATCGCCATCCCGAGGATGAGAGCGGCCGCACCATGCACATCCACCTCCTTATCCATGGTGGCTCGATCATGCTGAGCGATGCCTACCCGGAATACGGCCAGCCACTGCGTGAGCACTCCGGATACACGCTCACACTGGCCGTGGAGGATGTGGACGGGTGGTGGTCGCGCGCCGTTGGCGCGGGCGTGGAAGTCGTGATGCCGCTTGAGCGCATGTTCTGGGGAGACCGCTACGGGCAGATCCGCGATCCGTTTGGCGTGAACTGGGCCATCACCGGAAAGTAGACCGTCAGAGATCGCGGCGGTTGGTCCGCATCAACCAGCTCCCCAAGCGCCGGGCCAGAAAGAACTGCCGCAAAGGCCGGGGACGCCGCGCTGTCCCCGGCCGTTTTGCCACAATCGCTTTACAGGGCCGTATCTGACGCACTAGGCTGTGTCAGCAAGGGGTGAAGGGCGCTGCCGCACCCCCTGTTCACCGACGCTGAGCGCTATGCCGCGTCACCATCTTCTCACACAAAAGCGATTGAGAGACAGACATGAGCCAGGTCAAAAGCGGCGATGTCGTGAGGATTCATTACACTGGCAAGCTGGCTGACGGCACGCAGTTCGATTCATCAGCCGGACGCGAGCCGCTTGAGTTCAAGGTCGGCAGCGGCCAGATCATTCCCGGCCTCGACCGGCAGATTCAGGGCATGAAGCAGGGTGAGAGCGGAACGCTGACCATTCCTGCCGCAGAAGCCTATGGCGCACGGGACGAAAACCAGGTTCAGGTGGTTCCGCGCACGGCGCTTCCGCCGGAGATGGAAGTGCAGGTCGGCTCCAACCTTCAGGCCACCACCCCGGACGGCAACCAGATTTCGCTGACGGTTGTCGGCGTTTCCGAAGCCGAGATCACCGTCGACGCCAACCACCCGCTGGCTGGGCACGACCTGGTCTTCGAGATCGAGATCGTCGAAGTCGTCGCCGGCTGATTGAGCCGGCCGGGAGCCGCCGCCGCAAAAGCGCCGCGGCTCCCCATATGCCCGCCACTACTGCGGCAATGCATCCTGTGTGAAGGGCTCCACGCAGCTATGGAGGCAGGCGCGCTGCGCAGCCTGCCACTGGATGCACTGACGGGCCTGCTGGCAGCCGCCTTTGATCGGGCAGCCCTTGCCATCGACGCGGGCAGCGATGCGGATGCGCAGATCGCGGCCCTGAACGGGCTTATCGAAGGCCTCGCCACAGCCCCGGCTCCGGTCTCCCCTCCGGCCCCCACTCCGGCCCCCACTCGGCAAGCCTGACATAACCCGACTTTCATATCGGGGCGCCAGCCCCTCCCCCCTGACGGCTCTCTGCAAGGCGCGGTGCATCGCGCCTTGCAGCGCTTCTGGCCGCCATAGCTTCGCCCCCGCAACACGCGGTCGGGGCGCCAGGCGCACCACATCACTGCTCGCCTGCCAGAAATTTCAAATTCACCAAAGAATTACTTTGAAATACATTCACCATAACAATGCAATCATTAAAAATAACTTTTACAAATCAAAGTAAGTATAACAAATATAGTATATCACTTACATTGTTTTTTATTTATAGATGTTGAAATCAAACGAAAACAATATTTAAATAAATACGCGCCTCAGACGAGACGCGTGAAAATTAGTGGAGACGAAAATGACCTACGAAAATATCCGCGAAGTTATCCTGAAGCGCCACTTCCTGAAGCTTCTGTCCTACGGACACTCATGCTGCGCCGTTAATCAGGAAGAAGAATACCAATTTGTATGAGTGCAAAGACAGGGCGCTTTCAAGCGCCCTGTCTCCGACAACGCAGGAGAGTCATATGCTTGCCGAAAAATATGTAACTGCGAAAATGTGGGATGTCCTGAAAGAAAACCTTCCCGAACGCAGTGACGCCGTGCTCGTTCTACAGGTTGAAGAGTTCTTGAAGTTCATGACGATTGCCTCGGATGAAGACACATCCTTCATCCCGCTGAACGCCGAAGTTGATGACATCTGGCATGAGTTCATCATGCAGACCGCGTCCTACGACAACCTCTGCAAGAAACTCCCCGGAAAGCGCTTCATACACCACGAAACCATCAGCATGGAGGAATACAGCAAGAAGGTAGGAAAAGAACAAATGGTAGATCAGATGCTCGAATGGCTACCAAAATACATAAATAGATTTGGACCGTTTACCGATAAAATATCCGACTACTGGACCATATGTCGTTTTCTCAAAAACGAACTCGGCCTTTCACTGGCTCAAATCAATGATATCGGCTCAAAGCAGGCGCAGGAAATCCCACCGCCTCAATCTGGCGAAAAATGAACACACGATTCCTGCAGCGCACGACGCGCGATTTTCTCAAGAGAGGCGGCCAACTTTCATTCGCGATATTTGCAGCCGGCATCAGCGGACTTATATTCTCGGTCGCGCTGGCGACAACCAGCACCCAGGCCGCAGCCGCGCATGGCATGGGGTGGTTTCTCTGCGCCGCCTTCTCCGTCCCACTCTCCGGCTTTCGGATCGTTGTGATTTCTCAACGCAGAAAGCAGTCCCGCCCTTTCAGAATCAAGGGAATGGCAGAAGCCTTTTATCTCCTCTGCGGAAGCCTTTTGCTTCTGTTCGGCGTGACATCAACGACCATTCTCCTCATCTCGGACGATCTGTCTTCGCTGCTCCCAGCCTATCTTGTCTTCTGCGCGATTGGTTTTCCCGTCACCGGCCTGAACGCACTCATGGGAGGCTATCTGGTACGTGCACAGATGGAAAACACTCAGCTCGCCGTCACCTTTCAGGCAATTCTCCTGCAGTTGACGGCAGCAAGCGCCCTTCAGTTTCTTCCAGCAAATCCCGCACTTCTGCTCAGCTTTGTGGGGATGATCAGCCTCACGACGCAGATTTACATCAGCCTGCGCTATTGCATAGCGCTGCGCATCACCAATCACCTCAGAACCCTGTTCCAGCCGACAGGCTCATGGCGCGCAGGCTACGCGATCTCCGGCCAGGCGCTCGCTTCCGGCAGCGATATCATCGTTCTCTCCTCGACATTCTGGCTTGTACTGACAGCCCTGCGCGCAACCGACCCCGCCGCCGCCACCTACACGTCGATCGGCTTCACGATTGTTCGCACCTTCATCGTGCCGCTCAAGTCTTTCGGCGTGGTCGCAGGGCGAATGCTGCGCTCCCTCGACAGAACAGAGAACCTTGAAGCCACCGAGCGCTCCATGTTCATGGCGATTGTTTCGATCTGCGCGCTTCTCTCACTGACACTTCTGGGAATAGCAGCCTGGAATGCGGGCCTGTCTCCGTTCAGCACGAGCTGCTTCTGGACGACAAGCGGACCACTCATCCTGTGCGCCATCGCCATACAGTTCCTGATCGAACCCTGTGCGGCATTCAGGGCCGCAGTGATGAAGGTCACGATGTCGCCGTTTCAGGTTCTGCTGGCGCTTGCCGGCTCGCTCTGGGGCTTTGTGCTGCCCATTGTCGGAGGGCTGTGGTTCACCGGTCGCCTGACACTTGAAGCCACCTGGCTCACCCTCCTCTTCGGACGCCTTCTGTTTGCCTGCCTGCTTCAACTTCAAGCCAGCAATGGCTTACTGGCACCGCGCACCCTGCCCGACCGTTGAGGAGGAGACGAGACATGACAACCAAGATCTATGAAGAACCACCCGGGGGCATCGACATGACCCTGTCAGACTGGTCCTTCCCCGATGCATTCAAGGAGGCGGTGGCGTCACGCCTGCGCAACCTGGACTGGCGGCGCTATCCCGCGAATTCCGCCATGGCCGCGCGGCAATGCATCGGCGCAAGGTTCGGCATGGCTCCAGAAAATGTGCTTCCAACCAATGGCTGCACGGAGGCACTGGATTTGCTGGCACGCTTTGCAGCGACCGAAGCTGCAAGCGTGGCGCTGCCCTCCCCCGGCTATTTTGCATACGGGACGATCATGCAGGCGAGCGGATTGGCCGTCGAGCATTACGACCCGGCGTCCCTCATGAACTTTGTTCCCGACGCCAACAGCCACCTTCTGGTCTGCAACCCGAACAATCCGACAGGCGACTGGCTGTGCGCAGAGGATCTGCATGCCATCCCCGTATCGACCAGACGCCACATCGCCATCGACAGCACGTATGCGTTTTTCCGGCCCGACTTCGGCCCGGCGCTCTTCAGATCCTATCTGGCATACGGCTTCATCAATCTCCTGTCGTTTTCAAAAGCGTTTGGGGTGGCCGGCATGCGGCTCGGGGCGATCATTGCTCCGGCAACTCTGTTGCAGAGGATTTCGAGAAACCAGCCACGCTACATGCTGGATTTTGCGCAGATCACGGCGCTCGGGACCCTGTTTGAGGAGAACTGGTACGCACTCGCTATCCAGGAGGGCCGGCTTGTCCATCAGGCGGCAGTCAGACTCAAAAATCTGCTTGAAACGATACGGGGGCTGAAGGTCTATCCGGCCAACGCGAATTTCGTGAGCTTTCAAAACCGCACGCCGGATGGCAAGGAAATCCTGCCGCGCAGACTTCTTGAAGACCTGCCCTGCAAGATCTGGAACAATGGACTGGTGCGCATGACCATCGACCGAACGCGCGAGGCCGATACGTTCGCAGTACTCAGCCAATGGGCTGATGCTGCCAGACGGAAAACCGGACAGGCATAGCCAGCTTTGAACAGAAGCCGGTCAGGGCTTCTGCGCACCCGTCTTCTCGCCCACCGTCTTCGCGCCCACCGTCTTCGCGCCCACCGTCTTCGCGCCCACTTGGCCCTTTTTCCCAGCCGGTTCGATGACTTCGACCTTGAGACCCGCCACGAGCTCGCGTGCGGCGGAGAAGAATTCCCGGTAGAGAATGGAGGCGAAGATGACGAGACTGACCGCAATCGCCGCCCAGGCGGAGACAAACCACGCAATCATGCCGATCGAGAAGTAGTAGGCGCGAATGCCCTGATTGAAGTTGCGCGCCGCAATCGTGTTGAGCGCGGCCATGATGTAGATTTCTTCCGGGTCGCTTTCCTCGGAATCGTCGGCAGCGCCAAGCATGATGCAGAAATGGTTGAACTGGCGCAGCGAAAGCGTGAACGACAGAAACGCCATCACGAACATCAGCAGAAAGATCACCAGATGCCGCTCGACCGCCGCCTTGTCGACATCGAGCGCCGGCTGCATCACCGTCACCGCGTCCAGCACCGCATTGACCTGCCCGAAGACGGCAATCATCGCCAGAATGATCAGCACCGTCGTGGAGGCGAAGAAAGACACCGCCCCCATGAGATTGCCCGACAGGATTGCATCCATGGGCGTTTCGCGACGGACGGCATTGCGCACCCAGCGATGGCGCTGCGCGCCCATGATGATGGACAGAGACGGCCGGCGCTTCTCCAGCCAGCTGGCGAAGACGGTGTAGAAGATCCAGCACAGGATCGGAAACAGCGATGCCGCGAGCGTCAACGTGCAATCCCTTTCAGCACAAAGAACCAGCGAACCAGACCCGTTCGTTGAAGATCAGGTGAAGATCTTCTCGCCCTGCTCATCGATCATCTGCCGCGCCTTGCGGATCGACTGATCGGCGGCGAATTCAGCGCTGGGGAAACGGTCCGCGCGCACCAGCCGGTGTTCCTTGCGTTCGCCATCCACGTCCTTGGAGATAAGCGCGCAGGTCTGGAACTGGCCGCCTTCGGAGAAGGGCGTCGGCTGGATCGTGAAGCCCTTGTGCTCCACCGCGTCTCCGACAGGCTTTGCCTCACCCGTTTCCGGCGCGCTGCCCCCGCCCCCGAAAAGCCGCTTCAAGAATGACATACGCTTACTCCCGTCAAATTCGATATTTGATATCGTTTTACCCGCAGAAGCATTGCTGCGAAACCATTGCGAACACTCTCTCCTCAGGAGAGGTGCAATACCACCTCGCGCTGGTGCGGATGTGTGCGGTGCTCGAAGAGGTAGATCCCCTGCCAGGTTCCAAGCGCCAGACGCCACCGCACCACCGGAATACCGATGGAAACCTGTGTCAGCGCCGCCTTGATGTGGGCCGGCATGTCGTCGGGACCTTCCAGACGGTGAACCACCCAGCTCATTGAAGCATCATCCGCGGGCGGCACGAGACGGCGAAAGAACACCTCCAGATCCCGCTTCACATCCGGGTCCGCGTTTTCCTGAATGGTCAGGGAGCAGGATGTATGACGCACGAAGACCGTCAGGAGACCGGCCTCAACACCTGCCTCCCTGACGAAATCCTCAACCCGATCGGTAAATTCGTAAAGCCCCGCGCCCATGGTCGACACGGAGAGAATTGCCTGTCGCATCCGGAGGTGGTGCCCCGGCGAGCCGAACCTGTCAAGCGCACCGGAGCGAGCTTATCCCTAACCGAGCGAGCCGATGATGTCGCGATAGGCGGCTTCGGGGAAGGCCTTCACCACCTTCGTGCGCACATTGCCGCCCATGCCGAGCGTCAGCGCAAAGCGCGCCGCAACCTCATCGTCAGGGGCCTCGGACACGGCGACCATGTCGTATTCACCCATGGTCAGATAGAACGCCCGCAGGGTGCCACCCATTTTGGAAAGCGCAGCCTTCGCGCTTTCCAGCCGGTTTGGCGAATCCTTCACATTCTTGATGCCCTGGTCGGTCCAGTTGATGAGAATGATGTAGGTGGTCATGTCACACCTCCCTGCGACGCACACCGGCCACCGACCGGATGCGCCCTTCATCGCCCATACCGCCTGCAACAAATCCTGCCGCCTGCCACACTGGCGTTGCAAGCTGGGCTTTGGAGGTAAAACAGGACCTTACGGAGAATGAAGGAGGCCGGACACGAAGCCCGGCCCTCATCATTCCGAATATGCCCGCGCATGCCGGCGAAAGAACCTGATGCCAATCACCGCGAAGCGAGGATGAAGCGCCGGTTTGACTGGCGCACGGGCCTTGCATTGCCCGAATAGAGCGCCGTGAACCGGCGAATGTCTTCAGCCGCGACCCGCTTTGGTGTGCGCAAAACCATCCAGTCGACGATTTCGGCGCAAGGCGGCGTCGTGAGCGAGCCCTCATAGAACCAATAGGCAAGGTCGTCCGGCAAGAGCCCGCCCGGGTCGACCTCCGCAACCCACGCACTGCCCTGCACCTTGCCAGGAAAGACAGCCGCGAGGCTTTCAAAGCTCTCATCACGCTCTCCCGGCTCAATGAAAACGCCGAGCACGCCAAGGGCCCCGCTTAAATAAACAGAACAAATCAAATTATAGATCAGAAAGGAAAGACGATCACGGACGAATATAGAATTATTGTATTACAAATTCAGATTACAAAAAACCCGGCTTTGCAGCCGGGTTTTTATCGCAGGTCGTAAGTGACCTCTGATTAGCTGTCCAGGAAGCTCCGCAGCTTTCTGGAGCGGCTCGGGTGCTTGAGCTTGCGCAGCGCCTTCGCCTCGATCTGGCGGATACGCTCACGCGTCACCGAAAACTGCTGGCCGACTTCTTCCAGCGTGTGGTCGGTGTTCATGCCGATGCCGAAACGCATGCGCAGCACGCGTTCCTCGCGCGGGGTCAGCGAAGCGAGAACACGGGTGGTGGTCTCACGCAGGTTCGCCTGAATGGCCGCGTCGATCGGCAGGACAGCGCCCTTGTCCTCAATGAAGTCGCCGAGATGCGAATCTTCCTCGTCACCCACCGGGGTTTCGAGCGAGATCGGCTCCTTGGCGATCTTGAGCACCTTGCGCACCTTCTCCAGCGGCATGGCCAGCTTTTCGGCCAGCTCTTCCGGGGTCGGCTCACGGCCGATCTCGTGCAGCATCTGGCGCGAGGTGCGGACGATCTTGTTGATCGTCTCGATCATGTGGACCGGGATGCGGATCGTGCGGGCCTGGTCGGCAATCGAACGGGTGATTGCCTGCCTGATCCACCAGGTCGCGTAGGTGGAGAACTTGTAGCCGCGGCGGTACTCGAACTTGTCCACCGCCTTCATCAGGCCGATATTGCCCTCCTGGATCAGATCCAGGAACTGAAGGCCGCGGTTCGTGTACTTCTTGGCGATGGAGATCACGAGACGCAGATTGGCCTCGACCATCTCCTTCTTGGCGATTGCAGCTTCGCGCTCGCCCTTCTGCACCTGGTTCACGATGCGACGGAACTCGCCGATGGAGATCGCGGTTTCCTGCGCGAGATTCTGGATCTCGGTGCGCAGATCTTCGATCGCCTTGGCTTCGTTCTTCGAGAACTCCTTCCAGCCCTTGCCGGAAAGCGTTGCAACGCGCTCGGTCCAGTTCGTGTCGAGCTCGGACCCCTGATACTCCTTGAGGAAGGATTCGCGCTTCACGCCATAGCTTTCGGCGAGCCGCAGCAGACGGCCCTCGTTCTGCACAAGGCGCTTGTTGATGTCGTAAAGCTGCTCGACCAGCGTCTCGATACGCGCATTGTTGAGCGAAAGCGACTTCACCGAAGTGATCAGCTCGCCCTTCAACTGCTTGTAGCGGCGCTCCTGGCTGCTCGACAGGCTGTCGGCGTCGGCCAGGCTCGATTCCACCTTCTGGTCCTGCAGCTTGCGCAGTTTCTTGTAGGTGTCGGCGATGAAGTCCAGCGTCTCCATGACGCCGGGCTTGAGTTCGGCCTCCATCGCGGCAAGCGACAGGTTGGCCTCATCCTCTTCGTCGTCCTCTTCCTCGCTCTGGCCCTCGCCGCCTACATTGGTGACGTCGTCGCTGCGCGAACGCGCGGACTTGTCATCAGCAGGCTTGTTCTCTTCATCAGGGCGCTGAACGACCGGCGCCTGCTTGGCTTCCGGGCCGGCATAGGTCGCTTCGAGATCGATGATCTCGCGCAGCAGGATCTTGCCTTCGTTGAGTTCGTCACGCCAGATGATGAGCGCCTGAAAGGTCAGCGGGCTTTCGCAAAGCCCCGCGATCATCGTCTCGCGGCCAGCCTCGATGCGCTTCGCGATGGCGATTTCGCCTTCGCGCGACAGAAGCTCGACCGAGCCCATTTCGCGCAGATACATGCGCACCGGATCGTCGGTACGGTCCGTCGGCTCTTTCTTGGTCGTCGTGGCGACAGCCGTTCCCGACTGCGTGGTCAGCTCGCTGCTTTCCTCACTGTCATTGGAATCGTTGTCTTCCGCAGCTTCCTCATCCTCGACCACATTGATGCCCATATCCGAGAGCATCGCCATGGTGTCTTCGATTTGTTCGGAACTGACCTGGCCAGAAGGAAGAACGGCATTAAGCTCGTCCATTGTCACATAGCCGCGCTTCTTCGCGGCCTTGATCATCTTCTTGACTGCGTCATCGGAAAGGTCGAGCAAAGGGCCGTCGGTGCCCTCGCGTTCGGTTTCGACCTCTTCCTTCTCTTTTGTCGCCATGCTTTGCCTTCTCCAACCGAGCGGGGTTCCATGCCACCCCGTCGCCGCCGCTGCAACGGCTGTCCGTCACGACATCCCGCAACCTGATTCGTGGTCTAGCGCCGGCCGCGTTAATGTCGGATTAACCCTGATACTTAGGTGGACTCCCTATCGTGTCCAATTTCAGTATCTTTTCTCTTGCGTGCCGCGCTTTTCGCGGCGTCGGCACAGCCCATTCTCGAATCGAACCTGATTCCTGCATTCCGGCGCAACGTCAAGCCGAAGCACCCTGATTCGGAGTAAAAAAGCGAATCAGAGGGTGATTCTCGTGCTTTTTCCCGTTTCGGCCGGTTTTTAGCCAACCAGATAGGTTTGTCACGCTCAAGATCGATTCGCACGCCCTGATAGAAGACCGAAGCCTTCAATGAGCGCTTCAGTTGCCTGCAGATTGCTCAGCTCCGCCTGGATCTCAGTCAGATGCCGCGCATCCTCTTCATTCCAATCGTTTGCGAGCGCCAGTTCGGCCGCTTTCAGCTCCTTATGTAGAGAGCCTGCGCGCCGGTGCAAGTAGAGGGTCTGCGCAAAAGCCTCCCGCGCATCGTCCAGAGCAGCATTCTCAAGGGCCGGCCACATGTAAGCGCCCTTCACGCGCGCCTCCGCCTGCTTCCAGATCCCGACCAGTCCGTCATCCTCGATCTTTTTGAGGATCATGTCCCGGTCATGCGCGGGGTTGTGCGCCACTGCATCCAGAAGAGACATGCGCAGCCGGCCGAGATCGGCACTGGCCAGAAGCATCTGATCGAGCGCATCGAAATACTCATCCAGAAGGCCCGGATGGTTCACCAGCGTCACGAGGAGGGTTGCCTCGCGCAGCGGCATTGCGGGTTTGGAACTGCGCACCAGAGCCGAGCGGGCCAGGCTTTCGGAAACCGCAAGCCGTCCTGACGCCCCACCGGGCCTGCCGCTGAAACCGCGATTGCGCCCACCACCACCGCCGCCATCGCGGTAGCCACGCTGGCCGCCACGCTTCGACTGCTCGCCCCCAAAGAAGGTGCGCGCACGCTCACGCATGTCCTGGCTGTAGTGGCGCTTGAGGTTTTCGTCGCGGATCTGCGCCGTCAGCGCCTGCAGATTGCGCTCCAGCTCAGCGCGGCGTTCGGGTGTATCGAACACCTTGCCGGAGGTTTCGCGCATCCAGAGCATGTCGGCCAGCGGGCGCGCGCCGGACAGAACCGCCGCAAATGCGTCCGGCCCCTCCTCGCGCACCAGATCGTCGGGATCCTTGCCCTCGGGCAAAAGCGCAAAGCGCAGGCTGCGCCCCGGCTGCACCACCGGCAGGGCGAGATCGGCAGCGCGCCAGGCAGCGCGCAGCCCCGCCTCGTCGCCGTCGAAACACAGGACCGGCTCACCGGTCATGCGCCAGAGCAGTTCGAGCTGGTTTTCCGTGAGCGCCGTTCCGAGCGGCGCAACGGCGTTTTCAAAGCCCGCCTGCGCAAGCCCGATCACGTCCATATAGCCTTCCACCGCGATAACGGTGTCGCCCTTCGCGGACACACGGCGCGCGCGCGCCAGATTGTAGAGCACCGTTCCCTTGTGGAAGAGCTCGGTATCGGGCGAGTTCAGATATTTGGCAGGCACATCCTTGGACATGGCGCGACCGCCAAAAGCGATCACCCGTCCCCGTGCATCCTCGATGGGAAACATGATGCGATCACGGAAACGGTCATAGGAAACCGGGATATCGGGGCCGAACACGACAAGACCGCAGGCCTCGATCTGATCCTTCCCAACGCCCTTGCCGGCAAGAAACTCCTTGAGCGCATTGCGGCTCGACGGTGCGTAACCGATGCGGAAGCTCTGCTGCGTGGCGCTGGAGAGCCCGCGCGAACGCAGATAGGCCCGCGCCTCGGCGCCCTGCTGCTCCTGCAGCATGCTCTGGAAATAGCCTGCCGCCATTTCCATGACCTCGGAGAGTGAGGCGCGCTTCTGCTCGCGACGCTCCGCCTGCGGATCGCGCTGCGGCATCGGCACACCGGCCATGTCGGCAATACGCTCGACCGCTTCGGGGAAGCTTATTCCATCGAGCTCGGAGAGAAAGCGGAAATGATCGCCCGACACGCCGCAGCCGAAACAGTGGTAACGCCCCTTGCGGTCCTCGCAGTGAAAACTCGGGGACTTCTCGCCATGGAAGGGACAGCAGGCCCAATAGTCGCCGCGCGAGGCGTTTGTCTTGCGCCTGTCAAACGTCACACGTGTGCCGATCACCTGCGAAATCGGAACGCGGTCGCGTATCTCATCAAGAAAGGAATTCGGAAAGCGCATTGTTCAGTTCAGAGCCTCTAGCCGCTCCATATAAGCACGTTCGTCGGCGACGGCGAATCGAGATCCGGCTTCTTCACGGTATTCACAGCCCTGCCCCGTCAGGCTGGTACTTCATAACCGCCATACAACTTAACCGATTATTCAAAACAGTGATGCTAAACGCTGGTTCAAAGAACAGCGCGCTGCGCCCGAATGCACGGCCAGCGACTGACAAAACGATCAGGTGGCGGGACACAAAGTGCTTACGGTTTACAATTGCATCGTCAATGAACACGACCCGGGAATGGTGCTTCTCGCCGGGGTCATCGGAGCCATCGCATCCTTTGCAGCGATCATCCTGCTCCAGCATTTATGTAAATCCACCGGCCGCACGCGCTGGTTATGGACCGCCGTTGCCGCAATCTGCTTCGGCTTTGGCGTGTGGGCGACGCATTTCATTGCCATGCTCGCCTTCGCTCCGGGCCTTCCTACGGCATATGACGTGCCGCTCACAGCCGTCTCCCTTCTGCTCGCCATCGTCTTCAGCGGACTTGGCATGTCGGTCGCAGCCCGCCAGAAACTCGATCATCATCTGGTCGGCGGCGCGATTGTCGGCTCCGGCATCGCCGTCATGCACTTTACGGGCATGGCAGCGCTCGAGGTTGAAGGCCGTCTCGTGTGGGACATGGGGCTGGTCGCCGCTTCACTGATTGCCGGCGTCGTTCTTGGCGCACTGGCGATGCGCATTGCGCTCTCCCGCAGCAATGAAGCCAAGACCATCGCCGCGAGCCTGACGCTCACGCTGGCCATCTGCACCATGCACTTCACCGCGATGGGCGCCGTTTCGATCATTCCCGACCCGACGATCACCATCTCGCCCTTCTCCATACCGTCCATGTGGCTGGCCATGGCGGTCGCGTTCGCAGCCTTCATGATCTTCCTGATGACGGCCGTAGCGCTGTGGGTCGACATCCGTGACCGCAGCCGTGCAATCACCGAAGAACGCCGCATGCGCGGCCTCGCCAACGCCGCCATGGAAGGGCTTCTGGTATGCGATGACACCACCATCATCACCGCAAACCAAAGCCTTTGCACACTGAGCGGCCGCCCGCTCGATGAGCTCATCGGCATGGACTTCACCAAGCTCTTCACCTCCATCGAGAAGAATGGCGTCCTTGCCGATGAACCGGTCTGGGAGACCACGCTGAAACATGCGGACGGCACCACGCAGCCTGTTGAACTTCTTTCGCGCGTCATCGATTACAGCGGCAAGCCGCACACCGTCGTCGCTGTGCGCGACCTGCGCGAGCGCAAGAAGGCGGAGGCCGATATCCGCCGGCTCGCCATGCATGACACGCTGACCAACCTGCCCAACCGGCGCAACTTCACCGCCCGGCTGGAAGAAGAGATGGAAGCGCTCCCGGAAGGCAAATCCATCGCGCTTCTCTGTCTCGACCTTGACCGTTTCAAGGAGGTCAACGACCTGTTTGGCCATGCAGCCGGAGACACGATGCTGCGCAAGGTCGCCGACAATGCTGGCCGTGCGCTTCGCCATGGGCAGATGCTCGCGCGCCTTGGCGGCGATGAGTTCGCGATCATTGCACCGGGGCTTTCTGATCCGCGCGAGGCTGCGGCACTCGCTGAGGAAATCCTGCACGCTTTCCGCAAGGAAAACGAGCAGGCGAGCAATGATGGCCTGATGTCCACCAGCATCGGCATTGCGCTTTATCCGCAGGACGCCAGAGATCAGGAGGCCCTGATCAACCACGCAGACACCGCGCTCTACCGCGCAAAGTCCGAGGGCCGCGATACCTATCGCTTCTATGAACACGAAATGGGGCAGGAAGCGCGCGCGCGGCGCATCATGGAGCATGAGCTGCGCCATGCGGTGGGCCGCAGAGAGTTTCACCTCGTCTACCAGCCACAGAAGAAGCTCGATACGGGCGAGCTGATCGGATACGAGGCGCTTCTGCGCTGGAAACACCCCGAGCGCGGCAACATTTCTCCGGGCGTCTTCATTCCGGTTGCCGAGGAAAGCGGCGCCATCGTGCCGATCGGCGAATGGGTTCTGCAGACTGCCTGTAGCGCAGCGGCCAGCTGGAAAGACGATCTCATGATCGCGGTCAACGTCTCCGCCGTGCAGCTGCACAGTGTGAACTTTCCGCAGACCGTACATCGCGTGCTTCTGGAAACCGGCCTCTCTCCGCATCGCCTGGAGATCGAGATCACCGAAACGGCCCTGGTGCGCGACATGCACCGTGCGCTCACCACGCTGCGCCAGCTCAAGGCGCTCGGCATCAAGGTGGCGATGGACGATTTCGGCACCGGCTATTCCTCGCTCTCCAACCTGCGCGCCTTCCCGTTCGACAAGATCAAGATCGACGGCAGCTTCATTCGTCAGGTGGACACCAACGAACAGGCCGCAACCATTGTGAAAGCGGTTCTGGGCATCGGGCGCGGCCTCGGCCTGCCGGTGCTGGCGGAAGGTGTGGAGACCTCCGGCGAGCTCAGCTTTCTCGCCAGCGAGTTCTGTCAGATCGGACAGGGCTATTATCTGGGTCGACCCAGCCCGATCGAGGATGTGCTCCGGGAGTTCGAAACGGGGGAGCAAAAGCGCTCCGACGCGAACGCAGCCTGAGAGATCTCAACAAAAAGCCCCGCTCAGGACGGGGCTTTTTTCATTTCAGCCTTCGCGAAGAACCAGATCTATCCGAGCTTCACGGTGCGAAGGCGCAGGGCGTTCGCGATAACGGAAACCGAAGACAGGCTCATCGCCGCTGCTGCGATCATCGGTGACAGAAGCGTGCCAAAGACCGGGTAGAGAATGCCAGCGGCGACCGGCACACCGAGCGCATTGTAGACAAAGGCAAAGAACAGGTTCTCCTTGATGTTGCGGATCGTTGCCCGCGCCAGAGCGCGCGCCCGCACAATCCCGTTCAGATCGCCCTTCACCAGCGTGATGCCGGCGCTTTCCATAGCCACGTCTGCACCGGTCCCCATGGCGATGCCCACATCGGCAGCGGCGAGTGCAGGCGCATCATTCACGCCATCGCCCGCCATCGCCACGCTGGCTCCCTTGGCGCGCAGCTCCTCGATCAGCGCCTGCTTGCTCTCCGGCAGCATGTCGGCGCGCACTTCATCAATGCCGAGGCGTTCTGCGACCGCCTTCGCCGTGCGGGCATTGTCGCCGGTCGCCATGATGATGGTGAGGCCGAGATCATGAAGCGCGCGGATCGCATCGGCCGTCGTCTCCTTGACCGGATCGGCGACGGCAATGAGGCCGGCTGCCTTTCCGTCGACAGAAACGAACATGGCTGTCTTGCCATCGCTGCGCAGTGCGTCGGCCTGTTCAACCAGAGCGTCAACCGTGACGCCGGCCTCTTCCATCATCGCCCTGTTGCCCAGTGCGACATGGTTGCCCGAGACCGTGCCGGAAACACCCTTGCCGGTGATTGCCTCGAAATCGGAAGCCGTTTCGAGTGTGACGCCACGCTGTTCCGCGCCAGCGACGATTGCCTCGGCCAGCGGATGTTCGGAACCTCGCTCAAGACTTGCCGCCAGTTTGAGGAAGCGTTTTTCGTCGATCCCCTCGGCAACCACCACATCGGTCAGTTTCGGACGCCCCTCGGTCAGGGTTCCGGTCTTGTCCACGATCAGCGTGTCCACCCTGGCAAAGCGCTCCAGCGCCTCGGCGTCCTTGATGAGGACACCCGCCTGCGCGCCCCTGCCCGTCGCCGTCATGATCGACATGGGCGTGGCAAGCCCAAGCGCACAGGGGCAGGCAATGATGAGCACCGAGACCGCCGAGACGATGGCGAAGACCATTGAAGGCGCAGGACCGAACATCGCCCAGACGACAAAGGCAATGATGGCGACCAGCACCACCGTTGGCACGAAATAGAACGAAACCCGGTCTGCCAGCCCCTGAATGGGGGCGCGCGAGCGCTGGGCCTTGGCCACCATGTCGACGATCTGCGACAGGACCGTTTCCGAACCGACCCGGTCGGCGCGCACGATCAGCGTGCCATTCTTGTTGATCGTGCCGCCCGTTACCGGGTCCCCTTCGGCCTTTTCGACGGGAACGGGCTCGCCGGTAATCATGGATTCATCGACGGAGGAACGCCCCTTCTCGACCGTGGCGTCGACGGGAATGCTGTCGCCGGGGCGCACCCTCAACCGGTCGCCTTCACGCACGTCATCCAGCGGCACATCGGCCTCAGAACCATCCTCGGCAATGCGCCGCGCCGTTTTTGGCGCAAGATCGAGCAGGGCCCGGATGGCCGAGCCGGTACGCTCACGCGCTCTCAGCTCCAGCACCTGACCGAGAAAGACCAGCGCCACGATGACGGCCGCTGCCTCGAAATAGACCGGCACCACACCGCCTTCGCCGCGAAACTGGGCTGGGAAGATATCCGGCATCAGGGTGGCGACGACGCTGTAGGCATAGGCCGCGCCCACACCGATGGAGATGAGCGTCCACATATTGGGGCTGCGATTGACGATGGAATCGTAGCCGCGACGGAAAAACGGCAGCGCCGCCCACAGAACCACGGGCGTTGCCAGCGCGAATTCCAGCCAGACCGCAAGCGGCTCACCGATCCAGTGGCGGAAAGGCAAGCCAACCATCGGCCCCATCGCGATCAGCAGCAGCGGAACCGCCAGAACTGCGCTTACCTTGAAACGGCGGGTGAAATCCACGAGTTCGGGATTGGGCCCCTCCTCTCCGGTGGGCACGCCCATGGGCTCCAGCGCCATGCCGCAGATGGGGCATGAACCCGGCTCGTCGCGAATGATCTCGGGATGCATGGGACAGGTGTATTGGGTACCCCTGGGCATGGGCTCCTGTTGCCGCGCGCCATCCAGATACCGCTCCGGATCAGCTTCGAACCGGTCCTGACAGCGCTGCGAACAGAAATAGTGACGCTCACCGCCGTGCTCCAGCGTGTGCCCGGCTCCCTCTATCGTCACGTCCATACCGCAAACCGGGTCACGCGCCGTGGCTTCGGCGTGAGCCGTTTCGTGTTCGCCGCAGCAGGCTTTTTCAGCGTGATCATGTTTATGCGCATCGGCCATTGCACACCTCCAGAGATATGTGTTCGCTCCTGCGTTACTCCTTCCAGCCGCTGGAAGGTCAAACCCCTCTTCGCCTCAATGCAAAAAGGGCGACCCGATCGAGCCGCCCTGACATCCTGTTTCCCGCAATATGTGAAAGGCGCTAGCGCAGCATGCCCTTCACGATGCCGCTGGCTTTGCCGAAATCCATACGGCCGGGGAATTTTTCCTTCAGAACGTTCATGCAGCGCCCCATGTCGCGCAAACCGTCTGCGCCGACTTCCTGCACCACCTGGGCGCAGGCCTGCTTCAGATCGTCTTCGCCAAGGGGTTTTGGCAGAAACTCGGTGATCACCACGATCTCCTCGCGCTCCTGCTCTGCGAGCTCGAGGCGGTTTCCTTCTTCGAAAGCCTTTGCCGATTCCTGACGCTGCTTGGCCATTTTCGAGAGAATCTGGAGGATATCCTCATCACTCACAGGATCCTTGCCGGCTCCGCGATTGGCTATATCGCGGTCCTTGATAGCGGTCTGAACCAGACGCAGCGTCGAAACGCGGCGTTTGTCCTTCTGTTTGACGGCATCGTTCAACGCCCTGGCGAGTTTCTCGCGCATCATAACACCTGTCTCCAGTCACTAGGATGAACATAGCCCCGGCCGAATCTCGAAGCAAGCCGCAACGCCCCCATAAGTCATTGGAAACATTGGCATAAATATTTATTTGCTACAGATTGACCGTTTTTGAGCCTTTGCCTATTGTCCGCGACCTGCATGGACAATTTCCGTTTCGGCCTGAATCCACCGGCGATTTCGCCCGGGGCTGGACCCATGTCGATGGGCCATATGGCCTATAAGGCACTTTCTTTCAAGGCCCCTCGGGCGCAAGCCTCTTGCGCTCGGCGGCAAAAAGTGAGAACCGGTCTGCTCGCAGATCATGCTAAAGGAACCTGAACGAAGCGCCCGGTCATATGACCGTGATCGCGCCCGGGCACACGAAGGATGGAGACTTCCCAATGGCGACCAAGACCGCCCCATGGAGCACGACCCGGCCAACGGCTCTCATCGTGCTTGCCGATGGCACTGTCATAGAGGGCAAAGGCATTGGCGCTGGCGGAGAGGCCATTGGCGAGCTCTGCTTCAACACCGCGCTCACCGGCTATCAGGAGGTTCTGACCGATCCGTCCTATGCCGGGCAGATCGTCACCTTCACATTCCCGCATATCGGCAATGTCGGCGCCAATGACGAAGACATCGAAGACCTGCACCCGGCGGCGCGCGCTGGCGCGGTCGGCGCTGTTTTCCGCGCTGACATCACCAACCCCTCGAACTACCGCTCCGGCGGCCATCTCGATGGCTGGCTGAAGCGCCGCGGCATCGTGGCCATCAGCGGCGTGGACACGCGTGCGCTGACCGCGCTTCTGCGCGAAAAGGGTGCGGCCAACGCGGTGATCGCACATAATCCCGATGGCGCGTTCGACATCGAAGCCCTGAAGAGCAAGGCGCGCGAATGGTCGGGTCTGGTCGGCCTCGACCTCGCCAAGGAGGTTACCTCCGGCCAGTCGATGGGCTGGACGGAAACGCCGTGGGTCTGGGATGAAGGGTTTGGCGCGCAGGACGAGCCGACCCACCACATCGTCGCTGTCGACTATGGCGCGAAGCGCAACATTCTGCGCCTTCTGGCCGGTCTCGGCGCGAAGGTGACGGTGGTGCCCGCCAAGACCAGCGCCGCAGACATCCTCGCCATGAAGCCCGACGGTATCTTCCTCTCCAACGGCCCGGGCGATCCGGCGGCAACCGCCGATTATGCCGTACCGATGATCCGTGAACTGCTTGAAACCGACATTCCGGTCTTCGGCATCTGCCTCGGCCACCAGATGCTTGCCCTGGCGCTTGGCGGCAAGACGGTGAAGATGCATCAGGGTCATCATGGCGCAAACCACCCGGTCAAGGACTTCACCACCGGAAAGGTGGAGATCGTGTCCATGAACCACGGCTTTGCGGTGGATGGCGACACGCTGCCGGAAGGTGTGGAAGAGACCCATGTCTCGCTGTTCGACGGCAGCAATTGCGGCCTGACCATCGCCGGACGCCCGGTCTTTTCGGTGCAGCACCACCCGGAGGCCTCGCCCGGCCCGCAGGACTCACACTATCTCTTCCGCCGCTTCGCCAATCTGATCCGCGAACGGCGCGGCGAGCCCGCACTGGCGGAATAACGACACAGCAAAAAGGGCGGCTCACAGGCCGCCCTTTCTTTTTCAGCACTCCGGCTTCCGTCAGGTCGACAGACGAAGCCGGACGATCTTCTCGCCAATGTTCTCGAACACCTTCTTGAGCTGACTGCTGGAGGGGGTGTCGTAATACTGGTCCGGCCGGCTCGCGCAGGCGCTCATCAGCGTACCTGTATCGGAGTCGTCCTCTTCAAGCCGGATCGTATAGATGTCGATCCCGTCCGCTTTGGCATAGGTGCAGGCTTCAAGCGTCTTGCTGTTCATCAGCTTGGTCGACTTGCTGGAGCTGGCGTTCACTTCACCATCAAGGCGGCCGTCGACCATGTATCCAAAGCTCGAGTAGCGCGACCGCAGCCTGTCATCACGAACACCGAAAATGTTTTTGCCGTCGGTCAGCACAACCATCACCTTGATGATGCCGTCATTCGGATCGCCGCCGGCAAAGGGCTCGTGCGGCGAGAGAACCCGCGTGCCCCACGCCACACCTTCCATGATGTTGGTGTTGCCGCTTGCCTTGAGCTTTTTAACCTTCGTTTTCAGATCGGCGTAGTCGTTCGTCAAAGGCGTCAGGGGCTCGGAAACGCACATATAGTTCGGACCGCGATTGTCCTCCAGGTCTTCCAGCGCGACGCGCTTGAAGATTTGCTTGTAGCCGTTGTAACCGTATTTCTTGAGCTTCTTTTCCCGGTCATTGCCGCGCGGGTCGACCTCGGACTCGATGTAATCGTTGCGATAATCCTCAGGTTCATCAATCGCAAACGTGGGTACGAACAGTGACGCCTGATGCGTCTGAACGGCCTCGGTGTCGGCGACATCGTGACGTTTGTCGCCATCGGGCATGCGTGTCTCAACGCAACCTTTCCATTCAAGCCCCATATTGTGATAGGCTTCGAAGCGGCTAACCCCGGCTTCCAGCTCAAGCTGCGGGATTTCGCTGACGCCTTCGAGATCAAGCCATGGAGCGCCAGTATCCTTGACGATCTTGCCGTTCTTGTCGAAATCCGGTGCAAATTGCGGACCGACATTGACGAAAGTCGAGAATGGCACAAGCGAAAACCGCAGGCGCTCGGGATCCTTGACCTGCGCAGAGATGTTGTCGACCAGTCCCTCGACCGCCGTTTTCATGTCGCGGAGTTTGCGTCCGCTCATGGAGCCCGTCGTGTCCAGAACCAGAGCGATTTCATAGGAAATCAGCGCCACATCCGCCTTCGACAGGGCGGAAACCGGCATGCTTTCCTTCCCCAGAATACCGCCGAAGAACAGCTTGACGTCCACGTCCGCCGTTACGGTGACGGATTCACCGACACGGTCAACGTCCAGATTCTTGAAAACAACGGGAAGATTGCCCGCAAGATAGGATTCGGCGATCGCGCGCGCCTCGGTATCCGTGATCGTCTTGCCCTTTTGCGCGACAGCAAGTGCTGCGCTGTCCAGACTGTTCTGGAGACTTGCGCGCACGCGGCTCATATTCGCGTAGTCCAGGGCAAAGCCAGAGCCCCCGATGAGGGCCATCGCCGACAGAGCCGTGATCATTGCAAAATTGCCGGATCGGTCCGCTCCGAAACGCTCACACAAGCGCGTCCCGGAACGCAAAAAGCGTTCTAAAAGAGAAATCATATGCCCACCCAAGCTTTTATTGTTTGGGGCAATCTATTTCTCTGCTTTTAAAAACACGTTAAACGCGAGTTGTAAATTTTACACGCGTAAATTGTGAGCCGGGTAATGCTTTTTTCTACGGAACAGTAGTCCCAGGAGCCAGACTACAGAAAAGCCAAATAGAACGCCCACGCCTGTCCAGATAAATCCGTGCAGCGTCAGTGGCACGGCTGGCTCATAATCATCCAGCGCGCCCTGTAGAAGCGGTCCATCGGGAGAACGCGCGACGATAAGCGGCCGCAGAACGGGCGAAGCCTCGTCAAATGCAGCCGACTGCCGCTCCAGATCGCCAAGCCGCCCGATCGCGACACGAACGGACGTGGCGCGGTCACGCAGAAAGTCGCTTCCAGCCTCTTCGTAGACGACAATCGCTCTCTCACGGGTGAGGTTGTTCCGGGTGGCGTCGGCATCGAAAGCCGAAACCACCAACCTCAGTTCATGCAGGGCGCCATTGAGGCGCTGGCGGTATTGCTGTGCGAACTCCGGCGCCTGCGAGGTTGCGGCTCCACATGCCAAAGCCACGGCAAGGCCGAGAATTCGTCCTGTTCCAAACATGTTCAGATCTACCTCTTGGGTGGCAGCAGAACAGCCGGCTTCGGCTTAGATCGGATCGTTGAACGTATCGCAATCGGCCAGCCGTCCGCTTTTGAGCCCCCGCGCAAACCATGTCCGCCGTTGCTGCGACGTGCCATGATTGAAACTCTCCGGCACCACATATCCCTGGGTGCGGCGCTGCAAGGTGTCGTCGCCAATCTGGTTGGCAGCGTTCAGCGCTTCCTCGATATCGCCATCTTCCAGAAGCCCTTTCTGGGCCGTGTAATGCGCCCAGATGCCGGCGAAGCAATCCGCCTGCAATTCGACACGGATGGACATGGCGTTGGCCTCGGCCTGGCTCATGCGCTGGCGCATCTGGTTGAAGCGCGGCAGGATGCCGGTCACGTTCTGCACGTGATGCCCAACCTCATGCGCCACGACATAGGCCTGGGCAAAATCGCCGGTCGCCCCGAAACGCCGGGCAAGCTGATCGAAGAAGCTCAGGTCGATATAGACCTTCTCATCGCCCGGGCAATAAAATGGCCCGGTCGCCGCCGAAGCAAAACCGCAGGCCGAACGCACGGAATCGCTGAACAGAACCATCGAAGGTTCTTTGTAATCGAGGCCCTGGGACTCGAAGATGCCGTTCCAGGTGTCTTCCGTCTCGGCGAGAACGACGCTGACGAACTGCTTCATCTCGTCGCTTGCGCCGCCTGTTTCCTGACGCTGTGTCGTGGTCGTCTGGCTACCACCGCCCGGCTCGCCAGTGAGCATGCCCAGCGGATCAATCCCGCAGGCCCGCAGAACGAAGAACAGGACGACAAGAACAATGATCCCGGACAAGCCGCCGCCAGCGCGCCTGCTACCACCGGAAGGCAACCTTATGCGCCCGCCGGATCGACCAAACCCACCCGGTAAAGAACCACCGCCGCTCGAGCGGCCCCGGCGGTCTTCGACATTGCTGCTTTGACGGCGGCCTTTCCAGCGCATGCGTGCAATTCCCAGTTGTCTTCAGTGAACTCTAGTTATCGGCTTATACACCACAACGCCAGAGATTGTTTCCCGTCAGAATCATATCCGAAGCGGCTTAGGACATGATGACAAAGTCCTTGCCCGAACGTGTTTCCGGATGAAGCGGGGCGTCAGTTAAAATCATCACCATGCCCGGATGCATGCGGTCATGCATGGCCGCGGAAAAGGCATTGTCCGTGGTCAGCCGCGACAGAAGTCGCTGCTCGGGCTGGAAATTGCCATCCGCGCCACTGTCATGGCTGATGACATACCAGCTCATGCCCTGCGCCTCTCCATCAGCGCCGTGAAGCACAAAGGCGTGGCTGCCAAGCTTCCCGCGCCCGGAGATGTTCAGATCTCCCTCGGCCAGAACGCGGCCATTCTCGACAAGCATGATGCGCCGGTCGGCGGATGAGGCAATCACCGAGGTAACGGGATATTGCTCGGCCGCGCTCCAGTCCTTCGGGTGCTTCTTGCCGTCCAGTGAGGCTTCGATCTTCTCGAACTCATGCTCGGCATAACCGGACAGGACCATGCCCGGATGCGTCAATTCCCAGGGGTCTCCATGCGCGCCGGAAATGATGACCGGCGTGCCCAGATGGGTAACCTCAAAGAGTTTTTCGGAAAAGGCCATCGGCAGGCGCACACAGCCATGCGAGGCGGGATATCCCGGCAGATTGCCTGCGTGAAGCGCGATGCCCGACCAGGTCAGCCGGTTCATGTTCGGCATGGGCGCATTGTTGTAGGTGCTGGAGCGATGGTCCCTGTCTTTCTGAAGAACCACGAAAACACCGGTCGGCGTCTCATGCCCCTGCTTGCCCGTCGAGCAGGTGGAGGCAGCGATGCGGATGCCGTTGCGGTAGACATGCACGCGCTGCTCCGGCAGCGACACGACCACCGCAACCGGCCCTGAAGGTTGACGGTCCGGGTGCCAGGTGAACTCACCGGGCTTCAGCGCATTGATGTCCTTAAGCACCTGCTCTGCGGCCACTTCCAGCCCGATCAGGCCTGCCGCTCCCAAGGCCCCTGCCCCGACCATAAAGCGCCTGCGGTTCATGCCTGACATTCCCAAGTCGCGCATTCCCATCAAGCTGGCTCCTCTCCCCGATGCCCTCCAGAAGCGCGGGAAGCGCGGAAGGCTTCAAAGACAGCATTACAGCCAAGCTTTCCACCCAAGTAAAGCAACCATAGGCGGTGAGGCGCTAATCCGTCCGGTCAACGCAGAAGCCAACTGAAAGCCCGCTTCAGCGCTTCCGCACCATCACGTTCGAACCAGCGGCCATGTGCAATGATGACACGCTCCGGTCCCCAGCCGATCATTGTTTCCACGGCCCGTTTCAACGCGGGGCGCTGGCTGGCGAAGGTGAGGCGCATGTCGCGCGGCATCGCGCCTTGCGGCGCAAGAACGCCGCCAAGCCGCGCCATGATGCGCCGCCACCAGTTGAGTTTCTGCGGCTCGAAATTCTCGATGAAATCCGTCAGGATCAGCGTTCGGCTTTCGATGTGGAAGAACTCCACCTCCGTCATGAAGCTGCCCGCAACCGGCAGGGTGCGGATTTCATCATCCCACGGATAGCCGTTCTCGTCCGTGAGTTCGCGTGTCGGGAAGTCGATGTGGCCCCTGGCCTGTTCGCGAATGCGCGGGGCCATCCAGATTTCAGCATCGGGAAAGGCAGCGCGCCACACCGGCACCCACCAGTAATGGATGCGGTTCGGCGCGACGATGAAGCGAACCGGCCCCAGCGTCTCCACGGCCGCACGCAGATCCTCCGTCATATGCGTCGGCGAATGCACGAAAAGACCGCCACCGCGCAGCCGGATGATCGTCATGCGCGTGGGGAACGGCATTTTTAGACCGGGCGGACCAAAGGGAATTGTCGGGCCGTCAACAATCCAAAGATTTTCCGTCACCGGCTTCAGCGTGTTGAGCGGCGGATAGGTGGCTGTTTCTTCATGTGCGCCCATGGCCTGCTCCCAACGGTTTGATGCCGGCTTGAGATGCCGCGCCTGCGAGAATCGGGGCAGCAGAAATGAGCGTCCCCCGCTCCGATACGGTGCCACCCGCCCCTCACAAGCGCAACTTGCCGTGTACAATATGCCTTCGTAACCTCTGGTCGCGTTGAAATCGTCATTTTCGGGGTTCCGTCAGGGCCGCCCATTGCCTATAAGGCGCGCCTAGCCCGACAATTTTTTGCCCGGCCTGCGCGCGGCATCCGCCCGTGCGGCGACGGCTTCTACGCGCGAGTGTACTTCCATGCCCAAACGCACCGACATCAAGTCGATCCTGATCATCGGGGCCGGCCCCATCGTCATCGGCCAGGCCTGCGAGTTCGACTATTCCGGCACCCAGGCCGTCAAAGCGCTGCGAGAAGAGGGCTACCGAGTCATTCTGGTGAACTCCAACCCGGCCACCATCATGACCGACCCGGAGCTTGCCGACGCCACTTATATCGAGCCGATCACGCCGGAAGTGGTCGCCAAGATCATCGCCAAGGAGCGCCCCGACGCGCTGCTCCCCACCATGGGCGGCCAGACCGCGCTCAACACCGCACTCAGCCTGCGCCGCATGGGCGTGCTCGAGCGCTACAATGTCGAGATGATCGGCGCGCAGCCCGACGCCATCGACAAGGCCGAGGACCGCTCGCTGTTCCGTGAGGCCATGGCCAAGATCGGCCTCGAGACGCCGCGCTCGATGCTGGCCAATGCATCCGACGTCAAGAACGCCGACCGCCAGAAGCACGAAGTCAAGCGCCAGGAGCTGAAAGACACGCTCTCCGACGAAGCGCTCGACGCAGCGCTGGACGATCTGGAAAACGAGTGGAACCTCGGCGAGAGCGACCGCAAGCAGCGCTACATGAACCACGCCATGGGCGTGGCCGCGCAGGCGCTCGACTTCGTCGGCCTGCCGGCAATCATCCGTCCCTCCTTCACGCTGGGCGGCACGGGCGGCGGCATCGCCTACAACCGCGAAGAGTTCTTCGAGATCGTTTCTTCCGGTCTCGACGCCTCGCCGACCACGGAAGTGCTGATCGAGGAATCCGTACTCGGCTGGAAGGAGTATGAGATGGAAGTGGTTCGCGACCGCGCGGACAACTGCATCATCATCTGCTCCATCGAGAACGTCGATCCGATGGGCGTGCACACGGGCGATTCGATCACCGTGGCCCCTGCCCTGACGCTGACGGACAAGGAGTACCAGATCATGCGCAACGCATCGATTGCGGTGCTGCGTGAGATCGGTGTGGAAACCGGCGGCTCGAACGTTCAGTTCGCCGTCAATCCGGAGAATGGCCGTCTCGTCGTCATCGAGATGAACCCGCGTGTGTCGCGCTCCTCCGCACTTGCCTCCAAGGCGACGGGCTTCCCGATCGCGAAGATCGCGGCCAAGCTCGCCGTCGGCTACACGCTGGACGAGCTGGAGAACGACATCACGGGCGGCGCGACGCCGGCATCCTTCGAACCATCCATCGACTATGTGGTCACCAAGATCCCGCGCTTCGCATTCGAGAAATTCCCGGGCTCCAAGCCGGTTCTCTCCACGGCGATGAAGTCGGTCGGCGAAGTGATGGCCATTGGCCGCACCTTTGCTGAATCCTTCCAGAAGGCGCTGCGCGGCCTTGAGACGGGCCTGACCGGTCTCGATGAGATCGAGATCCCCGGCTATGTCGTCGATGGCGATCCGTCGGAAAACAAGAACGCCATTCGCGCGGCCCTTGGCACGCCCACGCCGGACCGCCTGCGCATGGTGGCCGAAGCGATCCGTCTCGGCACCAGCCTTGAAGACGTGCACACGATGTGCCGCATCGACCCGTGGTTCCTGGAGCAGATCGCCGCGATCCTCGCCATGGAAGAACGCGTGCGCGAACATGGCCTGCCGGAAGACGCGGAAAACCTGCGCCTGCTGAAGTCCATGGGCTTCTCGGATGCACGCCTCGCGTCGCTCACGAAGAAAGAGGCGGAAGAGATTCAAAAGCAACGCCATTCGCTTGGCGTGCACCCCGTCTACAAGCGCATCGACACCTGCGCGGCCGAGTTCGCGGCGCCCACCGCCTATATGTACTCGACCTACGAGCTTCCCTTTGCGGGCGAAGTGGCCGATGAAGCCCGCGTTTCGGACCGCAAGAAGGTGGTGATCCTTGGCGGTGGCCCCAACCGTATCGGCCAGGGCATCGAGTTCGACTATTGCTGCTGTCACGCCGCCTTCGCGCTGGCCGACGCCGGTTACGAGTCGATCATGGTAAACTGCAACCCGGAGACGGTTTCCACCGACTACGACACGTCCGACCGCCTCTATTTCGAGCCGCTGACGCCTGAAGACGTTCTGGAGATCCTGCGCGCCGAACAGGCGGCGGGCACGCTGCATGGCGTGATCGTGCAGTTTGGCGGCCAGACGCCGCTCAAGCTTGCCGACGCGCTGGAAAAGGCCGGCATCCCGATCCTCGGCACCGAGCCCGACATGATCGATCTGGCCGAAGACCGCGACCGCTTCCAGAAGCTGCTTATCAAGCTTGGCCTCAAGCAGCCGAAAAACGGCATCGCCTACTCGGTCGAGCAGGCCCGTGTCGTGGCCTCCGAACTCGGCTTCCCGCTGGTCGTGCGCCCGTCCTATGTTCTGGGTGGCCGCGCCATGCAGATCATCCACAATGACACGATGCTGCAGACCTATCTGCTCGACACCGTGCCCGGCCTGGTGCCCGAGGAGATCCGCCAGAAATATCCGGCCGACAAGACGGGCCAGATCAACACGCTGCTCTCCAAGAACCCGCTTCTGTTCGACACCTATCTGACCGAAGCGATCGAGATCGACGTGGACTGCCTGTCCGATGGCAGCCAGACCTATGTGTCGGGCATCATGGAGCACATCGAGGAAGCTGGCATTCACTCCGGCGACTCCGCCTGCTCGCTGCCGGTTCACGGGCTCGACGCAGAACTGGTCAGCGAACTGGAGCGCCAGACGGCAGCCCTAGCCCGCGCGCTCAAGGTCGGCGGCCTGATGAACGTGCAGTACGCCGTGAAAAACGGCGAGGTCTACGTTCTTGAAGTCAACCCGCGCGCTTCGCGTACGGTGCCCTTCGTCGCCAAGACCATCGGCCGCCCGATTGCCAAGATCGCAGCCCGCATCATGGCCGGCGAGACGCTGGGAGACGCCTTCTCGCATTACGGCTCCATGCCGGATGCACGCGAGCTGGGCCACATCGCCGTCAAGGAAGCCGTGTTCCCGTTTGCCCGTTTCCCGGGCGTCGACACGCTGCTTGGACCGGAAATGAAGTCCACCGGCGAGGTGATGGGCCTCGACACCGATTACGCGCTCGCCTTTGCCAAGGCGCAGCTCGGTGCCGGCGTCGACCTGCCGCGCGAAGGCACGCTGTTCGTGTCGGTGCGTGACGACGACAAGGTTCGCGTCCTGCCGGCCGTCAAGCGTCTGGCCGATGCCGGCTGGCATGTTCTGGCCACCGGCGGCACAGCCCGCTTCCTGCGTGAAAACGGCATCGAAGCCGAGAAGATCAACAAGGTTCTGGAAGGCCGCCCGCACATCGAGGACGCCATCCGCAACCGTCAGGTCCAGCTCGTCTTCAACTCGACGGACGGCCAGAAGGCCATGTCGGACTCCAAGTCGCTGCGTCGCGCAACGCTGATGCAGAAGGTGCCCTACTACACCACGATGGCGGGCGCTGAAGCCGTGGCCGAGGCCATTCTGGCGCTCAAGGCCGGCAGCCTCGAAGTCCGCCCGCTGCAGAGCTATTTCGGCTAACCGCAAGCAACACTACGCAGCCGCCCGCAAATGACAGGCGGCTGCGCCTTGCTCTCCTTATGGAAGCGCGCGCTCATCCGCCCCGGCAGTGCGAAACTGCCGTCGATAGGCTATGGGTGAAATGCGGAACGCATCAACAAAGCGCTGCCGCATGGTGACGGCCGACCCGAAACCCGCCGCCTCGGCAATGGTTTCCATCCGCCTGTCCGTGGTTTCGAGAAGGCGCTGAACAAGCGCCAGCCGCTGCGCAAGAATCCACTGCGACACCGTTGTGCCGGTTTCCTTACGAAAGCGGCGCGAGAAGTTGCGCCGGCTCATTGCCGCCTTCGCGGCCAGACGGTCAAGGCAGAGCGGCTCGCTGAGATTACCGGCGGCCCACTCCAGCGTTTCCTTCAGAAGATCGCCCTGAAGCGTCTTGTGCAGCGGCTGTTCGATATACTGCGCCTGTCCGCCGCTGCGATGCGGCGCCACCACCATGCGCCGGGCAACGCGATTGGCCGTCTCTGCCCCGTGGTCACGCCGCAGGAGGTGCAGGCAGCAATCGATGGCCGCAGCCGTTCCCGCCGAGGTCAGAACATCGCCTTCATCCACATAGAGCACGCTGCGATCCAGAAACACATGCGGATAGCGCTCGGCGAAATCCTCCGCAAACACCCAGTGGGTGGAAGCCCGTCGCCCATCGAGAAGGCCCGCCTCGGCCAGAACAAAGGCCCCGACGCACAGCCCCACCAGCCGCGCGCCGCGTGCATGGGCACGTTGAAGAGCCTCGAGAAGCGCCTCAGGCGGTCTGATCTCTGGCCCTGGCCAGGCCGGTACGATCACTGTATCCGCAGTCTCAAGCGCCGAAAGATCGTGTTCCACGAACAATGAAATCCCCGAGGTGGTCCCGATCCGCCCCGGTGTCTCGGCGCACACGATCAACGCGTAACGCGGCGCTGTCAGGCGCGCCAGGTCGTCGGCAAACACCATGCAGGGCACCGAAAGGTGGAACGGGCTGATCCCCTCGAAAGCCACGACCGCAATCCTGTGCACCCCTTCACTCCCCTTCATGGCCCAAATCCATCGCTCTTTGTCGTCCGGGACACTTGTGACTGAAAGGCAGTTAAACGATTTTCCGGATCGTTACAAATCGACTGGTAATCACGCAGCGAATTATCGTAACTGAGCCTGTAAACGAGAGGCAGATTGATGACCGAAGCATTGCATCCGACCATTAGAACCATGACAGGAAGCACGCCATAAGAGGTGATAAATCCGGGAAAAACAGCACTTATTGTTATTGATTTTCAAGAAGAATATTTTTCCGGTAGAATGCCTGTCCCCAATGGCGAAGCAGCGCTGTCCAAAGCGCTTGAGCTGATCGCATGGGCCGACGCGAACAAGATTGCTGTTTATCATATACAGCATGTAACGCCGAAAGGTGCGCCAATCTTCGCGCAAGATGGAGAAACGGTCGCATTTCACCCGGAAATCGAGCCGGCAAAGCATCATCATGTCCTTTGCAAGACGTCCGTCAGCGTGTTCCCAAGCACCGATCTCGATGCCCGTCTCAAGGTGGATGGGATCGACACGCTCGTCATTGCCGGACTGATGACCCATGCCTGCGTTTCGGGAGCGGCGCGTGATGCGGTTCCGCTCGGATATGACGTGATCGTTGCCTCCGACGCCTGCGCTACACGCGACATCACCGGACCGGATGGCAAGGTGATTTCCCACGACGTTCTACACGAGGCATCGCTGGTGACGCTTTCCGACACCTTTGCCGAAATCCTCGACACGAAGGCCATTCTCGCTCTGAAAACCCGTTAGAGCGCGAATCCGGGGCTCCGTATTTCAAGGCCCCGCGCACACATTTAAAGCACCAAGGACTTTTCTGAAATGAAGCGCTTTGCAAGACATGCCCTGCCTCTTGTGGCAATGCTGGCTGTGATAGCAGCCTGTACGGACCAGGCATTGATCAAGAAAAGGATGATTTCCTTTCCCGTATCCGAACTCGAATGGATCGAGCTCCCGGATTCGGGTGGCATAAAATACGCGAATGTTCGCGGCGACCTTGCAGGCGAGAGCCCTTACGAGGCTTTCGTCCTGTTTCCGGCCGGCAAGAGCAATCCGTATCATTATCACAGTCGGGACATTTCGACGGTGGTGATGCAGGGCACATTTTACGCCGTGGTCGACGGCGAGCGTACAGAATATCCGGCTGGATCATTCTACTTCCTGCCGGGACGACTGGACCACTTCAGCGGTTGCGCTGAAGGCCAAGACTGCCTTCTCTACCAGTATCAGGACGAAGGGTTTGACCTTGTCCCGCAAAAGGTGAAGGCCAAGGCAGATTGAATGAAGCAGAGCGCGCCCTTCCAAAGGGCGCGCTCTATTCTCTCACGCAAAGAATGCACCGCCTAACGGCGACGGTAAAGCCACAGAACGACTGGCGAAAGAACGACCGTCAGCAATGCCGGTGCAAGAAGCGCCAGGAGCACTTCACCACCTGTGGCCGTTCCCGCCATCAGCCCCCTCAAAGCCGTCGTCATATGCGAAACCGGGTTCCGGACCACAAAGGCCTCCAGCCAGCCAGGCATTGTTTCGGGACGCACCATGATGTTAGAGGCGAAGACCAGCGGGAAGATGAAGGTGAAGCCGATTGTCATCACCGTCATCGGCGTGCGGATCAGAAGCCCGAGCACGATGAAGATCCAGCCCGTGCCAAACCCGATTGCGATAAGCAGCAGGAAAGAGGCGACGATGCCCGTCAGCCCCGCTTCGGGCCGATATCCCAAAACCAGCCCGACAGTCAGGATGATGAGGCCCGCAATCGTGTGACGCAGGACATCTCCGACCATCAATCCGGCAAAGGGTGACAGGGACCAGATGGGGAGTGAGCGAAAACGTTCGAAAAGCCCCTTCGACAGATCTGTCGAAAGCCCCATGCCCGAATAGACGGAATTGAACACCACCGTCTGCACGAGAATGCCCGGCAGGAAAAACTGGAGGTAATCGCTGGTCGAGCCCGCGAGCGCGCCGCCAAACACGAATGTGAAAAGCAGCGTGAACATGAGCGGCGTCATGATCAGATCGAACAGCTGCTCGGGTACATGTTTGAATTTCAGCACCGCCCGCCAGCCAAAGGTCAGCGCATTTGCCAAGGCCGAAGGCCGCGGCGGCCGCGCCACATTGGAAAGCATGGCAGGGCCAGTCTCTATGGCAGGACCAGTCTCTGCGGAACTCATGACACGTCTCCCTGTGCATCCTCTTCGATGGGCTGGCCTGTCAGCGCGAAGAACACTTCATCAAGGCTGGGCGAGCCCATGGAGAAATCGGAAAGTTCAATGCCAGCCGCAAGCAGCCTGGCGATTGCCTCATTGGCGGCTTTCGGAGACCCGGCGACAATGGAGAGCGTCGCCCCCTCGGCGCTGCGCTGCGCCGTACCGTCCAGCGCATGCTCCAGAATGGCCTCGGCCTCATCCAGACGCTCCGTATCGGCAACGGCCACATGCAGAAAGCCCGAGCCGATTGCCGACTTCAACTCGCGGCTCGTGCCCTCGGCGATCTTGCGGCCGTGATCGATCACGGCAATGCGGGCGGCGAGCTGGTCGGCTTCCTCCAGATACTGTGTTGTCAGGAGAATGGTGACGCCCGACTTCGCCAGCGCGCGGATCATCTTCCAGACACCCTGGCGCGCCTTGGGATCAAGACCAGTGGTCGGCTCATCGAGAAAGAGAACGCCCGGCGTTACGATCAGGGACGCGGCGATGTCGAGACGCCGACGCATGCCGCCCGAATAGGACTTCACCTGCTTCTTCGCCGCATCGGAAAGCTCGAAGGCGGAAAGCAGCTCATCCGCCCTCGCCTTTGCGGTGCGCCCGGCAAAGCCCCAGAGCCGCGCCAGCATGATCAGATTTTCGCGCCCCGTGAGATCCTCATCCAGCGAGGCGAACTGCCCGGTCAGCGCGATTGCGCCGCGCACGGCATGCGGCTCGGTCGCCAGATCGTGCCCCATGACGCGCGCGGTTCCACCATCAGGCTGCGCCAGCGTCGCCAGCAATCGTATGAGCGTTGTCTTCCCCGCGCCATTGGGGCCGAGAATGGCGAAAATCATGCCGCGCGGCACGTCGAGGTCGATCCCGTCCAGCGCCTTGACGTCACCGAAACGCTTGATCAGCCCGCGCACTGAAATGGCGAGCTGCGCGGCGTCCTGCGCCGCTGAACCGGTCTGAACCGGTAAAGTATCGTTCATGCCTGTTCCTCCGGCAGCCTGTTGTCAGCTGCAAGACGGATCCGGGGGGCGGAATCCGACAGCGCGGAGAAATACACCAATGAGCAATTGCCCTGAACCGCATTTCGCGGGAAGCGGGCAGGTTTGCTGACATCTCTTGCCGTCAGCTGACGTCAGTTGCGCAGGCCGGTTTCCTTAAGGATACCCTTGCGCTTTGCGTCGTAATAATAGCCGCTTGCATAGAAACGAACGGCTTTATCCTCATTGCCGTCGGCCGTCATATAAGCGCCGCGCAGATATTTGACGGCGTATTTGAGGTTCGTTTCCGCATCCAGAAGACCGGAAGCAGGCCCACGGTAGCCCATGGTCTGCGCGGTATCGTGACGGATCTGCATGAGACCCCAGTAGATACGGTTGCGGGCAGCCGGGTTGAAATTGCTCTCGCGCTTGACGACACGCCGCACCAGCCGCTCGGGCACCTCGTAAATGCCGGCATATTGCGCGATCAGTGCATCGAGCTCGGCGCTGCGCGGAGCAACCGGCGACACCTTTCCGCCAGCCTCCAGCGCCGTCAGGGCAGCACTGGGCGGACGCTGGCCCGCAAAGGCGTCCGGCGTCACATCTCCATCGCTGATCTGGGCGTCCTGCTCTGCCACCAGGCTGTTTGCCACAAGCTGCGCATCGGCACGGCTTTCAGCGGCATCAGCCTTCACCTGAACGTCGCTCCCCGCGGTCGTGCATGCAGCCAGCGACGGCAGCGCGATCACAAGTCCGGCAACGAGATAACGGGAGAAAAGAGGCAAGGCGCATTCCTTCGATCAACGAGTCCCCACCCGCGCGCCTTCTATCGCGCAACCTTGGGTAAGGCAATCATTTGTCAGGTGACCCTTCGTTCACTCTTCGTGCCAGAATGTATCCATGTTAGAGCTGGGCCGCGAAACGATCGGAATGGAAGCGCCATGTCCGTGCCCGGCCATCATGTGTTTGAAACCGCCTTCGGCTTTTGCGGCGCGGGCTGGAGCGATGCCGGCCTCGTGCGCTTTGTCCTGCCAACGCCAGAGCCTGACGCGGTTGAGCAGCAGCTGAAAGCCCGGCTGCCGGATGCCGCGACTTCCACCCCATCCGGCGCGATGGCCGGGCTTGTGGCGGCAACGCAGCGCTACTTCGCAGGAAGCGAAGAGGATTTTTCCGGGTTTACCCTCGATCTCTCGGGCATCAGCCCGTTTCACCGCACGCTCTACACGGCCATGCGAAGGCTCGCCTATGGCGAGACCACGACCTATGGCGCGCTTTGCGAGAGCGTCGGCTTTCCCAGGGCCACCCGAGAAACGGGCGCAGCCATGGGGCGTAATCCCATGCCGCTCATCATACCCTGCCATCGTGTTCTGGCAGCCGGTGGCAAGATCGGCGGATTTTCGGCTCATGGCGGCATCGCCACCAAGCAGAAGATGTTGGCCATGGAGAACGCCCGCTCTCCGAATGCGGAGCCAGCCCAGGCGTCATTCTCGTTCTAGCCGGGCTCCAGGGTCAGGGCCCTAGCCTCTGGTTGAATCTTGCTCTTGCGCACAAACACAGGTCGCGCATAATTACAGCGATTCTGGCGGTCCCGGTGGTTAGTGGGGACAGCCACAATCTTGCCGCCAATCGGTCGATTTCTTGGCGGTATTCTTGTTCAGCGTTGGGTCTCTTTTGCGTCAGTGTCATTCAAACCGACGAGAATTCCATGCGCCATTCAACCGACAACGGTATCAAGGACCGCCTGACCGAACCTTCCGAGATGGTTGCGGAGGTCAAACGCCTCCTGTCCAGCGGCATAAAGCTCGATCAGGTCCCCGCCGAGCTCTCCCAGCTGTATTACATCGACGTTGACCTCTTGAATGCCGTCCTGCGTGTCGTGCGCAAACATGCCAGCACGAATGCAGCAAAAGCCGGAAGCGCTTCGAGCCAGCGTCCGGATATTGACTCTCAGGCAGCGGCCTGAACAACAGGAAAGCCCTGAAAGAAGGGCTTTTTCATCAAATTGTAGAGAAGGCAGACACGGTTTCAAAATCCTCCTCTGGTAGCAAGAGAACAACGGGCGCAACCAGCCGCCCAAACGCATCGACCAGAAAAGAGGATAGACCCTGTTGCTCGGCAATATCTTGAATCTGCCGCTGATTGGCGGACACACCTCCAGGCCACCGGCCCCCGCGCCCTCCACTTCCGAACCGTCTTCCGCCACGCCAGCACAGGGTGGAACCAGCCAGTCGCCGGCGGCGGCGGACACGTCCGGCATACCGGCATCAGGCGCAAGACCGGGCGCGCAGCCAGCGGCGGCGTCACATGCGCGCGGCGGCCCCTCCACATATCAGGCGAGTTCCGGAAACTTCGCACCGGCAAAGGCCGATGACGACATAGCTGTTGAAGCATGGGCAAGACGTGCCGCAGTCGAGGTGCAGAGAAACGAACAGTTTGCCTCCATGCTCTCGCGCATTGCAAAACCGGAGGCATCAGAAAGCATCGTGCTGATGCAGAACCATCGGGAAGGCACGACGGATCTGGCATCGGCCACCGCCGCCTATGGCGAGAACGAAGCCTACGATGCACCGCCGGCAAGAGACAAGGCAGGCGCGTAGCTGCTCTCAGTTACAGGCGCGGTACAAGCCGGGCCTGGATCGCCGGTCGCTTCTCTGGAAGCCGAGGAACGATACAGGCGCGTGATGGAACATCGGGGCGCCGAAAACCGGATTCCACTTTTCGGCCCGATGCTCTAACGCAATGAAACGACAACCTTTTCAGGATCCCGGAAAAAGCGGTCGATTTCGAGTGGGCCAAGCTCCTGCACCGACCCGGCCATTGCCCGCCTTGCAAGCAGATCGCCCTGCACCAGATCTGCCCCGGCATCCAGCGCCGCTTCGAGCTGCGGGGGTGTCTCCACACCCTTCACAAGAACGCTGGCTCCCTGCCGCTTCAGCCCTTCCACGAGCTTTGCAAGGAGGCGTCTGGCAGGCGCAACGGGCGCGATCCGGCGGAACCAGCCCCCATCAATCTTGACGATTTCAGGCCGCAGCTTCTCGACGCGCTCAAGCGCGCTCTGCCCCGGTCCGAAACCATCGACCGAAAGGCGCACACCGCTGCTGCGCATCGTCTCCAGAAGGCGCTCCGACACTTCTGCCAGCGGATCCGGAGCAGCCCGGAAACCGCAGACAAGCGCCTGAGGCGCAACGCCGGTCTGCGCAAGCCGCGCGAGCATGAAGGCAAGATGGCTCATCGCATCCGCGTCGCTCTGCCGCTCTGTGTCGAACCCCAGATGCAGCGACAGACCGTCCTCACGCATCTGGTGGCAGTTTCCAATGTGCAGGAGACTGCAAAGTGTTCGCACCTGCCACTCGCGCTCCGGGGCGACCGACAGCAGGAACATTTCTGTCTCGACGGACTGTCCATCGAGCATTGGCTTTGCGCAGGCATCCAGCGCCTCCGGCTCAAGGCTCTCGCCGGAGACACGGAAGACCGGCTGATAAAAGGATTTCAGCCGGTAGGCTCCATGGAATCCTGTCTCCAGACCGATTTCGTCGGCGATGATGGATCCGGCAGGCGCGCCGGGGACAGTCACGGCTCCCATGACATTACGCTCCGCGCCGGCCAAATGTGCGCCTTGCACGCGCAGCAGGCGCAGACGAAGTGTCGTCCGCTGGCTTGCTCCGCTCCAGACGGGCCGCTGCATTGGAAAGGATTTCCTTGCGCGCAGTCTCGCGCGCAACTTCGAATTCATCGAACGCACCCGGCGCAAGCTGCGGTTTCGCCAGCGCAAAACCCTGCACCATCGAAACACCACAGCGCTCGGCCAGCTGAAGCTGCTCGCCGTTTTCGATGCCTTCGAAAACCGTGCGAATGCCTTTTTCGGAAAACGCGCTGACCATGTCGGTGAGCAGGCTGACGCCGGAGGCGGAAGCGAGCAGGCGCGCCGTCCACGCCCCGTCGAACTTCACGATGTCCGGTCCCAGAGCCTCAATCCGCTTCATGTCGGAATTGTCGGCGCCGTAATCGTCCACCGCCACGCGGTAACCAAAGCCTTTCAGGGCGCGCACAAACTCAAGCAGGGACGCATCGGAACCGGTTTCCTGCTCGGTGATCTCACAGACCACGCGGTGCGGCTCGACGCCTGCCTCGGCCAGCACTGTCTGAATGTCCCGCAGGGCGATTGTCGCAGAAGCAGCATCCACGAAATGCGACGGGTCGAAATTGACGAACAGGGAAGCCCCCCGGTTCAGGCATACACCGGCATTCAGAAGATGCACGGTTCGCGCCAGCGTCTCCACGTGAAAACGGTCGACTTCGGGTATGCTGGAGAAGAAAATGCCCGGCCCCACGGGCTGGCCATCGCGAAAAGGGCGCAACAGCCCCTCATAGGCGCTCACCAGAAGTCGTCCACCGCGAAAGGAGAAGATCGGCTGGAAGGCGGTTCTTAATGTGTAGCCACCCCAGACACCCACTGCACTTGCGTCCGCCTGTCGGACGATGTGGGCCAGGCCGATGCTGCGCGACATTCTGCGCTTCCTTGCAAGTCGTCATTCAATCCCGGCAGAATGGCACCCCAGCCTTTATTCGCGGTTAACGACTGGTTTAACGCTGCAAATTCGCTGGCGGCTTGCGATTTTGCTCGTGATCGGACAAGAAGGGAAACGCTGATCCTCAGCGTAAAATCTCACAGGAACCGGAGTCTTCCATTATGGCTTTCCTTGCCGATGCCCTTTCACGCGTAAAACCCTCCGCTACCATCGCGGTTTCCCAGAAAGCGCGCGAACTGAAAACGCAGGGCCGCGACGTTATCGGTCTTGGCGCAGGCGAGCCGGATTTCGACACGCCGGACAATGTGAAGAATGCAGCCATCGACGCGATCAATCGCGGCGAAACGAAATACACGCCGGTCTCCGGCATCCAGCCGCTGCGCGAGGCGATTGCCGCCAAGTTCAAGCGCGAGAACAATCTCGACTATGACTGGAAGCAGACCATCGTCGCCACCGGTGGCAAGCAGATCCTATTCAACGCCATGATGGCGACGCTCAATCCCGGCGATGAAGTTGTCATCCCGAGCCCTTATTGGGTCAGCTATCCCGAGATGGTTTCCATCTGCGGCGGCACGCCCGTCTTCGCCGAGACCAGCATCGACAACGGCTTCAAGCTGACCCCGGATGCGCTTGAAAAAGCCATCACGCCGAAGACCAAATGGCTGATCATGAACTCGCCGTCCAACCCGTCGGGCGCAGCCTACACCGAAGCCGAGCTCAAGGCGCTCGCCGACGTGCTCATGGCGCATCCGCATGTGTGGGTGCTGACGGACGACATGTATGAGCACCTCACCTATGGCGACTTCAAATTCTTCACCATCGCCGAGGTGGAGCCGAAGCTCTATGACCGCACGCTGACCATGAACGGCGTCTCCAAGGCCTATGCCATGACCGGCTGGCGCATCGGCTATGCGGCCGGCCCCATCGAGCTCATCAAGGCCATGGACATGATCCAGGGTCAGCAGACCTCGGGCGCATGCAGCATCGCACAGTGGGCCGCCGTCGAGGCGCTCAACGGTCCGCAGGACTTCATCACCAAAAACAAGGCGATCTTCCAGGGCCGCCGCGATCTGGTGGTTTCCATGCTCAACCAGGCGAAGGGCATCAACTGCCCGGTGCCGGAAGGCGCATTCTACGTCTATCCGTCCTGCGCCGAGCTGATCGGCAAGACCGCGCCTTCGGGCAAGGTCATCGAGACCGACGAAGACTTCGTGTCCGAGCTTCTGGAAGCCGAGGGCGTTGCAGTGGTGCATGGTTCGGCCTTTGGTCTTGGCCCGAACTTCCGCATTTCCTACGCCACGTCGGAAGAGCTTCTTGAAGAAGCCTGCAACCGGATTCAGCGCTTCACCGCATCGCTGAAGTAATTGCCTTAGGGGGTGTTTTGATTGCGCGGCAAAATATCTTTTTTGCCGCGCAACATTCTTAACGCCCCCTTAGAGTTTCGTATTGTTCTCTCCGTCTCCAGGGGCCTTGGGGAGAAAGCGGGGGCATGAGCATCCTCTCCACCGTGCAGCGTAATGGCGAACGGTTTTACAGCGGCGTTCAAGCGCTTTTGATTTCGGCGACGGCGATGGTGGCCATCGCCTATTTTGCGCCGCCTGAGGAAAGCGCTTTCACGACCTGGCTGCTGCTGACCTGCATGGTGCTCAGTGTCGCAGGCCTGGCCCTGCTCACCTATCTGCGACGCACCGTTTCACAGCAGCTTCAGGATGCCGTGCGCATCGAAGCCGAGCGCCACAGGGTCACCGAAACCGACCTCATGACAACCGCGCTCACACGCGGCCGTTTTCTTGACGAACTGAGCGCAAGCATCGGCACGCTGTCCAAGCCGCGACGCATCATGCTCCTGCTCGTCGATCTCGACCATTTCAAGCAGCTCAATGACGGTTTCGGCCACCAGTTCGGCGATGAGGCGCTTGCGCATCTGGTCGCCTGCGCGCGGCATTGCTTTCCCGACTGCGCCATTGGCCGACTGGGCGGCGATGAGTTCGCCATCCTGATGTACGGCAATGACCTCAACCGCTGCCGCACGCGCGCCCAGAAGCTGCTTGCCATGCTGCAGGACGGGCGCGCCTGCGAAGGACATCAGGTGCCGCTCAGCGCTTCCATCGGCATTGCCGTCGCGCCACAGCACGCGAGCAGCCACAAGGAACTGCCACTTCTGGCGGATCTGGCTCTTTACGAAAGCAAGGGCGCAGGACGCGGCAGGGTGACGGTTTTCGATCCGGACATGCTGTCGGAGAAACGTCAGCGCCGACTTCTCGAGCGTGAACTCAGGGCGGCTGTCTACCTAAACGAACTCGAGCTGCACTATCAGGTGATCACCGACACGGAGCGAAACCGCGCGGCCGTGGAGGGGCTTGTGCGGTGGCGACACCCGGTGCGCGGAATGATATCGCCGGGCGAGTTCATCCCCATTGCCGAACGGTCAAGCCTGATCGACATGATCGGCGAATGGGTTTTCCGCCGGGCCTGCCTCGATCTGCACCGCTTCCCCGACAACCGCATCAGCATCAATGTCTCGGGCGAGCAGCTGAAGCGTGATGGTCTGGTGCACATGCTGGACCGCGTTCTGCAGGAGACGGATGCGCAGGCCAACCGCTTCATTCTCGAGATTACCGAAACCGTGGCCACCGCCGCCACGCCGGAGATCATCGCCCGCATCGTTCGGCTGCGCGAGATGGGCTTCCACATTGCGCTCGACGATTTCGGCACGGGTCACTGCGGCTTCAACTATATCAAGACGCTGCCCATCGATGCGATCAAGATCGACCGCAGCTACATTCACAATCTGGACGATGACCGCATCGCCCAGGTGTTCGTCTCCGCCCTCACCCAGATCGCGCGCATTCAGGATCTCGTCATCGTGGCGGAGGGGATCGAAACAGAGGAAGAGTTCCGGCTGGCCCGCTCGGCCGGCTGCAATCGCTTTCAAGGCTATTATCTGGGAAAACCGCAGCCTCTGCCCCCTTTTCGAGAAGCGCCCGGCCTCACTGAACGTCGGGCGCTAGCTCTCTCGGCCTGACGCCCCTTGCCCAAAACACGCAGCCGTGTGACGATATTTTCACGGAGAACGTCGGCGCTCCGGCATGCAGATGCCACGCACGGGTTTCTCAAGGGCGCAGAATGCTCCTGATCATCCGTCAACGCGCCACGACCGCGCGACGGCCGCCGAGGCCGGCCGCCGCTCATGAAACGTGTGGGTGAAACGCGTGACAGGAGACCGCCAGCCATGGGAACACGCTCGGGAGAAAGAAGCCGCGGACCGAAATGCATCGCCATTGTCGGTCCGTTTGCAAGCGGTAAGACCACCCTTCTTGAAGCCATTCTGGAACGTACCGGCGCCATAATGAAACAGGCTGCGACCGGCTCCGGCGCGACAGTCGGCGATCATTCGGCAGAGGCCAGAGAGCACCAGATGAGCGTCGAGGCGAGCATCGCCACGACGGAGTTTCTGGGCGAGAGCATGACCTTCGTCGACTGCCCGGGCTCGATAGAATTCGCCCATGAGGCCGATCCCGTTCTGGCGGCTGCCGACATGGCCATCGTCGTGACGGAACCCGACGAAAAGAAGATCGCCGCCCTTCAGCTCACCCTCCACCGGCTGGACGAGCTGGGCATTCCGCGCATGATCTTTCTCAACAAGATCGAGCATGCCACGCTCGGCGTGCGCGACATGCTGAAGATGCTGCAGCCGACCAGCGACACACCGCTGATGCTGCGCCAGATCCCGCTGCGCAAGGACGGCATTGTCATCGGCTCCATCGATCTGGCGCTTGAGCGCGCCTACATCTACCGCGAACACGCCAGCAGCGAGATCGCGCCCATCGACGACGACGACAGGGCGCGCGAGGTGGAGGCCCGCTTCTCCATGCTGGAGACGCTGGCCGACCACGACGACAAGCTGATGGAGCAATTGCTCGAAGAGATCGAACCGCCGCGCGATGCGATCTTCGACGATCTGGCGGCCGATTTGCGCGACGGCAGTGTTACGCCGGTTCTCATCGGCTCGGCGGAAAAGGGCAATGGCATCCTGCGGCTGCTGAAGTCGATACGGCACGATTCACCCGACATCGAAGCCACCCGCGAGCGTCTTGGCCTGCAGGAGACGGGCGACACGGTTCTTCAGGTCATGAAGACCATCCACACGCCCCATGGCGGCAAGCTCTCGGTCTCGCGCGTGCTGTGCGGCACGCTCACCGACGGAACGGAAGTGCGCAACGAGAAGGCATCCGACAAGGTCTCGGGCATCTACACGCTGCTTGGCCGCGAGCAGAACAAGGTCGCCAGCGCACAGGCCGGCGAAACGGTTGCTCTCGGCAAGCTGGACGACGTGCGGACAGGCGATACGCTCACCACCGGCAAGACGCCGATTGCGCCGCTGATCGCGCTTGAGCCGCCTCAGCCCGTCTACTCCATGGCTGTGCGGCCCGGCGACAGAAAGGACGAGGCAAAGCTCTCGCTCGGCCTGCAGAAGCTGGCGGAGGAAGATTCAGCACTTGGCCTCGAACAGCGGCAGGAAACCGGAGAGACGGTGCTGTGCGGCCAGGGCGAGATGCACCTGCGCGTCACCCGCGAGCGGCTGGAAGGCAAATACCAGGTGCCGATCACCACGGCCCCGCCCAGCGTCGCCTACCGTGAGACGATCCGCAAGAACACCACCCAGCGTGGCCGCCACAAGAAGCAGTCGGGCGGGCACGGGCAGTTCGGCGATGTGGTTCTGGATATCCGCCCCCTGCCCCGCGGCTCGGGCTTCGAGTTCACCGACACGATCACCGGTGGCGTGGTGCCCAAGCAGTACATCCCGTCCGTGGAAGCCGGCGTCGTCGATTATCTGAAATGCGGGCCGCTTGGCTTTCCCGTCATCGATGTGGCGGTGAACCTTGCAGACGGCTCCTATCACAGCGTCGATTCCTCCGACATGGCCTTCCAGCTTGCCGGCAGGCTGGCCATGAAAGAAGGGCTTGGCGACTGTTCGCCTGTTTTGCTGGAGCCGATCCTCAAGGTGGAGGTTCACACGCCGTCCGATGCGACGGCGCGGGTGACCGCCATCCTCTCTCAGCGACGCGGGCAGATCCTCGGTTTTGACGCGCGCCCCGGCTGGAACGGCTGGGACGTGGTGGAAGCGATGATCCCGGCATCGGAGACCGGCGACCTGATCATCGAACTGCGCTCGGCCACGGCAGGCGTGGCGGGCTATCGCGCAAGCTTCGATCATATGGCCGAGCTTACGGGGCGGCTGGCAGACGCCGCAATGAACGCGCAGGGGAAGGCGGCGTAAGCGGCAACAGCCGCAGGGCTTCAGCCCCTGCGGCACACAATCGTGAAGTCGTGTGATTTTGACAGGCGGGCATCTGGCCCTACCACTTGGACAAACTGGAAAAGCAAGCTGGAGAAAGCCATGCCCGCCATCCACCGCCGCCCGCGCTGGGCGGTCGCCGAACATGCGGCCACGCCGGAAGACGTTTTCGCCAACCGCCGGACCATTCTGAAAGGGCTGGGGCTTGGCATGGGCGCGATTGCCGGCGCCGGGTTGCTACCCGGGATGGCACGGGCGCAGGGCGGGGATGACGCCGCAGGCCGCACCGCCGCGCTTTATCCGGCAGAGCGCAACACGGCCTACACGATCGAACGTGACGTGACGCCGGAAGACGTCAGCAGCGCCTACAACAATTTCTACGAATTCGGTTCCCACAAGCAGATCGCGCGCGCCGCACAGGCGCTGCCCACCCATCCGTGGGACATCGAGATCGACGGTCTGGTGGAAAAGCCCATGACCATCGCCTTCGAGGATCTGGTCAAACGCATGCCGCTGGAAGAACGTCTCTACCGGCATCGCTGCGTTGAGGCATGGTCGATGACCGTTCCGTGGACGGGTTTTCCGCTTTCCGCCCTTGTGGCGCTCGCCAGTCCGCTCTCAGCCGCCCGCTATGTGCGTTTCGAGACGTTCAACGACCCGAGCGTTGCCGGCGGACAGAAACAGGTCTGGTATCCCTGGCCTTATGTGGAAGGCGTCACGATGGAGGAAGCGGCCAACGACCTCGCCTTCATGGTGACGGGCGTCTATGGCAAGCCGCTTGCAAAACAGTTCGGCGCGCCCCTGCGCCTCGCCCTGCCCTGGAAATACGGCTTCAAGTCCATCAAATCGATCCGGCGGATCAGCTTCACGGAAGAGCGGCCCGTCAGCTTCTGGGAAGAGATCGCGGCCAGCGAATACGGCTTCTGGGCCAATGTGAACCCGCAGGTTCCGCATCCGCGCTGGAGCCAGGCGGAAGAGCGTGTCCTCCACACGGGCGAGACCGTGCCCACGCAGCTCTTCAACGGCTATGGCGAAGAGGTTGCCGCGCTTTATGCGGGGCTCGAAAACGAACAGCTCTATCGCTGACAATCGCGATTTTGGGGTGCAGATAAAAAAAGAGCCGGATCAAAAGAGATCCGGCTTAGTCATTGGAAGTGCCATATAGGCGAAACCTCCAGAGGGGAACACTCGCGGGGGCAAATGGGAGGAGAACGCCCCCGGGAGTGCCTCTCATATGGGCAATCGCCGCCTAAATAACAACCACATGATTTTGCAATTCACCCATGCAATTTTGCATGACACGCCGTATTTCTTTGGAAATACTGCGTCAAAATGCCCAATGACGCGATTTTGAAATCAAGAAATCGCGGAAGGCATGCAGCTTTGCCTGATTTTTCATCACGTTCGGATAGCAGAAATAGGTGTCGAAGGATGGCACCGCCGTTTCGGGCATAAGCTGCACGAGATCGTTGCTCTTGCCGACCACATAATCAGGCAGCATCGCGATGCCGGCACCACGCTGAACGGCCAGCTTGATCGACAGGATGTTGTTGATCTGAAGCGCTGTCTGGCGCTTTTGGCCCTCTGGTCGGCCAGCGGTCTCCAGCCAGTTCATGTCGCTCAGATGCGGCGGCACTGCCTCGCCAAACGTCACGATCCGGTGCTTGTCCAGATCCGCGATCGACGAGGGCTTGCCATGCTTGTTCACATAGGATGGCGATGCGAACAGGTGGAAATGCACGGTGAACAGCTTGCGCTGAATGAGATCCGGCTGCTGCGGCTGACGCATGCGAATGGCGCAGTCGGCCTGCCGCATGGTCAGATCCAGCTCCTCATTGTCGAGGATCAGCTGCAACTCGATGTCCGGATAGAGTTCGATGAACTCCGGCAGACGCTCCGTCAGCCAGCCCGTGCCAAGCCCCACCGTGGTGGAGACCTTCAACAGGCCGGATGGGCGATCCTTCGCCTCGGTCAGCCGTACGCGCACGCTTTCGAGCTGCATCAGCACCTCATGCGCGGTGCGGTAGAGCATCTCGCCCTGCTCGGTCAGAACGAGGCCGCGCGCGTGCCGATGAAAAAGCGGCACGCCCACTTCCTGCTCCAGCGCACTCACCTGGCGCGAAATCGCCGACTGCGAAAGATGCAGTATCTCAGCGGCGTGCGTAAACGAGCCAGCCTCTGCGGCAGCGTGAAAAACTCTGAGCTTGTCCCAGTCCAACGCCTCGTTCTCCTCTGTCAGGCGCTCGTACCGTTATGGGCGTTGCCACCCGGCTGTCGTTGCGTGTTGTTCCCGCTCTATTCGGCAGCCGCCTTTTCTGTTTCCAGCGCCGCCAGGTATTTTTCCGCTTCAAGCGCCGCCATGCAACCAAGGCCCGCTGCCGTGACCGCCTGACGGTAGACATCGTCGGCAACGTCGCCCGCTGCAAACACACCCGGCACGTCGGTCTGCGTCGTGCCCGGCTGCGTCCACAGATAGCCATTCGGCTTCTGCTTCAGCTTGCCTTCAAACAGCTCGACCGCCGGCGCATGGCCAATGGCCACGAACACGCCGTGCGTTGCCAGCTCGGAAACCTCGCCCGAATGCACATTCTTGAGGCGCACGCCCGTTACCGATGCCGGCATTGGCGGCTTGGCCGGGGTGCCGGTGATTTCATCGATCACCGTGTCCCACATGACCTTCACATTCTCTTTCGCCAGCAGGCGCTCCTGCAGAATGCGCTCGGAGCGCAGTTCGTCGCGGCGATGAACCAGCGTTACGGTCTTGGCGAGATTGGAAAGATAAAGCGCTTCCTCGACCGCGGTATTGCCGCCGCCGACCACCACGACGTCGCGCCCGCGATAGAAGAAGCCATCGCAGGTGGCGCATGCCGAGACACCGAAGCCCATGAAGGTTTCTTCGGAGGGCAGGCCAAGCCACTTCGCCTTTGCGCCTGTGGCGATGATGAGCGCGTCACAGGTGTATTCCGTGCCGGAATCGCCCTTGAGCCGGAAGGGGCGCGAGGAAAGATCCGCTTCCACGATCAGGTCGTTGGCGATTTCCGCGCCGACATTCTCCGCCTGGCCGCGCATCTGCTCCATCAGCCAGGGGCCCTGGATCGGATCGGCAAAGCCCGGATAATTCTCCACCTCGGTGGTGATCATCAACTGACCGCCCTGCTCCATGCCCGCAACGAGAAGAGGCTTCAGCATGGCGCGCGCCGCATAGATGGCGGCCGTGTATCCGGCCGGACCCGAACCAATGATGAGAACGGGTGCATGACGACGTGACATGGAGTGAATCCTTTCTTCCTCGATGGCCCGCAGAAGCTGACATCTGGTCGCTTGCCGGCTGCAATTCTGGCTCAGCGCGCATCAAAGCAGCCACCCGCCAACGATACGCATTTTTTGGACGGCCGACCTATTAGGCCACCATCCGGACAATTCGGTGACATGATCTAAGTATTCACCACCCGATTGTGCAAGGCGAGGAATGCGTTTCCAACAGCTACCGAACGCCGCTACCGCTGTTTATCGCAGTCTGCATACCCTCAAACACGGTGGATAGAGCCCGTCGCAAACAAATGCATTGCTTGGCTTGCCATGACGCATGCCCTAATTTCGGTCTGCGTGCAGGAGAGATTCTCGCGCGCTGGGGCGTTTCCGCTTTTCGGGCTGTTCCGATGCTCCAGTAAAATGTAGATCGTCCTTTGTGCGCCGAGATGGACGCACGGCGATATGGCAACAGAATTGGGAAACACAATGCCGCTACAGGCCGATCTTGACGCAATCGACTGGAAAATTCTGCGCGAGCTTCAGGCCGACGGCAAAATGACCAATGTGGAACTGTCGCGGCGCGTCGGCATTTCCGCCCCGCCCTGTCTTCGCCGTGTCAAACGGCTCGAAGAGAGCGGCATCATCAAGGGGTACCGCGCCCTCCTGAATTCACCGGCCCTTGGTCTCGACGTGGTGGCGTTCTGCCTCATCGGGCTGCATTACCAGTCCGAGACGGAGCTCAAGACGTTTGCCGAGCGCACGCTCAAATGGCCAATCGTGCGCCGCGCATGGATGGTGTCAGGAGATTCCGACTTCATGCTGCATTGCGTGGCCCCGGACCTCACCACCTTCCAGACCTTCGTGATCGAGCAGTTAACCTCCGCGCCCAATGTCGACACGGTGCGCACCGCGCTCACCATCCGCCAGGTCAAGGACGAAGGCCTCGTCGCCATAGACTAGGCACGCGGAAGCTGCATATCGCGACTTCCTGCACCTACCCGGCATTGCTATTCGTAGTTTTCGAAATCGGGCGCGGGCACCAGTTGCAGAATGCGCCGGTGATATTCGAGCGTGAGCGGCGCAAGCACATCCCCAAGCAGAAAGCTCCACGGCACCGGGTAGCGTGAAGGCCCGTCGCCATAATCAACGCCCGGCACTTCCTTCGGGTATCGCGCGGGATTGGCCTTGAGATGTGGCAGAAGAATATCCAGCCGCTTTTCGACAATCGAAAGCCAGCGGCCCGTCAGTTCCGTGTCAGGCCGGAAGATGAAAGCGCCGTTGCCGATCACATGCGCACGCAGCCGCTTTGTCCTGTGATAGCGCCAGGCCATCTCCAGCGCACCGGCCGGCCTATCCAGAAAATACCGCTGGCCCGCGATTTTCGACTTATGGAAACGCGCCGTGCCACCCGGCACTTCACGATATCCCGCGCCAAGCGCTTCTTCCCGCTCGATTGCCTCAAATGCGGGTTTCCATGAAGCGTGGCAGCGCTTGATGTCCGTGTAGCCGCCACCGAAATGATGCATGAAATAAGCGCGCAGATAATCGGACTGATGAATGGGCGAAAGGAACTGGAACGCCGCATGGAAGGGCCGACCGGGCAGAACAAAACTCGCAAGCGTCTGCTCGGTCACGAGATGGATCCTGCATTCGCTTGTTGTCAGTGTGCGCAGCCCCTCAAGCCGCGTTTCGGAAAGCTCCACTGGCCCCAGCCAGAACACGAAAATGCGGTCTCGCCAATCAGGTGCGATCTGATCACGGCTGGAAAGCCAGGAAGACGGATACTGCATCTTAACGGAACTCCACGACCTGCCGCCGGCGTTTACCGGCAAGTCCCATGAGTTTGTTTGTCAGCGTCCGGCTTTCCTTACCCCAGACCTCGCGCAGCCTCTCGCCTGGCGGCAGCCTGCGCTTCACCTTGTCGTCGCGCCCTTCAATGCTGGTGTGCGGGTCATGCGTTCTGCCGTCGCCCGTCGTTTCCCATTGCTGAACGCAGATCGCCGGTGAAAGCTGATAGATCCTCGATGACTTGAAGACCGGCGAGAGACCACTGAAGAGAAAATCGTCCAGCGCCTCGCAGAATGCTTCGCTCTGCGACAGAAGCCTCTGCGCGCAATCGCGCGAGACGATGTAACCTGCCGCGCAATAGTGCGACGAACGCAGACGATGGAGCGTTCGACCATCGACAGCGCCACGGGCTTCTGCGTCCAAAAAGACACGCGATGCGGTCGTCTCGATCTTCACGATATCCGCGTCCTCGGGGATCCAGGCAGTGTCGCCCAGAACCGCGCCGGCATTCTCGCCAAGCAGAACATCATCCTCAAAGACAGCGCCAAAGCGCCCGCCATCCTCAAGCAGGGCGCGCCAGCAGGCCCGATGGCTCAGAAAACAGCCGACCTCGCCCGGCGTCAGCCGTCCCCAGCGCCCTTCCCCGGAAATGTGCCGATCCAGCTCGGACTGGTCCAGCAATCTGCCGTCGACGCCTTCGACGCGCGTAACCTCAAGCCCCGCCGCCCCGAAACGCTCGCGGAGCAGCGCCAGGCGATCTTCTGCCCTGCGAAGGTTTATCAGGTATAGCTTCATTTACTCGACACTGCCAATTTATTGCAGAAATCAGATTAAACCGACTCCTGAGTCGCAATAAACGACCTTATAAACCAGCAATTGCCACGTAAATTAGGCGGAATTTAATTTAATCAACAAGGGCCCATCATTCTGGTGAGATCCGTCCCTTCCTTTCAGCGGAAAGGGACACGCACCCAGCGACGGTCGGAGAAAAGTCCGGTTACCACGCCGCTGATCACCCCACCCAATTGCTCGAAGGGGCGCGCCGCTTCACGGCGCAGCTTGTCAAAGCCCGTACGCCGCTTGGTGCGCCGCTCACCCTGCAGAGCGCTGCCAAGCGCCTGACCGGATGCCGGTTTCAGAAAAACTTCCTGGATCGCCACTGCGGGCATCAGCTGATAGATCGGCCTGCCATGCCACCCCGGCACCGTACGGTTGAACAGAAACTGATCCGCAGGATCGCAAAACGTCTCCGTCAGCGCCAGCAGTTCGCGCGCGCAGTCGCGGGAGATGATGTAGGCGCCCGCACCGGCATAATCGCGATGAAGCGCGAAGACGCCATGGCCCGCAATTTCCGCCACGGGAACCTTGCCCACAAGGGTCTTGAAGCGTGACGCTTCCACCTTCACGATCCCGCCGTCGGCAGGCATCCAGTCTCCACTGGCCAGCACTTCCCCGGCATTCTCGCCCAGAAAGAGGTCGTCCTCGCACACAAGCGTGTGGTTTTCCGCACTTTCCGCCGCGATTTCCCAGCATTTTCGATGGGAAAGAAAACAGGCCACCTCACCGACGCCGAGTTCGTAGAAATTCGGTTTGCCCTTTCGATACGCCGCAATGGTCTCGTCGGAAAGCCGGGCGGCATCAACCGCCGCAACACGCTGAAACGCGAGCCCATGCGCGGAGAACTCCTTGCGCATGTGTTGAAGACGCTTTTTCTCCCGGTCGAGATTGATGACCAGAATCAGCATCGGTCTGCAGCCGACAGGCGTCGCACGGCCTGCCTGTACATGAAACGGTGATACTCACGCGAGACCCGCTGCCAGGGCGTCTTGCCACCCTGAATCGTGCTGCCGCCCGTCTCTTGCGTGCGATCGGAAACGCCAGACGGAACAACGCAGACCGGCGTAATGCCCGTCAGCCAGCGCATCTGCAGAAACGTGTCCACCGGACGGTCGAAACGTTCGCTGAGATCGAGCAGTTTTTCCGCCGTTTCGCGCGAAACCAGCTGGGCAGACGTGCGCAATTGCGTGATTTCGGGCGAAACCACGTCAATCCCATCACCGCGTGCAACAGTGCGAAAAGCGCCTTTCACAGGCCGCGTCTGAAACTGCACATAGGCAGCCCCCTTGCAGGCGGCCTTCCCCATCTCAAAGCAGCGCCCGAAAAGCGCGACGTCGAGCGCCACATCGTCTTCGATGATCAGCCCCGCATCGAGCCCGCGCTCCACGATCATGCGCCACACCTTGCGGTGCGACAGGAAGCAGGCGACTTCGGATTTGCGCAGGGCGAACGGATAAGCCGGCCTGTGAAGCTCCTTCACATAATGGCCTGCGATCTCTTCATCGCTCATTGCCTGACCGTCCACCGCGTCCACCACGCTGGCCTTGACCGGCAGTTCTTTCAGAAGATGATCCACCTGCTGTCGCCGGGCGGTCGCGCGCTGAAGGTGAATGATGAAGCCTTCGATCTTCACTTTGAAGCCTTTCGCCACAGATCCTCATAGATCCCGTTCAGCGTTTTTGCCTCACCTTCAAGGGGAAAATGCGACCGTGCATGCAAAAGCGCTGCATCGGCTGCCCTGCCCCGCAAGGCGTCGTCATCCATGTAATGCGCTGCCGCAGAAACCATCGCTCCGAGATCATCAACGGCAACAAGCGTGCCCGCACCGCTATTTTCCAATAACTCGGAGAATGCGCCCACATCCGTGGCGACGACAGGCACCGCCGTCGCCATCGCTTCGAGCGGCGTCAGGCCAAACCCTTCCCAGCGTTGCGGCGCGATGAAAAGCGAAAGCGCACGGTACCAGGCGGGAATGTCTTCGCGGGTGCCGACGAAATGAACACGGTCGGCAAGTCCGGCAGCGCGCACCTTTTCCTTCAGCCCTGCCTCGAAAGCGGCGTGCGGCTGCGTCGCCTGACCGGCGATGATCGCAGACCAGCCCGGTCGCTCCGGCAGCAAGGCAATCATCGCATCGACGAAGAGATCGGTGCCCTTTTGATGCCGCACCCGGCCAAAGCAACCGACATAGCGCTGCCCTTCAGGCATGCCAACAGCCGCCGCCCCCTCGGCGGGGCCTGGCGGCGGCGAGAAGCGCGTGGTGTCGATGCCATGCATCACAACCTGATTGGGGACCTCGAGATAGCTCGCCGTCTTGCGGCTCGTCGCCACCACGCGGTCCATGCGGTTGATCAGAAAGCGCGTCCAGCGCGTGTGATGACGCTGGGAAGCGGAGGTGAAGACCAGTTTCAGGGGCGCGCGGAAAACATCACGCAGCACCACACCGGCCAGCATCTCCGGATTGCGCCGGGCATGCCAGACACGGAACGGACGGTTTTCGGGTTTCAGCAAAAGACCCGGCACCTGCCACCAGCGCAGCTTCGGCAGTGTGTCGGGAAGGCCCGGCCCCACGGTTGTGATGGCCAGGCTCTCGGCCTGTTTGGGCACCAGTTGCACGATTGTGCTGGTGACGCCCGAAAGCCGCTTCTTGAAGTTCGGGGCCACCACTTCCACGTCTCTGACGGGAAGTGGCTGGCCGCTCGCGCTTGCGGGCACTTTGCCGGACATGGTCAGCCGTAGCGGACTTCTATCACTTCGTAGCCCCGCGCACCGCCCGGAGCATTCACTTCGATGGAATCACCAACGGCCTTGCCGATCAGCGCACGCGCGATGGGCGAGGAAATGGAAATACGACCGGCCTTCACATCGGCTTCCTGATCGCCAACGATCTGGTAGGTCTTTTCCTCTTCCGTGTCTTCGTCGACCAGCATCACGGTTGCACCAAACTTGATGGTGTCGCCGGACAGCTTCGACACGTCGATCACTTCAGCGCGGGCGATGTAATCCTCGAGCTCGCCGATGCGGCCTTCATTGAGGCTCTGCGCCTCCTTGGCTGCATGATATTCAGCATTCTCCGAAAGGTCGCCATGCGCGCGCGCCTCGGCAATTGCCTCGATGATGCGCGGGCGCTCTTCCTGCTGACGCCAACGCAGCTCTTCCTTCAACGCCGCAGCTCCGGCGAGCGTCATCGGAACCTTGATCATTTCATTCACCTTCCAGACATGAAAACAGGAACAGCTTCCGCACGCGATGCGCGAAACGCCGCCCTGCCACAGGCGCAGACATAAAAAGAAACGGTCCGAAAGCTTCTGCCTGCGGAACCGCTTCTCATGCCCCCTGTCAATATAACAAGGTCATGACGTTTTTCACGCAAATTTTTGCGTTCCGAACGTACAACTGCTCCAATCGCGAACAAATCTGTCTTGCCTGAATGTGGCTACATCCTGTCTGTTGACGGAATCGCGTAATGGGAGAAAGTTTCATGCACAACCTGGTCCTGCGAACAGCTCTGGCTTCCGCCCTTCTGGCCCTGCCCTCATTTGCGGCTGCCAAATCGTTTGCCACGGACAAGGTGACCGTCTCCTCCGAAACGCTCGCGCGCGGTCTTTCCAATCCCTGGGGGCTCGATTTCCTGCCCGACGGCAGCGCTCTCGTCACGGAGCGGTCGGGCCAGTTGCGCCTTTACGCCGATGGCGCCCTCTCGGCTCCCATTCCGGGTGTGCCTGCCGTCGCCGAAACCGGACAGGGCGGGCTTCTGGATGTTGCAGTCGCGCCGGACTTTGCCGAGACGGGAACGATCTTCCTCTCCTATTCAGAACCTGGTGAGGGCGGAGCCGGCACGGCCATCGCACGCGCCCGGCTGGTTCTGGACGGCGAGACCCCACGACTTGAAGACGTGACCACCATTTTTTCGATGAACCGGAAAACCGGGGCCGGTCAGCATTTCGGCTCGCGCATCGCGCTGCATCCCGACGGAACGCTGTTCTTCACCATCGGCGACCGCGGCGAAGGCGGCCGCGCGCAGGATCCCACGGATCATGCCGGCTCCGTCCTGCGCATCAATCGCGACGGCAGCATCCCGCAGGACAACCCATTTGCAAACACGCCCGACGCCGCGCACGAGATCTGGTCCATGGGTCACAGAAACCCGCAGGGCATGGTCTTCGATCCCGTCACCCAGTCGATCTGGACGGTGGAACATGGCGCGCGCGGCGGGGATGAAGTCAATCGCCCCGAGGCCGGCAAGAACTATGGCTGGCCGGTCATCTCCTACGGGGTCAATTATAGCGGAACGCAGATCGGCCAGGGAACCGAAGCCCCCGGCTACGAACAGCCGGAATATTACTGGGACCCCTCCATCGCCCCGTCGGGGGCGGCTGTCTATGAAGGCGAAATGTTCCCCGAATGGGAAGGCGATCTTCTGGTTGCGGCCCTTAAATACCACCTCGTTGCCCGTCTCGAACGCGATGAGGACGGGGAAATCACCGGTGAGGAACGCCTGTTCCGGGGCGCGTTCGGCCGTATCCGCGATGTGAATGTCGCGCCTGACGGTTCGATCTGGCTTCTGACCGACAAGCGCAAGGGTGAGATCATCCGCATATTCCGACCGGAATAGCCCGAAACTTTCCTGCCGTTCTGGACCATAGGCCGCCGGGCCTGCGGCCCTTGCGCCGCAGGGTTGCGCTGCGTAAGGAATACGCTCTTTCTACGATCCGGATACGCGCATGACACGGGTTCAGGCCAATCTTCTTCTGCTTCTTGCCGGCGCCATGTGGGGCATGGGCTTTGTTGCCCAGTCCACGGCCATGGATGCGATTGGCCCGTTCCTTTTCATCGGTCTGCGCTTTGCAATCGCCTGCCTCTCGGTGCTGCCCTTCGCCCTGTGGGAAAGCCGCCGCAGCACAGCGAGCCTGACGGTTCTGGACAAGCGCAATTTCGTGGTCATCGGCGTGCTCCTCTTTGCCGGCATGGCTGCGCAGCAGGTGGGGCTTCTTACAACGACCGTCACCAATTCCGGTTTTCTGACCGGGCTTTATGTGGTGATGGTCCCCTTTCTCGCCGTCCTCCTGTTTCGGCAATGGCCGCACCGGATTGTCTGGCCGGCAGCACTTTCCGCCCTTGCCGGCATCTGGCTCCTTTCCGGCGCAGGCAAGGTTTCGCTCCAGATCGGCGACTGGCTCACGATCCTCTGCGCCCTGTTCTGGGCTCTTCAGGTGATCATGATCGGGCGCAGCGCCAGCCACACGGGGCGTCCCGTCACCCTGTCCGTGACACAGTTCGGGGTAACTGCCGTCATCGCGCTCGCCATCGCTTCATTCATAGAGCCCATCGATCTTGCCGCCATCCGCATCGCGCTGCCGGAAATCCTCTATGCGGGCGTCTTTTCCGGCGGCATCGCCTTCACGCTGCAGGTCATCGGCCAGCGCTATACGACAGCGCCGCAGGCAGCCATTTTCCTCTCCACCGAGGCCGTGTTTGCCGCCCTGTTTGGCGCGATTTTCCTTGGCGAACGGCTTCCGCCACTCGGCCTTGCGGGCTGCGGTCTGATCTTTGCGGCGATCCTTGCCGTCGAGATCGTTCCCGCCATCCGCAGCCGCCGGCGAAGCGTGGCCTGAGCGTTTTCTCACGGAGCGATCGACAGGCATCGCGCTTTCAACATTTTCTGCGCTATCATGACAGCGTTTGCTGGAGGATATGGACGTGCAGAAGCCTGTCGAACGAGAATGGGAACTGTCGATCGATCCCGACACAGTGCGCCTGCTCGCAGGCAAGGCGCGCGCCATCAGCGCCGGCCTCAACAGCGACTATGACGACGGCCATGAGCATGAAGTGGAGATCGATGGCGAAGCGCGCGACACCCACCAGCATGACGGCCTCATTGAAGAGGAAGAAGAGGATCTGACGGAAGAGGAGTTCCGCGAACTCGTGGCCGACCTCAACGTGGATGAAGCGGCCGAACTGATGGCGCTCGCCTGGATCGGTCGGGGCGACTACGACATCAGCGAATGGTCCAATGCCGTCAATGACGCCAAACAGCACGGCGCGAAACGGGTGGCCACCTATCTTCTCGGCATGCCGATGCTCGGCGACTGGCTGGATGAAGCCCTCGACGCCATTGGCGCGCGATAAAATGCCGATCAGAAAAAGCGCTTATTTCCCGATTATCGGGTTTTGATGCAATCAACCCGCATGATCCACAGACCTGCCGTCCGGCGCGCCTTTCGGCCCATTCTGCTCAGTCTTTTCGCGCTGACACTGTCTCCGGCGCAGAGTGTCCTTGCCGAAAAGGGCGGGCGCATCACGCTTCCCCCTTCGGGACCCATTCCGCATATGCGGGGTGAGGTAAAGCGTCAGGAGATGTCGGTCGTTGTGCCGATCCCCTCTCCGCGCCCGACAGACAAAGGCAAAGAAAAAGAAAAGGCCGGGACCAAAAAGGATCAGCCAGCACCGCAGCGCAAGGATCAGCCCAGACCACAAAGCACACCGAAGGAAGAAACAGCCTGCCGCAAGGCGCTGTCCGAGCTTGGCGTCACCTTCGAGGATCTGGAGCCGATTGGGGACAAGGACATCGGCTGCAGCATCCCGCATCCCCTTGTCATCAAAGACCTGTCGCGGAAGATTTCGCTGGAGCCTGAAGCCACGCTCAACTGCACGACTGCGCTGGCGCTGGCCCGCTTCTTCGCCGGGCAGGTGCCAGCCCTTGCACGCAAGCACCTGAAGCAACCCATTCGTTCCGTGCGTCACGCCTCCGCCTATGTCTGCCGCGCGCGCAACGGCACGAACACGCTCTCCGAACACGCCTTCGGCAATGCGCTCGACATTGCAGCCTTCACGCTGGCAGACGGCACCACACTGACCGTCTCCAAGAAGGAAGACCTCAAGAGCGACGGTGCGCGCTTTCTCGACGCGTTCCGCAAGGCGGCCTGTGGCCCGTTCCTCACCGTGCTCGGTCCCGGCAGCGACGCGGACCACGCCGATCACTTTCACCTGGACATGAAATCGCGCCGCAACGACCGCCCCTATTGCCGATAGGTCCTCCCCCCTCGCCACAAAGACGTCACAGGTCTGAACGGCGTCACTGATACTTCCTTTACCTTGACGCGCTAACCTTCAGCTTCTCTCAGCAAATTCGAGAGGTGACGGGGGCGTGTTCATGGCGGGTATTCGAGTTGACAGGCTGGTTGCACCGGTGCGGCGTCCGCGCGTGCGGCTCATGCTCGCCGGCCTGACGCTTGCAACCCTCTCCGCATGTTCCGTCAGCGATGTGATGTCGCCGCGCCCGTCCGTGGATCTCGGTGCGCGCACCGCTGCCGTTCCCGCGGCCACGGTGAGCCAGATCGCACCGCCAGCGCCAGTCATGCAACAGGTTGCACCGCCGGCACCGGTTCAGGCTCAGCTGGTGCAACCTGCATCACCGGCTGCATCACCGGCACCGGCCAGGGCGCAGGGCCTTCAGGCGCTCGTCCCGTCCAATCCGATGATGGTGTCCTATCCGCGTTTTACCGTACCGCGTGACGAAAGCTCCGCGCGCGTCATGCCGCCGGAAGAGGTCGCATGCCGCAAACGTCTGAAACGCCTGGGCGTCCAGTATCAGGATCTTGAGCCGATCAATGATGGCGGCGCATGCCGCATCGACTGGCCGATCAAGGTCAGCGGACTGTCCGGCGGCATCGAGATGGCGCCCGCCGCGACGCTTAACTGCCAGATGGCAGAAACCTTCGCCCGCTGGACAAAGAACGAGCTCGCACCAGCCGCACGCACCCGCTATTTCACCGGCATCGGCAAGATCCGCCAGGGCTCGAGCTATTCGTGCCGCCGGATCGCCGGAACCAGCGTCGCCTCGGAGCATTCCAAGGGCAACGCGCTCGACGTGATGAGTGTGGAACTGAAGAACGGACGCGAAGTCGATGTGCGCAAGCCCGGCTTCTTCGCCTTCCGCCAGCGCGGCCTGCTCAACTCGGTTCGCGCCGAAGGCTGCGACTATTTCACCACCGTTCTCGGCCCCGGCTACAATTACGATCACCGCGATCATTTCCACTTCGACCTGAAGGGCCGCCGCAACGGCTATCGCGCCTGCAAGTAAAGCTGTGCGCTGAAACAGTCATACACACACGCCAAGGCTCGCGCCGTTCTTTCCGGGGTGCTAAAGAGCAACCATGCTCATCGTTGAAATCGTCATTCTGTTCGTCCTCATTCTCTTCAACGGCTTCATGGCCATGTCGGAACTTGCCGTGGTGTCGGCAAGGCCCGCGCGCCTCAAGTCGCGCGCCGATCAGGGGCAGCGGGGTGCGGCCCGCGCACTGGCGCTTTCCGCCGATCCCGGCCGTTTTCTCTCCACGGTGCAGATCGGCATCACGCTGGTCGGCGTCCTTTCCGGCGCCTTCTCCGGCGCAACGCTGGGCACCCGGCTTTCGGAATGGCTGATTACGCAGGGCTTTTCGACCAACGTGGCAAACCCGCTTGGCGTCGGCATCGTCGTGGCGCTCATCACCTATGGGTCGCTGATCGTCGGCGAGCTGGTGCCCAAGCAGATCGCGCTCAAGAATGCCGAAGGCATTGCGGTCAAGGTCGCGCCGATCATGGGGCTCCTGTCACGCATCACCCTGCCCCTCGTCTGGCTGCTCGACGTGTCGGGCCGTCTGGTTCTGGCGCTGCTCGGGCAGAGCGCGGAATCGAGCCAGCGCGTGACGGACGAGGAGATCAGGACCCTGATCGCCGAAGCAGAGAGCAGCGGCACCATCGAATCCGACGAACGCCGCATGATCGCCGGCGTGATGCGTCTTGCCGACCGCAAGGCGCGCGCCATCATGACGCCGCGTGGCGAAATCGACTGGTTGGACCTTTCGGCGGGCGAAGAGGCGCTGGCGGCCAACCTCAAGACTTCGGGACATTCACTTCTGCCGGCCGGCGAAGGCTCGATCGACGAGATTGTGGGCGTCGTCAAACTGCGCGACCTTCTGGCGTCCGATCTGGCGGGCGACCCCCTCGACATTCGCGCCCATGTGCGCCCTGCCCCCGTCGTGCATGACATGGCGGATGCGCTGGATGTGCTTTCCATCCTGCGCGAAGCCGACATGCCCATGGCGCTTGTGCATGACGAGCACGGTCATTTCGAGGGCATCGTCACGCCGTCGGATATTCTGGAATCGATTGCCGGCCTGTTCCGCGCCGATGCCGAAGAAGGCGAGATGGACATTGTCGAGCGCGCTGACGGTTCGTGGCTGCTGCCGGGCTCCATGCCCGCCGACGAAATGGCGGACCATCTGGGCTTCACCCTGCCGCTTGACCGCAGCTACACGACGCTCGCCGGCTTCCTTCTGTCCGAGTTCACGCATCTGCCGAAGACCGGCGAAAGCACCGATGCGATGGGCTGGCGGTTTGAGATCATGGATCTCGACAATCGCCGCATCGACCGTGTTCTGGCGACCCGCCTCGACGAGACGCCGGAGGCCTGAGCGCCGTGCGTCCATTCGGACGCACAAAGGACGCTCCAGCCTGTTGAATCTGCGCACCGTGCTTTCCGAAAATCAATTCCGATTTTCGGGCCGATGCGCCAAGCCTCACTCCTCCGGCGGGACAGGCGTCGGTTTGCCATTGACGTCGAGCGCCACCATCACGAAATCCGCATGCGTCACCATCTCGATGGTCGGCGAGAGATAACGCTGCGCCCAGGCTTCCACCTTGAGCCGGATCGATGTGCGCCCCACGCTTTCAATGTGCGTGTAGATGCACAGCGTGTCGCCCACCTTCATGGGCTTGGCGAAGGCCATTTCCTTCACCGCTGCCGTGACCACGCGGCCATGCGCACGCTCGGCAGCGCGAATGCCGCTGGCAAGGTCCATTTGCGCCATGACCCAGCCACCGAAAATGTCGCCGGCGGCATTGGCGTCACCGGGCATTGCCTGTGTGCGCAGCGTCAGGTCGCCGGTGGGTTTTTCCGGTGCATTCATGGTTCCTGGTCCCTTCATCCTGTCTGAACCGGGCGTAGCTGCGCGCCAATGACAGGTCAAGAAACCTGCCGCATGACTCCGCCCCGATATCCGGCACGCCGCCCCTTTACGCAAAGAATGCAGCGCGATTTTTCGATTCTGCGCCAAGGCCTTGGCGCAACAACGTGAATCATTGCGCGAAAAACATGAATCAATACATCAACATCTTGAATCGATGGATGAGGTTTTACCGTAAACGTGCGGCAACGACTCGCATAACCGCAGGCAGCGCCCGCCGGTTTCGCCACTTTTCACCAGAAATGCTTCACGGGGAAAATTTCGGTGGTGGTCTGCCGCCGCTCATGCCGAACGGCGACACAACACCATCTCACCACAACACGGTTAATAGCCGTTTAACAACTTACTGACGGTGCGCTCCAGAAGCGCTTCGCCGCCGGGGTTCCACCCCAGTGCGCGCAGCCGTTCGGTGTGCATCGCGTTGACGGCACTGCGGTCGGCAGCCTCCGGCAGCGCATTGCCGCATCCCGTTTCACGCGCCACCAGCGCCAGAAGATCGCGACGGTCGAGCACCAGATCGGACACGTTGAAGAGGCCCTGCGCAAGCGCCGCCACCGGTGCTTCCAGCATCAGCCGCACCGCGGATCCGACATCCTCGCCATGCACCTCGGTCGCCGCGCGCGGTGCGATCTCACGGCCGGCCAGATAGTCTTCGAAGAGCCCTGCCCATTTGTGCCGGCGGCCGATGCCAGCCGCCCCGTAGACGCCGGTCACCCGCAGGCTGATGCCGTGAAAGCCATCATCGCAGAGCGCTGAAAGCGCCTCTTCGGCAGCGCGCTTCACCTCGCCATAAAGCGTATCGGGAAGGCAGGTCTCCATCTCGTCCAGCATCACGCCGGGCGCGCGCGGCCCATAGACAGCGCGCGTGGAGAGGAACACCGTTCGGGAAACCCCAGCGGCCCTTGCCGCGCGAAAAAGGGCAAGGCTGGCATCGAGATTGCGCCGCCGAAACCCTTCCGCGTCATCACCCTCGCCGCCCCGGTATTTTCCGGGTGCATGGTCGAAGGCTGCATGCACGAAGAAATCCGCCCCTTCGAAAAGGGCAGTCGATATCGACGCCGGTTCGAGGCGAAGCGGAGCAAAGGCAACGGGCTCAGAAAAGAAACCATCCGGCGGAGCGTTGCGCCCCATGATTGTGACCCGGTGCCCGGCCGTCAGCAGCGCCTCGACGATGAAGCGGCCGACAAGCCCGGTTCCGCCGGAGACGATGCTGTGCGGCATGCTCATGGCGCAGGGTTCGCCAGCGTATCGATGTCGGGAATGTTCTCGCCCGAATGATAGGCGTGCCAGAGATCGATGAGCGGCTTGAGCTCGCCCGCCCTGGGATGATCGCGCTCCCACGGCTTTTCATACTGGTAGTGAACCACGGAAACGGACGTCCAGTCCCACAGCTCCGGCAGGTTGAACCAGACATATTGCAGCATGTTGAAGAACACCGGCAGGCCATGCCAGTCGGGAAAGAAATCCTGCAGGAAGGTCTGGTCGGTGCGCCGCCAGAAGGCGTCGGGCCGGTCGAGCCGCTCAAGCATCGCAGCGAAGGTCGCCTGCGAAGGCTGCGCGACAAACACGCCGGAGTTCAGCCGGTGAAAATCCGCCAGCCCCTCATAGACATTGGGGGCGGCGGAGAATTCGGGATAACCGAACAGCCGGTCGATGTTGCGCACGACAACGGCGTCGGCGTCGATGAACACCACCCGCTCATATTCGGTGAGCTGCCACAGGCGCAGCTTGGCGAAATTGTCGAGCGGTGTGTGGAAGGCCGGCTTGTTGCCCTTGGTGAAGGGCGCATTGGCGTGAAGCCGCGCCCGCTGATGCCGCTCATTGAAGGCATCAGAGGTCGGCAGAAGCTCCGCCGGCACCAGAAGCGCGCCAAGAGCCGCAAGCGGCTCCAGCGCCTCGGCCGGCGTGCCGCCGGTGTGCATCACCACAAGATCGGCATCGGTGCCCGTCAGCCGCAGGGAGCGCACCAGAGCCAGTGCGCCCATTGCATAATCGGCATTGGTGACGAGCGTCACATAGGCCTGTTTCGGCATTGGGAGCGCCGCTTAACCGACGCTCTTGAGGCGCTTGCCCTCGGGATCGCGCTCGATTGTCGGCGCGATGTCCTTGGTCCATGCGGAAACGGCAGGGATGCGCGAACGGTCGACGCGGTAGTCGAACTTCTTCGCCACATCCACCACTTCGGCCAAGAGCCCTTCCTCAAGCGTGATCGGGTTGAGGCCCAGCGCAAGGAACTTGTCGTTCTTGACCACGAGTTCGTTTTCAGCGGCTTCCTTGCGCGGGTTGGGCAGATAGGCCACCTCGGCGCCGGTCATGCGGGCGATCATTTCGGCCAGATCGCGAACGCGGTGCGTCTCGGTCATCTGGTTGAAGATCTCGACGCGGTCGCCGCGCTTGGGCGGATTGGCGAGCGCAATCTCCACGCAGCGCACGGAATCCTGAATGTGGATGAAAGCGCGTGTCTGACCGCCCGTGCCGTGAACGGTCAGCGGGTAGCCAATGGCCGCCTGGATCAGGAAGCGGTTGAGCACCGTGCCATAGTCGCCGTCGTAATCGAAGCGGTTGATGAGCTGCGGATGCTGCTTCGTCTCTTCCGTGTGCGTGCCCCAGACGATGCCCTGGTGCAGGTCGGTGATGCGCACGCCGTCATTCTTGGCGTAGAACTGGAACAGAAGCTGATCCAGCGACTTGGTCATGTGGTAGATGGAGCCCGGATTGGTCGGGTAGAGGATATCGAGCGAAGCCGTATCGCCCGACAGCGTCTCGACGCCAACCGGCAGATAGCCTTCGGGAATGGCTGCGCCGACCGAGGAATAGCCGTAAACGCCCATCGTGCCCAGATGCACCAGATGCGCGTCGAGGCCGATCTCCGTCATCGCGTTGAGCAGATTGTGCGTCGCGTTGACGTTGTTGTTGACCGTGTAATTCTTGTGCCGGTCACTCTTCATCGAATAGGGCGCGGCGCGCTGCTCGGCAAAGTGCACGATGGCGTCGGGGCGATGCTCATCGAGCCACGCCTTCAGCACATCGTAATCGCGCGCAAGATCGATCAGGTGGAAATGGATGCGCCGTCCGGTCTCCTGATGCCAGATGCGCGTGCGCTCCTGGATCGAATCCATCGGGGTCAGCGACTGGACACCGAGCTCGGTGTCGATCCAGCGCCGGGACAGATTGTCAACGATATGAACATCATGTCCGCGTGCCGACAGGTGAAGCGAGGTCGGCCAGCCGACGAATCCATCGCCGCCAAGAACTGCAATCTTCATGGAATTCTGCCTCCGGTAATCAAAGCATCGGGCTATGGGAACCATTCGATTCCCTTTCAGAGAGCCCCCTTAGCAAAGTTTTATGACAGTTTGTTCCGAAACAACAAACAAAAGAAAACCGGCCTCGCGTGGAGACCGGCTTTCCGTTCAGGTGAGAGTGGGCAGGATTACATTTGCGCGTCTACGGACGTCACCTCATTGGTCGTGTCATCGATGGTCAGCGTAACCGCCGCTCCGGACGCTATGCTGGCAAGATCGACGCCCTCACCAGCGGTGTAGACCGTGCCGTCGTCAAGCGCGATCGTCCGGGTCTCCGCATCCACGGATTGCACCGTGCCCTGCACTTCGGCGGCATAGGCCGAGAGCGTGAGAAAACCGGTGGCGGCCAGGGTTGCGAGGATCTTCTTCATCAACAGAACTCCCTTTGTTGCTCAACTGTCGGCCCAGTCCCCGGTGACAGTTCTTGGGGGAAGCGGGAACCAGGCCGACGGACAGAAAGATGGGGCGGAACACCGCCAATCTCAAATCAATCAGAGTGACCATCCAAAACACGGCCTGCGCCAAAGCTTTGCCGCAATCGCCCCTGCGGCGGGCACTCACCGCCGAACAACGCGCAACAGCGCCAATGGTTCAATCATGCCGTGCTGCAAAGCGGACAAAATCCATGAAATGCGCGATCACATCCGCGCGTGTTTTTCCGCGTTCGGGCAAAGCCCGATAAACAACGGTTACCGAACGCACCCGACACGTGAATCGGGCCGGCGCCTGAGGGAAGCGCCGGCCCGCGAATGACCGCGATGAATGGGAGAGAGGGATAAAACGGTCATCCGGCGTCCGCTTGCACCTCCTTTCCTTTGTTGCACTTCAGAAATGAGGGTTACAGGCGACAGCGATGACGGTAGCCGTCGTAACCAAGGAACGTATCACTGTAGGCGTCATAAGAGCGGTACCGCGCATGACAGCGCGCCACATGGCGGTCCCAGGCGGAAGGAACGCCGTAAACAGGTGCAGGGCCGTAATACCGGGCGCGGGAGTCCGCGATCAGACCACCGGCGATGAAGCCGCCAAGCCCGGCAATCGCAGCCGCCTCACCCGGAGACAGGCTGCCGGCGCGGCTCTCAGACGGCGCAAACGAATGCGCGGAAGCGGTGAGCGCGAGAGCCAGCAGGCCACGGGTAACAGTGCGTTTCAGGGTCAGGGTCATTTCATCATCCTCCTTTTGCAATGAAGGGCCGGCCATCCCGGCCGTCCGATATGCGTCTGTCGCGGAGGTAAGCGAAAAGGTTCACGCGCCCGGGCATTTTTTTGCCTCCAGAGCTGTCGCGTGGGCGCAACATAGATTCGCCATAATGGAAAGAGGAAATAAACGTGTTACCGTATAGCGTGGGGCGAAGGTGGACGGCGGCAGAGGAGGTAACGCACGCCGACCGCAGCTCAACGACAGAGGAGGGCCGGACGATGGCCAAGTCTGGAGTACCGCATATCAGCGCCGGCATCTATGACGCAGCAGAGATGGCTGAAATGGAAAGCGCCATCGAAGCTGTCTGCAGCGAACTTGGCATAAAGCGTAGCGACAACAAGACCCGCGAACGTGTGGCAGGACATGTCATGCGATCATGGGCCGATGGACGCCGCACACCGCTCAACCTGGTTCAGGCCGGACTGGACGGCGGAACGCGGCTGGAAGCCTAGAGCATCAGCCGAACAGAGACTGCCCGACGCGCCGTGGCGCGAAAGGGTTTTGCTGCGCCCAGCTCCTCCCCCGAAAACTCTCGGAGAACCAGCGGACGCTGTCCATGACTGCGTCTCTCGCTTTGCCCGCCGTCAGGCCAGAATTACAAGCAGTGCGGCCAGCAACCATGGCAGCGCTGCAATCGAAACGCACTCCAGATTCAGAAACTCCGATGGCGTAACGGCGCAGTCCGGCCGCCAGCCATTGCGACCGCACATCAGGCTCTTCGCCATGCGCCAACAGGCAACCGATGCGAAGAAGGCGATCATCCCCTGCCCGGAACAAGAGAACTCCCGCCTTTCCCCCCGGGACCCCGGGCCTGCTGAGGAGCCCCTGCATTGCCTCCTATGGCATATCGACAACAGGGCCGGGCGAAAACGGAGTATTTCACACAGAAACACGCCGTGATCATTCCGCTCGCGCTCCGATCATTCTATCTTCGTGGGCGTGTTCGTCCCAAACAATGACCGGGGCCTTTCAGGAATGTTCTTCGCCCGCAAACGCTCCACCCCCGTGGTGGCAGCGCTCGCCATGACTGTCGCATTATCATCCGCGCCTCCGGAAGGAGCACGTGCGGCGGAACTGTCGTTCGACATGACGGCGATCCATGCGCGGCAGCGGGCGCGCGCGGCTGACAGCGAAGCGCGGCAGCTCTCCATCGTTCGTGAGCGGATGGCCAATACGCGCCAGCTCAGGGCGCGTGGCGGCAATGCCGAGGCAAGCCTCGTGCGGCTGCATGTGAAGCGCAGGCACGGTCATGATGCTGAAAGCCGGCTGCTCGACACCCGCCGGATCGTCGCGGCGGAGAAGCTGCGACGCACACCAAGGCTCGCCCGCTGGATGGGCGGCAAGGCCGTGCTGAGCGAGACGCGCGCCAATGACCGCCGCGCTTCGGCGTTTTCCACCAAGGGGCTGGCGTTTGGCGCAGATTACCGGGTGAGCCCTCGGCTCCTGATCGGGCATGCAACGGGCCTTGCCTATGACCGCTCGCCGCTTGCCACCGACATGACCTATTCAACACGCATCCTGAGCCAGACCCTCTATGGTACGCTGTTTACCGGCGACCGGACCTATCTGGATGTGGCGCTGGGCGCATCGCGCAGCAGCTTTTCAGGATGGTCTTCGCTTGGCGTCCGGGCTCCGGGCGGCGATGGCGACCGACTGTTCGCCATGCTGCGCGCCAGCCGCGCCTTCACACTGGATCGGCTAAAGCTGCACAGCTATGGTGAAGCCACGTTTTCGCACATGCGCTTCAGCGGCGCGGCCAGCGGCCACCGCAATGAAGCGGCGAAGATGAAACTCGGCCTGACCGGCGAAACCCGGATTGAAACCCGGCGCGGACGGGTCACGCCGCGCGCAGGTCTGGAATGGAGCGCTGCCCGCAGCGAACGCACCGCGCCCGTCGCAACGCAGAAGGTGCGCCGCCTGGAAGACAGCGCAAAGATCACGGCCCGGGCGGGCTTCGACTGGGCGCTCAATCCGCGCGCAACGCTGACCACGGATTACGGCCTGAGCGCCGACACGCGCGGCAGCGGCAGAAAGCAGACGCTGAAAACCCGCTTCACTCTCCGCTTCTGACGCCGCTCCAGCGCATTTTTGGCACAACCCTGCCGACGCTTTCCGGCCCTGCCTCCTCCATTCAGAGCGCGTAACGCACCCGTAAAATTGCCTCCAGAGTACTTCCTCTACCGGGGGGCACCTCAATCATGGGGTGCAACCTCACGCTTACCCGGAAACGGAAAACCGGGCGAACATCCAATGGGAGGGGAATTTGAGCGGAATCAAGGATGCCATCAGGCGTCAGATCGACACGAGTGGAACACTGCTATTACGTGTATCCAAGACACTTTCGGACGACGGCTTTTTCGATGAGCCCGCCAATGGCGGCTCCATGGCCTGGACATTGACACATCTCTTTACGCTGCAGGACTGGGCGCGGAACCGCGTCTTTGGCGGTGTTGAACCAAGGGTCGACCGCGCGTCCCGCGAAGCCTTCAAGGGCGGGCGCGCCGTTTACGATGAAGACCGCGACCGCTTCGGCACAAGGCGAGAGATCGAGAACGCCTTCGCCAATGAGCAGTACCGAACGATTGCTGCACTGAACGCCTTCGATGTGGCCAAGTGGGACCAGCCAACCCCATCCGGTTGCCGCTTTCCGGCCTATGGAGCCCTGTGGGAACACCTCGCCGCGCACAATTACTGGCATCTGGGCGCACTCTCGGTGAGCCATCCCCACATCCTGCACCTCACACTGGTGGCGCCCCGCTTCTACAGCGTGGATCCGGAAGAAATGGCTGCTGAGGGAGTATGAAAATGCCCGGACAAGACACACATCACGCAGCAGCTGCCGAAGAACTGGCGCGCTTCTTCCAACTCCATGTCGCGCTCGACCGCCCGATCGAAATGTGGTCGGAGCGCATCGACAGGCACTGGCACGACATGTTGCCCGGCAGCGAGACCGCCGAGCCGGGCACATCCTCTTCGAAAGCCCATGAAGCCTATGACCGGTTCTGCATCGAGGCATGCGGCCGGCGCATCATCCACGCCGAAGGCAAGGGCCACGGGCTGATTTCATGGACTGCTGAATATGAAGAGCGGTTTGGGAAACTGCCCGAGATCTGGTTCATGAACGAGGGCGGTGTGGTGGATCGCCCTGCCCGCGACCACTATCTGCAAACAGGCATGGTCATCGCCTCATGGGATTGCAGCCCGCTTCAGCCCGATCCGATGGAACGCAGGCCAAAGGATGACGGCAAGGACAGCGGGAAGACAGCACCTCCCAAGCCGATACGCGACAGCGACAAGGACAAGAAAACCTCCTCGCGCGGCGGGTAGGCCCGGCAATGCGCAAAGTCCGGGCACGGATGCGACTTGCGGAGACGGGAGAAGCCGAGATTGACGGCTTTCTCACCGCCTCCGCCCGCTATTGCCCCTTCATCCAGCAGGCACGGGCTGCGGGCACGATCAGAACGTTCAAGCTGGCGCAGCGCGACGCCGCATGCGACCCCACATACGACCCCACATGCGCCGCCGGCACGGCGCATCTGGAGCTCTTTCGTGATGCTCTCCACGGTCTGACCCACACTTTCCTTGCCGAGCGCAGCAGGCTTGACCGCGTTCCGGGACGCCTGCTCTGCTACAATGTGCTTCTCGCCGGCCTGCCGGAGAACACCGATCACGCATCCTTTCTCGGCGCGCTGCACTGGCCATTGAAGCGGGACTACACGAAAGCCGGCCTCATGTTCGGCAAGTTCTGGCCCGGCGAAGACAGTCATTCCCCAAAACACCGGCAGGTAATGCCAAATGCCCCTTTCCCGCTGATCTCGATACGCAGCGCGCAAAGGCGCGGTGACGGGCGGTTTTTCAGCCGTTCAGCCGATCTGCTTCAGGATTACATAAGCTGGCGGGCAAGCGCTGAGACAGACCAGCCCCTCTCCCCCCCTGCCTCACAGCCCCCGTGAACGCTTGCAGCCTTTCTGATCAGGCGTCAGAGTTCGCGCAACGTATCGACAGCGAAGGAAAGGCGGCATGGATCATTTTGCAGGAGGGTGCCTGTGTGGCGCCGTGCGCGTCGAAGCGAAGGGCCAGCCCGACAGGGTCGGGATCTGCCACTGCCTTGACTGCCGCAAGCACCATGGCGCGCTGTTCTATGCTGCGGCGGTCTTCCCGCAGGACAGGGTGACCATCACCGGCGAGACACGCGATTATGAGGGGCGGCATTTTTGCCCGCGCTGCGGTTCATCCGTTTTCGCCAAGACCGGTGATGAAACCGAGGTGCATCTCGGCACGCTGGACGAACCCAACCAGTTGAGCCCCTCCTATGAGTTGTGGAGCATCAGGCGCGAGGCCTGGCTCCCGCCCTTTCCGGTTGAAGAACGATACGAGCGGAACCGGGAAGACGACCAGCCACACTGAACCGGCCCCGCATCCGGCGCCCGTCCCTCATCGGACAGGCAGACCAGCTTCCCTGCGCCTCTTGCGGATAAGATCGCGGTTTCCGTCCACCTGCACGATCAAGTCGCGCAGTCCCGAGCGGATCGCGGCGAGATCCGAGGCATGGGTCGTTTTCGAGGTCAGGGCATTGCCATGGGCGGCGTCCCAGTCCAGCGCCCACTTCATCGCCTCGATCCATTCATCCGGATCGGCGGCGATATATTCGTTCACCGGACGCCCGACGGATTCCGTCAGGGCGGAAAGCAGGATGTTTTCATCCTGCCCGGCATCGCCGAGCGCCGTTACAAGAAACCGGTAGCGCAACTGGCCGGCATACATCCACTTTGCCGCCTCCAGTCCGCGCCCCTGCGCCATGAGGCGCGAAGAAAGAACGTAGAGTGCAGCCGGATGTGCCTCCGGCGCGACGTCAATCAGCTCCGGCGTGGACAGTGAATCAAAATCATCAATCGGCTGCGCCACCACCGCGCCCGACAGAAGAAGCGCGAAGGCGCAGGCAATAATACGTTTCATGATGCACTCGATTTCAGTCGCTGTTCGATAGGTGTCCGTACTGGATAGAGCCAGGCACCGACCACAGATGAAACATCCGCCCCCATGCACTGCAGCGAAAACCCAGCTCCCTACCGTCCCGGCCGCCCAGTCTTTCCTGGCCGGCGCTTGCGGGCGCGGTCGTCGGCTGGGTCTTCATAAGAGCCAAGGCCGATCTTGTGGCGTCGAACGGGCTTGGCGTCATCCTCCGGCTTCTGCGGAACCGGCTTGCGGACCGGCTTTTCCGTGCGCCCGACCGTCATTTCATCCAGATCGTTCTTGCGGAAGAGCCCCTTGCCAGCCGGCACTGCATGCGCGCCGGACGTGCCCATCTCATCAAGATCCGGCTTGTGGAAGAGAGAGGAAGCGGAGGCCGCTCCCCCCTCACCCTGCGCCTGCTTCTGCGGTGCCTTCCTGCTGCGCGCCTTGTCGCGGCGGGACTTCTGGGTGTTCTCCACACCGGCGTCGCGGGCCAGCGGGTCGTCCATGATGGCGAGCTCGGTCTCCTTGAGGCGCTTGATCTCGTCGCGAAGGCGCGCGGCCTCCTCGAAGTCGAGATCGGCAGCCGCATCGCGCATCGCCTTCTCCAGATGCTCCAGATGGGCGGCAAGATTGTTGCCCACGAGGTTGTTGAGGTCCTCGCCCTTGCCGCGACCGCCGATATCGGCGCGGACATGGTCGCGCTCATAGACGGAGTCGAGAATGTCGGCGATGTTCTTCTTGACGGAAGCCGGCGTGATGCCGTGCTCCTCATTATAGGCGAGTTGCTTGTCGCGGCGGCGGTTGGTCTCCTCCATCGCGCGCTCCATGGAACCGGTGATGCGGTCGGCATAGAGCATGACCCGGCCATCGACATTACGCGCCGCACGGCCGATGGTCTGGATGAGCGATGTTTCGGAGCGGAGAAAGCCCTCCTTGTCGGCATCGAGGATGGCGACAAGTCCGCATTCGGGAATGTCGAGGCCCTCGCGCAGAAGGTTGATGCCGACCAGAACGTCGAACGCGCCAAGACGCAGATCGCGAATGATCTCGATGCGCTCCAGCGTGTCGATGTCGGAGTGCATGTAGCGCACGCGCACGCCCTGCTCGTGAAGATATTCCGTGAGATCCTCCGCCATGCGCTTGGTCAGCACGGTCACCAGCGTACGATAGCCCTTGGCTGCGGTCTCGCGGATTTCGCCCAGAACATCGTCCACCTGGGTCTTGGCGGGACGCACCTCGACGGGCGGGTCGATGAGACCCGTGGGGCGAATGACCTGCTCGGCGAACACGCCGCCAGACTGCTCCATCTCCCAGTTTCCAGGCGTGGCCGAAACGGCGACGCTGGCGGGGCGCATCGCGTCCCATTCCTCGAAGCGCAGCGGACGGTTGTCCATGCAGGAGGGCAGACGAAAACCGTATTCGGCAAGCGTCGCCTTGCGGCGGAAGTCGCCGCGATACATGCCACCGATCTGCGGAATGGTGACGTGGCTCTCGTCGATGAAGACCAGCGCATTGTCGGGAATGTACTCGAACAGGGTCGGCGGCGGCTCGCCCGGCGCACGGCCGGTCAGATAGCGCGAATAGTTCTCGATGCCGGCACAGGAGCCGGTGGCCTCCAGCATTTCCAGATCAAAGCGGGTGCGCTGTTCGAGGCGCTGCGCCTCCAGCAGACGGCCGGCGCGCTCAAGCTCCGCCAGACGCTGTTTCAGCTCGGCATTGATGCCCTTCACAGCCTGATTCAGCGTGGGGCGCGGCGTGACATAGTGCGAGTTGGCGTAGATCTTGACCGACTCCAGGTCGCCGGTCTTCTTGCCGGTAAGCGGATCGAACTCGGTGATGGTCTCGATTTCATCGCCAAAGAGGGAAATGCGCCAGGCGCGATCCTCAAGGTGGGCAGGAAAGATTTCAATCGTGTCGCCGCGCACCCGGAAGGAGCCGCGCACGAAATTGATGTCCTGACGCTTGTATTGCTGGGCAACCAGATCGGCCAGTAGCTGGCGCTGGTCCAGCCGGTCGCCAATCTGCATCTGGAAGGTCATGGCCGTGTAGGTTTCGACAGAGCCGATACCGTAGATACAGGACACGGAAGCGACGATGATCACGTCATCGCGCTCGAGCAGCGCGCGCGTGGCCGAGTGGCGCATGCGGTCGATCTGCTCGTTGATCGAGGATTCCTTCTCAATGAATGTGTCGGAACGCGGAACGTAGGCCTCCGGCTGATAGTAATCGTAGTAGGAAACGAAATACTCGACCGCATTGTCGGGGAAGAAGGACCTGAACTCGCCATAGAGCTGGGCGGCCAGCGTTTTGTTCGGCGCGAGGATGATGGCCGGGCGCTGCGTCTCCTCGATCACCTTGGCCATGGTGAAGGTCTTGCCCGAGCCGGTAACACCGAGCAGCACCTGGGTGCGCTCGTTCTCGTTCGCGCCCGCGACCAGATCGGCAATGGCCGTCGGCTGGTCGCCGGAGGGCGTAAACTCCGTGACCATCTTGATCGGCACGCCGCCTTCCGACTTTGCTGGCCGGGAGGGGCGGTGCGGGGTCCAGTTGGACTGAAGGTTGGGATCGCCCCCCTCGATCAGCCGCGAAAGAGCGGCGACCGTAGCGGTAACGCCCGAGGAAGACAGCCCCTCGGCCTCCTCCAGCGTGACGTCGAGACCGGCGACGGGCATCATGCCGGCAGCCGCGCGCTCTCGCGCAGAGGCCGCGCCGCCCATGGAGGTGCCGCGCGCGGTCTTCGAGCCGCCGGCGGAACGCTCAGCCGTTTTCTTCGGTTTCTTCGCCTTGTCCCTGGCCTTCGCCCGCGCGGGCTTCTCTGCTTCCTGCGCAATCTCGCTTGCCCAGTCCGCGATGGAACCGGTCAGCGGCGTGCCCGAAAGCTCGGGCTGCGGGGCTTCGGCGAAGCCGCCATTCTTCTTCTCGGATGATTTGGCCATGCCCTGAATATGGAATCGCTGCCCCCAAATGGAAAGGGGTGACGCATGGGGAAAGCATCACCCCGCACAGCTCCTGACACAAGGGTGTCAGGAGCCCCCGCCTGTCCGGATATCAGGCCGGGTAGCGCAGATGCAGAACCGGCTCGCCCGTGGGTTCGTCGATGCGCTGCTCCACTTCCGCAAAGCCGTAGCGTTCATAGAAGCGCCTGCCGATGTCATTCTTCACGAAGACATCGAGTTCCAGCGCGCCCATGCGCGCAACCGCATCGTCCACCATCGCCCGGCCCAGCCCCCGACCGTGACAATCCGGGTCGAGAAAGAGGCCACCCACCTGGTTGCCCAGAAGCGAGATGAAGCCGACAAGCCGGTCATCCGCCCAAACGGTGCGGGTGTCAGCCATGGGCAGATAGACATTGCGGATGTTGTCGGCTTCGCGCGTCAGGAAATCATCATCCAGAAACGCGTGGGCGAGCCGGCTCGCCTTGAGCCAGATGTCGACAATGGCGTCGTCATCGACGCCGGGTTGATAGGTCTTGATCATTTTCGTTTATGTCCAGCTATGCAGCATCAAGCGCGTCGACAACGACACGCGCACTGCAGAATAATTTGGTTTGAAAGCGAAACGGATGCGCGGGACGGAACTGCGCCATCCATCATCCATTTCCGGGGCGAGACCCGCCCCCGCTTCACCGGGACATAAAACCTCCAGACATTTTGGCGCGATCTAGCGCGATCATGTAGGAAAGGCAAGCTTGCAGAAGCCACGCGCGGACATGTGAGGGTGATATGCTGCGCGCCACAAGAACAGTCGAGCGCCACTTCTCATGCAACTGATCCTCGCGAAAAAGACCGACAAGCCGCTGATCGACCGGATGCTGCGGGAATACCTTGAAGAACTCTCGCCCCATGGCGGCGTCGATGACGATTATCCCTATCTGGACCTCTACTGGCAGGAGACCGACAGGCGCTGGCCTTATCTCTTCCGCGACAGCGAGACCGTTACCGGTTTCGCGTTCGTGCGGGCGCTGGAGGAAGATGGCGTCACCTTCTCCATGGCGGAGTTCGCGGTTCTGTCGAACGCACGCCGCAGAGGACTTGGCCGGTCGATGGCCGTGAGCACCATGCACCGGCACCCCGGCACGTGGGAGGTCAGCATCATGGCCGGCAATCAGGCAGCACAGATCTTCTGGCCAAAAGCGATCATTGCCGCCGGTGCGGAGAACATCGAGAAAAGCAGCGACACGGACGAAACGATCTATCGTTTTTCGATTGCGCCGGCTGTCAGCTAGAGCGCCGTGCGTCCATTCGAACGCACAAAGGACGCTCTAACCTGTTGAACCTGCGCATGGTGCTTTCCGAAAACCTGTTCCGATTTTCAGGCCGATGCGCTGAAGTCTTTCGGCTTCATGAAATGGAGCAGTCGCGCACCGCCAAAGGCCAGAGCGTCCCACTGTCCATCAAAGGCGAACCGGGCAAGCGCAGCGGTGGGGAATTTCTCGCGCATGCGCTCCAGCGCGTCTTCCCCGGAACCGTTTCCGGCCAAAAGGCTGGCGAAGTCCTCCATGCCCGGATTGTGCCCGACAACGAGCACGCGCCCCGCCTCTTCCGGCACTTTGTGGAGAGCGGCCAGCAATTGCCCGGGCGTTGCCATGTAAAGCCCGCTTCCATCGCCAATCGCCGGAGCAGGCCCCTTCAGCGCTGACGAGACCAGTCGCCATGTCTGCTGCGCCCTGCGCGCCGGCGACACCAGCACCAGATCCGGCAACCAGCCACGCTGCGCGAGTTCTCGCCCCATGCGTGGCGCGGCGCGTCGTCCACGCGGCGCAAGCGGACGCTCGGCATCGCTCAGGCCGGGCTCATCCCAGCTCGATTTCGCATGCCGTAAAAGCAGAAGCTCTTTCATTCGCCCTCCAAGAAACGCGTTGAATCAGCCTTCAAGCGCGCCAGAACGCTAGGCACAGAGGCTCAGCCAGCGTCAAGGCTGTATTTTATCCGGGTATATTGACAGAAATATTATACCCGGGTAAAAGCTATTCGACATTCAACGGAGCCCCACCCCGATGTCCAGCTTCACAGGTTTTCATGGCGAGAAGTTTCTCGCCAGCGGCACCGCAACCGAGGTTGCCCTGGCAGCCAAAGCATTGCTCAGCGACTATCCCGGCGCGGATGTGCTTATCTTCAATGATGCGACTGGCCGGCAGACCGACTTCAACCTGACGGGCAGCGAGGCCGAGGTTCTGGAGCGGCTCGCCCCGAAACCGCAGGAGGCAGCGCCCGAGAAGCGCGCGCCGGGGCGCCCGAGGCTCGGCGTGGTGGCCCGTGAGATCACCTTGCTGCCGCGCCAGTGGGAATGGCTCAGTGAACAGCCCGGCGGCGCGTCGGCAACCCTGCGCAAACTGGTGGACGCGGCCCGCACAGCCGATATGCCGCGCGAGCAGATCCGCAGGGCGAAGACCGCGGCCGACAGGTTCATGATGGCGATGCTCGGCGACAAACCCGGCTACGAGGAAGCGGCGCGCGCTCTATGCAGGCGATGCAAAAACCTTCAAGAGCCGGATCAGCAACTGGCCGAAAGATCTCAGAACACATCTGGAGCGCTTGGCGGCGCCAGCCTTTGACACGAACTGAAACTCAGTTCAGTCGTTCAACAGGCAGGCCAGCCGCTTTCCAGTCCGGGAAACCATCGGAAAGACGGCTGGCCGCCAGACCTTCACGCTGGAGCAGAAGGGCGGCGTCCAGCGACAGCATGCAATAGGGGCCGCGACAATAGGCGATGACCTCGCGGTCTCGCGGCAATTCGGCAAGGCGCTTCTCCAGCGCATCGAGCGGCACATTCACCGCACCGGGCAGATGCCCCTGCGCAAACTCCTCCTCCGGGCGGACATCGAGCAAAAGAACCGTCTCGTCGCGCAGGCGCGAGAGAAGCTCGTCACGCGAGACGGTTTCCACCGCCCCCATGCCGTTTTCGCCCCCGGTGACCAGCGCCATAACCTCGGCATGAGTATGCGCCACCTGCGCACGCAGGGCTGCCAGAAGCGGCACCACCGGCCCCTCCCCCAGACGATAAAGCACATTCTTGCCCTCGCGCCGGGCCAGAACGAGGCCGGCACGCCGAAGATGCTGCAGATGTTGCGAGGCATTGGCCATGGAAAGCCCTGTCAGCGCGGCGAGCCGCTCCACCGGGCGCTCACCCTGAGCAACATGCTCCAAGAGCGCAATGCGGTGCGGGCTTGCGAGCGCGCGGGCAAGCTCCGCCGCCTGGGCATAAAGCTGCTGCCCGGTTCGATCCGCCATTGACAAGTCCTCCTTCATTACGCAATCAATCAATAAAACAATTGAATGTTTATATGAAGTGCTTTCACCAAGTGAAATGTGCTGCTGCGCGCGCCTACCCAAACGCTGGACACGGCCATGTGCGGCAAAAAAAAGCAACGCCCGGTCAGGGCAACGAGAAAACGGAACAAGCATGACGGCCGAAGCAATCGAGTTCAGCATACGCGCATTTCTGATCGGCGTGGGCGCTACCGCCTTCATGGATCTATGGGCGCTGTTTCAGAAACGGGCCTTCGGCATTCCCGCCCTCAACTACGCAATGGTGGGACGCTGGATCGGACATCTCGGCTCGGGAACCCTTTGCCATCAGGCTATCGGCGCTGCCCGGCCCATCCCCGGCGAGCGCGCCATCGGCTGGGCCGCACACTATGCCATCGGCGTGCTCTTCGCCGGTATTCTGATCGCAATGGCAGGGCTGGGCTGGGCGCGCCAGCCAAGCTTTCTGCCCGCACTCGCCATGGGCATCATAACCGTGCTTGCGCCCTTTCTCATCCTGCAGCCCGGCATGGGCGCGGGCATCGCCGCAGCGAAGACACCAGCGCCCAACACGGCAAGACTGCGCAGCCTCATCGCCCACACCTCCTTCGGTGTCGGGCTTTATCTGGCCGCACTTGGCACGAACTGGCTCACCGGAGGATGAGCCGGATCAGGCCCCGCCTCTGACATCATCCCGGTTCGGGAAATACTGATAGAGCCATGTCTCGGTCAGCGCGCGGTCATCCCCGCCCTTCACATACATGCGCATATCGACGGGGTCCGTACCCTCAATCCGCGCATCGAAGAAAGCGCGGTAGAGGCCCGGCTGACCGACAACGGGATGGGCGTCCGCCAGCGTCACCTCGCCGCGTGAGAGATCAACCACCGGCTCGGCATCGCCGCGCTCCAGCGCGCCCACCTCTCCACCGCGATAGTCAACCACGAAGCGGGTCGTGTTTTCCGGACGCGGCTGGCCGGGAATGCCGCCAGTGCCGGTATAGGTCGCCATGACGCGCCCGAGCTCTGCCGGGAAAGGCTCGTCGGCCGTCCAGTAAAGACGATAATCGAACTGGAGCGGCTTGCCCGGCTCGACCGGAGCATCCGGCACCCAATACATGACAATGTTGTCGTGGATCTCGTCATCGGTGGGTATTTCGACAAGCTGCACCTGACCGGAAGCCCACTCATTGACCGGCTCGATCCAGGCGGAGGGACGTCGCTCGTAGAAGACGCCGTCATCCTGATAGTGGTCGAAATCACGGTCGCGCTGCAGCAGGCCGAAACCGCGCGGGCGCTCATCCATGAAGGCATTGGTGACGGTTTCGGGCGGATTGTTGAGCGGCCGCCAGAGGCGCTCGCCATTACCCATCCAGATGGCAAGCCCGTCGGAATCGTGGATTTCCGGCCGCCAGTCGACAGCCTGTTTTCGGTTCGTTTCGGAATACCAGTACATGGAGGTGAGCGGCGCAACGCCCAGCCGCTCGACGGTTTTGCGCGGATAGAGCCAGGACGAGACATCCATCACCGGGCCGTCGCCCCGCGCACAGTCAAAACGATATGCGCCAGTGATACCGGGACTGTCGAGCAGCGCATAGACCAGAACGCGGTCCGGCTCTCCCTCCACGCGCTCAAGCCAGATGCGGCTGAACCGGGGAAACTCCTCCGGCTTCGGCAGGGCCGTGTCGATGGCAAGACCACGCGCGGAGAGACCATACTGGTTCAGCTCGCCTGAAGACCGGAAATAGGATGCGCCGAGGAATGCCAGCCAGTCGGTCTTCTGCGACGGCTCATGCAGGCGGAAGCCGGAGAAACCGATATTGTCGGGCAGTTCGCGCGCGGGATGATCTTCGGGCAGATCGAAATAATCCGGCCGGTAAAGCACTTCCCGCGCCTCGCCATTCTCCACGACATGCATGAGAACCGGTTCCTGAAAGTAGCGCCCGAGATGGAAGAACTGCACCGGCGCGCCGCCTTTCCCATCCGCCCAGAGCGCATGATCCTTGCGAAAACGAATCTTCTGAAAGGCGTCGTAATCGATCTGCTCAAGGATCTCGCCATGGGGCGAGCGGCCATCCTGCCACGGGGCCGCGGCCAGCGCCCCGGCCTCTTCTTTCAGTGCATCGAAGCTGAAGGTCTTTGCGGGACCGAAGGTCAGCCCCGGCGCTTCGGCTGCGGCAAACGCGCTGCCCGACAGTCCTGCGACCACAGAAGACGACAGCGCGAACGAAAGAAAATCCCGTCGGTTAAGATCGGTCATGGATGTACAGTCCCTTGCTCATTCATGAAATGCTGGAGTGAAATTGCGCGAACCGCCGGACGGCGGATCACTTGGCGGGTGCGGCCCGGGCTTTCACGTCATCAGACGAGGCCCGGTCACGCAGAAAAGGAACCCTGCCGAAATAGGTTGCGCGCTCGCGATAAAGCGCCGGCACGGCAAGCGAAGTAATGGCCGAGAGCGCAATCGCCGTCTTGGTCCACTCCGAGAACGGACCATAGTGATGCTCGAACCCTTTCAGGAGGTAGATGACGATCACGTGCCAGGCATAGACCTGCAGTGAATGGCGACCGATCAGCCGCAGGAAGGAAAGGCTGAATATCCAGCGCAGGCCATTGCCGAGCGCCCGCACGATCCGGTTGTCCGCGAGTGACCCCGCCATGACCATCCAGGCCACGAGGTAACCGGTGGCCATGAAGTTCACCAGATAGACGAAGCTGAACTCGGTTCGATTGTCGAGGCTCCTGAAGCGCTCCATCATCGGCTCGGGCAGAAGCTTGAAAGTGAAACCGAAGCGGAAACCCATGAAGACCAGCACCAGAGCGAAGGCCAGCCAGACGAGCGCCGTGCGCTTCGGGTTCATCACCTTTTCCCAGTCGATCCTGCCGGTAGCGGTGAGCGCACCGAGAACGAGGCCCGACATGAAGACCGCCTGCCAGGCAAGCACATTAAAGGCCGTGCGAAACATCTCGCCCTCATGCACCCGCTCAAGCAGCGCGCGAATGCCGCCTGCAACGGGGAAGTGAAGGCCCAGCTGAACGGCCGCCCAGAGAAACGCGGACAGTGCCGCAACCCACATCCAGCGCCCGGTGACGCAAAGCCAGATCAGCGGCGGCGACACCAGCATGTAGACGATGTATTGCGGCAGGATATCCATATAGGTGGGCTGGTAGAGCAGAAGCAGCGAGGCCAGCGCATAGAACGGATTGTGTTCGGCGAGATCCCAGAGCCACGGCTCCCAATAGGTGGAAGAGGCGCTGAGCACGAAGCCGAGCAGAAAGACGATCGCGAGGCAGGCCACCGCATAGCGATAGATCTCGAAAGCGCGCTTTCTCACCTTCGCCGCACCCGCAGCATAACCATCGCGGAGCATGCGGCGCGCATAGACCATGCCGACAAGCAGGCCGGACAGGAACACGAAGCCCTGCGCATCCTGCACATATCCCAGTTCGCCGTGATTGAATTTGACCAGCAGATATCCGCCGGCAAAGGTCAGGTGGTTCAACACCATGAAGACGAGGAAATATCCTCGCATGCCGTCCAGTATTTCCAGGCGTCGCATATTCTCTTCCGCAGACTTGGAACCACCCCCGTGGACAAGCGCGGGTACCATGTGCGGGTTCCATCAACGCCATCACGATCTGTTCGCAACGGTGTCAGGCGCGTGAGGTGGAGCACCGTCCGCCCACGGAAAACAGGGCCCTGACCCTAGACCTCCAACCGCTTGTACATCACCGTCGTTGGGTCGAGACGATCATCAAAGGGATCGCGGCAAAAATCCGGAATGACGCCCGAAACCGCGTAACCAAGTGCTGCGTAAAGCGGCTCGGCGCTGTCGCCCGTGCGGGTGTCGAGCGTGATGAGGCTGCGGCCACGCATGCGGGCTTCGGCCTCGAGCGCGAGCATCAAGGAGCGGGCGAGCCCGCGACGACGGAACGCCGGACTGACCAGAAGCTTGGAGACTTCTGCCCGGTGCGGCTGATTGGGCGGCATGTCCACCACAAGATGAACCGTTCCCGCGAGCACCGCCCCCTGTCGCGCCACGAACAGCACGCGATCACCGGATCTGACCGCAGGCAGGATCTTTTCACGCCAGAAGCCCTCCGCCTCATGCACATCAAAGGGCAGGACAAAGCCGACGCTTGCCCCGTCATGCACGCATGCATGAAGAAGGGACGCCAGTTCGGGCAGCATTCCTTCAGCCTGTGGAGCGTCGAGACGGTCTATCGAAAAGGCGGCGGCCTCCTGCATGGTCACACCGTAAAGAGGAGATAGCGCGCGCCGCCCTCTTTCCCGGCCTCGAAACGGCTGGGACCGCGCAGCTGATAGCGAAGGCAATCGCCCGGATGAACCATATGAACAGCACCATCGACCGTGATGCGGAGCGCACCTTCAAGCATGACGAGATGATGCTCCAGGCCCGGGCGCGGCGGACCATCATATGAGACGGAAGCGCCCGGACGCAGGCACCCCTCCATCACCTCTCCGGCAAGCGCACGGGCCGGTGGCGAGACGACGCGGCGAACGAACCCGGACTGCGCATCTTCCCAAAGCGCCTGCGCCGCGCGTGGCGCCAGCGGCGGGAAATCGTCTTCCACGAGATGCATCAGCCGCGAGAGCGTCATGCCATAAGCGGCGCAGAGCCTGCCCAGCACATTGGCCGTGGCGCTCACCTCCGCATTCTCAAGCCGCGAAAGCGTGGCGCGACTGACGCCACTGCGACCGGCAAGATCGTCAAGCGACCAGCCACGCTCCTGACGCAGCGCCCGCAGGCGCCCGGCAATGCGCTGATCAATCGCGGGGTCGGGTATCGAGATAGAATCCATATTTGAGAAATTATCCCGGATATGAAATCCGTCAAGCGTCGGGCGAGCCGCCCATCTATCCGAAGCCGAACGGGGAAGCGAGAAAGATGGCTCGACAAATCAGCGCGAAGCAAATTATCTATAATCATGAGTGATCGCAAAGAGACCAAAGCCGCACAGATCGCGCGCACGCTTGCCGACCGCATCGTCTCCGGCGCGCTGGAGCCGGGTGCACGCCTGCGGCAGGACCACATAGCCGAAGAATTTGGCGCAAGCCATGTGCCCGTGCGCGAGGCCTTTCGGCTGCTCGAAGCGCAGGGGCTCGCCAAGAGCGAACCGCGCCGCGGCGTGAGGGTGGCGGCGTTCGATCTGAACCAGGTGCGCGAAGTGGCCGAGATGCGCGCCGCGCTCGAAGTTCTCGCCCTGCGCAACGCAGCACAGCACCTGACACCGGCAATCCTCAAAGCTGCGGAAGAGGCAATCCTTGAAGGCGATCAGGCGCGCGACGTGATCGCGTGGGAGACCGCAAACCGGCGGTTTCACAGGCTTCTGCTCACGCCGTGCAGCATGCCCCGCCTGCTGGCGGCGATCGACGATCTGCATGCGGCAAGCGCGCGCTTTCTTTTTTCGGCCTGGCGCTCGAACTGGGAAACCCGCACGGACCGCGACCATCGCGCGATCCTTGAGCACCTGCGGCGCGGCGAAGTGGATGCGGCCTCGGCCGTGCTCGCGCGGCATGTGCAATGGATCGGACGCAGGCCAGTTGAAACCGCATCCGGCAAGCGACGCGAAGCCTTCGTGATCGAAGGCTAATTAAGGCTCATTCCGGCCCGACGGCCACCACCAAAATCGCGTCCAACCTGTTCTCCGAGCGTCACACTGCACTGCCGTGGCGCAATTGCGTCTGGGCGCAGCGCAGAAGACGCAATGCGTGAGATTTTGCACACCCCCTTGCCAAGCCGGCGCGAATATGGACTCAATAATAGATGAACACTCATAATTATCTATAATTTGAGAGAGACCATGCCTCATAGCTTAGCTTCACAGCAGACCACCGGCCTCATCGGCCATGCCGGCGCACTCCGGCTCAACGAGAAGTCGCTCGCCTTCAAGGCCGGCGCAGTCGTGCTCGGTACGCTCTTTCTGGCAGTGGCGTCACGCATCGAAGTTCCAATGGTGCCCGTCCCCGTGACCATGCAGACATTCGCCGTCGCCATGATCGGCGCACTTTACGGCGCAAGGCTCGGCACCCTGACGGTGCTCGCATGGCTCGGCGAAGCCATGATCGGCATGCCGGTTCTGGCCGGCGGCGCAGGCGGCCTTGCGCATTTCGCAGGCCCGACGGGCGGCTATCTCGCCTCATTCCCGCTTATGGCGCTGCTCGTCGGCGCACTCACGGAACGCGGCTGGAATGCGCAGCGCCCGCTCCTTGCCTTCACCTCCATGCTGGCCGCGAACGCCCTCTGCCTCGCCATGGGCGGTCTGTGGCTTGCCGGCATGATCGGCCTCGAAAAGGCAATCATGCTTGGCGTCACCCCCTTTATTATCGGCGCAATCCTGAAATCGGCACTGGGCGCTGCGTCGCTGGTGGCGCTCTCGCGCACCGCAAAACGGGGCGATGCGTAATGACGGTGCGGCTGCGTGCACACCATCTCCTGTGCATGCTGACCTATGTCGGGCGGGGCTACAGCCCCGCCTTCACCGCCAATTACGACCGGATCATCGAACGCCTCAACGCAGGTGAGCAGATCCTGATCGTCGACGGTCCGGACGACATCTGCCAGCCCCTCATCGCGGAAGAGGCAACGCCGCATTGCCTGAATGGCAGCGTCCGCGAACGCGACCGGCGCGCCGCAGGGGCGCTGACACGCTGGCTGGGACAACCAGTCGAAATCGGCCATTTGCTGACGCCCGACCGAAAGCTCCTCGACCGGATGCGGACCAGCTTCGCCAGAGGCGCGACACGCCAGGCATGCCTTGGCTGCGAATGGACTTCGCTCTGCTCATCGGTTGCCGGCAACGGTTATGCCGAAAGCCTGCTGACACTCACTGCCAGCGACTGAAACAACATCAGCCACGACCGGCAGGGCATCCTTTTGTCGGAAAACCGCCCTCTCCTTCGTCCTTGGGGTCCCCCCCCAAGGCAAACCAGAAGGAAAGGACGTGACCATGAACATCACACAACACCTCTGGTTCGAGAAAGACATGGAGGCCGCAATCGGCCTCTACACGTCGCTGATACCCAATTCCCGGATCGACAACGTCACCACGCTGCCGGCAGAGACGCCGGCCGGACCTCCAGGCAGCGTGAAAATCGCAGAACTCACACTTGCAGGCCAGCGCTATCGGGCGCTGGAAGCCGGGCCGCTCGACAGTTTTAACCACAGTTTCTCCATCGTCGCCGAGTGCGAAACGCAAGCCGAGATCGACAGGCTCTGGGAGGCGCTGAGCGAAGGCGGCGCGACAGAGCAATGCGGCTGGCTGAGGGATCGCTGGGGACTGAGCTGGCAGATCGTTCCCGCAATGCTCAACGCCCTCATCAGCGATCCCAACCGCCCCAAAGCGAGACGGGTGACGGAGGCAATGCTGGAAATGGTGAAGCTCGACATCGCGCTGCTGGAGGCCGCAGCCCGCGATTGAAGCCGGCTCAGCATGCGTAAATCATAGACAATTAGCTAGTACACGCAGTCTTGTAGCCATTTCCCTTTCGTGTCATAGATTCCCCGCGCTCGGGTGATTGCAGACCCGGAGACTGGAAGCTTTATGATTTGGACGGCCCCTTTCCCCGATTTTCTTCAAACTCTCGAACCACCGCTAATCTGTGCACGTTGCGCAGGCGCGAACTCTCAAAGGGAAAAGGAGTTTCCCAATGGCCCAGACAGGCACCGTTAAATTCTTCAATGCGAGCAAAGGCTTCGGCTTCATCACCCCGGACGATGGCGCGAAAGACGTTTTCGTACACATCTCCGCAGTTGAGCGCTCCGGCATGACCACGCTCACCGATGGCCAGAAGGTTTCCTTCGAGGTCGAGCCCGATCGCATGGGCAAAGGCCCGAAGGCAGTCAACCTTTCGGCTGCCTAATACCGGGTTATCTCGGTTGTAGAGTTTGAGCGCGGCGTGCAAACGCCGCGCTTTTTCTTTGCTCGCTGGAATTGCAGACGCAGACACCTTCGCAATTCGTATTATTCATAAAACTTTCTCTTGATACCCTTGAAAAAATCGGGGAAGCTCCCTGCCATTCGGGCATTTGCGGGCCCGGAGACTGGAATGGCATGCCCCAATAGCGGGTCCATTTAGGCCCGTCTGGGAAGTCGCACCGATAGTAAGAGGACAATATGCTTGTGCGGGCGAAGAGCCCACAATCACGGGTCCCCACTGCGAGGCGCGAAGCTGACTGTTTCTTCTCCCCCAGTAAACGACCGATGACGCCATGGGCCTAAAACCCTTCAAGAGGTTGGCCCGCCGAAACCAGCATAAAGGGAGAAAGGACTCCTTCCTATGTCGCAGAGTGGTACAGTAAAGTTCTTCAACCAAGCCAAGGGATACGGGTTCATTACCCCGGATGATGGCGAGAAGGACGTTTTCGTTCATATTTCAGCAGTTCAGGCTTCCGGTCTGGCGGGACTGGAAGACGGGCAGAAGGTCACGTTCGAGACCGAGCCCGACAAGCGTGGCAAAGGTCCCAAGGCCGTCAACCTGATGGTTGCCTCCTGACCAGGGCCTGCGGCGCCTGAGGCGCCGTATTGCCTGCCCTCCGTGGCAGGCCCACCTGCACCCGGAGAGGGTGAAGACGCACGACCGGCAGATGGTCGCGCGACGGTTCTATTCGGTCAGATTTGGGCTTCTCCAGCACATTGAACTTGAGGCGTTGAAGTTCAGGCGCTGCCTCAGCGAAGCCCGGCCAAATCAAGACGGTAAAGACGAGGCGAGCGAGAAGATCGCGGCAGCGTCAGCCCGAACCGTGCCCGGCCCAAACGCCCCATCCTTTTAACAGTTATGCGAATACCCCGCGCCAGCAGATCTGGCACGACTTCACATCAGCGTTTCAAACCGGATCTCGCCGTCATGCAGAAAGCAGGCTCTGCTGAACAGGGCCAAATCAAGCCGGTTTGGCAGACGGATATCGGCCATGCCCGGCATGGCCCGACCGGAAAGATCGAACAAGCGATCAATCTGGGCAATGAAGACAAAGACGATGCCCCGCCTGCGCGCAAAAGCACGCAGCGCACGCACCTGATCCAGAAGATCCGGGTTGGAACGCTTCTGATCGAGCAGCTGAAGATAATCGATGGCGGCAAGCGCGCCCGGCTCGGCATTGGCGAGCACGCGCGTGATGTGCCCGGCGCAGATCCCGTCCGAATTGTCAAAAGTGAAGCGATCTGCGAAGCCATCCGCCTGCGCCGCCAGCGAACCGAAGCGCTCAACAATATCCCGCTGCGTGTATTCAAGCGTGAAGAAGACGCCCTGGCGTCCATTCCGCATCGCCTCGATTACAAGCTCGAAAGCGAGAAGCGTCTTGCCCTGCCCGGGACGCGCAGCTAGCAGAAGGCAATCGCCGGGGTGCAAGACGGGGAACAGCCTTGAGGCCGGCGAAGCCGCCGACATTTTCGCTGCCAGCAGGCTCCACGCGCCATAGCCCTCTTCTTTCGCAATGCGGTCGAGAGCAGCATGAAGCGGCAGGCCATCACGGCGGGAGATAAGTTTCGCCCTGCGTTTCAGGACATAGAGCGGTGCAGTGAGTTTCATCTGAAACCTCCTATCGCGAGCGGATTTCGCAATCCCTCCTTATGCGCTTGCCCGAACAGTCGGTTCGAAACGGGAACGCCCTTGCATGAACTGTGCTTTCCCGATGGAGGGAGGAGGCGCGGGCCGCACCGGAATCGAATTCTAGCGCAGGCGCGACGACGCGGAAATGACAATCGCGATACCCGCACCGACCGCCCCCGTACAGCCATCCTCGCGGCAACACGGAATATGTGGCCCCTTCATAACGGTTGAACACAAGATGGCAGCCTTATTCAGGCAGCATTCAGGTGCCAATGAATAAACCCTCTGTGACAGCTGCCCCCCTCCCCCTGAACACGGCAGCGACACTTGAAGAGGTAAGGTCATGAAACGCATCCTGAAGACGGGCATTCTTTCGCTTGCCGTGGCTGCAACAACGCTTGGGGCGATCTCGACGGCCGACGCCGGCCACCGCAATCGCCACCGGCACAACAACAACAATGACGCCATCGCCGCAGGCGTACTCGGCCTGGCTGCGGGCGCCATTGTCGGCGGTCTGCTCTCGGAATCGAGCCGCGGAAATGAGCGCGTCTATATCGATCCGCCGCGTCGTCCGCGCTACCCGGATTACCAGCCGGTCTACCGTGATTACTATCCGAGCGCACCCGCCTACCGCGAACGCCCGGCCTATCGCGAACGTCCCGTTCATTACCGGGCGAGCATGGAGCCCTGGTCGCGTGAATGGTTCCGCTATTGCTCAAACCGCTACCGCAGCTTCGACGGCCGGACCGGCACCTTCATGGGATATGATGGAAACCGGCATTTCTGCCAGCCGCGCTAGACACCCGGAGTTTCCCTGCTCCAGAAAAAGAGGCCGGGCTTTGCCCGGCCTTTCTTCATTAAAAAGCTGATCAGGGCGTCAAGACACAGCCCGGATAACACGCATGCGTAAAACGAGATCAGAACACGAGAGACTGACGCGGGACAGATTACGCGTCGCCACTCCGGAAATCGCCAACACGGACAAATGCGATTTTCGGGACAAATACGATCCTCGGAACAAATTCTGCATTCTCAGGATGCAGAATTTACCTATAGATGATTCTTAATAAAAAATTCAACCCTGAGACGCATTGACGCATAGCACCCTGTAAGCAGCCAAAGCGCCAGCCACCCTGTCCGCAACAAAGTCCGCACCGGGTTCTGGCAGCACCCCGATGATCCGCCTGATCTGCAGATCACCGATGAGAAGCCCGAGAAACCACTCGGCCGCCGTCGCAGCGGAAGGGGCCCGGATCGCACCGCTTTCCATGGATTGGCGAAGCAGCGCCTCGATCAGCGGCGCAACCGCATTGCGCCCTCCCTCTGCCAGCGCCGCTCCAAGCTCGCCGGTTTCATCGGCAGCGGCCGCGCGGTTGAGCAAAACCGCCTTCTCTCCAAGAAGCATGGTGAGGAGAACCGGCGCGACTTTCTCAAGACTGGCCAGAGGATCAGCCCCGCTGTCGATTGCATCGCGGAGCGCGGCCCGGATATCACGCGCATTGGTCTCGACCATCGATTTGAAGAGCCCGCGCTTGTCGCCATACCAGCGATAGAGCGTTTCATTCGAGGCCCGCGCCACTCTGGCGACACTGAGCATCGATGTTGCGCCATACCCCTTCTCGCCAAGCAGCGCGTAGGCAGCCTCTTCTATCTGGAGCTGTCTCTGCGCCCTCGTTTCGTCCCGCATCCGAATCTCCGGTCTCGTTGACTCAAATCGTACATGAATGTACGGAATTACAAAACCGTACATATGTGTACGAAAATCAAGGAGATGATGATGCGCGCATTGACCACTGCCGTTTCGGTAACCGCGATCCTGTTTGCGGGGGCGATTTTCGGCTTCTTCTATGCCTGGGTCTGCTCGACCATGTGGGGGCTCGATCAGGCAGATCCCCGCGTGGCAATCCAGGCCATGCAGGCGATGAACGCCTCCGTGCGCAACACGGTTTTCTTCCCGGCATTCTTTCTGACGCCGGTGGTGATGGGGCTTGCCGCGTTCCTGATCCTGCGCAGCGGGCAGAAGACGTCCGCAGCCTTTTTCGGCGTCGGAGCGCTTGTCTATCTCGCACTGGGGCTGTTGCTGACAGCGGCAATCAACGTGCCGATGAACGAAGCGCTGGCTCTTGTCGTCGTGCCCAAGGAGCTGGATGCGGCGCGGGAAATCTGGACCGACTATTCTTCGCGCTGGCAGTTCTGGAACCAGACGAGAACGATTGCATCAGGCATCGCCCTTGCCCTGGCGGGATATGGCCTCGCACGACTGAACCCGAACCGGGCCTGACGTACGAAGCAACCCGCAAGTCAGCCAGATAACCGGCCCTCGCGGGAATGCGCGAGCAGTAAGGAGAGATGGCGTAAGCAGCGTTTCCACGAAACGCTGCCTGGAACTAGACAAGGAAGGGATTGCTGCGGCGCTCGTCCCCAAACCGTCCGCCGGGACCATGCCCGCACAGAAAGCCGATATCATCGCCCAGCGGCAGGAGCTTGTCCTTGATCGACCGGATCAGAGCGTCGTGATCGCCGCCCGGAAGGTCGGTGCGGCCGATGGAGCCATTGAAGAGCACATCGCCGACATGGGCAAAGCGCGCATCGCGATTGAAGAACACCACATGGCCCGGCGCATGCCCCGGGCAGTGAAACACTTCGAAGACATGATCGCCGAAGGAAACCGTCTCGCCTTCGTTCAGGTAGCGATCCGGCGTGACGTTGCGCACACTTTGATCCAGCCCGAACATGCGCGCCTGATTTTCCAGATTGGAGAGGAGTTCGCGGTCATCCTCATGGGGCCCGATCAGCGGCACGCCAAGCGCCTCTTTCAGGTCCATCGCGCCGCCCGCATGATCGATATGACCATGGGTCAGCCAGATGGCCTCGACGGCAATGCCGTTTTCCTCAATCGCGGCACGGATGCGATCCACCTCGCCACCGGGATCGACAACGACACCAACCTTCGTCTCTTCATCGAAGAGGATCGTGCAGTTTTGCTGAAATGGCGTCACGGGAATGACACCGGCGCGAAGATTTCCCATGAAGCCCTCCAGGTTACAGATGCCGCAATGCGGCAAAAATGCAAAACGGGCAACCGCAAGGCTGCCCGCTTCGAGAATTCGACAGAACTCAGCTCTTGTTCATGGCGCCCATAACGACACCGACAAGGCCCGTCAACACACCGCCACCGACAGCGCCGCCAACGGCATCGCCGAGCAGACCGCTCAGCGCGCCGGCGTCACCGCCCATGCCCGACAGCAGAGCACCGCCGCCAACACCGCCAATGATGCCGCTCAAAATCTTGGCGCCATGGCCCATCGCGGCTTTCTTCACAACTGTTCCGATGGCTTCGCCACCGAGCACACCCGTTACCGCCTGAATGATAATCGGAAGTAGAGCTTCCATATTCGGTCCCTCATGTAGAGCCGACCGTTCGTGGCCGGCGCGCCCATGAAAACGCGAATCCGGCCCATGTCAAATAAAGGGTGTATAGAATCAGAGGGTAAACCTCTGATTGCATCCCTTTTACTCCGCAGCGACGCGCAGGCTCGGACGAACCTCGCTGGCGTAGTCGTTCATCAGAAGACGCGTGATTTCACCGACTTCGAAACGGTACGGCCCGATCTCTGCAACCGGCGTAACTTCGGCGGCCGTGCCACATAAGAAGCACTGCTCGAAGCCTTCCAGCTCTTCGGGCATGATCGCACGCTCGACAACCTCGATGCCGCGACGGCGCGCGAGTTCGATCACCGTGCGCCGGGTGATGCCATCCAGGAAACAGTCCGGGGTCGGCGTGTGGAGAACGCCGTCCTTGACGAAGAAGATGTTCGCACCGGTCGCCTCGGCAACCTGACCGCGCCAGTCGAGCATCATCGCGTCGGCATAACCCTTGGCCTCTGCGGCGTGCTTGGACAGGGTGCAGATCATGTAGAGACCGGCAGCCTTGGACCGGGACGGCGCAGTGCGCGGGTCCGGACGGCAATATTCTGCGATATCGAGACGGATGCCCTTCAGGCGCTGCTCCGGATCGAAATAGCTCGGCCACTGCCAGATGGCGATGGCGAGGTTGATGCGGTTCTGCTGGGCCGAAACGCCCATCAGCTCACTGCCGCGCCAGGCAATCGGGCGCACATAGGCATCGGAGAAGCCCTGACGCGCCAGAAGCTCGCGGCACGCATCGTCGATTTCTTCCACCGACCAGGGAATGGTGAAGCCGAGAATCCGCGCCGATTCATGCAGACGCTCTGTGTGCTCGGTGAGCTTGAAGATCTCGCCATCATAGGCGCGCTCGCCCTCGAACACCGCGCTTGCATAATGCAAGCCATGGGTCAGTACGTGAATCTTGGCGTCTGCCCATTTGACGAATTCACCATTGAGCCAGATAAAGCCCTCGAGCTGATCAAAAGGAACCGCTGCCATGTAACCTCTCCTGCCGGTCCGTATTCCAACGACCGGACAAACCGAAATGCCGCCCCTCGGGCGGCGCCTTCAATCGTCTTAGCCTACCTGTGGCGGACAGGAATTTGAAGGAAGTTCCGTAAAAGCTTCTTCCAGATACCAATTTGTGCGCTACAGACCTAAAACGTTGTCAAAAATTATCAACGCGCCGAAATTATGTCAATAAGGCTGACATAATTTCTTCGCCAACAAATGAAATCGACTGCAAGCAGCCCATGAGCACAATCGACGATGAGCCGATCAAAACCCCGCTGACGCTGGACGATGGCGTGGATTTTGCCGTTATCGAGCATCTCTTCTTCGCCTATCGCGACTTCACCGCCGATCCGGACGCCATCCTTGCCGAGTATGGTTTCGGGCGGGCGCACCACCGGGTGCTGCACTTTGTGAACCGGTTGCCCGGCCTGACCGTGGCGGAATTGCTGGATGTTCTGAGGATCACCAAGCAGAGCCTGGCGCGCGTTCTGAAACAGCTGATCGATGATGGCTACATCGTGCAGGTTCCCGGCCCGCGCGACCGCCGCCAGCGCGAGCTCTATCCCACGCAGAAGGGGCGTGACCTGGCAATGGAGCTCGCCCTGCCACAGTCCCGCCGCATCCGTGCGGCACTTGAAGAGGCGGAGCCGGGCGACGTCGCCGCAGTGGAGCGCTTCCTGCGCGCCATGGTGAACCCGGAACTGCGCCCCCAGATGGACAAACTGCCAAACGGGCGTTCTAAGTAAGGCACCGATTCAGGCGCCACGAGTTCAGGAGGTCATCACGATGAGCGAAACCGGCAATCTCGAAAAGGACAAGACGGTCCTGAGCGATGATGCGCCGCATTTGCTGGTCGTGGACGATGACACACGCATTCGCAGCCTTCTCAACCGCTTCCTGCGCGAAAACGGTTTCCGCGTCACCATCGCCAGCAATGCCGCCGAAGCGCGACGCAAGCTCGTCGGGCTCGACTTCGATCTGGTGGTTCTCGATGTGATGATGCCGGGCGAAGACGGCGTCTCGCTGACCAAATCTCTGCGTGAGGAAAAGGAAACCCCCATCCTGATGCTGACGGCGCTCTCGGAGACCGACAGCCGCGTATCGGGGCTGGAAGCCGGCGCGGACGACTATCTGCCAAAGCCTTTCGACCCGCGCGAACTGGTTCTGCGCATCAACAACATCCTGCGCCGCAGCAGCCCGCAAACCACGCCAAAGGTGGAACAGGTCGTTTTCGGCCCCTACTCGTTCCAGATTGCCAAGCGCGAACTGAAGCACACGGGCAAGCTCGTGAAGCTGACAGATCGCGAACGCGACATCATGGTCATCTTTGCCGAACGCGCCGGAGAGACCGTGCCCCGGCACGAGCTTGTGGGCGAGGATTCGGAAGTGGGCGAGCGCACCATCGACGTGCAGATCAATCGCCTGCGCCGCAAGATCGAGCGCGACCCGTCCAACCCCGTCTATCTCCAGACCGTGCGCGGCATCGGCTACCGGCTGAGCGTGGAATAGTCTTAGACCGGCAACGCCCGATAATTGGCGATGTCCGCCCGGATACCCAGACGCTCCATCATTTCATGACGGTCGAACCCGGTTTCCTGGTGCATGCTGGCGACAGCCTGTGAGGCTCCGGCAAAGGCTGCTTCATCGCGCCATTCCACCAGCGTGACAAAATTGAAGTCGCCCGGCCCCGAGGCCTGCTCCAGCACGACATCGCGCACAAAACCATCCTGCCTGCGCAGGGCATCGTGGGTCGCTGATACGCGCTCCAGAAATTCCTGACGTCCGGCCGCCGGAACGGCAAACTTGTCGACCCGGTAGACCGGTGCGAACGCGGCATCTGTCGAAATCGTCGACATGCATCTTTCCTTCTGAAATGCCGGCAGCCCATCCACCGACAGGCAGAGTGTCGGAGTTCAAGTCGACTTGAAGTCAAGCGCAGAGATTGCCCGCTGCTGGAAAGACAGTGTTTCGGGTACCTGATGTGGCAAGACCGGATTCCACTTTTCGGCCTGATGCTCTACGATCAAACCGAAATCGCATCTCGGGAATGGGCGCCCACAGGGCGGAAGGCGAACTTGCAGGTTAACTCGAACGAAAAGATCACGCCGCTGGCGCGCCTGAAGCAGGCACTGGGGGCGATGCGCAGACCATGGCGGCGCTTCTGGCGCGTCATCTCGCGCTATATGCCAAAACAGCTTTATGCGCGCTCGCTGATCATCGTGATTGCGCCGATGCTGCTTTTACAGTCGGTCATCGCCTTCGTGTTCATGGAACGTCACTGGCAGACCGTCACGCAGCGCCTCAGCCAGGCGGTGACACGCGATATTTCCGCGATCATCGACATGATCGAGACCTATCCCGACGATGACGGCTATGCCCAGGTGATCCGCATTGCGCAGGAGCGGCTGGCGCTGAAGATCGACCTCCTGCCGCCCGACCCCCTGCCCGCCCCCGGGCCCAAGCCCTTTTTCTCCATCCTGGATCAGACGCTGGGCGAAGAGATCACACGGCAGATCAACCGCCCCTTCTGGCTGGACACGGTGGGCAATTCCAACATTGTCGAGATCCGCATCCAGCTCGAGAACAGGGTTCTGCGCGTCTTTGCGCGGCGCAGCCAGGCCTATGCCTCGAACACGCACATCTTCCTGTTGTGGATGGTGGGCACATCGCTTGTCCTGATCGCCATCGCCGTCGCCTTTCTGCGCAACCAGATCCGTCCGATCCTGCAACTGGCAGAGGCTGCCGACAGTTTCGGCAAGGGAAGGCCGACGCCAAGCGGCTTCCACCCACGCGGCGCGGAGGAAGTGCGCCGCGCCGGCAGCGCCTTCCTGCTGATGCGCGAACGCATCGAAAGACAGATCGAACAGCGCACGGCCATGCTGACCGGCGTGAGCCACGATCTGCGCACCATCCTGACCCGCTTCAAGCTGCAACTGGCCGTGGCCAGCAGCAAGGAAGACATTGAGGCGATGAATCAGGACATCGAGGACATGCGCTCAATGCTGGAGGGCTATCTTGCCTTCGCCCGTGGCGAGGCGGCGGAAGATCCGGGCGAATTCAATCTCGCCGCCTTCTTCGAGCGCGCGCAGGAAGAAGCAGGCCTGCGCGACTGCGAGCTGAAGATCGTGACAACGGGCGACACGCTTCTGCATGTGCGGCCCAATGCCTTCAGCCGCCTGCTCAACAATGTGATCGGCAATGCGTTCCGCTATGCCGACAAGGTGGAGATCACGGCGCGCAATGCAAACGGCATTCTGACCATCACCGTGGACGATGACGGGCCGGGCATTCCGCAGGACATGCGTGAAAGCGTGTTCAAGCCATTCGTGCGGCTGGACGAGGCGCGCAATCAGGATGAGAGCGGCACCGGGCTTGGCCTGTCCATCGCGCGCGACATTGCACGCAGCCATGGCGGCGACGTGTCGCTGGATGACAGTCCGCTTGGCGGTCTGCGGGCGGTGATCCGGGTTCCGGCCTGAGGCCGGGCCGCAGGACCCGCCCCGTCCGGTTCAGCGCGTGACCGGCCGCGCTGGATGATCCAGTTTGAAGACAAGCGTCTGACGGCCATCAGCCTCAATGCGGATGCGGCGCGCGTGGATGATGAAGACCAGAACCCCGCCATCGCCTGCGAGTTCCACGAAGTCTCCCGTCTGCGCCCATTCGCCCAGCACCAGCCCGGCGACACGGTCACCGTGGCCTTCAGCGTCCACCTTCCGGCGCGCGGTTTGGGTCAATTCAATAGCCGTTTTCAAGAATTCCGCTCCAGACTGTCGAAACTTTTGTCGAAAAATACGCGCGCGCTTGACGTTTTGCTTACAAAAGATTGCACCTACGCCTTTCGTCTAACACACTGAGTCGCGCCCGGGCCACAGACGAATGGTTTTGCCCGGTCGCTTATCGGAGGGAAGGGGCAAATGACCTCACGTTACGCAAAAATCGCCATGACGCTGGCCCTCGCGGCTTTCGCGTTCATGGTTACGTTCAACAACATCACCGACTACGGCTCGAACTTCGCGTTCGTGCAGCACGTGTTCAGCATGGACACGACGTTCGAAGGCAATTCGGCCATGTACCGCGCGATCACGACGCCCGCGTTCTGGCATGCCGGCTACTGGCTTATCATCGCGGGTGAAGGCCTGACCTTCGTCCTGTTCCTGCTTGGCGGCCTGAAGATGCTCGGCGCCCGCAACGGCTCCGCCGCAGAATTCAACGCTTCGAAGAAGCTGATGATCGCGGGTGCAACCATCGGCTTCCTCGTATGGTTCTTCGGCTTCATGGTTGTTGGCGGCGAGTGGTTCCTGATGTGGCAGTCCAAGATCTGGAACGGCCAGGACGCTGCCTTCAAGTTCTACGTCGCGATCCTCGGCGTTCTGATTTTCGTCAACCAGCGCGACGAAGAACTCGCCTGACGCAAATCACTGCATTCGGCCCATAAGGTCGTCTGGGGCCGTGCGGAATGGGACCTCCGCACGGCCTTTTTCATGCGCGAAGAACGGTCGGTTCAGCAAGGAGTTGGCGGATCAGAAAACCGGCTTCGCCAGCATCAGCCAGAGACCGGTGATCGGCTGAGCGCTCAGGGCGCCGCAATGAAGAGAAAATCGGCGACTGCGACCGTTGACGCCAGATGCGCGGGCAGCAGTCTGGATCGTCCTTCATGCACCCAAACGGACGCATGGCGATCTAGTGCAGGCGGCTGCCGTTCGGCACCTTCTTGTCGGAGCCTGCCAGAACGATCGCGCCGTCTTCATCCGAAAAACCCATGACTAGGATTTCGGACATGAACTTGCCGATCTGGCGCGGAGGGAAGTTGACCACGGCCACAACCTGGCGACCGACGAGCGCCTCCGGCGTGTAGTGAGCAGTGATCTGCGCCGACGATTTCTTGATGCCGATCTCGGGACCGAAATCGACCTTCAGCTTGATCGCCGGCTTGCGGGCTTCGGGATAGGGCTCTGCCTCGACGACCGTGCCGATGCGAATATCGACCTTCAGGAAATCGTCAAAGGTGATTTCCGGTGTCTTGTCGGAGGACATGCCCGCTCCCCTGCCCTGCAGCTTATGCGTTGCCGTGCGTTTCGAACAGGACGCTGTTGAGCGCTTCCTGTGCGGTGCTGCCGGACCAGATGACATACTGGAATGCCTGATAATAGCATTCGCATGCCTCAAGGGCGCTGTTCAGCATGGTCTCGACCTGCTGGCCCGTGGGCTCAACGCCACCGGACAGAACGAGCGCCTGGCGGAACATGACGACGTTCTCACGCTCCCAGAGATCGAAATGACCGAACAGCATCTGTTCGTTGATGAGCGAAAGGAGCCGCATGACCTCGAGCGTGCGCTTCGCCGGCACCTTCAGATCGAATGCGCATGCCACATGCAGCGCCTCGAACTCCTCCATCCAGGAGAAGGACACGTTGTAGTCGGTCCAGGTGCCGGCCACGGCGATGGCGATCTCGTCGTCGCCATTGCGCTCGAAGCTCCAGTCATTGGTGTTCGCGACATGTTCGATGACATCCACGGGATGCGCATCACGGGTCATGTCGAGTTCAAGAAGGCTCATTAATCTGCTTTCCCGTATCTGGAGGCACCGAAGCACCCCGCAAGAATCCACGGCGGGAGGGTTCCCCCGCAAGACGTTTCAAACCTGAAACACATTGTGGAGCGACAACGACAACGCATGGAACTACTACAGGCCCGCCCCTGCCCAACTGCATGACCAGTTACGAATCACGCTGTAAATTCAGTCTATTGATGCAGAGTCGCGTGACCAGACCTTTTTTGCCGAAAGGACCGGGGGCGTGTGGATAGAAACGCCGCGCTGCCAAGGGCAACGCGGCGTAAGCGACTCTCGAACAAGGATTTTTCGACGCCATACACAGGCGACGGTAATAAAAAATTATTTTTTCGTCCGGGTGGATGACGCCGGCTTAGAATCAGTTTTCGCAGCCTTGGACGCTCCGGCGTCAGCAAGCTGAGCCTCAAGTGCTTCGATACGCGCTGTCAGGGCAGCGTTTTCTTCGCGCGCCTTGAGCGCCATTTCGCGCACCATCTCGAATTCTTCACGCTGAACGACGTCCATCGCGTTCAGGGCCCGCTCGGCCTGCGCCTGAAATGCGGTCTCCACCTCGCGGCGCACGCCCTGGGCCGCGCCTGCGGCATCGGTCATCAGCTTGGCGAATTCGTCGAGGATCCGGTTGCTTCCGTTGGTCATGGCGCGCCTTTCAGGTTGATCCATTTGAGGTAGTGGGCCCGCGCGCCGAATGCAAGGTCATTTGCTGTCGCAGCGCCATCAAGAACGCAGCCTAAAGCGCGCCGCCGGCAAGCACCCAGATGCCGAGCGCAATCAGAACGCCACCGGCCACGCGCGACACCGGCCAGCGCGGCGGCAACAGTTTCTCGGCGAGCACGAAGATCGCAATGGCGGCAATCCAGAGAACGTTCATCACGCCGCCGACAAACAGAAGCGCCATCAGCGCCCAGCAACAACCGATGCAGTAAAGCCCGTGGTGGAAGCCAAGCGCCAGCGCGCCCAGAGGCTCGCGCCGGAAGCCGCCATGGGCATGGACAAAGGCAAGCGGCGCCTGACAATGGCTCAGACAGGCATCCTTCTGCGGGGTCCACTGGAACAGACCGGCGGCAATGAGCACAAGTCCACTGAAGAGCGCGCTCGCGCTTGCCATCATGGGTGTCAAAAGAAGCGCCTGCTCCAGCGCCCATTGGCCGAGAGTCGCGATAAGGGAGAATGCGGTCCAGGCAAGAAGATAGCCGCTGGCAAAGAAACCGGTCGCCGCAAGCGGCCTGCCCTTTTCTTCAGCGGCGCGACCGACGCGGGCATAGATGAGGATCATAGGCGCGGCGGATGGCGTCATCATCCCGACCATCATCACCGCCCACATGACGAACATGAAGACGAAATAGGTGAAGCTCCACGGATGCAGGCCCGCCATCACCGTCTCGCCCATGGCCATGTCGCTCATCGCCATGTCATTCATCGACGCAGCGTCCTGCATGGACGAGGTCATGTCGCCTGCAGGCATGGTCATGCCCATATCCATGGTCTCGACCAGCCACAGTATGTAGAGCCAGGAAACGACCGTCAGCGCGGCAAGGGCCGCGCCAACAATCAGGCGATCACGCCGCAGAGTGATTTCCAGTGCGGTGGAAGCCATGCCTTTGTCCTCCTCGAAGGATCAGGTCAGTGAACAACGCCCTCGCCGGTCATGTGGACCCTGGAAAAGTGGGCGTGCGAGTCGGGTATCGACATTGCAATCGGCCCCTGCGTGTCCGCCCAGCCGCGTCCGACCTCGCAGACATCATATTCAAAGCCGTTCGGCAGGTTGATGCGTGCGTTGTGTGGCTGGCCGCTAACCGGATTGATGATCGGCTCACCGCGCGCCTCGATCAAGCCGGGCACGTTCAACGTCGCCGAGCGGCCAGTGACGTCCACATCGGAATCGATCTTTGCGAAAACCGGATCATGCACTTTCTCATAGGTGGTTGAGAAAACCTGGAAGAAGGTTGCGCCGGGCTCCGTGTCCTCACCGCTCATGATCCGCAGCATTGCCTCGCGCTGCTTTTCATCCGCGCGCTCATCTATGATGGGCACGACACTCCCATGGCCTTCGTGAATGGCGCCCGGCCATGACACGATCATGGCCATGCTCAGACCGTCGAGTTTGACGTCGCCATGCCGGCCTTCATCGATATGCACCACCCCGACAGCGTGACAGCCTCCATGTGTGGGCCGGGCATTGAACTGGCATGGACATCCATAAGCGCAGTTGCAGTGAATAAATTCACGTCCCCTGATCATCCACTTGGTATCGGTCATCATTACCTCCCGGGGTTGATACTGCTCCTTATCGAGAAATCTGTTGCCGAGACTGAGGAGCCGGAATTCTACGCCTCGGGACTTGAGGTAGCGACTAGGCTGAAAGCCTTAGCGCCTTCTCCAGATTGAAGATGGGAAGCCGCGGCACTGCGCGCCTTGACCTCGCCCCGATGCTCCGCAATACCTGCCGCGTCTGAATTCACGCGCCGGGAGGCCCGATTGACCGACTATCTGATGACGCCGCTGGCCGCCCTGCCCTTTCCCAACATAGACCCGGTGGCGCTACAAGTGGGACCGCTTGCCATTCACTGGTACGGGCTTGGCTATGTGGTCGGCATTCTGCTCGGCTGGTGGTATGCGCGCCGGCTGGTTTCGAACGAGCGTCTCTGGGCCGGCGGCAAGCCGGCGATGACGGTCACGGATCTCGACGATTTCGTTCTATGGGCCGCCATCGGCATCGTGGCCGGCGGACGCATTGGCTACATTCTCTTCTACGATCTCCCCCGCTACATCGCGAACCCGCTCGACATTCTCGCCGTGTGGGAAGGCGGCATGTCGTTTCACGGCGGGCTGATCGGCGTCACGCTCGCCATGCTTCTCTTTGCGAAAAAGCGCGGCATCAATGCATGGAGCCTGTTCGACACGATTTCCGCCGTTGTGCCCATCGGGCTCGGCCTCGTGCGGGTCGCCAACTTCATCAATTCGGAACTGTGGGGCCGGGTGACGGACGCGCCCTGGGCCTTCGTCTTCCCCAATGGCGGACCGGAGCCGCGCCACCCAAGCCAGCTTTACGAGGCAGCACTCGAAGGGCTGGTGCTGTTCGTGGTTCTGCGCCTTCTCACCCATAAGGGGCTGAAGCTTAAGATGCCCGGCTTCGTCGCCGGCGCGTTTGTGTGCGGCTACGGCCTGTCGCGCATCATTGTCGAATTCTTCCGCGAGCCGGACGCGCATATCGGCTATCTGGCGGGCGACTGGCTCACCATGGGCATGGTGCTCTCGACGCCGATGGTGCTGGTGGGCGTCTGGGCAATGCTGCGGGCACGGGCCAAGGCCGCTCCGGCGACAGCCCTATGAAAACACTGGAAGAGCGGATCAGGGCGCAGATCGCGACGACGGGGCCGATGAGCGTCGCGGATTACATGGCGCTTTGCCTGTTCGACCCCGAACAGGGCTACTACACGACGCGCGAGCCTTTTGGCGCGGCAGGCGACTTCACCACCGCGCCCGAGATCAGCCAGATGTTCGGCGAACTGTGCGCCGTCTGGCTCTACACCGCGTGGAAGGCCAGCGGTGCGCCGGGCAATCCCATTCTTGCGGAAATTGGTCCCGGCCGGGGCACGCTCATGAAGGACATGCTGCGAACCTGGGCAAAGATCGACCCGGCGTTCAGCCGGCAGATGCGCCTCTTCATGATCGAAGCGAGCCCAAGGCTGAGCGAGGTGCAGCGCAAGACGCTCGCGGCATCCGGCGCTTCTCCCCGGTGGATCACCGATATCGACGCGCTGCCGGACGGCCCGCTCTTCATCATCGGCAATGAGCTTTTCGACGCCATTCCGGTGCGCCAGTACGTAAAGACCGATTCGGGCTGGCGCGAACGCACGGTCGGCCTCGACGCCAATGACCGGCTTTCATTCATGGCCGGCGCAGGCGCAGCCGATGAGACGCTTCTGCCGCCCGGCGCAAAAGAAGCGCCCCCTGGAGCCATTGTCGAGCTCGCACCGGCACGCAACGCGCTGCTGACACGCATGGCGGAACGCATTCGCACTGAGGGCGGCGCGGCCCTCTTCATCGATTACGGCTATGCCAAACCCGCACCGGGCGACACGCTTCAGGCCATGCGCAGCCATGCCTACACGAATATCCTGAAGGACCAGGGCAAGGCTGACCTGACCGCGCATGTGGATTTTTCCGCCCTTGCACGCGCTGCACGAGACGAAGGGCTTGCCGCAGCGCTGATGGATCAGGGCGACTTCCTCATCGGGCTTGGCATTCTGGAGCGCGCCGGGCGACTGGGCGCCGACAAGAACGGCACGGAACAGCAGGCGATCCGCAACGCCGTGGAGCGGCTGGCCGGGCCTGAGCAGATGGGCACGCTGTTCAAGGTTCTGGCCATAACGTCATCCACAGTGACGGTTCCACCATTCGTTTCGCCGCATTGACTTGGTTTCGCCCCTGCCTCACGATCCGCCCGCTTGAGACTATCTGAGAAGGCGGCGCATGCACGAAAATACGAGACCGGAGCCCCTGCGGTCGCCGCTTTTGGACCGCGCCGGGAAAAATGGCGTGGCGCACGGGTTCTTCACCCGTGCAGGCGGCGTCTCGACCGGACTTTATGACGGGCTGAATGTCGGCTACGGGTCCAGCGACGAGCGCGAAACGGTGACGGAAAACCGCCGCCGCGTGGCCGAATGGCTGGGCGTTGCGCCCGACAATCTCCTGACAGTCCATCAGGTTCACTCGCCGCATGCGATCATCGTCGACGGTGCATTCGGTTCCGAACGCCCGCAGGCCGATGCGCTGGTGACAAACCGGCCGGGCCTTGCGCTTGGCGCGCTGGCCGCCGATTGTGGGCCGATCCTGTTTGCTGACGACACGGCGCGGGTCATCGCCGCCGCCCATGCCGGCTGGAAAGGCGCGCTGACCGGCATTCTGGAAAACACGATTGCGGCGATGGAGCTGCTTGGCGCGGAGCGGGAGAACATCACCGCCGTGCTCGGCCCCTCCATCAGTCAGGCAAATTATGAAGTGGGGCCGGAGTTCGTCGAGCGGTTCGTGAACCACAATCCGGCCAATCAGATCTGGTTTCGCGCGTCGGACAAGCCGGGCCACGCGCTGTTCGACCTCAACGGCTACACGGTGGCGCGGCTGACGGCGGCGGGCGTGAACGCCGCACAGCTTGGCCGCTGCACCTATGAAGAAGAAGAGCATTTCTATTCCTATCGCCGCGCCACGCATCGCGGTGAAGCCGATTACGGACGCCAGATTTCAGCGATCGTCTTGGAGGACATTTGATGGCGCTTCATTTTGAACAGGCAGAATTCGATTCCCGACGCGATCGCCTCGTTATCGAAATGGCCGAGCGCAAGCTCGATGCGATGCTGCTTTTCGCTCAGGAGAGCATGTATTGGCTGACCGGATACGACACGTTCGGCTTCTGCTTCTTCCAGTGCCTTGTGGTGAAGGCCGATGGCTCGATGGTGCTTCTCACGCGTTCGGCCGATCTGCGGCAGGCGCGGCACACCTCCACCATCGAGAACATCGTTCTGTGGACCGACCGGCACGACGCCAACCCGGCCGCCGACCTGCGCAATCTCCTCAATGATCTCGATCTTCTGGGCGCGCGCATCGGCGTGGAATATGACACACATGGCCTGACCGGTCGCAACACGCGCCTGCTGGACGAACAACTCCAGACCTTCGGCAAGATCGAAGACGCTTCCGACCTCGTGAGCCGCCTCAGGCTCTTCAAGAGCGAGGCCGAGATCAAAAAGGTGAAGCGGGCCGCCAAACTCGGTGACGAGGCGCTGGACGCCGCCCTCCCCCTGATCAAGCAGGGAGGCGACGAGGCCGCCATTCTCGCCGCCATGCAGGGTGCGGTTCTGGCCGGTGGCGGCGATTACCCCGCCAATGAGTTCATCATCGGTTCGGGCGAAGATGCGCTTCTGTGCCGCTACAAGGCTGGCCGCCGCAAGCTCAACAAGAACGACCAGCTCACACTGGAATGGGCCGGCGTCTATCACCATTACCACGCGGCGATGATGCAGACCGTGCTGACCGGCAAGGTCTCCAAGCGCCATCAGGAACTGTTCGACGCCGCGCGCGATGCGCTGACCGCCGTGCAGAAGGCGATGATGCCCGGAAACACATTCGGTGACGTGTTTGACGCGCACGCCCGCGTGATGGAGGCCCATGGCCTGACCAAGCATCGGCTGAATGCCTGCGGCTATTCCCTTGGTGCCCGCTTTTCGCCCTCGTGGATGGACCCGCAGATGTTCTATGCCGGCAACAGCGAACCCATCGCGCCGGGCATGACACTGTTCGCGCACATGATCATCATGGATTCGGAATCCGGCAACGCCATGTGCCTTGGCCGCACCTACCTGACAACGGATGAAGCCCCCGAGCCGCTTTCGCGCTACGGGCTGGACCTGATCACCCGGTAGAGGCAATATGACGATGTACAACCAAGAGTATCCGGGGGACCGTCGCATTCACGCAAAGCGCATCATAACGGGCCTTGCCCTTTTGGGTGCTGCAAGCCTTGCCGGCTGCAACACGGGCTCCGTACTCGACATGAATTCGGGGCCGACGCCGGAAGCATCCGTTCCCGGCGCGGCTACGCAGCAGGCGGCGACACCACAGGAAGCACCATTGGCGACTGCGCTCGCAGCCACGTCCGATCCCGCCACACAGGCTGCCGCAGCGCCCATTCAGGCCGTCACGGGCAACCAGCGGATCCAGTTCGCCCCGGTTGTCGGCGCGACCGCGCAGGCCGTACCGGCGCTCTCACGCCGTCTGGAAGCGCGGGCCCGCCAAAGCGGCATAGCAATCGTGCCGCAGGGCACGAGCGCACCGATGGTGATGAAAGGCTATTTCTCGGCGATCGCCGATGGCGGCAAGACCACGGTGATCTATGTCTGGGATGTGCTCGATCCGTCCGGCAACCGGCTCCACCGCATTCAGGGCCAGCAGGCAGCTCCCGGCGGCAGCGGCGATGGCTGGTCTTCCGTTACCAGCACGACGATGGAAGCTGTGGCAGACTCCACGATGAGCCAGCTCACCGCCTGGCTCGCGCAACGGCAGGGCTAGCCCCAAGCCCTCCGAGGGGCCTAAACTGCCTTTGCAACTCGATAGCCGACAAAAACTGGTTCGGGAAGAAAACCGGATAACAGACGCGAAGAACAGCAGGTGGGACATTTCCACACAGTTCTGCCTTAAAATGCGTTTTTTTCCGTCATTCCCTTTGCAATACAGTCTCACCCCGTTAAAAGCGCGGGCAAGCGTCAAGGCGTTCTCCGAGGACATTCCATGAAGCTCTTTGCGGGCAATTCCAACCGGGTTTTGGCAGAGGCCGTCTCCCGCTATCTCAACATTTCTCTTGGCAAAGCGACGGTCAAACGTTTCGCGGACCAGGAAATTTTCGTCGAAATCCAGGAAAATGTGCGCGGCGAGGACGTCTTCGTCCTGCAGTCGACCGCATATCCGGCCAACGATCACCTGATGGAACTTCTCATCATGATCGATGCCTTCCGCCGTTCTTCGGCCCGCCGCATTACTGCGGTGCTGCCCTATTTCGGCTATGCAAGGCAGGACCGGCGCACATCGGGCCGTACGCCGATCTCGGCAAAGCTGGTCTCGAACCTGATCACCCAGGCAGGCGCTGACCGCGTTCTGACGCTGGACCTGCATGCAGGCCAGATCCAGGGCTTCTTCGACATCCCCACCGACAACCTTTTCGCCGTGCCCGTGATGGCGCGCGACGTGAAGGCGAACTACACGCTCTCCAACGTCATGGTGGTTTCGCCGGACGTGGGCGGCGTGGTGCGGGCGCGCTCGCTGGCAAAGCGCATCGATGCGCCGCTTGCCATCGTGGACAAGCGCCGCGACCGGCCGGGTGAGTCTGAAGTCATGAACGTGATCGGCGATGTGAGCGGCAAGGACTGCCTGCTGATCGACGATATCGTCGACTCGGGCGGCACGCTGTGCAACGCGGCCGACGCACTGCTCAACAATGGCGCAACCAGCGTCACCGCCTACATCACCCATGGTGTGCTTTCGGGCGGCGCAGCAGCGCGCATCAGCGGCTCACGGCTCAAGGAGCTGGTCATCACCGACTCCATTCAGCCGAGCTCTGCGGTGGAAGCAGCACCAAACATTCGCACGATCACCATTGCCGACCTGATCGGCGAGGCGATCTCGCGCACGGCATCGGAAGAATCGGTTTCGAGCCTGTTCGACTGAACCAATGCTATCGACACAAAAAAGCCGGCCCCTGTGGCCGGCTTTTTTTATGGCTCTTGCCTGATGAAGTCAGGCGGCGGCGCGCTCCGCATCAGCGCCGACCCACGCAGAGAACCTGTCGACGAACCCGGCCAGGAAGGCCCTGGTGTCCTCATTGGTGATGTCGTTGTTCCCGTCGATGAGGTCGGGCTTCATCTGCAGATAGACCTCGGGGCTGGTCATCAGCGTTGCGCCAAGGCTTACCAGAATGGAGCGCAGGTGGATCTGCGCGGCGATGGCGCCCATTGCGCCCGGGCTGGCGCCCACAACGGCGGTCGGCCGCCCGGTCCAGCTGTTCATGCCCCAGGGACGCGAACCCCAGTCGATGGCATTCTTCAGAATGGCGGGAATGGAACGGTTGTGCTCCGGCGTGACGATCAGAAGACCGTCATTTGCGCCGATTCGATCCTTGAGGTGCTGAGCAGCCGCAGGATAATCCGCAGCGTCGTCATCATTGTACATCGGCAGCGTGGACAGGTCGAAATACTCGAATTCGAGCCGACCCTCCGCAAGCTTCTCAAGCGCCTGCGCGAATTTGAGATTGATCGACTCCCTGCGATTGGAGCCGACGAGAACCAAAACTTTCTTCATTTTCATTCCTCTGTCCGGCCGGGGTCAAAATCCCGGTGGTATCCTTTGGTAACCAGGCCTATATCTGACAGCAGGAAACCCGTTGCAAGAAGGCACCTTTATGAAACCGCGTCATGGGCACATATCCGAGAGCTGCCGCCCGATCAGCGAAATCCTGTCCCTCATCGGCGACAAGTGGACATCGCTCATCATCGGACGCCTGCGCGGGGAACCGCTACGCTTCAACGAGCTGAAACGGCGCGTGGACGGCATCTCCCAGAAGGTGCTGACCGCATCGCTGCGCGCGCTGGTGCGTGACGGTTTCGTGGAGCGCATCGAATATCCGACGGTGCCGCCCAGCGTGGAATACCGACTCACCCCGTTCGGCCACGAACTCGCCGAACCGCTTTCCGTGCTGCAACAGTTCGCACTCGACAATGCGGGCCGGATGGAGGCCGCACGCGCTGCATATGATGCACGCACGGGCGGCGAGAAGCCCGACCGGCAGAAAACACAGCCGATACAGCCCGCCGCCGTGCCGTAAAAGGCGTTGCGCCCTTGCGCACGCCCCCTCCATCGGCTATAGACCCGCCGTCCGCGTAGACACCCTTGGAGGCACCGCGGATGGAAGTTCGCCCGATACAATTCGGTCTTCAGGCAGCGCTTGTAGCGCCGTCAGGTGCCGTTTCGGACAGCTTTCACGTTTTCAGGTTCGCCTGAAAGCGCTCCACAACATGAAAGGACAGGCCATGAGCCAGAGCTATGAGCTGAAGGCCGAGGCGCGCGAACGGGTCGGTAAGGGGTCCGCCCGGGCTATTCGGCGCAACGGAAAGATTCCCGCCGTGATCTACGGCGACAAGGATGCCCCCATCTCCATCACGCTTCCCTACAAGGAAGTGTTCATGAAGATCCACGCCGGTGGCTTCCTCACCACGATCGCGACGATCGACGTCGACGGCAAGAAGATCAAGGTCCTCCCGAAGGATTACCAGCTTGATCCCGTCCGCGACTTCCTGATGCATGTGGACTTCCTGCGCATCGGCAAGGGCACCGTCGTGACCGTCAACGTGCCGGTTCACTTCATCAATGAAGAAACCGCACCCGGCATCAAGCGCGGCGGCGTTCTCAACGTCGTTCGTCACGAAGTCGAGTTCACCTGCCCGGCTACGGCGATCCCCGAGTACATCGAGGTTGATCTGGCTGGCATGGATATCGGCGATTCCGCACATATCTCCGCAGTCAAGCTGCCGGAAGGCGTGGAACCCACCATCACCGACCGCGACTTCACCATCGCAACCGTCGCAGCACCGGCCGGCCTCAAGTCGGAAGAAGCTGCCGAGGGCGAAGAAGCCGGTTCGGAAGAGAAGGAGGGCGAGGGCGAGGAGTAATCCTCCCCTTTCCTGCAAGATCTCATGCTGCTTATTGCAGGGCTCGGCAATCCCGGCCAGCAATACGAACGGCACCGGCACAATGTCGGTTTTATGGCGGCGGACGCGATTGCGCGCCGCCATAATTTTTCGTCATGGTCAAAGAAATTCAACGCGCTGGTGGCCGAAGGGCGCATCGGCGGCGAGAAGGTGCTGCTGATCAAACCACAGACCTTCATGAACCTTTCTGGCCAGGCGATCGGCGAAGCCATGCGGTTCTACAAGGTCGGTCTTGAAGACCTGATCGTCTTTTATGACGAGCTGGACCTTGCCCCCGGCAAGCTGCGCCTGAAGACCGGCGGCGGCTCGGGCGGACACAACGGCATCAAGTCCATCGACGCCCATTGCGGCAAGGACTATCGCCGCGTGCGCATCGGCATTGGCCATCCCGGCGACAAGGCGCGTGTGAATGCGCATGTTCTGGGTGATTTCGCCAAGGCGGACCAGGCCTGGCTCGAACCGCTTCTCGACACGGTGGCAGACAACATCGCTATGCTGGCCGAGGGTGACGAGTCGGGTTTCATGAACCGCGTCAGCCTCGCGGTGAAAGGGTCCGGCGCTGAGCCGGCCGTCAAACAGGAAAAGAAGCCCGCCCGGAAGCAGAGCCACATTCGCCAGGCGCGGCAACAGGGGCCATCGGCCTCAATACCGGAAAATGGCCCCATGGCGGCCATGCTGAAGAAACTCCTCGGCCAGAAGGAATAGGAAATGGGTTTCAAATGCGGCATCGTCGGTCTGCCCAATGTTGGCAAATCGACGCTCTTCAACGCGCTCACCAAGACGGCAGCCGCACAGGCCGCCAACTACCCCTTCTGCACCATCGAGCCCAATACGGGCGAGGTGGCGGTGCCCGACCCGCGCCTGAAGAAGATCTCCGCCGTGACCGGCTCCAAGGAGGTCATCCCGACCCGCATTTCCTTTGTCGACATCGCCGGCCTGGTGCGTGGCGCGTCCAAGGGTGAAGGGCTCGGCAACCAGTTCCTCGCCAACATTCGCGAAGTGGACGCCATCGTTCATGTGCTGCGCTGCTTCGAGGATGACGACATCACCCATGTGGAAGGCCGGATCGACCCGGTCGCCGATGCGGAGACGGTCGAGACCGAATTGATGCTTGCCGACCTGGAGAGCCTTGAGCGCCGCACGCAGCAGATGCAGAAGCGCGCCACCGGCAAGGACAAGGAAGCCCAGACGCTTCTGCCGATGATGGAGCAGTCGCTTGCACTGCTGCAGGACGGCAAGCCGGTGCGCGTGCTGCTCGACGGCATTGCAGCCGAAGATCTGAAGATCCTGCGCAGCCTGAACCTTCTCACCTCCAAGCCCGTTCTCTATGTGTGCAACGTGGCGGAAGGCGACGCAGCCGAGGGCAATGCCCAGACAAAGCGCGTGGAAGAGATGGCTGCTGCGCAGGGTGCCGGCACCGTCGTCATCTCCGCCGCCATCGAGGCCGAAGTCGCCCAGCTTTCCGATGAAGAAGCCGTCGAGTATCTGGACGCCATGGGACTGGAAGAGCCGGGCCTCGACCGCCTCATCCGGGCCGGCTACGAACTTCTCGACCTGATCACCTTCTTCACGTCGGGCCCGAAGGAAACCCGCGCCTGGACCGTGCACAAGGGTGCCAAGGCCCCGCAGGCTGCCGGTGTGATCCACACCGATTTCGAGCGCGGCTTCATCCGCGCCCAGACCATCGGCTATGATGATTTCGTGACCCTCGGCGGTGAAGTCGCCGCCCGTGACGCCGGCAAGGCGCGCGACGAGGGCAAGGAATATGTCGTGGTTGATGGCGACGTGATGCTGTTCAAGTTCAACACCTGAGGCACCACGGACCACAATGAAAAACGGGGGTGTCGCCGACAGGCTGCACCCCCTGTCTTCTGCACATCCCGGCATCATGTCTTGACGGCGTCACAATAGCCGGAAATGGTCGCCCCCGGGATTTTGCAGGAGAGTAGATGTGATTAAGACTTTTATTTTTGAGAACCAACGCCTTAAGCCTGTCGAATTTGCAGACGCCGAGCGTGAAAAAATCGTCTGGTTAGACCTGCTCGCCCCGACCGACGAAGAAGAAAAAACCGTCGAGGACTGGCTCGGCATCGACGTGCCAAACCGCAAGGATATGGAGGAGATCGAGGTCTCCAGCCGCCTCTACAGCGAAGACGGCGCGCACTTCATGACCACCACCCTGCCCGCACAGAGCGAGAAGGATCAGCCCGAGATGGGGCCGGTGACGTTCATCCTGTCGCCGGGCAAGCCGCTGGTCACCGTACGCTTTCACGAGCCCCGCGCGTTCCAGACATTTCCGCAACGGGCGGAGAAGAGCGCCCTTGGCTGCGCCACCGGCGAGGCGGTTCTGATCAACCTGCTCGACGCCGTGGTGGAACGGCTCGCGGACATTCTCGAACGCGCCGGCCGCGAAGTTCAGGAACTCTCCAAGGGCATTTTCCATCCGTCGGAAAAGAAAGCGTCCAGCCGCGACCGCAGCTTTCAGATCATTCTGCGCAGGATCGGCGGCAAGGAAGACCTGCTCGCCAACCTGCAGGAAAGCCTGCTCACGATGCAGCGTCTTGCCACCTTCTTCAGCGCCGTATCGGCAAAGAACAGCAAGGAGCTGCGCGCCCATATCAAGACGCTGTCGCGCGATGTTGAAGCGCTTTCCGTTCATGCTTCCAGCCTCTCCCACAAGATCAACTTCCTGCTCGACGCCACGCTTGGCATGATCAGCATCGAACAGAGCGCCATCATCAAGATCTTCTCGGTGGTGGCGGTGGTGTTCCTGCCGCCCACCCTCGTCGCATCGATCTACGGCATGAACTTCGAGTTCATGCCGGAGCTCCAATGGACCTATGGCTACCCTCTGGCCCTTGTCGTGATGGTCCTCTCGGCAGTGCTTCCCTTCTGGTATTTCAAGGGGCGCGGCTGGCTCTAGGGCCAGGCCCCCATTAATACGCAATGGTCGGCCTGATTAATGGGTCCTGACCCTAAATGCCTCAGCCCCAGGTCCTTGAAGAAGGCCGCGCTTGCGGCCATAAGGTTCAAGCCTGAACAGGAAGCAATCATGACAGACAAGAAGTGGGCGTTCGAGGATCTTGAGCCGGGGCTGACAATCCCGTTCGGCGAGAAGACCGTGAGCGCAGAAGAGATCATCGCGTTTGCAAGACAGTTCGACGCGCAACCCATGCATCTGGACGAAGAAGCCGGCAAGGCCAGCATACTGGGCGGTCTGGCGGCCTCCGGCTGGCACAGCTGCGCCATGTTCATGCGGATGCTCTATGACGCGTTTCTGGTCGATTCCACGTCTCAGGGCTCGCCCGGCATCACCGACGCGCGCTGGAAGCGCCCCGTCATCGCCGGAGATACGCTCAGCGGCCAGACAACGGTGCTGGAGCGCCGTCCGCTCAAATCGCGCCCGGGCATCGGCCTGGTGACGTTTCGCCATCTGGTGACCAACCAGCGCGGGGAGACGGTGATGGAGATGGAGAACCCGATCATGTTCAGGATGCGTGCGACGGGAGCGGCAGCATGAGTATCGACCGTTTCCTGCGGCTTGGCGAAACCGTGACGCTGGGCACGCACACATTCAGCGCCGAGGAGATCATCGCCTTCGCCCGCGCCTATGATCCGCAGCCTTTCCACACGGACCCGGAAGCCGCACGCGACAGCGTGTTCGGGCGGCTGTGCGCCTCTGGCTGGCACACCTGCTCCATGTGGATGCGCTACAATCTCGAAGGCATTGAACGCGACGCCCATGGCGCATGGGACGGCCCCGGCGAAAAACCCGAATTCGGCCCCTCCCCCGGCTTCTCCAACCTGAAATGGCTAAAGCCCGTCTTTGAAGGCGACACGATCACCTTCACGCGCACGGCAACGGCGCATCGTCCGCTCGCCTCACGCCCCGGCTGGCATCTGGTGACGCTGATGGCCGCCGCCTGCAATGGCGACGGCGAAACGGTGATGCAGTTCGACAACGGCGTTCTGATGAAGGCCGCAGTCAATAGCTGACCGACAGGCCGAGCGAAACCTGGTGCTGATTGCCGGCCCCGTAAAACGCGCCGGCATAGCCAATTCTGGCGGACGCACCGGTTTCCGGCAAATGCAGATCCAGCTTCGCCGCGATATCAAGCCTGTCACGCCCCACCCCTTCGGCCCGCGCTTCCAGCACACGGCCGAGAAGCGTGGTATCGACCGCGAAAGCGCCCGGTTTGAGAGCACGCGCGTAAGCGAGCTCCAGCCCCGGCTCGACCTCCCAGTCCGCCAGTCCGAACCTGCCGGACAGGCGGATGCCCGGGCCGGTTTCAACCGTGGTGGTGCGGCCGGCGCTCACAGTCTGACCGAGCAGTTCCAGCCCCGTTTCATGTGCCGGCCCAAAGCGCTGGGTGATCCCCGACAAATGCGCAAAGAGCGTTGCGTCCCCCCAACCGAAAGCCCGCCGATAACCGGTCTCCATCGTTCCGAAGCCACCATGGGCGACATTGTGCGACTGCGCCACCGGTTGGCCCAGCGCGGTCACCGTGCCGGCAAGCCCCGGGATGGTGCGCCGCGTGTGGGTCTGGCGGAAACGGCTGACGCCCGCGCTGGCCCGCAGGCGCCAGTCGCCAATATCCCAGGTCCCATAGGCGAAACCATGCACGCCTTTCGCATGCGCGGTGTTGGCAGTGGCACGCTCACTGGTGTCCACCTCAGCGTAGCCAACGCCAAAGCCGGCGGTAACATTGACCTGATCGATCAGATCGACACCCGTGTAGAGCGTCCTGATGCTCGCTCGCGCCTCTGGAAAACCGGGTGAGACGGAAGTTCTGGAATGCAAGAAACTGCCACTCATCCAGAGCCGGTCGTTTAGCGGCACGCGTCGCCGCATGGTGTCAAAAGGCGCGCGTGCCGCCTGCGCCATCGCCATGTGCCTGCTGCGGGAAGAAGCGGCAAAAATACTGCGCCCGGCCGGGGAAATGGTTTCCGTCAGATTGCCCAGGTCAAGCAGGCCCCAGCCGAAAACCGGATCGACGCCCGGATCACCGATATCTAGCGCAGTGTGAAGGATCAGCTTGCGTATGTCGCGCGTATCAGCCTGCGGAAACATCTGACGCGCGATTGCGAGCCCGCCGGTGACATGCGGTGCAGCCAGCGAAGTGCCCATGCCGGAGAGATAACCTCCCCCTGTCCGGGCCGCATAGATGCCATTTGATGCACCGGCCTCTCCGCCAGGCGCGGCCAGACACCAACGGGCGGCGAAGCCGCATTTGTTGGCGTAATAGGCGAGCCGCCCATCCGTATTGACTGCGGTGACGGCAAGCGTGGTGCTTTCCAGTTCAGGAAAGACAAGCGGGAGGCTCGGAAGAAGCGCAACAGATCCACGGCCATGATTGCCCGCCGCCCAAACTGTCAGGATCCCCGCACCGGCGGCTTCATGCACCGCAAACAGAGTGTAACTCAAAGGGCTGAGAACCCCGGGATCATCGTCGGGGTACAGAGGCACGTAGGTCTGCAGCCCAAACGAAGCATTGATGAGGTCGACCCCCATCTCCAGCGCATACATGAAGGAGAAAGCGAATGTGAGGTCGAGAGGGTCGGAGTGCGACAACTGAACGGACATGAGCGTGGCGTCATAGGCCACTCCATGCATACCGTTTCCGTCCCTGTTCCCGACCAGAACACTCCCCACCATCGTGCCGTGTCCAACAGGGTCACTGCTGCCATACATGAGGCCACGAAGATCAAACGACTTCGATGAAACCCGCCCGAAAAGCTCTGGATGAGAAGCGTCGGCTCCGCTGTCGAGCAAGCCGACCAGGATGCCCCCGCCCGTGAACCCGGCCCTGTGAGCCAGGTGGGCATTGATCCGGGCAAGCCCCCACTGAGCATCGGTTTCCGCGTCTCCCGTCGAGCCGACAGGAAAATGAATGACGGCCCCCTCCTGCGCCAAACACGCAGTGGAGAGCTCTCCGCCAATAGCGAAGAGCACCAACAAAAAAGACAATCTCATCTATATATATCTAAATTATAATATAATTAAATAAAAACAACTCCTTATGAGGGTATACTGAAAAACTTCAAGGAACAACAGTATTCAATCGCCTTCGAAGGCGATCAGGGTGTGGACGTCGACCCCAAGCGCTTCGAGCTTGGCGCGGCCGCCCAGGTCCGGAAGATCGATCACGAAGCAGGCTGCGACGATTTCCGCACCCATCTGGGTCAGAAGCTTCACCGCGCCTTCGGCGGTGCCACCGGTGGCGATCAGGTCATCGACCAGAAGAACCTTCTCGCCCGGCTTCACCGCGTCCTTGTGCATCTCCATCTCGTCGATGCCGTATTCAAGGCTGTAGGCCACGCGCACGGTGTCGTGCGGCAGCTTTCCCTTCTTGCGGATCGGAACAAAACCCGACGACAGCTGGTGCGCCATGGCGCCGCCCAGAATGAAGCCACGCGCCTCAATGCCGGCGATCTTGTCGATCTTGGTGCCGGCATAGGGGTGCACCAGTTCATCCACCGCACGGCGGAAGGCGCGTGCATTGCCCAGAAGCGTGGTGATGTCGCGGAACATCACGCCGGGTTTCGGATAGTCCGGGATCGTGCGGATTGCGGAAAGAAGGGTTTCCTGAAGTGTCTGCGAAGCTGCCATGTGCCCTGCCCTGTTTCGCCTGATTGTCCGCTTCACCTTTCACACAGAACGATGAAACGGCAGATGGTCTGCTGTTGCCCTGTCTGCGCGAGATCAGGCGTTTTCACCTGACTGTAAACTGCATCATCGCGCAAAAGAAAAGGGCGCCGGCGGCGCCCTTTCAAATCTCTTTATGTGGACGGCGCGTCAGTGTGCGTCAGACCAGATCTTGCGCTTGGTCAGATAGACCAGACCGCCGAAGAGCAGAAGGAAGATCATGACCACGAAGCCCGTGGACTTGCGTGCTTCCATGTGCGGCTCGGCTGCCCACATCAGGAACGCGGAGATATCGCGCGCATACTGATCGACCGTCTCGGGCGCACCGTCATCATAGGTCACCATGCCCTCGGAGAGCGGCGGCGCCATGGCCAGCGAAGCCGAGGAGAGGAAGTACGGGTTGTAGTAGGTGCCAGCCGGAACTTCGTGTCCCTCGGTATCGTCACTGTAACCGGTCAGCAGGGCGTGGATGTAATCCGGGCCTGCCTCGGCATACTGGGTGAAGATGTCGAAGACGAAGGTCGGGAAACCACGCTCGACAGCGCGCGCCTTGGCAATCAGCGAGAAGTCCGGGGGGACTGCACCGCTGTTGGAGGCGGCAGCCTGCTGCGGGTTGGCGAACGGAGCCGGGAAGCGGTCCGACGGCTTTGCCGGGCGCATGTACATGTCACCGGCATCATCCGGACCGTCCTCGACCTCATACTCGGCTGCAATCGCACGCACCTGGGCGTCGGAGTAGCCGAGATCGGTGAGGTTGCGGAACGCCACAAGATTCATCGAGTGACACGCCGCGCAGACCTCGCGGTAGACCTTGAAGCCGCGCTGCAGCTGGCCCTTGTCGTAGGTGCCGAACGGGCCGGCAAACGACCAGTCCTGCTCGACCGGCTTCTTGATCGGGAACTCGGCGGCGTCGGCTGCCGTAGCGACAGCCAGACCGAGACCGAGCGCGGCCAATCCGTTGAGGACGTTCTTCATTTCGAAAATCCCTTTGCGCATTCTCTCGCTCAGCCCTTTGCCTGTTCGGTGGCCGGCGCGCCGGCGGAGGACTTCTTCTCAAGCACCGCTTCCGTGATGGAATTGGGCAGACGGCGGGGCGTCTCGACCAGACCGAGAACCGGCATGATCACGATGAAGAAGGCGAAGTAGTACAGCGTCGCACCCTGTGCCATCGCCACATAGATGCCTTCTGCCGGACGCGAGCCGAGCCAGCCGAGGAAGACGGCGTTCACGACGAAGAGCCAGAAGAAGAGCTTGAACCACGGACGGTAGACAGCCGAACGAACCTTCGAGGTGTCGAGCCAGGGCACGACAAACAGAACCGCGATGGCGCCGAACATGGCCAGAACGCCGCCCAGCTTGGAGTCGATCGGTCCGATGTTGAAGGTGATCGCACGCAGGATCGCGTAGAACGGCAGGAAGTACCATTCGGGAACGATGTGCGCCGGGGTCTTCAGAGCGTCAGCCTCGATGTAGTTGTCGGGGTGACCCATGTAGTTCGGAATGTAGAAGACGAAGTAGGCGAACAGCAGCATGAACACGACCATGGCGAACGCGTCCTTGACGGTCGCATAGGGCGTGAAGGCCACGGTGTCGGTCTTCTGCTTCACTTCGATGCCGGTCGGGTTGGTCTGACCGGTCACATGCAGCGCCCAGACGTGCAGGACGACAACGCCGGCGATCATGAAGGGCAGCAGGTAGTGCAGCGAGAAGAAGCGGTTCAGCGTCGGGTTGTCGACGGCGAAGCCACCCAGAAGCAGCTGCTGGATCCACTCGCCCACCAATGGAATGGCGGTGAAGAAGCCGGTGATAACCGTTGCGCCCCAGAAGCTCATCTGGCCCCACGGAAGCACGTAGCCCATGAAGGCGGTCGCCATCATCAGCAGGTAGATGATGCAGCCGAGGATCCACAGCATCTCACGCGGCGCCTTGTAGGAACCGTAGTAGAGGCCGCGGAAGATGTGCACATAGACGGCGATGAAGAACATCGACGCGCCGTTGGAGTGCAGGTAGCGCAGCAGCCAACCGGAGTTAACGTCGCGCATGATCTTCTCGACGGAAACAAAGGCAACTTCGGTGTTGGCCGCATAATGCATGGCCAGCACGATACCGGTCACGATCTGCGCCACCAGCATCAGCGAAAGGATGCCGCCGAAGGTGTATGCATAGTTGAGGTTGCGTGGCACCGGATAGGCCACGAAAGAATCATAGACCAGACGCGGAAGCGGCAAACGCGCATCCATCCAGCGGCCGAGGCCGGTCTTGGGCGTATAGGTCGAATGTCCAGCGCTCATTGAAAATCCCCTCTCGCCAAGCCTTAGCCGACCTGGATGACGGTGTCGGACACGAATTCAAAAGTCGGAACCGCCAGGTTTTCTGGAGCCGGACCTTTGCGGATGCGGCCAGCGGTGTCGTAGTGCGAACCATGGCACGGGCAGAACCAGCCGCCGAAATCACCGGCCTGGCCGAGCGGCACGCAGCCCAGATGGGTGCAGACGCCAACCATGACGAGCCAGTTTTCCTTGCCCTCGCCCGCCGAGCGGTCGATGTCCGTCGCCGGTGCATCGGCAGCAATGTTGGCATTGCGTGCGATCGGGTCCTTGAGGTCGGCCAGAGCAACAGCCTTGGCTTCCTCAATTTCCTTCTCAGTCCGGTTGCGGATGAACACAGGCCGGCCGCGCCATTTCACGGTCAGGGACATGCCGGGCTCAACGCCGGACACGTCTACCTGAATAGACGCCAGCGCCCGGGTGGACGCATCTGGCCGCATCTGGTCGATGAACGGCCATGCAACGCCGGCGATGCCAACGGCACCGGCAACGCCTGTGGCGACATAAAGAAAGTCACGCCTTGTATGTTCGGTCGAATCGGTAGCGCTCACGGGACTGCGATCCTTTCACCTCAGTTCGGCCGGTCGGGAAGCCTCATTGCACCTCAAACACGGGCATTTTACCACGCATGGCAAAACTGCCCGGTTCTACCCCCGGCATTTTTCGATGGTTTCTATGCGCCACGCAGGAACTTGTCCAGACGGGGGCGGCTTTAGATGGCAGATTGTCGCGGGTAAAACACAGCGAATAAAGATGAGTGAAAAACTCTTATTTTTCAACGAACGCGCCTCCCACCATCCTGACACCTGCCGTCCAGATCACGCGCCGGCGACCGCCTCGAAGGTGAAGCTGACTGCCTCAGGCCCCGGCTTCTCATCGGCGCAATAGTCGCCATGGACGCGAATTTCCTTGAAACCCGCGGCTTTCAGGGCGAGTTCCATCTCCAGAACGCCCCATAGACGCAGATGGAAGAGCTGCAGCTCACTCGCCACAAGAACATCATCGCGCCACTGCTCGTAACGCAGGTGGGAAAGCATGGTCTGGCGCTGGAAGCAGGTTTCCACACGCTGCTCTGACAGTGTCAGAAGACTGTCCCCGTCGCGCCAGTGACGCGCGGTGCGGGACGTATCGGCGAGTGAGGCCAGCGGATCGAGATCAAGCAGCAGGCGTCCGCCCGGACAAAGAGCGTCATGGAATCGCCGAAGGACGCCAAGCGCTGCCTCCGGCTCCGTGACAAGCTGGAAAGAGCCGGCGGGAATGATGATGGCCTCAAATCGCTCAGGGTAGGAGAACGTCTCGAAGCGCTGGATATCGACCGGCGCCGACAGCCCCCTCTTCGCGCACTCCGCCCGGCAATGGGCGACCATCTCGTCCGACGCGTCGAAACCACGAATATCGAAGCCAGCTTCAAGAAGCGGAATCAGCACCCGGCCATTGCCAGCCGCAGGCTCAAGGACGGGACCGCTGCAGCCTGCCAGACGATCACGATAAAACCCGATATCGCCGAAGGAGCGGCCTATGGGCTTGTCGAGGTGATAGACCCAGGAGGCCAGCGTACCGTACCGGTTTTCCATCGTGCAATCTCTTCTGCCTGCATCTGTTTGCAAACCGGGACTGCCATCGCAACGCGGCAACGGCAAGCGGGCCAGAATGCGGGATTCGCCAGACCAGAGGCGGATGCGGCCTGGTTGTCAGGTTGCGCCCAATCGGGCCAGAACCCTGCCCGGGATGGCCATGTCCTTGATGACATCGTCATGCCTGCGCATTCCGCACAGCTCGCGCTGAATGAAATAGCCATGGACCGCATCAGCAGCGGCGTGAAGCAGGCGGTCGCGCGCTTCCACATCGCTTTCATCCGCTTCGGCAAGCCGCGCCAGCGCCTTCTCGACCCGCCGGCCTGCATGCCCCAGAGACGACGCCTGCTCTGCGGCAATCTCGTGCTGCAAAACCGTGTCGCCACTCAAGGGGTGAGACACGAGGCCGGTGATGGAACTGGGCATCTTCAGCATGGGGCAGCGCGGCTCCACCGTTGATGGACAAAACGAAAGACTGCCTTCTATATAGCATCACACCCAGTCCCGCATGAACCGACAAGGTGACCTTGATGACACTGCTTGAGCTTGGAACCTTCACTCTCGTCGCAGCGCTTCTCGTCGTGTCACCCGGCCCCAACGGGGTGCTGATCGCCAAAACCGTGCCGACTTCCGGCAAGGCGGCGGGCTTTGCCAATGTCGCGGGCTTCTTCGCCGCGTTCTATGTGCACGGCCTTCTTTCCATTCTGGGCATATCGATCATTCTGGTGCAGTCAGCCCAGCTCTTCTTCATCGTAAAAATGCTGGGCGCGGCCTATCTCTGCTATATCGGGGTCAAGGCCCTGTGGCAGGCATGGCGCGGTCTTGCAGCGCCGCACTCCATCACACCGGCCAAGAGGCGGCGCACGCTCGCCAAGGCGGGGCTCGAAGGGTTCCTGACCAACGCGCTGAACCCCAAGGTTTCAATGTTCTATCTCGCTGCGTTTCCGCAGTTCATTCCGGCAAGCGCGGATGCAACGTCCTGGGCGTTTGCGCTGGTGGCGATCCATTCGCTGCTGAACGTGCTCTGGTTCTCGGCGCTCGTGCTCCTGTTCTCGAGCATGAAGTCGCTTGGCGGCAGCGCCAGCATGCAGCGCTGGCTGAAAGCCGTGACCGGAACGGTGTTCGTCGGGTTCGGGCTGAAACTCGCCACCATGCGCCCCTGAAGAAAACGGGCAGGCCGGCTCCCGTCAGGAAACCCGGCCCGCCCATACATTCTTAGCGAAAGATCAGGCCAGCCCGCATCGCATGACTGAGCGGCCAGCTGCGGCTAGGGCCACTTCACCTCTGGCGGCATGCTGGACAGGATGGAGTTCACATTGCCGCCGGTCTTCAGTCCGAAGATCGTGCCGCGGTCATAAAGCAGGTTGAACTCGACATAACGGCCCCGGCGCACGAGCTGCTCTTCGCGGTCGGCCTCGGTCCAGTTGGTGTTGAAGTTCTTGCGCACCAGATGCGGATAGGCGACGGCAAAGGCGCGCCCCACATCGCGGGTGAAATCAAAGTCGGCCTGCCAGCCGCCCTTCTCGTCCGGCGTTTTGAGCCAGTCATAGAAGATGCCGCCCACGCCGCGTGGCTCCTTGCGATGCGGCAGGTAGAAATACTCGTCGCACCAGGCCTTGTATTTCTCGTAGTCGACAATCCCGGCATGACGTTCACACACGAACCGCATGGCCTTGTGAAAGGCCACGGTGTCGGGGTCCTCCTGCGAACGACGACGGTCAAGCACCGGGGTCAGATCTGCACCGCCGCCAAACCACTGGCTGGTGGTCACCACCATGCGGGTGTTCATGTGAACGGCCGGCACATGGGGGTTCTGGGGATGGGCGATCAGCGAAATGCCGGAGGCCCAGAAGCGGGGATCCTGCTCCGCGCCCGGTATCTGCTTGCGGAACTCGGGAGAGAACTCGCCATGAACCGTCGAGACATGAATACCGACCTTCTCGAAAACGCGGCCATGCATCATCGACATGACGCCCCCGCCGCCTTCACCGCCGTCGCGCTCCCAGGGCGTACGCTCGAAGCGGCCCGGCGTGCGCGTGGACAAAGGCCCGGTCAGCTCATCTTCAAGATTTTCGAAGGCTGAACACAGCTTGTCGCGCAGTTCCTCGAACCAGGCGCGCGCGGCCGCTTTTTTTTCTTCGATATCGTCCGGCAATCCGGTAGGGAGTTCTGGTCTTTCCATCATCATTCCTTTCGCCCGATCCTACGCAACGCCGCAGGAAACGGACAGCCCCACAAATGACTCGCATTTTTCAACAGCGTTGCCTAAGCTTCTTATCAATCGGGTCAAGGAGTTCTTTCGTGCGTGTGCCCGCAAAACCACCCCTGGAAGGGCTGAAACGCAGCCTCGACAAACATCGCGCAAGGACGGGTCGTCTGCCACGCGACGGATTTCTACGGGAGAGTTTTGCACTGCCGCGCGCGCAGGCCCGCGACAAAGCGCGCGAATGGCTGGAGCGCTGGCCCAAGCAGGCTTACTGGACAGAGATCGAAAGCTGGTGTGAACGCCCCGGCGACATGATCGAGTTCACGATGCGCCGATTACCAAGCGCCGACTGACCTCCCGCCTCTTCCATCCAAGATTTCAGATATACGTGACGGCCTGTTTCAGACTGCGTTTCTGAACAACATATGCGCGCCTCGCGGCTGTTGACTTAAAGTCGGCTTGAACCTGTAGGCAGCTCTTTCGAAGCCAAGGAAAGAGCCCGATGCAGCGTGAAACGCCCCAGGATGATGACCTATCGCAACTGCCTGAGCGCCTCGCCGGCGGCCATCGCCGCCGTCATCGCAAGGTTGAGGCTGCGCGCGCCCTCTTTCATGGGAATGGTCAGCCGCGCATCGGCGGCGGCGTGGACGGCTTCCGGCGCACCGGAAGATTCCCGACCGAACAGAAGAATGTCGCCATCGGCATAGGAAAAGTCCGTGTAACCCGCCTCGGCCCGGGTGGTGAACAGGATAAGACGCCGGCCCTCGCGCTTGCGCCAGAGCTCGAACGTTTCCCAGGACGGATGGCGGGCGAGCGCGGCGCGCTCAAGATAATCCATCCCCGCGCGCTTCAGATTCCGGTCGGAGAGATCAAAGCCGGCAGGCTCGATCAGATCGACCGTGAAGCCGAGGCAGGCGGCGAGACGGAGAATGGCGCCGGTGTTTCCGGGAATGTCTGGCTGGTAAAGCGCGATACGCATGCGGCTGTGTCTCTCGACATGGCTGAGTGTTGCCTTCCGGACACAGCTGAGGACGTGTCGACCGAAAGGCGTAATTACGGGTGGCGGGTCGCTGCAACTGTGGGTATAAGCCCGCCATTGTCAACGCGAACCGAAGGAGAAAGGCATGACAATGCGACGACATCACATGATCTGGCTCCTCGCCGGTGGCCACAAGGCCTGACGGCGGACTCGGTCCGGCACGCTCCTGCACCATTTCAAGGCAGCTACCCATCGCAGTCCGTCGGGATTTCCTCCCGCTCCCCAAGGACGTTCGCGATGCACAACCGCTTCCCCCGGCGGCCAAACGGCCGCAATGACGATTTTTTCGTTCCACAACTAGACCCCACACGCCTTACCCTGCAGGACCGCAGGCTTGAAGCATGGGCGCTGACCCTTGGTGTGAAAACGCCCCTCATCCATGAGGACCGGACGCAACGGCCGCATCGCGGCCAATTGCCGGATATCGACCTCGGACAGGTCGCGCCGGCAGCGCGTATCGGCCTGATGGCGAAACTGAAACGGCTGTTGCGATGAAGAGCGCCTGCCCCTCTTCGCACCCCTCATTTCCCGCTTCGCACGCCTGCGGAGCGGGCACGATCACGCATGCGCCGACACAACCGCAGATGGCAGCAGAGAAAACGCATCCTCTGGTCAAGCCCGAACAACACGGTTATAAGGTGCATCCCATCAACGAAAACCGCTGGAGGCGGCAATGGACAACAAGATGCTTACCTCCTTCGCTGGTCTGCGCCCGTACATCGCGGCGCCATACCAGGCCTGACGGCGGCTTTCGTTCTTCAGCTTTTCTAAGATTACCAAAGCAGTTCACGAGCGAATCCGCCGACCGTTTCTTCCGGTTGACACATGGGATTTGCATCATGACTGCACGCTTTCCAAACGGACGCACCGCGTCTCAAGATAACAAGATTTCAGGCACCGATCCGGCCGCCACCGCGCTTTTGCGCGGACATGACAGCGCTCCTGCCACGTCTCTTTCAGGAGCCTTCAGGGCCGCTCTCGGAACCCAGGCGCAGCCACCGCGCACAAAACCGCACGACCAAAGCGGCGGCACGCCTCCGCCCATCCTGAATACCGGCTCCATGAAGGAGCCAGGCAATAAACGCGCAAACCGGCCTGCGGCATCCATGCCGCGCAAGGGCCACATCTAGTCGAACGCATTTGCTTTTCCGCCAGCCGCCGCCCGCGGAAAAGAGCACGAAAACAGACGTTTACACCGCAAACGCGACTCGACGCGTCGCGTTTGCGGGCACGAGAATGAAAGACGCCAAAGACAATGTATCAATGGTTCGAACGACGACTTGAGCCCTTCCCCGCCGAAGAACCGCAGGAGCCGCCGCGCACCTTCTTCGCCTTCTGCCTGCACTTCACCAAAGGGGCATGGCCCTATATCGCCATTTCGGCGGTCCTGATGATGATCATCGCCATTGCAGAGGTCTGGATGTTTTCCTTCCTCGGCAACATCGTCGACTGGCTGGCCGAGAAGGATCGCGCAACCTTTCTGGATGAGGAAGGCGCAAAGCTGATCGGCATGGCCGCAATTGTCGGCATCGCCCTGCCGGCGGTGGTGTTCCTTTATGGCCTGGTCACGCATCAGGTGCTGATGGGCAACTATCCCATGCGCATCCGCTGGCAGGTGCATCGCTATCTGCTCAAACAGTCGATGAGCTTCTATCAGGACGAGTTTGCCGGCCGCATCGCCACCAAGCTGATGCAGACGGCGCTTGCCGTGCGCGAATGCGTGATCAAGATGACCGACGTGATGAACTATGTGACGGTGTACTTCACCGGCATGCTGGTTCTCGCGGCCTCGGCCGACTGGAAGCTGGCAGCACCGCTGGTGGGCTGGCTGGTGGGGTACATCCTGCTCATGCGCCATTACGTGCCCAGGCTCGGCAAGATCGCGCAGCGACAGGCAGACGCCCGCTCGGTGATGACCGGCCGCGTGGTCGACAGCTACACCAACATTCAGACGGTAAAACTCTTCTCGCATGGCCGACGCGAAGCGTCTTACGCCCGCGAGGGCATGGGCGGCTTCCTCGACACGGTGCATGAGCAGTTCCGCAACATCACCGGTCTCTATGGCCTTCTCTACCTGCTCAACGCCCTGTGCCTCGTCGTGGTCGGGTATCTCTCCGTCACCCTGTGGGTGGCCGGTGCGGTAAGCGTCGGCGCCGTGGCCGTGGTGCTCGGCCTCGTGCTTCGCCTGTGGGGCATGTCGCAGTGGATCATGTGGGAGCTGACGGCGCTGTTCGAGAATGTCGGCACCGTGCAGGACGGCATCAGCTCGATCTCCATGCCCCGACTTGTCGATGACAAGCCGGACGCAAAGGCCCTTGCAGTGCCGGAAGGCAAGATCGAATTCGACGGGATCGGCTTCCACTACGGCAAGAAGGGCGGCGTCATCGAAGAGCTGTCGCTGACCGTGAAGCCCGGCGAGAAGGTCGGCCTCGTGGGCCGTTCGGGCGCGGGCAAGTCGACGCTCGTGAACCTGCTCTTACGCTTCTACGATCTGGAGCGCGGGCGCATCGTCATCGATGGCCAGGACATCGCCGACGTGTCGCAGGACACGCTGCGCGCCGCGATCGGCATGGTCACGCAGGACACGTCCCTGCTGCACCGTTCGGTACGCGACAACATCCTCTATGGCCGCCCCGACGCGACCGAAGAGATGATGCTTGAAGCGGCCCGGCGCGCCGAGGCGATGAGCTTCATCGGCGGACTGACGGACCCGAAGGGCCGCGTGGGCTTTGACGCCCATGTGGGCGAACGGGGCGTCAAACTGTCAGGTGGCCAGCGCCAGCGCATTGCCATTGCCCGCGTCATGCTCAAGGATGCGCCGATCCTCATCCTCGACGAGGCGACCTCCGCACTCGATTCCGAAGTCGAAGCGGCGATCCAGGAAAACCTCTACCGCCTGATGCAGGGCAAGACGGTGATCGCCATCGCCCACCGGCTCTCCACCATTGCCGCCATGGACCGCCTGGTGGTGATGGACAAGGGCCGGATCGTCGAGGAAGGCACGCATGACGATCTGGTTGCCGCCGGCGGGCTCTATGCAAGCCTCTGGCAGCGCCAGTCCGGCGGGTTTCTCGATCTCGAAGCAAACGAGGCTGCGGAATGAAGGAAGACAGCGAAAAGACGGAGCCCCACCAACCCGACAGCCTGTGGCGCAGTCTCGAAGAGGTCATAGACCCCTTCGGCGACACGCCACGGGCGGTCCTGCCGGTCAAGGCGCATGAGTTCATTCTCTTCTTCGCCCGGCAGGCCAAATGGCCGTTCATCCTGCTGCTGATCGCCGGCGGCCTGATGGGGGCCGTCGATGCGGGGCTTTACTGGGCGCTTGGCTGGCTGATCGACCTGCTGGACTCCTCCTCGCCGGCGACGCTGATCGCCGATCACTGGACGAAGCTGGCCGGTTTTCTGGCCCTGCTTCTGGTGATCCGCGCCGTGGTCATCATCGTCAACACGGTGCTGGAAGAGCAGGTCATCGCGCCTGCCTTCTACCAGCGTGTGCGCTGGCAGTCGTTCCGGCGGGTGATCGAACAGCCCTATGAATTCTACCAGAACGACTTCGCCGGCCGCATCGCCACAAAGATACTGCAGGGCGGCGAAGCCACGGGCGACTTCATCATCAACGTGCTGCAGACCATGTGGAGCTTCCTCACCTTCGTGGTGCTGGCGCTCTCCATTCTGACGGTGCTCGACCCGTGGATGGGCGTGGTCATCGTGCTCTGGCTCGCGACCTACATGGCCATCGCGCGCTTCCTGCTGCCGCCCCTGCGGCGGGCAGGCCGGCGCACGGCGGACCAGCGCTCGATCCTCAACGGACGCATGGTCGACGCCTTCACCAACATTCTGGCGGTGAAGCTGTTCGACAGCGGCCAGCGCGAGCATTCCTATGTGCGCGAGGGCATGGCGCATTTCCTGAGCGCAGTGCAGAAGCTGACGCGCGCCATCACCCGTGTGCGGGTGACGGTGGCCATCGTCAACGGCTTCATGATGGCGGCAATTTTCGTGCTGGCGGTGTCGCGCTGGCTCGACAGCGCCATCACCACAGGCGAGATCGCGGCGGCCATGGGCCTCGTCTTCCGGCTGAACCAGATGTCGGGCTGGATGATGTTCAACATCAACGGGCTGATCCGCAACTACGCGACCGTGCAGGACTCAACCACCGTCGTTTCGGTGGAACCGTCCATCCGCGACGCCGAGGGCGCAAAGGTCATGCCGCGCGCCAAAGGCGACATCCGCTTCGACGACGTGACCTTCAATTACGGCAAGGAAAGCGGCATCATCGAGGGGCTCAACCTGCACATCAAGCCGGGCGAGCGCGTGGCGCTGGTCGGCCCTTCGGGCGCCGGCAAGACCACCATTGTCAGCCTGATGCTGCGGCTTTTCGAGGCCGAGCACGGGCGCATCCTGCTCGATGATCAGGACATCACGCAGGTAACGCAGGCCTCGCTGCGCGCGCAGTTCGGCGTGGTGAGCCAGGAGCCGATGCTGATGCACCGCTCGATCCGCGACAACATCGCCTATGGGCGGGGCGACGTCACCGAAGAGGAAATCATCGCGGCGGCCAAGCGCGCCTCGGCGCATGAGTTCATCCTCGATGTGACCGACCCGAAAGGCCGGACCGGCTATGACGCGGTGGTGGGCGAGCGGGGCGTAAAGCTCTCCGGCGGCCAGCGCCAGCGCATCGCCATCGCCCGGATGATGCTGAAGAATGCGCCGATCCTCATCCTTGATGAGGCAACATCGGCGCTGGATTCGGAAATCGAGGCGGTGATTCAGGAAAATCTTGAGCGGCTGATGGAGAACAAGACGGTTATCGCCGTGGCGCACCGGCTCTCCACCATTGCCGCTCTCGACAGGATCATCGTGCTGGACCGGGGCCGCGTTGTCGAAGAGGGCTCGCACGACGCGCTGGTGGAACAGGACGGGCTTTACGCCCAGCTGTGGAAACGCCAGTCGGGTGGCTTTCTGGGCGAACGGATGGCTGCTGAGTAAGCCTGGACACGAATGCCGGTGGCTGCACTGATGGTGCGGCCATCGGCTCTTCTTCCTCATGGTCTTCAAAGCTGGAGCGACGCAGCGGCAAATCCGCCAGCTCGCGCTCCGACATGCCGCGAAGAGCCGGATGCGCCAGCGGATCACGCCACCAATTATCATCCCAGGCATCCTGCACCGCTCGCCGGTGATTGTCCCTGAAGGTTTGAACCATTATCCAGAAAAACTGAAACATGGCGCCTTCTCCATCTGTGAGATTTCTCTACGAGAGCCAAAATCCCGGCGTTTGGCATTATTTTCAATGGAGATTGCCTGCGCTTTGTTTTAGAAAAACTATATGAAACACCTGCCACGCGTTCACCTGAACGGATTGCGCGCCGTCGAAGCGGCGGGCCGGTGCGGCTCGCTCAGTGCGGCTGCCGATGAACTCGGCGTTTCGGTGGGAGCCGTCAGCCAGCAGATCATCAAGACCGAGGCACAGCTCGGCGCGGCAATCTTCGAGCGGACGGGACGCGGCATCCGGCCAACCGGGCTCGGCCAGCAGTTCGTCGACCGGCTAAGCCTCGGCTTCCAGACACTCGATGCGGCGGTGGCGATGACGCGTCACCATACGGATTCGGTCCTGACCATCTCGGTCGCGCCCGTCTTCGCATCCAAATGGCTTGTGCCGCGGCTGGCGCGCTATACGAGAGCGCATCCGGAAACCAAGCTGCGGCTGGAGGCCTCGACCGACCTCATCAATCCCGACAGCAGCGACATCGATCTGGCGATCCGTGTGGGCGAAGGCGACTGGCCGGGCGTGAAGAGCGAATATCTTCTGCCACAGGAAGTGTTTCCGGTGTGCGCCCCGGCGCTGGCCGACGCGCTCGAGACGCCTGAAGACATACTCACAGCGCCGATCATCCGCGACGCCAACTCGAACATTGCATGGGATGTGTGGCTGAAACCGCTTGGTCTTGACCAGCGCGACCTCGTTGAGGGCGACAGCTTCACCGACGCCGCGCTCTGCCTTGATGCAGCCATCGCCGGACAGGGCGTCATGCTTGCCTGGCACACACTCGCTCATGATGCGCTTCAATGCGGGCGGCTGGTCGCGCCGTTTCAGGAGCGGGCCAGAACACGCTACAGCTATTGGCTGATCACCTCGGAGAACCGGCAGGAACCGGCAAAGGTGCGTGAATTCAAGGCATGGCTGCGCGGCGAGATCGAGGAAATGCTGGAGATATGACGGCACGGCGGCCACCGCCCGGCTTCAATCACGTTTGTTTCCGCTGGCAACCTCTCGCCGCATTCCGTGTTATAGTTTAAGGCACGCATCAACCGAGAACAGGAGGACAGTCTCATGAAGGAATTTCATTGCGGCTCGCTCGTTCCAGGCTGCGACTGGCACACACGCCATGAGGAAGAAGCGGAGGTGATCCGCCGTGCAGCCGAACATATGCGCGATGCCCACGGCGAAACGGTGATCCGCGAGAGCATGGTGGAAGCCATCCGCTCACGCATCGGACAGGCCAAGAACGCGGCCTGAGCCGCGCCCTGCCCCGAAAGACTGCGGGCCCCGAAAGGGTCAGCCTGCGGTCGAAATCATCCGGTCGAAATCATCTCTGCGGCGCGCTCAAGCAGCGCGTCGCGCTTCAACGAGAAATCAGACTCGATCCACTCGTCCTGAAGCCGCGACAGGACCTCACCGACCGCGCGCCCCTTTTCCAGCCCGAGCTTTGCCAGATCGCCGCCATCAACCGGAAGCACCGGCTTCTGCCATGCGGCGGCGAGCTTCATCAGACGGGTGAAGCCGGCAGCCTCCATCAGCGCCTTGTCATCCTCGGCGGCGCGCGCCCGCGCGCTCACAAGCGCAAGCTTCAGCCGCCACAAAAGGCCTTTTTCATCAGACCTGTAGGCAAGTTTTCTGAATCCGGCCTCATCGAGATCCGGCTGCGGAACAGGCGCCCTCGCCCAGCCCAGGAGCGTCGCCTTTTCCGCGTTGGAAAGGCGCAGCCGCTTGCCCAGTTCCGATATGCGCGGCTCATGGGGCGGGATGATCGCCGCAAGACGCAGAAGCGGCTCCGGCTCCCAGCCAAGCGTGCGTTCCGCCTCCATCAGCGGGCCGATCGTGTCAATGCCCCATTTCTCCGATTCCGGCAGGATCTTCGTCAGCACACCGGTCTGGCGCATCCACAGAAGCGCACGCGAGGGATCGGGCGCGGACAGAAGCTTCTTGAGCTCCGCCCAGACACGCTCGGCGGAAAGACGCTCCAGCCCGTCGCGGTGACGCGTGCAGGCCTTCAGCCCGGCGGCATCCGGACGGCCAGCGCCATACCAGGCGAAAAAGCGAAAGAAACGCAGAATGCGCAGATAATCCTCGGTGATGCGGGTGTCCGCATCGCCGATGAAGCGCAGGGTGCGGCTGTCGAGATCCGCAAGCCCGCCGACCAGATCGATGATGTCGCCATCGGCGCGGGCATAGAGCGCGTTGATCGTGAAGTCGCGGCGCTCGGCATCGTTCTGCCAGTCGCGCCCGAAGGTGACGCTGGCGCGGCGGCCATCGGTTTCCACGTCGGCGCGCAGCGTCGTCACCTCATAGGCGTGACCATCGGCGATCACCGTCACGGTGCCGTGATCGATGCCCGTCGGCGCGGTGCGGAAACCTGCCTTGCGCGCGCGGCGCACGGTCTCATCCGGCGTCGTGGTGGTGGCGATATCGATGTCGGTGACAGGCTGGCCAAGCAGCGTGTTGCGCACCGCGCCGCCGACGACGCGCGCCTCATCGCCCTCGGTGGAAAGGGCTGCGAGCAGTTTCTGAAGCTTTTCGTCGGCCAGCCATTGCGATTCTGAAATCAGTCGCTTGTCCATCAAGCATAAAGTCTTTCGTAAAGGGTGCGGATAATGCCGGCGGTCACGCCCCAGATGAAGCGCTCGCCGAATGGCATGGTGTAATAGAACCGTTCCTTCTCCTGCCACAAACGGCTTTCGCGCCGATGGTTGGCGGGATCCATGAGAAAGGCAAGCGGCACCTCAAAGGCGGCATCCACTTCGTCGGGATTGAGGTGCAACCGGAAGCCCGGACGGACGATACCAAGCACCGGCGCGATGCGATAACCGCTGCCGGTCGAGTAATCGGGCATGCGTCCGACCACATCCACGATGCGGGGCCGAAGGCCGATTTCCTCATCCGCCTCGCGGAGCGCCGCCGCCTCGGGCGACACGTCCTCCGGGTCGATGCGGCCGCCGGGAAAGGCAATCTGGCCGGAATGGTTGCGCAGTGCCAGCGTGCGCTGGGTCAGGATGACCGACGCGCCATCGGCATGATCGACAACCGGAATGAGCACCGCCGCATCGCGCAGGCCGGGCCGGACGATCATTTCGCGCAGGTCCGGGTTCAGGCTGTGATCGCCATAGTCTTCCGCCCCTGCCGGCCCCTGTTGTCTTGCAGCGCGGCGGCGAAACTCCTCTGCCGAGAACAGGCTTTTGGGCGCGGTCGTCATGGTCATTCCGAAAGTCTATGCAGTTCGGCGACGGGCATCACGGGAAAAATCGATCCGCACGAGCGGATGGCAAACATGAGCTGCCCGTCGATCTCGATCTCCTCGCCCGCCTCCACCAGATCATACATGACAGAACGGGCCACCAGCGCCTCGAGACGCCCGCGCACATGGAGATAGGGTTTTAGCCCGCCGGTCTCCGGCTGGTCCACGAAGCGCAGTTCATGCTCTGGCCCGGCCTCGACCACATCGCCGACATTGGTGCGGAAAGTGAGCGCCTGGTCTTCGCCCGCGCCTGTCACGACCATCTCCACGGCGAGGAAAGGCGCATCCTCGACGCGGATGCCGACTTTTTCCACCGGAGTTACGAGATAGGTTTTGCCGTCCTCATCCTTGCGCAGAACGGAGGAGAAAAGCTGTACCAGCGCCGGGCGGCCAATCGGCGTTCCCATGTAGAACCAGGTGCCATCGGCTTTGATCTCCATGTCGAGATCGCCACAAAAGGCGGGGTTCCAGCGTTCGACGGGCGGCGCGCCTTTTCCGGAGCGGGCCGCGCGCGCTATCATTGCCTCAAGACTGACGGCGTCGCCAGCTTCAGCGAGACTTGATGTGCTCTTAGTCGTTTCATCGTCCATGGTCACGAAATAGTCACTGTTGTTTCGCTTGTCAGCCTTGTTCAGTGTTTTAAATTTCCCAAAGGGACGTGACGGTACGAATCGCTTCAGACACGTGCCGGCCTGGTCCGTTCCTCCCGCCCCGCACTGTACCCGCGGGCCTCAACAAGGATCGAGACGGCATGAGCATTGTTTCCAAGAACGAAGTCCCCGGCGAAAAGCCCATGAGCGACAAGGAGATGATCGCCGAGGCCGAAGGTGCGCTCGCGGACATCGCCCGGGTGCGCGATGGCGTCGGACAGGTGATCTTCGGCCAGGAAGCGGTGGTGGAGCGCACGCTGGTGGCGCTGCTGGCCGGCGGCCATGCGCTTCTCGTCGGCGTTCCGGGGCTGGCCAAGACCAAGCTGGTGGAAACGCTGGGCGTCGTGCTCGGCCTCGATGCGCGACGCATCCAGTTCACGCCGGACCTCATGCCCTCCGACATTCTGGGCTCGGAAGTGATGGAACAGGATGAGAAGGGCAAGCGCTCCTTCCGTTTTCTACCCGGTCCGATCTTCTCGCAGCTTCTGATGGCCGACGAGATCAACCGCGCCAGCCCGCGCACCCAGTCGGCCCTTCTCCAGTCGATGCAGGAATATCACGTCACCGTTGCCGGCCACCGGCACGACCTGCCCGCGCCCTTCCATGTGCTCGCGACGCAGAACCCGCTGGAGCAGGAAGGCACCTATCCGCTGCCGGAAGCGCAGCTCGACCGCTTTCTGATGCAGGTGGACATTCTCTATCCCGAACTCGAAGCCGAGCGGCGCATCCTTCTGGAAACCACCGGTGTGGGCGAAGCGGAAGCCGCCAATGTGCTCACCGCCGAGCGGCTCAAGGAGATCCAGATGCTGATCCGCCGCATGCCGGTGCCCGAAAGCGTGGTCGACGCCATTCTGCAGCTCGTGCGCACGGCAAGGCCGGGCGTTGGCAATCCCGACACCGACCGCCATGTGGCGTGGGGCCCCGGCCCGCGCGCCAGCCAGGCGCTGACCCTGTGCGCCCGCGCCCGCGCGCTTTATGACGGACGGCTCGCGCCCTCGGTGGACGATGTGCGCGCACTCGCCGAACCCGTTCTCCAGCACCGCATGGCGCTAACTTTCGCGGCCCGTGCAGAAGGCATGACCGTGCGCGACGTGATCCGGCGTCTCGTGAAAACGCTCGACTAATGGGCGGCCTGCCCCAGATAGGATCTTGATGGCAAAGATCGGCGAAGTTTCCACACCGGTTGCATCGAACGATGCGCTGGTTCGCGCTCGCGCGCGGGCCGCGCTGATGCCTGACCTGCTGGTGGACGCCCGGCGCGTGGCCAACAATGTGATCGCCGGCTGGCATGGCCGCCGCAAGCGCGGCATCGGCGAGAATTTCTGGCAGTTCCGGCCCTATGTGGATGGCGAGGCCATCTCGCGCATCGACTGGCGGCGTTCGGCGCGCGACGATCATCTTTATGTCCGCGACCGCGAGTGGGAGGCTGCCCACACGGTGTGGCTCTGGGCCGACCCGTCGCCGTCCATGCTCTTCAAATCCTCGCTTGCGCCAACCGCCAAGGAATCGCGCGCGCTGGTCCTCACCCTTGCGCTGGCCGAGCTCCTGTCACGCAGTGGCGAACGCATTGCCTGGCCGGGTGTCACCGACCCGTTTTCCGCCCGCAACGGCGCGGAGCGGCTGGCGACGCAGCTCATGCATGCCCCGAGCCTTCCCGCGCGACCAGACCTCCTGCAGGTGCGCCGCTTCTCAGATGTGGTGCTGGCGAGTGATTTCCTCGATCCGGTGGAAGAAACCATCGCCTGGCTCGACCAGCTGGCGGGCCGTGGCGCACGCGCCCATCTGATCGAGATTGCCGACCCGGCGGAGGAAAGCTTCCCCTATTCCGGCCGCACCGAGTTTGCCGACCCGGAAACAGGCGACAAGCTGACGGCAGGCCGCGCCGAAACGCTGGCCGACGATTATCGCCGGCTTTATCTCGCGCGGCGCGAAGAACTTGCCGGCTGGTGCAAGCGGCTTGGCTGGAGCTACACCGTGCACCACACAGACCGGCCAGCCGCACAGGCGCTCGTTACCGTCCACAACGCCATGAGCGTTGAGGCAGGCTTCGGCATGGAGGGCGGGCTTTGAACTGGCTTTCCCTCTCTTTCGCACAACCGTTTCTGCTCTGGGGTCTGATCGCCCTGCCGGTGATCTGGTGGCTCTTACGTCTCACCCCGCCACGCCCGCAGACCGAAACATTTCCGCCCCTGAGAATTCTGGCCCGCGTGGCAAAGCGGGAGGAGACGCCCCACAAAAGTCCGTGGTGGCTGACGCTGCTCAGGCTGCTGCTTGCCGCGCTGGTGATCCTGGCGCTTGCCGATCCCGTGCTGAACCCGCGCGAGAAGGCGGCCGGCGACGGCGCTGCGCTCGCCATCGTGCTCGACAATGGCTGGGCTTCCGCGCCCGACTGGGATGAACGCGTGGCCACCGCCGCACGCCTGATCGAAGATGCCCGCGCCAATGAACAGCCGGTCGTTCTGGCGCTCACGGCTGAAGAACAGAACCAGGAGATCGGCCCCTTCGACGCCGACACCGCGCTTGAACGGCTGAACGCCGCGCAGCCCCGCCCCGTGCCGGGCAACCGGCCTGCAATCTATGGCCGGGTGGCAGGCGCGCTGGAAGACTTTCCGGGTGCGGCCATTGCCGTGCTCTCCGACGGGCTCGCGGCAACGGGCGATGAGGCGGCGTTCGGCGAACTGTTCGCCAGCGCACCGGGCGAAGTTCTCTGGGCATCGCCCGAGCGGCTCGGCCTTCTCGCAGCAACGGATGCGCAGAACACGGCGGAAGCCTTCGAAGTGACGGCGACACGCGCTGCAGGCGACACCGGGCCACGTCAGGCGGTCGCCTTTGCGAGCGACGACAGGGGCCGGCGCATCGCCGAAACCACGATCACGTTCGGCGTCGGCGAAACCCGCGCCGTGGGCGCGATGCGCCTGCCGTTTGAGCTGCGCAACGATTTCGTTTCCGTGGGGCTTGAGGGCGAAAACCAGGCCGCCGCCCTTCGGGTTCTCGACGAAAACAGCAAGCGCCGGCGGATCGGCCTGATCTCCCAGAGTGAGGCGGATCAGGCGCAGCCGCTCCTTTCGCCGCTCTACTATATCGAGCGCGCGCTCTCGCCCTTTGCCGACCTGTTGCAACCCTCAAGCGCGGAACTGACGGAAGCGCTGCCGGAGCTTCTGGAGCAAAACCCCGCCGTGATCGTCATGGCCGATGTGGGCACGCTTCCCGCATCACCCCGTCAGGCGCTGATCGACTGGGTCAACGCCGGCGGCACGCTGGTGCGCTTTGCCGGCCCAAGGCTCGCCGCAGCCGAGAATGACGAAGACCTGCTGCCGGTGCGGCTGAGGCTGGGGGAACGCTCACTGGGTGGCGCGCTCTCCTGGACCGAGCCGCAGCCCGTGGCGGAGTTCCCGCCCAATGGCCCCTTCTCCGATCTCGCCCCGCCCCGCGACGTGACGGTGAACCGGCAGGTTCTCGCCGAACCTTCGCCCGACATCGTGGAACGCAGCTGGGCCAATCTGGCCGACGGCACACCGCTGGTAACCGGCATTGCGCGCGGCGAAGGGCAGATCGTGCTCTTTCACGTCACGCCGGAGGCCACATGGTCGAACCTGCCGATTTCCGGCAGCTTCGTTGAAATGCTGCGCCGGATCGTCCAGCTCTCGCGCAATCAGGGCGCCCTCAATGAGCCGGGCGCCGAAGGCGGTCGGGCGCTTGCCCCCTACCGCATGATTTCCGCCGACGGACGCCTCGTCCCGCCATCGGGCGATGCCGAACCGCTTGCCGCAGGCGCAACCGCCGTCACGCTCAAGAACCCGCCCGGTCTCTATGGCAGCGAAGAAGGCGTCGTGGCGCACAATCTGCTCGCACCCGATGCGGAACTCACACCGATCACCCGCCCGGAGGCCCCTGCCCCGATGACCGCGATCAGCTATGGCTTCGATGAGCAGCAGCCGCTGAAGGGGCCGCTCTTTGCCGCCGCCCTCGCACTGCTTGCGCTCGATACGCTGGCCGTTCTGTGGCTTGGCGGACGACTGCGCCGCAAACCGCAACTGGCCAGGGGCGCGGCCGCCATGCTCGCCATGGGACTGGCGCTTGCAATCATGTCGCCGGATACAGCCCGCGCGCAGGACGAGCGCACCGGCGAGGCCGACGCCATCGCCGCCATCTCGCAGACACGCATTGCCTATGTGCTGACCGGGCTTTCCTCGCTCGACGCCACGAGCCGCGCAGGCCTTCAGGGGCTTTCCACCTTCCTCGCCGCCAAGACCGCGCTCGAACCCGGGGAGCCGGCAGGCGTCGACATCGCAACCGACGAGCTCTCCTTCTACCCGCTCATCTACTGGCCCATCGATCCCGACGCGCCGATGCCCGGCGAAGAAGCGATCGCCCGCATCGACGCCTACATGCAGTCGGGCGGCACGGTGCTGTTCGACACGCGCGACCAGTATTCCACCGGCTTTGGCTCGGATGCGGTGACGCCAGCAACGCAGCGCCTGCGCGACATCCTTTCCGGCCTCAACGTTCCGCCGCTGGAACCGGTGCCGGAAGATCACGTATTGACCAAGGCCTTCTTCATCCTGCCGGAGTTTCCCGGCCGCTATCGCGGAAGCCCGCTCTGGGTGGAAGCCTCGTTCAACGCCCCCTCACGCACCGACCGCCCGGTGCGGGTGGGCGACGGGGTGACGCCGATCATGATCACCGGCAACGATCTGGCCGGAGCCTGGGCGCTCGACGCCAATGGCGAGCCGCTTCTGCCGACCGTGCCCAACGATCCGCTGCAGCGCCTTTATGCCTACCGCGCGGGCGTGAACATCATGATGTACATGCTCACCGGCAACTACAAATCGGACCAGGTGCATGTGCCGGTCCTGCTTGAACGACTGGGGCAGTAGCATGAACTGGTCGCTCAGTTTCGAACCCTTCTTCTCCTGGCCTGTGCTGGCCGCCCTTCTCGCGCCCGTCGCGCTTCTGGCGCTTGCCGGTCTGTGGACCCGGCAGCGCGGGGCGTGGCTGCGGCTTGCAGCCCTTGCCGCACTGGGTGCAGCACTTGCAAATCCCGTCCTGCTCGATGAGGAACGCGAACCGCTCAAGAGCATCGTGGCCGTGGTGGTGGACGAAAGCCAGAGCCAGACCACCATCGACGGTCGTAGCGAGATGACCGACCAGGCCGCTGCCGAACTGGAAGCGCGGCTGGCGCGTTTCAAGGAATTCGAAACCCGCGTGGTGCGCACGGGCCGCGCGTCTTCGGCAACGGAAAACGCACAGACACATCTCTTCGAGGCGCTGGACGGCGCGCTGCGCGACGTGCCGCCCTCCCGCGTCGGCGGGGCGGTGCTGATCACCGACGGGCAGGTGCATGACATTCCTGAAAATGCGGCAGCCCTTGGCGCGCCGGTTCATGGGCTGATCACCGGCGAGGCAGACGAGATGGACCGCCGCATCCGTTTCGAACGCGCGCCGCGCTTCGGCATTGTCGGCAAACCGCTGGAGATGACCTACCGGGTGATCACCACGGACGAGCAGCGCGGACCGGTGGAAGTGCGCGTCATCATCAATGGCGAGGAACTGTTCATCGAAGACGCCCTGATCGGCCGCGAAACACGGCTCGAGATCGACGTGCCGAGCGCCGGGCGCAACATCATCGAACTGGCCATCGACCCCGTTGAGGGCGAGCTGACCGATGTGAACAACCGTGCGGTCGCGCTGGTCGATGGCATTCGCGAGAACCTGCGGGTTCTGCTGGTTTCGGGAGAGCCGCATTCGGGCGAACGCACCTGGCGCAACCTTCTGAAATCCGACGCTTCCGTGGATCTGGTTCACTTCACCATTCTGCGTCCGCCGGAAAAGCAGGACGGGACGCCCATCAACGAATTGTCGCTGATCGCCTTTCCCACCCGCGAGCTCTTCGTGGAGAAGATCGACGATTTCGATCTCATCATCTTCGATCGCTACCAGCACCGCGACGTGCTGCCGATCCTCTATTACGACTACATCGCCGAATATGTGGAGAATGGCGGCGCGCTTCTGATTGCAGCCGGACCGGAATTCGCCGGCAACCAGTCCATCGCGCGCACCCCGCTCATCTCCGCTCTGCCGGGTCTGCCAACCGGCGACGTGCTCGAACAGGGGTTTTACCCGCGCCTGACCGAAACCGGCGAACGCCATCCGGTCACGCGCGGCCTTGAGGGCTCGGCATCCGAACCGCCGGAATGGAGCCGCTGGTTCCGTCTGATCGGCATCGACCGGCCTGACGGTCAGGTGGTGATGCAGGGCGCGAACGACCAGCCGCTTCTCATCCTCAACCGCAAGGGCGAAGGCCGCGTCGGCATGTTTCTGTCCGATCAGGGCTGGCTGTGGGCACGCGGGTTCGAAGGCGGCGGCCCGCATGTGGCGCTTTATCGGCGCATCGCCCATTGGCTGATGAAGGAACCGGAGCTGGAAGAGGAGCGCCTTTCAGCGGCAGGTCGCGGCATGCGGCTCGAAATCACCCGCCAGACGATGGAGGAAGGCGCACCGCCCGCCGAAATCACCACGCCGTCCGGCAATCTGCTTTCCGCAGAGCTTGGCCCGGCTGGCCCCGGCCGCTTCTCCACCAGTCTGGAAACCAACGAGATCGGCATCTACAGCATCGCCAATGGCGAACTGACGACGCTCGCCCATGTCGGCCCGGTTAACGCGCCGGAATTCGGCGACATGGTTTCGACGCTGGAGAGGCTCACCCCGGCAGCGGATGCAACGGGTGGCTCGGTGCGCCGCATTGCCGATGGCAATCTGCCCAACATCGTTCCCGTCCGCCGCACCGGCACCGCTTCGGGCAATGACTGGATCGGGTTCAGAACAACGGATGACAGCGTGCTGAAGGCCGTGCGCCGGGTGCCCGTCTTCACCGGTCTTCTGGCGCTCGCTCTCCTGCTCTTTGCCTTCGGGGCGATGTGGTATCGCGAGGGACGCTGAGGGAAGCGGCTTCCCGCCCTCGTGGTTCGACAGGCTCACCATGAGGGCTGTGGTTGTGCAGCGGGGGCATCAGCCTGGAACACAGGCGCCACCCGAGCCCTCATGGTGAGCCTGTCGAACCACGGGGGCGGAGCGATTTTCCGCAGTTTTTCTGGACTGCGCTATCGCGCCAGCGCCGCGTGGGTGACATCACCCTGAAGGCAGGCGACCGCGCCTTCCTGCAGTTCCACTGCCAGAAGCCGGTTTGGATCAACCGGGCGCGGCATCTCGATCTGGCCATAGGGGATTTTCTCAAACCCCAGCGGCCCGTAGTAAGGCGCATCTCCCACGAGCACGACAGCGCCCGCTCCGGCCTCACGCGCGGCCTCAATGGCGATGTGCACCAGCTTGCGGCCGATGCCGATGCTCTTGAAGGCAGGCCGCACCGCCAGCGGCCCGAGCAGAAGCGCCCTGCCCTCGCCGGCGGCGATCCACGTCATCCGCACCGAGGCGATCACCACATCCTGATGAATGGCGACAAAAGAGAGCGCACGATCATGCAGGCCGCCTTCGCGGATCTTGTAGGCCGCGCGGGTGAAGCGGCCGGGGCCGAAGGCTTCTTCGTTGATGAGTTCGATTTCAGCGTCGTGGGCCGGCTGTTCCGGCAGGTAATGAATTTCGGCAGAAGCCATGATCGTCTAGTCCGGTGGTCTCGAAAGGTGGAAGCGGCCATAGGCCCGCCCGCCCCATGCCAGGGGCCTTTAGTCCTTTCGTCGTCGCTCCACCAGAAACAGGATCATGTCGTGCGTTTTCCTCGCTGAATGGTTTTCCCGCTACCAGCAATTCCCTGCCTCGTCCACTGGAACTTTACCGCGGAACCAAAATTGTTGACGCAGTGTTTACAACCAGAACGGTTGGGTTCACCCCGGCAATAACCTACATGCGGCTGGAACAAAGGAGTTTCGAGAATGGGTTTGCTCGTTGACGGTGTCTGGCGCGATCAGTGGTACGACACTTCCAAGACCGGCGGCCGCTTCGAGCGGTCCAAATCGCAGTTCAGGGATTTCGTCACGAAGGACGGCGCACCGGCTGAAGGCCGCGAGCGCGGCTTCAGGGCCGAGCCCGGGCGCTACCACCTCTACGTATCGCTCGCCTGCCCGTGGGCGCACCGCACGCTCATCTTCCGCAAGCTGAAGAAGCTGGAAGACGTGATCTCCGTTTCGGTCGTCCATCACTTCATGGGCGAAAATGGCTGGACCTTCCTCAGGGAAGACGGTGCGACGGGCGACGACCTCTACGGTTTCGACTTCATGCACCAGATCTACACCAAGGCCGACCCGGATTATTCCGGCCGCGTCACCGTGCCGGTGCTGTGGGACAAGAAGACGGAAACCATCGTCTCCAACGAGTCGGCGGAGATCATCCGCATGCTGAACGAAGCGTTCGATGAGTGGGGCGACGCCTCGCTGAATTTCTATCCGCAAGACCTGCGCGCCGAGATCGACGCCACCAATGATCTTGTCTACGACAACATCAACAATGGTGTTTACAAGGCCGGTTTCGCCACCACGCAGGCCGCCTATGAAGAGGCGTTCAAAGCGCTCTTCGATACGCTGGATCAGGTGGAGGACCGCCTCTCACGCCAGCGCTACCTCACCGGCTCACAGCTGACGGAAGCCGACTGGCGGCTGTTCACCACGCTGGTGCGGTTCGACCCGGTCTATGTCGGTCACTTCAAATGCAACCTGCGCCGGATCGACGACTATCCGAACCTCTCGAACTATCTGCGCGAACTCTATCAGGCGCCGGGCGTGGCCGAGACCGTCGACATGCTGCACATCAAGGCCCACTACTACGGCAGCCACAAGACCATCAACCCGACCGGCGTGGTGCCGCTCGGACCGGAACTCAATCTGGACGCACCGCACAATCGCGGCGAATGGGCAAAGGCCGCCTGAGTTTTTCATCCTCTAAGGAACGTGCGCCAACGCCAAAGCCCCCTTCTCCCCGCTCACGGGGAGAAGGTGAGGATGAGGGGCGAGTGCCTGCGGTGACGACCAGCGCATGGCACTAAGTGAAGGCGCGAACATTGTTCGTGGCAGCGCCCGCCCCTCATCCGCCTGCCGGCACCTTCTCCCCGCATGCGGGGAGAAGGACGAACACCAGTCCCGCCGCACTACCACTCGTCGGAAACGGGTGCGTTGTCGAAAATTTCCGCGATGCGGCGGCGGGTGCCGTCGCTGGTGCCATCCGGCAGCGCGTCCAGCGGGAAGAAACGCGCCTCGGCAATCTCACGGTCAGGCACATGCGGATGCGTCTGGCGAAAGCCGGTGATGAGATAGACCGCCACATGGTCACGATTGCTGGCCATGCGGTTGAAATGAAACGACCGCAGAACCGGCCGTTCGAGGATCTCGATATTGCCTTCCTCGACAAGCTCGCGCGAAAGCGCCGCCTCGGTGCTCTCGCCCGGCTCCACACCGCCACCGGGAAAGTGCCAGCCCTTCACATAGGTGTGCCGCACGAGGAAGACCGCATGGTTTTCCGCGTCATAGACCACACCGCGCATGCCCAGCGTCATGGGCCTGCTCAACCGCAGCCAGAAATGAAAAAGACGGGCGCTGAGCGCCGCCTTTCGGGGCGGTGAAGCGGGTGCGTTCATCGGTTACCCCCGGATCGGCCTTCGACAGAGAAGCGGCCAGACCGAAAACCGGATGACACTTTTCGCTCCGGTGCTCTGGCGGGCTGGTCAGCGCGGTTTGCGTGTTCTACACACGAAACATGTTTCGCCTTGCGCATTTTTCCGACATCCATCTGGGGCCTCTCCCCGCTGTTACCTATCGTGAGCTCGCTTCCAAGCGCATCACCGGCTACATCAACTGGCGGCGCAACCGAAGGCTCAATCTCGACCACGGCCTGATCGACCGCATCACCGACGACATGCTCGAAGCCGCGCCCGACCACATTGCGCTTACGGGCGATCTGGTCAACCTCGCGCTCGACAAGGAAATCGAGATGGCGCGGCTCTGGCTGGAGAGCCTCGGACCTGCGGACAGGGTCTCGGTGGTGCCGGGCAATCATGACGCCTATGTGCCGGGCGCGCTTGCGCGCTGCTGCCGCGCCTGGGCCGCCTACATGACCGGCGACGACGGGACACCCCCAAAAGGCAAAGACGCGTTCCCCTATCTGCGGGTGCGCGACCAGGTCGCCATCATCGGCGTTTCCTCGGCTCGCGCAACCGCGCCCTTCATGGCGTCGGGCCATTTCTCGAAGGCGCAGGCCAAGCGGCTGGCGAAGATGCTCGACGCCACCCGGGAGGCCGGGCTGTTCCGGGTCGTGATGATCCATCATCCCCCCGTGCGTGGCGCGACCAATGCGAGCAAGCGCCTTTACGGCATCGGCCGGTTCCAGAAACTGATCCGCAAGCATGGCGCGGAACTCATTCTGCACGGCCACACACACAAGCCGACCGTCCACCGCATCGACGGGCCAAGCGGAGCTTCCGTGCCGGTCGTCGGCGTCGCTGCAGCCGGCCAGTCCCATGGCAGCGCCAAACCGCCCGGTCACTACAATCTCTTCGAAATCGACGGAAAGCCGGGCGCGTGGGAGATCCGCTTTTCCCGCCGCGGCGTGACCGATGGCAATGGCACGATAGGCGAGGTTTCGGGCGCGCTCCTTACCGGAGACGCGCAGGCCGGCTGAGGATCAGGAGGCGCGCACGCACCGCCATGCAGCAATGCCAAGGCCGAATGTGCCGCTCGCCGCGCCAAGGGCCACGGACAGGGAACCGAGCGCAATCAGCGCAAACGGCTCATGCAGAAAACCTTCGGCATCAACACTGCTGCCAATCCAATTGGCTGCAAACAGACAAGCGCCACCGGCCACAACCAGAAAAACGGCGCAAAAGAACAGAAACTTCATCAAAATCGCTCGCAAACAGGTCCCTTCATCACGCAGGAAACCACATAAAGCGGGCGAGACTTTGATTTCTCCTCAGAAGCGGGAGAGGAGCGCATCCAGTTCGGGGAAGCGGTCCCACATGGCGACGACAACCGTGGCGACACCGACAATGCCGCCCAGGATGACGAAGGCAACCCCGCTGAAGAAGCTGCTCCAGGCGCTCCTGTAGGGCGTGGGAGCAACAGTTTCCTGCTCCTGTGTATCGCCGCGCGGCAGCGGCTCCACATCACCTTCCACGGCCCGCTGACGCTCCACGAGCCGCTCGGCAATGTAGCGCGTTACCTGATTGGCGACGGGAGCGATCTCCGCGCTTTCGGCAAGCACCACGCGGCCAAGACGTGTATCGCGGACAAACCGATAAGTGCGGCGGTCACGGCCCATCGCCACATGGGCAACGGCATCGATCCATAACCGGGGCTGCTCACCGGAAGAGATGGCGAAATCGAAGGTCGGATCGTCCGCCGGAACGTCGTCGAAAACGGGCTGGAGTTCCTGCGCCAGAAGCTCAAGCCGCGTGCGGCTCGCCTCACGCATCTCCACGACCACATCCGCCCTGTCGGCAGCCGCATTCTTCATCTCGCGCATTGCATCGGAAAGCCTGCGCACATTGGTAACCGAAACTGCGGACTGACCAGCCTCACTCATGGGCGGTACTCCTGACGACAAGGAAGCGTTAACCCATCGTTAACATGGCTAAAACAGAAAATCATCACGTTTTGTTCCGCTCCTGAAAGCGGCGTAAACAAAACGATTTTAAGGAAAACACGAGGGGAAAGCCGAATATCCGGATCAGACTGCGCCAGTGCTTTCAGCGATGATGCGCGCAATCTCGAACGGTGCCTCCTCCGGCAGCATGTGGCCAAGCCCCGGCAACCGATGCACGATGAAGCTCTCCGGCAACCCGTCCGCCTGATGCGGCGGCAGCACCGCATCGCGCGAACCCCACGCCACGTGAACGGGCATGGCAAGCGCCTCCAGCATGGCGCGCGGGAAGGCTCCCTGCTCCCCATTGCGCACGATGAGAGAACTGATCTCGATGAGCTTCTCACGTTGCCCCGGAACAGAATTGAGTTCAACCGCAGCGTCCACGACGCCGCTCTCAACCTGCGCCTGCGCTCCGAACATTGCCTGAACGGCAGAAGCGATCTCATCGTCGGTGCGAGCATGGGCGCGCGCCGCCATCAGATCGCCGGCAATCCCGGAACCAAAGCCACCCGGTGCAATCAGCGCCAGCGAGGCGACGGACCGGGGCGCAAGATGAGCGGCGAGCACTGCAACCGCACCGCCGAAGGAGTGTCCGGCCAGGTGATATCGGGCAATGCCCCGCGCAGCGAGATCGTCGACAACCATCTGCGCCACGGACTTGGCCTTGCCCGCGCCCGGCAGGTCAAGGGAACGGGCGTGGCCCGGCAGATCATAAGCGATGATGCGAAGGCCCTTGGGAAGCGCGTTGGGCAGCGCCTTGCGCACGCCCTCCCAGACCCGGTGGCTGCCGGCAAAGCCATGCAGCAGAACGAGGGCGCATTCGCCCTCGCCCGTATCGTCAGCGTAAAGCGCGCCCGTCAACCGATGATCCGGTTGGCCGCCGAAACCACCGCTTCGAGCGATGCCGCGACGATGTTGGTGTTCACGCCCACGCCAAACAGTTTGCCGCCCGGATGCTGGACTTCCATGTAGCAGATGGCCGCCGCATTGGAGCCCTGTTGCATGGAATGCTCGGAATAGTCGATGACCGACATGTCCACGCCGAGATGCTTGGAGAGCGCGTCGATGAAACCATCGACCGGGCCGGTGCCCACGCCCTTGATCACGGTTTCCTTGCCGCCATCGGTGATCGTCGCCTCGACAATGCGCTGTCCCTTGACCGAAGTGTCCGGGAAGGTCTGGTGATCGACAAATTTGATGCGCGCGTCCGGCTGATCGACATAGAGCTCCATGAAGCGCTCATAGATCTGCTTGACCGGCAGTTCCTTGCCTTCACGGTCGGTAATGTCCTGAATGTCGCCACGGAACTCGACCTGCAGATTGCGCGGCAGGTTCAGGCCGTAATCGGCCTGCAGAACATAGGCGATGCCGCCCTTGCCCGACTGCGAGTTGATGCGGATGATCGCCTCGTAGGAGCGGCCAACATCCTGCGGATCGATGGGCAGGTAAGGCACTTCCCACAGCGGCTTGTTGGCCGTCTTGATGGCCTTCATGCCCTTGTTGATCGCGTCCTGATGCGAGCCGGAGAAGGCGGTGTAGACCAACTCGCCGACATAGGGGTGACGTTCGGGAATGACCAGCTGGTTGCAGTATTCGTAGACATCCTTCATGCGGTTGATGTCCGTGCAGTCCAGCTCGGGATCGACGCCCTGCGTGTACATGTTCAGCGCCAGCGTCACGACATCCACATTGCCGGTGCGCTCGCCATTGCCGAACAGCGTGCCCTCGACGCGATCCGCGCCGGCCATCAGGCCCAGCTCCGTGGCTGCAATGCCCGTGCCACGGTCATTGTGCGGGTGCAGCGAAATCAGCAGGCTGTCGCGCCGGTCGAGATTGCGGCACATCCATTCGATCTGGTCGGCATAGATGTTCGGCGTCGACATTTCGACGGTCGACGGCAGATTGACGATCAGCTTGTTGTCGGGCGTCGGATCAATGATCTCGATGACAGCGTTACAGATCTCCAGAGCCACATCCAGCTCGGTGCCGGTAAAGCTCTCCGGCGAATACTGGAAGCGGTATCCACCGCCGGCCTTGGCGGCCATGTCCATGACCATCTTGGCGGCGTCCGTGGCGATCTGCTTGATGCCGGCAACATCCTTGCCGAACACGACACGGCGCTGCAACTCACTGGTGGAGTTGTAGAAATGGACGATCGGGTGCTTCGCGCCCTGCAACGCCTCGAAGGTGCGCGTGATCAGTTCGGGACGGCACTGCACCAGCACCTGCAGCGAAACATCGTCCGGCACGCCGGCTTCCTCGATGCACCAGCGGGCGAAGTCGAAATCGGTCTGCGAGGCGGATGGAAAGCCCACCTCGATTTCCTTGAAGCCCATGTCCACCAGCAGCTTGAACATGCGCGCCTTGCGGTCATGCCCCATCGGGTCGACCAGGGCCTGATTGCCGTCACGCAGATCGACGGAGCACCAGATCGGAGCCTTCTCAATGCGCCTGGAGGGCCAGGTGCGGTCTGCGAGGTCGATCTGCGGATAGGGCTGATATTTTATCGAAGCATCCGCCATGCCCTTGCGGCCCTGTGCGGTTGCTTCACCCTGTACTCGGTTTTCTGCCATGTCAGTCATTGTATGCGCGTCCATTCCATTTTCTCCCGGCACCGGTTGCGTGCGCTCGGCACGGCGGGCCTGTCAACAACAAATCGCGGTTTTGGAGAAAGAGCTGATGCCAGGCGGCGACATCGATCGCCGGGCGCTCCTTCAACGGACCCGGCGATCGCCGATAAGGCCAAGAAGAAGGAGGCTGGAAAATAGCGCGCGAACGGTCTCGCCGACGAAAGCGGCGCGACTGGACAAGGTATCTGTCTGACGCGTGATCATGGGAGCTTCATTAAACGACGCCGGCGCGGCTTGCAAGTGCGGTGGACGCCTTGCGCGCCAGCACCTCTTCATAAGCCGCCTGCAAACGCATGCGCACCCCCGGTTCGCCGGCATTTTGCGCGGAAGCCAAGCCCAGGTGCGTTTCGCGCAATTCCTCCATGAACGCATCCCAAAGCGATGGCCCGCCTTCCGCCAAAAGCTTCGCGCGGATCGACAGCTCCTCGCTCACCGGCAGCCATTTGCTGCCCCATGCGCCAATCATGGCGAAGACCGGAACCAGTTCGATGCCCTTCTCGGTCAGGCTGTAAATCGACTTCTGCTTGTGGCTCGGATCATCCGCCTTCGAGACAAGGCCCTCCGCCAGAAGCCTGCGCAGCCTGTCGGCGAGAATGTTGGAGGCAATCCCCTCCTCCGAACCGGTCAGCAGCTCGCGGAAATGACGGCGGTCGCCGAACATCATGTCGCGCACCACGATCAGGCTCCATTTGTCACCCAGCACCTCAAGCGTGAGGTTGATGGGGCAGCCCGAGCGATGCGGTGCGGCGGTCTTCCGGGTCTCGTTCAATCTGCGCCTCCAGAATCTGATTGCAAGATGCCACCGGGTTGACTCATTCGCAACCAGTTGCAAAACTTAATCAGTATTTGAGCATCGAGAGGGATTGGCAGCCCGGAGGAAAATCGCCCGGATTTTCTGCCACCGCATGTCGGATCGGAGGAACCCGTCTGCGTCTTATCCCTGACCGCGAGCGCGATACCGCGCTCGAACATGCAAGGAAGCGAGGAGGAAACCACAATGACCGCCCCAGAAATCGCATCCCGGGAAGACTGGCAGAAAGCGCGCGCAGCGCTGCTTGAAAAGGAAAAGGCGCTCACCCGCGCCCATGATGCCCTGGCTGCCGAGCGGCGTCGCCTGCCATGGCTCCGTGTCGATAAGGACTATGCCTTCAAAAGCCCGGAAGGCACGCTGACGCTCAACGATCTCTTCGAGGGACGCCGCCAACTGATCGTCTATCACCACATGCTCAGGCCGGCTGATCCTTCGCCATGCGCCGGCTGCTGCATGTTCGTCGACAATCTCGGCCACGCCGCCCATCTGAACGCCCGTGACACGACACTGGCGCTGGTCTCCAGCGCTCCAGTTGGCGAGATCGAAGCCTTTCGCAGGCGCATGGGCTGGCCGCAGCGCTGGTATTCCGTGGAAGACTCGACCTTCAACGAGGATTTCGGCGTTACCGGCGGCTTCGGGCTCAACGTCTTCATCCACGAAGGCGACACGGTGTTTCACACCTATTTCACCAGTGGGCGCGGTGTCGAGGCGCTGGGCAGCAACTGGACATTTCTCGACCTCACGCCCCTCGGACGTCAGGAAAGCTGGGAAGACGCGCCCGAAGGCATCTCCCAGACGGCACCCTATCAATGGTGGCGGCTGCACGATGAATATGATGCGGAGACGACGAGATGACCGAAGCCCCCTCGCTTTCCCGCCGCCGGCTGATGACCGGCGGTGCGGCACTGGCCTTTTCTTCCGCCATCAGCAACAGGGCGACCGCCATGAACACGCTTTCCCCAAAGGCACTGGAAACGCTGAAAGACACCATGGAAGCGCATGTCGCCGAAGGCCGCATGGCCGGCGCGACATGGCTGATCCATCACGATGGTGTGGATCATGTCGGCACTGCCGGCACGTTTGCACTGAACGGCAAAGGCGCACCCATGGCCCGCGACACGATCTTCCGCGTTGCCTCGATCACGAAGCCGGTCACGGCGGCGCTGGCGATGATGCTGGTGGAGGACGGCGTGCTGACGCTTGATGGTCCCGTCGATGACCTCTTGCCGGAGCTTGCCGACCGCCGGGTTCTGAAACGCCTTGATGGACCACTGGATGACACGGTTCCCGCAAACGGCCCCGTGACGCTGCGCCAGCTTTTGACCATGACCTTCGGGCTTGGCGCGATCATGGTGTTTCCGGACGCATACCCGATCCAGAAAGCCATGCGCGAAGCCGGCATCGCGCCGAGCTGGGTGCTGCCGAAAATGTCGTCCGACGACTACATGGAGAAGCTGGGAGCCCTGCCGCTGGCAGCGCACCCCGGCGAGGATTTCTTCTACAACAACGGGCTCGATGTGGCCGGCATCCTGATCGAGCGCGCAACGGGGCAGCGGCTCGGCGCTGTCATGCGCGAGCGCCTGCTCGATCCGCTTGGCATGAAGGACACGGGTTTTCATGTCCCCGCAGAAAAGCAGGACCGGCTGCCGAACCAGTATGGCCCGGATTTTACCATTGGAGGAGCGGAGCTTATCGTCTTCGGGCCGGAACAGGGCGTGGACTTCACCAATCCGCCGCCCATGGATTCCGGCGCAGGCGGTCTGGTGACGACGGTGGATGATTACGCCGCCTTCTGCCGCATGATGCTTCATGGCGGGACGCTGGACGGCAGACGCTATCTTAAGGCCGACACCGTGGCCGAAATGACGCGCGATCAACTGACGCCCGGGCAAAAGACGGCCCCGCACGCGACGATGTTCATGGATGAAGGCGGCGCAGGATGGGGGCTTGGCATGTCCGTCGGCCTAAGGAGAACGCGTCCCTGGCTCACACCGGGCAGTTTCGGCTGGAATGGCGGGTTCGGCACCACCGCCTATACCGATCCGCAGAACGGGCTGGTGGGCGTATTCTTGAGCCAGAACATGATGACATCGCCCGAGCCACCCCGGACCTATATGGATTTCTGGACAAAGGCCCGTCAGGCCATTGCTGCCTGACGGTGCGGTGCCCTAACCACCGGCCCAGCGCGCCACCATACGGCTGATGGGTGGACCGGCCAGAAGCACAAAGAGAAAACGCGCCATCTGCACAGCCATGATGAAGGACAGATTGACGTTCTGGGAGGCGGCAGCCGCGATGATGGCGACCGAATCCATGCCACCGGGGCTCGTCGCCAGATAGGCGGTCAGCGGGTCGATGCCCCATTCCACATGCAGGAACCAGGCGAGCGCGCCGCAGAAGGCCATCAGCGCCACGATCGATATCACCACCTGCGGCAGCGCCTTGAAGGCGGTGCGCAGAAGCGCCCGGTCGAATTTCAGGCCGATGGTCCAGCCGACCATCATGTAAGCGCCCCCCATCAGCCATGGCGGAAGCTCCAGCGTCAGCCCGCCGCCCAGATGCACAACGGCACCGGCCAGCATGCCACCGAGAAAGAACGGTGCAGGCAGGCGCACCAATCGCCCGAACGCCCCGCCCACCATGGCGGTTGCCAGCGTGATGGCAAAGGCATTGAAGTCGATGGACGGGAACCAGACGGTCGCGGGAACCTCAACGCCCGACGTGTCCACCCACAGTCTGGCGATGACGGCGGCGGCCACGGTGACGAAAATCACCCGGAGATACTGCATGAAGGCCACAAGCCGCGCATCCGCGCCAAACGCGCCAGCCATCAGCACCATCGCCGTGGCCGCACCGGGCGCGGAGCCCCAGACCGCCGTGGTGCCGGGCAGGATCTTCCAGCGGCTGACGATGAAACCCAGAAAGCTGCTTGCCCCCACCGTCGCCACGACGGCGATCAGAAGGATCGGCCAGATATCAACGAAGGAAGCGAGAATGGCCGGCTCCAACGAACCACCGATCAGAAGCCCGACCAGCGTCTGCGCGGCAGCGAAAACCAGCCCCGGAACGCGAATGCCCGCGCCGAGCGCGCCCGTTGTCACCGCCGCCAGCATCGGCCCGATGAGCAGCGCCGCTGGCATGGTTCCATAGAGCATCACGCCGGCAAACACCGCCGTGAGGCACACCAGAAAGAGCCACTGCAGAGCAGGCGTCAGCCGGGTAAGAGGGCCCTGGAAAGTTGCCTGCGGTGCGGTGTCCATCAAACCATGCGTCCTGAATTCTTGCCATCACGGCATACAGGATTGCCGGGCTCAGGGAAATGAGCCAGACGCGGACACGCGGATGGCCGCCCCATTTACCCTTTTGGGATCAGGCGAATTTCGCCTTGTGCGCGGGCTCCACATGGATGGTGACTTCAGCGCCCGGCTGCGATTTTTCAAGCGCGCCCTCGATGCGGTCACAAATGTGGTGCGCGACTTCAACCGTCATGTCGGACGGCACGACGAGATGGAACTCGATGAAGCGGGCGCGGCCTGCCTCGCGGGTTTTCAGGTCGTGAAATTCAAGCGCACCGACACTGTTTTCTTCAACGACCCGGTGAATTTCGGCCAGTTCCTCGGGCTCGACAGACACATCCATGAGCCCCTGCACGGAATCCCCCACCAGATGCCAGCCGTGCCACAGAATGTTGACTGCAACGATCAGCGCCATCACCGGATCGAGCCACAGCCACCCGGTCACCACCGCCAGAACCAGACCGAAGATGACACCCGCCGAGGTGACGACGTCCGTCCACAGATGCTTGCCATCGGCAACCATGGCAGGCGAACGGGCCTTGCGCCCGGTCGAAATGAGGAGCCACGCCCAGAGACCGTTGCCCACCGCTGCCAGCGCATTCACCAGAAGACCGGCCACCGGCGCTTCCAGCGCACGCGGCGCAAACAGTGCGGTCCATGCCTCGTGGATGATCAGAAGCGCTGCAACAACGATCAGAACGCCTTCGAGAACGGCGGAGAAATACTCCGCCTTGTGGTGCCCGAAGGGGTGATTGTCGTCTGCGGGGCGGTGCGCGATGCGCAGCGCATACCAGGCGACGAAGGAGGCCACCACATTGACCACCGATTCCATCGCGTCGGAAAACAACGCCACGGAATCGGTCAGCCACCACGCCGACAGTTTCAGCCCGAAAATGCCGAACGCCACCACGATGGACCATAGGGCAATACGCTGAAGATCACCGTTGGACGGCATGGTGGTTCCTTTCAATCGACGTCCTGCCCCACCGGGCAGGACCTTCACAGGGCATTACATGCCGAATGTGTCAGGCTGCTTTCACCCGCGCCTTTCGCGGCAGATGCGCCACCACATTCTCGATCATGCGCATGCCGGCATTCTGTCCGAGCGTCATGATCGATTCGGGATGGAATTGCACGGCTGCAACCGGCTCATCCTCATGTTCGATGCCCATCACGACACCGTCATCCGTTTCGGCCGTGATCGTGAAGCTGGCAGGCAGACGCGCCGGATCGGCAAAGATCGAGTGATAACGCCCGACTGTCACTTCCGCAGGCAGGCCCGAGAAGACCAGGCTGTTGCCGCTGACACGGATGCGCGAAGGCTTGCCATGCATCGGTTCGGCAAGCTGTCGCAGCTCGCCGCCATAAGCTTCCACCAGCGCCTGCAGGCCAAGACAGACGCCAAAGACCGGCAACCCGCGCGCACGGCATTTGGCGATGGTGGCGCTACAGTTGAAGTCCTCCGGCCGTCCCGGCCCCGGCGAGAGCACGACCAGATCCGGCTCCACCCGGTCGAACACATCATCGGCAACGGGCGAGCGCACCGTCACCACATCCGCGCCCGTCTGGCGGAAATAGTTGGCAAGCGTATGCACGAAGGAGTCCTCGTGATCGACAAGCAGGATCTTCACGCCCTCACCCACACGGGCGGTCGTGCGCATCTCGTTTTCCATATTGGTCTTCCCGGCATCGCGGATCGCCGACAGCATGGCCGACGCCTTGAGTTCCGTTTCGGCCTCTTCCTCCTGCGGATCGGAATCGAACAAAAGCGTGGCCCCCGCCCGCACCTCCGCCACACCATCCTTGATGCGGATCGTGCGCAGCGTCAGGCCGGTGTTCATGTCGCCATTGAAATGCACCATGCCGATGGCCCCGCCATACCAGGCGCGCGGGCTCTTCTCGTTTTCCTCGATGAAGCGCATCGCCCACAGTTTCGGCGCGCCGGTCACGGTCACGGCCCAGGCATGGCTCAGAAACGCATCGAACGCATCCATGCCCTCGCGCAGCCTGCCCTCAATGTGATCGACCGTGTGGATGAGGCGTGAATACATCTCGATCTGACGGCGACCGATGACACGCACCGAACCCGGCTCGCAGACACGGCTCTTGTCGTTGCGGTCGACATCCGAACACATGGTCAGTTCGGACTCGTCCTTCTTGGAGTTCAGAAGCTTGATGATCTGTTCGGCATCGGCAATGGCGTCATCGCCACGCTTGATGGTGCCGGAGATCGGGCAGGTCTCGACCCGCCGGCCATTGACCCGAACGAACATCTCCGGCGATGCGCCGATCAGAAATTCCTGCTCCCCCAGATTGATGAAGAAGGAATAGGGCGACGGGTTGATCTGCTTCAGCCGGCGCGAAATCTCTGAAGGACGGCGCTCGACGCGCTCCATGAACATCTGGCCGGGCACCACCTCGAAGAGGTCGCCGCGATGGAAGCTGTGCTTGGCCTTCTCGACAAGACGCGCATATTCGCCGGGCGTATGATCGCCACGCGGCGGCGCTTCCGCTGCTGGTTTGAATGTCTCGCGCGCGCCCTCACGCGGCAGACCTTCAGTCGAAAACCCTTCGCCCGCATAGTCGTAGCGATCATGCCAGGCTTTTGCCGCATGATGGTCGACCACGAGAATTTCGTCCGGCAGGTAAAGCACCAGATCGCGCTGGCTCTCCGGCCGGTTCAGGGTCTGCTTGATCGGGTCGAACTGGAAGGCGAGGTCATAGCCGAACGCGCCATAAAGGCCGAGATTGGAATCCTGATCGGAATGGAAGAGTGCGGTAATCGCCCGCAGGACGGTGAAAACCGTCGGCGCGCGCGAACGCTCTTCCTCGGAAAACACGCGGTCAGGCTCGGCCACCGTCAGAGCAAGGCGCGTCTCGTCACGCTCGCGCACAGTCACCGTATCCAGTGCGGCAACCACATCGGCGATGATCGACAGCAGCGCCTTGCCGCGCGCGTTCAGCGCCTCGATCTTCATCGCGCGCCCACGCGCCGAGATCACCAGCGGCGGGTCGATGATGGCCGTATCCCAGCGCGTGTAGCGGCCCGGATATTCGTAATTCGAGGAAAAGACCGCGCCACGACGCTCGTCCAGCGCATCGATATAGGCATCGATGGCGCCCGCATAGGCGGTCTCCACACGGCTTCGCGTGATGGTGACGCCGCCCGCCGTCGCAAAACGCTCGGCGCCATTTTCCAGAACTTCCAGGCTCATCATATGCTCCCTTTTTCAGGCATCGCCGGGAAGCGCAGACAAAAATGGCCGCCCGGTTTTCACCTGCGGCCATGGTCTTTCTTTACGCGCACACTGCACGGTTGGCCGCTGTTAGCGAACCCACCACCAGAGATTTGCGCAAGAAATCGTTGTCATGGCTTTTCCATAGCGTCCGCCGGGCTCTCGCGCAACTGGTTTCCCGCGCCATTCGCAAGCCTTTTGCCGCGATAAACCGCCAGCAGGCTGAGGCAAAGCCAGGTGAAGCTCGCCCAGGCAGCACCAAGCGCCCAACCCGCCGCAACGTCGCTTGGCCAGTGAACGCCAAGATAGACGCGGCTGACGCCGACGATGAACGAAACGAACACCGCAACCGCCAGCACATAGAGCCTGACGCGCCAGTCGGGGAAGAAGCGGATAACGAGGGCCGCAAGCGTCAGATAGGCCACCGTGGTGACCGTGGCGTGACCGCTTGGAAAACTTGCCGTGTGGATCACATCCAGATGCTCCACGATGTCAGGTCGCGGCCGCTCGTAATAGTGCTTGAGCAGGTAAGAGACGAGCGCACCGGAGCCCACGGAAAAGAGGGCGTAGAATGCCGCGCCATAGCGCCGCGTCACCACCAGAAGCCCCGTCACCACGAGAAGCGAAATGATGATGACCGGATAGCCGCCGATGGCGGTGATCTCCAGCGCGGTCTCCTCGAGCCATGGCGGCCCGATTGGATCGCCCGGATCTGCGGCAGTGCGCATCGAAAGCAGCACCCGCTCATCGAACGCCTTTATCTCGCCCTCGGCCACTTCATCGGCGATGGCGAGAAACACAAAGGAACCGACCGTCAGAACCAGAAGGAGCAGCGCGGGAGCCAGTGCCCTGCGCCTGCGCGAAACCCGCTGAAGGAAGCCTTCCGTCTCAACCGTCATACCCACTCAACTCTCTCAAACAGATGATCCTGCAATGGCTCGATGCCAACACAATGCCGGATGCCAACACGATGCCGGATGCCAACACGATGCCCGATGCCAACACGATGCCCGATGCCAACACGATGATTGTCACCTAAATAAGGTATATACGGTTGTTGCCAACTGGAGCGACGTTCATGGGCTGGTCTTTCAACATCGGAAAAATCGGTGGCACAGTGCTCAGGGTGCATGTCACCTTCTTCCTGCTGCTGGTCTGGATCTGGTTCATGCACTACCAGATCGGTGGAACGGCAGCCGCATGGGAAGGCGTTGCCTTCATCGTCGCGGTGTTCGCCTGTGTGGTCCTGCACGAATTCGGCCATGCGCTTGCCGCGCGCCATTACGGCATCAAGACACCGGACATAACGCTTCTGCCCATTGGCGGGCTGGCGCGGCTGGAGCGCATGCCGGAAGAACCCCGGCAGGAGCTCGTGATCGCCATCGCCGGCCCGATGGTGAATGTGGTCATTGCCGCGCTCATCATCTTTGCACTTGGCGGCACAGCCGGCATCGAGCAGATGCTTCAGGTGGAAGATCCGCGCGCCGATTTTCTCGTACGGCTGGCCGGCGTGAACATCTTTCTCGTCCTGTTCAACCTCATTCCCGCCTTCCCCATGGATGGCGGTCGCGTGCTGCGCGCGCTTCTGGCAACCCGACTGAGCTGGGCCAAAGCGACACAGATCGCCGCCAATATCGGACAGGGCCTTGCCTTCCTGTTCGGTTTTCTGGGGCTGCTCTACAACCCGCTCCTCATCTTTATCGCCATCTTCGTCTATCTGGCGGCCTCGGCAGAGGCCCAGAACGCCCAGATCAAGAGCGTGGCCAACAGCGTTCTGGCGGGTGACGTGATGGTCACGAAATTCGCCACGCTGAGCCGCTCGGCCAGCATCGGCGAAGCCATCGACCTTCTGCTCGCCACCACACAGAACGAGTTCCCCGTGGTGGATGCACAGGGCCATCTGGAAGGGCTGATCACCCGTAACGACATGATCCGCGTGCTACGGGATGCGGGGCCGGACGCCCCAGCCGCAAGCGCCATGCGGGCCGGCCTTCCCACCATCCACAAACAGCAGAGCCTGACCGAGGGCGTGCGCCTGATGCAGGAAACACAGGCCCCCGCCGTGGCCGTTCTGGACAGTCATGAAAGGCTTGCAGGCCTCATCACCCATGAAACCATCGGCGAGATGATCATGGTGCGCGCGGCAATGCCCGAGGGCTTTCGCTTTGCCGCCCTGCGGAAGCGAAACAGGCGCAACATGCAAGACCGGGCATAACATGTCACCGCATGATGCATTTACCGAAACTGCCTTGACATCGCCCCGTCTGCGCACCACGTTTAACGCATGAGCACGAACCGAAAGCACATCTCCGTTCTTTTCCGGGTATGTCCCATTGCGGGATATTGACCCCCGGTTCGGTGCTGTGCGCCTCCGAACCGAGGGGCGCGTTTCCGTCTTCCGATCGATAGATCGAGTTTGAACGGCGGAACGAAACTCAGGGCGCATCACTTAAAAATTCGAACTACAGTCGAAGCCTGACCGGCACGCACAGGAGTTGCGTGACCGCACTATTCGCATGGACAAGCCAATGCAGCAGAAGACAGGGCGCAAGCCGAGCATCACGATTTCCCAGACCGACTATGATCGCCTCACCGGCCTCGCCGAAGCGCTGGAAGATCGCAATCCCGAGGTGTCGGAAACCATGATGGCCGAACTCGACCGGGCGCGCGTCGTGCGCGACGGATCGCTCGCCGCCACCGTCGTGCGCATGGGTTCCACCGTCGTCTACACAGCCGACGAAGGCCCCGAAAAGACCGTGACGCTGGTCTATCCCGGCGATGCCGACATCGAGAAGGGCCGCATTTCCATCACCACGCCGGTGGGCACTGCGCTTATCGGCCTCAAGGAAGGCCAGTCGATCAACTGGTCCGCACGCACCGGCCAGACCCACAAGCTGACGGTGGTGCGCGTGACGCAGGAAGAAAAAACCGCCTGAGCCACCAGCCCCGAGTTGGCGACCCCTGGTTGGAAAAATGACTGGTCCACATCACCGTTTCTTCACGGGACATCTCCTGACGGGAGCCTAGCCCCTGCGCCACAGCCTTTCGGCGCAGGGGGGCCGCTCGACCGATATTCAGTCTGCGCAGCCGCAGTGAGGCCGCGCGGGTTTGTTTGTTCGCGGTCTCCCGTCACGAAGCGCGGGAACCGCGTTGGAGATCGCCATGTGGACCAGACAGGGTTGCATCCTCACCACCAAGGATTTCACCATCCTCGAATTCCTGCAGGAGCGCAGGCACAGGTTCAGCGAAGCCTATGCCACGCTTCTGCGCGCCAAGCTTGACGGGGCAACGGTCATCTTTCGCGAAGACGTGCCGGCGAATGTGACCACGCTCAACAGCCGCGTGCGCTACCGCATCAACGACGAAGCACCGCAGTCCCGCATCATCAGCCACGAGGAGCTGCAGGGCTTTGTCGGCCTGACGCTGCCCCTCACCACCCTGCGCGGTCTGGCGCTGCTCGGCCTTTCAGCGGGCGATACGCTCGTCCTGCCCCACGAAGGCGCGGACACGCCCGATCGCATCACGCTGGAAGAGGTGGTCTATCAGCCCGAATCCGCACGGCGAAAGATGGGTGCTTCATCGCAGCCACGGCCTGCCCTGCGGCTCGTTCACAGCGCAGATGCGCCGGCGATGGCGCAACCCACATTCATCGCACCGGGCGGTGATGACGATCCCGGTCCGAGCGCTGCTTGACCCTCACGCAGCGTGAGAGATTGTCCCTCCTGTCCTGCGGAGGCGCGTGTGATGAAAGAATGGACGGTCAGTGAACTGGCGAGGCTTGCCGGCATCTCGGTGCGGACGCTTCACCATTATGACGAGATCGGCCTTCTTGTCCCCGCACGCGTCGGCGAAAACCGCTATCGCCATTACGGTGAGGAGGAGCTGCTGCGCCCGCAGCACATCCTCCTTTACCGCGCGCTTGGACTGCCGCTCGATAAGATCGGCGCCATTCTCGACGATCCCCAATTCGATGGCCTGACGGCGCTTGCAAGGAATTCGTCGGGAAACAGGATCGATGACCGGCAGATAGCAACCCGCATGCGGGATCTGGCCGGGATCGAAGCCAGCCTCGTCAAGGCAATGCAGGACGGCACGGTTCCCGAGGCACGCGCTCTCGACACCGCGCTCGAGCGGCACCGGGCGTGGGTTTCAGACATGTGGAACAGGCCCTGCACGCCGACCGCCTATGCAGGTCTTGCCGATATCTACGAGAGCCACCCCGACTTCGCCCAGCGCTATCAGACGCTGGGCAAGGGCTTTTCCAGATGGCTCCCCGCGGCCATGTGCGCCGGCGCAAGGCGCATGCCGGAAGCCTAACGCAAGTCCCCGAAAAGCGGAGATGCTCCAACGCAGGACCTACCCCCTGCTTCCCACCCAGTATCGCGGCCCCGGCCCGGCCCGGCTTGCCCGGTCGGCCGGGTTCGTGAGCGCGCATGTCTCCAGCGAGAGGCAGCCGCAGGAGATGCATTCGGTGAGCCCGCGCTTCAGACGCTCCATCTCTGCAATGCGCTCGTCAATGCGCTGCGTCCAGCTTTCTGAAAGACGCGCCCAGTCATCGCCCTTGGGCACATGATCGGTGGGCAGCTTGTCGAGCTCGGCGCGGATCTCATCAAGCGAGAGCCCCACCCGCTGCGCAAAGACGATGAACGCCACACGGCGCAGCACAGCGCGCTGATAGCGCCGGTGCCCGGAGCCTGCGCGTTCGGAGACGATCAGCCCCCGCTCTTCATAATAGCGCAGCGCGGAAGCCGCGACGCCACTGCGCCGCGATACCTGATTAATGGTGAGCATCGATGCCAAGACGGTTTCCTCCAACTCCAGCACCAGCTCCAGCTCCAGCTCCAGCTCCAGCCAAGAAGCTCTCACAGGCCGGCTTCCAAACTCGAGCTCAATTGAACTTAATTTTTATACGGCACAAAGCTTTTTAGGAAACGCGTTATTGCCGGCGCGGCATGACAAATCCGGGGGCGCAAATCCGGGGTCGCAGGTCCGGGGGCGCAGGTCCAGGGTCGCAGGCCCGGCATCAGATGCAGCGGACAATCCGGCATCTCCCTGCGATGAGCCGGGCCAGCGCGCACCAGCCTGCGCCCCCCGAGCACCACCAACACACCCTGCCGCTCGCGCCCCACCGGCGAAAGCACCACGCCAGTACCGGCCAACAAAAAGGCGGGCTTGCGGCCCGCCTCCTGCTTTCCGACTCAACTTATCAGGAAAGTCCTTCGATCTGCCCGTCATCGTTGAGGAAAATATGCTCGGATGACGGCACTTTGGGCAGGCCCGGCATGGTCATGATCTCACCGCAGATCGCCACCACGAAACCGGCGCCGGCGGAAAGCCGCACCTCGCGGATCGGCACCACATGCCCCGTCGGCGCGCCACGCAGATTTGGGTCGGTGGAGAAGGAGTACTGCGTTTTCGCCATGCAGACGGGAAGATGGCCATAGCCCTGCTCTTCCCACTGCTTGAGCTGGTTGCGCACGGATTTGTCGGCAACCGCCTCGGAACCGCGATAGATGCGCTTCACCACCGTTTCGATCTTCTCGAACAGCGAGATCTCGTCGGCATAAAGCGGGGCAAACTGCGAGACGCCGCTCTCGGCCAGCGCCACCACCTTGTGCGCCAGCTCCTCGATGCCGGCGGAGCCTTCCGCCCAGTGCCGGCACAGAATGGCCTCTTCGCCCTGCTCGGCCACATAGGCCTTCACCGCCTCGATCTCGGCATCCGTATCGGTGTGGAAATGGTTGATGGCGACAATGGCCGGCACGCCGAACTGCTTCACATTCTCGATATGGCGTCCGAGATTGGCGCAACCGGCCTTCACCGCCTCGACATTCTCCGCGCCCAGATCTTCCTTCTTCACACCGCCATTCATCTTGAGCGCCCGCACGGTCGCAACGATGACGGCAGCAGCCGGCTTAAGGCCCGCCTTGCGGCACTTGATATCGAAGAACTTCTCCGCACCCAGATCCGCACCAAACCCGGCCTCGGTGACCACATAGTCGGCGATCTTGAGCGCCGTCGTGGTCGCCATTACCGAGTTGCAGCCATGGGCAATGTTGGCGAAGGGGCCGCCATGAACAAAGGCGGGATTGTTCTCCAGCGTCTGCACCAGATTGGGCTGCAGCGCGTCCTTTAACAGCACCGTCATCGCGCCATCGGCCTTGATGTCGCGCGCAAAGACCGGGCTCTTGTCGCGGCGGTAGCCGACGATGATGTCACCCAGACGCTTTTCCAGATCTTTCAGATCGGTCGCAAGGCACAGAATGGCCATGACCTCGGAGGCCACGGTGATGTCGAAGCCCGCCTCGCGCGGAAAGCCGTTTGCCACGCCGCCCAGCGAGCAGACGATCTCACGCAGCGCCCGGTCGTTCATGTCCATCACACGCCGCCAGGTCACACGGCGCGTGTCGATCTCTTCGGCATTGCCCCAGTAGATGTGGTTGTCGATCAGCGCCGAGAGCAGGTTGTGAGCCGAGGTGATGGCGTGAAAATCACCGGTGAAATGAAGGTTCATGTCCTCCATCGGCACCACCTGGGCATAGCCGCCGCCGGCGGCCCCGCCCTTCACGCCGAAGCACGGGCCGAGCGAGGCTTCGCGAATGCAGATCGCCGCCTTCTTGCCGATGCGGTTCAGTCCATCGCCAAGCCCCACCGTCGTCGTGGTCTTGCCTTCGCCAGCCGGCGTCGGATTGATCGCCGTGACAAGGATCAGCTTGCCGTCCGTGTTGTTGCGCGTCTCGGCGATGAACTCGGCCGAAACCTTCGCCTTGTCATGGCCGTAGGGCAGAAGATGCTCGGAGGGAATGTCCAGCCGCGCACCGATCTCCTGAATCGGCTTTTTCTTCGCCGCCCGGGCGATTTCGATGTCGGACTTCACTTCGGCGCCGGATTTCATTTCGGCCCCGGATTTGATTTCGGCCATGACGATGATTCCCTCTCCCGATGGTCCGCAACGTTTGCCGATTGGCATAAAGCCGCGAATTGAAAACGTCCACCGTCGCAAAAGAGGCGCACAATGCGTGAAATGCGACAGGCTGCATTCGATGGTGGTGGTGAAACGACAGGCGCGCGAAAAGCCGCGCCTGCCACACAGTGGCGAACCGGATTAGCGGTCGAGAACGAGGCGCAGTTCAACCAGGTTGGAGCGCACCCGCAGGATGTAGAAGCCCATCGTGGCCAGATGCGTGGGCATGATCCACCCATCCTCACGCCCATTGGAAATGATGAAGGGCTGCACGTTGAGCGCCGCGCGGAACTGCTCTTCCGTCGTATCCCACAGCGAGCCGAGCGAACGCTGCTTGATAACGTCCTCGAAGTCCGCGCCCGCTGCCGTCAGGAGGCCGTAATAGGCATAGAGCTGGCCATAGGCGAACCAGAAGCGGTCATCCGCACGCGTGTCGAACCAGCCCGAATTGTAGTTCTCCGAACGCTGGCGCAGCAGGTCCGAGGTCGACCCCAGATCGCTGGCGATGCGGTCGAGAAACTGGATCAGATTGTCGGCGCGGGCGTCAAAAACCGCCTCGCAGCTTTCAAGCCGGTCGTTGAACTTGCGCAGGTCGCGGATGGCGGACCGGTAGAAGCTGGGCGTCGGCGTCTTGGGACCAAACGGGCTCAGGCCGAAATACCAGGTTTCCTCATCGAAGGTCAGCGCACCGCGCGCATTCTGCAGATCACGGTCGATCTGCGACGTGCCGCGCACGCGCCCAAGCGCATCCACCAGTTCGATGGCGCTGCGGCGGGCCGCCTGGTTGATGCCGCGCTGGAACGACGCCTTGTTGTCGAAGAAGGGCGTGTCATCCCAGTCGAGCGCAAAGAAAAAGCCGAGCTTGTAGAGCAGCATGGAGGAAATCCATGCATTCTCATTGACGTTGAAATCGGTCAGATCCGCCGTCACGTCGACAATGGCCGAGCGTCCGCAGGTGCGCGTCTCGCCGCCCTGTGTGGCCGCGGTCTGCTCGCCAGCGGAAACGCTGCGCTCTTCCAGCTTGTACTCTTCCACATAGTCCGGATTGAAGCCGGTCCAGACCTGCGTCTGCCAGAAGAAGTATCCGTAGAAGCCCACGATCACGAGAACAACGAGGCCGACCGAGCCGCGCACGATCCAGCCGCGGCGCGTGTACCAGCGCCCGACCGCCATGAACGGCCACAGGATCCAGGCGATCACGAGCCCGATGCCCCGGCCGATCCAGTGAAACACACGGGTGAAAAATTCAACGATCGGATCGAGCACGAAGCGCCTCCCTCAGGCGTTTTTAATCCAGGCCATAGAGGCGCTTTCTCAGCGCCGGTTTATCCCTGAGATAAGCGGTTTTGAGCTGCGCCACAACATATTCGCGCCAGGCGTCGGAATAGCGCTCGTAATCCTTGTAGAAACCCTGCTTGTTGAACACATAGCGGGCGATGAAATCGGACGGCACGAAGTCGGAAATCAACCTGTTGGTGAGCCATGCATCCGGATGTTCAGGATCGGCCCGCGTAACGAGAAAGCGCAGGCGCGGCGGGATTTCCTCGATCTTGAGCCTGCCCGTCTGGCTGATCTCACGCACGGCGGCATTGAGGAAGGGAATGCTCCCCTCGCCCGCCACCAGCCCGGCATTGCGGTGTGTCCAGGTCTGCAGCCAGACCGGGTCGACGCGCGCAAAATCCGTATCCGGGTCTTCGCGGCGCACCAGATCAAGCAGCACCATCTCGCCGCGATGGGCAAGATAGTTCGACCGTTCGATCCACGAGGCGCGCGGCAACTGAATGCGGCCCGTCTCCGCCAGAAAGCGGAAGATGCGCGCCGGATCGTCCTTCGACAGATAGCTCACCTGCCATGGCCGCGAGCGGCGAAAGCCCGGCGTTGCCGGATCGGCGATCACCGTTGTCGTGTCGCGGTCAATGAAGATGTAGACGCCGCCGAAATGGCTGGTCCAGTAGGCGTCATGCCGGAACACCACCTGCTCCGGCACGAGGCTGTTTTCGCGAATGTCACCGGTCTCGCGTGCAAGCGCCACCATGCGGTTGAGCAGCGCATCGTCACGCCAGGCATCCGGCTCGTGCTTCACCCGGTCGGCCAGCCGCCCCAGTTCCGCCGCCTTGCCGAGCAGGTCTTCCGCCGAGAGAACCTTGAACTCCACCTGCACGATGGAGAGCAGATCCTCTATGTCGCGCACCTGGTTCACCTGCTCCTCGATCTCGCCATAGACCACATCCTTGATCGTGATGGCGTTGATGGCGCGCGCATTGGCCATCATGAACTCGTAGACGAGCTGCGAGGTGTTGGAGAAGGCCGTGTGAACCACCGGCAATTCGATCTGCGCCGGTGTCAGAATGATGAAGCGCCGATTGACGCCATTGGGATCGAGATACTGGATATCTTCCAGTTCCTCCGCGATCTGCGGCGAGAAGCCGGTGCGATCGATCTCGAAGGAAGCAAGCTTCGTCTGCGGCACACCAAAGGCATCCAGCGCCTTGTTGTAACGCGCAATCAGATGCGGCTCTTCGATCCTGAGCAGGCGGCCAAAAATGAGGTCGTTGTCGCGCAGGAGGTTCACCACACACCCCTCGCCTTCATCTCCTCGATCTCGCGCAGCGCGCGTTCGCGCAGGCGCTGGTCGCGGACGATGCCCGAAACGGCGGCATCGTCGGAGCGGTCCGAGTAGCGGAATTCCGAATCCGCATAGCGATTGATCTCCTGCATCACCATGTCCATCGTGAATGGCCGGCGCAGCTCGGCGATCATCGCTTTCTTGTCGTCATAACCCCGGCGCATGAACGCGTCCGGCGTCTCGAACCATTCGTCGGGAAGCTCGATGTCCATGGCGCGCATCTTGATGGCGTCGGTGATGTTCTTGATGGCGCGGCCGGTGAAGCGCGGCTCCGCCAGCTTGATCTCATGCAGATAGGCGCCAATATCCGTCAGCGTCTTCGGCTCGCCGCGATCGTTCAGGAAGCGCTCATAGACCTTCGCAAGCCCGTCTTCCTGCGGTCTGGAATGTGCCTCATAGGCAGTCTCGACCGCGCGCTTGATCTCCTGCGTGGCGTAAAGCGCGTGCTCGCCAAGCGGGATCGAATGGTTCTTGCCGGCCAGAAGCACGAAAATGTCGACATAATCCTCAAAAGTCTGCGGCCCGTCGACAAGCCAGCGCGCGCCGGCGCGCTGGCGCAACGCGTCGTCCACATTCTCCGGATAGTTGGAGAACATGCCAAAGGAGCAGTTGCCGCGCACCACGGTGCCCGCGCCCGCAAAACTCTCCATCAGAACGCCCGTCACCTCCTGTTGACCGGCAGACGCCCGGTCGTCGGAGCGCTTGGCCGCCACCTGGTCGATGTCGTCAATGGTGCCGAAGCCGATGGCGCGCGGGCTCAGCACATTTTCCACGAACTGCTTGCAGTTCTGGCCCGACTTGCCCTGATAGGAGGAAATCTGGTCGACGCCGAAATTCTCGTAGTGGAACGGCACACCCGCCACCTGGCAGTAATCGTTCAACAGCCCGGCGGTCATCTGGATAAGGATGGTCTTGCCGGTGCCCGGTGCGCCATCACCAATGAAGGTGAACAGAAAGCCCCCCAGCTCCACGAAGGGGTTGAGCTGGCGGTCGAAATCATACGCCATCAGCATCTTGGCGAGCTTCATGGCCTGATATTTGGCAATGTGGTTGCCGATGATCTCGTTGGGCTTCTTGAACGTCATGACAAGCGGCTTGCGCCGGCTTCCCGGCGCAATGTCGAACCCGTCCAGCGTGAAATCGTCGGCCTCGAGCCGCATATGCGTGTCTTCAAACGCACCGAGACCGGTGAAACGGCTGCGCCGCTGCAACAGCCCCTCGATTGCGACGCGGGCAAGCGCGCGGGCGCGCGCCGTCATTGCCGTGTCGTCGGCAGCACCCGTGATCGCCCCATCAAGCGCGGCAAGAACGCTCTTCAGCGCATCCTGCGGCGTGTCGAACTGAAAGTCCGGCTCATCCGTGTCATTTACCGGCTCGCTGTCGGCGTCGAGCATCTGCAGGAGATAGGATGAGAGCGTGAAGGCCGCGACATAGGCCGAAGCCTGCAAAAGCGCGTGATAGGTCTGCGCCGCATCGCCCTCAAGCGGGCTGCGGGCGTTCCGCTCCTGAAGGCTTTCAAGCTCGGTTGACCGCGCGAAGACATCGGCCACCGCAAGCGCCACCGCCGCCCCGCGCCGGGCGCGGAAAAGAAGCGTGTGCTGCGCAATGGAGAGCATGGGGTCGCCCTGGCGGATGGCGGCGATGGTTTTCGCCAGCTCCACCTCACGCGTCCTGCGCAATGCGCCGGTGGAAACGGTCGAAACGAAACGCCGCCCGGTGCCGGCAAGCCCGGTGCCGGAGCCGCCGCCATCGGCCTGCAGAACCACAAAGCGCGTCACAAGGCTCTGCGCCGTCGCCCGGTGCTTCTCGATGTCTTTCTCGTCGATGGTCGTCAGGCCGGTGTCCATGGAAACTCCTGATCTGTCGGGCAGTGGGACTGCCCCTGATGCGCAACGCCTGCCGCCATCGCCCTTCTCCCCGCCTGCGGGGAGAAGGTGCCGGCAGGCGGATGAGGGGCTGGCGTATGGTCTTCTGCCGGAGCGAAGCTGCTACACATCCGTAATCACCCGCCCGCCCGAAATGACGTGCACGTCGTAGCCATCGAAAATCTTCTGTGCTTCGCCTGCGGCATAGAGCGCCTGATAGGCCTCATGCGGCACGAGCGCGTGCTGCTCATAGGCGCTCACGCCCATGCGGGCGGCGTCCAGATCATCCGTGTCGATGAAGAACTCCTCGCGCGCCGGCTGGCTGGACCACAGCCCCTTGCGAGCCGGGCGCTCGGTCTTGGAATAGACCTCCTGCACCGTCCAGGTGAGAAGCCACGCGTTTTCGCGCCGGCGCACCCTGCCGAGCACGTCAGACACGGTGGAGTTATTCTCCGTGATACCCGCCGTGTAGAACGGCCCGAGCACCACCCGGCGCAATTGCTTGGGGTGGAGATGGTCGAAATCCTTGTCGAGATTTCCGGCAATCGTGGCCGGAGACAGGGAATAGGCGGAGTTTTTTTCCGCGAAATCGTCAAATTGATGCGCAAGCTCCGGGTTGAGCAGACCGCCGACCGGAAACCCGATATCGACGTCCTCCCTGAGCTTTCCTTCGTCGGAAACCAGCGCCTTGAGCATGCCGGGCGAGGAATCCTCGACCGCCGCCATGTAGACCATGGGCAGGCTCGAATTTCCGTCAAAAGCGCCCCAATGCACCAGATAATAGGGCCGTTTTGTCTTCGGATTCACCGAAACGCGCACAGTTTCCGGCAAAATGAAGGGCGAGAAGATCTTTCCCTCCTTCACCTCCTCCAGATAGAGGCGCTCGGCCATGGACTGCTGGAGATCCGCAGGGAACGCGCGGTGACGCAGGATGAAATCGACCATTTCGGCGCGCAGCTCGTCCGGACCGGAAATGCCGGCAAGCCGCTGTTCCGCCTGCCGCCGGTCGTTCTCCAGTTCCAGAACGCTCTGAAACACCGGATATCCGCTTTCGGCCCGCTGGATGCGGAACTTTTCCATGAAACCGAGCCGGTTGCGCCAGCAGTCGAAGGACCGCTCCAGCCGGCCGATATAGGGCGCGACCACTTCGGCCACGAGGCCGTGCGACTGAAACGGCGAGGCCGTGCGGTCGCCGAAATAGACGCCGAGCCCTTCGAGCGCGGACGCAATGGCATCGAAATAACGCGCTGCGGCGTCAGGAGCGGTGTTCATGCAAAAGACCTGTTCTGGGACCTTGGCGCACGCCCCTCATCCGCCTGCCTGAACCTTCTCCCCTCATGCGACGAGAAGGAAGAGGGTCGCCACGTAAACGTCCCCCTCTCCCCGCGAGCGGGGAGAGGGTAAGGGTGAGGGGCGAGGCTCCACATTGAAGGTCCGCGCACTGTATGTCGTCACGCCCGGACGTAATTGGCCGCGTCGTGCTTCTTCATGACGTCTTCGAAGCGGCGGGCGAAGGCATCGTCGGCGAGCTTCTTGCGGCGCTGAATGTCGGCGGTGGTGACCATGTTCTTTTCGTGCAGCTCAAGCAGATCGCCAATGTGGCGCTGCGCGGCGGCGCCGATGCCGGCCATGGTTTCCTCGGCCGTGTTGTCGACCTGCGACCCAAGCGTGTTGATGCGGTGAGCCACATCCTGCTGGGCGGCGGTCTTCAGCGAGTCTTCAAGCGCCTTGTAGAGAACGATGCGCTGCTCGGTGTCGATGGTCAGCTTGTTGATCAGCGTCGATTGGGCAGCGATCTGGTTGTTGAGCGAATCCACGAAGGTCTGGAACATGGACGTGTAGCGCTCAAGCGTCTGGCTCTCGGCGAGCAATTCCTGCTCTTTGGCCTGCGCCTCATTGTATTCGGTGGCAAGCTTCGAGCGTTCGCCCTCAAGCTCCGTACGATCCTTCTGGTTCGTGGAAGCGGCAATGCGGTTCTCGATGTCGAGCAGCATCGGGTTCAGCTCCTCGATGCGCTTCTGCGTCGTTTCCAGATTGGTCATCGTGGATTTGCGGCGCTCGATCACCTGCCCAAGGCTTGTCTCGGACGTCTTGTAGCGGTCCTGAAGCACCTGCTTCTGGTCCTGAAGAATGCCGGTGATGGTGTCGGACTTGGCAAGCAGTTCCTGCAGATTGCCCGACAGCGACATGTTGCGCACGCGCTCGGTGCGCATGCGCTGCTTCTTCTGCTTGGAGAAGATGCCGATGAAGTTCTCCCAGCCGGTATAGCTCTTCATGCTTTCGAATTCGGAGCCGAACACATTGGTGGCGTCCTCGAGCCCGATGATCAGGTCGGCGATGTTCGCCTCCATCACCTTCTGCTGCGAAAGCACATCCTGAATGCGGGCGTTCTCGATGTCGAAATCGGCCTGGCCGATCTTTTCGTCGGTGCGCGCGAGCTTGTCGAGAACGGTTCCCGACTGCTCGATCCTGGAACGCATGTCATCCACCACCTCGCGGGTCTTGGCGATCTCGGTGTCGAAATTCTGCAAGGTGGCCATGCTGGTGCGCTCCGCAAATGTCAGGGTTGCGGAAATATATGTGTGTCGATTGACGATTGAAAGACGTTGCCGGCCTCAACACACAATTCCTCCAGCGCCGTGGCAGCCCCGCTCTGGCGTCTTTCCCTGTGGCGCAACAGGCTGAAATCACGCGCGCCGAGGTCGATATTGGCCAGTTTCAGCAGGCCGCGCTCCACCAGCGGCCCGGCAGCGGCCATGGAAACGGCAGCCGCGCACCCGCCTTCGCGCACGGCCGAGAGAACCGCCTCATTGGAAGGAAAATCCATCACCAGATCGAGCGCAGCCGGGTCGATGCCCATCTCCACAAGCGTGCTTTCAAACGCCGTGCGCGTGCCAGATCCCTCCTCGCGCATGATCCACGCCGCCCCCGTCACGAGATCGGCAGGTTGCAGGGCGGCGCCCGACGCCCAGACATGGTCTGGCGCAACGACAATCGCCATCACGTCGCGGTCCACCCGCCGGACGGAAAGGGCCGGTTCGTCCACCCTGCCCTCCACCAGCCCGACCTCAGCCACCCCCTCCAGCATCGCATCGGCCACCATGCGCGTGTTGCCGACGGTCAGCTTCAGGGAAATGCCCGGATAGAGCTTGTGAAAGCGCATCAGAACCGGCGGCAGCCAATAGCTCGCAACGGTCTGGCTGGCATGAACGTTGAGCGTGCCGCGGCGAAGCCCGCCAAGCTCGGACAGCATGGTTTCCGCCGAACGCACACGCGCAAGCGTCGCCTGCGCCTCTCCCAGAAACACCCTGCCGACACGGGTCAGCTCGATGCGGCGGCCAACCCGGTGAAAAAGCTCCACGCCGTAATAGCTTTCGAGCGCTTTGATGGAGGCGCTGACGGCGGAAGGCGTACGCCCCACGGCGGCGGCTGCCTGGGTCAGGTGCTCCCGCTCGGCGACGGCTACAAAGATCAGCAATTGTTCGAAGGTCATGGCATCATTCGGTTTTCCCGAACGATATATGGCAAACTATTCGATAGAAGTCGATAAAGCGCCATGCGACCAAGAATGCGTCATTGCATCAGGTCGCATTCATGTCCGCACTTCGCCACCCACTCCGGCTTTTGCCGGGCCTTCTTCTCTCCGTGCTCGTCGCGGGGCTGGCGCTGGCGGCCGCATGGGCGGAACAGGCGTGGTTCGGCGAGGCGTGGCTTGAAGGGCTTGTGCTCGCCATCCTGTTCGGCGCGGCCATCAGTTCCCTTGCCCGATTAAGCCCCGCCTTCCGGCCCGGCATAGACTTCTGCGCCAAGGCGGTTCTGGAAGTGGCGATCGTTCTTCTCGGCGCATCGATCAGCATAAGCGCGCTGGGGGAAGCCGGTCTCGGACTGGTGGGCGGCATTGTGGGCGTGGTCGCGCTGTCGCTCCTTGCGGGCTATGCGATCAGCCGCGCGCTGGGCCTCTCACCCGGACTTTCGACGCTCGTTGCCTGCGGCAATTCCATCTGCGGCAACTCGGCCATCGCCGCAGCCGCACCCGTGATCCGCGCCGAAGCCTCGGAAGTCGCGGCGTCCCTTTCCTTCACGGCATTCCTGAGCATTCTTGTCGTGCTGCTCCTGCCGGTCCTCTATGTCGCCATCGGCATGAGCCCGGTGCAGTCCGGCGTGTTTGCGGGCCTCACCGTCTATGCGGTGCCGCAGGTTCTGGCGGCAGCTGCGCCAGCCGGGGCCATCGGCATTCAGGTGGGAACACTGGTCAAGCTGGTGCGCGTGCTCATGCTCGGGCCGGTCATCTTTCTTCTCGGCCTTGCCCATGGCCGCAAGACCGGCGCGAAACTCACCTTCCTGCAAATGGTGCCGTGGTTCATCATCGGCTTTCTGGCCATGATGGCGCTGCGCTCGGCTGAGCTCATCCCCGCCGCCGCACTTGCTCCCATGCACGAGGCATCCGGGCTTCTGACCGTGGTAGCCATGGCAGCGCTCGGCCTGACGGTGGATATTCGCAGCGTGATGAAAAGCGGCGGCCGGGTGATCGTCGCAGCGCTTCTGTCGCTCACCGTTCTGGGCATTGTCAGCTATGCGCTGATCCGGTTTCTGGGCGTCGCCTGACGGGGCGCTCTACCCGGCGGCGCTGCCGGCAAAGCCCACGAGATCTTCCGCCTTCCAGCGGCCCATCTCTTCTTCCCAGTGCTTTCTGCAAAGCGAGACATAGACATCCTTGCCGATGGCGACCTGTGCGCCCTTCCTGGCAACCTTGCCGTCCGGCCCCAGCCGCACCACCATGGTGGCCTTGCGGCCACAGCGGCAGATCGTGCGCACCTCGCGCAATTCATCCGCCAGCGCCAGAAGCGCCTGCGATCCGGTGAAGAGATTGCCCTGGAAATCGGTCCTCAGCCCGTAGCACATGACCGGGATGCCCAGCCTGTCGGCGACGCGGGCAAGCTGCCAGACCTGCTCTTCCTGAAGGAACTGCGCTTCATCGACAAAGACGCAGTGAACATTCGTGTGGCCGTGATGCTCTGCAACGCGGGCGTAGAGATCGTCTCCGTCGCGGAACATCTCGGCATCGCTTTCAAGCCCGATGCGTGAAGAGATATAGCCGCCGTCTTCCTTGCGATAATGACCGGCCACAAACAACATCGCGCTCATGCCGCGCTCACGATAATTGTAGGACGCCTGCAAGAGCATGGTCGACTTGCCGGCGTTCATCGTCGCATAGTGAAAATAGAGCTTTGCCATCGCGCTGCCTGTATCTTTCGCGCTCTTAAACACCACCAGCGCTCTTTAGAAAACGCCGCATTGTTTTTCTTCCACCGGAATACCGTCGCCAACGGCACGTTGCATGGCGCAAACAGACACTCGTTTGCACTTGCAGCGCCCCCGAATTGGTGGTTGCCTTTGAATAAATTGGCAAAGCCGGTTAAGACCCGCCCTTTGCCGGACAACAATCATAAAAGGAGAGCTGTCATGTTACCCAGCCGAAAGAAGACACTGGTACTCGGGCTCGCCGCAAGCCTGTTCTCGGGCGCAGCGTTCGCCGCAGAAGCCGGTTCCTGCAAGGCCATCACATTCTCCGACGTCGGCTGGACCGACATCACCGCAACCACCGCAACCGCGTCCGTGGTGCTGGAAGGCCTCGGCTATGAGCCCGAAACCCAGGTGCTTTCGGTGCCGGTGACCTATGCCTCGCTGAAGAACAACGACGTCGATGTGTTCCTCGGCAACTGGATGCCGACCATGGAAGCCGATATCGCGCCCTACCGCGAAGACGGCACGGTGGAAACGCTGGTCACCAATCTGGAAGGCGCGAAATACACGCTGGCCGTTCCGAAATACACCTATGATGCGGGCCTCAAGAGCTTCGCCGACATCGCCAAGTTCGCAGACGAACTGGATGGCGAGATCTACGGCATCGAGCCCGGCAATGACGGCAACCGCCTGATCCTCGACATGATCGAGAACGACACGTTCGGCCTGAAGGATTTCGAGCTCGTGGAAAGCTCCGAAGCCGGCATGCTCTCGCAGGTTCGCCGCGCCGTCGGCTCCAAGAAGCCCATCGTCTTCCTCGGCTGGGAACCGCACCCGATGAACGCCAATGTCGACATGACCTATCTTGAAGGCGGCGACGACGTGTTTGGCCCAAATTACGGTGGCGCAACCGTGCACACCAACACCCGCGCCGGCCTTTCCGAAGAGTGCCCGAACCTCGGCAAGCTTCTGAAGAACATGGTCTTCTCGCTCCAGATGGAGAACGAGATCATGGGCAAGATTCTCGATGACAATCAGGAGCCGCAGAAGGCCGCCGCAGAATGGCTGAAAGCCAATCCGGACGCGCTCGGCCCGTGGCTTGAGGGTGTGACCACCTTCAGCGGAGAGGCCGGTCTCGACGCCGTTAAGGCGCATCTGGACATGTAGTCCGACAGCCGGCGCGCAGGCCCGCATGAGTGCAGCTTCGCGCCGGCTTCTCCTCCTTCCCGACCGGGAACGGAGACTGCCGGTTCTTCACCCGGCACCTGCACACGCAAGAAGAAGAAATCCGCAGAAAGGAACTCCCCGGGCTCATGGACCCTGTTTCAGAATGGATCGCAGACTGGAAAATTCCCATCGGCCGGTGGGGCCGTGACTTTTTCGATTTCCTGACCACCAATTTTGCCTGGCTGTTCGACACCCTTGCAGAGGTGCTGGCCGACATCCTCGACGGCATGGTCGACCTCCTGCTCGCCATCCCGCCCATCGGGCTGGTGCTGGCCATAGCCGCCCTTGCCTACGGTCTTCAGCGCTCGTGGAAGCTCGCGCTTGCCGTGGCGCTCGGTCTTGCCTTCATCATCAATCAGGGGCTCTGGGAAGAAACGGTCGAAACACTGGTGCTCGTCGTGGCCGCTGCCGCCGTGTCCATGGCCATCGGCGTGCCGGTCGGCATCTGGGCCGCGCACAATGCGCGCGTCTACCAGTTCCTGCGTCCGGTCCTCGACCTGATGCAGACGCTGCCAACCTTCGTCTACCTGATCCCGGTGCTCATCCTGTTTGGCCTCGGCGCGGCCCCCGGTCTCATCGTGACCGTCATTTTCGCATCGCCCGCACCGATCCGCCTCACCTATCTGGGCATCACCTCCGTTCCACAGCCCATGCTCGAAGCGGGCCAGGCCTTTGGCGCAACCAAGCGCCAGCTTCTGTGGAAGGTGGAGCTGCCGGCTGCCCTGCCCTCCATCATGGCGGGGCTGACGCAGTGCATCATGCTGTCGCTATCCATGGTGGTGATTGCCGCCCTGATCGGCGCTGACGGCCTCGGCAAGCCGGTGGTGCGCGCGCTCAACTCGGTCAACATTCCGCTCGGCCTTGAAGCCGGTCTCGCCATCGTCGTGCTGGCGATCATTCTCGACCGCATCGCGCGGATCGAACGCAGGAGCGACAAATGAGCGTGGCCGTCGAATTCCAGAATGTCGACATCCTGTTCGGCACCGACAAACAGAAGGCCGACGCCCTGCCGCTGGTGGATGCGGGCAGGAACCGTGAGGAAATCCTTGCCGAAACGGGCGCGGTGCTTGGCTGCGCGGGCTGTGACCTCACCGTGGAGCGCGGCGAGATCTCCGTTCTCATGGGGCTTTCGGGCTCCGGCAAATCCACGCTTCTGCGCGCGGTCAACCGGCTGAACACGGTGGCGCGCGGCAATGTCATCGTGCATGACGGCGAGTGGCAGGCCGATGTGGTCAACTGCTCGCAGGCCGAACTGCGCAAGATCCGCCGCGAATGCGTGGCGATGGTCTTTCAGCAATTCGCACTCCTGCCGTGGCGCACGGTGGCGGAGAATGTCGGCTTCGGCCTTGAGCTTGCCGGCGTGCCCGCCGCCGAACGCAAGGAGCGCGTCATGGCGCAGCTCGAACTGGTTCACCTGACCGAATGGGCCGACAAATATGCCCATGAGCTTTCGGGCGGCATGCAGCAGCGCGTGGGCCTTGCCCGCGCCTTCGCGACGGAAGCGCCCATCCTGCTGATGGATGAGCCGTTCTCCGCACTCGATCCGCTGATCCGCACCAAGCTTCAGGATGAGCTGATCGAACTGCAGGAACGGCTCAAGAAGACCATTCTGTTCGTGAGCCACGACCTTGAGGAAGCGCTGAAGATCGGCAACCGCATCTCCATCATGGAAGGCGGCAGGATCGTCCAGACCGGCGCGCCGGAAGACATCATTCTGGCCCCGGAGAACGATTATGTGCGCGAGTTCATCTCCAATGTGAACCCGCTCTCGGTGCTGACCGCTTGGAACGTGATGCGCGATGTGCGCGATCTGGAGCCTGCCGGCGAAGGCTGGCTCTGGCTCGACCGCCGCCGCACCACCCGCTTCAAGTTCGATGAAAACATGCTGGTCATCGATGCCGAGCGCAACAAGAAGCCGGCCATCTGGGTTTCCTGCGACAATATCGAGGATCTGCCGGAAGACAGGCCAAAGGTCTTCTGGGCGACGGCCGGCACATCACTGAAAACAGTGATGCGCGCCATGCAGCAGTCGCAGACTGCGCCCGTAGCGCTGTTCGACGATGCCTCCCGCTTCGTCGGCGCCATCGGCATCCGCGACGTTCTGGGCTCCATCATCCGGCGCTGATGCAGCTTGAAACGCCTCGCCCGAATGAAGGGCGGGGCGTTTGATCCCGGACGAACGAACCGAAACCAGTTCGCCGTTTCCAGCGCCCGTGAACCGGTCTAGATCGCCGTGCGTCCATCCGGACGCACAAAGGACGATCTAACCTATTGATGGAGCATCGGAATAACCCGAAAACCGGTTTCCACTTTTCGGTCCGATGCTCTACTCTGCCTCCCCAAATCAAAGGGAGGTCTTTTCATGAATCCATCCGGCGTTGTTGCACTCGTTTCGGGCGGCGGCTCGGGACTTGGCGAAGCCACCGCACGCGCGCTTGCCGCCAGGGGGGCCAGGGTGGCCATCGCCGATATCGGCATGGAGCGGGCGGAAGACGTTGCCGCCGACCTTCAGGGCATCGCCGTCAAATGTGACGTGAGGAGCGAGGAGGACGTTCAGGAAGCGCTCCGCACCGCGACCGAAAAGCTCGGGGCTCCACGCATCCTCGTCAATTGCGCCGGCATCGCCATTGCGATGAAGACCGTCGGCAAGGATGGTCCGCACCCGCTCGACCTCTACCGCCGGGTGATCGAAATCAACCTTCTCGGCACGTTCAACATGATCCGGCTGTTTGCCGCACAGGCGCAGGAGCTGGAACCGCTCGACGGTGGCGAGCGCGGCGTGATCGTCAACACGGCCTCGGTCGCCGCCTTTGACGGGCAGGTCGGCCAGGTTGCCTATTCCGCCTCCAAGGGCGGCGTGGTGGGCATGACGCTGCCGATCGCGCGTGATCTGTCGCGCTCGGGCATTCGCGTCTGCACCATTGCGCCGGGCATCTTCAAGACGCCGATGATGGCCGGGCTGCCGGAAGACGCACAGGCCTCGCTTGGCCAGCAGGTGCCCTTCCCGCCGCGTCTTGGCGAACCGTCGGAATATGCGGCGCTCGCCTGCCACATCGTGGAAAACCAGATGCTGAATGGCGAGACGATCCGGCTCGATGGCGCAATCCGCATGGCGCCGCGATAGGCAGGTCCGGATATCCCCGCCGGGGACTTGAAGCCGCCTATTTCTTGAGCGAAAGAAGCATATTAAAACAGACGAGGCGGCAATGAGCGACGAAAAGATAAAAGACGTTATCCTTGAAACAGACGCAGACGCGATCCGCCTCGGGCGCACGCTGTTAAGGGTGTCGCGTTACGGCGCGCTCGCCACGGTCGATCCGGAAGACGGCGCTCCGTTTGCAACGCGCGTCGCCACCGCCACCGATCTTGATGGCGCGCCGCTCATTCTCGTCTCCGGCCTCTCCGCCCATACAAGGGGGCTTGAAGCCGATCCGCGCTGCTCGCTGCTGATCGGCGAGCCCGGCAAGGGCGATCCCCTTGCCCATCCGCGCCTCACCGTAAAGGCCACGGCGCACAGGCTGGAGCGCGACAGCGACGCCCACGCGCTTGCCAAGCGCCGCTATCTGGCGCGCCATCCCAAGGCGAAACTCTATGTCGATTTCCCCGACTTCGCGATCTATCGGCTGGAGCCTGAAACCGCGCTCCTCAATGGCGGCTTTGCCCGCGCCTACAGGCTCACCCGAAGCGACCTTCTGAGCGACAGCCCGGCCCTTGCGGGACTGGCCGCGGCCGAGGCTGGCGCGATCGCGCATATGAACAGCGACCATGCCGATGCGGTGGAGAACTATGCCCGGCATTTCGGCCGCGCGCAGGCCGGAAAATGGCAGCTCACCGGCATCGACCCCGACGGCGTGGACCTGGCGCTTGGCGACGATACGCGCCGCGTGTTTTTCGCAGAACCGTTGAGCGACGCCGCACAGATGCGCCCCGCCCTCGTTGAGATGGCCAGGGAAGCGCGCGCCGCGCTGGCCGCATGAAACGCACGCTGATCCGCATCGAAGAGGCTGACGATCCGCGCATTGCGGCCTATCGGGATATTCGCGAGCGCGATCTGGTGGGCCGGCAGGGCCGCTTCGTGGCCGAAGGCCGCGTGGTGCTGAACGTACTCTTCTCCACCAGCCGCTTTTCGGCAGAAAGCGTCTTTTTGCGGGAAAACCGGGTCGACGGCCTCGCCGATCTGATCGAACACATCCCGGAAGACGTGCCCGTCTATGTGGCCAGCGGCGCGGTGATGGACCAGATTGCCGGATTTGAAATCCATCGCGGGATTCTGGCCATTGGCAGAAAACCGGGGACGACCGGCAACGAGCTGCTCGACACACTGCCGGCGCAGGCGCTGGTCGTGGCGCTCTCCGGTATCTCCAATCATGACAATATGGGCTCGATCTTCCGCAACGCGGCGTCATTTGGCGCAGCCGCAATCCTGTTGACCGACGATTGCTGCGACCCGCTCTATCGCAAGGCCATCCGGGTTTCGGTCGGTGCAACGCTCAAAGTGCCGTTCGCGCGGATCAGCAATCCCGACGCCCTTGCCGGAGCACTGGAGAGCCGTGGCTTCTCCATTCTTGCGCTCAGCCCGCGTGGCGGGATCGACATTGCCGATGTGGAGCGCACACCGCGACACGCGCTGCTTCTGGGCAGCGAGGGGCACGGGCTTTCACAGGATGTGATGGACCGGCTGCCGACTGCACGGATTTCCATGGCGGATGATTTCGACAGCCTCAATGTGGCTGCGGCGTCGGCCATCGCGCTTCATCGGCTCTGGCGCGGCTGAACGCGGCGTTTGGCGATTTAGCCCTTCGTCTGCGCGCGCAGCGCACGCACCCGCTCGGCAAGGCTGAGCGGGCGACCCTCGGCGCCTTCGGGCTCCGCCTTTTCAAGCAGCCTGGTAATCGGCGTGTCCGTGCCTTCCAGCGCCGCCGTGAGGCTCACAACCTCGGCTGCGAGGCTGTGGATCTGCTCGCGCAGCGCATCGTCTGCGCGCGCGGTATCGGCTGGAGCCTTCTGCTTCGCACCGCCAGCGGTCTTCGCCTTTTGGGCTGAAAGGTCTGCGCGAAGTTTCTTGTTTTCCTGCATGAGGCGCGAAATGCGTGTCTGCAATGTCTCTCGCTCGTCATTAAAGTCTTGCGCTGGGAAGCCTTGCGCCCGGAAGTCTTGCGCCGGCGTGCTTCTGCGCACGCCGCCTTCGCTCAGAACCGTTCCAAGCTGCAGCGATTTGTCGGCCAGTTCACGCGCGAGCCGGTCGCGCTCTTCTTCTGCTTCGCGAAGCCGCCGGGCGGCCTGCGTGGAGAGGCTTTCCGTGCTGGCGTTCGTAATGTCCTGACGCAGCCGCGCGATTTCACCCTCGCGGCGCTCCAGCTTTTCCTCAAGCTCGTAGAGAACCCGCATCTGGCCCTCGAGCTTCTTCTGCAGATCGGCGTTGCGCTTCTCGGCCACCTTGAGCCCGGCCTCGGCCTGATCACGCGCCGTCTCCGCGTCGCGCGCTTCGCGGATCGCTTCCTTGCGTTCCCGGCGAAGCAAGGCCAGATCGCCCTCGACCTTGCGCAGCTCGGTTTCGCGCGCAACGAGTTCGATCTGCCGGCTGCTGGCAAGCAGCCGCTCTTCCTCATAGGTGTCGTTGAGCTGAAGCAGCCCCGCACTGCGCGTCTCGAGCTCGGCAAGCGTCTCATCGAGCCTTGCTTCCAGCGAGGCAATCGCTTCGGCCTTCTCATCAAGCGCCTTGGCCTGCCGCTCAACCTCCCCCTTGAGCCGGGCGATCAGCCGTTCCTGGGCAGCCCGCTCTTCGGAAAGCCGGCGCGCCTCTTCACTCATGCGGGAGAGTTCGACCAGTTGCGCGGACGTCTTGTGGTTGAGATTTTCGATGTTCATCTCGAGCCGGCGCGCAGCCATGGCGTGGCTTGCGCGCAGCCTGTCCTTCTCCGCCTCCAGCTCATTGGCCGAAAGCGGCATGCTGGCTTCAATGCGCTTGGTCGTGAGACGCACAGCACGACGCCAGAGGATCGGCGCCAGCAGAAGAGCCACAAACCCCGCTATGAAGAAGCCCAGAAGAAGGAGCAGTATGGTCTTGATCACCGCATGAAACCCATGTCGTCGTGAAAGCCACAGCGATTTGCCGCTTGCAGCCGGTTCCTTGGGTCACGCAAAAAGGCGTCCACGTCAAGCTGATAGGCGCGCCTGCACGGCCCAAAGACGGAAAGAGCGGCGCATCGCATCTGCGCGGCGCCGCTCCCGAATGGTCTGACGTCTGGTCTGGATCAGAAGGGATTCCAGGTCGGACGCGGGGTCAGCTTCAGATAGCCGAGATTGACGCCCAGACGCGCGCCGACACCGGTACGGATCGGAACCAGAACCATATTGTCGTTGGTCAGCGCGTTGAAACCGAGACCCGCAACCAGATAGGCCGAGCCCGCAACGCCGCCGAAACGACGGTAAAGATCGTTCACCGAGTTGAGATTGTAGACCAGGATCATCACGCGCGATCCCTGGCCGCCATAGTCCCAGCCGATGGAAGGCCCCTGCCAGAAGACCTTATGGTCACCGGCATTCTTGGTGTAGAGCATGCCCTCGCCATAGGTGAGGCCGCCAATGAAAGCGCCAGACCCTTCTTCGCCGAGAACATAGCCGTTCGGCAGGCCGTAATTGGAAAAGATCCGCTCGACCACGGCGGCAAGACCGCCGGTCGTCGCGCCGAAGAAGCCGTGACCGGCCTCAACGATCTCTCCTGCCGAGTAGGTATTGTTGGCGCGCGCCGCGTTCGTCGTCAAAGACAAGGCGCCAAGGCCGACCGCACAAACAATCAACGCGGCCTGGATGAGCCGCGTCCAGTCAAAAAGCCTTGCAGGCATTGTTCATTCTCCATCAATGAGTGGCTGTCAGAGACCGCCCCGTCATCGCCCCGCACAGAGCCACAACTGCTTAAAACTAGGCTCCGAATCTTTTCTAATTGTTAACCTCACATCAAAGATGCTTGGCAAAGGTTCTTCAGACCCCGAAAAACCAGCCACGGCAGCCGGATCTGTTTGCGATCAGAGCCAAACTGTTGCCGGTTTTAACGGGCCTGTGTAACCAGAAATCGTGCGTTTCATGATCTGATTCGGTCAGGGACTGGAGCCTGCGCAAAGTCAGAACCAATGGATTGCCGTGCGGCCGTTCGGGCGCACAAAGGACAGTCCGAACCATTAACGAAGCATCGGAATAGCCCGAAAACCGGTTTCCACTTTTCGGACCGATGCTCTGGAGCAGAGACCGGCCAGCCCCGTGGCGAAAGCAGACGGAAAAGGCCCGATTGGCAACAACGTCTGGAGGACAGATGCCCGTGTCCGAACTTTTCTCGCTGAGCGCCCCCGATCTGGCAGCTCTTCTGTGCAGCCGCGTTTGCCACGACATCATTTCTCCGGTGGGCGCCATCAACAATGGCCTCGAATTACTGGATGAAGGCGGCGCTGACGAAGACGCGATGAACCTGATCCGCGCAAGCGCGGTCAACGCATCGGCGCGTCTCCAGTTCGCCCGCATCGCTTTCGGCGCAGCCGGTTCGGCCGGCATGCAGATCGACACGGGCGACGCCCAGACGGTCGCGGCTGCCTTCATCAACAATGAAAAGCCCGAACTCGAATGGCACGGCGTGCGCGCCCTTCTGCCCAAGAACCAGGTCAAGCTGCTGCTCAACCTGCTTCTGGTCGCCAATGCGGCGATCCCGCGCGGCGGCAGGCTGCGGGTCTATCTGGAAGACACCGACACCAATGCGCATTTCGTGATCAAGGCCGAAGGCCCGATGCTGCGCGTCCCGCCGAAATTCCTCGAACTGCACTCCGGATCGAAGCCGGACGAGCCCGTCGACGCCCACAGCGTGCAGTTCTATTACACGCTGCTTCTGGCCAAAGAGACCGGCATGAACGTGAACATTCGCGCCACGGCGGATGAGATCATTCTCTCTGCGGCGAAATAGAGAAGATTAACCATACCTCTTTGCCGCAGCTTTACCTGCAGCGGGCCATAGTTCTTTCTGTCGTCTAATCAGCGGCACCGGCTTTGCATGAAAGGACATGAAAATGGCTCGCTGCCTGATCGTTGACGATTCCAGTGTGATCCGGAAAGTCGCCAAGCGCATTCTGACGAGTGCGGACATGATGGTGACCGAAGCCGCGACCGGCCAGGAAGCGATCAACCTGTCTGCACACGACATGGCCGACATCATCATCGTCGACAGCTCACTGCCGGACATGGCTTCCAGCGAACTGGTCAGACAGCTGATGGCGCTGCCAGCCGAATTCAAGCCCTACATCCTTCTGTGCCTTGCCGAGCTCGATCTGGGCGCGATCATGCGCGCCAAGCGCGCCGGCGCAAAGGGCTACATGCTCAAGCCCTTCACCCGCACCCAGCTTCTGGAGCAGTTCCGCGAATTCCAGTCGGCCGCCTGAGAGCGCTCTCCGGCAGATGAGGCGTGTTCTTGCGAGGCATGTTCTGGCGCCCTGCGGGCGACGCCCCTGCCCGGAATTTCCGAAAACGAGTACGCAACAAGAAAAACCCGGCCTCGCGGCCGGGTTTTGCGCGTTCCAAGGGGATTTGAAGCGGATCAGGCGCTTTCGCGGACTTCCTCGGGTTCACGCAGCACATAGCCACGGCCCCAGACCGTCTCGATGAAGTTCTGCCCGCCGGACGCTGCATCCAGCTTCTTGCGAAGCTTGCAGATGAACACGTCGATGATCTTCAGTTCCGGCTCATCCATGCCACCATAGAGGTGGTTCAGGAACATTTCCTTGGTGAGCGTCGTTCCCTTGCGGAGCGAAAGCAGCTCCAGCATCTGGTATTCCTTGCCGGTCAGGTGAACGCGCTGACCACCAACCTCGACCGTCTTGGCGTCGAGATTGACGATGAGATCGCCCGTGGTGATGACCGACTGCGCATGCCCCTTGGAGCGACGCACAATTGCGTGAATACGCGCAACCAGCTCGTCCTTGTGGAACGGCTTGGTCATGTAATCGTCCGCGCCGAAGCCCAGGCCGCGCACCTTGTCCTCAATGCCGGCCATGCCGGACAGAATGAGAATAGGCGTCTTGACCTTGGAAAGGCGCAACGTCCGCAGGACCTCATAACCGGACATGTCCGGCAGATTAAGGTCGAGCAGAATAATATCGTAGTCATAGAGCTTGCCGAGATCGACGCCCTCTTCACCGAGGTCCGTCGTATAGACATTGAAGCTCTCAGACTTGAGCATCAACTCAATGCTCTGTGCCGTGGCACTGTCGTCTTCAATCAGCAGAACGCGCATCTTTATCCCCTTCTCGCCGCCGACCCGGCCTGGCAGGCACCCGGCACCGAAGCAATGATTGCCTGAATCGGAGGCTGCCAGTTAATGGTTAACAAAATCTAATTCGTTCTGGCAAGCGCCAGAATCCCCTTTTAGCTTTTGAAGGCACCGGTTTGATTCCAATGGTGAAATTTCCGCTCCTGGACAACGCAAATTGCATTAGAAATTTACGCTAACCGACTCTCCACGCAATCAAATTACGGCTCCTCACGCACAATCTTTACCGCGCCTTAAGCCATCACCCATATGATTAACAATGCCCGTAAACGAATGGTTACCGGGAAAGCTAAATCTTAGGATTTTGTTTCCTAAGTGCGTTTAGCATTTGTATTCCGACCCGGCGTAAAAGGGACGGACAGCCGCCGCGAGGCGCTGGTGTGTGCGTATTGTGGGAGTAACGAGCATGAAGCCGCGTGAAAATCTCGTCCGTCTGAAGCAGTTTCAGGTCAATGAGAAGCGGCGCCGGATGGCGCAGCTGGATACGATGATCGCAGAATTCGACCGCATGGCGGCGGAACTGGAAGCGCAGATCGTCTCCGAAGAAACGAAGGCGGGCATTACCGACCTCAATCACTTCGCCTACCCGACCTTCGCAAAGGCCGCTCGCCTGCGCCGCGACAATCTGCGCACCTCCCAGGCTGAACTGGTCGAGCAGCGCAAGAGCGCCGAAGCAGAGCTGAACGAGGCTGAAGCCGAGCTCGCCAAGGCCGAAGCGCTTGAAAACCGCACCCGCCCGGATGCCGCGCCCTCGCGCGCGATGACCGGCTAGACCTTTACGCTCACGCCACACCGCATTCTGCACGAGGCGGCAGGGTTATCCCCTGCCGTTTTTTTTTGCGTTCAGCGTTCAGGAATCCACAGACTGAAACCCGGAACGCAAAAAGGCCGGCGACGAGCGCCGGCCTTTTTTACGGTTTTGACTGGAAGTCGGCCCGCCCCTTCTAGCGAAGAGAAGCGCTCCGAAAGCCGATCAATGCCTGTATTGCTGGATCCGCGTCGTGCGCAGACCTGCAAGGCCATGATCCTCGATAGAAGCCTGCCATGAGAGGAACTCCTCCACCGTCAGACGATAGCGCTGACAAGCTTCCTCAAGGCTCAAAAGCCCGCCGCGTACTGCGGCAACCACTTCCGCCTTGCGACGGATAACCCACCTGCGCGTATTGCTCGGAGGCAAGTCCGCAACAGTCAGCGGGCTGCCATCCGGGCCGATGACATATTTTACGCGTGGTCGAACCATTTCGGTCATAGTACTCTCTACCTGAACTCAAGACCCGTTTCACAAGCTAGTGCGCCGGCTTTAAAATTTGCCTAAGCACATGGTAAGCATACGGTAACGGACATGAATCCCGCGTTAGGGATTTGCCTGAGATTTGTTTCAAATTGCGCCGGAAACGCTCCGGACCCCTTGGAAAAGCTGGGGTTTGCAGGCAAAAGGGGCGTTAACCTATCAGGGTGGCGGTGGCCCGATCCTTGACCTATATTCGCCGCATTGGCATGTAATCGGCCACGATAAAGACAAAGAAGACCTAGCGAATGAACAGCCTCGACCTGCCCGGACGCCCGCAGGACTGCCGAATCGTGGTGGCGATGTCGGGCGGCGTAGACTCCTCCGTTGTTGCCGGCATTCTTGCGAAACAAGGCTACGACGTGGTTGGCGTCACCCTTCAGCTCTACGATCATGGCGAGGCGGCTCACCGCCCCGGATCATGCTGCGCGGGTCAAGACATCGATGATGCGCGCCGCGTTTCCGAGACGCTTGGCATTCCGCATTACGTGCTGAATTACGAGCAGCGCTTCCGCGAGGCCGTGATCGATCCGTTTGCGCAGAGCTATGTGGCCGGTGAAACACCGATCCCCTGCGTTTCGTGCAACCAGACCGTCAAGTTCGCCGATCTTCTGGAAACCGCCCGCGAGCTTGGCGCGGATGCGCTGGCCACCGGCCACTATATCCGCAGCCGCGCCAATGGCGCTCACCGTGCGCTCACGCGCCCCGTGGATGCCGAGCGCGATCAGAGCTATTTCCTGTTCGCCACCACGCAGGAGCAGATCGACTATCTGCGCTTCCCGCTGGGCGGGCTCTCCAAGCCCGAGGTTCGCGCCATCGCCGAAGAGATGGGCCTGAGCGTCGCCACCAAGCAGGACAGCCAGGACATCTGCTTCGTGCCACGCGGCAAATATTCCGACATCATCAGCAAGCTGAAGCCGGAAGCCGCCACACCGGGCGAGATCGTGCATCTGGACGGGCGCAGGCTCGGCCGCCATGACGGCGTGATGCATTACACGATCGGCCAGCGCCGCGGCATCGGCGTCGCGACCGGCGAGCCGCTCTATGTGGTGCATCTGGACGCAGAGAATGCGCGCGTGATTGTCGGCCCGCGCGAGGCGCTCGAGACGCACAAGGTTTTCCTGCGCCAGGTGAACTGGCTGGGCGACGGACCGCTTGGCGAGCTTCCCAGGGGCGGCATGGAAGTGTTTGCGAAGGTTCGCTCCACGCGGCCGCCCCGCCCTGCGGTGCTTCACCATGAAGACGGCGTCACCTGGGTCGAACTGACGGAAGGCGAAGCCGGCGTCGCACCGGGCCAGGCCTGCGTGCTCTACTCCGACGACGGCAATGAGGCCCGCGTCTATGGCGGCGGCTTCATCGAGCGCTCCGAGCGCGGCACCGAAGCCGAAGCGCAGCTCACGCGCCTTTCAACCATGGCTGGTCAGGGCGCGTAGAGCGCCCTGCGCCGCACTTCACGCCAAACCAGCCTGCATTTTTCTGAAATCAGCAGCGCACACGCGCCCGCACGGGCGCGTGATTGATCACGATCGCGCCTGAAAGGCAGCGCCCGTCAGCCGTGGGTGACGGAGCCTGCCGTGAGAATGCGCAGAACCTCGATTGCCTCTTCACCGGTGGTGCGAGGCTCCTTGCGGGTCTCAATACAGTCGATGAAATGCTGCAGCTCACGCGTGAGCGGCATTCCCTCTTCCACATCCACATAGGTCGGTTCATTGGTCGTGAACGCCCAGTGACCGCTGTCATGCCAGACCGCATGCCGATAGACGGCAAGCTTGCGCCCCCATGGCTCGACATCGTCGAACACGGCCATCGCCTTGTCGCCAACCACCGTCAGGCGGCGTTCGCGATAGGGGTTGAGGCGCGAGGTGAACAAATGGCTGCGCAGACCGCCGGGAAAGCGCATGTGCAGATGCGCGAAGTCGCTCAGGTGGTCGAGCAGCGCCGCGCCCTCGCCGCGCACCTCTTCCGGCGCAACGCCGGTCAGCGCGAGAATCATCGAGAGATCGTGCGGCGCCAGATCCCACAGGGCGTCATTCTCGGTGTGAAACTTGCCAAGGCCGAGACGATGCGAATGAATATAGCGGATTTCGCCGAGATCGCCCTTGTCGATCAGCTCCTTGAGCTTCTCGAAAGCCGGGTGGAAGCGCAGCACATGACCCACCATGATGATGCGCCCGGTCTCGCGCGCAACGGCGACCGCGCGCTTGGCGTCGTCGACGGTCAGCGCGATCGGCTTTTCCACAAGAACGTCCTTGCCGGCCTGCATGGCGCGGATGGCATATTCGGCGTGGTACTGCGGCGGCAGGGCCAGAACGATTGCATCGATATCGTCGTGCTCGAAGAGCGCCTCCGGGGAGATTGCGACGCAATCATGCTCACTGGCGAAGCCCTCGGCCCGCGCCTCATTGGCGTCGGAGACGGCTGCCAGCACTCCAAGAGACTTAAGCGTGCGAATGTGGTTTGAGCCCCAATAGCCACATCCGAGTACTGCAATACGCGGTTTCATCAAATCCTTCGCCCGAGATTTTGGCGCTGAAAACACATACAGACGCCGCACCCGCGACTCAACCCTGCCAGGGAAAACCCGGCCCTTTCTTAAGGGAATTCGACAGCCACGACAAATTCCCCCAAGAAACGAAGAACCCCGCTTGACAGGGCAGACACAGCCACCTTATATCCGCGCGTCTTCTTGAGGCAACGGACTCGCAGCCGACGCAGCTGTTTTTGTCCTCGGTTGGCGGAGTAGCTCAGTCGGTTAGAGCAGAGGAATCATAATCCTTGTGTCGGGGGTTCGAATCCCTCCTCCGCTACCATTTTGATTACGCAAGCAATATCAACCAGTTACAAGGAACAGAGGTTCCAGAAACTGTGAGACATCTCGCACAAATGTACGCGGAGATGCCATGGCTTGCGCTTCCTACCTTTCTCGCCGTGAAGGACGCTATTACCTTCAGGTTCGGTTGAATCCCGTCACATCCCTCCTCCTGGGCAAGCAGCTCTATAGAGTCTCGTTAAGAACCAGCGACTATCGTCAGGCGCGTATTCGACTTTCAGAGCACCTGGGCTGGATTCACAGAATGAACGACAGCGCGAACTACGTATCGCTCTTTCAGAAGAACGTGGGCGAACTGCGAAAATATCTGCTGGATCCATGGCCTCTTTCTGAAGAACGGCTTCAGGCACGGCGCAACTACGAGGAGATGCTGAAGAACCTGAAGCGTCGGGCGCTGGCCGCCCAGTGCGATCCCGACATGATCGAGCCTGACTTCACCGCCCTGCTGAACCGTTTCGTGAACCAGAATCTGGATGCCGAGACGTTCCTGCGTCAGCGCGACAGGGTTCAAGCTTATGAACGCGGCAGGGCCGACATGCAGGCAGCCATCCAAATGGGCGCAGTACCCGCCAGCTTTCAGGCATCTGCACATCATTCTCCCGCCATTCCCTCTCAGCCTGATACAATCGCCGCATGGCATGATCCAATGGCCCGTGAAGCCCGCATCACTCCGTCAGCGAGCGAGCCGGAAGTCCCCATCGACGTTCTCGAGGAGCCTGTTGCACATCCCCCTGCGCCAGAGGCCGATCCGCTCACCTTCTCTCAGGCGCTGCAGGAATACGTTGAAGAGGATGTGACGAATGGCGGCAACGCGGATGCCCGCTCAGCTATCCAACTGGTCGTACAGTTCCTGATCGACATCATGGATGATCCGGTCGTCGCCAGGTTTGACAAGCGCAAGGTGCTCGAGCTCGATCAGATGCTCCCCGACATTCCAAACAGGCGCAACGTTCCCAAAGAGCATGCACAAACACTGGCAGAGAGGTACCTCTATGCAAAGAAGCATGGATGGTCGCGCCTTGATCGGTTGACCGAAACACGGCTGCGCAACGGCTATCATAACGCCCTGTCGAAATTCTTTGACTGGCTGATTGAACGGGGACACTACCCTCACCCCAAGCCCGTGTTCAGCCATGTCAGTGAAAACAATCTCACCTCCCTGCCCCGGGACTCGTTCGATGACAGCGAAATCGCGAAAATCTTTTCGCAACCGCTCTTCACGGGATGCCAAAGCGACAAGCGGATATGGCAACCAGGAAAATATTTCATCCAGTCGCACCTTTACTGGGCCTACCTTCTGTTGCTTTTGACAGGCCTGCGGCCAGGCGAGCTGGGACAGCTGGAACTGAACGACATCGCGGAGCGAGACGGAATTCACTACCTCTACCTCAGAGGTTTTGACCCCTCCAAAGGCCGCGTGGCCAAGAAAGATGTGAAGCGTTTCAAGACCCCGTCGTCGCAGCGCGTCGTCCCCCTTCACCCACTGATCCTTGATCTGGGTCTCCTTGAACGGGTGGACGAGTTGAAGCAGCTTGGATGCCCCTATCTCTTCCCGGAATGGGAGCCCTATCCCAAGCCAAATGGCGAAATGCGCTGGGGGCAGCCGATCACAAAGAGCTGGCAGTATCTGAAGAAGAAAACAGGCATCGCCCGCAAGGAAGTGACACTCTATTCCACGCGGCACTGGTTCGCTGATCTGATCGACAACACCAAAATCAAGGACGTCACGCGAAAGCGCTTGATGGGACACTCACCGAAGTCGGACACCCCTGCTCGCTATGGCATGAAGCATCGCCTAACGACCCGAGACTTACAGCATTTCGAGCAGGCAGCGTCCCCCGCACTTGATGCGATAACGCCCATTCTTCTGGCCGCCAAGGAACGTGTGAATTGCGGTGATCTGGTGGTGCTGAAACCTTGGTTACAGCAGCAGAACTGGTCGGCATATTATCAAGAACGGTTGAGCGAATTAAAGTGACCCGCTTGCACAGAAACGAGCGGCGGGTGCGGTGTGAAGTAATCGACCCGATTTCTGAACTATGTTGGGAAGCTGCCTATTCACTTCTGGTTGGAGGAACTGGAAACGCAGCCATTAGATAGCCGCTCAACTCTGACGGAGCGCGCCTTCACCTCGGTCGTTCGCGTCTCCATTCCCGCGCGCTGAAAGCTGTCGGCCATCTCGACAACGCAAAAGTCTGGAACGGGCGGAGAGCGAACATTTGCTGCGGTCGGCACGAATGACCGTAGAGGGGCCGTATCCAGACAGTCCGGCCCTGGCGTGCTCGGCAGATAACTGCCGTTCAGCAAGCGACCTCAACTAAGCCATAGCTGAGCTACCTTAGGACATCCGCTAGCCGCCCTTGCGCGGGATGTGCCCGGCGGTCCAGAAATGCGATGCCTCGCGATGAAAAGATGGACGCGCGTTAACAGGGATTATCGCGGTGAGCCGATCATCCTTCGGACAAGGGACATTGTTCCTGTTTCTCCGTGATGGACCGGTCGTCTTAGGAACACTCGACCCGGAACAGGATCATGAGGAAGCGACGGCCGGCTTCAGAACCTGCTCGCAGAACATCCGGAAGCTTGTCGGCACGGTATTCTCCGAAGTGCGGAGCGTGGCGTTATCGATGCCTTCGTCCTTGGCGCGATACATGTCGACATAGCCTTGAGCGAACGACTCGCTTGCGCCGCGATCGAGAAACTGCTGCTTGAACCGATCGAACGAAATCTGCTGGTAGCGCACCTCGCGCCCGATAACGTCCGAAACAATTGCGGCCTGGTCATCGAACGACAGGTCTTTCGGCCCCAGCACCGGCACTTCCTCCTGACCATGCCATAAGGCGTTGCCGAGCAGGCGTGCGGCGACAGCAGCCATGTCGCGGGTCGCGGTGAGGGGCAGCTTCCGGTCGGGCCCGATCGGACCGAAGAACAAGCCCTCCTTCCCGATAGACACGGCCTGCCGGGCAGTGTTCTCCATGAAGGAAGGCATAGCCAGCCCGCGAAATGCGGCGCCGCTGGCCATCAGCATATCGTCCATCCGGATCGAAGCTGTGACCGGGCCGGCCCGATCCTGCCAGTGGGTGCCGCGCCCGAGCGCGGTGATGGAAACAACCCGCAGCACTCCATGGTGGCGGATCGCTTCCGCGGCAGGACGCGTGAATTCGATAAAGGCTTCCTCCAGCGTCTTTGCAGGGTCGGGCGGAGCGAGCCAGAACACGGCGTCGGCCCCTTCGAATGCGTGCCCGACGACCGAAGCGTCGCCATGAGATCCCTCGACGACTTCCGTACGATCTCGAATGGCGGCGGACGGCTTGGTGACGCCCCGCACTACAAGACGCAAGGATATGCTCACGTCGAGAAGGTTATTCACGACCTTACTTCCGATGTGGCTCGTGGGAGCGGTGACGACGATCATGACGATTCTCCGTAGAGGCGGATCGAGAGTTCGACATCGTTGGCGAACGACACCGAGAGGTAGCCGCTATCTGGCGATCGAACGCGCTCCAGATAGTGCGGGCAGAAATCGGAATTGTCTGCGACGATCAGCGCACCGGCGTGCAGCCGCGGGGCGACGAGGTCGAGAATGTTGGGATAGAGCGCCTTGGCGCCATCGAGCAGCAGTAGGTCCACACTGTAAGGCAGGTCGCGCGACAGCGTATCGAGCGCGTCGCCGTCCCGGAACTCGACGAGATCAGCGAGGCCTGCATCAGTGAGATTGATCCTGGCGCGCGCGATCTTAGAAGGCTCGACCTCGCTGGTCACGAGCCGGCCGCCGCCATTGTCGCGCAATGCGGATGCCAGGCAGATCGCAGACAGGTCGAACGAGGTGCCAAACTCGACAATCGACATGGCGCGCGACGACCGCGCCAGCATGTAGAGCAGTCACCGGTTCGGCGCGAGACTGCGAGCGGCACATACTTCATGCGGCCGTATTCGGCGTATTCGGTGCGGCTGCGGACCAGGCGCGCGCCAACAACCTCGTCGCGGCTGTTCAAGTTTTGCGGACGGAAGGAGCTGCCCGGTTCACCACTGCCCGAGTGGCGGAACGGGCGGGCGTGAGCGTGGGTTCGCTCTATCAGTACTTCCCGAACAAGGCGGCAATCCTGTTCCGCCTTCAGAGTGACGAATGGCACCGTACGAGCAAGTTGCTGCGCAGCATCCTGAAGAATAAAAGCCGGACGGCGCTGTGGGACGCGGCCCCGCTCTACCGCGATGCGCCCGAAGGCGACGCTGACTCAGGTGGGCAGCAGCTTCCCCGAGATCGAACGAACGGACGAGGAGATCGCGGCGTATGCGGACGCGATGGCGGATATGTTCTGCGCGTATCTGGTGTCGCTCTCGAACCATGCTGGCAATGGCGGAGACCGCCCTGCTTCGTCAGTCTCCCGAACCGGACGGTGAACTGGCCTGCCGCCGGTTTCGTGGACACCAGGATGAGGTGTTTGACGGAGCTGGAGAGTTGGAAGCGCATTGCAGCCGAGTGAGCGGCCCCTTGTCGAACGGCTGCACCCTTAGCTCCAGCGTCCAGAAGCGCTCAGGCAGGAAAGACCAAGATCGAGGGACGCTCAGAGGGAGGACGCCTCAGGCGTTTTGCTTCAAACCCGCGAACTCAAGGCGCTTTAGCGTCTTATCGACAAGTTCCGCCGCTCGCGCAATTTCGTCCTCGGTGGTCAGGCGCCCTAAACTAAACCGCAGTGCAGATCGCGCCTGGTCTTCGGTCAGACCGATGCCGCGCAATACGTGGGAGGGTTCCATGGTACCGGATGTACACGCTGAACCTGTCGAGATGGCCAAATCAGGTTGAAGCGCGCTCAGTATTTCCTCGGCCTCGAAACCGGGAAATCGTACATTCATGTTGCCCGGATGCCGTTCATCAATGGGAGCGCCATTCAAAACGATCTCATGGCCTAATTTCCGCAGCTCTTGCCACAGTTTCCGGGTTAAGGAGCGAACCGACGCCCGTTCATCCGGCACGCGTCCAAGCAGATCCGCGGCAGCGCCCATTCCAACACAAAGAGGGACCGGCAAGGTGCCGGACCGCAGACCGTTCTGCTGCCCCCCCCCGAACACCAGCGGTACGATCTGGCGCTGCAAATCACGCCGGATGAAAAGGCAACCAATTCCTTTTGGACCATACATCTTGTGCCCTGACAGGCTGATCATATCAGCATGCCGGCACGCATCGGACATATCACTGGCCAAAGGCATCTGTGCGCCGTCCAGATGGACCAAGACGCCAAAGCGCGATGCGAGACTGTAGATCTCTTTAAAATACTGGATAGTCCCGATTTCGCCGTTCACAGCCCCAATCGTCAAAAGCATAACTTGGTCGGATAGCAAGCTCTCCAGATGATCTAAATCCAATCTTCCGCAACGATCGACCTGGCATATTGTAAATTTAGAATCATATTCTTCCTTCATCACTCGGCACGGATCTAAGACGCTCTTATGCTCAATACTTGTCGTAACTATTATATTTCGTTTAGTCGTCGCAACATTGCCGCGCAAACCGAGTATCGCCAGATTGTTTGACTCTGTCGCTCCAGATGTAAAGATGATCTCGTCCGCATCGCAGCCAATCAGTTTCGCCAGCCTGTCCTGCGCCTCGCGAAAGGCAGCATCTGCTTCCCATCCAGCTGCGTGATTGGCCGCATGCGGATTCGCAAACGATTCGTGAAAAAACGGCAACATTTCCTGCAGAACGACCGGATCGACCGGCGTCGAGGCTTGATAGTCGAAATAGATCGTCCGTTCAGTTTTCATTTCTTTTCAATAAGTTAATCGCGACAACCGTTAATCAGCGCCAATTCTCAGCAGCAAACGAAAATCTGGCGGGTCGTTCCAGCTTTCCATTTGACCGTAGCACGGCAAAGAGGCTAAAGTCGAGCTGGACGAACCATCCAGTGAGGGACGATGTCTAAGGGGCCATTTTTCGAGGACGACTACAAGCCGCTATTTTCCGGCCATGAGACATTTCCACTGCGATATGGATGGCTCAAGAAAGTATATGATGCTGTCACCGAAGACGGCAAAGATATCGCAAGTAAGAACATCTTTTCGGATGCTAACTCTATTGCTCGTTTCGGCGTCGGCAAAAATATGGTCGCTTCGATGCGCTATTGGGCTGCTGCCTGCGGCATCATTGGTGATGCTTCCGCCAATCAGGTTTGCATCAGGCCGCTCGGGCATAAGTTATTCGGGAAGGACGGGCTTGACCCCTATATGGAGTCGCCGGCGACGCTGTGGACACTTCATTGGTGGCTTTGCGGGCGCGCGGACAGGACGACATGGTTTTGGGCGTTCAGCCATTTCTCTCACCTGACCTTCGAGCGTGAAACATTGGCCAAAGGGCTGCTTTCGATCGCCAACGACAGGGGGTGGCCGCGGGTATCGCCGGCTACTGTCAAGCGAGACGTCGAGTGTTTCGTGCGCACCTATGCCGCCAAGGCAGGGTCAACCCACCTCTCCCATGAAGACGCCCTTGAATCGCCGCTGACCGAACTCGGGCTGGTCCGCGCCACAGGAAAGAAGGACGGATTTCGGTTTGTGCGCGGCCCCAAGGCCACGCTTGGCGATGGCGTGTTCGCATATGCGCTGATTGATTTTTGGCAGCGATACGCGAACTCAAAGACCTTGTCGTTTGAAGCAATCGCGCATGCGCCCGGCTCTCCGGGGCGTGTATTTGCCTTGGATGAAGGCGACCTCGCAGACCGGCTTGCGGAGATCGAGGATGCGACAGACGGTCTTTTGCGGTGGTCGGAAACCGCCGGATTGAAACAAGTAATTCGCTCATCGGAACTGGATGTCGAAGCGGCCCTGGGCCTGGTGGACGCTGACTTCCGCGTGCGCGACCGAAGGAGGGCAGCGTAATGAGTCTTATCGAGCAGGCCTATATAGCCCCTCGTTTCCAGCGCGCCATCCGAATTGACGTAGACCTTGGCCAGCCGGAGTCGCTTGATGGTTTTATTTGTCCGCAGTCGTCCGTGGATGTTCTGTCGGCAATGGCAAGGCACGTGGACGAGACGAATCAGGGCGCGTTCACCTGGACTGGCCCCTATGGCAGCGGCAAGTCCAGCCTTGCTGTGGCGCTAAGCGCCCTGTTGGGCGCAGACAAAACCTTGCGCGCATTGGCGCTTTCCGGGATCAGGGAGCCTGCCGCAAGCGAAATACGGACCAGGTTCGGCGCTGGAGAGAAGGGCTGGCAGACGGTAGCTGCGGTCGGCCGCCGCGATGATGCCTCCCGTGTTATCGGAGAGGCGCTGGTTTCTGCAGGGCTTGCGCCAGGGCGCCGCAAGAATACGTGGGACGGACAATCCATTATCGATACCTTGGTCGAGGCTGCCGCCGACAAAAGCCGCGGCGGCGTAATCCTGTTTATCGACGAGATGGGCAAGCTCCTTGAAGGCGCTTCACAGGGCGAAGGCGATGTCTATCTGTTCCAGCAGCTCGCTGAAGCCGCATCGCGCAGCGAAGGGCGCCTGATCGTCGTCGGGGTTTTGCATCAGGCATTTGAAGAATACGCGAACCGCCTGTCGAGAGATTTCCGGGACGAGTGGTCTAAAGTTCAGGGCCGCTTTGTCGACCTTGTTGTGAACGCTGCCGGTGAAGAGCAGATTGATCTTATCTCACGGGCAATTTCGTCAGAAGCCCCGCCGAAGCCCCACGTTGCGCTTGCCGCGAGGGTCGCCAAAGAGGTCCAGTCCCGAAAGTCCGGGGTTTCGGAATTTCTCGATGCGGCGCTGTCCGATTGCTGGCCTCTCCACCCGATCACGGCTGCGTTGCTTGGGCCGATTTCAAGGCGCCGGTTCGGGCAGAACCAGCGCAGTATCTTTGGCTTTCTCAATTCGGCTGAACCGCATGGCTTCCAGGACTTTCTCCGGCGCGCGAATGACCGCGATCTCTATACGCCGGACCGCCTTTGGGACTACCTCCAGCTTAATCTGGAGCCTTCCATTCTTGCTTCTCCTGACGGTCACCGCTGGTCCATAGCGGTAGAGGCAATCGAACGATGCGAAGCTATCGGCGGGGACGCATCCCATATTGGTCTTCTGAAAGTCATTTCACTTGTCGATCTCTTCAAGGACCGTTCCGGCCTTGTCGCGAGTGAGGAGCTGCTGTCGGCAGCGTTCCCGCGCCTGTCCAAGACCGACCTGCGCTCAATGCTCAAACAGCTATCGAACTGGTCCCTTGTCGCCTACCGCAAATTCCTCGGCGGGTACGCGGTCTATGCCGGCAGCGACTTTGATATCGAAACCGCGACGGACCGCGCTCTTGGTGACATTGATGGCGTCGATTTCGAGCAGCTCCGTACTCTGGCGAGTCTTCAGCCGGTCATGGCAAAGCGCCACTATCACGAGACCGGCGCGCTGCGCTGGTTCGATGTCGAGATCGCACCGCTCGCCGATGTAATACGGACTGCTACGGAGTTTGAACCGGGGCCAAGCACGATTGGCCTGTTCCTCCTTGCTATACCTACCCTTGGCGAGAGCGAAGATGCCGCGAAAGAGTTGTGCAAACGCGCAGCGCGACTTTCGGGAAAGCACGATATAATCGTCGGGCTGTCTTCACGGTCATGGTCGATCAACAACCTCTCCCATGAACTACTCGCGCTTGAGCATGTCCGAAACGCCCACACCGAGCTGCAAGGAGACGCTGTAGCACGGCGTGAGATCAACGCTCGGATCGTGAGCCTGCAAGCCCAGCTTGAGCAAGAACTCCAGCGTGCCTTTGACGGCGCGCAATGGTTTCAGAAGCAGCACAGCCCCAAGCCGCTCATGCAGGACGAGCTGAACGGCCTCGCCTCTGATCTTGCCGACAAGCAATATCCGCTTTGCCCGGTGCTGAACAACGAATTGCTAAACCGTATCAAGCCCTCAACCAACGCGGTCGCTGGCCAGAACGCACTTCTTCGCAGAATGGTGGACAATGAAGGCCAGGAAAGGCTTGGAATTGCCGGCTACCCTGCCGAAGGCGGCATGTTCGAGTCCATTCTCAGCGACTCCGGTCTTTACGCTAAGATCGAGGATGGTTGGCGGTTTGTCCCGCCGCATCCGGAGTCAGACAAGGCGCGGCTCTGCCCTCTTTGGGACGCTACATCTGCCTATCTGCTTGAGCGGGAAGAACGGCCGATATCGCTAGCGGAAGTGTACGACCTTTGGCGTTCTGCGCCATTCGGGGTCAAGGACGGCATGATGCCCGTCTTGGCGGTCTCGTTTATCCTTTCAAACCGCAATGACGTAGCGCTCTACAGGCAAGGTGTTTTTCAGGCACGCTTTACCGATCTTGATGTGGACTATCTGGCGAAGGACGCACGCGATATCCAGCTCCGCTGGATGAATCTCAGTGATGTCGCACGGCGCCTGCTGTCCGGCCTCGCCACGATCGTCCGAGACCTTGATGATGCCAACAGTCTTCAAAATCTGGAACCTATCGATGTGGGTCGTGGCTTAATATCGATCTACACAAGCCTGCCGCACTGGACGCAACGAACCATGCGGCTGTCTGCGAACGCCATAAAAATCCGGGACTTGTTCAAACGGGCAAGGGACCCCAACCAGTTCATTTTCAACGACCTGCCACAACTCGCAGGTTCAGGCCACGACCTGGAATCTGATGACGGCTTTGAGCGCATTATCGGCCGCGTCCGCGACGCGCTCGAAGAAATGGTGCGGGCCTATCCGCAGATGCTTGAGCGGTTGGCGGACACCACACTCACCGAACTTCAAGTCCCTAACAGATCCTCCCAAGCGCTGGCCGACCTAAGGGCACGCGCCGAGAACGTCCGGGACCTTGGCGGCGACTTTGATCTCAATGCATTCGTCAACCGGCTATCGGAATATCAGGGCACCATCACCGACATCGAAGGCCTGGCGGGCTTTGTTGTAAGCAAGCCATCTAGGAGCTGGATCGACAGTGATCTGGACAAGGCATCGGTCCGGCTTGCCGAATTCGCCCAGCGTTTCAATAAATCGGAGGCCTTTGCGCGTGTTAAGGGCCGGCCCGACAAGCGTCATGCCATGGCAGTCGTTGTCGGTATCGGGGGCCGTCCCGCTCCGCTCGTTGACGAGTTCGATGTTAGTGATGCCGACCTTGAAAGCGTCTGGGCGGTCGTGACCGATCTACGAAAGGCCCTGGAGAAGCAACAAGGCGCACGGAAATCGGTAGTCCTGGCCGCATTGGCAGAAATTTCCGCAGAAATCATCCGCGACGAGGGCACCGAAAAGACAGGGCACGAAAAGGCGGTAGCGCAATGACGGGGCAGGAAAGGCATGTACTCGGACTTTCCGGGGGGCGCGACAGCGCGGCATTGGCCGTCTATATGCGCCACTATCATCCCGAAATCGAAGTTGAGTATTTCTTCACCGACACGGGCAAGGAGTTACCCGAAGTCTATGAGTTCTTGGGCCGGCTTGAGGGGGCGCTCGGAAAGCCGATTAAAAGGCTAAATCCCGACAGGGATTTTGATTTCTGGCTCAAGCAGTACAATTCCTTCCTGCCCTCCGCGCAGACGCGCTGGTGCACGAGGCAGCTCAAGCTCCGCCCGTTTGAGATGTGGATCAAGCCGATGCTGGCGGAAGGAACGAAAGTTTACTCCTACGTCGCCATTCGCAGTGACGAGGAGTACCGCGAAGGCTATACGTCAAAGCACGAGAATCTCACCGTGCGCCTCCCCTTCAAGGAAGCGGGTATCGACAAGGCAGGCGTTCTTGAACTGCTTGACTCGTCGGGGCTAGGGCTTCCGAAATATTATAGCTGGCGCACGCGCAGCGGCTGCACGTTCTGCTTTTTCCAGCAGAAGATCGAGTGGGTCAGATTGCGCGAGCAGCATCCCGAAGCATTTGAAGAAGCCAAACGATATGAGAAGACCGCGCTCGACGGCGGGTCTCCGTTCACTTGGAGCCAAGGGGAGTCACTTGACGACTTGGAACAGCCGGAGCGCATAAAGCAAATCAAGGCCGATCACGCCGAGCGTGTTAGAAGATCGAAGGCCGGAGTCATCGTCAATCCGCTTCGGCCCGACGATGATCCGCTCGACATCGACGACCTCTATGGACAGGCCAAGGCATGTCTCGCGTGCCACAAGTAGTCAATTAAGCCACGGCCAAAGATAGTCCCAGTTCAGATTTCCGATATTCTTGCCGCGGGCCTCGATCACATCCTTGGTCCATTTATCGACGTCCCGAAGCGGATCAAGCAGGGAAAGGCGCTCGCCGCTCTTCAGCAGCTCGGCCGTCTTCTTTGAAAAACTGATACCGAGCGCCGTTGCCTCGTCGATCCGTTTTTGCTGATCGGACGGCGTCGTTTCTGTCAGAGCGAGATAGAACGCCCGCTTCTTGCTCCAGCTATCATTGCCGATCGCCGAGTTTTCCTTCTTCGGCAGCAGGCATAGATTGCCGATGGAGTGACGTAAAATGTTGTTCTTGTATATGTCGCTGTCCCAGCCGCTCTTGCGATCGCTGTCCGGGGCGACATGCTCGACGGTCTCGTATAGCTCGCTGCGCCACGTCTTGAAATTGAGAAAGTCGTTCGTGTGGGAGCTGATTTTTATGCCCGCCTTGTCCCAGCAACCTGGTCCGGCTGTAGAAGGCGCCGCCTGATGCGCCGCTACGAGCATCATAAAGCGGACCAGTTCGCGGGATTGTTGGTAGAGCGGGTTATCGACCACCTGCCCTACCCATCCGTCCTTGCCAGTGATCTTGTATTTCCCGCTCGATAGCAGTGTCCTGAACGCAGTTTTCAGTTCATCTATGGTGAGAAGCTTGTTGGCGTGATCAACGCCGGCGTAAAGGCCAAACTTCTTGCTCGATCCCGAGCCTACCGCAGGCGCCATGATTGCACGGAAGTCAGAATCGATACCTGACGTCCCGCCTGATGCCGCGCGGCGTATCATGAGAAATGCTGTTAACGCCTTGAGGACGTTCACAAAGTCCGCCTCGCCGTTCGTCTTTAGATCGGCGCGCCAGTACCGCGCTAGTATCGGCAACGCCAACTTCGTCTTCATGTCCCTGATTACCGACATGAGGAGCTGGGCCTGATCGAGCGTCGACGGTGAATGGAAGCGGGCCAGTTCTTCAATGCCTTCGTGAGTCCAGTAATAGCTTCTAAACTCCGCCATATCGGCCAGTGAAGCCACGAAGCTCTCCGCTCGCTGTCCCGATATTGCCGTCGCCTTGTCGTATCTTGTCCGTAGAAAATTTCGCTGTGCTGCCAGGTTCTCAGGCAGCTTCGTGCCATCGAGAAGCAGGGCGAAACTAACGACCAGGTCCTTCGTTTCGGATTGTTTCCTGGAGGTTTCGACGTACTTGTTGTCTATAGCCGCCGTTATCCGCTCGATGGCTGCTTCGGATGCAGAGCCGCTAAACCCACTTCGCGCCTTCTCATATGCTATGACCCGTGGCTTGAGGGTTTCCAGCGCCGTCAAAGGCTCGCCGGTCGTATTCAGCGCATCGAATATATCAAAAGCAGCGCTCTCATCGGCGGTCTTTACGCGCGTTAGGACAATACAGTTCGAAAAGTAAGATCCGAACAGAAGCGTCCTCACTAACGGATGGCAGTCCTCTGTCTTTCCGACCTGCGCTAGCGCCTTGTCCCGCGTGGACATATCAGCGATTAAGTCGTCGAGCCGCTGAAACAGGCCTTTATAGCCTTCCCGTGCGACATCATCGATAGACACCTGCTCACACTCAGTATCTTCATACCATTCGGCATCATTCAAGCCCGCAACGAGACCTTTTATGTGCTGATAGTTTAGCGCGAGCTTTTTTGCGTGCACGCCGCTCCCTAGCGCCGGTGGGACGAATTCGACATCGTCTCGATCGACGTAGTCGGAAAACGCGTCCAAAAACCTGGCAAGCGGAGAGCGAAATTCAGAGGTGGTTTTCGAACGGCCACGGCTGTCTTCCGCCCGTATGATCCGGGGAAAGGGGAATGTCTTTCTACCGCGGATGTTTTGCAGGCCGATCGCGCTGACGAACAGCTCTTCGAGGCGCGCATCCACTTCTGCCTCAAGCCAGCTTTTCACCTGCTGATCTAACGGCAAAGTTTGGAGCTTCTCGGCATGCTGCCGGATGCTCTCTGTCAGTGCGCATGCAAGAAGAGTCAGAGTCGTTAGTCGCTGTTGTCCATCTACGACAGCAACCGACGTCCCGGCGAAGTCCGGCTCATTTGTGCCCTCTTCGACAAGGATCAACGTGCCCAAGAATGTAAATGCGTCGGCATTCGGGCTTGTCCCAAGCCGGAAAAACCCGCTCAGGCAATCGCAAAGCAGGCGGTTAATGTTGTCCTGCGACCAGTCATACTGACGCTGGTACTCGGGAATTCTAAATCCAATGCCGCCATTGTACAGCATGGCAGTTTCGGATGGGCTTGCAGCTTTTGCTTCAAATAGATTTTTAATACTCTTCATCATCAGTTATTATATCATATGTTCAAGATCATAATTTCTAAGAGCCGGCGACAGAACTTCATAGGCCTCTGACCTGTTCTCGGATAGTGAGGAGAATTCTGCCACGCGCCCAAGCTCCGATTTTATCAGCCGCTTGGCATATTCGGAATCGGTCTCGTAATCTTGCGGGAGCACGACAACAAAGTCGTGTATCGTGGCCAATTCCTTTCCCGGAGAACGCCGCAAAATCCTGCCGCGGCGCTGGACGAACTGGCGCGGATCGCGCGAGCTGGCCAGGATATAGGCCGTGCTACAGGCCGGCACATCGATGCCCTCGTCGAGGCAGCGGATTGCCACCATCGCGTCAATGATGCCGATCCGGAAATTCTCCAGAATGGAGTCTCTCTCTTTTCGGGATTCGCGCGAGGTAAAGCGCGACACATCCCAACCTCGACGGTGAAGTAACGTACTGACTGCTTCAACCTGTCTTTGACCTTGCGCGACGCTTTCGGATTCGGATTCGTTGTCGAGTTCTTCGTCGAATTCGACCGTGCCGTCGCCGCAATAGAAGAGTGTGTGCGGACACGGCTTGACGGCTTCGATTGCCTTGTCGAGCGCAGCCATTTTGTTCGCGGCCGATCCCACCAATCTTGCCCGTCTCATCAGCATGGCGGTCAGTTGTGGATTGGATGCGATACCTTTCGCGCCGTCCTGCCGCGCCATGATGCGCCCGATCTGCTCTGACACATCGACAAACTCGTCTGCCTCGGCTTCCGTCAGTTCGACTAGACGCGGGTAGTACATATAAGGCGTAAGCACCTTGTCGGTGATCGCTTGTTTCAGTGTGTAGCGCGATACGATTTCACCATAGTAGTCGGCGAGTCGCTCATTGCGTTCTTCGTCAAGATAGTGTTCGGGCGTCGCAGACAAGCCAATCCGAAAGCGTGCATGCTCGGGCAAAAATCCTTCATAGGCTTTCGAGGTGTGGTGATGGCACTCATCACCGATCCATAGAAGGCGATTTCCGTTGATCTGCTTGATGCACTCCTGAAACTCCGGGCCTTTGAGAGTCCGATTCACAACGACGATTGCTGCGAATTTTCGGCTGCCCATAACTAACTCGTGAACGACGTTCCGAAGCTTTTCCAGCCAGTTCGCCCGCGAAACATAGCAGCGGACCGGATAGATATTGAACGATGAGAGAATATCGCCCCACTGGTCGGCGAGGTTCTGATACGGCACGGCGATGACGCAGGCGAGGCCGTCAACACGCTCTGACAGCTTCACGATTGCATGGATGGAGGTGATCGTCTTGCCGGCGCCGGTGGCCAGATCGAACGTTCCCTGAAAATCGCCCTTGGCCTTCCATGCATCAAGTGCCGCGATCTGGTGCGGTAGCATCTTGAAGGGCCGCCCGTTGATGGTGGTAGGCTCTTTCGGTTTCGAAGATGTCGTGCTGGTTGTACCTTGGATCCTGTCGCGCACACGCGCTGCAATCGCAGCCTCGATCTCAGGATCGGGCGTATAGGTCAGCGACCTTGCCGTCGAGATCAGCTTTTCGTTGACGGCAGTCGGTATGTCGATGACGGCAGTTGCCCGACTTTCATTGCGCCAAAGCCGCTCGAAGCTCTCGATATGCGGTTTGTAGTAGGCCTCTAGCTCAGGCCGCCAGTTTGGAAAAACATTGATCGACTCGTAGTTGAATGTCGGCAGCAGCGCATGCGTGCTTTCGTTGGCCGATCCCGCGAATACGAGTTTGTCACCGGCCGTATCACCAATAATGCCGATCTTGTCGTGAAACATGCCGCGCTCGCGAAGTGCGATTTTGACTTCTAGCCTCCCGTGCGCCACTAGCCACGCCAGCGTTTCAAAGCGGTTCTGGAAAAGGTCGTCGCTGACATTGACAATGTGACCGAGCAGTTCCGCGCCAATCTTCTCCGATATGTCTTTCTGCCTGTGGCCTTCCTTAATGGCCTCGATGTCCTGCGCATCGGAGAACGCGCCGAGGATCAGACGTATCTGCCCGCCGTTCTTGACAAAGACCGACAAAGCCTGGGCGGCGTAACTTATGGTCGATGCCGAAAAATACCCGACTGCACGGTCAAAATGATTAGCGACCGAGAGCGCAGGAAAATAGAAGTCCTCCAGTATGTTATCGAGATCGGACTTGTAGACACCCTGATATTGCAGATCACGCAACATCTAGAAGGTGATCCCTTCTATGTCAGGTTCGGACTCGTCGATATTGAGATAGCCGCTCTTCTTGAGTAGCTCCAGAATATCCCGATCTGGATATTCGCCGCCGCTGCGTAGCATGGCGTCCCGGACGATTTGAAAGCCGCCGTTAGCGTACTCTTCGAAGATTTTCGCACAGCGGCCTTCCTCGCCATCCTTCAGGATTTCAGGGTCTTTCGTTTCCGCAAGCGCGATGAGGTAGATGAGGTCCTCTGCATCCCCTCTTTCAAATTGCTGGTAGGAGACGTCTTCTGTGCCGGTGTTGGGATCGAGTGGCAATCGGCGCCCCTCCGAATAGCCAAGTAGCGCGGCGAAACACAAAAGCTCACGAATCGTTGAGAAGAGAGTTCTGTCGGTTCCGGGGAGCTTGGTAATAGCTAGGCGCTGGACCATGTCCTCATGGACCCGGCTTCGATTTATGTTCGGTGCCCTGCTGCTCATGCTGCTGCCACCTTTACGATTTCCGTGCCGTCATAGTCCGAGTCGAACACAGCAGTGCGGTACTCCTCACCCTTAAAATACCGGCTTTCCGGTTTTCTTTCGCCGATAGGGTCACGATTGTGGCGCACGAGCAGGTATTCCGCGCCGATATGGTTTTGCAGCGCGGACAACACCTCTTCTGAGCCTTGCGACCGCGAGAGCAGCAACACCACCTGTCGCGACATTTTGGGGATAAACTCGGCCGTCGTGTGGCGATACGATTCGTCAAGCTGGCCGAATGGTGAGTCGAGCACTAGCGGCGCAATCGTTCCGGGCAGCAGCTTGTAATCCTGCGCGTTTTCTCGGATTTTAGCGAACTCGACGAGCGCGGCGGTAAAGGCCAATCCGAGAAGTTGGTTTTCACCGCTGGATTTGGGTAACGTTATTCCATCGGAATTGACCAAACTGATGCCGTAGTCGTCCGACATACACAAATTCAGCGCCTTTCGCGTCGTAGCTTCGAGAATTTTCTTTATGCCCGCGCGCAACACCTTCCTGGCAAGGTTTTCTTCCTCGACAAGTTGCAGCTCCAACGTGCCCTTTATGGATTCACAAAGATTGCGCCTCTTGGCGTAGATGGCAGTTTGGTTGTCCTGCTGTGCAAGCGCATTGATATCGCGATCAATTTGCGCTCTTTCGCGTTCAGCATTGCTGATACCGGTGCCAAAGGCGCCTATGCTCCGGTCGATTTCGGAAAGTTCCTTACGCAATCCTTCCCGCCGTTCCTCGCGCGCGGCAATATCGCCAAAATTGATGCCTTTCAGCTTGTCGTGAATCTCGCCAAGTTGCGCTTCAATGCTTGCAAATTCTTCGTTTGCTTCTGCAAGGCGCCCTTTCGCGCGCACCAACCTGTTAGGTGCTTTCGCGCGCTCTGACTTGAGACTGCTCAGGCGGCCGCGAACCTTGGCTATCCGGTCGCGCATAACCTGATTTGCGGCCCGTTCGAGCAATTTTGCAACCTTCTTTGCGGCTTCGCTACCAGGTGTCAGATGAGCACCGCATATACAGGTCTCGGCTTCGAGAACATCCTTTACGAACTCCTCGTTATAGGGAGACGGGATGCGGCCGCGATGGGATTCGTCGTTCAGGAAGTCGAAAGTCTCTTCCGTGATCTTTTTGGACACGATGAAGCGGCCGTTCTCGCCAAGCCACTTATAGACCTCGTCCGAGGCCTCTTTCTGTCTCTTTTCAACACGCCGCATTTGCTCGGTCAGCCTTTCACGACTGCGCTGCAATTCCTTCGCTGCTGCGGTGTTGCGGAGCTTCGTGTCGATATCGCCTATTTGCTCTTCCGTGAGCCGCCGCGATTTTTCAAGACGAGCGATTTCCTCCCTGGCCGCATCGATCTGCGAACCGAGGGCGTCCATGCGGTTGTTGAGTTCTTCGATTTTCTTCGTCGCAGGCGTTGATGGGATTTGTTTACGAAACTGGCTTGAGATTGCCTGCAGGTCATCAATGGCCGTCTCGATCAGCGAGCATCCTAGGATGTCTCTCACGGCACCGCGAATCGATGCGCGGTTCTTCTCACCGAGGAAAACCTCCGCATGCTCGCCGTCGAACAGGAAATGGGCGGCCATATCACGCGGAATAACGGTATTGATAAAGGTATCGGGCGAAGAGATATCGACCTGGCCGCCCCGGTCGAACCGCGCTACGACAAAGGTGCGCCCGTCATCGGAAGCGTTGCCCCCGCGAAAGAACCGCTTGGCGATATAGTGGCTGCCATTGTGTTCGAACAGTACCTCAACCATGGCGAGGGACCGCCCCTCCTTCTTGGCATCATAGTTAAGGATGTCTTCCTTCTTTTCGAACCTGCTCGTCGTTTCCCCGTAGAAGCACCAAAGGAGTGCGTTCAGCAAAGTCGTTTTGCCGACCCCATTTTCCGCATATATGAGTGTGACGTTCTTGTCCTTGTTAGTCGAGAACTCAATCTTGCATTCGCCGTAAAAACAACGGAAATCTTGCAATCTTATCTCATCAAGTATCATCGCCACTACCCTTTGCAGCGGTGTGGCGCTCAATAATTTCACGCATTTTTCGCTGACGTTCTGTCTTTACGTTGCGCTTTTCAAAGAAATAAGATCGTTCAAGTGTAATTATTTCTCTGATGATCGGTTCATACTCGCCCTGAGAATCGTCGTATTCTTGCACTTCGCCCCTCCCGCCCATTCTTCTCCGATTGAAGATTGCAGACGACCGTATAAAATGCAACCAGTTTGGAATCCTTGATCTTACCGGAAAATACCCCCTTGAATGCAGGTCCCATGCGCGCGGCAGGGTCCTGTTATTGTAAACGGTCGGTCAGTTTGGGCCAGGGGTCACAGGTAGAGCGATCGCCGCAAGCAGATGCCCAGCAGACAGTGCAACGCGGTCAAGCTCCGTGAATTTGACCAGCCTGACTAGGACCTCCTGAAGCATCGACGTACATTGGAAGTACCAGCAACAACGAATTGAAGCGGGATGATGTGGGAAGACAGGACCATCGGCGATCTGATACAGTACGACTTTATGGGTGAAATCGTCACGCAGAACGCGCTATCGCCGTAAACCGTACCGTTACCAGATCATGAAATGCCTTCCAGCCCGATTTGCCTAAGGAATGGCGAAATCTTTGAGGGCTTCCACGCTCATCCCATCGCGAGCGACCGTACATTTTGAGTATCTTCTCACCGAACAGTGCGTTTGCCGGCTGCTGCATCAATGTCCGCTCATGGGCAACCGCGAAGGTTTGTTGAACGGCTTGAATGGGGCGCAAAGCGGACATACATTTGTTGTCCGCTAATCGGCAGCTAAGGGCCGTATGCGGAAGAAATTGGCTATCTCACGCTACAGCTGACCGCTAATCGCCTTCATGTTCCTTAGGTGGACGGCGATTGAACCAAAGCTTATTCAGTCGTGATCGTAGTAGGTCGCCGGCGGGGCGCCCCGTTTCGATCATGGCAGCCGTCAGGTCTGGCTTCCGGGCAATTATCTGTTCGACATCATGAATCCGTGACAGGACAGCAGCGTCTGCGGGCGTAATATCGCGCGCGCTGAACAGCAACCCGATAGCATCGCTCTCACCCTTCGAGCGAGACATGATGAGACTCGCGCGGTCTTCCAGGGCGGCGATCAAATCATCCTGAGCCCGCCGCACCATCCACGCATCGACTTCAGATCTCAACGCATTCCTCGCAAATGCCCCAGTTCTTTCTTCCAGCCGGGCGATGCGGTGCTCCAAGGCCCTAATGATACTCCCATGGAGGCCGTCTGCGGCTAGTTGGAGATCCAAGCTCCAATCTGCCATGAGCATTTTCTCGGCGTAACCCTTCAGGGTGTTGTTCCCTAGGAGAGCGGCGGCGCCGATCGCTGGACCAAGGATGAGCGCACCGGCGGGACCGATCGCAACCAGGCCGAACCACGTCCCGGCATTGCCGCCTGCGAAGGTGAGCAAGCCGCGCGAGGCGCCATCGAGAATGAGCCAGGCTGGCAGGTCGGAGACAGGGACTCTTCCCCTGGCGACCTCAATGCCACCGCGAAGCACGCCCACGGAAAGTGCGAATTGCAGAACGTCCGGGTCAGCCAGATCGGCAGCATGACCGAGTGTCTCTGCGATCTGCTCTTCGATCATGGTAATTTCGAAACCGGGAAGGGTCGTCACCAGATGCGCCCATGGCGCGCCGCTTGCCATGGCCTCCTCTGCAAGGGCGGCATTGGCGATCACCGGGATGTCCGGGTATTTCTCGAAATGCTCGGTCAGGTTCGATAGCGCCGTCCCGCATTTGACTTGGACCGGCATCCCGTCGACGATGAGGTCAAGACCGGGTGTATTGCTCGCCTCGGCAAGGCGGACGTTGTGGCCGTCGGCGATCAGCTTGTCCATGACCAGTCGCTCGGCCGTGTAGCCTCGCAGCGACCATCCAGCACCCGCAGTAATGAAGTCAGCGGCATTGCAGGCGAAGGCCATAGGGTCGCCGATATCCTCGGAGCGAGAGAAATCGGCTGCTTCCATGACGTTGGGGTCGAGCGCTGCGGCATGCCAGAGCATTTCGCCGGCGGTCAGACCCAATGTGACGACCGCATCCGGGAAATCAGTGATCATCTTCTTCGAAGACCAAGGCTCCGGAGGCCGTCCCGCTGGTGCCGGAAGTGGCCCTGCTAAACGACCGGTGATCTCGGCAACGCATTGGCGCATGTCTGCGCGATCCTTCGCGGGCATCCAATCGAAAGAACCGGTCGGTTCCCGGTCCAACTTGCGCATGTCGGTGAGGAATTGATCCAGACCGGTTTCTCGTCGCTGCGCGCCTTGTGCTGCCATAAGTACCCCAAGACGGGCGGCCAACTGGCTGCGGACTACCCGTGACCCACGCCCCATTCCAAGCCATGCAAGGCCGGCTACGCCCACGAAGACGGTCACAGGGCTGATGAGTGTCGCTAGAAGCGAGACCAAGGTAGGGCCACTGACCAGAGTGTCAACGGCGGAGTAAAAGTCGGCCATTGGGCGGCGCAAAAGTAGTCCACTTTGCGCTGCAAGCGGGGAACGTCGGGAGGGCGTAGCCCGACCAGAGTTTCCCGCTTGCAGCGTCGGC
>NZ_JAFKDE010000007.1 GCF_017255295.1 Nitratireductor aquimarinus
TTCAAGTTTTTCGTTTTTCTTCGTATTCCAACCTAAAAACCGAAAGAAATCACACTCAACCCACTGATTTCAAACGATAATAAAAAATGACAAACAGGATCAAAAACTTGCCAAACCGCCATTTTGCGCCCGTTTGCGCTCTTCTGTTGCCATTGGGCGCTCGGTCACATTAGAGTCGAATTTAATGAATACACGCGGGATGTGTGATCTTGGATATCGACGTCGATGCGGGCGCGTTTCACGCCCTACATATGACGCCCTATATATAAGGTCAGGTGTTCATGTCCGAGAGGGTTTGGGGGAACGACCTCTGTCACCATTGTTCTCCGGCGTAATGTTGAACCGGGTTTCCTGCCTGTCCGCCCATACCGGGCGCGACCATTTCGGTTGCCGTGACGGGTCCAGCCCAAATGCATAAGACCAAGGCGCCATCGTCAATGAACAACAACAAGCAGATCGAACAGGCCATCGGCGAGGACGATCCTCTTATTGCGGATGGACGCAGCGGACCGCCGGACCGGCGTGAGATCTCCGCGCGCTGGCTGATCGGCACCTTTCTTACAGGTGTGACCTCTACCGTTCTGATGGGTGTTGCGCTTTCGGCCGCCCTCGACGGCCGCCAGCAGCTGGCCACTCCGCCGGAAATCGCCCTTCTGGGAGAAATCGCAGACCCGGTTGGCGAAGCCGCGAAGACCGGCCGCCTTGTCACCCCCCATACGATCAGCCGCGGCGAGGATCGCCGCATGATGGAAGTCTCCACCGTCATGCGCAGCGGCGACACGGATCTGATCCGCACCCTGCCCTTTGTTCATGCGAAAATGGCGCTGACCGCCAGCCATACGACAGACAAGGATTATCCGCCCTTCGACCCGCTCGCGGTCTTTGCAGAAGACGGCGCGACCAGCACCGCCCGCACCGGCCTTATATATGGTGCGAAGGTGGAGAGCGAAGTGAGCCTCAAGAGCGGCGACTTTCCGCTCTGGTCTTCCGACTTCTCCTCGGCCCGCAGCCTGAGCACGGAAGAAGTGGAAGTGGCCGTGCGCAACACGGGCGCGATCCTGACCGATGGCGACGTTCAGGTGGCCTCTCTTCATTATGTGGATCCGCAGCGCTTCGGCGACACGCTTTCCACCCAGGCGCTGGCCGCCTTCAGCGCGCGCATCATCCCCGAGAATGTCTCGGTCGCTGCGCGCAGCGGTCGCGAAACGACACCCGAATTTGCCGAAGACCTCATTCCCTTCCGCACAGAGCGGGCCGTGGCCGAGGTCTTCACCCAGTCCGGCTACAAGGGTGAAGATGTCGACGGCATGGTCGAGGCGATCACCAAGCTGCTCAATGCGACGGAACTGAAGGCCGGAACGCTGCTGCGCGTGGGCATTGAAACGCACGGCGTGAAAAGCCGCGTGGTTCGCACCAGCATCTATGAAGGCAAGAAGCACATCGTGACGATCGCGCTCGATGACCGCGACCAATATGTGCCGGCGCAGGAACCGGAGATGAATCCGGTCCTTCTGGCGGCGTTCGATCATCCGACCGCGCCGCGCCGCATGCCACGCTCCGATCTGCCGCGGGTTTATGACGGCATCTACCGTGCCTCCTATGCCTACGGGCTGACCCCGGACATGACGAAGCGGCTGGTGAAGCTGCTTTCGGCCGATGTCGATTTTCAGTCGCGGCTTTCGCCGGCCGACCAGCTTGAAGTCTTCTTCTCCGCACCCGATGCGGACAAGAATGCGACGGACCAGTCGGAGCTTCTTTATGTAAAGGCGAGTTTCGGCGGCGCGACCCGCACTTTCTACCGGTTCCAGTTCGATGACGGCACGGTCGACTATTTCGACGAGGAAGGCCGCAGCTCGAAACGCTTCATGATCCGCAATCCGGTGCCCAACGGGCGGTTCACCTCGGGCTTCGGCATGCGCCGTCACCCGGTTCTCGGCTACAGCAAGATGCACACCGGCGTCGACTGGGCCGCCCCGCGCGGCACGCCGATCATCGCGGCCGGCGACGGCGTGGTCGAAAAGGCCGGCTGGGCCGGCGGTTACGGCCGCCAGACGATCATCCGCCACAACAATGGCTTCAAAACCTCCTACAATCACCAGAGCGGCATCGCGAAAGGTGTGACGACGGGCGCGCGTATTCGTCAGGGTCAGGTGATCGGCTATGTCGGCGCGACCGGTCTCGTAACCGGCAACCATCTGCACTACGAAATGATCGTCAATGGCACGAAAGTGGATCCGATGCGCGTTCGCCTGCCCGACAACCGGGCGCTGAAGGGCAAGGACCTGCTGGCATTCGAGCGCGAGCGCAGCCGCATTGACGAACTGCTTCAGGAAAACGACGAGACACCGCTTTCCGTTGCTGCATCGGGCAGCTGAGTCATTTGCTGTCAGGCAGGATTGCCTGACAGCCAGCTTCACAGGAATCAAAAAGTTGCGAGCGGTCTGCCATTTCCCTGAAACGGCAGACCGGCAATATCCATCGGGCAGTGCCGGATGGCTGCGGAAAGCTTAATCCACGAACTCCACCGAAACGCCGCGCTTCACGCGCTTGGCCAGTTCCTCTGCATCCCAGTTGGTCAACCGGATGCAGCCATGGGAGGCCGTCTTGCCAATCTTCGAGGGATTGGGCGTTCCATGAATGCCGTAGGTCGGCTTTGACAGCGCGATCCAGACCGTTCCGACGGGGCCATTGGGGCCAGGCGGGATGGTCAGAACCTTGTCATTGTTGCCCTGTTTGAAATTGACCTTCGGATTGTAGGTGTATTCGGGGTTGAGCGCGATGCGCGTGACCGTATGCGTGCCGCTCGGCGACGGCGTGCTCGCCGAACCGATGGTGGCCGGATAGGCGGCGACCAGCTTTCCGTCGGCGCTGTAACCGCGCACCTGGCGCGCCCCCTTGTCGGCAACGATCCGCACGACTTCGGTTTTCTTCGGCTTGCCGGTGTTGATCACCTTGATGACCGTACCGGGCCGGTTGAAATTCGCATCCGGATTGAGCGCAACGAGATATTTCTCGTCCATATGGAAGCGCTCGGCCAGCGCCTCGACAACCGAGGTGTAGGACAGTGCGCCGAGCGCAGCCTTCTGGCTGTAATCGGCCGGAACCGACGCGATATAGGGACCGGCCACATCCTTGGCGGTGATGGTGTATTCCTTGAAAGCCGGACCACCGGTGCGCTCCAGCTCCGCCTTCACCCATTCATTGTCATAGGTTCTGAGCGTCTGGCCGGTGATATCGCGATAGGCGCGGATCGCCTTGTTCACATTGTCGCCGGTCCGGCCATCGATGACGCCCGGAGACGCGCCCGCGCGGTCGAGCAGAACCTGAAAGCGCGTGACATCCTCGCTCACGCCGCGCGGCAGAACGACAGCCGCATCTCCCGGCAGGGTCGGCGTGCCGGACGCGTTGCCCGTTCCCGGTTCAAAGCGCGGCTCTTCGCCGGGGATGCCGGCCATGCTGTCACGTGAATTCGGGGGCTGCAGAGGTGCGCGGTCGATGGAACCGCGCCCGTAATTCGGCGCTTCCGGATAGATGTTGCGATCGTTGTAGCGCGGCGCTTCACCATAGGAGCGGTCGTAATAGGGATCGGGCTGGCGTTCGACGGGAGCGCGGTTCGCCCTGCCCCGGTCGCGACGGTAACGGTCGACATCGCGCGGGTCGGAGAAGTCATAAACATCCCCGTCGAACTCGCGCGGCCGCGCCGGACGGCGCGCAGGGCGCTGGTTGCCGCGCGCGGCAGGCCTGATCTCCACCACCTCGCCGGTATAGGCGTCGACGATGATCTCGCGACCATATTGATCGATATAGACGTCAAAGTCGTAATTCTGGGCGAGTTGTACCGGCGCCTGGGTCGATGTCTCGGCCGTCATGCCCCGGCCAGCAGTCTGATCATTGCCCCGCTGCAACACGAAACCGTTTCGCCGGTCTTCGCTCTCCGGCATGGCGGCCATGGCTGCCGTCGGCCCCATGGCCAGACATAATGCGGTCAGCAATTGCAGTTTCACGTCTTTAGCCCCTCGTCTGGTCCCACACGGATAGGCTGATCACCCGCCAGCGATTCGCCCATTTGACGAACTATTTACCATAGGAGATGAACCGGACGTGAAAATGGCCAGTCTTTGAACTTTTCGCGTCGCTAATCAGGTGGCGGAGAGGCCCAGTTCGCGCTGCAGCCTGCGTGTCAGACCCGATGCGACGATCCGGTGGCTTTCGGCCAGATAGTCCTGAAGGGCGGCGTCATCCATGCTTTCCGCGCTCTGGCGCTGGATCCACTTCATGCCGCGCGAAGCGAGATAGGGGGCGGGCCGCAGGCCCGGCTGCTCCTTCAATATGTCGAAGGCGATCTCGGAGCATTTGAAGGAGACGGCAACATCTCCGCCGTCAGCCGCGCTGCCGATGGCGAAAACCTTGCCGCCCACCTTCCAGACATGCGCGCCACCCCATTGAACAACGTGGGTGGCGTGTGGAAGGGCGGAACAAACAGCGTTGTAGTGATCGAGCTGCATCCGCCCTCCCCTCGTGTTTTGGAATCAGGCCGCTTTTTCGGCCTGATCTGCATTCGTTGCCCGGCTCGGCCGGAAGTTCAGCCTGTCAGAGCCGGCCGTGATCTTGACCGTGGAGTTGTCAAAGATCTCACCCTGAAGGATCTTCTCCGCCAGCGGGTCCTGCAACTCCTTCTGCATCACCCGTTTCAGCGGGCGCGCGCCGTAAGCCGGGTCATAACCTTTCTCGGCCAGCCACTCGACCGCATCCTTATCGAGGTCGAGCGTGATCTTGCGATCGGCAAGCAGACGCTCAAGCCGCTGAAGCTGGATTTCGACGATCTTGCCCATGTCCTGCCGGCGCAGCCGGTGGAACAGGATAACCTCGTCGATCCGGTTCAGGAACTCGGGCCGGAACGATGCTTTCACGACATCCATCACCTCGGTGCGAACCTTGTCGACATCCTCGTTCTCGCCAAGGTTGACGAGATACTCGGCGCCCAGGTTCGACGTCATGATGATCAGCGTGTTGCGGAAATCCACCGTGCGGCCCTGACCGTCCGTCAGGCGTCCGTCATCGAGAACCTGAAGGAGCACGTTGAACACGTCCGGATGCGCCTTCTCGACCTCGTCGAACAGGATCACCTGATAGGGCCGGCGGCGAACCGCCTCGGTCAGAACACCACCTTCCTCATAGCCGACATAGCCGGGAGGCGCGCCGATGAGCCGGGCCACGGAGTGCTTCTCCATGAATTCCGACATGTCGATGCGCACCATCGCCTGCTCGTCATCGAACAGGAAGCTGGCGAGCGCCTTGGTCAGCTCCGTCTTGCCGACGCCCGTCGGGCCGAGGAACATGAAGGAACCAATCGGCCGGTTGGGGTCCTGAAGACCGGCGCGCGCACGGCGCACGGCCTTGGAGACGGACTGAACCGCCTCGCCCTGGCCGACGACCCGTTTGGCGATCTCGTCTTCCATGCGCAGCAGCTTCTCACGCTCGCCTTCCAGCATCTTGTCGACCGGAATGCCGGTCCAGCGCGAGACGATATGGGCCACGTGATCCGGCTTGACGGTCTCTTCGACCATGCCGGAAGCGCTTTCCTCTTCGCTCTGGGCCTCTGCTTCGGCCAGCTTTTTCTCAAGCTCGGGGATCTGGCCATAGGCCAGTTCGCCGGCACGCTGGAACTCACCCTTGCGCTGGGCAATGGCCAGTTCGTTGCGGGCTTCATCAAGCTGCTTCTTCAGGTCGGCGGCCAGACCGAGCTTGTCCTTCTCGGCAGCCCACCGGCTGGTGAGGCGCGCCGATTCTTCCTCGAGATCGGTCAGCTCCTTCTCGAGCTTGACCAGACGGTCTCTGGAAGCCTCGTCCTTCTCGGCCTTCAGCGCCTCGCGCTCGATCTTGAGCTGCATGACGCGGCGGTCGATCTCGTCCAGCTCCTCGGGCTTGGAGTCCACCTGCATGCGCAGGCGCGAGGATGCCTCGTCCACCAGATCGATGGCCTTGTCAGGCAGGAAGCGGTCGGTGATGTACCGGTTGGAGAGCGTCGCAGCGGCCACCAGCGCCGAGTCGGAGACCCGCACCTTGTGATGCTGCTCATACTTCTCCTTCAGACCGCGCAGGATCGAAACCGTGTCCTCGACGGTCGGCTCGCTGACGAAAACCGGCTGGAAACGACGCGCCAGAGCGGCGTCCTTCTCCACATGCTTGCGGTACTCATCAAGCGTCGTCGCGCCAACGCAGTGCAGTTCGCCACGGGCCAGAGCCGGCTTCAGAAGGTTGGACGCGTCCATCGCGCCATCCGCCTTGCCCGCGCCCACCAGCGTGTGCATCTCATCGATGAACAGGATGATGTTGCCGTCGGCAGCCGTCACTTCGGACAGCACCGCCTTCAGACGCTCCTCGAACTCGCCGCGATATTTCGCGCCGGCGATCAGGGAGCCCATGTCGAGCGCCATGAGCTGCTTGTCTTTAAGCGATTCAGGCACGTCGCCATTGACGATGCGCAGGGCAAGGCCCTCGGCGATGGCCGTCTTGCCGACGCCGGGCTCGCCGATCAGAACCGGGTTGTTCTTGGTGCGGCGCGACAGGACCTGGATCGTGCGGCGAATCTCGTCGTCACGACCGATCACGGGGTCGAGCTTGCCGGCACGCGCATCGGCCGTCAGGTCCCGCGCATATTTCTTGAGCGCATCGTAACCCTGCTCGGCGCTGGCCGAGTCAGCCGTGCGGCCCTTGCGGATATCGTTGATGGCCTGATTGAGCGCGGTCGGTGTAACGCCGGCCTTGGACAGGATGTCGGCGGTCTTGGCCGACTTCTCGACCGCAAGCGCGGTGAGCAGTCGCTCCACGGTGACGAAGCTGTCGCCAGCCTTCTTGGCCAGCTCCTCGGCGGTCGAGAAAACCTTGGCCAGCGGCTGCGCCATGTAAAGCTGGCCATTGCCGCCTTCCACCTGCGGCATTGCCTTGAGCGCGGCCTCGACACCGAGGCGCACATCCTTGGCGCGCCCGCCGGCGCGCTCGATCAGGGAAGCAGCCAGGCCTTCCTCATCGTCAACGAGCACCTTGAGCAGGTGCTCGGGCGTGAACTGCTGATGATTGCTGCTGAGCGCCTGGGTCTGGGCGGACTGAATGAAACCGCGGACGCGCTCGGAATATTTGTCAAAGTTCATAAGTGTCTCCATTTCCCTGCCAGCCTGCTTTGCAGCGCTGACAACGACCAATGCGACGGGCTCCCATAAACCGTGATGAAATCAGATTATCACGGTCTCGTGTGGCAAGCCCAACAGTTTGGGATATGGGAACATATCCCTATAGGAACAAGATGGGGACATACGAAAAACGGCGGGGAAACCCCGCCGTTCAAAATGCTCTGGAATGTCAGGCCGTTCAGCCCTGCGCGGCAACCTCTTCGGCCGCTGCAACGGGGGCTGCGGCTTCACTGCCTTCGCCACCCTCGGCGTCATCGGTCTTGCGGGCGCGCGTCCGGCGCGGACGCTTGACCGGCTTTTCGCCTTCCTCACCCTCGGGTGCCGCTGCCTCGTCCTGCGTCTTTGCTGCGGCAGGCTTGCGGGTGCGGCGGACAGGCTTCGGCTTTTCTTCCTCTGCGCCCGGCTCGGCAGCTTCGGCCGCATGGCCGTTTGCACCTTCGCCGCCGTTCAGCGCGAGTTCTGCGGGAACACCCTTGATTTCCGGCTGCGGGCCGGAACCATCGTCCACGCGCTTCTGGCGCTGCGGCTTCTGGTTGCCATTGCTCGCTTCGGCAACATCCTGCTCGTCATCACCATCAGCATCGTCGCGGTTGTCACGCGCCTGCTGCTGTTGCTGCTGCGCCTGGGCGGCAGCGATGATGCGGTTGTAATGCTCGGCATGCTGCAGATAGTTTTCGGCCATCACACGATCACCGGAGCTCTGCGCGTCGCGCGCCAGCGTGGTGTATTTGTCCGCCACCTGTTGCGCGGTTCCGCGGATCTTCACGTCCGGACCGTTGCTCTCATAGCTGCGCGCCAGCGGATTGGGCCCCTTGCGGTTGTTGTTTCCGCGGCCGCGCATGCGCCTGTTCTGCTGTTGTGGCCTCATTCGACTCTCTTGGTTTTCGAGACTGCTTGTTCGAGACAGGTTGTGTGAAACAATACTCTTTTCAGATCGCGGACGATGGCGGGAAGCCAGCAGTCTCACATCTCCCCTTGGCCTATGTCACACCGCTTGTCGCGGGCGCCAATGCCATACTGTTCCGCTTCTTGTCAGTTGCCGGACAAACCCCATAATGAAGCAGAGGCGCTAAAACGCCCTTAATGACAGCGGTCCTGGGAACCGAATCGATAACGGTGCTGTCTGCTTCGTCCTATCCGGTGTCCGGAACCTAGCGGCATTCTTTTGCGATGCCAAGTTTTTTTTCAAGTTTGTTCACGTGCTGTTTCGGCGACAAAAACAAGCACCCGGTCATGCCCGGCAAGATCGCGGCCCGCCTTGTGAAGGCGGAATCCCTGATCGACGAACAGCCCGGTAACGCTTTCCTTCTGGTCATATCCGATCTCGACGGCGACCATGCCGCCTGTCGCCAGATGGGCGCCGCTTTGCGCCGCCAGCAAACGATAGGCATCAAGACCATCGTCCCCGGCAACCAGCGCCCTGCGCGGATCGTGATCACGAACCTCGACTGCAAGCGCACGCCAGATCTCTTCTCGAATATAGGGCGGGTTGGAGACAATGAAATCGAACCGTCCGTCGATTTCCTCAAACCAGTCAGACTGACAGGTCTCAAACCGGCCGCCGTAACCATTCATATCGGCATTGATGCGCGCCGTTGCAAGCGCATCGGCCGAAACATCGACACCGACCGCATGGGCCGCAGGCAAAACGCTCAACAGCGCAATCGCTATTGCCCCGGTGCCGGTTCCAAGATCGATGATCCGCCACGGGCGATCTTCACCGCCAAGTCGACGCGCTTCCGCCACGACCATGTCGACCAGCGTTTCGGTGTCCGGCCGTGGCTCCAGCGTTTCCGGTGAAAGCCTGAGGTCCAGCCCGTAAAATTCACGATGGCCGATGATGCGGTGTACGGGCCGGCCTGCAATGCGCTGCGAGATAGCCTCTTCCACGGCCATGCGTTCGGTATCGGAAACAGGCCGTTCAGGTCTCGACATGGCGTCGAGCCGCGTCGTCTTCGTGACATGTTCAACGAGAAGCCGCGCGTCGAGCGCCCCTTCTGCAATGCCCGCCTGTTTCAGACGGTCCTGCGCCCGGGAAAGCAGGGCGCCGAGGGTCTTCGCCTCAGCCATCCGCCCCGGTTTCCGAAAGCAGTTTTGCCTGATGATCGGAGATCAGCGCGTCGATAATCTCGTCCAGATCGCCTTCGATAACGCGGTCCAGCTTGTAGAGCGTGAGGTTGATCCGGTGATCGGTCACACGCCCCTGCGGGAAATTATAGGTGCGGATGCGTTCCGAACGGTCGCCGGAACCGACCTGCAGACGACGCGCCTCGGAGCGTTCGTCCGCGGCCTTCATGCGCTGCATGTCGAACAGGCGCGCCCGCAGGATCTGCATGGCGCGCGCACGGTTCTGGTGCTGGGACTTTTCGGCCTGCAAGACCACGATGCCCGTTGGAATATGCGTGATTCGCACCGCCGAGTCGGTGGTGTTGACGTGCTGACCACCCGCACCCGAAGCGCGCATCGTGTCGATGCGAATGTCCTCGTTGCGGATCTCGACATCGACGTCCTCGGCCTCGGGCAGAACGGCAACCGTGGCGGCGGAAGTATGAATGCGCCCCTGCGCCTCCGTAGCCGGCACGCGCTGAACGCGATGCACACCCGATTCGAATTTCAGCCGCGAGAACACGCCGCGCCCGGAAACGGTGGCGATGATTTCCTTGTAGCCGCCGGCCTCGCCCTCGCTTGTCGACGCGACCTCGACACGCCAGCCCCGTTCGGATGCATAGCGCTCATACATGCGAAACAGGTCGCCGGCGAACAGGGCCGCCTCGTCGCCGCCGGTGCCGGCGCGAATTTCGAGGATCGCATTCTTCTCGTCCGCTTCGTCCTTGGGCAGAAGCAGGATCTGCATTTCCTCGCCCAGCGTCTCGATGCGGCTTTCCACCTCTTCGAGGTCGGCCTCGGCCAGCTCGCGCATTTCCGTGTCGGTCGCCGGGTCGTCCAGCATGGACTTCAGGTCTTCCAGCTCACCTTCGACCTGACGCAGCTCGCGGATCTTGGCCGCCACTTCCTGCAATTCGGAGTATTCGGAAGCAAGCTTCACATAGACGTCCGGCTCCGGGCCAGCCGCCATCTGCGCTTCGATAAGCTCGAAACGTTTGAGAACCTGATCCATACGGTCGCGCGGCAAGTCGGTCATCGACGGGAAAGCCTGTCAGTTCTAGAGGGCAATATTGTGCTTCTGGGCGAAGTCGCGAAGCAGCGCGCGAATATCGGTGGATGCGCTATGGTTGGCAAGTGCCTCATCCATAACAACCGAAAGATCCGACAGCGGAAGCTCGCAGAGCATGGCCTTGACCGGGCCGATGGCCGCCGGCGCCATGGAAATGGAGCGGAAGCCGATGCCGAGCAGCGCCATGGCGGAAATCGGCCGCCCCGCCAGCTCTCCGCACAGCGTGACCGGCGTTCCATACTGATCGCCGGCGCGCACGATCTGGCGCAGAATGCGCAGGAACGGCACGCTCAGCGGGTCGAAACGGTCGGCAATGCGGGTGTTGCCCCGGTCGGTCGCGGTGACGAACTGGAACAGATCGTTTGAACCGACGGAGACGAAATCCACGGCCTGCATCAGCTCTTCAAGCTGCCAGAGAAGTGCCGGCACTTCAATCATCGCGCCAAGCTTGAGACGCGTGGGCAGGAGATAGCCAAAGCGCGACAGATGCCGCACCTCGCGGTCGATGATCTCGCGCGCCTGCCGCACTTCGCTCACTTCGGTGACCATCGGGAGCATCATGCGCAGTTCGCGGCCGCCGGCGGCCTTCAAAAGCGCGCGGATCTGCGTGCGCAGCAGGCCCGGGCGGTCGAGCGTCAGGCGAATCGCCCGCCAGCCAAGCGCCGGGTTTTCCTCGTGCTGCGCGCCCTTGAAGTAGGGCAACACCTTGTCGCCGCCGATATCGATGGTGCGGAACGTAACCGGCTTGCCATCGGCAGCGTCGAGCACTTCGCTATAAAGCCGCTCCTGCGCCTCGACGCGCGGGAAGGCGGCTGCGACCATGAACTGAAGCTCGGTGCGGAACAGGCCGATGCCCGCCGCACCCGACTGCGCCAGCTGCGGCAGATCGACGGCCAGACCTGCATTCATCATGAGATCGACGGGAACACCGTCCCTGGTCTCGGTCGGGCGGTCGCGCAGTTCCTGATAGAGTTTCTGCCGGCGGGCGCGGAAGCGCACCTTCTCGGCATAGGCTTCCTCGACATCGGCCTGCGGGCGCAGATGGACCTGGCCGTCCTCGCCATCGACGATGATTGCGTCGCCATTCTCCGACATGGAGACGGCGCCCTTCACCTGCCCCACCGTCGGCAGGCCGATGGCCCGCGCCACGATGACGATATGGCTTGTCGGCGCTCCCTCTTCCAGAACCAGACCGCGCAGTTTCTGGCGCGGATAGTCCAGAAGCTCGGCAGCGCCCATGGAACGGGCGACGATGATCGCATCCTTGGGCAGAATTTCCGCCAGCGCATCCGGCCCGCGGCCCATCAGCTGGCGCAGAAGCCGGTTGGCGAGATCGTCGAAATCGCTCATCCGCTCGCGCAGATAGGGGTCCGTCATGTGCATCATGCGCGCGCGCATGTCGCTCTGCACCTTCTCGACCGCCGCTTCGGCCGTCAGGCCGTTGTTGATCGCCTCCTGCAGGCGGCGCACCCAACCCCGGTCATTGGCGAACATGCGATAGGCTTCCAGCACCGCGCGATGTTCACCCTCAAACGCCACATCGCGGCGCGAGAGCATGTCGTCGATGGAAAGGCGCAGCGAATCGAGCGCCGTTTCAAGACGCACCAACTCCTCGTCGCTATCCTCGTTGAACAGCGCCGTCACCACGATGCGCGGCTCATGAAGGATCACATGGCCAAGCCCGACGCCCTCGTTGAAGGGCAGGCCCGTCATGCTGACGGGGCGGCTCAGATCAAGCTCGATGCCCGGACGGGTCAGCCGCGCCAGATCGCCGGTGGCGATCATCTCGGCGATGACCATGGCCACCGTTTCCAGCGCCTCGACCTCATCCTCGCGGTAATGACGCATGGTGCGGTTCTGAACGACCAGAACGCCGAGCGTGCGACCGGCCCGCAGCACCGGCACACCGAGGAAGGAATGATAAATCTCTTCGCCCGTCTCCGGCAGATAGGCAAAAGCGGGGTGTTTTTGGGCGTCGGAGAGATTGAGCGGGCGGGCGCTGGCGGCAATCGTGCCGACGAGGCCCTGCCCCAGACGAAGCTGCGCCAGATGCACCGCATCCGGGTTCAGACCTTCGGTGGCGTAAAGCTCCAGCATGGAATCGGCGCGCAGCACATAGAGCGAGCAAACCTCGGCCACCATGTTCTGGGCGATTTCACGAACGATCTTGTCGAGACGCTTCTGCGGGTCAAGCGCATCGGCCATCAGCTCGCGCAAACGCCTTAACAGCACTCTTGGACCGCCGGCAGTATCTCGCATCGAACCCCTCTCCATTGGCCTATGCTAGCCGCATGAGAGAGCAGAGCAAAAGCCAGATTTCGGGTTATTGTTTGTCTACTGCTTATCGAGACCGTAGACAGAATGCAAAGTGCGAACCGCCAATTCGGCATAGGGGCCGTCGATCAGGATCGAAATCTTGATCTCTGAAGTGGTGATCGCGCGGATGTTGATCCCCTTCTCGGCCAGGGCCTTGAAGGCGATTGCGGCAACGCCGGCATGGCTTCGCATGCCAATGCCAATGACCGAAACCTTGACCAGTCCGGCTTCAGACTGGATGGCGTCGAAGCCGATCGTGTCACGCACATTCTCCAGCACCGTGACGGCCTTTTGCAGGTCGCCGGACGGCACGGTGAAGGTCATGTCCGTGCGCGAACCATCTTCGGAGATGTTCTGCACGATCATGTCGACATTGATGTTGGCCTCGGCCAGCGGACCGAAAATGCCTGCGGACACGCCCGGACGGTCGGAGACGCGACGAAGCGATATCTGCGCCTCGTCCTTGGCGTAGGCGATGCCGGTGACGACTTGCTGTTCCACGATTTCATCCTCATCGCAAATGAGCGTACCGGGCGGGTTTTCGAAATTCCCCATGCCCGGCGCATCCGGATCTTCGAAAGACGATCTTACGAAGGTTCTGACCTTGTGCACCATCGCCAGTTCGACGGAGCGCACCTGCAGCACCTTGGCGCCAAGCGACGCCATTTCGAGCATTTCCTCGAACGAGATCTTCGGCAGGCGGCGCGCCTTGGGCTCAATGCGCGGGTCGGTCGTGTAGACGCCGTCGACATCGGTGTAGATGTCGCAGCGGTCGGCCTTCACCGCAGCGGCCACGGCGACCGCGCTGGTGTCGGAACCGCCGCGCCCCAGCGTGGCGATGCGATTGTCAGGGCCTATGCCCTGGAAGCCGGCGACAACGGCCACCTGGCCCATGCCCATGCGGCGCACCATCTCGCTGCCGTCGATATCGACGATGCGGGCGGCGGCGTGAGCGTTGTCGGTGCGGATCGGTATCTGCCAGCCCTGCCAGGAGCGCGCATCGACGCCCATGGACTGCAGCGCGATGGCCAGAAGCCCGCTGGTGATCTGCTCACCGGAGGCGACGATGGCGTCGTATTCGCGCGCGTCATAGAAGGGCGATTCAGCACCCGTGGCCTTCGGCATGGACTGCGCCCAGCCGACCAGCTCATTGGTCTTGCCGGCCATGGCCGAAACCACGACGGCGACCTCATGCCCCGCATCGGCCTCACGTTTGACGTGACGCGCCACATTATGGATGCGTTCGATATCGGCGACGGAGGTTCCGCCGAACTTCATCACGATGCGCGCCATGGGAACGGAGTGCCTTTGCTCGGAAATTCCTGCTGCCCGGACGGGCAGCGCCAACATTACGCAGCAACGGCAACCCGCCCTGCGCCGCGGTCTCCATACCCAAAAGATCGCTTATCTGCAAGCAATGTGACGGTGAATGGAACCCGGTCGTTGCGCCGGGCAGGTTTTGCCCCTGAGACAATTCCCGCCTTGACAATCAGGCCCGTCAGCCCGACTTCATGGGCCAAGGTTCCAAGCAACACCCAGTGAGGGGTTTTCCATGTCCGAAGCGCGGCAAACGACCATCGACACGCGTGAAATCGAGCATTTTTCCGCACTGGCGGCGGAATGGTGGAATCCCGCCGGAAAAATGGGCGTTCTGCACAAGTTCAACCCGGTGCGCCTTGCCTATATCCGCGACCATGTGGCCGCGCATTTCGGCCGCGAGCCCCATGAAGCCAAACCTTTTGCCGGCCTGCGCATGCTCGACATCGGCTGCGGCGGCGGCCTTCTGTGCGAACCCATGTCGCGGCTTGGCGCGCAGGTGGTTGGCGCGGACGCTTCGGAAACCAACATCGAAGTGGCCAAGATCCACGCGGCGCAGGGCAAGCTCGACATCGACTATCGCGCCACCACGGCAGAGGCGCTTGCCGACGCCGGCGAGACATTCGACATCATCCTCAACATGGAAGTGATCGAGCATGTCGCCGATGTGGACCTGTTCCTGTCCAAATGCGGCGCAATGCTGAAACCCGGCGGCCTGATGTTCGTGGCAACGATCAACCGCACGCTCAAGGCGTGGGGCCTGGCGATCATCGGCGCGGAATATGTGCTTGGATGGCTGCCGCGCGGCACGCACCAGTATGAAAAGCTCGTGCGCCCGAGCGAACTGGAAGAGGGCCTCGCCTCGGCGGGCATCCGGATCATCGATCGCAGCGGCGTCGTCTACAATCCGCTCGGCGACCGCTGGCAGCGCTCACGCGACATGGATGTCAACTACATGGTGGCGGCCACGAAGCCGGCTGCCTGAGCCTTCAGGGAAAAACGCCGGCGCGCGCCCGGCTCTTGCGATCAGAATGCAGTCAGGCGCTCGCGCCTGACCGCCCGATTTTCTGGCCGGTCTCAGTTCTGGCCGGTCTCAGTTCTGCTCGTCGGGAAACACCGGCAGGGGCAGGAACTCGACGCCTTCATCGACCAGCGCCTTGGCCTCGTCGGTCGTCGCCTCGCCATAGATGCCGCGCGCTTCGGTCTCGCCGAAATGGATTTTTCGCGCTTCCTCGGCGAATTTGTCGCCGACATAGTCCGCATTCTCGCGCACCTTTTTGGAAAGCTCCTTGAGCTGCGCCAGCGCCTGTTTCTGCTTCTCCCCCATGGCCAGCGCGATCTGGTCGCGCTTCTTGCCGGTCGAGACCGCCGGCGCCATCAGGGCCTTTTCAACCTTGGTCGAGCCGCATTGCGGGCAGGAAACGAGATCGCGCTTCTTCTGCTCGTCAAAGTCCGCATTGTTGCGGAACCACGCCTCGAAAGCGTGGTCGTGCTCGCAGATCAGGTTGAAACTGATCATGAAGCTTTCCTCTCCGCCGCCCCGCCGCCGGAAACGCGTGCAACAGAGAAATCGCGCGCGTTCTTGAGGTTCGGAATCTTGCCGCGAGCGGCAGCGACCGCATCAAGGTCGAGTTCGGCCATGGCGATGCCCGGCTCGTTTCCATCGACCTCGGCCAGCACACGGCCCCACGGATCGACTATCAGCGAATGACCATAGGTCTCACGCCCGTCCTCGTGCAGGCCGCCCTGACCGGCGGCGATCATGAATGCGCCATTCTCGATGGCGCGGGCGCGCAGAAGGACATGCCAGTGCGCCTCGCCCGTCTGCCGGGTGAAGGCGGCCGGTGCTGTCAGCACCTGTGCCTCGGCAAGCGCCTGCGCACGGAAAAGCTGCGGGAAGCGCATGTCGTAGCAGATGGCGAAACCGAGACGGCCAAACGGCAGATCGGCAACGACGGCCCGCTCGCCGGCGGCATAGGTGGCCGATTCGCGCCAGCTTTCGCCATTGTCGAGATCGACGTCGAACATGTGCAGCTTGTCATAGGTGGTCACAAGCGCGCCACCGGGCGCGAACAGAAAGGCGCGGTTCGCCACCCGTCCGTCATCGAGCGCGACGGCCGTGGAGCCCAGATGAACAAAGATCGAAAGCTCATCGGCCAGCGCACGGGCGCGGTCGATGACCAGCGCGCCGCGCTCTCCGGTGATGCGCTCCAGCAGGTCGTCGCGGCTGCGCACCATCACACCGGTCATTTCCGGGCTCTGAACATACTGCGCGCCCTTGCCCGCAGCCTCACGCACCAGCGCTTCAAAAGCGTCGGCATTGGCTTCCGGCTCGGTGCCGGAACGCATCTGCAGGGCAGCGGCGATCAGTTTGCTCATGCCGGGATCTCCTTCAACATCGCATCCAGTTTGCCTTCGCGCTCGAGAGCGTGAAGCTCATCGCAACCGCCCACATGGACGTCGCCAATGAAAATCTGCGGAAAGGTCGAGCGGCCATTGGCCCGCTGGATCATCTCCTGGCGCAGCTCGTTGGAAAAGCTTGCATCGTGTTCCGTGTAGGAAACGCCCTTGCCGTCGAGCAGGCGCTTGGCGGCGCTGCAGAAGCCGCACATCATCCGTGTGTAGATCGTTACGTCAGACATTTTCGGTCCCATGCTTTGTCGGGGTTTATATAGGCTCTTGGAGGTCTGCCCGAAAGTCCCCCGGCAAAACGCGCGCAAATGTCAGAACATCCACCTCGCGCGCGCCGGCACGCTTGAGAACCCGTGAGGCGGCGGCAACCGTCGCGCCCGTGGTGTAGACATCGTCCACCAGAACGACGCGCCGCGCCCTGATCGCCGGGCGGTGGGCGTCCGGCACGACAAATGCGCCGCGCACATTGGCCTCGCGCTCGCTCGCCCGCAGCCCCACCTGCTGGCGCGTGCGCCGCGTCCGCACCAGCGCCTCCGGCATGTAATCAACGCAAGCCAGACGCGCCACAGCCCGCGCAAGCTCCGCCGATTGGTTGAAGCGCCTTGAAAAGAAACGGCTGCGATGCAGCGGAACCGGCACCACCAGATCCGCCTCGGGCAGAATTTCTCCGCCGGCCCGAAGCATCCAGCGCGCCATCCACGGCGCGAGATCGGTGCGGTCGCGGAATTTCAGCCCCTGAACCAGCCGCCGGGCGACGCCGCCATAGGCGACCGCCGAGCGCGCCCGCGCAAAGGGCGGCGGCGATGCAATCGCCTCCGCAGAGAGCATGCTGTCGCCAAGGTCCAGAGAGAAAGGCGTGCCCATGACCGGACACCATGGCCGCTCCAGAAAGCGCAGCCGCCCCCAGCAGGAAGCGCAGAGCGTTCCGGGTTCCGTGACAAGGCTGGAACAGCCGAGACACACCGGCGGGAAGAGGATGCGCTGCATCCACCCGCTCATCACCCCGGTCAATCGCGATACGCCCTCCACGAAACGCCCCTCCCCCAAAAGGCATTGCCTCTTTGCCAGCATAGCCTTTTTGTGCGATGGCGCATCCAGAAACAAAGGATGACGCATGGAACAGCTCTTCGACGCCGACCTGGCCCTTCTGCACAAGAAGCGCGCCCTGAAGCAGGGCGATCCGGGAGCCCGCTTCCTGATGCAGCGGGCCGCTGCCGATCTGGAAGAGCGGCTGGCCACCGTCGAGCGGCGCTTTGAAAACGCCGCAGCGCTCTTCTGCCTCACCTCCGACGCGGCCATGGCCATGCGCGAAAGCGGCAAGGTCGACCAGGTGACCCGCATCGAGGCCGACGCCGTCCTTCTTGGCGATGACGGCATCGTCGCGGCAACGGAAACCCTGCCTTCCGAACCCGGCAGCCACGATCTCATCGTTTCGCTTCTCAGCCTGCATGAGGCAAATGACGTTCCGGGCATGCTCGCCCAGATCCGCCGTGCGCTGAAGCCCGACGGCCTGTTTCTCGGCGCGATGGCCGGCGCCGGCACGCTTCAGGAACTCAGGGAATCCCTGCTTGCCGCAGAGACCGAGCTTTCAGAGGGCGCTGCCCCGCGCGTGAGCCCCTTTGCCGATGTGCGCGATGTGGGCGGACTGCTCCAGCGTGCGGGCTTTGCGCTGCCGGTCACCGATCTCGAGAACCTGACCGTGCGTTACGACACCATGTTCGACCTGATGCGGGATCTGCGTTTCATGGGCGCGACCAGCGCGCTTGTCGCGCGCTCGCGCAAACCGGCCACGCGCGCGCTCTTCATGCGCGCAGCACAGATCTATGCCGAGCGCTTCTCCGATCCGGACGGGCGTATCAGGGCAAGTTTCAACATTATCTGGATGTCTGGCTGGGCCCCGCACGAATCCCAGCAAAAGCCGCTCGCACCGGGCAGCGCGAAGATGTCACTGAAAGAGGCTTTGGAGAAAAACAGGGGCGAATAGGCCCGGAGAAGGCCGGGAGAGATTGACTGCGGCTGCCCTACTGGTTGGCCGTGGTCACTTTGCTCGCGACGTTCCCATAGCTGGCTTTGAGCTGCTGTCCCGTCTGCGCCGCACCGACCACGATCGCCAGAGCGATCAGGCCTGCAATTAACGCATATTCGATTGCGGTCGCGCCGCACCGATCCTTGAGAAAATGCCTGCCCATTTGCCCGGCTCCCCCTGTCTGGAAGGCAATTCTGGGCGAAAAGCCTTAAGAAAAGCTGAGAGCCGATTAACGAGATCAGCAGTCGCCGCTGCGTCGTCCATCCTGATGGATGATGCATGTGGCGTTGCGCGAGGGCTGCAAAACACTGCGCCGGATCGTGTAACTGCGGTCCTGCCGCTTCGTGGAAGACGTGGTGATGGGGTCGATCCCGAACGGCGCGCCAACCTGCGCGATCTTGGAGCGGGTGCTTTTTTCAACAACCGGCGTCAGAAACAGCGCGAGCGCGACAGCTGCGGTTCCAAAAAGCAGGGCGATCCTGAGCGCCCCGATGCCCACATTGCCGGCCCGCGTGGACCAGCCCGCGCGTTCCGTATCCCCAAATTCGCCAGAAACCATACCAACCTCTCGCCAGATGGTTAAACCCTGCCGCGAAAACGGCCCGTCCCCGCAATCAACTTGTCACTGTTGCGTAAACGAAGGATTAACTCTGTTCGAGCGGCCCGGCTTTGTGCCGACAGGCGCTTTACAGCAGGTCGATGAGGTGCGGGATAAGCGGCGCATCGGCCGGCGGCATGGGGTAATCGCGCATGTCGCGCGGGCGCACCCATTTGAGTTCCTGCCCTTCCTGCGGTCGCGGCGTGCCCCAGAAGCGGCGGCAGACATAGAGCGGCATCAGCAGGTGAAAATCATCATAGGTGTGGCTGGCGAAAGTGAGCGGCGCAAGGCACGCCGTCTTCGTCTCGACGGCGATTTCCTCGACAAGCTCACGCACAATGGTGTTTTCCGGCGTCTCGCCGTTCTCCACCTTGCCCCCGGGAAACTCCCAGAGCCCCGCCAGCGCCTTGCCTTCGGGGCGTTTGGCGAGCAGCACCCGCCCATCCGCATCAACCAGCGCACAGGCTGCGACCAGCAGGATCGGCTTGGCCGGCTGGGAAAGATCGTTCATTCGGCGTGCTCCGTGCCGACCGCTTCCTGCGGCTGGCGGTAATGATAGGAATAGATTTCGCGGAAGCCCATCGCCTTGTAGAGGCCTACGGCGACCTCGTTGTCGGCCTCCACCTGCAGCCAGGCCCGCTCCGCCCCGTGTGACTGGGCCCATTTGAGCGCAGACAGGAGAACACGGCGGCCATAGCCCTTGCCGCGCCATGAAGGGCGCGTCGCGATTTCAAAGAGCCCCGCCAGATCGCTGTCATGCACGCAGATGGCGGTCGCCACCGGCTCTTCGCCCTCTTCGAGGACGAACAGGCCGGTTTCCGGGCGAATCGCGCCAATGACACGCGAAAGACCCGCACGGTGCAGTTCCTCATAGCCATGCACCTTGAGCGTGGCATTGACGAAGCGTCGCCGGTCCTTGAGCGGTATCTGGTCCATCGCCTCGGTCAGATCCGCCTCGCGCAAATCGAGCGCCATGACAAGCGAACGGCCAAGCGTCGACCAGCCCTGCTCGTCGAGATAGGTGGAGATTTCTGGCGCGGCGAGCGGCGACAGCCGGAAAGTGAGCGGCCGCCCATAGGCCTTGAACTGCTCGGCAGCGCGCGCGATGCGCTCTTCAAGGTTTCGATGATCGCCCGGATCAAGCGGATTGATGGAATTCAGGCGCTTTGCAGGGTGACCGGCGGTCAACCGCAGCACCCAGGTGCCGTCATAGGCCACCGTTTCGGCAGGCCAAGCGCGCAACCCCGCCGCCTCAAAGCGGCGGATGATGGCGAAATCCTGTTTTACGTCCTGCCTCACTTGGCCTGGCACACCCTAGCTCCGGTAATCGCCATTGATGGCGACATATTCCTTGGTCAGGTCGCAGGTCCAAACCGTGGCCTTGCCGCGCCCGAGTCCGAGATCCACGCGCAGCGTGATCTCATCCTCCTTCATATAGGCGGAGGTTTCTTCTTCGGAATAGGCCGGATCGCGTTCCCCCTCATGGGCAACGCGAATATCGCCGAACCAGATCGACAGGAGATCGCGCTCGGCCGGCTCGCCCGCCTTGCCGACAGCCATGACGACGCGGCCCCAGTTTGCGTCTTCGCCGGCAACCGCCGTCTTCACCAGCGGCGAATTGGCGATGGACATCGCAATCTTCTTTGCCGAACGGGAAGACTTTGCGCCCGTCACCGTGATTTCGAGCTGTTTGCGCGCGCCTTCGCCATCGCGGACGATCTGCAGCGCGAGGTTCTTGAGGATGCGGTTGAGCGCCCGGCGGAAGCCTGCGAGCCGGGGATCCTTCAGATCGTTGATCGGCGTGACACCGCGCTTTGCGGCAGCGCCCGTTGCAAACATCATCAGCGTGTCGCTGGTGGAGGTGTCGCTGTCGACCGTCACCGCGTTGAAGGTCTTGCCGGTTCCGCGCGACAGAAGATCCTGCAGAACGGGCGCGGCAATCGGCGCATCCGTCGCCACGAAGGAAAGCATGGTGGCCATGTCGGGCGCGATCATGCCTGCGCCCTTGGCAATGCCGTTGATGACCACATCATGTTCGCCAAGGCGCACGGTCGCCGTCGCCACCTTGGGATAGGTGTCGGTGGTCATGATGGCCCTGGCGGCCTCAAGCCAGCCGCCCGGCGCTGCCTTTGCGGCCATGCCTTCCAGAAAACCGGTAATGCGTTCCGCCGGCAGCGGCTCGCCGATCACACCGGTGGACGCCATGAAAACCGTGCTCTTGTCCGCCTTGACCGCAGCCGCGGCAGCTTCGCCCACGGCAGAAGTGGTCGCGCGTCCCTTCTTGCCGGTGAACGCGTTGGCGTTTCCGGAATTCACGACGAGAATGCGCGCCTCGCCGCCGGCCAGATTTTCGCGGCAGAGTTCCACCGGAGCCGATGGGCACTTGGATTGGGTGAAAACGCCGGCAGCCGTGGTGCCCTCATCGAACACCATGGTCAGGAGATCGGTTCGCCCCTTGTATTTCACACCGGCTTCAGCGGTTGCGATGCGCACACCGTCAATGGCGGGCATATCGGGATAGGTCTTGGGAGCAAGAGGAGAGACTGCAACAGACATGGGGCAAACTTACTCGGGTTGGAAGCTTTGGATTCCTGCCGGTCTGCCCGAGTTTTTTTTCCGACGCAAGCTGAAACAGCTCGGATACCCGGCGGCGCGTCAGCCGACCCACAGTGCACACAGCACCGTCTGACAAAACAAAAACGGCGGACGCCAGGCGCCCGCCGTTTCCAATTGAACCTGCGCTTCAGCGCTTATTCGCTTTTGGTCTCTTCGCCTTCACCGGCTGCTTCAGCCCCGGAAGCGGCTTCTTCCTGCTGCTTCTCGGCTGCGTCGATGAATTCCTTGAGAGCCGGGTCCTTGACGTCGACTTCAGCGGTGTCACGCAGCGCCGAAACCTGTTCGACATAGCGCTCACGCACCAGAAGGGAGCGTACGCGATCCTTCACGGCGTCGAATGCCGGCGGCTGCTTGGCGCGCTTGTCTTCAACCTTGATCACATGGAAACCGAACTGGGTTTCGACGGGCTCCTTGGAGAATTCGCCCGGATTGATGGCAAATGCAGCCTTTTCGAATTCGGGCACCATCTGGCCGGAAGCGAAATAGCCGAGGTCGCCGCCATTGGCTGCCGCACCGTCAGTGGATTTCTCCTTGGCGATCTCTTCAAAATTGCCGCCCTCTTCGAGCTGCTTGATGATCGCTTCGGCTTCTTCTTTGGTCTTCACCAGAATGTGACGGGCGCGCACCTCGTTGACGGCAGGCGCATCAGCGATCTGCTTGTCGTAGCTGGCGCGGACATCTTCCTCGGTCACGGCGTCGTTGACGATCTTCTCGATGAAGGCCGCATGAAGCGCCTGATTGCGCAGGAATGCCAGGCGCTTTTCAAAGGCTTCACCCTCGGCAAGGCCCTTTTCTTCGGCCTCGGAGGCCAGCAGGCGGATCTCGATCAGCGCCGAAAGAAGTGCTGCGCGGCGCTGCGGATCGGGCAGATTACCGAACTGCGCGCCATACTCCGCGCTGGCGATAGCCAAATCGCCCTCCGTGATCTCCATGCCATTCACAGTGGCGACGACATCGGCATCGGCAGCATGAGCAGGCATGAAGCCTACAGCGGCCAGCGTCAGACCGGCCCCAACCTGAATGGCCAGGAAACGGCGAAACGATTTCAGCATGAAACTCTCCGTTGGTGATTCCGTTTTAGCCCAAACCGCTTATCAATATGGCGGAATTTTGCGCAAGAGCGCATGTTTAACGCGGCGTTGACATCACTCTTGGCCCCTCTTATCTGTCCTGATGTCCTGCGTCCAGAACGCATTTCAGGACACGAATTGTTATATAATTGCTCTCGCTCGGCGCGAGCAGGGTCTTTACCCCGCTCTTGAATGCCGTCTGTCAGAAAGTGAAAGGACCACTGGATGGTCAGTCTCGGCGGTCTCGCCCGCAAAGTTTTCGGCTCCTCGAACGATCGTCGCGTAAAGGGTTTCCGCCCGCGCGTCGCCGCGATCAACGCGCTTGAAGACGAAATGAAGGCGCTGTCCGACGAGGCATTGCGCGGAAAAACAGAAGAGTTCCGCAAGGAGCTCGCGAACGGAAAGTCGCTCGACGACATTCTCGTTCCCGCCTTCGCCGTGGCGCGCGAGGCATCCCGCCGCGCGCTGGGCATGCGCCCCTTTGACGTGCAGCTGATCGGCGGCATGGTTCTTCACGAAGGCTCCATCGCCGAGATGAAGACGGGTGAAGGCAAGACGCTGGTTGCGACGCTTCCCGTTTACCTCAACGCCTTGTCCGGCAAGGGCGTGCACGTGGTCACGGTCAATGACTACCTGGCCAAGCGCGACTCCGAGTGGATGGCCCGCCTCTACGGCTTCCTCGGTCTTTCAACCGGCGTCATCGTGCATGGCATGTCGGATGACGAGCGCCGCGCAGCCTATGCCTGCGACGTGACCTACGCCACGAACAACGAGCTCGGCTTCGACTATCTGCGCGACAACATGAAGTATGAACGCGACCAGATGGTCCAGCGCGGACACTTCTACGCCATCGTCGATGAGGTGGACTCCATCCTGATCGATGAGGCGCGCACGCCGCTCATCATTTCCGGCCCGCTGGACGACCGCTCCGAGCTTTACAACAAGATCGACACCTTCATTCCGCATCTCGTGGAAGACGATTACGAAATCGACGAGAAGCAGCGCACCGCGACCTTCACGGAAGAAGGCACGGAGAAGATGGAGAACATGCTCCGCGAAGCGGATCTGTTCAAAGGCGATTCGCTTTACGACATCGAGAATGTCGCCATCGTGCACCACCTGAACAATGCGCTGAAGGCGCACAAACTGTTCCAGCGCGACAAGGATTATATCGTCCGCAATGGCGAAATCGTCATCATTGACGAGTTCACCGGCCGCATGATGCCGGGCCGCCGCTTCTCGGAAGGCCTGCACCAGTCGCTTGAGGCCAAGGAGCACGTGGCGATCCAGCCGGAGAACCAGACGCTCGCCTCGATCACCTTCCAGAATTACTTCCGCATGTACGACAAGCTGGGCGGCATGACCGGTACGGCTTCGACGGAAGCGGAAGAATTCGGCAACATTTACGGGCTCGAAGTCATCGAGATCCCGACCAACCTGCCGATCCAGCGCCTGGATGAGGACGACGAGGTCTACCGGACCGTCGAAGAGAAGTTCAAGGCGATTGTCCGCGAGATCAAGGAAGCCGCCGCCAAGGGGCAGCCGATCCTGGTCGGCACGACGTCCATCGAGAAATCGGAGTTCCTGGCCGAGCGTCTTCGTCAGGAAGGCTTGCAGGGCTTTGAGGTCCTGAACGCGCGCCATCACGAGCGCGAGGCCTTCATCGTGGCGCAGGCCGGCAAGCCGGGCGCTGTCACCATCGCCACCAACATGGCCGGTCGCGGCACCGACATTCAGCTCGGCGGCAACCCGGAAATGCGGATTGCCGAAGAGCTTGGCGACATGGAAGCCGGCCCCGAGCGCGATGCGAAGGAACAGGCCATCCGCGAGGACGTGAAGCGCCTCAAGGAGCAGGCGCTGGCCGCCGGCGGCCTTTTCGTTCTGGCCACCGAGCGTCATGAAAGCCGCCGCATCGACAACCAGCTCCGTGGCCGTTCCGGCCGTCAGGGCGATCCGGGCCGCTCCAAGTTCTATCTGTCGCTCCAGGACGACCTGATGCGCATCTTCGGTTCCGACCGAATGGACAGCATGCTGCAAAAGCTCGGCCTCAAGGAAGACGAGGCCATCGTCCATCCCTGGATCAACAAGGCGCTTGAAAAGGCGCAGAAAAAGGTCGAGGCGCGCAACTTCGACATCCGCAAGAACCTGCTCAAATTCGACGACGTGATGAACGACCAGCGCAAGGTGGTCTTCGAGCAGCGCATCGAGCTGATGGACGGTGAGAACCTCTCCGAGACCGTCGCCGAGATGCGTCAGGACACGGTCGACGATCTGGTCGCGCGCCACATCCCCGAAAAGGCCTATGCCGAGCAGTGGCAGACCAGGGAACTGCGCGAAGCGGTGCAGAATTCGCTGAACCTGGACCTTCCCATCGAGGAATGGGCGCAGGAAGAAGGCATCGCCGAAGACGATATCCGCGAGCGCATCAGCGAGGCCGCCGAGGCTGCCGCCAAGGACCGCGCCGAGCGTTTCGGCCCCGACATCATGAACTATGTCGAGAAGTCGATCCTGCTGCAGACGCTCGATCATCTGTGGCGCGAGCATCTGGTCAATCTCGACCATCTGCGCTCCGTCGTCGGCTTCCGCGGCTACGCCCAGCGCGATCCGCTGAACGAGTACAAGACCGAGGCATTCGAGCTCTTCCAGTCGATGCTCAGCAATCTGCGCCAGGTGGTGACGTCGCAGCTCATGCGCGTCGAGCTGGTGCGCGAGGCCGCCGATGCACCGCCGCCGGAAGCACCGGAAATGCAGGCGCATCACATCGACGGTTCGACGGGCGAAGACGAGTTCGCGGACGGCGAGACGATGACGCTCGCCCGCGCCGAAGGCGGCGTGGTCGCCGCAGAGGACCGCGACCCGAACGACCCCGCAACCTGGGGCAAGGTCGGCCGCAACGAAGCCTGCCCCTGCGGCTCGGGCAAGAAATACAAGCACTGCCACGGCGCTTTCGCCTAAGCAGTCCGGCGCGCGGCGTCTCTCAACAGATAACGAAAAGGCCGGGTTTTCATCCGGCCTTTTTCTTTGCCGGAACAAAGAAGCGACCGCCCGGCCCGCCCTTTCTTTTTCTTAAGCAGTTTGCGCTAAACCGCAGGTCGAGTGACTTGAGAGGAGTGGGGCGGGTGCGCTTTTCAGCGACGGGGACCGGTGAACGCTTGCTGCCGGAGCAGCTGGCCGCGCGCGCGCGTCCCTGGCTTGCGAAGCTCGACACCCTCATTTCTGCACGCGATGCGCGTGGCGAGGCCGGTCGCAACGCACTGCTTGCCTTCGCGATCCGCATCGTCAACGCGGTCATCGCGTTTTTCAGCCAGGTCTTTCTGGCCCGCTGGATGGGCAGTTTCGAATACGGCATCTATGTGCTGGTCTGGGTGACGATGATCATCCTCGGCAACATTTCGTGCCTCGGCTTTCACACGGCGATCATCCGCTTCATTCCCGAATACCGCACCAAGGGTGCTTTTGCGGAGCTGCGCGGCGTCAACATTGCCGGCCGGTTCTTCGTGCTGGGCACCTCGACACTGTTCATGCTCGCGGGTCTTGCGGGCCTGCGGTTTCTGGAACCCTATATCGAATCCTATTACGTGGTTCCGTTCTATCTGGGGCTCATCTGCCTGCCCATGCTGGCGCTGAGCGACCTTCTGCAGGGCGTCTCGCGGGCAAATGCATGGGTGGTCTGGGCCCTGCTTCCCGCCTATTTCATCCGCCCCATACTGATCCTGCTCTTCATGGCGGGAGCGGTTCTTTCCGGCTACGCGCCCGACGCAAAGACGGCCATCATCACGGCCATTCTGGCCACCTATGCCACCACGCTCCTGCAATTCGTCAGCATCACGACGCGGGTGAAGCGCAGCACGCCGCCCGGCAAACCCCGCTTCCTGATGAAGCACTGGGTCGGCATTTCGCTGCCGATCTTTCTGGTCGAGAGCTTCTATTTCCTGCTCACCAATGCCGATGTGCTGATGGTCGGTCGCTACATGACGCCCACGGATGTGGCCATCTACTTCGCCACCGTGAAAACGCTGGCGCTGGTGCATTTCGTCTATTTCGCGGTGAAGGCCAGCGTTGCGCAGCGCTATTCGGCCTACATGCATGGCGGCGACAGGGAAGGCCTTGCAGCCTTCGCGGCGGAGACGGTCACCTGGACCTTCTGGCCATCGCTCGCCATGGGCGTTGTCGTGCTCATCATCGGCAGGCCCATGCTCATGCTGTTCGGCAGCGGCTTCACGGCCGGCTATCCGCTTCTCTTCCTTCTGGTTTCCTGCGTGGTCGCCCGCGCGGCCGTGGGGCCTGCGGAGAGCCTTCTCACCATGAGCGGCTACCAGAAAGTGTGCGCCGGCATCTACGCCATCACGCTCGGCATCAATATCGGGCTCAACATGGTTCTGATCCCGATCTACGGCCTGTGGGGCGCAGCCATCGCCACCGGGCTCGCCATTCTGTTCGAAGCAGCATCCCTCTCATTCACCGCCTGGCGGAAGCTTGGAATCCGCATGCTGGTGTTCCTCCCGCGCGCCAGAAAGGAGGCTTCCTCTTGAGCATCCCCCCTCTCCTCGAAGAATCGAGCAGCGGCGCATCGGGCGCGGCAAGCGATCACCTGACCGATATCGCGCAGAAAACCGACACCAGACATCTGGCGCTGCTTGCAGCCGAGCAGAGCGAACGCAAGCTCGCCATCTATCCGGCGTCCGCCGGCTTCGAGCTGGTGGACGAGCTCGACTATCTGGCCGCGCGTTCCATCGAGACCAACATCTTCTTCAATCCGCGTTTTCTGGCGCCGGCCATGCCGCGCCTTGAAGACCGCGAAGTGCGGCTTGCGGTCATCCGCGACGGCACGGAGGAGCGGAGCCGCCTGCGGCTTCTCGTTCCCTTCACCATCGAGCGCCCGCTTCTGCCTTTCAGCGTTCCGGTTCTGCGCACCTGGTCGAACCCGTTTGGCCCTCTGGGCACGCCACTGGTCGACTATGACGATCCGGCCGGCGTGATCGAGGATTTCTTCGCCATGCTGGCGCGGCCCCATCTCGACCACCCGAAAGTGTTCGTTCTGCCGGATGTGGGACTGGACGGCGCATTTGCGGCGATCCTGCGCACGGTGGTGGATGCGCGGAACCTGCCCTTCCAGATCACCAACCGCATCGAGCGCCCGACGCTGGAAAGCGCGCTTGATGGCGACACCTATCTGCGCGATTCGCTGCGCGCCCATCACTATCGCGAGTTCCGCCGCCTCAAGCGCCGGCTGGGCGAAATGGGCAAGCTGGACTACAGGATCGCCCGCCACCCCGACGAAGTGCGCCACGGCATCGAAGCGTTTCTGACACTCGAGGCTTCGGGCTGGAAGGGCCGCGAACGCTCGGCCATGGCTATCGACCGCTACCGCGCCGCCTTCGCCCGCGAAGCCGTGCACCGGCTGTGCGAGCGCGACATGTGCCGCATTCACATGCTGACGCTCGATGACGCGGTGATCGCCTGCCTCATCGTGTTCATCGAAAACGGCACCGCCTATACGTGGAAGACGGCCTATGACGAGGGCTTCGCCGCCTATTCGCCCGGCACGCTTCTCATGATCGAGGTCACCAAGACGCATCTGGACGATCCCAACATCATCATGACGGATTCCTGCGCGGTGCCGGATCATCCCGTGATGAGCCGCCTGTGGAGCGAGCGGAGGCCGCTCGGCACCATGGTTGTGGGGCTCACGCCCGATTCGGACCGGCATGTCCGCAAGGCGGCGGCGCAGCTCAGCCTGACACGGCGTGTGCGAAACCGGCTCCGGATTGCCCGAAACCGCCTGCGCAGCGCGCTCGGGTAAAGCTTCCACGTTCGGGAACAAACCCGGGCCGTCCGTCGTTCGCCTATAACGTGCAAGCCTGATATATTGGCGCAACATCGGAGGCTGGCCATGCGTTTGAAGACTTTCCGCCGCGACCATGTTTCGAAGCCCATCTTCAACTGGGCGCGAAAGATCATGCCGCCGATTTCGGAAACGGAACGCGAGGCGATCGACGCAGGCACGGTCTGGTGGGATGGCGAGCTGTTCACAGGCGATCCCGATTGGGAGCAGCTTGTGGCAATGCCGCCGGCGCGTCTTTCGGACGAGGAACAGGCCTTCATGGACGGGCCGGTGCGCGAACTCTGCGCCATGGTCGACGACTGGACGCTGAACTGGCGTGACCGCGATCTGTCGCCCGCCGTCTGGGACTTCATGCGCAGGAACAAATTCTTCGGCATGATCATCCCGAAGGAATTCGGCGGGCTCGGCTTTTCCAACACCGCGCATTCGGAAGTGGTGCGCACGCTCTCTTCCGCCAGCATCGTGGCGGGCGTCACGGTGATGGTGCCCAATTCGCTCGGCCCCGGCGAACTGCTCATGCATTTCGGCACAGAGGCGCAGCGCAAATACTGGCTGCCGCGGCTGGCCGACGGCCGCGAAGTGCCCTGTTTCGGCCTCACCTCGCCCCATGCGGGCTCCGACGCCGCCGCCATGACCGACACGGGCGTGGTGGAATACGGCACGTGGAAGGGCAAGAAGGTGCTCGGCCTGCGTCTCAACTTCCACAAGCGCTACATCACGCTTGGCCCCATCGCCACGGTGATGGGCCTCGCCTTCAAGATGCACGACCCGGAAAACCATCTTGGCCGGGGCGAGGATCTGGGCATCACCGTCGCGCTTTTGCCCACCGACACGAAGGGCGTGCGCCACGGCGACCGGCACATTCCGCAATACACTTTCTTCCAGAACGGACCGCTCTACGGCGAGGACGTGTTCGTGCCGCTCGATCACATTCTCGGTGGCGAGGAACAGATCGGCCAGGGCTGGACCATGCTGATGACGGCGCTCGCCGCCGGTCGCAGCATTTCGCTTCCCTCTCAGTCGGCCGCATCCGCCGCCATGTGTGCGCGCGCCACCGGGGCCTATGCGCGGGTGCGCACGCAGTTCAACGTGCCCATCGGCATGTTCGAGGGCATTCAGGAGCCGCTCGCCGAACTGTGCGGCAACGCCTATCTGATCGATGCCGCGCGGCGCGTCACGCTGGCGGCGCTGGATGAAGGGCACAAGCCCTCGGTCGTCTCGGCAATCATGAAATACCACGCCACCGAGCGCATGCGCCGCTCCGTGGAGCACGCCATGGACATTCATGGCGGCAAGGCCGTCATCGACGGGCCGAACAACTATATGGGCGCGATGTATCGCGCCGTTCCCGTCGGCATCACGGTCGAAGGCGCGAACATCCTCACCCGCAATCTGATGATCTACGGACAGGGTGCAATCCGCTCCCACCCCTATATGCTGGAAGAGCTTCTGGCGCTTTCGAGCGACAACAGGGAAGAAGGGCTCGATCATTTCGACGACACGTTCTGGAAGCATGTCGGCCACGCCCTCAAGACTGCGGGACGCGCATTCGTTCGCGGCTGGAGCGGCGGCTTCCTCGGGCCCGCGCCCGAAAGTGCGGCGATGCCGCATCACTGGAAGAAGCTGTCGCGCTATTCAGCGGCCTTCGCCCTGCTCTCGGATTTCGCCCTGCTGACGCTTGGCGGCTCCCTCAAGCGCAGGGAGATGATCTCCGCGCGGCTGGGCGACATTCTGGCCGAACTCTACCTCCTCGGTGCAGTGCTCAAACGCTATGAGAGCGAGGGGCGGTTTGCCGAAGACAAGCCCGTCGTCGACTATCTGATGCTTGAGGGCGAAGCACGCCTCGGCGTTGCCTTCCGTGGCGTTCTGGACAATCTGCCGTCACGGCCCGCCGCCTGGCTGGTGCGCCTGATCGCCTTCCCCCTTGGCGTGCCCAAACCGGCGCCGTCCGACAGGCTTTCCTCGCAGCTTGCCGAAATCCTCATGAAACCGTCAGAGCAGCGGGACCGGCTGACGCCGGATCTCTATCTGGGTCAGGGGCATGACCATCATCCGCTGAAGGATCTGGAACGCGCCTTCCGGCTCGTTATCGACGCAGCGCCCATCGAGAAGAAGATGCGCGCCAGCAAGGTCAGCGATCCGCAGGAAGCACACGACATGGACCTCATCACCGATGGCGAGTTCACGCAGCTTCGCGAAGCGCAGGAGGCGGTCGCGCGGGTGATCGCGGTGGATGCCTTTCCGATGGAAGACATCTCCGCCACCGCCGGCCAGCACAAAAAGAAGAAGCCTGCCGCGCGGCGAAAGACACCGCGGCGACAGGCTGCCGAATAGCGCCGGTCGGGACCGGCAAAAGCAGTCAGGTTCATACACCTGACCGCGATTATTCTAGCGCGTCGGCACCGGCGTTTCGCCGCGATAATCGTAGAAGCCGCGACCGGTCTTGCGGCCAAGCCAGCCTGCCTCGACATATTTCACGAGAAGCGGGCACGGGCGGTACTTGGAGTCTGCTAAGCCCTCATAGAGCACCTGCATGATCGACAGGCAGGTGTCGAGGCCGATGAAGTCGGCAAGCTGCAGCGGGCCCATCGGATGGTTCGCGCCAAGCTTCATGGCGGTGTCGATGGCCTCGACCGTGCCGACGCCCTCATAAAGCGTGTAGATCGCCTCGTTGATCATCGGCAGCAGGATGCGGTTGACGATGAAGGCCGGGAAGTCTTCGGCAACCGTGATGGTCTTATCAAGACTGTCGACGAAACCGCGCGCCTTCTCGAACGTGTCATCTTCCGTGGCGATGCCGCGCACCAGCTCGACCAGCTTCATCACCGGAACCGGGTTCATGAAGTGAATGCCGATGAAGCGCTCGGGGCGATCCGTCTGTGCGGCAAGGCGCGTGATCGAGATGGAAGAGGTGTTGGTGGCGACGATGGCCTCGGGGTTCAGGACCGGGCAGAGCTGGGCGAAGATCTTGCGCTTGACCGTCTCATCCTCGGTGGCCGCCTCGATGACCAGATCCATGTCGGCCAGTGCCTCCATGGTGGTCGCGGGCGCGATGCGGGCCAGCGCATCCTGGCGCACCTTGTCTTCCAGCTTGCCCGAAGAGACCTGGCGCGCCATGTTGCCGGAGATGGTTGCGATGCCGGCCTCGATCCGCTCCGAGGAAAGGTCGTAGAGCTTCACGTCGAAACCTGCCAGTGCAGCCACATGGGCGATGCCGCTGCCCATCTGACCCGCACCGATCACACCCACTTTTTCAATCTTTCCAGTCATGTCGAAAACCCCGTGAAGTGCGGTCCGCACCCTTCGTCGCTGTTGTTGCAGTGCAAACTAGATGGGCCGCGCAATGGCGTCTACCCCCGCTTACAAAATCCTTGGCCAGCTCTGCGGCGAACGGTGGCGCTGGCGGAGCCGTGAACGCCGCATAAAAAAAGCCCCGCTCGAAAGCGGGGCTGTTGCCTGAGATTCCGGTGTTCTGATTATTGGCTTAAAGCGCCTTTTCGAGCTCCGGCAGCACGTCGAAAAGGTCTGCAACCAGGCCGTAATCGGCGACCTGGAAGATCGGGGCTTCCTCGTCCTTGTTGATCGCGACGATCACCTTGGAATCCTTCATGCCCGCCAGGTGCTGAATCGCGCCGGAAATGCCGCAGGCAATGTAGAGTTCGGGTGCAACGACCTTGCCGGTCTGACCCACCTGCCAGTCGTTCGGGGCATAACCCGCATCGACGGCGGCGCGCGAAGCGCCAACGGCAGCGCCCAGCTTGTCGGCCACCGGCAGGATGACCTCGTTGAACTTCTCTTCCGAACCGAGCGCGCGGCCACCGGAGATGATGACCCGTGCCGACGTCAGTTCGGGACGGTCGCTCTCGGCGATGCGGTTTTCAACGAAGCTCGACAGATCGGAAGCGGCAGGCGCGTCGATGGTCTCGACTGCGGCCGAACCACCCTCGGCGGCAGCCTGGAAAGTGGCCGTGCGAACGGTGATGACGCGCTTGTCGTCGGTCGATTCGACCGTCTGGATCGCGTTGCCGGCGTAGATCGGGCGCTTGAAGGTCTTGGCGTCGACCACTTCGACGATGTCGGACACCTGCATCACGTCGAGCAGCGCTGCAACGCGCGGCATGACGTTCTTGCCGGTGGTGGTGGCGGGCGCGACGAAGGTGTCGTAATCGCCAGCCAGCGAGACAACCAGATCGGCCAGCGGCTCGGCGAGACGCTCGGCAAGTGCGTCGCTCTCGGCGAGCAGAACCTTGCGCACGCCGGCAAGCTTCGCTGCGGCATCGGCAGCAGCCTTTGCGCCCTTGCCGGCAACCAGCACATCAACGTCGGAGCCGATCTGGCTCGCGGCGGACAGCGCCTTGGCGGTCTGGTCGGAAAGGGTTTCGTTGTCGTGTTCGGCAACCAGAAGAATAGCCATCTTTTTTCCCTTCCCCTTAAAGCACGCCGGCTTCGTTCTTGAGCTTGTCGACCAGTTCGGCGACGGAGCCCACCTTGATGCCTGCCTTGCGGCCAGCCGGTTCCTCGGTTTTCAGCACGTTGAGACGCGCCTTGACCTCGACCCCGTAGTCACCCGGCGTCTTGGCGTCGAGCGGCTTCTTCTTGGCCTTCATGATGTTGGGCAGAGACGCGTAGCGCGGCTCGTTCAGGCGCAGATCCGTGGTCACGATGGCCGGCAGTTTGAGCTCGACCACCTGCAGACCACCGTCCACCTCACGGGTGACCTTGGCCTTGCCGTCGGAAAGCTCGACATCCGATGCGAACGTGCCCTGGCTCCAGCCGAGCAGCGCTGCAAGCATCTGGCCGGTCTGGTTGGAATCATCATCGATGGCCTGTTTGCCGAGGATCACGATCTCCGGCTTCTCTTCATCGGCCACGCCCTTGAGGATCTTGGCGACGTCGAGCGGCTCGACCGCATCGTCGGTCTTCACCAGAATTGCGCGGTCAGCGCCCATGGCGAGCGCGGTGCGCAGCGTTTCCTGGGCCTTGTCCGGGCCAATCGAAACGGCGACGATTTCTTCGACCTTGCCGGCTTCCTTCATGCGGATCGCTTCTTCGACCGCGATTTCACAGAACGGGTTCATCGCCATCTTGACGTTCGTCAGCTCGACACCCGAGCCATCCGCCTTCACGCGGGGCTTCACATTGGCGTCGATGACCCGCTTTACCGGAACAAGGACTTTCATGCGCATTCACCTTCCATGGTGGACTTCGGTTCTGATGCTGAATAACAGCAGACGGATTAGCCGGTTAGCCGAATGCCGACATGTGCGGGGAAATTCAGAACACGCCTCCTCCCCCCTTCATGCGGCTCGCCGCCGGAGTTGGCGGGACCGTAGAGAGGCCTAACGTTCACGTCAATATGTCGAAACGCCCTATTGTCGTCCCCAGCGGGGCTGGCTGCTTTCGAGCGGCCGCGCCATGTCGGGTTTCTCCAGCTCCACCGCCCGCGGTTTTTCGATGCTGCGGTCGAACAGCGGCACATCCCGGCGCTTGAGGATAAACACCAGCACGGCGCCCGCCAGAATGCCGCCGGCATGGGCCGCCCAGGAGATCTGGTTTTCCGTGTCGATCACCAGCATCAGGAACTGAAAGCCGATCCACAGCGCCAGAAGAACGAAGGCCGGAATGCGCAGCGGAATGCGGGCAAAGGCCAGCACCCACACTTTCACCCGGGGATGCAGGATCAGATAGGCGGCGACAATGCCGGCAATCGAGCCAGAAGCGCCGATCAGCGGCGCATTGGAAGCCGGCGCAATGAAGCCATGCATATAGGCGCCGGCCACGCCGCAGAGCACATAGAAGACCAGAAAGCGGAAATGGCCGAGCGCATCTTCCACATTGTCGCCAAACACCCACAAAAACAGCATGTTGCCGCCCAGATGCATCAGGTCGCCATGCAGGAAAGTGTAGGTGATGTAGGTCAGCGGTTCCGGCACGAGATCAAGCTCGGGCGGTAGCACGGCGAGATCGTAGGCGACGGAGGGAATGTAACCCAGGCCAATCGCGGCGGCGAAAGCGAAATCAGTGCCGCCGACCGTCGTTATCAGATAGGCGATCACGTTGACCGCAATGATGGTCAGCGTGACATATTGCCGGTTGATATGCCGCAGGCTGTTTGCGTCGTGCAGCGGTATGAACATCGGAGCCCTCTTCGCGGGCCCCGATCCCGGCCCGACTTTCGTCAGCGATTTTGCCCAGGCACCCATAGCACGTCGAGCGCGCCATTGTCATTGACGGCCCGGGAGGCGACGAAGAGGAAATCCGACACGCGGTTGATGTAGCGCATGGCCTCGTCACTGACGATTTCGCCCTCAATGGTTCCGAGTTCCACCATGAGGCGCTCGGCCCGGCGCGAGACCGTGCGGGCAAGATGAAGCGCCGCCGCCGCCGGTTTGCCACCGGGCAGAACGAAGGAGCGCAGCGGCGCAAGCTCCGCATTCAGCGCATCTATATCCGCCTCCAGCCGGTCCACCTGGCTCTGGACGATGCGCAGGGGCTCATATTCCAGCACCTCGCCCGTGTCTGGCGTGGCAAGATCTGCCCCCAGGTCGAAAAGATCGTTCTGGATGCGCATGAGCATCGCGTCGATTGCCGGCGCGGTCTCGGCCAGATGAATGCGGGCCATGCCGATGCAGGCATTGGCCTCGTCCACCGTGCCGTAGGAGGCGACCCGCAAATCGCTCTTCAGGCGGCGCTCGCGCGAGCCGAGCCCCGTCGTCCCGTCATCGCCCGTGCGGGTGTAGATCTTGTTCAGCTTGACCATGAAACGCCTCAGCCGCCCTTCGAGCGCGCGTAATAGAGCGCGAGAACGACGAAGACGATGGCGATTGCCTGAAGGATGACGCGCGCCTGCATCAGTTTGTTGGACGTGTTGGCGGACCCGCCGCGCATCATGTTCATGAGGCCGCGAATGAGGACGATCACGACCGCCATCATCACGAGGATGGAGAGGATATTGAAGAGTGTTTCCATGGCGGTTTTCTTCTCGGGTTCAACCCTGATTCGACAGGAAGCTGTAGAGCATGCGCGCAGGCAGGAGACGTTTCAATGCGACACCGATGCGCGCCGGTGTGGTTACCACATAGTGCGGCTTCGGGCGTGGGGAAAGAAGCGCGTGGGCGAGCTGAACATAGACCGCATCCGGCTCAAGCTTGAAGCGTGATTTCACACCGCCCTGCCGCAACCGCGCCAGCTGCGCGTCATAGGCCTCGCGGTGGACGGAGTTTTCATGGTCGATGAAACGCTCGAACCATGGCAGGCCATTGCTGGCCATCTTCGAGGCAATCGGCCCCGGCTCGATCAGCGAAACATGGATGCCCGAACCGTCCAGTTCCGCCCGCTGGCAGAGCATCAGCCCTTCCAGCGCATATTTTGACGCGGCATAGGCCCCGCGAAACCTGATTGGCACGAGACCGAGGATCGACGAGCAGTGGACGATGCGGCCATGCCCCTGCCGGCGCATGACGGGCACGATGCGCCGGGTGAGATCGTGCCAGCCGAAGACATTCACCTCGAACTGATGGCGCAGCGCCTCCACCGGCAGATCCTCGACCGCACCGGCCTGCGCATAAGCGCCATTGTTGAAAAGCGCATCAAGCGTGCCGCCGGTGCGTTGCAGCACCTCTTCGACAAGGGCGGCAATTGATTCGGGCTCGGCGTAATCCAGATATAGCGGCTCGATCCCCTGCGCCTCCAGCGCCGCGCGATCCTCCGGGCGGCGCACCGTTGCGAAGACCCGCCAGCCGTCTTTTTGCAGGGCACTGGCGCACCAGGCCCCGATGCCCGATGATGCTCCGGTGATCAGAATTGTCCGGCCCTGGCCCATGAAATTCCCGTCTGCACTTGTTTATAAGTGCCTCGGTTTCACATATTGACCGGTGCGAAACAATAAAAAGCAGTCTTGGAATCGAACTGAAAGGAACAGCCGTGCGCGGACTGAACGCCACAAGACGCATCCTCGGCGATGCGCTCGGCCACTTCAACACCGATGACGGCTGGGCAATGGCCAGTCACGTGGCGATCTCTGCGCTGATGGCGCTGTTTCCGTTCCTGATCTTCGCCACGGCGCTCGCCAGCTTTCTGGGAGCCGACGCCTTTTCGCAGCAGGCGGTGGACCTGATCTTCGACACATGGCCCAAAGAGGTTGCAGAGCCGATCGCGCAGGAAGTGCACAATGTGCTTGGCGTGCGCCGCAGCGACGTCCTGACCTTCGGTGTCGTGCTTGCGGGCGTTTTCGCGTCCAATGGCGTGGAGGCACTGCGCCTCTCGCTCAACCGCGCCTACCGGGTCAGCGAACAGCGTTCGATCTTTCGGCTGCGCGCGCAGAGCCTGATCTTCGTGCTGGTGGCGACCATCGGCTTTCTGGCGATCAGCCTGCTTCTCGTCATCGCGCCCGTGGCGCTGAACATCGCCGAAAGCAATTTCGAGTGGATCGCGCCCTATGTCGGCACCATCACGTTCTGGCGCTACGTCATCGCGCTGACGGTTCTCATCCTGGCGCTGATCACCGTGCATCTGTGGTTGCCGGCGGGGCGTCGCAGCCTTCTGGATGTGTTGCCGGGCATTGCCTTCACCCTGCTCGGCTCCTTCGTCGGCTCGAGCGTCTTCGCGGCCTATCTCGGCCGTTTCAGCAGCTATGCCAGCACCTATGCCGGCCTCGCCTCGATCATGATCGCGGTGGTGTTTCTCTACATCATCTCGGCGATGTTCATTCTCGGCGGTGAGCTGAACGCCTCGATCAAGCGTTATCGCGAAGCACGCATCGTGGCCGGAGCCGACTGACGCGGGCTGCGGCGCGTCGCCAGTGCCACCCCGAATGTGGTGATGGCCATGCCGACAAGCTGGATCGGGCTCAGCGTTTCGTCAAACAGCACCCACGCCATCAGGGCGGTCACGCCCGGCACGAGATAGAAGAGCGAAGCCACGCGGGCCACCTCTCCTTCGCGGATGAGGATCATCAGAAGGAAGATCGCGCCCAGCGACAGGACGAAGACCAGCCAGACCATGGCGAACACCAGTTCGCCGTTCAGCACGAAATCCCCGGTCTCGAACAGCGTGGCGATCAGGAAAGCCACCGCCCAGCCGCCGACATATTGCCAAAGCGTCACCGTGACCAGATCGGCCGTCGCCACGAAACGCTTCTGCCACACCGTGCCAACGCTCATGGCGATCACCGCGACGATGGCCGCGCCAAGCGTTGCAACCGTGACGCCGTCCGTGGCCGAGCCGAATTTCGGCGACAGCACGGTGGCGACGCCAACAAGCCCGACCACAAGGCCAAGCCAGTGCTTGCGCGTCACCGTCTCGCCAAGGAAAAGCCCGGCGATCACGGCAGTCAGCATGGGCTGGAGCCCGACGATCAGGCCGGCAAAGCCCGCCGGAAGCCCCTGACGGACAGCCCAGAACACGCCTCCCAGATAAACACCATGCATCAGCACGCCGGCGATTGCCGCGTGCATGGCGTTCAACGGGCCAATCGCCTTCGCTTTCACCAGAGGGATGATCAGAAGCAGGACGCCGAAGGTGATGGCAAAGCGCACCCACAGAAAGGTGAAGGGCTCGGCCCAGGGCATGGCGTAACGCGCGCCGATGAAGCCCGTCGCCCAGAGGAGGACGAAAAGGGCCGGGATGGCCCGCGTAAGGTCTTGCATCGGTCTCTTGTCCCTGCGTCTGGAGCATCGGAAGGCCGGATTGCCCTTTGTTCGTCCCCATGGACGCACGGCAATCCATTGGCTGGCGGTCTGAGCGCGGCTTTATCAGCCACGCACCCCGCAAGGAAAGCGAAACATTTCCATCATACGATCAAGAAAGATGATCTGTTGCGCCACCGGGGGGATGCGCGAATGCTGATGAAACTGGACACGAGCTGGCTGTTGTTCGCGCTCGTTGCCGTGACAATGATCTCCTATATCCTCTCGCTCGGCCTCAGCGCCGCGCTGGGCGATGATGGATTCGGCACACTCGGCAACGCCACGATCATCACGCTCGCCTTCTTCGGCACCATTTATGTTTTCAACGAACGTGGCACGCGCTTCGGGAGCCTGCTCGACGCGGCGTTGGCGGGCCTCGGCGGCGCGTTTGGCGCGCTGCTCCTCCTCGTCATCATCAAGGCCATCATCAAAAGGATCGGCTAGAACCTCGGCCCGAAAAATGGAATCCGGTTTTCGGGTTGTTCCGATGCTCCAGGAATAGCTTGGAGCACCCTTTGTGCATCGGTGCAAACCAGCGGCCATCCAGGGTCAGGATACCGGAAAGCCGATCATGCGCCTGATGTCCTCCGGCGTTGCGCCGCTTGCCCTGAGGGCGTCGAGGCTCGTGTCACCCCGGCTCTTGGAAAGCTTGCGACCATCATCATCGAGGATCAGATCGTGATGGTGATATTGCGGGACCGGCAGGCCCAGAAGCTCCTGAAGCAGGCGATGAACCGCCGTCGCGTAAAACAGGTCACGCCCACGCACCACATGGCTGACGCCCTGAAGCGCATCATCGACGACGACTGACAGGTGATAGCTTGCGGGGATTTCCTTACGCGCAATCACCACGTCACCCCAGGCTTCCGGATCGGCGGCAACGCTTCCCGTCTCGCCCTTCGGTCCCTGCCCTGTCTCGTCCCAGAAAAGCGGTTTGCCCACATGCGCAATCGCCGCACGCATGTCGAGACGCCACGCGAAGGCCGCCCCCTCTGCAATGCGCGCTTCGCGCTCTTCCGGCGTGAGGTACCTGTCGTCGCCCGGATAAACCGGCGCACCATCCGGATCACGCGGCCATGACGCGCCATCAGCCTCGTAACAGGCAATGCTCGCCCGCACCTCGCCCCGGCTCATGAAGGCGGGATAGACAAGCTCCGCCTCGACAAGCTGTTCCAGAGCCGCACGATAATCTTCGAAATGCTCGGACTGACGGCGCACCGGCTGCTCCCAGTTAAGCCCCAGCCAGGCCAGATCATGCAGCACGCCACGCTCCAGCTCGGGCGTGCAGCGCGTCACGTCGATGTCTTCCATGCGCAGGAGAAACCGGCCATCGGCCTCGCGCGCCATCTGATGGTTCAAAAGCGCGGAATAGGCGTGGCCAAGATGAAGCTGGCCGTTCGGGCTCGGCGCGAACCGGAAAACCGGGCGTGTCATGGGTAAATCGTGAATCGGGTTGCGGTCGGCATTCATCGATTGCTACGGCTTTCTTTCGTGCTCGGCAAGAAGAGGACACAGCGCCGCCATGCACCGCATAGACACGGATGCGCACATTCTGGAGGCGCTGGACGCGCTTGTCGGGATCGATCCCCGCCTTGAAGCCGTGCGCGCGCGGGCGGGCGAGGTTCCGCTCCGGCGCACCGCACCCGGATTTGCGAGCCTCGTTTCCATCATCGTATCCCAGCAGGTTTCCCGCGCCAGCGCCGACGCCATTGAAGGGCGGCTTGTCAGGCTGGTGAATCCGCTGACACCGGACGCAGTGCTTTCGGGCGGCGAAGAACCGCTGATCGCTGCTGGCCTCTCACGCGCCAAGCAGCGCACCGTTCTGGCGCTCTCCTGCGCGATCCGGGATGACGGGCTCGACCTTGAGGCGCTGTGTGCGCTTGACGCCGATCAGGCCATCGCCCGGCTCACCGCGCTGCCCGGCATCGGCCCATGGACCGCGCAGGTCTATCTGCTTGTCGCCGCCGGTCACCCGGATGTGTTTCCGGCCGGCGATGTCGCGCTTCAGGCTGCCGTTGCCGATGCCCTGGCCCTGTCCGAGCGCCCCAATCCCCGCGATCTGGCCTTGCTGGCCGAATCATGGACGCCGCTTCGCGCCGTCGCCGCACGCCTGTTCTGGGCCTATTATCGGGAGAGAAAAGGGCACGAAGCCGCTCCTTTGCCCTGATCGACGCAAAAAACAGCGAAAAACCAGCTGTTTGAAATGTCATAAAGCAAAATATGCGCTTCACAATCCTGTCACGGCGGGCTTACAGTATTTGCATCGATCGACTTGGTCAGTTGAAGGAGCTTCAAAGACGTGACGATCGCGGCCTCGCCAGACAGCATGCCTGCTCTGGTGCTGAATGCGGACTACAGACCGCTCAGTTATTATCCTTTGTCACTGTGGTCGTGGCAGGATGCCATCAAGGCAGTCTTCCTCGACCGGGTGAACATCGTTGCCGAGTACGACCAGCAGGTTTCCTCGCCATCCTTCGCGATGAAGCTGCCGAGCGTGATCTGCCTCAAAACCTATGTAAAGCCGTCGCGCTATCCAGCCTTCACACGTTTTAACGTGTTCCTGCGCGACCGCTTCCGGTGCCAGTATTGCGGCACCCATGAAGACCTCACCTTCGATCATGTCGTTCCCCGCCGCCTTGGCGGTGTCACATCCTGGGAAAACGTGGTCGCGGCCTGCTCGCCCTGCAATCTGAAAAAAGGCGGCGTCATGCCTTCACGGGCAAAGATGTGGCCGCAGCAAAAACCCTACCGCCCCACCGTTCAGGATCTGCACAACAACGGGCGGCTCTTCCCACCCAACTATCTGCACGAAAGCTGGATGGATTACCTTTACTGGGATGTTGAACTGCAGCCCTAGCCTGTTCGCTAGCGGCTTTCCTACCGCTTGAAGGCGGCGCGAAGGGCGATGATCGCCCAGAGTGCGCTTGCCAGAACGTTCCACCCAGCAAATGACAGGCCGAGGAAACGACCGGCCGCCTCACTGCAGGAGGGCGGGATCACGGCGTTGAGCTGATCGAGCAGATTGCCACCGAAATCCTGGTTCGCCGCACCGGCTCCGCAATCGGCAGGGCCTTCCCACCAGCCCCATTCCACACCGGAATGATACGCACCGAGCCCCATGCCGTAGAGCATGAGCGCGCCACCGGCCAGAAGCAGGCCGCGCGTGACAATGGCGGGCGCTTTCAACCATGACGCCAGCAGCGCCAGAAGCATCAACGGCGCGCCGATGTAATAGGGCGTGCGCTGCTCAAGGCACAGCATGCAGGGAATGTAGCCGCCAATATGCTCGAAGCCGAGGGCGATGCCGACGGTCGCCGCCATGCCAACGGCCAGCAGCGCAGCGCTCAATTTCTGGGTGGCGCCGGTGGGAGCGGTAAGGGACATGGAAGGCCTCTAGAAAACGTAGCGGATGGCGACAAAACCACCGACCAGCAAAACCATGAAAAGGGTAAAAAGAAGGCCAAGGTTCTTTTCGATGAAGACGCGGATCGGCGGGCCGAACTTGTAGAGCAGCCACGACACCAGAAAGAAGCGCAGGCCGCGGCCGATGATCGACACCACCACGAAGGTGACGAGGTTGAGCCCCGTCGCGCCCGAAAAGATGGTGAGCACTTTGTAGGGGAACGGCGTTACCGCCGCGAAGAGCACACCCCAGCCGCCCCAGGTGTTGTACCAGCCGGCCACCTGATCGAAGGCATCTTCCTTGCCATAGAAGGCGAGAATCGGCTGCCCGACCGCTTCGTAGAGAAACGCGCCGATGAAATAGCCCAGAAGCGCGCCGAGAACGGAGCTGACGGTGCAGATGAGCGCGTAGCGCAGCCATTTGGCGCGCTCCGATAACACCATCGGAATCAGCAGCACATCCGGCGGGATGGGAAACACGGAGCTTTCGATGAAAGACACGGAGGCCAGCGCTTTTTCGGCATGCCGTGTGGCTGCCAGCGACATGGTCCAGTCGTAGAGTTTGCGAAGCATGGATGGCCCTCGATGAGGCGCTTTGTCTAGCCGCTGCGGCGACCATGTGCAACGCTGGCGACAAAAGACGCGAAACGCGGGGCGTTTTGTCTCGCAAAGTGTTGACGGAGCCCCGCTTCCCCGTATAGTCCGCTGCCTGTCCGGCCGTTCGCGGCGGGCCCCTGTGGCGGAATTGGTAGACGCGCTCGACTCAAAATCGAGTTCCGCAAGGAGTGCTGGTTCGAGTCCGGCCAGGGGCACCATTTCCCCAAGGGACACTGGTTCCCGAGAGCATCAAGGCGACGGACAGGGGAGGACATGTCACGACGATGCTTGAACGGCGCGAAAGCTACAAAGCGCTTTATGACGGGTTCCGCTGGAACATCCCGCAGACGTTCAATATCGGTACAGCCATCTCCAATGACTGGGCGAAACGCGCGCCCGAACGCATCGCCCTTTTCGAATACAGGCCCGGCGAGACACCCGCCACGCTGACCTACGGCATGTTTGCCGCGCACTCCGATGCGCTGGCCGCAGGCCTTGCACGAGCCGGCATCAGGCGTGGCGACCGGGTTGCTCTGCTCCTGCCGCAATCCTTCGAGACCGCGATTGCGCATGCTGCGATCTACAAGCTTGGCGCAATCGCCGTGCCGCTCGCCCTCCTCTTCGGGGCCGAAGCGCTCGAATACCGGCTGTTCACGTCGGGCGCTGCAGCGGTGATCACCAATGATACCGGACTCTCCAAGATTGCGCGCATCCGGGACAGGCTCCCCGCACTGAGGCTTTCGGTCTGTGTGGACGGGGCAAGCGGCGACACGCAGGATTTTCACCGCATCATCGCCGAGAATGCCGGCCCCTTCGAAGCGGCCACTACGGGGCCGGACGATCCGGCCATGATGATTTTCACATCCGGCACCACCGGACCGCCCAAGGGCGCGCTGCACGGGCACCGGGTCTTGCTGGGGCATCTGCCGGGCGTTCAGTTCCACCATGAATTCCTGCCGCAGGACGGCGATCTCCTGTGGACCCCGGCCGACTGGGCGTGGGCGGGCGGACTGCTCAACGTGCTCCTGCCCGGCCTTTATCTCGGCACTCCCGTCGTCGCGGGCCGGTTTGAGAAATTCGACCCCGAAACGGCGCTTGGCCTTATGGAGAAGATGAAGGTGCGCAACGCCTTCATCCCGCCCACGGCGCTGCGCATGCTGAAAGCCGTTCCCGATATCCGGAAGCGTTTCGACCTTTCCCTGCGCACCATCGGCTCCGGCGGCGAAGCGCTCGGACGCGAAACATTCGAGTGGGCGCGCAATGCGCTCGGTCTGGAGATCAACGAGTTCTACGGACAGACCGAATGCAACCTCGTCCTTTCGTCCTGCCATGCGCTCAATGTGGGGCGGCCCGGCGCGATCGGCCTGCCGGTTCCCGGACACCGGGTTGCCGTCATCGACAGGGAGGGTCGCCGCCTGCCCGCCCATGAGGCTGGCGACATCGCCATTCTGAGGCCCGACCCGGTGATGTTTCTGGGTTACTGGGAGAACGAAGCCGCGACCGCCGAAAAATTCGTCGGCGACTGGATGACGACCGGCGATCAGGGCGTTTGCGATGAAGACGGGTACATCCATTTCGTCGGACGCGACGATGACGTCATCACCTCGGCCGGCTATCGCATCGGGCCAACGGAGATCGAGGATTGCCTGACGGGCCATCCCGACGTGGCGCTCGCCGCCGCCGTGGGCAAGCCCGATCCCGTGCGCACCGAAATCGTGAAGGCCTATATCGTCCTGCGCGAGGGAGCCGACCCCAGCGATGCGCTTGCCGAGGACATTCGATTATGGGTGCGTGAACGCCTTTCAGCCCACGAATATCCGCGCGAAATCGCTTTCGTGGAATCCATGCCCCTCACGACGACCGGCAAGGTCATACGGCGCATTTTCCGCGAGCGCGCGCGAAACGAACGTGCAGAAGATTAAAGGCTTTCGGGATCAGGCCGCATAGCGGCGAAGCTTGTGCGCAGCCAGGAAGTCGGGAATGTCGGAGGCAGGGATCGGCTTGCTGAACAGATTGCCCTGCGCTTCATCGCAACCCATGGCGCGAATGATGCGCAACTGCTCTTCCATCTCGACACCTTCCACCACCGTGGTCATGCCCAGCGTGAAGGCCAGGTTCACGATGGTCTGAACAATCGCCGCCTGATCCGCGCTCTTGGTGATTTCCTTGATGAAAAGGCGGTCGATCTTCACCTTGTCGAAGGCGAATTTCTGCAGATAGCTGAGCGACGAATAGCCGGTGCCGAAATCGTCGAGCGAGATGCGGGTGCCCAGCTTGCGCAGGCGACGCAGATCCGTGTGCAGCTTGCGGCTGTCTTCCAGAAGCAGCGTTTCGGTGATCTCGAGTTCGAGGCGGTTTGCCGGCGTGTCGGTCTCGGAGAGAACACGCGCGACCGTCTCCACGATGTCATCCCGCTTGAACTGCATCGGCGAAAGGTTCGCAGCGATGCTGATATTGTCCGGCAGCGACTTCATCTCAAGGCAGACACGGCGCAGCACCCATTCGCCAATGGGCACGATCGCGCCCGTTTCCTCGGCAATGCGGATAAACTCGTCCGGCGAGATCGGTCCGTGCACCGGGTGCGTCCAGCGCAGCAGCGCCTCGAAGGTGGTGACCCGGTTGGTTCCAAGCCCGATGATCGGCTGGAAGACGAGATGGAACTGCTCGTCCAGATTGGCCGCGCGCAACTCCGCCTCCAGCGAGCGACGGCGCTGCAGGCGCTTGTTCATGCCGGCCTCATAGAAGCGGAACACGCCGCGCCCATCGCCCTTGGCCTGATAGAGCGCTACGTCGGCCTGCATGAGAAGGTCACCGCCCTGTTCGTCGGCTTCGGCAATGGCGATGCCGACGCTTGCGCCGGTGAGCACCTGATGCCCCTCGATGATATAGGGTTCGTCCAGCGCCTCGATCAGCCGCTTGGCCAGGCTGCTCGCCTGCTCCGGCTTTTCGACATTGCCCTGAACAACCACAAATTCGTCGCCGCCAAGACGCGCCACCGCATCCGTCTCGCGCACCGTGTTGCGAATGCGCCCGGCAACAGCGCGCAGAAGGGCGTCGCCAACCGGGTGGCCGAGCGTGTCGTTGATGCTTTTGAAATTGTCGAGGTCGACGCACATCACCGCCGTGGCGAGGCCCCGGTCGCTGCTGGAGGCAAGAATGTCCTCCAGCTGCTCACGCATCAAAATGCGATTGGGAAGATCGGTCAGCGTGTCGTGGCGGGCCATATAGGCAACCTGCGCCTGCGCCTTGTGCCGCTCGGTTATGTCTTCATAAGTTGCAACCCAGCCACCGCCGCGCATCGGCTGGTGGGAAATCAGAATGGTGCGTCCATCGCGCAGTTCCTGTATCAGCGTATCGGACCGATCCTCTTCGATCAGCTTGCATTGCATCTGAGAGAGCTGTTCGGCCTCATATTCCGCGCAGGCGCCCGTCTCGACCATATGCTGGATCAGCATGTCGAGCGACGTGCCCAGCCGGAGCTGCTCCTGGCTCAGGCCGTAGATGTTCTCCATCTTCTGATTGCTGACGATGAGCTTGCCCTCTGCATCGAACATGCAAAGGCCGTGGGACATGTTGTTCAGCGCCGTGTTGAAGAGCAGGTTCTGGGTAATCAGCTCTTCATTGGCGCGACGTGCGGCGGCAGCGCTTTCGCTGAGCTCCGCGCTCGTTCGCAACAGATCCTCATTGGTCGCTTTCAGCCGCTGCTGCACACTGATCTGCAGCCGGTGCTGCCATCGCAGCATGGCGATGAAGATGAAGCCCGACACGACGAGCGAAAGCGCAAGGGATGAGAATATCCAGTGCAGCGTGAGAAGCTGCCTCTGATCCTCCGCCTGCGCCGTCGCTCCATATTCATTCGCCTTGGAAGCGAGCGCGACCATCTTGCGTTCAAGCGGCGCTGTCAGGTCGAGCGCCTGCTGGGCCACTTCCGGATCGTCGATTTCGCCGATAAATCCGCCGATTTCGTCCAGCGCGCTTGCCAGTTCGTCGACCGTTTCCCGGTTTTCCGGCAATGCAGTGACGAAATTCATGAATTCGCCCTGCTCGAACAGGCTCAGCCTGCTGAGCAGGATCTGGTAGCGCAGCTCCACATCCTGCTTGGTAACCTGCGGCGGATCGATGAGAGCCGCCGTCAGGGTCCGCCTGAAGCGCAGGAGCTCGTTCATGCCCTGGCTGGCGCTATAGGCGATGTTGTAGCGGAAGATCTGCGTCAGTGCTTCCTGACGCTGGAACACCAGAACAGAAATATAAAGCGCCGCAACGGCCAATGCGATCATGCCGATGGAAAGAACCACCTGCACTACACGAGAGGCCGTGCGACGCTTCATATGTATTGTTTCCGGTTCCGCCATGAACAGAGCTTGTCAGACGCCTAGCGAACGGTAAAGCGTCGAATCTGCCAAACAGAACGAGAGTAGTATTTCTGCGTGTTCAGTTCAGGTGAGGAATCGTAAGGATAGACGATGAAAAGCGGCCCCTTGTCGCTGACCGGCATGTACTCTCCGTCGCGCTTGTAGGCGAGGATCGTGCCATGTTCGGCAAAATCGGCAATCGGCACCGGCGCCTGATAGTCGTTCAGCGCCGTGACAACCACTTCCTTGCCATCTGCCTGAACGAGCTTCATCAGCTCGGTCATCAGCGCCCCTTCGAACTCGACCTCATTGTCGAACCAGGGTGTGCTCGTCTTGATCTTTGCGGATTTCAGCTTCTCGAGCATGGCGATATCGAAATCGGCGACGCCTTCCCCATTGGTCGCACCGATATTGCCGTCAATCGTCAGGATGACATTGCCCTCGGGCTTTGGCAGTTCGGCATTCTGCGCAGCGGCCGGAGCCACAAACGAGAAAAGCAGCACCGCCAGTGCCGCAAACCAGCCTCCGCGGTTATTTTTATTGGTCATTCTTGAGCCTCTTTGCTGGCGTAAATTAAAACGCAGCCAAGGATAATGCCGGCTAATCAAACAACAGGTTAACGGCACACCTCTTTTGGCACACTCGTCCCGGTAGATTGACAGGCATCAAAGCGGGTGCCAAACCTTTAAGCCAAAAGGATTATACAACAGATCGTCCGATCGACCTACGGCAGGCGTCGCTCAGCCTTGAGGAAAGGTAAAGCTTCCTCCGGAAGAAACGATCGTGAGTCCGAAAATCCATTTAAAGTCAGGGGATTAGGAAGTGGAAACGTACAAGGAATTTACATTCGAGGCCGCGCACAAGCTGGAGCCTTATTCCGGTCTGCACGGGCATTCCTTCAAGGTCTCCGTCCATCTCGTCGGCGAACCTGACCCGGTTTATGGCTGGGCGGCTAATCTCTATGAAGTCGAACAACAGATAGCCGTCGTCCACAAGACCCTGGACCACACCTATCTGAACGAGATCGACGGCCTGTCGGTCCCTTCGCTCGAAAATCTTGCCAAATGGATTTTCGACAAGCTTTCGGAGACAACGCTCACGGTTGATCGTGTTGAGGTCAAACGTGGACCTGACGGGCAGGCCGAAGGCTGCGTCTACAGCCCGCGCGCGGCTGCCTGAAAAGGCTTTCCGCTGCCGGAGCGATTTCGGGGAGTATGAAGCTCCCCGACAGGGTTATTTCTGGTTCGCAACCACCGCGTCGATCAGACGCCCGGCATCCGGGCTCGCCCATTCGGCGGGTCCGTTCATATGCGCCATGAGGCAGCCTTCCCCATCGAGAAGCAGCGTCACCGGCAGGCCAAGCGCCAGCCCCTGACTTTTCAGATCGTTGAAAATCTTCATCGAACTGTCGCGGTAATAGCCCAGGGCCTCAATGCCCGTTTCTTCCAGGAACGCGGTCGGCTTTTCATCGTCGCCGCGATCCACATTGACCGCAACAACCTCGAAATCGTCGCCGCCTTTGGCAGATTGCAGCGCATCAAGCGCCGGCATTTCCTCACGGCAGGGCGTGCACCAGGTGGCCCAGAGATTGATCAGGATCGCGCGGCCCGAAAAATCACCGACCGACATCGCCTCGCCGTCGGGACCGGCAAAGGCCAGTGTTTTCAAAGAGCGCGGCGGATCGGCAGCCAGCATGGCCGCCACGTGACCGGTTGCCGCAGCGCCAATGGCGCGCGCCTGCTCCTGCTTTGCCTCACAGACCGCATTGTCTGCATCGACGGCAATCTGGGTCGCCGGCTTGTTGCCATCCAGCCCACCCTTCACGTATACCGCAATCGCACCCGCTATAGCGCCCGCGGCAACAGCCAGGACGACCAAGCGAAGTGCCGGGAATTTTTGTTTCTGCTTCGACATTCTTCTTTCCACACTAGCGCCCGGTTATCATGATGAGCGAAGACCAAGCCAGCAACCGCATGTGGGGCGGACGTTTTGCCTCAGGACCCGATGCCGTCATGGAAGCGATCAACGCATCCATCGGTTTCGACAAGAAGCTTTACGCCCAGGACATTCGCGGCAGCCTGGCCCACGCCGCCATGCTGGCAAAGACTGGCATAATTTCGGCTGACGACGAGAAAAAAATCGTTGAGGGCCTGAACACGATCCTGTCAGAGATCGAGGCTGGCTCCTTCACCTTTTCCACCAGGCTCGAAGACATTCACATGAATGTCGAGGCGCGTCTGGCCGAGCTTATCGGACCGGCCGCAGGACGCCTGCACACGGCGCGTTCGCGCAATGATCAGGTGGCGCTCGATTTCCGCCTCTGGGTCAAGGAAGAGCTGCAGCGCGTCGATGCCGCGCTTGGCGGCCTCATCGAAGCCTTTCTCACCCGCGCCGAGGAACACGCTGCGAGCGTCATGCCGGGCTTCACGCATCTGCAGTCGGCACAGCCGGTCACGTTCGGCCACCATCTGATGGCCTATGTCGAAATGTTCGGCCGCGACCGTTCGCGCGTGCGCGACGCCATCGAGCGGCTGGACGAAAGCCCGATCGGCGTGGCCGCCCTTGCCGGCACGGGTTTCCCCGTCGACCGTCACATGACGGCAGAGGCGCTCGGTTTTCGCGAGCCCACCCGCAACTCCATCGACACCGTGTCGGACCGCGATTTCGCGCTGGAGTTCCTGTCGCTTTCGGCCATCTGCGCCATTCACCTTTCGCGTCTGGCCGAGGAAATCGTCATCTGGTCGACGCCGCAGTTCGGCTTCGTGCGCCTGTCCGATTCCTTCTCCACCGGCTCCTCGATCATGCCGCAGAAGAAGAACCCGGACGCCGCTGAACTGATCCGCGCCAAGACCGGCCGCATCAATGGCGACCTGATCGCGCTGCTGACGGTGATGAAAGGCCTGCCGCTCGCCTATTCAAAGGACATGCAGGAAGACAAGGAAGCCGTCTTCGACGCTGCCGAGACGCTCGACCTGATGCTTGCCGCGATGACCGGCATGGTCGGCGACATGGAGGTCAACACGACCGCCATGAAGGAGGCCGCCGGAGCCGGTTTCTCCACCGCAACCGACCTGGCCGACTGGCTGGTGCGTGAAGCGGGCCTGCCGTTCCGCGAGGCCCATCACGTGACGGGCCGCGCCGTGGCGCTTGCCGAGGAAAAGAAGTGCGGGCTTGAAGAGCTTGCGCTGGAAGACCTTCAGGCGATCAACCCGGCCATTCACGATGGCGTTTTCTCGGTGCTGTCGGTCAGCAATTCCGTGAAAAGCCGCACCTCCTATGGCGGCACCGCGCCCTCCGAAGTGACCCGCCAGATCAGCGCATGGAAGAAACGCCTGAAACGGGATGCAACGCCCGCCAAAAAGCGCTAAAACGCAGCCCACGCACTTTCGAGGAATGGAACGCTCATGACGGCCCGCCGCACGCTCACCCTTGTCATGCTCGGCCTCGCGCTCGGCCTTGCCGCCTGCGGGCGCAAGGCGCCACTTGATTCGCCCTATGAGGCGGCAGTGGATGCGCGCAAGGAAGCTGAACGCAACGACCAGCCCGTCCCGCCGGCGCCGGAAAAACCGGTCGAAGATCGTCCGTTCATCCTCGACGGTCTGCTCTAGAGCATCGGACCGAAAAGGCTTGCGCCGCATGACGGCGCGAGCCAGACAACCAAACGCTCAGCCGAAAGCCTGCTGCCGTGAATCATTTCGAATATCGTGACGGCGTGCTGCACGCCGAAGACGTGCCGGTGCCCGCCATTGCGGAAGCCGTCGGCACCCCGTTCTACTGCTATTCCACGGCAACGCTGACGCGCCATTACCGTGTCTTCTCGGAAGCTTTCGAGGGGCTGGACGCGCTCGTCTGCTACGCCATGAAGGCAAACTCCAACCAGGCAGTTCTGACCACGCTTGCCCGCCTCGGCGCCGGCATGGATGTGGTCTCGGAAGGCGAGCTGCGCCGTGCGCTGGCCGCCGGCGTGCCTGCGAACAAGATCCTGTTTTCCGGTGTCGGCAAGACCGCACGCGAAATGGACTTCGCGCTCCAGGCCGGCATTCTCTGCTTCAACGTCGAATCGATGCCCGAGCTTGAACAGCTCTCCGCCCGCGCCACCGCGCTGGGGCTGACGGCCAATGTGTCGCTGCGCATCAATCCCGATGTCGACGCGAAAACACACAAGAAGATCTCCACCGGCAAGGCGGAGAACAAGTTCGGCATCAGCTGGAAGGACGCCCGCGCCGCCTATGCGCGCGCCGCCGAGCTTCCGGGCCTGAAAGTGTCCGGCATCGACATGCATATCGGCAGCCAGATCACCGAGCTGCAGCCCTTTGACGATGCTTTCGCATTGCTGACGGAGCTGACCGAAACCCTGCGCGCCGACGGCCACGCCATCGAGCATGTGGATCTCGGCGGCGGGCTTGGCGTTCCCTACGCGGAGGATGGCGACCAGCCGCCCCTGCCCGACGCCTATGCCGAAGTCGTGCGCAAGCACATGAAGAAGCTCGGTCTGAAGGTCATGCTCGAACCCGGCCGCCTGATCGCCGCCAATGCCGGCATCCTCGTGTCGGAAGTGGTTTATGTGAAGGAAGGCGAAGCGAAGAACTTCGTCATCGTGGACGCAGCGATGAACGACCTCATCCGCCCCACGCTTTACGAGGCGTTCCACGCCATTCGCCCGGTCGCCGAACCGGACGAGAATGCCGGCACGCTCGTCGCCGATGTTGTCGGTCCGGTCTGCGAGACGGGCGACTATCTGGCGCTCGACCGCGAGCTGCCTGCGCTCAAGGCCGGTGACCTGATCGCCGTCGGCTCTGCCGGCGCCTATGGCGCGGTGCAGGCCTGCACCTACAATTCGCGCCCGCTTGTGCCTGAAGTTCTGGTGAATGGCGACCGGTTCCACGTGATTCGGCCCCGGCTGAGCCTTGAAGAGCTGATCGCGCTCGACTCGATGCCGGACTGGCTCGCCGAGTAAAACCACCTGCAGCGCGCGGATCACAATTTCGCGCGCCGCCTCGCCTTCGCCGCGTTTACTGCTATCCTTCATGATGACAGGGCGTGCGATTCACGCGCGCTGCGGCAATGTGCAGAGAGCGCCTATGGCTGAAACACCGACAGGGCAAACGCACAGGAGCCGGTTCGCGCGCCTCGCGCGCACCCGGTTTGCCATCCGTTCCGTCATGGTGGTGGAACGTCTCTGGCCGCTTGTCCTGCCGCTCGTCGTCATTGTCAGCCTGTTCCTGAGCATTTCCTGGCTTGGCCTCTTCAGGCTCATGCCCGACATGGTGCGGACCGCCGTTCTCGGTCTGCTCGGACTTGCAAGCCTCGCGGCACTCTGGCGTCTGCGCGGCTTCCGCCGCCCGCAACCGGCTGAAATCGACCGGCGCATCGAGCGGGTCAATCAGCTTGAGCATGAGCCCGTCGCAACGCAATCGGACCGGCTCGCCGGTAGCCAGAACGAATTTGCCGACGCCTTATGGCGCGAACACCAGAAGCGCATGGCCGGAAGGCTGAACAATCTGCGCGGCGACCTGCCGGAAACCGGCGTGCCGGAAAAAGATCCCTGGGGCCTGCGCGCAGCCGCTGCATTGCTTCTGGTCATTGCGGCAGCCTTCTCCACCGGCCCCTATGGCGGCAGCATTCTGGACGGTTTTCGGGCCAATGGCGGGGCGGAAGTGGTTCCCCCGCGGATCGACGCCTGGGTGACGCCGCCCAACTACACCCGCCGCGCACCGCTCTATCTGACCGCAGAGGCCAATCGCGAAACCGACCACTTCACCGTGCCGCAGGGCAGCATGCTCGCGCTGCGGGTCACCGGCGGATCGGGCACGGAAACGCTTTCCTTCCTTGGCGTCGATGACGCGGAAACCCTGATCGAGCCGGAAGGCGCGTCGCAGAGCGAAACGCTTTCCTCCGCCGCCACCGCCCGCCGTTTCGCCAGCACGCTTGCCGGCGATGGCAAGCTCATCCTGAAGCGCGACGGTCAGGAGATCGAAAGCTGGCTCTTTTCGGTGACGCCGGACAATCCCCCGGCAATCCGCTTTGCCGAAGACCCCAGACGCGCCGTCAATGGCGCGCTGGAACTCGTCTACGAAATCGAGGACGATTACGGGGCTGCCGAAGCCCAGGCGCTGTTCAGGCAGGCCTGGCAGGCGACCGATGCACGCCCGCTCTACGAAGCGCCCGACCTGGCGCTCACCCTGCCGCGCCGCGATGGCAAGAGCATCGCCGCGAAGACCTCACGCGACCTCACCGAGCACCCGTGGGCCGGCAGTTCGGTGACGATTACGCTGCGCGCGGTCGACGATGCAGGGCAGGAAGCGCTGAGCGAAGCGAAAATCGTGACCCTGCCGGAGCGCATCTTCACCAATCCGCTGGCCAAGGCGCTGGTGGAGCAGCGACGCATTCTGGCGCTGGACGCCAATGGCAAGCAGCGCGTTCTCGACCTGATGGACGCGGTCATGACATGGCCGGAAAGAACGCTGAGCGATCTCGCCCATTTCCTCGGTGTTTCGGCGGCCCGCTCGCGGCTTGCAACGGCGCAGTCGGACGACCAGTTGCGCAGCGTGGTCGATTATCTCTGGGAGATCGCACTCATCATCGAGGATGGCGACCTCACCGCTGCCGAGAAGCGTCTGCGGCAGGCCCAGGAAGCCCTGAGGCAGGCGCTTGAAGACGGCGCGAGCGACGAGGAAATCGCCCAGCTGATGGACGAATTGCGCAGCGCCATGCAGGAGTTCATGCGCGAACTCGCCGAGCGCGCGCAGCAGAACCCCGATCTGGCCCAGCAGATGCCGGAGAACAGCCAGATGCTGAACCAGAGCGATCTGGAGCGCATGCTCGACCAGATCGAGGAACTGGCAAAATCCGGCGCGCGCGATCAGGCGCAGGAGCTGCTCTCCCAGCTTGAGAACATGATGAACAATCTGCAGGCCGGCCGCTCCCAGCAGGGGCAGCAGGGTGGCCAGCAATCAGAAATGCGCCAGCAGATGGACGAGCTCGGCAATCTGATGCGCAAGCAGCAGGAGCTGATGAACGAGACCTTCCGCATGGACCAGATGGAACGCGGGCAGCGCGGGCAGTCCGGTCAGGAAGGCCAGCAGGGCGAGCGCGGTCAACAGGGGCAGGGAGGGCAGAACCAGCCCGGTCAGGGCCAGCAGCCCGGACAGGGTCAGGGCATGACGCCGGAAGAATTCGCCGACGCCATGCGCGGCCTGCAACAGGGTCAGGGCATGCTGCGGCAGGATCTGGAAAGCCTGATGGAGGGCCTTGAGGGGCTGGGCATCAAGCCCGGCGAAGGTTTCGGCGAAGCCGGCGAGGCCATGGGCGAAGCCGAAGGCGCGCTTGGCGAGGGTGAAGGCGAGCAGGCCGTGGGCGAACAGGGCCGTGCGCTCGAAGCGTTGCGGCGCGGCGCGCAGGACATGATGAACCAGATGCAGCAGGCCATGCAGGGTGAGCAGGGCGGCGGCGAACAGGGCTATCGGCAGGGCAATAATGGCCGCGATCCGCTTGGGCGTCCGCAGGCGACCACGGGGCCGGATTTCGGCGATTCGGTCGACGTTCCCGACGAGATCGACACCCAGCGCGCGCGCCGCATTCTGGACGCCATCCGCAAGCGCCTCGGCGATGCGCTGAGCCCTGCCCTCGAAAAGGAATATCTCGAACGGCTACTCAACATGCAGTAGCCGACTGCCGGGGCCTTCGCCCACAGAACAACCCGGACCCGTCACGTTTCGGCATTTTGCGTATTTTCATTTCATGAAGCGGAGGGGTGCGATGAGTGATGCGATAAATCTGGCGGAAAAACTGTCTGCCTTTGACGAGAAATGGTCACCGCGAACCGTGGCCACCTTCAACGGCCATGACGTGATGGTCGTAAAGGTCGAGGGCGAGTTCAAATGGCATTCTCACCCCGCCACCGACGATTTCTTTCTCGTGCTAAAGGGCGAAATCGACATTCAGCTGCGCGACCGCACCGTCACGCTGAAAGCAGGTGAAATGTTCGTCGTGCCGAAAGATGTCGAGCATTGCCCGGTGGCCCGCAAGGAAGCGCATCTCCTCTTGATCGAGCCAACGGGCACACCGAACACCGGCGACGCAGCCACGGCTGCGAAACGCACGGTCATCTGATCGCCCGCCCCCGCCCCCATCCGGAGGCATGGCGGGCAATCTGAACCATTGCAGAAGCGCCGGTCAGGCCGCGAGAACCTCGCCAACCCGCTGGCGCAGTTCGCTCAGCGTGAAGGGCTTGTTCACGACGCCCTTGACGGTGCCTTCAAGCTCCACGGCGCGTTCGCGCTGATCCGCATAGCCGGTCATCAGGAGAAGACGCAGGCCCGGAAAGGCGTTTGCCACAGCCCGCGCCATCTCGATGCCGTCCATGGCCGGCATACGAATGTCCGACAGGACCAGATCGTAATCGCCGGCCGTTTCATTGATTCGCTCAAGCCCTTCCAGCCCGTCACCCGCGGTTTCCACGGTGTGACCGGCAGCGCTCAGCGCGCGGGCGGTAAAATTACGTACGGAGTCGTCGTCTTCGACAATAAGAAGCTTAGCCATGACCTGTTTTCACCCGATCCGATTACCCTTCGGTAAATACGCCAGCCCCCACTTTTCTAAAAATCACTCCGTTCAGGCATCGCCCTTGACGATGCCGACGAAAGGCAGCTCGCGAAACGCGTGCGCCACGTCCATTCCATAGCCCACGACAAAATAGTCGGGGCATTCAAAACCGACAAAATCGGCGTTGATTTCCGTCTGCCGCCGCGAATGCTTGTCGAGCAGCACCGCAACGGACACCGATTTTGCGCCGCGCGACATCATCAGTTCGCTCGTGTGCTTCAGTGTCTTGCCGGATTCCAGAATGTCATCCACCAGAAGGATGTCGCGCCCTTTCACATCGTTGTCGATGTCGCGCAACACCTTGATCTTGCCGCTTTCCGTGCCCGCCCCGTAGCTGGAGATCATGATGAACTCCACTTCCGGCGAGATGCCCACATCGTGCATCGCGCGGATCAGATCGGCTGCGAAAATAAACGATCCCTTGAGAACGGAGATCACCAGAAGGTCGTCATACTCGCGCGAAGCGATGTCCTTGGCGAGTTCCAGATTGCGCCTTGCGATGGTCGAGGCCGAGAACAAAACCTCGATTTCCTTGCCGCGTACAACAGGCATGGGGCGGCGAACTCCTGTAAGGGCGGTCCCGAAACGTTCTGGTCCGGAACCGGGTATTCAGCAGATGATCTACGACGAACGAAACGTCACAGAAACGGACTTTACACCTTCACTAGGCGCGACCAGCCGACTGGAGAAGGGAAAGCGCGCGCCCGGTCCGAGGTGTTGTTCGTTTGTCCCCAAAAAATAACGCGTTGTCGAGCCGTTTTCGGAGGTAACGTTGATGGAGATTGATGGAATGGCGACAATCTTGCTGCCGCCGTTAAAGGCTGCGCCATCAACGATGAGAAGCGCCTGCGATCCCTGCCGCTCGACGCGCGATGTCACCTCCACCAGACGCAGGGCCTGCGACGGCGTCTCCCGCTGACCGAAATCCATCGCCTGCACCAGGCTGTGCCCGCCAGACACCCAGAACGCGCCGGCGATGAAAAGCGCGCCCACCGCCCAGAACAGCGGGCCTGCCGGCCCGCGCTTCACGCGCCGGTGTGCTGCGCCCGGCTTCAGCATGTCGAGGCCCGAGACGGTTTCACCCGACGGCAGCGCCGCGCGCGGCTTGCGCGCTTCGGTGTTCTCGCCGGGCGCAAGCGTTTCGAAGCCCACATCGACCACATCGCGCCCGGCATCGCGCCCGGCATCGCTTTGACGCTGCGATCCGCGCGCCCGGTCGGGCATCATGATTTCGCCCGAAAGAGGGCGTGCGCTGTCGGAGTGCCTCATAGCCGGCAGACTATCCTTTCGTGATCCGCCTTTCCGGGCTAAATGGAAATGGTTAATGCTTCGACCTCCCGCATATCAAGCAGGAGTTAACTTGCTATTAACCATGCGCATTGATGGTCTGACAGAATGCGTCCCGGCAACACCCGCCACCCAACGAACGCAGGTTCCTCGTGATTCGATTTGAAAATGTCGGCCATAGATACGGGATGGGTCCGGAGATCCTCCGCGATGTCTCGTTTCATTTGCCGGAGCGATCCTTCCAGTTTCTGAGCGGCCCTTCCGGCGCCGGCAAGACAACGCTCCTGCGCCTGCTTTTCATGTCGCTGAAGCCGACGCGCGGCCTGATCACGATTTTCGGCAAGGACCGCTCCAAGATCACCCGCACGGAGCTGCCGCTCCTGCGCCGCAATATCGGCGTGGTCTTTCAGGATTTCCGTCTGCTGGATCATCTCACCACCTATGAGAATGTGGCGCTGCCGCTGCGCGTTCGCGGGCGCGATGAATCCACCTATCGCAGCGACGTGATCGAACTCCTGAAATGGGTGGGTTTAGGCGAGCGCATGCATGTGCTGCCGCCCATCCTGTCCGGCGGTGAAAAGCAGCGCGCCGCCATCGCCCGCGCCCTCATCGAGCAGCCCCGCATCCTGCTCGCCGACGAACCGACCGGCAATGTGGACCCGCAACTCGCCCGCCGCCTGCTGCGGCTTCTTTTGGAGCTCAACCGGCTCGGCACCGCCGTCGTCATCGCCACCCACGACCTCGGCCTGATGGATCAGGTGGATGCGCGCCGCATGGTGCTCTCGGGCGGAAGGCTGGAAATCTATGACTGAGACGACCCGCCTCCTGAAGAATGTCGGCGCACGCCTGAGTTCGGGCGCGCGCGGCGCGGTGTCGCGCAAGCAGACACCCATCGTGCCGTCGGACAACATTGCCGGCCGCGCCATGGTGCTCGTGATCGCGATCATGACCTTTCTTTCGTGCCTCACCCTGGGCGCGGTGACGCTGGTGCGCGACACAGCCTCCACCTGGCAGACGCAGATCTCCCGCGAAGCGACCATCCAGATCAAACCCGATGAGGGGCTGGACATGGACGCCGCCCTCGCCCAGGCCCGCGACATCGCCGCCGGTTACAATGGCGTTCTCAACGCAAACATCGTCGACGCCGAGGCCACCGCACGCCTGCTCGAACCGTGGCTCGGAACCGGTCTCGACATTGAGAGCCTGCCCGTCCCCCGGCTCGTGATCGTCACCATCGACCCGACAGCACGGCCCGATTTCGCGGCCATGCGCGCAGAACTTGCGCAAAACGTCGCCAATGCGACGCTGGACGATCACCGCACCTGGGTCGACCGGCTCGTCGCCATGGCGCGCACCACGGTCACCATCGGCATGTCCGCGCTGGCGCTGATGCTTTCGGCCACGGCGCTCACCGTCATCTTCGCCACGCGCGGCGCGATGGCCGGCAATGGACACATCATCGAGGTGCTGCATTTCGTGGGGGCGGAAGCGCCCTTCATCGCCTCGCAATTCCGCCGGCACTTCCTGTTTGCCGGCATGAAAGGCGCTGCCGCCGGCGGCCTTGCCGCCATCCTCGTCTTCATCGGCTTCTACTGGTGGTCATCGCGCAACATGGCCACGCCCGAGGCCGATCAGGCCACGGCCCTGTTCGGCAATTTCGCTATCGGCCCATCCGGCTATATCGGCGTCGGCGCAATCGTGATCGTGATTGCCGTCCTGACGGCGGCAACCACCCATGTGACGGTGCTCTCCTATCTGAAGAATGTCGACACCGCCCATCCCGACACGATGTAGCCGCGATGATGTCCCAATTGACCTGTTCACCGGATGCGTGTCGACTATCCATCGCCGCAATTTGCAGTTAACGATCACCGCATGACACAGGAGCCCCAGCATGGCCTGAAAGGCCAGGGTCACGCACCACGCCGCAGCCGGCGATCCGGCGCGCGTCGCGTGTTCAGGGTGCTTTTGCTGGTGTGCACCATCGGTGTGTTCGTTTTCATCGCAGGCTTCGGTTTATTTGCCGACCATATCGGCCATCTCTCCGTCCCCCGCGACATTGACGATGCAGACGGCATCGTCGTCCTCACCGGCGGCCAGTCGCGCATCGACGCCGCTGTCGAACTCCTGAAAAACGGCAAGGGAAAACGCCTTCTCATCAGCGGCGTCAACCCGATCGCCCGGGCAGACGATCTGCGGATCGCCACCGGCAGCGAGACAGAACTCTTCGAATGCTGCGTCGACATCGACCATGCCGCGCTCGACACGATCGGCAATGCCGAGGAAAGCGCCAAATGGGTGCAGGCCAACGCCTATGACAGCATCATCCTGGTGACCAACAATTACCACATGCCGCGCAGCCTTCTGGAAATGCGCCGCCTTTTGCCCGATGCGCAGGTGCATCCCTATCCCGTGGTCAACACGCCGCTCGACAATGGCGCATGGCTGGCAAAGCCGAACGCGCTGCGCGTGCTCGCCACGGAATACACGAAATATGTCGGCGCACTGGTGCGCGAGGTCGTCCCCCTTCCCCGCATGACATTCCTGAAAAAGACGGCAGAAACCGCAAAGGCCGATCTGCAGGGAAATTGAAATCCGGCCGCACTCCCCGCACCACACTCTGGCCACAGGCGCTTTGCCTCGCTCCCCGGTTGCTGTAAGAGCCTCACAAGAACCTAGAGCGTTTCCGCTTTTCGCTGAATCGTGAAAACGCTCTAATTCATTGTTTTCGTGCAATTCCGGACGGAAAACCGGTTCCCACTTTTCCTGGAATTGCTCAAACGGGCCATATTCATGCTCCTCATCCGATCAGCCGCCTTCAATGCCGTCTTCTACCTGAACCTCATCGTGCAGATGCTGTTCTGGACACCCATCTTCTTCCTGCTGCCACGCAAGAAGGCGTGGTTCGTGCCGAAGTTCTGGGCCGCCTCAAGCCTGTGGCTGCAACAGGCGATGACCGGCGGGCGCTCGGAGATTTCAGGGCTGGAGAACCTCCCGGACGGTCCCTGCATCATCGCGCCCAAGCATCAGTCCTTCTGGGACACGATTGCCTTTCTGCCGCACATCCCCGATGCGCTCTACATCCTGAAGCGCGAACTGATGTGGATCCCCTTCTTCGGCTGGTACGTGGCCAAGATGCGCATGATCCCGATCAATCGCGGCAGCCGCACCAAGGCCCTCAAGCAGGCGGTAAAGCAGGCCCATGAGCTGATGAAGGAAAATCGCCAGCTCATCATCTATCCCGAAGGCACGCGCCGTCCGCCGGGCGCGGAACCGGCGTATAAATACGGCATTGTCGAGCTCTACGCGCAGCTTGGCGTTCCGGTGGTGCCGGTTGCGCATGCGGCCGGCCTGTTCTGGCCCCGGCGCAAGTTCCTGCGCCATCCGGGCGTCATTCGCGCGCGCTTCCTGCCGCCCATCGAACCCGGCCTGTCGCGCGAGGAGTTCCAGAAGCGCCTTGTCGGCGAAACGGAAGCGGCCTGCGATGAAATGCTGGTGGAGGCAGCCACATCGGCCAATCCGCCGCCGCTGCCGGAGACAGCCCGCAAACGCCTTCAGGAGCTGGGCGTCACCGCCGCCTCCTGAAGCCGTGTCCTGCCCCTAGATAGCGCCCTTGCCCGCATTGCCGATGCGGGCAGCCACCGCTTCAAGCCAGTGATCGCGAATGCCCAGCGCCTGCAGGTGCTCGACCGTGTTGCGCACATAGTCGACATTGGGCCCGGATTGCCCGACGGACGCGCTCACCTGCTGCGCCGCGTGGTCGATGTCCATGCTACCGGCATATTGCCCGTGGGCGCGGTCGACCACATAGGTCAAAGCCTCGACCGCCGAACCATCCTCAAGCCGAATGCCCACCCGGCGCTCCAGATAGACATTGGTGACCAGCTCGCGCTCGCGCAGATAGTCCACCACTTCGTGCTGCAATTCTCCCGGCACGCGAAAAGCGAGCCCAAGGCATGAACCGCCACGGTCCAGCCCGAGCACCAGCCCCGGCCGGTCCGGCGTGCCGCGATGCACATGCGAATGGATGCAGAGCGCCCGGCGATAGCCGTGCAGCCTGGCCTTGCGGGTCTCGGTGTGGGCGAAACCCGGCCGCCACATCAGCGATCCGTAGCCAAAGACCCAAAAATCGTCCATATCGCCTGCCCAATGCTTGAAAGGGTGTTGCTGTGTCGTCATCACTGGTGGCGAACGGGTTAACCGGAGGACTTCATGCCGTCAAGAAAACGCACCAAACGCAATACCAGCCGCCGCTTCCTGCTGTTCGCGCTGTTCATTGTGCTGGCCATTCTCGTTTACACCGGCGGCTGGTTCTATGCTGCCGACACGCTGGAGCGCCGCACCATCACGGCCATCGAGGACATCAATCTCGGCCAGCAGAACGTCAATTGCGAGGATCCGACGGCCCGGGGTTATCCCTTCCGCATCGGCCTGTTCTGCCGCAGCGTTTCCTTCGAAAACGCCGAGACCGGCGTCTCCGTGAATGCCGGCGCGTTCCGTTCCGCAGCGCAGGTCTATCAGCCGATGCGCACCGTGGGTGAACTGGATTCGCCCGCGAAAATTACCGCCCCCCATTTCCCGCCGGTTGAAGCGAATTGGGACAATATGCGCCTCAGTGCGCGTCTCACCACCCGCCTGCCGGAGCGCGTTTCGAGCGAGGCCACCAATGTGGTCCTGACGCTGGACGACGATACACGTCAGCCCATTGCGCGCGCAGACAGCATTCAGACCCACACGCGCCAGAACGGCGCGAATGTGGATTTCGCCTTCATCGCGCAGAAGCTCTCGCTCGACCCGGCTCTCACCAGCGGCGCGACCATTCCGGCGCTTGATGGTGAAGTGCTTTTGTCGCTGGATGATGGCGTGGCGCTGTTGGCCAATGCACGAAACGGGCTGCGTGGACGCTCCGGCAATGTGCAGAACCTGCGCCTCAGCGTGGCCGGCACCGAGGCCGGGCTCAGCCTTCAGGGGCCGATACGTATTGCGGAGAACGGTCTGATTGACGCCGAGCTGCGCGTCACGGTCAACGAGCCGCAGACCATTGCGCGTCTTGCCGGCGATCTTTTCCCCGCACAGCGCGATCAGATCCAAAGCATCACGTCGGGGCTTGCCAATCTCGGCAAGGCGCCGACCCTGCCGGTCAATATCCGCCAGGGCCGTGTCTTTGTCGGTTTCATTCCGCTCGGGCGCGTGCCGCCCGTCAGATAAGCCTTACGGCTTTTCGGGATGGGCCAGCGCGTGACGTCCGAAGTCCGGAACGTCGATGTCCTGGCCCGCCTCGATGATGGAGCGACGGATGGCGCGGGTGCGCGTGAACATCTCGAACAGCTTGTCGCCATCGCCCCAGCGGATCGCGCGCTGAAGCGCGGAAAGGTCTTCCGAAAAACGCGCCAGCATCTCCAGAATGGCATCACTGTTGTGCAGGCACACATCACGCCACATGGTCGGGTCTGACGCTGCCAGACGCGTGAAATCGCGGAAACCTGAGGCCGAGTATTTGATGACCTCGGATTTCGTCACCGCTTCCAGATCGTCCGCCGTACCGACAATGTTGTAAGCGATGATGTGCGGCAGGTGCGAAACGATGGCCAGCACCATGTCGTGGTGCTCCGGGTCCATGCTGTCGACCATCGCGCCACAGCCTTCCCAGAAGGCTGACAGACGCGCCAGCGCATCCGCATCCGTGTCCGGCAGCGGCGTCAGAATGCACCAGCGCCCCTCAAACAGATCGGCAAAACCGGCGGCAGGTCCGGAATCCTCCGTACCGGCAATGGGATGGCCGGGAATGAAATGCACAGTGTCCGGCAGATGCGGCTGCATCTGCGCGACAACAGATGCCTTGGTGGAGCCAACGTCGGTCACGATCGCGCCCGGCTTCAGCGCCGGCGCAATCGCCTGCGCCACCGCACCCGAAGCGCCAACGGGCACCGAAATGATCACCAGATCGGCATCGCGCACCGCCGCAGCGGCGTCCTGCTCGTAGACATCGCCCAGTTCCAGCTCGCGGGCCTTTTCCAGCGTCTGTTCACTGCGCGTCGAGATGGCGACGGTCGACGCCAGACCGGCATGCCTGATGGCGCGTGCAAGCGACGAGCCAATCAGGCCGATGCCGATCAGCGCGACCTTGTTAAAAAGAGGGTCAGGCACGATTCAGCCTTCCATGAATTCCTTGAGAGCGGCGACGACGCCGCGGTTGGCCTCTTCCGGGCCGACGGTCAGGCGCAGGGCGTTGGGGAAACCATAAGGCACCACACGCCGCAGCACATAACCGCGCGAACCAAGGAAGGCATCGGCCTCCGCAGCCGTCTTGCCGCCATTCTCCGGGAAGTGGATCAGCAGGAAGTTGCAGACACTGGGCGTCACGCGCAGACCAAGCTTGCCAAGCTCTTCAACCAGCCAGGCGCTCCAGGTCTCGTTGTGCTCGAGCGCGCGCTGCAGATGCGCCTTGTCGCGGATCGCCGCAGCACCGGCCTCAATGGCCAGCGCATTGACGTTGAAGGGGCCGCGCACGCGGTTCACCGCGTCCACCACGTGAGCCGGCGCATACATCCAGCCGATGCGCAGCGCCGCCATGCCGTGGATCTTCGAGAAGGTGCGCGTCATGACGACATTCTCGCTCGACGACACCAGCTCGATACCGGCTTCATAGTCGTTGCGGCGCACGTATTCCGCATAGGCGGCGTCCAGCACCAGAAGCACATCCTTCGGCAGGCCGGCCTGCAGGCGGCGCACCTCTTCAACCGGAATATAGGTGCCGGTCGGATTGTTCGGGTTGGCCAGGAAAACGATGCGCGTCTTCGGCGTCACCGCCGCAAGGATCGCATCCACGTCGGTGCGCTCATTGTCTTCCTTCACCACCACCGGCTTGCCGCCGGCAGCCAGGATCTGGATGCGGTAAACGAGGAAGCCATGCTCGGTGAAGATGCCTTCATCGCCGGGCTTGATGTAGGTCTGGGCCAGCAGGCCGAGCAGTTCGTCAGAACCATTGGAGCAGAGAATGTTGGCCGGGTTCAGGCCATATGTCTCGGCAATCGCCTCGCGCAGCGCCGTCGCCGAACCGTCCGGATAGAGCTCCAGATGTCCCATGGTTTTGGAGATCGCCTCAACGGCCGCTGGCGAAGGGCCAAGCGGGGACTCGTTGGAGGAGAGCTTCCACACCTTCATGGCGCCGGGCGCGCTTTCGCGACCGGGTACATAAGCGGCGATATCCATGACACCGGGCTTCGGTTCGGGACGGTCGGACGTGCTCATTGAATGGTCCTGCTCTAGGGAAACGGTTGATGGGAACGCCTGTCTCAGGCGAAAATCCGTCAGATGCTTTAGACCATGACGGCGATTGACGCAAAGAAAACGCCACCTTAAATAATGATCTCTATTCGTGGTGATTTGGCCGGTCGGCTTGCAGCCACGTAAAACAACTCGCTAAAAGGCCGTGCGATGCAAGAATATTGCTGAGACCGGCCGCGATTTCGCTGCCGGTCTTTTTGTTTGGAGCCCGGTCCTTTTTGTTTGGAGCAAAACAATGCCGATCAAGATCCCCGACCAGCTTCCCGCCCGCGACGTGCTCGTGCGTGAAGGTGTGTCCGTGATGGACGAGGAAACAGCGCTGCGGCAGGACGTCCGCCCGCTGCAGATCGGACTGCTCAACCTCATGCCGAACAAGATCCGCACCGAAACGCAGTTCGCCCGCCTCATCGGCGCTTCGCCGCTTCAGGTGGAGCTGACGCTTGTGCGCATCGGCAACCACCGCGCCAAGAACACGTCGGAAGACCACCTCATCTCGTTCTACCAGACCTGGGAAGAAGTGCGTGACCGCAAGTTCGACGGCTTCATCATCACGGGTGCGCCCATCGAGCTTCTGTCGTTCGAAGACGTCACCTACTGGAAGGAACTGGAGAAGATTTTCGACTGGACGCTGACCAACGTCCACTCCTCCTTCTTCATCTGCTGGGGCGCAATGGCCGCCGCATGGCACTTTCACCGCATTCCCAAATACACGCTGGAGAAGAAGGCGTTCGGCGTCTTCCGCCATCGCAACAACGCACCCGCCTCGCCCTTCCTCGCCGGTTTCTCCGACGATTTCGCCATTCCGGTGTCACGCTGGACCGAAGTGCGCTCCGCCGACATTCAGCCAGAAACGGGCCTGCAGGTGCTGATGGAATCGGATGTCACGGGGCCATGCCTGCTGACGGAGGAGACGGGCAACCGGCTCTACATGTTCAACCACATCGAATATGATTCCACTTCGCTGAAGGAGGAATATGATCGCGATGTGGCTTCGGGAACCGAGGTCGCCGTGCCGCACGGCTATTACCCCGATGATGATCCGAGCCGCCCGCCCTTAAACCGCTGGCGCTCGCACGCGCATCTTCTGTTCGGCAACTGGATCAACCAGGTCTACCAGTCGACGCCCTACGATCTGGCGGAGATCGGCGCAGGGCATAAGGCTACGAAATGAAATTGCTAGCCGCGTAGAAGCGCGGCAGCGTCGCGGGCGAGCTTCACCGTGCGTTCGCCCGCCGGCATGGGCGCGGCCAGAGCCGCCGCCTGCCCCGCCCATAAGGGCGAGAAATCGCTCACCCCGGCCTTTTCCGCCGCAGCGCGCAGCGGGCCAATGGCAGCCGTCGCCAGCGGAAACTCCGGCGCATCATCGCTCATCGGTCCCACTTCGCTGACGAAGCGGTTCAAAAGCCCGCGGGCTGGCCTGCCGGTGAACACATTGGTCAGAACCGTGCGGTCGTCCCGCGCCAGCGCCAGCGCATCGCGATGGCCCGCGCCGGTCAGCGCCTCGGGCGATTGCAGATAGGCCGTCCCCACCTGCACTGCGGAAGCGCCAAGCATGAAACAGGCCGCCACGGCGCGCCCGTCGCAGATGCCACCGGCTGCAATGACCGGAATGGAAACCGCGTCCACCACCTGCGGCACCAGCGCCAGCGTGCCGGGCTGCGTCGCAATTTCCGGCTCCAGAAAGACGCCGCGATGTCCGCCTGCTTCCGCGCCCTGCGCGATGATGGCGTCGCAGCCGTTTTCTTCCAGATAGCGCGCCTCGGCCACGGTGGTCGCCGAAGCGATGATCTTCGCCCCCGCTTCGCGCACGCGCGCCATCAGCGCCTCATCCGGCAGGCCGAAGTGAAAGCTCACCACTTCCGGGCGCGTCTCCTCGACGATGACGCAGCTTTCCTCGTTGAAAGGATTGCGCCCGCCACCGGGCGGGGCCGCATCGGGGTCAATGCCGAATTCGGAATAAAAAGGCCGCAGGCGCTCGCGCCATGCCGCCTCGCGCGCGGGATCGGGTTCAGGCGGCACATGGCAGAAGAAGTTCAGATTGACCGGTCCGTCCGTTCCCTTTCGGATGGCCTCCATCTCGGCGCGTATCTTCTCCGGCGTCAGCATGGCGCAGGGCAGCGAGCCCAGACCGCCGGCGCTGCTCACGGCAATCGCAAGCGCCGATCCGGCAGATCCCGCCATGGGCGCCAGAAGGATCGGCAGTTCGATGCCGAAGAGTTCCGTAACGGATGTGCTCATTGCCATGATGGTTATCCCTTTCCCCCGTTTCGGCTCCCAGTGCGACGAAGGCCGCCAACCCGTGTTGCGCCCTGCGGCGAAAGCACCGGCACGAAAACGCGCCGCGAGGCCCGCGCCGCCACCGGCAATCCCTGATAAAGGCGCTTCTCAGCCTCGACCACCAGAACGCCCGAGAAAATCGGCCAGAAGCGCCGCCCGGCCTGCTCCAGAAGCTGATGCAGCCGCAGCATGAAGCGCCGCTCGGATGGCGGGAAGTGCAGCGCGTCCCCCCAGGCCGTGGCGGTGAAATTCGCCTCGCGCAGCGCCTCGGCAAGCTGGGCGCGCGAATAGGGCCGCCCGGTGCCAAACGGCGTGTGCTCGAAACGCGCCCACATGCCACGCCGATTCGGCACGGCAATGATCAACCGCCCGCCCGGGGCCAGCACACGCCAGATTTCCAGAAGCGCCTGCTGCGGGTTCTCCACATGCTCCAGCGCATGCACCATCAGCACGCGATCAACCGAGGCGTCGGGCAGCGGCAGTTCCTCCTCGAACACCAGAGCGGTGGCGGAGGGTTTGCCCGAGGGCCACGGCACCGCGCCCTGCATGGCCGGCATGAAGGCGAAGGTGCGCTCCGCATCCGCGCCGAAACGGTCGAGCCAGGGCAGCGTGTAGCCAAGCCCGACAAACCGCTCGCTGGTGCTTTTCGACCAGATGGCGGAAAGCGCCATGGCGATGGAGCGCTCGGCCAAATGACCGAGCAGGGAGGAATAGAAGGCGCGAAGCGCAACAATGTCCGAAATCATGGCAGGGACGGTACCCCCCTTCCACGACACCGGCAAGAATTGTCGCACCCGGCGTGACAAGCCGCCGCCCCCGCCCTATCGTCCAGCCGACAACGGAGAGATTCATGGCCCTGGAAATCGAACAATTCATCTGTCGCAGCGACAATTTCGGCATTCTGGCCCATGACAGCGAAACCGGCGAAACGGCGCTGATCGACGCGCCGGAAGAACGCGCCATCCTGTCAGCCGTGGAACGCACCGGCTGGCGTCCGACGATGATCCTGACAACCCACCATCACCCCGACCATGTGGAAGCCAATCTCGCGCTCAAGGAGCGTTTCGGCCTGACCATCATCGGCCCGGCGGCAGAAGCCGGGCGCATTCCCGGCATCGACAGCACGGTGAAGGAAGGCGACACGGTGCGCGTCGGCAAGCAGGCGGTTCGGGTGATCGAAACGCCTGGGCACACGGCGGGGCACGTAAGCTATTACTTCGCCGATTCCGGCGTCGTGTTCACCGCCGACACGCTGTTTGCGCTTGGCTGCGGGCGGCTGTTCGAGTGCAAGCCGCCGGTCATGCTCGCCTCACTCCAGAAGCTTGCCGCCCTGCCGCTTGAGACAATCGTCTATTGCGGCCACGAATATACGGAAACCAATGCGCGCTTCGCCCTGACGGTGGACCCCACCAACCCGGTGCTCAAGGAGCGTGCAAAGGAGATTGCGCGTCTGCGCAGCGAGGGCAGGCCCACCCTGCCGACCACCATCGGCGCGGAGATGGCCACCAATCCATTCCTGCGCGCGCATGATCCGGTGATCCGCCGCAATCTCGGTATGGAAGGCGCGAGCGAAGAGGACGTCTTCGCCGAAATCAGGAAACGCAAGGACATTTCCTGACCTCACACCACAGGTCCTGACCTCACGCCACGGGATCAGGCCGGCTCGCCGGCCTTTTTCCGCGACGGTTTGAGGATCATGTTCTTTGCCGCGAGCACCGCGCCGAAGGTGATCAGCAAACAGGCGGCGATGATGCTGGTGGAGGGTTCCGCCGCGCCGGCTGCAATCAGGATCAGCGTCGAAAGAAGCGGCGCGGCATAGCTCGCCGCGCCCAGAACCTGAATGTTGCCGCGCTTGACCCCGTAATCCCAGGCGTAGAACGCAGCGCCCACCGGCATCAGCCCGAGACCGAGCACGTTCAGCCATTCGCTCGTGGAGCCCGGCCAGACGGTTTCTTCAAGCAACACATGGCAGAGTGCGGAAAGGATCGCCGTCGCCGCACAGAACCAGGTCACGACGCTCGTCGGCACGGCCTGAAAACGGCGCGACAGGAGCGAATAACCGGACCAGAAAAACGCGCAGGCCCCCGCCGCCGCATACCCCAGCGCATAGCGGCTCTCGAAGGTGAAGCCGCCACCCTTGGTGATGATGAGCGCGGTGCCCGCAAGCCCCAGAAGCGCGCCGGCAATGTGATGCCAGCCGAGCCGCTCGCCCGGCATGAGCGCGGAGCCGAGCACGATGAGCAACGGCCAGAGATAGGCGATCAGGCTCGCCTCCACCGCCGGCGCATTGCGCAGGGCAGTGAAATAGAAAAAGTGGTAGCCGAACAGACCGGCAATGCCGATCAGCCAGACCACGGGCGGAATGGGCGCGGCAGGCGCAGAGGACGGCGCGGCCACCCGCATGACGAGACCGATCAGCGCGGCCACCGAAAAGGCCAGCGCCGACAGGAGAAATGGCGGGACAGCGCCCGACCCGGCTGTAAAAAGCGCCAGAAGCGCCCACATGGCAACAGCGGTAAATCCGATCAGCGTGGCGCGCGCCAAAATCCCCTCCCGGCGCAGATGCGCCCCTCAATCAACCGGACGGCCGCGAATGTGCACCGTGCCGACCTTGGTACCGATCCGCGCTTCAACGGGCGTGTGATGGCCACGCGCCCCAAGCGGCCTGAAGGCTACCAATAGACGAGCCTTGTCGCGCAGGAAAGCGATGGTCGAGCGGCCCTTGCGATAACCCGAGACCGGGATGAACTTCGCCCTGCAGGTGATCAGGTCCGTGCCGATCCGCTCTCCCCTGGCTGCCGGCGAGAAAACGATGTCTGCGCGCATTTCGCCATCGAACACCTTGAAGCGGCGGTTGCAGACGTCGGCTGCACTTGCCGCTGGCGACAGCAGGGCCGACAGCGGATCAAGGGCCCCGGCGAGATCCTTCTTCGACACGGCCACCCAGTCCCTGCCGCGTTTCTTGGGCTTCGGCGTTATCACCGTCTCCGTGATCTGCCCCTTGGAAAAACGGATCGTGGTCGTTTCACGCTTTTTGCCGCTCAGATAGGCAAGCTCATAGGAAGATGGCGTCACGGCATCGCCGGAGAGCCGGCCTTTCGAAATCACCGTGCCATCCGTCTTGTCGAACAGGCGCGCAATGCCGGCGCTGGCGAACCGCCCCGAAACCTCGAAGCGGCTTTCATCCAGACGGCTCGTGAAATCGGCCTTTCCAATCGGGATGCCATAGAGAAACGCATCATAGCGAAGGCGGTGCGTCTCGGTCTCCGCCAGAGCGGTTCCTGAAGCGGCGCAAAAGCCAATCGCAACAACAAGACAATATCCAGCAGGCCGCATCACGAGCGGTCTCCTCCAGCCAGGCCGGCGAACCGGCAGCGTCCCTTCCCCTTGCGTGAAGAGGAATATTAAGGCATTTCTTTGGAAAAGGGCCATGGAGATTGTCCGAACAGGGGCGCTGGGTGCTTGACCCGCTCGCCAAATATCTCTATGGAACGGCAACTTTTTCCATAAGGCCGCCAATGATCAACCGCGCGCCGCCAATTTAAGGTGCGGCAGTGGGGTATGGACGGGCCAAGACGATGAAGGTTTGAAAAATGTCCCGCGCCTGCGAACTGACCGGCAAAGCCGTAATGACCGGCAACAATGTTAGCCACGCGAACAACAGGACGCGTCGTCGCTTTCTGCCCAACCTGTGCCACGTGACCCTGCAGTCCGAGGCTCTTGGCCAGAACGTGCGTCTGCGCGTTTCCGCCAGCGCCCTGCGCACGGTGGAGCACCGTGGTGGCCTCGACGCGTTCCTCGTGAAGGCGAAAGCGAATGAGCTTTCCCAGCGTGCACGTCTGCTGAAGAAGCAGGTCGAGAAGAAGATGTCCGAACAGGTTGCAGCTGCCTGAGGCTTCTGCGCCCCGGCAAAGCCGGGGCACTGTTTGACAGGATGATCGGCTCGCCATGGGGCGTGCATTTCCGGGTTGAGGCTTCAAGCCTTTTCAGGATTTGCACCGATGGCGAGCTTTCTGGTTCCATCACCCAGGATAAAAAAATGAATCGGCTTTATGCGATCTGGCCTTTCATGGCCTCCATGGCGATCATCGTGACCGCCTCGAACTTTCTCGTTCAGTTTCCGTTTCGCCATTTTGGCCTGGGTGAGCTTCTCACCTGGGGCGCTTTCACCTATCCGGTGGCGTTTCTCATCAACGATCTGACGAATCGCCGCTTTGGCCCCGGCGCCGCCCGGCGGGTGGTGCTTTCAGGCTTCGTGCTGGCGGTGATTCTCTCGATCTGGCTCGCCAGCCCGCGCATCGCCATTGCCTCGGGCGCAGCGTTCCTCTTTGCACAGCTTCTCGACGTCGCCGTGTTCGACCGGCTTCGCGGCAGCGCATGGTGGCGCGCGCCGCTCATCTCGACGCTGATCGGCTCCATGCTCGACACGGTGCTGTTTTTCTCGCTGGCTTTCGCCGCGCGGTTTGCCTTTCTCGACACGGCATTCGGCCTGGAAGACGCTTCTCTGGCCTTCCCGGTCTCGCTGTTCGGCACAGGCATTGAAGCGCCCTTGTGGCTTTCGCTGGCGCTTGGCGATTTCGCGGTGAAACTGCTGATCGGCTTCGCCATGCTCGCGCCTTATGGCGCACTGCTCACATTCCTGCGCGCAAAACCCGCCTATAACCGGGGTTAGAGCATCGGCCCGAAAATCGGAATCGATTTCCGGAAAGCACGATGCGTGTTTTCAAGAGGTTAGAGCGCCCTTTGTGCGTCCATTCGGACGCACGGCGCTTTGGCCTCAGCCTTCGGCGAGCTTTGCCAGAAGGCGCAGAAAAGTGGCGGTCTCGCGCTGGGTCAGCGGAGCCAGCGTCTCCTCACTCACCTCCAGCGCATCGGGCAGGAGCGCCTCGATGGTCTCCCTGCCCTTGTCGCTCAGGCTGACGACCAGACGACGCCGGTCACTGCCATGCGGCTCAAGCGCAACGAGATCGCGGGCCTTCAACCGGTCGATAACGCCCTTGATGGTCGCGGCGTCCATCGCCACAAGCTGGCCAAGCTGATTCTGGGAGGTTGCGCCAACCTCGTGAAGCTTTGCCAGCGCAGCAAACTGCGGCGGCGTCAGATCGCTGATGCGCGCCGCAAAAATCGCCAGATGGCGCTGGTTGGCCTTGCGCAGGATGAAGCCAACCTGCTCGCCGAGCTCATAGACATCGGCCGTGTTGTTATCGGCCTGCATCCCGAGCCCGTCGCGCTCCACTGTCATCTGAGACCGTCCTCGCCTTTCACTTCGTCGACCGTCAGGCCGCCCATGCGCGCATGGATACGCGGTCCACAGGCCATGGCAAGCACAAACAGGATTTCGTCGGGGCGCGGACCATCCGGCATCCCCACTTCCATCGCGTCGAAATGGCTGCGCACATAGGCCGCGTTGATGTGGCCGAGCGGAATATCGATGCGCGCGCCGAACCCGCCCACCTTCTTGGATGAGGGCACGATGGCCTTCGAATCGCCCAGCCGCTCACGCATGGCGTAACCGCCCGGCACATGCCACAGCGCTCCGTGTTCCAGCTCACCGGCCGTGCCGACAATGGCGCCCTTGCCGAAACCGTCGATCACCGCAATGTCACCGCCAAGCGCAGCGATGAGGCGGTCGGACATCTCCAGCCCGAGCGGCTTCAAATCCTCCATCGCGCTCTCGACCTCTTCCACATAGCCCCCGGCGAAGGGGTTCTTCACCAGTGCCAGAGCGGCGGCGCGGCGACGCGGCTTCATCGGGGCCGGGCCGCCCTCATGGAGAATTTCTTCGGTCACGAGCGCGATCTTGCGCAGGGCGAATTCAGGCATGATGGGCAATCCTGTTGCTGGAAATGTTTCTGGGTCCGGTTGCGCCTTTGGCGGCGCGATCACGCATGCTGACAAGCGGGGCAGCGCCGCATTCGCGCACCGCACCGCACAGGAAAAGGGCCGCACTCTCGATGAGACCACGGTCGCGCATCGCCTCGGCCACGGCAAGACCGCGCCCAAGCGCCTGCGCAACCTCGGACCGCGAGAGCGCGCCAACAGCCTGCGTCACCAGACGGTCGCGCAGATCACTGTCGGGATCGATTTCACAGGCCGGAACGCGGGATATTGCCGGGTGCCCCGGCAGATCAACCGCATTGGCGATCAGCGTCGCCGCCACATCGGCAGAAGCAGCGGAACGCGCCAGCACCGTCACCGCATCGGCGATGCCGAGCGAATGACTGCGCCCGCGCCACCCGCTTGTCGCCATGCCCCGCACGGGATCGTCTGAGCGGATTGTCACGCGGTCGGCGAAGCCGTTTCCAGTTCCGGCAATGGCCGCTTCGAGGCTTTCGCCTTCCCTGAGATAAAACGCGCTGTCGCCGCCATTGTTCACATAGGCGCGCGCCAGCGTCCGCCCCTCAACGAGAGCAGCAAGAACCTCATCGGCAACGCTCCCGGCCACCGCCGCCATGGGCGTAACGAAGGCAGGCGCATGGCGCTCTGCCGCCGCCTCCATGCGGCGCGCGGTGGTGGATGCAAAACTGCGCGGCTCTTCACCGACAGGGATGCGCAGAGCCGGCAGTTCCGCCACCAGTTCTTCAAGGATCGTATCGAACCGCGCAACGGCCTGCCGACAGGCCGCACGGCATTCATCTTCCGCGCCGAACGCCTCGACAATCAGATCAATCGGGCCGTGGTTCAGATGCAGACGACGCCCATCGGCCAACCAGTTGGCGGTCGGGCCGCTCACCGCTTCGGCTCCCGGCGCAACTGGTGTAGCGGCGGCCAGGGGTTCGATGCAGCAGCGCCCCGCGCCTCACGTTGATTGAAGTACTCGCCGCCCTTTTCCAGCACGTCTTCCACGCTGCGGATCTCATCCGCATAGCCGCCGAGGCGAATGTAATCCTCCCGCCGGAGCGTGAACTCGATGGGTGCGACCAGCGCCGGGGTCGGCACATAGCCAAAAGCATTTTCGGGCGTGCGCATCACATCCACCATGATGGTGATGCCACCGCCCGGCCACACATAGACCGGCGCGCCGCCAACCGTGACATAGGTTCTGAGCCCCTGAACCGAGCGCGTGAGATTGACCGGATTCTCCGTCACACCAGCGCGAAGACTGCCTCCCGCACCGCCCATGAACAGAACGGTGCAAAGCGCCGGCTCGCAATTCTCTTCGATCAGCTCCACGGATTTGCGCAGGCGTTCGGGGAACGGCTTCTTAACGGGCTTCAGCGCCTCATCGAGCTCGTAATAGGAAAACTGCTCGCCCGTGGTGGACACCATGAGCAATGAAAGTCCGGGCCGTGCGCCCTTCTTCTCATTGAAGGGGCCAAGAATTTCCAGCGGATCGTCAATGGTCGTGCCGCCCCAGCCAAGCCCCGGCTCGGACACCTTGAAATAGCGCCCCGGTGTGGAGCGTCGGCCGATGATCTTGATGCCGGTGTCTTCCCAGCCGATCACCTTGCCCGCCTGATGCTCGGACACGACGCCGGTGATGTGGTCATCGACGACAACCACCTCGTCCACCAGCCCCTTCCATTGCGAGGCGAACATGCCAATGGTCGCCGACCCGCAGCCGACCCGCATGCGCTCCTCGCGCGTGCCGTCGATGACCGGCGGCTTTCCCGCCTGCACGACAATGCCTGCACCGCCGTCGATGGTCAGCTCCACCGGCTTCTTGTTGCACAGGTCCATCAGCGCCTGGCAGGTGACACGGCCTTCCGCCTTGGAGCCGCCCGTCAGGTGCTGCACCCCGCCGAGCGAGAGCATCTGGCTGCCATATTCAGCCGTGGTCACATGGCCGACCGCCTCGCCATCCGCGCGCACCGTCGCGGCTTCAGGGCCGAGATGCCGGTCGGTGTCGATCTTCACCTTCACGCCGCAATAGGAGAAAATCCCCTCCGTCACGACCGTGACGAGATCGACGCCTTCCACCTCCTGCGACACAATGAAGGGGGCGGGCTTGTAGTCGGGATAGGTGGTGCCCGCGCCGACCGCGCTCACGAAGCGGCGCTTGGTGTTGACCAGTTCGCCATCCCACGGCGCTTCCCCCTCGAAGGGTACCACCGGGTCGCCTTCCTCGGCCGCATGTTCGAGAATGGTCACCGGGTCGCAGCGTGTGATGCGCCCGTCGAAATTGCCATAGCGATCACAGGCGCCCGTGCGCCCTTCGGCGATGTAGCACATGACGGGGCATGCATCGCAGCGCAGCTTGTCGCCTGCCGGCTTTTTGGGCGGCGTCGCCTCGAAACGTTCGGTCAGCTCGTTCATTGTCCTGCCTCCCGCGCCCGGATGGCCGCCAGAATGCGGCTTGGCGTGGCCGGCACTTTCGTCACCTCCACACCCACCGCATGACGGATCGCATTGAGGATCGCCGGCGCGGTGGGGATCAGCACATGCTCGCCCAGCCCCTTCGCCCCGAACGGCCCTTCCGGGTCCGGCACTTCCACGAGAATGGTTTCGATGGGCGGCACGTCGCCAATGGTGGGGATCAGATAATCGTGCAGGTTTTCCGTGCGGCCCGGAACATATTCCTCCATCAGCGCCAGGCCGATGCCCTGCGCAATGCCGCCCTCGATCTGGCCTTCCACCAGAAGCGGATTGATGGCGCGGCCCACATCGTGAGCGGCGACGATCCGCAGGAGCCGCACCGTACCAAGCGTGGTGTCGACCTCCAGCTCCACAAGCTGCGCGCCATAGCCGTAAACGGCATAGGGAACACCCTGCCCCTTCCCGTCCAGCGCCGTTGTGGGCGGATCGTAGGTTTCCTCCGCGCAGAACGCATAGCCATCAGAACCGGCTTCAATCTCAGCGAGTTCGACGCGCCGCCGCACCGCCCCCTCGCGAATAACGAGCGCCCCGTCTTCAAGGCCGATCACCGCCGCATCCGACACATTTGCGAAGCGCAAAATTTTCTCCCGCAAAGCGCGGCCCGCCTTCTCCGCAGCCTTGCCCGTCACATAGGTCTGGCGCGAAGCAGACGTCTTGCCCGCATCCGGCGTGACGCCCGTATCCCCGCCCACGAGTTGGAACGCCGAAAGCGGCAAACCGCTGGCGTCCGCGCAAATCTGCGTCACCACCGTGTTGGAGCCCTGTCCGATATCCACCGCGCCCTGATGCAGCATCACCGCACCGGACGCCGTGACCCCGACGCGGATCTTCGAGGGGTTCGGCAGAGCCGTGTTCCCGCAGCCATACCAGCAGGACGCAACGCCGATGCCGCGCCGCAGCCTCCCGTCGCCCGCATTGGCGCTATCGGCTTCCGCCTGGGCGCGCGCCCAGTGCGGTTTCAGCGCCTCGAGACAGTCGCGAATGCCAACGCCTGAAAGCGCCTGCCCGCAGGTGGTGCGATCACCATCGACAAGCGCATTGTCGATACGGAACGCTAGCCGGTCGCGGCCAAGCTTCTCCGCCAGCCGGTCATAAAGCGTTTCCTGCATGATGGTCGCCTGCGGCACGCCAAAGCCGCGAAACGCGCCCGATACCGGACCATTGGTGTGGATCGCCCGGCCCGTGGCGCGATAATTCGGCGTGCGATAGGGACCGGAGGCGTGAACCGGCACACGGTTCGCCACGGTCGGCCCCCAGCTTGCATAGGCACCGGTGTTGAAATCTCCCTCGAACACCATGCCGGTGACGCGCCCCGCCGCATCCGCACCGATTGAGGCGCGCATGGCCGCCGGGTGCCGCTTGGTGGTGGAGCGCATGGAATCGCCACGTGTGTAGACCATCGCCGCCGGCCGGCCCGTTTTGAGCGTCACCAGCCCCACCAGCGGCTGTAGCGAGATGTCGAGCTTGGAGCCAAAACCGCCCCCTGCCGCCAGCGGCACGATGCGCACCCTTTCAGGCGGCAGGCCCAGAACCCTGGCGGTGTCGTCGCGGTCCATGTAAGGCGCCTGCGTGCAGGCCTTGATGACCAGCGTGTCGCCCTCCATCGCCGCAAACCCCGCCTCGGGCTCGATATAGGCATGCTCCACATAAGATGTCTCGATCTCGCCGGAGACAGAAACGAAAGCCCCCGCCAGAGCCGCCTCGGGATCACCACTCTCCACAAAGCCCTGTGTGAGCTGATTGCCCGTGCGCCCCTCATGCAGATCGGGAAAGTCCGGACGCCGCGCCTCATCCGGCGTAAGCGCATGGGGCAGCGCCTTCCAGCTGACCGGAAACGCATCCATGTCCAGCGCCTCGATGGCCGCGCGTTCGCCGGCGATCAGCGCCACAGCCTCACCACGAAACCGCGCCCGCCCCCCGGCCAGCGCCGGCTGGTCAGCGAAAGGCGGAATGACCCCAAACCGGTTTTCACCCGGAATGTCGGCTGCCGTGAAGACCGCGACAATACCGGGATGCGCCGCGATGAACGCCTCCGTGTCGCCGATCTCGAAATCCGCATGCCAGTGCGGCGAGCGCACCACCGCCACCGAAAGCGCATCGGCCGGACGTTCATCCGCGCCGAACACCTCAGCCCCACTCACCTTGCGTTCGCCATCGAGCCTGATGGGCGACGCCCCGACGGCGCGGCCCTGCTCCACCATGGCCGCATCCGAAGCAACCGAACGGTTGGCGTTCATCACCGCATCGATGATCTTGCGATAGCCGGTGCAGCGGCACAAAACGCCGCCAAGCGCATCCTGAACCTCGGTTTCAGATGGCGCAGGGTTCTTTTCCAGAAGTGCTGCCGCGCTCACGAGAACGCCCGGCGTACAAATGCCGCACTGGGCTGCACCATGGCGCAGGAAGGATTCCTGAAGCGCCGACAGGCTGCCATTGGAAAGCCCCTCCACCGTGCGCACGCGGCTGCCCGACAGCCCCGCCGCCGGCACGAGGCAGGCGCAGACCACCGCGCCATCCACCTCAACCGAACAGGCCCCGCAATCGCCCGCATCGCAGCCAACCTTGGTGCCGGTCAGCCCCAGCCCGTCACGTAGCACGGAAGAAAGCCGCTGGAGTGGAGAAACCTCCGCCACAACGGGCTCGCCGTTCACCTCGAACGAAACGGAAAGTCGCTCTGCGCTCATGCCATGGCCCCTCTTTCCGCTGCAACGCCAAGCGCCCGCTCCAGCGCCCGCGCCGTGATTTCGCGCGCCGCTTCCAGCCGATAGGCGGCCGTGCCGCGCACATCGTCGATTGGCGACAGTTCGGACAGGTCGCACGACGCCACCGCAGAGCGGATATCCGCAACCCGCGCGCCTTTCAGCTGCGCCTCCAGGCCTGAGAGCCGCTGCGCCACCGCCGAGCACGAACCGACACTGACCGCCGCTTCCGCGATCCGCCCGCCATCAATCACCACCCGCGCAGCGGCCATGGCGATGGAAATCACCAGATAGCGCCGCGCGCCCAGTTTCACGAAGCCCGAGTTCCCGCGCGCCGAGGCCCTTGGCACACGGATCGCCGTAAGCAGTTCATTGGGCGCACGCGCCGTCTTGCGATTGCCAAGGATGAAGGCTGCAAGCGGCAGATACCGAACACCCTCCGCAGACCGCAGCTCCACCTCTGCATCGAGCGCCAGAAGCGGCGGCACACCATCGGCCGCCGGCGAAGCATTGCACAGATTGCCGGCCACCGTGCCGGCATTCTGGATCTGCACCGAGCCGACTTCACGGGCGGCAAGCTTGAGCATGTCGAAGCCGGGCGGCAGCGGCGCATCGATCACCGCGCTCCAGCTCGTGCGCGCGCCGATGACGATGTGCGTCGCGGTTTCGTGAATGCCCTCAAGGGCCGACAAGCCGTTGATGTCGAGCACATCGCTCTTCAGCGGGCCCGCGCCGAGGGCGGGATAAAAGTCCGTGCCGCCGGCAAGAATCGTCCAGCGCCTTGAGCATAAAAGCCCCAGCGCTTCCTCCAGTTCGGTCGGTCTGGCATAGTCCATGCTGCGCCTGCCTGCCAATCGCGATGTCGTTCCCAAGCCCTTTTTGCTGCTCTGACGGCGGGGCTTAAATTCATTTGTACACGAATGATACGCTCCTCTGCCGGCTTGTCAAAGGGGAACATTCGGTCCACCTTCCCGGCGATTTCATGCGAGAAGGAGACAGGGCATGGCCGACGAGGCGTTGATCGTGATCGATGTGCAGAACGATTTCTGCCCCGGCGGAGTACTTGCCGTGGCCGGGGGCGACGAGGTTGTACCGGTCATAAACGGGCTGATCGAGCGCTTCGACCACGTGGTTCTGACGCAGGACTGGCACCCGGCGGGCCATTCCAGCTTCGCCTCCTCGCATCCGGGCAAAGCCCCGTTTGAGATGGTCGAAATGCCCTATGGCACCCAGACGCTGTGGCCCGACCACTGCGTTCAGGGCACCGGGGGCGCAGCCTTCCATGACGGGCTTTCATGGGACAGGGCCGAGCTTGTCATTCGCAAGGGCTTCCGCAAGTCGATCGACAGCTATTCGGCCTTTTTCGAGAATGATCACGAAACGCCGACCGGCCTGTCGGGCTATCTGCGCGAACGCGGCATCACCCGGGTGACGCTCGCCGGTCTGGCGACGGATTTCTGCGTCGCCTATTCAGCCATCGACGCCCGCCGTCAGGGATTTGAGGCCACCGTCATCCTCGAAGGCTGCCGCGCCATCGACCTTGGCGGCTCGCTGGCGGCGATGACCGAGAAGATGAAAGAGGCCGGCGTTACGCTGGTGTGAGACAGGGGGGCGGGTTAGGAGCCAAGTCAGGATGCCAAGCGCCCTCGCCCTTCGACAAGCTCAGGATGAGGGCTGTTGGAGCGCAGGGCGCAGGGGCATGTCTTCAACCAAATTCTCCGACAATGCCACAGCCTTTGGCGGTCAGATGGCAGCATCTGAAGCCCGCATAAATTGGGAAAACAGAGAGAAATAAACACACCGTCCCCATGAACCGGTGATCCGGGAAACGAAGATCTGCGCCAAAGTAACCCTCATCCTGAGCCTGTCGAAGGGCGAGGGTGCCAGGCACCATGACCGAAGCCAGGTCACCTTCTCTCGACGCTCCTCATTCTCGACCACCCGCGCTTTTCGAGCGATGATCGCCAAGGCACCCGGCACCATTCCCCTGCCCGTTCCGCGACAGGTCCGGCAGCGCTTCATAGTCGAGTGCCATCAGCGCTTCCTTCTTGGCGCGCGACCAGCCCTTTATCTGCCGTTCCCGGGCAATGGCGTCGAGAATGCGATCATAGGTTTCGGTAAACACCAGCTCCACCGGGCGGCGAGGCTTGGTGTAACACTCAAGAATGCCCGCATTGTGCTCCCACACACGCGCTTCAACCGGCTGCTTGGTCAATCCGGTGTAGTAGGAGCCATCCGCGCATCGCAGGATATAGACCGTGGCTTCCATCGCGCTTCCCGCCAGAAGAAATACATCCTCTGATTGCATTTCATGCGAGCCGCGGAGTCAAGCGCCCTCGCCCTTCGACAGGCTCAGGATGAGGGCTGTTGAAGCGCTGCGCCTGTCATCCACCCACATTGCGACAGCGCTAAAGTAGCCCTCATCCTGAGCCTGTCGAAGGGCGAGGGCGCCCGGGACCAACGTCCCGCGTCACCCCACCCCCACATAACGGTGCACCATGTCCGGGTCTTCCCGCAGGCGCTCCACATCCACCGTCTCGCGGTTGCGGCCGTTCTCGATGAAGGCGACGCGATCCGCCACGGGCAGAACGGCATCAACCCGCTGCTCGACAAGGATGGTGGAAACGCCGCGCTCGCGCAGCCCCGCCACGGTCTCGCGAATGCGCGCGATCATCGAGGGCATGAGACCCTCCGTCGGCTCATCCAGAAGCAGCACCTGCGGCTCAAGACAGAGCGCGCGCGCCATGGCCAGCATTTGCTGCTCGCCGCCCGAAAGCGTGCCGGAGCGCTGCTTCAGCCGCTCGCGCAAAACCGGGAAGAGATCGAGCACGCTGTCACGCGTGGCAGCACCCTTGCCGCGTGTCATCAGCCCGATCTCGATGTTCTCGCCCACGGTCAGTTCCGAAAACAGCCGACGCCCCTGCGGCACATAGGCAACGCCGGCTTTCGGAACCTCGTGCGGCGCGAGGCTATTCAACTCCACATCGCCAAGCAGAATGCGGCCTGCCGTTGCCGGCACCAGCCCCATGATCGTCTTCAGCGCCGTGGTCTTGCCTGCGCCATTGCGGCCAAGCAGGCAAAGCACCTCGCCGGAGCGTAACTCCAGATCGAAACCGCGCAGCACCTGCACATGGCCATAGGCACTGTCGACATTTTCCATTTTCAGGGCAGCCGTCATCTCAACCTCCGAGATAGGCTTGCTGGACGGCCTGGTTGGCGCGGATCTCGGCAGGCGCGCCCTGCGCAAGAATGCGCCCCTGCTCCATCACCGTGATGCGCTCGGCAAGCGCCATGACCACATCCATGTTGTGTTCAATCAGAAGCACCGTCGCCTCCTCGCCGATCTGGCGCACCAGCGCGATGAAATTCTCGATCTCGCTGTCGGAGAGACCCTGCGTGGGTTCATCGAGGATCAGGAGACGCGGCCGCAGCGCCAGCCCCATCGCCACTTCAAGCAGCCGCTGATGCCCGTAAGACAGATTGCCGGCCACCTTTTGCGCGTGCTCCGCAAGGCCCACCTTCTCCAGCGCGTCCATCCCGTGTTCGGTGAGCGCGCGCGCTGAAAGCCCCCGCGCGTGGTCATCGATCAACTGCCGCTGAACCGCCAGCGCCACATTGTCGAAGGCCGTCAGATTGGCGAACACGCTGGTGATCTGGAACGTGTAGGCGATGCCGGCGCGCACCCGCTTGTGGGCCGGCATCTGCGAAATGTCCTGCCCGTCGAAAACCACGCGTCCTTCCGTCGGCGCAACACGCCCGCAGATGAGGCTCACAAAGGTCGTCTTGCCGGCCCCGTTCGGGCCGATGATGGCGTGGGTCTCTCCCTCGGGCAGCGCGAAGTCGACACCATCGACCGCGCGCAGCCCCCCGAAGGCGCGCGCAAGGCCCCTGGTTTCAAGAAGCGGACTCACGGCAGCCATGGCAACCACCTTTCACGCACCGTACCGGTGATGCCTTTGGGGAAGAACAGAATGACGCCGATCAGCACCAGACCGACCACCAGCAGATGCGCGGTGGTGTAGCTCGACGCGGTGTCTATGACATAGAACATGAACAGGGTGCCGATGAGCGGGCCGAGTGTCGTCGCGGCACCGCCGACCAGCACCCAGAGCAGCGGCAGAATGGAATACTGGATCGCCGCAAAACCAGACCCGACATAGCCGAACAGCACCGCATAGGCAGCGCCCGAGGCGGCGCAGAAAATGCCCGAAAGCACCATCGACATGAGCTTGTTGGCAAACACGTCATAGCCCAGCATGCGCATGCGCTCCTCGTTCTCGCGAATGGCGATCAGCGAGCGGCCATAGGGCGCGCGCACCAGAAACAGGATCGCTCCCAGAACCAGCGTGAAAAGCGAAAGCGCGACGAGATAGCGGGTGGAGGGATCGGAGAGATCGAGCGCCCCGCCGGGAAATTCCAGAACGCGCGAGGCCTGCGGCAGAACGAGTCCTTCCTCGCCGCGCGTATAGGTCGTGAAGTAAAGGGTCATCAGATAGAAGACCTGCGCGAACATCAGCGTGACGATCATGAACGCGACGCCGGTTGTGCGCAGCGCCAGAAAGCCGACGACCAGCGCCAGCGCCGCACCGGCGGCAAGCCCCGTCCCGAAGGCCGGCCAGACGCTCCATTCCAGATGGTAGATCGTCAGCCCCGCCCCGTAGAGCCCGGCGGCGAAGAACATGGCGTGGCCGAGGCTGAGCAGTCCCGTGTAGCCAAAGGCCAGATTGTAGCCCATGGCGAAAACGGCCAGCACCAGAACGCGTGCAAACACGCCGCGATGATATTCCGGCAGCAGAAAGTTGAGCGCCAGAAGCAGGAGGACCACGCCGACATGAAGGGCAATGGTCTTTGCAGAAGGGGTCAGTCTGGTCATCGCGCGGCCTCTCCGAAAAGGCCCTGCGGGCGAAACACCAGGATCATCGCGACCGCCAGCGTCGCCAGCATCTTGGCGAGCGTCGGTGAGAAGAACATCGAGATGATGCCATCCGACAGGCCGATCAGCACCGCCGCCAGAACCGTGCCACGCAGCGAACCCAGACCGCCGATGATCACGACGATGAACGACAGAAGCAGTGGATCGTGACCCATCAGGTAATGCGCCTGCTGGATGGGCACGATCAGCACGGCCGCCACGGCGGCAAGCCCCGCCCCCAGCGCAAACACGCCGGCATAGACGCGCCCGACCGGAATGCCGAAGGCCTGCGCCGTCTCACGGTCGAACTGGGTGGCGCGCATGACGAGGCCGATCTTCGTGCGCGTCAGCACAAACCATGTCGCCAGCATCATCAGGATGGAGAAGCCGATCACCGCGAGTTTGTAGGCGGAATAGCCAAACCAGGGCAGCTGCATGCGGTAATTGAACGGCGCTTCGACCGGCCGCGCCTCCGGCCCGTAAAACGTCAGGGCGAGCTGCTGGATGATGTACATCAGGCCGATCGTGGCAACGATGGTCGCCTCCGGCTCATATTTGAGCCGGCTCAAGACCAGCCGCTCGGCAACAAAGGCGATGGCAGCCACCACAAGCGGGCTCAGCACCAGCGCCACCAGAAAGCCGATCGCCGGATGACCGCCGAACAACGACGCGAACCACCAGGCGAGTACCGCGCCCAGCATGTAGAACTCGCCATGGGCGACGTTCACCACCCGCATGACGCCGAAGACCAGTGACAGGCCAAGCGCCATCAGCGCCAGCACAGCCGCCGTCACCAGCCCTTCAAGCGTGGCGAGAAGAAAATACGGACCGAAGGCCATTCACAAACGCACTTTCATGAAAGGAGCCGAAGACACGCCGCCGAACCGTCCCATGGGAAAAGCCGCAACGCTGACGTTCCCTCTCCCCGCATGCGGGGGAGAGGGCAAGGGTGAGGGGCAAACACCGCCCGCCTTGATGTCTTAGAACGACATCGCCGTGTAGTCGGCCTCGGGCTCGTAAGCGCCATCCTCGATGGAGGTGCGGTGCACCACTTCGAGCTTCCCGTCCTTCACCTGGCTGATGCTCTGCTCGCCGAAGACCTGGTGGATCTTGCCGTTGAACAGCTTCTTGCCCTGCGGATGGTCCGGGCCGGCGTCCATCCCGGTCATCGCCTCGGTGGCCTCGATCATGGCGGCGCGGTCATCCGGCCCCTTGTAGTCGCAGGCTTCCATCGCGGCCTTGATGACGTTGAGCGTCTCCCAGCAGCCGAACATGTGAGCGGCGGTGGAGATGTCCTTGCCGTCATTCACGCTCGCGCCATTGTCGTCGATGCCCACCGTCTCGCGATAGGCGGTGACATAGTCCGGCTGATCCGGCTGCGCGTAGCGCGGCATGCCTTCCCAGAAATGGCTTCCTTCAAGGAATTCCAGACCCGGGCTTGCGATATCGACGGCCTCGAGCGAGTCGATGAAGCCGAAGAGCTGCGGCCCGCCGGAGCCGAAGAACTCGCCCATTTCCTTCACGAAGGTGAGCACGGCCGGGCCGACCATGACGTGATAAATCACGTCCGTGTCGCGCGGGATCTGCGGGAAATAGCGTGTGAACGAGGTCTCCGTCGGCGGGATCGGCACCTTGGCCACCACCTGCCCGCCCTGCGCCTCGATGGCCGGGGTGAAGAAGTCGCGGTGGTCATGTCCGAACGCATAGTCCGGATAGACCAGCGTGACCTTCTTGCCGAGATTGTCGGCAATCCACGGCGCCATGGAGCGGGCCTGCGACTTCACATCGGTGATGCCCGGCTGCACGCAGTAGCGGTTCAGCTTGCCGGATGCGACGTGATAGCCCTCGCTGACCACGTAATAGGGAATTTTCAGCTCGCCCGCCGCCGGAGCCGAACCGACGACCACGTGGCTGAACAGCGTTCCGTAAACCAGATCGACCTTGTGCTGGTTGGCGAATTTCTCGACCACCTCGGCACCGCGCTTCGGGTCCGTGCCGTCATCCTCGATCACGATTTCGAGCGGCCGCCCGTTGATGCCGCCGGCATCGTTGATGCGCTTGGCCGCCGCCGCCGTGACGCGATCGTACCAACGGCCATAAGCCGCGCCGATGCCCGTGCGGTGGCACTGGAAACCGATCTTGATGGGCTCGGAAGACTGCGCCTGCCCGTAACGCACGAAGCCGGGCGCGGCGATGAGACCGGCCGCAGCGCCGAGGCCCTTGAGCGCCGACCTGCGGCTGAGACCGCTGTTTAAATTAACCAGAGACTTGCGATTTTCACTCATGCCGGTTCCCCATTGTTGTGATCGTTTGACCGAGCATTTCCAACGGTTGGAAGCATTTTCCAGCGTTGGAAAAATCACTTGTGTACAAACTAAATCACCAATCCAATCCCTTGGCAACAGGACATGCCCCAAGGGAAACGCGCCTGTCTTTTAAAACATTTTAAGTCGCAGCGGAATTGCAGACGGGGGACAAAGTGACGAAGAAACAAAGAGTTACCAAGAAGACCCGCCCGGCAGAAACAGCCGTAACGCAAATGCCGGGATCAAGAAATTTTAATCCGCTTTCTCAGCCCACGGTGGGTGCGGAGAGCAGCCAGAGGCCAAAAACGGTGTAACCGACCATCAGCGCGGCAAGCGGAATCTGGCTGATGGTCGCCACCCGCGCAGAGCCGAAATGCCGATAGGCGATCAGATGCGACAGGACAACGGCCAGCACATGCCCGCCAATGATCGCCACCGCCTGCGCGTTCCAGATCAGCCACGCAGACCGCGCGCCGAGCGTCGCGCCGGCCTGCACATGCATCCCCGCCGTGCCGAACAGGTTCCAGCCCTGCATCAACGGGTCGGAGAGCGCGGCAAGCGCATACTGGCTGTTGATGGTGAACCCCACCAGATAATGCGAGAAATGATAGGCGAGCGCGATGGGGATGATCGACCAGGCCAGAAGACCGCCCGTCTTCACGACATCCGCCTCCCCCACAAACCGGCAACCCAGCCAGACCGAGCCCATGAAGGCGGAAAACAGAAGCACGAACATCAGGGCGAGCCCCAGCGAGTTCGCCCCGACAACCGCCGAACGGCCGGGGAATTCCAGCGGGTTGATGCCGATGAGATCGAGCCAGAAGAATGTGTGCGTGAGCCCGTCGAAGGACACCGAGCTTAAGGCCAGAAGCAGAAAGGCGATGCCGGAAAGCGGCAGCGCCGCGGCCTCTCCAAGCTTGTAGCCCGGCAGGCCGATCACCAGCCGCCGCCCCCTGTCGCCAGCCTCCAGCGCAAAGAAGGAAAGGCGCGAGAGCATGGTGAAGAACAGCGACAGAAACTCCACCCGGCCGCTCCAGCGCTCATGCCCGAACAGGACCATGCCCGCAAAGGTGAAGCCCCAGTAGAGCGAGACGGCAATCGCAAGCCTTTCGGGGTCGGAAGGCGCAAGATAGACAAGCTCGAACCAGGCAAAGCCGAACAGCGTCACAAAGGCCGGCCACATCCCCAGCCAGGCGGGCAGACGCCAGAACCCGTCTTTCGGAACACCCGCACGCACCAGCATGCGCCACGGCCCATACCAGGGGTTGATCCAGTCCCAGACATTGCCAAGAACGCCCTGCACAATGGTCACGCCGACCCACAGAAGCGTCCAGATCACCAGCGGCAGCGGATTGGAAAGCGGATCGCGGCTGCCGTAAAACCCGGCAAACACAAGACCTGCAAGGGCAAGGAATGAGAGCGTGCTTAAAAGCGCACGCCCATCCAGCGGCATCGGAAACAGCCCAGCCCTTCTTGCCGAAAGTCGCTCGAAACCATGCACCGGCAGAAAGACCAGAACCAGAAAGCTCAGCGCAACGGAGAGCATGCCGCCGAACAGGTAATAATCGGTCGGCAGAAGCAGAACATGGCCGCGCTCGGAGGCATGGGCCAGCGCCTCACCGGCGGCGGCGCACAACGCGGCCCCGGTCAGAAACGCACGCGATACAGGCGTTTTCATGCCTGTTTTCCGTGGTCTCCAGCCGTTGTTCCATCAAGATCGGCAAGTGTGAACACGTCGACGGTCAGCCCCACATGCTCTTTCATCAGCGCCAGCACCCCCTCCAGATTTCTGTCCAGGGCAAGCTCCATGAGTTGCGTGTGCTGGTCAAGGGACATGGCCGCATCGAGCGCGGCAATGGCCGCCTCATGACCATCCTCCGCACCCGCCGCCGCGCGCAGCGTCGGCGTGACCGTCAGAAAGATGTGATGCCGGCAGAGCTGCCCCCAGATCTGGGTGTAGAAGTGCTTTAGCCAGGTGGCGTCCGCCGCAGAAAGCAGCGCTTCGTGAAAGGCCTGATGCCGCTCCACCCATTCATGCAAGGCGTCGTCGGAAAGCCCCTCGGCCGGTATCTGGCAGCGAGAAAGACGATAATGCGCCGTGACGACGGCAGCCTCCCAGTCGGCGTCGCCCTTGCGAATGGATTCCTCCAAAAGCGTGTTTTCCACCGCAAGCCGCGCCTTGGAGAGGTCTTCAAGCTCCGCGCGCGAAACGGGCGCAACGGCAAATCCGCGATTGCTCTCCGCCGTGACGAGACGCTCGGCCTCCAGCCGTGAAAGCGCCTCGCGCAGCGGCGTCCAGCCAAAGCCATAGGCATCGCGCAGCGCCGCAATCCGCAGCGGCTGCCCCGGCATCAGGCGCGTCGCGAGAATGTCGCGGCGCAGATGGTGATAGGCTGCCTCCGTCTTCGTCAAAGGCGCGTCATCGTCCACGACCGTATGATGCAAAATGGCTCCTCCTCAGAACAAAAGTATATATAATTCAAGGGGTGTTCAACGATTATATATAGCGTTTGACAGGCATAGCGCCCGCGATATGATGCCCTACGCATTCGGATGGGGAGGAGACGCATCCAGCATGCAAAGCCCATCCGACAGAGGTTGATGCGGGCAAACCGGCGACCTCTGATTTGATGTTTGACATGAGATATGGCGTGGAGGCCATCCTCATGTTTCAGGCCCCTCGGGCCCCCACGGGAGGAATGACATGACTGTAAAATCACGCTTATGGCTGCGCGGCGTTGTTGCCGCCGGCGCTATGGCTCTGGGTCTTGGCGCGGCAAGCGCCGAGCCGATCCGCATCGGCATCGCCAATTTCGGCGAGCATCCGCAGCTCAACACCGCGATCCAGGGTTTTAAAGACGCCATGGCCGCCGGCGGCTACGAGGAAGGCAAGGACGTTGTCTACTCCGAGAGCCACACCAATTTCGATGCATCGCTCGTGCCGCAGATGATCGCCAAGCTGCAGGCCGAAGGTCCGGTGCTCATGTACACGGTGACGACGCCGGTCTCGCAGATCGCCAAGAAGGCGCTTGCCGGTTCCGGCATTCCGATCGTCTTTTCCGCCGTCACCGATCCGGTGGCCGCCAAGCTCGTCCCCTCCTGGGAGGCCGGCGATGAAGGCATGACCGGCGCGACCGACCTGCAGGATGTCGCCGCCGTCATGGAGTTTGCCAAAAAGCTCGTTCCGGACGCAAAGCGCATCGGCCAGCCCTACAATCCGGGCGAGGCCAACGACGTGGCGCTGCTTGAAAAGGTTCAGGAAGCCGCTCCCGCCGCCGGCTTCGAGGTCGTGGCCGTGGGCGTCGACAATGTGAACGACATTCAGCAGCGCGTCGCGTCGCTGGCCGGCAAGGCCGACGTGATCTACACGCCCGCCTCCAACCTGTTGCAGCCGGCCATCGCCGCCGTTTCGGCTGCCGCCCGACAGGCCGGCATCCCGATCATCAATTCCGATGATGGCGCCGTTTCCGATGGCGTGGTTCCGGCAAGCTTTGCCGTGAACTACCAGCAGGTCGGCCTCAACGCCGGCAAGATCGCGCTGCAGATCCTCGACGGCACGGACCCCAAGTCGATCCCGCCGATGAACCCGGCCTATGAAGATCACTCGCCGCGCATCTCGAAAAAGGCCATGGCGGCCTTCGGCCTCGAGATCCCCGAAGAGTTCGCCGACTGCAACTGCATCGTCGACTGATACGGCAAGAGACCAGACGCGGCGTCTCCCCCTTTTCCGGGACGCCGCGTCAGCTTTAAGGGAGGTGCCGGTGCTTGAAGTTCGTGCCGCACGCAAAGTGTTCTACCGGGGACAACCCGACGAAAAGATCGCCCTCAACGGGCTCGACCTCACCCTGAAAACTGGCGAATTCGGCGTCGTGATCGGCTCCAACGGAGCGGGCAAGAGCAGCATGCTCAATGCCATTTCCGGGTCGCTCTCGCTTGATTCAGGCCAGATCCTCATCAATGGCGATGACATCACGGCCCTGCCCGTGCACAAGCGCGCAACCCGCATTGCCCGCGTGTTTCAGGACCCCATGCTCGGCACCGCCGCAAGCATGACGGTGGCGGAAAACATGCTGCTTGCAGAGCTGCGCAGCAAGAAGCGCACGCTGCGCCACGGGCTCAACGCCAAGCGCCTTGCCGATTACCGCGACAGGCTCGCCATTCTGGGCCTCGGCCTTGAAGAGCGGCTGGAAACACGCGTCGACCTTCTGTCCGGTGGCCAGCGCCAGTCGCTGTCGCTCATCATGGCGGTGGGCGGCTCGCCCGACCTCCTGCTGCTCGACGAGCACACAGCCGCTCTCGACCCGCGCACCGCTGACATCGTGATGGAAGCGACCGTGCGCGCGGTGGACGCGCTGAAGCTCACCACGCTTATGGTGACGCACAACATGCAGCACGCCGTCGATTACGGCCATCGCGTCATCATGCTCAATGCCGGCCGCGTGCATCTGGAAATCGGCGGAGAAGAAAAGGCCAATGTGACCGTGGCCGACCTGGTCGGCCATTTCGCCATCAAGACCGACAGCATGTTGCTCGCGAGCTGACCCCGATGATCGATTTTCTGCAAACCACTCTGACGAGCTTCGTCGCACTCATCCCCGTAACGCTCGCGCAAAGCCTGATCCTCGGCTTCGTCGTCGCCGGCATCATGATCCCCTTCCGCATGCTGAGCTTTCCGGATCTCACCAGCGAGGGCGCGTTTCCGCTGGGCGGCTGCGTCTGCGGCCTGGCGCTTGCGTCCGGCCTCGGGCCGCTCACGGCCATCGGACTGGCCCTGCTCACCGGCTTCATCGCCGGCTGCTGCACCGCCTTCATCCATCTGCGCTTCCGCATCCACACGCTACTGGCCGGCATCCTGGTGATGACCATGCTCTACAGCGTGAACCTGCGCATCATGGGGCGCTCGAACCTCTCGGTGTTCGGCACGGAAACCATCTTCGACTGGGTGCCGTTCGTACAGCCGGGCTTCCCGCTCGCCAAGATCATCGCCGTCGGCCTCATCACGCTGGTGATCTTCCTGGCGCTCAACTTCTTCTTCACGACGGAGAAGGGCACGGCAGTGCGCGCCGTGGGCGCAAACCCGGTGATGGCCGAAGCACAGGGCATCAATGTCTGGGCGGCAACCATTGGCGGCATCGGCCTTGCCGGCGCGTTCTCCGCCTTCAGCGGCGCGCTGATGGTGCAGTCGCAGGGCTTCGCCGATGTGAACATGGGCCTCGGCATCCTCATCAACGGCCTTGCGGCGCTGATGATCGGCGAGGCAATCGTCGGCAAGGCGACCGTGTGGCGGCAGCTCCTCGCGCCCTTCGCCGGCGCGATGGTCTACTACCAGCTCGTCTCGCTGTGTCTGGCGGCAGGCATGCCCCCACCCGACCTGAAGCTTGCAACCGGCGCATTCGTGCTTCTGATGCTGGCCCTGCCCACGCTGCGCGCCGCGCGCAGCCGGCAGGCGGCGACACCGCGCGAGAGCTTCCGCGAGTAGAAAACTCCGGGCGCGGCCCCAGAGCATTTTACCGCTCTAATACGGTGGATGTTCTAATCGAGGGGCCGCGCCTCGGAAGGCAGCATGATCGGAATGCCGTCACGCACGGGATAGGCGAGCTTGGCGCTCTTCGAGACCAGTTCGCCATTCTCCCGGTCCCAGCGCAGCGGGCCCTTGGTCAGCGGGCAGACCAGAAGCTCAAGCAGCTTGCCATCCATCGGTGCGACCGCAGAGACCGCCTGACCGTCCCGTTTCTCATCATTCATCGTCTTTTCCCTCGAGAACCCGTCACTGAAGCCGGTGCGTGGCGTCGCCCTCACCCTGCGCCAGAACAATCTCCGTAATGGCGATCAGCGTGTCGGCCCGCGTCTTCAGATCAGGCGCTTCCAGAAGCGCCTGCTTTTCCGCCGGACCATAAGGCACCATCATCGACAGGGCGTTGACGAGGCTCGCATCCTCGGCCTGATGAACACTGTCCCAGTCGGCCTCGAGATCATTGGCCTCCAGATAGGCGCGAAACGCCCGCAACAGCGCCGCACGGTCCACCTCCGGCTCTTCCGGATCGTCATGCAGATCGCTTTCGAAGGGCAGGATGCGGCACTGGCGGAACGGCGTCTTGACGCTCAGTTCCTCAAGCAGCCGGAACCGGCAAATGCCGATCAGGGTGATCAGATAGCGCCCGTCTCCCGTCTCGGAAACGGAACCCAGCCGCCCGACACACCCCACATCGCAGAGAGCCGGTTCGCCATCGGGCCGCGTCGCACCATCAAGGCGCGGCTGCACCATGCCGATGAGCCGCCCACCGGACAGCGCATGGTCCGTCATGGCCAGGTAGCGCGGCTCGAAAATGTTGAGCGGTAATCGTCCACCCGGCAGAAGCAGGGCCGCCGACAATGGAAACACGGGGATCACACTGTCGATATCGCGGCCGCTGCGATACGAAAAATTACCTGCCTTCACACGACGTCTCCCGATGTTTACCCGATATCTGGAGCAGCCTCGCCAATAGGCAAATAATCGGGCAGCTTATGAGAACAGAAGCGACGACAGCTTGCGCCGCGCCGAAAGCGTTGCCGGATCGGTTGCGCCCCAGGCCTCGAAGAATTTGAGAAGCTGGGCGCGCGCGCCGTCTTCCTGCCACTCGCGATCCGCCCGCACGATGGCCAGCAGGCTTTCCGCCGCTGCCGCCCGGTCGTCCTTCGCATTCTGCAGAAGCGCCAGGTCGAAGCGGGCCTGATGGTCGTTCGGGTCGGCGGCAAGCCGCTGCTCCAGAGCGGCTGCGTCGCCCAGATCGGCCACCTGCTCGGCAAGCGCCATCTTGGCCTGCACGGCGGCGATGGGCGCTGCATCTTTCTGCTTTTCAGGAACCTGCGCAAGCACCTGTGCGGCCTGCTCCGTCTGACCCGCTTCGAAAAGCAGATCGGCAAGACCGCCAATGGCGTCCACATTCTCCGGCTCGCGCTGAAGGATCGCAGAATAGATCTGCGCAGCCATCTGCTGGTCGCCATTGGCGACAGCCTCTTTGGCGGCCTCAAGCGCGCCGGCGATCTCGTCATTGCCCGCGCCGGCGGTGAGCTTGTCGATGAACGCTTTCACCTGGCTTTCAGGCAATGCGCCCATGAACCCGTCAACCGGCTGCCCATCCTTGAAGGCAAAGACGGCGGGGATGGACTGCACGCCGAGCTGGCCGGCAACCGCCGGGTGCTCGTCGATGTTCATCTTCACCAGCTTGACCTTGCCGCCCGCCGCGCGCACCGCATTTTCGATGATCGGGGTGAGCTGCTTGCAGGGGCCGCACCAGGGCGCCCAGAAATCCACCAGAACCGGCTGATTGCGCGATTCCTGGATCACGTCAGCCGTGAAAGCGGCCGTCGTCGTGTCCTTGATAAGATCGGCCGCTGCGAGCTGGGGCTCATCCGACAGCGTGAAGGTCTGCGAAGCCGGCTCGGGAGCGGATGCGGGCGCTGCGCCGCCGCCGAAATCCACATTGGTGGTGTAGTCCCCACCGGCTGCGCCATAACCGCCGGACTTCCCGTAAGGATTGTCACCGTTGTTCATAAAAGCCTCTTCCTGCTTGCGGTCCGGCTCGCTGTTCGTGCAGCGCCCGGCCGGCCGATAGAAATCGTTTCGTCGCTCCAAATGTGGCGATCACTCGGTCACTTTCAAGACGAGCGGCTCATGCGCGACCGCTTCCAGAAAGCGCATCAGGTCGTCACGCCGGATGGATGTGGTCGCCTCATTGGTGAGCGGGTGCGCGTTGATGAGATCATTTTCCATCAAATCCGCGTCGAGCACCACCTTTACGCTGTGCTCTTCATCATTGATCACGCCAAAAACCGTCACCGACCCCGGCTCCACGCCGAGAAATTCCATCAGCCTGTCAGGCTTGCCGAAGGAAACGCGGCTGGCAGCGCCGATCTTGTGATGAATCGTCTTCAGATCGACCTGCGCATCCTCGTCGACGGTCACAAGAAAGAAATTATCCTTCTTGTCTTTCAGAAAGAGGTTCTTCGTGTGCCCGCCCTCAATCTCCCCGCGCAGCGACTGGGAATCTGCAACGGTGAAAAGCGGCGGGTGCCGATGGGTTTTCGCGTCGATTCCCAGCGTTTCGAGATATTCGAGCAGGTTTTCGGGAGTTTTCGGCACGGTTTCACCCCTTTTCAACAACGGCGTCTTCAGAGCGAACTAGCCGCTGAAAGCCAGCAAATGCAAGCCCTTGAGCGACATTGAAGGTTCCTCCACCGCCGACTTTTTTGCGCCTGCGAAGGCGTTTTTAAAAAAACGCAACATCACTGTCGATTTCCTGTTGCATCTGCGAGCGGGATCAGACTATAAGCCCATCGTCGGAAGCGACGAAGCGAGCGGGCGTAGCTCAGGGGTAGAGCACAACCTTGCCAAGGTTGGGGTCGTGAGTTCGAATCTCATCGCCCGCTCCAGTTTCCGAAACTCAAAAAGCCGCGGTCATCCGCGGCTTTTGTGTTTTCCGGATCAGGAAAATCGCGCTCCCGAAAATTCCCCTGTGAAACCGGCACTGGCCAAGCGCCCGCACGGCAGACGGCCAGACGCCTTGCAGCCAGCGCGAATTCATGCAACCCGACGCTTGTCCGGCAGCCGGCTTATGCCATGCTGACCGTGATTTAGCTGAAGGTTTCGAGAATGCTGGCTGTCCTTGTCCATATCACCATCGTCACCACTGCGACGCTCCACATCCTGCTGCGCCGCAACAGACAGCCGGAATCGCGCATGGCGTGGCTCGTCGTGGTCATGACGCTTCCATATCTCGGAGCACTCGCCTATCTGCTGCTCGGCCAGACCAGCGTTGGCCGCAAGCGCATCAAGAGGCTGACCAGCGCCTTCAACGACCTGCCGCGCCCCCCGACGCAGAACGCAGAAGCCCGGACACCGCTTTCAGCATGGGACGAAGCCCTGTTCCGGGTCGGGCGCTCCATCTCCGGCTATGAGCCGGTCAGCGGCAATCATGCAAAGCTGATGAAGGATTCGGATGCTGCGATTGATTCGATGGTGGCCGATATCGACGCGGCCCGCGATCACGTGCACCTCGTCTTCTACATCTGGCTGGATGACGGCAATGGCAACAAGATCGCCGATGCGCTGATGCGCGCCGCCGCGCGTGGCGTCACCTGCCGCGCCATGGTCGACGACATCGGCTCACGCGCCCTGGTGAAGACGCCGCTCTGGCGCAAGCTCTCGGAGGCCGGCGTGCACACGCGCACCGCCCTGCCCGTGGGCAATCCCTTCCTGCGCATTCTGGATGGCCGCATCGATCTGCGCAATCACCGCAAGGTGCTCGTGATCGACAACGCCATCACCTATTGCGGCAGCCAGAACTGCGCCGATCCCGCATTTCTGCCCAAGGCGAAATTCGCGCCATGGTTCGATGCCGTCATGCGCTTCACCGGGCCTGTGGTGCGCCAGAACCAGCACCTCTTCGCCAGCGACTGGATGGGCAATGGCGGCGACGACATCACCGAGATTCTGAAAGAGCCCGTGGAAGCGCCGAAAGGCGGCTTCTTCGCGCAGGTGGTGGCGACCGGCCCGACCTTCCGCGCCTCCGCCATGCCCGAAATGTTCGAGAGCCTGATTTATTCGGCGAGGCGCAGCGTGTTCATCACCACCCCCTATTATGTGCCGACACAGGCGCTTCAGGCTGCGATCTGCGCCGCCGGCAATCGCGGCGTCGATGTCACCATCATCTTCCCCGCCCGCAACGACGATTTCGCCGTCGGCGCGACCTGCCGCAGCCATTATGAAAGCCTGCTGGAAGCGGGCGTCAAAGTGCATGAGTTCCAGCCCGGCCTTCTGCACACGAAGTCGCTGACCGTGGATGGAGACGTGACGCTGATCGGCTCGGCCAATATGGACCGGCGCAGCTTCGACCTGAATTACGAAAACAACATCCTGCTGCACGACCCGCAGACCACCGCCGCAATGCGCGCGCGGCAGGAGGAGTATCTCGCCCAGAGCCGGCCAATCACGCTTGAGGAGGTGCGCGGCTGGAGCATGCTCCAGCGGCTCAAGCAGAACGCACTCGCGATTGTGGGGCCGATACTCTAGAGCAATTCCAGGAAAAGTGGGGACCGGTTTTCCGTCCGGAATTGCGTAAAAACAATACTCTAGACCCGCCTGCATGCGGACTGGAGGTACGGCCCCGGCGCGGCGCGTCAGTCCCCGTTGTCCGGATCGATCTGCAGATGCTCGGCGACAATCGCCGCAGCCTGCGTGAACGGCAGCACGCCGGCGCTTCCCTGCCATGGCCTCGCATCGCCGGCGAGAAGCAGCGGAACCCGCTCACGCGTGTGGTCCGTGCCTGTCCAGGTCGGGTCATTGCCGTGATCGGCGGTCAGCATGAGCAGGTCGCCGGGGCGCAGTTTCGGCAGAAGCCCGGCGAGGCGGCGATCAAACCACTCCAGCGCCCGCGCATATCCCGCCACATCGCGGCGATGGCCGTAATGACTGTCGAACTCGACGAAATTGGCAAAGACAAGATCGCCATCGGCGGCATTTTCGACCGTCTCCAGAAGCCGGTCGAACAACGCGTCGTCGTTCGGCCCCTTCAGCACGCGGGAAATGCCCTTGCCGGCGAAGATATCACCGATCTTGCCCACGGCATGCACGGTGCGGCCAGCGGCCACCACGCGGTCGCAGATCGTGTCGCCGGGAGGCGGAATGGCGAAATCGCGCCGGTTGGCGGTGCGGGTGAAGCCGTTCTCCGCATCCCCCACGAAGGGCCGCGCGATGATGCGGCCCACATTCATCGGATGGAAAATCCCGGCTGCCGCCTCACACAGACGTAACAGCCGTTCGAGGCCGAATGTCTCCTCATGCGCAGCGATCTGCACCACGCTGTCAGCCGAGGTGTAGACGATCGGCGCGCCGGTCTCCATGTGCTCCGCGCCAAAGCGCTCCAGCACATCCGAGCCCGAACCATGCGCATTGAAAAGCGTGCGTTCCAGCCCGCCTGCGCGCCGCAGCCGCGCCATCGCCTCTTCCGGAAAGGCCGGAACTTCGTGTGGGAAATAGTGCCAGTCCCTGGTGAGCGGCAGGCCTGCCAGCTCCCAGTGCCCGGTCTGGGTGTCCTTGCCGGCACTTTCTTCCTGAAGGGCCGCCCAGGAAGCATAGGCCTCGGGTGCGGAAAGCCCCGGCGCGGACTGGCCACAGGCCAGTTCGAGCGCGGCTCCAAGGCCAAGCGCGGAAAGATTGGGCAGATGAAGCGCGCCGGAGCGCCCCTCTTCCGCCCGGCCTGCGGCGCAGGCTTCGGCGATGTGCAGAACCGTGTTGGAACCGGCATCGCCGAACCGCTCGGCATCCGGTGCGCCGCCTATGCCCACCGAATCCAGAACGCACAGGAAGACACGACCGTTCACAGACATTCGTCACCCTTCCGCGAAGCGCGCCTCCATACGACGCCGCAACGCTTCGAATATTTCATAAAAGCTCCAGCCCATGAGGGAGAGGAGCAGCACCATGCCGATCACTGTGGCCGTGTCGGCGTTCTCCTGTCCAGAAGAAAGGAGGTAGCCCACGCCCTCATTGGCGCCCATCAGCTCGCCGATCACGGCAGCCGTCATGGCAAGCGTGGTCGCCACTGTCGCGCCGGCAAAGAGCGTCGGCAGCGCCGAAGGCAGTTCGATATGCAGGAAGCGCTGCAGGGGCGAGAGCTTCAGCACGCGCGCCAGATCCAGATAGGATTTGTTGACGAAGCGCAGGCCCGAAAGCATGCCCGTCATCACCGGGAAGAAGGTGACGATGGCGATCAGCACCACTTTGGGAGCCGGCCCAAGACCGAGCCAGAGCAAAAGCAATGGCGCGATGGCGATCTTGGGCGCGGTCTGCAGAAGCAGGATGAGCGGCGTGGACATCCGCTCGGCAACGGGAAAGCGGGCAAACAGCAATGCGGCCGCGACGCCGGCCAGAGCGCCGAGCAGGAAGCCCCAGAAGATCTCGATCAATGTCACATAGACATGCCCCAGAAGATTGGCGTTCTTGTAGAGAAACACCATCCGCTCCATGACGGCTGCCGGGCTTGGCAACAGATAATCGGGCACATTGAAGAGGAACACACCGCCGCCCCAGAGGGCGACGATGAGAACCAGACCCGCGATCCCGCGCTTCAGCATGGCTTATTCGCCGATCGAGGAAGGATCGACCACGAAGTCGGCAGCCTTCGGCGCTTCGTCGACGACTTCATACTTCGCCAGAATGTCGGCATTGGCCTGCCAGGCGTCGAGATCGGCAGCGCCGAGGCCCTTTTCCCTGGTCAGGTCGCTCTGCCAGACGGAAGCGACGAAGCTGTTCTTGAATGCCGTGGAGAGAAGCTCCTTCTGGTCGGCCCAGGTCGGCGTGTACTTCTCGAAGGAGATTTCGAGAGCATCGTCCACGTGACCGTCGATCACCCACTCATAGGATGCGGTGACGGCATTGGTGAACCGCTTCACGAGATCCGGGTTTTCCTCGAGCAGGCGGCTGGAGGTGACAACGACATTGCCGAAGGACGGCAGGAAATCGTTGGACAGGATCATCGTGACATCGACGCCGGCGCCTTCCAGATTGTACTTGCGCAGCTCGGAGAACACGATGGCGTCGACCTGGTCGCTCTGCAGCGCCTGAACGATTGCACCCGTGGAAACAACTTCAAGCTTGATGTCGTCGAGCGAGAGGCCCGCATCCTGGAGGCCGACCTGAAGCTGCAGGTAGTTGGGTGAGCCGAGCGAGGTGACGGCGACCGTCTTGCCCTTCAGATCTGCATAGGTTTCGATGCCGGTTTCAGCCTTTGCCAGCAATGCGCCAATGCCGCGCTGGTAGGTGGTGTGAACCACTTTCACCGGCAGGCCGTTGGCCGCAGCCGCCACAACGGCGTCGCCGTTCGGGAAGCCGAAATCCACATTGCCGGCGGCAATGTTGGTCAGGATGTCGGACGCGCCGGCATAGATGAACTCGACCTCGATGTCCTGATCGGCGAAGAAGCCGTTTTCAACACCGGCATAAAGCGGCGAATAGAAAGGCACTGCAGCGCCGTCGATCTGCATGACCACCTTGTCGGCAGCAAGTGCAGCAACACCCGAAGCAATAAGGGCAAGCGTGGCTACGCCGGTTTTCAGCATCACATTCATTGTTCTCTCCTATTGGGACGCATCATGCGCGAGAGCCCGGCCCGCAATGCGGAGCAGGTTTCGCTGCGTGTTTTCATAATCGACAAGCCAATTGTCGGTGGCGCGATTGCCGTGCACACCCAAGAGGCAGGCCGCCCTGAGGCCAAGAGCCCGGCCAACGGCCAGGATCACCTGCGATTCCATTTCCACTCCGATGGCCCCCTCGGCAAGGAAACGGTCCAGATATCCAGCGTCCGGGCTGTCGACCGCATCAAGCCTGAGCGGCCGGTCCTGCCCGAGGTAATAACTGTCGGTCGAGGCGATCATGCCCCGGTGCGCGCCGAGCCCCAGCGCCGCAGCACTTTCTTCCAGCGCAGACGCGAGTGCGGGATCGGCCTCCGGCGTGTAACCGTGTTCGGCATAGAGCGCTGCAACGCCGGTCAGGCCGGTCGCCGTGTGCGGCACGATGTAATCGCCCGTGGGAATTTCCGGCACCAGCGCGGAGCACCCGCCGATGCGGATGAGACGCTTTGCGCCCAGCATGGCGAGCTCAACCATGGCGATCTCGGTCGACGGACCGCCAATGCCGCTGGAACAGATGGTCAGACGCCGGCCTTCAAACGTTCCCGTTACAAGCGCAAACTCGCGCTTGCGGCCGAAATCCTGCACATCGGTGAGCATGTCGCGCAGCAGCGCAACACGGTCGGGATCACCCGGCACCAGAACATCTTCGGCCACATCGCCCGGCCCACAGGGAAGATGCGGCGGGCGACCGCCGGAAAACGGCAGCCGCGCGGTGGGTTTTGAACTATCGGCCATCCTGCACCTTCCATGACAAGAGACGCCCCTCGATCACACCGAGAAGCCCGTGAAGGGCGATGCCCAAAAGCGAAGTCAGAAGCACCGCGCCAAACAGCAGCGGCGTCTTGTAGGTGGCGGAGGCGAAGGTCATCAGATAGCCGAGGCCGTCGCTGCCGGAGATCCACTCGGCAAGGATCGCGCCGACGAGCGCCTGCACCGCGCCGATCTTGAGACCGACGAAAATGCCCGGAAGCGCCGCCATCAGATCGATGCGCCAGAACAGCGAGAACGGGTTCAGCTTCAGAAGCTTCGCAAGGTCGTGCATGCGGCTGTCGATGCTGCGGAAGCCGGCAAGCGCGCCCATCAGAACCGGGAAGAAAACCAGCGAGACGATGAGCACGATCTTGGCCGTGAGGCCAAGGCCGAACCAGACGACGAACAGCGGCGCAAGCGCAATCTTCGGCGCGGTCTGGAAGACGACCAGAGGGCCATCCAGAAAGGTCGAAAGCCGGGGCATCTTGTAGAGCAGGTAGGCGACGGCGATGCCCGCCACGCTGCCAATGCCGAGCCCCAGAAGGATGTTGCGCACGGTGAACCAGAGATGCGGCCACAGTTCGCCGCTCACAAGCGAATCCCAGAGCGTCGAAACCGTGCTTTGCGGCGACGGCAGGAGATATTTGGGAATGCCCATCGGCCCGCTGGCGTACCACCAGGCCACGGTCAGCAGCGCCAGCGCCACACCATATTCGAAAACGGGACGAAAGCGGCTCATCATTCCGTTTCCCGCATGTCCTGGCGCAGCTCCGCGACCAGTTGATGATAAGCGGGATCGAGCTTGGTGGCCTCGCCGCGCGGATGCGGCAGGTCCACCGTGTAGGTCTTCTTCAGACGACCGGGACGCGGCGACATGACCATGACCTCGCTGCCGAGATAAGCCGCCTCTTCAACGCTGTGCGTGACCAGAAGAATGGTCTTGCCCGTGCGCTGCCAGATGCGCAGCAATTCGTCGTTCAGCGTTTCTCGGGTCAGAAGGTCCACGGCGGAGAACGGCTCGTCCATCAGAAGGATCGGCGGATCGTCGGACAGCGCCCGGGCAATGGCCGCACGCTGGCGCATGCCGCCGGAAAGCTGTTTGGGCAGCGCGTCCTCAAAGCCGGAGAGCCCCACCAGTTCGATCAGTTCACTGACGATCCGGTTGCCCTCGTCGCGGCGCACACCGGCGGTGTCGAGCGGAAAGCGGATGTTGTCGCGAACGGTCTTCCACGGCAGCAGAACGGCGTCCTGAAACACGAAACCGACCGGGCGTTTGGCCGAACCCGTATCGAGTTCGATCGTGCCGCCGGAAGCGTCTTCCAGCCCCGCAATCAGACGAAGGAAAGTGGACTTGCCACAGCCGGACGGCCCGACGATGGAGACAAATGCACCCTTTTCAATCCGGTGATCGAGAGGCGCCAGGGCGAGGATGCTTCCACCATCAAGATCGAAGCTCTTCGTCAGACCAGAGGTTGTTATCAATCTGAGACCTTTCAGAGGTAACTGAACCGATTAGACGCATAAAAATGCGACGTTTCAACGCATATTCTCAAAATTTAGACACCTTGTCCAGCGACGCCGGGAAGGCAGCGCCTGTCGTGAATGCGACGCGGATCATCACAGGATTTTCCAAAGCGTTTTGGGAGGCCATGACAAGCGAGAAAAATTCTCAAAAGAATTCAGCACATTAAAAGTAGACCGTCACAACAGAAACAGACACACCAGAATATTCATCGAGCATTACATGACGCCGACTAATTTCTGCAACACGCATAGAAGAGCGACGCGCACCAGAGACTGGAGGGGAAATTCTAATTATTGATACAAGTCGTTTTCTGCTCCGTCTCCCGACGCCCCGGACCGGCCATCGAGAAAATCTCAGCCCACGTCACAACAAGCCCGGGGAAGCGCGAAAACGCGCGCCCCGGCTAACAGTTCAACGGGTGATTAGCGGATAAATGCGCGGCTCGTCAGACGCTGCTGCGGCAATCAACAATCAATTTTGCTGGGAAACGATTATTCGAACGCTCAGCCTAGCTGGCGCGCCGCCCCAGGGCCGTCTCGATGTTGCGGGCCGACTGGCGCACGGCGTCGGACAGCCGCTGCGTTTCGGCGCGCGCCTTGGTCTCCGGCAGCACGATGGAGATCGTCGCCACACAGGCCCCCGTCTCATCACAGATCGGCGCGGCAATGCAGGCGACGGCATATTCCGAAGCACTCATCTGCACTGCGAGCCGCTCGCTGAATTCGCGCCCGGCCTGTTCGGCAAGCAGAACCGCATCGGTCTCGGCGCGCCCGGTGGTCGAGGGCCGCGCGATTTCACTGAAGATGCGCACGCGCTCGGCCTCGTCGAGATGGCCCAGCAGCAAACGGCCTGACGCCGTCCAGTTAAGCGGCACACGCGTGCCCACATCGGACGCGACATTGAAGTGATCCTCACCGCGCGACATGCCGATCACCGTCATCATGTCATCGTCGCGCGCGCAGATCTGAATGGTTTCGCCCAGCTCTTCCGCCAGCGCTTCCATCTCGCGCTTGGCTTCCTTGAACACATCCATGCGTGAACGATAGGTGAGGCCGTAGCGCATCAGCCGCGGGCCGAGCCAGACGGAATTCTCCCCGCTGCGCGACAGCATGGAGCGCTCCAGAAGCTCATCGACAATCTTGTAGATGGTCGAGGCCGGCGCACCGGTGGAGCGCGCCAGATCATAGGTGCTCATCGGCTGCTGGCGTTCGGTCAGAATGTCCAGAATCTGAAGCGTCCGGTCGATGGCCCCAACCCGCTTTCTCGCTTCACCGCTCATCTGACGCTCCCGCTGCCGTTTCCATTCAGCCGCCTTAGCACGCACCCGCACCCAACGGGCAGAGGGCGCACGCAGACTTGACGGATGTTTAGCACGCATATACCGTTATTGTAAAATATAATACATAATAATGGAGGAGAGAATGGCATTGAAGATCATTGGGAAGTTCACCGGAAAATCATCCCTTCTGAGCGCCCCTCTGGCCGCCCTTCTGGCCGGAAGCGCGCTCTCGCTTGCAGCAGGCCCGGCATTTGCCGAGGGCAAGACGCTGGACGTCGCGATCATCGGTGAGGCCGACACGTTCGACCCGATGATGTCGACCAAGGACGTGGTCTCCATCGTCACCCAGCATTTCGTCGAGACGCTCTATACGTTCGATGGCGGCTGGAACATTGCGCCGCTTCTGGCGACCGGGCTGCCGGAAATCAGCGATGACGGCCTCACCTACAAGATCGGCATCCGCGAAGGCGTCACCTTCCATGACGGCTCCAGCATGGATGCAAAGGACGTCGTGGCGTCCCTCGACCGCTGGCTGAAAGTGGCCACACGCGGCAAGGGCGTGGCCGACAAGGTGGCGTCCGTCGAAGCGACCGGCGATTACGAAGTCACCATCACGATGAAGGAGCCCTATTCGCCGCTCCTGTCGCTGCTGGCCTTCTCCAATTCCGCCGCGGCGGTCTATCCGGAAGAGATCATCGCCGACACGATTGAAACCGTGGTTGGCACCGGCCCCTACAAGATCGCCGAGCACATGCCGGACCAGCATCTCCAGCTCGTGCGCTTTGAAGATTACGCCTCGCGCGACGAAGCGTCGGACGGCGCTGCCGGCAAGCGCGAACAGCTGGCCGATGAAATCCGCTTCATTCCGGTTCCCGATCCGAACACCCGCGTCGAAGGGCTTCTGTCCGGCCAGTTCGACTTCGCCGACGGCCTGCCGGCTGAAAGCTACAAGCGCCTTGAAGAGAACGAAACGGCCGACCCGCTGCTTCTCAAGCCGTTCGGCTGGCCGATCTTCGCCGTCAACCACAAGGATGGCCTCCTGACGGACAAGAACATCCGTCTGGCTGTTCAGGCGGCGCTGCCCATCGATGACATGCTGTTTGCCGCCTTTGGCGACGACAATTTCTTCATCACCGACGGGCCGCTCTACCCGGAAGGCTGGGCATGGCGCACGGAAGCAGGCGCCGAACTGTTCAACCAGAACGACCAGACCAGGGCCGGTGAGCTGCTCAAGGAAGCCGGCTATGACGGCACCCCGCTGCGCATCCTCACCTCGCGCCAGTATGAGTTCCACTTCAAGATGGCCGAAGTGGCCAAGATGGCGCTGGAATCGGCAGGCTTCAAAGTTCAGATGGACGTGGTCGACTGGGCAACGCTCGGCCAGCGCCGCGACGATCCGGCCGTCTGGGACATCTACATCACCCATTCGCCCTTCCTGCCCGAGCCGGCGCTCACCTCGCTCTATGACAAGTCGTCCCGCCTTGGCTGGTCGAACCCGGAGAAGGACAAGATCCTCGACGCGTTCACCAGCGAGACCGACATTGCAAAGCGCAAGGAGCTCTTCGCCGAACTGCAGAAGCAGGTCTTCGAGGATGTAGGCTTCATCAAGATCGGCGCATTCAACGCGCTTCAGGGCACCCGCAAGGGGCTTGAAGGTGTGCCGGCTTCTCCGTGGCCCTTCTTCTGGAACGCACAGGTCCAGTAACGGCCACTCTTCAGGGGCCGCTTCGCTCCCGGCGGCCCCTTTTTTGGATATGAGTTCGGAGAACGCGTATGGCGCGCTATATCCTCAAGCGCATCCTGGGAATGTTCATCGTCATCTTTCTCGTACTGACGATTGCCTTCCTGATCGTTCGTCTTGCGCCGGGTGATCCCGCCGCCCTGATGCTGGGGCCGGAGGCAACGCCTGAAGAAACAGCCGCGCTGCGCACCGAACTCGGCCTCGACCGCCCGATCGTGGTGCAATATTTCACCTTCGTCGTGAACGCGGCCCAGGGTGACCTCGGCACCTCGCTGTTCTTCCGCCAGCCGGTCACGCAGGTGCTGGCGGCGCGGGCCGAGCCCACCATCTTCCTCGCGCTTTTCTCTCTCGTGTTCGCGCTGGTCATCGCAACACCCATCGGCATCTACGCGGCCTATCGGCGGGGCTCGTTTCTCGACCAGAGCGCCATCAGCACGGCCATGCTCGCCGCCTCCATTCCCAGTTTCTGGACCGGCCTCATGTTCCAGCGCTATCTGGCCACCGATCTCGGTCTCTTTCCCGCATCGGGCTATGGCGGGCCGGACGCCAGCTTCATCGAGCGGATGGGCTATCTGATCCTGCCCTCCATCGTGCTCGGCATCGTCAATTCCGCGCTGATCCTGCGCTTCACCCGCGCGTCCATGCTCGACATTCTGGGCGAGGACTATATCCGCACCGCCCGCTCCAAGGGCATGGGCGAACCGCGCGTCGTGCTGCGCCACGCGCTGAAGAATGCGGCCATTCCCATCATCACGGTCATCGGCCTCACCTTCGCGCTTCTGGTTTCCGGCGCGGTGGTCACCGAGCGCGTGTTCAACATTCCCGGCATGGGAAACCTGGTGGTCAGCGCGGTCCTGCGCCGCGACTACCCCGTCATTCAGGGCGCGCTCATCGTCGTCGCGTCGCTCTATGTGCTCATCAACCTTGTCACGGACCTGCTCTATCTGACCGTCGACAAGCGTGTTCGGTACTAGCGCATCGGCCCGGAAACCGGAATCGATTTCCGGAAAGCGCAATGCGTAGATTCAATAGGTTAGAGCGTCCTTTGTGCGTCCGAATGGACGCACGGCGCTCTAGGGAGAAGGCATCATGGCCGCTGCATCCGCTGTCGCAGATCAACCAAAATTCTTCACCGCCCTCTTCTCAAGGCGCGCCGTTCTCATCGCACTCGTCATCTTCGTCGTGCTCGTCCTTCTGTGCGTCTTCGCCCCGCTCATCGCACCCGCAGATCCGGCGAAAATGTCGGTGCGCGCACGCCTCACCGCGCCCGGCGCGGATTATCTTCTGGGGGCGGACGCATTCGGCCGCGATGTGTTCTCACGTCTTCTCTATGCGGGCCGCGTGTCGCTCTCCATCGGGCTTGGCGTTGCCGCTGTTTCTTCGGCCATCGGCATCGTGATCGGCCTGATGGCCGGCTTCTTCCGCCGGCTGGACGCTCCAATGTCGCGCCTTGTCGATGCGATGATGGCCTTCCCGGACATTCTTCTGGCCATCGCACTGGTCTCGATCCTCGGCGGTTCCATCGTCAATGTGGTGATCGCCCTCTCCATCGTCTACGCGCCGCGCATTGCGCGCATCGTGCGCGCCTCAACGCTGGTGATCCGCGAACTGCCCTATGTGGAGGCGGCGGTCTCGCTCGGCTCCTCCACCTTCTTCATCATGACCACCCATGTGCTGCGTAACATCCTGTCGCCCATCATCGTGCAGGCAACCTTCATCTTCGCCTACGCCATGCTGGCGGAGGCCGGGCTCTCCTTCCTCGGCGTCGGCATCGATCCGTCAACGCCGAGCTGGGGCACGATGATCAATGAGGGCCGGCAATATATCGATCAGGCGGCATTCCTGATCTTCTTCCCCGGCATCGCGATCTCCATCGCAGTGCTCTCCCTGCAATTGATCGGCGATGGACTGCGCGACGCGCTCGACCCCCGTTTGAGCAAGGATCTTTGAGACATGGCGCTCAGGCTTACCAATTTCCGCCCTGTCGGCCTCGACAACGCACCGGCTGAAATCTTCATCGGCGATGACGGGCTCGTGGCCGGCACGCTGATCGCCGGCGCGGAAACCATCGACTGCAAAGGCGCATATCTTTCGCCCGGCTGGTGCGATTTGCATGTGCATGTCTGGCACGGCGGCACGGATATTTCCGTGCGCGCTTCCGAGGCCGGCCGCAAGACCGGCGTTACCGCCATGGCGGATGCGGGCTCATCCGGCGAAGCCGCATTTCATGGCCTGCGCGAATATGTGATCGAGCAGCAGCAGGAGACGGTTCGCGCCTTTCTCAACATCGGCTCCATCGGGCTTGTCGCCTGCAACCGCGTGCCGGAGCTGATCGACCTGCGCTCCATCGATGTGGACCGCACGCTGGCCGTCGCCGAAGCGAACCGCGATGTCATCTGCGGCATCAAGGTGCGGGCAAGCGGCGTCATTTCCGGCGCATGGGGCATCACACCGGCAAAGATCGCCAAGCGGGTCGCGGAAATTCTCGATCTGCCGCTCATGGTTCATATCGGCGAACCGCCACCGCTGATCGACGAAGTGTTCGACATTCTCACCCCCGGCGACATCGTCACCCACTGCTTCAACGGCAAGAAGGCCGGCTCGATCCGCGACACCAAGGCGCTGTTCGCGCAGGCGCAGCAACTGGCGGGGAGCGGCGTGCGCATGGATATCGGCCATGGCGTCGCCTCGTTCAGCTTCGACACCGCGCGCGAGGCCATCGCCAACGGGCTGAAACCCTGGTCGATCTCCACCGATCTGCATCTGCGGAATGTGAACGGGCCGGTCTATGACCTCGCCACCACCATGTCGAAACTGCTGGCCGTCGGCCTTTCCTTCGACGAGGTCATCGCCGGCGTGACCGAACGCCCCCGCTCCGTTCTGGGCCTTGGCGCATCGGGCGGCGCGACACCGGGTCAGAAAGCCGATTTCACGGTCTTCGATGTGGATGCCGCAAACATCGACGCCATCGACAGTCTCGGCGGGCATCTGACACTCGAAAAGCGGTTCGAGCCGCGCCTCACGGTCATCGGCGCATCGGCCATGCCGGCCGCAAGGAGGAGCGCATGAACGAACCCGTTCTCGACGTCCGCAATCTGCGGGTCGCCTTCCGCGCCCGCCGCTCTTCGGTGACGGCGCTGCGCGATGTCAGCTTCACGCTGCACCCGGGCCGCACGCTGGCGCTGGTGGGCGAAAGCGGCTCGGGCAAATCCGTCTCCTCGCTCGCCATTATGGGGCTTCTGCCGCCCAATGGCGCGGTGACGGGTGGCGCGATCCACTATCGTGCGGTGGACGGCAGCGTCTCGGACCTCACGAAAGCATCGAAAAGCGAGATGCGCGCACGACGCGGCGCGGAGATCGCCATGATCTTTCAGGAGCCCATGTCCTCGCTCAATCCGCTGTTCACCATCGGCGACCAGATCGGCGAGATGCTGCTCCTGCACACGGATCTCGACGCCAGGCAGCGCCGCCAGCGGGTTCTGGAAATGCTGGAGCTGGTGGAAATTCCCGCCGCCGCATCCCGCATCGACAATTATCCGCACGAGCTTTCCGGCGGCATGCGCCAGCGCGTGATGATCGCGCTGGCCATGGTCTGCAACCCCGCCCTGCTGATCGCCGACGAGCCGACCACGGCGCTCGACGTGACCATTCAGGCGCAGATCCTCGATCTGATGCGCCGCCTGCAAAAGGAACTCGGCATGTCGATCCTGTTCATCACCCACGACATGGGCGTGGTGGCGGAAATGGCCGACGATGTGGCGGTCATGTATGCCGGCGCCATCGTCGAGCAGGCGGGCGCTTCGGAACTGTTCGCCCGGCCAAGCCACCCTTACACGCGCGGTCTGCTGCACTCGATCCCGATGCCCGGCAGGCCGGAGGGCGAGCGTCTCGTGCCCATTCCCGGAACGGTTCCGCCATTACACGCCATGCCGGAAGGCTGCGCCTTCGCGCCGCGCTGCGGGCTGGCGGATGAAGCCTGCCGCGAGCCGGTTTCGCTCAGCGATTTTGCGCCCAACCACCGTGTTGCCTGTTTCCACGCCGGACGGGAGGTGACCCATGTCTGAACCGCTTCTGCAGATCCGCAATCTGTCCAAGCGTTTCGTCACGCCGCGCGGCACCATCCATGCCGTGAGCGACGCGAGCTTTGACATACCGCGCGGTTCCATCACCGGTCTGGTGGGCGAAAGCGGCTCTGGCAAGACCACGCTTGGCCGTACGCTGCTTCGCCTTGTCGAACCGACCGAAGGCCAGACCATCTTCGACGGGCAGGATCTCAACACGCTCAGCGCCTCTGAGCTGCGCGATGCGCGCCGGCGCATGCAGATCATCTATCAGGACCCGGTTTCCTCGCTCAATCCACGCCTGCGCGTCGCCGACATCATCACCGAGGGCCTGCGCGCCCATGGCATCGGCAACCGCGCCTCACGGCGCGACAAGGCTGCCGCACTTCTGGAAGAGGTCGGCCTTCAGGCCGATCACATGAGCAAGTTTCCGCACGAGTTTTCCGGTGGCCAGCGCCAGCGCATCGGCATTGCCCGCGCCCTTGCGCTGGAGCCGGAATTCATCGTCGCGGATGAAAGCGTTTCGGCGCTCGACGTCTCCATTCAGGCGCAGGTGCTGAACCTGCTGCTCGACCTGCGCGAGCGCCGCAACCTCACCATGCTCTTCATCGCGCATGATCTTTCGGTGGTGGAATATCTCTGCGACCAGATCATCGTCATGTATCTGGGGCGGCTGGTGGAGAAAGGCCCCTCGCGGCCGCTCTACAGCGATCCCCGCCACCCCTATACACGCGCGCTTCTTTCGGCGATCCCCGTGCCCGACCCGGCGCGCGATCACAGCCGCACCATTCTTCGCGGCGACATTCCAAGCCCGCTCGATCCCCCATCGGGCTGCGTCTTCCGCACACGGTGTCCGCATGCAGCCGACATCTGTGCCGAAGGCGTTCCCGCACCCGTCGAAACCGGGCCTAACCATCACTCCTTTTGCAAGCGAACAGAAGAACTCTATGCCACAGCCTGATCTCAAAGAACCCGCTTCCGCACGGCTTGCGGCACTCGGCATCGAGCTGCCGCCCGCCGCCCCCTCGCCCATCGGCGCATTCTGCAATGTGCGCCAGACAGGCCGCCTCGCCTATGTTTCCGGCCAGGGCCCCGTTCTGCCGGACGGCACATTGCTGCGCGGCAAGGTGGGTGCAGACGTGGACGCAGACACCGCCCGCGAACACGCGCAGCTCGTGGCGCTCAACATTCTCGCCACGCTGCGCGATCATCTGGGCGGGCTTGAGCGCATCAGCGGCGTCGTCAAGCTTCTGGGGCTCGTCAACGCGACGCCGGATTTCGAACGGCACCCGCATGTCATCGATGGCGCTTCCACCCTGCTCGCCGACATTTTTGGAGAAAACGGCATTCACGCCCGCTCCGCATTCGGCGTAGGCTCGCTGCCAAACAACATCACCGTGGAAATCGAAGCGGTCTTCGAGCTGTACGAGTAGGGGACTTTTGAAAATGGCAGGCGAGACAGACGGCATGTGGTCCTGGCACGACACTCACAATTGCTCCCGGCTGATCAATGTATCGGGAACCATGACAAGCCTGGGCGGCTCGATCACCAGCCCCGCCGTGCAGGAAGAGACGGCGGCCATCATGGGCGAATTCGTCAACATGCATGAGTTGCAGGCGCATGCCAGCCGCGCCATCTGCGACCTGACGGGCGCGGAGGCGGGCTGTGTGACGGCATCGGCAAGTGCGGGCATCTCGCTTGCAATTGCCGCCGGCATGACCGGCCTGAACCCGGGCCGCGTGGAAGCGCTTCCGAAAGATCCAGGCGAGAAGAACGAAGTGGTCGTTCAGCTCGGCCATCTGTGCGGCTATGGCGCACCCGTCTCGCAGGCCGTGGACCTGACCGGCGCAACCGTGCGGCCCGTCGGCCAGTCGACCCATGTGATGGACTACCAGCTTGAAAGCGCGCTTAACGAAAAGACGGCGGCAGCCCTCTATGTGGTGTCGCACCATGTGGTCCATTACGGGCAGATCCCGTTCGCCCGCTTTGCAGAAATCTGCCACCGCGCCAATGTTCCCGTCATCGTAGACGCCGCTTCGGAATACGACCTCACCGGGTTCATCGATCAGGGTGCGGACATCGTGATCTATTCCGGCCACAAATTCCTCGGCGGCCCCACATCCGGCCTCATTGCGGGCCGGCGCGATCTGGTGCGCGCCGCCTATCTTCAGAACATGGGCATCGGGCGTGGCATGAAGGTCGGCAAGGAAAGCATCGCCGGCGCCATTGCCGCTCTGAGACAATGGCAGAAGCGCGATCATGAGGGCATCCGCCGGCAGGAGCGCGCCGCGCTGGAGCTCTGGCAGAAAACGCTCTCCGCCTTCGCCGGCATCGACCCCGTGATCGTGCCGGACCCCACGGGGAACCCGCTGGAGCGTCTTCAGGTCAATGTCGATGCGCGAAAGCTTGGCGCGAGCGCAGCGACAGTCGCCCGCGCGCTGGGCGAGCAGGAACCGCGTCTCATCGTGCGCAACCACGAGGTGGAGCTTGGTTATTTCCAGCTCGATCCGTGCAATCTGAAGCCGGGACAGGCCGAACTGGCTGCCGAAATTCTGGGAAAGGTCTGCGCGGAGGCCGGAAAGCTGGAAGAACGGGCCGACGATTATCACGCGGCCCGCAATGGCGGCGTCGATCCCTATCTCAACTGGCTCTCCTGAGCCGGCCTTTCAGGTTGCCCGGCGCGTCGGCCCCACATGAGGGGGTGGGGCCGACGCATTGGTCCGGCAATCAGTTGGACAGACGGTAATCCAGCGGCGGCTCGCGGTCGCCGATCAGGGCCGAATAGCTGAATTCTTCGCCACGCGCGTTTTCGAACTCGACCTTCGCGGCCTCGATCACGTCGGGAGACTGGAACAGTTCAGCCGCCGCCGTCGCCAGCGTTTCGGCGGCAAGGCGCGTGCCCTTGTGGCCGATGGACATGCCACCCGCCGCAACGGCCTGCCAGCTATGCGTGGCCGTTCCCGGCACCCAGGTCGCCGTTCCAAGGCCTACGGTCGGCGAAACCCAGCTCACATCGCCCACATCGGTGGAATAATAGCCCTGACCGCCGAAGGAATAGTCCTGCACATCCGCCACCGAGCTCAGGGCCGGCTTCTTGCGCAGCGTGGTCTGGAGCTTCGTGGCGAAGTCGGTTTCCTCCGCGTCCCACGCGATCGGAGCGGCAGCGCGCAGATTGCGATCCATCAGCTTGCCGAGCACGTCATTGGGGAGAACCGAATAGACGCCGCCGACACGCTCGACGGAGAACTCCGTGCCCGTTCCAAGCGCTGCGCCTTCGGCAGCCTTCTGAATGCGCTCGAACACGTCGGCCACGACGGCCGGATCGGGATGGCGCACATAGAGATAGCTTTCCGCCGAATTCGGAACCACGTTCGGGGCCGCGCCGCCATTGGTGATCACATAGTGGATGCGGGTTTCCTGCGGCACGTGCTCGCGCATCATGTTGATCATGTGATGCATGGCCTCGACACCGTCGAGTGCGGAACGACCGCGCTCGGGATACATGGCCGCATGGGCGGACTCGCCCTCGAAACGGATCTTGGCGCTGACATTGGCGAGCGAACGGCCCTGCCCTGCGCGGTTGGTGCTGGAGGGATGCCAGTGCAGCGTCACGTCGACATCGTCAAACAGGCCGTCGCGCACCATATAGACCTTGCCCGAACCGCCTTCCTCAGCCGGTGTACCGTAGAGCCGGACCTGGCCTTCGACACCGTTTTCCTTGAGCCATTTGGAAACGGCAATGGCGGCCGCAACCGAGCCCGCGCCGAACAGGTGATGGCCGCAGGCATGCCCGCTTTCAACGCCCTCGGCCGCTTCCTCGTGCGGCACCGCCGCCTGCGACATGCCCGGCAGTGCATCCATCTCCGCCAGAATGGCGATCACCGGGCCGCTATCGGACCCGCTGCGGGCGATGAAAGCCGTCGGAATGCCACCGACATTGCGCTCCACTTCGAAGCCGGCTTCTTCCAGCTCCGCGATCAGCAGACCGGAGGTCTCCTCCTCGAGATATCCCAGCTCGGGATTGGCCCACATCCGGGTCGCGATCTCGTTCATGCGCGGGCTGTAGTCCTGCACTAGCCCGGCCAGTTCCGCACGCTGTTCCTCCGTAAGCGGCGCAGCCAGAGCCTGCGGCGCACTCGCCATAGCCAAGGCCGCAGCCAACGCATACGTAACCGACAATCTCATTGCATCCTCGTAGTTTTATTAATTGGCAAAGCAAGCTAGCAGCGGATCGGAACCATGAGGAAGCACAATTTGTATTTTTCGACAGACGATCTTCGAAAACTGCAGCGTCTCTATTTTCAACAAGGGCCAGAAACCCTGAAAAACCATGTCTTCTTCAAACGTTTTCTGTAAACGCGTAAACAGAAAGACAGATCAAAAAACCCCGGAAACCATGCGAAATCCACGACCTTGACACCCGCCTCTCCTCCACCTTTCCTAGGGGAAACAAGGTAGTCGGCTGCAGGCAATACTACCGACAGGGGGAGCGCGCATGACAGGGGAGCAGGAAACCGGCGACCAACCACCCGGCAGCGCCTTTGCGAGCGTCTCCACCCTCGACCAGAGACCCGACCAGCGCTTCGAATTCTGGCGCAGCCTGTTTCCCCTTATCGAACTCGACATTTCGGACAAGAGCCGCATTCGCCAGTTCAAGGCCAGGCTGATGCGTTATCAGGCGCCGGACGGATGCGTTTTCGGCTTCGGCGCGAATGACAACACCCATGCCCGTTTCGCCAGGCCGGAAAGCGATTTCGTGCTGCTCAACCTCACGCTTTCGGGCCGCGCCGAGCTTGAACTCTCCGGCGACCGCCGACATGTGGTCGATGCCGCGTCGGGACTTCTCGCGCTGGACGGCACAAGACCCTTTCGGACGAAGAGCTACGGACACGCAACGCTCTGGATGACGCTGCCGCGCGACATGGTTGCCGCCATTGCCGGAGAAGAAACGGGCGTCCTGAAAGACGGCCTCGCCTTTCTTCCGCAAAACGGCCTGTCGCGCATTCTTGAAGCCCATTTGCAGATGATCGCCCGTGAGGGTGACGGCATGGACAGGCGCTCTGCCGAACTGGCGCTGAAAGTCGCCACCGATCTCGCGCTCGGCGCACTCTCCCGGACACGCGACGCACTGGACGCGGAGCCGGACAGGCCCCATGACAGCGCGATCTTCACCGCTGCGCTGCGCCACATCCGCGCCAGAACCAGCCAGCTCGACCTCACCGCAGCCGCAATCGCCGACGCGATTGGTTGCTCACGGGCCCGCCTTTACCGCGTCTTCGCGGCCAATGGGCGGGCCGTTGGCGACGCCATCAGAAACGCCCGCATCGAGCTTGCATCGACACAGCTCGTCAATCGCCCCGACACGCCGGTAAAGCAGATCGCCCATGGCTGCGGCTATGCCGACGCCGCCGCCTTCGCCCGCGCGTTTCGCGCCGCCACTGGCCTCACCCCCTCGGATTTCCGGGAGCGCCATCAGGAAACCGACAGATAAGCCGGTTCATTTGTGTCGTTTGAGACCCTGCGCACAGCCGTGAGACACCCTGCATGGCCGTTTTTTGATAAGGCTCCGGAAAATGTTCTAGGGGGTTCCCGGGGGGTTACATGAAACGACTGACCATCGCGACCGCGCTTTTTCTCGCCGTCGGCGCAACCAGTGTCCACGCCGCCGACACCTTTCCTCCGGCGGGTGAAGCGCCAGCCGAGAAGTGGCAGGGTTTCTATGCCGGCGCATGGCTGGGCTATCACTGGGGCAATATCGAGAACACCTATTGCAACGGCATTTGCGGCGACGATCTGGACCTGAGCGGTGCGGTTGGCGGTGTGGAAGTCGGCTATAATTTTGCCGTCGACCAGAACTGGGTGCTCGGCGTCTTCGCCAATGTCCCGCTTCTCAAGCCTCAGGAAGACGCAGACGTGCCGATCTTCGGCACCTATGACGTCGATCCGCGCTGGGCCGCCTATACCGGCGTGAAGATCGGCCGCGCCTATGGCCAGTGGATGCCCTATGGCCTGGTCGGCCTCGGCGTCGCGCGGGTCAAGGTCACAGACCCCGTGGGCACGTCTTCCAGCGCAACGCATCTCAGCGGCGTTGTGGGCGCGGGCGTCGAATACATGTTTGCCGACAACTGGTCGCTCGACGGTCGTTTCGTCTACAGCTTCTCCAATGAGAAGGATTACGATTTCTGCACCGGCGGGTTTTCCTGCCCCTCGGGCTACAAAGAAAACGCGCCCAACGTCACGATTGGCCTGAACTATCAGTTCTGAACAGGCTTCGACGCGCGCAATGCACACACAGGAACCACACGCATACCCAAGCCGGCCCGCACCAGAATGAAGCCGGACAACAAGACGAGCTTCGCCGACCTCGACGGCAAATTTGCCGTCGTCACCGGCGGCACGCGCGGCATCGGAGCCATTGTGGTCGAACGCATGCTTGAGGCGGGGGCCAGCGTGCTGTTCACCGGCACCGATGCCGACCGCGGCCGGCAGGCGCAGGAGCGCATGGGCGGAACCTTTCTGCGCGCAGACGCCGCTTCCCCCGACCATGCCGACCACATCGCCAAAGCGGTGCGCGAGCGTTTCGAGAGGCTGGACATCCTCGTCAACAATGCGGGCAGCCTGGGCAGCCCGCAAGGCGTCGAAGACACCACGCCAGAGGCGCTTGATCAGACGCTTGCCGTCCATCTGCGCGCGCCATGGCTCACCATGTCCGCGCTTGCGCCGCTGATGCGCCCGGCCGGCGGCAGCATCGTCAACATGGCCTCCATCGCCGGGCACCGTGTCGGCGCATCATCCGTCGCCTATTCGGTCAGCAAGGCCGCGCTCCAGCATCTCACGCGCTGCGCAGCGGCGGAATTCGGCAAGGATGGCATCCGCGTGAACTCGATCTCGCCGGGCTTCGTGTCGACGGACATTCACGCCGCCGCCATTCCCGGAAGCGAGGCGCGCGGCGCGCGCTTCGTGCAGGGGCTCGGCAAGGTGTTCGTCTCCCGTCAGGCGCTGCCGCATCTCGGCCAGCCGGGCGACATCGCAGAGATCGTGCTTTTCCTGGCTTCAGAAGCATCCGCCTTCGTCACCGGCTCCGACATCGTGGCAGATGGCGGCGTGATCTGGGGCAGAGACAGTCTTGGCTGAGACGACCCGCGAGGCACCATGAGCAAACCACCGCACACAGGCACCGCCATCAGGGCAGAACTGACACGGATCATCGCCCGCGAAGGCGAGATCGCGCCGGAGCGCATCATTCCCGAAGCCACACTCGACACGATCGGCATCGCCTCGCACGATCTCGTTCTCGTGCTGATGAGCATCGAGGAAACCTTCGACCTCTATGTCGCCGTCGACAGCGATTTCGCCGATGTCGAAACACTCGATCAGCTGCTTGGCCTCCTCACCAGCCGGATCATGGAGCATCAGGCGCTGGCGGAACCCGCCGCAAGCGAAGCCTGCTGACATGACAAGGCAGGTTGCCATCACCGGCATGGGCGCCGTCACGGCGGCAGGCATTGGTGCGGAAACGCTGTGGAACGCGGCAGCGGCCGGGCGCTCCGCCGTTCGCACCGTCGATCTGCCGGGGCGGGAAAAGGCGCGCGTCAACATCGCTGCGGCGCTGGATGAGGCGACGGACGCGCGCATCGCGGAACACACCAACACGACCACGGACCGCTTTGCAGCCATGGCGCTTCTGGCGGCACGGGAAGCGTTCGGTCAGGCGAACCTGCCGGGCGAAGCCTTCGGCCAGCGCTGCGGCATTGTGCTGGGCACTGGTGCTGGCGGCGCTGTCAGCACGGATCGCAACGCCCGCGCATTCTATGTGAAGGATGTGGACGCCGAGCCGATGAGCGTGCCCAAGGTCATGCCCAATGCCGCCGCCTCGCTTCTTTCGATGAAATACGGCATGACCGGCCCCGCACTGACCATCTCCACCGCCTGCGCTTCATCGGCCCAGGCCATCGGCCTCGGCTTCGAGCTAGTCCGTTCCGGTGCGCTGGACCGGGTCATCGTCGGTGGATCGGAGGCCATGCTCACGCCCGCCGTTTTCCGCGCATGGGAAATGCTGCACGTTCTCACGCCCGTCGCTTCACGCCCCTTTTCCCGTCGCCGCGATGGCATGGTGCTGGGCGAAGGCGCAGCCATTCTCGTGCTTGAGGCTGAAGAAAGCGCGCGGGCGCGCGGCGCTGAAACGCTCTCCCTGCTCGCCGGATATGGAACCACCAGCGATGCGCGCGACATGCTGCGCCCCGATGCCGATGGCGCGGCCCGCGCCATGCAGCTGGCGCTGCAATCGGCCGGCCTCGCGCCCGACGCCATCGGATATGTGAACGCCCATGGAACGGGCACGGTCTACAATGATCTTGCGGAAGCCGAGGCGCTGCGCACCGTGTTCGGCGCAGGCCTTCAAGACCTGCCGGTCTCATCCACCAAACCCGTTCACGGGCACTGCATCGGCGCGGCTGGCGCAATCGAGCTGATCGTCACCGTCGCCGCCCTGCGCGAACAGATCGCGCCGCCCACGATCAACTGGCTCGGGGCCGATCCGAAAATTCCGCTCGACCCCGTGCCCAATGAACGCCGTCCGGCGACGATGGACGCTGCGCTCTGCAACTCCTTCGCCTTCGGCGGCATCAATGCAAGCCTCGTCGTGCGACGGGCCTGAAACGTTCCATTTCCTTGATCTCGAGAAACTCCGGACGCAAAACCGGTTGCCGGTTCTGCCGGAATTTCTCCGGCAGTTAATGGAAGCGGCCGTGCTTCTGCAGCACTTCGATCTTGTAGCCGTCCGGGTCCTGCACGAAGAAGAAGCGCGCCAGAAGCGTGCCCTCGCGCTCGAAGGCGACAATGTCGCGCGGCGCAAGACCGGCCGCCTTGAAACGGGCGTGCTCGGCATCGAGATCATCGACGACAACCGCAAGATGCCCATAACCATTGCCCAGATCATAGGGCTCGGTCTGGTCCTTGTTGATGGTGAGCTCGACCTCGAAGCCGATCTCCGCATTGCTCAGATAAACCAGCGTGAAGCTGTCGAAATCGAGACGGTCCGCAATCTTAAGGCCGAACGCTTCCTTGTAGAAAGCGACCGATTTTGCCTCGTCCAGAACGCGGATCATGGTGTGAATGCACTTGGCCAAGATGCCTCCAATAGCGTTTCAAGCGGCGCTGGCTAATCTGCCGGGCGCCTGATTTTCCGTTGTCGAGGCACCCGAATAACAGAGTTGAGGCATAAATGTGATGGTATCTTGCCACCATCTCACTTGAAAGATTGATGCTGACCGGCAGGAATGCTAGCTCACGTTACGTTACTTGTTTTTATCTCTTGGGAGGTTTCCGTGAACAGACGGCGTTTTGCGATTATTGGAGCAGTCTTGTGCGGCATCGCCGCGAGCGGTGTGGCGCTTGCCCAGCAGCCGCAGTTTTTCCGCATCGGCACCGGCGGCACGGCCGGCACCTACTATCCGATCGGCGGCCTCATCGCCAACGCCATCTCCAATCCGCCCGGCTCGCGCCCCTGTGAGGAAGGCGGCTCCTGCGGTGTTCCCGGCCTGATCGCCACCGCCCTTTCGGCCAATGGTTCGGTTGCCAATGTGAACGCCATTGCCGGCGGTTCGCTGGAATCCGGTTTCTCGCAGTCGGATGTCGCCACCTGGGCGCACAGCGGCACGGGCATCTGGGAAGAGCGTGATCCGGTCGAAAAACTGCGCGCCATCGCCAATCTTTATCCCGAGACGATCCACCTGGTCGCCAGCGCGTCCAGCGGCATCGACAGCGTCGATGACCTGGCAGGCAAGCGCGTCTCCCTCGACGAGCCAGGCTCCGGCACGCTGGTTGACGCCCGCATCATTCTCGATGCCTACGGCCTTACCGAGAAGGACGTGGAAGCGCATTACCTGAAGCCCGACCAGGCTGCCGAGCGCATGCGCGACGGCGCAATGGACGCCTTCTTCTTCGTTGGCGGTTTCCCCGCCGGCGCCATTGCCGAGCTCGCCAGCCAGCACGACATCACGCTCGTTTCCATCTCCGGCGACGAAGCAGCCAAGGTGACGGGCGAGCATGGCTTCTTTGCCGCCAACACGGTTCCTGCCGGCACCTATGAGGGCGTGGGTGAAGACGTCACCACGCTTTCCGTCGGCGCACAGTGGATCACCAGCGCAGACCAGCCCGAAGAGATGGTCTACGAGATCACCAAGGCGCTGTGGAACGACAACAGCCGCAAGCTTCTGGACGCCGGCCACCTGAAGGGCCGCCAGATCACGCTCGACACCGCGCTTGACGGCGTCGGCATCCCGCTGCATCCGGGCGCCGAGAAGTTCTACCGCGAAGCGGGTGTGCTGGGCGACTAAACCCTGCCGGCAAGCATCGCCAACGCAAACGGACTCGGCCTGTCACCACGGGCCGGGTCCGTCTTTTCAGGCGTCGACGCGCGCACCAAACGTGATTTCCAGAGAGGCTTTGCAGGATGGCCCATCCATCTGAATCCGAACGCGCGGAAGCGCTGACCGAAGAACAGATGAAGGCGCTCGAAGAGCGCTATGATCCGGAAGTCCGTTTCAGACCCCTGCCCGAACTGCTCGGCTGGATCGCCGGCGGCGCGCTGTTCGTCCTCTCCTGCTATCACTATTACACGGCCGGTTTCGGCATTCCGCAGGCGACCACGCATCGCGGCGTGCATCTGGCCTTCACGCTGGCGCTGATCTTCGTTTTCTTCGCCGCCTGGAACCAGCCGCGCGAGCCGCGTAAGGGCCTGCTCTACCCGCTCGGCATGCCGGTCATCGACTGGGTTCTCGCCATTGCGGGCGCGGTGGCGGCGCTCTATGTGCCGTGGATCTTCAACGATCTCGCCTTCCGCGTCGGCGATCCCCTGCCCATCGACGTGTTCATGGGCACGGTGCTTATCGTCGTGTTGCTTGAGGCCACGCGCCGGGCCATGGGCTGGCCGCTGCCGGTCATCGCCCTGCTCTTCATCGCCTATGCCCATTTCGGTCAGTCCATGCCCGGCATTCTGGCGCATCCGGGCGCGAGCTGGAGCAACATCGTCAACCATCTCTACCTGACGAGCCAGGGCATTTACGGAACCGCGCTGGGCGTCATCTCCACCTATGTGTTCCACTTCGTGCTGTTTGGCGTTCTTGCGACGCGCATCGGCCTCGGCCAGCTCTTCATCGACCTCGCCTCGGCCCTTGCCGGACGCTATTCCGGCGGCCCGGCCAAGGTGTCTGTGCTTTCTTCGGCCATGCTCGGCTCGATCTCCGGCTCGTCCATCGCCAACACGGTGACCACCGGCTCGCTGACGATCCCGGCGATGATCCGCATCGGCTATCCGCGCCATTTCGCAGCCGCCGTGGAAGCGGCAAGCTCCACCGGCGGTCAGATCACCCCGCCGGTCATGGGCGCCGTCGCCTTCCTGATGATCGAATATCTGGGCGTGCCGCTCACCACCATTCTGACCGCTGCCCTCGTGCCCGCCTTCATGCACTTCTTCGGCGTTCTGGTGCAGGTGCATCTGGAAGCCCGCCGTCGCGGCCTGCGCGGCCTCACCAGGGATGAGCTGCCCGTCGCCTGGACCGTCTTCAAGGCTGGCTGGCTCACCACGCTGCCGCTCTTCGTGCTGGTGGCCATTCTCCTGTCGGGCAAAACGCCCTATCTCGCCGCCTTCTGGGGCATCTCCGCCTGTCTTCTGGTGCTCGTCATCCAGAATTTCATCCGCCACGACATCAAGACCGCGATCCGCGAAAGCGTGCGCGAAACGTGGGACGGGTTCGTTGTCGGTGCGAAATACTCGCTCTCCGTCACGGCGGCCGCGGCCCTTGTCGGCGTCATCATCGGCGTGGTCACGCTTACCGGCGTCGGCTTCAAGATCGCCTATATGGTCACATCCGTTGCCGCCGGCTGGGCGCAGAGCGTGGCCGACAGTCTCGCCTTCCTGCCGTTCGAGCTCTTCAGCGTGAGCACGCTCACCCTGCTCTTCACCCTGATCATGACCGCAATTGTCTGCGTTCTGATGGGCTGCGGCATCCCCACCACGGCGAACTATCTGATCATGATCGCCGTCGCGGCCCCCATTCTGAGCCTGCTCGGCGTCGAGCCCATCGTGGCGCATTTCTTCGTGTTCTATTTCGGCGTTCTGGCAGACATCACGCCGCCGGTGGCGCTGGCGGCCTATGCGGCGGCCGGCATCGCCGGGGCCAACGCCTTCAAGGCCGGCAACACCGCCTTCCGGCTCGGCATGGGCAAGGCGCTGGTGCCGTTCGTCTTCGTCTTCTCGCCCTCCATGCTGCTGGTCACAGACAGCTTCACCTGGAACGAGTTCTTCCTGGCGACCATCGGCGCGATGCTCGGCATCTGGATGCTGTCGGCGGCGTTCTCAAGCTGGCTGTTTGCACCGCTGCGCGTCTATGAGCGGCTGCTGCTCGCGCTCTCCGCCATCCTGTTCGTCGCGCCGGATCTCTACGCCACGCTGGCCGGCGCCATCATCGCCGCACCGGTTTTCGTCCGGCAGTTCTCGGTGCGCAAGGCAGGCGCCGTCACGGCGGAAAACTGAGGACGGCAGGGGCGGTGCATACCCCACCTTGCCGAGCCGCTGAAAGCTGACTACGCTTCCCCTGCCGCTTCCTGCCCGCAATGCGATGGCAGGCGACGGCGGGAGGAGAAACATGCCGTCTGACGAGACGAACAGCCTGGCGCCGCTGGACGCCTTCCAGGCTGGCGTACGCAATGTTTGCGGGCAGTTCCTGGTTTCGCCGCCGGACGGCGCACGGGATATGCGCGGCATCATCACACTGAAACAGCGTCAGGCGCTGGCGGTTGCCGTGGTGCGCAACAGTGCGGCCCGGATCAACCGCGACTGGCGCTGCATCAGGCAGGATTCCGCCGAGCACCTGTTTCTGGTTCTGCAGAAGGCGGGCCATTCGGTGATGCGTCAGGGCGATGCCGATGTACGGCTTGCGCCCGGCGACTTCATCATGATCGACTCCGCCTATCCCTCCCGCTTCCTCTATGGCGACAGTGGCAGCCTGCAATATTCCGTGCACCTCAACCGCGCCGAATTCGCCCATCGCTTTGGCACCTGCGCGCTGGGTGGCTGTCCGATCCCCGGCTCCACCGATATCGGCATGGCGCTGCGCGCCACCATCGACCGCATCGTCGATGGCGAGGGGGCTGCCGCGCAGCAGCATTTCATCGGCGAGGCCTTCTTCAACCTTATGGGGGCCTATCTCTGCGGCATGGAGGCAGGCGACCTGCCATCCCCGGAAACCAGCAACGAACTGCTCATGGCCAAGGCGCGGGCTTATATCCGGCAGCGTTTCCGCGATCCGGAATGCACGCCGGCAGACGTCGCAGCCGCCATGGGCGTCAGCCTGCGCGCCCTGCAGCGCCGGTTTCAGGCGGCCGGCTCCTCCCTGTCGGAATGTCTCATCGGCGCGCGGCTCGACTATGTTTGCCAGCGGCTGATGGCGCAGGAGGCGGCGGGAACCTCGGACCGCATCTCGACAATCGCTTTCGACGCGGGCTTCAACGACCTGTCCTATTTCAACCGCCAGTTCCGCGCCCGCTACCGGGTGCCGCCCGGCGAATACCGCCTTCATGCGGCGACGCCATCGGCCAAAAGCGTGACGCAATAGTCCAAGACCGGTGGCCGGCCCGCTTCCACTATGCCCGATTGATGCCGCCCGAAAGGCGGCGCTATCGGAGGAGGAAGACGATGGCAGACACCGCGACAGCCACAGGCGCAGATGCGTTCCAGAACATCATCAATGGCCGCCCCGCGCCAACCGCGGGAGGCCAGCCCGTGCTTGATCCGGCAACCGGAACACCGGTCGGCCAGATGCCGCTTGGCACGGTTGAGGATCTCGAAGCGGCGGTGGACGCCGCCCGCGCAGCCTTTCCCGCATGGGCGGCTGCCAGCGATGCGGACCGTCAGGCAGCCTGCCTGAAGATCGCAGACCGGCTCGAACAGGCGATCCCGGAGCTTGCGCCCCTTCTGACGGCTGAGCAGGGCAAGCCCATTGGCGGTTTCGGCTCGCAATGGGAAATCGGGGCTGCCGCCGCATGGACCCGGCACACGGCAGGCCTCGAACTGCCGGTCTCCGTCCTGCAGGACAACAATGAGGGCCGCGTGGAGGTGCACCGCAAGCCCATCGGCGTGGTTGGCTCCATCACACCGTGGAACTTTCCCGTGCTGATCGCCGCCTGGCACATCATTCCCGCCGTGCGCGCCGGCAATTGCGTGGTCATCAAGCCCTCGCCCAACACACCGCTCGCCACGATCCGCTTCGTCGAGATCATCAATCAGGTGCTGCCGGCCGGCGTGGTCAACATCGTGTGTGGCGCAGATGAAATCGGCGCGGCCATGTCCGCCCATCCCGGCATCGACAAGATGGTGTTCACCGGCTCCACCGGCACAGGCCGCAAGATCATGGCCTCGGCCGCCGAAACGGTGAAACGCCTGACGCTGGAACTCGGCGGCAATGATGCAGCCATCGTGCTTCCCGATGTCGACCCGCAGGCGGTCGCCGAAGGGCTCTTCTGGGGCGCGTTCCTCAACAACGGCCAGACCTGCGCCTGCATCAAGCGGCTCTATGTGCATGACAGCATCTATGACGCCGTCTGCGATGCGCTCTCGGCGCTGGCCGCCGCCATTCCCATGGGCGACGGACGGCAGGATGGCGTCGCGCTCGGCCCGGTGCAGAACGCCATGCAGTTCGAGCGCGTGAAAGAGCTGGTCGAGGAGGCAAGAGCTTCCGGCGCGCGCATTCTCACCGGCGGCGCACCCTCCGGCGGACCCGGGTATTTCTATCCCGCCACCATCGTCGCCGATGCCGAACACGGCATGCGCCTTGTCGATGAAGAGCAGTTCGGCCCGGTCCTGCCGGTCATCCGCTACACGGATGTGGAGGCCGTGATTGCACGGGCCAACGACAATCCGAACGGGCTTGGCGGCTCCGTCTGGTCGCAGGACACCGAACGCGCCAAGGCGCTGGCGCTGCAACTCGAATGCGGCACCGCGTGGATCAACAAGCACGGCATGATCCAGCCCAACGCCCCCTTTGGCGGCATCAAGCAATCCGGCGTCGGCGTGCAGTTCGCCGAGGCAGGGCTGATGGAGAACACCGTCGGCCAGACCCTGATCATGTAACGGCACGGTTCAAGAGGAGGAGACACGATGAAGAGACACTTATCCGCCACCTGCGCGGCCATGGCGCTCACCGTCTTATGCGGCGGCGCTCTGGCTCACCCGCTGGACGGCCTGTCGAAAGAGGAGATCGCCGAGGTCGTCACCATCATGAAATCCGATGACCGGATTTCCGACGAGGCCCGCTTTCCGCTGATCGAGCTGAAAGAACCGGAAAAGGCCGAAGTGCTTGCCTGGAAAGAAGGCGATAAAGGCCCACGCGCCGCCACCGTCCATGTCATCTCGGGCGACGAGACCTACAAGGCCGAGGTCAATCTCGTTTCCGGAGAAATCAGCGATTTCGGCGCCATTGGCGGCCAGCACATGGTGCTTCTGGAAGAATTCATAGGGGCCATGGATCTGGCCCTTTCCGACGAAAACTTCGTCGCCGCCCTCGCAAAGCGCGATCTGGAGCCCGGCGACGTGTTCTGCCTGCCGCTCACGGCCGGCTCGTTCGACATGGAGGCGGAAGCCGGCCAGCGCCTGATGAAGGTGCCCTGCTACGTCAATCCGACCGGCTCCAACTTCTACGCCAAGCCCATCGAAGGGCTCTATGCCGTGGTCGATCTCGCCGGCAAATCCGTGGTCGAGGTGATCGACAATGGCGTCGTGCCGGTGCCGCAGGATGCCTGGGGCTACATGGAAGAAGAGGTCGAGGCGCGCACGGGCGCGCTGCGGCCCGAAAGCAATCCCGCCACGCTTCGCCAGGAAGGCGACCCCAATTTCACCATCGACGGCAGCATGGTGAACTGGGACATCTGGCGCTTCCGCTGGCGCGTCGACAAGCGCCCCGGCGTGGTTCTGTCCAACATCGAGGTCAATGACCGCGACGACTGGCGCTCTGTGCTCTATCAGGCCCATCTGTCGGAAGTCTTCGTGCCTTATATGGACCCGGACGAAGGCTGGTACTGGCGCACCTATATGGACAGCGGCGAATATGGTTTCGGCATCTTCCTGAGCCCGCTGCGCGCGGGCGTGGACTGCCCCTCCTATGCGCGCTTCCTGCCCGCCACCGTGCATGACGATCTGGGCAACCCGATCGAAATCCCGGATGCGTTATGCATCTTCGAACGCAATATCGGCGACCCCGCCTGGCGGCATTACGAGATCTTCGCCCAGAGCGAGGAACAGTCCGTGCCTGCGGAAGGCCGCCCGGCAAGCGAGCTGGTGGTGCGTTCCGCCTCACAGGTGGGCAATTACGACTATCTTATCGACTATGTGTTCGAGCAGAACGGGCGCATCCGCGTGATGGTCGGCGCAACCGGCCTCGATGCGGTGAAGGGCGTTGCCTCTACCTCCATGGAGGACGCAACCGCCGAACAGGAAACCCGCTACGGCACGCTGATCGTGCCCAATCTGGTTGCACCCAACCACGACCACTTCTTCAACTTCCGGCTCGATTTCGACATTGACGGTCAGGACAATGTCTTCATGCGCACCGGCCTCGTGAAGGGCGACATGCCAGATGGCGTGCCGCGCCGCTCCATGTGGGTGACCGAGGCGACAATGCCGAAGACCGAAATGGAAGCGCGCTATCGCGTGAACCCGGCAACGCCGGCCATGTATCACATCATGAACATGGGCCGGAAAATCGGCGTCGGCCATGCGCCGGGCTACATGATCCTGCCGCAGAACAGCGTCGCCTACAGCCCGCTGGACACGGAGAACGATCCGCCCGCAAAGCGCAACGCCTATATCGACTACACGTTCTGGAACACGCCCTATGCGGCAAACGAACGCTATGCCGGCGGCGAATACGCTTTCCAGAGCGACGGGTCGGACACGCTCGCCGAGTGGGTGAAGCAGGACCGCAGCATCGACAACACCGACATCGTGACCTGGTACACGATGGGGTTCCATCATGTGCCGCAGATGGAGGACTGGCCGGTCATGTCGACCATGTGGAAGGGCATCACGCTAAAACCCTACAACTTCTTCCCGCACAATCCGGCGCTCACCGTGCGACTGCCCGAATAGGCCAGAGCATCGGACCGAAAAGTGGTGTCCGGTTTTCGGATCATTCCGATGCTCCATCAATAAATCAGATCGCAGAAACGAAGAGAGGCGCGACCGAAAGGCCGCGCCTCCTTTGTTCAACCCGTAGGGGTGATTATTCGGCGCCGATTGCGTCGAGACCGGCGCGGGCGCAGGTGGCGTCAATGTCGCCCGAAGGCGCGCCGCCGACACCGATGCCCGCCACCAGAGCGCCACCGATGCGCACCGGCAGACCACCGGCCTGGATCACCAGACGGGAATCCATGTCGCGCAGGCCGTCATTCTGCGGGTTCTCACCGATGAAGTTGGCCAGACCAGCCGTGTCGCGGCCAAGGCTTGCGGAGGTGAAGGCCTTGCCGACGCTGCTGCCGGTCGTGTGCGGGCCGGAATTGTCGGCTTTCACGAGAACCTTGGTTGCGCCGCTGCGCTCCACCACGGCAACGCTCACCGCGTAACCTTCAGCGGCACAGGCGTCGAGTGCAGCCTGAGCAGCCTTCTGCGCCATGTCGAGCGGCAGGTAGGGAGCGGTGGGCAGGTCCTGAGCCGAAACGGCGGTCGCGGCCAGAAGCGAGGCGGAAAGAACAATCGAACGGATCATCGGGAACTCCTTGGGTTTGGATGATCCGTTTCTAGCAAGCTGCCCCGCTCCACCGCATCGGTAGCGCTGGCGGGGGGCTCCGTAGTTCTACGGATGCCTGTTCGCCTGCAGCCAGAGCCGCGTCATTTCCGCCGCCGATGTCGTGCCGAGCTTTGCGCCGATGGAAGCGCGATGGCTTTCCACCGTGCGTGGCGAAACGGCCATGGAAGCGGCAATCTCCTTGGTGGTGAAGCCGCCGGCAATGCGCTCCAGAACCTCGCTTTCACGGCCCGTCAGGCTCGCCAGAAGATCCGCCGTTTCGGCGTGTTCGGCCGCTTCCCGCTCAGAGCGGTCCAGCATGTCCTGCGCCTTCTGGATGGCGTCGATCAGATCCTGCTCATCGACGGGCTTGCTCAGAAAATCCACCGCGCCATTGCGGAAAGCCCGGCGGCAGGCCTCGATATCACCATGGCCGCTGATCACCACGGTCGGCCAGTCTATGCCCTGCGCGATCAGGCGCTCCTGAAGCTTCAGGCCCGAGATCACGGGCATGCGAATGTCGAAGATCAGACAGCCGGGCGGCAGCTTGCCGAGCGCGGCCAGAAAACTCTCCGGGTCGGGAAACGATTTCACGTCGACGTCGACCGTGCTCAAAAGCAGCACCAGAGCGCGGCGCACGGCTTCGTCGTCATCCACCAGATAGACCGGCCTGCCACTCATGCCGAAACCCTCCCCTCATCGTGCTTGATCTCGTGCCGTTGGCTCGCCAGAGGGAGGCGCACCTGAAAGCGGGCGCCTCCTTGCGAGGGCAATAGCTCGATCTCGCCATTCATGCGCTCGACGATGCGTTGCGAGAGCGAGAGGCCAAGCCCGGTGCCCTGCTCCTTGCCGGTCACGAAAGGCTCGAACACCTGCCCCGCCAGCGCTTCATCCACGCCCGGCCCATTGTCATACACGTCCAGAATGGCGAGCCCCGCCTCGCGGCGGCTTGTGACGCTCACCTGCCCGTCCTGCGTTTCTTCCAGCGCCTCAAAGGCGTTGCGCACGAGATTGAAAATCACCTGTTCGAGCTCCGTCCGGTCGGCGCGCACGGCCAGCGCCTCATCGGCAAGGTCCAGCTTCAGCTTCACCGAACGCTTGCGCGCCTCGGGCGCAAGGAGCGCCTCAACGCCGCCGATGGCCGCGTTCAGGTCGGTCATGCCGGTCTCACCGCGCGGCGGACGGATCCACTGGCGCAGATGCGAGAGAATGTCCGCGCCGCGCCGTGCCTGCGCGACAAGTTCGTCCAGCACGGACGCCACGGCCTGCGTATCGCCCTTGGCAAGCAGGCGGCGGCCCGCCTGCGCCTGTGTCAGAATGGCGGTGAGCGGCTGGGTCAGTTCATGGGCGATGCCGCTTGCCATCTCGCCCAGCGAATTGACCCGCGAGGCATGGGCCAGCCGCGTCTCGCGCGCGCTGAGCTTCGCTGCACGTTCCGCCTGCATGCGCCCGGCCCATTGCTGCCACAGCGCCAGACCGGCCAGGAACAGCACCGACATCACGATCAGCGCCGGAACGATCTTCGACATGGGGAACAGCGCCGCCATGTGCTGGGTGACTGCCGTGCGCAGCACAAGCGGCTGCGAGGCGCTGCCCAGCGTTCTCTCGAAAGCGGGTGGCCCGACGATTTCATCGCCGATCAGAAGCGCGCCATCGGGAAAGACAAGCGACTGGCTTGCCGAAGCGGTCTGCCAAAAGTCGCGATCACTATCCAGAAGTCCCTGCGCGTCGATCTCAAGACCCAGACCATAGATCGCCGCATCGCTGTTCGGGCTGCGCTTGACCAGAAGATAGTGCCCCGGCACACCGCCGGGCATTGGACCCAGAACCAGCGACCCATCGGTTGCCTGAACCGCTGCGCGGATCGCCGCATCGACCGCCGGATCGGCTGAGGCGCGGGTCGTCACGCCTTTGCCGTCCTCATCCACGGGCACGAGATCGACAGCCTCAATGCGTGGATAGAACCGGCGGAGCGCATTGGCCACGTCGAGAAAGAGATCGAACCCGCTTTCACCGCCGGCAAGCGCCACCGCCGAGAGCGCCGTCATATGCGCGTCGTGCTGGCCGGCCCGCTGCGAGGCAAGGCGATGCAGCGCCGCACTCTCATCATCGAGTTCCGAGAGCAGCCGCCAGCGCTCATTGGCGGCAATCGCGGCAATGGTTGCGAGCGCCAGCACGAACCACGCGGCGACAAACCAGACCGGCCGGCCGAAGCCCCGAAAGCCCCCATGGCCCCCAGGGCCCATGCGATTGTCGGAAGAATTCTGTTTCATGCGCGCGATCTTGAGGAAGGGCGGGGCTTTTGCAAGCTCATTGTGCCGGAAACATCTCGGCCACGATGTCCGCCAGATGCTGCAGCGCCGCGCCGGCCCCGGCCTCACGCCACGCAAAACCGATCTCGATTTCCGGCTGCACGCCGGCAAGCCGGAAATAGGCAACACCCGGTCGCACCATTCGCCGCATCGTGCTCGGCACGAAGGCGACGCCAAGCCCGCCGGAGACCAGATTGATGATGGTCTGCATCTGCATGGCCTGCTGCCCCGGAAGCGGCGCAGCGCCCCGCTCCGCATAATAGCGGGTCACGAGATCGTGCAGCACCGGCGCGCCATGCCGGGGAAAGAGAATGACCGGAAGGTCGCGCAGGGCTGCAAAGTCAAGCTTGCCGCCACGGGGCCGCACGCGACCGGAGATCACCCACTCCTCCGGCACGGCGACCACCAGCCTGTCCTTCTCCACCGGGCGGTATCGCAGGGGCGAATGCAGCGCGCCGCGCGGCGGGGTGATGACAATGCCCGCATCCAGAGTGCCGTCGAGCAATTCGGCGATCTGCACATCGCACGTCGCCTCGCTCAGAACCAGTTCCACCTCGGGAAACCGCGCCTTGAAGCGGCTGACCAGCTCCGGCAGGAAACTGTAGCTGACGAAACTGATGAAGGAGAGCCGCACCGTGCCGATTTCGCCGCGCGACAGACGCTGCGCCACCTGCGGCAAATCGCCGGCCTCCTGCAGCACACGCCGCGCATGCGGCAGCCACTCGCGCGCCACGGGCGTCAGCGCCACGCTACGCCTCGTGCGCTCGAACAGCGGCAGGCCGAGCTCCGCCTCCAGCGCCTGAATGCTCTGGCTGAGAGGTGGCTGGGTCATGCCGAGACGTTCTGCGGCACGACCGAAATGCAGTTCCTCGGCAACGCTGACAAAGTGCCGTATCTGGCGGATGTCCATGCGCTTCTCATCTGCAAAGCAACTTAATTCAATACGATATATATATTTCTCATATCACACAAACACCCATAGCCTCGGCCCGGATGGTGGCGCATCGCCTGAAACGGCGCTTGAGGACGGGTCCCGGAACAGCGCCGCCGGCGCTCGGTCCGGCGATGCAGCGGCGCGGATAATCGCAAGGGGGACATGGCCATTTCCGCAAATCCCGCCGCCCCGGCGAACAGTGTCAGATTGAATAATTGGGGACCGAATGGGTTTGACACGCCCGATCCTTTGGGCGAATGGGAGAAAACAATCGCAATGAAATTCCATAAAGGGAGAGAGTGATGAAACTTTTCGCAAGAAATCTTGCGTCTGCGGCAGCGTTCGCTGCGGCACTGGGCATTTTGGCTGGTGCGCAGTCCGCGCAGGCTCAGCAGGAAATCAAGCTCGGTTACGCGCTTGCGCCGAACTCGCATTACGGCGTCGCCGCCGACAAATGGCAGGAAGAAGTCGAAGCCAAGACCGATGGCCGCTATTCCTTCCGTCACTTCCCCTCCTCCGGCCTCGGCGGTGAGCGCGAAGTGATCGAAGGCCTGCAGATCGGCACGATCGAAGCCACCATCGTCTCCTCCGGCACGCTCAGCAACTTCGTGCCCGAGACCGGCGTGTTCGACATCCCCTTCCTGTTCCGTGACCTCAATCACGCACGCGACGTGCTCGACGGCGAGATCGGCCAGAACATCCTTGCCAAGTTCGATGATGTCGGCCTGGTTGCGCTTGCATGGGGCGAGCAGGGCTTCCGCCACATCACCAACAACCGCAACACGATCGGCAAGCCCGAAGACGTCGCCGGCCTGAAGCTGCGCACGATGGAAAACCCGATCCACATCACCGCCTTCGAGACGCTCGGCGCCGCGCCGACCCCGATGGCATGGCCGGAAGTCATCAGCTCCCTCCAGCAGGGCACGATCGACGGCCAGGAGAACCCGCTCTCCGTCATCACGTCGACCAACCTCTCCGAGGTCCAGAAGTATCTGACGCTTTCCGGTCACGTCTATTCGCCGGCCATGCTGCTCGTCTCCAAGCAGCTCTGGGAAGGCATGTCTGACGAAGACAAGCAGGCGTTCCAGACGGGTGCGACCGAAGCCGCAAAGGCGATGCGCGCCTTTGTCGACAATGTCGAGACCTCCGGCGTCGCACAGCTCAAGGAAGAAGGCATGGATGTCGGCGAACTCACCGCCGAGCAGAAGGCCGCCTTCCAGCAGGCCGTCCAGCCTGCCTATGAGCAGTACTACGAACAGTATGACAAGGCGCTGATCGACCAGATCATCGCGACGAAATAAGCGCTTCGCGCCATCACGTCCGGACGGCGGCCCCGTGGTCGCCGTCCGAATTCTGTTTCAGAATGTAATTTTTCGGGCCAGACGGTTCCCACCGCTCGTGGGGATGGGCTAAACAAAGCCCGTTCAACGGGCTGCGGCGCAACCGGCCGCCAGGCGGGGAAGATCGGTGAAAACGTTCGAGCGATATTTTGTTGCCCTCAACAAGTGGGCGCTGGTGCTGCTTCTCGGCGCCATGGCGGTCATCGTCTTCGCCAATGTTACGCTGCGCTACCTGACGAATTACTCGATCACCTGGTCCGAGGAAGTCGCCCGCTACCTGATGATCTGGATGACCTTCATCGGCGCCGGCCTTGCCCTGCGCACCGGTGGCCATGTGGCGATCAGCAATTTTCAGGAAATGCTCGGCAAGTATGGCCAGCGCGCAGTGCGCATTCTCATCCTGCTTCTGCTTCTGGCCTTCTTCTCGCTCATGATCTGGATGGGCCTGAACTACATGGAGCGCGCCCGTTTCCAGCTTACGCCGGCAACCCGCATTTCCTTCCGTTACATCTACGCCGCGATGCCGATCGGCTTCAGCCTGCTCATCGTGCATCTGCTTCTGGTCGCGCGCTCCTTCGTGATGGAAAACCGGTTTGTCGACATCGAGACCGACACCCCATCCGCCGCGCTCGCCGAGAGCGGTGACACCCATATCGCAGCCAACCGGGACTAGACGGCCGTGGCGCTGATCCTCTTTGCATCCTTCTTCCTCCTTCTCATCATCGGCATGCCGGTGGCCTTCGCGCTGGCGCTTGCCGTCTGGGCCGCGATCAGCCTCGGCAGCACCTATCCGCAGATCGTCATCGTCAAGGAGATGTTCTCGGGGCTGGACAGTTTCCCGCTCATGGCGGTGCCGTTCTTCATTCTGGCGGCCGAGCTGATGTCCAGCGGCGCGATGACGCAGATCCTGCTGCGTTTCGCCTCACAGTTTGTCGGCCATCTGCGTGGCGGGCTGGGCTACGCCAATGTGGTGTCGTCCACCATGTTCGCCGGCATCTCCGGCTCCGCGCTCGCCGATGCCGCCGGCCCCGGCGCAATGATGATCCGCATGATGGAGAAGGACGGGTACGACAAGTCCTATGCCAGCGCCCTCACGGCGTCGGCCTCGGTGGTCGGCCCCATCATCCCGCCATCGATCATCATGATCCTCTACGCCATGCAGGACGAGCGGGTTTCCGTGATCGCCCTGTTCATGGCGGGCCTCATTCCCGGCGTCGTGATCTCGCTCGCGATGGCCGCGACCAACTGGTATGTCTGCCGCAAGCGTGGCTTCAAGAGCAGCGCCCCGCGCCCCTCCGCGCGCGAGATGCTGCGCACCAGCTTTCAGGCACTGCCCGCAATCTTCCTGATCGTGCTGATCATCGGCGGCATTCGCAGCGGCATGTTCACGCCCACCGAAGCCTCGGTTGTGGCCGTGTTCTACGCCCTTCTGTGCGGCATGTTCGTCTACCGCTCGCTGCGGATTCGCGACCTGCCGGACATCATCTATCGCTCCGCGCTCGTCACCGTCGCCATTCTGCTCATCCTGGCAGCGGCCCGCGCTTTCGCCTGGATCATCATCATCGAGGGCATCCCGCAGAGCATCGCGGCCACCATCGTGGCATGGGACCTCAGCCCCATCGTGTTCCTGCTGGCGGTCAACGTGCTGCTCCTGGCTTTCGGCCTGTTCATGGACCCGCTTCCGGGCGTCATGATCCTCGTGCCGATCCTCAGCCCCATCGCCTATTCGCTGGGCATCGACCCCATCCACTTCGCCATCGTGGTGATCGTCAACCTGACGCTGGGGCTTTTGACGCCCCCGGTCGGGGCGTTGCTGTTCGTCGTGTCGTCAGCGGTGAAGATCCGGGTCAGCGACATGATCCGCGAGATGCCGCCCTTCCTGATCGTGCATCTGATCGTGTTGCTGTCGCTCACCTTCATCCCGGCGCTCTCGACCTGGCTGCCGAGCCTCAGCGGCTACTAAAGCAATCCCAGGAAAAGCGGGCATGCTCTAACTTCAGCCCCCGCTGGCGTCAGCCGGTCAGACCAGCGTCAGCCGATCAGAACGTCGGGTTCAAACTTGCCCGTCGGCACACCAAGATCGACAAGAAACACGCCCCCGGCCGCATCCGCGCCGGGGCTTTCAGGGTCGATGTTCACTAAGGCCGATGTCACGAGAAGGCGCTCCGCCTCAGGCCCGACAAAGGCCGGGCAGGTGGTCAGGGCGGCCGGCAGCGCGATCTTGCGAAGAAATGCGCCATCTGGCGCGTAGACCTGCACCCCGTGCCCTCCCCAGCACGCCACCCAGAGATTGCCCTGCGCATCCACCACCGCGCCATCGGGCATGCCGTCCTCGAAGGGTGCGCCGAATGGCGTTGGCGCGCCAATGGGCAGACCGGTCCCGGCGTCGAGCGCGACCTGCATGATCTGCCGGGTCGGCGTATCCGTGAAATAACCCAGGCGGCCGTCCGGCGAAAAGCAGATCGCGTTGCTGACCGTGATGCCTGAAAAGAGGCGGCGCAGCGCGCCCTTGCGATACCAGTAGATCGAGCCCGCGCCTTCCTTCTCGTCCTTGCCCATCGTGCCGATCCAGAAGGCGCCGGACGGATGCACGCGGGCATCGTTGGAGCGGGTCTGCGGCTGATCTGCCTCAAGCGGCATGTGCAGGCTGAGACTGCCATCGGCGATGCTGCGCAGGTAAAGACCGCTCTCCGTCACCAGCAATTGCCGCTCGCTGTCGATCCGCGCAAGCGCGCTGGAGAGTTCGGGCAAGCCATGCCGGCGCGTTACGCCGCCTGTAAAGCAATGCTCAAACAACACCCTGCCGGGTATGTCGAACCACCAGACCGTATCCGTGTGCCGGTCATAAGTCGGCCCCTCGCCCAGCGTGCAGCGGAAACCTTCAAGCCGCTCCCAAACCGTTCCGGTCAAATGCCCCTCCTTTGCCCATATGCCCCTCAGCGCAGACATAGCGCTGCCACCGGATCGCCTTCAAGCGGAATGCACCGGAAGGAGTCCTGACCCAGACTTGATCACATTTTGGAGAGAATGCCGCCTGGCACACCGTCAGAAGCCGTCAACATATTGATATACCGGCGATCTTTCACTTAAAAAGGCGTGGGGGCCCTACATCAAGGCGAAGCATACGGTGAAAGCACGGATAGAAGACGGGAATAGCAGCACAGTCGCATTGCAGAACGGTCTGGAATTGGTTCGCCGTCTCTCCGACGAAGGTCCGATGACCAGTGAGGAATTGGCACAGAGCCTTTCCCTGAGAAGCGACACGACCGCCAAACTTCTGAAAACGCTGGAAATGCACGGTTTTGTCGAACCCGCGCGGTTCGCCAAACGCTTCCAGCCAGGCAGAATGGCTGGAACCCTTTCAGAGAAATTTCTTGGCGATACGCCCGTCACCGACATCGCCCGCCCCGTTCTTCAGGCGCTTGCCGACCAGCATGACGGAATCGGAACGCTCGTGGTGGCGGACCGTGACGAAGCCCTTCTTCTGGTCACCTGCAGCGGCCCGACCCGCCAGAATGCCCATGAATGCCATGTGGGCTCGACATACCCCCTGCCATTCACGGCGGGCGGACACGCCCTGCTCTTCACCATGCACAATGCAGCAGACGAACCGATTGCAGAGCGCGGCTACAACGAGGTCGAAACCAGGGCGCTCGAAGAGAGCTTTGCGTTCTTCTGTGCATCAGGGTGCTTCCGGACGCCGCTTCCCGAATGCGATCTGCTTTTGCTCGGCGCGCCGCTTCATCTCAGCAATGCCGTTCTGGCGCTGGAACTTGCCATTCCCACCGGATCGAGCGCCAGCCAGGACACGACAGCGGCGGTCAAGGATCTTCTGGCGGCCGTCGAGCTGATCCAGCGCAAATGCTCGACACTCGGTGTGCGCTATCTGGAAGATTCCTGAAACGGCATCGGTTTCTGCGTCAGGCGGACACGCCTGACGTCGGCAGGGCCTCGCCTCAGACGGCGTGCTGGTGAAACTGGGTGTTCTGGGCGCGGGTCGATAAGGCAGCAGACAGATGCAGGAGTTCCTGCCCCAGCTCCCTGAGACGCGATGGTGGCGTATGGGCGCGCGGCGCACCGCAGGCGATAGACATGGCGTTCAGCTGGCCCGAAGGTCGCAGTGGCACCGCCACGCCATGCACATCTTCATGCCAGTTGCCCAGCGACAGCGCAAAGCCCTGCTCCTCTATCTCCGAGAGCCCCTGCTCGACATGCTGCGCCAGGTGCGACCAGTCCCCACCGTGATGCCGCTCTAAAGCCGCCATCAGGTGTCCAAGCTGTGTTTCTTCAAGACAGGAAATCAGCGCGTGGCCGATGGGCGAGGCGGCAAGCGGAATGCGCGAGCCGGCCTCCAGGCGTAAGGTGACCAGCGTGGCGCTGCTGTGGCACACTTCCAGATGCAGCGCGTCGGTGCCGTCGATTACGGCAAGAGCGGTGTGAACCCGAAAATTGTCCGCAATCTCCTGCAGATAGGGGCGCGTCAGCTCGACGATCTGCGCTTCGCTGCGCGCACCATATCCAAGCCGCACAACCCCAGGAGCCAAGCGAAAGCGACGACGGCTGGCGCTGTAATGCAAAAGCCCCATCAACGCGAGGGATTTGGTCAATCGTGCAACGGTAGCAGCCGGCAGATGCGTGCGCTCGACAATGTCGGAATTGCTCATCCAGACGGGCGCTTCGGCAAAAACGGAGAGAAGGCGCAGTCCCCGGGACAGCGCGGTTGAAACAGGCGGCGTCTTGCGCCCTTGCCGCTTGAGTATACCCGCGCCTGCCATTCTCCCCCCTTGGTGTGATGTTGAACCCTTCGGAAAAAGGGAACCAAAACTAGCAACACTGAGGCTCCACAGGCAACGATAAACATGCGTTTATCGCAAACATTCTATGGCAAACTGCAATTTCAAAACCGGGTTTAGTTCTGAAACACTGCGTCAACACGCTAGTTCACATGAAACCCTAAACTGGCTCACAACGCCGGCCTCTTCCGCCTCTATGTACTGACCGGACCTGAAGCACATCTTTTCGATCCGATGCTTCAGGACACCAAACTCAGGAGGCAACCACGTGCCCCACGCGACAAACACCCCACTGAAAGCCCTCCTGATCGGCGAAATCGCGCCGCTTGGAGAGAAGCAGGCGCCAAGCGGCATCAACAAGAAGCCCGTCGAAAGGGCTCTTTTCCTCAGCCACACCGGCTTCATCGGCGACAATCAGGCAGACACCAAACATCATGGCGGCCCCGATAAGGCCGTTCACCACTATCCCCGCGATCACTATGACGCCTGGCGGGAAGAGATCGGTGACAACACCCTTCTCGACAGCCCCGGCGCGTTTGGCGAAAATCTCTCAACCCTTGGCCTCAATGAAGAGACCGTGGCGCTGGGCGATGTGTTTCGCCTCGGCAACGCCATTCTTGAAGTATCCCAGGGACGGCAGCCATGCTGGAAGCTGAACAGCCGCTTCGGCGTCAGGGACATGGCGCTCAGGGTACAGAAAAGCGGCCGCACCGGCTGGTATTACCGGGTCTTGCAGGAAGGTCAGGTGGCGCCGGGCGACGCGCTTGAACGGATCGACCGCCCCCTGCCCGAATGGCCGCTGAAACGGCTCTGGCAGACGCTCTACGTCAAGACGCTTGACCGCAGTGAGCTGGAAGAGATGGCGGCGCTGGAGAAGCTGCCCGATGGCTGGCGGCGCTATGCACAGCGACGCCTTGAATCCGGCAAGGTCGAGAGCTGGAACCGCCGCCTGCGGGGCGACAAAGCCGACTGAGGAACAGGGCCGACTGAAGAACACGAACACGCGCGCTCCGACAGCACGCGGGGCGCGCACTCAAGCCCGGGTGGTCATCTTCCAGAGTGGAGAGAGAGAGAGAGAGAGAGTGGTGCCGCTTGTCAGACTCGAACTGACGACCTCCGCATTACGAATGCGATGCTCTACCAACTGAGCTAAAGCGGCCCTTTCGCCATGGTCGGAACCCCGCCATGACCAGCTTGCTTCGCCATCCGCTCTGGACAATTGCGGCGCGAAGCACTTTCCCAGTGCACATACCCGCCTCTGCGAGCTTTCGCAACCCAATTGTCGAGCTAGAACGCCGTTTGGAGAGGGACATTTTCGGTCCGCAATCACCAAGGCAGCAAGCGGCGTCCTGATAGCGGCAATCTCCCAGGAGATCAAGCGGAAATGGCACAATCAGAGCAACCTAAAAAAAGCCATGTAGATTTGATAGTTAACAAACAATAATTCAGTAAATCATTTTAAGTATAAATACAAATTACTTGATAAACAAATAGATATGATTTTTAATTTGCGCATTGGAGGAATATACTATGAAAAATTTTGCACCAATTATAATTGCTGCAGCGGCGTTTCTGCCCGTGAATGCCCACGCCGACGCAAATGCGTATCAGTGCAGGACCAACAGTTACCTCACGCATGTGAGAACCGACACACCATGGCGTGCCCATGTGGTGACCTACATCCACCTGACCGACAGGAAAAAGTTCCCGTCAGGCGGCGCAACCGTCAACAAGATCAGGTGTAGACTACACCCGAAGAGGACGCTGACCGAAAGCCGCAGACCTCCCGCGCAAATCCGCGGAAACGGCGGGGAGCACAGCCAGTAGAAAGTACCCGTGGCAGCGGCGTCCGGCCCCTTCTTTCACACGGCAGGCATGGACACCGCTGCTGCATTCGCTAAGTTGGCGATCATCACAATAGCCACCGAAAATTCCAGTAGGCAGGTACCCATGACGAATGTGACAATGACGGTGAACGGACAGAAGGTCTCGGGCAGCGTCGAAGGTCGAACCCTGCTCGTTCAGTTCCTGCGCGATACGCTGGGGCTGACCGGCACCCATGTGGGCTGCGACACCTCGCAATGCGGCGCCTGCACGATCCATCTGGACGGAAAATCAGTCAAGGCATGCTCCCTTCTCGCCGTGCAGGCCGAAGGCGCGGAGATCACCACCATCGAAGGACTTGCCGAAGGCGATGTGCTGCATCCGGTGCAGGCCGCGTTCAAGGAGCATCACGGCCTTCAGTGCGGCTTCTGCACGCCCGGCATGATCATGGCCGCCACGGACATGATTCGCCGCCACCCGGAAGGGCTCGACGAGGGAACCGTGCGCGAAGAGCTTGAAGGCAATATCTGCCGCTGCACCGGCTACCACAACATCGTCAAGGCCATCATGGCCGCTTCCGAAGCGGTCAAGACCGGTTCCACGAAAGCCGCCTGAGCGAGGAGAGCGACCATGTATGACGTCAATTATCACCGCGCCGGCTCCCTCGAAGAAGCCCTCAAGCTGTTCAAGGCGGCGGAAGACGGCAAGTTCATCGCCGGCGGCCAGACCCTCATCCCGGCCATGAAGACGCGGCTCGCCGCTCCGTCCGACCTCGTGGACCTGCGCCATATCGCCGATCTGAAGGCGATTTCCGTTTCCGGCAAGACCGTCACCATCGGTGCGGGCGTCACCCATGCCGAGGTCGCCGCCAGCGCTGACATAGCAGCCGCCTGCCCGGCGCTCTGCCATCTGGCCGGTCTCATCGGCGATCCGCAGGTGCGCCATATGGGCACGATTGGCGGCTCGCTCGCCAACAATGATCCGGCGGCAGACTACCCCGCCGCCATGCTGGCGCTTGCCGCCACCATCATCACCAGCACCCGCGAAATCGCCGCCGAAGACTTCTTCACCGGCCTGTTTGAGACGGCGCTGGAAGAAGACGAGATCATCACCGCCGTGCGCTTCGACGCGCCGGAAAAGGCCGGCTACGCCAAGTTCCCGAACCCCGCTTCGCGCTATGCGATGGCCGGTGTCTTCGTTGCCGTGGATGGCGGCGCAGTCCGTGTGGCCGTAACGGGGGCCGGCGATGACGGCGTTTTCCGCAGCGCCGAACTCGAAGCCGCACTCGCCGCCGAGTTCAGCGCATCGGCGCTCGAGGCCGTGGCCGTCCCTGCGGACGATCTCATGACCGACATCCACGCATCGGCCGAATACCGCGCCGGCCTGGTCGTTGCCATGGCCAAGCGCGCCGTTGCAATGGCAACGAGCTGATCCTCCAGCGCACGCGATAAAGCGCGGGCCTGTCCGCAGGCCCGCAGCTGGAGCGCTCCCGCTTTTCCTGGATGTGCTCCAGGGCCTACTTCTTCAGCTTTTCCTTGAGACGCTCGATCTCCGCCGGCGACCAGCCTTCCGGCTGGGTCACGGCCACCCACGCATCGATATAATGCTGCGGAGCATAGAGATGCCCGTATCCGATGGGCGCCGTGGTCGCCATCGCCATGTCCAGCGCAAGTTGCAGGAAGGTGACGATCGGATACCAGCGCAGGTCCGGCGAAACGTCAGGCCCGCGCTCCCCCACCAGCCATGCCGGTCGCCGATACCAGGCGAGCGGATCGAAAAAGACGACCGGGTCGCTCGCATATTGCAGATAGACGATCCGCAGCGGACCCCACTTTGCGCCGGGAATGTCGAGCGAATTCTTCTGCGCCGTGAAGCGCACCACGGATCCATCCCCCAGACGCGGCAGCCAGGCCGGCGTGCCGGGGTTGCGGTCGCGGGTGAAATTGCTCCACAGGCGGCTGTTGAAGGGCGGCCCGGCCCACAGCGCCCCCTGGAAGGGATCCGCCAGAATGTTGTAGATCTCGGTCGACTGCTCCGAACTCAGTGCGCCAAGGCTCAGACCGTAGAGATAAAGCTCCGGCCGGTCGTCTTTCGGCAGCGTGGTCCAGTGACCATAGACCTTGCGGAACAGCGCATGCGCGGCTTCCGCCCCGTAGCTCGGCTCGATCAGCAGCGAAAGCCAGCTCGTGAGGTAAGAATATTGCTGCGCGACCATCACCGTGTCGCCGCCATGCAGATATTCCAGTGTCACGCTCGCTTCCGGGTCGATCCAGCCAGTGCCGGTGGGCGCCACCACCGCCATGACCTTGCGCTCGAACGCGCCGATCCGCTTCAGCTCTTCCAGCGCCAGCTCGGCGCGCTCATCTGCAGTCTCCGCCGAACGCAGCCCCACGTAAACGCGCATCGGCTCCAGCGCCTCGCGACCGGTAAACGCAGCAATCGCTTCCCTGCTGTCACCGCCGACAACGAACTGGCGTCCGGTACGCCCCAGCGTGTCCCATGGGATCAACGATCCCGGCCCGCCCGTGCGCAGCCCGCTTTCAGGCTGCTCGATACCGTCCTCAAACAGCGCATCGAGCTCCGCATAGGCGGAATCGGCAACCCGCAGCGCATAGCGCAGCAGCACGCGGTCGACCAGCGATGCCAGCACGAGACCGACAATGACAATGCCGATCACATTGGCCACGCGGCGCGGCACATAAGGCTTCAGCCGGCCTGAAATGAAGGTGAAAGCACGCCCGATGCCACGCCCCATCACGACAAATAGAAGGAACAGAACCAGCGCGATGCCGCCCACCTTGAAGGGATGCGCGGTATCAACCGGCTCAAGCTGCATCAGCGCACGAATGGAATTCTGCCATTCGGCCGCTTTCCAGAGGAAGAAGATGGCGACAGCCACGCACAGCGCGGCCATGGCGAATTTGCCATAAATGCGCGGACGGCGCGGCGGCTCCGGCAGTTCCAGATAACGCCACAGCCAGACGCAGAAAACGCCCAGCCCATAGCCAACCGCTGCCGAAACGCCAGACAGAACACCCTGCAGCAGAAAGTCCCGCGGCAGCAGGGTGGGCGTAAGCGATGCTGCGAAAAGCAGTGTTCCAAGGCAAAGCCCCAGAACGGAGAATGAATGCCAGACGCGCACGTCGCCCTGCTCCAAGGTATCGGTCATGTCTGCCCCACTGTCTCACCAATCCCGTGCATGGCATCGGGATGGCCACAGTGAAGCGTCATGGCAGGCAAGGCAACAGCCCTGTCTGCCACGTCGTTAAAGATCGGTCAGGATCAGTCCAGCGCGTCGACCAGACGGCCAGCACCCTGGCGGAACGGATCGATGGTCGGCAGCCCCATGCGGCTCTCGATTTCCTCGAGGCAGGCTTTCGCCTCCGCATCGTTGAGGGCAGCGGTGTTGACCGAGATGCCCACCACCTTGACGTCCGGATTGACCACGCGCGCGGTTTCCAGAGACAGGTCGCGCAGCGCCTCGAGCGTGGGCAGCTGATAGTGCGGCAGGCCGCGCATGTGGGTGCGGGTCGGCTCGTGGCACAGCACCAGCGCGTCCGGCTGACCGCCATGGATCAGCGCCATCGTCACGCCGGAGAAGGAGGGATGGAACAGGCTGCCCTGCCCTTCGATCAGATCCCAGTGATCGGCGTCATTGTCAGGCGTGATGTGCTCCACGGAACCGGCCATGAAATCGGCAACGACCGCGTCGAGCGGCACCCCGGAACCGGTGATCAGAATACCGGTCTGGCCGGTTGCGCGGAACGAGGCCTTCATCTCGCGCTTGTGCATCTCGCGCTCCATGGCGAGCGCGGTGTACATCTTGCCGACCGAACAGTCGGTGCCCACGGCCAGGCAGCGCTTGCCCGCACGCCTCTTGCCATCGGCAATCGGGTATTCTTCCTGAGGCACACGCACGTCATAAAGATGCGTGCCGGCCTTTTCGGCCGCCGCCACAAGGGCGGGCTGCGCCGTCAGGCGATTGTGCAGACCGGAGGCGATGTCCATGCCCGCTTCGGCAGCTTCCACCAGCGTCGCGACCCAGCTCTGCGATATCACACCACCGCGGTTGGCCGCGCCCACAACCAGCGTCTGCGCACCGGCTTCCCGGGCTTCCGCGATGGTCATGTCCTTGAGACCCAGATCAGCCTTGCACCCCTCAAGGCGCAACTGCCCCACGCAAAACTCGGGTCGCCAGTCCTTGATGCCTTGCGCGACCTTTGCGGTCAGCGCGTCCGGCGCATCTCCAAGAAACAGCAGATAGGGCGTTTTCAGCATCGGTGGGTCGCTCCCTTATAATTGGTTTATCGGCTCATCAATGATGAAAGCCCCGCTTGTCAAGCTGTGGTTCGGCAACCAGAGCCCTCTGGATCAACCGCCGCCACAACGATTGAGCCAGAGCGCGCCGCACCTGAAAGCGCCTATGCCATCACTTCTTTCAGCAACTTCAACGCGTCTGCACAGCGTGTCGTCAGCGTGTCGAGTTCCTCATCCGTCAGTCCCGAATGAACCGATAATCGCACCAGGCAGTGGTTGCGCGGCGTCGCTGGCGGGCAGAAAACCGCGCCGAACACACCCGATCCCTGCAGTGCATCGCGCATTTTCAGCGTGTCCGGCTCATTGCCGCTCTCAATCGCGATGATCTGCTCCGTGCCGCCGCCCACATCGAAGCCAAGCTCGTCCAGCCGCCAGCGCACGATGTCCGACACCTCGCGCAGGCGCTCGCGTCGATCATCAGCCCTGCGGATCAGCGCCAGCGCTTCCAGGAACCAGACATACTCATGCTCCAGCAGTCCGGAGCTGAAGATCGCGGGGTTGGACTCCATGCGAAAATACTCCTTGAAGCGGCGTGAGCAGACAATCAGTCCGGCGCGGCCGGCAAACGTCTTGGCCAGAGAGGCCGTGCGAAAGTCGATCCGGTCTGCCAGTCCCAGCGCCACGGCAAGCCCCGCACCACCGGGACCGTGCGTGCCAAGCGAATGGGATTCATCGACAACGAGAACACAGCCCGTGCGCGTTGCGACATCCACGATTGCGGCCAGCGGGCAGAGGCTTCCATCCGTACTGTAAACCGTGTCGACCACCAGCACACCGGGCCCATACCGCCGGATCAGGCGCTCGGCATGGTCCGGGCTGTTGTGGCGAAAGGGAATGCCCCGCGCGCCTGCTGCTTTCACCCCTTCCCAAAGGGACGCATGCGCATTCATGTCCAGATAGACCGGAACCGAAGGGCTGGCGATGGACTGAAGCAGCCCCACATTGGCGGTGAAGCCCGACTGGCAGATGATCGCCTCTTCGCCCTGCATGTAATCGGCGAACGCCGCCTCCAGCTGCTGCATCGGGCTGCCCTTCATGGTGAAGACGCTCGACATCAGCAGATCGGTCTTGCTGTTCAGAAGGGCCTCGGCCTGCGCTTCTCTCAGCGCCGGCTCGTTCTGGATGCAAAGATAATCATTGCTCATGAGCTGGAGGTCGCCGCTGCCCGGCTCACGCCCCCTCAGGAGATGGCCCCCGCTCCATAATCGTTCCACGCGCTGGATATGGAACGCGTCTTCGCGTTCACGCAGCTGTTCTTTGGGACACGCAGCGAGCTCGGCCATAAGCAAATTCTCCAAAACAGTTTCGCGAGCCCCGGTCGCGCCATGAAATCGCAACGCCGTGCAGCACCCCCCATTCTGAAAGGCTTATAAGCAACAATATTAGGGCTTCACCTACAAAAACAGTATCAGCATATGTATATGACGAAGGGATTTCAATTCTGAATAAAATAGAATTGTAACCGACGCTTTACATAAATTCTCTACTTATACGCGCAGCATTAATACAATCATTAAGATAAATAAAAGCAGATATTCGCGTCAGAATATCTGCGCCGGAAGCCATGTGGAAATCGACGGCAGAAGCCAGATAACGCCCATGCCCACGAGCTGCAGAATGATGAAGGGAATGACGCCGCGATAGATCTGTCCCGTCGTGATTTCCTTTGGCGCAGCCGCGCGCAGATAGAACAGCGAGAACCCGAAGGGCGGCGTCAGGAATGACGTCTGCAGGTTGATCGCGATCAGGATCGCGAGCCAGAGCGGGTCATGTCCCATCAGGATCAGAATGGGAGCGACCAGTGGCAGGACGATCACCGAGATTTCCACGAAATCGAGGAAAAAGCCGAGCACGAAGATCATCGCCATCACAAAGATGAGCGCCCCCTGCGGACCGCCGGGCATGGAGTGCAGGATGTCCTCAACCCGCGCATCACCACCCAGTCCACGGAACACGAGCGAGAACACGCTGGCCGTGAGAATGGTGGCGAAGATCATTGCCGTCACCGTCATCGTGTTGGTGACAATCGGCGTGAGAATGCCGCGCTGGCGCGCCTTGTCGATGGAAATGACGATGGCGAGGACGCCGAGCGCCAGAAGCCCGGTTGTCAGCCCCGCGATGAGCCATTCGAAGAGGCCCACATCGCTGCGCTGCAGACGCACCGGAAAGATACCGGCCAGCACCGCGACAGCACCCAGCGCCGCCGCGCCCAGAACGATCAGACGGCCATTTCCTTCGCTGCGCACACCGGCGAGTAGCAATGCGCCAATGGCGCCCACGCTTGCCGCCTCGCTTGGCGTTGCAATGCCGCCGAGGATGGAGCCCAGAACGGCAACGATGAGCAGAACCGGCGGCAGAACGGCGCGCTGCACCTCCTGCCTGCTCGGCCGGTCGCCGACCGCAACCAGCGCCGGAGCGCTGTCCGGCTTCAGGGCTGCCCGCGTCATCAGGTAGGCGATGTAGACCGCCACAAGCGTCAGGCCCGGCAGAAGCGCTGCGGCGAAAACCTGACCGACGGAGATCGTCTCGATGGTGAATTTGCCCTGCTCATACTGCGCCTGCTGATAGGCGGTCGACATCACGTCGGACAGGATGATGAGCAGCGTCGAGGGCGGAATGATCTGGCCCAGCGTACCGGAGGTGCAAACCACGCCGGAAGCAAGCTTCGGATCATAGCCGTTGCGCACCATGGTCGGCAGCGCGATCAGGCCCATCGCCACCACGGTTGCGCCCACAATGCCGGTCGAGGCCGCCAGAAGCGCGCCGACCAGCACGACGGAAACCCCGAGACCGCCGCGTATGCCGCCGAAGAGACGGCCCATCGTCTCCAGAAGCTCTTCCGCGATGCGGCTCTTTTCCAGCACCACGCCCATGAAAACGAACAGCGGAATGGCGATCAGAACCTCATTGGTGAGGGTTCCGAAAACCCGCTGCCCGAGCGCGCCCAGAAGCCCGACATCGAACTGGCCTGTCATCCAGCCAAGAAAGGCGAACAGCGCAGCCGTTCCCGCCAGCATGAAGGAAACGGGATAGCCGATCAGAATGGCGACGATCAGCGCCGCAAACATGAGGATGTCGAGCGGTAAGGTCATGCGGCGGGGGCTTCTTCACGAAGACGCGCGAGATCGCGCAGGATGCAGGCAAGGCCCTGGATGATGAGCAGCGCACAGAAGGCGGGGATCAACGATTTGAGCAGGAAGGAGGCGGGAATGCCGCCCACCGAGATGGCTCCTTCCATGATCGACCAGGAATTGCGCACGGAAGGCCAGGAGAACCAGGCGATCATGAACATGGACGGCATCAGGAAGCACAGCGCACCGAAAATATCGATGCGCGCCCTGCCGCGCGGGCCGAACAGCCCGTAGAAAATGTCCACGCGCACATGCCCGTCGACCAGAAGCGTGTAGCCTCCGGCCAGCATGAACAGTGCTGCGTGCAGGTAGAGAACGGTCTCGTTCATGAAGATGAAGCTGACGCCATAGACATAGCGCAGCACCACCGTGCCGAATTGCACCAGCACCATGGCCAGCGCCAGCCAGCGCACAACAGCGCCCACTGCCCGGTTGATCCGGTCAAGTTTGTCCGCAAGCTCAAGCATGCCGAGCGTTCCCCGAAAGAAACGGGCCGAGCGCGAGCCCGGCCCGGTCGTGTTGTCAGCCGCCGTATTTGTAGTCCATCGCACGGGCGTTCATCTGCCCGTTGTCTGCGTAGACCATGTATTCGGCGATGCCTTCGCGGTAACCGAGGAAGCTCTCGACGATGCGCTTGACCAGCTCGTCATCGTCTTCGCGCAGTTCCGCGATCACTTCGCCTGCGGCATTGCCCATGGCGACGATCACGTCATCCGGCAGCTTCTTCACCTGAACGTCCTGCTCTGCCACGAGCTGCTTCAGCGCTGCGGCATGCTTGGTCGTGTATTCGGTCCAGACCGGATTGTAGAGCGATTCACAGGCATAGGCGACGGCCTGCTGCAGATCTTCCGGCAGCGCATCATAGGCCGCCTTGTTCACCGCACACTCCTCGGCCGAAGACGGCTCGCCGACACCCGGCCAATAGTAGTTCTTGGCTACCTGATAGAAGCCAAGCGCCGAATCCGTCCACGGACCGATGAACTCACCGGCGTCGATCGTGCCGGACTGCAGGCCCTGGAACATGTCGCCGCCGCCCATGGCCTGAACGGCCATGCCAAGCTTGGCGCACATTTCAGACGCAAGACCCGTGGTGCGGAAGCGCAGGCCCTTCAGATCGTCGACCGAGTTGATCTCGTTGCGGAACCAGCCCTGCCACTGCGGACCGGAATTGCCGCAAAGGAACGGCTTCAGCCCGAAACGGCCATACATTTCGTCGTAAAGCGCCTGTCCGCCGCCATGCACGAGCCAGCCCAGCTGCTCGTCAGCGCGCAGACCGAAAGGCTGCGAACCGAACAGCAGAATACCGCGCGACTTGGAGCCCCAGTAGGAGGGAACCGCGTGGTAGAGTTCAGCCGTGCCTTCCGACACCGCGTCGAACACGCCATTGCCCGGCACAAGCTCGCCGGCAGCGTAAAGCTTCACTTCCAGCCGGCCGCCGGACAGAGCCGTGATTCGGTCGGCAAGCATCTGCGCCGCCACGCCCGGTCCGGGCAGGTTCTTCGGCCAGGCCGTGACCATTTTCCAGGTGATCTTGTCCTGTGCGATGGCCGGAGCCGCTAAGCCCGTCGCCACACCGGCAACACCTGCCGCTTTTAGAAATTGACGCCTTTTCATGGAAAACCCCTCTGAATTGTTCGGTTATTAATTTCCAAGAATCGCCGGCAGCCGCAAGCCCTTTTCCTGCGCCCAGTCGCGCGCAATGTCGTAGCCCGCATCGGCGTGACGCATCACGCCTGTCGCCGGATCGTTCCACAGCACCCGCTCAAGGCGGCGCGCCGCATCTTCCGTGCCATCGGCACAGATCACCATGCCCGAATGCTGCGAGAAGCCCATGCCCACGCCGCCGCCATGATGCAGCGAAACCCAGGTCGCGCCGGAGGCGCAGTTCAGGAGCGCGTTGAGCAGCGGCCAGTCGGAAACGGCATCGGAACCGTCCTTCATGGCCTCGGTTTCACGGTTGGGAGACGCCACCGAGCCCGAATCCAGATGATCGCGCCCGATCACCACCGGAGCCTTCAGCTCGCCCTTCGCAACCATTTCGTTGAAGGCGAGGCCAAGGCGGTGCCGGTCACCCAGACCGACCCAGCAGATGCGCGCCGGCAGGCCCTGGAACGCGATGCGGTCGCGCGCCATGTCGAGCCAGCGATGCAGATGCTCATTGTCGGGCAGAAGCTCCTTCACCTTCTCGTCGGTGCGGTAGATGTCTTCCGGATCGCCGGAGAGTGCGGCCCAGCGGAACGGGCCGACGCCGCGGCAGAACAGCGGGCGGATATAGGCCGGCACGAAACCGGGAAAGGCGAAAGCGTTCTCAAAGCCCTCTTCGAGCGCCACCTGGCGGATGTTGTTGCCATAGTCGAGCGTGGGAATGCCCTGGTTCCAGAAGTCGACCATCGCCTCCACATGCTCGCGCATCGAAGCACGGGCCGCTTTCTCCACGGCCTTCGGATCGCTCTCGCGCTTCTCGCGCCACTCGGCCACGGTCCAGCCCTTGGGCAGGTAGCCGTTCACCGGATCATGCGCGGAGGTCTGATCCGTCACCATGTCCGGCTTCACGCCGCGCCGCACCAGCTCGGGCACGATCTCCGCCGCATTGCCCACAAGGCCGACGGACTTCGCCTCGCCCGCCTTCGTCCAGCGGTCGATCATCTCCAGCGCCTCGTCCAGCGTGGTCGCCTTCTCGTCCACATAGCGGGTGCGCTGGCGGAAATCGATGCGCGTCTCATCGCACTCGATGGCGAGGCAGCAGGCACCGGCCATGACGGCCGCCAGCGGCTGCGCGCCGCCCATGCCGCCAAGCCCTGCGGTCAGGATCCACTTGCCCGTGAGGTCGCCGCCATAATGCTGCCGGCCTGCCTCCACAAAGGTTTCGTACGTGCCCTGCACGATGCCCTGCGAGCCGATATAGATCCACGAGCCGGCCGTCATCTGGCCGTACATCATCAGGCCCTTCTTATCGAGCTCGTTGAAATGGTCCCAGTTGGCCCAGTGCGGCACCAGGTTGGAATTGGCGATCAGAACGCGCGGCGCATCCTTGTGGGTGCGGAACACGCCCACCGGCTTGCCCGACTGAACGAGCAGCGTCTCGTCTTCATCAAGAGTCTTCAGCGTCGCGGCAATGCGGTCGAAATCGTCCCAGGTGCGGGCCGCCCGGCCAATGCCGCCATAAACGACCAGCTCGTTCGGGTTTTCGGCAACGTCGGGATCGAGATTGTTCATCAGCATCCTGAGCGGCGCTTCCGTCATCCAGCCCCTGGCGTTCAGCTCCGTCCCGCGCGGCGCCCTTACCTCGCGAATGTTGTGACGCGGATTGCTCATGGTTCAGTTCCCCTTCAAGGATGGCGCGATCTTTGAAAGACGCGTCAGAATGGCTTTGAGATGCGGTCGCAGGCGCGCCGCTTTTTCTTCGTCATAGTCAAACGGCACGGCCTCGCCCTGAAGATGCGTTGCCTGCGCCAGTTCCATCTGGATGCCATGCACGCCGGTCCCGGGCCGGCCGTAATGCCTGGTCGTCCATCCGCCGACAAAACGGCCGTTGAGCACGCTGGAAAACCCGTCCGCACCGGCACAGACATCAACCGTCGCCTGCTCGATTTCCCGCGCACAGGTCTCGCCGTGATTGGTGCCGATATTGAAATCGGGAAGCTGCCCTTCGAACAGGAACGGGCAGTGCGAGCGGATGGAATGGCAGTCATAGAGGATCGCCACGCCATGCAGCGCCTTCACCCGCGCGATCTCGGCCTCCAGCGCGGCATGATAGGGCGCGTGAAAGGCATCAAGCCGCTCGGCTACATCCTGAGCCGTCGGCTCCTCCCCCTCGCGCCAGATCGGGCGGTTGTCGAAATCCGTCAGCGGCACCAGACCGGTCGTGTTCTGCCCCGGATAAAGGCTCTCGCCGGAAGGGTCGCGATTGGCGTCGATCAGATAGCGATGAAAGGTCGCCCGCACGGTGGTCACACCATCGAGCAGACCGTCATAGAGCCGATGCACGTGCCAGTCCGTATCGGTCAGAAGCCGGCCCTGTTCATTGAGCCGGGCCTTGACCGCCTCCGGCACAAAAGTGCCCGTGTGCGGCAGCCCCAGAATGACGGGCGAGGAGCCCTGATGCACTTCGACGGGGTTCATGCGCAAATCTCCAGTGTTGGCGTCCGCCCCTCACCCTTACCCTCTCCCCGCAGGCGGGGAGAGGGGGGCGTCAACGTTGCGGCCATCGTCCTTCTCCCCGCGAGCGGGGAGAAGGTGCCGGCAGGCGGATGAGGGGCAGTCGCCACATCCAAAAAAGACACGCTCCCGATCAAGGCTCACTCCTCAATTCAGGCAGAATGTTCCCGGGAATGCTGGCGTTCAGATCGCCGGAGCGCACGAGCGCGATGGCGTTTTCCAGATCGGGGGCCAGATAACGGTCTTCCTCCAGATCCGGCACCGCGTTGCGGATCGCCGCATGGGCCTGCGCAAGCTCCGCACTCGTTTTCAGCGGCGCGCGGAAATCGACGCCCTGCGCCGCCGTCACGGCTTCAATGCCGATAATGCCGAACAGGTTCTCCGTCATCGGAATGAGCCGCCGCGCGCCGTGACAGGCCATCGACACATGGTCTTCCTGATTGGCGGAAGTGGGCGTCGAATCCACGGAGGCCGGATGCGACATCTGCTTGTTTTCCGACATCAGCGCAGCCGAGGTCACTTCGGCAATCATCAGGCCGGAATTCAGGCCCGGCTTCTTCGCCAGAAACGCCGGCAGGCCAAACGACAGCGCCGGGTCGACCAGAAGCGCAATGCGCCGCTGCGCAATTGCGCCGATCTCACAAATGGCAAGCGCAATCTGGTCGGCGGCAAGCGCCACCGGCTCAGCGTGGAAATTGCCGCCCGAAACAACCGTCCCGTCGGAGAGAACCAGCGGATTGTCGGTCACTGCATTGGCTTCGATGGTCAGCGTGCGCGCCGCCTGGCGCAGAAGATCGAGACACGCGCCATCCACCTGCGGCTGGCAGCGGATGCAATACGGATCCTGCACCCGCTCATCGCCTTCCAGATGGCTCTCGCGGATCTGCGAGCCCTCGAGCAGCGCCCACAGTGCTGCCGCCGTGTCGATCTGGCCCTGATGGCCGCGAAGCGTGTGAATTTCGGGGTGGAATGGCGCGGAAGAACCCATTGCCGCATCGGTCGACAAGGCCCCGGTGATGAGCGCCGACCGCGCCGCGCGATGCGCCCGGAACAGCCCGGTCAGCGCCAGCGCGGTGGAAACCTGCGTGCCGTTGATCAGCGCCAGCCCTTCCTTGGCCTTCAGCACGACCGCCGTAAGCCCGGCCCGGCGCAGCGCCTCGCCGCCGGAAAGCCGCTCGCCGTCGAAGAAAGCCTCGCCCTCGCCCATCATGGCAGCCGCCATATGCGCGAGCGGCGCGAGGTCGCCGGATGCACCGACCGAGCCCTTTTCCGGGATCACCGGCACGACACCGCGCGCCAGCATTTCCTCGATCAGCTTGACCACCTCCATGCGCACGCCGGATGCGCCACGGCCCAGCGAGAGCAGTTTCAGCGACATGATCAGCCGCACAATGGCTTCGTCAAGCGGCGCACCAACGCCGCAGCAATGCGAGAGGATGAGGTTGCGCTGCAGCGTCTCCACATCCTGCGGCGGGATGCTCACACTGGCGAGCTTTCCAAAGCCGGTGTTGACGCCATAGATCGCTTCATTGCCACGTGCGATCTGGTCGATGCGCGCAGCCGCCGCCTCAATGCCGGGATAGCAGGCCGGATCAACGCGCACGGCAACGCCATCACGCCAGATACGCTCCAGATCCTGGATCGTGACCGCACCGGGGGTCAGAACAAGCGTCATGCAAAATCTCCTGCAATGCGGCGATGGAGCGGGTTGAAGCCGATGCGATAGGCAAGTTCCGCCGGGTGCTCCACGTCCCAGATGGCGATTTCGGCGCGCTTGCCGGCCTCGATGGTGCCGATTTCCTCGGCCAGCCCGAGCGCCCGCGCGCCTTCGCGCGTGGCTCCCGCCAGCGCCTCTTCGGGCGTCATGCGGAACAGCGTGCAGGCCATGTTCACGGTCAGAAGGAGCGAGGCAAGCGGCGATGAACCCGGATTGCAGTCGGTCGCGACCGCAATCCGCACGCCATGTTTGCGCAGCGCCGCAAGCGGCGGATACTGCGTCTCGCGCAGCGTGTAGAATGCGCCCGGCAGGAGAACGGCCACCGTCCCGGAAGCGGCCATCGCCGCAACGCCTTCCTCGTCCAGATATTCGAGATGATCCGCCGAAAGCGCGCCATAGGAGGCCGCCATCTTCGCGCCGCCCAGATTGGAAAGCTGCTCTGCATGCAGTTTTACCGGCAGGCCGAGTTCGCGCGCCCGGTCGAAGACGCGCGCCATCTGCACCGGCGAGAAGGCAATGCCCTCGCAGAACCCGTCAACCGCATCGACCAGACCTTCGGCACGGGCAGCATCCATGCCCGGCAGCACCACCGCGTCGATATAGGCGTCTTCACGCCCGCGATATTCGGCTGGAACCGCATGGGCGGCGAGATAGCTCGTCTTGATCCGCACGGGCCGCAGCTCTGCCAGACGGCGCGCGGCGCGCAGCATCTTGAGCTCGTCCTCGACGGTCAGCCCATAACCGGATTTGACCTCCACCGTCGAAACGCCTTCGGCAAGAAGCGCATCGAGCCGCTTCAGCGCGTCTTCGACCAGCGCATCTTCATCCATGCCACGCGTTGCAGAAACGGTGGAAACGATGCCGCCGCCGGCCCGCGCCACTTCTTCGTAGCTCGCGCCTTCAAGCCGCATCTCGAATTCCCTGGCGCGATTGCCGCCAAACACCAGATGCGTGTGGCAGTCGACAAGCGCCGGCGTGGCGAGGCGACCGCCGAAATCGGTCCGCTCCCATCCGGAAAAACGCTCCGGCAGGTTGCTCATTGCACCTGCCCAGACAATCATATCACCCTCGATGGCGATGCCGGCATCCTCGACAAGCCCATAGGGCGCGCCGCCTTCGCACATGCTCGCCAAGCGGATACCGCTGATGACACTCTGCTTCATAACAGGAAGATTCCTCCCTACCCACTGCAGGCCTCCCCATACAGGGCATATTGCCTAAGACAGAATTTTTGTCTACGATTATTCTTATATGTATAGACATAATTAAGCCGGGAACAACGCCTCATGCAAGCGATTTTTGCTCAGAATGCACTCACGCCAGGCGGTTGGCAAAAGGACGTGCTTGTGGAGCTCACCAGTGCGGGGCGCATCAAAAGCGTGACGGCCGGGGCCGCGCCCGCAGATGACAAGTCGGGGGATGCCAAGACAATACGTGTTCCCGTTCTCCTGCCCGCCATGTCCAACCTGCACAGCCACACGTTTCAGCGCGCCATGGCCGGGCTGGCCGAGCGGCGGGGTCCGGCCGGGCGCGACAGTTTCTGGACATGGCGCGAAATCATGTACCGCTTTCTCGACCTGCTTTCGCCGGAAGACATCGAGGCGGTCGCCGCCTTCGCCTTCATGGAAATGCAGGAGGCGGGTTTTGCCGCCGTCGCGGAGTTCCACTACGTCCACCATCAGCCCGGCGGCGTTGCCTATGACGATGTGGGCGAGCTTTCTGCGCGTATCGCAGGCGCTGCGGACCAGACGGGCATCGGCCTCACCCTCCTTCCCGTTCTTTACCGCCATGGCGGCGTGGACCAGCGACCGCTGCAGGGCGGCCAGCAGCGTTTCGGCAACGATCTGGACCGGTTCCAGAAGCTGCTTTCACGCGCTGAAGCATGCATTGGAAATCTCGCCGCCGACGCCCGGCTTGGCGTTGCACCACACTCGCTGCGCGCGGTGGGGCTGGATGATCTGCGTGAAGCGCAGACCATGCGTCCCGATGCGCCGCTGCACATGCACATCGCCGAGCAATTGCCGGAGATCGACGAGGTTCTGGCGGCCTATGGCCAGCGTCCGGTGGAGTGGCTGCTCGACAATTGCGATGTGGATGCGCGCTGGTGCCTGATCCACTGCACCCACATGACCGACGAGGAGACCGGCAATCTGGCCGACACCGGAGCGGTCGCCGGGCTTTGCCCCGTCACCGAGGCCAATCTGGGCGACGGCATCTTCAACGGGCTTCACTACCGTCAGGCAGGCGGTGCACTTGGCATCGGCTCCGATTCCAACATCCGCATCACCGTCGCCGAAGAGCTGCGCCAGTTCGAATACTCCCAGCGCCTGCGCGACACGGCCCGCGTGGTTCTGGCTGCGCACGGCCAGTCCTGCGGGCGCACGCTTTACGATGCAGCCCTTGCCGGCGGCGCTCAGGCTCTTGGCCGCGATTCCGGCGCGATCCAGCCGGGACACTGGGCCGATCTGGTGGCAATCGATCAGGACGATTTCGCAGGTGCAGCATTCGACGATGGTGTATTAGACGGCTGGCTTTTTACCGGCGACAATGGCGCCGTATCCGAAGTGTGGTCGGCAGGACGCCACTGTGTCCGTCAGGGCCGCCACATCGAACGTGAAACGATCGCCGCACGCTACACGCGCACGATCAGAAAACTGATGGAGTTGCTGTGACCAGCGAACGCGCCTCATTCCGCACCATCCGCGACGAGCTCTCCCGACGCATCGCAGAACGGGTCTGGCTGCCGGGAGCCCTGATCCCCGGCGAAGAAGCCCTGGCGGAGGAGTTCGGGGCGGCGCGCGCGACGGTCAACCGCGCGCTTCAGGAGCTTGCCCGCGCCGGCATTCTCGAACGCAAGCGCCGCGCTGGCACCCGCGTCGCCCTTCATCCGGTACGCGAGGCGCGCTTCGTCATCCCCCGCATCCGGCAGGAGATCGAAGCGCGTGGTTCGGAATATCAGTACCGCTTACTGAGCGCTGACATTACCGATGCACCGGAGGTCATCTGCGCCCGGCTCAGCCTCCTGTCCAGATCCAACATGATGCATGTGCGATGCCTGCACCTGGCCGACCGCGTCCCCTACCAGTACGAAGATCGCTGGATCAATCTGAACACGGTTCCCGGTGCCCGCGATGCTGATTTCGCGACCATGGGGCCGAATGAATGGCTCGTCGGCCACGCCCCCTTCTCCAATGCGGAGTTCACCTTCATGGCGGCGGCCGCCAGCCCCGACGAGGCATCCCTGCTGCAGATCCGGGAAGGTGATCCGGTCTTCATCGGCGAACGCATCACATGGATGGCGGGCGAGCCGATCACGCTGGCTCATCTGGTGCATCCCGCATCGCACCGCATGGTGACACATCTGTGAGGCGTCCCGCCCGCGCCTCGACAAGGCGCGGAGAAGACGTTAGGGCAAGCCAGTCTCATCGTTACGGAAAACCGTCATGACCGCGCGCAACACGCTCATCGCCCCCTCCATCCTCGCTTCCGACTTCTCGCGCCTCGGCGACGAGGTCGAAACCGTCGCCAAAGCAGGCGCTGACTGGATCCACCTCGACGTGATGGACGGCCATTTCGTGCCCAACATCACTTTTGGCCCGCCCATCATCAAGGCAATCCGCGACCGCACCGACAAGGTGTTCGACTGCCACCTGATGATCACACCGGCAGATCCCTTCCTCGCCGCCTTTGCGGATGCGGGCTGCGACATCATCACGGTTCACGCGGAAGCCGGTCCGCACCTGCACCGCTCGCTGCAGACCATTCGCAATCTCGGCAAGAAGGCCGGCGTCTCGCTCAATCCGTCGACGCCCGAAAACGTCATCGAATACGTGCTCGACCAGGTCGACCTCGTGCTTCTGATGACGGTCAATCCGGGCTTTGGCGGCCAGGCTTTCATTCCGTCCGTGGTCGAGAAGGTGCGCCGCGTGAAGGCAATGATCGGCGACCGTCCGATCGACATCGAGATCGATGGCGGCGTGTCGCCCGACACGGCCGGTGAGTTGGTTGCCGCCGGCGCCAATGTGCTCGTCGCCGGCTCCGCCGTCTTCAAGGGCGACGGCGAAGAAGCCTATGCGAAGAACATCGAGGCCATCCGCAAGGCCGCGCAGGGCTGACGCCTACGTCTTTCAAATTCAGCCAACAAAAAAAGCCGCGCGGACATTGTCCAGCGCGGCTTTTCTTTTCTTGTATGCAAAATGCTTAGCTGCTGCCGCCGTTCAGAACGGTGACCGCGCGGCGGTTCTGCGACCAGCAGGAGATGTCGTCACAGGTCGCGACCGGACGCTCCTTGCCGTAGGAAATCGTGCGGATGCGGTTTGCCGCAACGCCACGGGCCACCAGGAAGTCACGGGCCGAAGCCGCACGGCGTGCGCCGAGCGCGAGGTTGTACTCGCGGGTGCCGCGTTCGTCGGCATGGCCTTCCACGGTGATCGTGTAATTCTGGTACTTGTTCAGCCACTGCGCCTGGCGGGAAAGAACCTGCTGCGCATCGGCGCGGATCGACGACGAGTCGAGGTCGAAGAAAATCCGGTCGCCCACGCTGACGGTGAATTCCTGCTGCGATCCGGGAGGACCGCCCGCACCGCCCAGCCCGATATCGGCTGCACTGTTGGGAACCTGCTTGTTGGCGCAACCGGCCAAAGCAAGAGCCGCTACCAGGGCGATGCTAACCGGGTGTTTGGCGATCGCTGCAATCGACAGCATTGCCACCTCTCCTTCAAATTAGAGAAATTTTGTTCAATGATCAGTAACCACGTTGCCGTTAAGGACCCCTCAAGAAACGCGGTTAACGAAGACTTACCGGTACCAACCAGAACCGTTATTTCGCGCAAACTAGCTTAAAATACGGCGGAAACGCGGCGAATCCGGCAGGAACCGGCCCGCCGCTACTCGAGTAGCGGCGACCATGCCGGATCCGAACCGTAATTCGCGGTCGGGATCTTCTGCTCGTTGCGGCCCGTCAGATCGATGGAATAGAGCTGCGGTCCGGCAGAGCCCGCCGGCTGACGGAAGAACATCACAACGCGGCCATTGGGCGACCAGGTCGGACCTTCCTGCAGGAAGCCGGAGGACAGGATGCGCTCGCCCGAACCATCGGTGCGCATCACGCCAATCTGGAACTCGCCGCGCGTCTGCTTGGTGAAGGCGATCAGATCGCCGCGCGGCGACCAGACCGGCGTCGAATAGCTGCCGTCACCGAACGAAATACGCTTGGGATCGCCACCGCTCGCGCTCATCACATAGATCTGCGCGCGACCGCCACGGTCGGAGGTGAACACGATCTGCGAACCATCCGGCGAATAGGACGGCGAGGTGTCGATCGCATTGGCCGTCGTCAGGCGCGTTGTGTTGCGGCTGCGCAGGTCCATCGCGAAGATGTTCGAGTTGCCGTCATCGCGCAGAAGGCTCATCACGATCTGCTGGCCATTGGGCGAAAAGCGCGGCGCAAACGTCATGCCGGGGAAATTGCCGACCAGCTCACGCTGTCCGGTCTCCAGCTGCAGGAGATAGACCTGCGGCTGACCGCCCTCATAGGACATGTAGGTGATTTCCTGACGCGTCGGCGAGAAGCGCGGCGTCAGAACGATGGCGCGGCCATCGGTCAGGAAACGCTGGTTGGCGCCGTCCTGATCCATGATCGCAAGCCGCTTCACGCGGTTGTTGCGCGGGCCGGACTCGTCCACATACACGATGCGCGTGTCGAAATAGCCGCTCTCACCCGTCAGGCGCTGATAGATGGCGTCGGCGATGATGTGCGCCACGCGCCGCCACTTGTCCTTGCTGGTGAAGAACTGCTCGCCGATGAGCTGCTGGCCCGCATAGGTGTCCCACAGGCGGAATTCGGCCTTCAGCCGTCCGTCCGCCGTCTCGGAAACCTTGCCCGTCACCAGCGCCTGCGCGTTGATCACGGTCCAGTCCTGAAAACGCGGGGCCGCATCCGGGTTGGAGATCTTCTCGATGAAGGCCCCCTTCTCGATCGGTGCGAACAGGCCGGACCGCCTCAGATCGGCCTCAACGACGCTGGCAATTTCCGCGCCGGTGCCATCGGCGGAGATGAACTCCGTGATGGCGATCGGCAGCGGCTCGACCACGCCCTTGTTGATGTCGATCTCGACCACTGCCCTTGCCGGCAGCACTGCAACGCCAAGCCCGGCGACAAGCGTCGCGATCAGGAAGGTCGCTCTCAAGATTATCTGCATTTGCTCCTGCCTCTCCCCATTTGGTTAGGCTCAAGCCCCCATCGCCATATGGATGGTGCCCGGGTTAAAACATGTCGCTTGGATCGAAGTGGACGATGACTTCAGACCAGGTGTCGTACTTCGCCGCCGGCAGATTGTAGGGCGCGCACTGGAGGACGGCGCGGCGTGCGGATTCTGCCGCTGCCCGCTCGACCATGGACCCGCTGCCGCCGGAAATGATGCGCGGACTTCCCTCGATATTGCCACTCGCATCCAGGTTCATCTGGATGGAGACCTTCAGATTGTCGGCCTCGAGCGCGCCAGCCGGCACGTTCCAGCACCGCTGGATCTGACCGCGCAGCGCATCCATCTCGCTCTGCGAAAGCTTCTCGCCGGGCGTGTTGCGGCTGCCACCAAGCGACGCCTGCTCCTGCGAGCGCTTCGCGCCGCCGCCAGAGGCCTTGTCCTTGTTCAGAAGCGCCGCCACCTCGTCGAACAGTTCGTCGGATTTCTCCGACTTCTGCTTGGCCGCGGTCTTCTGCGCCGGCTTTTCGGCATCCTTGCGGTCGGGCGCCTTGGCCGTGCTCGCCTTTGGCGGCTGAGGCCGCGACTGTGGCACCGGCGCGCTGTTGGGCAGGGAAACGCTCTCTGCCTCGGGCGCTTCGGCCACGACCGTCTCTTCAGGCGCGGGGTCCGGCTGCACATCCTGCTTGGGCTGCGGCTCGGGGCGCACCTCCGTCGCCGGCACCGGGGTCGGCTCCGCCTCGGCCTGTCTGGGCTCGGGCTCCGGCTTCGGTTCGGGTTTGGGCGTCGGCTTCGGCGCAGGCGGCGGCTCCGCCGTCTTCTGCACTTCGCGCTTGCTCGGCTCCGGCGTCGGCGGCGTTTTCAGGTCGACATCATTGTCGCCCGTGTTCTGCGCGTTCTCGACCGGGTCAGGACGCTTGGTTGGCGTGGGCGCAGGCTTTTCGGAAAGCTCGGCTTTCTTGTCGCCCTCCTGCACCTGCGTCATCGATTCGATGGGAATGATGTCGACGGGCAGGGATTCGACATCCGCCACCTCATAGGCGCGCGGCGCCGACAGCGAAACCAGGCCAAAGCCCAGAAGCGCCGCGTGCATGCCCGCCGATATGACGATACCCGCCTTCATTCGGTCAGTTGCCTTCTTCCTGCAGCGTGACCAGGCCAAGATTGCGATAGCCGGCAGCCGAGATACGCGCCATCACGCGCATCACCGTGCCGTAATCAGCCGCGCGGTCACCGCGCACATAAATACGTTCGTCATAGCCCGAACGCGCAATCGCCTGCAGCTTCGCGACCACCTCTTCGATGGGCACTTCGGTCTCCTGCAGATAGATCTGGCCGTCGCTGTTGACGGAAACCGTGATCGGCTGCGTTTCGGAGTTGAGCGCCTTGGCCTGCGTTTCCGGCAGGTCGATGGGCACACCGACGGTCAGCAGCGGGGCGGCCACCATGAAGATGATGAGCAGCACCAGCATCACGTCCACGAAGGGCGTCACGTTGATTTCGGAGATCAGGCCCGAGCGCGAACCCCGGCGACCGCGCCGCCGTCCGTTTCTTCCGCCCGCCGAGCCGACTGACATACCCATTGCGTTCTCCTAAGCCGCCTTGGCGGCGACCTTCTCGTCGATCTGCCGCGAGAGGATGGTCGAAAACTCGTCCGCGAAGCCTTCCATGCGTCCGGCGAGCTTGCCCGCATCCGATGACAGCTTGTTGTAGGCAATAACAGCGGGAATGGCGGCCAGAAGGCCGATGGCCGTGGCCAGAAGCGCCTCGGCGATGCCCGGCGCGACAACGGCCAGATTGGTCGACTTGGAACCGGCAATGGCCTGGAACGAGGTCATGATGCCGACCACCGTGCCGAACAGGCCGATGAACGGCGCAGCCGAACCGATGGAGGCGAGGAAGCCCAGCCGGCTCTCCAGACGCTCCATCTCGCGCGTCAGCGCCAGATCCATGGCCTTGTCGATGCGGTTCTGAAGGCCGATCGGCGAACGCGCGCCCTTCTCGAAGCTCTTCTTCCACTCGCGCATCGCAGCCACGAAGATCGACCCCATACCGGTCGTCTTGCGCTCCGAGAGCGCGCGGTAAAGTTCTTCAAGAGACTGGCCGGACCAGAACGTCTTCTCGAAACGATTGAGAGCAGAGCGCATGCGGGCATAGGCAATCGATTTGTCGATAATGATGGCCCAGGTCCACACGGATGCCGCCAGAAGGCCGATCATGACCAGCTTGACGACCCAACCGGCCTGCCAGAACAAAGCCCAGATCGACAACTCCCCACCTGGTGCGGCGAGCGTAACACTTTCCATGGATCAAAATCCTCTTAAGATCAGGGCGGCGTACATCTCGGCTTCGGTCTCGCCCCTGCTTGCGTGCCGTTGCCTTCGTCCGATCCGAGGCGTCCCCGCAAGATGCTTCAAGGCCCCTTTATCCGGTAAAATTTGGTGAAAGGAAGGCGCACGGATTCGCTACGGATTTCATGATTTTCTTCATGAACCGTTATGGTTAATTAAGCGTTAGGAAACGGAGCGCCAACCAGGCTGCGGCAAAGAGAATCGCTTACGGGGCAAGACAATGCGCCTTCGGCACGCCCCTCATCGCAGCGAAACCCGCGAATTAGCCGCCTTTCGGCTTGAAGGCCTCGATCCATTCTTTCGGGAACCGGCGCGGCTTGCCGGACGCGCCAATGATCGCCGCCTCCACCTTCGCCTCCACCAGCACATCGTCACCACGCAGGAGACGCTGCGCCATATAGATGCGCGCGCCCGAAATCGCCTCGGTGCGCGTTTCCACCGTCACGATGTCGTCCACGCGGGCCGGCTGGCGAAAGTCGATTTCCATGCGCCGCACGACCCAGGCCAGCACCTCGCCATGCTTGCCGTCGGCAAGCTCGGTATGGTGGACACCCGCAAGACGCAGGAAATCCGACCGGCCGCGCTCCAGAAACTCCAGATAGCGGGCGTGATAGACCACACCGGTAAAATCGGTATCGGCAAAATAGACCCGCGCCACGAGACGGTGACCGAATTCGGTCAGTTCGCCCGAAAGCCCGACCGTCAGGTCTTCGCCTGCGCCGCCGCCGCTCATTCCTTGTCTCCCTGCTGGAACAGGCTGATCTGCGCCTCGGCCAGCGCCTTGGGCGGCTGAAGCCCCATGTGACGCCATGCCTTCGCGGCCAGAACGCGCCCGCGCGGCGTACGCTGGATGAAGCCCTGCTGGATCAGATAGGGCTCGATAATGTCTTCAATCGCGTCGCGCGGCTCCGAGAGCGCCGCCGCAATGGTCTCGATGCCCACCGGGCCGCCGCCGAAATTTTCCACGATCATGCTGAGGTAACGCCGGTCGAGCAGGTCGAGGCCAAGCGCATCCACTTCAAGCCGCGACAGCGCCTCATCGGCAACCTTGCGCGTCACCTCGCTCGCCCCCGCCACGGTGGCGAAATCGCGGACCCGGCGCAGCAGGCGTCCGGCAATGCGCGGCGTGCCGCGCGCGCGACGGGCGATTTCCTCAGCGCCATCGGTGGCCAGCGGCATGCCCAGAATGCGCGAGCCGCGCGTGACGATGGATTGCAGTTCTTCGGTCGTATAGAAATCGAGCCGCACCGGAATGCCGAAACGGTCGCGCAGCGGCGTGGTCAGAAGGCCAAGCCGCGTCGTCGCGGCCACCAGCGTGAACTTCGCCAGGTCAATCTTCACCGAACGCGCCGCCGGCCCCTCGCCGATGATCAGGTCGAGCTGAAAATCTTCCATCGCCGGATAAAGGATTTCCTCCACCGCCGGGCTCAGCCGGTGAATTTCGTCGATGAAAAGCACGTCGCGCTCTTCAAGATTGGTGAGAAGGGCCGCCAGATCGCCGGCCTTTGCGATCACCGGACCGGAGGTGGAGCGGAAATTCACGCCCAGCTCCCGCGCCATGATCTGCGCCAGCGTGGTCTTGCCGAGGCCAGGCGGGCCAACGAACAGCACGTGGTCCAGCGCCTCGCCGCGTCCGCGCGCCGCCTCGATGAAGACCTTCAGATTGGCGCGCGCCGCCTTCTGGCCGACGAAATCGTCCAGCGATTGCGGCCGCATGGTCGCGTCCAGATCCTCACCGCGCTTGTCGGCCGAAATGAGCCGTTCGGCATCCGTCATCCGCAGAAATCCACTTCACTACCCAGCTTGGCGCCCATGCCTGTTGCCTAGCGCGCCAGTTCCTTCAGGCCAAGCCTGATCAGCGTTCCGGCCTCGGCGCTCTCGCCGGCTTCCTTCAGCGCCGCCGCAACCGCATTGGCTGCGACATCGCGCGAATAACCGAGATTGGCAAGCGCAGAAACCGCATCGGCCACCGCCGAAGGCGCTGCGCCCTCGCCCAGTTCCTGTTTGAGACCGATCGTGTCGCTGGCCTCGCCGGCATAGGCGGGGGCCTTGCTCTTGAGCTCCGAGACAATGCGCTCGGCCACCTTCTTGCCCACGCCCGGCGCGCGCGCCACCGTGGCGGCATCCTTCAGCGCAATGGCGTTGGCGAGTTCCGAAGCCGAAAGCGTGGAAAGCACCGAAAGCGCCACCTTTGCGCCCACGCCCTGCACATTGTTCTGCAAAAGGCGGAACCACTCGCGCTCCAGCGCGGAGCGGAAGCCGTAGAGACGGATCATGTCCTCGCGCACATAAGTCTCGATAAACAGCGTCACCGCCGTCCCCTCGCCCTCAAGTGCGGCCAGCGTGCGCGCCGGGCAGTAGGCCACATAGCCAACCCCGCCCACATCGACGATGCAGTGATCTTCGGCGATCTCGTCGATGATGCCCTTCAGTTTGCCAATCATTTCAGTGCTTCCATTGCCAGTCGGGAGGTGACGGACTGCCGGTGATGCGCGTGGCAGATGGCGATGGCAATCGCATCCGCCGCATCATGCGTGTCGAAATGCGCCTTCGGCATCAGCACCTTCACCATCAGATGAATCTGCTTCTTGTCGCCGTGACCGACGCCGATCACGGCCTTCTTGACCGCATTGGGCGCGTATTCGGCAACGCGCAGGCCGGCCCTTGCCGGCACCAGCATGGCGATGCCGCGCGCCTGACCCAGCTTCAGCGTGGCCGATGCGTCCTTGTTGACGAAAGTGGCCTCCACGGCGGCCTCCTCCGGCCGGTGCTGGTGCAGAACCGCCTCCAGCCCCTCATGCAACTGGCACAGGCGCGAGGCGAGGTCAGCCTTGGCATCGGAAGAGACCGAGCCTGCGTCAACGAAGCGAAGGGAGTTGCCCTGCGTCTCGATGACGGCCCAGCCGGTGCGGCGAAGCCCCGGGTCGATGCCCATAATGCGAATCGGTGTGTTCATGGCTCTACCATAGCGGTGGGCAGGCCCATTGCCACGCGTTAGGATGCGGCTGCATTCCTGTCCCGGCACACCGACTGCCTGGAGGCGAAATCCTGCCCGAACTCGATCTCAGTCTTGCCCTTCTCACCCTCACCGTTCTGGTGGCGGGGGTGGTGCGCGGCCTGTCCGGGTTCGGCACGGGGCTCATCGTCGCGCCGATTGCAGGCGCGCTCTACGATCCCGTGACTGCTGTGGTTCTGCTGGTCATCATCGATTCGCTGCCCACGCTTCCGGTCGCCCTGCCGGTGGTGAAGCTCGCCCGCTGGCGCGAGGTGCTGCCGGTTCTCGCCGGGCTGGCGCTGTTCGTGCCGCTTGGCGTCTACATTCTCAAGAATGGCGACGAAACCGCGCTGCGCTGGATCATCTGCATCGTCATTCTGGGCTGTGCGCTGGTGCTGCGCAGCGGCTGGCGCTACCACGGGCCGCGTGGCTTTCCCGTATCCTTCGGCATTGGCGGCATTTCAGGCACGCTGTCGGGCATCGCCGCCATTCCCGGCCCGCCGGTCATCATCTACTGGATGGCGTCGGCGCTGCCGGTCTCCGTGGTGCGCGCCAATCTCATGACGCTGTTTCTGATTTCGGAGATCTTTTCCGCCGGCAATCTGTGGGCGGCCGGCCTGTTCGATGAGCCGCGCGTGATGCTCGGCCTGATTATGGTCCCGCCCTATGTGGTGAGCCTGCTCATCGGCGGAAAGCTGTACGGGATCGCCAGCGACACGACCTATCGGCGGCTCGCCTTCACGCTCATCATCGCGTCTGCGCTGATTGCGCTTCCGCTTACGCAGACGCTGTTTCAGTGGGGAATCAGCGGTGCCCGAACGCTGTTTTCAGCAGGGTGATCTGCTCGAAGACCGGGTTGTGGCTGTAGAGATCGGCATCGTTCGCTGCAGCCGGCGCACCGCCATAGATCTCTTCGTCCATACGCCGCACGATGTCCTGCAGGCGCACCGAGCGCATGACCAGATCCTGGAAATTCTCCGGCAGATCGGACCAGCCGTCGGCCTGCTCCTGCGGCGAATGCGTGTCGAGACGCACTTTGGACTTCTCGGCAGCCACCTGCTCGCGCGTCATCTCGCCGGAATTGGCGGCGCGCTGCAGAAGAAGCCACGAGGCAAGCTGCATCAGACGTGTGGTCAGCCGCATGGATTCGGCCGCATAAAGCGCAGCGCCGGCCCGCGTCAGGCCCTTGGCCTCGATGCGTCCTTCGCCATCCAGATACTCCGCGGCCTCTTCAACCAGGCTCATGCCCTGATTGTAGAGAGGCTTGAAAGAATCCGAGAACACGCGATGCTCGGCCAGCTTGATCGTAGTCGCGCGACCGTTCCCGCCTTCAATCATTGTGCTTACGCCCCACCATTATACGAAACTGCGGCCACCGCCGGCTGATGCGTTCAATCACAAGTGAGCCTGACTCTCAATGCCAAGAACTCAATGCAAGGATGAGCCTGTGCACAGCTGTTGGCAAGTTCTTACTTAATGAAAGGTTAATGCTCATTTTGTCGAAAAAAAGAGCCGCAAACGCGGCTCTCAGGAGTTTAAACAGGGAGGCGTCAAACAGAATGGCTCCAGCCACTCGGTAAGAATCCAGATCACTGGATGTACACAGTAAACGCATGTAAAGCTTAATGCTTGGTTAACGCCGCCACCGATAATTGCATCGAATGCCAGCGTTCGCCCTCTTTTCCCTACAGCGCCCGGGCCTGATCCCGCAGCCGGAACTTTTGAATCTTCCCCGTCGAAGTCTTTGGTATTTCAGAGAAAATGATGGTTCTCGGGCACTTGAAATGCGCGAGCAGAGAGCGGCAGTGCGCGATGATCTCTTCGGCTTCCGCACTTCTGCCCGGCTTCAGTTCAACGAAGGCCACCGGCGTTTCACCCCACTTCGCATCCGCCTTCGCGACCACCCCGCAGGCCGCAATGGCGGGATGTTTGTAGAGCGCATCCTCCACCTCGATGGAAGAGATGTTCTCGCCGCCTGAAATGATGATGTCCTTGGAACGGTCCTTCAGCTGGATGTAGCCATCGGGGTGCATCACACCCAGATCGCCCGAATGGAACCAGCCGCCGGCGAAAGCCTCTTCCGTCGCCGCCCTGTTCTTCAGATAGCCCTTCATGACGATGTTGCCGCGGAACATGACCTCGCCAATGGTCTCGCCATCGCGCGGGGTTTCCTCCATCGTCTCCGGGTCCATCACGGTCAGCCCCTCGAGCGCCGCATAGCGCACACCCTGACGCGCCTTGCGCGCGGCCTGCCCGGCGCCGTCGAGCGCGTCCCACTCGCCCTTCCATTCATTGACCACGGCCGGTCCGTAGGTTTCCGTCAGGCCATAGAGATGGGTCACCGCAAAACCTGCCTCGGCCATGGCCGAAAGCACGGTTTCGGGCGGCGGAGCCGCTGCCGTGTTGAACGTCACCGTGTGCGAGAAATCGCGTTTTTCCTCATCCGGCGCATTGAGCAGCGCCGACATCACGATCGGCGCGCCGCACAGATGCGTCACCCCGTGATCGGCAATCGCGTCATACATGGGCTTTGCGCGCACCCAGCGCAGGCAGACATGCGTTCCCGCCGTCAGCGCCAGCGTCCACGGAAAGCACCAGCCATTGCAGTGGAACATCGGCAGCGTCCACAGATAGACCGATCCGCGCGTCAACCCCGCATGCACCGTGTTGGCATAGGTCATCAGCGCCGCACCGCGGTGATGATAGACCACGCCCTTGGGATTACCCGTCGTGCCGGAGGTATAGTTCAGCGCGATGGCGTCCCATTCGTCATCGGGCATGGACCAGGCAAACCCGGCATCGCCCGAAGCCAGGAATTCCTCGTAATCGGCGCTGCCGATGCGCTCGCCCTTCGGATAGGGCGCATCGTCCGCATAGTCGGGATCGTCATAATCGATGACCAGCGGCTTGACGCTCGCCAGCGCCAGCGCCTCCTTCATCACGCCGGAGAACTCCCGGTCGACGATCACCACCCGGCTCTCCGCATGGTCGAGCTGAAAGGCGATGATCGCGGCATCAAGGCGGGTGTTGAGCGAATGCAGCACCGCCTTCGTCATCGGCACGGCGTGGTGCGCCTCCAGCATGGGCGGCGTGTTGGACAGCATCACCGTCACCGTATCGCCCTTGCCGATCCCGTGGCTGGCGAGCGCCGATGCGAGTTTCAGCGAGCGCTCCCAGAAGGTCGCATAGGTGATGCGCTGGCTGCCATGGATGATCGCCACGTCATCGGGAAACACCTTCGCCGCGCGCTCCAGAAGCACAAGCGGCGTCAGCGGCTGGTGGTTGGCGGGGTTCTTGTCCAGATCCCGTTCGAAAGCATTGCCGGTCACAAACATCCTCCCGCTGTTTTCATCTTTTAAGCACAGGCTCCCGAACCCGTCACCACCCCATAAGGTCAAAGACCCCGTCATGGATGAGCTTGAGGGAAACGATCAGGACCATGACATACATGAACGGATAAAAGACCGTCGGCTTCATGCGCTTGATCACCCAAACGCCGGCCAGCGTGGCGAGCGGCGCAAGCGGTATCAGGATCAGCGACGCCGTCAGGTTGGAACGGTCGAACTGCCCGAGCGCGAAATAGGGAACGAGCTTCACCGCGTTGACGATGGCGAAAAAGACCACGCTCGTTCCCGTGTAAAGGCGCGGATCCTGCCCAAGCGGCAGCGCATAGACCTGATAGGGCGGCCCGCCCGCATGCGCGACAAAGCTCGTGAAGCCCGCAACCGCGCCCCAGAAAGTGCCGCGCGGGCGGCTTTGGCTGGCGATCCGCACATTCCCTGCGATCTTCTCGAACGCCCAGCGCAGGAAGAAGGCCAGCGTCACCAGACCGACGATCAGGCGCACATGCCCTTCCGTCACGACGGCCGCCGTCGCCCAGCCGATGGCGATGCCGATCAGCGCGCCGGGCAGCATGATGGAAAGCGTCCTGCGGTCCATGTAACCACGCCAGGCCCAGAGCGAGACGATGTCCATGACGATCAGGATCGGCAGCAGGATCGCCGCCGCCTGCACCGGCGACACGACCAGAGAAAGCATCGGCACGCCGAGCAGCGCCATCGCGCCGCCGAAGCCCCCCTTCGACAGGCCGACCAGCAGAACGGCCGGAATCGCTGCAAGATAAAAAGCTGGATCGGAAAGCAAAGGTGTCATGAAATTCGTCTGGATCGCCCGACGGCCGGGCGTCGCCAGTCATAATCCTTATGACCGCACTTGGCGAGCGTCCGGCAGGAAGGACCAATTTTCCTTGTCCATCCCCCCGTGCTTCGTCTATGCCGCATTCAAACCAAAATGACGGGTCAGAAACGAACCGGGTCGGTTCCGTCGAGACGCCAGGAGTTCCTACATGACCAATCGCTGCCGCCTCGTATTGATTGCACCGCCGCCGGAACTGGCTGCCAATGACGAAGCACATCTGGAAGCAGCCCTCGCCGCCGGCGATGTCGCTTCCCTCATCATTCCCGATTACGGGCAGGACGAGGTCAGCTTCCAGGCCCGTGCCGAGCGCCTCACCCCCATCGCGCAGGCGCACGGCGTCGCCGTGATGATCGCCGGCGCGCCGCGCATCGCCACGCGGGTGAAGGCAGACGGCATCCATTTCGACGGCTCGCTCGAAGAGCTGGCCGAAATCATCGAGAAATACCAGGATCGCATGATGATCGGCGCAGGCGGCGTGAAAACCCGCGACGACGCGCTTCAGCGCGGCGAAATGCAGCCCGATTATCTGTTCTTCGGCCGTTTCGGATACGACAACAAGCCGGAACCGCACCCGCGCAACCTCACACTGGGCGAATGGTGGTCGGAAATGGTCCAGATCCCCTGCATCGTGATGGGCGGCAATGCGGTCGCCTCGGCAGAACCCGTGGCGCAGAGCGGCTGCGACTTCATTGCGCTCGGTGCGGCCGTCTTCTCTGACGAGATCGACGCCGCCGCCGCCGTGAAGGAAGCCAACGTCATTCTCGAGAAGACCTCCCAGAACGCTCAAGGAGCCTGATCATGCGCGCGCGCCTCCAGCCGGTAGCATTGCTTGCCGCCCTGTTCTGCGGGCTTGCCGCGACAGCGCAGGCAGCCGGCGACGCCGGCCCGGAAAAGGCCGCAGAAACGGCACCCGCCACAACCGGAACTGAAAAGCAGGCGCCCCGGGCCGACCGGCTGCAACCGGTCGGCGACAGGCCGCTTTCCGCCCCCACGGTGGATCAGGTGGACCCGGACCGCTTCGGCAAGCTGCCGGACGCCGCCTATGGCGCCTTTCAGCGCGGCTACTATCTGACCGCGCACAATCTGGCCCTGCCCCGCGCAGAGGCGGGCGACCCGGCTGCGCAGACCCTCATCGCAGAGATCTATGCCCGTGGCCTTGGCATGGCGCGCGACGCAAAGAAGGCCGCCGAATGGTATTCAAAGGCAGCGCAGCAGGGCGTTCCCGAGGCGCAGTTCCAGTATGCGCTGATGCTGCTTGATGGCGGCTTCGTCGAGAAGAACACCGACCGCGCCTTCGAACTCATGCAGGTGGCGGCCGACAATGGCAACCGGCTCGCCCAGTTCAACCTCGCGCAGATGATCCTCGACCGGCAGTCGAGCTTCGAAAGTCGCGAACGCGCTGTCTCCTATTACGAGAAGGCCGCCAATGCCGGGCTGGCCGACGCGCAGTATGCGATGTCCCAGGTCTATGCCAACGGGTTTGGCGGGCGCGAGGCCGATGACAAGGTCGCCCGTTCATGGCTTGATCGTGCAGCCAGGCAGAATTACGACACCGCACAGCTCGATCTGGGCACGTGGATGGTCGAAGGCCGTGGCGGGGAGCGCAATGCGGAAACCGGGTTCGCCTGGCTCAAGCGCGCAGCCGAAGGCGGCAACATCGCCGCGCAGAACCGCCTCGCCAAGCTCTATCGCGCCGGCGTCGGCACCGACCCGGACACGATTGAAGGCGCTGCATGGTATATCTCCGCGCGCCGCGCCGGGTTGATCGATCCGGAGATGGAAGACTTTCTGGCCGGCCTCACGCCGGAAGAAATGAAGGAAGCCATCCAGCGCGCAAATCGGCTCCGCTAGCATTTTTCGGACGCCCCCAAAGGCCGCATGACTTGCCTTGGACCGCTTTTTATGGTCTTGGAAGCGCCGAATTGCGCGCCAGTGGAATGAACTCGCCATTCGAAATCCGCAATGCGGTCTTGAGATCGGATGTCGAATTCACTCCACTGGAAACATAAACTTGCTGGCGGTTTTGCTGTTTCCAACCTTTGCTCTCGCGGCCGATGCAACCGGGATGCAAATGCAGGACGTGAACCGCTGGCGCGCTCAAGACCCGCAGGACGATCCATATGAAAATCAACGGCAATGAAATTCGCCCCGGCAACGTCATCGAACACAATGGCGGCCTCTGGGTTGCGGTGAAGACCAACGCTGTGAAGCCCGGCAAGGGCGGCGCATACAACCAGGTCGAACTGAAGAACCTGATCGACGGCACGAAGCTGAACGAGCGCTTCCGCGCCGCCGAGACCGTCGAGCGCGTTCGCCTCGAGCAGAAGGACTTCAGCTTCCTCTACGAGCAGGAAGACGCTCTGGTGTTCATGGACTCCGAGACCTATGAGCAGCTCGAGCTGCAGAAGGACTTCGTCGGCGACCGCGCCGCATTCCTTCAGGACGGCATGACCGTCACGGTCGAGCTCTACGAAGAAAAGCCGATCGGCATCTCCCTGCCGGATCAGGTCACGCTGACGATTGCCGAGGCCGACCCGGTGGTGAAGGGCCAGACGGCTGCTTCTTCCTACAAGCCGGCAGTTCTGGAGAACGGCGTGCGCGTGATGGTGCCGCCCTTCATCGAGGCTGGCGAGCGGATCGTCGTCGACACCAACGAACTCACCTATCTGCGCCGCGGCGAATAAACCCGGCGCTTCCGCGAAACACACACTTACGAAAGCTTACATCCCATGGCCCGTTCGGCGATTATCAACGTCATGGTTCAGGCTGCCATGAAGGCAGGCCGCTCCCTCGCTCGCGATTTCGGCGAGGTCCAGAACCTGCAGGTTTCGCTCAAGGGCCCTGGCGACTATGTGAGCCAGGCCGACCGCAAGGCGGAAGACATCATTCACGCCGAGCTGTCGCGCGCCCGTCCGGGCTACTCCTTCCTGATGGAAGAGAGCGGCACGGTGGAGGGTGACGACCCGCAGCACCGCTGGATCGTCGATCCGCTCGACGGCACCACGAACTTCCTGCACGGCATTCCGATCTTCTCGATCTCGATTGCCCTGGAACGTCAGGGCCAGATCGTCGCCGGCGTTATCTACAACCCGGCCATGGACGAGCTCTACACCGCCGAGCGCGGTGGCGGCGCGTTCCTCAACGACCGTCGTCTGCGTGTCGCGGCGCGCACCAAGCTGTCCGACGCCGTTGTCGGCACCGGCATTCCGCATCTGGGTCGCGGCCACCACGGCACGGCCCTGCTCGACCTGCGCAATGTCATGGGCGAGACGGCGGGCATCCGCCGGCTTGGCTCTGCGGCGCTCGACCTCGCCTATGTGGCAGCGGGCCGGATGGACGGTTTCTGGGAAGATTCGCTTTCACCCTGGGACATTGCCGCCGGCATCATCCTCGTGCGCGAAGCCGGTGGTTTCGTCAGCGACAAGTCGGGCCGCGACAAGATGTTCGACAGCGGCCAGATCGTCGCCGGCAACGAGGCCATTCACCGCGCACTGGTCAAGACGCTCGGCAAGCCGGCCGCAAAAAAAGCCTGATTCAACTCCGTCCCGCACGGTGTTTCAGAACCAGCAAAGCCCGGGATCGAAAGGTCCCGGGCTTTGTCGTTGCGACATCAAAAAGCTGATGCGCTCATAACCGGATACTGTCTGCGGCTTTCAATTTCGTCATATTTACGATTAGAATCCTGCGCCATACAGGAATCAATACTGGTTCTGCGGCGCAGTGGACACGAGGAGCAGATGGCCTTGCTGAAATCGCGTGGGGACGACGAACCATCCTACGGGCTCGATTACGACCCGCACACCTTGTCGAGCCCCCAAGTCTTCCTCTTTTCCATGCTGGTGTTTCTGGCGATTGCCGGCTTCGTTGCGGCAATCCTTTACCGGCAGATCGCTTCCGCCTTTCAGACCAATCCGGGGCTGAACGGGCTCATTCTCGGCGTTCTGCTGATCGGCATCCTGCTCGCTTTCATGCAGGTGATCCGCCTGTTCCGCGAGGTACGGTGGGTCAATTCCTTCCGCGCCGGCACGGATGCGGCCGATCCGGTCCTTCTCGCACCGATGAAGGCGCTTTTGAGCCGGGCCTCTTCGATGGCGCTGTCGACCAGCTCCATGCGCTCGATCCTCGATTCCATCGCCACCCGCCTCGACGAGAGCCGCGACATTTCGCGCTACCTGATCGGCCTTCTGGTCTTTCTCGGCCTGCTCGGCACGTTCTGGGGCCTGTTGCAGACCATCGGGTCCATCGGTGACACCATCCAGTCGCTCGACCCCGCATCGGGCAATGCCAACGACATTCTCGACGCGTTGAAATCCGGCCTGTCAGCCCCGCTGGAAGGCATGGGCACGGCGTTCTCCTCCTCGCTGTTCGGTCTTTCAGGCTCGCTGATCCTGGGCTTCCTCGACCTTCAGGCGGGCCGCGCGCAGAACCGTTTCTATACCGAGCTGGAAAACTGGCTTTCGTCCGTCACCGACCTTGGCTCCGACATCGCAGACAGCCGCAGCGGCGCGTCCAGCGAAATGCAGCAGCTGGCCGACAAGCTGCGCGCGGTTCAGGAGGATGGAACCTCCAATCCGCGCCTTGCGGCCTCCATGGCCAATCTGGCCGAGGGCATTTCCGGTCTTGTGAAGAACATGCGCAGTGAACAGCAGATGATGCGCGACTGGGTGGAATCCCAGGCGGAAGAGCAGCGCGCCATGCGCGCCACACTTGAAAAGCTGGCGACGACGCTGAAGAAGCGGGACAGCTGACATGGCGCTTGCCCGTGGACGCCGCAACGACCGCCACGTCGACTACTGGCCGGGTTTCGTGGACGCCATGGCGACGCTTCTGCTCGCCATCATGTTCCTGCTCTCGGTCTTCGTGCTGGCGCAGTATTTTCTGAGCCAGGAGATCACCGGCAAGGACGCCGTGCTCGACCGGCTCAATGCCCAGATCAACGAGCTGACGCAGCTTCTGGCGCTCGAACAGGCCAACAGCCAGGACGCCGAGGACACCATTGCCAGCCTGCGCGCCTCGCTGGAAGACATCCGCGCCGACCGTTCCCGGCTGGAAACGCTGCTGGCCAGTGGCAGCGGCCAGAGCGAGCAGGCGGAAGCCCGCATTGGCGAGCTTTCGGGCGCGCTCGACGAGGAGCGCCTGGTCAGCCAGCGGGCGCTTTCGCAGGTGGAGCTGCTCAACCAGCAGATTTCGGCGCTGCGCAAGCAGATCGGCGCGCTGGAAGCCGCGCTTGAGGTTTCCGAAGCGCGCGACCGGGAGTCCCGCACCAAGATCGCCGATCTTGGCCGCCGCCTGAACGTGGCGCTGGCGCAGCGCGTGCAGGAACTGAACCGCTATCGCTCGGATTTCTTCGGCCGGTTGCGCGAAATCCTCTCCGACCGCGAAAACATCCGCATTGTCGGCGACCGTTTCGTCTTCCAGTCCGAGGTTCTGTTCCCGTCGGGTGCGACGGAGATCAATCCGAACGGGCAGGACGAGATGCGCAAGCTTGCCGACGCCATTCTCGAACTGCAAAAAGAGATCCCGCCGGAGATCAACTGGGTTCTGCGCGTCGACGGCCATACGGATGACGTGCCGCTTTCGGGCACCGGTCGCTTCCGCGACAACTGGGAGCTTTCCACGGCCCGCGCCACGGCGGTCGTCAAGTTTCTGATCGAGAACGGCGTCCCCGCCAACCGGCTCGTTGCGGCCGGTTTCGGCGAGTATCAGCCGCTCGACACGGAAGACACGCGGGAAGCGCGTGCCCGCAATCGCCGCATTGAGCTGAAGCTCACCGAGCGCTGACGACACGGCTTGCGAAGCCGCCCGGCTTCGTGTCCCCTCCTTCAAACAATCGACGCCTGCATCTGCGGGCGTCGTTCCTCCCAATGCCCCGACGAGGTGTTCCATGTCCTTTCAGAAACTCGATGAACTCGGCCACAGGATCGAAGCGCTCAATCACGCGCTGGCGATCCTCGGTGCGGATGAGGCGACGCATATGGCGCCCGGTGGCGGCGAGGCCCGCGCCGAAGCCATGTCTGCCCTTGCCGGCATGGCCCACCGTCAGGCCGCAGCACCCGAGATTGCCGACTGGATCGACGCCGCCGAACAGGAAGACCTGAACGCAGAGCAAAAAGCGGCAATTTCCGAATTTCGCCGAAATTACGTCAACCTGACCTGCCTCCCGGCCGATTTCGTGGAGCGCCAGACGCGCACCCGCATGCGCTGCGAACAGCTGTGGCGCGAGGCCCGTGGCAAGGGCGACTGGGCGGGTTTTCTGCCGGCGCTGGAAGGGGTTATCGAGCTGGCGCGGGAGGAGGCGCAGATGCGCGCCGAGGCGCTTGGCCTTGCGCCCTATGATGCTCTGATGGAGCAATTCGACCCCGGAAACAGAACGGCGGAAATCGCCCCCGTTTTCGAGGATTTGAAATCGTTTCTGGTGGATTTCGTGCCAAATGCGCTGGAAATCCAGAGAACGAAACGCGCGCAAAATCCCCTGCGCCCGCTCTCCGGACACTACGCCGTCGAGAAGCAGCGCGAGCTTGGTCTCGCCATGATGGCGGCGGTCGGTTTCGACCTGACGCGCGGCAGCCTGTCGGTCTCGCATCACCCGTTCTGCGGCGGCGTTCCGACCGATGTGCGGATCACCACGCGCTACCGTTCGGACGAGTTTCTCTCTTCGCTGATGGGCATTCTGCACGAGACCGGCCACGCGCTCTATGAACAGAACCTGCCGCAGGCCTGGGCGCACTGGCCGCTTGGCAAGGCGCGCGGCATGGCAATGCATGAAAGCCAGAGCCTGTTCGTTGAAAAGCAGATCGGCCGCAACCCCGCCTTCTGGGAATGGGCGCTGCCGGTGGTGGCGAAGCATCTGGGCGAAGACTGGTCGATGGACGAGATCCTGCCCCATGTGCACCATGTGGAGCGCGGGCTGATCCGCGTCGATGCCGACGAGGTGACCTATCCGCTGCACGTGATCCTGCGTTTCGAGCTGGAGCAGGACCTGATCGCCGGCAAGCTGGAAGCCGCCGACCTGCCGGAAGCCTGGGACGCGAAGATGAAGGCCTATCTGGGCCTGTCGACCATCGACACGCCGCAGGACGGCCCGATGCAGGACGTGCACTGGCCATCCGCCGCCTTCGGCTATTTCCCCTCCTACACGCTCGGCGCGATGATCGCGGCGCAGCAATGGTCGGCCATCGAGAAGGATATCCCGGACGTGAACGCGCAGTTCGCCAAGGGCCAGTTCGATGCGGTGAACGACTGGCGGCGTGAACGGATCTGGTCGCAGGGCTCGCGCTGGTCGACCCCGGAGCTGATCGAACGGGCCACCGGCGAGTCGCTCAATGCCGCGCATTTCAAGAAGCATCTGGAAGCGCGCTACGGCCAATAGCGCCAAAGGTTCGGTCCTGTCTTGAAAACGAACCGGTGAGGTCGGGCTTGTCAGGACCATTGCCTGCGCACACTCTGACGGACATGGAAGAAACCGATTCCCGATCCACTGTAGAGACCGTGGCCGACGCGCTGACGGAAGCCGTGCGCGACGGGCGGCTGGCGCCAGGCCAGAGACTGACGGAGAACGCCTTCACCAGCCGGCTGGGCGTTTCGCGCTCCTCGGTGCGGGAAGCCTTTCGACGCCTGACGGCAGACGGGCTTTTGACGGCGGAACCGCATCGCGGCGTGATGGTGCGCCAGCTCTCGCGCAACGAGGTGGATAACCTCTTCCAGGTGCGCGGGGCGCTGGAAACGCTGGCGGTGAAGCTCGCCCTGCCAGTGCTTCACCAAGTACCCGAAACGCTTGTCGCGCTGCAGGCGGATCTGGATACCGCAGCCGAACAGGGCGACATGAACCGGTTCTCCGAACTCAACGCCCGTTTCCACCGGCTGTTTCGCGAGACAGCGGACAATCCCCTTCTGAACGAGACGCTGACGCGGCTTTCCAACTCGCTCTACTGGTTGCAGTTTCGCGTGCTGGTGGACCGGCGTGATGTGTTCGACACCAACCGGCAGCACAGGCAGCTGACGGATTGCGTGGTGGCCGATGACACGGCAGGCGCGGAAGCTGCGATGCTCGATCATGTGGAGAATGCGCGGCAGCTCATCCAGTCGCTGCCTGACGATCATTTCGCCGCACCGCCAGCGCCCGCAAAAAGCAAAGCAAAGGGCAACCAGCGCAACGCCAAGGCTTGACGCCGGAACCAGCCCATCTAGATTGTCCGACAATCTTATCGGACAAAATGGAGGAGACGTCCGCATGAGCGAAAAGGCCACACAGGAATACCGTCCGGTTCCACTTCCCGATTACAGGGAGCTTCCGGTCGAGGAGATGCGGGCCCGCGCACAGGCCTTCTATGACGAGATCCGCACACGCCACACCGTGCGCGACTTCTCCACCCGCCCCGTGCCGCGCGACATCATCGAAACCTGCATCAAAGCAGCAGGCACCGCGCCCAATGGCGCAAACCACCAGCCCTGGCACTTCGCGGTGATCGGTGATCCGGCGGTAAAGAAACAGATCCGCGAGGCGGCGGAGGCCGAGGAGAAAGCGTTTTACGAAGGACGCGCGGGTGAAGAATGGCTTCATGCGCTGGCCCCGCTCGGCACCGATGCAAGCAAGCCGTTTCTGGAAGAAGCGCCCTGGCTCATCTGCGTTTTCGGCGAACGCCGCAGCCGCTCGGCCGATGGCGTGAAGCGCAAGAACTACTACGTTCCAGAGTCCGTGAGCATCGCAACCGGCTTTCTGATTACAGCCCTGCACAAGGCAGGTCTGGCAACTCTTACGCACACGCCGAACCCGATGAGCTTTCTAAACGAGCTGTGCGGTCGCGACCCGCATGACAAACCCTATATCCTGATGGTGGTCGGCTATCCAAAGGAGGACGCCACCATTCCCGAACACGCAATGGAGAAGAAGCCGCTGGAGGAAATCGCCACGTTCATCTGAGCGTCGTCTCCAACGCGTACAGGCATCAGACAACAGAGCCATTCGGGGCGTTTCGGCTTTCCCGAAAGGCTCTTAACGAACATGGGTCCTCTCTTTGAGGATGACGAAAAGCGACGTGCAGGCTTCGCATCGAATGGCTGGCAAGGGGCTCGTGCCAGCCGCTCGATGGAACGGTGCACATGCCGCCTTTCGCCATGCCCGGCATGTCCGGGCACCCATGCCCTTCTCCAGAAGCAGGCTGACACCGGAGCCGATTTCCACTTCTTTGCCCGATGCAATAGGGTCAGCCCGTTTCTACGAAGCAATTCTGGAGGGAATGGTTTTGAGCACGACATATCTCGTTAAAAGCAGCGAAATTGCCGAGATGGAGGGTTTGAAGAAGACCCACTTTCTCAACCCCAATGCGCAGCGTCTGAACAAGTCTCTTGGCGACCTCACGGGTCTGAGCGGCTTCGGCTTCCACATCATCGAAGTGGAGCCCGGCTATGAAACGACGGAACACCACTGCCATTACCACGAAGACGAATGCGTGTTCGTGCTGGCGGGTTCCGCCACGGCCTTTATCGGCGATGAAGAGCACGCAATCGGCCCCGGAGACTTCATTGGCTACAGAAAGGGCGGGCTGGCCCATTCAATCAAGAACACGGGAAATGAAATGCTGCGCTGCATCGTCGTTGGCGAGCGGCTTGCGCATGATGTGGGCGATTACCCGAGGCTGGGCAAACGCATTTTCCGCGACAGGCAGATGCCCTGGGGGCTGGCCGACATCGACAGGATCGATGCGGTCGGCGGCAAGGTCGGCAAGAAGTAGAGCCGACCCCGCCCTCCGCGACTATTCCGCAGCGTCTCCGAGAGCCTCTGCGCCCGCCTGGAACTGAAGGCTGGCGAGTTCGGCATAGATGCCGCCCTTTGCCACGAGAGCGGCGTGTGTGCCCTCCTCGACGATGCGCCCCTCTTCCATGACGAGAATGCGGTCGGCTTTCAGAACCGTTGAGAGACGATGTGCGATGACGAGCGTGGTGCGGCCCTTCATCAGGTGCTCAAGCGCCTGCTGCACCAGCGTCTCGCTTTGCGAATCGAGGGCGGAGGTGGCTTCGTCGAGCAACAGGATCGGTGCATCGCGCAGGATCGCGCGCGCAATGGCCATGCGCTGCCGCTGACCGCCCGACAGGGTGACGCCGCGCTCGCCGACCGGCGTGTCGTAGCCTTCCGCCAGATCGGTGATGAAATCATGCGCAAGCGCGGCGCGGGCCGCAGCCTCGATCTCGGCGCGGGAGGCGTCAGGACGGCCAAAGGCGATATTCTCGGCCGCGCTGGCGGCAAAGATCGTCACGTCCTGCGGAACGATGGCCATGCGTCCGCGCAGCGCCAGCGGATCGGCCTCGCGCGCATCGACACCATCGACGCGCACCGCCCCGGAATCGGGATCGTAATAGCGCAGAAGCAGCGAGAAGACGGTGGTTTTGCCCGCGCCCGAAGGACCGACAATGGCGACGGTCTCGCCCGGTTTTACGGTGAAGGACAATCCATGAAGCGCAGAGCGATCCGGCCGCGTCGGATAGGCGAAGGAGACATTGTCGAACGCCACTTCGCCGCGCGCCGGCTGCGGCAGCGCTACGGGGCTGGCGGGCGCGGTGATGGCGGGCTCTTCCGACAGGAGCTCGCTCATGCGCTCGGCAGCGCCGGCGGCCTGCGAAAGCTCGCCCCAGACCTCTGACAGGGCGCCGAGAGCGCCAGCTGCCAGAACCGAGTAGAGCAGGAACTGACCGAGCGTGCCCGGCGTCATCTCGCCGGACAGAACGGCCCGCGAGCCGAACCAGAGAACGGCCACGACCGAACTGAAGGTCATGAAGATGGCGAAGAAGGTGAGGAAGGACCGCGCGAAGATGGATGCGCGTGCAGCAGAGAACGCCGTCTCGATGGCATCGGAGAATTTCTTGCGCACCACGTTCTCGCCGGTGAAGGCCTGAAGCGTGCGCACCGCGCCGATCTGCTCGCCCGCATAGGCGGTGGCATCGGCCAGCGTGTCCTGCGCAAAACGCGAGCGACGGCGCACCGAGCGGCCAAACGCAACCAGCGGCAGAACGATGACGGGGATGGCCGCCACCACGAGCAGGGAAAGACGCGGGCTGGTGACGACCATCATACCGACAGCGCCAAGCCCCATGATGACGTTGCGCAGCGCCTGGGAAATGGTGGCCCCGACAGCCGATTTGACCTGCGTGGCGTCGGCCGAAATGCGCGAAACGATTTCACCGGACTGGACCGTATCGAAGAAGCCGGGGGAAAGGCGCGTGACGTGATCGAAGACATCGCGCCGCAGGTCGCTGACAACACGCTCGCCCAGCGTGATGACGAAGAAATAGCGCCCCGCCGAGGCGGCTGCGAGGACTGCGGCGATGACCACCAGCATCGAGAAGTAATTCGCGATGAAGATGGAATCGGAATGGGAAAACCCGTGATCGATCATGCGGCGCACGGCCAGCGGCAGCGTGAGGGTCGCGATGGCTGCGAGCACCAGGAAAAAGGCCGCGCCAAGCGCCAGACCGCGATAGCGGCCGATATAGGGAAAGAGGCGTTTGAGCGGCTTTAACGACCGCCGCTTCGCCGCCTGTTCCCGCTCTTCGGACGCCCTTTGCCTGCGCGCCATCGCCTGCCCCTTCTCAATTCTCGTTCGGGAGCGGCAAAATGTGCGCCGCTCAAGCCTTGTCTTGTCGTCGTACCTGATGTATAGGCTCGCCAACCAATTCCGAAGCCGTAGCCTTCCTTGGCCGCGGCTTCAAGTTTTCAAGATGGGTGCAATTGCCGCAAGTGCGGATCAGATTGCCATCCCGCCAGAACTCAGGACAAGACGATGAAAGCCGAAATTCATCCCGACTACCACATGATCAAGGTCGTCATGACGGACGGCACCGAGTACGAGACGCGCTCCACCTGGGGCAAGGAAGGCGAGACCCTTCAGCTCGACATCGACCCGTCCACGCACCCGGCATGGACCGGCAACCAGCAGTCCCTGATGGACCGCGGCGGCCGCGTTTCCCGCTTCAAGCAGCGTTACCAGGGCCTCGGCATCTAAGGTATCCTGCGGCCGGATGGCGTCATCCGGCATTTGCGGACACCGAGAGGCAGAGCCGACCGGAACGCAAAAGCGTTTTTACAGAGACCCGTCTCATCAAGGCGGGTTTTTTGTTGTCTGCTTGCCTACTTGTCTATGTGGCCAAGATCGCGCTCGGGGTCGATCACGTCGCGCACACGCTGCTTCAGCGCCTTGGCGTCAGGAAAGCCGCCATCGTGCTTGCGCTCCCAGATGAGGATGCCGTTGCACGTGATCTCGAACACCCCGCCCGTGCCCGGACGCAGCGCGACTTCCGACAGTTCTGTGGAAAAAGTGGAGAGAAGCTCCTGCGCGAGCCATGCGGCGCGCAGGAGCCATTGGCACTGGGTGCAGTAGGTAATCGCGATACGATGCTGTTTCACGAGAACCTGTCCTTTGTTGCCAGACAGCCGAAAACTGCCGGGCCTGAAGCCCGGCAGAAGCGCAATCAGGCTGCGCTGAGTTTCGCGAGCGTTTCGTCGTCCACCTCGAAATTGGCGTAGACGTTCTGCACGTCATCGTCGTCTTCGAGGGTTGCAACGAGCTTGAGGATCGACTGGGCGCGCTCCTCATCGACCGGCGTGCCGGTCTGGGGACGCCAGATCGCCTTGACGGACTCGGCTTCGCCCAGAGCGCCTTCCAGCGCCGTGGTGACATCGCCGATATCTTCGAAGGCGCAGGTGATGACGTGGCCGTTTTCGTCCGACTGGACATCTTCGGCGCCGGCCTCGATGGCGGCTTCCATCACCGTGTCGGCATCGCCCTTGTCAGCCGGGTAGATGATTTCGCCAACGCGGTCGAACATGAAGGAAACGGAACCGGTTTCGCCAAGCGATCCGCCTGCCTTGGTGAAGGCGGCGCGGATGTTGGAAGCGGAACGGTTGCGGTTGTCGGTCAGCGCCTCGACGATGACGGCGACGCCACCGGGACCATAACCCTCGTAACGCACCTCGTCATAGTTCTCCGCATCACCGCCCGACGCCTTCTTGATGGCGCGTTCGATGTTGTCCTTCGGCATGGACTGGGCCTTGGCGTTCTGGATGGCCAGGCGCAGGCGCGGATTCATCGCCGGGTCGGGCATTCCCATCTTGGCAGCGACTGTGATTTCGCGCGCCAGTTTGGAAAACATCTTCGAGCGAACGGCGTCCTGCCGGCCCTTGCGGTGCATGATGTTCTTGAATTGGGAATGACCGGCCATGGGGCTCCTTCTCACGGTCTTTTGAAAGCAATGGAATACCGGGGCCTTATAGTGAAAATGCCGGCCAACGTCCAGAACCCGCGCACTGCAGCGATGGGGGCGGACATGTCGAGAGACATGGGGCCGACATGGGGCGGACATGGCGCAGAGCCGCGCTTTGCCCTACCATGGGCTCTTGCACACACGGGAGATGCCGATGACCGCCTTCCGACTGACCGCAGCCATTCTGACTTTATTGCTCGCTCCGCTGCCTGCAGCCCTTGCACAGACAAACGGGCAGATCGAGCGACCAAGCACCTGCCTCGCCATGGCGCAGGCGCTGCCAGGCGTGATCTACGCCTCGCTGATGATACCGGCCGCCGTGAGGGCCGACCCGGTGACCATCACCTATGCGGGCCATTCCACCTATCTGATCGAGACGCCCGCCGGCGTGACCATCGCCACGGACTTCGCGGGCATTTATGGCGCGAACCCGCCACCGCGCGTCGTGACCATGAACAGGGCGCATGGCACGCATTTCACGCGCAATCCCGACCCCGCCATAGAGCATGTTCTGCCAGGCTGGAACGAAGAGGGCGGGCCGGTGAAACACTCTCTGCTGGTTGAAGACGTCTATATCCGCAATGTGACCACCGACATCCGCCGCTATGGCGCGATGGAGCCGGACGCCAATTCGATCTTCATCTTCGAGGTGGCGGGGCTGTGCATCGGGCATCTGGGCCATCTGCATCACCGGCTGGACGACAGCCATTATGCGGCGATCGGCAGGCTCGACGTGCTGATGGTGCCCGTCGATGGCGGGCTGACGCTGTCGCTTGACGGGATGAGCGAGATTGCGCGCCGGCTTTCCTCGTCGATGATCCTGCCGATGCACCGGCATTCGACACCGCTCAGCGCCTTCACGGGCCGTATGGGCGGTGGGTTCGAACTGGATTTTCGTGAGGGACGGTCGATCACCGTGGCGCTGGATAACCTGCCACGGCGACCGACAATCGTTATTCTCGACGGGGTTTAGGGCTACTTGCCCGCCCCGCCCTGCAGCGCCTTGGCGCGCGCCCGCTTGCGGCGCGCCAGCATGTTGAGCGACTCGACCAGCGCCGAGAAACCCATGGCCGCGTAAATGTAGCCCTTGGGCACGTGGAAGCCCATGCCATCGGCGATCAGCGTCATACCGATCATCAGCAGGAAGGCGAGCGCCAGCATGACCACGGTCGGGTTGGCCGCGATGAAGCGCGACAGCGGCTCGGCGGCGATGAGCATGACGGTCACGGCCGAGATGACGGCGATGAACATGATGGCGAGCTCGTTGGTCATGCCAACGGCGGTGATGATGGAGTCGATGGAGAACACCAGGTCGAGCAGCAGGATCTGGACGATCGCCGCACCGGCGGACATCGTGACCTGACCCATCATGTTTTCCTTGCCATCGTCGGGATCGACCGAATGGTGGATTTCCTTCGTGGCCTTCCATACGAGGAAGAGGCCGCCGGCGATGAGGATAAGGTCGCGCCAGGAGAAGCCATGGCCGAACAGCTCGAACACCGGCTCGGTGAGCTGGACGATGATCGAGATCGTGCCCAGAAGCGCCAGACGCAGGATCAGCGCGGCGCTGATGCCGATGCGCCGCGCACGCGCCTGCTGCTCTTTGGGCAGCTTGTTGGTGAGGATGGAAATGAAGATCAGGTTATCGATGCCGAGAACGATCTCGAGCACCACCAGGGTCACGAGCGCGACCCAGGCTTCCGGGTGGGAGACAAACTCAAAGTGACCGGCAAGCCATTCCATGGCAGCACCCCTCGCTGGCAATTGTTCAAAATATAGCGTTTTGCAGAGTTATGCGCAGCCGCGCCCAGCGTCAACGCCAGAAGGCGGGAACGGTTTCCTCAAGGCGCGCACCAAGCCTGAGCGGGGCGATCTTCTCGCAAAGGCCCGTGCGGTCGGAGATTTCGAGCCCGACGCCGCAGATCGTTGCAGGACCGCTGGCCGCCTCGAACCGCCCTTTGGGCACCTTGGCGGTGAACCGGTTGAGGGGCTCTTCCTTGTCCATGCCAAGGGAAGAATCGTAATCGCCGCACATGCCGGCATCGGACAGATAGCCCGTGCCGCCGTTCAGGATCTGATGATCGGCCGTCGGCTGGTGCGTGTGGGTGCCGACGACAAGGCTCGCGCGGCCATCAACGAAATGGCCAAAGCACATCTTCTCGGACGTGGCCTCGGCATGGAAATCGAGAATGACGGCATCGGCCTGCTCGTCCAGCGGACAGGCGGCCAGCACATCTTCGACACAGGCGAAGGGATCGTCGAGCTCGGGATGCATGAACACCCGGCCCATGATGTTGGACACCAGAACCCGCGCGCCATTGCGCGCGATGTAGACGCCGGAGCCGCGACCGGGCGTGCCTTTCGGGAAATTCGCCGGGCGCAGGAAACGCTCCTCGCGCGGCGCAAAGGCCAGCGCCTCGCGCTGGTCCCACACGTGGTTGCCCGTGGTCACCACATCGGCGCCGGCATCCAGCGTGTTGCGGAAGATCTCTTCGGTGATGCCGAAACCGCCTGCCGCGTTCTCGCCATTCACGACCACGAAATCGAGCCGGAAATCAGAAATAAGGCCGGGAAGCTTTTCCCAGACCGCCGTGCGGCCGGCGCGACCGACCATATCGCCAAGAAACAAAAATCTCATGGGCCGCTTCTAGCGCATCGGTCTGAAAATCGGAATCGATTTTCGGGCCGTTTCGCAGATTCAACAAGGTAGTGCGTCCGAATGGACGCACGGCGCTCTAAATCAATTTTTCTGCGCGTGAAAACCGGAAATCTGCCGCAGGCCGCTTTCGGTGAGCATCTCGGGCAAACGCTCGTCATGCGGCTCGTCGGGCACGCCCCCGACCTCCTGGCAATCGAAGGCGATGCCGATAAGCCGGGGCGAAAGCCCCCGCGCCTTCAGCCGCGCGATTGCCCGGTCGTAATAGCCCGCGCCATAGCCGATGCGGTGGCCCCGCGCGTCGAAGGCTGCAAGCGGCACGAGCATGATTTCGGGGTCAAGGACCGCCGCCCTGTCATCCGGTCCCCATGTGCCGAACCCCATATCGACCAGAGGCGCGTCGGGGCGGTATTCCCGGAAAACTATGGTGGTCCTGTCGAGGATGGCGGGAAGCGCGATCCGCGCCCCGCGCGCAGCCAGCACCGCCATCAGCGGGCGCACATCCATTTCAGAGCGCATTGGCCAGAAGCCCGAGACGACCGTGCCGGACCCGACTGCGATCCGCTGCGCCTGCGAGGCCAGCGCCTCGGCCACTTCCGCACGCCAGTCGGGATCGAGCGCGTTGCGGCGGGCCAGCGCCTCGCGGCGCAACTGCTTCTTCTGTGAGGCCTGATCGTTCATCATGTCGCTCATGCGGCTCAATCACCATGAATGAAGCACGGAAGGAAGCGTGCTGACGACATCTGAAAAAAGAAAGCTGCGATCCACGGCGACCGATGGAATGCACGATCCCGGGAACCTACAACGTAGGTGGGCGCCGTGTAACCAAGCCCACGGGCGAGGTCAGGGACAGCTCCCTTAAGGATCGATAAGGCCCCGGGGAAAAAGATTCCTGTCGGGAAGCGCAGATCGCTGCGCGCAATATAGGGACGAGCCCCGGCCCGCGCCAGAGATATTCTGACGCCGGGCGCACAAGTTTCACAACCAAGTGTGACGTCAGTCGAGCGTGAAATCGAAACGGTAGGTGGAGGACAGACCAATCGTGAACTGATTGCGCGAGCCGCGCTCGCGAACGAGGCTGGAATCGGCTGCCGCGCCCTTCAGGGACGCGTATTCGGCAAAGACGCTGGAGGTGAAGGCGTCGGTCACCTTCCATGTCACCGCACCGCCCACACCAAGCGATTTGAGGCCGCCGCCATCAGGCTGGTACTCGCTCAGTCCGGAGGCCGCAGCCTCTCTGGCGTTAACGCCGTAATAGGTCTCGAAATAGTCCTTGCTGGCGAACGAGGCGCGCGGGCCACCCGAGATGCGGATATGCGGGGTCACATCGTAGAAGGCGTCTGCCGCCACATCGGCAACGAAACCGCTATGGGCGCGGAAACCGTGGCGCAGCTCGCCACGCACCCGCAACCAGTCGGTCGGGTAGACCTCGGCGAAACCGCCGGCTTCCACGCCCCATTTGACCGGGTCGAGGCCCTTCAGGTCATTGGCGTCGTCCGCGTCGCGCTTGAAGAGAAACTTGCCGGTGAGGCCCGCCTCAAAGCCATAGCCCCCGAACAGGGCGAAGGAGCCATTGTCGTTGCGCGAGGAGAAACGCCTGTCATTGCCCTGACGGCCAACGGAGACCAGCGGCACCAGGCTGAAAAGATGACTCCTGGAGCCCTCGAACTCCGGCCGGAAAGCGCCACTTGCGCCAACGGTCACCGACCAGTCGCCCGACCAGAAATTCTTGCCGGACCCGCCTTCCTGTGCGGAAGCGGGGGCGAGAGCGAGGGACGCCGCAACCAGAGGCGCGGACAGAATGGCGGCTAAATGTGGACGCAACGCAGAACTCCGAGAACCGGGAAAGCCGAAATGCCTAAAATACCCTCTTTTCCGTAAAGACCGGCTTAACGCTCTGTGAACCCTTGTCGAAACCGGCGCGTGCAGCCGGTAGAGCGCACAGATTGGCCGGCCGATGCTTGCGCTTGCCATGCCGCGCCAATAGGTTCACTGCGCACGGGAACAGGGAAGAGATTGCATGCGCTTCGAAGGCACGGCGGATTATGTCGCCGACAAGGATCTGATGGTGGCGGTGAACGCGGCGATTGCGCTGGAGCGGCCGCTTTTGGTGAAGGGCGAGCCCGGCACCGGCAAGACCGAGCTTGCCAAGCAGATGGCCGCCGCACTGGGGCTGGACCTGATCGAATGGCATGTGAAATCCACCACACGCGCCCAGCAGGGGCTTTATGAATATGACGCCGTGTCGCGCCTGCGTGACAGCCAGCTCGGCGACGAGCGCTTCAACGACATCAAGAACTACATCAAGCGCGGCAAGCTGTGGGAGGCCTTTGCGGCGGACCGCAGGACCGTTCTTCTGATCGACGAGATCGACAAGGCCGACATCGAGTTCCCCAACGATCTGTTGCAGGAAATCGACAAGATGGAGTTCTATGTCTACGAGACCGGCGAGACGGTGCGGGCGATCCATCGGCCCATCGTGATCATCACCTCGAACAATGAGAAGGAACTGCCGGACGCCTTTCTGCGCCGCTGTTTCTTCCACTATATCCGCTTTCCCGACGCCGAGACGCTGGCCGACATTGTCGAGGTTCACTATCCGGGTATCAAGAAGAAACTGGTGTCTGCCGCGCTCAGCCAGTTTTACGAGATCCGCGACGTGCCGGGGCTGAAGAAAAAGCCCTCGACCTCCGAGGCGCTGGACTGGATCAGGCTTCTCGTTTCCGACGATGTGCAGCCGGAGGATCTGCGCGGGGATGCGAAAAGCGCCCTGCCCCGCCTGCACGGCGCGCTCCTGAAGAACGAACAGGACGTGCACCTCTTTGAAAAGCTCGCCTTCATGGCGCGGCGGCAATAGACGGGCGGCTTTACCAGGCGCAAAGCCTTCATTTTTCTGGCCCTTGCCGGCGAAACCGCTACGCCGAACAGTGCGGGGCCGGACAGTGCGGGAAAGAGGAGGACGAGACCCGAATGACCGAAATCACCATCCGCCCGCTTGCCAGAAGCGACGAGCCCGAATGGCGCAGGCTCTGGACCGCCTATCTGGAGTTCTACAAGACCAGCGTTCCCGAAGAGGTCTATGCGACCACATGGGAGCGGCTTTTCGACGATGGCGACTATGAGCCGAACGGGCTGATTGCCGAGGTGGACGGGAAACCGGTCGGGCTGGTGCACTACATGTTCCACCGCACGTGCTGGACCGTGGGCAACAATTGCTATCTGCAGGATCTCTATGCCGACCCCGCGATACGCGGCAAGGGCATTGGCCGGGCGCTGATCGAGGCGGTTTACGAGAAGGCGGATGCGGCGGGCGCCGCCAATGTCTACTGGATGACGCAGGACTTCAACGAGACCGCCCGCAAGCTCTATGACCGGATCGCGAAACTGACGCCGTTCATCAAGTACCAGCGGGGCTAGGACGCCGCGACTGGTTACGCTCCAACCCATTGAATCTGCGCATCGTGCTTTCCGAAAATCGATTCCGGTTTTCGGGCCGATGCTCTAGCCTGCAACGCGCCTTGAGCCGCGAGCCTTTTGAGCGATCAATTCGCTTTTTCGGAAATAGGCGAGGCCGGCCACAAACCAGAGATGGGCGAGCGGCCACTGGTTGCGGTGCTTCTTCATTCGTTTCTGATTGAAATATGGCCCCGACAGGAACTCCGGCAGCGACTGCTTACCCTTGGCCTGATTGCACTCCAGACAGCAAGGAAGGGTCAGCAGTCCGCTGGCGTGAACACGCGGAACCACATGATCGCGCGTTGCCTTGGTGGGTGGCAAACGGGTACCCGTTGCCGCCCGACGACGCATGGGAATGCCGCAATAGGCACACCAGTTCCTGCGGTCATCCTGCCACCAGAGACCGATAATGGACTCCGCCGAGCGAACGAGGGAATGCAGTTGGTCTGTTTCCATGACATCCCGTATATGAGAGACATTCCAATAGATCCCAAATGCAATCGGTAAGATTCTAAGCAAGATGTTCATCCCCTTCTTCCTTGAACTGAAAGCCGCGCGCGTTCCGGTGTCGCTGCGCGAATATCTTTCGCTGCTGGAGGGGATGGAGAAGGGGCTCGTCGCCTATGACGTGGAGGGATTTTACTATCTCGCGCGGGCGGCGCTGGTGAAGGACGAGCGGCACATCGACCGTTTCGATCAGGTTTTCTCGCAGGTCTTCAAGGGCGTGGAGGCGGTGTCGGGCGGCGATGGCGTCGACCCGCAGGCGATCCCCGGGGAATGGCTGAGGAGGCTGGCGGAAAAACACCTCAGCGACGAGGAGAAGAAGCTGGTCGAGGCCATGGGCGGTTTCGAGAAGCTGATGGAGACGCTGAAGGAGCGGCTGGCCGAACAGAAGGACCGCCACCAGGGCGGCAACAAGTGGATCGGCACTGCCGGCACCTCTCCCTTCGGGGCCTATGGCTACAACCCGGAAGGCGTGCGCATCGGTCAACACGAATCGCGCCACCGGCGGGCGGTGAAAGTCTGGGACAAGCGCGACTTCAAGAATTTCGATGATGCGGTGGAGCTGGGCACGCGCAACATCAAGGTTGCGCTGAAGCGGCTGCGCCGCTGGGTGCGCGAGGGCGCGGTGGAGGAATTCGACCTGCCCGGCACGGTGCAGGCGACGGCCGAGCACGGCTATCTGGACGTGAAAACGCGGCCCGAACGGCGCAATGCGGTGAAGCTTCTGATGTTCTTCGACGTGGGCGGCTCGATGGACGACCATATCCGCATTGTGGAGGAGCTGTTTTCGGCGGCGCGCGCCGAGTTCAAGCACATGGAGTATTTCTACTTCCACAATTGCCTCTATGAAGGCGTGTGGAAGGACAATCGGCGGCGCTATTCCGAGGTGACGCCGACCTTCGACGTGCTGCACAAATACGGGCCTGACTACAAGGTGATCTTCGTCGGCGACGCCTCGATGAGCCCTTACGAGATTGCCTATGCAGGCGGTTCGGTGGAGCACTGGAACGAGGAAGCCGGCCATGTGTGGCTGAACCGCGTGCTCCAGCAATGGCCGAACGCGGTGTGGCTCAACCCCGTGCCGGAAAAGCACTGGCGTTACACGCACTCGGTCCAGATGCTTCAGGAGATCTTTTCCGGGCGCATGTACCCGATGACGCTGGCCGGGCTTGAAGCCGCCACGCGGGAACTTTCACGCAAGCACTGAGGTGGCGCGGCGTCGGTTAGGCGAGGCCCAGCGCATCGGCCCGAAAATCGGAATCGATTTTCGGAAAGCACGATGCGTAGATTCAATAGGTTAGAGCGTCCTTTGTGCGTCCGAATGGACGCACGGCGTTCTAAGCCAAGCCACGACGCCCCACCATGCGGCGGCCGGCGGGGTGCTGGCCCGTGGCCTCGTCGCCGCTGTGCAGAGCGCCTTTGCATTCGCAATCGAAGATCAGTTCCAGAAAATCGACCAGCCAGGCTTTCAGGTGCCGGTCCCAGATGAGACGGCCACCCAGATGATCGCGGCCCTGCTGTGCGCCGGGCATGACGAAACGCTGCGCGCCGCGCACCACCCAGCGCTGCATCATGGCGCGGGTCAGCTCGGCGTGGAACTGCACGCCCCAGGCGTTTTCGCCATAGCGGAAGGCCTGATTGGGATAGTGTTCGGCAGTGGCCAGAAGGGTTGCGTCCTTCGGCAGCGAAAAACCTTCGCGGTGAAACTGGTAGACCATCTCGGGCCAGTGCAGGAGCTTGCGCCCGGCCTCGGTGGCGCGCAGCGGATACCAGCCGATCTCGACCAGCCCGTCATCATGGCTTCTCACCTGCCCGCCCAGATGCCTGACAAGCAATTGCGCGCCGAGGCAGATGCCGAGAAAGGGCTTGTTCTCCCGCAGGGGAACGGACAGCCAGTCCGTCTCGCGCCGCACGAACTCATCATGGTCGTTGGCGCTCATCGGGCCGCCGAACATGACGACGCCGGCGTGATTTTCCAGCGTTTCCGGTAAGGGATGACCGAGCGGCGGGCGGCGAATGTCGAGCGAAAAGCCGCTCGCCTGCAAAACCTGACCAACACGCCCGGCGCTGGACGTTTCCTGATGCAGGACAATGAGGATCTTGCGGCTCGGGTCTGTCTCCATGGGGCTAGGACTTGCTGTACTTCTCTTGCATTTCCTGGCGCAGAACCACCCGGTCGCGATTGTCGACGCCGATCAGCTCCGCAACGCGCCAGACGAGATTGTCTTCCAGCTCGTGCATCTCGCCATCGGCGAAGACGATGCCCCACATGAGACCGATGAAGGACTTGCGCGCATCGGCATCGAGATGCCGCTTCAAAACGCTGGTGAAGGCGTAGAGGTCGATGGCCTCCTGCTCGGCCTTTTCACCGGCTTCAAGGAGGTTTTCCAGCTCCGCGCCCGTGACATTGTAGGTCTGGGAGAGGGTCTCCTTGAGCTTCTCGACTTCGGAAGCCTCGCGGATGCCGTCGGCATCGAGCACGTGGAAGAGCAGCGCGGCAGCGGCGACGCGCGGGTCGTCCTCGGGCCTGAGGGTGGTCTGCCGGCTACCGCCGGGAAGGTCTTTGAGAAAGGACAGAATGCTGTCGAACATGAGCGTGATTGCGATCCGGTGCCTGGGAGAAGCGCGATCCGCCCCGCAAGGGCGAATCGCAGTGCATGATCATTAGAATAGGCGGAAGCGGCCCGACGTCGAGGCGTCCTTGTCATCCGGCTCCACACCGGGGTCATCCGGGATGGGCGGTTTGACGGGCTCTTCGGCCTCCTCCGGCGCAGCTTTCTGCCCGTTGACCGGCGCTGGATTTGCAGGCGGTTCGGGGGGCTGCGGCGGGGTTTTTGCCGTTTCCGGGGAAGGTTCCGAGGGCTTTTCCGGTTCCTGAGGCTTTGCGGCGGGTTCCGGCTTTACCGTTTCGGCCTCGATCACCACGGTTTCGGCTTCTGCCGTTTCAGGCTCTTCCTTCGGCGCGGGAATGGAGGGAGCGGGCGAGAAATCCTCCTCGCTCTCCACGACCTGCGCCAGCCGCTCCATCGGCATGCGCCATTCGAACGCGTCGAGCTTGCCGGTGACGGGCGAGATGGGCGCCCAGCGTTCGGCCACATAGCCATCGGCCACCCAGGCGGGATCGCGCGGCGCGCGCAGGGCCTTGGCGAGCCACTGGCGCACACGCCCCTGATCGCCGGTCTCGGCCTCTTCGATGTCGGCCATCAGCAGATAGACGCTCTCGCGCGGGCCGAGACGGGCTGCGGCCTCGCAGGATTCGCGCGCAAGCTGGAACTCACCGGCATCAAGCGCAGCGCGGCCAACGATCAGCGCCGATTCGACATTGTTGCGCTTCAGCGACTGGAGTTTTTTGGCGCGGGCAAGACGGTCATGCGTGGAATCGCCGGGGCGCGCATGGATATAGACATCCGCGATTTCGGGATGCGCCTCCTTCTTCCAGACGGTCTCCAGAACCTTGGAGCCCTTGCGCAGCTCGTTCTGGCGGAACAGGGCCCTTGCCGCAGTGACAGCCGCCGGCACGAAATCGGGCCGAAGCTTGTGCGCTTCGAGAGCGGCGGTGCGGGCGGTCTGCGGATCGGCGTCAAGCACGTCCATCGCCTTGGCGGTGAGGAGTACGGCGCGGCGGCTGGCGACGCTCTCGCGCTCGTCCTTGCCGGTCGCCTTGCGGCTGTCGAGCAGCTTCAGCGCGCCATCCCATTCGCCCTCGCCGGTCTTGCCCTCAAGCGCAGCATTGACGGCCCATTCGAGCTGCGGCGCGGCCTCGACGGCGCGCTCGGCATAGTGGCGCGCGGCATCGCGCTCGCCCAGCCGCTCGGCCTCAAGATAAAGCCCGCGCAGGCCCAGAAGGCGCATTTCGGGATCGTCCAGCATTGCGGTGAACTTGTCGCGCGCCGCCTGACGGTCGCCATCAAGGAGGGCTGCCTGCGCATCGAGCAGGTGGATGAGCGGTTCCTGATCGGCGGAAATGAGCTTGGCGGCCTGCTGGCTCATGCGACGGGCCAGACCGCCATCGCCGGCGCCTGCGGCGATCATGCCGGTGGAAAGCGCCTGATAGCCGCGGTCGCGACGGCGCACCCGGAAATAACGGGCGACGGTGTAAGGGCTCGTCCAGATGCTGCGGATCAGCCACCACAGGATCATCACCGCAGCGACGATGGCCACGATGCCGACCGCCGCCACCATGAGCGAAACCTCATAGCGGTAGCCGGAGAAGGTGATTGCCAGGTCGCCCGGACGCTCGGCCAGCCAGGCAAAACCCAGCCCCAGAACGAAGACAACGACGAGGTAGAAGAGAATACGGAACATCTGCGCTTATGCTCCCTTCAGCGCATCGGCGAGCGCCTTGTTCAAGATCTGGTCGGCGGCCTGACGCGCCTGAAGCTTGTTGGCGAAATCCGCCGCAGCCTGCTTGCCGGCCTCCGGCAGCGTCTCGTATTCGGCGAGCGCCTTCGCATAATCATTGGCGACGACCGCCGCCTCCATGCGTGCGGCGATGGCGTCCGGGCCTTCGCCTTCAACGCTGCCCACCGGGCGCACCACTACGAGCGAGCGGGCGCTGGCCATCAGATTGTCGATGATGCCGCCTCCGCCATCTCCGGCCTCGCGGGTGACGGCGGCGACGATGCTGCTCGCCACCGCAGGCGCTTCTGCGGCAAGCGTGGCGCGGCTCGGCACGCCGGATGCGGCGTTCGCCTCAAGCGGCGCAAGCGCCTCGGCCTCGCCCGCCGGCGCAATGGCGGTGTAGGTTTCAAGCTCGCTGGCATAGGGCGTGCCGCGCTCGACCGCCGATTTGAGCGTGGTCGCAGCGATGACGAGCGCCATGCGTGGCGCAGCGTCCGCCTCCTGAACCTGCGCCTTCAGCGCATCAAGCTCGCTCTTGAGCGTGGATAGGGTCGTCGCATTGCCGGACGCCGACTGGTTTGCGGCGCGCGCCGCCTCGGTCGCGCCCTGAACGGCGGTTTCCATGGTGGAAAGCTGCGCGGTCACGCCCTCCAGCGCCGCACCGGCATCGCCGGACGCCGACAGGCTGGCCGTCTGCTCTTCAAGCGCTGCAAGGCGCTGCGAAAGCGCTTCGAGCCCCGGCCCCTCGCCTGCCGCACCGGACGACATCGATTCGCGCAGGGTGGTGATCTCATCGCCCAGCTCGGCAAGGCGCTGCTCGGTCGCACCGGCGCGCGCACTGGCCTCGCTCAAAGCGGCAGTGACGGCTTCGCTTTCGCCTCCGGCGGCGGGCTGTTCGTTCAGCTTGCTCTCAAGTGCTGCAACCTGCTGGCGCAGCACCTCGACCGCCGGGTCGGGCGCATTGCTCTTCGTGTCCAGCGCGGGCAGAACGCCAGCCCATTGAAGGCCACCGGCAATGGCGAGCGCAACGACGCCACCGACAACGCCGCCGGCAAGGGCGCGACCCGCGCCGCCGCCGCTCTTGGCCGGGGCGGGAGTGGCGGGGGTGGAGGCTTCAGGCTTTGCGGACTTCGCTGCCTGATCGTCTTGCCGTGCACCGGCATTGCCGGTTTTCGCGTCTCGACCGAAACCGGCATCCTTCGACGCGGGCTTGTCTTTGGGCGAAGTGGAGGCCTTGTCGTCCTTCGCAGCAGCAGAAGAAGCCGGCTTTGCGGCAGCTTCGGCCTTCGCGGCCTCAGGCTTTGCGCTGTCCCTGGCGGCGTCAGAAGGCTTCTGCGCTTCCGGCTTGGCTTCCTGCTTGCTGGTATCGCCGGGCGCGTCGGGCGTTTCCACCTTCTCCCGCTTTACCTGATCGGGATCCAGATCGATGGTCACCGGCTCCTTCTGGGTTTTGGAATGACGCGTTCTCGGCGTTTTGACCATCAGGCAACTCCGCTGCAAAAGGCTGTTCCTGCACTATGTGCAGTGCATATAAGTTCCTATCACACCCGCATGTGGTGAAAACAGGGGCGAGCGCAATTGACGTTACGTCTTTAGCAGAAGCAGCAAACGGTCTTCCGCCGGAAAATCCGCAATTCGGGCGGTTTTTGCGACATCAGGCCCCAAAGCTTCGGCAATGCGCTCGGAGAGGCAATAATATGTCGCAGCCGCTAATTTTTTCCCAACGCCCGACCGCACCATGAGACGCGCAAGCTGGACGGCCCCATTGGCCGAATAAAGCAGCACATCATCGACCGGACGGTCGCCGATGAGCGACTGGACGGCGGCGTCGGAAGGCTCAAGCGGCAGCGTGTCGTAGATCTCGATCAGGCGCGGCCTGTGGCCGGCTTCCATCAGCCGCGTTTCGAGTACGTCACGGCGCACTCGGCCGCAAAGCACCGTCACATGACAGGGGGCGGCAAAGGCGGCGTCGATGCGTCGGGAAAGCCGTTCGGCGTCACCCGCCTCGTCATCCACCACATGGAGCCCGGCAGCACGTGCGGCATCGCCCGTGCGGCGGCCAACGGCGTAGACGGGCTTGCCCTTCAGCGCGTCGAAAACGGATTGCGGCGCATGGCGGATGGCATTGGGGCTGGTGACGGCCACCACATCCACCGCCTCGGCGTGTATGGCGGCAGGAAGCGGCACGGTTTCGGTGAGCGGCAGGACGAGCGGCTCGAACCCCATTTCGGCAAGCCGTCTGGCTGTTTCCGATGCGCCCGGTTCAGGGCGCGTGACCAGCACCCGCCGCATGCTAGAGCCAGCTGTCGAAGAACCGCGTGCCCGCCTTTTCGCGCACGGCGGCGCCGGCTTCCGCGCCGAGACGAACGGCATCCGCTGCCCGGCCTTCGGTCTCGATGTCATGCACCTCGCGCCCGTCGGGCGTCAGCACCAGACCGGAAAAGCGCAGCATGTCACCCTCGATGCGGGCAAGGCCGGCAATGGGGGTGCGGCAGGAACCGTCCAGCGCGCCGAGAAAAGCGCGTTCGCAAAGAAGCGCATCGCCCGTTTGGGGATGATGGATCGCGGCGATCATCGGCCCGATGCGCGCATCGCCGATGCGGCTTTCAATGCAGATTGCACCCTGCCCGAGTGCGGGCGGGAAACGTTCGGGGTCCATGATTTCGGTGGCGATGTGCGGCACGCCCAGCCGGTTGAGCCCGGCAAGTGCGAGAAGCGTGCCCTCGGCAACGCCTTCATCCAGCTTGCGCAGGCGCGTCTGCACATTGCCGCGGAACATGCCGACTTCGAGATCGGGGCGCAGCCGCAGGACCAGCGCCTGACGGCGCAGCGAGGAGGTGCCAAGCTTCGCGCCCTGCGGCAGATCCTCAAGCCTGGCGATGGAGCGGCCGATGAAAACATCGCGCACATCTTCGCGTTCGAGAAAGGCGGAAATTTCGAGCCCGTCGGGCAGAACGGTGGGCATGTCCTTGGAGGAATGCACGGCAAGGTCGATCCGGCCATCGAGCATGGCTTCCTCGATCTCCTTGGTGAAAAGCCCCTTGCCGCCGGCCTGCGAGAGCGGGCGGTCCTGAATCTGGTCGCCCGAAGTGGAAATGACGACGATCTCAAACGCATCTTCGGGCAGGCCATGCGCCGCCATGAGGCGCGCGCGCACCTCTGCCGCCTGAGCCACTGCCAGAGCGCTTCCGCGCGTGCCGATCTTCACCACATCAGTTTGCATGCCGTCATGTCCGTGCTAACCCGCATCCGAACCGGATGCACCACACCCCTAACGGGGATTGGCGGCGACGGCAACATGAGCAGGTAAGGCTGAATGACGCGCATCCTTGGCATCGAGACGAGTTGCGACGAGACGGCAGCCGCCGTGATCGATGATCGTGGCGGCAAGACCGAGATACTTTCCAATGTGGTTTTTAGCCAGATTGCCGACCATGCAGCCTTTGGCGGCGTGGTGCCGGAGATCGCCGCGCGCGCCCATGTGGAAGCGCTGGACGGGGTGATCAAGGCGGCGCTTGATGAAGCAGGCGTGTCGCTCACCGAGATCGACGCCATCGCGGCAACGGCGGGGCCGGGCCTGATCGGCGGGCTGATCGTGGGCCTGACCACCGCCAAGGCGATTGCGGCGGCAAGCGGCAAGCGCCTTGTTCCCGTCAATCACCTGGAAGGCCATGCGCTGACGGCGCGGCTGACGGACGGGATCGAATTTCCCTATCTGCTTCTGCTCGTTTCAGGCGGGCACACGCAGATCGTTCATGTGGAGGGCGTGGGGCGCTATCAGCGCTGGGCATCCACCATCGACGATGCGCTGGGCGAGGCGTTCGACAAGACGGCGAAACTGCTTGGCCTGCCCTATCCCGGCGGCCCCAGCGTGGAAAAGGCGGCAGAAGGTGGCAACCCGAAGCGCTTTGCCTTTCCGCGTCCGCTCAAGGGCGAAGCGCGGCCCGACTTTTCGTTCTCCGGTCTCAAGACGGCCGTGCGGCGCGAGGCCTCTGCGCTGGCCCCGCTCGGCGAGGACGACATTGCCGATATCTGCGCTTCCTTCCAGCAGGCGGTGACGGAAACGCTGAGCGACCGGGTGAAGCGAAGTCTGGAACGCTTCCGTGAAACCCATCCCGACATCGAAACGCCGGCGCTTGTGGTGGCGGGCGGCGTGGCTGCCAATCAGGCAATCCGCACCGCGCTTGACACGCTGTGTGACAAAACCGGTTTCCGCCTCATCGCACCGCCGATCCGGCTGTGCGGCGACAATGCGGCGATGATCGCCTGGGCGGGTCTGGAGCGGCTCAAAGCAGAGCTTGGCGAGGACGATGCGCTCGGCTTCGCGCCACGCCCGCGCTGGCCGCTGGATCAGGCAGCGACACCACTTTTCGGCACCGGAAAACGAGGAGCCAAGGCATGAGCGAGACATCGTCCCAGACGTCATCCAAGTCATCGGCCCAGAAATGGACCATCGCCGTTCTGGGCGCAGGCGCATGGGGCACGGCACTCGGCGCGACCATGCTGACCAGCGGTCACCAAACGCGGCTCTGGGCCCGTGACGAAGCGCTGGCGCGCTCGATCAATGACGATCACGTCAACAGAAGGTATCTGCCGGGGATCACGCTCGATGCCCGGCTTAAGGCGACAAGCGAAATGCAGAGCGCGCTTGAGGGCGCTGACTGCGTGCTGGCGGTGACGCCGGCGCAGACGCTGCGCACGGTTCTCGCCGACGCCGCCCCGCATGTGGCAAAGGGTGTCCCGATCGTGCTTTGCGCCAAGGGCATTGAGCGCGAGACGGGCAGGCTGATGTCCGAAATCGCCGCCGAGGCGCTGCCGGAGAACCCGGTGGCCGCCCTCTCCGGCCCAAGCTTTGCCAGCGATCTGGCAAGCGGCCTGCCGACCGCCGTGACAGTTGCGGCGCAGAATGCCGATCTGGCGGTGACGCTCGCCGAACGGCTCTCCGCGCCGCGCCTTCGCTGCTATTCGACCGACGACCTGACCGGCGTGGAGATTGGCGGCGCGTTGAAGAACGTTCTGGCCATCGCCGCCGGCGCGACCCATGGCGCTGGCCTTGGCGCGAGCGCATCGGCGGCGCTGATCACTCGTGGATTCGTGGAGCTGCGGCGGATCGGCGAGGCTTTTGGGGCGCGGCCCGACACGCTGATGGGGCTTTCGGGCCTCGGCGACCTGATCCTGACCTGCGGCTCGGAACAATCGCGCAATTTTGCCTTTGGGGCAGCGCTCGGACGCGGGGAAAGCCTTGAGGGCCGACCGCTGGCGGAAGGCGCGCATACGGCGGGGATTGCCGCGCGCATCGTGCGCGAACGCGGCCTCGAGGCACCCATTATCGAAAGCGTGACAGAGCTTCTCAAAGGCAGGCTGACCGTGCAGGCCGCCATGGAAGCCCTGCTTTCACGCCCGCTCAAAAGCGAAACATGACACGGAGGGAAACACCATGATCTTCGCCATTATCTGCAAGGACAAGCCAGGCCATCTCGAAACGAGACTGGGTACACGACCCGACCATGTGGCGTATCTGAACGGGCTCAATGAAAACGGCGCGCTGAAGTTTGCCGGCCCCTTCCTCGACGCCGAGGGCAAGCCCTGCGGCAGCCTTGTGGCCGTGGAAGCCGAAGACGAAGCGGCGGCGGAGCTGATCGCCGCAGCCGATCCTTACGCCCTTGCGGGCCTGTTCGAATCCGTTGAAATACGGGCCTGGAACTGGGTCTTCAACAATCCGGAGAACGCATGATGGCCTATTGGCTGTTCAAGTCCGAGCCTTCCACCTGGTCGTGGGAGATGCAGAAGAAAAAAGGCGATGAGGGCGAGCAGTGGGACGGCGTGCGCAACTATCAGGCACGCAACAACATGCGCGAGATGAAGCTCGGCGACCGCGGCTTCTTCTACCACTCGGTCAAGGAAACCTCCGTGGTGGGCATCGTGGAAGTGTGTGCGCTGGCGCATCCCGACACGACGACCGATGACCCGCGCTGGGAATGCGTGGACATTCGCGCCGTGGAAGAGATGCCCCGCCCGGTGACACTGGCGGAGATCAAGGCCAATCCGATGCTTTCGGAAATGGTTCTGGTCAACAATTCCAGGCTTTCCGTGCAGCCGGTGCGGCCGGACGAATGGGCCGAGATCTGCCGCATGGGTGGCCTCAAGAAAATCCCCTGAGAACGCGCATGAGGCGAATCACTGCGGACAATGCGGCGGCGTTCATCCGCGCCAACACGGCGCTGACGCGGCCGCCGCATGTGCCCGAGATCGCCCTTCACCTGGCCGACGAGGCGCACGACCTCTGGCAACGCACCGAAGAGGAGCTTGCCGAAATCGGTCTGCCGCCGCCCTTCTGGGCCTTTGCCTGGGCGGGCGGACAGGGGCTTGCGCGGTATGTGCTCGACCATCCCGAAACCGTGCGCGACCGCACCGTGCTGGACTTCGCCACCGGCTCGGGACTGGTCGCCATCGCCGCGGCAATGGCGGGCGCGAAACGCGTGATGGCGGCGGATATCGATCCGTTCAGTGCACCGGCCTGCGCGCTGAACATGGCGGAAAACCACGTATTGTTCGAAACCACGCAGGACGATCTCGTCGGACTGACGGACGGATGGGACGTGGTGCTGGCGGGCGACGTTTTCTACGACAGGGCCATGACCGAGACGCTGACGCCATGGTTCGAACGGCTTTCACGGGCCGGCTCCACCGTGATTGTCGGCGATCCCGGCCGCAGCTACCTGCCGCGCGAGCGCCTTTCCGAACTCGCCGTCTACACCGTGCCGGTGACGCGCGCGCTGGAAGATGCCGAAGTGAAACGCACCACAGTCTGGCAATTCACTTGACCACTCCGGGGGGCATGGGTTCAATCCCGGCTCAAGACATCGGAGGAGGAGGACACGATGGATTTTGCGGGGCTCAATTTTCTTGCCATTTTTGTGGCGGCGGTGGCCGCCTGCCTGTTCGGAGCGCTCTATTATCGCGCGCTGGGAACGGCATGGATGAAGGCCGCACGCATCAAGCCCGAAGAGGCAAAGATGACGCCCCCACTCGTCATTGCCGCGTTTGTAGCGGAGCTGATCATGGCGTGGGTGCTGGCCGGGGTGATCGGCCATCTGGGCCTGGGCCAGGTAACATTCTGGAACGGCATTATCTCGGGCGCATTCCTGTGGCTCGGCTTCATGGCGACGACCGTGGTCGTCAACCAGCGCTATCAGGGCTTCGGATGGACGCTGAGCGTGATCGACGCCGGCCACTGGCTGGGCGTTGCGCTGATCATGGGCGGCATTATCGGGTTATCGGGTGCCTAGAGCCAGGGCTCAAAACATCATTAATTGATTTCAGAGCATCAAAAGTGATGTACTAGACATCAATAGTGAAAGATATTATATGCATCCTAAGACGGAGCGCCAATGATTACCGCCGCACAAATGCGCGCCGCCCGCGCCCTTCTGGGCATCGACCAGAAACAGCTGGCCGAGTTAGCGGGCGTTTCCCTGCCCACCATTCAGAGAATGGAGGCCAGCGAAGGCAATGTGCGCGGCGTGGTCGACACGCTGTCCAAGGTGGTCGAGGCGCTGGGCGCCGCCGGCATCGAGCTGATCGGTGACCATGCGCCCAGCCTCGGCACCGGCCGCGGCGTACGCTTCAGGGAGCCGACCCCGGCAAAGGTGAAATCCGTCTGAGACGAAATGCAACGGCGACCGCCTGCAAGACGCCGACGGCCTTCCGCTGCCGATGGTATGAGGCTTTCCCATGCAGGCGAGCGCCACGCGCCCCGGTTTCACTGCTCTTTTCACGCCCAAACTGCTGACCGTGCTGCGCGAGGGCTATGGCCCTGCCGCGCTCAAGGCCGACATTGTTGCCGGCCTGACGGTTGCGATCATCGCGCTGCCGCTGTCGATGGCCATCGCCATCGCTTCGGGCGTGCCGCCGGAGCGCGGACTCTACACGGCCATTGTCGGCGGCTTTCTGGTTTCAGCGCTTGGCGGCAGCCGGTTTCAGATCGGCGGACCGGCGGGCGCGTTCATCGTGCTCGTTTTCGCAACGGTGCAGGCGCACGGCATAGACGGGCTGATCCTCGCCACCTTCCTCTCCGGTTTCATCCTGCTTGCCATCGGCTTTCTGCGGCTAGGAACCTTCATCAAATACGTGCCCTACCCGGTCACGGTCGGCTTCACCTCCGGCATCGCCGTCATCATCCTGACGAGCCAGCTCAAGGATTTCTTCGGCCTGACACTGTCGGGCGCGGAGCCCGGGCCCTTCATCCCCAAATTGCAGGCGCTGGCGGAAGCCGCGCCGACGGTGAACGCCGCAGCACTTTTGCTGGCGCTTGGCTCGGTGGCCGTGATCGTCGGGCTGCGCCGCTGGCGGCCGCACTGGCCGGGCTTTCTGATCGCCGTGGTGGCGGCCACGCTGGTCGCCTGGGCGCTGGGTCTGCCGGTGGAAACCATCGGCTCACGGTTCGGCGGCATTCCGCAAATGCTGCCCGCCCCGCATCTGCCGGACCTGAGCACCGAAAAGATCATGGCGGTTCTGCCCGCCGCTTTCTCGTTTGCGCTTCTGGGCGGTATTGAGAGCCTGCTTTCGGCGGTGGTGGCCGATTCCATGACCGGCCGGCGGCACCGCTCCAACAGCGAACTGGTGGCGCAGGGCGCGGCCAATATCGGTTCGGCGCTGTTTGGCGGCTTCTGTGTGACGGGCACCATTGCGCGCACGGCCGCCAATGTGCGGGCCGGCGCACGCGGGCCTGTTTCGGGCATGCTGCATTCGCTGTTTCTTCTGGCGTTCATGCTGGTGGCCGCGCCGCTGGCGCGCTTCATCCCGCTTGCAGCCCTTGCTGCCATTCTGGCCGTGGTGGCGTGGAACATGGCGGAGAAGCACCAGTTTGCAGCACTGCTGCGCTCATCGTGGGGCGACGCGGTGGTGCTTCTGGTGACGTTCCTGCTGGTGGTGTTCCGCGACCTGACAGAGGGCATTCTGGTGGGCTTCGGCCTCGGCGCGCTGCTCTTTCTGCACCGCATGTCGGAAGCGGTGCGCGTGGAGCATGGCGTTTCATCGCTGAGCGACCAGCCAGACAGCGGCGAAGGCCCCTATTCGGCGGCGAACGCGACGGATGACGATGTGGTGGTCTACCGCATTGCCGGCGCGTTCTTCTTCGGCGCGGCGGCTGCGGTGGGGGCGGCGCTCGACCGGATTGGCGGCCAGCCGAAAGCCTATGTCATCGATATCGGCTCGGTGAGCTTTCTCGATTCCACGGCGGCCGCGACCATTGAAGGTTTCGTGCGCAAGGCGCGCCAGCAGGGAACCAATGTCTATCTCGCGGGGGCGAGCCAGCCGGTGCGCAAATTGCTGCGCACCCACGGGATGCGGCCACCCGCACTCCGGTTCTACAGCCGGCTGGACGACGCCATCAGCGCCGCAAGGCGGGATGCCGCCGGCTAGAGCGCCGTGCGTCCATTCGGACGCACAAAGGACGCTCTAACCGTTGAACCTGCGCATCGCGCTTTCCGAAAATCGATCCCGATTTCCGGGCCGATGCGGCTAGAGCGCCGTGCGTCCATTCGGACGCACAAAGGACGCTCTAACCTGTTGAATCTGCGCATCGTGCTTACTTGGTGGGCTCTTCCAGCGAGTGCTTCATGATGAGCGGCATCTGGCTCATCGTGAAGAGAATGGTGATCGGCATGATGCCCCACACCTTGAAGGCGACCCAGGTGTCGGTGGAGAACATCCGCCACACCACTTCGTTGACCACCGCCAGGAAGATGAAGAACAGGCCCCAGCGCAGGGTGAGTTTGCGCCAGCCTTCCGCATCCAACTTGAAAGCGGAATCGAACACATAGCCGAGCAGCGACTTGCCGAAGGCGAGACCGCCCAGAAGCACCACGCCGAACAGCGTGTTGACGATGGTCGGCTTCATCTTGATGAAGATTTCGCTGTGCAGGTAGAGCGTCAGCGCGCCGAACACGAACACCACCACGCCCGAAACGAGCGGCATGATGGGAAGGGTGCGCGTGAGGACCCAGGAAACGGCGAGCGCAATGGCCGTGGCGGCCATGAAGAGCGCGGTTGCAACGAACAACGGGCCACCGAGCTCCGCCAGCGCGGGAAAGCGCCCGACCAGCCACTCGCCGCGCGAATTGGCGAAGAAGAACACCATGAGCGGCCCCAGTTCCAGCGCCAGCTTGAGGATCGGGTTGATCTCCTTGCGCTTGGGATCGGCGGGGTCGCGTTCAAAGATGTGTTTCTCGCTCACGCTTATGCAACTCCTGCAATCGCCTTGGCGAAATCACTCGCCGAGAAGGGTTCGAGATCGTCGACCTGCTCGCCGACGCCGATGAAATAGACCGGCAGCTTGTGCTTGGCGGCGATGGAAACAAGGATACCGCCGCGCGCCGTGCCGTCGAGCTTGGTCATGACCAGACCGTTCACGCCCGCAACATTGCGGAAGATTTCGACCTGATTAAGGGCGTTCTGCCCGGTGGTCGCGTCGACCGTCTGGAGGACGGTGTGCGGCGCATCGGGATCATGCTTGCCGAGCACGCGCACGATCTTCTCAAGCTCCGCCATCAGCTCCGCCTTGTTCTGAAGACGGCCGGCGGTGTCGATGATCAGCACGTCGGAGCCGGCTTCCTTCGCCTTTTCATAGGCATCGAAGGCAAGCCCCGCCGCATCCGCGCCGAGTTTTGAGGAAACGACCGGCGAGCCGGTGCGTTCGCCCCAGATCTTGAGCTGCTCGATGGCGGCGGCGCGGAACGTGTCGCCAGCGCCCAGCGTGACCTTGAGCCCGCCCTCGGTGAGCTTTGCAGCCAGTTTGCCGATGGTGGTCGTCTTGCCGGTGCCGTTGACGCCAACCACGAGAATGACATGCGGCTTGTGCGAGAGGTCGAGTTCGAGCGGCATGGCGACCGGCGCCAGCACCTTCTCGATTTCCTCGGCCATGACGGCCTGCACTTCCTCGCCCGACACATCCTTGCCGTAGCGGCCCGACGCCAGCGCATCGGTCACGCGCATGGCGGTCTCAAGGCCGAGATCGGCGCGCAGCAGAACGTCTTCGAGATCCTGAAGCGTGTCTTCGTCCAGCTTGCGCTTGGTGAAGACGCCGGCAATGGAATCGCGCAGCTCGCGCGACGAGCGCGACAGCCCCTCGCGCAGACGCTGGAACCATGGCTTGCGCGGCTGCAACGTTTCCTGTTCGGGAGCCTTCTCTTCCACGCGCTCGACGGCTTTGGAGACGGCGACCTTGCCGGCGGCAGCGGCTTGCGCGGGCGTCGCGTCCAGTTCTTCGGCCTTCGGTTCCGGGGCTTCGTCGGCAACGGTCTCTTCCGTGACCTCAATGACGGGCTCCGCTTCCTTCTCCCCGCCTGCGGGGAGAAGGTGGTCCGAAGGACCGGATGAGGGGCGGGCGTCATCGGTCGAGGGTGTCGGCGCGGCTTCTACTGCAGGCGTGTTATCGTCGGCGTCGCACTGCCCCTCATCCTCACCTTCTCCCCGTCCCTTCGACGGGCTCAGGAGGGGAGAAGGGGGCGCGAGCGTTGCGTCTGAAACTTCGACCTTTGGCTCTGGCTCTGGCTCTGGCTCTGGCTCTGGCTCTGGCTCTGGCTCTGGCTCTGGCTCTGGCTCTGGCTCTGGCTCTGGCTCTGGCTCTGGCTCTGGCTCTGGCTCTGGCTCTGGCTCTGGCTCTGGCTCTGGCTCTGGCTCTGGAACGACCTCCGACGCAGCCGGCGCTTCCGTCAAGGGTTCGGACGGTTCGGAAGCCGGGGCGGCGTCAGCCGGTTGCGCCGCAGCGGCGGCGTCCGGCGTTTCGGTCTCGGTGACCTCTTCGGGTGGTGTCTCCCCGGCCTCTTTCTTGCCGAACGAGAAGACCTTCTTGATAAATCCGAATGCCATGCCTGCTACGCCGCTTCCTGTGTGACAGCGACCGCAGTGAGCCGCTCCCCGTCGTGGCCGGTGATCCGCGCCTCGACAATCTGCCCCGGCTGACCGCCTTCAAGCGCGGCCAGCGTGAAACCCTCTGTGCGGCCAAGCCCTGGCCGCTCGATCAAAATGCGCTGACGGGTGCCGTCAAGCGATGCGAGATGCCGCGCATAGGCGGCATCGCCCACGGCGCGCAGACGCGCGGCGCGCTCCTTCACCAGCGCGCGGTCGAGCTGCGGCATGCGCGCCGCCGGCGTGCCCTCGCGCGGGCTGAAGGGGAACACGTGGAGATGCGTGAGCCCGCATTCCTCGACGATCTTCAGCGAATTCTCAAACATGGCGTCGGTCTCGGTCGGGAAACCGGCGATGATGTCCGCGCCGAACACGGCGTCGGGCCGGAGCGTGCGCACACGCTCGCAAAATGCGATCGCGTCGGCGCGCAGGTGGCGGCGCTTCATGCGCTTCAGGATCATGTCGTCGCCATGCTGAAGCGAAAGGTGGAGATGCGGCATCAGTCGCTCCTCTTCCGCCAGGGCGCGCAGCAGCTCGTCATCCGCTTCGATGGAATCGATGGAGGAGAGACGCAGGCGCTCAAGCTCCGGCACTTCACGCAGAAGCGTGGAGACAAGCCGCCCGAGGCGCGGGCTGCCCGGCAGATCGGCCCCGAAACTGGTCAGGTCCACGCCGGTGAGCACCACTTCGCCATAGCCATTGCCGACGAGCTGGCGCACCTGATCGACCACCGCGCCCATGGGCACCGAGCGGGAATTGCCCCGGCCATAGGGAATGATGCAGAAGGTGCAGCGGTGATCGCAGCCATTCTGCACCTGAACGAAGGCGCGGGCGCGGCCCTCGATGGATTCGACCATGTGCGAGGCGGTCTCGCGCACTTCCATGATGTCGTTGACGCGAACCTTCTCGAACTGGTTCACGCCGAAATCCGGCAGGGCGCGGTAATTGTGGGCCTTGAGCTTTTCCTCGTTGCCGAGAACGAGATCAACCTCATCCATGGCGTCGAAAGTGCCCGGCTCCGTCTGTGCGGCGCAGCCGGTGACGATGATGCGGGCATCGGGGTTTTCACGCCGCGCCTTGCGGATCGCCTGGCGGGCCTGACGCACCGCCTCGCCGGTCACGGCGCAGGTGTTGATGACGACCGCGCCGCCCGCCAGCTCCTCAAGCCCGGCGTCTTTCGCCTCGCGCTTGATGACCTCGGACTCATAGGCGTTCAACCGGCACCCGAATGTCAGTACATCCACCGCCATTCAGGCTGCTCCCTCGGTCTCGCGCTCCCAGGCCCCGGTGGCGGGGTCGAAACGGCCGGAGAATTCCCATTCGGCAGGGCCGGTCATGATGACGTGATCGTCTTCGCGCCACAGAATATCGAGCGGCCCGCCCGGCACGGTGACGGTGACATGGCGACCGGTGCGTCCGGTGCGCGCGGCGGACACGGCGGCAGCGCAGGCGGCCGAGCCGCAGGCGCGCGTGAGCCCTGCGCCCCGCTCCCAGGTGCGCAGCGTCAGCGCGTCATCGGCGGTGACCTGAGCGATGGAGATGTTGGCGCGCTCCGGGAAGATCGGGTGATTTTCAAGAAGCGGGCCGAAACGCGGCAGGTCGTAATCATTGACGTCGCCCTCGACCCAGAAGATCGCATGCGGGTTGCCCATGGAGGCAACGGAGGGCGAATGCAGCACCGGCGCATCGATGGGGCCGACCTGCAGCTCGATCATGCGCGTGTCGCGAAACTCTTCGGCGAGCGGAATGTCCTGCCAGCCGAAGCGTGGCTTGCCCATGTCGACCGAGATCAGGCCGTCCTCATGTTCCTCGGCGTTGAGGATGCCGGCAACGGTCTGGAAGGTGAAGACCTTCTGTCCCGTTTCGGCGGCGAGCGCCTGCACGACACAGCGTGTGCCATTGCCGCAGGCCTGCGCCTGACTGCCGTCGGAATTGAGAATTTCGATGTAATTGTGCGTGCCGGCGACGCGCGGATCATGGATGGCCATGATCTGGTCGAACCGGGTCGCGGGATCGGCGTTGAGGGCGCGGGCGGCCTCGGGCGAAACCCGGTCCGCGCGCCCGCGCATGTCGGCAACGATGATTGCGTTGCCGAGGCCGTTCATCTTCGCGAATGCTGCCTCAAGCGCCATAGTGGCTCCAAAACCCTGTGTCTCAGGCGCCTATATGGCTGATGACAGGCAAAATTACCAGACGAACGGCCCATCATTCGGCCCATCAATCGCACGCGGCGTCAGGCTATGACGACAATGCCCAACACGGCGAGAAGGAAGAGGATCAGCACCACGGCGATCAAGAGTTTTGCGCCGATCATGGCCGCGCCCGCCAGGCTGTTCATTCCCAGCAGACCCGCGACGGCGGCAACGATCAAGAGAATGAGAATCCATTTCAGCATTTTCGGCCCTCCTTTTGCAGCGCCGGGCGGCCGCTTTTCTTCATGCGACACCCGGCCTTCTGGCATGGTGACCGGCATGCAAAACGCTCCAGCGCCTGTTGAGCTGCATCAACGCGGGAAGGCCGGGCTGGTTCCCGGGGGGTTGAAAGAGGCCCGCGGATACTGTTGCCAATAAGAAACAGTTACAAACAGACATGCTCGAAACCGGTTCTTAACCATGGGTGGGCTGTTATAATCGCCAAACTTTGCCACGATCGGGCATTTAGATGGAACCGGTGTGGATGCTCGTGCATTGGTCGCGCAAACGGAGAAACGGAATGCCGCATAACAAAACCGCAATTCTGGCAGTATCGCTGATGGCGCTGGCGCTTGCCGGCTGTCAGAGCGACCGCTTCTCATCCATGAACAGCCCCGCGCCGCAGCCGCTGCCGTCCGCGCCGTCCGGCGTCGTGACGTCGAACCAGCTGCCGCCGCCCTCCGCCACGCAGACGGATCCGTCGCAGTTCCCCGAAGCGCCGCAGCAGACGCAGATGGCCGCGATCGACCCGAACACGGCCGCGGAAGTTTCCACCGGCAGCGTTGCCGGCGTGTGGAGCGTGAATGTGGCCGGCCAGTCCTGCCGCGTGGCCACGCCGCAGACCAAGTTCGGCGCCGGCTACCGCGCCGGCCCGCTGCGCTGCCCCGCACCGATGGACGGTGTGAAATCGTGGAATGTCGAGGGCAAGCAGCTCGCTTTCTACGACGCCAATGGCAGCGTGCTAGCAACGCTCTATTCGTCGGGCGCAGGCCGTTTCGATGGTCAGACCAGCAACGGTCAGCCGATTTCGCTGTCGCGCTAAAGCAAGACCGCCAACACATTTCGGCCGAAAGGCCAAGCTTGAAAGTCTGACATGACATTGCGTGACGGTCTCGTGACCCATCCCTCCGTCACAAAGCGCTACGACCATCTGGTCGAGACCGGTGCGATTGCGCGCGACCCCGCGCAGGAAACCATCGCAGCCGCGCTCGACCAGCTGATCGGCGAAATCAGCGACAAAAGACTGGCGCGCAAATCGAGCGCGCTTGGCTGGCTGTTCGCCAAACGCCGCAAGGTGCAGGAGCCCGTGCGCGGGCTCTATGTCTATGGCGGCGTCGGGCGCGGCAAGACCATGCTCATGGACCTTTTCCATGAACTCGTGCCCGTGGAACACAAGCGACGCGCGCATTTCAACGACTTCATGGCCGATGTGCATGACCGCATCGGCCGGCACCGCGAGGCGCTAAAGGCCGGCGAGACGCAGGAAACGGATCCCATCCCGCCCGTTGCAGCCGCCCTTGCGAAGGAAGCATGGGTTCTGTGCTTCGACGAATTCACGGTGACCGACATTGCCGACGCGATGATCCTGTCGCGGCTTTTCTCGGCGTTGTTCGAGCGCGGCGTGGTGCTGGTCGCGACTTCCAATGTCGCACCTGACAACCTCTATCGCGACGGGCTCAATCGCGGCCTTTTCCTGCCCTTCATCGGCATTCTCAAGGATCACACCCGCGTTCTCGAACTCGACATCGATACCGATTACCGGATGCAGAAGCTGAACCGCATTCCCGTCTACATGACGCCCGACGACGCGGCGGCCCGGGAGCAGATGGATGAAGCGTGGCAAACGGTGGTGGACGGGCAGCCCGTCGAGCCGGCGACGCTGACGGTGAAGGGACGCGCGGTGGCGGTGCCGCAGGCTTCCGGATCGGCGGCGCGCTTTGCCTTTGCCGATCTCTGCGAAAAGCCGCTGGGCGCGCGCGACTATCTGGCCATTGCCGGGGCGTTCGACACGGTCTTCATCGACAATGTGCCGACCATGGACATGAAGCGCCGCAACGAGGCCAAGCGCTTCATCCTGCTGATCGACACGCTCTATGACGCCGAAGCGCGGCTCTTTGTCTCTGCCGAAGCCGCGCCGGAGGCTCTATATACGGCTAGCAACGGCACGGAAGCCTTCGAGTTCGACCGCACGGCCTCGCGCCTGATCGAAATGCAGAGCCGGGACTGGCTTGAGCGGACCACCGCGAAAAGCCGTGACCGGACTGACACGGACGACGATCAGGCCGGAAAGAAAGACTGACGACCGGTCAGCGCGAAAAAGCAGCCAGAAGATCGGCCAGAACACCGGAGAGTCTGCAGATATGCACATTAATCGGGCAAAATTTTTACGTTTACGTAACTCCCAAACTGTCTAAACGATTGAAATTTCTGGCCATGTAAGAACCGGTTGAATTTTCCTGCCAGTATGCTTATTCCAGAGAGGCTTACAGAGCGGGCCACGCCACGAATTTGCCGCGCCTTTGAACAAAGGTCCGTGGCGGGACGTAGGCCCGAATGCATCGGTGTGACACGGCACAGGCAAAACGCGACGCGCGCATTTTCTCTTTAGACAAATCTCACCACCTATCCTTTCGACACAAGGGGGAATTCTATCCACATGGCACGCGACAAGATCGCTCTAATCGGCTCCGGCATGATCGGTGGAACGCTCGCACATCTGGCGGGCTTGAAAGAACTGGGCGACGTTGTCCTGTTCGACATTGCCGAGGGCATTCCCCAGGGCAAGGGACTGGACATCGCCGAGTCGGCTCCGGTCGAAGGCTTTGACGCAAAGATGGTTGGCGCCAACGACTATTCCGCCATTGAAGGCGCGGATGTCTGCATCGTCACCGCCGGCGTCGCCCGCAAGCCGGGCATGAGCCGCGATGACCTTCTGGGCATCAACCTCAAGGTCATGGAGCAGGTTGGCGCGGGCATCAAGAAATACGCCCCCAACGCTTTCGTGATCTGCATCACCAACCCGCTCGACGCCATGGTCTGGGCGCTGCAGAAGTTCTCCGGCCTGCCGAAGAGCCACGTGGTTGGCATGGCCGGCGTGCTGGACTCGGCCCGTTTCCGCCACTTCCTGTCGGAAGAGTTCAAGGTCTCCGTCGAAGACGTGACGGCCTTCGTGCTGGGCGGCCACGGCGATTCGATGGTTCCGCTGACGCGCTACTCCACCGTTGCCGGCATCCCGATCCCGGATCTGGTGAAGATGGGCTGGACCTCCAACGAAAAGATCGACCAGATCGTACAGCGCACCCGTGACGGCGGCGCAGAGATCGTCGGCCTGCTGAAGACCGGCTCCGCCTATTACGCTCCGGCTTCCTCGGCAATTCTCATGGCCGAGAGCTACCTGAAGGACAAGAAGCGCGTCCTGCCCTGCGCAGCGCATCTTGCCGGCCAGTATGGCGTCAAGGACATGTATGTCGGTGTTCCGACGGTGATCGGCGCCGGCGGCGTCGAGCGCGTCATCGAGATCGACCTGAACAAGAACGAGCAGAAGATGTTCGACCAGTCCGTCGAGGCCGTCGCCGGTCTTTGCGAGGCCTGCGCCAACATCGCGCCCAACCTGAAAAAGTAGGAGTAGGCCGCGCCATGAACATTCACGAGTATCAAGCCAAGCAGCTTCTGAAGAGCTATGGCGCACCGGTGGCCGATGGCGTGCCGGTGTTCGAGAAGGGCGAAGCCGAAGCTGCTGCAAAGCAGCTTCCCGGTCCGCTCTATGTGGTGAAGAGCCAGATCCACGCCGGTGGACGCGGCAAGGGCAAGTTCACCGAACTCGGCGCTGACGCAAAGGGCGGCGTGCGCCTTGCGAAGAGCGTCGAGGAAGTTGTCGCTCACACCAATGAGATGCTGGGCAACACGCTCGTCACCAAGCAGACCGGCCCGGCCGGCAAGCAGGTGAACCGCCTCTACATCGAGGACGGTGCGGACATCGACCGCGAGCTCTACCTCTCGATCCTCATCGACCGCACGGTCGGCCGTCCGGCTTTCGTCGTTTCGACGGAAGGCGGCATGGACATCGAGGCCGTTGCAGAAGAGACGCCTGAGAAGATCCTCACGCTCCCCATCGACCCGGATACGGGCGTGACGGCTGACGACGTGAAGAAGCTCAACGAGGCGCTGAAGCTCGAGGGCGACGCGGCGAAGGACGGCGAGACGCTGTTCCCGATCCTCTACAAGGCGTTCACCGAGAAGGACATGAGCCTTCTGGAAGTGAACCCGCTGATCGTCATGGACAATGGCCGTCTGCGCGTTCTCGATGCCAAGGTCTCCTTCGACGGCAACGCGCTGTTCCGTCACGAGGACGTGGTTGCCCTGCGCGACACGACCGAGGAAGACGCGAAGGAAATCGAGGCTTCCAAATACGACCTCGCCTATGTGGCGCTGGACGGCAATATCGGCTGCATGGTCAACGGCGCCGGTCTTGCGATGGCCACGATGGACATCATCAAGCTCTACGGGGCCGAGCCTGCCAACTTCCTCGACGTTGGTGGCGGCGCCACCAAGGAGAAGGTGACGGCAGCGTTCAAGATCATCACCGCCGATCCGGCAGTGGAAGGCATTCTGGTCAACATCTTCGGCGGCATCATGCGCTGCGACGTCATCGCTGAAGGCGTTGTCGCTGCCGTCAAGGAAGTGGGCCTGAAGGTTCCGCTGGTGGTTCGCCTCGAAGGCACCAATGTCGATCTTGGCAAGAAGATCATCAACGAAAGCGGTCTCAACGTGATCGCCGCCGATGATCTCGACGACGCCGCCAAGAAGATCGTTGCAGCCGTTAAGGGAAGCTGAGCCAAGATGTCCATTCTCGTCAACAAAGACACCAAGGTCCTGGTGCAGGGCCTGACCGGCAAGACCGGCACCTTCCACACCGAACAGGCGCTCGCCTATCACGGCACGCAGATGGTCGGCGGCATTCACCCCAAGAAGGGCGGCTCCACCTGGACCGGCCAGGGCGGTGAAGAGCTCCCGATCTTCGCATCCGTTGCCGAAGGCAAGGACAAGACCGGCGCAAACGCGTCCGTGATCTACGTTCCGCCGGCAGGCGCAGGCGCGGCCATCATCGAGGCCATCGAGGCGGAAATCCCGCTCATCGTCTGCATCACGGAAGGCATTCCGGTGATGGACATGGTCCATGTGAAGGCGAAGCTCGAGAAGTCCAACTCGCGCCTGATCGGCCCGAACTGCCCCGGCGTCCTGACGCCGAACGAGTGCAAGATCGGCATCATGCCGGGCAACATCTTCCAGAAGGGTTCCGTTGGCGTCGTGTCGCGCTCGGGCACGCTCACCTATGAGGCCGTGTTCCAGACGACCAATGCCGGCCTCGGCCAGACGACGGCCGTTGGCATCGGCGGCGACCCGGTGAAGGGCACCGAGTTCATCGACGTGCTGGAGATGTTCCTTGCCGACGACGCGACCGAATCCATCATCATGATCGGTGAGATCGGCGGTTCGGCAGAAGAAGAAGCAGCCCAGTTCCTGCGCGACGAGGCCAAGAAGGGCCGCAAGAAGCCGATGGCCGGCTTCATCGCGGGCCGTACGGCTCCTCCCGGACGCACCATGGGCCACGCAGGCGCCGTGATTTCCGGCGGCAAGGGTGGCGCAGAAGACAAGATTGCAGCGATGGAAGCTGCTGGCATCAAGGTATCGCCCTCCCCGGCGCGCCTTGGCCAGACGCTCGTCGAAGCGATCAAGGGTTGAGGACGATCAATCCCGGCTTGCCACACAAGTGGCAGCCGGGAACAATGTGACTGTCCGGCTTTTATTGCCGGCGACCAAGGAGCCGGAACCGTCGTTCCGGGAAGTGATATGGCACGGCAAGATCAGGCCAACGACCAAATGTCGCTCACCTCGTTCCTGTATGGCGGCAATGCCGCCTACATCGAGGAGCTTTACGCCAGCTATCAGGACAATCCAGCCTCGGTCAGCGAGGACTGGCGGGACTTCTTCGGCGCGCTCAAGGACGACGCAGCCGATGTGAAGAAGAACGCCGCCGGCGCGTCCTGGAAGAAGAAGGGCTGGCCGCAGGCCGCCAATGGCGAACTCGTCTCGGCGCTTGATGGCGACTGGGGCGCGGTCGAAAAACACTTCGACGGCAAAATCAAGGACAAGGCTGCGAAGGCCGGGGCCAAGCTCTCTCCCGAAGAGACGCTGCAGGCGACCCGCGATTCCGTGCGCGCCATCATGATGATCCGCGCCTATCGCATGCGCGGCCATCTGCATGCCGATCTCGACCCGCTTGGCATTGCCAAGCCGCTGGAAGATTACAACGAACTGTCGCCCGCGGCCTATGGCTTCACCGAGGCAGACTACGACCGTCCGATCTTTATAGACCATGTGCTTGGTCTGGAGACGGCGACCATCCGCGAGATGCTCGACATCCTCAAGCGGACCTATTGCTCGACACTGGGCGTCGAGTTCATGCACATCTCCAACCCCGCCGAAAAGGCCTGGATTCAGGAGCGCATAGAGGGTCCGGACAAGGGCGTCGAATTCACCGCCAACGGCAAGAAGGCGATCCTGCAGAAGCTGATCGAGGCCGAAGGCTTCGAGCAGTTCATCGACGTCAAGTACAAGGGCACCAAGCGCTTTGGCCTCGACGGCGGTGAAGCGCTGATCCCGGCGCTCGAGCAGATCATCAAGCGCGGCGGCCAGATGGGCCTGAAGGAAATCGTTCTCGGCATGGCCCACCGTGGTCGCCTGAACGTGCTCGCACAGGTCATGGAAAAGCCACACCGCGCCATCTTCCACGAGTTCAAGGGCGGCTCCTTCGCACCTGACGACGTGGAAGGTTCGGGCGATGTGAAGTACCATCTCGGCGCTTCCTCCGACCGTGCGTTCGACGGCAACAATGTTCACCTGTCGCTGACCGCCAACCCGTCTCACCTGGAAATCGTGAACCCGGTGGTGATGGGCAAGGCCCGCGCCAAACAGGACCAGGTGTTTGGCCGCAAGCGCGAAGAGATCGTGCCGCCGGAAGAGCGCGCGCGCGTCATGCCGCTGCTCCTGCACGGCGACGCCGCCTTTGCCGGCCAGGGTGTGGTGGCGGAGTGTTTCGGTCTTTCGGGCCTTCGCGGACACCGCGTTGCGGGCACCGTGCACTTCATCATCAACAACCAGATCGGCTTCACGACCAATCCGCGCTTCTCGCGCTCCTCGCCCTATCCTTCGGATGTGGCGAAGATGATCGAAGCGCCGATCTTCCACGTGAACGGCGACGACCCGGAAGCGGTGGTCTATGCGGCAAAGGTTGCGACCGAATTCCGCATGACCTTCCACAAGCCCGTGGTCATCGACATGTTCTGCTACCGCCGCTACGGCCACAATGAGGGCGACGAGCCGGCGTTCACGCAGCCGCTGATGTACAGCAACATCCGCAAGCACCCCACGACCAGCGAAATCTACGCGAAGAAGATGCTGGCCGAAGGCCTCGTTACCGAAGCCGACATCGAGGAGATGCGTGCTGGATGGCGCTCGAACCTGGAGACGGAGTTCGATGCGGGCCAGGCCTACAAGCCGAACAAGGCCGACTGGCTGGACGGCGTGTGGTCGGGTCTGAAGAAGGCCGACCATGCGGACGAGCAGCGCCGGGGCAAGACCGCCGTGCCGGTGAAGACGCTGAAGGAGATCGGCAAGAAGCTGACCGAAGTGCCGGAGGACTTTGAAGCCCACCGCACGATCCAGCGCTTCATGAAGAACCGCAAGGGCATGATCGACGAGGGCGCGGGCATCGACTGGGCGACGGCCGAGGCGCTTGCCTTCGGCTCGATCCTGCTCGAAGGCAACCCGGTTCGCCTTTCCGGTCAGGACTCCGAGCGCGGCACCTTCTCGCAGCGCCACTCGGTGCTTTACGACCAGCGCGACGAGAACCGCTACATCCCGCTCAACAATATGGGACCGCAGCAGGCCTATTACGAAGTCATCAACTCGATGCTTTCGGAAGAAGCCGTGCTCGGCTTCGAATATGGCTTCTCGCTTGCAGAACCGCGGGCGCTGACGCTGTGGGAAGCCCAGTTCGGCGACTTCGCCAACGGCGCGCAGGTGGTGTTCGACCAGTTCATCTCTTCTGGTGAGCGCAAGTGGCTGCGCATGTCGGGTCTCGTGTGCCTGCTGCCGCACGGCTATGAGGGCCAGGGTCCGGAGCACTCCTCCGCCCGCCTCGAACGCTGGTTGCAGATGTGCGCCGAGGACAACATGCAGGTCGCATACTGCTCGACGCCGGCGAACTACTTCCACATCCTGCGCCGTCAGCTGAAGCGTGACTTCCGCAAGCCGCTGATCCTGATGACGCCGAAGTCGCTGCTGCGCCACAAGCGCTGCGTCTCGACGCTGGCCGAACTCTCCGGAGAGAGCGCGTTCCACCGTCTGCTGTGGGACGATGCGGAGCATCAGGATGCGAACAGCGTCAAGCTGGTGAAGGATTCGAAGATCCGCCGCGTCGTGCTGTGCACGGGCAAGGTCTATTACGACCTCTATGAAGAGCGCGAGAAGCGCGGGCTGGACGATGTCTACCTGCTGCGCGTCGAGCAGCTCTACCCGTTCCCGGCCAAGGCTCTGATCAACGAGCTTTCGCGCTTCAAGAACGCGGAAATGGTGTGGTGTCAGGAAGAGCCCAAGAACATGGGCGCCTGGTCCTTCATCGAGCCGTATCTTGAGTGGGTTCTGCAGCACATCGAGGCAAAGAACACCCGCGTTCGCTACACGGGCCGTCCGGCCGCCGCATCGCCGGCGACGGGCCTCATGTCGAAACACCTGGCGCAGCTCGAGGCATTCCTCGAAGATGCGCTTGGCGAATAGCAAGCGACGGAGAAAAACGACATGGCGACCGAGATTCGGGTTCCCACTCTGGGCGAGTCCGTAACCGAGGCAACCATCGCCCGCTGGATGAAATCGGTGGGCGACACCATCGCCACCGACGAAGCGATCGTCGAACTGGAAACCGACAAGGTTTCCATCGAGGTGCCGGCTCCCGCAGCCGGCACGCTTGACGAGATCGTGGTCAAGGAAGGCGAAACCGTCGAAGTCGGCGCGCTGCTCGGCATGATTGCCGCAGGCGGTAGCGCCAGCAAAGCAAAAGCAGAAACCAAACAGTCCGGCGAAGCTTCGTCCGGCAGCTCTGAAAATCAGGAGGCAACCATGGCCGGCGGAAAAATCGTCGAGGTGAATGTTCCATCGGCGGGCGAGTCCGTCACCGAGGCCGAGGTCGGCGAGATCTTCAAGAAGGTCGGCGACGCGGTGAAGACCGACGAGGCGCTTCTCGAGCTCGAGACCGACAAGGCAGCACAGGAAGTGATGTCTCCGGTCGACGGCGTGATCACCGAAATGGTGGTTACCACGGGTGATGAAGTTGCAGTCGGCGCACTGCTGCTGCGCATCGAGCAGGGCGCAACCGCTTCTGCCGCCGCTCCCAAGGCCGACAAGCCGGCCGAGGCAGCGCCTGCTGCGAAGAAGGACGAAGACGGCGGCCGCCCGGCAGCACCTTCGGCCCAGAAGATGATGACCGAAAAGGGCATCAAGGCGTCCGACGTTGCCGGCTCCGGCAAGGGTGGCCAGGTGCTCAAGGGCGACGTGATCGCCGCCATTGAAGGCGGATCGTCCAGCGCCCGCACCGAAGCGCCCAAGGCAGCCCGCCCGGCCTCCCCGGCCGAGGACGAGGTTCGCGAAGAGCGCGTGAAGATGACGCGTCTGCGCCAGACCATTGCGCGCCGCCTGAAGGACGCGCAGGACTCAGCCGCCATGCTGACCACCTTCAACGAGGTGGACATGACGGCCGTGATGGAGCTGCGCAAGAAGTACAAGGAGCTCTTCGAGAAGAAGCACGGCGTCAAGCTTGGCTTCATGGGCTTCTTCACCAAGGCGGTGACCCATGCGCTGAAGGAAATCCCGGCCGTTAACGCCGAGATCGACGGCACGGACATCATCTACAAGAACTTCTGCCATATCGGCGTTGCCGTCGGCACCGACCGCGGCCTCGTCGTGCCGGTGGTGCGCGATGCCGACCAGATGTCGATTGCCGAGGTGGAGAAGGAAATCGGTCGTCTGGGTCTCGCTGCCCGCGACGGCAAGCTTTCCATGGCCGACATGCAGGGCGGCACCTTCACCATCTCCAATGGCGGTGTGTACGGCTCGCTGATGTCGACCCCGATCCTGAACGCCCCGCAGTCGGGTATTCTGGGCATGCACAAGATCCAGGAGCGGCCGATGGTGGTCGGCGGCCAGATCGTCGTCCGTCCGATGATGTATCTCGCCCTCTCCTACGATCACCGCATCGTGGACGGCAAGGAAGCCGTGACCTTCCTCGTGCGCATCAAGGACGTGCTTGAGGATCCCGAGCGTCTGGTTCTCGACCTCTAGGCGATCACCGAGCAGAAAAAGGCAAAAGACCCATGTCCAACACCTATGATCTCGTCGTGATCGGCACCGGCCCCGGCGGCTATGTCTGCGCCATCAAGGCGGCGCAGCTTGGCCTCAAGACGGCCGTGGTCGAGAAGCTGCCCACCCATGGCGGCACCTGCGTCAATGTGGGCTGCATCCCTTCCAAGGCGCTGCTGCACGCCACGGAGATGTTCGAGGAGGCAGGACATGGTCTTGCCGATCTCGGCGTCGAGGTGAGCAAGCCCAAGCTCAACCTCAAGAAGATGATGGAGCACCGCGTCAAGACAGTCGAGCAGAACACCAAGGGTCTCGACTTCCTGATGAAGAAGAACAAGATCGACATCTATCGCGGCTTCGGAAGCATTGCCGGCAAAGGCAAGGTGACCGTGAAGGCCGATGACGGCAAGGAAGAGACCGTGGAGGCGAAGAACATCGTCATCGCCACGGGCTCGGCCGTGGCCGGCATTCCGGGCGTAGATGTGACGTTCGACGAGAAGGTGATCGTCTCCTCCACCGGTGCGCTGGAACTCTCCAAGGTGCCGGAGCGCATGATCGTTGTCGGCGGCGGCGTGATCGGTCTCGAGCTTGGCTCCGTCTGGGCGCGTCTGGGCGCCAAGGTGACGGTGGTCGAGTATCTCGACACGATCCTCGGCGGCATGGACGGCGAAGTGGCCAAACAGTTTCAGCGCATGCTGGGCAAGCAGGGCTTCGAGTTCAAGCTCGGCGCGAAGGTCACGGATGTGGCCAAGGCCGGCAAGGGCGCGAAGGTGACCTTCGAGCCGGCAAAGGGCGGCGACGCCGAAACGCTGGAAGCCGACGTCGTTCTGGTGGCGACGGGCCGCAAGCCCTACACCGATGGTCTCGGCCTCGACACGGTTGGCGTCGAGCTGGACGAGCGCGGCCGCGTGAAGACCGATGGTCACTTCCGCACCAATGTCGAGGGCGTCTACGCCATCGGCGACGTGATTGCCGGACCGATGCTTGCGCACAAGGCCGAGGATGAAGGCGTTGCCGTGGCCGAGATCCTGGCGGGTCAGGCCGGACACGTGAACTATGACGTGATCCCCGGCGTGGTCTACACGAGCCCTGAAGTCGCTTCCGTCGGCAAGACCGAGGAAGAGCTGAAGAAGGCAGGCGTGGACTACAACGCCGGCAAATTCCCCTTCTCGGCCAATGGACGCGCGCGCTCCATGCTGAAGACGGACGGCTTCGTGAAGGTGCTTGCCGACAAGAAGACGGACCGTGTTCTGGGTGTTCACATCGTCGGCTTTGGTGCTGGCGAAATGATCCACGAGGCTGCTGTCCTCATGGAGTTCGGTGGTTCGTCGGAAGACCTGGCGCGCACCTGCCACGCCCACCCGACCATGTCGGAAACGGTCAAGGAAGCGGCTCTCGCGACCTTCGCCAAGCCGATCCACATGTGATCCGATCCCGCGCATTTGCGTGAGACAAAGGCCCCGTGGCGCAAGCTGCGGGGCTTTTTCGTTTCAGGTCGGATTTACGAGCTTTGATGTGTGCCGTGTCAGGCATCTCGCCGGACAGAAAGCCCCTTAGCCGCCATCGCCCAAGGGCACGACACCCGCATCTTCCGCAGGCGGGGCGTCTTCCCCGCCGAAGAAGCCGGTGCCGGAAAACGCCATGATGACGAGGATGATGATCGCGGCGCCCACGGCACCGAGCACGAAGCCGCGCGTTCCTTCCGATCTCACCGCGCCGGCCGACCCGGCGGAATGACGCCCGGGTTTTTCATTATCCCCGTTTTTTTCATTATCATTGTCGTCGCGCATGATCGCACTCCAGATGGCGCTCCCCAGCGCTGGCCAGACGATAACATGCAATTAGTTAGCCGGAACCCCGGAATTACAGAACGGGTTCGACCGCATAGCCCTCGGCGCGGAGCAACTCGATGAGGCCTTCCTCACCGGGCAGATGCAGTGCGCCGACGGCGATGAACGCCCTGCCCCGGTCGAGGATCGGCGCGGCGCGCTCGGCCATGGTTCCATTGCGCACCCTGATCATCGCCTCATCGAACGCGGCATAGTCGTCGCCGGCGCTTTCCTCCTGAGGAATGGCGACGCGGATGAGCGGCCAGAACATGCCCGTCTCACCCTGCGCATAGAGCGCGACCATGGTCTCCATCACGTCATCAAGGCCATCGCCGAGCGCCAGCGTTTCCACCAGACCGCGCATATGCAGGTCGAGCGGCAGCGAAGCCATGGCGTCGAGCTGTTCGACAGCGGATTCGAGACCAAGCACTTCCTTGCCGGAGGCTTCCGCATCGGCGGCAAGCTTGATGTCGAGGATCGGCATGCCCGCTTCCTTGCGCTCAAGCTCACAGCCCGGCAGGGCGACCAGCGAAATCAGCATCCAGGGTTTCATCTTCTGGACGCTGGAAAAGGGCACGCCGCGCTCGGCCAGCGCCTCTGAAACCGCTTTGCGGTCTTCCTCGCTCAGATGATCGGCCAGCGTTTCGTCGCCGGTGAACATCATCAGTTCGGGCCGCTTGAACATGGCGGCCGCCATTTTGGACTGGTCGAGAATGTCGGTCGTCTCGATCACGACACGCTCGGAGGCATCGAAGGCTGCCTGCGCGTCTTCCGTCAGCGTCACGACACGCGGATCGCTCATATGCATGGTGCCGAAAAGATAAGAGGGCTCCACGCCCTCCTTTTCGACCCGCCACAGAAGCCCACTGCCATTGGGCGTTTCGGCCGCCTGCCGCTGCACCTCTTCGAGCGCTGCGGGATCGTCCGTTGCGAGTTCGGTCAGAAGGTTCTTGCCCGCGCAGACAATCTCTCTGGACTTCGCCGGGGTGGCCGTGACGAGGCCGACGACAAGCGCGAGAAGGAGAAGCAACGGAAAGGCAGCCGCCAGCTGGAAGAGGCGATCTGCGAACCGTTCGGCCATGGGAATGGCGGTGGCTTTGACGTGCGTTTTCATGCGGCCACGCTAGACGCAAATCACGGCCAAAGCGTTAATCGAACCGCGCGGTTTCGTGGGAACCCAGTGGTTGCGGGGGAATGTTTCAGGCGCGCGGGTGGGCCGCATCGTAGATTTCCAGAAGCCGCGCCGTGTCCACACCGGTATAGACCTGCGTGGTGGAGAGGCTGGCGTGACCGAGCAGTTCCTGGATTGCGCGCAGATCGCCGCCACGCCCCAGAAGATGGGTGGCAAAGGAATGCCGCAGCGCATGCGGCGTCGCCGTTTCCGGCAGATTGAGCGCCGAGCGCATGCGCTTCATCTCGCGCTGAATGATGGCCGGTTGCAACGCGCCGCCCCGCGCGCCGCGAAAGAGCGGCTTGTCGGCCTCACCATGCCAGGGGCAGAGACGCTGGTATTCGGCGACCGCCTCGACCGTGACGGGCAGGACGGGCACGAGCCGCGTCTTGCCGCCCTTGCCGGTGATGCGCAGCGCACCCTGGCGCATGTCGGCAACCTGACTGCACAGAAGCCCCAGCGCCTCGGAAATGCGCAGCCCCGCGCCGTAAAGCAGCGTGAAGACGGCTGCGTTGCGCGCGGCGATCCACGGCTCTTCGGCCAGTTGGCCGCTGCCGGAAGCGACCTTGCGGGCATCGACCGCCGTCAGCGGCTTGGGCAATGCACGGGGTGCGCGCGGCGCTTTGAGCGCTGCTGCGGCGGCCGCATTCACAAGCCCGCGGCGCTCAAGGTAGCGCAGGAAGGAGCGGACCCCGGCAAGGCCGCGACCGAGCGTGCGCGCGCCGGCTCCATTGCCACGCCGAAAGGCGAGGAAGGCGCGCAGATCCGCCGGGCGCAGTTCGGCAATATCGGAGAGGCCCGGCGCATCGCCGCAATGGCCGGTCAGGAATTGCAGAAACTGCCGCGTATCGCGCTCATAGGCATCGACGGTGAGCGCAGAGAGACGCCGCTCACCGGCAAGCGTGGCAAGCCATGCGGTGCGGGCCTTTTGAAGGTCGGGCTTTGCGGAAACGAGAAATTCCTGGTTCATGGGAAGCATTGTGAACCAGTCTGGTTAGCAGCCGGTGAAGGCGTGCGGGATGACAGCTTCCTTCTCCCCGCATGCGGGGAGAAGGTCCCGGCAGGGGGATGAGGGGCTGACGCTGCGCTTGACAAGCTCGCAGGGTGTTGGGTTCGGAAAGGTTGGCGCTCGCCCCTCATCCTCACCTTCTCCCCGCATGCGGGGAGAAGGTGGCCTTGAAGTTGGTGCTTCAGCAAAAACCGCTAAGCGCCTTCGATTTCCTCGCGCAGCATTTCGAGTTCCAGCCACTCTTCTTCCATCTTCTCGCTGCTGGCGCGCGCGTCGTCCAGCTCCTTGGAAAAGCGCTGAAAGGCGGCGGCATCGCGCGTGTAGAGGTTGGGATCGGCGAGCTTTTTCTCCAGAGCCGCGATTTCGTCAGCCAGCTCATCGATCTTCTTCGGCAGGGTCTCCAGTGCGAATTTCTGCTTGTAGGAGAGCTTCTTCGAAGCTGCCCTCGGCGCACCTGCATTGCCGGCTGACCTGGTCTTCTGCTGCTCTGCCGTGCGCGCCTTGCGCCGCTCCAGCTCCTCGCCCTTGCGCTGCGCCATCATGTCGGCATAGCCGCCGGCATATTCGATCCAGCGGCCATCGCCGGCCGGCGCAATGGTGCTCGTGACCGTGCGGTCGAGGAAGTCGCGGTCATGGCTGACGAGCAGCACGGTGCCGGGGAAGCCCTCGACAAGCTCCTGCAGGAGATCGAGCGTTTCCATGTCGAGATCGTTGGTCGGCTCATCGAGCACGAGAAGATTGGCCGGGCGGGCCAGAAGGCGGGCGAGCACAAGCCGCGCGCGCTCGCCACCGGAAAGCTCGCGGATGGGCGTGCGGGCCTGCTCGGGCTTGAACAGGAAGTCCTTCATGTAGGAGACGACATGCCGCTCCTGCCCGTTGACCACGACGCTGTCGCCACGGCCATCGGTGAGGAAATGAGACAGGGTCTCCAGCGGGTCCAGTGCACGTTTCTGGTCCAGAATTGCGATTTCCAGATTTGCGCCCAGCCGCAGCGAGCCTTCGTCCGGCTCGAGCTTGCCGGTCAGAAGATTGATCAGCGTCGTCTTGCCGGCTCCATTGGGGCCGACAAGGCCAACACGGTCGCCGCGCAGGATGCGCGTGGAGAAATCCTTCACCACCTGAAGCCCGTCATAGGACTTGGCGAGGCCCTTTGCCTCGATGACCAGCTTGCCGGATTCGGCGGCGTCGCTGGCCGTCATGGTCGCCACGCCTTCCGCACCGCGATGGCTGCGGTGCTTTTCGCGCAGCGCATGCAGCTCGCCCAGACGCCGCACATTGCGCTTGCGGCGCGCGGTGACGCCATAGCGCAGCCAGTGCTCCTCGCGCTCGATCTTGCGGGCAAGCTTGTGCTGGTCGCGCTCTTCCTCTTCGAGCACCTGATCGCGCCAGTCCTCGAAATGGGCAAAGCCCTTGTCGAGCCTGCGCGTCACGCCACGGTCGAGCCAGACGGTTGCGCGGCTCACGCGTTCGAGAAAACGACGGTCATGCGAGATGGTGACAAGGGCTGAAGACGTGCGCTGCAGCTCTTCTTCCAGCCATTCGATGGTGGCGAGGTCGAGATGGTTGGTCGGCTCGTCCAGCAACAGCAGATCCGGCTCGGGCGCAAGCACCCGGGCGAGCGCGGCACGGCGCGCCTCGCCGCCCGACAGCGTTGCCGGGTCTTCATCGCCGGACAGGCCCAGCCGGTCGATGACCAGCGCCACGCGGTTGATGTCGTCCGCCGGGCCGAGACCGGCCTCCACATAGGCGCGCACGGTCGAAAAACCCTGCCAGTCGGGCGACTGGGGCAGATAGCGCACGGTCGCCGTCGGCTGGCGGAACACCTCGCCATCCTGCGGCTCCACGAGGCCGGCGGCGATCTTCAGAAGTGTCGACTTGCCGGAGCCGTTGCGCCCGACCAGAGCCAGCCGCTCGCCGGGGCCGACCATCAGCGATGCGCCATCGAGCAGCGGCGTGCCGCCGAAGGTCAGGCGAATGCCATCAAGCTTTAAAAGAGGCGGCGCCATGGATCAGTGTTCTCCGTCGTTGGAAAGATGGGCGACCAGAAGCGCCCTGCCCTCTTTGAGGGTAACCGCGAGTTCGCCATCGACCACATTGGAAAGGGTCAGCGACGAACCGAAAGGAACCTCGACCGCATCGAGCGGCCATTTGGCCCCTTCCACGGTGAGGCCGGAAAGGGCCGAAAAGCCGAGGATCGAAAACAGCGTTTTCTGCGGATAGTCGAAGCGATGGCGTTTGCCGGGCAGCAGCGGCACGCCTTCCTGCACGCCGCTTGTCAGCCGCGTCTTAATGCCCTGTTCTGAAAGCTGAAGCGCCTGCGCGAGATGCAGGAACATGTGATCGGGCCGCGCGCCGCCGAAAGCACCCACGAGAACGAGGCTCGTCGCGCCCGCTTCCAGCGCTGCGGCGATGGCGAGTTCCCCGTCCGTCTTGTCCTTGTCGGCGGGAAAGGCGCGGCGCGGCACCCGGGCATAGGCCTCGGCCATGCCGTCCGGCTCGGAATCGAAATCGCCGACCCACAGCTCCGGCATAACGCCCAGAAGCGCTGCGTGGCGCATGCCTGAATCAGCCGCGATGATGCGGCTGTCGGCGATTTCGGCATCCAGTGCCGGCGTGCGTGTGAGATCTCCGCCCAGGAGAAGGGTAAACAGGCTCATGGTCGAGGCCCATATCATGCCGGCGGGCAAGCGCCAACGGCGTTCGCGCCATTCCGCCTCTTGCGCCGGCCCCTGCCGCGCCCTATTTTCCCGGTCGCTCTAACGGGGTGCCGGCGGATTGCCGGCTGAGAGGCCCAGTGGTTGAAACGGATGCAGCTTTGCCTTGATCAAGGGAAAGCCGCATCAGTGGAACCCGGCCAACCCGCTGAACCTGATCCGGTTTGCACCGGCGGAGGGATTAGACGCTTTTCGCACAGCGCCTCATTCCCCAACCAAACGAGAGGAGGCGCAGATGCGCGCGACCACCCTGCTTTCCACCATGGCGCTTGGCACGCTGGCCATGGCCGGCCATGCGGCGGCCGAAGACAAGCTCACCGTCTACACCTATGAGAGCTTCACCTCCGACTGGGGCCCCGGACCGGCGGTGGAGAAGGCGTTCGAGGCGGAATGCGGCTGCGACGTGGATTTCGTTTCCGTGGCCGATGGCGTGGCGCTTCTGAACCGCGTGAAACTCGAAGGCAAATCGACCAAGGCCGACATCGTGCTCGGTCTCGACAACAACCTCGTGCACGAGGCCCGCGAGACCGGCCTGTTTGCGCCGCATGGCGTCGACATGGGCAGGGTGAACGTGCCGGGCGGCTTCGAGGACGACACGTTCGTTCCGTTCGACTACGGCTATTTCGCCTTTGTCTATGACACCGAGGCCATCGAGACCCCGCCGGCAAGCCTGAAGGAGCTGGTGGAGAGCGACAGCAATCTGAAGATCGCCATTCAGGACCCGCGCACCTCCACGCCGGGCCTTGGTCTGCTGCTCTGGATGAAGGCCGTCTATGGCGACGACGCAGCGGACGCCTGGGGCAAACTGCAGGACAAGGTGCTGACGGTGACGCCGGGCTGGAGCGAGGCCTATGGCCTGTTCACCAGCGGCGAAGCGCCGATGGTGCTGTCCTACACCACCTCGCCCGCCTATCACCAGATTGCCGAAGATTCCGAGCGCTACAAGGCGGCGGGCTTTGAAGAAGGGCATTATCTTCAGGTGGAAGTGGCAGCACAGACCGTGAAGGGTGCGGAAAACCCGCTGGCGCAGAAATTCCTCGCCTTCATGACCGGTCCCGGCTTTCAGGACGCGATTCCGGAGACCAACTGGATGTTCCCGGCCGGCGAGACATCGGAGCCGCTCAACCCGGTGTTCGACACTCTGGTGAAGCCGGGCGAGACGCTCGAATTCTCATCGAAAGAGGTGGCGGAAAACCGCAAGGCCTGGGTCGATGAGTGGCTCTCGGTGATGAGCCGCTGACCGTTTCGCGCGCGCCCGACATGGAAAGACGCCCCCTGATGGACAGGCGTGTCGCTGCGGGACGGCTTGCGCTGGCCGCTGTCGGCCTGCTGATCGGCGGGGCCTTTGCGGGCCTTGCCGTGGAGGCCCTGCAACAGGGTACGGGCGCGTTTGCAGCTTTCGACGCCTATCTGCTGCGGATCGCCCGCTTCACGCTCTGGCAGGCGCTGTTATCGACGCTTTTATCAGTCGTGCCGGCGATCCTTCTGGCGCGCGCGCTGGCGCGCCATCCCGCATTTATGGGGCGCGCCTTCATTCTGCGCCTGTTTGCCGTGCCACTTGCGCTTCCCGCCATTGTGGCGGCGCTCGGCATTCTGGCGCTTCTGGGAAGAGCGGGGATTTTCGCGCCTTTCCTGTCCGTGCTCTTCAATGAGCACTGGCCCGGCATTTACGGGCTTTCGGGCATTCTGGTCGCCCATGTCTTCTTCAATCTGCCGCTGGCCACGCGCCTGTTCCTGAACGCGCTGGAAAGCGTGCCCGCCGACCAGTGGCGTCTTGCGGCCCAGCTCGGCATGGGCGCGCGCGCCTCGTTCCGGTTTCTCGAATGGCCGGCCATGCGCGCGGCCCTTCCCGGCATTGCCGGTCTCGTCTTCATGCTGTGCGTGACCTCGTTCACCATCGTCCTGCTGCTTGGTGGCGGACCGCGCGCGACAACGCTGGAAGTGGCGATCTATCAGGCGCTGCGGTTCGACTTCGATCCGGCGCGCGCACTGGTGCTGACGCTGGTGCAGCTGGCGCTGGCCGGCGGCGTTGTTCTGGCGTTAAGCCGGCTCGGCGCGTCGCTCAGCGGCGATGCCAACCTGCCCGTCGCACCGCGCCGCATTGTCTGGCACACGCCATTGGAGACGGTTCTCAACACCGTCATCATCGTCGCGGGGCTGCTCTTCGTCGCCGGACCGATGGCCGCGACCGTGATCGCCGGTCTGAAGGCGGATCTGGCGCGGCTTGCCACCGAGAGCGCGGTGCTCTCGGCCACAACAACCAGCCTGCTATTCGCCAGCCTCTCCGCGCTTTTATGCCTCGTTCTTTCGCTGGCGCTGGTGGCGGCACGCCGGGCGCTCGAAATGAAGCGCGGCGCGCTGCCTGCGGGCCTGCTTGAACGCGCCACCGACAGCGGGGCGGCGATGGTGCTCATCATTCCGCCGCTGGTGATCGGGGCCGGTTGGTTCATTCTGCTGCGGCATGTGGGCGATGTGTTCGCCTTCGCACCGGCGATGGTCGTCACCGTCAACGCGGTGATGGCGATGCCGTTTGCAATCCGCGCAATCCGCCCGGCCTATGACGCTGCCAGCGCCCGCCATGAGCGGCTCTGCCTGTCGCTGGGCATCACTGGCTGGACACGACTACGCCTCGTCGACTGGCCGGCGCTGCGCCGCCCTGCCGCGACCGCGCTCGCCTTCGCCGCCGCTCTTTCGCTCGGCGACCTCGGCGTGATCGCGCTGTTCGGCTCCGATCAGGTGCAGACGCTGCCCTATCTTCTGTTGCAGCGCATGGGCAGCTATCGCACGGCGGATGCCGCAGGCATTGCCCTTTTCCTGGGGCTTCTTTGTCTGGCATTGATGTTCGTGGCCGACCGTCTCGGCAAGGAGAAGACATGACCAAGGCTGACGCCGCACACGGCGCGGGGATCACACTCGAAAAGCTGCGCTTTGCCTATCCGGGCGGGAGCGAAATGGCGTTCGACCTGACCATCTCCCCGTCCGACATCGTCGCCGTGATGGGCCCGAGCGGCTCTGGCAAATCGACGCTTCTCAGCCTGATCGCCGGCTTCGAGACACCGACCTCCGGCCGCATCATGATCGACGGAAAGGATGTTTCCGGGCTGACGCCGCATCGCCGGCCCGTCTCCATGGTGTTTCAGGAAAACAATCTCTTCGCGCATCTCACGGTCGCGCAGAATGTGGGGCTGGGGCGCTCGCCTGCGCTGAAGCTGACGGAGGAAGACCGCGCGGCGATCTCCGACGCGCTTGCCAGAACCGGGCTTGCCGGCAAGGAAGACCGGCTGCCACGGGCGCTTTCGGGCGGTGAACGCCAGCGGGTGGCGCTGGCGCGTGTTTTAATCCGCAAGCGTCCGGTGCTCCTGATGGACGAACCCTTCGCCTCGCTCGGACCGGCGCTGCGCGACGAGATGCTGGACCTGATCCGCGCCCTGCATGCGGAACAGCAGATGACGGTGCTGATGGCAACGCATGACCCGCGCGACGCGGAACGGCTTTGCAGGACGATGATCTTTGTTGAAGAGGGGCAGGTCGCCGCGAGCGGCACAACCGCAGCGTTCATCGCCGGCGATGCCTCAGAAGCCTTCAATCGCTACATAGGCGCACGGCGGGAAATAAATTACTCTACAACAAATTGATTCCACTGTTGCAGCTTATGCGCTAGACCGTGGCTCGGACGGGACATCACGCCATGTTGAGGGAACCAAGTGCGTGACTTGGGCATTAATGACGGTCATGCTTTGGACAAAATCAACCGGAAGGACACGACCCTGTCCAATGAAGCGCCCGCTACCATGAATTTCCAGCCATCAGCGCGAGCCATACCGCGCAAAGCCATTCTCGCCGTAGCGCTCACAGTCCTCCTGTCGGGCTGCCAGATGGTGCCCACGGACACGGGCAGCTTCATGCCGTCGTCGAACCCGGTCACGGTCGATTCGGTGACGCGCGGCAACCGTCTTGCACGGCTTGCACGCCAGCAGCATCCCCGCATTCTGCAGACCTATGGCGGCGAATACTCCGATCCGAAGCTGGAGCGCATGGTCGCCAAGGTGGTGGGATCTCTGACGCTGGATGAGCAGAACACCGGCGCGGCCTACACGGTCACCATTCTGAATTCGCCCAACGTCAACGCATTCGCGCTGCCGGGCGGCTATCTCTATGTCACGCGCGGTCTTCTGGCGCTCGCCAATGATTCGGCTGAGCTTGCAGCGGTCATCGCGCATGAAATGGCGCACGTCACAGCCAATCACGGCATCGAGCGGCAGAAGCTCGAAGCGCAGGAAAAGTTCGCCTCGAAAGTGGTGAGCGAGGTGATCGACGGGCGCGATCAGGCGGCGCAGGCAGCGCTGGTACGCGGCAAGCTGCGGCTCGCGCAGTTCTCGCGCAATCAGGAGCTGGAAGCGGACCGTCTGGGCATCCGCACCACAACCCATGCGGGCTATGATGCATTCGCGGCTGCGCGCTTCCTGCAGGCCATGGACGCCTATCAGGGCTTCCGCAGTGTGAGCGGCGCGACGGACGCCAGCCTCGACTTCCTGGCCAGTCACCCCAACGCACCACGGCGCATCGAACTCGCGCAGCGCCATGCGCGCGAGATGCAGCAGCCGGACGCCGCTGGCAAGCGCGACCGCGATTCCTTCCTCGCCGGCATTGACGGCATGATCTACGGGGATTCGCCGGAAGAGGGCTATGTGCGCGGGCGCGACTTCCTGCATCCGGGTCTGGGCGTCGCCTTCCAGGTGCCCGAAGGCTTCATCATCGACAATTCCACCAAGGCGGTGACGGCTGTCGGGCCGGACGACATCGCGGTGCGCTTCGACGGAGCGACGGTGCCCCAGCGCACTTCGCTGACGGATTATCTGACGAGCGGCTGGGTTGCGGGTCTGGAGCCCGAAACCATCCGCACGTTCACGATCAATGGATATCCGGCAGCCAAGGGACGCGCGAGTGCCGATGGCTGGCAGTTCGACGTGACGGTGATCCGCTCCGGCGGGCAGGTTTACCGCCTGCTGACGGCAGCGCCTGCGACGAGCAACGATCTGGAACGGGTTGCCAATTCCGTCGGGCAGAGCTTCCGCATTCTCAATCAGGCGGAGCGCGCTGCGCTCAAGCCGCTGCGCGTGCGTGTCGTGACGGTTCAGCCGGGAGAAACGCTCGGTTCGCTGGCATCGCAGATGCGCGGTGTGGACCGCAAGGTGGAGCTTTTCCGGCTCCTCAACGCACTTGGCCCCGGCGCAACGCCCTCGGCCGGCAGCAAGGTCAAGATCGTCACTGATCGCTAAATTACGGCTGGCGCAAGGCCAGCCGTTCAGGCCGTGCTGCCGGACAGCGCGGGATGCTCGCGCGTGAGCACCGTGCGCAGTTTTTCCATGGCCCGCGTCTCGATCTGCCGCACACGCTCCTTGGAGATGCCCAGCGCCGAACCGAGCGCTTCAAGCGTTGCGCCATCTTCTGCCAGACGCCGCTCGCGGATGATCTTCAGCTCGCGCCTGTCCAGGACATCCAGCGCGTCGGTCAGCCAGAGCGCCCGCCGTTCCTCATCGATCATGTGTTCGACTGTCTCGTCGACCGGTGCCTCATCGGAGGGCAGGAAATCCATGCGCTCGGCTGAAGCCTCGCCTTCATCCCGCACCGGCGCGTTAAGCGACAGATCCGGGCCGGAAAGCCGCGCGTCCATCATCGCCACATCCGCAGGCGAAACGCCGAGAAGCTTGGCCGCTTCCTGATGAATTTCGCTGGGTGAGCCCATGCTTTTCTGCAATTTGGCCCTCAGCCGGCGGTATTTGAAAAACAGCGACTTCTGCGCCGAACTCGTGCCGCCACGCACGATGGACCAGTTGCGCAGGACATAATCCTGCATCGAGGCGCGTATCCACCAGGTCGCATAGGTGGAGAAGCGCACGCCCCGCTCCGGGTCGAACCGGGCCGCCGCTTCCAGAAGGCCGATATGCCCCTCCTGAATAAGGTCGGCAGCGGGCAATCCGAAATTCCTGAAGCGCGACGCCATGGCAATGACAAGCCGCATGTGCGCCACTGTTAAATGATGAAGCGCCTGCTGGTCCTGCTTCTTGTGCCAGCGCTGTGCGAGGTCCTGCTCTTCCTCCAGCGCCAGATAAGGCGCCTTCATGGCCTTTTCGATGAGTTTGCGTTCCGCCCGGTCTTGCATGATGCTCTCCCGCGTTTCTGGATCGCCATGCGTCCGTCCGGACGCATAAAGGACGATCCAAACCATTGATGGAGCATCGGATGATCCGAAAACCGGTTCCCACTTTTCGGTCCGATGCTCTGGCTTGGCCCCTTTCTTAAGGAGAGGATTCCAAGCCGGTCAGCCCATACGCACAGGCCCAATTGCCGATGCGCGGTTACACGTGTCAGAGCGCCCTGACGCGGCATCTGCTGGTGCAGAAACACGCCAATGACGGACATCCCGGGACCCCGACCAGGCTTTGCAAAAAGCGGTGATCTCGACCGAAGAAACGAGACATCACCTAGAGTAACGAGTCGCAGACGAAAAAAGTTCCAGCCGATTACAGTTTAGTAGCCGGCAATAAAAAACCCGGCTGAAACAGCCGGGTTTTTCAAAACAGATGAGGTGGGAAGCTTATGCAGCTTCTTCCTTCTCTTCGGCTTCCTCATTGTCGGCCTTCGCACCGCGGCGCGGGCCCTTGTTGAGGTTGGTCTCGATCAGGCGGACAGCCTCCGTCTCCGACATGCGGTTGACGGCTGCGATCTCGCGAGCCATGCGGTCGAGCGCGGCTTCATAAAGCTGACGCTCCGAATAGGACTGCTCCGGCTGGTTGTCGGCGCGGTAAAGGTCACGCACGACTTCCGAGATGGAGATCAGGTCGCCCGAGTTGATCTTCGCATCGTATTCCTGCGCGCGGCGCGACCACATGGTGCGCTTCACGCGGGCACGGCCCTGAACGACCTTGAGTGCGCGATCAACATAATCGGTTTCGGAAAGCTTGCGCATGCCGATGGACGTCGCCTTGGCGACCGGCACTTTGAGGCGCATCTTGTCTTTCTCGAAATCGATGACGAACAATTCCAGCTTGTGACCGGCGACTTCCTGCTCTTCGATCGTAACGATCTGGCCGACGCCATGCGCCGGGTAAACGATGTATTCGCCAGTCTTGAAACCCTGGCGCTGCGCCGATTTTTTCTGCTGGGTGGTCATCCGCCTAACACTCCTGTTCTAAAGGGGTATGTGAGCAACGCCTCGCCTCGGCGATGCCCCGTACCCAAAAACGCCTGCCGGCTTGTCGTGTGCATGAAAGAGTTCAAGCTCCGGGAGATGGTGACTGCGCCTGCACCGAAGGCCCGCCACGCAAACCAAAACATCCTGACCCAGATTGCCCTGGCCTGGATTTGGAGCCCCACCTTTCAGTGATTAGTGTGTGTGCGCCATAATTAGACGTGTTGTCACCGGCATGATTTTGTGAAGCTACCACAAAAAGCCGAAAGAATCAAGATTTTGCCGCATGTGCGAATATGTCGCCGCAGTTTCCTGCGCGACCGCCCCATCTATTCGCATTATGTCCCACGTCAATTTGTGGGCTCAGAGCACCGGACCGAAAAGTGGAATTCGGGTTTCGGGCTAATCCGATGCTCCGTCAATCATCAAGATCGTCGTTTGTGCGCCCCGATGGGCGCGCGGCGATCTAGTCTCCCTCACCGGGTTCCGGCGAGAAGTACTGCTCCAGCTTGTTTTCGACGCCGTCGAATTCCTTGGCGTCTGCCGGAGGCTCTTTCTTAGCGGTGATATTGGGCCATTTTTCGGCATACTCGGAATTGAGCTGAAGCCAGTTGTCCAGACCCGGCTCGGTGTCGGGCTTGATGGCTTCGGCCGGGCATTCCGGTTCGCAGACACCGCAATCGATGCACTCATCCGGATGGATGACGAGCATGTTTTCGCCTTCGTAGAAACAGTCCACCGGGCAGACTTCTATACAGTCCATGTACTTGCACTTGATGCAATTGTCGGTGACGATATAGGTCATGGGTGTTCTCGGCTGACAGCTTCTTAAAATGTCGAGTGGTGAGGTAGCCCCTTTAAACGGCGGTTGCAAGGCCCGTTGTTGCGCGGCAATCGTCGCAGGCGGAATCCCATTCCAATCTCAAACGGCGCAAACATCGCCATCACGGGTCGTCACGCCAGCGATCAAGCGCGCGGCGTTCCTTCTTGGTGGGACGCCCTGCCCCGGCGTCGCGCCGCGGCGCCGACGCCTTGACGACGGCATCCCTGGGCGGCGCCGGCGGTGTCAGATCCTCGTAGAGCGTGCGGGCTTCCTCTGCCGGGCCGCGCCGCGCCCCCGGAGCCAGAACCCGATAGACGAGCACCTGCCGCTCCAGAGAAATGGTGAGCACGTCGCCCACCTTGATCTGGTAGGCGGCCTGCTCGATCTTGTTGCGATTGACCCGCACACGGCCCGCCTGAGCGAGCTTTGCGGCAAGCGAGCGGGATTTCACCACCCGTGCGAAGAACAGCCACTTGTCGATACGCTGGCGTTCCAGGACCGTGCCGCTCATCGCATGTCGCTACTTCTTCAGCTGATCCTTGAGGGCAGCGAGCTTGGCGAAGGGCGAATCGGGATCGATGCGCGCCGGACGCTCTTCGCGCGGACGGCCTGCGCCACCCTTGCGCTTGAAGCCCTGCTTGTCGCCATCCTTGCTGCGGTTAGGCTTGCCGCGATGCGGTGCGCCTTCGCGCTCCTGACGGCCACCACGCCCCTGCTGACGCTGATTGTTGCCCTTGCCGCCGCCCTGACGCTTGCGACCGTCGAAACGGGCCTGACGCCAGATCATGACGGGCTTGGGCTCTTCCTCTTCGTCAGCGGCCTTTTCAGCCGGTGCCTCAGCGGCAGCCGGCGTCTCAACTTCCGGCTTGGCATCGGCTTCCGGCTTCGCCTCGGCTTCGGGCTTCGCTTCCTCGGCTGGCGCTTCAGCTTCAGCAGGCTTCTCTGCATCGGCGGGCGCGTCGTCCGTCTTCGAGGCGGCTTCGGCCTCGGCGGGAGCGGCAGCATCGGCAGCCTGGGCCGGTGCAGCAGCCTTCTCGGCAGCAGCGTCGTCCAGCGACTTCAGATGCGTTGCAACCTCTTCGGCCGGCTTCGCCTCGCCGCGGTAGCCCAGCCCCTTGAGGATGGCTTCCATATCATCGGCGGTCGCGCCGAGAATGGACATCATGGCCGGCGTGACCACAAAGGCCGCGCCATCATAACCGCCCTCGGGACGTGCGCCGGAACCCGGCTTCCACGAAAGTGCGGGACGGATCAGGTCGGCAAGGCGCTCGAGAATATCGACACGCACGGCGCGGCGACCCAGATTGCGATAGCCGGCAAGGCCATAGAATGCTTTTTCAAAAGCCGGATCGGACACGATGGAGGTGCGGCCGGCGGCAAGCGCATTGACCACATCGCCATAGCCCGGCTTGTCCTTGGCGTCGTTCTTGAGCGCCCAGAGCAGGGTGAGAAGGCCGGCAGGCGCAGGCTTGATCAGCGCCGGCACGAAAATGTGGTACGCGCCAAAGCGCACGCCGAGGCGGCGCAGCGAAGCGCGGGCGTCCTGATCGAGCGCACGCACATCCTCTGCCACGGTGCGCCGGTTCAGAAGGCCGAAGCTCTCGACAACCTGAAACGCGATCCCGCGCGCCATGCCCGAAAGGCTCTCGGCATCGCGCAGATCGACCAGCGGCTTCAGAAGCGATTCAATCTGATAGTTCACGAAACGCTCGGCGCGGGCGGCGACCTTGTCGCGCGCCGGGCCGGTCAGCTGCTCGTCGGCCAGAAGCACGACGCGCGGGCGCAGCGCTTCCTCACCGGAAACCAGCGTCGCCACCGGTTGGCCGAGCCAGCGCAGAAGGCCCTCGGAATCCAGCGCCAGATCGCCATTGCCGGAAGCGGCAAAGCGGTCTGCCCGCGTTTCGAATTCGGCAGCGAGTGCTTTCTGGGCGGCAGCCTTGACGGCGCGCGCGTCCTCACCTTCCGCAGAGCGGTCGGCGGTGAAACGGAACCCTAGCATCTCACCAACGTGATGCCCCTCGACAAGGACTTCGCCAACGGGGCTGATTTCTGCTTCCGGCATTGCATTCTCTCTCAGGCGCTTCATGAGCACGGATGTCCTGCGGTCCACAAAGCGTTTCGTCAATCGCTCATGCAACGCATCGGACAAACTGTCCTCTATCTCTCGTGTTTTTTCTTGCCAGTGTGTCGCATCGGCCAGCCATCCGGGCCGGTGCGAGACAAATGTCCATGTTCTGATCTGCGCAATACGCTGCGACAGTGTGTCGATGTCCCCCTCGGTGGACGAGGCGCGCTGAACCTGCTCAGCCATGTAGTCTTCATCGACATGGCCCGTTCGCGCCAGATCAGAAAAGACTGCACCAACAATTTCTGCGTGGTGGGCCGGTGCGATGCGCCGGTAATCCGGCAGCGCACAGGCGTCCCACAGGAGGGCCACACGCTCGCGGGCGTCGGCCAGCGCACGCACATCCCCGTCACGCGACAGGAATTCGAGCACCTTGGCGTCGGCAGCGGGCAGAGCGCGGGTAAGGCCTTCCACGGGGGGCGTAACGTCGAGCGAGGCTTTGAGCGCATCGACGCTGGAGAAATCAAACGCGGCGGAGCGCCATTGCAGCACTTTCACCGGGTCGAAATCATGCGCCTCGATGCGGTGAACGAGTTCATCGGAAAGGGGATCGACCTGGCCGGTGACGCCAAACGTGCCGTCACGCAGGTGACGGCCGGCGCGGCCGGCGATCTGCCCGAGCTCCGCAGGGTTGAGGTCGCGATACTGGAAACCGTCGAATTTGCGGTTCTGCGCGAAGGCGACATGATCGACATCGAGGTTCAGGCCCATGCCGATGGCGTCGGTCGCCACGAGATAGTCCACATCACCCGACTGGTAGAGGGCTACCTGCGCGTTGCGCGTGCGCGGGCTGAGCGCGCCAAGCACGACAGCCACCCCGCCGCGCTGGCGGCGGATCAGCTCGCCAATGGCGTAAACCTCGTCCGACGAGAAGGCCACGATGGCCGAGCGGCGCGGCAGGCGCGTGATCTTGCGCGAACCGGCATAGCTGAGCACCGACATGCGCGGACGGGTGATGACGGAGAGGCCCGGCAGCAGCTTTTCAAGAATGCCGCGCATGGTGCCCGCGCCCAGAAGCAGCGTTTCCTGACGGCCGCGCAGATGCAGAATGCGGTCGGTGAAGATGTGGCCGCGCTCCAGATCGGCGGCGAGCTGCACCTCATCGATCGCCACGAAGGCGGCGTCGGTCTCGCGCGGCATGGCCTCGACCGTGCACACCGAATAGCGCGCGCCGGGCGGCGATATCTTTTCTTCGCCGGTGACAAGCGCAACATTTTGCTCGCCGACCTTGGCGACGACGCGGGAATAGACTTCGCGCGCAAGCAGCCGCAGCGGCAGGCCAATCACGCCCGTGCCATGCGCAACCATGCGCTCGATGGCCAGGTGCGTCTTGCCGGTATTGGTCGGCCCGAGGATGGCCGTTACGTCACGACCCGACAACACTCTCGGCTTGGCATTCTGTTTTTGGAAATTCATAGGGCCTGAAAAGCCGTCTACCTCAGCGAAAAAAGGCGAGCACACGGGTTAGCATGCTTTGCATGCGCATTCCAAGGCAAGACTGCCAAAAATGACCCAAACCGTTTCCGGCCATTAAGATTTGGAACGAGTCTGGAACGAATCGGCTACGAATCACTGACCTGCGTTGTTTCCCGTTTTGTTCACCACAAGATAGAGTATGACGCAACGTAAAGACACCCAAATGCTGAATCGGGCATGTTCCGCAAAGCCGGAAAACGCGTGGCGCGCGTTAAGGATTTGCGCGGGAAGCGCGACGGGCCTGCCAGGCAACGGTGCAAGCATAAGATTTTGTTAGGATTTTTTGCGAAGCCGTTAACGGGTTACGGCCCCGCCATGCCGCATGGCGTTAACACTTCGACCAAACCCGGAACGAATCGGCTACGAATCACTGATATCCAGATGTTCCCGCTACGTTCACCGCAATATCTGGTGGTTTCCACCGGTTCCGGGCAGACAGCGCACAGTTTATCCACAAACGCGCCCGCACAGCCTGAATGCCGCGTTAACGAAGCTGTCTCAAATTGATACGCATTTTAACGAAACAGGGCGCTGCGGTTTACCCACAGCGCCCCGAAAAATGAATGCACAGGACGTGCCTTTTCGTCAGATGAAGTACTGACCGCCATTGACAGTGAGCGTGGAGCCCGTGACGAAGCCCGCATCGTCGGAGGCCAGGAACAGCACGGACCGCGCGATTTCAGACGCCTCGCCGAGACGCCCCACCGGGATCTGCGAAATGATCTTCTCGCGCACCACTTCCGGCACCGCCATCACCATGTCGGTGGCGATGTAGCCGGGGCAGACCGCATTGACCGTCACGTTGAAGCGCGCGCCTTCCTGCGCCAGCGCCTTGGTGAAGCCAATCTCTCCCGCCTTGGCGGCGGAATAGTTGGTCTGGCCCATCTGGCCCTTCTGACCATTGATGGACGAAATGCTGATGATGCGGCCGAACTTGCGCGAGCGCATGCCGGCGAAGACCTGATGGGTCATGTTGAAGACGCCATTCAGGTTCACATCCACCACGGCACGCCAGTCTTCTGGCGTCATCTTGTGAAACATCACGTCCCGCGTGATGCCGGCATTGTTGACCAGAACATCGACCGGCCCGAGATCGGCCTCGACCCGGCCCACGCCGTCCGCACAGGCGTCGTAATCGGCAATCGACCATTTGTAGGAGGCTATGCCCGTTTCTTCGGTAAAGCGCGCGGCAGCCTCATCGTTGCCCGCATAATTGGCCGCGACCTGATAGCCCGCCTCTTTCAGAGCCATCGCTATCGCCGCGCCGATGCCGCGTGTTCCACCCGTAACAAGTGCCGTTTTCATGCAGTTCGTCTCCCTCAGGTGAGTGTTCCCCGCCGCCTTCGCCCTGTTGAGACCGGGCGATAATCCGGCTGGCGCACGGCACAAACGCCGCGCGCCAGCTCAAAGCCTACAACGCTTCCACGCACATGGCGACGCCCATGCCGCCACCGATGCAAAGCGTGGCCAGTCCCTTCTTCGCGCCACGGCGGCGCATCTCGAAGGCCAGCGTGTTGAAAATGCGGGTACCCGAAGCGCCAATCGGATGGCCGATCGCGATGGCGCCGCCATTCACGTTCACGATATCCGGGTTCCAGCCCATGTCCCTGTTGACCGCACAGGCCTGTGCGGCGAAGGCTTCGTTGGCCTCGACCAGATCGAGATCCTCGGCCTTCCAGCCGGCTTTCTCCAGCGCGCGGCGCGATGCCGGGATCGGCCCCGTGCCCATGATTGCCGGATCGACGCCAGCCGTCGCCCAGGAAGCGATCCGCACCAGCGGCGTCAGACCACGGCGCTGCGCCTCGCTCTCGCGCATCAGCACCACGGCGGCCGCACCGTCATTGATGCCCGACGCATTGGCGGCCGTGACCGTGCCCTCCTTGTCGAAGGCCGGGCGCAGCTTCTGCATGCCCTCGATGGTCGCGCCATGGCGGATGTACTCATCGTCCGAGACCACGGTTTCGCCCTTGCGGCTCTTCACGGTGACCGGGACGATTTCATCCTTGAAGCGCCCGGCCTTCTGGGCGGCCTCGGCCTTGTTCTGCGAAGCGAGCGCAAAAGCGTCCTGCTCGTCACGGGTGATCTGGAACTTGCGGGCAACGTTTTCTGCGGTGATGCCCATGTGGTAGCCGTTAAAGGCATCCCACAGACCATCGCGGATCATCGTGTCGATCATGGCATAATCGCCCATCTTCACGCCGGCGCGCAGATAGGCGCAATGGGTGGAGAGCGTCATGGATTCCTGACCGCCGGCAACAATGATGTCGGCATCGCCGCAGGCGATCTGCTGCATGCCGATGGCGATGGTGCGCAGGCCCGAACCGCAGACCTGGTTGAGCCCCCAGGCGGTGGCTTCTTCCGGCAGACCGGCGGCGACGGCCGCCTGGCGCGCGGGGTTCTGCCCCTGGCCGGCCGTGAGCACCTGACCGAGAATCACCTCGTTCACCTCTTCCGGCGCGACGCCGGCGCGCGAAAGCGCCTCGCGAATGGCGGTTGCACCAAGCTCATGCGCTGGCACGGTGGCGAAGGAACCGTTGAACGAGCCGACCGGGGTGCGGGCGGCGCTGGCAACGACAATGGCTTCGGCTGACGACATGAAAGGCTCTCCCTTGGAAAATTGCATACACGTGCAAATGTGCAGCCCTTGTGACGGACTGCTCTCATTCACATTTGTTGCGGCTAATCAGGGGCGAGTCAAACGGTTGTGTGCAGCGCAACAAAGCTTGCGCACCGCCGAACAGGAGCGCCGCGCTCTTCGCCACTGCGAAAAGCGCTTTCATTCAATGGGATTTTGCGCATATCCTGACACCGGCAAATGCAGGGGGTGCGCGCCGACGGCCCCGGCAACGGGGCGGTGGAACGGCGCAGTGGCGTCTTGCAAAGCCCTCAGTCCTTGAATCCAAGGCATCGAAAACCGGACGACGCAGGAGACGTCCGGGCGCGATGCCACAGACAACCGTGCTACGGGGAGGTCAGTAATGCCAGCCAAGGACGACCCGATCGTCATCAAGAAATACGCCAATCGCCGCCTCTACAACACGGGCACCAGCACCTATGTGACCCTGGAAGACCTGGCCGAGATGGTAAAGCGCGACGAGAATTTCGTCGTGCAGGACGCCAAATCCGGCGAAGACATCACCCATGCGGTCCTGACCCAGATCATTTTCGAGCTGGAGAACGACCGCAACGGGCAGAACATGCTGCCGATCTCGTTTCTGCGTCAGCTCATCGCCTTTTACGGCGACCAGATGCAGATGGTCGTGCCGAGCTTCCTCGAACAATCCATGATGGCCTTCTCCAAGGAGCAGGAACGCATGCGCGAGCAGATGGACAAAGCGTTCGGCGGATCATCCATGGACATGATGGGCATGTCGGCCCCGATGAAGATGGTCGAGGAGCAGACCCGCCGCAACATCGAGATGTTCCAGAACGCCATGCGCATGTTCGCGCCCACGCCCCCTGCCCCAAATCAGGGCGCAGCGCGCGAAGACAATGCCGGCGAAGAGGCACCGCGCTCCGATGATCTGAAGGAGTTACGTGAGCAGATCGCCGACATGCAGCGCAAGATCAACTCCCTGGGCGGTTCCTGACCGCCCTTCCCCGGAGCGAACACAGACTGAAGCGCCAGAGACATGCCCCGGACCGTTCGTGATACGCAGGCCATGCTGGCAGGAATGACGCCCGTTCTTACGACGGGCGTTTTCGTTTTCTGCTGCGTGGAGCGGGACCGCGCCGCAACGCTTTATGCGGAAGCGGAAGGTGTTTTTCAGGAAGAGGAAGGCACGACGCTCGTGCTGCCGCTGGCGCGCGCAGAAACGCTTGGTTTCGACACGCAGATGCCGATGCGCCGAATCGTTCTTGAAGTCTATTCCGCGCTCGACGGCGTGGGCCTGACCGCCGGTGTGGCGACGGCGCTGGCGGATGAAGCCATCCCCTGCAACGTGGTCGCCGCCTACCATCACGATCACGTCTTCGTGCCGGAAGAGATGGCCGAGAAGGCGCTTTCGATCCTGCAGGCGCTGCAGCGACGGGCAAAAGCCGGAAAAGACATCTGAAACAAAAAAAGACCGGTCAGTGACCGGTCTTTTTTGCATCCAGAGGAGGAAAGGCGCTTATGCGTCCTTCGGCTCCAGAACCTGGCGACCGCGGTACATGCCGGTCTTCAGGTCGATGTGATGGGGACGACGCAGTTCGCCCGAATTCTTGTCTTCGACATAGGTCGGCGCCTTGATGGCGTCGGCCGAGCGGCGCATGCCGCGCTTCGAAGGCGTCGTTTTCCTTTTTGGTACAGCCATGGTCCTGCTCCGCTAATCGGTCAAAGGCCGTTGCGGCCCCTTCAATCCAGAGGCCCAGCATTTCGGCCGGGAATTGGAAGTCGGCGTGCCTATACACGTCCAAAGAGGTTTTGGCCAGTGGGGCGCATCGCTTTTTTCAACGAAAGCGCATGATCAGGGCTTCAAACACCCCACATAACCGCCGGCCTTGCGCGCACGCTGTTCAATCTTCGCGGCAAGCCGGTTCAACCCGCTTGAGGGTTTGGCCGGATTGCGCTCCAGCGGATTGGGCAGCGTGACCGCCAGAAGCGCCGCCTGCCGGCGCGAAAGCTGCGATGCCGGGCGACCGAAATAATGCTGCGCAGCGGCTTCAGCGCCGTAGATGTTCGGCCCCCATTCAACGATGTTGAGATAGATCTCCATGATCCGCCGTTTCGGCAGAACCAGATCCAGATAGATCGCCAGCGGCAGTTCCAGCCCCTTGCGCACGAAGGAGCGGCCCTGCCAGAGATAGAGGTTCTTCACCGTCTGCATGGGGATGGTGGATGCGCCCCGCGTCTTCTCGCCCGAAAGCGCATCGTTGATGACGAGGTTGAGCGCAGCCCAGTCGATGCCATCATGGGCGCAGAACTGACCGTCTTCCGACATCATCACCGAATGCGGGACCAGATCCCCCATTTCTTCGAGAGACTTCCAGTCGCGGTCATAGCCGGTGAAGGTGACCAGATCGCGCATCATCAATGTCGATATGGGGTGTACCACCGGCACACGATAGAGAAGCGTCAGAAGCGCGGGAATGAGCGCCAGCACCACAAGAACGAGCAGAACACGCCGGGCAAACCAACCAAGCCACGCCCGACCGCCTGCGCGCCGCCCGGCCGCCTTGCGACCGCGACGCCCGCCACGCCTGTTCGTCGTCCTTTTCTCCGGGTCGACTGTGGGGCCGCTCAAACCTGTTTTTCCCTCAGTGTGACGTTACGCCTCAAAACCAGCCTTTCGCATAGCCGCCAGGGGCTTTCGGCGCAATGGCGCAAACAAACGGACTTGACCCGGACGCCCTTTGACGGCATCGCTCCCGGCATGGACGAGACGATGACACTGCCGTTTGAAGTGAAACTTGCCGCTGGCGCGGATATGGTGGAAGGCGAACTGCGCCGACTGCTCGACACGCGACCGCTGGAAGGCGAACTTTACCGCCCCGACCGCCTTTTGAAAGCCATGCGCCATGGCGTTCTGAATGGCGGCAAACGGCTGCGGCCGTTCCTCGTGCTCGAGACGGCAGCGCTGTTTGAGGCGACGGACGACACGGCTGCGCTGCGCGTTGCGGCAGCGCTCGAGTGCATCCACTGCTATTCTCTGGTCCATGACGATTTGCCGGCAATGGACGATGACGACCTGCGCCGCGGCAAGCCGACCGTTCACCGCGCGTTTGACGAGGCAGCAGCCATTCTCGCCGGCGACAGTCTCCTGACCTATGCGTTCGACATTGTGAGCGCGCCTGAAACGGCGCTGCCCGCTGAAGCCAAGATCACGCTGGTCAACAGGCTCGCCCGCGCTTCGGGCATGGGCGGCATGGCCGGTGGTCAGGCGCTGGATCTGGCCGCAGAGGGCAGCAGCCTCAGCGAAGACGAAATTCTGCGGCTTCAGGCGATGAAGACGGGCGCGCTGATCCGCTTTGCCTGCGAGGCGGGCGCCGTGATCGGCAGCGCACAGGACGCGGACATCGAACGCCTCGGCGAATTCGGCGCGGCCATCGGGCTCGCCTTCCAGCTTGCCGACGATCTGCTCGACCTGACGGCCAGCAGCGAAGCGATGGGCAAGGCAACCGGCAAGGACGCCGCCGCCGGCAAGGCGACGCTTGCGAGCCTTCACGGGATCGACTGGACACGCCAGCAGCTCAGGGGGCTTGTTGCCCAGGCCGAGGATATTCTGGAGCCTTTCGGCGAACGCGCAGACACGCTGAAACAGGCCGCGCGTTTCGTCGCCGAACGCCAGAGCTAAACCAGGTTCAACCCGTTTTTTCTTTTTTACGCCCGCGCGCTCCGCGCCGGGTTGTGCTCTTTTGCGCGCATTTCTTGGCTCAGGCACATCTTAACCGGAGACAAGAGACCACGCATTGCCGGGCCTGAACTGCATCTTTTCTTTCTAAACACGCTTCTCTTTGCTTGTGTTGAGCATCAGCAGAATGAAAAACACATCTTTTTAGCGTTAATCGGGCATTAATCCAGATGCTCAATTCTTACGGGAATTGGGGGGCGTCTTGGGAAGAGTAATGCCTACAGTAGCTACACAGCAGTATATGCGTGCGCGCCTCATTGTCGTGCTGGTGGGGTTTGTGATGGCAGTCATGGCCGGAACGGGGATCCTGCTATGGCAAACGCAGGCCACGAAGAACCAGGTGCGTTTCAGTGCATTCATCAGCCACATGGCCGATGTGACCAATGACGTGATCCACAATGCGCTGCGCCTCGAACAGGCAGAGCTTCGCCCGCAGAACAGCGCCCAGGCGGACCTCACCCATGACGAACTGGAATACGCGCTCGATCAGCTCAGCGACGCCTATGAGGCGCTGGACTTCGCCATCAGCGGCGAAGTGACTACGATGGAGAGCCAGCGCCTGACCTATCGGCAGGTCGGCGGAACAACAGTGGCGCCGGTGCTGCAGACCGGATCGCTCGCCACCGACATTACCGGCCACGCGGTGCCGGAAACCGTCAGGCGCATCTGGCTTGGCGAAGATGGCGACAAGGCGCTGCGCACACAGATCCGCGATGTCATCTCGCAGGCAAACCGGCTGGAAGTCTTCAACGACTATCAGAACGCCACCGCCCAGCGCGTGTTCAGGGAGCTGCAGGCGCTCGCCAACACACAGGTGCGCCCGGAGCTGAAACGCATCTCCGACATGCTCAACGCGCAGATGATCGAAAGCCACGGGACGCTGCAGCTGGGCCTGATCGGCGTCGCCATCGCGATGATCGCAGCGAGCCTTCTTCTGGCGATGCGCATCTTCGTGCCGATGATGTATCGCATTTCGCGTGCGCATCAGGAGCTGCACAGCGCCAATATCTCGCTGGCGGCGGAGAAGATCAAAGCGCAGTCCGCAGACCGCACCAAGTCTGAATTCCTGGCCAATATGAGCCATGAAATCCGCACGCCGATGAATGGCGTTATGGGCATGGCCGAACTGCTCGCGCGCACCGAACTGGACAAGCGGCAGAGCATGTTCGTCGACGTGATCGTCAAGTCGGGCACGGCGCTGCTGACCATCATCAATGACATTCTCGACTTCTCCAAGATCGACGCCGGCCAGCTCCAGCTCGATGAGTCGTCCTTCCGGTTGGGCGAAGCCATTGAGGACGTGGCGGCGCTCGTGTCCTCGCAGGTATCGGAGAAGGATCTGGAACTGATCGTGCGCGTGGACCCGGAGCTGCCGAGCTCCTTCATGGGCGATGCGGGGCGTTTCCGGCAGGTCGTGACCAATCTCGTCGGCAATGCGGTGAAGTTCACCGAGCGCGGCCATGTTCTGATCGACGTTTCCGGGCGCATCGAGGGCGACATCACGAAAGTGTCCGTGCGCGTCGAGGACACCGGCATCGGCATTCCGCAGGACAAGCTCGATGCGGTTTTTGAGAAATTCGCGCAGGTGGACACCTCCTCCACCCGCCGCCATGAGGGAACAGGCCTCGGACTGGCCATCGCCACGCGCCTTGTCGAACTGATGGGCGGCGCAATGACGGCCACCAGCGAAGTGGGCAAGGGCTCGGTGTTCTCCTTCGTCGTGCCACTGACCGTCGACCGCACGGAAGCCCCGCAGGCGACCGCGCCGGTGGACGTTTCGGGTGCGCGCGTCTTTGTCATCGACGACAACCCGATCAACCGCGAGATCCTGCAGGAACAGCTGAAGAGCTGGGACTTTGAGTGCGCCGCAGCCGAGAGCGGCGCGGTGGGCTTGGCCTTCCTGCAGCATTCCGCCAAGCTCGACGCCCGCGTCGACTGCGTGATCCTCGATTACCAGATGCCCGACATGAACGGCGCGGATGTCGCCAAGATGATCAAGGCGGACCCGGCGCTTGCGGACATTCCGCTGGTGCTTCTGACGTCGGTCGACCAGAACGATACGGCGCGGCTGGTGAATGAGTGCGGGATCGCCGCGCATCTGAACAAACCCACCCGCTCCTCCATGCTGCTGGAAACGCTCGTCTCGGTGATGCAACGCAGCCGTGCGGCAAAGGCGAGCCCGGCGGAACCGGCTGCACCCGAACCGGAAGTCAGGGTTCCGGCCAAGCCGATCCAGATCCACGCCTCCTCGCCCATCGAACGCGGGCTCTCAAGCTCACGCAGCGCGAATGGCGCGCTGGATGTGCTGGTGGCGGAGGACAATGAGGTCAACCAGCTGGTGTTCAGCCAGGTTCTGGACGGGCTCGGCCTAAAGTACCGGATTGCCGGCAATGGCAAGACGGCCGCCGAGATGCACCGCGCGCTGAAGCCTTCCATCATTCTGATGGATGTCTCCATGCCCGAGATGAACGGCTACGAAGCCACGGCCGCGATCCGCGAGCTGGAAGCCATCACCGGCGACCGTACGCCGATCATCGGCATCACGGCACATGCGCTCAAGGGCGACCGGGAGAAGTGCCTCGAAGCCGGCATGGACGATTATCTGCCCAAACCGATCTCCCCGCAGAAACTGGCGGACAAGATCACCCACTGGCGCAGTTGCGAGCAGAAGCTGGCTGCAACGGCCTGAGGGCAGGCCGAAAAGCAAAGGGCGCACCCGGTACGGCGTGCGCCCTCAAGATGTTCTTTGATGGGGTTATTCGGCGTCGTTGCGCGCGCCGAAACGCTGCTCGATATAGGCCCCGACCATCTGCTCGAATTCCTCGGCGATGGCTTCGCCGCGCAGCGTTGCAGCCTTCTTGCCGTCGATGAAGACGGGGGCAGCCGGCGTTTCACCGGTTCCCGGCAGCGAAATGCCGATATCGGCATGTTTGGATTCGCCCGGCCCGTTGACGATGCAGCCCATGACCGCAACCTTGAGCGCTTCCACGCCCGGATATTTCTTGCGCCAGACCGGCATGTTCTTGCGCAGATCGCCCTCGATCTTCTGGGCGAGCTCCTGGAACACGGTCGACGTGGTGCGGCCGCAGCCGGGACATGCGGCAACCACCGGCAGAAACTGGCGGAAGCCCATGGTCTGCAGAAGCTCCTGCGCCACCTGCACCTCGCGGGTGCGGTCGCCGCCGGGCTCCGGCGTGAGCGAAATGCGGATCGTGTCGCCAATGCCCTGCTGAAGCAGAATGCCCATGGCGGCAGACGAGGCGACGATGCCCTTGGTGCCCATGCCCGCCTCGGTGAGGCCGAGATGCAGCGCATGGTTGGAACGGCGGGCCAGCTCCGTGTAGACGGCGATCAGGTCCTGCACCTGGCTGACCTTTGCCGACAGGATGATGCGGTCGCGGCCAAGCCCGATCTCTTCCGCCAGCTCGGCGGAAAGCAGCGCCGACTGCACGATGGCCTCGCGCGTCACCTCCTGCGCCGTCATCGGCGCACCGCGCTCCTGGTTCTCATCCATCAGGCGCGTGAGCAGCTCCTGATCGAGCGAACCCCAGTTGACGCCAATGCGCACCGGTTTGTCGTATTTGATCGCCATTTCGATGATGGCGGCGAACTGCCGGTCCTTCTTGTCCTTGAAGCCGACATTGCCCGGATTGATGCGATATTTCGCAAGCGCTTCCGCGCAGGACGGGTGATCGGCAAGAAGCTTGTGGCCGATGTAATGGAAATCACCGACGATCGGCACGAAAATGCCGACGCGCTCAAGCCGCTCGCGGATGCGCGGAACGGCGGCGGCCGCCTCGTCGCGGTCAACCGTTATGCGCACCATTTCGGAGCCCGCGCGATGAAGCGCGGCCACCTGCGCGACCGTGCGATCCACGTCGGCAGTGTCCGTGTTGGTCATGGACTGCACGACCACCGGCGCATCACCACCGACGATCACATTGCCCACAGCAACGCCAACCGCATCACGCCGCGGAAAGGGCGAAGAAAAATAGCCGCTCATAGATTTGCTGGCCGTGAATGTTCCGGTCATGGGGGAACTGTCCCGTTTTCAGCCGTGTCGCGCTTGAGGTGGCCGACAGCGGCCGGAATGTCAATGGCGCGAACGCCCATTTGCAGCGATCAGCCTGCTTGACAGCACCGGCGCCCATCGCTTTGCTGCGTCGCAACATAACGTCTTGCGATACAAAGGGCCACCTCCATGAACAGCGCATCGAACCAAAAGAACCGGACAGCCGTCATTACGGGCTCCACTTCCGGTATCGGGCTGGGCGTGGCCGAGGCTCTTGCCGCAGACGGCTGCAACATCGTGCTCAACTCTTTTTCCGACACGCCGGAAGACCATGCGGCTGCCGGGAAACTGGCCGCCAAACACGGTGTCGAGGCCGTCTATATCAGCGCCGACATGTCGAAGCCTGAGGCCTGCCGCGCGCTCGTGGAACAGGCGGTAGAGCGTTTCGGCCGCATTGATGTGCTGGTCAACAATGCCGGCATTCAGCACGTGGCGCCGGTCGAGGATTTCCCGATTGAGAAGTGGAACGCCATTCTGGCGATCAATCTTTCGTCATCCTTTCACACCATCGCCGCCGCAACGCCACACATGAAAGCCGCCGGCAAGGGCCGCATCGTCAACATCGCCTCGGCGCACGGCCTGCGCGCCTCACCGTTCAAGTCGGCCTATGTGGCCGCCAAGCACGGCGTTGTCGGCCTGACCAAGACGGTTGCGCTGGAACTGGCCGAGACGGGCATCACCTGTAACGCCATCTGTCCGGGCTATGTGCTGACACCGCTCGTCGAGGCGCAGATCCCCGATCAGATGAAGGTGCACGGCATGGACCGCGATACGGTGGTGCGCGAAGTGATGCTCGCCAAACAGCCGACACGTGAGTTCGTCACCGTTGAGGAGCTGGGCGCGTTCGTGGTGTTTCTTGCGTCCGATAATGCAAGCCAGATGACCGGCTCCGCCCTGCCCATGGATGGCGGCTGGACGGCGCAGTAACCCGAGCTCTTTCGTCAGATGCGCGCTTCCGGGCGCGCTGCCAGAAGGGAAATCTCCATCACCCGTACAAGCCGGCGCGCACCGTCAATCGCCGGCTTGCCGCAGATGCCGCGCACCCGCATGCCGTCAAGGCCATCGAGCAGGATATCGGCCAGCCCGCGCGCAGAAAGGCCAAGCGCCTCCAGATCCGCTTTGGAGCGCTCCGCCTCCTCGGCCACCGCAGCCTCGACAATGCCACTCAGCCTTTCACGCCATTCGGCGATGATGTCTGCGGCAAGCTTGTTCTCGATATCCAGAATTTCCTGACCGTGCGCCGACTGGTCGACCATCTCGATCAGGCCGAAAAGGGCGCGCTCGAGCGACGCCATGATCCGCTCGCCGAAAGTGCCCTCTTCCTTCAGCCCGGCACGCGCGCCCTCAAGCGACTGCTCGAGAATGCAGACGCCGATGGCCCGGAAGATATCCGCCTTGTTGCGGAAGAGAAGATAAAGCGCCGGGCGCGAAACCTCTGCCGAACGGGCGATGTCATCCATGGTCGTCCGCGCAAAACCATAGGCGAGAAAGACCTTCATGGCGCCATTGAGGATGCGCTCTCGCTTGGGGTCTTCCGTGCATCCGGCGATCAGATTCATTGCCTGCGCTCTCTCATTTTTCTTTCACTGTTGACATAATTACGAATTTTGTCAACATGTCCCAATTGGTGCGCACCCAGCTCGCCAGAGCTGTCGTGCGCGCGTGCTTTTCGGCTCCAGACCGACGTTCGTTGATGTCAGGAGCAATAGCCGTTTGGCTTTTGTAAAGCCCGTGCGTGCGATATAGGAGCGTGCTTTTGCCGCAAGGAACTGCCTTTGTGAATTGACCTCTGCGCGGATCGTCTCACTATCGCGCCAGTCCTTCATCGACGGGCCGGCTTACCGCATCGGAAAACAACATGCCGAAGTTCAGGTTGCATAAGATTGCCGCGATTGCCGTTCTGGTCGCGACGACAGCATGGGTCGCCACAGGCAAATTCTCGTCGGTCGGCAGCGCAAGCGAAGAAGCACAGACGGTTGCCGAGAGGCCCGAAAACAAACCGGCGGAAGCCCAGGTTGTTATCGTTGCGTCCGCACCGCAGGTCGATCATTCGCGCACCATCCGCATTTCGGGACGGACTGCGGCGGACAAGCGTTCCGAGCTTGCCCTGAGGGCGAGCGGCATTGTTGCCGAACTGCCGGTTTCCAAGGGTGACCTGCTTTCCACCGGCGACCTGATCCTGCGGCTTGAGAGCGAGGGCAAGGAATCGGCGGTTGAGTCAGCGCGCCAGGTTCTGGCGCAGCGCGAGGCTGAAGCCGAAGCCGCAGACCGGCTCGCCAAATCCGGCAATCTGGCCCGCCTTCAGCTTGATGGCGCACGCTCTGCTCTGGCCACGGCGCGCTCACAGCTTGAAGCGGCAGAAGCCGACCTTGCCCGCATCACCGTAAGCGCCCCCTTTGCCGGCATCATCGACAGGGTCGATGTGGAGCTCGGCGCATCGGTTCAGCAGGGGCAGGAGATTGCAACGCTGATCAAGCTCGATCCGGTGATCGCGGTCGGCGAGGTGAGCGAAAACAATCTGGGTTCGGTGGACGTGGGCGATGCAGCCGATGTGCGGCTGGTCAACGGCTCCACGGTCAAGGGAACGGTTCGTTTTGTCAGCCGCGAGGCATCGCAGCAGACCCGCACCTTCCGCGTGGAAGTGGCGATCCCGAACCCCGACAGGAAAATTCCCGCCGGCATGACGGCCGAGATCAGCATTCACGCCGAGCCGGTGCAGGCTGTTGCGCTGCCGCGTTCGGTGGTGACACTGAACCGGCACGGGGAGCTGGGCGTGCGCGCCGTCGATGGGGACAGCAAGGTCATCTTCTATCCCATCGACCTGCTGGACGACACGCCGCGCGCGCTCTTCCTCGCCGGCATTCCCGCCGACGCCAACATCATCGTGTCCGGACAGGATCTGGTGACGGAAGGCGATATCGTGAAGCCCGAGCCGGCGGACAAGAAGCTTATCGAGCAATGGGCGGACGTCCTCGCTTCCGAGATGACCGGCCGTTAGGGCAGCCCCGATGGCGGAGGCAATCTCCGCCCGAGACTGCAGGAACAACAAGACCGGGGGCACCCACGCCGCAGATTGATGGCTGCGCTCCGACGGGACAAGACAGGACTGCCCGATGGACATCGTCCGCATTGCAATACAAAACGCCAGGCTGACCTTATCGATCCTGCTTTTCTTCGTGATCGCCGGCGCGCTTGCCTATGTCAGCATCCCGAAGGAAGCGGAGCCTGACGTTCCGATCCCGATCATCTATGTCAGCCTCGGCTATCAGGGCATTTCGCCGGAGGATTCCGAGCGCCTGCTGCTGCGCCCCATCGAAACGCGGCTGAAAAGCCTTGAAGGCGTGAAGGAGATGCGCTCCTCCGCCTTCCAGAGCGGCGGCTTCGTGCTGGTCGAGTTTCAGGCGGGCTACGACTTCTCCAACGCCATCGAGGACGTGCGGGCCAAGGTTGCCGATGCGCGGCGCGAGCTGCCGCAGGGCGCTGACGAACCATCCGTCCACGAGGTCAACATTTCGGAATTCCCGATCCTCGTCGTGACGCTGGCCGGCAATGTGCCGGAGCGCGTTCTCTCTACGGCCGCCCGCGAACTGCGTGACCAGATCGAGGAAATTCCAGGCGTTCTGGAAGGCACGCTGCAGGGCTCGCGCGACGAGCTGGTGGAGGTGCTCATCGATCCAATGAAGCTCTCTTCCTACAATCTTCAGCTCGACCAGATGATCGCCGGTGTCGGCGCGTCCAACAGCCTTGTTGCCGCCGGCTCGCTGGAAGGTCAGGCCGGGCGCTACGCCGTGAAAGTGCCTTCGCTGATCGAAACAGTGGAAGACGTGGCCAATCTGCCCATCGTCTCGAGCCCTGACGCGGTGGTGCGCGCCCGTGATCTGGCGGACATTCGCTCCACCTTCAAGGATGCGAGCACCATCACCCGTCTCAATGGCCAGAACGCCATCGCCATCGAGGTCAAGAAGCGCGTCGGCGCAAATCTGGTGGAGACCGTGGACGCGGTGAAGGCCATCGCCACGACGTTCCAGGAAGGCAGCGACGCCAACATCACCGTGTCTTACAGCCAGGACAAATCGGTGATGATCCGCGACATGCTGAAAGACCTGCAGAACCACGTGCTGATCGCCGTGATCCTGGTCTTCATCGTCGTTCTCTACACGCTGTCGGGGCGGGCCTCGCTGCTGATTGGCCTCGCCGTTCCCGCGTCCTTCCTGATGGGCATCTACGCGCTTTCTCTTGGCGGTTTCACCGTCAACATGGTGGTGCTGTTCAGCCTCATTCTGGCCGTGGGCATGCTGGTGGACGACGCTATTATCGTGACCGAATTCGCAGAGCGGCGCATGTCGGAAGGCATGGACAAGGCGCAGGCCTTCGAGCTGGCCGCCAAGCGCATGGCCGGCCCGGTGATCGCCGCCACCATGACCCGCATCGCCGCCTTCTCGCCGCTTCTGTTCTGGCCGGGCATTGTCGGCGAGTTCATGAAATATCTGCCGATCACGCTGATCGTGACGCTGAGCGCTTCGATGATCTATGCGCTGATCTTCACGCCCACGCTCGGCGCGCTCTTCGCCAAGGCGCATGTCGAGGAAGAGGAGAAGCCGGACGGCTGGTATATGGGTCTCGTCAAGCAGGCGGTGCGCTTTCCCAAAACCGTTCTGCTTCTCACCATCGCGCTGCTTGGCGGCATCATTCACTTCTATGGCGAATACGGTGCGGGCATTGAATTCTTCCCCTCCGTCGAACCCGAATACGGCCTGATGTATGTCCACGCGCGGGGCAACATTTCGCTTGAAGAAATGGACCGCCTGACAAGGCCGGCTGAAGAAAAACTGCTCAACTGGCCCGGCATCGAATCCGTCTACACGCGCGTCGGCAAGACACAGGGTGGCGGGCAGGATATCGATGAGGATGTCATCAGTGTCATCCAGTACGAGTTCATCGACTGGCGCGAGCGTGCACCGGCAAGCGAGATTCTCGACGATCTGCGCAAGGAGCTTGCCGGCACGCCGGGCGTCGAGATCGAGGTTCGCGTGCCCGATGCCGGTCCGCCCACCGGACAGCCGATCCAGATCCGCCTTTCGGCTGCCGATCCGGCGCCCCTGAACGATCAGGCTGCGGAAATCGCGCAGGCCATCGCAAAGGTGCCGGGTGTGATCGACATTTCCGACGGCCTGCCCCCGCCCGGCATCGACTGGGCGATCAAGGTGGACCGGGCGAAGGCCGCGCAATATGGCATCAGCCCGGTCTCGGTGGGCACGGTCGTGCAGCTCGTGACCAATGGTCTGAAGCTTTCGGAATACCGCCCTGCCGGCGTCGATGACGCGGTCGACATTCGCCTGCGGCTGCCGGAAGACCGGCGCACGCTTTCGACGCTCGACCAGCTGCGCGTGCAGACGGCGCAGGGGCCGGTGCCGATTTCCAACTTCGTGACCCGCGAGCCGGAGCGCGCCACCGGCACGCTCAACCGCATCGACGGCCAGCGCACCATCGTGATCAGCGCCAATGTGGCGAGCGGCTATCAGGTTGCTGCCGTGCAGGCGGAGGTGATCAACGCCCTGAGCGACATGGATCTGGGCGAGAGCCGCTGGAAGCTTGCCGGTTCAAACGAAGAAAGCGAAGAGGCAAGCGCCTTCCTCATGAAGGCGTTCGGCGCGGCGATCTTCCTGATCTTCGTGGTGCTGCTTGCCCAGTTCAACAAGTTCACCAGTGTTTTCCTGGTGCTGATGACCGTGGTGATGGCGACCATCGGCGTGTTCCTTGGCCTGCTCATCACCGGGCAGCCATTCGGCATCGTCATGTCGGGCATCGGCGTCATCGCGCTGGCCGGCGTCGTGGTGAACAACAACATCGTTCTGATCGACACCTATGACCGGTTGCGGCGCGAGGGCTGGAAGAAGCAGGAAGCCATTCTGCAGACCTGCCGCGAACGTGCGCGCCCGGTGATGCTGACAGCCATCTCCGCCGTTCTGGGCGTTCTGCCCATCGCCTTCGGGCTTGGGCTTGAGCTGTTCCATCAGGAGGTGACCATCGGCGCGCCCTCGACGCAGTGGTGGGTCTCGCTGTCGAGCGCGATTGTCTTCGGCCTGACCTTTGCAACGGCGCTCACGCTGATCGTCACGCCCTCGGCGCTGATGGTGTTCACGCGCGAAACGCTGCCTGCAGGCCATCAGCGCCGGGGCCTCTTTGCACGTCTCTTCCGCCGCCGGAAGAACGAGGAGCACGACCCCGCAAACACCGACATGCCCGAAGAGACATTTACGAAAGCCGCCGAATAGGCAGCATTCAGGGCAGACAAACAGACGGGCCGCCATGCACTGAACCGCATGGCGGCCCGTTTGCATTTTCAGGGAACCAGCACGCGCCAAATGCGTTGAATTGCACGGTTTTCAAGAATGCGAGGAGAACATCATGTCGCTTGGGACAATCCTCATTGTCATCCTGATTCTGATCCTGCTGGGGGCCATCCCGGCCTGGCCCTATTCACGCGGCTGGGGTTATGGCCCATCCGGCATGCTCGGCCTTCTCCTCGTGATCGTGCTCATCCTGATGTTGATGGGCAGTATCTAGGGTCAGGATTTTCAGGTGTGCGCCGCGATGGTGTCTGCCGAGCGAACGAGCCCCGCCATGGAAAGGACAAGGGCCAGCAGAACCGAAAAGGCGAGGAAGATGGGCGCAAAACCGGTGCGCTCGGCGATGAAGCCGACAAGCGATGGCGCAACCAGCATTCCCGAGTAGCCGATCGTGGTGGCCACGCTCATCCCCGCGCCGGGCGAGAGCCCCGGCTGATTGCCGGCGGCGGAAAAGACAATCGGCACCATGTTGGCGATGCCCATGCCGCTCAGCGCGAAGGCGATGATGGCGAGAGACGGCGTGGGCGCAAGCCCCGCCCCCAGCATTCCGATGGTCGCCACGATGCCCGAATAACGCAGCGTGCGCACTGCACCGAAACGGTTGCGCAACCGGTCGCCGGCAAAGCGCATCACCGCCATGGTTCCCGAAAAAGCCGTGAAGGCGAGGCTTGCCTCGGCAATGCCGGCGCCCATTTCCTGCCGCAGATAGAGGGCCGCCCAGTCGAGCACCGCGCCTTCCGGCAGCATGCAGGTGAGCGCCACCAGGCCCGTCACATAGACCATGGGGTTGCGCGGGAAACCTGCCCGCGCGCCACCGGCCTGCCCTGCCACCGGACGCGCCTCGACGATCAGAAACGGCAGCATGGCGAGCGCGATCACGAAGGCAAACGCCACGACCATGCCCGCATGCGCCATGTAGCCATAGCGCTCCAGAAGCACGCCGCCGAGGCCTGCGCCGACGAAGCCGCCAAGGCTCCAGAACCCATGCGAAGACGACATGACCGCGCGGCCGAGCGAGCGCTCCACCGCCACAGCATTGGCGTTCATGGAAATGTCCATCGCCCCCAGAAACGCGCCAAAGAACAAAAGGGCCGCCACCATCTGCCAGATCTGCGTGGCAGCCACGAGGCCCGCAAAGGAAAGCGCGCAGACGACGGCGGCAACGCGCAGCACCCGGCGCGAGCCAAGGCGGCCGATCAGATAGCCGCACAGGGGCATGACCGACACCGCGCCACAGCCGAAAACGAGGATCAAAAGGCCAAGCGCCGTTTCACTCAGCTCGAAGCGGGAGGCGACAACGGGGATCTGCGGCGCCCAGCTGCCGACCATGAACCCATTGACGAAGAAACAGGCCGCCACGGCCCAGCGCCCGAGGGACGCATTCTGGAAAGACATAACGGGCTCCAAAAGGAAACGGCGCGACAGGAATGAATGCCCTGACCGCGCCGCAGTTAAATCGGTTTAAGAGAGCCCGTCAATCCTCAGGCCCATCAATCCTGAGACCCGGGCAATCCATTGGCTCAGTCGCCATCGCCAAACACGACGAGAAGATCCTTCGCGTCGATCTGGTCGCCCGCCTTGACCAGGACTTCGGCAATCGTGCCATCGCGTTCGGCGTGCAGGGCCGTCTCCATCTTCATGGCCTCGATGGACAGGATCACATCGCCGGACTTCACGGTCTGGCCGGGGCTGACCGCCAGCGTGGAAACCACACCCGGCATGGGAGCGCCCATATGCGCCTCGTTTCCGGCCTCGGCCTTGCGCCGGGCGGCGGCAGCGGATGCGCCATGCGCACGGTCCGGCACCTTGACGCGGCGTGGCTGGCCGTTGAGTTCGAAGAACACTGTGACCATGCCCTTCTCGTCCACGTCGCCCACCGCAAGACAGCGGATGACCAGCGTTTTGCCGCGCTCGATATCGACGAAGATCTCGTCCTCCGGCTGCATGCCGTAGAAATAGACCGGCGTGGGCAGGACGCTTACCGGACCGTAGTTTTCCGATGCGGAGGCGAAGTCCGTGAAGACCTTCGGATACATGAGCCAGGAAGAGAATTCGAACTCGCTGACCTCGCGGCCGAGCTTCTCTTCGAGCGCCCTGCGATCCTGCTCCAGATCGGCCGGCTCCAGCAGAGAGCCCGGACGAACGGTGATCGGCTCGCTGTTCTTCAGCACCTTTTTCTGCAACGCCCGGGGCCAGCCCGCCGGCGGCTGACCGAGATCGCCATGCAGCATGGAGACGACCGAATCCGGGAAGGCGATATCCTTGTCCGGGCTCTGGACATCAGCGACCGTCAGATCCTGCGAAACCATCATCAGCGCCATGTCGCCCACCACCTTGGAAGATGGCGTCACCTTCACGATGTCACCGAACATCATGTTGACGTCGTGATAGGCGCGGGCGACTTCGTGCCAGCGGGTCTCAAGGCCGAGCGACCGGGCCTGCTCCTTCAGATTGGTGAACTGGCCACCCGGCATTTCGTGCAGATAGACCTCGGAAGCCGGCCCCTTGAGATCGCTCTCAAAGGCGGCGTACTGGTTGCGCACGGCCTCCCAGTAGAAGGAGATGCGGCGCACCCATTCGCGGTCGAGCCCGGTGTCGCGGGCGTCGCCCTTGAGCGCCTCGACGATGGAGCCAAGGCAGGGCTGCGAGGTGTTGCCGGACAAGGCGTCCATGGCCGCATCGACGGCATCAACGCCGCTTTCCACCGCGGCAAGGACGGTGGCGGCGGAAATGCCCGACGTGTCATGCGTGTGGAAGTGCAGCGGCAGATCCGTCGCCTCGCGCAGCGCCTTGAACAGAACGCGCGCCGCGCCTGGCTTCAGGAGGCCGGCCATGTCCTTGATGGCGATGATGTTCGCGCCGGCAGCCTCAAGCTCGCCTGCAAGACCCACGTAATATTTGAGGTCATACTTGGCGCGGTCGGGATCAAGGAGATCGCCCGTATAGCAGATCGTGGCCTCACACAGCTTGCCTTCGGAACGCACGGCATCCATCGCCACGCGCATGTTTTCGACCCAGTTGAGGCAGTCGAACACGCGGAAGAGATCGATGCCGCCTTCCGCCGCCTGTTTGACGAAATGCTGCACCACATTGTCGGGATAGTTGGTGTAGCCAACACCGTTCGCCCCGCGCAGGAGCATCTGTAAGAGCAGGTTCGGCGCGCCCTCGCGGATGCGCGACAGGCGCTCCCACGGGTCTTCCGTCAGGAAGCGCATGGAGACATCGAAAGTCGCCCCGCCCCAGCACTCCAGCGACAGAAGCTCGGGCAGCGCACGCGCATAGACGCCTGCGATCCGCGCCATGTCGAAGGTGCGCATGCGTGTGGCGAGCAGAGACTGGTGCGCATCGCGCATGGTGGTGTCGGTGACAAGCACCCGCTCCTGTTCGCGCATCCACTTTGCAAAGCCATCCGGCCCCAGCCGGTCGAATGCCTGCCTGGAGCCGTCCGGCACGGGCTGGTCGACATAGGGGACGCTGGGCGCCGCAGCCTCTGCATTGGGCAATGCGCGGCCCCGCGCCTCGGGGTGACCGTTGACGGTGACATCGGCCAGATAGTTCAGGAGCTTTGTCGCGCGGTCCTGCCGCTTCATCTGGGTGAAGAGCTCGGGCGTCTCGTCGATGAAGCGGGTCGTGTAGGAAGCGTCGCGGAATTTCGGGTGGCTGATGATCGCTTCAAGGAAGGTGAGGTTCGTGGCCACGCCACGGATGCGGAACTCACGTAACGCGCGGTCCATGCGCGCAATCGCTTCTTCCGGCGTCGGGGCCCAGGCAGTGACCTTTTCAAGAAGCGGATCGTAGAACCGGGTGATGACCGCGCCCGAATAAGCGGTGCCGCCATCGAGCCGGATGCCGAAGCCGGTCGCGCCGCGATAGGCGGTGATGCGGCCGTAATCGGGAATGAAGTTCTGCTCCGGGTCTTCGGTGGTGATGCGGCACTGCAGGGCGTCGCCATTGAGGCGGATATCAGCCTGTGCCGGCACACCCGACGCCTTGTCGCCGATCTTCTTGCCTTCGAGGATGTGGATCTGCGCCTTGACGATATCGACGCCGGTCACCTCCTCGGTGACCGTGTGCTCGACCTGAATGCGCGGATTGACCTCAATGAAGTAGAACGCGCCGGTGTCGGCATCCATGAGGAACTCGACGGTGCCCGCGCCGATATAGTCGGTCGCCTCGGCGATCTTCAGCGCGTAACCGCACAGCTCGGCGCGCTTCTCATCGTTCAGATAGGGAGCGGGAGCGCGCTCGACGACCTTCTGGTTGCGGCGCTGAATGGAGCAGTCACGCTCGAACAGGTGCACGGCGTTGCCGTGGGTGTCGCCCAGAACCTGCACTTCCACATGGCGGGCGCGCTCGACCAGCTTTTCGAGATAGACCTCGTCCTTGCCGAAGGCGGCGCGGGCCTCGCGCTTTGCCTCGGTGACCTCGTTTTCGAGATCGTCGCGGCTGCGGATGACGCGCATGCCGCGCCCGCCACCGCCCCAGGATGCCTTGAGCATGACCGGGAAGCCGACCTCTTCAGCCATCTCGGCGACTTTGGCCATGTCATCCGGCAGGGGCTCGGTGGCCGGCACAACCGGCACACCGACCTCGATGGCCAGATTGCGCGCGGCGACCTTGTTGCCCAGGCGGCGCATGGTCTCGGGCTTCGGGCCGATGAAAGTGATGCCGTTTTCCGCACAGGCATCGGCGAATTCGGGACTTTCCGACAGAAGGCCGTAGCCCGGGTGGATGGCGTCCGCGCCGGACAGTTTGGCGACGCGGATCACCTCATCGATGGAAAGATAGCTCTCGATGGGGCCGAGATCACGCTCCAGATGCGGGCCGCGCCCGACCTGATAGGATTCATCCGCCTTGAACCGGTGCAGTGAATATTTGTCCTCTTCGGCCCAGATGGCCACCGTTCGGATGTCGAGTTCATTGGCTGCGCGAAAGACGCGGATGGCGATTTCAGAACGGTTTGCGACGAGGATCTTCTTAATCTGCACTGGCAACGGCTCCAGGGTGGGGAGAGGGAGTGCGGGATTGCCTGACGCGAGCCTCCCCTCCCGCGCCAAAAAGACGCGGTATGATTAGCGTGGACAATGCTGCAGTGCAAACTTTCTTGACGCTGGGAGAGCTGTGCAGGTGCGAAAGCACCATATGGCGCGTCCGATCCCGGCCAGCTGCGGGCTTGTCTCATCGCCCCTGAAACGAAAAACGGCCCGGCATTGCTGCCGGACCGCTCAAACCTCTCGTCAAGCCAGAAGCTTACTGCTCGAGGTAATCGTACTTGCCGCCCTTCCACTCGTAGAAGACGTAACCCGGCAGCGTGACATCGCCCTTGTCGTCGAAGGACAGGTCACCCAGAACGGTGGCGAAGTCGCCTTCGTTGAGTGCGGCCACAACCGGATCGTAATCGGTGGAACCGGCTGCCTCTACGGCTGCCTTCCATGCCTGGATCGCGGCATAGGTGTAGAGCGCGTAGCCTTCAGCCGTCTTGCCGGCGGCAAGCAGCTTGTCAACGACCGGCTTGGCGATCTCGTTCTTGCGCGGATCGGGCGAGAAGGTCATCAGCGTGCCCTCGCCGGCATCGCCGGTGATGGCCCAGTACTCGTCGGTGACGAGCGCGTCACCGGAAACGAGAACCGTGTCCATGCCCTGCTCGCGCATCTGGCGGGCCATGAGGCCGGCTTCGGTGTGGTAGCCGCCCACATAGAGAACGCCAACGCCTTCCTGCTTCAGCTTGGAGACGAGCGCCGTGTAGTCCTTTTCACCGGCGGTGTAGGCTTCGTACAGAGCCGGCTTGCCGCCTGCTGCCTCGTAGGCCGCCATGGTGGCGTCTGCGAGACCCTTGCCGTAAGCGGTCTTGTCGTGGACGAAGGCTACCTTCTTGTCGCCGAAGTTCTCTACGAGGAACTTGCCGGCAACATCGCCCTGCTGGTCATCGCGGCCGCAAACGCGGTAGACGCCCGGACCCGGACGGTTGTCGGTGAAGGCCGGGTTGGTGGAGGCCGGCGAAATCTGAATGATGCCTTCCTCGGCATAGACCGACGAAGCCGGGATCGAGGAACCCGAGCAGAAGTGGCCGGCCACGAAGGATACGCCGGAACCGGCGAACTGGTTGGCGACCGCGACAGCCTGCTTGGGATCGCAGGCGTCATCGCCCACTTCCAGCTTCAGCATTTCGCCATTGACGCCACCGGCCTCATTGATGTCGGCCACGGCCTGCTCAGCGCCAGCCTTCATCTGCTCACCGAAGGAGGCGTACTGGCCCGTCATCGGGCCTGCAACGGCGATGGTGATGTCCGCCCATGCGGAACCCGTCATCATCAGGCTGAGTGCTGCGCCAGCCATAAGTGCCTTTTTCATGACTTCTCCCTTTAAAACACCAGAAGTTCCCTTGGCTTTCCGGAAATGGTGTTTGGCTTCCCGGTTTTGCCTATGCGGACCATTGTGCCCGCTTAAACGGCATGAAAACCCAATTCCAAAGAGAAATAAAGGCTTCATGCCGCTTAACCATGAATCCGTCAGCCGGAACGTTCCCAGCCGAGCGGTCCACTACGCCGATACTGAAAACTATACTGTGTCGCCATCTGGCCAGCGCGGGTGATGCGCTTGCCGACGAAGGCGATGATCAGCAGAACGATCAGATCGACGATGTAATAGTGCAGCGACAGAAGCGTGCCGCTGAACAGAGCGAAATGGATGAAGCGCGTGGCTGCCGTCAAAAGCACGATGTAAAACGCCAGATGCGCATCGGCCTGCCAGGTGCGCGCCATGGCGCGTCCCGTCAGATAGGCGGCACTCCCTGCCAGAAGAACCGTGACAAAGAAGAACTCCCAGAAAGAGACTTCCCAGATCAGTCCGTTTGCGTGTTCCATCAGTGCCTCCCGCCTTCCAGATAAGCAGCGCGGACTTCTTCCTTCTTGAGAAGTTCTGCGCCCGTGCCGCTCATGGTCACATTGCCGTTGACCATGACATAGCCGCGATGGGCGAGCTTCAGCGCGTGGAACGCGTTCTGCTCGACCAGGAAGACCGTAAGCCCTTCCTTTTCGTTCAGCTCGCGAATGGCGTCGAAGATCTGCTTCACGATCAACGGCGCAAGGCCAAGCGACGGCTCGTCCAGCAGCAGAAGCTTCGGCCGGCTCATCAGCGCGCGGGCAATGGCAAGCATCTGCTGCTCACCACCCGAGAGCGTGCCGCCACGCTGGCTGATACGCTCCTTCAAACGCGGAAACAGCTTGAAGACCTTGGCGAGATCCTCGTCGAAGAATTCGGGATCGACGAGTGCGGCCCCCATCTGCAGGTTTTCCATCACCGTCATACGCGGAAAGATCCGACGCCCTTCCGGCGATTGCGCGATGCCGAGGCTGACGATCTCGTGCGTCGGCATCTGGGTGATGTCGACGCCATCATAGACGATCTGGCCGTTGCGGGCGCGCGGGTCGCCGCAGATGGTCATCATCAGCGTCGACTTGCCAGCGCCATTGGCTCCGATCATCGTGACGATCTCACCGCGATGCACATCCATGTCGACGCCACGCAGCGCGACGATGTTGCCGTAATAGGTCTCGACGCCACGCACCGAGAGCAAGGGGTTCTTCTGCTCGCTCATGCCTTGCCTCCCTTGCCGGTGGTCTTCTTGCTGGCCGGTTTGGCGCCGCGCTTGCCGGGCACGCTGGAGGGCACAGCGCCCTTGTCAACGCGTTTGGAGAATTCGGTTTCGCCACCCTTGGCGAGAACCCTGGCCTGCTTGACCCACTCCTCCCGTTCGATGCGACCGGGGAAGGCAAGATAGGAACCGACCCACTGCACCTCGGCTTTCTTCCACGCCGCGATCTGGTCGAAGTGCCAGACCCCGAGCGCGTTCAGCTTCTTCTCGCTGGCCGGTCCGATGCCCTTCACGCGGGTGAGGTTGTTGGCCCCGCCCTCGCGCGCCTTCCTGAGACCGTGCGGCTGGCTGCCGGGGTAGTCTCCGGCATTGGCGATCTTCACCTCACTGGCAGCAGGAGCCGGCTTCGCAGCCTTGCTTTTCGCTGCCGCAGGCTTGGCCGCAGCGGAAGCCTTGGGTGAAGACTTGGCCGTGGCCGCCTTTGCGCCGGAAGCGCCTGCGGCAGAGGCTTTCTTTGTCGATCCAGCCTTTGAGGTCGCCTTCTTCGCCGCCGCCTTCTTTTTGGCTGCAGGCGCGGCTGCATCGCCCGCCTGCTCGTCCTTCGAGACCCTGGCGATATCCTCACGCACCTCCGGCATGTCGATCTCGTCCTCGTCATCGACGCCCAGATAGGCGGCAATGACCTTCGGATCGTTCTTCACGAACTCGGCCGGGCCATCGGAGATCTTCACACCGTAATCCAGCACGATGACATGGTCGGAGATTTCCATCACCACGCCCATGTCATGCTCGATCAGGAGAACCGACACTTTGTGCTCGTCGCGAATGTATTTCAGCAGTTCGTTGAGTTCTGCCGATTCACGCGGGTTGAGGCCGGCTGCCGGCTCATCGAGACACAGGAGCTGCGGCCTCGTGCACATGGCGCGGGCGATTTCCAGACGGCGCTGCGCGCCATAGGGAAGATCAGCCGCCGGATCGTCTGCACGATCCACGAGGTTCGTGTGCTCCAGCCAGTAGACCGCCTTGTCGATGGCCTCCTGCTGCGCGTGCTTGTAGCCGGGCAGCCCCAGAATGCCGCCGATCGAGAAACCGGACGCAACCATCAGCGGATTGTGCTGGGCAACGAGCAGGTTTTCCAGAACGGTCATGCCGCCGAACAGGCGGATGTTCTGGAAGGTGCGCGCCACCTTGGCCTTGTGCGAGATCTCGTGATCGGGCATGCGCTCCAGAAGGTAGACCGCGCCGTTGCCGGTGGTCTTCCAGCGCTGGCCGCTATCGGTCAACGCATCCACGTCTTCCTGCTGGCGACCCGGACCGTGACGCATGACGATGCGCCCTTCCGTCGGCTTGTAGAAGCCGGTCACGCAGTTGAAGACCGTGGTCTTGCCCGCTCCGTTCGGGCCGATCAGGGCAGTGATATCACCCCGGCCGACATTGAAGGAGAGGTCTCCGACGGCCACGAGGCCGCCGAAGCGCATGGTTAGATGTTCGACGCTGAGCACCGGGTCCTTGTCCCAGTTGGGCGTCGCCTGAGCGTTGTTGTTCATGTTCGTCGCCGCGTCCATCAGTGTCCCTCACCCTGAGCCACCATATCGGCGCCAATGCGTTTCTTTTCCTTCAGAGCCACGGACGGTTCGCGGGTCGATATGAGACCACGCGGCTTCCACACCATGATGAGAACCATGGCGAGACCGAAGATCAGCATACGATACTGAACCGGGTCGAAACCCGAACCGAAGATCTGCTGGAGGAACCCGAGATTGCGCAGCAGTTCGATGCCGCCAATCATGACGATGGAGGCGATGACAACGCCGATCTGCGAGCCGAGACCGCCCAGAACCACGATGGCGAGGATGATCGCCGATTCCAGGAAGGTGAAGCTCTCCGGCGAAATGAAGCCCTGTCGCGTTGCGAAGAAGGACCCGGCGAAGCCACCGAACATGGCGCCGATGGAGAAAGCTGTCAGCTTCGTGTTGCGGGTGTTGATGCCCAGCGAACGGCAGGCGATTTCATCTTCACGCAGCGCCTCCCAGGCGCGCCCGATGGGCAGCCTGCGCAGACGCATGGTCACGAAATTGGTGATCAGCGCGAGAACGAAGATGATGTAGTAGAGGAAGATGAAGCGCTGGATCGGATCGTAGGCGATGCCGAAGAAGTCGGCAAAGCCGCCCTCGCCCCGCTTCAGTTCCAGACCGAAGAAGGTGGGTTTCGGAATGCCCGAAATGCCATCCGGTCCATTGGTGAACTCGTACCAGTTCAACAGCACCACGCGGATGATCTCACCGAAGGCCAGCGTGACGATGGCCAGATAGTCGCCCCTGAGCCTGAGCACGGGGAAGCCGAGCACGATGCCCCAGCAGGCGGCGAGAATGCCGGCAAGCGGCAGCGCGAACCAGAAGCCGATGTCGAGATACTGTGCGAGCAGCGCGAAGGAATATGCGCCAACCGCATAGAACGCGACATAGCCGAGGTCGAGCAGACCCGCCAGTCCCACCACGATGTTCAGCCCCCAGCCGAGCATGATGTAGGTCATGATCAGGATCGCCAGATCGATGAACTGACGGTCCTTGTTGGGGAAGAAGGTGATGAAGAAGAAGGGCAGGATCAGCGCGAAAGCGAAAAGCGCCCGCATCATCCATTTGCCGGCGCCGGCGAAGCGGCCATTGCCGGGCATGCTGGAAGCGAATTTCTGCGTGATCGGGCTGTTGGTCTTGAAGACGAACAGATTGAGCAGAAGCCGACCGGCGAAGACGACGAGGATCGAGACGATCCACGCGCCCCAGCGCATCTTGAGATCAAGACCACCGGGCGCGATGTCGGTGCGCACGCCGATGAAGAAGAACCCGAGCACCGCGACCAGGAAGCCGGCGGTGGCCGCATCCTTGACCGAGGCCGCGAAGGAATTCGGGTCGGCCGGCTGCGTGCCGACCGCCTTGTTGGAACCGTTCATCGCCATCAGACCTTCTCCACTTCTGGCTGGCCGAGAAGACCGGAGGGCAGGAAGATCAGCACGATTGCGAGGATCGAGAACGCCGCGACGTCCTTGTACTCGACCGAGAAGTAACCGGACCAGAACACCTCGATGAGGCCGATCAGAAGACCGCCCAGCATGGCGCCCGGCAGCGAGCCGATGCCGCCCAGAACGGCTGCGGTGAAGGCCTTAACCCCGGCGAGGAAGCCGATGTAGAAATCGATCACGCCGTAGAGGAGAAGGAACATCAGGCCGGCCACGGCGGCCAGCGCCGCGCCCATCACGAAGGTCAGCGAAATGGTGCGGTCGACATTGATGCCAAGCAGCGCGGCCATCTTGCGGTCCTGCTCGCAGGCGCGCTGCGCGCGGCCAAGCGAGGTGCGGGTGATGAGAAGCGTGAAGCCCGCCATCAGCACAATGGTCGTCAGAATGATGATGATCTGCATGTAGGAGAGCTGCACGGAAATGCTGTTCGCCCCTCCCTCCATCAGCGTAATGCCGCCCTGGATCTGCGGCGGAAGCGGCTTGACGCGCGCGCCCTGCGTGATCTGAACGAAATTCTGCAGCACGATCGACATGCCGATTGCCGTGATCAACGGCGCCAGGCGGAACGAGCCGCGCAGAGGCCGATAGGCAAGACGTTCAACCGTCCACCCCCAGGCGGATGTGAAGATCATCGCCACGATCAGCACAATGAGCAACACCACGGGCAGGAACACGAAGCCGAACACGGTCGTCAGGATCAGGAACATCGCCAGAGCGATGAACGCGCCGATCATGAAGACGTCGCCATGTGCGAAATTGATCATTCCGATGATGCCATAGACCATGGTGTAGCCAATGGCGATCAGCCCATAGATGGAACCCAGCGTCAGCCCGTTAATAAGCTGCTGGACAAAATACTCCATGAGATATGCAACTCCCCTGAAATGTCGCCAGTAAAGCGCATTTCTTATTGTTTCCCCTTAGGTAGTCGTAGTGGAACGACATTCGATTGCAATGTCAAAGTTCCCACGACCGGTTTCAGACCGAGGCCGGTTTTTCCAGCTCTTCTTGACGCGGGAAGCTAGCACTGGACCAATGCAATGTCATCGCATTGAACGGCGCGATTTTGAAAAAATCGGCGGATCGTCCCGGCATTTACCGTTACCGCGCATCATTATTGCAAGTTTGAGACAAAAATGACCGGATAAAATCGTCTGTTTCAAAATGCAAAAACACCCGCACCGGGAACCGATGCGGGTGTCCTCAAAATTGAGCGATAAACGCGAAAAACGGGCTAATTCATCGTCGGAATGACGAATTCTGCGCCTTCTTTGACGCCAGAGGGCCAACGCGAGGTGACCGTTTTCGTCTTCGTGTAGAAGCGGAATGCATCCGGTCCGTGCTGGTTCAAATCGCCGAATGCAGAGGCCTTCCATCCTCCGAAAGTATAATACGCAATCGGCACCGGAATGGGGACATTCACACCCACCATGCCGACATTGACGCGCGCGGCGAAGTCACGGGCGGCATCACCGTCGCGGGTGAAGATGGAAACACCATTGCCGTATTCGTGATCGTTGGGCAGTGCGAGCGCTTCTTCATAAGTATTGGCGCGCACCACGGAGAGGACGGGACCGAAGATCTCTTCCTTGTAGATGCGCATGTCCTTCGTGACATTGTCGAAGAGGCAGCCGCCCATATAGTAGCCGTTTTCATAGCCCTGCATCTTGAAGTCGCGGCCGTCGACGACGAGCTTCGCACCTTCCTCGACGCCGAGATCAACATAGCCCTTCACGCGCTCCAGCGCCTGCTGGGTGACGAGCGGACCGAAGTCTGCGGCAGCGTCTGTCGACGGACCGACCTTCAGGCTTTCGACGCGCGGAATGAGCTTCTCGATCAGCCGGTCGGCGGTTTCCTGGCCCACCGGAACAGCGACGGAAACGGCCATGCAGCGCTCACCGGCGGAACCATAGCCAGCGCCGATCAGCGCGTCGACCGTCTGGTCCATGTCGGCATCGGGCATGATGATGAGATGGTTCTTCGCGCCGCCAAAGCACTGGGCGCGCTTGCCGTTGGCGGTGGCGCGGCCATAGATGTACTGGGCGATGGGCGTGGAGCCGACAAAGCCGACGGCCTTGATGTCCGGATCGTCGAGGATCGCATCGACGGCTTCCTTGTCGCCGTTGACGACATTGAGGATGCCTTCGGGCAGACCGGCCTCAAGGAAGAGCTCCGCAATGCGCATCGGCACACCGGGATCGCGCTCGGAGGGCTTCAGGATGAAGGCATTGCCGCAGGCGATGGCCGGAGCAATCTTCCAGAGCGGGATCATGGCCGGGAAGTTGAACGGCGTGATGCCGGCGACGACACCAAGCGGCTGACGCATGGAATAGACGTCGATGCCGGGGCCTGCGCCTTCGGTGTATTCGCCCTTCATCATATGCGGCGCGCCGATGCAGACCTCGACCACTTCGAGGCCACGCTGGATATCGCCCTTGGCGTCCGGAATGGTCTTGCCATGCTCGCGGGCGAGCAGTTCTGCCAGCTCGTCATACTCGCGGTGGACCAGTTCGAGGAACTTCATCAGCACGCGCACGCGACGCTGCGGATTGGTGTTCGCCCATCCCGGCTGTGCCGCCTTCGCATTCTCGACAGCGGCGCGCACCTCGGCTGCGCTCGCAAGGGCGACCTTGCCACGCACCGAGCCATCCATGGGCTGCATGACGTCCTGGCTGCGCCCGCTCGTGCCGGCGACGCGCTTGCCGCCGATGAAATGACCGAAATCCTCCATGAGGCTTCTCCCTGGTTATGAAGTCGCCGGCATTGTCTTCACTCGACGGCTGTTTGGCAACGCGATGCAAACAGCAACCGTTGTGCAGAAATTAAAGTCGAAATAGGATATACCGTGCAGAAAACGCCTAACCGGGAGGAATGGCATGAACTGGGACGATGTGCGCGTGTTTCTCGCCGTTGCACGGGCCGGCCAGATACTGGGCGCGGCCAAGCGGCTCGGCCTCAATCACGCAACCGTCTCAAGGCGGGTGGCGGCGCTGGAGGATGCGATTGGCGCAAAGCTCTTTCACCGCCTGACGACAGGCACGGAGTTGACGGCGGCGGGCGAGCAATTGCTGGCAACGGCGGAACGCATGGAAGCCGACATGATCGCCGCGCGCGCCGAGATTGCCGGCGAGAGCGAAGACGTGACCGGCACCGTGCGGATCGGCGCCCCGGACGGTTTTGGCGTTGCCTTTCTTGCGCCCCGGCTGGGCGCGCTGACCGCGCGGCATCCGGGGCTTTCAGTGCAGCTCGTGCCCGTTCCACGTTCGCTCTCGCTTTCGCGCCGCGAGGCCGACATTGCAGTGACCGTGGACCGCCCGACGGAAGGCCGGCTGGTGGCCGCAAAGCTGGTGGACTACACGCTCGGTCTCTATGCCTCGAAAGACTATGCGCAGGCACACGACCTGCCGAAGCAGGCCGCCGATCTCTCCGCCCACAGGCTGGTGGGATATGTACCCGATCTGGTTTTCAGCCCGACACTGGATTACGCCGCCGAGGTCTCCGAAAACTGGAGAACGGACTTTGCCGTTTCATCGGCCATGGGCCAGGTGGAAGCGGTGCGCGCCGGCGCGGGCATCGGCATTCTGCACACTTTCATCGCGCGCAGGCACGATGATCTTGTGCCGATTGACTGGGCGGGACCGATCCGCCGCAGCTACTGGACCGTCTACCATGAATCCATGCGCCCCACCCGCCGCATTCAGGTGGCGGCAGCCTTCATCAGCGAGCTGGTAGAAAAAGAGCGGCATCTGTTCAGCTAGAGGCAGGTGCTAAGCCGGCGTTTTTATTTCGTTAAAGACTTGTCGCCACAACTGGCGGCCCAACCCGTTCACACTGGAGATTTCGCCATGGCGTCCCGCATTCTCGCAGCCGCAACCGCGCTGGCCCTGACCGCCGCGCCGGCAGCCGCGCTGGCCAACGATCTGCCGCCACCCGCACAGACTGCGGGCGTCGCCATTCCCGATGGCCAGATCGAGAAGGCCGTCGAGGCGCTCGACGCCCTCATCCAGAACGCCATGAAGGAGACCGGCGTGCCGGGTCTCGCGGTTGCCGTGGTGCGCAAGGACGAGGTCCTGTTCGCCAAGGGCTATGGCGTGCGCAAGGCAGGCGAGGAAGCAGCCGTCGACACCGACACGGCGTTCCAGCTTGCCTCGCTGTCCAAATCCGTTGGCGCGACCGTGGTGGCGCAGCAGGTGGGCGAAGGCGTGGTCGACTGGAACACGCCGATGGCCGACATCCTGCCCTGGTTCAAGCTTTCCAATCCCAACAGCACGGCGCTCCTGACCGTTGGCGATCTTTATGCGCACCGCTCGGGCCTGCCCGACCATGCGGGCGATGATCTCGAAGATCTGGGCTTTCCGCGCCAGGTCATCCTGGAACAGCTCCGGCATCTGAAAGTCGGCGCGTTCCGCCTGCAATACGCCTATACGAATTTCGGCCTGACGGCTGCGGCAGAGGCCGTGGCGGGCGTGGCCGGCAAGGACTGGGCAACGCTCAGCGACGACGCCATCTACAAGCCGCTCGGCATGGAGAGCACCTCCTCCCGGCTGAAGGATTTTCTGGCGCGCGACAACCGCGCCCATGGCCACATGCGCGAGGGCGATGCGTGGGAGGTGCTTTTCCAGCGCGATCCCGATGCGCAGTCGCCGGCGGGCGGTGTGAGCGCCAGCGTGAACGACATGGCGAAATGGCTGCGCATGGTGCTCGGCAATGGCGAATATGACGGTCGCAGCATTGTCGACTCCGAGGCTCTCCTGCCGGCTCTCAGCCCGCAGGTGGTTTCCGGCAAGCCCGCGACACCCGCTGCACGCGCCAGCTTTTACGGTTACGGTTTTGGTGTCGGCGTTTCGCCGGCAGGGCGTGTCATGATCAGCCATTCGGGCGCTTTTGCCCTCGGTGCGGCAACCAATTTCATCATGATCCCTTCCGCCGATATCGGCATCGTGGTCCTGACCAATGCGCAGCCCATCGGCCTGGCTGAAGGCATCTCCATGAGCTTCATGGATCTGGTGCAGTATGGCGAGATGCAGCGCGACTGGCTTGCCATGTATCCCATCGCCTTCGCGCCGATGCTGGCGCCGTTTGGCGAACTTGCGGGACAGAAAGCGCCTGAAGACGCAAAGCCCGCGCGCGAACACGCCGCCTATACCGGCACGTTCGCCAATGACTATTTCGGCAACCTCATTGTCGAGGAAGACAAGGACGGCCTCGTCATGAAGGTGGAAGGCACGTCCAGCACCTTCCCGCTGGAGCACTGGACGGGCGATGCGTTCACTTTCCGCCCGCGCAACGAGAACGCCATGGCGGGCTCCGTCTCGGCCGTCACGTTCAGCATGGACGGCGATCTGGCCAAAGAGGTCCGCGTGGAGTATTTCGACCAGTTGAAGGACGGCACGTTCGTTCGGAAGTAGATCCGACGACGCTGCCGCCGGTTAGAGGAAGCGCCGGGCCCGTGGCCCGGTGCAGAAGAAGGCACGATATGACCGACAGCAATGACGACTATGTATATGACGACGTGACCGGCGAATGGATGCCGGCCTCGGAAATGGCCGCTCTTGAAGCACAGCGCGGCGCGGTCGTCGACGCGGAAGGAAACCCGCTGGCGGACGGCGATTCCGTGACGCTGATCAAGGATCTGAAGGTGAAGGGCGCAGGCCAGACGCTGAAGCGCGGCACCGTGATCAAGACGATCCGCCTGACGGACAACAAGGAAGAGATCGACTGCCGCCACGAAGGCATCAAGGGTCTCGTTCTTCGCACGGAATTCGTGCGCAAGCGCTAACACGCATACCAAGCCTTCCGGGCCTCAGAATGGAGGTCCGGAATGGCTGACATGATGCTTCTGCACCTCGATTGCAGACAGCTGAACATCGCCTGCAGGCGGGTTCGCGACACGGCGCCAGGCATCCAGCGCCGCCTCACTCTCCCACAATTCGAACAGGTTCACCCGGCCCGGATCGAGCGCGTCTTCGCAGATCGCAAAATCGACGCAGCCGGGGTGGCTGCGGGCACGGCGGACCATGTCCGCGTGGGCGGCGACATGGGCATGCCGCTCTGCGGGCGAAACGGTCATATGGCCGGCGATAACGATCATTGTTCGTCTCCCTGAAAGCTCTGTCTGTGCCTCCAGAGGACGTTCGCTACCTTGCCGAACCGACAGGCGGCTACAGAAATGCGCCGCCTGCCTTTTCTCGTCAGACGAAAGGCTTTGCCGGATCGAAGCGGCGCGGCAGGAGGCGCTGCAGATAGGCGAGGCCTTCGTCGGAAAGACGGTTCTCATCCGGCTTGAGATAGCTCTCGGGCATGTGGCGGGTCTTGCCGGCGACGGCGTCGAGATCGACCAGACGACAGACCGTCTTTTCGCCATCGAACTGCAGCGCGACAGAGCCATCGCCCTGTTCCACGGAGCCAACGGCAAATGCACCGGCCTCGAAAGCTTCGCGCGCATCGGTTTCGCTGATCGTGGCGATGTTGCCGCGAGGCAGATAGCCGAACGTGTCGACACGGGCGCGCTGGCCGGCGAGATCCTCGGCAAGAATGCGCTCAATGGCCTGACCGAGATCGCTGCCGGAGAGCTTGAGATTGCCGTGCGCATCGCGCTCCTGCATTTCGGCGGGCACAAGCGTTTCGATGAGCGAGTGGCCATCGGCGTCCGAAACGCCTTCCGACATGGCGACGACACAGCGGCCATGGCGGGCGACCGTGGCCTTGACGTCTTCGATGAAACGACCGCGCTCGAAGGCGCGCTCGGGCACATAGACGAGATGCGGACCGCTCTCCTCATCCAGCGCCCAGGCGGCTGCGGCAGCCGTGAGAAAGCCCGCATGGCGGCCCATGACGATGCCCACATAGACACCCGGCAGGGCGCGGAAATCCAGATCGACGCTCAGGAACGCGCCGGCCACCATTTCACCGGCGGAGATGAAGCCCGGCGTGTGATCGTTTTCCATCAGATCATTGTCGATGGTCTTGGGAGCATGCATGAAGGTCATGCCGCCGCCCGATGCATCGCGCAGGATGGCCTGAGTGCCGGACGTGTCATTGCCGCCAATGTTGATGAAGGCGTCCGCGCTGACGGCTTTCAGCCCCTTCATGATCTCTTCGCAATAGGCCGCATTCGGCTTGTCGCGGGTGGAGCCCAGCGCAGCACTTGGCGTGGCGGCAATGCGCAGAAGTTCGCTCTCGGAGAGATCGGACAGGGTGACAAAGCGTCCATCGCGAATGCCGCGCACGCCGTGCAGCGCACCGAGCACACGACAGCCGGGATAGCGCTTCATGGCTTCCAGCGTTGCGCCAACGACGGTCTGGTTGATGACGGCGGTGGGACCGCCGCCCTGGGCGATGACGAAGGTTTCGGCCATGGCTTGCGCCCTTTCCTTGGAATGAGGTTCTGGCATTCATGACATGACGGGCGCGGCGCTGAAAGAGCTGCCGCGCCCGTCATCTCGTTGATCCGTGCATTTGTGCGTCCGTATGGACGCAAAGCGGTCTAATTCACTGTCTTACGCAATTCCGGACGGGAAACCGGTTCCCGCTTTTCCTGGATTTGCTTTAGCGGAACAGCATGACCGGGATTTTGCAGGAGCGCAGCATCTCGGTCGTGGTCGAGCCGATGATCAGGCTGCGGATGCGCGAATGGCCATAGGCTCCCATCACCAGAAGGCCGAAATTCTCGCTCTCGACGCGCTCGGAGATGACGGTTTCGGGCTGGCCCGCCACGACCTCGCTCTGCACCGCGACACCGGCACCGCGCAGAACGGCCTCGGCTTCTGCAAGACGGTTGCGCGCCTCGGTGTTGTCGGTTCCGACCATCAGAAGCTTGACGGTGAGCTCCGCAAACAGCGGCGAGCGGGAAATGGCGTCGACCGCCTTGATGCTGCTCGCACCGCCATCATAGGCGACGAGCACCTTTTCGATGGGCTTGAAGGCGCGGGCCGCGACGAAGACCGGCTTGTGACTTGCGCGAACGACACGCTCGAGATTTGAGCCCAGATGCAGCTTGGCGAAATCCGCCGCCTCACCGCGCTTGCCGATGACCAGAAGGTCGGAATCGGCCTCAACCTCGGCGACCGTGTCGACCACATCGCCATGGCGCAGACGACCCGATACAGCCTCGACGCCTGCGGCGCGCACGGCGGCCTCACCATCTTCGAGGATGGCGCGGCCACGCTTCATGGCGAGACGCGCGCGCTGCTCATCAAGCTCTGAGAGTTCCTTGAGCAGCGAAGAACGCGCGCCGAGCGCGATGTTGCCCGACAGATCGGACGGCGCGCTGCCGGTTTCGTGCCGGCCCAGCAGGTGAAGAAGCTCCACGGAGGCATCGAGCCGTCCGGCGATCCACGCCGCATGTTCGCACACGCTCTGCGAATAGATGGAGCCGTCGATGAATGCAGTGATCTTTGACATCTCTACCTCCTAATGCCCCATCAGTTTTTCAAGCGCACCCGGCTTGTCGTGGATACCGAGCTTGTCAACGATGGTCTCGCTCGCCCGGTTCATGCCGACAAGTTCGACCTCTGCGCCGTCACGGCGGAATTTGAGCACGATCATGTCGAGCGCGCCAACACTGGAAATGTCCCAGATGTGCGCGTGAGAGACATCGATGACGACCTTGTCCAGCGCTTCCTTGAAATCGAAGGCGGCGTTGAAGTCTTCCACCGAAGCGAAGAAGAGCTGGCCCTCAACCCGATAGGTGCGCTGACGTCCGTCTTCCGACAGGGTGGAGGTGACACGGAATATCTGCGCGATCTTGGCGGCAAAGAAGATGCCGGAGAGCAGGACGCCGACCAGAACGCCGATCGCCAGATTGTGCGTGAAGACCACGCAGACGACGGTGGCGACCATGACCACGGAAGACGACAGCGGATGCTCGCGCAAATTCTTGATCGACGACCAGGAGAACGTGCCGATGGACACCATGATCATGATGGCGACGAGCGCCGGCATGGGGATCTGGCGCACCCAGTCGCCCAGGATCACGATCATGAACAGGAGAAGCACGCCGGCCGCAAAGCAGGAAAGACGCCCGCGACCGCCGGATTTCACATTGATCATGGACTGGCCGATCATGGCGCAGCCAGCCATGCCGCCGATGAAGCCGGTCGCCGTGTTGGCAAGGCCCTGACCGATGCACTCCTGGTTCTTGTCGCTTGGCGTGTCGGTGAGTTCATCCACCAGCGAGGCGGTCATCAGCGATTCCAGCAGGCCCACGGCAGCCACGGCAGCCGAATAGGGCAGGATGATCTGCAGCGTTTCCAGATTGAGCGGGATGTCCGGCAGCAGGAAGACCGGCAGCGTGGAGGGCAGTTCGCCCATGTCGCCAACCGTGCGCACGTCGAGACCGAAGCCGATGGAAAGCGCCGTCAGCACGATGATGCAGATGAGCGGCGACGGCACGGCCTTGGTGATGCGCGGGAACAGATAGATGATGGCAAGACCGGCTGCGACCATCACATAGGTGAGGTTCGGCACGCCGATCAGCTCGGGCAGCTGCGCCATGAAGATGAGAATGGCCAGCGCGTTGACGAAGCCGGTCATGACCGAACGCGACACGAAGCGCATCAGATAACCGAGCTTGAGCAGGCCCGCACCGATCTGCAAAAGGCCGGCCAGAACTGTGGCGGCAAGCAGATATTGCAGGCCATGATCCCTGACCAGCGTGACCATGAGCACGGCGGTTGCAGCCGTGGCGGCCGAGATCATGCCCGGGCGGCCACCGGCAATGGCGGTGATGACGGCGATGGAGAAGGAGGCGTAGAGCCCGACCTTGGGATCGACGCCGGCAATGATGGAGAAAGCGATGGCTTCGGGAATGAGCGCCAGAGCGACGACCAGCCCGGAAAGGAGATCGGCCCGGACATTGCCGAACCACTCTTCGCGGTAATGGGAAAGAGAGAACATTGAACCTTCAGAAAACATGACTTCCCAGCCACCGTCAGTGTTCTGCGGCTGGGCAAGACAGGAACTATCAAGGTTGCGCCGGCGGATCAGCGGCCGGCAGAGCCACCCGGAATTTCACCGGGTCCAGAGCGGATGCGCGGTGTTTAACCCGATTTCTTTCCGCGGCGCAACATTCTTGATTCTCTGAAGGAAGGCCTCGTCAGTCAGGCTTCTTGCGCGGCTTCTTCTTGCCGCCGGCGGGCTTGCCGAATTTCGGCTTGCCGGGTTTGCCGTCCTTCTTGGCCCATGGCTTGGCGTCGTCGCGCCACTCGCCGCCACCGCCCTTGCGATGCGGCTTGCCGGCCGGCCTGCGTTTTGCGCCGAAGGGCTTTGGCCCGTTGCGCGGCGCAAACTCGGGAACGCCATCGAGCTGCACCACGCGGATGCTGCGCTCCAGCAGAGCGTCCGGACCGATGGTCGACAGGAAACGCTGCACGCAGGCAGCGTCGAGTTCCACATAGGTCTCGTCCTGCTGCATCTTGATCGCGCCGATCTCACTCTTGGTGAGTTCGCCGGCACGGCACAGAAGCGGGATGAGCCAGCGCGGCTCGGCATTCTGCTTGCGTCCGACGGACAGCGAGAACCAGGTGCTCTGGTCGAAGTCCTCACGGCGCGGCTTGCGCTCTTCACGCGCGCTGCCGGAATCGAAGATCGTGACTTCCGTTACATCTTCAGGCGCGGAAAGCTTGCCGCGATGAAGGCGCACGAAAGCCGCCGCCACCTGCTCCGCGCCATGTTTGGCGAGCAGCGCCTCGACGAACTCGGTCTCGTTTTCCTGGATCGGCTCATCAAGGTTCGGATCGGCCATGAGACGTTCGTCGTCGCGGCGCAGAACCTCTTCAGCGGAGGGCGGGCTGCCCCATTCGAGGCGCACCTTGGCGTCGCGCAGAAGGCGCTCGGCGCGGCGGCGGCCATTGGGGGCAACGATGAGCGCGCTGACGCCCTTGCGCCCGGCGCGGCCGGTGCGGCCACTGCGGTGCAGAAGCGTTTCGGTGTTGGTGGGCAGGTCGGCGTGAACCACCAGCTCCAGATTGGGCAGATCGATGCCACGGGCGGCAACATCCGTCGCCACGCAGACGCGGGCGCGTCCGTCGCGCATGGCCTGCAGCGCATGGGTGCGCTCGCTCTGGCTCAGCTCACCCGACAGGGCGACGACCGAGAAGCCGCGATTGTTGAAGCGCGCGGTCAGATGATTGACGGTGGCGCGCGTGTTGCAGAACACCAGTGCGTTGCGCGCCTCATAATAGCGCAGCACGTTGATGATGGCGTTCTCGCGCTCCTGCGGCACAGCCAGGAAGCCACGATAATCGATATCGACATGCTGCTTCTGCTCGGCGGCGGTGGTGATGCGCACCGCATCGCGCTGATAGTTCTTCGCCAGATTGGCGATGGTGCGCGAAACCGTGGCCGAGAACATCAGCGTGCGACGCTCGGCGGGGGCTGCGTCGAGAATGAACTCCAGATCTTCGCGGAAGCCGAGATCGAGCATCTCGTCGGCCTCGTCCAGCACGACGGCGCGCAGATCCGACATGTCGAGCGCATTGCGGCGGATATGGTCGCACAGGCGACCCGGCGTACCGACGACGATATGCGCACCGCGCTCAAGCGCGCGGCGCTCGGTGCGGATGTCCATGCCGCCGACACAGGAAGCGATGACGGCGCCGGTCTCGGCGTAAAGCCATTCCAGCTCGCGCTTGACCTGAAGCGCCAGTTCACGCGTCGGCGCGACGGCGAGACCGAGCGGGGCGGCAGCGCGGTCAAAGCGCTCCCCGCCATCGAGCAGGCTGGGCGCCAGCGCGATGCCGAAGGCGACGGTCTTGCCGGAGCCGGTCTGTGCGGAAACGAGCGCATCCGCACCAGCGGGCTCCAGTTCCAGCACAGCCTTCTGCACCTGGGTCAATTCGGTATAGCCGCGTTTATCCAACGCCCGGCCAAGCGCCGGCACAATGCCTTCGAACTCGGTCATTCATCTTCTTTCGGAAATGAGCGCGCTCTAAGAGATCATCTGATGCAGATAGCCTGGCGGGCGCGCAGCGCGGCCATTCTGCCAACGCTTTTGCGCCGTACTACGCGCGTCGAAGACAAATGTACAGCGGTGAAGGGAGGATTTCGCGCGGTTACCGGACCTTCCGCGCTACTTCACCACCTCGCCGTCTTCCTTGGTGAAGGATTTCACCGCGTCTTCCGGCAGGAGTTCCAGCACGGTTTCAGACGGGCGGCAGAGCTTCGTCCCAAGCGGGGTTTCAACGATGGGACGGTTCATCAGGATCGGGTGTTCGACCATGAAATCGATCAGTTCGTCATCGCTCCACTTGTCTTCGCCAAGGCCAAGCTCGTCATAGGGCGTGCCCTTCTGGCGCAGGATCGCGCGCGGCGAAACGCCCATGGCGGCGATCAGGGACACCAGCTTTTCACGGCCGGGCGGCGTCTTGAGATATTCGATCACCACCGGCTCTTCACCGGCTTCGCGAAGCATGGCCAGCACGTTGCGCGAGGTGCCGCATTTGGGGTTGTGATAGATGGTTGCGGTCATTGTTTTCTCGCTCCGCTCTCGGGGGTTTTCTCACTCAGCTTTTGGGGAACCAGTCCTGGGTGCGGTTGGCAAAGGCGACCAGCGACAGCATCACCGGAACCTCGACCAGCACGCCCACCACCGTGGCAAGTGCGGCGCCGGAATTCAAGCCGAACAGGCTGATGGCCACAGCCACCGCAAGTTCGAAGAAGTTCGACGTGCCGATGAGGGCGCAGGGCGCGGCGACATTGAACGGCACTTTCCAGATGCGGGCCGCGAAATAGGTCAGGAAGAAGATGCCATAGGACTGGATCAGAAGCGGCACCGCGATCAGAACGATCAGAATGGGCCGTTCAACGATGACATGGCCCTGAAAGCCGAACAGCAGAACCACGGTGACCAGAAGGCCGATCACGGAAACGGGTTTCAGCGACGCGGTGAAGCTTGAGACCGCCTTTTCAGCCTCAGCGCCAGAGGCGCGGCCGGTCAGCCATTTGCGCGTCAGGGCGCCGGCGACCAGTGGAATGACCACATAGAGGCCTGTGGCCAGAAGCAGCGTCTCCCAGGGCACGACGATGTCCGTCACGCCGAGCAACAGGGCGACGATGGGCGCGAAGGCGAAGATCATCACCACATCGTTGAGCGACACCTGCACCAGCGTGTAGGTGGCGTCGCCGCGGGTGAGCTGGCTCCACACGAAGACCATGGCCGTGCAGGGCGCTGCGCCCAGAAGGATCAGGCCGGCAATGTATTGCTGCGCATCGGCGGGCTCGATCCACGGGGCAAAGACATATTCAAAGAACAGGACGCCGAGCGCGGCCATGGTGAAGGGCTTGACGAGCCAGTTGACGAAGAGCGTCAGAACGAGGCCCTTCGGCCGGTCGCCAATGTGGCTGAGGCTCGCAAAGTCGACATTGACCATCATCGGGAAGACCATGGCCCAGATAAGCACGGCAACGACCAGATTGACCGAGGCGTATTCAAGCCCGGCAAGAAAGCCGAACAGGCCGGGCATCAGATTGCCGAGCGCGATGCCGGCAATGATGCAGAGCGCCACCCAGACGGAAAGATATTTTTCGAAGAAACCGATCCCGCCAGCCGGTTTGCCCGCGCGGTCCAGGGTTTGGTCAGTCATGGTTCGTGGATCCTATTGGGAATGCGCCGGGGTGCGGCCGATATCATCAAGACGGCGCTGCAGGGAAAGCCGGTCGAGCGAGGCGAGCGGCAGCGCCGTGAAAATGGAAATGCGGTTGTTGAGCATGCGATAGGCATCGGCAAAGGCGAGATGCTTCTCGGCCTCGGTGCCGGTGGCTGCCGCCGGATCCGGCAGGCCCCAGTGCGCTGTCATCGGCTGGCCCGGCCAGACCGGACAGGCCTCCTCGGCGGCGCTATCGCACAGGGTGAAGACGAAATCCAGCTTCGGCGCATCGGGCGTTGCGAACTCGTCCCAGTCCTTCGAGCGCGCGAAGGAAACGTCATGGTTCATGTGTTCCAGCAGTTCCAGCGCATAGGGGTGCACCGCACCCCTGGGCTGCGAGCCTGCCGAGTAGGCCTTGAAGCGGCCTGCGCCAACCCGGTTCAGGATTGCCTCGGCGAGGATCGAGCGGGCCGAGTTCCCGGTGCACAGGAAAAGCACGTTGAAGGGCTGATCACGCATGGTCTTGCCTCCTAGCAATGGCAGGTCGCCGCCTCGATGGCAGGGCGGCAGAGATCCGGATTTCCGTTGCAGCAGTCTTCCATGAGGAAGGACAGGAGATCGCGGAAGCCGGTCATGTCCGCCTTGTAGCGAATGACCCGCCCTTCCCGCTCCGCGCGGATCATGCCGGACTGAGCCAAAACCTTGAGATGGGTGGAAGCGGTGTTCTGCACCACGCCCAGCCGCGCTGCGACCTCGCCCGCCGGCAGACCTTCAGGCCCGGTCCGAACAAGCAGACGAAACACGTCGAGACGGGTTTCCTGCCCAAGAGCAGCAAGTGCGTCGATGGCCTCTGACTTTTGCATTATCCAAATATCCGGATTTATCGATATTATGGATTGGCTTTTGTCATGGCTGATGCGTGAGGTCAAGGGGTGACGGGTTGGGGAGCAGGAGGTTTGTTTGTCGGCGATGTGAAGGGCGACCTGCCTGGCAGTCGGCTGGCTTTCTCAACGGACCTGTCCACGAAACATGCGGCTAAAGCAGCGCGAGGCTGTGTAACTGCGCGCGGCGCATATGCCCCCTTCTCCCTGTGCACGGGGAGAAGGTGAGGATGAGGGGCAAGCGCACGGGCTCAAAGAAGAAGAAGCTTCAATGCAGACAGAGGGCCGACTGAAGCCGGCGCACGCCCCTCATCCGCCTGCCGGCACCTTCTCCCCGCACGCGGGGAGAAGGAAGCGTTGCTGTTGTTCGGTGCCAAGCGCCCTCGCCCTTCGACAAGCTCAGGATGAGGGCTGTTGAGTAGATGACGCCCGTAAATAACCGTTCGGAATGAACCACACCGCAAGCCCAGTAGTCCTCATCCTGAGCTTGTCGAAGGACGGGGCGCTTGGCCCAACCCTCGCAACCGCCGCGCTTCTGCAACGTCTCACTGCCGGGTTTGAGCGCCGGCGCACGCCCCTCACCCGCCTGCCGGCACCTTCTCCCCGCATGCGGGGAGAAGGAAGCGTTGCTGTTGTTCGGTGCCAAGCACCCCCGTCCTTCGACAAGCTCAGGATGAGGGCTGTTGAGTAGATGACGCCCGCAAACAACGGTTCGGAATGAACCACACCGCAAACCCGGTAGTCCTCATCCTGAGCCTGTCGAAGGACGGGGGCGCTTGGCTCGACCCTCGCAACCGCCGCGCTTCTGCAACGTCTCACTGCCGGGTTTGAGCGCCGGCGCACACCCCTCAGCCCCCTGCCGGCACCTTCTCCCCGCAGGCCGAGACAAGGAGGATATCAGTCATGCTGGCAGACAAACAGAAGAGGACTTAGCCGACGAAGGCGCGTTCGACGACGAAATCGGCCGGCTCGGCGTTGGAGCCTTCCTTGAGGCCCGCCTTCTCGGTCAGCGCCTTGACGTCCTTCAGCATCTCCATCGAACCGCAGATCATCACGCGATCGTTTTCGCGGTTGAAGGGTTCGGTGCCGAGCGCCTTGAACAGCTCGCCATTCTCGATCAACGTCGTGATGCGGCCCATGACAGGCGAGGTCTCGCGCGTGGTGGAGGTGAAATGCGTCAGACGTCCCTCGACCAGCTCGCCGATCAGCGGATCGTCCTTGAGCGCGGCCACCAGCTCCTTGCCATAATCCAGCTCCGCCACTTCGCGGCAGGTATGGGTCAGGATGATGTTCTCGAACTTGTCATAGGTCTCCGGGTCGCGGATCAGGCTTGCGAAAGGCGCAATGCCCGTGCCGGTGGAGATCATGTAGAGGTTTTTCGCCGGCGTCAGCGCATCGTTGACCAGCGTGCCGGTGGACTTCTGGCGCATCAGCACCGTGTCGCCCGGCTGGATCTTCTGCAGGTGCTGGGTCAGCGGACCATCCGGCACCTTGATGGAGAAGAATTCAATCTCTTCATCCCAGTTGGGGCTGGCGATGGAATAGGCGCGGAACACCGGCTTGGCGGCATTGGGAAGACCGATCATCACGAACTCGCCGGAGCGGAAACGGAAGCTCTGCGGCCGCGTGATGCGGAACGAGAACAGCTTGTCCGTGTAGTGTTTCACCGACGTCACGCGTTCGGCATAACAGCCGGCGGGAATCGGGAATTCGGTTGTCTTTTCGGCCTCGGCCTCGCGGAGCGCAGCGCTGTCCATCGGTACTTTCCTCGTTCGGTCGGAAGTCTCTATGCCTGTTTCGGGTGCGGATGCAAACTCAAATCACGGCATTAATGGCGGCTCTTGCCTGCCGAGATTATTAGTATACAAATGAATTTGACGTCAAGTTTCCAGCGTTCGACACCTATTTCATATCGTCGGGTCAAAAAAGGTTTCGCATTCCGGATTTTCCCAATGGTTGAGAAAAATGGCATCAATTCGGGTTCTGTGGTCGCCGGCATCGATGTGGGCGGCACCTTCACTGACCTGATCCTGATCGACACACGTTCAGGCACCGATATGGGCCCCCGGGTGCGTGTCGCCAAGACCCCGACCACCATCGAGAACCAGGCCTTCGGCGTCGTCAACGCCATTCGGGAGACGGGCGTACCGGCCTCCGAAATCGGCCTGATCGTGCATGGAACGACCACCACGACCAATGCGGTTCTGGAGCGGCAGCTTGCGCGAACCGGCATGATCACCACCGCCGGTTTCCGCGACATCATCGAGCTTGGACGGCGCACGCGGCCGCAAGCCTATGGCATGACGGGCACGTTCAAACCCGTTGTGCCGCGCAATCTGCGGCTGGAGGTGGGCGAGCGCATGGACGCTGCCGGCAATGCGCTCACCCCGCTCGACGAGGAGGGCGTGCGCGAAGCGGTCAAGGCGCTGCTCGATGCGGGCTGCGTTTCGCTGGTGATCCATTTCCTGCATGCCTATGCGAACCCGGCGCATGAGAAGCGCGCAGCCGAAATCGCCGCCGAACTCTGGCCCAACGATTACATCACCACTGGACACGCCCTGCTCTCGGAAGCGCGCGAATTCGAACGCGGCGTGACCGCCGCCGTCAACGCCTCGGTGCAGCCGATCCTCGAACGCTATGTCGCCCGGCTTTCGAATGAGCTGCGAGGCCTCGGCTATGCGCGCGACTTCCTGGTGATGAACGGCAATGGCGGCATGATCTCCGCCGCCCATGTGGCCCGCGAAGCGGCCAAGACGGTGATGTCCGGCCCGGCGTCCGGCGTAATGGCCGCCGCCTTCACCGCGCGGCGGGCGGGCGTTGACAATCTCATCACCTACGACATGGGCGGCACGTCCACAGACGTGGCGCTGGTGCGCGGCGCACGGCCTGCGGTCTCCAACGAGATCGAGGTGGAATACGCCATGCCGATCCACGTGCCCATGGTGGATGTGCACACGGTGGGCGCGGGCGGCGGCTCGATCGCGCGCGTCAGCGATGCGGGGCTTCTGGAAGTGGGGCCGCAGAGCGCGGGCGCAAAGCCCGGCCCGATCTGCTATGGCCGCGGCGGCGTGGAGCCCACCATTTCCGACGCCAATCTTCTTCTGGGCCGGCTGAACCCCCAAAAGCTGCTCTCGGTCGACAACCCGGTTTCCGTCGCCGATGTCGAAGAAATCTTTGCCGAGAAACTCGGTGGCGATCTCGGCCTTTCGGGCGTGGAAGCGGCCGGTGCGGTGCTGAAAATCGCCAACATCAAGATGGCCGGCGCGATCCGCATGGTGTCGCTCGGCAAGGGTCACGACCCGCGTGACTTTGCGCTGTTCGCTTTCGGCGGCGCGGGACCGTTGCACGCGGCAGCGCTTGCCCGTGAACTGGGCATTCCGCGCGTGATGGTGCCGGCGCGCCCCGGCATCACCAATGCGCTTGGCTGCGTGGTGGCCGATCTGCGACACGATTTCGTGCGCACGGTGAACCGCCCTGTCGCAAGCCTCGATGTGGCGCTGGTCAGAAGCGTGCTGGATGAACAGCGCGCCGAGGGCGAAGCGCTGATCGCGCAGGAGACCGTTCAGCCGGAGCGCATCGAATGCGTGCACACGGCGGACATGCAGTTTGTCGGCCAAACGCACCTCATCAACGTGCCACTGCCCGGCCCCGAAATCGACCGCGACACGCTGCAGGCGCTCTTCGAGGACGCCTATTACAAACGCTTCAAGGTGCGGTTGCCCGAAATCCGCGCCAATCTCGTCAATCTCAACACGTCGGTGATCGGTGTGCGCGCGGATATCGATCTCGCCAGCCTGATTGATCCGGCCGGGCGGGTTGAAACCCTCGCCCAAGCGCTGAATGAAAAGCGGCAAGTCTGGTTTGCGGGTGCCTGGCATGACACCCCGGTCTATGCCCGCGAAAAGCTGCCGCTCGATGCGGTGATCGAGGGGCCGGCGATCCTCGAACAGCTCGACACCACCACGGTGATCGAACCCGGAGACCGGGCGGCATCCGATGCGGATGGGAACATCATCATCACGGTGGGAGCGAGCTGATGAACGCCGCGCCTGCCCCTCATCCGCCTGCCGGCACCTTCTCCCCGCCTGCGGGGAGAAGGGCGATGGCTGCAACGCCGATGAAAGCCTCCTTCTCCCCGCAGGCGGGGAGAAGGTCCCGGCAGGGGGATGAGGGGCGTGGCGGCAACGCAAAAGAGAGGCACGGATGACCGACACGAACACCCCCGCCCTCGACGCCATCACGCTTTCCGTTATTCAGGCCGCGCTCCAGCAGGTGTGCGACGAGATGGACCTGACCTTCTCGCGCGCCGCCTTCTCTCCCGTCATCGCCGAGGCAAACGACCGTTCGGATGGCATCTACGCCGCCGAAGACGGCGCGCTGATCGCGCAGGGCTCGGCCGGGCTGCCGGTCTTTGTCGGCGTGATGCAGTATTCCACGTGCACGCTCATCGAGCGCATCGCGGGCGGCGAGACGGCAGCACCCGAACCCGGCGACATCTACATCGTCAACGACCCCTATCTGGGCGGCACGCATCTCATGGATGTGCGCTTCGCCATGCCCGTGTGGCGCGATGGCGAGATCTTCTGCTGGCTCTCCAACACCGGCCACTGGCCGGACATTGGCGGCGCGGTTCCCGGCGGCTTTTCCGCCTCTGCCACGGCGGTGGAGCAGGAAGGTCTGCGCCTGCCGCCTGTGAAGCTTTTCAAGAAGGGCGCGCTCGACCCGGAAATCTACGCGATCATCTGCTCCAACATCCGCGTTGCGGACCAGCGCATCGGCGATATCCGGGCGCAGGGCGCAGCGCTGGAAGTGGGCGCGGAACGGCTTGCCCAGGTGCTCGACCGCTATGGCGACGACACGGTGCGCCAGGCCATTGCGGAGCTGCGCAGGCGTGCGGCCACGCAGATGCGCGCGCTGATTGCGCCGATCCCCGACGGGGTCTATCGCGGCGCGGCTTTCGTGGATTCAGACGGCGTGGTGGACGCCCCGCTGACCATCGCGCTTGCCATCGAAAAGAGGGGCGACACGCTGACCTTCGACTTCGATGGATCGAGCCCGCCCTGCGCGGGACCGATGAACAGTGTGCTCGCCACCACGCTTTCCTCCGTCTATCTGGCGATGCGCCACATTTTCCCGGAAGTGCCGCTCAGCGCGGGCGCGTTCGAGCCGCTGATCATCAACCGGCCGGAAGGCACATTTCTCGACGCGTGCTATCCGCGCCCGGTGTCGGGCTGTGCGGCCGAGGTCTCGCAGCGCATTGCGGAGGCCGTGTTCGCCGCAATGGTGAAGGCGCTGCCGGAAAAGGTCACCGCCGCGCCCGCCGGCTCCAGCGGAAATTTTGCGCTTGGCGGGCACGATCCGGCGCGCGGCCGCGATTTCGTGATGTACCAGATTTCCGGCGGCGGCTATGGCGGCAATGTCGACCATGACGGCCTGACCAATGGCTGCTCCACCATCGGCATCTCCAAATCGCCTCCGGTTGAGGTGATGGAACAGGCTTTCCCCGTGCTTTACCGCCGCTACGCGCTGCGCGAGGGCTCGGGCGGCGCCGGCGAGCATCGCGGCGGGTTCGGCCTTTCCTACGAGGTGGAGCTTCTGCGCGGCAACGCACGCGCCTCCTTCGTGATGGACCATGGCCGCACCGGACCGCAGGGCGTGCTTGGCGGGCGGGACGGCAAGGTGAACGCGGTGACCGTCTGGCAGGATGGTGCGGCCCATGTCCCGCCGCACCTTTCCAAGGAACAGGACATTCCGCTCAAAGCCGGCGACCGTGTTGCGGTTGGAACACCGGGCGGCGGCGGCTATGGCGATCCGCTCCGCCGCGCGCCGGATAGCGTGCTGCAGGATGTGGCGCTGGGGTATTACACGGCGGCGGAAGCCGAAGAGCTGTTTGGCGTTGTTCTAAGCACAGACGGGATGACGGTGGACGAAGCGGCGACGCAGGCGAAGCGCGGCGGTTGAGAGGGCAGCGCCAAGCGCCCTCGCCCTTCGACAGGCTCAGCCCTTCGACAGGCTCAGGATGAGGGCTGTTTTGCTGATGACGCCAGCAAGAAACTACCCGGAATGAACCAATCCGCAGGCTCAGTAGTCCTCATCCTGAGCTTGTCGAAGGACGGGGACGCTCGGTGCCGAACAACAGCAACGCTTCCTTCTCCCCGCATGCGGGGAGAAGGTCCCGGCAGGGGGATGAGGGGCGTGCGCCGGCACTCAAACCCGATAGTGAGACGTTGAAGAAGCGCGGCGGTTGAGAAGGCAGTGCCAAGCGCCCTCGCCCTTCGACAGGCTCAGGATGAGGGCTACTGAGCTTGCGGGTGCTTCATTCCGAACCGTTATTTGCGGGCGTCATCAGCAAAACAGTCCTCATCCTGAGCCTGTCGAAGGGCTGAGCCTGTCGAAGGGCGAGGACGCTTGGCACCGAACAACAGAAACGCCCACTCTCCCCGCATGCGGGGAAGGGGGCGTGAACGTTGGGGCCGGCATCCCGAACGAGGGAGCAACAGCCACCTCTCACTCCCCAAGCAGCCGGAATTCCAGATAGAGATTGCGCTGCAGGAGCGAATGGTTGTCGTCGGACATGAGTGACACCATGGTCGCGCCATCGGCGCGCTGCCAGACATCCAGCGCTTCCATATTGTCGATCTGATAGTCCATGCCGGCGGTGAAGAGCACCGGCCCGTCGGCGACACTGCCCGGCGCGATGGTTGCGCCGTCGATGCGGCGCAGGCGCATGGCAACGCCCTGGGCGAGCGTGAAACGCCGCTCCAGCAAGAGCAGATCGCCATCAGGCAGGAATGCGCCATCCGTGATGTCAAACCCGTCCGAGCGGGCGACGGTGAAGACGCCCTTGTGCGGCCCTTCGAGAATGGCCGCGAAGCAATTGCCGTTCTCGTCGATGCTACGCTCGGCCACGACGACACGCGCACCGCCGAGCCGCCCGGCCGGAGGCGCGTAGGCGATGGTTTCGAAACCGCGATTGTTGCGCAACTCATGGCGCGGCACGAGGAAGTCGAGATCGCGGATCGCGGCCCCCATGGCTCCGCGCTCGATCCCGAATTCCGCAATGCGCTGCACGCGCTCGAAGCTGACCGTCGCCAGATCATCCTTCACCGCAATGCCTTCGGCATCGGTGGTCCATTTCTCGCGCGTGGAACTGCCCGCGCCGTCCACCATGGGCTGCATGCTGAAATCGGCAAAGCCCGCTGGCCGCCCCTCGGCGTCACGGGTCACTGTTCCGAAGAACCAGAAGCCGGTGTCGGAAACGCCGATGACATCAGCGCCTGGCGACATGAAGCGGAAGGAGGAGAATGCGCCGAAATGGTCCACCGGCGAGGTCATGGAAAGACCACCGGCAAATTCCAGCGGCCCAAAACGGGTTTCGTGGGAGCCCACCGCGAAGTGACGGATCGGGGTCGCCTTGACCGGCACGGAGATGGCTGGCTCCTGAGCGGAGGCCGGCGCAGCGAGGGCAAAGACCAGTGCCACAAGGAAGAGGCGCAGGCCGTGCCACAGCCCTTCACCCCGCCCCCGTGGTTCGACAGGCTCACCATGAGGGCTATGTGGGCGCTCACCATGAGGGCTGTGTGGGCGCGCGCCATGAGGGCCGTCTGGGCGCACGCCCTGCACCGTCAAACCGAAAGATCGCAGCCAGGCAGGAAGCAGGCGGCTAGAAGCAGACGGATTGGATGGCCGTGCGCCAATCCGGGCGCACAAAGGATGATCTACGCGCGTGATGGAGCATCGGAATGACCGAAAACCGGGTTCCGCTTTTCGGTCAGACGCTCTAGCCCGCACGCCGCATCGCACCGCCGCTACGGCGCGCGCCCTCTTCCTCGAAGAGCGAGGCGAGCTGCTCGGTCATCGCACCGGCCAGTTCTTCCGCATCGACGATAGTGACGGCGCGACGATAGTAGCGCGTGACGTCGTGGCCGATGCCGATGGCCAGAAGCTCGACCGGCGAGCGGGTCTCGATCAGGTCGATGACCCCGCGCAGATGCCGTTCCAGATAATTGCCGGGATTGACCGACAGGGTGGAATCGTCGACCGGCGCACCATCGGAGATCATCATCATGATCTTGCGCTGCTCGGGCCGCGCCATCAGGCGCTGGTGCGCCCACAGAAGCGCCTCGCCGTCGATGTTTTCCTTCAGAAGCCCCTCGCGCATCATCAGGCCGAGATTGCGGCGGGCGCGACGCCAGGGGGCATCGGCGCTCTTGTAGATGATGTGGCGCAGATCGTTCAGGCGGCCGGGATTGGCGGGTTTGCCTTCCTTGAGCCATTTCTCGCGCGCCTGCCCGCCCTTCCACGCACGTGTGGTGAAGCCGAGGATCTCGACGCGCACGCCGCAACGCTCCAGCGTGCGGGCCAGAATGTCGGCGCAGGTGGCGGCCACCGTGATCGGCCGGCCGCGCATGGAGCCCGAATTGTCGAGCACCAGCGTCACCACCGTGTCGCGGAAATTGGTGTCGCGCTCCTGCTTGAAGGAGAGCGGCTGCATGGGGTCGATGACCAGACGCACGAGCCGCGCCGTATCGAGCACCCCCTCTTCCAGATCGAAATCCCAGGAGCGGTTCTGCTGCGCCATCAGGCGGCGCTGCAGACGGTTGGCGAGACGCCCGACCACACCCTGCAGATTGGCAAGCTGCTTGTCGAGGAACGCGCGCAGACGGTCGAGCTCTTCCTCGTCGCAAAGCTCTTCGGCGCCGACCGTTTCGTCGAACTCGGTGGTGAAGACCTTGTAGTCGATATCGCGGGCGGCCTGATCGAACGGGCTGTCGGGACGACGCGCCTCGCCGGGCGTCTCCGAATCCAGTTCGTCATCCTCGGAAACATCGTCGGCGGTCGTGTCGCCGGCCTCGCTCTCGCCGGTCTCGGTGTCCTCGCTCTCGCCCGTGGACTCCTCGCCTTCGCTTTCCTCACCGCCGGACTCGTCGTCCTCGCTCTGCTCCGCCTGCTCCTGGGCCTCGGGAGCGTCGCTGTCTTCCTCGCTCTCCTCGGTCTGCTCTTCCTCGGCAAGCTCCTCGCCGAGATCGATGGAAGAAAGGAGGTCCCGCACGGCGCGGGCGAAGCCGTTCTGATCCTCAATTTGTGCGGCAAGCGCGTCGATGTCGGCCCCGGCCTTGCCCTCAACCCAGTCGCGCCAGAGCGAAACGAGCTTTTCGCCGCTCTTCGGCACGGGCCGGCCGGTCAGCTTCTCGCGCACCATCAGCGCAATGGCTTCCTCAAGCGGCGCATCGGCCTTTTCGGAAACCCCGGCCAGATTGGCGCGTTCGTATTTGTCCTCGAGCATGGCGGCGATGTTGTCGCCCATGCCCGGCATGGCAATCGAACCGATGGCCTCGACACGGGCCTGCTCGACGGCGTCGTAAATGGCGCGCGCCTCATTGCCTTCCGGTGCGAGGCGGCGGTGCAGATCGATATCGTGGCAGGCGCGGCGCAGCGCCATGGAATCGCCGATGCCGCGCGTGACGGTCAGCGCTTCGACCGTCGCCCGCTTGGGCAGGTCCGGCAGGCGCGCGCGACTGCCCGTGAGCGATGGCTTGTCCTTGGAGAAGGACACCTCAAGCTCGTGATCGCCGGCAACGGCGCGCATGCATGCTGTGGTCGCCCGCTTGAAAGGATCAAGCGGTGCGTCTGCGGGTTGTCCGGGCTTGCGGTTGGTCTGGCTCACGGGTCCGTCTTTTCTCGGCCGGCTCAGCGCGCCCGGCCGTCATATTCCTGCGGATCGAGCCCCGCCAGGTCGACACCGTCGAGGCAGCGCACATTCACGGCCACCATCTTCGTGCCATCCGGCATCGCGCCGCGCGCGAAGGATTCCATCCCACAGGTCGAGCAAAAAAGATGCTCAATCGTGTTGGTGTTGAAACGATACGCCGTCAGGGTTTCACCGCCCTTCTCGAGAGAGAAGTTGTCCAGGGGCGCAAAAGCGAGAATGCTGCCTCGCTTGCTGCAATAGGAGCAATTGCAGGTGATCGGATTTTCGAGATCGACATCGACGCTGTAGCGCACGCTGCCGCAATGACATCCACCTTGATAATGCATCATCCCTCCTAGACCGCCGTGCATCCATCCGGACGCATAAAAGACAATCCAAACTGTTGATGGAGCATCGGAACAACCCGAAAACCGGTTCCCACTTTTCGGTCCGATGCTCTGGAGCGGCTCATCGTTTCATGGAAACGCTGTTCCGCTCCAACTACCTGTCTTCCGCATTTCTGCGGGCATCAGCTGTTTTCACCTGACGGCAAAACGCCTTAGCTCAGCGCGACGTTGGCAGCGCTCTCCGGCAGTTCCTCGCCAAAGGCGCGCTGGTAGAACTCGGCGACCAGCGCACGCTCCAGCTCATCGCATTTGTTCAGGAAGGTGAGACGGAAGGCGAAGCCGACATCGCCGAAGATCTCGGCGTTTTCGGCCCACATGATCACCGTACGCGGGCTCATGACGGTCGACAGGTCGCCATTCATGAAGGCCGAACGCGTGAGGTCGGCAACGCGCACCATGCGCGAGATCGTCTCGCGGCCCTTCTCGTTCTGGAAATGCTTGTTCTTTGCCTGAACGATGGCGACTTCGTCGTCATGCGGCAGATAGTTGAGCGTGGTAACGATGGACCAGCGGTCCATCTGCGCCTGGTTGATCTGCTGCGTGCCGTGATAGAGGCCGGTCGTGTCGCCAAGACCGACGGTGTTGGCCGTGGCAAAGATGCGGAAGGCGGGATGCGGACGAATGACGCGGCTCTGGTCGAGCAGGGTCAGGCGGCCGGACGATTCCAGAACACGCTGGATGACGAACATCACATCCGGGCGGCCGGCGTCATACTCGTCGAAAACGAGCGCGACATTGTGCTGATAAGCCCAGGGCAGGATACCGTCCTTGAACTCGGTGACCTGCTTGCCGTCCTTGACCACGATGGCGTCCTTGCCGACGAGGTCGATACGGCTGACATGGCTGTCGAGATTGATGCGGACACAGGGCCAGTTGAGACGCGCGGCGACCTGCTCGATATGGGTCGACTTGCCGGTGCCGTGATAGCCGGAAACCATCACGCGGCGATTGTGCGCAAAGCCCGCCAGAATGGCGAGCGTCGTCTGCTTGTCGAACAGATAGTCGGGATCGACGTCCGGCACGTGGGAATCGGCCACGGAATAGGCTGGCACAACCATGTCGGACTCAAAGCCGAACGTGTCTTTCACCGAAACGGTCGTATCGGGCAAATTGGCGATATCGCGGTCAATCTTGTTCATCATGCCTCCAGCGGCCAGGCCCTTGCCTGCATCGCTTGAACTGTTCGTTTTTCCGGAGCGTCTCATCAGACTTTGTTCAACGCGTCTTATCAGACGCCCGCTTTAACAGAAACCCGCCTGTTTCAACAGACGGTATGCTTCAAGCACGCTTCTGAGCCGGTCTTCAGAACCCCGGTCGCCACCATTCGCATCGGGATGGTGCTGCTTCACCAGGTTCTTATACCGCGACTTGATCTGTTCGCCAGTCGCTTGTGCGCCCAGGCCCAGTGTTTCGAGCGCCTTGGCCTCAAGCGGCTTCAACCGCTTTTCGCGCGGCTTGCGCGCGGCCTGCTGCTCGCCAAACATGTTGAACGGGTCGCCCACCCGGTTGTGATAGGCCGCGCGGCCCGACCGATAGGTGGAGAAATCAGCCGCAGCCCGTGTCTCTCCGCTGCCACCCATTTTCCAGGTCGGACGGTGGCCGGTCAGCGCTTCCTTCTGATAGCGCGCGACCTCGGAATCGCTGAGACCGGAGAAATAGTTGTAGCCCTTGTTGTATTGCCGGGCGTGATCGACGCAGAAGCGGAAATACTGCCCCTCCGCGTGACGCCCGACAGGCGCGCGATGCATGCCCGGCTCATCACAGCCATCCCACTGGCAGCGTGGCGCGCGAGATTTCGCCTCCGCCTGCGGGTCGGGTCGAATGCGAATTTTCTCGAAATATTTCGAGTAGGGTTTCATATCGGACTGCGTGTCACCAAATCAGTGTGGAAGTATGGCCGCTCAGCGCCGGGATACAAGAATTGACTTTTGGCCAAAGTTCGACCTAGCGCTTGAATCGAACGTGAATTTGGGGATAGCCCCCATATGGTGTGAGGAGACGTCATTGTCCATCCAGTCGACGATAGAAAGCAAGCTCACGGATGCATTTTCGCCGGAGCGGCTTGCCGTGATCAATGAGAGCCACCTGCATGCGGGCCATCAGGAACATTTCGACGGCACGGGCGAAACGCATTTCCGCGTGCGCATCGTCGCCGATGCGTTTGCGAAGATGAACCGCGTCGAGCGCCACCGCGCCGTCAACGAACTGCTCGCCGAAGAGCTGAAAGACAGCGTGCACGCACTCGCCATCGAACCGGCAGCGCCGGGCGAACCGACGCGCTGGTAAGGCTCGCTGTCACCAGATTGTGGTGAGATGCGGGTATCGCCTGATTTTCTCATCGGCTGTAACCAGAGGCACCGCAAGCTTCTGGCATGTCGCCACGATAAAACGGTCTGCGGGATCGCGGTGGAAGCCATACCCGAGGCGGGTGCTCAAAACCGCGATCTCATTGTCGACGGGCACAAACTCGACGGCGGGGACCTCCGCAACCACATCCAGCCAGCGGCGGACATCTTCCGATAGAAGGAGCCTGCCACGGGCGGCCAGCATGACGATTTCCCATGCCGTGATGGACGACATGAAGATTTTTCCGCCCGACAGAGCAGCATCAAGCGCATCAAGCGCCGCCGGGCTTAGTCTGTCGGTGTCGCCATTGGCCCACCAGACAAGCACATGCGTGTCGATCCCGATCAATTCAACGCATCCCAGTCAGCCTCATCGACGGGCTCGAAAGGGCGCTCGTAGGATTTCACCGATCCCCTGAGGCGCTCGAGCGCGTCGCGCGCACCTGTCTTTTTCTCAAGCGCGCGGATTTCCAGTGTCGGCCTGCCGTGATCCGTAATGGTTATCGGCTGACCGGTTCTTTCCACCTCGCGGAAATACTCAAGTGCACGCGCCTTGAAACGGGATTTGGATATCTCAACAGTCATATCGATACTCCAGCGTCTGCTGTCGAAAGATAGAAACGAAAATGACCATAGGCAATGACTATGGTCATTTTAGGAGCAGCGATCACTGACAGATCCAATCGCCCGGATCAGGCGAGCGGCCTGATCCGAAGTCTCGTGATGCGGTTCTTGTCGCGCTTCATGACGATGAAGCGCTTGCCGAAGAAGGTGAAGGCCTGCTTCTCGTCGGGAATGGTCTGCGTCTCGTGGATGACGAGACCGGCAATCGTGGTTGCCTCCTCGTCCGGCAGGTTCCAGTCGAGCGCGCGGTTCAGGTCGCGGATCGGCACGGAACCTTCCACCACGATGGAGCCATCGGCCTCCTGCTTGACGCCCTGAACCTCCACATCGTGCTCATCGGCAATATCGCCGACGATTTCTTCGATGATGTCCTCAAGCGTGACCAGGCCTTCCACTTCGCCATATTCGTCGACGACGATGGCGATGTGCGCCTTGCGCCGCAGGAAGGCGTTGAGCTGGTCCTGCAGGGTTGTCGTGTCGGGCACGAACCACGGCTTTGAAGCGACCTTGGCAATGTCGATCCTGGAATAATCGTTCTGCACATCGCCCAGCGCGCGCAGGAGATCCTTGGCGTGGACGACGCCGACGATGTTTTCCGTGGAGCCCTTCCAGATGGGAATGCGCGTATAGGGGCTGCGCAGGATTTCACGCACCACCACTTCCGGCGCTTCGTCGGCATTGACGGAGCGCATGTTGGTGCGGTGGATCATCACGTCGGAAAGTTCCAGCTCGTGCAGGTCGAGCAGACCGCCAACGCGGTCGCGATCCTGCTTCACCACCGCGCCCTCGCGGTGCAGAACCTCGACGGTTCCGCGCAGCTCCTCATGGGCGGAAAGCATGGATTCGCGGCTTTGCAGATCGACCCCGAAGATGGACAGGAGCAGCCGTACAATGCCGTTGGCGAGCGACGACAGGAGGCCGAACATCATCACCACGACGCGCGCGAAGGGCGACACGGTGAGCGCGAACTGCTCCGGCTTCGCAAGCGCCCAGGACTTGGGCAGGATTTCCGCGAAGATCACCAGAAGCACGGTCATGATGATGGTGGCATAGACCACGCCGGCATCGCCGAAGAGCTTCAGGAACAGGCTGGTGGTGAGCGCTGAGGCAAGGATGTTGACCAGATTGTTGCCGATCAGCAATGCGCCGACAAGCCGGTCGCGACGCTGGATCAGGCGGTCGACAAGACCGGCGCGCGCGTCGCCATTGGCCTCCATAGTGTGCAGCCTGGCCCGCGAAACAGCGGTCATGCCGGTTTCGGTTCCTGAAAACAGGAAAGAGAGCGCGATCAGGCCCAGAATGATGCCGCCGGTGATCCACATCTCTGGTGTCATTGGGGAAGAGACTCCTCAAGGAAGGAAAGAACCTGGCTGGTCGGCACGTCTTTCGCCACGAAAGACTGGCCGATGCCGCGAGTGAGAATGAAGGTGAGCGCCCCGCGCGACACCTTCTTGTCCTGCGCGATATAGGTCAAAAGCTGCTCCGCGCCAGGGAGGCCGCCGGGAACATCGGAAAGCCGGGTCGGCAGGCCAACGGCTGAAAGATGCGCCTCGACGCGCCCGGCATCGTCGGGGCTCGCCAGATTGAGCCTGGCCGAGAAGCGGTGCGCCAGCGCCATGCCGATGGCCACGCCTTCGCCATGCACCAGACGCGCGCTGTCATAGCCCGTGGCCGCTTCCAGCGCGTGACCGAAAGTGTGTCCGAGATTGAGCAGCGCGCGGTCGCCCATCTCCAGCTCGTCGCGCGCCACCACATCGGCCTTTGCCTGACAGGACTGCGCAATGGCTTCCACGCGCTCAGGCCCGCCATCGAACACCGCCTGCCAGTTCTTCTCCAGCCAGGCGAAGAAATCCGGCCGGTCGATCAGCCCGTATTTGGCGACTTCGGCATAGCCGGCGCGAAATTCGCGTGGTGGCAGCGTGTCGAGCACCGCCGTGTCGGCGATGACCAGCTGCGGCTGATGGAAGACGCCCACAAGGTTCTTGCCATGCGCCGTGTTGATGCCGGTCTTGCCGCCGACCGAGGAATCCACCTGTGCGAGAAGCGATGTCGGGGCCTGGACGAAGTGCATGCCGCGCCGTACGATGCCTGCGGCAAAGCCCGCGAGATCGCCGACAACGCCACCGCCCAGCGGAATGACGATATCGCCGCGCTCCAGACGGGCGTCGAGAATGCCGGACACCACCTCTTCAAGCGTGGCGAAACGCTTCGAACGCTCGCCGGGCGCAACGGTGATGGCGGTCGCCTCGATGCCGGCGGCTTCAAGCCCCGCCTGCAGCGTGGCGAGATGACCTTCCGCGACATTGCTGTCCGTCACAATGGCGGCGCGCACGCCCGGAAGGCGGCGTGCAATTTCCTCACCCGCGCTCTGCAGGAGGCCAGGCCCGATCAGGATGTCATAGGCGCGCGCACCAAGCGAAACATTGACGGTGGCAAGCGCCTTCGTGGCATCGTTCATGACCGGCTTTCCTTCTGCTTTTCTTCTTCCCGTCGCCTTGCCTGCTCGCGCAGATGCTCATCGAGCGCGACGATGACCTCGCTGACGATGACATCCTTGGCCTCATCGCGCGAGTGCACGGTGATGTCGGATTCCTCGTAGAGTGGATAGCGCTCTTCCATGAGACGCCGCATCACGCCTTCGGGATCGCTGTTGTTCAGGAGCGGCCGGTGGGAACGGCGGCTGACCCGCTCCATCAAAGTGGGCAGATCGGCCTTGAGCCAGACGGAAACGCCCCGGCGCGCAACGGCACGGCGCGTCAGCGGGTTCATGAACGCGCCGCCGCCGGTGGAGACCACGCGCGGGCCGCTCTTCAGAAGCCGGGCGATCACGCGCCGCTCCAGCGAGCGGAACTCGGCCTCGCCATAGGTGGCGAACAGATCCGGCACCGTCATGCGGGAGACCGTTTCGATCTCGTGATCGCTGTCTATGAACGGAAGTTTCAGCGCATCGGCGACGCGGCGGCCGATCACCGTCTTGCCGGCGCCCATGAGACCGACGAAGACAAGCGACCGCCTGCCCAGCCGGCGGGCCAGTTTCTCGGGATCGGGAACGGAAGGGTATTCGGTGACTGTCATACTCGCGCCTCTGTGCGCCGGTTTCGACACAAAAGCCGTGATCCGTCAAGCGATTGACAGGCTGGCGGTCCAGATACTTTCCCACATGCTTGCAATGAATGGGCCGGCACCCCATAAAACGCGCAGGGGCAGAAGAAACAGATCGGGTCTTGATGCATGCCGACACTTTTTCGGCTTTTGGTTATCGTGGCGATCCTGGTTGGCCTTGTTTACGGCGCCATGATTGCACTTGCGACATTCGTTGAACCGGAGACCGGCGAGATGAGCGTACGCGTTCCCGTGGACAGGCTAAACCCCACGCAATGACAATGAAGATCGGCAGCGGCGCGCGCATCGAAGCCTTTCTGGAAATGATGGCGGCCGAACGCGGTGCGAGCGACAACACGCTGGCCTCCTATCGCCGCGATCTGGAAGACGCCGCCCTGCACATCGCCGCCGGTGGAAACGCCCTTCAGGATGCGGGCGCGGAGGAACTGCGCGATTTTCTGGGCGCGCTTTCGGCACAGGGGTTTGCCGCCACGACGCAGACGCGAAAGCTCTCCGCGCTCAGGCAGTTCTTTCAGTTCCTCTATGCGGAAGGTCTGCGCGGCGACGACCCGACGGGCGTTCTGGACAGCCCTAAAAAGGGGCGCGGCCTGCCAAAGACGCTGAGCGAGGAAGAGACCGGCCGCCTGCTCGAACAGGCCGAGACCGAAGCGCGCGAAGCCGCGAAAGGCGCGCCGGAGCATCTTGCCGCCGTCAGGCTGCATGCGCTTCTGGAAGTGCTCTATGCCTCGGGTCTGCGTGTCTCGGAGCTGGTGAGCCTGCCGGTAACCGTTGCGCTGCGCGACGAGCGTTTCTTCGCCGTGCGCGGCAAGGGCGGCAAGGAGCGCATCGTGCCCCTTTCGGGAAAGGCCCGCACCGCAATGCAGGCCTGGCTTTCCGTTAGGGCTGAAAAACCGGCCTGTGCGGAAAGCACCTGGCTGTTTCCGGCAAGCTCGGAAAGCGGGTATCTGCCGCGCCAGGTCTTTGCGCGGGAGTTGAAGAAAGTCGCCGCGCGCGCAGGCATAGAGACCTCCAAAATCTCTCCGCATGTGTTGCGTCACGCCTTTGCAAGCCATCTCCTGCAGAATGGCGCAGATCTGCGCGCAGTACAGGAATTGCTCGGCCATTCGGACATATCAACGACGCAAATCTATACGCATGTGCTTGAAAAACGCCTTGCCGAGCTGGTTCAAAAGCACCATCCGCTTGCCGATTAGCTTCATCAACGTTATGTGGAGCGTCACATTACCGGCGGCAGGCCGTGTTCAACCTAGAGATGCCTTTATCGCAGTGTCTCGTGTTCGATTTGGCGAGTGAATGTACAACTATCTCGATTTTGAAAAGCCCGTTGCCGATCTCGAAGGACAGATCCTCGAACTGAAAAAGCTCGCCGAAAGCGGTGAAGCGGTGGACGTTGCCGACGAGATCGCACGCCTTGAGAAGCGCTCCAAGGATGCGCTCATAGAAATCTACCGCTCCCTGACGCCGTGGCAGAAGGCCCAGGTGGCGCGCCATCCCGACCGGCCGCATTGCCTTGACTATGTGCGCGGCCTGTTCACCGATTTCACGCCGCTGGCCGGTGACCGCGCCTATGGCGAAGACAATGCCGTCATCGCCGGCTTTGCCCGGTTCAACGGCGAGTCCGTTGCGGTGCTCGGTCAGGAAAAGGGCAATGACACGCAGAGCCGCCTTAAGCACAATTTCGGCATGGCCCGTCCCGAAGGCTACCGCAAGGCGGTGCGCGTGATGGACCTGGCCGACCGCTTCGGCATTCCGCTGATCAGCATCGTGGACACGACCGGCGCTTATCCCGGCATTGGCGCGGAAGAGCGCGGCCAGGCCGAAGCCATCGCCCAGTCGACCTCCAGGTCCCTTGGCCTCAAGGTTCCGAACATTGCCGTCGTCATCGGCGAAGGCGGCTCGGGTGGCGCGATTGCCATCGCCACCGCCAACCAGGTCTACATGCTTGAGCATTCGATCTATTCGGTGATCTCGCCCGAGGGCGCGGCCTCGATCCTGTGGCGCGATGCATCGCGCGCCAAGGATGCGGCGACCAACATGAAGATCACTGCGCAGGATCTCATGAACCTGAAGGTGATCGACGGGATCATCCCCGAGCCCATCGGCGGCGCGCATCGCGGACCGGAGAAGGTGCTCGAGGCGACGGCTGCCCAGATCGAGAAGGGCTTCGCCGAGCTTTCGGGCAAAGAGATGGACTACCGCGAGCACCGCCGCGAGAAGTTCCTCGCCATCGGCCGCACGCTCTAAGACACCCGGCGGTCAGGCGACCTCACCTGCCGCCCCCCCGTGAATACGAAAATGACAGAACGGGCCGCGTTTCATGGAAACGCGGCCCGTTCTGGTTTCGGGGTCGAGGCTATCGCAAAACCTTGCGCAGGAATGCGCGGGTGCGTTGGTCTTTCGGGTTGCTGAAGATCGCCTCGGGCGGCCCCTGCTCGACGATCCGCCCGCCATCCATGAACAGAATGCGGTCTGCAATGTCGCGGGCAAACTGCATCTCATGCGTGACGATCAGCATGGTCTGGCGCGCATCCGCGACGCGTTTCAGAAGCTGAAGAACTTCGTCCACCCACTCCGGATCAAGCGCCGATGTGGGCTCATCGATCAGCATGATCTCGGCTTCCGCCGCCATGGCGCGGCCGATGCCGACGCGCTGCTGCTGGCCGCCTGACAGGGAGGCCGGATAGCTCTGCGCCTTGTCGGCAAGACCGATGGTCGCGAGGATTTCTTCGGCGCGGGCATAGGCACGCGTCTTTTCCCAGCCGCGAACCGTGATCAGCCCTTCGGCGATGTTGTCGCGCGCGGTCTTGTTGGCAAACAGCGCGTAGTTCTGGAACACGAAGGATGTCTGCCGCCTGAGGGCGAGCCTGTCGGCAGGTTTTGCGCTGGCCGCATCCACCGTGACCGGCCCCACCGTGATCGTTCCCGCATCGGGCGTTTCAAGAAAATTCAGCGAGCGCAGCAGGGTGGACTTGCCGGTGCCGGACGGGCCGATGATGGCAACCCGTTCACCCGCCTGGATATCGAGATCGATGCCATCGAGAACGGTGTTCTCGCCGAAACGCTTGGTGAGCCCCTTGACCGAAATCATCGCGCCACCGCCTTTCCGAGCCGCGCCTCAAGCTGCCGCTGAACGATCGTCAGAGCCTCGACAATCACCCAGTAGATGAGCGCCACCAGGATGAAGGCCTCGAAATAGAGAAAGCTGCCGGCGGCCTCTTTCTGCGCCGCGCCCATCAGCTCCGTCACGCCCAGCGTGAAGGCAAGCGATGTGCTCTTGATGATATCGACGAAGTAATTGACCAGCGTGGGCGCGGCGATGCGCGCGGCCTGCGGCAACACGATGCGGCGCATCATCTGCGGCGTGGTCATGCCCACGGACAGAGAGGCTTCCCACTGGGAGCGGTCGACGCCGAGAATGGCGGCGCGGATACTCTCGGCCATGTAGGCGGCGAAATGCAGCGTGATGCCCATGATCGCAGCCGTGACGCCATTGATCGCGGTCAGCGACGAGAAGACCTGCGGCAGGCCGTAATAAAACAGGAACAGCTGCACCAGTAACGGCGTGCCGCGAAAGAAGCTGATGAAGAACTGCACGAAACCATCGAGCAGCGGCACACGCATGACGCGGACAACGGCCATGAGCGAGGCAAGCACCAGCGCGAGGATCATGGCCACCGACGCCATGGCAAGCGTCAGCGGCACATATTTGAGAAGCACGGGGACGAGCCCCAGCATATATTCGAGATCAAGCGGCCTCATGGTCCCCGCCTCTCATGCTCTATAGACAGGCTTGATCGCCTATCGGGTGATGTCGGCGGCAAACCACTTTTGCGAAATCTCGGTGAGCTTGCCGTTCTCCTTCAGCGTGGCGATGGCCGCATTCACGCGGTCGCGCAGGGCCTTGCCCTCATCGTCATTGCGGAAAGGAAGCGCGTTGCGCAGTTCGGAGAAGGGCTTGCCGGCGAGCGCCAGCGGCAGCGGCGTTTCCTTGATCACCTGGGTGGCGCTGACCCGGTCCATGACGAAAGCGTCGACACGGCCAAGCGCCGTCTCCTGCTCGAGATTGCTCTCATAGGTCTTGATGTCGATCTCGTCGGCATAGGGCAGTTCACGCAGAAGCGCCTCGAAATTGGAGCCCAGATTGACGGCCACGGTGCGCCCCTTCAGGCTTTCCGGTCCGGTGATCTCGGTCTCGTTGCCCTTCTTCACCACCACTTGCGCACCGTCGATCACATAGGGCTGCGAGAAGGCAAACCTGGCCTCGCGCTCCGGCGTGATGGTGATCTGATTGGCGATGGTGTCGATCCGGTTGGATTCGAGCGCGCCGATCAGACCCGAAAAGCTCATCGTGACGAATTCAACTTCATCGCCCGTTTCCTCGGCGACGGCGTTCAGGACATCGACCTCGAAGCCCTGCAGCTTGTCCTGCTTGACGAAGGTGAAGGGGAAATAGCCGCCGGACATGCCGACGCGGATCGTCTCGGCATGAGACGCCGAAACGGTGGCGGCGAGGACGGCTGCTGCAAATGCCAGTTTACGCATTGAGTTCTCCAGGGCGCGTTGCGCGCCAATCCGATTGATGAGTGCCGGGAAAATAGGGATTGGAGAAGATTTTTCTATGGCTCGCCGATACAGCGAAATCAGAAAGCAAAAATTTTGTCGAAAGCTTCAAAATGGAGAAAAATACACCCAACCATGCGCGGAGCGGCGAGCATATTTTCAACGTCAGAATAGCGACGCAAACCCGCAGACAACCGGGCTTCCGCACAACCGTCGGCTAACGACAAGGCTTGCACGGAGGCCTTTCCTCGCCTAAAAGCCGCGAAAAGGCCATAAATACAGACAAAATGCCGCGAAATGGTCACAGCATGGCTTCATTGCATGGTGCGATCGGTAATCTTTTAGAAAGCATAAGGCTTCATTTTCTATAAGCAGAATGCCAATCTAAGTTCTCCGCGCGGGGGCCAATAGGCGGGACACGAAATACCCATGACACGCCTGATCAAATATGCCTTTCTCATGTCGGCAGCGATTGCGCTGACCGCCTGCAACGAAACGCTTGAAGACATCGCGCCCAAGGCCGAGCGGCAGCTGCCGTCTCGCGTCGTTCAGACGATGAAGGCCAAGGGGATGAGCAAGACCTCTCCCGTGATGATGCGCATCTTCAAGGAAGAGGGAAAGCTGGAAGTCTGGAAGGCCAAGCAGAATGGCCGCTACGACGTCATCGCCAGCTATGACATCTGCAAATGGTCGGGCCAGCTCGGGCCGAAATTCACCGAGGGCGACCGCCAGGCGCCGGAAGGTTTCTACACCGTCCGTCCGGGGCAGATGAATCCGAAGTCCAGCTATTACCTCGCCTTCAACATCGGCTTCCCGAACGCCTATGACCAGGCGAACGGCCGCACCGGCAAGCATCTGATGGTGCATGGCGCCTGCTCTTCGGCCGGCTGCTATTCGATGACCGACGAACAGATTTCCGAGATCTACGCGTTTGCCCGCGATTCCTTCAAGGGCGGGCAGCGGGAGTTTCAGGTTCAGGCGTTTCCCTTCCGCATGACGGCGGAAAACATGGCGCGCTACCGCAACGACCCGAATTACGATTTCTGGAAGATGCTCAAGGTCGGCTACGACCATTTCGAGCTGACCAAGGTTCCGCCAAAGGTGGATGTCTGCGGCAAGCGCTACGTGTTCAACAGCGAGCCCGCAAATGGCGGCAAGTTCTCGCCGGCGGCATCCTGCCCGCCGATGAGCCAGCCGGAATCGCTTCTGACCGCCTACAAGCAGCATCAGGCAAAATACGACTTCGCCTTCAATGCAGCGCTCAAGAAGCAGTCCTCGTCCAAGCAGTCGGAGACGATTGCCGGACACAGCGAGGCGCGCCTCGTGGCTGACTGGAGCAAGCGCCGCGCGCGCGGCGAGAAGGTTTCGCGCCTGCCGCCGAACATTCCTTCGCCAACCGCCGTTGCCGAAGCACCGGAAGCAGCGCCCACGCCAGCCGTTGCCGCAACGGCCTCTGCCTACACGGCCGAGCCCGCCTCGCGGCTTCAGACGGCTCTGGAAGCCGTGGCAGGCGAGCAGCAGGAAGAGACGACGACCGCTGCGACCGAGACGCCGGCTGCAGGCACGGTTCCAAGCCCCGCACCACGGCCGAACACCAGCCCCGAACGCACGGCCTCCGTCCCGGCTCCCGAAGCGGGCAGCCAGGGCACCTCGCTGCGCCGTCGCATCCAGAACCTGTTCAGCCGCTGAGCGTGACGGTCATCGCCGAAACATACGACCTCAAGGGGCTGAATTGCCCCTTGCCGGTGCTCCGCGCCAGGAAGCGCCTTGCCGGCATGGCGACGGGCGAGCAACTGTGGCTTGAAACCACCGACCCGCTGGCCGTGATCGACATTCCCGCCTTTTGCAATGAGAGCGGGCACCTGCTGGTGGAGAGCGAAGCGACGCCGGACGGGCATCGCTTTCTCGTCGAGCGGGGCTAGAGCGTTTCCGCTTTTGCTGGAATTGCGAAAACGCTCTGATTTGTTGTTTTTGCGCAATTCTGGACGGAAAACCGGTTCCCACTTTTTCTGAAATTGCTCTAGATCGCCGTGCGTGGTTCGACAGGCTCACCATGAGGGATGGAGAGCCTGACAGAGCGTCTCAACCAGAGGCGTCGCCGCAGGTTTCACAACCAGCGCCATCCCTCATCCAATGCCATCCCTCATGGTGAGCCTGTCGAACCACGCACGACATCACTGTATCAGCTGTCGCGCACCGTCTCCCCCACGGGGGACGATCAGCGCTTAATCGGGCATCGAAGGCGAGAGCGCGTCTGTCAGCGCCGGAAACCGGCGATGGCGAGAGGGTTGTCTTCCAGCGCGGCCCTGTCGGGAGTATCCACCCTTGCCTCGCCCACAAAGGCTGAGAACAGCCCGCGTATATAGCGCTCGTCCAGTCCGGCTCCGATGATCACCAGGCGCACGCCGCGTGTCTCGTCGGGCCAGGCAGGCAGCCAACGCGGCTCGTGCAGCACCTGACGAACGCCCTGCACCACGAGCGGCCTTTCCGGATTTTCAACCAGCTCGACAAGTCCTTTCAGCCGCAGGATCTGCGCCCCGCACTGGCTGCGCAGGAGGTCGAGAAAACCTTCAAGCGCCGCGCCGCCGATAGGCCGGTCATGCGTGAGCAGGATCGTGTCGAACGCCGCGCTGTGCGCGTGATCATGGTCGTGGTCGTGGTCGTGGTCGTGATGATCATGGCCATGGTGATGGTGCTCATGGGTATGATGATGTTGCATCGCCTCGGCGGCGCGCGCACCGATATCCAGCGCGCTGCAATCGATGACCGCCACCGGCTCCAGCTCGGCGGCAATGAGCGGTTCGAGCCCGGGCGCAAGCGTGGCGAGCTGCGCCTTCAGGCGAGACAGGGTCGCGGCATCGGCCATATCCACCTTTGTCAGGAGCAGCCTGTCAGCCACCGCCACCTGATGACGGGCCTCTTCATGCGCTTTCAGGGTTTCCAGCCCATGCACCGCATCAACCAGCGTCACGACGCCATCCAGCCGGAAGCGCGCGGCCAACGCCGGATGCGCCGCCAGCGCCTGCAGCACAGGCACCGGATCGGCAAGGCCGGTGGTCTCGATCACCACGCGCTTCAACGCATCCGCGCGCCCGTCCGACAGGCGCTCATCAAGCCCGAGAAGCGTGTCCACCAGCGCCCCGCGCACGGTGCAGCACAGACATCCATCGGAGAGTTCGATGACACCGTCGGACGCTTCTTCCACCAGCAGGTGATCGATGCCGACTGCGCCGAATTCATTGACGATGACGGCGGTATCGGAAAGAGCCGGATCGCGCAGCAACCGGTTGATCAGGGTCGTCTTGCCTGCCCCGAGAAAGCCGGTGACCAGCGTGAGCGCTATTTTTGCGGCCATCGCCTCAGCCACCCTGCCCCGTTTCGGCCGTTGCGCTCTTGAACGGGTAATCGGGCCGTGGCGTGGGGATGGGCACATCTGCAAAACGCGGCACCGAAGGCGCAGGGCCGGTCGCTCCGCCCAGGCCGATCGTCACGGCGCGCGGCTCATGATCCATCGCCGTGAGATAGGGCGAACGCTGCACAAGCATGCCATCATCATCACCGCGCTCATAACGGGCCTTCACCGCAGCTTCCGAACAGATCTGCGGACGCAGGTCGACAGCGACGTTCCGGCCATTGCCATAGGGTGCGAAATTCTGAAGCGAGGGCGCAACCGCGCCCTGAATCTGGAACCCTTCAGCCAGAAGGCGTGCAGCCTCCTCGCCGCGCTCCACCTGGGAGGGCGCGCCAAGAACGATGGTCGCCAGTGTGCGCCCGTTGCGCGTGGCCGTGGCTGCCAGATTGAACCCGGACGAGCAGATATAGCCCGTCTTCATGCCGTCAGCGCCGGGGAAACGGCCAACCAGCCAGTTGTAGTTCGGCAGAATCTTGTCGCCAGCGCGCACGGCTTCCATCGAGAAATAATGCGCATGCTGCGGAAACTCGGTGCGAATGGCGCGCACCAGAAGGGCGAGATCACGCGCCGTCGTGTATTGCTCGGTGGAGAACAGGCCGTGCGGGTTCACATAATTCGTGCCGGTCATGCCCAGCTTGCGGGCGGCGGCGTTCATGCGCTCGGCAAACGCGCCCACCGATCCGCCGACATTCTCGGCAATCGCCGTCGATACGTCGTTGGCGGACTTCACCATGATCAGCTTGATGGCGTTATCGAGGGTCAGAACAGAGCCCGCCGGATAGCCCATCTTGCTCGGCGGCTCGCGGGTGGCTTTCTTGCTTATGGTGATCGGCGAGTTGAACTGCAGCTCGCCCTTCTGCACTGCCTCGAAGGCCACATAGGCCGTCATCAGCTTGGTAATGGAAGCCGGGTACCAGCGCTGGAACGCATCTTCATGCGACAGAACCCTGCCACTGTTGACGTCGATCACGATCGTCGGCCCGGCGGATGCCGGTGCGACTGCCGCCACCATCCCCATCACTGCCCCGGCCACAGTCCCGGCCACGATCGGCGTGACCACCCTTGAGAAACACATGCGCTTTATCCGAATTTCATATCCGCCTGCATCGTCAGGCGCTCTCGTTGTCCTACGTGTCGATGACACTTTTTCGACGGGCGGCGTCAATCCTGTCCGGCCTGTCCAGATCAGCCCGGCCATTTAACGCGAAGCTGAAGCTTATAGCAAAAAACCGTGCATCCCGTCGCCCGAAATGCCGATGCCTGCGATACCCGCCCGTGGTACCCGAATACGCAAAGCCCCGTCTGGTCCAAACGGATCGGCTTGCAATCAGGCATCGCCACATCTTACCTATTCCCGATCTCGGAAAGACGTCCCGGCAGGGCGCGCCGCCATCCGACAACCACGCCACCGCAAAGCCCGCCATGCGGCATTCCAACGGAACGACCACAATCGGCCGACAAAGAAATCCGAATGCAGGCAAAATTTTGAAGGGAACCGCAAGTCATGCCCATTTTGAACCGTTCTGCCGAATTGCAGCCGGAAATCGCCGAATGGCGACGCGATCTCCATCGCAATCCCGAACTTCTCTTCGATGTGCATCGCACCGCCGCCTTCGTGGCGGAGAAGCTTGCGGAATTCGGCTGCGATGAAGTGGTGACCGGGCTTGGCCAGACGGGCGTGGTCGGCATCATTCAGGGCAATCTCGGCGAAGGCCCCACCATCGGCATGCGCGCCGACATGGATGCCCTGCCGATGACCGAGATGACGGGCAAGCCCTGGGCTTCCACCGTGCCCGGCAAGATGCATGCCTGCGGCCATGACGGGCACACGGCCATGCTTCTGGGCGCAGCAAAATATCTGAGCGAGACGCGCAATTTCAAAGGCCGCGTGGCGGTGATCTTCCAGCCCGCCGAAGAAGGCGGCGGCGGCGGCAACGAGATGGTGAAGGACGGGATGATGGACCGTTTCGCCATTGAGCGCGTGTTCGGCATGCACAATCTGCCGGGACTGCCGGTCGGCGAGTTCGCCATCTGCGCCGGCCCGATCATGGCGGCGACGGCCGAGTTCGTGATCACGGTGAAAGGGCGCGGCGGACATGCCGCCATGCCGCACATGGTCGTCGACCCGATCCTGGCGGCCAGCCAGATCGTGACGGCGCTGCAGAGCATCGCATCGCGCAATGTGCATCCGCTTGATTCGGTCGTCGTGTCGGTGACGAAGTTCCATGCCGGCGATGCGCTGAACGTCATCCCCGACACGGTGGAGCTTGCCGGCACCGTACGCACCCTCAAGAAAGAGGTGAACGCGGACGCCGAAAAGCGCATGCGCACCATCTGCGAAGGCGTTGCCGCCGCCCATGGCGCGGAGGTGGATGTGTATTATGATTCCAACTATCCCGTGACCTTCAACCATGCCGAGGAAACGGTTTTCGCCAGCGGCGTCGCCAGCGACGTGGCGGGTGCGGCGCAGGTCGACACCAATGTCACCCCGACCATGGGCGGCGAGGATTTTTCCTACATGCTGGAGGCGCGCCCCGGCGCATTCATCTTCATCGGAAACGGCGACAGCGCAGCGCTTCACAACACGCGCTACGACTTCAACGACGAAGTGATCCCCCATGGCGTGAGCTATTGGGTGCGCCTGGCCGAAAAGGCGCTCGCGGCCTGAAGCTCCTGAAAAGCGCATGACCATAAAGGCTGTGGCAGGCAATGCCTGCCACAGGGGGATCATGCCATTTCATTCTTGGCGAAGCGGCCTCATCGCGTTATGAGAGGCGTCAGCGGTCCCGTAGCTCAGCAGGATAGAGCATCAGATTCCTAATCTGAGGGTCACAGGTTCGAATCCTGTCGGGATCGCCAGCTCTCCCTTGCACAGCCCCGCATTTTCCGGTGAACCCCTTTTAGCGGCCCAGCCCGTCGCGCAACCGCGCCCAGGCAACGGCCGCCGCGACCGCGTAGCGGCGCATGAAGTAGAAGGGGATGGGCTTTACCTTCGTCACGGGGAAATCAAGCTCCGCCTCCGGCACGCCGCGCGCGGCGTCCGCGATCACCTTGCCCAGCGCCGTAGCCATGGCCACACCGCGCCCATTGAAGCCGCAGGCCGCCCAGACATTGTCGTCCATGCGCAGAAGCTGCGGGTAATGGCTCACGGTCATGGCGACATAGCCACCCCAGTGATGCACCCAGCGCGCCTCCGCCAGCTGGGGGTAGAGCCTGACGCTCGCCTTGCGCAGCACCTCGAACTGATGCTCCGTTCCGCCCTGCGAATAGTCGCCGCGTCCGCCCATCACGAAGCAGTCGCCCGGACCTTTGCGGAAATAATGAAGGAGCCGCCGCGTGTCGGAAGCCGAATGCCCCTGCGGGAAGATCGAACCGGCGATTTCCGCCGGCAGCGGCTCTGTCGCCACCTGGATGGAGCGGATCGGCACCACCGTCCGGCCAATCGCGCCGGAAAACCCATCGGCATAGCCATTGGTGCAGACGAGAATTTTGCCGGCGCGCACCTGCCCCTTTGCGGTGTGAATGCGCACACCGCCACCTTCATGCTCCCAGCGCTCCGCGCGGCTGTGACCGTGGATGCGTGCACCGGCGCGCGCCGCAGCCTCTGCAAGACCAAGCGCATAATTCAGCGGGTGCAGATTGCCGCCGCGCTGATCCAGCATACCGCCAAGATAGGCGTCGGTTCCAAGAAGTGCGGCGGTTTCCTCACGGTCGAGCATGCGCATGGCGGCATCGCGCCGCCGCCACTGGTCGAAGCGCTTGCGCACGGTGGTGCGTGCTGCCTCGCTGTGGATCGGCTGGATCCAGCCGGCGCGCGATGCACCGCAATCAATGCCCAGACGCTCGATCAGGTCGAAGACGAAATATCCTGCATTGCCAGACAGCCGCACCATGCGCCCGCCGAGTTCGGAACCGAAGCGCCGCTCGATCTCATCGGGGTCTTCCTTGAGGCCCGGAACAACCTGTCCGCCATTGCGGCCCGATGCGCCCCAACCAGGCGTCTCGGCCTCCAGAAGACAGACGCTCACCCCCGCCTCCGCCAGATGGAGCGCTGCGGAAAGCCCGGCAAACCCGCCGCCGATCACAGCCACATCGCATTCCTGCTCGCCGACAAGCGCCGGATAGTCTTGCGACGGATTTGCCGTCGCATTCCAGAGCGAGCGTGAAATGAAACCCTGTTCGTTGGCGATCACGGCTTCGGTCATGAACTTCCCCTCCTCAACCTTTCCGCAGCATCTCGCGAAAACCGCCGCTGCATCATTAATCTGGATTACCCATGTGCATCCGGACGGACGCCTGGCGATCCAGAGCGTGTTTGCGCAATTCCGGACGGAAAACCGGTTTCCACTTTTCCTGGAATTGCTCTAGTAAACCGCTGGCGTGACGATCCAGAACGCTTCGGTTTCCTCCTGCCCCTCACACCAGAACCGGATCAATGCGCTTGCCGGAAAGGCGAAGCTGTCGCCCGGCTTCAGAAGCACGGTGCGGCCGTCAATCTCCAGTCCCAGCGTTCCGTTCAGCACCGTTCCGCATTTGGCGCCCGTCTCGTGGCAATAGGGCGTGTCCCCCGTCGAGCCTCCCGGCTGGATGATCAGCCGCATCATCTGGATGCCGGTGATGTCGTCCGGCGTCATCAATTCCTTGCGCATGCCCTTTGCGCCAAGATCAAGCACACGGCGCTGGTGCGCGCGCACGACATACCGCTCCTGCGGATTGCCACCCGGATCGAACAGCCAGCTGACGGGCATTTCGAGCGCATTGCAGATCGCGCTCAGGGAATGCACCGAGGGCATGGTGAGGCCGCGCTCGATCTGGCTGAGAAGCCCGATGGAGACATCGGCGCGTCCGGCAACGACCTGCAGGGAGAGACCACGCACCTTGCGCCTTTGCCGCAAACGAGCGCCGATCGCATCGCTGCTCCATTCGGTCGTTTCCGCTCCGCCCACGGGCTTCTCCCCTGTTTGCTTATCGTCTGAAACTCTCGACTGAGCCGCCGCGCGATCTCCGACTTTATCGATCATGCCGTTGACAAGCCTCCGTTTCTTCAAGCATCATGAAATAATGATCCAAAAATTTCAATCCGAGAGTAAAAAAATAACGACTGCCCTCGGATTGGCGCTTCAGGAGAGGAGAGTAGCATGAGCTTGAATGGCTTTTTCACCAACCGTCGCGGCCTTATCGGTCTGGGCGCGGCCGCCCTTATCGCGGCATCGGCAGCATGGACGCCGGCCAGCGCAGAAACCCCGACCTACAAGGTGGGCTCGACCCCGACGGGCGTTCCCTTCACCTTTCTCGACGTGAAATCCAACAAGATCTCGGGCGTGATGGTCGACATCATCACCGCCATCGGTGAGGAGGAAGGTTTCACGCCGGATGTGAAGGCAACCCAGTGGTCGGCGCTGATCCCGTCGCTGACCAGCGACAAGATCGACATCATCGCCGCCGCGATGTACGCGACCGAGGAACGCGCCAAGGTCGTCGATTTCACCGACACGGTCTATTCCTACGGCGAGGGCCTGTTCGTCTCCAAGGATGACGAAACCGAATACAAGACCCCGCAGGATCTTGAAGGCAAGACGGTCGGCGTGCAGGTCGGCACCGCCTATATCGAGCCGATGAAGGCGCTGGGCGTTTTCAAGGAAGTGAAGATCTACGACAGCATCCCCGACATCATGCGCGACGTGCAGCTCGGCCGCATCGATGCGGGCTTCGGCGACCGGCCCATCGTCGCCTACCAGCTCTCGCAGGGGGCTGCGAATGTGCGGCTGGTGAAGAGCTACGACTCCACCATCACCGGCGATGTGGCGATGTCGGTGAAACCGGGCAATGACGAACTGCGCGCCTCGCTCAATGAGGGGCTCAAGAAGATCAAGGCTTCGGGCAAGCTCGACGAGATCCTCACCAAATGGGGCCTGAACTGATTTCAGGGCAATTGATCTGAACGGCGCGGGAGCCCGTCTCCCGCGCCATCCGTTTCTTCGAACATTACGCAGGAAATACCATGTCCGAGGCTCTCTCACGTGCCGCTGACTATCTGCCAGTCCTGATGGAAGGTGTCTGGGTCACCATTGCGGTCACCGTTCTGTCCCTGCTCGTCAGCACGGTTCTGGGGCTCTTCTGGGCCATTCTGGGCTGGACCAAGGTGCGCGCATTCCAGATGATCAGCCGGACCTTCATCACGGTCATTCGCGGCATTCCGATCATCGTCCAGCTTTTCTACATCTATTTCGTGATGCCCGATATCGGCATCAACCTGACGGCCTTTCAGGCCGGTGTGATCGGCATGGGCATCGCCTATTCCGCCTATCAGGCAGAGAATTTCCGGGCCGGCATCGAGGCTATCGACCGGGGGCAGATCGAGGCCGCCCAGTCCATCGGTATGAGCGACAATCTGATCATGCGCCGCGTGATCCTTCCGCAGGCCTTCCGCATCGCCCTGCCGCCCTATGGCAACACGATGATCATGATGCTGAAGGACAGCTCGCTGGTGTCGACGATCACCGTGGCCGAACTGACCCGCCAGGGCCAGCTCATCGCCTCGTCCACCTTCGACAACATGACTGTCTTTACGCTGGTTGCGCTCATGTATCTGGTGATGGCGCTGCCCCTCACCTACCTCGCCCGCCAGCTTGAGAAGAGGTACAAAAACGCATGATTGAGGTCAGGGACATCCACAAGAGCTACGGCCCGGTCGAGGTCATCCGCGGCATCAGCTTCGATGTCGAGCCGGGTGAAGTCGTCTGCATCATCGGTCCGTCGGGTTCTGGCAAATCCACCATCCTGCGCTGCCTCAACGGGCTGGAGACCTACCAGAAAGGCGAAATCCGGATCGACGGGCAACGCGTCGACCCCGAGGACAAATCCATCAAGGCGATCCGCCAGCGGGTCTCCATGGTGTTTCAGCGCTTCAATCTCTTCCCCCACCGCACGGCCATCGAGAACGTGATGGAAGGGCCGGTCTACGTGAAGGGCATGTCCCGCGCGGAAGCCCGCGAGATGGCCGCCGGCTATCTGAAGAAGGTCGGCCTCGAAGACAAGATGGAGAGCTATCCCGGCAATCTTTCGGGCGGACAGCAGCAGCGCGTGGCCATTGCCCGGGCGCTCGCCATGCAGCCCGAGGCGATCCTGTTCGATGAACCGACATCGGCGCTCGACCCCGAACTGGTGGGCGACGTGCTCAGCGTGATGCGCCAGGTGGCCGAGGAAGGCATGACGATGGTTGTCGTCACCCATGAGATGGGCTTCGCCCGCGAGGTGGCGGACCGGGTGCTGTTCCTCGAGGGCGGCGTGATCGTCGAACAGGGCTCTGCGGAAGAGGTGCTGCGCAATCCGCAGGAGCCGCGCACCCAGAGCTTCCTCAAGCGGGTGCTCAATCCGCTGATCTGACGACAGCTATCCTGAGCGGATGGGAGACATTTTTCCCATCCGCGCCACGATCCGATCCATTTGCGTTGCTATCGAGATCTCGTTTTGAGACCTTCCCTGACAAAATCAGGCAGCGTGGAGACGGACCGTGACATCGAAGAAACCCCAGAATGTGACCCGCGAGATCGCACGCGCCGCCCTGTTCGGCGCGTGTTTCGCCTTTGCATCAGCCGCTCAGCCGGCCTTTGCCGAGGTGGCTGACAGCGGGCGAATCGAAGCGATCACGCTCTCCTCCGGCGGTCTGGCCGAGATCCGGCGCACAGCCCGGATTGATGGCAACGGCACGCTGCGCATCGAAATCCCGCTCGACCAGGTGGACGATTTTCTGAAAAGTCTCGTGGTCCGTGACCCGTCGGGCACAATCGATGCGGTGACGCTGGACGGTCTCTCCCCCGTCGAGGAAACATTCCGTCGCCTGCCCTTCAACGCAAGCGAAATGGGCTCCGTGCCGGCGCTGGCAGCCGCGCTTCAGGGCGTTGCCGTGCGCGCCACATCCGGCGGGCGCACGGTGGAAGGCATGATCCTGGGCGTCGACACGCAACAGGCCGGCAGCGAAACAGCACCACGCACCGAGCGCGTTCTCTCTGTCATGACCGAAGCCGGTACGGTGGAGATGCTGAAGCTTGGCACAGACACCGAGCTCGACATTCGCGACGAGGCGATGCGCGAGAAGCTGCGCCAGGCCGCAAAGGTGAGCGGGCGCGGCCGCACCGACACGATCCGCTCCGTGGCAATCGACCTGACAGGAACCGGTGCGCGCGACATCACGCTTTCCTATGTGGTGCCCGCACCGGTCTGGAAATCCGCCTATCGGCTTGTTTCAGGCGAAGGTGAAAGGGCGCGCCTGCAGGCCTGGGCGGTTATCGAAAACGCCACTGGCGAGGACTGGAGAGGCATCGGCCTGACACTCTCGTCCGGCGCACCCGTGACGCTCGCGCAGCGCCTGCACCAGCGTTACTGGAACGAGCGACCGGAGATCCCCGTCGCCGTGGGCAACGCCGCGCCACCCCGTCCGGACGACAGCAGCGCCATCGAAATGTCCGAGATGGACGCAATGCCGCTGCGCAAGCGCGCCTTTGGCGCAGCACCCGCGCCGGCCATGATGGCCGACATGGCAATGCCCATGCCTTCGGAACCGACCGACCGCAGCCTGCCGCGCGAGGGCGAAACCAGCGCCACCTATCGCCTGCCGAACGCCATCGATCTTGCCGCGGGGAAAAGCCTCTCCGTGCCCTTCGTGGATGCGGAAATCCGCGCTGAGCGCGTCTCGCTCTTCCAGCCGGAGGGCCGCAGCATCCACCCCGTTGCAGCCGTGTTCCTGAGCAACGATACGGAAGCGAGCCTGCCGCCCGGCATTGTCACCGTCTACGACACGGCGAGCGGCTATGTGGGCGATGCGCAGCTCACGGGCATTCCTGCCGGTGAAAGCCGCATGGCGAGCTTTGCCAGCGACCGCAAGGTCGAGATCGCAACGGAGACCAATCCGGACGAACGCGTGAGCGAGGTCTCCATCGTCGATGGCACGCTGCACACGACCACCGTATCGCGGATCACCACCAGCTATGCGATCAAGGGCGCACCGGACGCGCCGCGCACGATCCTGATCGAGCATCCGCGCCGCGACGGCTGGAAGATGGCCTCGACCGCCCTCGACAGCGCCACGCCGTCGCATTATCGCCTGCGCGCCAAGGTGGACGCCGGCGGCAAGGCCAGCGTGAAAGCCGTGATGGAACGCAGCCGCACGGAGAGTTTTGCCCTGTTCGACGCCAGCGCAGACGCCGTCTATGTCTGGGCGGGAACGGCAGCCGACACGACGACGACAGAGCGGCTGAGAACGCTTGCAGCCATGAAGCGCGAGGCAGCAACGGCGGAGCGCAAGGTGGAGAACATCCAGCGCGAGCTGGAGCGCACGACCGGCGACCAGGCCCGCATCCGCGACAATCTCGGCTCGGTCCCCGGAGAAAGCGCGCTCGGCCAGCGCTACATGCGCATGCTGGAAGAGCAGGAAAACCGTATCGCCGGACTTTCCGACAGGAGAAGCGACGCGGAAGCAGAGCTCCAGCGCCTTGAAAAAGACATGCGGGATTTCATCGCCAAGCTTTAGAGCACCTTAGGGTCAGGGCCTGGGATGAGGGGCCGTGCAGGATCGCGCTATTTGCGATCCACCGCCCCGACATCCAGCAGCGGCGCGGCATCCAGCGCGCCGGCGTTGAGCATTGCGCCGACCCGTTCCAGCGCGGCAACGATCATGCCCTGCTCCCAGTCGGGCAGGGCCTGAAACTGCTCGGAAAAAGTCTTCTGGAGCGGGTCGGGCGCGGCTGAAAGAAGAGCCTTGCCCTCCTCCGTCGGCGCAACCCAAACGACGCGCTTGTCGCGCTCGCTGCGCGTGCGCGTCACCAGCTTGCGGGCCTCCAGCTTGTCCACCAGCGATGTCGCGGTGGCCTGCCCGACACCGGCCTTGCCGGCAATGTCCTTGGGCGTGGCGCGACCGGCGGCCACGACGATTTCAAGAACGATGAGCTGCGGCGTGGTCAGCCCCGTGGCGCGCGCCAGCGTGCGCGCATTCAGCTCGGTTGCGCGCAGGATGCGCCGCAGCGCGATCAGGCTTGTTTCCGTACGGTCTTCCATGCCGCCATTCCCCAAAAAACGCGGTGGCCACTCGGCGATTCTCTGTCGCCCTCCCCATCGGCACATGGATAGCAGAGAAAATATAATTTGATTAGCGAATAAAACTTCGCTGCAAATTCCCATGTAATTCAATTATTTGCAGATTACACGGAACCATTTTTGATTCCGGCGGTTGAAATATCCTTCGATAGTCATAATATCCGGCGCGCTATGAGGAGACCAATGGCCATCACTGACATCAAGCTTGTACGCAAGCGATCGCCCGAAATTGTCTATCGTCCGCCTGCCAAGGAAGACGGCGCGGATGTGTGGCGGCTCATCCAGTCCTGCGAGCCGCTCGACGAGAATTCCCTCTACTGCAACCTTTTGCAGTGCGACCATTTCGGCGACACATGCATCGCCGCCGAAAGAACCAGCGACGGAGCGCTGGTTGGCTGGGTATCCGGCTATCTGCTGCCTGACGAAGACAACACTCTGTTCGTCTGGCAGGTCGCCGTGGACCAGAGCGTCCAGGGTCAGGGCGTCGGCAAGAAGCTGCTCGCCGCGCTGCTCCAGCGCGATGCCTGCGAGAATGTGCGGGCGCTGAAAACCACGATCACCTCCGACAACAAGGCGAGCTGGGGACTTTTCAACTCGCTTGCGCGTTCCCGGGGCGGCGAACTCAGCCATGAGCCCTACTTCCGCAAGGATGCGCATTTCGACGGCAAACACGCCACCGAACATATGGTGACGATTGCATTCGCAGACGACGCGTCTGCGGGCATGCGCGGAAACTGGGTTTCCCTGCGCAACGCCGACGAGGCCCGGAGCGACGATGCCGCCTGATGGCGGCATCACAATCTGCCTCCCCCGATTCGCCCCTTGCTAATTCGCACGACCGAACAAAAATCCGAAGGAAAACAGATGACGACCGTTACGACGGACGACAAGCAGATTTTCACGCGACGCGAATCCGAAGCGCGCAGCTATTGCCGCAGCTTCCCCAGCGTGTTCGCCAAGGCCCAGGGCGCGACCCTGACCGACGCCGAAGGGCGCGACTATATCGATTTTCTGGCCGGCTGTTCGACCCTGAACTACGGCCACAACGACCCGGACATGAAGGCCGCGCTGATCGAGCATATCGAGCGCGACGGCGTGACCCACGGGCTCGACATGCACACCGACGCCAAGGCCGACTTCCTGAAGGCCTTCGAGCGCATCATCCTGCGTCCGCGCGACATGGACCACCGCGTCATGTTCACCGGCCCGACGGGCGCAAACGCCATTGAGGCGGCGCTGAAGATCGCCCGCAAGGCGACCGGTCGCCAGAACGTGATCTCTTTCACCAACGGCTTCCATGGCGTCACGCTCGGCGCGCTGGCAGCAACCGGCAATGGCTACCATCGCGGTGGTGCCGGCGTGCCGCTGAACCACGTCACGCGCATCCCCTATGATGGCGCGATGGGCGGCGACATCGACACGGCGGATCTTCTGAACCGCATGCTCTCGGAGCCCTCCAGCGGCGTCGACAAGCCGGCGGCCATCATGTTCGAGACCGTGCAGGGCGAAGGCGGGCTGAACGCCGCGTCGCGCGAATGGGTGCGTCGCGTCAGCGAGATCGCCAGGGCGCATGGCGCGCTGCTCATCATCGATGACATTCAGGCGGGCTGCGGCCGCACCGGCCACTTCTTCTCCTTCGAGGAGATGGGCATCTCGCCGGACATCGTCACCATGGCGAAGTCGCTGTCGGGTTATGGCCTGCCCTTCGCAGCGCTGCTCGTGAAGCCGAAATACGACGTGTTCGGCCCGGCCGAGCACAACGGCACGTTCCGCGGCAACAACCACGCCTTCGTCACCGCGCGCGTTGCGCTGGAGAAGTTCTGGGCAGACGACGCGTTCCGCGCCACCATCGCCGAGCGCAGCGCCTATCTGGAAAAGCGCCTCAACGAGATCGCAGCGCTCCTGCCGGACGCCCGCGTGAAGGGCCGCGGCATGATGATGGGCGTCGATGTGGGCTCGGGCGAAACGGCAAGCGACATCTGCAAGCGCTGTTTCCGTGACGGCCTCATCATCGAGACCTCCGGCGCCTATGACGAGGTCGTGAAGATCCTCTGCCCGCTCACCATCGAGCAGGACACATTTGCGCGCGGACTGGACATCCTCCAGTCTGCCGTCGCTGAGACAACTCAGAATACGAAAATTGCAGCGGAGTAACGAACATGATCGTGCGCGACCTTAACGAAGCGAAGAACACCGAACGTCACGTCCATTCGGAAGGCTGGGACAGTGTCCGCCTTCTCCTGAAGTCGGATGAGATGGGTTTCTCCTTCCACATCACGACCATCCATGCCGGCGCAGACCTGACCATGCATTACAAGAACCACCTTGAGTGCGTCTATTGCGTCGACGGCACCGGTTCGATCAAGGATCTGGCCACCGGCGAAACGCACCAGATCAAGCCCGGCGTCATGTATGCACTCGACAAGCACGACAAGCACATTCTGCGCGCCGACGCCGACAAGCCGATGATCATGGCCTGCGTCTTCAATCCGCCGGTCACCGGCAATGAAGTGCACCAGGCTGACGGCTCTTACGCGCTGGAGGACGCCTGATCCAATACGGACGAAGCGCCGCGCCCGCTCATGAGGCGCGGCGCTTCGGACGCTGCATCCGCCGGCGAAAACCCTGAAAACAGAAGGAGACCGACCATGACAGCGATGTCAAAGGAACGTGACCCGAAGGGCGAGCGACGACAGGATCCCTATCCAAGCAGGCTGCCGAAAGAGCATTGGCTGCCGCGCCAGGACAGAACCGTGTGGAGCCAGTGGCGACCCGACGCGCCGCTCACCGCACAGCAGGCCGACCAGTTCGACCGCGACGGCTTTCTTGTTCTGAAGGACCTCTTCACGCCGCAGGAAGTGGAGGCGCTGAAAGCCGAATCCGCAGCCCTGCGCGGTGGCGAGCGCGCGCTGATGGATGACAGCGTCATTACCGAGCCCGGCTCCAGCGAAGTGCGCACCATCTTCAAGCTTCCGGAGCAGAGCCCTCTTTTTCACCGTCTCGCCAGCGACCGCCGCATTGCCGGCATCGCGCGCTTTCTTCTCGGTGACGAGGTCTACATTCACCAGTCGCGCCTGAACTACAAACCGGGTTTCACCGGCAAGGAATTCTACTGGCATTCGGATTTCGAGACCTGGCATGCGGAAGACGGCATGCCGCGCATGCGCGCCGTGTCCGCCTCGCTTCTCCTGACCGACAACGACGCCCTCAACGGCCCGCTCATGCTGATGCCGGGCTCGCACAGACATTTCATCGCCTGCGCCGGCGAAACGCCCGAAGACAACCACAAATCCTCGCTGAAAAAGCAGGAAGTGGGCGTCCCCTCGCATGAGGCGCTGACCAGCCTCGCCAAAGAGCACGGCGTAACCGCAGCCACCGGCAAGGCCGGCACGCTGGTTCTGTTCGATTGCAACACGATGCATGGCTCCAACGGCAACATCACGCCGTTTGCCCGTTCCAACGCGTTCTTCGTGTTCAACGCCATGTCGAACCGGCTGCAACGGCCCTTCGGAGCCGGTAAGGCGCGACCAGACTTCCTCGCCGACCGTGGCGAACCCAACCCCGTGGCCATTCAGACCGGGAAACTGGCGTAAGCCAAAGAAACATTGGACATCATGACTGACCGACAAAACGAGGGTGCGGCCGATAACGGCCGTACCAACCAGCAACCGCTTGGCGACCACACCGTAGAGAAGATCGGCGGCACCTCCATGAGCCGTGCCCGCGAACTGCTCGACACGATCCTCATCGGCAAACGCCGCGAGGACGCGCTCTACAACCGCGTGTTCGTGGTGTCCGCCTTCGGCGGCATCACCGACAAGCTGCTGGAACACAAGAAGTCGGGCGAGCCCGGCGTCTATGCGCTGTTCTCCCATGCCGACAATGAGCATGGCTGGATGGAGGCGCTGAGCGCGGTGAGCCGCGCCATGTACGCCATCAACGAGAAGATGTTCGACGAGGCCGCCGACCGCCACGCCTCCGACGACTTCGTGCGCGAGCGCATCGAAGGCGCACGCGGCTGCCTGATCGACCTGCAGCGTCTCTGCTCCTACGGGCACTTCCAGCTCGGCGAGCACATGCAGACGATCCGCGAGCTTCTGTCCGCTCTCGGCGAGGCGCACTCGGCCAACAATCTGGCCCTGCTTCTGCGCCGCGAGGGCGTCAATGCGCGCTTCATCGACCTGACCGGCTGGCGCGACGAAACACAGCCAAGCCTCAATGAGCGCATCAAGCAGGCTTTCGACGAAATCGACCTGACGCGCGAACTGCCCATCGTCACCGGCTACGCCCAGTGCCGCGAGGGCCTGATGCGCGAGTTCGACCGGGGCTATTCGGAAGTGACATTCGCCACAATCGCCGCGCTGACCAGCGCGCGTGAGGCGATCATTCACAAGGAATTCCACCTTTCGAGCGCCGACCCGCGCCTTGTCGGCACGGAGAATGTGCGCAAGATCGGCCGCACCAATTATGACGTCGCCGACCAGCTCTCCAATATGGGCATGGAAGCGATCCACCCGAAGGCCGCGAAGAAGCTGCGCCAGGCCGGCGTGCCGCTGCGCGTCGCAAACGCCTTCGAGCCGGAGGATCCCGGCACGCTGATCGACGCGGAACCGGCCACCGCCGCCGGCGTCGAGATGGTCACCGGCCTGCCCGTCACCTCGCTCGAACTGTTCGAGCAGGACATGGTGGGCGTGAAGGGATACGACGCGGCGATCCTCGAATCGCTGACGCGCCACAAGGTGCGCATCGTGTCGAAAAGCTCGAACGCCAATTCCATCGTGCACCATCTGGAAGCGACGCTGAAATCGGTTCGTCGCGTCGAGCGCGATCTTGCAGAGCGTTATCCGGCCGCCCGCATCACGGCGCGCCGCGCCGGCATGGTGTCCGTGATCGGCCGCGACCTGACCGGGCTTGGCGTTATGCTGGAGGGCCTCAAGGCGCTGGATGAAACGGGCGTCGAACCACTCGCCTCGCAGGAGACGGGACGCGGTGTGGATGTGCAGTTCCTCGTGCGCAGTGAAGACCTGGAAAAAGCCGTCAAGACGCTGCACCGGGCCTTCATCGAAGAGGGGGAGGAGACGTTGAAGGCAGCGGCCTGAGCGTCGCTTCCTTCAACGTCACCCAAGCACGCCTCACCCATCCACTTCAGCGGGCCAGAACGTCGCTCCATTCGGGATGCCGGCGAAACTGGGCCGCGGCAAAGGGGCAGAGCGGTCTCACCTTCACGCCATTGCGGCGCGCGTCCTCAACGGCGCGCGTCACCAGCGCGAGCCCCACACCCTGCCCGCGAAAAGCGTCGGGAACGCCGGTGTGATCGATGATGATCTGGCTCGTTCCGACCTTCGAAAAGGTCATCTCGGCTTCATGGCCTTTCGCACGATAGACATAGCGTCCCTTGCTGCCTTCTTCCTCCAGCATGATCGGTCCTATGTCGCTCATGCCTCATCCTTTCCACGCGCGAGGAACGGCGCAAGAAACCGGCCTGCCGCTGTGACTTCGCCGGGCCGCAGCTCGTGCCCGCCCGTGTGCCATTCGATCTGCGTATCAGCGCCAGCCGCCTCCAGATAGCTCAACAGGCGCGCCGTGAGCTTTTCCGGGCAGATGGGATCATGCCGCCCGGCGGTAACGAGAAAACGCGTCATCACCGCGCCCTCGCCCCAGTCGGGCTCGAAGGGGATGAGCGGATGCATGAGCACCGCCGCATCGAAAAGCTGCGGTGCAGCGAAAGCGACCGACGCCAGAATGTTTGCGCCATTGGAATAACCGAGCCCCAGAACGGCGCTCGGCTTTTCGCGCTCCACATGGGCCGCCACGAAATCCCGCATGCGTCCGGTGGCGCGGGCGAGGTCGTCCATGTCGTAGACGCCCTCGCCGGTGCGGCGAAAGAAGCGCGCCGCGCCCTGTTCGTTCACATCGCCACGCGGCGACACCAGACCGGCGCCGGGCGCCAGCTCCGCACCCAGCTGCAGGAGCTGACGCTCGTCGCCGCCTGTTCCATGAAACAGGAACAGGAGCGGCTTGCCCGGCCCCACAGAGGCCAGGTGATGCACATAATTGTCGACTGCCATCGATCAGCCTCCGATTTCCGGCAATGCCTTTTCGAGCTGTGCGCGCAGATGCGCATGCTGTTTCGGCAGCTTCAGCGCTTCGCCCAGATGCGCCATGTCCTCGTCATTGTCGAAGCCCGGCACATTGGTCGCGATCTCGAACAGGACGCCGCCCGGCGCACGGAAATAGATCGAATGAAAATAGTCGCGGTCGATCACCGGCGTGACCCGGAAGCCCTCGGCCTCCAGCGCCGCGCGCACGGCAAGCTCGGCCGGATCGTCTGCGACGGCAAAGGCGATGTGATGCACGGAGCCCGCGCCCTGTCGCGCCACCGGCGCATCGGGGCTGGTTTCCAGATCGATCAGATCCGCACCATTGCCGCCCTCGCGCTTCATGCGCAGGACGCCGCCATCTTCGGCAACCGGCGTGTAGCCCATCAGCGACAGAAGCGCCTTCGAGCCGCCGTTATCGCGCAGGACGAGCGATGCCGAGTGAAAACCGCGGATCGCGACATCCGCGTCAATGCCCGCACCGTCCCATGGCGCGCGCGCATCATCCTTCGTCTCCACCAGCGCGAAGCCATCGCCATCGATGCCGTCGAAGCGCAGGCGCGTTTCGCCGAAGCGGGTTTCGCGCGCGACGCCGGTGACATTGTGCTCATCGAAACGTTTCGTCCAGTAATCGAGACTGCCCTCGGGCACGGCGTAGACGGTTGTTCCCACCTCGCCAGCGCCGCGGCTGCCCGCCACGATGTTGGGGAACGGGAAATAGGTCATCACGGTGCCCGGCGCGCCAACGCCATTGGCGTAATAGAGATGATAGACATCCGGCGCGTCGAAATTGACCGTCTTCTTGACGCGGCGCAGGCCGAGCGTTCCGGTGATGAAGCGGTCGGTTGCCTGCGCATCCCGCGCCATGGATGTGATGTGGTGAATGCCTTCGATCTGGGTAAGCATGACAAATCCCTTTTTGAGTTTGCCGCAACGTCTCCACGGCTGAGTGTAGCACCAAGATGGCGATGCGTGAGCGTCCATGAAAGCGATGACGGGAAGACGCATTGTCAACGCTGCATAAACAAAGAGCCCCGCGCTTGGCGCTGGGCTCCTTTATCGATGCGGTACGCGCAGATTACTGAACCTGCATCCGCATATCGTCACGCTGCTCGCCATAGACCGCCTCGTCATAGGCCGGCTGCTGCTCGAGCTCTTCCTGCGTGAACTCGGTGTAGAGATAGAACGAGCCGCTGCCGTCGGTCATGAAGGCGAGATTGTCCATGCCAATGGCAACCTCTTTCTCGCCAATGCCCAGGAAGCCGCCGACATCGACGATGATGGCGTCGACCTGACCATCCTGCGTGACGATCACGTCACCGATCTCGCCAATGTTCTCCTCATTCGCGCCGTAGACTGTGGTGCCGGTCAGCTGCTCCGTGCTGATCTGGTCGGTCGGCATCTCGTCAAGGCTCGAACGGTCGATGGCCGAGGTCATCGTGTCATCGGTCATCGGCGCTTCAGCGTCCGGAGCCTGTGCGGTCTCGTCCATACCGGCGGCCGGGGCTTCCGTGCCTGCCATCTGGTCGTCAGAGCCGGAAGCATCCGGGGCGGGGGCAGCGGCCATGCCGTCGCCGCTCGCCGCATCGCCCATGGCATCTGTAGTCGTGTCGGACGCCGGAGCCATGGCGGTTTCGCCAGCGCCTTCCTCGCTCTCGACCGGCGCATTGGCCAGATCATCCTTGGAGGCAGGCTTGGTCATCGACACATCGGCGTCTGCCGGCATCGGACGATAGGCCGAACGGTCAAACTCTTCCTGAGCCTTCAGAGCGTCGGCGCTGGTTTCGATCACCAGCCAGCGGTCGCCATCCTGCTCGGCCCACTCGGCCATCTCATATTCGAGCGCAACTTCCTTCTGGCCAATGCCCAGGAAGCCGCCAACGCCGACAACCAGCGTGGTGACGTCGCCATTCTCATCGAGAACCAGATCGGTCACCTTGCCGATGTTCTCGGCATCTTCGCCGGCGCCATTGTAGACCGACTTGCCGATCAGATCGGTGGCCAGATGGCCATCGGCGCGCACCACCATTTCAGTGGGCTGCTCGGTGGGGGCCGCAGCCGGTGCGCCGGTTGCGGGGGCCGTGGATGTCTGAGCGACCGCACCGGTCGCGACAAGCGTTGCAATTGCAGTGGTCGCCAAAAGGTTGCGGAACATGATAAGCTCTCCGTGTGCAGTGTTTCTGTACAGGCCGCGCTCCGAACCGAACTTGCCAGGGAGGATCGGTGCGTGGCCGTTTGCACCCTTAAAACGCGCCGCCCTCATTCTTGTTCCGCGTTTTTCCGAACGCATTGCCAAACTTTGCCCGGGAACCTTTCGACCAGCCGCTCCTTAACGGTCGAGCACAACACAATCGCGCAGCAAAACCTCAGGGAACCCTCCAATGCATGTTCTGGCTGTCCTAAACTGCAATGGGGGAACCCTGCGCAGCCTTGATACCGAAGCGCTGGCGCGCGAGATGAAGGGCATCTTCGAGGCGGCTGGCCATACCATGGACATCAGCCTTTGCAGGGGTGACGAACTCGTCGCAACCATGGAAGATGCCGCGCGCGACGAGACGGCAGACATCATTCTGGCCGGCGGCGGTGATGGCACCATCTCGCTGGCGGCGGGTCTGCTTGCCCATTCCGACAAGGCGCTCGCCATTCTTCCCGCAGGCACGATGAACCTCTTTGCACGCAGCCTCGCCATACCGCAGGATCTGCGCATGGCGATGGAAGCACTCGCCCATGGCGACATCAAAAATGTCGACATTGCCGATGCCGACGGACACTATTTCGTGCATCAGCTTTCCATCGGCATGCATCCGAAACTGATCCGGCTGCGCGAACGGATGACCTTTCGCTCGCGGATCGGCAAGATATTTGCCTCGGTGCGCGCCGCGATGGCGACAATGATCCGCCCGCCCAAACTGGACGTGGAGCTGGAGCTCTCGGAAACGAAAGTCCGCACCACCACGTCGAACCTGGCGATCACCAACAATCTCTATGCAGAAGGCCAGCGCCTTCCCTTCACCGACCAGCCCGATGGCGGGCAGCTGGGCGTCTACATCACGCATGCCCGCACCCGCAGCGAACTGATCCTCTGGCTTCTGAACATGGGGATTGGTCGCTGGCGGCAGAACGAACAGATGGAAATTCACGAGGCGACGGAGGTGACCGTGCGCATCTGCTCGCGAAGGCGACGCTTCAAATGCGCCATCGATGGCGAGTTGCGGCCTTTGCAGCGCGAGACCCGCATCAGGCTGCATCCGGGCGCGCTCCGCGTGGTGATGCCCCGGCCGGCCGACCAGAGCCTTTGGCCCTTCTAGGCGCAATTCCAGAAACACACAGGCGCAGAACGACAAAAGCCCCGGCTAATCTGGCCGGGGCTTTTTTTGATGCCGCACGTTTCTCACACGTTAGTCGGCGATGATCGAGCGCAGCATCCACAGCGCCTTCTCGTGGAAGGTCAGGCGCTCGGTCAGCATGTCGGCGGTGACCATGTCACCCTTTTCATCTGCGGCAGCGCCGATGTCGCGCATCTTGCGAACGGCTTCCTCATGGTCCTCAACCAGATCCTGCACCATCTCAAGGGCCGAGCGGCCCGAGGCGCGAAGCTCGATGGACGTGTCGACACCCTTGCCCGCCAGAATGGGCGCGTGATGGCCCAGCGCACGAACCCGCTCGGCGATGATGTCCGTCGCTTCAAACAGGGCGTTGTACTGCTCCTCGGTCAGAACATGGATCGAATGGAACAGCGGGCCGACGACATTCCAGTGATAGATGTGGGTCTTGATCAGGAGCCTGTAGGTATCGACGAGGATCTCCGAAAGCCCAGCGGCAATTTCCCTGCGGTCCGCATCGGAAATGCCAATGTCCATCTTGTCGGCATGGGTCTTGGGTTTGAGAACTTCAGCTGCATCGCTCATTGGTCTCTCCTTTCATTGAGTATCTTGAATACGGGAATCTCATGAAGCTGATGAAACAAGCTGGTGAAACAATTGCGCGGTAAGCCGCGTCATCCAGTCGGCCCGTCCTCGGCGGCGGGCAGCTCTATGGCCTGTTCTTCATCGAGCATCAGGCCATAGACCTCGACACCCCACCAGACGACAGCCGCCAGCAGAAGACCGAACACCAGAACCATGAGAACCGGGAAGCCGCGCCGTCCCTGGCGCGCCTCCTGAGAAGTCGTCTTGTTTTCAGGCATGATCACTGCTCCTGTCTTCTTCCCTCGACCAATGCCGTGGCCGAGGGAGAGTTCCATTGCAGTGCAAAAAAGTGAGCCGGATTGGCCGGCTCATACCCGGCTGGAGCGGATTATCGTTTCGTGGAAACGCTGCTCCACGCCAACCGCTTTTGGTCCGCATTCATGCGGACGTCAGGTGTTCCCACCCGACTAACCGGCGTCGCCATCCGGATCTCCACCGCTGTTCTCGCGGTAGATTGCGTAGCCAACGGCCACGAGCACGGGAAGGGCGAGCGCACCGAACTTGCCGGTGCGCGAGAGGAGCGAGGGAAGCAGCGTCAGTGCCGCCGTTCCAGCCAGAACGCCCGCATCGGAAACGCGGCGCTCACGCGCGCGGCGCTGTTCGGCACGGGTCCAGATCCTGAGGCTGACAAGGACGACAAGCGCCATGGCCACGAAACCAAGGCCGAAGCCAAGCGCGGCCTCGAGCGTGCCCCATTCGTCCGCAGCGGCAATGAACCCCGCCAGAACGAGAAAGCCAATGCCGAACAGACCCAGAAACGCGGCGAGCGCATAGAACATGGATGCGACCCGCGCGCGCTTGAGCGAGGCCGACACTTCTCCGGTCGCAACGGAGGCAAGCAGTCTTGCCAGCATCACAGCGACCTAGCGGCGCGTGGCGAGAGCCAGCAGGAAGCCGGCTCCAACGGCCAGCGCCAGCGAGGTGAACGGGCGCTCGCGAACGGTGCGGGCCAGCTCTTTCTCCAGTTCCTGCGAGCTGTCCTTCACGCTGTTGAAGGCTGCCTCGCCCTGGCCGCGCAGCTGCTCGATGCGCTCACCGGCCGCCTTGCGCGCCGCTTCGCCGGACTGGCCACCCATGTCCTTGAGATGGCTAATAAGTTGAGCCATGTCGGAGCGCAGCTGCTGGATGTCCTTTTCCAGATCGCCGGTGGTCACTTCGTCGTTTTTCTCGGTGCGTGCGGATTTCGCTGCCGTGGTTGCCATCTCAGCATTCTCCAATGTTTCAGTTCCAAGCCAACGCCAAACAATATGTGAAGTTCCATTTAGCACGGAACCAATTACCCGGCGGTCTATTTTCTAATGAAACATTTCTGGAAAAGTTGCATGGATCAATCACAAAGCAGCCCGGGGGGCAAACGCTCCCACATCATGACACTGGAAACCGCACTCACCGCGAGCGCGCAGACTTCGGTCATCCTTCTGGGGCTCATCGCCTTTGTCGTGATGCTGCATTACGGGCGCTTTCTGCTTGCTCCCATGACCCTTGCCATCTTCATCGGCCTGATGCTCGGCCCCATCGCAACGCGGCTTGAGCGCATGGGCGTCTGGCCTTCGATTTCGGCTGTCGCGGTGGTGCTGATCTTCATTGCGCTGGTGGGGGGCTTTCTCGTCGCCATCGCCACACCCCTGACCGCATGGGCCGACCGGCTGCCGCAGATCTGGAGCCAGTTGCAGCTTCAGCTCTCCAGCCTCCGGCAGCCGCTCGACACGATCAAGGGGCTGCAGGAGCAGATCCGTTCAGTGACCGGCGGTTCCAGCGTGACGGTGTCGGTGGAAGAAGGCTCCACGGTCGAAAGCGTTGCCGTGCTTGCGCCATCGCTTCTGGCGCAGCTGCTCATCTTCTTCGCCAGCCTCTATTTTTTCGTGGCGACGCGCCATGAAACCCGCGCGACGATCCTGCGCCTGTGCTTTGGCCGGCGCCTGCGCTGGCGCGTGGCGCACATCTTCCGCGACGTGGAGAATGCGGTGTCCGACTATCTCCTGTCGATCACCATCATCAATATCGGGCTGGGCGTCGCCGTCACCGTGGCGATGTGGCTTCTGGGCGTTCCCTCCCCCGCGCTCTGGGGCGCAATGGCGACCCTGCTCAACTTCGTGATCTATATCGGCCCGGCAGTGATGGCCATCATTCTGCTGGGCGTCGGCCTTGCGACCTTCGACACGCTGACGGCAAGTTTCCTGCCGCCGCTCATCTATCTGGCCGTCAACGCCACGGAAGCCCAGTTCGTGACGCCGACCGTCATCGGCCGGCGAATGACGCTCAACCCGTTCATCGTGTTTCTGTCGATCGCATTCTGGCTGTGGATGTGGGGGCCGATCGGAGGCTTCATCGCCATTCCCGTACTCCTGACGATTTACGCCATGGCCGGCAACATCATCCCCGGCATCGAACCGCCGACACCCGCCAAAGCCCATCGCCACAGGGCGAAGGCGATACCGCCAACGCCTATAGAAAAGGCCGCTTCCCCCCTGAGCCGGGAGTCCAGCCCGCCAGTTCGGCCAAGGCCTCCTGATTGAGGATCTTGCAGCCGCCATCCTCCCATTTCAGGTGATTGCGGCTGGCAAGGCGGGCGATCGTCTTGTTGGTGTGCACCAGAGAAATGCCCAGCGTGTCGGCCACGTGCTGCTGGGTCAGTGCAAGCGTCCCGTTCCTCGAGAGCCCGCTTTGCCGCGCGCGGTCCAGAATGAAGACAAGCAGATAGGCGACTTTCTCCAGCGCCGTTCGCCGGCCAACGGTCAGGAGATGGTCGTCGAGCATGCATTCCTCACGCGAAGCGATCCAGGTGATGTCGTAGGCGAGTTCGGGAAACTTCTTGTAGAGCGAAAACAGCTCGGCCTTCTCGAACACGCATAAGGACATCTGCGAGAGCGCCTCGACCGAGTGCTTCATCTCGCCCATCAGACTGCCCTGCAGCCCGACGAGATCGCCCGGCATCACATAATTGACGATCTGGCGACGTCCGTCTTCCAGGAGCTTGTAGCGAAAGCCCCAGCCGGAAAGTACCGTATAGAGATGCGGATTGTGCGCGCCTTCCACCAGAACGGTCGCCCCCTTCTTCACCGCCAGATCGCCCTTCTTGAAACGACCGACGAACTCCAGTTCATCCCCCTCGAAATCGCGAAAGACCTCGCGCTTTCTCAAGGGACATTGCTGGCAGGGCAGACTCTTGTGGGTGAATTCCTGTTCTTTTGTCACTGACTGGCCCCCGGTTCATTGCTGAATAGGAAAGCCGCATCCAGTGCGAGCGGTTCCCGCAAATCGTACAGACACGTCTTTTTTTAATGACAATCTACACGGGTAATGAGATGGCAAAGAGGAACGAATTCTCTGGCGTCGGAAGGATGTCTGCTTGAAGAAACCTCTGGAGGGCGCCCGCGTCCTGCTCGTCGAAGACGAAGCCATGATCGCCATGAGCATCGAAGAACTGTGCAAGGAGCACGGCGCAACGGACGTGTTCACTGTCGGCACCTTCGATGATCTGGGACCGGACGTTCTGGAAAGCCGGGGAATTTCGACAGCGATCCTCGACATCAAGCTGTCCGACAACTGGACAGACGAGTTCGCCCGCCTGCTTCAGGCGCGGCGCATCCCCTTCATCTTCGCCACCGGCTACGCCTCAAGCCACCAGGTGTTCGAGGCGTTCGGTGGTATCAGGATCGTTGAAAAGCCTTACAGGGACAGCGACCTTATCGACGCGCTGTCCCAGGCGATTGTCGGCTCAAGCGCCGGGAAGGACTGAGAGCGGTCAGACCAGATTGCCCTATGTGCGCCCTAAGGGACGCACGGCAATCCTGGCTCAGGACCTAGGCGATGAAGGCCGTATTGGTGATCTGGGTCGAGATGGCGTCCGGCCCGAAATCGCCCTCACCTGAAATCTCGAGGATTTCCTGCAGGCGCGTTCTGGCGCGGCTCACGCGGCTCTTGATCGTGCCGACCGCGCAATCGCAGATCTCCGCCGCTTCCTCATAGGAAAAGCCGGACGCGCCGATCAGGATGATCGCTTCACGCTGGTCTTCGGGCAATTGCTCGAGAGCGCGCCGGAAGTCCTTCAGATCGACCGAACCCTCCTGCGCCGGGTGCACCGACAGACGTCCGGTAATCGCACCGTCCGCGTCTTCGACCTCGCGCTTGCGCTTGCGCATCTGCGAGTAGAACTCGTTGCGAAGGATGGTGAAGAGCCAGGCTTTCAGATTGGTGCCCGGCTGATAGCTGTTCTGTTTGTCCCACGCCTTGACCAGCGATTCCTGCACGAGATCGTCCGCCCGGTCCGCACTTTTTGAAAGCGAAACGGCGAAGGCGCGCAGACTTGGCACAGCGGCCAGTAGATCGTCACGAAAGCCCGGATAAACACTCATATATATCAGTCCTTGTTTCCGGCCGTTTCAGCGCCGCTTTTCTGCTCAAGCTGGTTGAGAAGGTCGCTGAACCGATCCGGAATATCTTCCGTTACCAGGTCGTCGTAATATTGCCTGAGCTTGCGTCCGATCTCTGAGTTTGCGCCGAGCGGGTCTTCATCCTTGCCGCGCCGGGTCAAGCTTCCTCGGGTGTTTGGTTTGCCGTAATTCATGCCCTGTCTTTTTCCATCAAATCTGGTCTCCCAATGACCCGAAACCGTCCGCACCGCCCGGGCCACAACTGTCTCGTCTGCTTTCAAACGCCATTGAGCGGAATTCGTTCCCTCCGACGGGAACATTTTCGCATATGGGGCGTTTCACCCGTCACAAATGCACTAATTCTCATTGCCATGTCTTGAGGGAGACTTGAAATCCATGACCCTGTCAGCGCGTATCGCTCCGCACCTTCCTTACCTGCGGCGCTTTTCCCGGGCCGTTTCCGGCTCCCAGTCCAGCGGTGACGCACTGGTGGCTGCAACGCTTGAAGCGTTGATCGCAGATACGAGCATCTTTCCCGAGGCATCGACCGACAAGATCGCCCTTTTCAGGCTCTTCACATCGCTGTTCGAAACGCTGGACGTTCCGGTCCCCGAAGGCACGCCGAGCTCGGCATGGGAAAAGCGGGCCATGAGCAACCTTTCTTCGCTCGCGCCCCGTCCGCGTCAGGCCTTCCTGCTGGTGGCCGTAGAGAATTTCCGGCCGGAAGAGGCTGCGGAAATTCTCGAGACGGATATGAAAGGCATCAACACGATGCTGCGCGAAGCCAGCGAGGAGATTTCCCGTCAGGTGGCGACAGACATCCTCATCATCGAGGACGAGCCCCTGATCGCCATGGACATCGAGGAAATGGTCGAAAGCCTCGGGCATCGCGTGGTCGGCACGGCCCGCACCCACAAGCAGGCGGTCGAAATGTTTGACAAGACGCAGCCGAAAATGGTGCTGGCCGACATTCAGCTTGCCGATGGCAGTTCAGGCCTTGATGCGGTGAACGAGATCCTCGACACGGCCACCGTGCCGGTCATCTTCATCACCGCCTTCCCCGAGCGGCTTCTGACGGGCGAGCGCCCGGAACCGACTTTCCTTGTGACCAAGCCGTTCAGCCCGGAAATGGTCAAGGCGCTCATCAGCCAGGCGCTCTTCTTCGATCAGCAGGCGCACGCGGCGGCCTGACAGGCCCCCGCTTCTTCACGCGTTTCTCAAAAAAGCCGCCTCCGGGCGGCTTTTCTTTTACCCAAAATCTCTCCGGCGGAACCAAATCCGAATGCCAGACGTTTAACCGGCATAACTAAACGGAGAGACAGAATGCTATACTGGGCCCTGATATTCCTTGTCGTCGCGATCATCGCCGGCGCACTCGGTTTCGGCGGAATTGCCGGCGCTTCGGCAGGCATTGCGCAGATCCTCTTCTACATCTTCCTCGCCCTGCTCGCGATCTCGCTGATCATGGGCCTTCTGAAACGCGGTCGCTAAACGGCGATGCACACATAAACGAATGCGGCATAAGCGAACCGGACCATCCATGGCTTCCGTTTCGTGAAGACAATGAAAGGAGAAAGCCATGGAACACATTGCTGCACTTCTTTTGATTGTCGGCTGCTCAGGCAATGTGGGGGCCGGCGACACGCGCGAATGCCAGGAACTGCCCGCCCCCACCCCGGTCTACGAGACGTTTGAGGAGTGCGAGGCGGAGAAGCCGGTTGCAATGCGCGAACTGGAAACCGAAGCGCCGCAGGTTCTCGCCACCTGCGTCTATGTGGATCCTGCACTTGTCTATGACGATGCGATCCTGGAGTGGGACATCACCAGCAATGGCGAGCTGACCGCCTCCATCGAGCCGGTGACGAGCTTTGCCGTGGCTCAGAACGAGCATGCCCGCCCCGGACACGCCGCCACGAAATAACGGGCCACGAAATAACGGGCGAAGAGCTTCAACGAAAAAGCCCCGGTCGAACCGGGGCTTTTTTTAATGGCTGTATCGCGTCTGTCAGGCTTCGCGGATCGCATAGCCCGCGCCGCGAATGGTGCGGATCACATCGGGCAGACGCCCGTGGTTCACGGCCTTGCGCAGCCGGCCCACATGCACGTCCACGGTGCGCTCGTCGATATAGATCGTCTCGCCCCAGACATTGTCGAGCAGCTGGCTTCGCGAGAAGACGCGGCCGGGATGCTGCATCATGAATTCCAGGAGGCGGAACTCTGTCGGCCCAAGACGGATCTCGTTCTTGCGGCGATAGACACGGTGCGATTCACGGTCGAGCACGATGTCCCCGACCGAAAGAACCGTCGAGAGCACTTCCGGCTTCGCGCGCCGCAGAAGCGCGCGAACACGCGCCACGAATTCCGGCGTCGAGAAAGGCTTCACCAGATAGTCGTCCGCGCCGGTTGAAAGGCCGCGCACGCGGTCGCTTTCCTCGCCACGGGCGGTGAGCATGATGATCGGCAGGCGCTCCGTTTCGGGGCGCATGCGCAGCCGGCGGCACAGCTCGATGCCGGAAACGGCCGGAACCATCCAGTCCAGAACGAGCAGATCGGGTACGTTTTCCTGCAGGCGCACTTCGGCTTCATCGCCGCGAGAGATCATCTCGACCTGATAGCCTTCGGCTTCCAGATTGTACTTGAGCAAGACGCAAAGCGGTTCGTCGTCTTCAACGACCATGACCTTGGGGGCAATCATGGCAGGCATTCTCCTCGGGCAGTCTACGGCCGGTTAGACATCGGATTCGACCGTCATCTGTGTTTCGTCAAGCTTCGGCCGCTGGACCGGAAGCTGGGACCCCGTCACCACATAATAGGCATTTTCGGCGATATTGGTCACATGGTCGCCGATACGCTCAAGATTTTTCGCACAGAACAGGAGGTGCGTGCAGGCCGTGATGTTGCGCGGGTCTTCCATCATGTAGGTGAGGAGTTCACGGAAAACCGACGTGTACTGAATGTCGATTTCCTCATCCTCGTCGCGCAGCCGGATTAATGCCTCGGCATTGCGCGCCACATAGTGCTCGACCACCGAATTGACCTGTTTCAGCACGAGGCCGGCCATCGCGTCGATGGAATGCGCAAGCGTGCGCGGCGTGGCGCTTTCGCCCACGGCGCCGACGCGCTTGGCAATGTTCTTGGCCAGATCGCCGATGCGCTCGAGATCAGCCGCCATGCGGATGGCGCCCACGACGCTGCGCAGATCCTGCGCCATCGGCTGGCGCTTTGCGATGAGCGTGATGGCGCGCTCATCAAGGTCGCGCTGCTTGGCGTCCATGATCGTGTCATCGGAGATGATGCGCTGTGCAAGCGCCGTATCGGAGTGCAGCAGCGCCCTGGTGGAAGCGCGCGTCATCTCGCCGGAGAGATCGCCCATGTCGCGGATGAGGCGGTCGATTTCACCGAGTTCCTCATCGAAGGAGCTGACTGTGTGCTCGCCCATGGTCTGGTTCCTTATCTGTGCGTTTGCCGCGCCGTCAGCCGAAGCGTCCGGTGATGTAATCCTGGGTGCGCTTGTCATCCGGATTGGTGAACATCTTGTCCGTCGGGCCTTCCTCGACCAGATTGCCGAGATGGAACATGGCCGTGCGCTGCGAGACGCGGGCCGCCTGCTGCATGGAGTGCGTGACGATCACGATCGTGTAGTTCTCGCGCAGCTCGTCAATCAGCTCTTCCACCTTGGCGGTGGCGATGGGATCGAGCGCCGAGCAGGGCTCGTCCATCAGGATCACTTCAGGCGACACGGCAATGGCGCGCGCGATGCATAAGCGCTGCTGCTGACCACCGGAAAGACCGGTGCCGGGCTCATGCAGGCGATCCTTCACCTCATTGAAGAGGCCAGCCTTCTGGAGGCTCGCTTCCACGACCTCGTCGAATTCCGACTTCTTCGTCGCCAGACCGTGAATGCGGGGACCGTAGGCGATGTTCTCGTAGATCGACTTGGGGAACGGATTGGGCTTCTGGAAGACCATGCCGACCCGGGCGCGCAGCTCCACCACATCGATGCGGGGATCGTAGATATCCTCGCCATCGAGCGTGATCTTGCCGGTGATCCGGGCAATGTCGATCGTGTCGTTCATGCGGTTCAGGCAGCGCAGGAACGTGGATTTGCCACAGCCCGAGGGGCCGATCAGCGCGGTCACCTGGTTTTCGCGCACGTCGAGATTGACGCCGAACAGCGCCTGTTTCTCGCCGTAGAAGACGCAGACGTCTTCACCGCGCATCTTGAGGGTGTCCGAGTTCTGGCTCGCATCCAGTGCTTCTTCAACAGCAGCATCAGTGAGCATGTTCATGTCCTTCCACTCCGTTACCAGCGACGCTCGACGCGCCGCCGCAGAATAATGGCGGTAATGTTCATCACGGCAAGGAACAGCAACAACACCATGATAGCGCCCGAGGTGCGCTCGACAAACGCGCGTTCGGCCTCGTTCGCCCACATGTAGATCTGAACCGGCAGCGCCGTAGCGGGATCGAGCGGCGTGGTCGGGTAATCAGCCACGAAGGCCACCATGCCGATCAGAAGCAGCGGTGCGGTTTCGCCAAGCGCCTGCGCCAGACCGATGATCGTGCCCGTGAGAATGCCGGGCGCGGCCAGCGGCAGCACATGGTGAAACACCGTCTGGGTGCGCGAAGCGCCAAGGCCGAGAGCTGCCGCACGGATGGAGGGCGGCACGGCCCGCAGCGCTGCGCGCGTTGCGATGATGATCGTCGGCAGGGTCATCAGCGTCAGCACGAGGCCGCCCACCAGAGAGGCGGAGCGCGGCAGATGCATGAAGTTGATGAACACGGCCAGGCCCAGAAGACCGAAGACGATGGACGGCACGGCCGCCAGATTGTTGATGTTGACCTCGATAAGATCGGTCAGCTTGTTCTGTGGTGCGAACTCTTCAAGATAGATCGAAGCGGCAACGCCAATGGGCAGCGCCAGAAGTAGCACGATCATCATCATGTAGAGCGAACCGACGATGGCCACGCCCATGCCGGCCGTTTCAGGACGGCTTGATGCGCCACGGGTGAAGAGACCGGTGTTGAAGCGCTGCTCCAGAACCCCGTCCGCTTCCATCGTGCGGATCCATGTGAGCTGCTGGTCGGAAACCTTGCGGCGGCTTTCGTCCACCTCGAGATTGACCTGCCCCTTCACGGCGGAATCGACATCGCCGCTCGCCAGCACCCACACATTCCGTGTCGTGCCGATGATCGCGGGATCGGACACCACCATGTCGCGCAGCTGCGTGCGCACGCCATTGGAGATGAGCCCGCCCACTTCGCGAACCAGCTTGCGGTTTTCGGGATCAACCCCGAGTTTCGCCACAAGCGCTTCGGTCGCAAGCTTGGGATAATTGGCCGTCAGGAGCTTGTTCGGATCGGTCGCGCGCTCGCCATTCGGGTCGATCACGCTCTCGGCGAAGGTGACGTCCAGATTGATCGAGGTCTGCCAGAAGGCGGTGTAGCCATTGGAAACCACCGACCACAGGAGCGCAGCCAGGAAGAAGAGGCCGACGGCAATGGCCGCCACGCCATACATCCGGAAGCGCTGCTCTGCCGCATAACGCTTCTTGATGCCGATGTCGCGCCGCGCGGCGGCTGCGCGGGGGGCATTGCCCCCTTTGTAGACAGCGTCGCTCATTCGTATTGCTCCCGGTATTTGCGCACGATGTAGAGCGCGAAGACATTCATGCCGAGCGTGAGCACGAACAGGGTCATGCCCAGTGCGAAGGCCACCAGCGTCTGCGGAGAGGTGAACTCCAGGTCGCCGGTAAGCTGGTTGACGATCTTGACGGTGATCGTCGTCATCGCTTCGAACGGGTTGAGCGTGAGATTTGCGGCAACGCCGGCGGCCAGAACCACGATCATGGTCTCACCGATGGCGCGTGACGCCGTAAGCAGAAGCGCACCGACAATACCCGGCAGAGCCGCCGGCAGGATGACGCGCTTGATCGTCTCGGACCGCGTTGCGCCAAGGCCGAGCGAACCGTCGCGCATGGCGCGCGGAACGGCGGTGATGATGTCATCGGACAGCGAGGACACGAACGGGATGAGCATGATGCCCATCACGAGGCCGGCCGTCAGAACGCTCTGCGCCTGAATGAAGCCCGGACCGCCGGCAATCGCCGCGCTGATGTCGCGCAGGAACGGGCCGACCGTGACCATGGCGAAGAAGCCGTAGACGATGGTCGGGATGCCGGCCAGAACCTCAAGCAGCGGCTTGACCACCGAACGCACCCGCTTGGACGCATATTCGGCCATGTAAATCGCCGCCATGAGACCGACGGGCACGGCAAACAGCATGGCCACGAAGGCGATGTAGACCGTGCCGGCAAGAAGCGGGATGAGGCCGAACTGGCCTTCCTGCGCCTCTGCGCCTGCGGCCGCAAAGCGCGGATCCCAGACCGTTCCGAGGAAGAAGTTGCTCAGCGAAACCGAGCGGAAGAAATGGATCGTCTCGAACAGCATCGAGAACACGATGCCCACCGTCGTCAGAATGGCGATGGTGGATGCGGCCAGAAGGCCCCAGGTGATGACGCGCTCGACATTGTTGCGGGCGCGGCTGCGCGGGCGAACGCTTCTCAGGCCAAGATAGGCGCCACCCAGTGCGATGAGGATCGCCAGCACGGTGCCGATCATCGCCGCATTGTCCTGCATCGCATTCAGATCGAGCGCGATGGGGATCATGTAGTCCTGCGTGTCGGAGGCAAGCGCCACGCCGCGTTCGGCAAGGATCGGACGCAGCTCTTCAAAGCTCTGCGGCACCTGGGCGAAAGCGGGGTCGCCTTCAATCCGGCGCAGGCCTTCGGCAAGATTGTGCACCATGCCCAGCGCCAGCGAACGGCTCGCAATCGCGCTGTCTTCGGTCTGCGCAGGCAGTTGTTCGCTTACCGCGCGGTCCACATAGGCATAGCTGCCAGCCGACCAGGCCGCCATGAAGAACAGCGCCGGCAGAACCGCAAGAAGAAACACCCACCAGCCATGGTAGTGCGCCCGCGAATGCGGCTTTTCAGTCGCGGTTGCGATCTGGTTCTTCGCGCGCGCATTGCCGAGCACATAACCGACAACGCCAATGAACACGATGATCGTAAGGAGAAGTCCCCAGGACACAAAGCCTCCTCGCCGGCAGGAACCGGCAGCGTCATTCAGACCAATTTCGCAGAGACGAAAACGCAGGCGGCCAATGAGCCGCCTGCGTCGTCATGCGAAAACCGGATTACATGGTCTCGCCAGCGGAGAAAGCTTCGCGCTGTGCGTCGCGCTCTGCATCCGGAGCCGGAACCAGGCCGTAATCGGCAAGCGGGCTCTCCGGGCCGACCATCTGGTCGTCGAGGAAGAACTCAACATATTCCTTGAGGCCCGGAACAACGCCGATGTGCGCCTTCTTCACGTAGAACTGAAGCGGACGCGACACCGGATACTCACCGGTCGAGATGGTCTCGACGGTCGGCGTGACACCATTGATCGTTGCGACCTTCAGCTTGTCGGCATTGTTCTCGTAGAAGGAGAGGCCGAACACGCCAACGCCGGTCTTGTTGGCGTCGATGCGAGCGAGGGTCTCGGTGTAGTCGCCGTCGATGTCGACCGCGCCGCCATCCTTGCGGACCGCGATGCAGGCGTCTTCAGCGGCGTCTTCGTCCAGGCCAGCCTCTTCAGCAGCCTTCAGACCGCCAGCAGCTTCACAGCCAGCAGCGAGAACCTTCTCTTCGAAGACTTCGCGGGTGCCGTGCTTCTCACCCGGGATGTAGGCAGCAATGTCCCACTCCGGCAGGTCCGGATTGACTTCGTTCCACTTCTTGTAGGGGTTGTCGACGAGCTTGCCGTCAACAGCAACCTTGGCAGCCAGCGCCTTGTAGACGTCGATCGGCTCGAGCGCCCAGTCCTGGCCCTGGATGTCGGTGGCGAAGACGATGCCGTCATAGCCGAACTGGACTTCCTGGATTTCCTTCACGCCGTTTTCGGCGCAGGCAGCAACTTCCTTTTCGCGGATTTTGCGCGAAGCGTTGGCGATGTCGATCGTGTCTTCACCGACGCCCTTGCAGAACTCCTTCAGGCCAGCGGAGGAACCGCCGGACTCGACGACAGGCGTCTTGAAGCTCGGGAAGGTCTCGCCGAAGTTCTCGGCAACGATCTTCGCGTAGGGGAGAACGGTCGACGAACCGGCAATCTGGACCTGATCGCGGGCCGCAGCCGCACCGACCGCACCGACAAGGGCGATCGTGGCCGCCGAAGCGGTGAGGAGGAATTTGTTCATTGGAGACAGCTCCCTGTTCGGAATTCGGTCAGACGCCCTCTCGGCGTCGGGGAGCGGAATAACAACTCTGTGTAACAGTTCCATGACACTTACATGTCAGCCCGATTACGTATGAGAAAACCGTTGTTTCTCAGACTATTCGCCCATCAGGACGACAGAAGGCGCAGATCGGACAAGACAGACGCCGTCGCATGGAAACTGTCATATGAAGGGAAGAAACGGGTTCTGGCCGAGGGGCAAGGAGCCTGGTCCGGACCTGGCCGAAAGCCTGTTGGACCCACTTAAAAAGCCGGGCGGGGGAAAGCCTGAGAAAGGCAAATCACACTTGGCTGGGTTAAAAACCCGGATAGATCCTGTTGGGGCTCGTTTGGACCACCCATGGCCCTGTGGATCTCCGCCCGCCCGGAAGCCTGATAGGTCAACCAGCGACCAATCATTTCAACTTTAATGAGAGGTTTAAGTTTATTATATGGCGCGATCACGCCAGTCGGCGTCGCTTTCAGAAAATTTGAATAAAAATGTTACCCTACAGGCAGTTAGCAATCAAAGCCGGCTCATTTCAAGATTGAATTTCTGCGCGGATGTTTCACCCAGGAGTTGATCTTATCCATCAGCGCGCGCGGACTGATCGGCTTGGAAAGATAATCGTCCATCCCGGATTCCAGGCACAGATCACGATCACCTTTCAGGGCGTGCGCAGTCACACCGATAATGGGAACGCGCGTTCGCGCGACCTTCTCAAGCCGGCGGATCTCCCGCGTTGCCTCCAGCCCGTTCATCTCCGGCATTGAGACATCCATCAAAACCAGGTGCGGCTGGCTGTGCTCCCACGCCTCAACCGCCAGCCGGCCATTGTCGACAATCTCGAAGGAAAGCCCCGCTTCGCTCAGGATCTGGCGGAAGACAAGCTGGTTCACCTCATTGTCTTCAGCAACGAGCACATCGATGCCGCCCATTGCGGTAACCGGCGGCTCCGGCTCGGAGATGACGGTTGCGGGCTCCACTTCCTCGGACCGGACTTCCGGCTCCGCAGCGACTTCCACGCCGTCATCCCCCTCTTCTTCTCGACCGCCATGGATGGCCTTGACCACGGCATCCAGAAGCGCCGAGGCGCGCGCTGGCTTGATGAGATGCGAGGCGATGGACAGGTCGCGCGCGCCAAATCCCGACAGAGACTGATCAACGGAGGTGAGCAGCACCACCGGCGTGTGCGCAATTTCGGGTTCGGCGCGGATGGCCTCCACCATGTCGAGCCCGTTCATGCCCGGCATCTGGTAATCCACGACCACACAGTCGACCCGCAGCCCGAGCTCCGTGGACACTCTCAGAACGTTCAGCGCCTCCACTGCCCCTTCGGCAACGCAGGCATCGAAGCCCCAATGGGCCATTTGCTCGCCGAGGATCATACGGTTGACGGCGTTGTCATCGACCACGAGGACACGGGCGTGGGAAACGTCGCCGGGGGCCGAGGGCTGGGGCGCCGCATCCGTGGCCTTCGGCAGCGTCAGGGTGAACCAGAAGGTCGAGCCGCGCCCTTCGACGCTCTCGACGCCGATTTCGCCGCCCATGAGATCCACAAGCCGCGAGGTGATCGCGAGCCCCAGCCCCGTGCCTTCGTGACGGCGGGTGGAAGAGGCATCAACCTGGCTGAATTTCTCGAACACCAGTGCGAGCTTTTCCCTCGGAATGCCAATGCCCGTATCCGTCACCGAGAATTGCAGATCGACCCTGCCGTCCTCCGTCTCCTGACCGCTGACATTGACGAGAACATGCCCCTTCTCGGTGAATTTCACGGCATTGCCGACGAGATTGGTCAGGATCTGCCGGATGCGACCGACATCGCCCACGACCGCGCGCGACAGCCCCGGCGCCACACGCACGATCAGCTCCAGATCCTTTTCCTTGGCCCGTGACGACATCAGGGTCACCACATCGCCGACGGCCTCCCCCAGATGGAACGGACCTGCATCCAGAACGATGTGCCCGGCATCGATCTTCGAGAAGTCGAGAATGTCATTGATGATGTTGAGCAGCGCATTGCCCGACTTCAGGATAATGTCGGCGAATGTCTTCTGCTTCGCCGAAAGGTCCGTCTTGGCAAGCAGTTCGGCCATGCCGAGAACGCCATTCATGGGCGTGCGGATTTCATGGCTCATATTGGCCAGGAACTCAGACTTCGCCCGGTCCGCGATGATCGCTTCCTCACGGGCGCTGCGGAGTTCTTCCTCGCGCTGCTTGAGTTCGCTGATATCAACGCGCACGCCGACAAATGTGCCGTCTTCGGTCCGGGTATCGATCGCCTTGAACCAGCGGCCATTGGCATGGCTGCGCTCAAACACCCGGTGACGAACCTGATAGGACCGGAGATAGCCTTCGATCCAGGCTTCGGGATCGACATCATAAAGCGCATCGAGGTCCGGATCGCCGCTCTGGCGGAAATATCCCGCCTCATGTGCAAGCAGCACCGCATCGCGCAGGGTCTTGCCGGGCTGCATGGCCGGGATCATCGCCGGCAGGGCCTCGTGCAGCTTGCGATTGGCCAGCACATAATGATCATCACGGTCATAAATGACGACGCCTGCCGGCAGGGATTCAAGCACTTCTGCAAGCTGCCGCCGCGCGTCTTCAGCGTCATTCTCGCGTTTGCGGATGTCAGAGATGTCGAACAGCGCGCCGACCACATAGGGCTTGCCGCTCTGCGTTTCGACACGATGCTTCCGCACGATGCGGTAATTGCCGATGCCCGGCTGCTCGAAATCCTCTTCGATCTCGTAATCTTCGCTCGTGTCGAGAACGCGCTGCTCGCTTTCCTCGAACGCACTTGCCAGTTCCGGGGAGACGAAATCGATCGCCCGTTTGCCCAGAATGTCCGGCACATCATCGCCGAGCGTGCGCTTGAACGCGCGGTTCACCAGAACGAAACGCAGGTCCTGATCCTTGGCGAAAACCGGATTGGGCAACTCGTTGAGAATGGCCTCGGCGAGTTTCGCCTTCTCAAGGGCGTCGGCGAGGGCATCTTCATGCCGCTTGAGCCTTGTGATGTCTGTGCAGATGCCGATCCTGCCACCATCCACCAGCCGCTTCTCGCGGTGCATGATCCAGCGGCCGTCATGAAAGCGGAGCACGCTTTCGAAGGCCTCTTCGCTCTGCCGCAGGTCAAGAACCTGCCGTATCCAGGCATCCGCCCCCAGCCCTTCGGTTGACCAGATCTCCCGCGTGACGCCGGCCCACAAAAGCGCCTCGAACGAGGTTCCGGGCCGGATCACATCTTCCAGCCCGGCATACATCTCGATCATCGCCCGGTTGCTGAGCACCAGACAGTCATCGGCATCGTAATAGCAGAAGGCGTCATGAGTAACGTCAAGCGCCGCCATCAGCCGGGTCAGATGCCCATCCGCGCCGCTGAAGCGAAATGGCAGCGACGCCCCGTCGCCCTCATCATCATTCGCCCCGTTTCGCAGGCAATCCATGGTCGACGTCACATTGTGCGCGACGCCCCGGTAACCCAGAAATTCTCCCCGCTCATCGAAGCGCGGAAAACCGGAAACGGAGATCCAGCGGCACTGCTCCGCGCCCCCCACGAGATCGTAGATGAACTGGCTGAAGGGTTTACGCGCGGCCAGCAGGGCTTCATGCGCCTCAACATCGCTGACCGGATGGAAGGCATTGCGGGCAAGCGTGATGCGCGAGCGGCCGAGAAAGCGCTCCGGTTTCAGCCCCGTGACGCTTTCGAATTCCCCGGAGATCCAGACAAGCCGGTGCTGCTGGTCGGTTTCCCAAACCCAGCCGGCAGCCGACCGAAGCAGTTCGGTCAGCTCATCACCGGAAAATCTCTGCGCGAAACCTGCGCCTTCGCCGGTCTCCAAACTCAGTTGCTCCCTTCAGAGGCACATAGCGATAGATATGCGCATGCACCACGTATGCTCAGCCTGACGGTCAAGCCCTGACGATATGCTAACCATAAAGTCGATTCGCACCAATATGACAGGCGGAGCTTGCCTCTCGCTGGAGTGTGCGCCCACCAGATCATGCCTTGAGCTGGATCTGAACCGGGAGTGAATAGCGATTACAGTACAGGTTCAGGTGAATTCGGCTTTTCTACCTGCAGGGGCATAAAACTTCTGGAGGACTTCATGAAAAGCGTAATGCAAAAACTCGCTATGGCGCTGGTCGCCATCGGCGCAATGGCCACCACCGCACAGGCTGCCACCGGCACCAAGCATTATGGAAAATGCTACGTGAAGGAAATGTATGGCGGGCGTGAAGTAACCAATGCCTATAGCTGTCAGGCTGCAAATGTCAGTTGCCCGAACCCCGAATGGGGCGGCGAATGTACCGTCGACGGCAAGCTGGGCACGTTCAGCGATGGCGAACGCGCGCGCCGCAACGACAAGGCACTATAGAGCTTGCACCGGCGCAATACGTCTCCGCTTCCTGAGGAGCGGAGACGACACGCCAGATTGCCCCTGCGTTTCGCTCACCCAGCCGAGCCGCATTCGGCAGAGACAGCTTCCCTTCCGGGCCTTACGCCCAGATCGCAAGCAGTAGAGACACCGCTACACCAATGCCCAGATTGAAGATCCAGAACATCTTGCTGGAGACTGCCTCGCGAAAGGGCGTCCCCCTGGTCATTCGCCAGCCGATCCAGCCACCGGCCAGAAAAGCCTGCAGCATCAGATAAACGACCAGCACAAAGGCTCGAAGATCCAGCCAGCCTCTGGAAGGAACCAGTTCGGTCAGCAGCGGAAAACTCACGAGCATGGTGGCGAACGACCAGCCCGCGCCCATCAACAGCACGATCAAAAGCGCCTTGACCCAGCCAAGCACCGCCACCCCGTATTGCCCCGCACTCATCCGCCCACCTGTTCAATGCTGCATGCTCGCCTGCAAACGCAATCGCGCATCCGCCGGCGATTCGCCCTGAGGGGCAAGATGTATTGATGGTTTTCAGGCAATTGTGCTGGAAATGCGGTGTGATGTTCTTCCGCCCGCAACACAAAATACGGACCGGAAAGGATCAAAGCCGACACGCGCGCCGGGAAACTCTGACGTTGCTTCGGTCAGCCCGGGATCTGCGCCCTCAGCGCCCGATCATAACCTCCGACTTCCTCAGCCCCGGGCGAAGCACCCGCATTTCCGGCACGGTTCTTTTCGCTGAGTTGCGCGGGCGATTGATCGTCTTTCACCGTCTGATCATCTCCGGACGCCACCTGATTGTGGGCACAGCCCGCAAGAAGAGCGAGAACAGGCAAGGCGACGCATAAGCGGATCATGGAAATGTCCTTCGGCTTTCACCCAATGACGCAGCGTAAGACGAACGCACGGTTTGGGTAAATGGCTGAAGCATCAGACGGACAACTGCCCGGCCGCACCGTTAATGAAAGGTTATGCTGAAAAAGAGAAGTGGCACTCCCAAGGGTTTTGAGAGAACCCCTTTATTTCAACGCGATACTTACCCTCACCCCGAATATATGATCTATTGTATCTATTGTGGAATTTCGGACACGCCCCGCACTTTCTCAGCGCCGGCTACATCTGTATTAGATCTTCCCGAGGGCACTCCCGCAATCGAGATGTATCCGGAGATTAGCCGTTAGGTTGACGAGCTTTTGCAGTTCCAAGCATTTGCAATTTCATAGATCCGCGGCACGCACCGGAACCTGATAAATCATCGAAACCGCAAGCCTACAGCCCCTAGGGACGTTTCACAAAACATCATAAGTGCCAGATAATTCTAAATGCGGGTCTGCCATGAACGCGCGCACCGCACTAGGTTGACGAAGCTCACTCTCTTTGAGCAGGCTCCGAAACATGCCCAATGCCGTAATTGGCGAGTGACTTCTGGTCATCCTTGGGCGAGCCTGCGCCCTTGGATTGTTCGCCGTGCGATTGCTTCGATCCAAAATTGCCGCAACCCGGCTTGACGCCAGTGATACGCGAACAGTTCAGACCGGGGACATCATAGCCAAGTCCGGAACCGGACCGGTGCCCCCTATTATTCTCAAACCACTCCTTGAACTTGTCTTCTACGGCGAGTCGGTCTCCCTTCTTCCGACCGCGCACCACCGTTATCAAATGCCCCCCTTTTGCCGCGGTAATCGCTGCAGTCGCTTCTTCGCGCCAGAACCGGTCACCACAACCACGACAAGCCAGCACACCTCCCGAAGTCCCACACGGGGTTAACTTGTACCCACAACCCGGGCACAAGTTTCGCGCAGCAAAAGACGAGACTGTAAGATGGGGTTGCCCGCCCTGAATTGGAGCGTGCCCGAGCATACTGACCCTGTAGGCAACTCTTTTTTCTAGGGCCGTATACTGCGATCGCTGCAATACGCGACGACGCCACGACTGATGTGGGCTCCCCTTAACCCTCATCAATCCGGACACGTCTTCAAAAACCACCCTAGCACTAAACTGACGCGCAATGTCAGCAAGCATATTTGCGGCTTTGTGGGTCTCTTCCTGAGCTACTGCTGAACGGGCTCTGGAGCGGTACCGCCGCCCCTTCCGCTGTGAGGCCTTCTGATGAGACTCCTCCTTCTTTTGGAGAGAGAGCAATTTATGGCCGTCCACACGCCCGCTTGCCAACGGTCTCCCGTGCTGATCAGTCACTGTCCACGCAACGAGTGGATCGATACCTCGATGAACCCCCAAGAAATTAGGTGTATCGACAGCTGGCACTTCAAATTTGAAGGTAGCCGCGATATAAAAATCATCTCCATTCTGAATCAGACGCATCATCTGGAGCATGCCGCCGCGAAGAAACTTGTCTCTTTGCCAGGCCCCAAACTCCAACGGCAGAAGAATTCCAGTGCGAAAAGAACCGCGCACCTCGACACCGGTCCTAATATCGATCAACCCATCCAGCGTAACAGCCCGGCCGCGACGCGCACCACGCGGAAGCAGATTTATAAAGACAAACAAGCGTCCCTTGTCATCTGAGAGCATGAGCCCTCCGTCGGTCGCTCGGTTTCTATAAACCGATAATGGCCGCAAAGACCCTGCCCGCTGTTGGCGCAGCAGGGCATTTCGCGCCTGAACCTCTTCCTGCAAATCGGGAGCATCAACCAGCGCATCTAACGCCGCATCATGATCCACAGAGCTCTCACGAATACGCCGTGCGCGAGGATACACCCCAGCAACACCCTCATGATGGGCAGCCAGATATCCATCGACCTGAGCAATCGCCTCAAGCACCACCGAATGTTTCGCGCCAGACCCAAGGGGCATTGGCTTAACGTACTGTGACATCCGTTGCTGCAGTTCCCGCAACGCCTTACGTCGCTCAGAAGCTGGCAGCTGCACAGCCGCTTCAGCGTCATCCGAGAACTTGTTTAGCAACTTATCGAAAGCCAGATGAGAACGACGCATGGAATCGATCAGTACCTGTCGCTTTCGCAGCGACGGGGCCTTCACCTTCAGCTTAGTCGTCAAGTATGTCACGACAGTACGCTCGTTAGACGCGGGGGGCTGAGAAGAGACGATCTCTTGAAAAGCTGCTGACATTCGAACCCATCATAGCGGGACACCGCTCAACCCGAACGCGCCGCCCAGCCAGGAGCTCCGCAGGAAATGGAACCGTTGACTGGGGGCGCATCTCGACTGGAGGTCGAGATACCCAATAAAACAGAACCGTACGCAGCGGTCTAGAACGTTTCGGCCTCCGAAAGCGGTCAATTCGTAAACAATAGATTAACGCCAGCGGCGCATGTGTAGCATTTTTGCCACGCCTCCATCACATCCCCACCCAAGCGCCGTCAATTTGGGCTCCTGGCGCTTGCCTTAGACCAACAGGGGATGATTAATGCCTCCGGAAAGAGGGGTGAATCACACGTCTTTTCACGGGGTCTGGATTACAGGCTCTTCACTTTCGTATGTAAGCTTGACTTTGGAGGTCAGAACATGAAACTCAAGAGCCTTCTCATCGGCTCCGCAGCTCTTGCAGCTGCTGCCACCGGCGCAAAAGCAGCCGACCCGATTGTCATCCCCGAGCCGGAGCCGATGGAATACGTTCGCGTTTGCGACGTCTACGGCGCAGGCTTCTTCTACATCCCGGGCACCGAGACCTGCCTGAAGATCGGCGGCATGGTCCGCTACCAGATCAACTGGGACGAGGGCGACGACGGCTGGCGCAAGTACGCTCGCGGTGAGCTCAACATCGACGCTCGCTCCGAGACCGAATACGGCACACTCGGTGGTTTCATCAAGCTGCGCGCAACCAGCAACAACACTGGCTACTCGGATCCGCTTGGTGCGACGCCATGGGCCACGAACGCCGGTCCGCTGCCAGCTCCTGGTGTAAATGACGGCGATGCACTCTCGCTCGGCGTTGGCTCTTCCGTTGGCCTGCAGCAGGCAATCATCTCGCTCGGCGGCCTCTCCATGGGTCTCTCCGACACGCTGTACGACGCATCCATCTCGGGTGAGTTCGACAACGGCGGTGGTGATCGCGTTCACTTCATCAACTACACCTTCGCAGCAGGCAACGGCTTCACTGCCACGCTCGCTCTCGAAGAAGCTGACAGCAACTACGACTACACGCCGAACTTCGTCGGTAAGGTTGGCGTTGCTCAGGGTTGGGGCACGGCAGACTTCTACGCTGCTTACGATGCAACGGCAGAAGAGTTCGCTCTTAAGGGTATCGTTAAGGCTGACCTGACCGAGCGCATGTTCGCAGAGGCCATGGCGATCTACGAAAGCGGCATCAACTTCTACTCGACCGACCCCTTCGACCTGAGAGGTCTCGGCGTGCCGTCCACGATTCGCTTCGGCTCGCAGTGGTCGATCGGCGGCCTCGTTGGCTACAAGTTCACCCCGAAGCTGAAAGCTTCGATCGGTGCACAGTACTACGACAAGGTTGGTCATGATGCTCCGGCCGCCATGTGGGGTAGCGACGTTGATATTCTGAACGCTGGTCTGACCGTCGATTACGAGATCGTTGAGAACTTCGACGCGAAGCTTGCAGTCAACTACACCAATGTTGACGCACCCACAGCAGCAAGACTGGATGATCACTGGAGCGGCTTCATCCGTTTCCAGCGGAACTTCTAATCAGAAGCTACCGGCTTTTGGGAAAGGCCCGGCATTTGCCGGGCCTTTTTTTCATTTGGCAGAACGTAGTTGGCAGAATACCCTCGTCAGCCGGAGCCAATGAGACGAATTGGGGAGAACAGGAACCTGAGGGTTTGCTGCGAGGGCTGCGATATAGAGAGCTTCCGCACTTGTCGCCTCCCATTCCATATTCGCCTGTCACCTTTCCATGTTCCGCTTTCGCGAGCATGAAGCGAGAGTCCAGCCAGGGATGCGATGCGTCTTCGGTTGAGCATACCGAGCTCGGGTAACTCTCCGAGTAATGTAGCCAGCACGGTGGGACCAATGCCTGGAACAGCTTTCAGCAGTCGGGCCTGTTCAGTCAGTTCCGGAGTGTCTGCAATTGTCTGCGCGATCTGGCTGTCGAGCTTATCGATCCTCGATTAAGGATGGCGATCATGCTGTCGATGCCGCGTAGCTGTTCGCTCTGATCGGCGCTGTGACGTCGAAGTTTTTCAGCCTGGCGGGTTTCGACCAACTGTTTTGCGTCGTCTCAGAAAATCGGCAAAGCGTTGCTTTTCCGGCTTTGGAGGCGTGGTGATAGTCAAAGGCAGGCGCTGCCCCATCAGGGCCAGCACTCTTGCATCGACGCGATATGTCTTGGCGAGGACGCCCAACGCGCGTGCGAACTCCCTTGCCTGCCTTGGATTGACGCGGGCATAGTTGATATCCATGAGAATTCTATCGCATCCGCTGGTCGCCTCGAAAACGAGGACAGCGGTGGGGTCTATGACAAGCAAGACGACGAACAAGTTTTCTCCTGAAGTCCTTGCCCGCGCCGTTCGTATGGTGACGGAGCATGAAGCTGAACATCCTGCGCGGTGGGCGGCAGTATCTTCCATAGCGGCTGAGGTCGATGGTCTTGCCCCCGTTTCGCCGGACACTCAGGCGGTTGCGATTTGAGCGGCAATGAACTCGCGGGGCGAGCGCATTTTCAGCCCTGAGTGCGGGTGGTTGTCATTGTAATCCTCGATCCAGTTTTCGATCAATCCAAGAACTGTCGGGGCGGTGGGCAGTGGAGTCACCTGGACGTAGTCGCGTTTCAGCGTCTTCACGAAAGCCTCCGAGATGCCGTTGCTTTGCGGGCTCTGGACCGGCGTGAAGCAAGGCTTCAGTCCCAGCTGGCGAGCAAAGATCTGCGTGTCCTTCGCGATATAAGGTGAGCCGTTGTCGGACAGCATCTCGATGACGGATGGGGCGCGGTAAGCGCCGAAGCGACGCTCGACGGCCTCCAGCATGATATCGCGAATATCGGAACCGCTGATCCCGGCATTCGCCACAGCGCGCCAGGCGATGATTTCACGGTCATGGGCATCGATAATGAAGGCACTGCGGATGATATCGCCGTTCCAGCAGGTAAACTCGAAGCCATCGCTGCACCAGCGCAGGTTCGAACGCATGACGATCACCTTGCCGTCGTGAACATGCTCGGGACGTTCCGTGTATTTCCGCGTCAGAAGCAGGTTATGGGTCTGCATGATCCGATAGACCCGCTTGTGATTGACCAGTGCCAGGCCCTCCGAGCGCAGCTGGCGGTTCAGGAGCGCGGCGATCCGCCGGTATCCGTAGGTCGGCCGCGCTGCCACGAGCGCGGTGATCAGCGGCACCACCGCCGCGTCTTGCGCTTTGTGATAGCGCCGCCGCGGCTTCGCGCCTCCCTTCAGGCGATCATGAAGATTTGAGCGGGAGACACCGAGGGTCTTGGCCACCACGCTCATTGGGAACCGTCCTTCGGCTGCGACTGCGCAAGCCACGTCAGTTTTTTTGAGCGCGACTTGTCGAGCGCCTCCTTCAGAATTTCGACCTCGAGCGTCTTGCGCCCGAGCTGGCGCTCCAACTCGCGGATGCGCTCTTCCATCTGTCGGACAGCGCGATTGCTTGTGACGTCATCGTCTCCAGACACGGCCACGGCCCCTCCCTCCAGCATCAGACGCCGCCAACGATACAGCAGGTTCGGTGCCACGCCATTGCGGCGCGCCACGACCGAGATGCTGGCGTTCTCCTCCAGCGTCTCCTCGACGATCCGTAGCTTCTCAGATGAAGTCCAGCGGCGTCGGCGACCGCCATCGGTGATGATCTCATAGTCAGACATAAGCACGTGCTTAGGGATATCCCTAAGCCTCCATGGTCATGCCCGAGTGTCCGGTCGAAAAAGGGGCCAGTTCAGTCGACTGCTCGGCGCATACGCTCAATGAATGGGTGAAGAAGGCCGAGGTGGACAGCGGCGAGCGCAACCGCTGAAAGCGGCCACCTGCGTGGGTGCTCATGCCAAACAGGAAAACCCCAGGAAAAGTCCTTATGACGGGTGGCTACGCCGTTCGCTGGCAGCCGGGATGTCGCTCTAAATGGTGCCAGTAACGACTGGGTTCACTCAGGCTTGACAGCCGCCGGTTAGTTCTAGGGAGATTGTCCACATGAAGATTGTACCTGAGTGTGGCCTCTTCCAGCTCTAAACGGCACTGTCCGAACTACGCAAATGCTCGCCCACCGCAGCAGAAAGATGTTCATGGTAGGCTACCTGGATAGGCGCACTCGAAAGGTTTCTCAGTAATGGTCATAGAAGCACGCTCTCCACGTCTCGCTGTACTTATTGATGCCGACAATGCTTCAGCCAAGATTGTGGACGGCCTTTTCGACGAGATAGCGAAGATCGGAGAGGCAAGCGTCAGACGCATCTACGGCGACTTTTCCAATTCAAGATCGAAGGCGTGGATCGAAGTCTTGGCCCGCCATGCGATCATTCCACAACAGCAGTTTGCTTATACCACCGGCAAGAACGCCTCTGATATAACACTCGTTATCGATGCGATGGACCTCTTGCATAGCGGACGCTTTGACGGATTCTGCCTAGTTTCGTCCGATAGCGACTTCACCCGCCTCGCTTCTCGCATTCGCGAACAGGGGGTCGATGTTTTCGGATTTGGGGAGCAAAAGACACCGGAGAGTTTCCGGCAGGCTTGTCGGCGCTTCACCTATACCGAGAATTTGCTCCCCGATGCCCCTGCCAACGTGGAATCCACTGGAGACGGGGCCAAGCCGCTTCAACCACCGAGCGCGGCAACACCCATCATCCGACGAGTTCTCGACCAGATGGAGACCGAAGACGGCTGGGCTCCTCTCGGAGCAGTGGGAACGCAACTTGCCAATCTGTCGTCGGATTTCGATCCGCGCAATTTTGGGTTCCGCAAGCTCAGCGACCTCGTTCGCAAGACCACTGCGTTTGAAATCGAACACCCGGATGGACGGCCTGTCCGCATCCGGGAAAAACGCACAATGAAGAGAACCGCGACAAAGAAGAAATCCTAGCCAGCCGCTCTATTGACGCTTCCCGGCTGACCTACGCGACCGATGGAGGAGCCAATAAACTTGCTTTGAGTAGGATAGAGCGGTTACTCGGCACGCGCCCAAACAGGCATGCCTAGAGCAATTGCGGCGCACGCATAGCCGATATGTGCCGGTGCCCCTTCTCGCCTATACTTCGCAACTGTCGCGCGATTGATTTGTAGAACCTTGGCAGCGCGACGCTCACTAAAACCTACGTGCGATAACCAGGCATCGAAATCTGCCGCGCGCATCGCAAGAGTGCGCGGGCTTCCGCTTCGCGCCAAATTGCGATTTTCTTTTCTCGCGTCAAATGCGACAACGTTCAAATCCTCCCCCCCCAACAATCCCCTCTGGCGCGAAGCCCATGCAGAACAATCCGTGTTGGATTTGCACAAACTACGACTTTAGGTCAACTCAGCACACAGATGATCCCGAAAATTGAGACAGTGTGACCGAATTTTCGCGCGGCTCAGGGGCCACAACGCCCCTGATTTTCAAACACCTAAAACGCACGAAGTTGAGCTGAAAAGCACCACAATCTATCATTGAAACTTCAACGTTTCCCCGACTGAACGAACGGGGCAGCCTATCTGCATAACTGTTAGAGCCCTCCAGCACGATTACTTTCAGCGGGCATGAGCTGCCGTAGCCGCCGAACACGGCCCGATACAGCGCACCTTCTGCCGCTAAGGGCCCCTTTAGCTCAACACTCCATGCCGAAATACTCTTAAGGGAGCATGTTCATGAATTTCGAGAAGCCTGATCGTAAGGCAAGGCTGGCACAGCTTGGCTTTCTTGTTAGGCATACGTTCAGCATCGTCGGACGCAACCGCGCGCTGCTGTCGCCGCTCATCGCAATGTGGGTCTACGCGACCGCAATGGTCGCTATGTTCTTTACCGGTTTCCTTATGATTGCTTACGGCAGCGCTGGGAGCAGCTGGTTTCTGTTCGGCGGCGTGGTGATGTTCATCTACAAGTTCTTTTTCTACAATCGCGCCGAACTGACTCTGAGCCGTCTCACTTTTGACACTGCGACCGGCGGCTCCCCCACGCAGCGCGATGCGCGGCGTTTGCTTTCAGGCCTCGGACCGCAGGTGCGCAGGCTCGCACTACTCGACATGGCCGCCGCTTGGATCGCCAGCCGGAAAGATAAACAGGGCGGGTTAATGGCGCTTCTGCTCGGCGGGATCGGTGAGGTTTGGGATCTGGTCAATCATTTTTTGCTACCGGCTGTCGCTGTGGACCGACTTGGTTTGCAAGACGGGGTGGCGCGACTGAAGCGACTGAAGGATCATGTGCCCGAAGCTCTTATCGGTGTCTTCGGTATTGATATCATGGGCGGAGTGGTTGGCACCTTGATGGCGCCCCTGTATGTGTTCGGAGGCTTGGCGGCAATTGCTTGCGGCCTTCTCGTTGGAGAAAGACTTCCTGCCGCTTTTTCGGCAGGCCCCCTTTATGCTTTGTCCCCGGACATTCCGAACATCGGCCCATTCGGGCCGGAGACCGTCTTCAACTGGCTACCGGTCTTCATGACCGCGTTTCTCGGCTTCATTTTACATGGTCTACTGGCACGCGTAGTGACGGCAATAAAGGTTGTTTATTTCACTTTGTTCTACAGCCGCATTTGGCACGCAGCGGCTCTGGATCCCGACATGCGCGTAGAACTCGAAGGTTATCTGGACCTGAATGAGCAAGAAGTAGCAACCGCTGACGCTACAACGTGACAAAGAGGCGGTGAACTGCGGTTCATTCAACACCAATGTATGTCAGCTAAACAGCCATGCCTGTGGAGATGTACTACTGAGGCTCGCGCCCACGCTGCGCCGCTTCGAGCCGTTGCAGGATCTCGCGTGTAACCCGCATGTCTGCGGCCAGCCCGTTCAGCGTGCCTTCGACGGCGCGCATTGCTGCGGCCGCGTCGCTCGCCTGCTTTTCAACATTGCCAAGACGCAGCTCATGATTGTCGAGGCGACGTGCATCCGCCTCCAGTTTCGTCAGCCTGCGATCCAGCCGCTCGATGTTCAGGGAGTTCACCTGCCGGCCGGACTGCAGTTCCTTGAGCGTCCAGCCCCAGGCCACCAGTCCAGAGGCAAACCCGATCAGCACGGCAATGGTGTTGATGTTCCATTCCCAGCGGAACTTCGGACGATGCATCGGCTTTTCCTCACTCACGCCCCTGCTCCTCAATCGCGTTGACTGCCTCGGTGAGCGCAGCCTTGCTACGCCCACATTCCCCCAGATTGCGGCGGTCTACCGCCCAGAGCCGCGCCGCCTCCGCAGCGCCAAGCGCCCGATCCGGCAGGCGGACCACGGGCCTGCATGGCACTTTCATGCTCTCGGGCACCCTTGCCAGCTCACCCCGCTCAGCGACCGATATCGTCGAGTTGGTCGCGCACGCTCCGACCAATAAAGGGGCGCACAACGCAAGCATCACGTGAGGCTTCCGCATCGGCCTTCTCCTGTTCTGTGATGGCTTCTTCCAGTGACCGGATGCGTTCGGCATCCTGATCGCGCGCTTCGAGATACTCGCGCTCAATAGCCCTGATGGCGGTTTCGGTGGCGCGCCGCTCCTCGGCCATTCTGGCCAGCAGTTGCCGCTGCGCCTCTTCCCAGCGCGCCCTCTCCTGCTCCATGCCGGACCGCCGCACCCGGTCCACCCGCCCATCCACGACCCCCTCAAGCCCGGGGCCGACCACTGGCAGAAGCCGAAGCGGACCGAGCGGCAGGCCTTCGTAGAAGAGGACGGTTGCGGCGATGGCGACAGCCGCAACGAAGGGCGGCGATGCAAGCACCCGATATCCGCCGAGCAGTGCGAACATCACTCAAGCCCCGCAAGGCAAAGCTCCAGCTCGCCTATCCGCTGCCGGTCGCCATATTGGCGCCGCCGCTTGAGTCCTTCCACCACCTTGCCGCCGGCCCGGTTGAACCAGGCCATGGCGTGGCACGAACCAACAAGGTCGCCGCGCCGTGCGCGCTTTGCTGCCGTCGACCGGCAAACGGCTGAGACACCGACATTGTAGGAAAGGTCGAGCGCAGCCGCCTGCCAGCTCAGCGGCTTGTCGTCGAACCCCGCAATGCACTTCTGCAGGGGCCGGTGATAATCCCGCTCCATTCGCTCGTAGAGCTTTGCGCTGCATTCCTCGTCGGTCATCACCATGCCGGGCGTGACGCCTTTGGTCTCGCCCGCACAGATCGTCCAGACCTGCCCGAGACGATCCCAATAGGCGCGGTTTTCCATCCCCTCCCAGGGCAACGTCAGATAGGTCACGGTAAGGGCGATCAGCCCCAGACCGGATGCAAGAGCTGACCGTGCGCGGCGACTAGCCATCGGAAATCTCCTTTTGTGCGATGATGCGTGCGATGAATGCGGCGGCCACGGTCACGAACGACAGCGCGGCAAAGATGCCGGCGGGGATCGGCAGGAAGCGCTCGATCAATGGAAGCGCGACTTCCGCCCCGGATAGGGCAGCCGCGAGCGCGATAAAGCGGATGCTCCACGCATAGCGAAGCACCGCCTTCCAGTTGGGTAGAAGGCACATGGACTCTTGCTCTGTGAGTTGGATACGGGTTGTCAGACCTGGCCGTCACCGGATCTGGACAACGGGGAGAATTACGTGATCACACCAATGGTGCGATCACTGCATTTTGCTGCCTTGGATTGCTGGCGAGCGAGATGATTGAGAACGGCGGTGGAAAACTAGACCACGGTAGCGGCTGGATTGTCCTGCTGCGGGCGGCTGAAAAGTCGTCCACTTTTTCCCTTTTCTGCTTGGCGCAGGGAGGGACGAGGGATCTAC
>NZ_JAFKDE010000008.1 GCF_017255295.1 Nitratireductor aquimarinus
GTAGATCCCTCGTCCCTCCCTGCGCCAAGCAGAAAAGGGAAAAAGTGGACGACTTTTCAGCCGCCCGCAGCAGGACAATCCAGCCGCTACCGTGGTCTAGTTTTCCACCGCCGTTCTCACCTTGTATCGTGGGGCCGGCTGGTGATGTGTATTCCGGCGTGTCTTCGCGCCTGGCTGAATTTCTGGTCGAGCCGCGCGTAGATGATCCCTCTGCAATCAGTGATCGAATTGATCTGGTTCTGGCGCACCGCGATGAAATTTCCGAGCTTCTGGGCAGAAGCCGTGAGGCCTATCAACGGATGTTCAGGGAGAAGCGCGAACAGCTTCTCAGGGCATTATATGAGCAGTGATCGGGAACGTTTGAAGAGAGGTGTGTTCCCGCATCCTGCCGCCGTGGTGGAAATGGCTGTTTCCTGAGCCATAAAACGACACGATCACCCGACCCTGCGCCCGTCCGCATCGAATATGTGCAGCGCATCCGGCGCGACCTTCAGAGGTAGGAGCGCGCCCGTCGGCGTGTCGAGAGCGGGGGGCAGGGTTGCGACCACCTTGTGTTCGCCAAGCAGGCCGGAGACAACCACTTCCGGGCCTGTCATCTCTGCAATTTCGGTGCGTGGCGCGAGGGTGACCTCCTCGGCATTTTCCGCCATATGAAGCGCTTCAGGGCGAATGCCGATGATAATGGGCTGGTTTTCTTCCAGAAGGCCGGAAGATTTCGCAGGAAGATCGAAGGCGGTGTCCGTGCCTTCCACAATTGCCCTGTTCCCGGCAACACGGGCAGGAAGCATGTTCATGGGCGGTGAGCCGACGAACTCGGCGACATATCTGGTCGCGGGCGTGTTGTAGATTTCCGCCGGGGTTCCGAACTGCTCGACACGGCCGTTGCGCATCAGGGCAACCTTGGTTGCGAGCGTCATGGCTTCGATCTGGTCATGGGTGACATAGACCACCGTGGTCTTGAGCATGGCGTGCAGCCGCTTCAATTCGGCGCGCATTTCCATGCGCAACTTGGCGTCCAGATTGGAAAGCGGTTCATCGAACAGGAAGACTTTCGGCTTGCGGACAAGCGCGCGCCCGATCGCGACACGCTGGCGCTGACCACCGGAAAGCTGACCGGGTTTCCGGTCCAGCAGGTTTTCGATCTTGAGCAGGCGCGCGGCCTCCTGAACGGCGGCGGCGCGCTCTTCTTTCGCCACACCGCGCATTTCCAGACCGAACCCGATATTGCGCGCGACGGTCAGGTTTGGATAAAGCGCATAGGACTGGAACACCATCGCGATGTCGCGGTTCTTCGGCGCAACGCCCAGAACCGAGCGGTCCTCGATGCGTATGTCGCCGGCAGTCGGATCGGCAAGTCCCGCAATCATGTTGAGCAGGGTGGATTTGCCGCAGCCCGAAGCGCCGAGAAGCACAAGGAAATCACCGCTCTCCAGGCTGATGTCAATGCCCTTCAGGGTCTCCACACTGCCGTAATTCTTGCGGATGTCGACGATTTCGAGTTCGCTCATGGCGAAGTCTCCCTCAAGGCTGTTTCAAGCTGAAAATCATAATGGCGGGGGGCGGTGGAGATCGCCTGCGAAGCGATTGCCACACCAGTTGCGAGGCAGTGCTCCAGCGGCGCGTGCTGTGCGCAGGCGGCCAGAAAACCTGCATTGAAGACATCACCCGCACCGATGGTGTCGATCACCTCAACGCTGGGGGCTGGAACCCTCACGATCCCGTCTTCGGCGCTGAGGCCGAGCGCGCCCAGTGGCCCGAGCTTCACGATCAGCGTCGCGTGGGGCTTCATCATGGCTTTCACGGCGCGCGCGGCATCGTGTTGCTCAGATTGGCCCGAGAGGCTGGCGACCTCGTTCTCGCTGGACAGGACATAGTCGCAGACACCCAGCCACTGGCGGGCTCTCGCACGGTTTTCCGCGGTCCAGCCGCCCACCGGCCAGCCCGTGTCGAGCGCGACCTGAATGCCGTTTTTCTGCGCGATCTCGAAGAAATGTGCGTAGTCGTCGGTGAGGCAGTTGGTAAGAAAAGAGCCACAAAGGAGAGCGATCCCGCCCTTGAGCGCCTTAATGTCGAGGCTTGCCAGCACGTCCTGTATGGACATGTGGGGCAGGTGCCCGTGTGTGGTGAAGAAGGTGCGCTCATTGTTGGGATGCGTGATGCCGACTGAAAGTGTCGTACTGCCCTCGCATGTGGGCCAGTCTTTGCCCAACTGGCCGAATGACTTGCGAAGCCAGCCGCCATATTCGTCGGAACCGACGGTTGCGGATATCTGGTGCGGGATCTTGAGCGCCTGCCAGGCGAGACTGGTGTTGCCTGCCGACCCGCCGACCCGAAATTCATCATGGTCGACGAGGATTTCGGTGCCGGCCTGAGGCCAGGCGGGCGCGGGGCCAAGGATGAGGTCGACATTCACATTGCCGATGACTGCAAGCGGCAGCATCACTCGCTCCTTGTGATCTTCGAAGAGCGAACGGGTGTTCCAGCGTCGCTGACCCGGGCGACTGCGAATTCGAGCATGAATGTCTGGGCGAGCGGCAGCAGCGCGAAGATGGCTGCGAGCCCGGAATGGGCTCCGGCCGACAGCACTGTGACGCGGGGATGCCGGAGAGAGGCTGAAGACGCATCGAACAGGATGACAGGCGAGCCTGCCTCGGCAGCAGAGCGCGCCATGCGATCAACAAGCGAAGCAGTGGCGTCTTCGGCCTTGAAGAGTACGACGCCAACATCGGGGCCAAGCATTTCCATGGGACCATGGCGCAATTGTCCGCCTTCGAGAGCGAAGCAGGGCAGGCGGGAGAGTTCCGTCAGCCCCAGCGCGAGCGCTTCGGCTGCGCCCTGCAGCGTACGGCCGGAAACGACGATGGACTGCACCTGATCGAAGGCATTCACGAGCGCTGAAACGGGCGCGGCTTGCGGTGATCGCAGGACGTTCTGGGCTGCCGAGACATCAATGCCCAACGCATCGAGAATGGCCATGTGCATGGCCAGCGTGACCGTCAGGCTGCGGGTGGCCGCGAAGGCGGTTTCCACGCCTCCGGCTCCGACCATGGAAGGCGCATGTGCGGCAAGCGTGGAGTTCTCTGCAAGGGTGAGGCCGAACACATCGCTGTCGCAGGCAGGGCTTTCATCCAGCCAGCGGAGTATTTCCGCGCTCTCGCCCGATTGCGAGGCAAGCAGGATGGTGCGCCCGGCGATTGGCAGCGGCTGGCCGAGCTGCTCCGATAGCGGAAGCGACAGCGCCTCGATGCCCGCCTCCCGGTAAAGCGGTTCGACCATTCTGGCGACGGCGTGCGATGCGCCCATGCCAAGCATCAACAGGTTTCCGGTCTTCTTGAGCGAAGCGGCGATCTGCATTGCCATGCTGTGGTTTGCCGTGAATGTGGCGCGGGCGTCCGGGTGTTGTCGCGCCATTTCGGCATCGATGGCGAGAGCACCCTGTGGGCGTGGCTGCCTGTTCATCCCTTCACGCCCCCGCTGGTGAGGCCGGAAATGAGCGCCCGCTGAAGAAGCGCACCGATAAGGACCGGCGGCAGGGCCGCGAGCACGCCGGCGGTGGCGATCAGCCCGTAATCGGAGACACGTCCGCCCGCCAGATCCGCGATGGCGACCGTCAGGGTCTTGGCGCGCAGATCGGATGTGAAGAGCAGTGCGTAGAAGAACTCGTCCCATGCCAGAAGGAATGCGAACAGCGCGGAAGTGGCGATGACGGGCGTCGCGAGCGGCAGAGTGATGATGCGCAGCGTCTGAAACAGGTTTGCGCCATCCATCATGGCGGCCGCCTCAAGCTCGCGCGGGATGCCATCGAAGCCGGATTTGAGAAGCCAGGTCGTGAATGGTGCAAGGATCGAGAGATAGACGAGCGCCAGACCGAACACCGAATTGAGAAGCTGCAGTTTCGCAAGCCCCATGAAGAGGGGGACGGACAGCGCGACGGGCGGCAGCATGTAGGTGAGGATGACCATGGAAAGCGACCAGCCGACGGCTGGCGTACGCGACACGGCCCATGCGGCGGGAACGGATACCGCCAGCGCCACAAGGGTGGCCATGGTGGCGACTTTCAGACTGTTGAACAGGGAGGCGACGAAGGCCGCGCCGGCGCTGTTTTCAACGGTGGAAAGAAGAAACTGATAGCGCGACCAGTCGAAGGTTTCCGGCCACCACTGCAATGGCTTTGCAGTGAGCTGCGTGGCAGGCGATACGCTCATGATCATGAGCCAGAACAAGGGCGCGAGGATGACGGCGGCGAGCAGAAGCGCGGTCGCATAGATGAAGAGCGTGAAGGGCAGGCTGCGGTGTTCCATTATGACGAACTCCCTGCCGCTTTGCGGATCAACATGGTGTAGACGCCTGCCAGAACGGTGACGAGGAGCGCGATGATCAGCGCCAGTGAGGCGCCTGAGCCCGCGCGCTGGAACGAGAAGGCTTCCTGATAGACGAGAATGGACAGGGTGCGCGTGCTGTTTGCCGGTCCGCCGCGCGTCATGACCCAGATGATGTCAAACACCTTGAAGGCCTCGATGGTGCGCAGCACGAGCGCGACCATGAGCGGTCCGACCAGATAGGGCAGCGTCACATGGCGAAACCGGGAGAAGGGACCTGCGCCATCAACCAGCGAGGCGGAGGTGATCTCGCGCGGCACCATCTGAAGTGCGGCAAGGGCGATCAGTGCAACGAGCGGGAAATTCTTCCAGGCATCGGCGATGATGAGCGCGGTCAGAGCGGAGGCCGGTTGCCCGAGCCAGGACTGGTAGTCGGTGGTAAGCCCGAGCTGGGTAACCAGCGCGTTCAATGCGCCATATTGCGGATTGTAGATCAGACGCCACAGCGTGGCGTTCACCACCGTCGGCAGCGCCCAGGGCAGGATGAGCAGCGCGCGCAGCAGTGTGCGGCCATAGAAGGCCTGGTTCAGCAGGAGCGCGGTCAGCACGCCGAGTACCATTTCAAGCGTCACTGAAACGACGGCGAAAATGGTGGTCGTGGAGAGCGTGTCGAGAAACCGGCTGCTTGAGAGCATCCGGGCGTAATTGTCCAACCCCACCCAGTCACCGCCAGTGCCCACGAGCCGGGCATCGGTGAAGGACAGGCGCAGCGTATCGAGAAGCGGCCAACCGACAATAGCGGTCATGACCACCAGCAGCGGCAGCATCATAAGCCACGCGCGCATGGTCAGGCGGGTGCCAGACACGGTGCACCTCCAGCGTTCGAGATATTCAGATACATGAAAGGGGGGCGGGGCGCATGGCCCCGCCCGGCCCGGAGTGGCTTACAGGCCGCTGTTCTCAACAGCGGACTGCAGGGCGTCTTCTGCGGAAGACTGACCGAGCAGCGTTTCCTGAATGGCCTGCTGAAGCGCAGCGGAGAGTTCCTGATAGCGCGGCGTCGTGGGACGCGGATACATCGCGGCGAGACCCTTGCCGGCAGCAGCGATAAGCTCTTCCTGTCCGCTGGTCACGGCTTCGTCTTCATAGGACGAGGCCCAGATCGGCAGGCTCCCCTTCGCATATTTGTCCTGAACGTCCTGCGAGGTCATGTAGACGATGTATTTCCATGCTTCGTCCACATTCTCGCTGGTGGCCGGAATGCCGAGGCCCATGGAGCCGTTCACGGCGGAAACCTCGCTCTTGCCCTCAATGCCCGGCGCGGCGACAACGCCGACCTTGCCGGCAACCTTGCTGTCCTCGGAGCTGTTGGCGAGGTTGTACATATAGGTCCAGTTCAGGGCGAATGCGGCTTCGCCGTTCTGGAACACGTTGCGCACGTCTTCTTCCAGGAATTCCTTCGAGTTGGGGTTGGTGAGGCCGCTCTCATAGCTGTTTGCCATGTATTCGAGCGCGCTCAGGCCGCCCCCGCTCTGGAAGGCAGGCTTGCCTTCTGCATCGAGAAACGCGCCGTCATAGGCGCTGACCAGCGTGGTGTAGTCGCAGATCGCGGCTTCGGCCTGCGCCCAGCTCCATGCGATCGGGTGCTCAACGATGCCTTTCTCTTTCAGGATTTTAGCCTGCTCGGCCAGCTCGTCCCAGGTGGTTGGCGGGTTTGCGATGCCGGCCTTCTCAAGCATTTCCTTGTTGTAGAAGAGGTACTTCGTGTCCAGAATCCACGGCATGCCGTAGTACTTGTCCTGATACTGAACCGTGGTCCATGCGCCGGGCAGAACCTCGTCCTTCATCGCGCCGGTGATGCGGTCGCTGACATCGACAAGGACGCCATTGGTTGCGTATTCGGCCGGCCAGATCACGTCGAACAGAACGATATCGTAGCCGCCGCCGGAACCCTGAGCGAGCACGGTCTTGTCATGCAGGCCCTCATAGGGGACGAATTCCAGGTTCACCTTGATGTCGGGATTGGCTTCAGTGAAGCGCTCCGTCATCTCGCGGACATCGCTCTCGCTGTAAGCGGCCTGCGCCATGAACAGGGCATTGAGCGTGGTCTCGGCATGGGCCTGCGGCACGAAGCATGCGCCGGCCAGAGCGGTCGCGAGCAGAGTTCTGCGGGTAATCTTCAGCATTTGTGTCTCCTCCATTTGCAGTTCCAACCCCCGGGGTTTGGGCCCGGGGCCTCCTTGTCTGTCGCTTTGTGCGACGCCGGCTTCGAACGTCCGGTGTTGCTGATCGATTAAATCAGTTGCCTTGACTTAATTATTTGTCGTTATTGTCTGAGCTGTCAATGGGAAATCTGATGGACGTGATTCGAAGCATCCGGGCGACGCCCGGAACCAACCAGGATGGGGCAAGCGCGCATAACCGGCGCGTGATCATTGATGCGTTGCGCATCAACGGTCCGATCTCGCGCGCCGATCTGGCGAGGGCGACGTCGCTGACGAAACAGGCGGTGTCCAACATTGTCGAGCAGCTCGCCAATGAAGGTTTCATCGAGGCTTTGCCCGCCGTGAAGCGTGGACGGGGGCAGCCTTTCACGCCCTATCAGCTTGTTCCCGAAGGCGCATTTGCAGTCGGTCTGCAGATCGATCGCTATGTGGTCAGAGCCGTGATGGTGGATTTTCTCGGCCAGCCAAGATTCAGGGCGCATGCGGCGATTTCCAGCGAAGCGCCCGAGGATGGCGTCGAGATCATCTCCAAGCTGATCGATGGCCTGCGCGAGAAACTTGCCGCTTCCGCACCGGACTGGGACCAGCGTATCGTCGGGCTTGGTGTCGCGATGCCGGGTCCGTTCGGCGTGTCAGCCAATGCTCACAACAAGTGGATGATGTCGGCCTGGCAGTCCTATCCCTTGCGCGAAAAACTCGCTGAAAAAACAGGACTGGCACCGGAGATCCAGAACGATGCGGCGGCGTCCGCCATTGCCGAGCGCATGGTCGGAGCGGCCAACGCTGTGGACAATGCGGTCTGCCTGTTTCTTGGCTTCGGTATCGGTACGGGCCTTATCCTGAACGGTGACATCTTCCGTGGGGCGAATGGCAATGCGGGCGAGATCGGCATGGCGCTCGCCCCTTGCGTGGATGGTGAAACCACGCTGGAGCACAGCGCCTCGCTGGCCTCTCTCTACAGCGCATTGCAGATCGATCCCGCGCTGCCCGATATTTACGCGCGTGTGGATGCTCTGGTGCAGGCGAGAGATCCCGCACTGGAAAAATGGGTCATCTGCGCTGCCGAAGACCTGCGGCGCAGCATCCAGCTTCTGGAAAACCTCTTCGACCCCGAGACGATCATCTTTTGCGGCGGCGCGCCCGAGTCGCTCGTCTCAAGGCTTATCGATGAAATGCAGCCGCTTCTGCCGTCTATTGTCGCGGACCGGGTGCGCAGTGTTCCAAGGCTCCAGCTTGGCAGGACCGATCCGTGGTCGGTTGCTCAGGGGGCGGCCGTCGAGCCGATCAGCCGAACCTTCGATCCGCGCTATTCGGCCCTTTGGAAGGGGCAGCCCAAAGTCGACTGATGGCAATCCATTCGTCAGGCAGCAGGGCCTCAGTGGTGTTCACGAGGAGGCCCGGCCTTCATCTTCGGCGCCGTCGCGTCGCAGCTTTCTGATGATCATCGGAAGGACGATAATCGCCACGCCAAGCGCGATGATGGTCAGCGAAACCGGACGGCCGAAGACGAATAGCGGGTTGCCTTCTCCCAGGCTCAGCGTCTGGCGGAGCCGGTCCTCGATGATCGGCCCCATGACGATGCCCATGATGAGCGCGACGACCGGCCAGCCAAGACGCAGCAGGACATAGCCCACCACGCCGGCTGCAAGCGCCACACCGCAATCGAACAGACGGCTGTTCACTGCGTAGATGCCGATCAGCGAGACCGCGATCACGCAGACCGCGAGGATCGCGGGCGGCACTTTCACGATCATGGCGAAGGGGCGCAGCAGGAGTGCGAGCATCGCGAAGGCGACGACGTTGATCAGGAGCATCGACCAGTAGAGCGTCGAGATCAGCTCCGGCTCCTTGATGAGGAGCAGGGGCCCCGGATAGATGCCGTTGAGCGTGAAGATGCCGAGCAGCACGGCGCTCAGCGCCTCACCGGGAATGCCGAGTGTGAGAAGCGGGATCAGTGCGCCTGCGGGCACGGCATTGTTGCCGGCTTCCGAGGCCACGCACCCTTCCGGATTTCCCTTGCCGAAACTTTCGGGGTCGCTGGAGCGGCGCTTGGCCACATCGTAGGAGATGAAGGAGGCAAGCACCGAACCCGGCCCCGGCAGGAGGCCGATGAAGGTTCCTAGAACGCCGGAGCGGATAAGGGTTCGCCAGTAGCGCAGCGTTCCGATGATGCGCGAAAAATCGAGTGTGTTGCGCCCGAGATCCAGCCGGTTCGTCTTGAGAATGCCCTGCTCGAGAAGCAGCAGAGACTGGCCGATGCCGAAGATGCCAAGCACCAGCGCGACAAGATCGAAGCCGTTCTGCATCGGCCAGAAGCCGAAGGTGAAGCGCGCGCTCAGTGTCGGACCGTCAATGCCGATGGTGGACAGGAAAAGCCCGACGCCAAGGAGAAGAAGGCCGCGTGACAGTTGGTCGCGGAAGGACACGACGACGAGCGTGACGCCGAAAAGCGCTGCGACCAGATATTCCGGCGGCCCGAAGCTTGCGGCCACATGCGAAAGGAGCGGCGCGAGCATGATGAGGATGACGATGCTGACGAGACCGCCGCCGAGAGAGCCGACGAGTGCTGCGGAAAGCGCGGTCTGCGCCTCACCGCGCGCGGTGAGCGGAAACCCGTCAAAGGCGGTGACGATGGAGGAGGGGACGCCCGGTGTTCGCAACAGGATTGCGGGAACCGCGCCACCGAAATAGCCGCCGCAGAACACGCCGAGCAGAAGCGAGAGCGCCACGGACGGTTCCAGCGAAAAGGTGAAGGGAAGGAGCACCACCATGCCCACCATCGGGCCGAGCCCCGGCAGAACGCCAACGATGATGCCGACCGTGGTGCCGATGACCAGCGCAGCGATGTTTGCGAACGAGAAGGCCTGGCTGAAGCCCTGTGCAAGAAATTCCATGAGTTCAGGCCCCAATCATTTCAAACAGCCAGGGGGCTGGAAACCAGATGTCGAGAAAGGTTTTGAAAGCCAGATGCACGGTCAGGGTCATGATGGCGGCGATGGCGACGGACTGCCAGGGACGCCGATAGACCATCAGGAGCCCGATGAGCACTGCCAGAAAGGTTGCGGCGGAAAGGCCAATTGCAGAAATGCCCAGCGGATAGAGGCACATCAGAACGAAGAGCGCTGCGGCGCGTCCGGGGAAGCCATTCCCGTCCACATGGAAGGGCAGGCCGACACGGTGGCGCAGCAGGCGCAGGATGGCGGGAACGGCCGAGAGAGCCGTTCCTGCCAGAACGATCATCGGGAAGATCAGCGGCCCCTTGTAAAAAGGGTCCGGACCGGACCGGTCGACCAGCCAGGGCGACAGGATGAGAAGCACGGCGGCTGCCATGCCGATCCCGGCAGCCAGTGTTTCATGCCCTGACGGCGCTTCTGCCGCGCTGGCGCTGTCTTCGTCCGTCCGGTTCGTCATGGGTGACTATTCCATGATCCCGAGATTTTTCATGGTCGTGCCGAATTCGGCCAGCTCGCGATCCATGCGCGCGCGCGCCTCATCAGGTCCGCTGGAATGCGGCACGACACCGACATTCTCGATCACCTCGGCCACTTTCTCGTTCTTCATCGCGGAGAAGAAGGCCGCGGAGAGCTTGTTGACGATTTCCTTGTCGGTCTGCTTGGGAACAAAAGCGCCGAACCAGATCGAATAGGCGTCACCATAGCCCTGTTCGGACACGTTGGGCACATCGGGATAGGCCGGCAGGCGGTCGGGGACCATGGCTGCGAGGATCTTCATCTTGCCGGCGTCGATGTAATCGGTCAGGCCCGGCGTTGAGAAGGTGATGACATCGGCATCGCCCTGCACGACCAGAAGCGGGTTCAATTCCGAATAGGCGGTCTCCTTCCACTCGAAGCCGCCGGTTTCGGCCACTTTCATGGCAATCAGGGTCGGCACTGCGCCAAGGCCCCAATGCGCCAGACGCAGCTCGTTCTTCTTGCCGTATTCGGCAAGCTCATCGAGATTGGAATAGGGAGCGTCAGCGCGCGCGGCCAGCGTGAAGGGGCTCGACCACACCAGGCCGAGCGGCTGGAGGTCGTCGTTTTTGTATGGCGTCTTGCCGCGCAGCACCTGCGTGATCATCGGGCCAATGGAAACCAGTCCCATCGTGTAGCCATCGGGACGGGCGTTCGCCAGATCGGCAGCGCCAAGCACCGCGCCGCCGCCGGGCTTGTTGACCACCTTGACCGGCACGCCAAGTTCATCCGACATCACCGGCGCAATTGCGTTGGCGACCAGCGTAGACGGATCGTTCGGCGCGGGCCACGGAATGATGATCTGGATCGGCTTCGACGGCCAGTCGGCCATGGCCGCCCCCATCGAGACGCCGAGAACGGCGGTTGCAGCGAGCGCTGCGCGTAACAACTTACCAAACATGTTTTCCTCCCATTTCGTTTTTCAGGCCCGTTTCAGGTTTCAGCCTCCTCGGCCGGGCGGGCAGCCCGGTGGCTCATCATTGGCTGCAGCTTGTCGAGAAGCGAAAACAGGGTCTCAAGTTCGCCCGGCGTCAGCGCCGCCACGACAAGCTGGTTGCGCTCAAAGGCGCGTGCGAGAATGCGCCGGTGCACATCCGCGCCTTCGCCGGTCGTGCGCAGGCGGATCGTCCGCTGGTCGTCCGGATCGGGTTCCGCCTCCACGAGCCCCTTTTTCGCCAGCACATTCACGACGCGGCTCAACTGCCCCTTGTCGATGAGCAGGGTGCGGGCCACTTCGAAGAAGCGCACCGGCTCCGATGCAGCGATGATGCCGAGCACCCGCCACTCCACGATGCGAAAGCCGAATTCCGTCGCAAGCCATTGCTGCGCGATGCGGTCGCCCGCCGCGCCAAGCATGGCGACGCGGAAGGTGAGCAGATCACGAATGTCGCCGATCCGTGGATGGAGCGCGACGGTCTCGTCTGGTCCTATCGATGCTGGCATGCTGCCTGCCATTGCTTTCCGCTCGACATCGTTGCGTTTGTCAACGATATCGTGTTTAGTTTTGTTGTCTTTGTCAACGGTCTATCGAGCGGAGTCCCATGTCGGGTAAGCCAAGGAACATCCTTTTCATTATGTATGATCAGCTGCGGTTCGATTATCTGAGCTGCGCGGGGCATCCCTGTCTGGAGACACCGAATTTCGACCGGGTTGCATCCATGGGCGTGCGGTTCACGCGGGCCTATGTGCAGTCGCCCGTGTGCGGCGCTTCGCGCATGAGTTTCTACACCGGCCGCTATGTGCATTCCCATGGCGCGAGCTGGAACGGCTTTCCCCTGAAGGTGGGCGAGATCACGCTCGGCGATCACCTGAGGCGGCTCGGCATGGATGCGGCTCTTGTCGGCAAGACGCATATGCGGGTGGACGCCGACGGCATGGAGCGGCTTGGCCTGACGCGGGACTCGATCATCGGCGCACGGGTGGCCGAATGCGGCTTCGACATCTTCGTCCGTGATGACGGCCTGTGGGGTGAGGGGCCGGCCGGCCACTATGATACGGGTCCGCAGCCCTATAACGACTACCTCAAGGAGAAGGGCTATCCGGGCTCAAACCCCTGGCATGACTTCGCCAATTCCGCGGTCGATGACGATGGCGACATGGCGTCCGGCTGGTTCATGGAAAACGCCGACAAGCCGGCAAATATCGCGGAAGAGGATTCCGAGACGCCCTGGCTGACGCGCCGGGCGGAAGAGTTCATCGCGTCGCGCGGCGACAGGCCGTGGCTTTGCCACCTCTCCTACATCAAGCCGCACTGGCCCTACATCGTGCCCGCGCCTTATCACGACCTCTATTCCGCGCGTGACGTTATCGCGCCGGTTCGTTCCGAAGGTGAGCGGCAGAACCCGCACCCGCTTTATCGCGCCTTCATGGACAACACGATCGGCAAGGCCTTCCGCCGCGACGAGGTGCGCGAGAAGGTGATCCCGGCCTATATGGGTCTCATCAAGCAATGTGATGACCAGCTTGGGCAATTGCTGGACTTTCTGGAACGGTCGGGCCGTCTGGAAGACACGATGATCGTCATCACCTCAGACCATGGCGATTACCTTGGCGATCACTGGCTGGGCGAGAAGGATCTCTTCCACGAGCAGTCGGTGAAGGTGCCCATGATCATTTTCGATCCTTCTGCGAAAGCTGACGCCACGCGCGGACAGGTCTGCGACGCGCTGGTCGAGTCGATCGATCTGGCGGCAACTTTTGTCGAATTCGCCGGCGGCGAGGTGCCTGATCATGTGCTGGAAGGCCGTTCTCTGATGCCGTTCCTCCACGGTGAAGAGCCAGCCGAATGGCGGGATTTCGTGATTTCGGAATATGATTATTCCCAGACCTCGATGGCCGAGGAACTGGGTGTGCCGCCCAAACAGGCGCGGCTTTTCATGGTTGCGGACAAGCGCTGGAAATTCACGCATGTCGAGGGTTTCCGCCCCATGCTGTTCGATCTCGTGAACGACCCCCAGGAACTGCGTGATCTTGGTGATGATGCAGAGTATGAGGACATCCGGCAGATGATGGCGGAACGCCTTGCGGAATGGGCGCGCAGGCCCTCGCAACGAACCACGAAATCCGACGCGCAGATCATTGCCGGGCGCAATGGTTCCGACGGCAAGGGCATCCTGATCGGCGCCTATGAAGAAGCCGATATAGGGCCCGAGTTCACCGAGCGATACAGGGGCAAGCCGGGGCGTTAGACCCGCGCGGCTGGCCACTCATCGGGAAGCCTCAGCGTGAAGGTGGAGCCGATCCCGGCGGTGCTGACGAAGTCTAGCCTGCCGCCGAGAAGCTCGGCGAGCTGGGCGGAGATGCTCAGTCCAACGCCGGTACCGGGAACCTCTTGGGCGGTGCTCGCCCGGAAGAAGTGGCCGAACAGCTTGTCCTGCTCCTCTGCCGGAATGCCGATGCCCTGATCCTGAACCGAAAAACAGATCTGCCGGTTCTCCGCGCGGACGCCGATCAGCACGGTCTCGGTCTCCGGCGAGTATTTGACGGCGTTGGAGACAAGATTGGTCAGAACCTGCTCCGCCAGAAACGGGTCCGACACGAAGGAGGGCGGAACTTCGTCGCCGATCACGATGTCGATGGCCCGATCCGGCGTTTCCGTTAGCTGGCGGGCTTTTACCCGTTCCAGAAGAGCGGCGATGTCGCAGTTTCGCGGCTTCATTGCGACCTGACCGGTATCCAGACGGATGACCTCAAGCGTTGCCTCGATCAGTCTGGTCAGATCGCCCACCTCCGAGCGCACCTGAAGCGCGCGGCGTTGGATCTCGGCCTGGTCCATGGCGTCGCCGCTGCGCAGAATGCGCTGCATGGAAGAATCGATCACGGCAAGCGGGGTCCGAAACTGATGCGACACCAGCCCGACGAAACTGCGGTATAGCTCTGCGCTTTCGCGCTCGCGCGAGAGCGACATGCGAATGCGCTGTCTCTCCGCCATGGTCCGGAGCATCATGACCGACAGGAAAATGCCGAGCGCGATGATCCCCAGGATCGACACGATGACCTGAATGATGGCCGCCTGCTGCCTGTCGAGGCGCGCGCCGGTTGCATCCCAGTGTTTGACCATGGAGCGATTGGCGGCGCGACCGAGATCCCTACTGAGGGTTTCAAGCAGTTCGTGTATCGAGAGCGCCACCGTGGCGTCGCCGAGGGAGAGCGTGTGTAACTCGGTCTCCAGTGCCCGGATGGCGCTGTCCTGCCGGGCAAGGCTCTCTCCCATGCCCAGTTCTTCCATATAGCGTGCCTGCGGACCTTCGGTGAGAAGGGCGAGACGGCTCAGGAGCACGTCATAGCGCCGCGCGATATCCACCTCGCTATCCGGAATGGAGCTTTTCTGCGAGACCGCCACATCAAGCAGCAACGCGGCCGATTGCGCCTGCGATATGGACCACAGCATGTTGTCGCCCTGGCTGCGCCGTATCTCCGCCTCGGTGTCGAGCAGGCGAATGAGGGCAAAGACCAGCAACACCGCGAAGGCGAGGATCGTGACGCCAACCGTGACATAGGCGAAGAGGTCGCTTCCGCGCTTCATTCCACGTTCAGCCGAACGAGTTGCCAGACCCAGCGATAGTCATAGCGGATGTCCTGCAATGCGTCGTGATCGTCGCGCGGATAAACGATCCACAGAGGACCCTTGTCGCTTGGCTGGAGCCTTTGGCCGTCCATATGCGTCGCGACGAGAACATCGAAGCGCGCGAAATCTTCCATGGGAATGTCGATGATGTAGTCGTTGATGGCGCTTGCCGTCACCGTTTCTCCATCCGCCCCGAGATAATCGAGCAGATCGCGCATCAGGAAACCGTCGAAGCGGCGAACCCCGTCGGTCACAACCGTTGTTGTCTCGACGGATTTCTGCGGCAGCGCCGCCAGCATGGCCTCGTCAAAGAGCGCTCTATCATCGGCATTCGTACGTTTGATACTGCCGGTCACCGTCAGCACCACATCTCCGGTCGGGGAGGACAAATTGTCTTCTCCGGCAAGGGCTGGCGGCAGGAACGCGACAAGCCCGGCGCCGAGAAGCGCGATGCGCGCAAGTCTTCTGATCTGCCCTGTCCGCGATGCATCCGACCGCGTTTCGCAAGCGCCGGCCATGCCGGCGAAAGTGTTTTGCGACATTGGTGTTCCCCCGTTTCACCGCCCCGCACCATCAAACTCTCAAGGACGCGCGCGTTCAAGGGCCGATGGCTGCAAGAGCGAAGTCTGATCCGCTGAGAGACGGGTTAGCAGGCATGGGTGATGAAGGGGTGAAGGTTTGGCGCGGGCCGAAATGATGCTCCGGGGCGTCCAGCGTGTTGTGGACGCCCCGGAATGGCGCTGCCGCGGGAGGTCAGCCGTTCGCGGTCGCCGGGTCGGGGTTGGCGCGCGGCGGCTGATAGGACGCGGCCTTCTCCTTGAGGCTGGAGAATTTCTTCGAAAGCTGTTCAAGCTTTGCTTCCCAGGCAGGGTCCGGAACCTGCCCCTTGATGGTGCGGAAATAGACTTCCATCATGCAGGTGATGGCAAATGGCTCCAGCAGCGCCGCCTTGACCGACCATGCGAAAAGCAGGGCGAAGACAACGCCACCGGCCGACCATGCGCCGGGAATGAGATAGACGGCGAGGCCCGCAGGCGCGAGCATGATGAGGAAGACGACGAAGGACAGCCCGTAGACGATGAGCGCCAGCCAGGCCGCGTTCTTGAGCATCGGCTTGTAGTTCTGGGCGTAGAGCACCAGCCCGGTCCGCGCGGATTCCCAGGCATTGTCGGAATTGGTGCGGATCGCAAATGCCAGGATGACTTCATCGATGAAACCCACCGCAATGCGCAGGAAGGCGTGAATGATCGAAACGAACTGCTGTGCGCCCGGGATCGGCAGAATGCTCACCATGCCGCGCACCAGCCCGGTGATTGCGCGCAGCACGCCCTTGACCAGCTGATCGATGCCGAAAAGCACGCTCGCCTGTACAAAGCGCCGCGAAATTTCCTCACGGGCATAGGAAACCTGCGAGCGTCCTTCGGGCAGTTCTTCCCCGTCGAGCAATTTCACAAGCACGGCGATATGGCCGGCCTTGACGACATAGAGAACATATTCCCGCAGCAGATACATCACCGCCGCGACCACGCCGAAGCCGATGACGCCGCCCCACATGGTCGTCGTCGCCTGAAAGTCGGGATCACCGAACCCGCCGATGCCCCAGCCGACGCCGGCGCCGACACCGGTGACGAGAACATAGGCCACGGCAGCGCCGAAATAGACCGCCATCCGCAGCACAATGAACGGCATTGTCCGGGCCATCAGCCCCAATGCGCGCCCTATGGAAAAATCCCACATTCCCTTGTCTCTCCGACGGTTGAATCAGTTTTGCAAAAACTATTGACGATAGGGAAGATGCGCCCCCTTCGTTTGAACGGGGATATGCCCGAGGCTTTCGAACACAACCGGTTGGACATGCTGCATGGATGCACGGGCGCGTCATTCTTGACGGGGTGTCGTCGGAGGCTCACGCATGTCATTCTATGGGTTGGCGACAGGGAAGGGGGAACACGGGCGGCAATGGCAGGCAACGGATCGAAACCAATTATTCTGTGCGTCGAGGATGAGCGTCATCTGCGGCAGGACATCATCGATGAACTCGGGATCGCCGGCTATGAGGCGCTGGCGGCCAGAGACGGGCGCGAAGCGCTTGCCATGCTGGAGACAAGCCGCCCGGATCTCATTCTCTGCGACATCACCATGCCGCGACTGGACGGCTATGGATTGCTGGAAGCGGTGCGCAGCAGCCATCCCGGTCTGGCGGATGTGCCTTTCGTGTTTCTGACGGCGCTCGACGAGCGTGACGCCGTCATCAATGGCAAGCGTGCGGGCGCTGATGATTATCTGGTCAAGCCGATCGACTTCGACCTGATGCTTGCCACCATCGAGGCGCGGCTGCGACAGGTGGAGCGACTGGGACAGGGCGCGGGGCGCGAACTGGACGCGATGCGTCAGGCGCTGACCGACGCACGCGCCGGCACGGCTGCCGGCATGCGGCGCGTTGTCGATCTTCTCTCCTTCGGTGTCGTTCTGGTGTCGGGCTCTGGTGTTGCATTTGCCAATCGCGCGGCGCAGGCCATTCACCGGGCCGGCGACGGTCTGGTCATCGACAGGGCGCTTCGGCCTGCCTCCTCCAATCTCGCGGCTGAGATGAAATCGTTTTTGGCCGAGGCCTGCGAGGCTGCCCGGCTTGGCCGGGATCACCTTTCGAGCCTGTCGGTGCCGCGCCTCTCCGGTCAGCGCGACTTTCTGCTTACGGCCTGCGCGCTGCCCGATACAAGCGAGGCCATGAATGGAGATGCGCAGGCGGTGGTGTTCATCTCCGATCCCGAGCGCCGTCCTGCGGTTCCTGACGAACTGCTTGCCAAGCTGTTTGACCTGACACCGACAGAGGCGCAGGTCGCGCGCGCTCTGGCGCATGGTCGGCGAACCGATGAGATCGCTCAGGATCTTGCCGTGTCACCCACCACGGTCGCGTTTCATCTGCGCAATCTTTTTGGAAAGACGGGCACCCATCGGCAGGCGGATCTGATCGTGCTGCTTTTGACCGGGCTTGCATCCATCTCGGGGCCGGAATTGGAAGCAGCTCCACAGCCGCAAACTTGAAGCGTCCTGTGTGCTCGGCTTTGGGAACATCGCGGCGACCTTTCCGCGATGCTCCAGATTGTAGGCAAGTTATCGATTGTTGATTGACCCGGCAGCCCCCCGCCCCCGGGCGAAGTGAACCCCAACAGTTTCATCGAGACCACCGGAGAGCTTATCCATCTGGTCGAAGAGCGCGCCCTTCGTTTGAATAGGGCGGCTAACTTTTTTCGAAGCGCCGCCCTGTATGGCGTCATCCGGCATTTTCAGCTTCGGCCGTATTCGAGTGTCCGCATCACGCCGCGCAGTTCGGCCAGCCCTTTCAGCCTGCCGATGCCGGAATAGCCGGGATTCACACGCTTGCCGAGGTCGTCCAGAATGGCGTGCCCATGGTCGGGACGCATGGGGATCTGCCCGCCGCGCCGCCTTTCTTCATCAAGTAGGGCGGCGACCACGGCGATCATGTCGGTATCGCCGTCCAGATGCTCTGCTTCATGGAACGAGCCGCACGGCTCCCTCTTCACATTGCGCAGATGCGCGAAGTGAATATGTGGCCCAAGCGCCTTCGCCATGGCCGGAAGGTCGTTTGCCGGGTTCGCGCCGAGCGAGCCGGTGCAGAAGGTCAGGCCGTTTGCCCTGGACGGAACGGCATCGAGCAGCGCCTTGAGGTCGTCATGCGTCGAAACGATGCGCGGCAGGCCGAATAGCGGGAACGGGGGATCGTCCGGGTGGAGCGCCATGACCACGCCTTCCTCCTCCGCGACCGGCATGATCTCCCGGTGGAAGGCCGCCATATTTTCGCGCAGGCCATCGGCCGAGATGTCGCGATAGGTATCCAGCATGCGCCGGAAGCTCTCGCGGTCATAGACGAATTCACGGGCCGGCACCCATTCGATGAGATTGCGCTCCAGCCGCGCCAGATCGCTTTCGCTCATCGTTTTCAGGCGCTCGCGCGCGGCCTCCACGCGCTCGGCCGGGTGATCCGCCTCTGCGCCCGGACGTGCGAGGATGAAGAGATCGTAGACGCAGAACTCGATTGCATCGAAGCGCAGCGCCGTCCCGCCATGTGGCATCGGATAGTCGAGATCCGTGCGCGTCCAGTCGGTGATGGCCATGAAATTGTAGCAGATGGTGCGCACGCCGGCGCGGGCGACATTGCGGATCGAGGTCTTGTAATTGTCGATCAAGGTCCGGAAATCACCGCTGCGCGTTTTGACATGCTCATGCACGATAACGCTTTCCACGACCGACCATTCGAGGCTGGCCTGTTCGATTTCGTGCCGGCGTTTGTCGATCTCGTCCTGCGGCCAGGCGCGGCCGTCATTGAGATGATGCAGGGCGGTGACGATGCCTGTCGCACCCGCCTGCCGCACATGGGCGAGCGTCACCGGATCGTCCGGGCCAAACCAGCGCCACGTCTCTTTCATTGGGTGATGTCTCCTCGAGCGTAATGGGCAAGGGCCGCCGAAACGCCATCATCCGAGATGCGCTGACAGGCTTCGATGACGGCGGGCAGATATCGGTCGATCCCGTCGAAACGGGCCGCTTCAAGAACAGCGGCGACGGTGTCGGCAGTGTTGTCTGTGTTCGCGATGGCCGCTTTCAACGTCTCATCCAGCGGATCGGTGAAGGCGCGCGGCTCGCCTCTGTTGGCGAGTGCTGCAATCCAGAGTGCAACACCGGCTGCAAGATGCGGTACATCTCCGCCGGCATCCAGCCGCTCCAGCAGTGGACTGATGAAGCGCTGCGGCAGTTTCTGGGAGCCGTCATTGGCAATCTGCGCCGTGCGATGGCGCAGCGCCGGATTGGCGAAACGATCTGCAAGCCGCGCCGTGTATTCGTCGGGCATCAGGCCGGCATGGGCGGAGAGCGTCCGGGCAGTTTCCCGCCACAGACCCTTCACGAAACCATGGATAACCGAATCGGCAAAGGCATCCGCCACCGTCTCGCGCCCGAGCAGTTGCCCGGCATAGGCGAGGGCTGAATGCGCGCCGTTCAAAAGCCGGAGCTTCATCTCTTCGAAAGGGGCGATATCGGTGACCATCTCGACGCCATGGCGCTCCCAGGCGGGCCTGCCCATCGGGAAATTGTCTTCCACCACCCATTGCTTAAAGGGCTCGGTCACGACGGGCCATGCATGTTCGGCACCGAGCGCCTGTGCGACCCGTTCGCGGTCGGCATCCGTGGTCGCCGGAACGATGCGGTCCACCATGCTCGATGGGAACGCGACATTGTGCTCGATATAGCGGCCCAGTTCTGGGTCGCGGAGGGTCGCAAATTCGATAACGAGGCGGTGCGCCGTCAAGGTTTAGCCGAGCCTCTGGCTTGTCTCTGCATCGAACAGATGCGCCTTGTCTGCCTGCACGCCAAGGCGCAAGGTGTCGCCGGCACGTATGTTCACGCGGTCGCGGAGCAGGGCCGAAACGATCTGGTCTCCGAGGCGAACCTGAACCAGCGTTTCAGAGCCCGTCGGCTCGACATTGGTTGCAACGGTCTCGAACCCTTGGCCATCGTCCGCCAGGTGAAGATGCTCCGGCCGGATGCCGTAGACCACCTTGCCGACTGTCGGCGGCGCGCCTTCGAACGGCAGTTCCGCCCCGGCTTCGATGCGAACGCTCTTGCCGCCATCGGCATTGACGCCCTGTAGAAGGTTCATCGAGGGAGAGCCGATGAAGCTTGCCACGAATGTGTTGTTCGGGCGGTCGTAAAGGTCCAGGGGCGCGCCGACCTGCTCCACGATGCCGTCGCGCATGACGACGATCCGGTCAGCCATGGTCATGGCCTCAATCTGGTCATGCGTCACATAGACCGTGGTGGTTTTCAGCCGCGCGTGAATGTCCTTGAGCTCCGCGCGCATCTGCACGCGCAGCTTGGCGTCCAGATTGGAAAGCGGTTCGTCGAACAGGAAGACCTGCGGATTGCGCACGATGGCGCGCCCCATGGCGACGCGCTGGCGCTGACCGCCGGAGAGCTGGCGCGGATAGCGGTCGAGATAATCGGCGAGGCCGAGAATGCCGGCTGCTTCGCGCACGCGCTGGTCGATCTCGTCTTTCGGACGTTTGGCGAGCCTGAGCGAAAAGCCCATGTTCTCGGCAATCGTCATGTGCGGATAAAGCGCGTAGTTCTGGAACACCATCGCGATGTCGCGGTGCTTGGGCTCCACATCGTTGATGACGCGTCCGCCGATGCTGATCGTGCCGCCGGAAATGTCCTCAAGACCAGCGATCATGCGTAGAAGCGTGGACTTGCCGCAGCCGGAAGGTCCGACCAGAACCACGAACGCGCCATCCGGCACGTCGACGGATACGCCTTTGATGGTTTCGAGCTGTCCGTAGAATTTGCGGACATCCTGGATGTCGACTGAAGCCATGGTTACCTCGAGGCGTAAGCGGGGTGTGACGTTGAAAGAGCCTCTGCAACGCGGATTGCGGCAAGAAGGCTCAGACCGGTGTGATATCCGGGGTCCAGATCTGGCGTGGCGGGCACATAGTCGGTGGGGCCATCCGCCGTGCGGGTCTGGTAGGCAATGGCCGGCGCACCGCGCCAGTAATATTCAAAGAATGCGCTGTCCGCCTGCTGCCAGATGGCGAGACTGTCGGCGCTGCCGGTGAGCTGATGGCAGAGCGCGGCGGCGCGGATCGTTTCCGGCAGCGACCACCATGGCCGGTAGGGGCTGAGCTTTTTGCCGGAAGAAACCGAAACGGTCAGATGCAGCCCGCATTCGGCGAAGCTCGCCCGAAACGAAGCGATCAGGATGCGCTCCAGCGTGGCGACCAGCGCCGGGTTGTTGCGAACGGGCGCGTGCTCCAGCGCAAAGCCCGCAAACTCGATCCCGTGTCCGACATTGCAGTCATCGCCGCCGGGCACATTGCGCAGCAATCTGGTTGTCTCGTCTAGATGGTACTTGATGACATGATCGATGAAACGCTGCGCATAGGCGGTGTGGTCCGAGAGGCCGCAGCGTTCCAGCATGCCGGCAGCGCCGAGCAGAATCATGCGCGGCCCGAAATCATCCAGTTCGCAGGCCAGCGCTTCGCCGCCCAGAGGCTCTTCCTCACCCATCTGGAATCGGCCATCCTCGATTGCCGCAATCACATCGGCGAGATAGCGCAGATGTTGTGGCAGCTCTTCGGGGGCATAGCGCGAAGCTGCAGCCACCAGCCCCTTGGCGGTGAATGCGTCGGAATAGGTGAACACGTCTCCTGCCGGTTCCTGAGCAGTCACCGCACCATCGTCTGCCGCGCGGACAGGCCGAAGCCCGGCATCGTAGCGGAAATAGGCATGGCCATCGCGCCCCCGCAGCTCTTTCAGGAGCTCAAAGAGTGCGCGCCCGGCCTCATCAAGGCGCTGAGACAGCGCTGCGTCACGGGTCTCGAAAAACGCGGCATGGCTCACAAGCGCTTCAAGACCACGCCCCTGAATCCAGCCATAGGTGTAGTCCGGCCCGCGCAGCCCGTCGGCCTCGCCATAATCGGCAAGGGTCAGGCTGTTCATCTTGGTGTTCAGGAAGCCCGCCCCGAGCGCGGGGCGGTCCAGCATCCACTCAAGCGTTCCGGCATTTGCCGATGCGTAGCGGGTGGCTGCTTCCTGAAAGAAGGCGTTCTGAGCGGTCATTCCTTCATCCCCGTGCTGGCGACGCCCTGCACGAAGTTGCGGCGCAGGATCACGAACAGGGTGATGGAGGGCACGAGCACGGCCGCAGACGCTGCGCTCAACCGGCCAAGATCGACCGTAAAGCCGGTCTGGAAGAGGGCGAGGCCAACCTCGATCGTGTAGCTGTCGCGTGTCGTCGTCACGATCATCGGCCAGGCGAAGGAGGTCCATGCCTGGAAGAAGGCGAGAACGGCGAGCGCCCCGAGCGCGCCGCGCAGCAGCGGCAGCACGATCTTCCAGAAGATCCAGAATTCACCGGCCCCGTCGATGCGCGCGGCCTCAAGCAGTTCGTCCGGGATGGAATGCATCACGTTCTGGCGAACCAGAAAGATGCCAAAGCTCATCACCAGGTAGCCAAGCAGCAGACCCCATAGGGAATTGAGGACGCCCAGCGCCTGTGCCTGGAAATAGAGCGGGATCATGTAGACCTCGAACGGCACGATGGCCGTGGCGAGAACCAGAATGAAGATGATGTTGAGTGAGCGGAACGGAAACTTGGCCAGCACATAACCGGCGATGGCCGAGGTGATCACAATCGCCACCATGGAAAGGGTGGAGAAGGCGACGCTGTTGAAGATCCAGAGCGGCAGCGGTGTGTCCGCCAGCACCGAGCGGAAATTCTCCAGCGTCGGATCGGACGGGATCAGGCGCGGCGGCCAGGCCAGCATTTCCTGTGGTGTCTTGAAGGCGTTCGAAACGAGGAACACCAGCGGCAGGATCATCAGGATGGAGAAGCCGAACAGGAACACATCGATGGAAAAGTCGATGAGCTTGCCCTTGGTTCTCATGCGCCCGCCGGCTTTCGGGTGCGCGCTGGAGGCGGCGATGGTCTGTGTCATTTCCGCCCCTTTTCCCTGAGCAGGCCGAACTGGATAAGCGTCAGAACGAGAACGATGGAGAGAAGCACCACGGCCTCGGACGCCGCATAGCCGACGCGGTAATTGCGGAAGCTGTTTTCGAGCATGTCGAGCACCAGAACCCGAACCTGCCTGCCGGGCGCGCCCTGCGAGTCCGAGGCAAGAACGAAAGCCTGCGCATAGACATTGAAGGCCGAGATCAGCGTAACGACGGAAACATAGAGCGTGATGGGCTTCAGCATCGGCACCGAGACGAACCAGAAGCGCTGTACGCCGGATGCGCCATCAAGCTTGGCCGCTTCAAAGAGAGAGACCGGGAGGTTTTTGAAGCCGACCAGATAGATCAGCACGGCATAGCCGAGCGCCTGCCAGGAACACAGGATGATGATACAGATCACCGAAAGAACGGGATCGAAAAGCCAGGCCTGCGCCGGAATTCCAAAAAATTCGAGCAGAGCGTTGAGTGGGCCGAGCTTGGCGTCAAAAATCCATTTCCAGGCCATTGCCGCCGGCACCAGCGACACCACATGCGGAATGAAGACCGATGTTTCGTAGAAACCGGAGAAGCGCGAATGCGTGCGGTGGTGGATGAGCCCGGCGATCACCATGGCGGTGGGGACCGTGAGAATGACCACGCCGAAAGCAATAATCGACGTGTTGGTCAGGGCGTTCAGGAAGAGCTGGTCGTGAAAGAGCTCGCGGAAGTTGGCCAGGCCGACGAACGGTTTGTTCTTCGACAGGATGTTCCACTGATGCAGGCTCAGCCGCAATGTCTCGACGATTGGGTACATGCGCACCCAGGCAAAAATCGCCAGAGTCGGTAGGATTGCCAGAATGGCAAAGCGCCATCGCTTTTGTTGCAGCATTGTGTTCCCGTCCGCCTGAAGTCACTGACCGGAAACGGCGCGGACGCCGTCTCCGGGATGAGGGTATCGATGAAGCGCCTACTCGGCGAGAAGGCCTTCGCGCTTCAGGATGTTGTTGGTCTCTTCGGCTGCCCTGGCGAGCATCGCGTCGATTGCGGCGTCGTCTTCGGCCAGCGAGGCATCGCCATAGGCGTTGGTCAGCTGGGCGGCGAGGCGCGTCAGCACCTCTTCGATCGGACCAATGGCCGGCAGGGTGAAGAACTTGTAGTCAGCCGGGTAATCGACGAACGCGCCATAGGCGGGAACCTTCTCCGTGACGACGCCGTAGTCGACGCCCGAACGGTTGGGCAGCCAGCCGACATTGTCCAGAAGCCAGACAAGGTTTTCCGGATCGTTGGCGGCCTGCACATAGGCCCATGCGGCCTCTGCGTCTTCACCTTCGACGGAGTTCACATAGAGATTGGCCGGCAGGGCGATGGAGCCGACCGGCAGCGGCGCGGTTGCGTAGTTCAGGTCGGGCGACTTGGCAGCAATGTCGGCGATGACCCAGGACTCGCGGATGAACATGGCCGTCTGACCGCGCTCGAAAGCCTCGGCGTCTGCCGGCATTTCAGGCGTCACGGTCTTCAGGACATGCACGTTCTCGAGATACTGCTTGACCGCCTTGCGGCCAGCCTCGTTGGCGTAGTTCGCCTGCCATTTGCCGTCGCTCACCTCTTCAATGACCGAGCCGCCATACTGGAACAGGTTGATCCAGAATTTTTCCGCAATGCCCTGTCCGCCGCCCGAAAGGCGCAGGCTCCAGCCCGAAACGGTCGCCTTGCCGTCTTCGTCGCGCTGGGTCAGCTTCTCGGCGTAATCCGTATAGGCTTCCATGGTCTGAGGCGGCTCTTTGAGGCCGGCTTCCTCGAACATGTCGACATTGTAGAAGAGGGCGCCCTGACCGCGGAAAAGCGGAACGCCGTAGACGGTTCCGTTCTTGGAAGCGGCATCGACGAAGAACTCGCCGAAATTGTCCTTGTTGGTGACGAAGCCCGCCACGGCTTCCGGCGCTGCCGGCAGAAGATCGTTTTCGATGTAGCGGCTGGCCGTGGAACCGGCGAGCTCGATCACGGTCACGCCGGCGGAGCCGGAGGTGAGGCCAAGCGCAATGCGCTTCTCGTGTTCGCGCAGCGCAATGGCTTCAACGTTGACCTCGAGATCGGGGTATTTTTCTTTCAGCGATTCCGCCACATGCTCATAGAACGGCGCCATCTCGGGGTAGCCGCTCCAGACATTGATGGTCTGGGCGAATGCGGAGCCGGAAACAGCGGTGATCGCCGCCGTCAGCGACAGGGCCGCGATGCGCGCGGTGAAGCTGGAGCTGCCGGATTTCTGGGTGCTGGACCTGTACGCTCTCATCTTTTGTTCTCCCTTTCGACGTGAGCAGACTGCAATTTTGTTCCCGATGAAAAATTGCCATGCAACCGGTTGCGCGTCAAGCCGGCTTGCTTTTGAATCAATATGGCCGGCCCGCATTTTGCGAGGGTCCGGCCGCATCTTCCCCTAATCCTTGTAAGGCCTGGCTTTCTTGAGAAGTTCAACAGCCGCACCAGCAAGTGCTTCTGCGCAACCGGGTGCGAAACTTGCCGGTTGTCCGTAATAGCGATGGGCTTCGTCCACCTCATACCCGCCGGAGGCGAACTCTTCGCCTGGCGGGATATAGCCGGGATTGTCTTCCGCAAACCCGGCGATGAAGGCAGGACGTTCGCCACAGGCGGCGCGCAGGCTGAGCGCGGTCGCCGCAAAGATCTCTCCGGGCAGACCAATCACGGGCAAGCCGCCCCAGTCGAACACGCAAACCCGACCCGACAGGGTGTCTGCCGGCTCACGCGCAATGGTCTCGGCCCAGTGGATCCAGGCATCCAGAAGCGCCACCTGCGCGGGTTCAGCCCCTGCTCGCTCAGCGCGCCATCGTGTTGCCAGTTCCGCCGGCGTCTCCGTTTCACGGCGCTTGAATGGCAGGGAAACCTGCGTTTCCAGCGCCGTCACCTCCCTGTCAAGTGGCTGTTCAGGCGCTTCCAGCGCTGCCTTTGCAATCGCCGCGCCAATCCGCTCGGCGGCGGCAAAGCTGCGATCCGGGTTTGCGGCAAGGCTGATCGAGGCGTGCGCGCTGTGGCCCGTATTTGCGTCGCCCACGCATCCGGTGACAAACAGGGCGGTGGCTCCGGGATAAGCGGTTTCCAGTGCGCGGCGTACAAAGTGCGGATAGTCGGCGGTCCACAGCCTGTTGTCTGCGCCCAGCACCACGGGGTGGCAGGCATAACCCGTCATCAAGGCAATCATGTCGCCATTCTCGCCGCGCACACGCAGAAGCGGCAGGGCGCGATCCACCGGACCGTCCGGGTGGCGGCGATTGCGGGCAATGTCGGGGTCGGATCCGAGCCCGACCGAGAGCGTTGCAGGTCTTTGCGCGGCAACAGCCTGATCGATGGCTTCGACACAGGCGTCTTCCAGCCTTTGCAGATAGGCCTCGTCGGTCTCAATCGTCAGGCGTCCGGCCATGGAAACGGGGCCGCCATGATTGTGCAGGGCGCTGATGATGACATTCGTGTCAGGAAGGGTGCAGCGGCGGCGAATGCGCGCGCTCATGGCGCCGTGCAGGCCGATCACATCGGCAACCACCATCGCCGTATCGTTGATGGCCAACGCACGCACCGTCAGCGGGTCATGTGCGCCGGTGGCTGGCAGGGTGCGGGCGGCAAAGCCGGAAAGCGGCAGGCCTGCGGGTGGTGTGATGTCTACCGTGGCGACGCCTGCGCGGATCATGCTCAGAGCACCTCTTCACCGTGAACGAGCGTGTTTTTCAGCTCAAAGGAGCCGGTTTTCCCGTCAATTGAAAAGCGGATCAGATCGGCCGACGCATTCAGCTTCATCACGCCCCGACCATCGACAAACGCGCCGGGATTGGCCGTGGCGAGCCTCAGCGCCTGCGCCAGCGAAAGCCCGGCCAGGCGCATGGCAGTCGCAACGTTCTCGATCAAGGGCAGGCCGGCCCCGGCCAGATAAGGTGTCCCGGCAATGCCCACGCGTCCGTCGGCGCGCACTTCGACATCGCCGCCAATCGGCTGGCGGTAGATGCCGGGCTCCATGCCGGCCAGCGCCACGCTGTCGGAAACCAAAAGGGCGCGTTCCAGCCCCTTGGCGCGCAGCATGGTCTTGAAAGTGTCGTCCGGCAGGTGATGGCCATCGGCGATAAGCGTCGCGGTCAGCCGGTCATCGGCGAGCTGCGCCCAGATCAGGTTCGGATGGCGGGGCATGAGCGCGGCTGCGCCATTACCAAGATGTGTCGAGAGCCGTGCGCCGGCTTCGGCTGCCGCATGCACCTGCTCGGGCGTGGCAGAGGAATGCCCAATGGCGACATGAACGCCCTGCGCCGTGATGGCGCGAATATAGGCCGGGGCCTCTTCATATTCGGGTGCAAGGGTCACGAGGCGGACAAGACCGCCGCTCGCCTTTTGCCACGCATCGAATTCTTCGAGGGAGGGCGGCCTCACATGCTCTGCGGGATGCGCGCCGCGCGGCCCGTCCTCCGGTGCGATGCTCGGGCCTTCCATGTGGACGCCGGGGATCATGCGCGCGCAAAGAACGTCTTCGCGCCGCGCCGTGGCGATGGCGTCAAGTCCATCAAGCAGCCGCTCGCGCGATCCGGTCACAAGGGTTGGAAGATAGGTGGTCACGCCGAGCCCGGCCATGATGCGGGTAAGCTCGGAAACACGCTTCGGCGTCAGCGCGCCGTCGTTCAGGTCGAGGCCCGCATAACCATTGACCTGAAGGTCGACCAGGCCGGGCGTGAGATAGGCTTCGTCCTGCGAGCCCGTCTCGGCAATGGCTGCGATCCGCCCGTCGCGCATCGTGATGGCGATGCTGCCTCCGGTAACGGGGTCGCGCCCGGCTATGGTCTTCTCCGTGCTCACAGCGCGCGAACCCGGTCGCGGAAGCGGGCCAGAAAGCGGGCGTTTGCTTCATCGCCACCCGGTGCGTTACCGCTGCGCCAGACCGGCGGTTCGACGCCACGGTCGAGCAGTTTGGCAACGGTGCGGATCACCAGGCAGTTCAGTGCGAACGCATTGGCAAAAGTGGAGATGGCGGAGATGTTCTCGGTCATGCCGGGCAGGCTGACCACCGCATCGCCGATCGGAACTTTCGTGTCGATGGCGATGTCGACCACATCATGCAGGTTCTTCTTCTCCGGGTGGCGCGCCGGGTGATCCGGGCTCGTGCTTTCGGCGTGTTCACGCGAGCTGACGCCGATAAGAAACGCCCCGCGAGACTTCGCCTCCAGTGCGGCGTCGATCAGGGCTGCGTTGATGCCATAGGCGTTTGCGAGGATCAGTACGTCACCCTCGCCAAGGCGGGCATCGGCAATGACAACGCGGCCATAGCCCGGCGTGCGTTCGATTGCCATGGAGCGCAATGCGCCGTTGGATAGCAGCGTGCCTTCATCGAGAATCGCGCTCATATGCATCAGGCCGCCGGCCCGGAAAAACACCTCCTGGCTGGCGAGATTGGAGTGCCCGCCGGGGCCGAAGATGTGGATAAGCCGGTCTGCCTCGATCTGGGAGGCGAGGCGCTCGGCGGCCTTGTTCAGAGTGTCACGCTCTTCGACAAGGATGCGCTGCATGAGCGCGTGGCTCGTTGCGAGATAGTCTGCGCAGATCGCGTCGGCGTTGATCTCAGGCATCGGGGTCGGCCTCTTTGTCCAGATAGAGTGTGCAGTTCTTATGTTCGCGCAGAATGCTTGCCGGGCAAGCGGTTGTCCGCTCTCCGTGCAGCGTTCCTCGCACGGCGTCGCGCTTGTGAGCGCCCGGCACGATGCAGAACATGCGGTCGGCGCGCAACAGCCGTGGAATGGTGAGCGTCAGCGCGGTGCGCGGCACCGCATCAAGGCTCTCAAAGCCGCCATCATCATATTGCTGCTGGCGGCAGACCGCGTCGAGCTCCACGAGTTTGACGTCCAGCGGATCCTCAAAATCGGCGATGGGCGGATCATTGAACGCGATATGGCCGTTGACGCCGATGCCGAGGCACACAAAGTCGATGGGCGCTTCATTGAGCAGCGCGGTGTAGCGTTGCGCTTCGGCGTCCGGGTCTGCACCGGGGTCGATCCGGTTTGCGGCAGCCAGCGGAAGCGCATCGAAAATATGCCGGTTCAGCCAGTGCGCGAAGCGCTGGGGCGCATCCGGCGCAAGGCCGATGAACTCATCCATGTGAAAGGCGGTCACGCGCGACCAGTCGATGTCGGGCATGGCGCGAAGCTGCTCGATCATCGAGGACTGGCTCGGCGCGGACGCGAAAATGACGCGCACAATCTTCTGGCTGGCCAGCCGTTCGCGCAGCGCTTTGGCGATGTCGGCGGCAGCCGCGGCCCCCATCGCGTCGCGGTCTGCAAAGGTTTTTACGGTGAGCCTGTCGATCTTTCTGTCAACGAGCGGAGTTGGCTCGAGCGCGGCTTGGCTATGCTGCAAATCATGTCTCCGAAGATTGCGCCCGCTGATCGCAGGGGCCTTGCGGCAGAGTAGAACAAGAATGCGGGCACTATGCTGTGCAACCGGTTGCATGTCAACCGGTTGCCTGACGCCTCTCGGCGGTGCATCTTGTCGCCAGAAAAGCACAAGGTTCGAGGGCAGGCGGTGGCAGCGGAACGCAAAGGCGGCGTCACAATCAGTCAGGTGGCGAAGGAGGCCGGGGTGGCGCGCTCAAGCGTGTCCCGCGCCTACACGCGGCCCGATATGCTGAGTCCGGAGACGGTCGAGCGGATCAAGGCGGCTGCCGGCAAGCTCGGTTACGTGCCAAATCACACGGCCCGTGCGCTCAGCACCGGGCGCTATGGCAATCTGGCGCTGATCGTGCCGGATGTCGCAAATCCGTTTTTCCCGCCCATGATCCGCGCGGCCCAGGTCGAGGCGGATCGCTCCGATTTTTGCGTGTTTCTCGGAAATTCCGATGAAGATCCGGAAAAAGAGGACCAGCTTCTCGGTCGTTTTTCCGGGCAGGTCGAGGGCATCATCCTGGCATCGCCCCGGCTTTCGGACGAACGCATCGCGGCCCATGCGCTTCTGCGCCCTCTTGTTCTGATCAACCGCGATGTGAAGGGCATCCCGAAAGTGCTGATCGACAGCGGTACGGGCATTGCCGAGGCGACCCAGCATCTGGCGGATTTCGGCCACCGCAACATCGTCTATGTCAGCGGTCCATCCACATCCTGGTCCAACAAGCAGCGCCGCGCAGCCGTGCGTCGGGCCTCAAAGAAACTTGGCCTTGAACTGAGCTTCGTCTCGGCCAGTGTCCCGAGTTTCGAAGCCGGTTTGCAGGCAGTCGATGCCATCCTCGCAAAGGGCGCGACGGCGGCGATTGCCTTCGACGATGTGACGGCGCAGGGCATTCTGGCGGGCCTTGGCGAGCGCGGCGTCAGCGTGCCCGGCGAATTCTCGGTGGTCGGCTGTGACGATGCGCTGGGGCCATTGACGGTGCCGAGCCTCACAACCGTTTCCAGCCGCTCCATAGAAGCTGGAAAACTGGCAGTTTCGCTGTTGCTGGAAGTGCTGGAATCACAGGCGGTACGCGATGCCTCCTATGTGCTGGAAACGCATCTGATCATTCGCTCGACGACCGGCAAGGCCCCGTAACGCACCTGTTTTTCAAAGATACGTTCTAGACGATCCTGAACACCGCGGCGCTGCTCTCGGGCTTGAATAAGCAGCATATAAAATAATACCAGTTCAAAACCTGTAGAAATTTTGTCATCATGTGCAGCGGACGCAATCACCGAGGCAAAACGGAATGAATGAAGCGGCACTTCTCGATTTCATACGGGGGCATATCGCCGGCGGAAACGGAGCCGAGCCGCTCTATCGCCAGGTCGAAATGGCGCTGGCTGAAGCCATTCATTCGTCGCGGCTGAAACGCGGCGCCGTTATCCCAAGCGAGCGCACCCTTTGCGCCGCCCTCTCCATGTCCCGCGTCACCATTCGCCGCGCCATTGAGGATCTGGAGGCGGATGGCCTGCTGCATCGCAGGCACGGCGCGAAAACGGTGGTGTCGTCACGGCTGGAAAAATCTCTCTCCACCATGACGAGCTTTTCAGAGGATATGCGTTCGCGTGGTCTGGAGCCCGGATGCATATGGATTTCCAAGGAAACAGGGCGTCCCTCGCCGACGGAAATGATGGCGCTTGGCATCTCGGTTGCCGATGAGGTCGCGCGCTTGAGGCGCATCCGCACCGCTGACAACACGCCCATCGCGATCGAGACGGCGACGCTGCCTCTGCGTTTTCTGCCGAGACCCGCCGAGGTGGGCGATTCCCTCTATCAGGCTCTGGAAGCCCGGGGGGCCATGCCGGTGCGTGCGGTGCAGCGGATGCAATCGACCCCGATCACCCCGGAGGAGTCGCGGCTTCTCGAGGCCCCGCCGCAGACCAGCCTTCTGGTGATGGAGCGTCGCTGCTTTCTGGAAGACGGGCAGATCGTGGAGTTCACGGAAACCAAATATCGTGGCGATGTCTACGATTTCGTCATCGAGCTGCACCGCTAATACCAGTTTGAAACTGGTTGTTATCTGGTATTTTGTCTGCCTATGATATCCTCCACAGATGGAGGAGAAAGCGTGCCGAACCGCATCCTAGGGCTCGAAAACGGGCTGATCGTCTCCTGCCAGCCGGTCACCGGCGGGCCGATGGACACAGCGCCCATCGTCGTTGCCTTTGCGCTGGCGGCGCTTGCCGGCGGCGCGCAGGGGCTGCGCATCGAATCTGCCGATTATGTGAAAGCCGTACGGGCCGCCACCGATGCGCCGATCATCGGCCTGATCAAGCGCGATCTGGACACGTCGCCCGTGCGCATCACTCCGTGGATCGAGGATGTGGAGGCGCTTGCAGAAGCTGGCGCAGATGTCATCGCCTATGACGCCACGCAGCGCACGCGCCCCGTGCCGACGGCCGATCTGGTCAGGTGCATTCACGCGGCGGGAAAGCTCGCCATGGCCGATTGCTCGATTGTTTCCGACGCCCGACAGGCGCTTGACGAAGGGGCCGACATGGTTGGTTCCACGCTCTCCGGTTACACGGAAGGGCCGGAACCCACGGAGCCCGACCTTGAACTGATCAGCGCCATGCGTGCGCTCACGCCTCATGTGGTGGCGGAAGGCTGCATTCGCCTGCCGCGTCATGCGGGCGAAGCGCTGCAGGCCGGGGCGCGGCTGGTGGTCGTCGGCTCCGCGATCACGCGGCCCGAGCATGTCACCTCCTGGTTCCGGGCCGATATGGATGCCGGGGCGGGAGCGCGTGATGCGTGAGGCTCAGACGGTTCTGGCGCTCGACATTGGCGGCACGAAGATGCTTGCCGCGCTCGTCCGCGGAGAGACCGTTGTCGACAGCCTGAAAGTGCCGACCCCGCGCGATATGGGCGGGCCCGCCCAGTGGCTCGTAGCGCTCTTTGCGCAGATCGAGCACTGGAAGGGCGCTTATGGATGTGTCGGCGTTGCCGTAACGGGCATCGTGGATGACGGGCTCTGGTCCCCGCTCAACCGCAGGACGCTGGATTTTCCCGACCGCTTTCCGCTGCTTGAAACCGTTGGTGCGCTTTCCGGCGTGTCCGCCATCGCCGCCAATGATGCGCAGGCTGCTGCGTGGGGCGAATATCGCTTCGGCGAAGCCGAGGGCAATCTCGTCTTCCTGACCGTTTCCACGGGCATTGGTGGCGGCATCGTCATGGATGGGCGGTTGAGAACCGGACTTGCCGGGCATTTCGGCCTCCTGCGGGGGCAGGACTTCGAAGGCGCCGGCGGGGATGACAGTGCGCTGGAGGATCACGTTTCGGGCAATTTCATCGCCGCTTCCGCGGCGGCGCATCAGCCGGGCGCAACGTCGCATGACGTTTTTGACGCGGCGGCCATGGGCGAGGGCTGGGCGAACGATATCATCGACCGTTCGGCCCGGCGCGTGGCCATTCTGTGCCGCAACATTCAGCTCGGCTTCGACCCGGACCGCATTGTCATCGGCGGCGGCATCGGGCTTGCCCCGGGGTATCGCGCGCGCATTGAAGCGCAGCTGGATCACGTTTCGGAACGGCTCAAGCCGCGCCTCGTGGCGGCCCGGCTGGGGGAGAGGGCCGGCGTTGTGGGCATCGCTGATCTCGCACATCAAAACACGACACAAAACCAAGTCAAACAATGAATGGGAGAATGGATATGAGACCTGTTGCACGATTTGCATCCATGTTGGCAGGAAGTGTTTTTGCTGCGGGCCTGTGGGCCGGCGTGGCAAGCGCGGAGGTCACCGTGCTCGGCTGGCCGGGTGGCCCTGAAGAAACGGCGCTGCGCGCCGCAGCCGAAGCCTATAACGCCAGGGACGATGTCAGCGATGAGAACAAGGTCGAACTCCTGTTCTTCAACCGCGACGGCTTCTGGGACAAGCTGCAGGCAGATCTCGCTGCAGGGTCCGATGCGTTCGATCTGAACCTGCTCGCCACCTATTCGATCGGCCGCTATGCGCCGTTCATGGAGCCGGTGGAACTGTCCGACGGGGCGCAGGCGCTTTATGGCGACGCCGTTCTTTCGACCATGCAGTTCGACGGCAAGCAGTATGGCGTGCCGACCGATCTTTCGCTGCATTTCATGTATTACCGCAAGGATCTGATCGACGCGCTGATGAGCGATGACAGCGCCAAAGCGCGTTACGCGGAAATCAGCAAGGAACATCTCGGCCAGGCGCTCGAACCCAAGAACCCCGATGACTGGACCTGGGACGATTATGCGGCCACCGCGCTTTATTTCACCAAGGCGGTGAACCCGGACAGCCCGACCCGCTACGGCACCGTTCTGCAGATGAAGAACCTGCTGTTCAACATCATGGTGTGGCAGTCGACCGCGCGTTCCCATGGTGGTGACTGGATGGATGCCGAAGGCAACATCACGGTCAATTCGGATGCATTCCGCGAGGGGCTTGAGCTCTACAAGATGCTCTACGACGCCGGAGCGACGCCGCGCGACTCGCTTTCCTACGAGTTTGCCGAAGCCAATGCCGCCTATGCGGCGGGGCAGGTGGCCGCCATGGTGCAGTGGAACGCGGCTGCCGCCGATCTCACCAATGCGGAAAAATCACCCGCAGTGGGTGACGCGACCGCCACCATCGCTCCACCCGCCGGGCCTGAAAGCCGGGCCACGCATATCCATGGTCTCGGTCTTGGCCTCAACAAGAGCGCCGGCAACAAGGACGGTGCGAAAGCCTTCCTGAAATGGCTCTCCACCGAAGAGGCAGCCCTCATCTACGCCCGTGCGGGCGGTGCGCCGGCTCTCTCGGCCGAGGCTGTCGCAGCAGTGGCGGAAGAGCGTCCGGATCTGGTGCAGCTTGGCGAATATGCCGGTGCCTATGGCTACGTGATGAACGGTGGCGCATCCGCAAATGCGCTTGCCATCTACGAGCTGCAGGCAAAGGAGTTTACGGGCTACTGGTCGGGCCAGCAGGACCTCGATACCGCACTTTCCAATGTCGAGAAGGGCATGGCGGATCTCCTGAAGTAAAGCTGGCGTCGGCCCCTCATCCTCCCCTTCTCCCCGTGTGCGGGGAGAAGGCGCCGGCAGGCGGATGAGGGGCAGCGCCGACCACCAAACCGATCTGGATCACAGACCAAGAAGCACCATGGAAACGACCCATCGCACCGAATGGACGCTGCTTGCCACGCCGCTGGTGGCGTTTCTGCTGGTCTGTCTCGGCTTTCCGGCCATCGTCAATCTGATCTACTCGGTTTCCGAAATCAGCTTCGAAACGCTGCGCAATCCGCAGATTTCCGGTTTCGGCAATTTCGTCGCTGTTCTCACCGATGAGGCGTTCTGGCGCGCCAACTGGTTTTCCCTGCGCTTCGGCCTGCTGACCGCTGTTCTGGAATGTCTGATCGGGCTTGGGCTGGCTGTTTTTCTGGCCCCGCTTTTCAAGAACCGCAGCTGGCCGATTGCCATTCTCATGCTGCCGCTCATGGTGGCTCCGGCCTTGATGGGGTTGATGTATCGCCTCGTTCTGCACGAGTTCGCCGGCCCCGTGCCACATTACCTCTGGGCCTGGTTTGGAAACAGCCCGTCCTTTCTCGGTCCCAATTCGGCTTTCTGGACGCTGATCGTGGTCGAGACGCTGCAGTGGACGCCATTCGCCTTCCTGCTGTTCCACATGGCCTATCAGGCAATTCCGGAGGAGCTTCGGGAAGCCGCTGCAATCGATGGTGCGACCGGGTTTGCCCGTTTCTGGCGCATCGAGCTTCCGCTGATGTTGCCCACACTGGCGGCGGCGCTTCTGATCCGTTTCATCGATGGCTTCCGGGTTTTCGACAATGTCTACGTGCTGACCGGCAGTGGGGCCGGCGGCTCCACCACTTCGCTGTCGATCTACATTTACGAAGCCTTCTTCAAGCAGGCTGCCATCGGCAAGGCGGTCGCGGCTTCGGTCGTCCTTTTTGTGGCATCGTTCATGGTGCTTTACGGCCTCAACCGCTTTGCCCGGCGCAGGAGACGATAGATGCTCAACGCGATCCGCTGGGCCGTGTTCGCCCTTGCCGCCTTTGCAATGAACTTTCCGCTCATCGTCACGCTTGTGACCTCGTTCAAGAGCGCGCGTGAGATCTCGACCAATCCGGGTCTCTGGATCAATGCGCCGACGCTTGAGAACTATGTGACGGTGCTCACGGTCTCGGACCGGCTGAACATTTTCCTCTATCTTGCCAACAGCTTCGCCATTGCCGCGATGGGCACGCTTCTGGCCGTTCTTCTGGCGCTGCCGGCGGCCTATGCAATCGTGCGCGGCCGTTTCGGCGAGAAAACGCTGCTGCCGCTGATCGTCAATCTGCGGGCGGTGCCGCTGGTGATCTTCGCGATCCCCATCTACATGATGTTCCAGTTTATGGGGCTGCTCGACACGCGGTTCGGCCTCGGCCTTGTGATGACCATCGTCAACATCCCGCTGGTGCTGATCATTCTCGTCAACGCCATATCGGATGTGCCTTTCGAACTCGATGAAGCGGCCATGATCGACGGCGTGAGCCGGCCGGGCATTCTGGTGAAGATCATTGCGCCCGTCATCCGCCCGGCAATCGTGACCAGCATGATCTTCGGCTTCATCACCGCGTGGAACGAGTTCCTGTTCGGCCTGATGCTGACGACCTCGAAGGCTGTGCCCGTCACGGTTGGCGCATCGTTCTTCTTCGCCGCTTCCGGCGGCGGTGTGCAATGGGGTGTGGCCGCAGCCGTTATGATGGTCGGCGCATTGCCGCCCATGCTTCTCGGACTGGTCATGTACCGCAAGATCAGCGGAACGATGATGGCAGGCGCCGTTAAGGGCTAGAGAACGGGCTAGAAGTTCCGCTCGTTCCGATGCGCCATCAATAGCCGGGACACGCCGTCTTGTCTGTCTTGCCGCTCTCTCGCCGAGGCGTGGGGGGCTGCTTCATCACGCATTTTTTCCAGAGCGGGGCAGGGGGCTGTCTTCGGCCCCAGCCGCGGGCCATTGCGGGCGGGTTTGCATTCGTTTGCCGGCACATGTGGTGCGCGCGTCTCGGCAGCCTGCGACAAAAGCGCTTGACAGAAAGCCAAAAGACATCGCTAATTATCTAACCGTTTGGTTAGTTAGGGGAACAAAAATGAAGAGCAAGACACTTGCCGCACGCTTGATTTCTGCGGCTTTCGGAGCGTCAGCGCTGCTTGCCGCTCCGGCTTTCGCCGAGGAGTGGAAGCCCACTGAACCGGTGACGATCATCGTCCCGTGGTCCGCTGGCGGCTCCACCGATACTGTCACCCGCGTCGTCGCGGGAGAGCTGAGCAAGGCTTTCGGCCAGAACTTCGTCATTCTCAATCAGCCCGGCGCATCGGGCTCCGTTGGCACACGCGCCGTCTGGGAAGCGCCGCATGACGGCATGACCATGGCCGCCGGCGCGGCTGCCGATCTTGGGGCCTATCCCGTTTTCGGAACGCTCGACGCGAACCTCGATCAGTGGCGTCTTTACCTCCACGTGGCCAATCCGGGTCTGGTGTCGGTGCGCGCCGACAGCGAGTGGGAGGATTTCGGCGATCTTCTGGAAGCCATGAAGTCGGGAAGCGAGCCGATCACGGTTTCTTCCGGCGGGCTTTCCTCCGCCACGGCGATCTCCATGCAGGCGCTTGAGAAGGCCGCGCCCGGCATCAAGTTCCGCCAGATCGTCTATGAAGGCGGCAACCCCGCCGTAATCTCCACGGTTTCGGGCGAGACGCAGTTTACCGCGCAGACGGCGACCGAGCAGGTGGACATGATCCGCGCCGGGCGTCTGCGTCCTCTCGCTGTCATTGCCGACCAACCGCTTGAGCTTCAGGGCTATGGCACGGTTCCACCGGTCACCGACTGGCTGCCGGAGGTTGCCAGCGCGCCGAACTTCTTCGGCATCTACATTCCTGCCGATGCGCCCAAGGAAGTGCTCGACGCCATGGACAAGGTCTGGGCGGAAAAGATCGCCAATTCCGACGTCATGAAGAAGCACGCCGCCGAGCGCGGTGCGCTGTTCAAGGCGACCCATGGCGAGGAAGCCGCGAAGACCGCGCTGCCCTTCCTCTCGATCAATGCCTGGCAGCAGTTCGACAGCGGCGCTGCGCCGAACGATCCGAGCAAATTCGGCATTCCGCGCCCCGAATAGGGCTGGAATTGCGGCTCCCCCTCCTGTGAGGCGGGGGAGCCTTGACGCTTCGCCTATACGCAACCGGAAGGTTTCCGCTGCCAGCTTCCTGGCCGCGCTGCCCCCTCCTGTCGACAAGCATGGCCATGGACGGACTCACTCATTTCCTGAGCGCGATCGCCGAGATCGGTTTTTCCGCGCAGATCATCGTTGTTTTCTGGGCAACGCTCCTCGGCATCACCGTTGGCATGATCCCGGGCCTCACGGCCACGCTGGGCGTTGCCCTTGTGACCACGCTGACCTTCGCGATGGAGCAGAACACGGCGATCCTGGTTCTGATCTGCGTTTACATCGGCGCGATCTATGGCGGCGGACGCACGGCCATTCTGCTCAATATTCCCGGCACGCCGGCCAATGCGGCTTCCGCTCTGGAAGGTTTCCCGCTTGCCCGGAAAGGGCGCGCAGGCGAGGCGATGGCCGTTGCGACCACCGGCTCCTTTCTGGGGTCGGTCGTGGGAATGGTCGGACTGGCGCTGGTTGCCCCATGGCTTGCGGAATTCGCGCTTGATTTCACCTCCTTCGAGTTTTTCTGGCTTGCCGTCTTCGGCATTGTCCTTTGCGGCCAGCTCACCGCCATGGATGACGCGCTGAAAGGCTGGATCGCCGGTTTCTTCGGTCTGCTCGTCGCCATGGTCGGGCAGGAGAGCATCCATGCCTATGCCCGCTTCTCCTATGGCATTCGTGACCTTGAAGGCGGCTTCGGCCTTCTCCCGGTACTCGTCGGCGCGTTTGGCTGCACGGAAGTCTTCATCGTCATGCGGCAGGAAGCGACGCGCGCCGTCGCCGGCAAGGTGACGGGCGTCTTCCGCTCCGCGCTTTCCTCCTTCGGCCATGCGCGCACCTGGCTGCGGTCCGGCTTCATCGGCACGTTCATGGGCGTTGTTCCCGGTGTCGGCGAGGATATGGGCGCGTGGGTTTCCTACGCTGCCGCAAAGCGCGCTTCCAAGCGCAAGGAAGAATACGGGCAGGGCTCGACCGAGGGTCTGCTCGCCGCCGAGACCGGCAACAACGCCGCCGTGCCCGGTGCGCTGATCCCGGTTCTGACCCTTGCCATTCCCGGTTCCGCGCCGGCTGCTGTTCTGCTCGCCGCCATGATCATCCATGGCCTGCGCCCGGGACCGCTGATCATGATCACGCAGGCCGACTTCTTCTATTCGGTTGTCGCCATGGTTTTCTGGGCAAGCTGCGCCATGCTGCTCCTCGGCCTGCTTCTCACGCGGCCGCTGCTGCTCATCCTGCGCGTGCGGCGTGAATGGCTGATGGGCATCATCTTCGTGCTGTGCACCGTCGGCGCATTCGCCATTGCCGGCCGCATCTTCGATGTCTGGGTCATGATCGGTTTCGGCCTGATCGGCTTCATGATGCGCGAGGCCGGTTTCCCGGTCGCGCCGATGATCCTCGGCGTCGTGCTTGGGCCGATCCTCGACAACAATCTGCGCCGCAGCCTCGCATTGACGCAGGGCGATCCGCTGCCCTTCGTAACGCGCCCGATAAGCGCGGTAATCGCTTCGCTGGTCTTTCTCATCATCATTTTCAGCCTGCCGCCCGTGCGTCGCCGCGTCGCCGCCTTCCGTGCGCGGTTCGCGCGGGGAGGTGCACAATGACGGTGCGAAACGTTCTCCTTTGCGGCTTTGGCGCGTTCGGCGCGCAGCATGCCGCCGCCTGGCGGCAGAGCATGACGGCCCCGCGTCTGTTCATCAGCGATCCCGATCCGTCTGCCCGCGAAAGGGCGCGCGCCCTCGGCCTCGGGTATGTTGCGGAGGATCCGTCCGTCTATCTGGATCAGGTCGATCTCGTCGACATCGTCACGCCGCCGCGTTTGCACCTGCCCGTGGCTCTGGCGGCTCTCGCGCGTGGCAAACACGTTTTCATCGAGAAGCCGGCAGTCACGTCGCTGGATGAGGCGCGGCAGCTGATGGCTGCGGTTGATGCCTCAGGCTGCGCCGTCCAGATCGGCTTCGTCCTGCGCTGTCATCCGCTCGTCGAAAAGGCGAAGGCGCTCATCGCGTCGAGGGCCATCGGCCGCCTGCTTGCGGTCGAAGGCGACTTCTCGGGATGGAAGCGCATGCGCGACGATTCCACCATCATCGAAAATGACGGCGTGCATTTCCTTGATCTCATGCGCCATCTGGCAGGCGTTCCCGTGCGCTCGGTCGAGGCCCGTGGGGTAAGCCTGCTCGGCGCGGAAAAGGACGATGACATCCGCATCGACCTTGCTTTCGAGGAAGGCATATCCGGCAATCTGCGGCTTGGCGTCCTTGCCTGTGGCGAGGTGGAAGACGGGTTCATGCAGGGCGCGGTGACCACAAAGCGGCTGCGGCTGATCGGCGATGCCGGCAACATCGTCATCGATTTCAACCGCAATACGCTCACGCAGGCGCAGGTTTCCTACACACCGTCGGCCGGGGGCTGGAAGGTTTCACCGGGCGCAATGACCAGCGAACAGGTGATCGGGGTTACACCGTCATCTCTTCTGGCAAAGAGCTTCGATCTGTTCGCATCCGCCATCGAAAGCGGCGGGCCGACCCTGTGCACCGCCGATGAGGGCGCTCTGGAAATGGCCGCTCTTCTTGAAGCCATCGACCGCGCGCTTGTGCGGGAACCGCTGCCGCAGATCGCACTGGAGAAGGGAGCATGAGCATGCGCACCATCAACAGGACCGATTTCATCTCCGGCATCGTGGTGGCGGTGATGGGCGCTGCCGGACTGGTCGGCTCGCTTCGCATGCCGCGCTTTGAGGCGCGGGGCGCAGATCCTTTCACCGTGCCGGGTCTCACGCCGGGGCTTCTGAGTGCGGTTCTCTGCGTTCTCGGCGTCGTGCTTCTGCTGCGCGGCATGTCAGGCCGGGTGTTGGCTGAAGGTGCGCGGCCAAGCATCACGGAATGGACCCGCGCCAGTGCGGCCCGCACGATCTTCACCATCGTGATGGTGCTTCTTTATGGAACGCTGCTGTTCGGCCACATGCCGTTCATCCTGGCCACGGCGCTTTTCATCTTCGTCTTCACGGTGGGGGCGGAGCTGATCGACACCGAACGAAGCCTGCCCATCTGGAAGCTCGTGATCGGTGGTCTGGTGCTGGCCGGAGTTGCGGCGTTCGCCATCGACTTCGTTTTCACCGATCTCTTCCTCGTTCGGTTGCCGGGGTGACGTGATGAAACTTTCTCTGTGCAATGAAGTGCTGCGCGCCCTCTCTTTCGAGGAACAGTGCAGACTGGCCAGCGCGCTCCGTTATGACGGGCTGGAGGTGGCGCCCTTCACCCTGTCGGCTGAGCCTGCCTCCGTTCCCGCCTCCGAGCGTCGCCGTCTGCGGCAGATGGCTGCCGACCATGGACTTGAAATCACCGGCCTGCACTGGCTTCTGACCGCCCCGGAAGGGCTCTCCCTTACGAGCGACGATGCCGCTGTGGCCGCGCGCACCCGCGATCACATGCTGGCGATGGTCGAGCTTTGCGCCGATCTGGGCGGCAGCGTTCTTGTTCACGGTTCGCCCGGACAGCGCCAGTTGCGCGACGCGGCTTCGCCCGAGCATGCGCGCGACATCGCCATGGCACATCTCGCTGCAGCAGCGGATGCGGCGGCGCATGCCGGTGTTCTTTACTGCATCGAACCGCTTGCACCCTCAATGGACGATTTCGTCAACACGGTTGCCGAAGCGGTGAAGCTTGTCGAAACCATTGGCTCGCCCGGCTTTGCGACCATGTTCGACACCTATGCGGCGGTGGGCGGCGAAGCCGAACCCGCAGAAGCGGTTCTGGACCGCTTTCTGCCCGGCGGCCATGTGCGCCACATCCATTTCAACGACCGCTCCAAGCGCGGGCCGGGCCTTGGCGCAGACCGGTTTGCACCAATCGTCGATTGCCTCGTCCGGCATGATTATGACGGCGTCATCGCCGTGGAACCGTTCGACTACTACCCCGATGGGCCGGGTGTTGCGGCCTTCGCCGCAGGCTATGTCCGGGGACTTTTGGAAATGCGGAAGGAGTGTTCATGAGCACGACCAAACTCAAGGTCATCGGTGGCCGCATCGGCATTGCCAATGCCTTTGCGCGCATGCCGTTCCGCTTCGGCGTGGTGACCATGGAAGCCGCTGCCAGCGCGACGCTTGAGCTTGAGGTTTTCGTCGATGGCAAGCCGGTTCTGGGCTATGCCTCCGACCTTCTCGCCTACAAATGGTTCGACAAGCGGCCGGAAAAGACGCCGGCCGACAATGTTGCAGACCTCCTCTGGGTGGTCGAGGAAGCGCTCGCCGTCGCCAGAAACCTGCCGGAGGGCTCCCTGTTCACGCTCTGGCGGCAGCTTGATGAAGAAGTCGACCGTCGCGCTGTCGCAGCCGGTTTCAACAGGCTTGGCGCTTCCTTTGGCGTCTCAATGGTGGAGCGCGCCATCATCGATGCGCTGGGCAGGGCAACCGGGCAGAGCTTCTTCGGCATGGTGCGCGGCAATGCGTTCGACATTGATGGCGGCGCGGTCTTTCCCGAGCTTGCGGGCATGTCGCCGGCCTCGATCCTTCCCGAAAAGCCACTGGAGCGCATCGGACTGCGCCATACGGTCGGTCTGGTCGATCCGATTGAGGCTGGCGACATCGCGTCGGCTGACCGGCTTGATGACTGTCTGCCCGAAACGCTCGCAGACTATATCGAGCAGGACGATCTCAGCTATCTCAAGATCAAGATTTCCGGTGATCCCACATCGGACATGGCGCGGCTGGAGCGCATCGCAGGGCTGATGGATCGGACCGGCAGGGCATTCGCGCTGACGCTCGACGGCAATGAGCAATACAGCCGGCTTGAGGAGTTCGCCGCGTTGATGGACGCCATTCGCGGCAATCCGGCGCTTGATCGCTTCTATGATGCGATCCTTTTCATCGAGCAGCCGCTGGAACGCTCGGTCGCGCTTTCCGCGCCGCTGGACCCCAGGGCTCTCAAGACAATCGGAAAGCCACTTCTGATCGACGAGGCCGATGGCTGGACGGGCGCCTATCATGAGGCGATTGCGCTTGGCTATCACGGTGTGAGCCACAAGAACTGCAAGGGCGTCATCCGCTCCCTGCTGAACGCGATGATTGCCGAAACGCGCAATCGCGAGGCGGGGCCGGGCGTCTATTTCCAGTCGGCGGAAGATCTCACCTGTCTGCCGGTGGTGTCGCTTCAGGCCGATCTCGCGGTCGTGGCGGCGCTTGGCATCACGCATGTGGAGCGCAACGGCCACCACTATTTCCATGGCCTTGAGCATTTGCCCGCCCGTGAGGCGGAGGCCGCTCTGGCCGCCCATCCCGATCTTTATCGGCGCGAGGGTTCTTCCATCGTCACCGCCATTAATGGCGGCGCGCTCGACATTGCCTCATTGCAGGTCCCCGGCATGGGGTTCGCCTGCCTGCCCGACCTCGGTCAGCGCACACGCGCTGCCGACTGGACTTTCGATAGCCTCAACAAAAGCGATGCCGGACATGCCGGCACAGGAGACTGAGACCATGACCCGATCCCTGCCTGACACCGTTCTGGATGAAGCCCAGCTCGAAGACATGCTGTCGCAGCCGAGCGACCGCCTTGTTTCCGTCCTCGCCGAGCTGGATGGCGACATCACCATTCTTGGCGTTGGCGGCAAGATGGGGCCGACGCTTGCGCGCATGGCCAAGCGCGCCGCGCCCCACAAGCGCGTCATCGGCGTCGCCCGTTTCTCCGAGCCGGGGCTGAAAGAAAAGCTGGAAGGCTGGGGCATCGAGACCGTTTCATGCGATCTTCTCGACCGCGAAGCGGTGGAAAGCCTCGAAAAGACGGAGAATGTGCTTTTCATGGCTGGCCGCAAATTCGGTTCCAGCGGCAATCAGGGCCTGACCTGGGCCATGAATGTTCAGGTTCCTGCGATTGTCGCCGAGGCGTTCAAGGACTCGCGCATCGTCGCCTTCTCGACGGCCTGCGTTTATCCGTTCGTCAAGATCACCGAGCAGGGCGCGCGTGAAGATGTGGTGCTCGACCCGCCGGGCGAATATGCCAATTCCTGCGTGGGCCGCGAGCGCATGTTCGAGCATTTCGCCAGCGTGCATGGCACGCGCGTGGCGCTGATCCGTCTCTCCTACGCAATCGACATGCGTTATGGCGTTCTGCACGATGTCGCCAATGCGGTGCAGCAGGGCGAGCCCGTGCAGATCGACAGCGGCCATTGCAATGTGATCTGGCAGGGCGACGCAAACGACATTGCGTTGCAGTCGCTGGCATACGCGGATAATCCGCCCTTTGTGCTCAACCTTTCGGGTCCGGAACTGGTCAATGTGCGCAGCCTCGCGCAGAAGTTTGGCGAGTTCTTCGGCAAGGAGCCGGTTCTGGAAGGTTCCGAGCAGGAGCGGGCATGGATCGTTGACACGAGCCTGCAGCAGAAACTCTTCGGCTATCCCTCCGTCCCGCTGCCGCGGCTGATAGAGTGGACGGCAGATTGGATGAAAGAGGGCGGCCGCTCGCTTGGCAAGCCGACCCATTTCGAGGTGCGCGATGGAAAATACTGACCGGCCCACGGCCGGCGCCGGGGCAGCGAAGAAAAACGGGTCCGGAACGGGCCAGAAGGCGACGCGCGACGCAGCGGCGACGCGCGCCCGCATTCTCAACGCTGCCTCGAAGGAGTTTGCGAAGAAAGGACTGAAGGGGACGCGCATCGACGCGATCGCCAAGCGTGCGCGCTGTAACAAGGCCCTGATTTACCACTATTTCGGTAACAAGGAGGCCCTGTTCAGCACGGTTCTGGAGAGGAATTACGAAGCCATCCGCAGCGCCGAGCGTCAGCTCGACCTGGCCCACCGCGAGCCGGTGGCTGCCATGCGGGAGCTTATCGGTTTCTCTTTCGACTATGTGAGCGCGCACCCGGAGTTCATATCGCTCATCAATGATGAGAACATGCACGGTGGCGTGCATGTGGCTCATTCGGTCAAGGCGCGGGACCTCAACAGCCCGCTCGTGGCGATGATCGAGACGATCCTGGAGCGCGGGCAGGGCGAGGGCAAGTTCCGCTCCGGCGTCGATCCCGTGCAGCTCTACATCTCCATCGCAAGTATCTGCTACTTCTTCATTGCCAACCGGTCGACACTGTCGGCGATCTTCGGCCTGCCGAAGACGTCCGAAGTGCTCGCGCAGCGCCGCGAGCACGTGATCGAGGTCATTCTGGGTTATCTGCGCCCGGAAGCCGACGGACAGGACCTGCCTTCCATGCCGAAGGCCTGACAACGAAAGTTTCAACATGAAAATCAGCGATCTTCCCGCAACGCCGCTTGCCGCACTGCGCAAGGGAGGCGTGATCCCGGCGCATCCGCTGGCGCTTGATGCCGACCGCCGGCTCGATGAACGCCGTCAGCGTGCGTTGTCGCGTTACTACCTCGACGCGGGCTCCATCGGGCTTGCCGTGGCCGTTCACACCACGCAGTTCGAGATCCGCGATCATGGTCTTCTGGAGCCGGTTCTTTCGCTGGCGGCGGAAGAGGCGAACGCTCATGCGAGCACCCCCTTCATGGTGGCCGGCGCGGTCGGCAAGACCGAACAGGCCGTGCGCGAGGCCGAGCTTGCACGCTCCAAGGGCTATCACGCCGTGCTGCTCGGTCTGGCGGCGATGCGCGATGCGAGCGTTGACGAACTGATCGCCCATTGCCGCGCCGTTGCCGATGTCATTCCAGTGGTGGGCTTCTATTTGCAGACCGCCGTTGGCGGGCAGCCTCTGCCCTACGCGTTCTGGCGGCGTTTCGCCGAGATCGAGAATGTGGTGGCGATCAAGATGGCGCCGTTCAATCGCTACCGCACGCTCGACGTGGTGCGCGCGGTGATCGACGCCCGCGCGGAAGACCGCATCACGCTCTACACCGGCAATGACGATCACATCGTCTCCGATCTGATGACGAAGTTCACCTTCATGCGCGACGGTGCGCCGGTCAGCGTGCGGATCAAGGGCGGTCTTCTTGGGCACTGGTCGGTCTGGACGCGCAAGGCCGTGGCGTTGCTCGAAGATATCCATGAGCGCCCCGACAGCAGGAGCGCCAGCGAGTGGCTGGAGTTCGACGCCCGCACCACCGACGCCAATGGCGTTCTGTTTGACGTGGCAAACGATTTTGCCGGCTGCATTGCCTGCCTGCACGAAGTCCTGCGTCGGCAGGGCCTGCTTGAAGGAACCTGGTGCCTCAATCCGGACGAGACCATGGGGCCCGGCCAGATGGAAGAGCTCGAGCGCATCTGCCGGGATTATCCCGAACTCAACGACGACGCCTTCGTTGCCGCCAATCTGGAGCGCTGGCTGACGGCCTGACTATCTGGCAAATCGGCAGGCGGCCGGTTATCCGGCCGCTGTCAGGGCAAGTTCTTCGGCGCGGCAGCAGCGCACGCCGTCGATGAGCTGTTGCGGCTGCCGGCAGGCCTCGGTGGCGAAGGAACAGCGATCGAAGAAGAAGCAGCCGCTGGGAAGCCGGCGGTTGCTCGGCAATTCGGTTTCCTCGATCAGTTCGCCGAGCCCGTCTTCTTCGAGCTTGGGAACGCTGCCCAGAAGAAGCTGCGTATAGGGGTGGCGCGGGTGCGCCAGCAGACTTGCGGCGTCGCCGATCTCGACGATCTGGCCGAGATACATAACGGCCACGCGGCGGCACATATGGCTGATCACCGATATGTCGTGCGAGATGAAGATGTAGGTGAGACTGCGTTCACGCTGCAGCTCATCGAGCAGGTTGAGGATCTGCGCCTGAACCGAAATGTCGAGCGCCGAGGTTGGCTCGTCGAGCACGATCACATCGGGATCGGAAGAGAGCGCCCGGGCAATCGCAATACGCTGTCTCTGACCACCCGAAAACTCATGCGGGTACCGGTCCAGCGTTTCCTCGCGCAGCCCCACCTTGGCGGCAAGCTCCACGGCCAGCCGCCGCAGTTCCATCGTCGATTTGCGCTGTCGCGCGAAGACCGGCTCGGTGATCACGCGCCAGACGCGCATGCGTGAATTCAGGGATGACTGCGGATCCTGAAACACGATCTGCAATGCGGACTCGTCGCTTGCCGCCGCGCCTGAAACAAGGCCTTCGCTCGGCTGAAGAAGCCCAAGCAGCACCTGCGCAAGCGTGCTCTTGCCGCAGCCCGATTCCCCGACAATGCCCAGCGTTTCGCCGCGCTGAACGTCGAGATCCACCCCGTTCAGCGCGTGGACATGCGATGTGGGTCTGCCCAGCCAGTCGGAGCCGGAGGGAAAGCGGACGCTGATGTCGGAAAGCTCCAGCACGGTGTCGCGTGTTTTGCCGGCGCTCATGCCGCATGCTCCTTCTCACACAGCCAGCAGGCCGATGCACGGTTGTCCTCATCAAGCGAAAATAGCGGAGGAATGGCGCTGCAGGCCTCGAAAGCGCTGTCGCATCTTTCACGGAAGGCGCAGCCGGTCGGCATGTCGGTCAGGTTTGGAACAACGCCGCGGATCGACCGCAGCGGTTGTCCCGGCGCCGCGCTCTCGGGAAGGGCGCGGATCAGAGCCTGCGTATAGGGATGTTTCGGTGCGCCCAGCACCTCCCGTGTCGGCCCCGTTTCCACCACCGATCCGGCATACATCACATAAAGCCGGTCGCAGAACTGCGACACGACGGCCAGGTCATGCGAGATGAACAGAATGGCCGTGTTCAGCTCCCGGGCCTTCTGGCGCAGCAATTGCAGCACCTGTTTCTGAACCGTCACATCGAGTGCGGTGGTCGGTTCGTCGGCGATCAGGAGTTTGGGCGAACAGGCGAAGGCCAGCCCGATGAGAATGCGCTGTCGCATGCCGCCGGACAGCTCGAACGGATAGCGTTCGAGAATTTCCTCGGCATCGTTGATGCGCATGTCCGTCAGCAGCTTGATCGCGTGGAGCCTGGCCTCACGCTCGCTCAGCTTTGTGTGCAGCCGGATGACGCCGAGCATCTGTGCGCCGACCTTCTTGGTCGGGTTCAGGGCGGTCAGCGGTTCCTGAAAGATCATAGCAACATCGCGGCCACGCATCGATGCAAGCTTCTGCTCGCTGAGAGCGAGCATGTCCTGGCCGAGCAGGGTGATGCGGCCAGAACGAATCCTGAAGGATTCGCTCGGTAGCAGGCGCATCGCGGTCATGGCGGTGACGGATTTCGCGGAGCCCGATTCACCGACAATGCCGACGATCTCTCCCTCCTGCACATGGAGGGAGACGCGGTTCACCGCGCTGACCGTGCCCTTGTAGACAGGGAATTCGAGAGACAGATTGTCGATATCCAGAACGGTCTTGCGCATGTCAGCGTGCTTTCTGGCGCGGGTCGAGCATGTCGCGCACGCCGTCGCCGAAAAGATTGAAGCCGGTGGCGGTGAACAGGATCGCAAAGCCGGGGAAGCCCGAATACCACCACTGGTCGAGAATGTAGTTTCGCCCCGTCGCTACCATCGCGCCCCACTCGGCCGTGGGCTGCTGCGCACCAAGGCCAATGAAGCTGAGCGCCGAGGCGAGGAGGATCGTGCTGCCGAGGTCCAGCGTGCCCTGCACGATCACGGGAGAGAGCGTGTTCGGCAGGATATGCCATCGCAATATGTGCAGCCGCCCCGCGCGGAACGTGTGGGCCGCCTTCACATAGGCCATCTCGCGAACGATAAGCGCCTGTCCGCGCACGAGCCGCACATAAAAGGGTATCCGCACGATCGCGATGGCAAGCGCCGCGTTGACCAGGCTGGGGCCAAGCGCTGCGGCAAGCGCCAGGATCAGCGCCAGCGAGGGAACGGAAAGAACCACGTCCATCAGGCGCATGATCACCGTATCCGTGCGTCCGCCGATCAGGCCGGACAGCGCCCCCAGAACCGTTCCCGTGAGGCCGGCCAGAAACACGACGAAGAAACCGACGGCGATGGACTGTCGGCCGCCAAAGAGGATGCGGCTATAGATGTCGCGACCGACTTCGTCCGTGCCGAAGAAGTGCGCCATGGAGGGCGGTGCCAGCCTTGCGCGCAGGTCGATGGCGTTGGGGTCGTGCGTGGCGAAAACAGGCGCGAATATCACCACGATGAGAACCAGAACCACCATGATCAGGCCTACCATGGTGAGAGGGCTGCGCTTCAGCTGGTAGCCGAAATACCCGAAGTCGAATCTGGACCTTTTGGCCGTGCTTTGTGCTTCCGCCATCAGTTGACGCTCCTGATGCGAGGATCGATCACCATGTAGAGGAGGTCGACGGCCAGATTGACGAGGACATAGGCGAAGGACACCACGACGGTGAAGCCCATCACGGCCGGGAAATCCAGTGCCTGAATGGAATTGACCACATAGGCGCCCATGCCGGGCCAGGCGAAAACCGTTTCAGTGAGAACCGCCCCATAGAGAAGATCACCGAGAGCCAGCCCCATGACCGTGACCGACGGAATGAGCGCATTGGGCAGCGCCTCCCGGAAGATGACGCTGCGGCGGCTGAGGCCATTGGCGCGCGCGGTGCGCACATAGTCCTGCTGCAGTTCCTCCAGCATGGCCGAGCGGATTTGCCGGGCGACCACGCCCAGATGCACGAAGCCGAGTGTAAGTGCTGGCAGGATGATGTGGCGGAGGGCGCTGGTGAATGCCGTCATGTCGCCGGCAAGGAGAGAGTCGATCAGAAGAAAGCCGGTTATCGTGGGTGGGCGGGGTATGTCAGGATTTATCCGTCCGCCACCCGGCAGAATTCCCAGGTCGCCATAGAACAGGACAATCAGAAGAAGCCCGAGCCAGAAGGCCGGCGTGGAAATGCCCGTCACCGCCAGTGCGCGGACCAGATGGTCGATGGGCTTGTCGCGCCATACGGCCGAGGCAACGCCAAGCGGAACACCAACGGCTGTCGCCAGCATCAGCGCCACGAGCGCCAGTTCCATCGTCGCCGGAAAATAGAGTTTGAGGTCTTCTGCAACGGGCCTGCGTGTGCGCAGGGAGGTTCCCAGATCGCCGGAGAGAATGCCCTTGAGATAGATCCAGTATTGTTCGGGCAGAGGCTTGTTGAGCCCCATGTCTTCACGAACACGCTCGACGATTTCAGGGGTGGCCCGGTCGCCCGCAACCAGCATGGCTGGATCGCCGGGTATGAGATGCGAAATGGCGAAGGTGATCATCGACACGCCGACCACCACAAGAGCAAGGAAAAGCAGTCGTTTCCTTATCACATTCAGATATTGCACAGTTCACCTTCACCTGAATTCTGCTGGACGTGACCCGTGCACCGCCCCGGAACGGCCATTTGCTCCCGGGCGGTGCATGTCGTTTCAGCCGTGCATCACTTGCTCATGCCGGCGATGTTGTAGATGTCCAGAAGCATCGGGTTGAAAACGAACCCTTCGACATTGTCGCGCATGGCGATGCGGTAGTCTTTCTGGAAGAGATAGACGTAAGCCGCTTCGTCGGTGACGATCTTCTGCACCTCGGCATAGAGCTTCTCGCGCTCTGCCTGATCGCTGCTCAGCGCCGCTTCCCTCAGGAGCTCGTCGACCTTCTCGTTCGTGTACCAGGACCGGTTGCCGGCGAGGCCGTGGCGATCGGAATCGAACCAGTAGCTGGTGAACATGTAGGGGTCAGCGAAATCCGGGGTCCAGTTGCCCGTCGCCATGCCGAAATCGCCCGTGTCGAAGCGTTCGCGCATGGTGGCGTTGGCAAGCTTCTCCAGTTTAACGTTAAGTCCGATCTCGGCCAGATTGGCCTGGGTTGCGATGGCGATGGGCTCCCAGTTCGGGTCGACATCGGAGTAGAGGAAGGTGATCTCCGCGCCATCGGCCCCGGCGCTTGCGAGCAGTTCCTTGGCCTTGTCGACATTGCGGTTGTACTGGATGACGCTCTCGTCGCGTCCCCACATGCCATCCGGGATCGGGCCGTGCATCTGCTTGCCATTGCCATTGAGAATGCCGTCGATCAGCCCCTCATAGTCAACCGCATAGGAGATCGCCCTGCGCACGTCGGCATTGTCGAGCGGCGCCTTCTGGTTGTTCATGTAGAGATAGGTGACGCGCAGGCTCGGATAGTTCTGGACCGCGATACCGTCCTTGCTCTCCAGCGCCTCGAGCTGGTCTTCCGGCAGGGCTTCGGCGATGTCCACATCGCCTGCCTCAAGCTGCAGTCGCCGCGCGGAAGCCTCACCGATGATGACGATGCGCATCTTGTCGATGGCGGGCTTGTCGCCGCCATAATGCGGGTTGGGCTCCATCGTGATGGTCTGGCCGCGTTCCCAGTTGGCCAGGCGATATGGGCCCGAGCCGGCGGTGTTGGAGGCGAGATACGCCTTGCCGTCATCGTCTCCCTGTTCGGCAACCTTTGGGTTGACGATGGCAGCGCCATTGTTTGCCAGTGCATAAAGGAAGGGAGCGTAGGTCTCGCCCAGCTTGAACGAGACGGTCATCGGATCGACAACGGTCACTTCCACACCGCTCGGCAGCGCTTCCGAGGGGCCCTGACCAATGCGGAACAGCCGGTCGAAAGAAAATTTCACGGCATTCGCATCAACGGCCGTGCCGTCATCGAATTTCTGCCCGTCCTTCAGCTTGAAGGTCCAGGTGAGGCCGTCTTCAGAGGCTTCCCAGCTGTCGGCCAGGTCGCCTGTCACGCTGGTCAGTCCTTTCCCGTCCTTCGTCTCATATTTCATGAGGCGCTGGTAGGCCGGGTAAGTCACGGTCCAGTCGTTGTTGTCCATCGTCACGGCAGGGTCGAGCGACTGCGGATCGGCCGGCTTGGCGATGACAAGCGTGTCGGCCGGCGCTGCCGCCAGTGTCGCGGTCGAACCGCCTGCCAGAACGGACAGGGCCGTTGCGCCGGCAAGAAACACCCTGCGCGATAATGTCAGGTTCATCATTTGCATACCTCCCAGAAATGCGTGCTTTTACATTGACGAAATCAGATCGTTTCCTCGTGCCAGAGCGACTGCGAACTCCGTTTCGGGCTGATATGCGCCGCCGGTCGTCCAGATCACACGCGTGATCTCCCTGTCGCTGTCCGGCACTTCTATCTCCCCCCCGAATTCGACAAGTGCAGCAAACCCCGAAGCGGCCGAAGGTTCAAGTCGCATCTTTTCAAGACGCCACATATGCGTGAGCCAGACCAGCAGGGATTCGTCGCTGACGGTGGCTATGCCTTCGACCATGTGCCGGGTCTCGCGGGCCACGAGCTGGGAAGCCTGCGCGACGGCCAGACCATCGGCGATTGTCCGGTTGTCCAGGCCGAAATCATAGACGCTGACCGGACGGTCCGTGCCGAGCGCCAGCTGCACCAGCATGCAGGGCGATGCGACGGGCTCGACATAAATGCAGCGCACGGCGTCTCCAAAAACGCGTTTCAGACCAAATGTGACGCCACCGGGCGCGCCGCCCACACCGCATGGCAGATAGACATGCAGCGGGTGATCGGCGTCCACGGGGATGCCGGCCTCTTCAAGCTGGTCTGCAAGTTCGCGCGCGGCCGCTGCATAGCCCATGAACAGCGTGATCGAGCGTTCATCATCGACAAAATGGCTGTCGGCCTGTCTGTCCGCCGCCTCGCGCGCGGCACACACGGCCTGCGAGAAATCGCTGCCATGCTCCACCACGCAGGCTCCAAGCGCGGTGAGCCGATCTTTCTTCCACTGCTTGGCGTCGTGCGACATGTGCACTTCGACGTCGAAACCGAGCCTGCACCCGGCCAGACCGACGCTGTAACCCAGATTGCCCGTCGAACCGACGAGAAGCCGGTGCCTGGCAAAGAACGCTTTCGCCTCCGGCGTCGCGAGCTTCGAAAGGTCGTCGCCATCCTCCACAAGTCCGGCTTCCCGGGCAATGTCGACGGCGTGTGTCAGTACCTCGAACACACCGCCGCGCGCCTTGATGCTGCCGGTGGTCTGCAGGGCGTAATCGCATTTTGCGAGAAGTCGCCCGCGTTTCAGCCCGATCATCCCGGCTATCCGGGGCAGTTCCCGCAGGTCCGAACGATTGCGGCCGCCATCGGCCCTGGTTTCAGGAAACAGTTGCGCCAGAAGCGGGCCATACCATTCCCACGCGTCTTCGGCCTCTTTCACCATTTCGCCATCAAGCGAGCTTCGCGCCATCGCAGCGTCGACGGGGAGGACGTCCGGATTGCGCCACCATACCGGTGTGCCGTTCGGGAGACCGGGGGGCAAAGTCCCATCGTTCATGAGTTCTTGACCTTTCATCATTTGTCACACGCGCCGCCGGCGAGCGTTGCTCTGCTTCCCCGGACAGTCAGGCCGCATGGCTTTCCGCGCGCACGAAATGCGTGTCGGAAATCCTGTGCATGGGCCGTTGCACGGGCGTGTAATCGGGAGGGCGTACGGCGCTTGGAATCTCATCGACCATCAGGGTGCGCCGTTCCGGCCGGCGGCGCGGATCGGCCACCGGAACCGAGCCCAGAAGCTTGCGGGTATAGGGGTGCTGCGGGTTTCCGAAGACGGAGCGCCTGTCGCCAATCTCGACGATCTCGCCGAGATACATCACCGCAACCCGGTGCGCCACGCGTTCCACCACCGCCATGTCGTGGCTGATGAACAGGAGCGAAATGCCGAGTTCCGCCTGCAGGTCCATCAAGAGATTGATCACCTGCGCCTGAATGGTCACGTCCAGCGACGCCACTGCTTCGTCCGCTATCAGGAGCTTTGGATCGAGGGCGAGCGCGCGCGCAATGCAGATGCGCTGCCGCTGGCCTCCGGAAAAGGCGTGCGGATAGCGGTCGAGATGGGTTTCGTTCAGTTCCACCCGTTTCAGAAGTTCCGCTGCCTTCCTGCGCATGTCTGCGCGGCACCCGCCCGCACCCTGCACCAGCATCGGGTCGATCAGCGCGCGGGCGATGGTCATGCGCGGGTTTAGCGAGGCGAACGGATCCTGAAACACCATCTGCACGTGACGGCGAAATGACTGCAGCTTCTGCGATGATACGCCGACCGTCTCCTCGCCTTCAAAGCGGATGGAGCCGGAGACGGGGCGGTCGAGATGCATCACGGTGCGGGCGATGGTCGATTTCCCGCAGCCGGATTCTCCGACAAGCGCGAGGGTTTCGCCACGCGCGATGGAGAATGAAACATTCTCGACTGCGTGAACGCGCCCGGTGACCCGGCCAAACAGGCCCGAGCGCAGGTCGAAGCGGGTAACGAGGTTCTCGACCTCCAGAAGCGGCCGGGCATCTTGGTTTTGCGAAGGCCCGGTCATGCGCCTGCTCCGGCATTGCGGTCCCGCGAGAACTCCACGAGCGGGAATTTGGCGGGCATGTCCGTTTCCGCCATGCTGCCAAGCTGTGGAACGGCGGCAATCAGCGCCTTGGTGTATTCATGCCGGGGCGCCTCGAAAATCGAGAAAACGTCGCCCTGTTCCACAAGCGCTCCATTGTACATCACGCAGACGCGATCAGCGACTTCTGCGACGACGCCCATATCGTGCGTAATGAAGAGGGCGGACATGCCGATTTCCTCCTGAAGCGAACGCACCAGGTCGAGAATCTGGGCCTGAATGGTGACATCGAGCGCCGTGGTCGGCTCATCCAGGATGAGAAGCGACGGCTTGCAGGAGAGCGCCATGGCGATCATGACCCTCTGGCGCATGCCTCCGGAGAACTCGTGCGGGTATTGCTTCATCCGCCGCGCGGCATCGGGCACGCGAACGAGCTGCAGCGTTTTCAGCGCGATCTGTTCGGCCTTGCGCGTCGACTTTCCCTGATGCTGGACGATGGCCTCGCATATCTGCTCGCCGACGGTGAAGACCGGGTTGAGGCTGGACATCGGGTCCTGAAAGACGATGGAGACATCCGCCCCGCGGACATCGATCATCTTGTCCAGCGGGATGCGCGTGATCTCCATGACCCGTCCCTCGCGTCCCCGCAGTCTGATCGAACCTTCGGTGATCGTGGCCCCGTCATGCTCCGTGAGGCGCATCAGGGTCATGGCCGTCACGGATTTCCCGCTGCCCGATTCCCCGACGAGGGCCAGCGTCTCGCCCCGGTCGATGTGGAACGAGACGCCGCGCACGACTTCGATCGGCGTCTTGCTTTGCGCCGCAAAGGCGATCCTGAGGTTCTCCACCTCCAGCACCCGTTCGGCCGGCATTGCCGGTTCGGCGTCAACATGGCTCATCTTTCCGCCACCTCCCCTGGACAGGTCGCATCGCGTGATCGAGGGACCGTTTTGGCCAGATCGGGAGGCGAAGAGCGGGGCTTGTCAAGAGAGCCGGAGACGGGCGCAGGCGGGAAAGTCAGGCTTTGTCAGTGTTTCCGGGCGTTATGTTTTTTTTGCATAAATCATTCTGCCGCAGCTGGCCCGGCCAAATCCTGCCTGTCAGCCGTCCGTCGTGTTTCCCATGGCGTGATTGCAGGCTCGATTCCGTGCCAGAATGTTTCGAGATGCGGGCTGCGTGAGCCCTGTCGCCGGAAAAGCCTCACCTCCATGTCGAGCTGAAGTTCCGGTCCGCCGATCTGGCAGAGTTCGCCGCGTTCGATGGCGTCCCTGACGCAGCACAGCGGCAGCCAGCCCAGGCCTTCGCCGGCCATCACCATGCGCTTGATGCCTTCGGAAATCGATGTCTCATACACGGTTGCCAGTGGTAGGGGGCGTTCCTGGCGCGCATGGATGAGCGAAACCAGCTTGCCCAGATAGCCATCGTTCCAGGAGTAGGCGAGATAGGGAATGCGGCTTTCCTGATCGTGATCCAGTGAATAAAGCGGCCTGCTTTCCGCATCGAGTGCGGAGACAGGAACCAGCGGATCAATGCCGAGACACACGGATTCGAAAGGTCCGGCGGTCAGAACCGGCGGGCCCTCAGGGTGGCTGTAGACGATCGCGAAATCGCTCCTGCCCATGGCGAGGGCTTCGACGCACTCGTAAAAATCGGTCGCCTGCATGCTCACCGGCAGCAGTGATCTGGAGGCATCCGCGCCCTTGATCCATTCGGGGAAAAAGAACAGCGCGATTGTGTGCAGCGCGCTGAAAGAAACCGGGTTCTGGCGGGTGCCCGCCTGCTGCTGGCAATCGTTGCGCAAGCGGTATAGCTCGCGAACCAGTTCCTGGCAGCGCGGCAGGAAGAGTGTCCCGGCCTTTGTCAACTGGACCGGATAGGTGCTTCTGTCGATGAGTTCCACGCCGACCCAGCGTTCCAGTGCCTTTATGCGGCGGCTGAAGGCCGGTTGAGAGATGTTTCGCGCTGCGGCTGCGGTCGAATAATTCCGCGACGCGACAATCTCAAGGAAGTCTTCCATCCAGATGAGTTCCAAGATGCTCTCCATGCAGTTTTTGCATAGTTCATCTATAAAGAGTATTAGACAGCCTGCAAAGCTCCCCCTACCGTTTGCGCAAAAATAAGCCCGCCCAAAGGGCATACGGTTCAGCGCAGAATCTGAATTGAGGGGAAATCCAATGCTCAAGAAAATCGCCCTGTTGGCCGCCTGTGCCGTGTTTGGCCCGGTCGGAATCGGCAATGCGCAGGTCAACAATCCCGGAACTCTGGTCTTTCTCTGGACTGACGGGATCCAGTCTCTCGACCCTGCCTATATCGGCAACACGCCGAGCACCTATGCTTCCTTGAACATGTACAATCGGCTTCTTGGCTATGACGGATCGAACATTTCCGAGTTCGTTCCTTCCATCGCCTCCAAGGTGCCATCGCTTGAAAATGGTCTGATCGAGACGGGTGAAGACGGTTCGGTTCGCTACACGTTTCCGATCCGCGAGGGGATCTATGCGCACAAGGTCGGCCTCAAAGGCGCCAACGGCAAGATCGAGTGGCGCTACTACGACGAATTGAACGAGGAGGAGCGCGGGCGCATCGAGCCGGGTTACGGTGAGATCACCGCAGAAGATGTTCGCTACAGCTTCATGCGGGCGATCCTGCAGGGCGAATCCTGGATGGCCAATGCCGTGACGGAAATGGTGACGGCGGGGACCTATCCCAATATCCGCGCCTGGGCGACGGCGCTCGCCGGTGTCGAGAACTTCGATGATCTGGACGAGGCCGGCCTTGTCGCGGTGCATGATGCGCTTGCCGAGAAAATCACCGTCGAGGATGGCAAGCTCGTTCTCACGCTGGAGAAATCCTTTCCTGCCACGCTGGGCGTGATCGCCTTGCCCTACGCCACCTCGGTGATCGACAGGGAATGGGCTGTCGACCATGGAGCCTGGCCGGGCACGGCCGACAGCTGGGTGGAGTTCCACAAGCCGGACCTTGGCGAAAGCGCCCTGTTTGAACAGGTCAATGGCAGTGGCCCGTTCATGCTTGAAGAGTGGGATCAGGGTGAAAAGCGCCTCGTGATGAAGCGTTTCGAGGGCTATATGGATGGCCCGGCGCAGCTGGAGCGTGTTGTGCTGCGCTCCGTGCCGGAATGGACCACGCGACGCCTGCAGCTCGAAGCGGGTGACGCCGATGTGGTTGCAACGCCGGTCGAATTTCTCAAGGAGATGAAGACCCGCCCGGGCATCAAGGTTCGAGAGGGGCTGCAGAACATCTTCGGACGCAGCCTGTTCTTAATGTGGCCGGTTCAGGCCGATGGCAATCCGGCAATCGGCAGCGGCAAGCTGGATGGCGCAGGCATACCGCCGGACTTCTTCGGCGACATCGATGTGCGCAAGGGCTTCAACTACGCGCAGAACTACCAGCTTCTTCTCGAGCAGGTGAACCTCGGCAACACGGTGCAGCTGCGCGGCCCGACGGTTCGTGGCCTGATGGGCTATCGCGACGACAGTCCCGTCTACAGCTTTGATCCCGAGAAAGCCGAAGAGCATTTCCGCAAGGCCTTCGATGGCAAGCTGTGGGATGTCGGCTTTGAGATGACTGCGTACATGACGGAGGGCACGCAGTTGGCAAACGCAGCGCTTTCCGTTCTCCAGCAGAATCTGGCGCGCATCAATCCCAAGTTCCGCCTCAAGATCCAGGCGCTGCCCTGGGCCACGATCTCCGACCAGATCTACACGAACAACAATCCGAGCCTGCCCATGGCCTATATGGGCTGGGGGCCGGACTATTCGGATCCGGGTGGTCCGCTGGGCGCCGCCACCTACTATCTGGCCAGCACGGGTCTCGTTGCAGGGTTCAGCGGTGAGGGCTATCGCGAGCTGATGCGCAAGGAGTTCGACGGTCTGCTCGCAGAGGCGTGGGCGCTGAACGATCCTGACAAGCGCCGGCCAATCTACGAGCGGCTGCAGGAAATGAGCCATGAATATGCGACCACGCAGTTCCTGTGGGAGGACTACACGCATGTGGTCTCGCGCGACTGGGTGGATGGCTACGTGCACAACATGATGCTGTACGGCGCATGGGATTTCTACAAGGTCACCAAGTCTGAATAGACGCCACGATCCATGAGCCTCCGCGCGCTCAGCGCGGAGGCCGCCCGGTTTCGCTCCCCCGAAGACATGGATGCCATGCTGTATTATCTCCTGCGCCGAGCGGTGTTCATTCCCGTGGTGCTGCTTGCTCTCACTCTGATGATCTTCTCCCTGCAGATGATGTTGTCGCCCGTGCAGCGGCTCGCCGCTTATGCGCCCGGGCCGGAATTTCTGAAGGGGGGCAGCGCACAGATCGCCGCTCTCATTGAGAAATACGGTCTCGATGAGCCATTTCTCGTTCAGTACAAGGAATGGCTTGGCAATGTCCTGTCGGGCAATCTCGGCTGGTCGGAGACCGCGCGTGCGCCTGTGTCCGAGGCGCTGCTGGACCTGTTTCCGGCAACGGCGGAGCTGGTCTTCTTCGCCTTCATCCCCAGCCTGTTGGGGGCCATCTGGCTTGGCACCAAGGCCGGCGTTCACCTGAACAAGGGCATCGACCACGCCATTCGCATCTTCACCATCATTGGCTGGTCGTTTCCGGTGTTCGTGTTCGGCCTGATGATGCTGCTGATCTTCTACGGCACGCTGAACTGGTTTCCGCCCGGCCGTCTCAGCCAGTGGGCGGAAGTGGTGGTGGCCGGCGACGCCTTCACCCGCTACACCGGTGTGAACACGCTGGATGCGCTGCTCAACGGCAATATGGCGGTGTTCTTCGACGCTATACGGCATCTGATCGCGCCGGTCATCACGCTGACCTATGTCAACCTCGCCAGCATGACGCGGGTGATGCGCACCAGCATGCTGGAGACCCTGCGACAGGACTATATCCGCACGGCGCGCGCCAAGGGGCTTCCCGAAAAGGTCGTTCAAAACAAGCATGGGCGCAGCAATGCGATGCTGCCCGTGGTCACCATCGCCGGCATGGAGCTGGCCTACATGATGGGGGGCGTCGTGATCACTGAAACGATCTTCGACTATCATGGCATTGGCAGGTTTGCCGCCGATGCCGCGTCCAATCTGGATTTTCCCGGCGTGCTCGGCTTCGCGCTCTATTTTGCGCTCGTTCTGGTCGTCATCAATCTGGTCGTGGACCTGCTCTATCCGCTGCTCGATCCGAGGGTGAAGCTGGCATGACCGTGCTCCGTTATCTCCTGCGCAATCCGCTTTCAATGTTCGGCATGGTTCTGTTGGTCGGCTTTGTCGTGGTGGCGCTCTTTGCGCCGCTCCTGGCGGTTCCCGAACCCTATCAGATCAGCCCTTACGACACGCCGCGCGCCGGCTTCTGGGCGCAGCCGCAGCCACCCTCCGACGAACATCCGTTCGGCACGACGCAGGGCCAGTTCGATATCTATTACGGCCTGGTCTGGGGCACCCGTACGGCTTTCAAGATCGGCCTTGGCGTCGTTCTCATTTCCGTTTTCGTCGGTGTGCTCATCGGTTCTGTCTCCGCGTTCTACGGCGGTCTGGTCGATGAAGTGCTGATGCGCATCGTCGACGTCTTCATGGCCGTTCCCATTCTCATCGCTGCAATGGTGCTCACGGCGCTGCTCGGCAAGGGGCTGGTGCCCATGATCATCGCGCTGAGCGCGTTTGGCTGGATGAATTATGCGCGTGTCGTGCGAAGCGAAATCCTTCGCGTGAAGGAGATGGATTTCGTGCATGCGGCGCGTGCCTATGGCACGAGCGACAGGCGTCTTATCCTCCAGCACATTCTTCCCAACACCTTCTTCCCGGTTCTGGTTCTGGCAACCATGGCGACCGGCTCCATGGTTCTGGCCGCCTCGGCGCTCAGCTTTCTCGGGGTCGGAACGGAAGAGGGCTATGCGGACTGGGGCCAGTTCATCGCCTATTCGCGCAACTGGATCGTTGGGCAGGGCGATAACCCCTTTGCCTATTGGTACACGCTGTTTTTCCCGGGCATGGCGATCTTCCTCTTCGTTCTCTCCTGGAACCTGGTCGGAGACGCATTGCGCGACATTCTCGATCCGCGGATCGCAAAATAGGGGGCAATCTTGAGTTCAGATGTGACATCGCTCGCGGAGCGTTTTGAGAAGTTCGTCGCCTATGAAGTGGAGGACAAGGCTCTCCCTTCCGTGTCCTATGTGCTTGTCGACCGGGATGGCGTCCTGGCGAGCGGGCATGTCAGGCGCAGCGATCTGGACCATGCGATGGGTGAGGATACGGCCTTTCGCATCGGCTCACTGACGAAAATGTTCACGGCGCTTGCGCTGATGCAGCTTGCAGAAGCGGGCAAGGTCGATATCGATGCCGATATCCGGGAATATCTGCCGGAATTTTCACCGCACAATCCCTTCGACAACGACCCGTCCGGGCCGCATGGCAACAACATCACGCTGCGCAAGCTGATGAGCCACACCTCCGGTCTGGTGCGTGAGCCGAAGAGCGGACACTATCTTGATTCCCAGCGCCCGGTTCTGTCCGAAACGGTGCGCGAACTGGCGGAATCCACCCTGAAGGAAGACCCCAGCGCGGGCGTTTTCCGCTATTCCAACGCCGGCATTGCAGTCGTCGGGCGGGTGGTCGAACTCGTGTCCGGCTGCGATTTCAACACCTATGTGGCGGATCATCTCTTCCGCCCGATCGGTATGTCTAACAGCGCTAACACCGTATCGCCGGAACTTCTGGCGCGGCTTGCGCCTGCGTGGATGTGGACCATGGAAGCGGATGTTCCCGCACCCGTCTTCGATCTCGGCGGTTCGCCCGCCGGCAACATCTATTCGACGCTGTCCGACATGGGGCTCTTCGCCCGCTCGCTCCTTCGTGGTGGCTTTACGTCTGACGGCGCCTCGATCATCTCGCCTGGAAGCCTGACGCGGATGTGGATGCCCGTCGGAGAACGGCCGCCGGGCTATAGCGGTGACCTGAAGGGTTATGGCCTTGGCTTCGGACTGGGAGAGGTGGATGGCTGGATGTCGATTGGCCATGGCGGCGCGGTCTATGGTTTTGCGACCCAGATGACGCTTCTGCCAGCTGCCGGTCTCGGTGCGCTGATTTTCTCGACACTGGATTTCAGCAACCAGATCGCCAGCCGGTTGACCGTGAAGGGGCTGCAACTCGCACTGGCTGATCGCAAGATGGGGGCGGCGCCGGTGCCGCCGAAGCCACGCACGCCTCTGGCTCCCGAAGAGCTGGAGGACCTCGTTGGCCATTATGCCGAGCAGGATGCGACCGAGGGCGAGGCCGTGGAAGTTCGCGCAAGCAATGGGCGGCTTTACCTTATGGGTGATGGCGTGCCGCTGGAACTTCGCCGCGTCTCAGGGGCCGATTTCCGGATCGATGGCCGCATCTACGGAGAGGGCGCGGATTACGCACATATGGATGTCGCTTTCCCGGCGCAGGACGAAATGCGCTGGAAAGACAAGGAATGGCGGAAAACCCCACCCTGTCAAAGTGAAGTTCCGGCAGAAATTGCGCCGCATCTTGGCGATTACGGGCCGGACTTCAACGTCACCAACCTGTTTTACGCCAATGGGGGGCTCAAATGCCTGATCGAATATTTCTGCACGCATGCGTGCGAACCGGTTGGTCCGGGTCGCTTCAGGATGCACGGCATACTCTATGACAATGAGCTTCTGGAACTCGATGCCGTCAATGAGGAAGGCAGGCGGGGCATTCGTGTCGGTCAAATGTTTCTGGAGCGGCGACCCTGAGCGGTCACGAGGGTATCATGTCCATTTCGCATATCGAGATTTTCAAGGCGGGATTGCCGCTCAAGCGCCCGTTCCGGATCGCCATTGGCGAGACGAGCGTTACCGAGACGATTTTCGTCAGGGTGCATACGGATGACGGCCTCTACGGGCTCGGGGAGGCCAACCTCTTTCGGCCCGTGGCGGGCGAGACCCGGGAGGCCGCGCTGGCCAATGCGCGCGATCTGGCGCAATGGCTGATCGGCCGGGACCCGCTGGATATTGACGGTTGCGTCGCCGGCATGCGCGCCTTCCTGCCGAACAACGCCACGATCCGTTCGGCTTTCGACATGGCGCTTTACGACCTTCTGGGAAAGACGGCGCAATTGCCGCTATACGCGGTTCTGGCGGGGCCAAGGCGAGAGATCGTCACCGACAACACGGTGGGCATCGATACGCCCGAGACCATGGCTGCGCACGCTCTTGAGTTCCGCGAGCGCGGCTTCACGGCGGTCAAGGTCAAGCTGGGCGCGGGCGTTGCGGAGGATGTGGCGCGCGTCGCGGCGATCCGCGACGTTCTGGGGCCGGACATCGCCATTCGGATCGACGCCAATCAGGGCTGGGACCGGGTGGAGGCGCTTCAGGCGCTCAGGCGATTGTCGGCCTTTGACATCCAGTATTGCGAACAGCCTGTTGCAGCCTGGGATTTCGAGGGTCTCGCCGCCGCCCGTTCGCTTGGAGCCATCCCCATCATGGCCGATGAGGCGCTTTTCGACGAGCACGACGCCATGCGCCTCGTCACGACCGGAGCCTGCGATTATTTCAACATCAAACTGGCGAAGTCTGGCGGAATTCACGTGGCGCTGAAAATCAACGCCCTGGCTGAAGCGACAGGCATAAAATGCATGATCGGCTGCATGACCGAGACCCGTCTGGGGCTCACCGCTGCCGCGCATCTGGTCTCGTCACGCGGAAATATCGTTTTCGCGGATCTGGACGGCGCAGACATGCTGCGTGAAGATCCGGTCGTTGGCGGCATGGTCTATGGCGAGGGCGGGCGCATTATGGTGCCCGATGCTCCGGGACTTGGCGCTGATCTGGATGCCGGTTTCATCGCCGGTCTTGAATGCGAAACCATTGGGCGGAATGCAGAATGATTGTTGAGGAGCCACTGGACGCGCAGGACAGAATGGATTCGCCCATCGGCGCGCGCATGCGCATAGGCGGCCGTGACGTCGATTACTTTTGCGGAACCAGTTACCACGCCCTTCATGGGCATCCCGTCGTCATTGAGGCGGCGGTGCAGGCATTGCGGACGTATGGGCTTGGCCCGGCAACGCGCGCCGACATGCCGGTCTATACGGAGACCGAAGCGCTGGTCTGTCAGCATTTCGGCTGCGATGCCGCGGCCTATGTGGCTTCCGGTTATCTCTCCATAATGGCGCTTCTGCTCGCGCTGCGTGACGACTACGATGTGGCCTTTGCCGATGAACGATCCCATTTCAGTGTGAACGACGCGCTGAAATGCGCCGAGCGGCCGGTTGTCCGTTTCAAGCACCGCGATCCGCAGCATCTTTCAGAGCAAATGCGCCGTCATCTCAAGCCCGGGCAGGTGCCCGTCGTGGTGAGCGATGGTGTGTTCCCGTCAACCGGTGCTCTGGCTCCGCTCGATGCATACGCCGATATTCTGGAAGCCTGGCCGGGCGGGCTGCTCTGCATTGACGATTCCCATGGTGTCGGAGTTCTCGGCGGCACGGGGCGTGGAACGCTCGAGCATTTCGACCTTGAAGGGGACCGTGCGTTTTGCGCCGGCACGCTCAGCAAGGCGTTTGGCGGTTTTGGCGGCGTCGTGCCGGCAAGCCGGGCGCTTGCGGAGAAAATCGCGACCAAGGGCGGTGTCGTCGCTGGCGCGTCGCCTCCGCCTGTTCCGGCTGCGGCTGCTGCCGGCGCTGGGTTGCGGCTTTTCATGGAAAGCCCGGCCATGCTCCAGTCACTGCGCGCGAACGTGGCGCATATGCGTGCTGGCCTCGCCGAGCTGGGGCTCGCTGTTCCGCAGACGCCCGTGCCGATCTTCAATGTTCAGGCGTCGGTCGATCTGAAGCAGGTGAGCGAGAAGCTTCGCGCGCGCGACATCGTGGTGAAGCATGTGAGCGCCGGCGGTTACTCGGATGCGCCACCGGTGGAAACGCTCAGGATTGCGGTCTTCTCCAGCCATACGCCCGAGCAGATCGATGGCCTGCTCGCCGGCCTTGCCGCATATCTTTGACGCTGTCTTGTTGACGAGAGCGAAAGCCAGCCAGCTTTAGCACGGCTGGCTTTCCATCATCAGCACACGGGCGCGCGGAGCGCCTTGTAGACGCGGCTGGTCGGGGCGATGCCCATCGTGTCCGCGCAGAAGGAAACGGCGTCGAGAAGCGGACCGAGCGCGATGCCGGTCTCCATGCCTTGACCGTTCAGAAGATAAACGACATCTTCCGTCGCCACATTGCCGGCTGCGCCGGGGGCAAAGGGGCAGCCGCCGAGGCCGCCCGCAGCCGCATCCACGGTACGAACGCCGAGCCTCACCGCTTCCCAGACATTGGCGACGCCCATGCCGTAGGTGTCGTGGAAATGGGCCGCGATTTCATCCATTGGAACGTTTTTCGCGACCGCTTCCAGCACGGCGGCAATGCGCGCCGGTGTCGCCTTTCCGAGCGTTTCGCCAAGGGCGATCTCCTGGCAGCCCATCTCGCGCAGGGCCTTGGCCACCGGGGCGACGGCCCCGGGTTCAATCGGGCCGGCATAGGGGCAGTCGGTGATGGTGGAGATGTAGCCACGCACGAACACGCCCGCGTCACGCGCCCGCGTGACGATGGGCGCGAAACGCTGAAGAGAGGCGCTGACCGTGGAGCCGATGTTCTTTTCCGCAAAATCATCGCTTGCCGCCGTGAAAACGGCGATGGCGCGCGCGCCTTCTTCAAGCGCCTGTTCCAGCCCCCGCTCATTTGCAACCAGCACCATGTCGCCGGCGCGTTCTGGCGCGCCGACGGCTTCCATGACATCCGCAGTGTCCGCCATGCGCGGCACGCGCTTTGGCGAGACGAACGCGCCCACCTCCATCCGCTGAATGCCGGCGCGGCGCAGCCGCTCGATCAGCGCGATGCGGTGGGCGGTTTCGATGTGTTCCCTGCGCGCCTGCAACCCGTCACGGGGCGCAACCTCGACGATTGAGACGCGCGTGCTCACTTGTCGCCCCGGATGCGCTTCAAAATCTCTTCGGCCAGATCCTGCCGCACCTTGCCGAGGGTCTTGAGTTCGCTCGCGACCAGATCGATCTCATCACCAACCGCACCGACCATCAGAGCGACATTCTGCGCATGCAGCGCCATGTGTCCCTTCTGGATGCCGGTCGTGGCGAGTGCGCGCATGGCGGCGAAGTTCTGGGCAAGGCCGATGGAAACGATGATGCGGGCCAGTGCATCGGCCGTTTCGACGCCGAGCAGCTTCAGATTGGCCTGGGCGGTCGGGTGGATCTTGGTCGCGCCGCCGATCAGGCCCACGGCCATCGGCATTTCCAGAATGCCGACCAGATTGCCGTCTGCGTCCTTTTCCCAGCGCGACATGGAGCGATAGCGTCCATCACGCGCGGCGAATGCATGTGCGCCGGCCTCGATGGCGCGGGTGTCATTGCCGGTTGCCAGCACGACAGCGCTGACGCCGTTCATGATGCCCTTGTTGTGGGTCGCGGCGCGGTAGGGGTCTGCATCGGCGAAGCGGTAGGCGGACAGCATGTCGTCGCGCACCTGTTCGCCGCCGATCTCTTCGAGCTTCCATACGGCGCGGGCGCGCACCACGCGCCGGTCTGCCAGATTGGTGAGAATGCGCAGCAAGGTGCGCGCGCCGGTCCAGTCGGCGAGCCGTGGGGCCAGCGCCTCGGCCATGCTGTTGACCGCATTGGCACCCATTGCGTCGCGCGTGTCGACGATGATGTGCACGATGGTCATCGGCCCTTCATCACTCGCAATGACCCGCACATCGATATCGCGGAAACCGCCACCGAATTTCACCAAAAGCGGGTCGGTTTCGTCGCAAATGGCCCGGATTTCTTCGATTTTCTCGTAAACCTTCAGGCGCACATTTTCGGGGTCGCTTGCGCCCAGAAGCTGGATCTGCGCCGCCATGACGGGGCCGCTGCCGGAGGTGAAGAAACCGCCGGTGGAGCGGCAGCGCTTGGCTGCGTTGCAGACGGCGGCGACGACGGAGGATTCTTCGGTCGCCATCGGCACCAGCATTTCGCGCCCGTCGACAATCATGTTGGTGGCGATGCCCACCGGAATGGCCATTGTGGTGATCGCGTTCTCGACCATACGGTCGGCGAGTTCGATCTGACCTTCGGCTGCTGCGGTGAGGCTTGAAATGGCCTCGTTTCCAAGCTGCGCCTGCCGGGCAACGGCCTGGAGGCGCTCTGCCGGGGTCATCTTGTGAAGGCCTTCAATACGGGACGATTGGACGTCGCTCATCATGTGTCCTGTTGTTACTGAATCATGGTTTTGGGGAGCCAGAGCACCAGCTCCGGGAACAGCGCGCAGATCAGGATGCCGAACGCCTGAAGAAGCATGAAGGGAATGATGGCCCGATAGACCGTTCCCATGCCGATACCGGCCGGTAGAACGCCTTTCATATAGAAGAGCGTGTAGCCGAAGGGCGGCGAGATGTAGGCCATCTGCGCCGACACGAGGAACAGGATGCCGAACCAGAGCCTGTCGAAATCCAGAAAGTCGATGACCGGCAGGAAGACGGGCACGCAAAGGAGAATGATGCCGATCTCATCAAGGAACATGCCGAGGAAGAACAGGATCGCCAGCATGACGGCCAGCACGACCCAGCGATTGGCGTCCATGTCTTGAATGAAGCCGAGCAGGAAATCCGCGCCGCCCGTTCCGGTGAAGATCGCGACGAAGGCGCGCGCACCGATCGTGATCCAGAGGATCATGGTCGTGACCTTGACCACGTCCATGCCAACCCCGCGCAGAAGCTCCCAGCCGAAACGGCGTTCGATCAACGCTGAAACGAAGGCCAAAGCAACGCCCACGGCGGCTGCTTCGGTCGGCGTGGCGATGCCCATATAGATGGTGCCCAGAACGCCAACGATGATGAGCATCGGCAGGACAAGCGACTTCAGCGCGGCAATGCGCATGGCCCAGGTGATGTCTTCATTCTCTTCCGGACGTGGCGCAATCGACGGGTTGAGCGCTGCACGCAGCACGATGTAGCCGATATAGAGCGAGGCGAGCAGAAGGCCCGGTATCACGCCGGCGATGAACATCTGCCCGATCGAGGCCTGCGCGGTGACCGCGTAGACAATGGTGATAACCGATGGCGGGATCAGGATGCCCAGCGTGCCGCCGGCGCAGATCGTGCCAATGGCGAGTTCCGGCTGGTAGTTGCGCTTGAGCATCGAGGGCAGGGCAAGCATGCCCATGGCGGCAACGGCTGCGCCAACAATGCCGGTCATGGCGGCGATGATCGTGCAGATGGCGATGGTGCCCACGGCCAGCCCGCCGGGCAGGCGGCGCGACCACAGTTCCATCGCCTTGTAGAGGCTCTCGATCACGCCCGAACGCTGCAAAACGCTGGCCATCATCACATAGAGCGGAATGGCGAGCAGCGATTCCGACTGCATCGTGTCAAAGAGATTGAGAACGGTGACGGAAAGGGCCGCCGGTCCCCAAAGGGTGATCGTGAAGACAAGGGCGAGCGAGCCCAGCGTGAAGGCGAGCGGAAGACCGGTCAGAAGCAGTCCGACCAGACTTGCGAACATGATCACCAGAACGAGTTCGGAGCTCATGGGCGCGCCTCCGTGCGTGCATCATTGCGCAGGGCGAAAACCGCCTCGACCAGCGCCTGTGCGCACAGCATGACAAAGGCGAAAGGCACTACGAATTTCAGCCACCAGATGGGTGGGTTCCAGGCAGAGAAGCTCGTCTCTCCGAGCGACCATGCATTGACGGCCAGAGGCCAGCTCACGGCGGCGAAGACGGCCGCGAACACCGCGATCACGAGAAAGGCGAACACATTGAGCACGCGCTGAACGGGAGCAGGGGCCTTCTCACTCACGATGTCGACCGCCACATGTCCGCGCAGATGCAGCAGATAGGGGCCGGCCAGCATGAAGTGTGGGCCGAAGACGAGCGTGCTCGCTTCCATGGCCCAGACGGTGGGCGCATTGAAGGCGTAGCGCGCGATCACCTCATAGAGGAGCATCGGCACGACGGCGAAGATGATCACCGCAGCGATAACGAAGAGAACCCGGTTTACACCGGTGACGAAGGCGTAGACTGCCTGCATGGAAATGACATTGAGCCTGAGGGTCGATAGCGGGCGGCGCTGTGGCCGCCCGCCTGGAACAAGGATCAGATAAGACCGAGCGACTGCATGAAGCCGATCTGGCTGTCGACGATCTTGGTCGCCAGCGGATCTTCCTTCGTTGCGGCTTTCCAGGATGTGACGGCCTTGGAGCGGGCCTCTGCGACATCCACCGGATCGAGGTAGATGACCTCGACGCCCTGCTCGCGATATTTGTCGAGCACCTGGCTGTTCTGCACGATGATGCGCTGACGCAGCGAACCCGAAATCTCGCGGGCTGCGACGGCAAGGGCTGCCTTGTAGCTTTCCGGCAGTGCGTCATAGGCGGCCGAATTCGCCACATAGCTGGTGGCCGTCGTGGGCTGGTGAACGCCCGGCAGGATGATGAACTTCGCGACTTCTGCGAGGCCGGCCTCGTAATTGGCCGTGAGGTCGCCACGGTCTGCAAAGTCGATCAGGCCCTTTTCAAGACCGGAATAGACTTCGGCCGTCGCCATCGGCGTGACCGCAACACCCAGATCGCCCATCACCGCAGAAGCGAGGCCCACAAAGCGGCCCTTCTTGCCGGCCATGTCGGCAATGCTCTCGATCTTGACGGTCGAGTGCATCGGCTCTTCGCCATAGACGGTCGGCGCGATGTAGGTCAGGCCGGCCTTGCCATAGGCTTCACGGGCCATTTCAAGACCGCCGAGCTCATAGAACCAGGCTTCGTACTGGTCGGGATCCGGGAAACCGAACGGAATGGTCGAGGTGAAGGCGAAAGACGGGATTTTGCCGGCTTCATAGCCGTCAAAAGTCTTCATCAGCTGGAATGCGCCGCTGCGAACCGCATCGAACGCCTGATTGGCCGGCACGAGCTGGCCCGCCGAGAACAGCTTGATCTCGAACTGGCCGTCGGTCAGCTCCGAGACACGCTCGACGAACTTCTTCTCGAACTCAAACGGCGTTGTTCCGCCGTCCCAGAGCGCCTGCATGCGCCACTGGACTGCTTCTTCTGCGCGCGCCACTGCGGGCATAGCCAATGCTGCTGCACCGCCCAATGCGGAAGCCGTCAGAAAACGGCGTCTTTTCAAATCGGTCATTGCTTCCTCCCAAGACAGCATGTTTGTTCATAAGCGCAAATTGTCCTAAAATGAATTGGGACAATCAAGGGACAGTTTGACGCAAATTGGCGATGACTGTCCCAGCAGGAGGAATGGGACAATAAGCGATGACTGAAAGCGATACGCGCCTCTCTCGCGTCGACCGCATTGTCCAGCATGTCAGCGGGCTGCTCGCCGCCGGAGCCTATAAATCGGGTGAGCGGCTGCCTTCCGTGCGCCAGGCCGCGCGGGAGCATGGTGTTTCCAAAAACACCATGGCGGAGGCCTATGACAGGCTGGTTGCGCGGGGGCTGCTGGAGGCACGCGCCGGGTCTGGCTATTACGTCGCGCAGTTTCAGATCGACCGCCCCGCACCGCCCGCGCCGCATGTGGCTGCGGCGGTGGATGTGGTCTCGCTCCTGCGCGAACAGCTCGACCAGCACTATGAGGTGCGGCCGGGCGACGGCAGACCGCCGGCCTCGTGGATGGAGGGGGCAGAACTCAAACGGTATTTTTCCAGTTTCAGGACGGCGGATCCGGCTGCGGTGGATTTCGGCTATGGCAGTTCCTGGGGCTATGCGCCGCTGCGCGAGCGCCTTCGGGTTCTGCTTCTGGAACGTTCGATCACCGCCCAGCCGGACGGGCTTCTTCTCACGCATGGGGTCAATCACGGGCTCGACCTGATCATCCGGCATCTGATCGAGCCGGGTGACACGGTGTTCGTCGATGATCCGGGCTATTATCCGCTTTTTGCAAAACTGACCCTCGCCAAGGCGCAGATCATCGGCATTCGCCGCAGCCATGACGGGCCGGATCTGGAAGATCTGGCCGCGAAGCTGGCGCTGCATCGGCCCAAGGTCTTCTTCACGCAGTCTCTCGCCCACAACCCCACCGGCAGCACATTGTCGCCGGCGGTTTCGTTCGGCCTCATGCAGCTTGCGGAACGCTGGGGCTTTCTGCTCGTGGAGAACGATGCCCTTGCCGATATCCTGCCCGCGACATTGCCGCGGCTTGCCTCCCTCGATCAGCTAAACCGTGTGCTCTATGTCGGCACCTTCTCGAAAACGCTGTCGGCCAGCCTGCGCTGCGGTTTCGTCGCCGGTCATCCTTCCATTGTCGGGGCGCTCGGCAATCTGAAGATGCTGACCACGGTGGCCACTTCCGACTATGTGGAACGATTCGTGTTTCATCTCATTCAGGGCGGGCAGTATCTGCGGCATCTGCGAAAGCTGAGATCGCGCGTCGAGGAAGCGCACAAGACCTCGCTTGCGCGGCTTGAGGCGCTGGGGCTGACAGTTCGCAAGAGTGTCTCGCCGGGCTTTTATCTCTGGGTGGAGTTCCCCGACTCGATTGACGAGATGGCGCTCTGCCGTGCGGCCTCTGAGGAGAGCATATTCCTTGCGCCGGGCAGCGTCTTTCGGCCGGGCAGGCCGACGCAGGGCAGGGCGGCGATCCGGGTGAATGTCGCCTATGGGACGCATCCGCGCTTCCTTGCGTTTCTGGCGGATCAGCTGCGAAACGCTCCGCGCGCGTAAAGACGATGTGAGCCGGACTGTCAGGAGTGTCCTGGGTCCAGAGCCGCTTCTGATTGCAAGTTCGCGGCGCGTCTTCGATAAGGGCGCTTCAAGATGCTTCGGCCTCGCCGCAAATGCATCTCCCGTCAGGATGGCGGGAGCGCGGTGGGGAATAGGACAACGCTGGTTCAGAGAGTTCTTTCATGGAAGGCCGCTTTGAGATGATCTCAACAGGCGAAGGTTCCGCCACGCTCGCCGATCAGGAACTCGGTCGGGATGCGCTACGCCAGCTCACCGGGTCGGGTGCGCCGGTGGTGCTGTGGAACTGCGTTCTGGAAGACGCCGATCTCTCGCGGCTGGACATGGAGGGATGGCGTTTCGAGCAATGCAATCTCACCCGGACCTGTTTTGATGGCGCGCAGCTGGATGATGCCGCTTTTGTTGGTTGCCGGGCTGCGAAGGCGAGTTTCGTTGGCGCAAAAATGACCGACGCCCGGATCGAGGGTAGTGATTTCAGCAATACAAACTTTCGGCGCGCAACGCTCACATCGGCGGTCATCACTGGCTGCAAGATGCTCGGCGCGGACCTGACGGAAGTGCGCAGCCTTGAGCTTCAGCTCGAGGAAGTGCTCCTGAGAATGGCCACCCTGCCATCGTTCTCGTTTCGCAAGAAGGTGTTGAAGCGGGTCGATTTCGGCGAGGCGGACCTGCGGATGTGCGACTTTCGCGGGGCGACATTCGAGGGCTGTTCTCTGCGGGGCGCGAATCTGGCGGATTGCCGTTTCGAGCTTGCGGATCTGCGCGACGCCGATCTTGGTGAGATAAAGCTGACCGACGCCCGCCGCTTCAGGGGGGCGATGATCTCAAGGCAGCAGGCCGCCGAGCTTCTGGAACAGCTCGGGCTGCTGGTTTTCTGAATGGACGCGATGAGCCTGGAAGAAGCCGCAGGGTTGCAGAACGTTTCGGAGAAGAGCTTCCGCGATGAGGTTCTCGACGACCTTGCGATCTTCGAAACCACGTTTTTTCGATGTGAATTCGTGAACTGCATTTTCGATGGCGGCCGGATCGGCCTGTCCACCTTTCACGACTGTCAGTTCATCGGCTGTTCGTTCCGTGACGCAAAACTGCAATCCTGCCGTTTCAGCGGAGAGAAGGAGACGCAGCGCTGCACCTGGTCGCGCTGCGACCTGTCGAATGCGGTTCTGTTGAAATGCGATGTCTCGCACAATGTGTTTGGCGACTGCCTGGGCTTCATGCTGCGTCTGGAAGACTGCGATGCGGGTGAGGCGCAGCTGAAGCTCGACGTTCAGCGGCAGATCAACCATCGGCACATAATGGGTGGCTTTTCGTGCGTGCGCACGAAACTTCAGGACGCCGATCTGAATGGCCTCAATCTTGAAAGCAGCACGTTCGAGTTTTGCGATCTGCGTGGTGCGAACCTGACCGGCTGCAATCTCTCATCCGCCAGTTTTGCAGGCTCCAATCTCAATGGAACCAGGCTGACGCGTGCGGTCCTGACGGGGGCAAGCATCGCGCATGCGCAGATCGATGAGCTGGATCTGACCGAGGCGCTGACGACTGATGATCTGACCATCAGCCGTGACCAGCAGGAAAAGGTGCTGGCGCAATTCCGGATCAGGGTGCTGAACTAGGGTCAGGACCCAGTAATATTGATCATCTGAAAAATACTTTTACCGCTCCGGTGAGAGTTGATGGAAACGATGCAGGAAATGGCCAAAATCATCTGGCGTATGTTTCGGCTTTCGCGACGCTTTCGTAAAAAAAACCAGTTCACTTGCCCTGTATGATGAAATAAATGTTTGTGAGTTCTGAGTTTGGCGAAGTTTTACGCTGAATCCCAGGGACAAGGGGTGGCCGGTGTCTGCCGGAGCGAGGGGGGAATATGACCGAACATTGTGCGGGCAAGAGTGGTGGTTTATCAGCTGCGCGCCTCTTCAGGGCCGCGCTGGCGGGTTTTGCCCTGTGCTCTGCGTCCGCTGCGGCGCAGGCCAGCGACATGCTTGGCGCGACAGAGGCCGAAATCCAGGATCAGCAGCGATGGCGGGTGATTTTCAGCCCCTATGTCTGGGGCGCGTCGCTCAACGGCACGGCGGGCGTTCTTGGATATAGCACTGATGTAAAAATGCCCTTTCATGAGATCTTTAAGAATCTCGATGCCGGATTGATGGGCAATCTGGAAGTCACGAATGGCACGTTCGGCGTCTATGTCGACGGCCAGTACGTCAAGACCAGCCAGGATGAAGACATTCTGGACAATGAACTGGCGTTGCAGGTCATCAACACCACGCTTGCCGCCGGCGCCTATTATCGCGTTTACGAGCAGGAGCTGGGTGGCGCGACGCTCTTTGGCAGGCCGCGCGTGTTCGCAATCGAGCCGACGCTTGGTGTTCGCTGGACACAGATAGACGCCAAGGTCGAAGTCGGGCCGATGACCGCTCGCCGGAAGGTGCAGTGGACCGACCCGTTCATCGGCGCGCGGATGATCTACGACATTGATGACCGTTGGAATTTTGCGGCGGAAGCAGACATTGGCGGATTTGGCGCCGGCACTGATTTCAGTGCGCACGGTCAGGCCTATCTCGGCTACCGGACCATGATCCACGACGTGCCCACCATGTTCCGCGCCGGCTATCGCGTTCTGTATCAGGACTATGATGGCGGCGACAATGTCAGCGACTTCAAGTATCGCGTGACCCAGCATGGCCCGGTCGTCGGGCTTTCCATCACATTTTAGGGCGTTGTGCCGCCAGGGGAAACACCTGGCGGCACATGCCTGAAGACTGTGGAGGCCGGTCAGTCCTTGGGCTGATAGGTCATGGTCCGGGCAATGTTCTGCGCAGGGCGTTTTTCGCCGGCCAGAACCTCGAAATCGAGGTGGTTTTCCGGAGGAACCAGCGGGCAGGTCACGAAGTTCGTGAAGGCGCAGGGCAGTGCGACCGCATAGTTAAAATCGATCCAGTCGATGCGGCTGTTGGTCTCGTCGGTGAACTGAAGTTCAATGACGCGGCCGGCGCCATAGGTGACGGGACCATTGGTCTTGTCGCGCACATGGGCGACTGGCTGCACGCCGTCCGGCGTGTCCTTGCCGATGAGAACGAGCTCGTGGCTCTTGCCTTTGTACTCGAAGGTGAAGGTGCCCATGCGCGGCGTGGATTCACGCACGCCTTCTTCCACCGTTTCAGCCTCATAGTCGGTGCGTTCGCTCGGCGTGTAGACGCCGCGAATGCGCCATTCGGGATCATAGTCGAAAGCGGTGACGCCGGCGTCTTCCAGACGCGTAGCCTCGCGCGGGTCGCGCACGCGGACGCCGAAAAGCGGCTGGCCGTCATGCGTCGTGCGCAGAAGCGTTTCCACCTCGTTGCGGCCGAAATAGACCGGAAGGCTGTCGCCATGACCATAGGTCTGGTTGCGGCCCGGAATGATCTCCACCGGGCCCGTGGGGTATTCGCCGTCCACCGACAGGTTCGGGCCTTCGGCGGGCGGGGTGAACATGATGCGTCCGTCTTCCACCGACCAGGTGCCCGGCAGAAGGTCAAAGGTGACGCCCTGATCGTCTTTCTCCAGCCAGTACTGCGCAACCAGCGAAGTCCAACCATACGGGCGGAACATCTTGGCGACGTGGGCATAGCGCCATTCGCGCCATTGACCTTCCAGGTGTTCTGTCGTGGGCATGTTCATCTTCCTTTCGAAGGATTCAGTTGTCTGCTTGCGCAAAAGAAAGTGGGTGGACCGGCGCTTCAGCCGGCCGGGCGTGTGAGTTCGTCGAGGAATGCGAGGACACCGCGCCAGGAGCCTTCATCCGCCCGTGCGTTGCCCGATGGCGTGCCGCCATTCGTGTAGGGCACTTTCGAAACCGGGTGCTCGCGGCTCAACTGGGTTGAGGGCACGAAGGGCAGGTTGATCGCATGGCCGGCGTCATCGAAATCGAGGTGACGAACGAGGTGCGGGTGGTCGTGCCGGTTGAGGGTCGAAACCACCATCTTTGAGTAGAGGCTCGATGGCCAGGCGCGGTCGTCGCGGCCTGAAACGAGCAGAACGGCGGCCTTCGTGTTCTCGATCGGAATGCGTGAGCGGGCGGCCAGATCGGTGTCCTTCAGGCCCTCGAAGAAGACGGAATGATGCCGGGTCGGTGGTGCATCGCCGCCCCAGGGGTGCCAGTGCACGGCCTTGTTGTCCTGCCAGAGATGGGTAAGCGGCTCACCACCCCGGGTCCAGGTCACGCCCTGCCAGCCGCCACGCGCGGGATCACCCGCACCCTGTGCGCCATGCACCATGGCGCCCGGCACATAGGCGATCACGGCGGAGATGAGATCGGGGAAGGTCGCGCCGAGAAGCAGGGAGAGTTCGCCGCCGCGCGACTGCCCGGCCACCGCCACGAAACCGTCGCGCGGCTTGAGCGTGCGGTGCGCCCAGTTGAGGCCGGTCTCCAGATATTCGAGCGGGGTTTCGGTGATGAAGGGCGACAGGCCCGGAGCCTTGAAATAGCCGAGCGCAAAAGCCTGATAGCCATGAGAGGCGTAAAGCGCGCCGCGCGGCTCGTTGATGCCGCCGCCGGAACCATTGAGCACCACCACGACGGGATGCGGGCCGGGGCCTGCGGGTGTGAACAGCGTGCCGACCAGCCCGTCTTCGCGGATGTCCTGCCGTTCCACGCCTTCCGCTGCGAGACGCTGGAGAAGCGCACCCTCTGCCTTGACGCCGGCGGCGGTTTCCGCCGTCAGCGCCGTCTTCAGCGGCTGCATGACGTCGTCGGGGAAAAGCTCCTGACTGTTGCTGTCGACCGGCTTCTGGCTCCAGATCAGGCCCATTGCCGAGATTTCCGCATAATCGCCGCCAACGGGCGCATCGCGGGTCAGATCCACGACGCCATCGGCATCGGCCATGAATGTCGCCTGGCTGTACCAGACAACGCCGCCCGCCCGCACTGTCCGCGCGGAGATCGCGACGAGTTCATCGGGCGCGAGGCCCGAGACGACGATGCGGCGGGGCTCGTCGATCAGGCCGTCAGCGGGGGTGACGGAAACAACGGGCGCGGAAGCAGGATTTGTCGTCATCTAGAGCACCATTTCTGCAAGAGGGGTGGTCAGCCATTTCCGGGCATTGGCGCGCAGAGGGGCTGAGCCGGAGGCACTCCGGCCGTGTCGGGAAAGGCGTGGCATTATTGGTTCGCCTCACCTGTCATGCGTGCGAGCTGAGCATCGAGGTGTTTGGCAAAATCATAGCCCAATGCGGCTTCGGGCGAGCGTGCGCCGCCGCGCGGCCAGTGACCGCCGCTTCCGGTCCAGTCGCTTTTGAGGGCTGCAAGCCGGGCCTGCCAGTCGATGCTGTCTCCGGCTGCTTCAGGGTCGAAGGCAAGCAGGAACACGCCCCGGCCTTTCGGATCGTCACGGCCACCGCCGGCGACACCGGCCAGAAGTTCGACCACGAGGCCAAGCAGAGAGCCAACCTGTCCGCCGCGCGGCAGAAGTGCGGTAACCTCGGAGGCGATGGTGGTCGGCTGTCCTTCGCCATTCAGCGCAATTCCCTCCGGCAGGGGAGCGCGGGTGCTGCGGGCGTTGCGGATGTCGGCCATGGTGGCGGTGCTGCTTGCCACGTCGATCACCACGCGGTCCGCGCCGGTGCCCATGGCGAGGGCGAACGGATTGGTGCCGATGACGGCGCGCGTGCCGCCATGGGCGGCGACGAAAGGCGGGCCTTCGGCCCCGGCGATCCCGACAAGGCCGGCATCGGCGAGATGGCGCACGAAGGGAGCAAGCCGGCCGAAGCCCCTGACGCCACGCAGAAAGACGGCGGCGATGCCCTTTTTCCGTGCGGCTGTGGCGAGGTCCAGCGTGGTGCTCGCAACGGCAAGCGGTGCAAAGGAGGCAGAGCAGTCGAGCCAGCTTACTGTCTGCGGGGTTTCGGCAGTCGGGACGGGCGCGGCGTCGGCCGTCCACTCATCGAGCATGGCAATGCCGAAGCGCGACAGGTTGAGCGCGTCGGCCTCGATCAGTGCTGCTGCGGCAAGTTTCGCTGCCGGAGTGTCGCCAAGCGCTGCCGAGAGCCGCGCAACTGCGTCGGGAAATGCGATCATTCGTCCATGCCCCGCGCTGCATTGCCGATCTGGACTTCGCCAGCGGACAGATAACCGAGCGTCATCAGGCGTTCGATCAGGAACGCCCGGCTGCTCTTGATGTGTTCGGCCTCGATGGCGGCGGCCCTTTCGCCATCGCCGGCCTCGATGGCGTCGACAAGCGCCGTGTGCTCGTCCGAGTGCTCGCCGATCTTGACCGAGAAATCGATTGCGAAGCGCAGAAGGCGTTCAAGCTCGTCGAACAGGGTTTCCGAGAGAGCGACAACGCGCTTGTTGCGGCTGCACTGCGCGATGGCGACGTGGAAGCGCCGCGCCACCTGCTGCATGGCCCCGATGTCGAGCGGCGTTGCATATTCGGCAACGATTTCGCGCAGCTCGGCGATGTCGGCCGGAGTGGCGTAACGCGCTGCCTGCCGTGCTGCATGCGGGCCGATGGCCGCGCGCAGGTCCAGGATTTCGTGGACGGCCTGAAACGTGATGGTGGCCACGCGATAACCGCTGCGCGGCAGGATCGTCACGAGCCCGTCGGCCGCGAGCTTCTGCATGGCGTCGCGCACCGGCGTTTTCGAAACGTCGTAGTCACGCGCAATGGCGTTGGTGTCGAGCGTGGTGCCCGGTGCGAGTTCGCAGCGCACGATTTTCTGCCGGAGCGCAAGATAGATGCGCTCCGAGACGGGTGTGTGGGCGTTGGGGGCCGGGCCGGTGTCGACGGTCATGAGCCTCTTTTCCTCAGCCGATCAGTTCTTCGCCCAGGCTACGAAGTGCCGCTCCAGCGCCTCAAGGGCGAGGATGGTGAGATAGCCCATGACCGAAATCACGACGATGCCGACGAACATGCGCGAGACCGCAAAGGTCTGCCACGATGCCCAGATGAAGAAGCCGACGCCGCTGCGCGCACCGAGGAACTCGGCGGCTGCGATGATGATGTAGGACGAACCCGCAGCAAGCTTCAGGCCGGTGAAGATGCTTGGCAGCGCAGCCGGGAAGGCGATGCGCGTGAAGGTCTGGAACCGGCTCGCGCCTGCGTTCTTGGCGACATCCATGTAAATCTGCGGGGTCTGCAGGACGCCGCCCATGGTGTTGTAGAACATCAGGAAGAACACGCCGATGGCGATGACGACGAATTTGGATGCATCGCCGACGCCGAAGATCAGCAGGATCAGTGGGAGGATGGCGATCTTCGGCACCGGATAGAGTGCCGAGAAGATCGGACCGAGGATGCGGCGGGCAGGCTGGGACAGGCCCAGAATGAGGCCGAGCGTGATGCCCGGAATGGCGCCCATCATGTAGCCGATGCCCACACGGCGCAGGGTTGCGCCCATATGCTCGAAAAGCTCCAGGCTCACGATCATGCGCCAGGCGGTTTCGGCGATGGCGCTGGGAGCCGGGAAGAAGCGGCGGTCGATCAGGTTGAACTGGCTCGACAGCTCCCAGATCAAAAGGAGCAGAAGCGGGCTGAAATAGGACGCGAAGCGGAACAGTTTTTCGCGCCGCGCCGGCGCTTTGAGCCGGCGGAGTTCGTCTTCTGTCAGTATCGTGGTCGCAGTGCTCATCTCATGCCTCCGCAGGAGAGGCCAGCAAGCGCCAGACCTCGTAAGTCATATCCCAGAAACGCTTGTCGCGGCGCATCTCCACAACGTCGCGCGGGCGTTCGAAGGGGACGCGCATGTCGGCGACCAGCCTGCCGGGGCGCGGCGACATGACGAGAACGCGATCCGCCAGCGTCAGCGCTTCATCGACACTGTGCGTGATGAAGACCACGGTCTTGCCGGTCGTTTCCCAGATTCGCAGCAATTCCTGCTGGAGAACCAGGCGCGTCTGCTCATCCAGTGCGCCGAACGGCTCATCCATCAAGAGGATGTCGCGGTCGTCGACAAGAGCGCGCGCCACGGAGACGCGCTGCTTCATGCCGCCGGAAAGCTGATGGGGAAGGGCGTTCGCGAAGTCGGTCAGGCCCGTCAGCGTCAGCATTTCGCGCACACGCGTCTCCTGCTGTGCGCGGGGCACGCCTTTGAGGCTCAGAGGAAACGCGATGTTCTGCGACACGGTCAGCCAGGGCAGCACGGACGCTTCCTGGAAAACCATCGCCGGCGGCGTCGAACTGTGCAGCTTCACGGAACCGCTCAGCTCGTCCTCTAGGCCGGCGAGAATGCGAAGAACCGTGGTCTTGCCGCAGCCACTGGGGCCAACGATGCACACGAATTCGCCGCGTTCGACCTCAAAGCTGACGTCGGAGACGGCCACGGTCACGCGGTCGTCCTGGCTGTCGTAGAACGCTTTGGTCAGATGGCTGACCTCGATGGCCGCTCCGGCGGTCTTCGCCGGAGACGGACGCACTTTTTCCTGCACGGCCTGCATCACTTCTTGCTTGCGAGGAGTTCGTTGGCACGCTGCAGAAGATCGCGGCGATAAACGCTGTCGATGTCGGAATTGCCCTCATATTCGAGCGCGCCGCGCTGACGGAAGAACTCTTCCTGTTCACGCACCGATTCCATGTCGATGGCGCCGTCTTCGGAGCGGACCGTATAGGGAATGCCGCGCAGGGCGTCGGGCTCGGTGCCGGTGTAGTTCGACACGATCTCGAGGATCTTGTCGTCTTCCCAGCCGCCATTGTCGAGCTGGCGTGCAGCTTTCAGATAGGCCGCCATGAAACGCACAACCGCGTCCTCGTTCTCTTCGACGAAGTCCTGGTTGAAGGCGATCAGGCCAAGCTCGGTGCCAAAGGTGTGATCCTCGACCAGACGGCGGCCAAGACCCTGCTTTTCAAGCTGGTGGGCGAAGGGCTCGATGCTCCAGCCCGCTTCAAGCCCGCCATTGGCGAAGGCGGCGGCGGTCGCGGGCGGCGGCAGGTAGACCGGCTCGACGTCGTCGATGGTCAGGCCACCCTTTTCGAGCGCCTTTGCGACCGAATACATGCCAAAGCCGCCGGGGCCGGGAATTCCGATGCGCTTGCCCTTGAGGTCGGCAACGGTGCGGATGCCTTCATCCCAGGCCGTTTGCGACACCATGAAAGGCGACGGGGAGGGAACCGTGTTCGGCATGCGCGCCGAGGTGGCGATGATGGAAACCGTGGCGCCGCGATCGAGCGCGTTGAAGAGGCTGGAGGCCCAGGTGGCGGCACCCGCTTCAATGTTGCCGGAGGCGAGCATCTGGATGGTCTCGGCCGTGTTGCCTTTCGGCGAGAGCGTCACGTCGACGCCGAACTCATCGAAATATCCCAGATCTTCCGCGACGAAGAAGGGCGCATAGTCGGCAAAGGGAGAATAGAGGAACTCGATCTCCGGCAGGTCTTCGGCCTTTGTTGGCAGGGTGGCTGCCGGGGCCAAAGCGACAGCAAACGCGGCTGCCATGAGAACACGACGACTGACTGAGAGCATGCGTGAGACTCCTCCTTCTCCGCAAGGAAAACTGGCCGGCGCCTGACATTTCCGCCCCTGTCCGAAGCCTTTCCGGGCCGTGGGCAGGGAGAACGTCATGCCGGAAATGAAACCGTACAACTGATATATCAGTGGCGCAACCTGATATTTTCATTTTGGTACTGTTGTATCGATTGAAGCAATTTCGCCCGTGTCGGGCGGGGTAAATCGGGGAAGGCCTCTAGCCGAAACGCCGGGCGCAATTGCAGAACTCCCTGAGCAGCGGGTTCTGGTTCGCCGGCGACCAGAAAAGCGCGAGCTCGTGGTCTGGCAGCGCTGGCTCGGTGGGCTTCAGAACCAGTTCGGGGCTCATGGAGAGCGTGTCCGGCGAGATCAGGCAGACGCCGACACCCGCCGTTGCAAGCGCCATCTGGGACTGCGCGGTGCTGACCTGGGTGTGGACGATGCGCGGCGTGAAGCCCAGCGCATGAAGACCGCCCATCTGATAATCGTAATGCGCGCGGTGATAGTTTCGCGGCGCGAGAATGATCTCCAGATGCGCCAGATCCTCGCCGCTGAGAAACGGCTTTGCGGCGAGCGGATGGTGCCGTGAAAGGCAGATCAGATAGGGGGCCTTCCAGACGGTGATGCTCTCCAGATCCTCCGACAGGCGCGGCGGCGTCGGAATGGTCAGGAAGGCAGCGTCCAGCTCGCCTTCGTTCAGCTTCTGGCTCAGCTCTTCGGCAGAAAGTTCGGTGAGGAAGAAATCGCTTGCCGGATGGCTTTTGCGAAACCGTTGCAGCAATTGGGTGGTTGCCGGATAGGACATGTAATTGGGAATGCCTATCTTAAGCTCCCGCGCATTGCGCCGCCCTTCGAGCGTTTCGATGGCGTCACCGAAAATGTCGAGCACCCGCTGCGCCTGTCCAAGCAGAAACTGCCCTTCCGGCGTCAGCCTCAGCAGCCGGTTTCCGCGTTCGACCAGACGCACGCCCAGTGTCGTTTCAAGCTGCGAAATCTGCTGGCTCAGCGTGGGCTGGCTGATGGCGAGCGACTTTGCCGCGCGGTTGAAGCCGCTCAGGCGGGCCAGTTCGTCGAAATAGATGAGCTGGCGCAGGCTCACATTGCGCATGCGGCGCAGAATGGACGGTTCGATGGGATTGCCGGACATGCCCTGACACTTTCGCGTTTGATCACGGCAACCCGCCTATAGGTTTTATCTATCAGTCGGATGACATTCGAATTGAACTGTCATGCAGGTGAAATGCAGCCGACTTAACCGTCGCCGCCATCGCGTTTCGGTTCAGGCGGTTTTTGTGTCACTTGCTCTAAAAGTTCTGGGTTCGTCGGGTGGGTATCCCGTGCGGGGGCTTCCCTGTTCGGGCTATCTGGTTACGGCCGATCAGGAAAACATCCTTCTCGATTGTGGTCCCGGCATCGCAACCGCTCTGCTTGCCGATGGCAGGCATTGCGGGCTGGATGGGGTGGTCATCAGCCATCTGCATCCCGATCACGTTCTGGATCTCGTGCCGCTTGCCTATGCGCTTCTGGCCGAATGGCTCGTGGATGGGCGCACCACGCCGCTGCCCCTTTGCATTCCGCAGGGCGGTTTGCAGTTTCTTCAGCGGTTCTCCGACCTGTTCGGTCACCGCAACTGGCAGTTCCCAAGCGATGCGGACGAACCTGGAAAGCGGGCGCTTGCCGCCTCGGTTCAGGAGCGGCACGACTGGCTTCTGACGGTTTTCGATGTCCGTGAGTATGCCATCGGAGACACGCTCAGGCTTGGCGCGAACCAGATCGAGACGCATGCGGTGGATCACAATGCGCCGACGGCCGCGATGCGGATCGAGAAGAACGGCGCGCGCATCGTCTACTCGGCAGATGCGCGTTTTGACCCGACCCTGGTGGGTTTCGCCGCTTCCGCCGATCTTTTTCTGGTGGATGCGCATATGTCCGGCCCGCTTGCCGGCGGCGCGCATATGAGCCCTGCCGAGGCGGGCAGGCTGGCCGCTCTCGCAGGGGTGCGCGAACTGGTGCTCTGCCATCTCGCAGCGCCTGAAGACGGGCCGAGCGCGCGCGCCGCGGCGGCGCAGCATTTCAGCGGTGCAATCCATCTCGCCTTTGAAACGCGTGAGTATCGCCTGTGACCGTTTCTCCCGCAGCGGTTCTCACGCCCATTCCGGCAGCGCCCACAGGAATGGGGCCGCGCATCGCGCCCTATCTGCTGGTCGGCCCGCTGATGTTGCTCCTGTTCGTCTTTGCGATCCTGCCGTGTCTTCTGACGCTGCTGCTCGCCTTCTTCGACGTGGATATTCTGGCCGGCACCATTCGCTTTGTCGGGTTCGAGAATTTCACCCGGGCTGCCGCGCGCGGCGAGGTGCTCAACAGCCTGCGCGTCACCTTCACCTACATTCTCCTGACCGTGCCGCCATCGATGATCCTCGGCCTTTTGATCGCGCTCGCGATCAACAGTCTGCGGCGCGGGCGCGCAATCTGGCAGGCAGTCTACTTCCTTCCGGTCGCGGCCACGCTGGTCGCCATGTCGATCGTGTGGCGCTGGATGTTCGTCGGGCGTCGCGGCATCGTCGACCAGACGCTTGGTCAGATGACCGGCCTGGTCGACTGGCTGAACTCGCCCGTGCTTTCCCTGCCGGCGGTCGCCATTGTCGGCAACTGGCAGCAGATCGGCTTTGTCGTCGTTCTTTATCTCGCGGCGCTTGCCTCCGTGCCGCGCCACCAGATCGACGCCGCGCGGGTGGATGGCGCGGGTGCATGGCACCGCTTCTGGCACGTCACCTGGCCTGCCATCGGCCCGACCACGGTGTTTGTCGGCATCATCACTTCGGTCAATGCGCTGCGGGTGTTCGACACGGTTTCGACCATGACCGGCGGCGGCCCTTCGCGCAGCAGCCAGACGCTCGCTCACCTCATGTGGGAACGGGGCATCTACTTCTTTGACATCGGCGGGGGATCGGTGGTCACGCTCGTTCTTCTGGCGCTCGCCATCGCCGCAACCGCGCTCCAGCGCATCATGACCGCACGGCTCGAGAAGGCTGGAACGCGATGACCCAATCAATCGACACGACCCGCGCCCGCCTGGTTGCAGGCGGCACCCATCTGGCGCTCGCTGCAGGCGCGGTTTTCATGCTGCTGCCTTTCTGGCTGATGCTGCGCACCTCGTTCACCGCGCCGGATCAGGTCTTTGCCGGGAACATTCTGGCGCTCAGCGATTTCAGCCTCGAGAACTATCGCCGCGTTTTCGCGGAAGTGCCGCTGCTTCGCTATTATCTGAACGGCATTTTCGTGGTGACCGCCATCTTCATCGGGCAGGTGATCGTCTGCGTTCCCGCAGCCTATGCGCTGTCGCGGCTGCGCTTTTCCGGGCGAGAAGTCGGGTTGTGGCTGGTGCTGGCCGCGATGATGGTTCCCTATCACGCCACGGCCATTCCGATTTACGTGCTTCTGTCGCGCTTCGGCATGATCAACACGCATGGCGCGCTTATCCTGCCGTTCATCGGTTCTGCCTTCAGCGTTTTTCTGCTGCGGCAGTTCTTCCTGTCGATCCCGCAATCGGTTTTCGAATCGGCGCGGCTCGATGGCGCGTCCTCGCTGCGCACGCTGATGCACATCGTCTTCCCTATGGCGCGGCCGGCCATCGTCACCTTTGGCATCCTCAGTTTCGTGTCGCACTGGAACGACTATTTCTGGCCGTCTTTCGTGCTGCGCAATGATTTCGCCGCCACGGTTCCCTTCGGCATCGTCAAGTTTCTCGATCAGGAGCTTGGTGCGGATTACGGGCCGCAAATGGCGGCTGCAACCCTGACCGTCCTGCCTCTTCTCGTCGGTTTCCTCATCGCCCAGCGGCAGCTCATCGCCGGCATCGCGATGACCTCCGGGCAGGTCGACTGACATCGTCTCACATCACATCTGGAGCCAATTCATGAAACGCCTTCTCACCACCACCGCACTCCTCGCCATGATCAGCGCGACGCCTGCACTCGCCCAGACCGAGCTGCGGCTGGTCTCCGGTCAGGAAAAACAGAACGGCGCGGTTCTGAAACAGGTCTTCGAGGCCTTCAACGCCGGCCAGGAGGATGTTTCGGTCAATCTGGAACTCGACAACCAGTCAGATCTCGACACCACGCAGAAGGTTCTGGCCGACATCGTTGCCGGCTCCGCTCCGGATGCGGTTCGCGTGACCGGCGCCGTGCTGCGGGCCTATGTGGATTCTGGCCGCGCGCAGCCGCTGGACGAATGTCTTGCCTCGGCTCCGGAGCTCGCGGCGCAGCTCGACAAGGGGCTGGTCGACAATTTTCGTGTCGACGGCAAGCTCTATGCCATGCCCTGGTATGTCACCCTGCCTGCGCTGTTCGTGAACGCGGATGCATTTGTGGCCGCAGGCCTCGACCCGCAGAACCCGCCGCGCAACTGGAGCGAGCTTGAGGCCGCTGCCGCCAGGCTGAGCGATGGTTCCGGCAACCGTTTTGGCGTTCTGATGTACATGCCGAACACCTATGTCTACGAAAGCCAGCTTCTCTCGTCGGGCGGCGAGATGGTCGATGGCGAGGGCCGGTCCGGCGTTGCCAGCAAGGCTTCGGTCGAGCTGATGGCGTTCATGCGGGGCCTCGTCGAGAAACAGCAGATGCCCGCGCTCGCGCCCTCGACCTTCTGGGGTGAGGCTTCGCGCATGTTCCAGTCCGGCGAAGTGGCGATGCTTCTAAGCTCGTCCTCCGCCTATAACAACGTCACCAGCAACATCGCGTTCGATCTGGCGGTTGCGCCGATGCCGGCCCGTGACGGCGAGGAGGCGCTGACGGCGGCTTCCGGCAATGGTTTCGTGATGCTCGCGACGGACCCGGAGCGTCAGAAAGCCACCTGCAAGGCGCTCCTCTCACTCGTTGCGCCCGAGAGCGTTGCCGCCACGGTGAAGGCGACGGCCTCTTCGCCGATCAATGTCACTGCTGCGCAGACGCCGGAACTGCTCGGCGATTTCTATGCCGAAAACCCCGCGCTCATGGCTCTGAACGGCCAGGAAAACCGCCCCTGGTACACGCTGCCGGGCCGCGCCAACAACGAGTTCCAGAGCAATTTCGGCGATATCCAGCACCAGATCCTGACCGGCGCTGTCGAACCGCAGGAGGGCATGAGCCGCCTTGCCGACATCATGAACGAGCTGAACGAAGCCCAATGATCGCGCGCAACGGATCGGCCCGGAAAGCAGGCCCGCAGGGCATGGGGAAGAACCCCATGCCCGTAGCGGTTCGCAATCTCACAAAGCACTGGCCGGGCGCGGAGCGTCCGGTTTTCTCCAGTCTCGATATCGACTGCCCGGCGGGCGGCATCACGATCATCGTCGGCCCCTCGGGCTGCGGAAAAACGACACTGCTGCGTTGCCTGAGCGGGCTTGAAACGCCCACATCGGGCAGCATTCTGTTCGGTAAGCAGGATGTCACGCAGGTGGATTCCCAGCATCGCGGCGTGGCCATGGTGTTCCAGAACTATGCGCTCTACCCGACCAAGACGGTGTTCGAGAACATCGCTTTTCCGCTGCGCATGGCGCGGCTTGATCCGCAGAGCATTCGCACGCGGGTCAGGGCCGCAGCCGCATTGACGCGCATGGAGCCATATCTTGATCGCTACCCGGCGCAGCTTTCCGGCGGCCAGCGGCAGCGTGTCGGGATTGCGCGCGCCATCGTGCGCGGCCCGGCGGTTCTGCTGATGGATGAGCCGCTGTCCAATCTGGACACCAAGCTGCGGATCGAGATGCGGGCGGAACTGGGCGCGTTGCAGCGCCAGATTGGCTCCACCACCGTCTATGTGACCCACGACCAGACGGAAGCGCTTGCGCTTGCCGACCATCTGATCGTCATGCGCGATGGCCGCATTGAGCAGCAGGGCGCGCCGGAAGACATTTTCACGAGCCCGGCAAACACCTTCGTCGCCGATTTTCTTGGCTCCATGAACCTTGTCGATGTGACACGTTCCGAAGACAGGGTTTTCGTCACATCGGGCGCGGTGCGGCTGGACGGGCTGCCGAAGGCCCCGCTCTCGCCAATGTTCCGCCTCGGCTTCCGCGCCGAAGACGTGCAACTGGGACCGGTGGACGGCGAGAAGGCCACATTGCCGGTCACCGTCAGGCGTTCGGAACTGATGGGCTCGGAACGCCTCGTTCATATGGAATGCGGCGGGCTTGCACTGCGCGCCCGGCTGAAAGAAGTGGTGCGGCCGGACGATCGGCTCGAACTCCACATTCCGGCCGGGGCGCTTCACTATTTCGATGAGACAGGAAAACGCGTGGCGGGTGCAGTATGAAAAACAACCACGTGATCTGGGACTGGAACGGCACTCTGCTGGACGATTTTGCCATCACGGCGCAAATCACCGCCGATGCCCTTGCAGAGCTTGGGCGGCCGGGCGTGACGCCCGAAATGGTGCGGGAACATTACCGGCGTCCGTTGTCGGAGTATTTCAGTGCGCTTCTGGGGCGGATTGCACGTCCAGACGAGCTTCGCCATCTTGGCGAGGCCTATGAGCGCAATTACGATCCGGCGATGTACGGACTTCCGCTCGCCATCGATGCGCTGGACGCGCTCTCCACACTGGCAGAACGCACCAACCAGTCGCTTCTGTCGATGGCGCCGCATGGCCAGATCGAACAACTGATCGAGCATCACGGCCTCGGGAGCCATTTCACGCTCGTGGAGGGCTTTACGGGAACCGGACACCCGACCAAGCGGGAGAGCCTCGAACGTCATTGCGAGACGCTTGATGTGAACCCGCGAGCGTGCTGGCTGATCGGCGACACGGTTGACGACTTCGCGGCGGCTGCGCCGCTTGGCGTCAGGACCGCGCTGGTGACGACCGGCATGCAGGGGCGGGATGCGCTGCTTGCAACGGGCGCGCCCGTTTTCGACAGTCTGGCGGACGCCGCCGGACATATTCTGAATGCCTGAAAAGAGAACGAGTTTCATGCCGCATAGCAAACTGATCGCTGACCTCGAAGCCGCCTTCGAGGCGCATGACGACAGCAGCGACAACAGCCACGACATCAACCATGCGCGCCGCGTGATGCGTTCCGCTCTTGAGATTGCTGCGGGGGAAGGCGGCGGCAATCAGCGCGTGATCATCGCCGCAGCCTATCTCCATGACTGGATCAACCTGCCGAAGAACCACCCGGATCGCGCGCGGGCCTCCGCCCTGTCGGCCGAGGCCGCACGGCCCATTCTCAAATCCCTGGGTTTTGACGAGGCCGAACGCGAGGCTGCATGTCACGCCATCGTGGCGCACAGTTTCTCGGCGGGCATTACGCCGGAAACGCTGGAAGCGAAGGCGCTGCAGGATGCAGACCGTCTTGAGGCGCTGGGGGCCATCGGCCTTGCGCGCACCTTCGCCATTTCCGGCCAGCTCGGCTCCAGCCTGTTCGACGGAGAAGACCCCTTTGCCGTCAATCGCCCGCTCGATGACAAGCGCTACTCGGTGGATCATTTCGAGGTGAAGCTGCTGCGCCTTCCCGAGACGATGCAGACCTCCATGGGGCGTCAGCTCGCGGACCGGCGCGCCGACGTGCTGCGTCGTTTTCTGGCGGATCTGGCCGAGGAACTCGGCGCTGCCCTTCCTCAGGGCGCAAGGGGCTAGTCTGCGTTCGCGCGGCCGGAAGACCGCAATCCCGGGCGTCGCGGCGTTCTGCGGCGCTCAAAACATGTTCATCCACTTCCAAATGCTCAGAGTGTGGAAATCCAACACGCATTGGTTGAAATTCAAATTCGCCTTGTCGGATGGCGGATAAGCGAATATTTCTCCAGTCGAGTTCGCTTCGATACTGCTTTTCCGGGGCAGGTCTACAGAATTCTCTTTCTCGATGAGGGACGATGCCGCGCCAGCGTGTGCGGGGTCTTTCATCGTCAATGCTTTGAGTAAAACGGCGACGCGGTTTTTGCGTCGGGGGAAATGAAAAGGGATGAATTTTTGAGTACGGTTGACGAAAAACTTGAGCCTATTCTTGCAGACGTATTACGCCGTAGCGCAGGAGAAACGGAATTTCACCAGGCAGTGGTGGAAGTTCTCCAGAGCATTGGTCGGGTGATCGCGAAACACCCGGAATATGCCGACAACGCGCTGATCGAGCGCATCTGTGAACCGGAACGCCAGATCATTTTCCGCGTTCCATGGGTCGATGATGCCGGCAACGTGCAGATCGCCCGCGGCTTCCGGGTTCAGTTCAACTCCGCACTCGGCCCCTACAAGGGCGGTATCCGCTTTCATCCCACCGTCAATCTCGGCATCGTCAAGTTTCTTGGCTTCGAGCAGATCTTCAAGAACGCACTGACCGGTCTTCCGATCGGCGGCGGCAAGGGCGGTTCGGACTTCAATCCGCGCGGTCGTTCGGATGCGGAAGTGATGCGCTTCTGCCAGTCCTTCATGACCGAGCTGCACCGTCATATCGGCGAGTACACCGACGTGCCGGCCGGTGATATCGGTGTCGGCGGTCGCGAGATCGGCTATCTGTTCGGCCAGTACAAGCGTCTCACCAACCGCTATGAGGCCGGCGTTCTGACCGGCAAGGCGCTTTCCTATGGCGGCTCGCAGGCGCGCAAGGAAGCGACCGGTTACGGCGCGGCCTATTTCGTCGACCGCATGCTGCGCACCCGCAAGATGGATTTCGAAGGCAAGCGCGTCAGCGTTTCCGGTTCGGGCAATGTGGCCACCTACGCGATGGAAAAGATCATCGAGTTCGGCGGCGTCATCGTGTCCTGTTCGGATTCAGGCGGCTACATCGTCGATGAAAACGGCATCGACCTCGATCTGGTCAAGGAGATCAAGCAGAAGCGTCGCGGCCGTATCTCGGAATATGTGAAGCTCAAGGGTGCCGGCGCGCACTTTGTCGAGAAGGGGTCCATCTGGGATGTGCCCTGCGATGTCGCCATGCCTTCGGCCACGCAGAACGAGCTGACCGGCAAGGACGCGCAGACGCTGGTGAAGAACGGCCTCATCGCCGTTGGCGAAGGCGCAAACATGCCGTCGACGCCGGAGGCCGTGCGCGTGTTCCAGGAAGCCGGCATCCTGTTCGCGCCGGGCAAGGCGGCCAATGCAGGCGGCGTCGCCACCTCGGCGCTGGAAATGCAGCAGAACGCATCGCGTGCCAGCTGGACCTTCGAGCGCACGGAAGAGCGCCTGGCCGAGATCATGGCGCATATCCATGACACCTGTGCCGAAACCGCCGATGAATACGGCTCGCCCGGCGACTATGTTCTGGGCGCGAACATTGCCGGTTTCGTGCGCGTTGCAGAAGCCATGGACGCGCTTGGCGTGATCTGACGCCCTCTATCGGCATTCCAGAGAAACGAGCCCGCGCGACCTGTTTCGCGCGGGTTTTTCGTATGGGTTTCCGCTTTTTGGGGCTCAAAATCTGCAAACGGAGGAAAATCGCAGCCGGATCAAGTGCGGATTTTGCTTGAAACTGAAACCTGAATCATTATTCATGTATGTCATGGCAGAACCGAAGACGAAACGCGGCCAGATAAGGCGCGCCAAGATCCTTGCAGCAGCCGAGACGGTCATGGGCGACCAGGGCTTTTCCGCCGCGTCCATTGCCGAGATCACACGGCTGGCGGATACGGCGCTCGGCACATTCTACGTGTATTTCACCAGCAAGGAACAGGTTTTCCGCGAGCTGGTGCTGGAGATGGGGCGGATCACGCGCGCGATCGTAGGTGAGGCGATCAGCGATGCGCCCGACCGTCTGAGCGCGGAGCGGGCGGGGCTCGAAGCCTTTTTACGCTTCGTCGCCGAAAGGCCGCAGCTCTACCGGATCGTTGAGGAGGCGCGGTTCGTCGATCCGGAGGCCTATCGGGACTATTTCTGGCATTTCGGGCAGGCCTACACGCTTGGCCTGCGCGAGGCGCAGAAGCGCGGCGAGATTTCTGCGGGCGATCCGGAGGTGCGGGCCTATGCGCTGATGGGCATCTCCAAGGCGCTCGGAGACCGTTACGTGCTGTGGGAGGAGACACCCGACATCGAGCGGGTGGTTGAGGAGGCGCATAAGATGATCTGTCACGGGCTTGCCCCATGAGTTCGCACGAACCCTCGTTCGTCCGAACTGAAATTCGCAGCGCGCCCGGCGGGTGCGACTGTTTCGTGATCACCCTGGCCGCGCCCCGCGCCAATGCGCTGGAGCCGGATTTTCTGGCCGCAATTGAGGCCGCTCAGGAAGATTTCGAGGATACCGGCCTCCGCCGCGCACTGATCTGCGGCGGACGCAATTTTTCCACTGGCGGCGATGTCGGCCGATTTCTGGAAGCGGCCTGCGACGGGCAGGCGGTGGCCTATGCCGAGCGGGTCGTGCCGCTTTTACAGCGCTGCGTGCTGCGGATGATCGGCCAGAAGGCCATTGTCGCTCTGGCTGGCCGGGGTGCGATTACCGGCGGATCCGCCGGTTTCCTGTTTGCTTCCGACCTTGCCGTTCTGGCTCCGGATGCATTCGTGCAGCCCTATTACGGGGTGATGGGCTTTGCGCCTGATGGCGGCTGGACGGCCACGCTGCCGGAGCGGATCGGCGCGGGTGCCGCACAGGACTGGCTCCTGAACGACCGGCGGTTTGGAGCGGAGGAACTCATGGCGCGCGGGCTCGCCTGCGCCGTCGACCCTGATCCCGAAAATGCTGCGCTCGCCCGGCTGGCCGCGCTCGACATCGATATGGCGCTTGCCGGCAAGGCGCTCATCTGGGATGCCGCAAGACGGGCGCAGGTGGAGGCGCGGCTTGCAGCAGAGACCGAAGCCTTTCGCACACTGATCCCGCTTGAGGCGACACGGGCGAAGATGGCGGCATTTCTTGGCAAGGAGGCTTGAGATGTTCGAGACCGTTCCCGACATGGCCTGCAAACGGGCCGAGATTTCACCCGATGCACTGGCCTTTCGCGATGCCGAAACAGGCCGCGCGTGGACCTTTTCCGATGTGAATGCCGCAGCCGATGGCATTGCCGAGGGGCTGCGCCGGGCCGGATTGGGCGAGGGCGACCGGCTGGCGATCCTCTGTCTGAACCGGGTGGAGTTCTTCCTCACGCTGTTCGCCTGCCAGAAGACAGGCATCATCCTGTGTCCGCTGAACTGGCGGCAGCCGGCACCCGAACTGGTTGAAACGCTGGAGCCGGTGAATGCAAAGGCCATCCTGCATGATGCGATGCATGCCGGTCTGGCGGCGGATGTGGCCGCGAAGACCGGCGCGGCGCTGTTCGGTTTCGACGATGCGCTTCATGGCTGGATCGCGCAGGGTGGTCCGGCGCTGCGCGCGGCGGTGCCCGCGACGCGCCCCTGGTATCTCCTGTTCACATCGGGCACGACCGGACGGCCCAAGGCGGTGATCCAGACTGCGCGCATGGCCTGGGCGAATGCGATTAATATCGGGCAGGCCATCGGCCTTACGGCAGAGGATCGTTCGGTGAACTTCCTGCCGCTGTTCCACACGGCCGGGATCAATCTCTACACGCTGCCGGTCTTCCTGAACGGCGCAAGCTCGACTGTGCTGCCGAAATTCGATGCCGAAAGGCTGCTCGCCATGCTGCGCGCGGGCGAGCTGACACAGGTATTCGGCGTGCCGGCCATCTATCAGGCGTTGTCGCTCATGCCGGGCATCGAAGACGTCGACTGGACCGCCATTCGCTGCGGTTGCGGCGGCGCGCCGCTGCCGGAACCGCTGATCCGCTTCTTCGCCGAACGTGGCGCCTATGTGCTGAACGGTTTCGGCATGACGGAAACCGGGCCCACCGTGTTCCTGATGGATGCCGCCCGCGCTGCCGAGAAGATCGGCTCGGTGGGGCGGGCGCAGATGATGACGGATGTGCGCCTTGCAGGCGTCCCCGATGGCGCGCCCGGTTCCGGGGAGATCCAGTTGCGCGGTCCCAACATCACGCCGGGCTATTTCGAGAACCCGGAAGCGACGGAAAAGACCTTCACGCCCGATGGCTGGCTGCACACCGGCGATGTGGGGCGGCGCGATGCGGATGGCTATTACTTCATCGTCGACCGGATCAAGGACATGTTCGTCTCTGGCGGCGAAAACGTCTATCCCGCCGAGGTCGAGCGTGCGCTCAACGCGCATCCCGCCGTGCTGGAGGTGGCCGTTGTGGGCTGCGCGGACGAGAAATGGGGTGAGGTGGGCGTCGCCTTTTTGGTTCTGCGCCCCGACGCCGAGCTTGATGTCGAGACGCTGCGGCCATGGTGCCGCGAAAGGCTCGCCGGTTACAAGGTGCCGGTGCGCTTCTGCGTGCTGGAGGATTTTCCACGCACTGCCGCCGGCAAGGTGCGCAAACCCGATCTCAGAGAGTTTTTGACCGATGCTTGACCTGTCCGCCCGCTGGTTGCCCAGCCAGGAGGAGTTCGACGCCTTTGCTGCGGTGTCGGGTGACGACAACGCGATCCATGTGGACGCCGAATTCTCGGCCCGCACGAGCTTTGGCCGCACCGTCAGCCATGGCATGCTGATCTATTCCAAGCTCTGGGGGCTGTTGCAGAAGGCTGAGCCCGGCGCGCGCCAGGTCAGCCAGACAATGATGTTTCCCAACCCCGCCTTTGCCGGTGAGGAGGTTGCGCTGACGGTTCGTGAAACCGCGCCGGGAACGCTTGAAATGAAGGCGGTGCGGGTTGCAGACGCCGCAGAACTGCTTGTCGGGGAGGCAAGGATCGCATGATGGAGACCGGACAGAGCGCCACCGTGCGCCGCACCTATTCCGCTGCCGATCTTTCGGCCTATGCAGCGCTTTCCGGCGCGGCCCCGGAAAGCCAGGTGCCAGAACCGCTGATCGCGGCGCTGTTTTCCTATCTTCTGGGCGTAAAGCTTCCGGGCTCGGGCACCAACTATCTCAAGCAGGAACTGGCTTTCAAGGCACCGGCGCCGCTCGACACCGAACTGACGGCGACAGTCGAGATCACCCGTCTTCGGCCGGAAAAGCATCTGGTCGATCTATGGGCGCGCTGCACCGCACCTGATGGCACGGTGATCTGCGAGGGCCGTTCACTGGTGAAGGCAAAGGATGTCGGGGCCTGACGGTTCAGGCGTTGAGGCCTGCGGCGAAATCGATAATCGTTCGCGCGAAGGCCTCTTCTTCTTCCAGATGCGGCGAGTGGCCCGAGGCAGCGAAGACATGGCGCTTCGCGTTCGGGGCCGTCTGCGCGATCCAGTCGGAGGCCGAGGCCGGGTAGACCCGGCTTTTTGCGCCTGAGCAGACGAGCCATGGCAGGTTCAAATCGGGTGCCAGTGCGCGCGCATCCATGGCCACGAGATCATCCCACATGGTGCGCATCTTCTCCGGATCCTGACTGAGGATCACGCTGCGCGCGTCTTCACGCGAAAAGCCGGGTGCGCCTTCGGGTGTGGCAAACATGGTGGCGGCGATGCCGTGCGTTGCGCCATCCCAGTCGGTGCGGAAGCGCCGGGTCGACTGCGCCACGCTCTCAGCCGTCTGCCCTTTCAGGCCGTGCGGCCAGTCCGCAGCCGGCACGATGTGTGTGCTCATGTCGACGGTGACCAGCCCGCCGATCCCGGCGCTGCCATGGCGCGCGAGATAGCGCCAGGCGGCGGCTGCCCCCATCGACCAGCCCACCACCAGCGGTTTCCTGTCTGGCAGGGCGTTGAGCGCCTCGCCGATCATGTCCGCGCAGACATCGAGCGTCGGCGGCAGGTGGGCGGCTGCGGCATGGCCGGGCATGTCGGGCGCATGGCAGTCGAAATCCGGGCCGATGCGGGCGATCAGCCGGTCGAACACGGCTCCGCGCATCGTCCAGCCATGCAGGAACAGGATGGAGCGCGTCACGTTCAGCGTCCGGCCCGCAGCCTGCCGACAATGCCGGTGGGGAAGAAGTAGACGCTGAGGATGAAGAGGATGCCGAGCCACAGAAGCCAGCGGTCGGGGTCCAGCAGCTGCGGCAGAAGCGGTATGCCGCCCGTTGCCTCAGAGGCCGCGCCCATCAGCGTCTGCAGATAGTTTTGCGCCAGCACGAAGATGGTCGCCCCGATGACCGCACCATACATGGTGCCCATACCGCCGATCACCACCATCAGGAGAATGTCGAGCATGATCTCGAAGGAGAGCGTCGTGTCGGGGCCGACATAGCGCAGCCAGATCGCAAACAGGCTGCCGGCCACGGCTGCCGTCGCGGCGGAAAGGCATGTGGCGATGGTGCGGTACCAGACAACGTTGTAGCCGATGGATTCTGCGCGGAAATCATTCTCGCGAATTGCCTTGAGCACGCGCCCGAAGGGCGAGTTGACGACCCGCAGCATCAGGAGGAAGAGCCCCAGAGACGCGAAGAAGACGAGATAGTAGTTGAGCACCTTGCCATTGATGCGCACGCCGAACAGTTCGCCCAGCCGGAAGGCCGGTGTCAGCTCGCGCGGGATCATGTAGTTCAGGCCGTCTTCGCCGCCCGTCAGACCGGACATCTGCGACACCAGAACCGCCACAGCCGAGGCAACGGCGAGCGTGATCATGGCGAAGAAGATCGCCCGAACCCGCAGCGAGAACATGGCGATCACAAGCGCCAGAAGAGCGGCCGCCAGGGCTCCCAGAACGGTGCCGGTCAGGAGCGCGTCATAGCCGCGCCCCATATGGATGGAGGCGAGCGCCACGCCGTAAGCGCCAAGCCCGAAGAACATCGTATGAGCAAAGCTCACAATGCCGGTATAGCCCAGAAGCAGGTCGTAGCTCGCCACCAGCACGATGAAGATGCAGATGCGCGCCGCCGTTTCCAGAGACCGCACGCCGGGAAACAGGAACGGGGCAAGCGCCAGCGCGACGAGGATCGCCAGAAGGATCAGGGTCAGCGCCAGCGAGCGGGGTTTGTCACCGGAGAGAAGCTTGACGAGCATCTTATTTGGCCTTCACGACGGGCAGCATGCCTTGCGGCCGCCACATGAGGATTGCGGTCATCAGCGCGATGTTCGACACCAGCGCCAGCTTGGGCTCGAGAAAGGCGACATAGTTCTGCAGGAGACCCACCAGAAGCGCACCGATGAAGGCGCCTTCCACCGAGCCCAGCCCGCCGATGATCACCACGATGAAGACGAGGATCATCAGTTCTTCGCCCATGCTGGCGGTGATGACTTCCTGATAGAGGCCCCACATCACGCCGCCGAGACCGGCAAGCGCCGAACCGGCGATGAAAACGCCGATGAAGACGCGGCTCAGGCGATAGCCCAGCGCCTCGACCATCTCGCCATTCTCGACGCCGGCGCGCACGATCAGGCCGATCTTGGTGCGGCGGAACACGAGCCGCATGGCGACGAAGAGGCCAAGCCCCACGGCCACGGCCAGGATGCGGTATTTCTCGAGCGCGGCGCCCCAGAAGGTGAAAGCGCCCTTCAGCGTTTCGGGACGGGAGAAGAAGATTTCTTCCGGTCCCCAGACAACGGCGATGAGCTGTTCGATCACGATCAGCCCGCCGACGGTGACGAGAATCTGCTTGAGATGCGCGCCATAGACGGGGCGCACGATCACCTTTTCGAAGGCCCAGCCGAGACCGCCGGTCACGATCATGGCGGCGATCACGGCCAGAAGAACGACCAGAAGGTTGAGCAGGAGCGAAGGCGCGCCGGCCCAGCCGCCAAGCGCCAGAAGCACGGAAATGCCGACGAAAGCGCCGACCGAGATGAACGCGCCATGGCCGAAATTGATGACATCCATCAAGCCGAACACGAGCGTCAGGCCCGAAGCGATGATGAAGATCATCATGCCCATGGCGAGGCCCGATACGGTGAGCGTCAGCCAGCTTGAAGGATTGCCGATGGCGGCAAGCCCGACCAGAACCAGAACGGGCACCAGAAGAAGCGGTGTGGCTTTCGCCAGCCGTTCCGACAGCGGAATGTCGGCGAAGGTGGGTTTGTGGGTCGGTGCAATGGTCATGTGCGGGCCTCGCAGGATCGAAGCGGTTTCTTCGCGGCGCAGGACGGCTGTTTCAGCCCCTGCCGGAAACGGGCGGGCAGTTGCGAGAGAACGGTCTTCATTGCATTTCCATGCTCAGGCCCATCAGGCGTTCCTGAAGGGTCGCGTCGTTGGCCAGTTCCGCCATGCTGCCGGTCCACACGATGCGGCCGTCATCCATGACCGCTGCGTGGTCGCCCAGCGCCTTTGCGACGGCGAAATTCTGTTCCACCATCAGGATCGAGGCGCCCTGCGCCTTCAGTTCGCGCAGCGCTCCGACCATGGTTGAAATGATGGCGGGGGCGAGGCCCTTGGTGGGCTCATCGATGAGATAGAGTGTGCGGCGTTCCGCCATGGCGCGGGCGATCGACAGCATCTGTTTCTGGCCGCCGGAGAGATTGCCCGCCGCCGCGTTCCAGAAGGTGCGCAGCGGCGGAAAGACGGAAAACAGCCAATCGCGCCGGGCCGCATCGAGCGGGCCGCTGATGGCGGCGAGGATCATGTTTTCCTCCACCGTCAGATCGGCGAAGATGCCCATGTCTTCCGGCACGAAGCCTATGCCCGCGCGGGCGCGGTCGGGCACCGGCAGGCGGGTGATGTCGTTTCCGTCGAAAGTGATGGAGCCGGCCCGCGCCTGCCAGTGGCCGATGATGGTGCGCAGCGTGGTCGTCTTGCCCACGCCGTTGCGCCCCAGAAGCATCGTCACCGAGCCGCGCGGCACGTCCAGATCGACCTTCTTCAGGATGTGATACTGGGCGATGTCGGTTTCGACGCCCTTCAGTTTCAGCACGGGCTCAGACATCTTCCAGCTCCCTGCCCATATAGGCTTCCTGCACGATGTCCGAGGCCATCACCTCTGCGGGCGGGCCGTCGGCCACCAGCGCGCCGTTGTGCAGCACGATGATCCGGTCGGCGAGGGTGCGGATCACGTCCATCTTGTGCTCCACCAACAGAATGGTGCGGTTGGTTTCGGCTTTCAGTTCGGCGATGAGATCGAGCACCACGGGCGCTTCGTCCACACTCATGCCGGCGGTGGGTTCATCGAACATGTAGACCATCGGGTCGAGCGCAATCAGCAGCGCCACTTCCAGTTTGCGCTGGTTGCCGTGGCTGAGTTCGGCGGCGGTCTGGTCCTTCCACGGGTCCAGCCGCACCCGTTCGAGGATCGCCATCGCGGCCATGGTGATTTCGCTGTGGCTGTCGGCCATCGAAAAGAGGCTGAAGCCCTTGTTCTGCTTCGCCTGTATCACCAGGCGCACATTTTCCAGAACCGAGAGATCGGGAAACAGGTTGGTGAGCTGGAACGCCCGGCCAATGCCCTTCTTGCAGCGCTCGGCGATGCCCGCGCGGGTGATGTCCTCGCCCATCAGCCGGACCCGGCCGGCCGTGGCCGTGATCTGACCCGAAATCAGGTTGAAATAGGTCGTCTTGCCGGCCCCGTTCGGCCCCACAATGGCGGTGAGCTCTCCGGCATGGAAGCTGCATGTCACGGCGTCCACCGCGACATGGCCGCCAAAGCGCACGGCAAGCCCGTCGGTTTCCAGAAGTGGCTGGGTCATCAGGAAGGTCGCTCTTGGTCGAGAAAGGTGACGGGACGGTTTTCGCCGCCCCGTCCGGGGTCAGCGCATCAGTTGCGGACAGGGATGTTCATGTCCTCGATGCCGATCTCGCGAACGAGAACCGGAACGCCGTAGTCCTTGTCTTCCTGAACCTCGGTGCGGAAGTGATACATGGTCTGCAGCGCCTGATGGTCTTCCGGGCGGAAGCGCATCGTGCCTTTCGGCGTCTCCCACTCCATGCCTTCCATCGCCGTGATCAGCGCTTCGGTGTCTTCAGCGCCACCGGCCTTGCGGATGGCCTCGACGATGGCCATGCCGGCGGACATGCCGCCTGCGGTGAAGAAGTCCGGCGGCGTGCCGTGGCGCTCGAAATGGGTCTTCACGAGCCACTCGTTCACCGGGTTCTGCGGGATCTCGTAATAGTAATAGGTAGCGCCCTCCATGCCCGGCAGTTCCTTGTGGGCGGTCAGCGCTGCGAGGATGTTGCCGCCGGTTGCGATCTCGATGCCGAAGCGCGACGGGTCCATGGCGTTGATCTTGCCCATCGGGTTGCCGCCGCCGGCCCAGATGATGAAGAGCTTCTTCTCACCCTCGATGTCACCCATGGCCTGGAAAATGCGCTCGGCTGCAGCGGTGAAATCGGTGGTGTCGGTGGGCACATATTCCTCATGCGCCACGGTTGCGCCGGTGGCTTCCAGCGCTTCCTTGAACGCCGCCACGCCATCGCGTCCGAACGCGTAATCCTGCGCCAGTGTTGCCACGGTCACGCCTTCACCGCCAAGGGCGACGGCGTTGGAGATGGCGTCCTGCGAGGAGTTGCGCCCGGTGCGGAAGATGTAGCGGTTCCAGTTCTCTCCCGTGATCGAATCCGCTACGGCGGGCTCGACGATCAGCAGCCGCTCATATTCCTGCGCCACTGGCAGCATGGCCAGCGCGACGCCGGACGAGACGGGGCCGACCGCGATATGCGCGTCATCGTCGCCATAGGCCTCGGCCAGAAGCGCCTTGCCGATATCGGGCTTGAGCTGGGTGTCCTTCTCGATGACGACGATTGGCTCGCCGTCGATCTCCATCGTGCCGTCGGTGGCGTATTCGAGGCCCAGCATGAGGCCGTCATGGGATTGCTTGGCATAGGCCTCGAGCGGCCCGGTCTTGCCATAGACATGCGCGATGCGGATTTCCGCCGCCAATGGCGTCGCCGCCAGCGAAGCGGCCAGAGCCAGAGCGATTGTCCGGTACATGAGAATGATCCTCCCGATTTTCTCGTCTGCCAAATATGAAACCTGAATCAATATTCATGTCAAGCGCGAGTTCTGTCACAAACGCACATCGGCAATGGTGCGCCGGGAGGGAGGAGGAGCCTGGAGATCACACCGTTTTCGATGTGCTGCTTGCATCGCCCGTTACGGGGATGCCGGACGTTCTACTGCACTGAAGCTACGGGTGACCCTGAATGTGTCAAATCTCGATTGCCATCGACATCCACTGTCTGGGGAGGGCAGGCCCCATTAATATGGCCGCAATGGTCGGTCACATTAACGGGGCCTGACCCTCGGGGCGCGGATCGAAAAGTGGAATCCGGCTTTCAGGCTGTTTCGACTTTCCATCAATCATTTGGACCACCTTCACTCCGGCTCGGCGGTCGAAGTGGATTTCTCTTTTGATTTCTTCGCGCTGCCGTTGCGTTCGCCGAGGTGATCCTTTGCCGGCGTAAAGCTGATGATGCGGTCATCGATGGAAGGCGTGTTGGCCGCGTCGCTTGCGAAAACCATTGCGCCGGAGGGCTTTACCCACAGGAGAACGATTGCGTCTTCCGAGCGGCTTTCCAGATAGGCGTTGTAGTCGAAGGCCTCGGTCAGCCGGGTCGCCTGGAACGTCCAGCCCTGCCAGTGCCGCTCGCGCAGGGTGCGGAACTCCAGCCCGTCTTTGGTCAGCGGACGCCCGCCCAGCGTGAAGTTCAGCGACATGCGTTTCGGCTGATCTCCGCCGCGTCCGAGCTGAAACACGTGAGAACGGCCGAGTTCCGGCGCAAAATCGGTGCAAACGAGAGAATTGTAGGCATCGTTGTCGGTGACGGCGATGAGGTTCGAGAACCGCTTGGGATCGATCGTGTGATGAGCCTCTTCCGACAATATGTCTCCGAAGAAGACGGGAATGTCGGCAAGCCGCGCCTCGGCGATGTGGTTCCAGTTCGGATCGGCGATCATCACCGGCACTTCAACGCTTTTGAGCTTCTTGGCGAGATCGATTGCCCAGCGCGGACCGCCAACGATGAGAAGGCCGGGCTTCTCCGAACTCTTGAGCTTTAGAAGCGAGGCGAGGGGGCCGAGCGTGAAGCCGTGCAGAACGATTGTGGTGACAACCACCGCAAAGGTGAAGGCGACCATGCGATCCGCATCGATGATGCCTGCTTCTTCAAGAGCTGCGCCGAACAGGCCTGAAACCGCGACGGCGACCACGCCGCGCGGCGCGATCCAGCTTGTCAGAATGCGCTCGGGCATTGTTGCGCCGGAGCCGGTGGTGGCGATCATGATGGCGAGTGGCCGCACCACGAAGAGAAGCGAGGCGACGAACAGCGCGGCGCGCCAGTCGAGGCTTCGAAAATCCTCAATGGTGAGCGAGGCGGTCAGCAGGATGAAGATGCCCGAGACCAGGAAAACGGTGATGGTTTCCTTGAAGCGGCGCATCTCCGCGAGGCTCGCAATGCGGGTGTTTGCAAGCACGATGCCCATCACGGTGACGGTCAGGAGCCCGGCTTCTTCGAGCACCAGATTGGTGAGCGCATAGGCCAGAAGAACGGCGGCCAGCAATATGGGCGCTTTCAGGAATTCGGGCACATAGCCGCGCACAAACGCCCACTGGATCAGCTTGGCGGCGGCAAAACCGCCGGCGACGGCGACCACGAAGGCTGCAACAACCACATAGGCCAGGCTGCCGCCCTGATGCAGGCCGAGAAAGACGAGAATGACCTCGAAAGCCACCACCGCAAAGAGCGCGCCGATGGGGTCGTTGACGATCGCTTCCCATTTGAGCAGCGAGGCGGGCCGCGAGGCAAGCTGCGCCTGGCGCAGGAGCGGCGTGATGACGGTGGGGCCGGTGACCACGAGAATGGCGCCGAGCACTATGGCTGTCGGCCAGGTGAGGCCGCCGACATAATGAGCGGAGAGGGCGGTCATCACCCATACGAGCGGTCCGGCGATCAGGATGATGCGCCGCACGGCGGTTGAGGTTTCGCTGATTTCCTTGAAGTTCAGCGTCAAACCACCCTCAAACAGGATGATTGCCACGGCGAGCGACACGAGCGGGCGATAGATTTCGCCAAAATCCATTTCCGGGTTGATGAAGCCGGTGGCCGGGCCGGCGACCATGCCCGCGATCAGGAGCAGGACGATGGCCGGCAGGCGGAGCCTCCAGGCAAGCCATTGCGCGCCCATGCCCATGACGCCGATAAGCGCGATCTTCAATCCGATGTCATGCATGCAACATATCCGTTCAAACGTTTCGGCGTTTTGCAATGTGCCGCGTGGGAGCAATTGGGTTCGCGCTTCAGCGGATCATCCAGTTTTCGGGCTACAGAAGCGGGAGCCTGTTGAAAAGACCTGTGGTTGTGAAATCTGCTTGATTGTCGCGCGTGTAGCGGCAAAGCCAGTGTCCATGGACTGCAGGAATGTCACGAAAAACGGCATTCTTCGCGGACGATCAGGGGAGATGACGAATGGCTGAACGCGATTGGGCTGCGGCGGAGAATACTGCTCTTGAAAGGCTCGGAGCTTGGCCGGCGGATGGCCCGGGCGGCGTGGTGCTTGGCATTGAGAACGGATCGGTTCGGCTGGTTGCGGCGGCGGGGCATGCGGGCGTCGGAGGCGCGCCGCTTGGGACTGACAGCGTGTTTCGCTGGGCGTCTGTCACCAAGCATGTGTTTGCGGCCTGTCTTCTCGAAAGCGGTGTGTTGCCGCTCGACATGACGCTGGGCGAGGCGCTTCCGGAACTCGCGGCGGCCCCGGCATCCGTAACGGTAGCGCAGGCGCTTGCCATGCAGGGCGGCTTGCCCGACCCGCGCGAGAGCCTGACCCTTCTGGGTTTCGGATCGCATACGCGCACCGAGGCCGCGCCGCTTCACCACTGGATGGCCGGTTTTGACTGGTTGAACGCCAGGCCCGGCCATGAGGTCGCTTATTCCAATGGCGGCTACCGTCTTCTGGAAACGGCGCTGGCGCGGCGCGGTTTCGTGTTCTCCGACATGGTGGCGGATCACGCACAAAGGCTGGGCATCGGCATGCGGGCGTCCGAATACTGGACTGATCCGGTGCCGGGGCTTGTGCCCGGCCATGAACCTGCATCGCCCGGCTGGTCGGAAGGCTTTCAGGGAATGCATCTTTCTGCGGCCGGCTCGCTTTCGGGTTCGGCGCGGGATCTGGCTGTCTGGCTGTCGGACCTCATGGCGCGAGACGTTTTTGCGCAGATCGCCCGGCCTCTGCCGCTCGGTTCAGGCGAGGCGACCGGTTATGGGCTTGGCATTGCGCTGACGCAGATCGGCGCGGAGCGCGTGCCGGGTCATGGCGGGGCGCAGGCCGGCTATCGCGCGGGCTTTCTGTGTGCGCCGGAGGAGGGCATCGCGCTCGTGGCTCTGAGCAATCGCGACGATGGCGATGCGACCGGGCTTGCGGCGCGCGTGTGGGCGCGGCTGCGTGGCGTGCCGCAGGCGCAGATGCCGAAACCCGCCGGCGATTGGGCACCGTCCGGTCTCTATGTGGCGGAAGTGGGGGGGCTCTGGGCCGAAGTGAAAAAGAACGCCATCGTGGTGCGCGATGCGGAAGAAGCGCTCTTTGCAGGCGATAACGGCCAATTCGTCTCCGCAGCGCCGCATGCGCGCATGCGGCTGGCGTATACGGACGGAGCGCTGAGCGGCGATCTGTTCCATCAGCCCGTCCGGCTGTTGCCGGTGAGGGTTTGCGATGAAGAGCCGGAGTTGGACGGGCGCTGGATGAGTGACGGCGCAATTGTGACGATCCGGGGCCGAACACTCCATTGGGGTGTGGGACCGCTTCAAACCGAAACGACCCTCAAGCCGCTTGGCAATGGACGCTGGCTGTTCAACGCGATGGGGCGTCGGATCTGCCTTCAGCGCCTTTCGCCGGATCGGTTCATTCTCTCTTTGGCAAGGGCGCGCGGCGTCGAATATTGCAGGCTCTGAGGCAAGGCCGGAAATGAAAAGACCGCTGCTTCTCTCAGGAGAGATGCAGCGGTCGATCATGCTTTTGTGCGCTGCCTAGCCCGCGAGCAGCTCGATGTGGCGCTGTGCCTGACGAAGGGCGGAGATGAGGCGGTTTTGTCCGCGAACGAGCTGGGTTTTCGCAAAACCAAGCGTGTTTTCGTCAAAACCGTCCAGATCCGCTGCTTCTGCGATGGAAGGCAGCGGCGGGATCGTCAGGGCCGGATCGTGGCTGAAGCGGTTCACGCGGGTGAAGTTGATCGGCACGAGGATGCGGGCGAGATCCTGGATCACGGTGTTGGCCGTTGCCCTGTCGATCTTGCCGGACTTGATGCCCGCATAGAAACTGTCGAGCGTTGAAGCCAGCGCATCGACCGCTTCCTTCGATGCCGACAGGTCAAAGCGGTCGCCGGCCTTGGCCTGGTACTCGGCCACGGTCTGCGCGAATTCCTTCGCCGTGGCGCGCCAGTCAAACGGCAGGATCTCGGCATTCGCATTGCGAAGAACGGCAAGGAGATAGACCTTGATGTCGCGCAGGAGAATGTCCCTGTCTGCGATTTCCAGCGTGTCATTCTCGGTGTGCCAGGCAATGTTGCCGCCGCAGCCGCCCACCGTGTAATAGCCTTTCTCCTCACGCTGGACGTCCGGCATGGTCGACGACAGCATCAGGTAGCTGGAAATGCCGATATTGTTGAAGGAGTAATCGCCGGCGCGGTGCGGGCGCTCGCCTTCCATCGTTTTGCCGGCCACTTCGCCGATCACTTCAGCGAGGAAGTCTTCGGTTTCGCTCATCCGGCAAAGATTGATGAATTCGGTTGCCCAGCGGCAGCCCGGGCTGTCGCAGTTGACCTGCGAAACGGCATTCTGCTCGAGGTCCAGCGCGAAATTGTCGGAGAACCAGGTCGAACCGGCATAGCGTCCGGTGGAGTGGCCGGGCCACCAGCAGATGCGCACCGAGCGCTTTAGCGAACCGCGATTTTCCCAGAGAACGCGGGCGATTTCGAGCATGCTCGCATCACCGGTTGCGTTGTCACCCACGCCCACGTCCCAGCTGTCGAGATGGCCGTGCAGGAAGACGTATTTCTCCGGCTCTTCGGTGCCCTTGATGAAGACTTCCGGCAGTTTCGACGTGAACCAGCCCTCTTCCATCTCGGTGAACAGCGTGACGCTGCCGCCCTTTTCCGCGATGGCGACCAGCGCCGCGCCGTCATCCTTGTTGACCGCCGCAGCGGCGATCTTCGGCTTGCGCGGCAGGTCGTCCAGATCCGGCGTGCCCCAGATGCTGGTGCAGATGCCCCAGTGGATGTCGACACCGGGATTGATGCCGATAACGCCGATGGCGCCGATTTCCTCGAACTGGGAAACCAGGCCGGGGCTCGCAAAACCTTCGGAAATCACGATCTTGCCGCGTACGCGATCGGCGAGCTCCTGCGTGGTGTCCACCTTTTGCTCGAACATGTCGGTGATCATCGCGTTGTGATACGCGCCGACATAGACAAGTTCGCCCGTGACGCCATTGCTGGCGTCGACGCTGTATGCCGGCGGCTTGGCGCGGAACGTCTTGCCTTCAGCCTCGACGCGGGCCTGACCGGGCAGGCTGAGATAGAGGCTCGGCTCATGAACCGTGACCTCGACACCGTGCTTGCGCAGCCGTGAGACAATTTCGTCCATGCCGCGGTTCACATCGGTGGGGTGCTCGCGCTTGAAAGTCGCAAAGCTCTCGACCAGCCCCCAGGGTTCGTCAAGCGAGACGGAATCGAGAATTTGTTTTTCGAGATTGTTCATGCGCGAAGCTCCCATTTGTTTCATTCAACGAAACAGTGTTTCGTAATAAAGAAAAGCTAGCAGAGCGTTTGCGTGGCTGCAAGCGCTGGCCCAAGCATTGGGAAGCCAGGCAAACGAAAACAGCCCGCGGAAGCGGGCTGCGCATTTTATGATTCTATTGTGCTCTTTTATTGCGCTCTGGGGGCTGGGTTCAGCCGGCGGAGCGGGCTTTGCTCTCGGCTTCGTCCTTGTCGGAACGGTGCAGCGACAGGCGCTGCGAAATTTCACCGGCTGCTGCCAGCACGGCCTGCATGTAAGCCTCGCGGCGCTCTTCATCGAAGCGCACGACTGCGCCGGCAACGGAAATCGCTGCAATAATGTTGCCATCGGCCGCAATGATGGGGGCCGCAACGGAGAAGGCACCTTCATCGAGATCGTTAATCGCGACATTGCATCCGTTCGCGCGAATGCGTTCCAGCGCTTGCCGGAGCTTTTCACGGTCGGTGATCGTGTAGGGGGTAAAAGCTTCCAGCGGGCTGGCGAGCACCTGGTCGATGATGCTCTTCTCGCTGAATGCTAGAATGCAGAGCGAACCGCCACCGGCATGAAGCGGGCCGTTGCGTCCCGCCTGCGCGAAAAGGCGAACTGAATGCAGGCCCTCGCGCGTCGCAACAACGAGCGAGCGCAATCCGTCGCGCACGACGAGATTCACGTTCTCGGAGGTCCGGTCGCGCAGCGCATCCATCACAGGCCGCGCAGCAGACAGGAGGCTGCCTTCGCGGCCCACGCGTTCCCCCAGCACGCCAACCCGATAGCCGAGCGAGTAGACGGCGCGCTCCGGATCCCGGAACACGAAGCCGCGCTCTTCGAGCGTATGCAGCAGGCGGAAGACAATGGACTTCGTCAGGCCAAGCGATTTTGCGAGCGCTGTGACCCCCTGATCCGGCTGGTCGGCGAGTGCTTCAAGGACAAGCAATGCGCGGTCGACAGCAGCGATCCTGTAGTCCTTGGGGGCTGTCTCGTTCATGGCTGCGCTCCTTTTTCTCGCATTATCGTTGTCTGCTGCACGGTTGCAATATTGCAGATTTGTGATTTACTCAACGGAAATAAGAAACAATGTTTCACACAATAAAACAATGAGGGGCGATGAAATGCGTGTTGCTTATGTCGTACCGGGGCCGATGTCCAAGGGGCCGATGGGGCTGAAGGAGATGAAGCGGCGCGAAGCGCTGCTGAATGCGTGGGCATTCACCGGCACCGAAGTGTCGGTCATTGATGTTGTGGACGGACCAGCATCAATCGAATCCGCTTATGAAGAGGCGCTGTGCATTCCTGCCACGATCGACGTGATCATGCGTTGCGAACGTGACGGGTTTGACGCTGCGATCATCGGCTGTTTTGGCGATCCGGGCCTGGAGGCCGCGCGTGAACTGACGACCATGCCGGTTGTTGGCCCATGCGAAAGTTCGCTGCTTCTGGCTGCCAGCCTGGGGCACAAGCTCTCCGTGCTGACCATCTTCGAAAGCATGGTTGCCGGGCAGGAGCTGCTTGCCTACCGGGCGGGTGTCCTTGAAAAGCTCGCTTCCGTGCGGGCCACGGGCATTCCCGTTCTGGAGCTGATGAAAAACCCGGATCAGACGCGCGAGAAGCTGATCGAGACGGCAACGCTTTGCGTGAAGCAGGACCGTGCCGACGCTCTGTTGTTCGGCTGCATGACGATGTCGTTTCTGGATCTTGCGGACGAGGTGTCCGCCGCCGTGGGCGCGCCGGCTATCAATGCCGGCAAGGCCGCGCTAAAGCACGCGGAAACGCTGGTTTCCATGGGGCTCTCCCACTCCAAGACAGCCTATCCCATGCCCGCCAAAATGCGGGCCGGCCAGTCCTTCGAGGCGCTGCGGGTGGCCTGAGCCTGCGCGCCGACAAGACAACGACAAAAATCTTCAGAGGAGAAGCAGGATGATACCAATGCGCAGAGCGGTTGTCTCGACCGCGTTTCTCGCCCTTCTTGCCGGGACGCCGGCATTTGCCGGCGATCAGATCAGAACCATCGACCTGTTCACCCGCCCGCAGGCGGCGCAGCCACAGGAATTCCAGTCGATCCAGCTCATTGCGCAGGAGTGGCGCAAGCTCGGTCTCGATGTGAATGTGCGGGTCATGCCCTGGGAGCAGATGTCGGACGTCGTCTGGTATCAGCGCGACAACTGGGACGCCACGGCCTGGCAGATGGTCGGTCGACCCGAGCGCTCGGACCCCGATGAGATCGTCTTTAACCTGTTCCATTCGACCACGGCGGACAAGGGTTACAATTTCATCGGTTACCTGAACCCGGAATACGACACGGTCGTTGAAGCCGAGCGGGTCGAGATCGACGAAGCCAAGCGCAAGGAGCTGATCGACAAGGCGCAGGAGATCCTCGCCGCCGACCAGCCCAACATGATGCTTGTTCATCCCAAACAGACATTCGCGTTCGACAAGACGGTCTGGGACCCGGCCTCGGTTGTCGAGCAGAGCGGCATTGGCATTCGCAACACGTGGACGTTCATGTCGCTGACGCCGGTTGGCGAACAGAAGGACATCATCCTCAACTCCGGCGACAATGTGCAGGCGATCAACCCGCTCTACATCTCCGGCGGCGTGGACAGCTGGGTGTTCGAACTGGTCTATGACCGGCTCGTGCGTGTCGGTCCCGATGGTCTGCCCAAGGCCTGGGCGGCCGAAAGCTATGAGTGGAAAGACGACAAGACCATCGCGGTGACGCTGCGCGAGGGCATGAAGTGGCATGACGGCGAGCCTGTGACGCCGGAAGACGTCAAATTCTCCTTCGAGACCGCCGTCAGCGGTGAAGCGCCGATGTATGCGCCATTCGCCACTAATATCGAGAATATCGCGATTGACGGTTCCACGATCACCTTCACGCTCAAGCAGCCGGCGGCGTCGTTCGTCACGTCGAGCCTGGCGAAGATCAATCTCATTCCCAAGCATGTCTGGGAGCCGATCATCGCCGATCTGAAGACGAAGGAAGAGAACGCGGAAAGCTATCAGGAAGAGACACCCATCGGTTCCGGGCCGTTCAGGTTCGAGCGCTGGCTCACCAATGAGGAAATCGTTCTTTCCGCCAACAAGGATCACTTCAACGCACCGAAGGCCGAGCGCTGGATTCTGCGCATCGTGCCGAATGTTGAAGCGGCGCTGGGCATGCTGCGCTCCGGCGAGATCAACTTCCTCGCCGAGTTCTCCGGTGATCCGCAGGTGCTGTTGCAGGCAGCCGAGCAGGATGGCGATCTGGAAACCGTTTCGACCGTCGAGATGGGCTTCCGTTATGTCGCCTTCAACAACCGCCGTCCGCCCTTCGATGATCCGGCATTCCGCCGCGCGCTTTCTTCGGCCGTGGACCGTCGCCTGATCGTCAAGGCTGCCTATCGCGGTTACGCCGAGCCTTCCAACTCCGTTGTCTCTCCCGCGCTGGGCTTCTGGCACAATGAAGCGGTGGTCGAAGGCTTCGAGGCTGGCCACGATGTGGCGGTGAAGATCCTTGAGGATGCCGGCTACACGCTCGAGGGTGACCGCCTGCATTATCCTGGCGACCAGAAGGAAACGCTGGCCGAATAACGCCCTGACAGGCGCACTGTCACGGTGCGCCTGTCTCCTCCCGACGCGCCACGCTGCCGCGCCCTGCGGTGACGCGGCCAGAATTTTCGCGCCGAGACAAGGGAAGCCTGTTCATGTCCCATTTGAAGGCGATGGCCAGCAGAGCGCTGCAACTCGCTCTCGTCCTCTGGGCGGTCGTCACGATCCTGTTCCTCATGTTCCGCCTGATGCCGGGCAATCCGATGGCGGCCTATATCGACCCCACCTTCACTGTGGAACAGCAGGAAGCGCTGATGGCGCAGTTCGGCCTCGACAAGCCATTGTGGGAGCAATACCTCATCTATCTCGGCAATCTTCTGCAGGGTGAGCTGGGCCAGAGCTTTCGCTATCGCGAGCCCGTGGCCGAGCGGCTGATGACGCTCCTGCCCAACACGCTCATTCTCACATTCTCTTCGCTTATCGTGGCCTACACGTTCGGCATTCTTGCCGGCGCGTATCTTGCCTGGCGGCGCGGAAGCGTCGTGGAGAACACGGCAATTCCGCTGGTTCTTACGACGCGCGCCATGCCTGAATTCTGGCTCGGGATGGTGCTGCTTGCCGTGTTTTCCTTCTGGCTGGGCTGGTTTCCAGCCGGCGGCACACGGCCGGCCGGCGCCAGCTATGACAGTCTGTGGGCGCTTTACACCTCGCGGGAGTTCCTGAGCTATCTGGCGCTCCCGGCCCTGACACTGGCGATTTACAGTCAGGGACTGCCGCTTCTTCTGATGCGCTCGAACATGCTGGATGTGATGAAGGAAGACTTTGTCACCATGGCCCGCATCAAGGGACTGTCCAACTGGTCGGTCGTGGTGCGCCATGCCGCGCGCAACGCGCTGTTGCCGGTCATGACATCCTTCGCCATCGCCGTCGGCTACCAGCTTCAGGGAAATGTGGTCGTTGAATCCGTTTTCTCCTGGCCGGGGCTTGGACGCGAACTCGTCAATGCCGTCTCGGCATCCGACTATCCGCTGGCGCAGGGCGCGTTCCTGATGATCGCAGTGGTGGTCATCCTGATGAACCTCATCGCCGACCTTCTGTATTCCCTGCTCGACCCGAGGATCAGCCATGCTTGATACCACGCTTCCCAGGCCGGGTTTCGTCGCGCGCTTCTTTCGCAGCCTGCGTCTGCCTTTGAACGACCCCTTCGCCGTTGCCGGCCTCGCCATCTATGCGATCTTCATCCTGACCGCGATCTTCGCCGACGCCATTGCGCCATACGATCCGACGGAGATCCTCTACACGCCCAATTACGATCTGGCCGCCGATCTGCGTCCGGGTGAAGACGGCTTCATTCTCGGCACCACCAGCCTTGGCCGGGATATCTTCTCGCAGATTGTTTACGGCACGCGTTCCGCGCTGCTTATCGGACTGACAGCGGCCTTCATGGTGGCGCTGATCGGATCGATCGTCGGGCTGGTTTCCGGCTATTTCGGCGGCTGGGTGGACGCGCTCCTGATGCGGCTGGCAGATGTGGCGTTCGGCATACCCTTCCTGCCCTTCGTCATCGTGCTTGCCGCTTTCCTTGAACCGTCGATCTGGAACGTCGTCATCGCCATGGCGCTCGTTCTGTGGCGCGACACGGGGCGGGTCATCCGCAGCCAGGTCCTGACGTTGCGGTCCCGCAGCTATGTGGATGCGGCAAGGGTTTCAGGCTCTTCGGATTTCAAGATCATTCTGCGGCACATCGCGCCGAACATCCTGCCGCTTTCCTTCCTTTACGGGTCCATCGCCATCGGCTGGGCCATTCTGACGGAGGCGTCGATTTCGTTTCTCGGCTTTGGCGATCCCCAGTCGATCAGCTGGGGCTACATGCTGCAGGACGCCTTCGCCAGCCAGGCGCTCGCGAAGCAGGCCTACTACTGGTTCGTGCCTCCCGGCGTCTGCATCATCCTCGTCGTGTCTGCGGGCTTTTTCATTACCCGTGGCTATGAAAACCTCCTGTTTCCGAAGCTTGGCCGATGACTGAAACACTGCTTTCCGTTCGTGATCTCAAGGTCAGCTATCAGGTTGGCAAGGGTTCAATCGATGCTGTCGATGGCGCGAGTTTCGACGTGCCGCGTGGCTCCATCGTCGGTCTTGTTGGCGAGTCCGGCTGCGGCAAAACCACCGTCGCCAGAGCGCTGACAAGGGTGATCGCCGACAATGCGAGCATTACCGGCGGTCAGATCCTGTTCGACGGACAGGATATCGCGGCACTGCCGGAACGTGAGATGAATGCGCTGCGCTGGCGCGACATCGCGTTCATTCCGCAAAGCGCGATGAACTCGCTCGATCCCGTCTACACGGTCGAATATCAGCTCAATGAGGTGCTGCGGCGACGCGGTGGGCTGGGGCGCAGGCAAGCGCGGGCGCGATGCGAAGAACTGTTCGAGATGGTTGGCATCGAGGCCGGCAGGCTTGGCGACTATCCGCATCAGTTTTCCGGCGGCATGCGCCAGCGCGTGGCCATCGCTCTGGCCCTTGCGCTCAATCCCAAGCTGGTGATTGCCGATGAACCGGTGACGGCGCTCGATGTGATCGTTCAGCGGCAGATCCTCGACCAGCTGCGCGAACTGCAATCGATGCTGGGCATTTCGGTGATCCTCGTCACGCATGACATCTCGGTCGTCGCCTATGTCTGCGACCGGACGGTGGTGATGTATGCCGGGCGCATTGCCGAAGCCGGCCCGATGGACGCCGTTCTGATGGAGCCGTCGCATCCCTACACAATGGGACTGCGCAATGCGTTTCCCGATCTGAAAGGAGCGGCAAGCGGTGTGCTGACGCCCATTGAGGGCGCGCCGCCCAATCTCGCCTTTCCGCCACCGGGGTGCCGCTTTGCGCCCCGCTGCCCGTTCGCAGTGGAGACCTGCACCACGCAGCAGCCGGCGCTCGGCATGGTCGCGCCTGACCACCGTGTCAGCTGCCACCGGGCGGATGAAGCCGCGAAGCTGCGGCAGGAGGCGGCCCGCACCGAAACATGGCTCGCAGACGCATGAGGTTGGCTGTGTCGAAACCACCCAAGCCGCTGGTCTCCGTCAAGGATGCCCAGCTCCATTACCGGGTCGGCAGCGCCTTTTCGGCGATGCGTGGCCACTCCTCCGTCGTCAAGGCGGTGGACGGTGTGACATTCGAGATCCAGAAGGGCGAGAGTGTCGGCCTTCTGGGAGAGTCCGGCTGCGGCAAGACCTCCATGGGACGGCTGCTTCTCAAGCTTGAAGAGGCGACCGGCGGCGAGATCGAGTTCGCCGGCGATGCGCTTTCCGGTCTGAAGGGACCGGCGCTCAAGCGCTATCGCGCCAAGGCGCAGCTCATCTTCCAGAACCCGTTCGAAGCGGTGAACCCGCGCTTCACGATCCGTGCCACACTGGCCGAACCGCTGGAGAATGCGGGCATTCCGGCAGCCGAACGTGAAGGGCGCATCATCGAAGCGTTGGAACTCGTGCGCCTGCCACAGCCACAGCAATATCTTGACCGGTATCCGCACCAATTATCGGGCGGCCAGTTGCAGCGCGTGGTGATGGCGCGGGCGCTCATCCTGCAACCGGACTTCGTGGTTGCGGATGAACCGGTTTCGATGCTCGACGTGTCGGTGCGCGCAGGCGTTCTGAACGTGTTTCGCGATGTGCGCGACCGGCTGAACCTGACTGCGATCTACATCAGTCACGACCTGGCCCTTGTGCGGTATGTCTGCGAGCGGACCATCGTCATGTATCTGGGTCGCATCATGGAAGATGGACCGACCGAGGACATCGTCCACGAGCCGCTGCACCCATACACCAAGGCGCTGGTGGCGGCCGTTCCGGTACCGCATCCCGACCAGAGCCATGATCCGCTTCCCATTGGCCGTGGCGCGCCTGATCCACGCAATCCGCCTTCGGGTTGCGTGTTCCGAGACCGTTGCCCGCTCGCTTTCGACCGTTGCGCCAAAGAAGCGCCGGCGCTGCGTCCGGCGGGCAGCCGCAAGGTCGCCTGCCATCTTTTCTGAACGGTTACCGCCAGGACTGGACGAAACAATGCTTGCAGCTTTCTACACGCGCACAGGGCCGGCCCGGGAGGTGCTTGAACTTGGCGAACAGGCCGTACCTGTTCCGGCCAAGGGCGAGGTTCTGGTGCGGGTGCGTGCATCGGGCATCAATCCCGCCGACGTGAAACGCCGGGCTGGCTGGCGCGGCATGGCGATGGAACACGCATTGGCGATCCCGCACACGGATGGCGCAGGCGAAATCGCCGATGTGGGCGCGGGCGTGGACCGCACGCGCGTCGGCGAGCGTGTCTGGCTCTGGAACGCGCAGGGCGGCTACGGAACCGCAGGCAGGCCGTTCGGAACGGCTGCGGAATATGTGGCGATCCCTGCCGATCAGGCGGCGCCGCTTCCCAAAGGATTGAGCTTTGAGGACGGAGCGTGTCTCGGCGTGCCGGCGATGACGGCCTATCGCGCGGTCTTCGCCGATGGGCCGGTGGAGGGTCAGACGATACTGGTCAATGGCGCTGCGGGTGCGGTTGGTCATTTTGCGGTGCAGCTTGCCAGGGCCGGCGGTGCGTGCGTCATCGGGACCGTGAGCAGTGACGAGGCGGCGAGCCATGCCCGGAGAGCCGGCGCAAGCGAGATCATCGACCGCAAGCGCGAGGATGTTGTCGCGCGCGTTTTGGACATAACGGAGGGCGAGGGGGTCGACCGCATCATCGAGGTGGACTTTGCCGCGAACCGGCTTGGCGACATCGCCATTCTGAAAGCCAACGGGACCATTGCTTCCTATTCCTGCAGCAGCGATCCCGAGCCCGTTCTCCCCTATTACGCCTTCGCCAATAAAGGTGCGAACCTGCGCTTCATTCAGGGCTTCAATATTCCGTCTGCTTCCCGGCGCGCCGGAGAGGCGATGCTGACCCGTCTTGCCGAGGAGGCGCGTCTGCACGTTGCCATCGGCGCTACCTATCCCCTCCGCGAGATCGCGGATGCCCATGAGCATGTCGAGCGCGGAAGCCTCGGCAATATCGTTGTCAGCGTGTGACGAAGCGACGTCGCACCGGCCATTGATAAGGAAAGCAAATGCTTCAATCCTCGCCATCCACACCACCGCCCGAGTGCGACATGCCGGTCTGCGACCCGGTTTCGCTGGAGATCATTCGCGGCGCAATCGCCGCCGCGCAGGCCGAGATGGAAGCGCTTCTGGAGCGCACCGCGATTTCCGCGTTTATTCGCGAGAAGAAGGACTTTTACACCGCGCTGTTCGATGCAGACGGCGTGATGGCCGTTGGTTCGATGGTGCCGATCTTCGGCGACATGACCGGTCCGGTTTTCGAAAAATTTCCCGACGATACGATGCAGCCGGGCGACCTCTACTGGTACAATGACTGCTACGGTTCGCGCGGTGCGGTTTCGCACTCAAACGATCAGGTTCTGCTCGCGCCGGTGTTCCGCAATGGCCGACGCTGCGCCTTCGTGATGAGCTGGGCGCATTTTGCCGATATCGGCGGCATCCGTCCGGGCTCGATCAGCCCGGATGCGACCGAGATCTTTCAGGAAGGCATCATTGTTCCCGTTACGAAGCTGATCGATGCGGGGCAGACCAACGAGGCCGCGCTGTCGATCTTCCATCGCAATTCGCGTTTTCCCGAACAGAGCAATGGCGACATGCGCGCCCTGATGGCGTCCGTCGATCTTGGTGTTCGGCGTGTGGGTGAAATCATCGACCGGTTCGGTGCTGATGTGGTTGCCGATGCATTCGACCAGCTGCTTGCCCGCACACGTCGTCTGGTGCGCACGAAACTGGCCGAGACCTTCGATTACGGAACGCATAGTTTCACCGATGCCATCGATGGCGACGGGCACGGAAACGGGCCGTTCAAGATCCGTTTTTCGCTCTCCCGCGAGAAGGGCAGCGACGGGGAAGACCGTTTCACCTTCGACGCAACCGAGACAGACGATCAGGCCCCTGGTCCGGTCAATTATCTCATGAACGAGGGTGTGCCGGGCATGGCGCTCGGCCTCTATTATCTGGGCGGTGACCCGGCGCAGGTCTGCAATGCGGGTGGCCCGAACGCCATCGATGCGGTCAAGCTGCGCGAAGGTTCGCTGCTTGCGCCGCGTTTCCCGGCACCTCTTGGCATGCGCGGACTGACGGCGATGCGCGTCATCTCCGCCATGAGCGGGCTGGTGAATGTTGCTAAAGGCGAAGCGCCGGCTGCCAATTCGGCCTATGTGATCAGCATCATGCGCGGCAATTTCCGCAATGAAGCGGGCGAGCTGGAGCGTTTTCTTCTGGCAGACGGGATTGGCGTCGGATACGGCGCGCGCCCCGATGCCGATGGCATCGATGCGGTCTATTTCGTCGCGCAGGAAAACTATCCGGTCGAATTCCTCGAACTTGGTTATCCGGTGCGGTTGCGCACCTATGGTATCGCGCAGGACTCTGGCGGCGCAGGACGCCACCGCGGTGGTTGCGGCATCGTGCGCGAATACGAGGTGATGGCCGAGGACGCGGTGCTGGCGGTTCGCATCGACAGTGTGAAGAACCCTCCCTGGGGCATCGATGGGGGTCAGGGTGGCGGTTCCGGCCGGGCCATCGTCAATCCGGGAACCGACCGGGAGCAGGTTCTGGCACCGCTCTCGGACGGCAACAGGCTGGTGCGCGGCGACATTCTGCGCATCGAGACCGGTGGGGGCGGCGGCCATGGCCATCCCTTCGACCGTCCGGTCGGCAAGGTGATCGAGGATGTTCTGGGTGGGTTCGTCAGCCCTGAAGCAGCCAGAAGCCTTTATGGCGTGGTGATGGAAGGCAACCGGGTGGACGCCGATGCCACCGTTGCCGCCCGCGCCGAACGTCCTGCCCACCGTCGTTTCCATCGTCAGGAGTATGTCGATGTCCTCAGCTGAATCTTCCCTCGCCATCGCTGTCGATATTGGCGGCACCTTTACCGACATCTCCCTTCTCGACCGGTCGAGCGGAAAAGTGTGGCGGGCCAAGACGCCCAGTGTGCCGCAGGATCCTTCCGAGGCCTTTCTGACCGGCATAAGACTGGCGCTCGCGGATGCGGGCGCGGAGGCGAGCGAACTTGCCCGCGTGCTGCATGGCACGACCGTCGCCACCAACATGATACTTGAGGGCAAGGGCGCGCGTACGGCGCTTGTCACCACACGCGGCTTTCGCCACGTGCTCGCCATCGGCCGGCAGGACATCCCGCGCAAGGCCAATCTCTACAACTGGGTGAAGCCCGAGCGCCCCGTTCCCGCATCGCGGATCGTCGAGGTGGATGAACGGCTTGCGGCAGGCGGCGCGGTTCTGGAAAGGCTTGACGAAGACAGTGTCAGGCAGGCGGCGAGCGCCATTCGCACCATGAATGTGGAAGCCGTTGGTGTCTGCCTCATGCATGCGTTCGCCAATCCCGCGCATGAAAGGCGGGTGGCCGAAATTCTGCGGGAGGAACTGCCGGACATTGCGGTGACGATCTCGACCGATGTGCTGCCCGTGGTGCGTGAATATGAGCGTTCGCTCACCACTGCGCTGAATGCTGCGGTGATGCCGGGGGTCACAAGCTATGTTGGCCGGCTGGAACGCCGGCTCGAAGATGAAAAGGTCGCCGCCCCGCTGCTTCTGATGAAGTCGAATGGCGGAGTGGCCGGTGCGGCGGCAATCCGCGAAGCGCCAGCGCTTACGGCGTTGTCGGGGCCAGCGGCCGGGGTGGTCGGTGCACGCGCGATTGCCGCCGCATGTGGCATTCGCGATCTGATCACCGTCGATATCGGCGGAACCAGCGCCGACATTTGCCTGATCAAGGATGGCAGGATCGACCTCACGCAGCATGGCAAGGTCGGCGACTGGCCGCTGCCGCTGCCGATGGTGGACATGGTGACGATTGGTGCCGGCGGCGGATCGATTGCCGCCGTCGAGGACGCGACCCTGACCGTGGGGCCACGCAGCGCCGGCGCAAGGCCGGGGCCTGCGGCCTATGGCCATGGGGGGCAGGATGCGACCGTCACCGATGCCCATGTGGTGCTTGGTCATCTGCCTGAGAAGCTGCTGGGCGGGCGCATGGGCCTTGATGTCGAGGCCGCGCGCGAGGTGGTGCGAAAAGGGGTCGCCGAACCGCTGGGCCTGTCGCTCGAGGCAGCAGCGCGCGGCGTTCTCCAGATCGTCGACAACCACATGGTTGGCGCTGTTCGTGTGGTGTCCGTCGAGCGCGGGCACGATCCGCGTCACTTCACACTGGTCCCCTTCGGCGGGGCCGGCCCGCTGCATGGCTGCGCCCTTGCGGAGCTGTTGGGCATTTCGCGCGTGATGTTCCCGCCCGCGCCGGGTGTGCTTTGTGCCGACGGGCTGCTTGCAGCCGATCTCAAGGCCGAGTTCAGCCGGACCCTGCCAAAAGCCGGGGCGATTGATGTCGTGACCGCGAATGGCATTTTCGGGGAGCTTGAACAGCAGGCCGATGCGTGGCTGACGGTGGAGGGCGTTCCCGAAGACAAGCGGCAGACGGATCGCGTGGCGCTGTTGCGCTATTACGGGCAGGGTGGCGAAATAGCGATCCCCTGGGCGGAAACGCGCGAAGCCGTGGAAGAGGCTTTCACCGCCGAACACAAGGCGCTCTACGGTTTTGCGCTTGATGCGCCCATCGAACTGGTCACGCTGCGGGTTGAGGCCACGGGTCTGACATCGGAACCGCCGCGTGACGGGCTTCAACCGGGTGGTTCCCTTGAAGCTTACGATCATGCGCCGGTGCAGTTTGCCGATGGAACCCGTGACGTTCCGCTGATCGACCGCAACACAATCGGGGCCGGGACACGCTTCGATGGACCGGTTATCCTCACGCAGCTCGACACAACGATTCTCGTGCCGCCGGGCTGGACGGGCGAGGCGCATGCGGTTGGAGCGATCATCCTCACACGACAGGAAGGAACGGCTGCATGAGTGCTTCTGACGACGAATTGCAGAAAGTCTTCGAGCATGTGGACGCCAACAGCGAGGCGTTTATCGCGCGGGTGATGGACTATGTGAGCCATCCGAGCATCAGCGCTCACGACATTGGCATTCGCGAGGTCGCCGATCTGCTCGTCGACATGCTGAAAGGGCTCGGCATGGAGGCGGAAACGGTTGCGACAAAGAACCATCCGATGGTTCTTGCCAGGCGCGATGTCTCACCCGACAAGCCGACCATCCTGCTCTACGGTCACTATGACGTTCAGCCGCCGGACCCGCTGGAGCTATGGGACAGCCCGCCCTTCGAGCCGACCATCCGCAACGGAAGGATCTATGCGCGGGGCATTGGCGACAACAAGGGCCAGCACTTCGCCCAGATTCTCGCCATCGAGTCCCATCTGGCCGTTCATGGCGATCTTCCGTGCAACATCATCTTTCTATTGGAAGGCGAGGAGGAGATTGGCAGTCCGCACATTGCCGACTTCGTGCGCGAACATGCGGTTCGCCTGCAGGCCGATCTTGTGGTGACCTCGGACGGGCCGCTGCATGAGACGGGGTTGCCTGTGGTCACGTTTGGCGTGCGTGGTGTGGCGGGGTTTGAACTGCGGGCCAAAACAGCCGGGCGCGATGTTCACTCCGGCAATTTCGGCGGTGTCGTGCCGAACGCCGCCTGGAAGCTGGTCCATCTCCTTTCGACGATGAAGAACGCCGCAGGCGAGATCACCATCGAAGGGCTGACGGAACCGGTGATCCCGGCGACGAACTCGGAGCGGGAGGCGATCTCGAAAATTCCGCTCGACGTGGAGGAGGTCAAGGCCGAACTCGGACTGGCCGAACTGGATGGTCCGCTGGAGCGGGGCTATTTCGATCGCCTGATGTTCCACCCGACCCTGACGATCAACGGCTTTCACAGCGGCTATGACGGACCGGGAATGAAGACGGTTCTGCCCTGCGAGGCATTCGTGAAATGCGATATCAGGCTGGTTGAGCCGCTGACGCCGGACTACGCCTTCGAGAAGGTGGCCGCGCATGTGGAGCGTCACGCGCCGGATGTCGAATTCATACCGCTGAACGGCATGCTTCCTTCCAAGACGCCGATGGACTCGCCCTATGCGGAGGCGATCAGCAAGGCCGTGAAGGCTGCGCGCGGCGTGGAGCCGCTGCTCTATCCGACGGTTGGCGGCAGCCTGCCGGATTATGTCTTCACGAAGATCCTGAAGAAGCCGGCTTTCGTGGTGCCCTATGCGAATGCCGACGAAGCCAATCATGCGCCCAACGAAAACCTCGAGGTTGAGCGCTTCATTGATGGGATCAAGACGGGTGCTGCGCTGCTGACCGAGATCGGCCGCATGCGCTAGCTGTCAGTGTTGCTTGAATGAAGGGCGCACCGTGCCTTGAAGCCGGTGCGCCCTTTTTGCATGCGCCAGACAGCGCTTACATGAAATCACGGGGAATGGATTTCTCGTAGGTCTTCGAGAACAGCGGCTGGCCGTTCTCGAAAGCGCTCACGCGTGCGCTGACAAGCCATTGATCGCGCGTGCAGGAAAGTGTCGACGTGATCTTCGTGACGGCTTCCCAGCCCGGCCGCGACTGGATCGTGGTCCATTTGATGTCGGCGCGCATGGATTGCGGATCGTCAGGCGAGATGGACCAGTCCTCGTCGCGGATTTCCTGCATCTGAAGCCCGTGGACCGGATGCACTTCCGCGCCGGTGTCTTCCTGCAGCCGGTAGTGCGTGACGCCGGCAATCAGATCCCTGACCACTTCGCGCCTGCTCTTTGCCGGGGCGGGCATGTCGTATTTTGGCAGGGGATCGGGGTTGGCCGGTTCGGGCAGGGTGATGCGCTCATGCGCGCCGAGAAGTGGCATGGAAAGACGCAGGCTGCCCGTGTCTATCGTCAGGCCCGGCGCATCCGGCGAAGGCAGGATGAGCGGCCAGTAGGATGTCGAGAGTGCAATCTTGATCCGGTGGCCGGGGCCAAAGCGATAGCCCATATTGTCGAGCTGCATGCGGATGCGGGTGGGCTCGTCATGCGGCATGGCTTCCGGCGCAGCGTTTCCGTTGCGGTGGGCAAGGTTGAGAACGCCATAGCAGACGCGGGTTTCCGTGCCGTCGGGATGCACGTCGATGATCCGCGCGGCGAGGTTCTCCCAGTCGGCGCTGCACCGCACGTCCAGAACGAGTTCCGGCATGCCGAGATAGACCGCTTCCTCTTCAAGCGGATCGGTTTTGAAGCACAGCGAGCCGCCATTGTCGATCCGCTGGTCGCCGGCAAGCTCCGGGCCGGGCGCGGTGGTGAACCAGTCGCCGGCCGCTGTGCCCGTGTCGAGCGGGGAGCGCAGGAAGTGCTGGCCCGTTCCGCTGTTTGCTTCGCCGAGAGCAAGCGCGCCGCCAGCCGAGACGCCGTAAAGGTCGTTTTGCGGCGTCTCCCAGCGTTGCTTGGCGACCCAGAAGCCGGGGTCCACTTCGCGGCGCAGCAGCGGGCGAGCGCCGTCAATGATGTAGGCGCGCATCTGCGGCAGGTTTTCCGCACCCGTGTCGCCATCCTCAAGCCAGTGTTTCCACCAGGCGATGGCCTCGGCGTGGAAATCGACGCGGGGTCTGGGCCATGCGAAGTGCGGGTATTTGTGAACCCAGGGGCCGATCAGCGCCTTGGCCGTATCGCCGATGCCCTCGATCGCCTTGAGCGGGGTGTTGCGATAACCGTCGGCCCAGCCGGCGATGACCAGCGAAGGAACGGTGACGTCGGCAAAATTCTCGCAGATGGAGCCCTGCTGCCAGTAGGCGTCGCGGCGCTGATGCGCGAGCCATTCGGCCATGAAGAAAGGTTCGTTCTCCAGCCGGTCCAGCCACATCTCGCGCCAGCTCTCGCCGGCCACGGCAATGTCGGGCGAGCGGGACTGGTAAGCGAGCATGGTTCCCGCCCAGGAGGCCTGCGCGGAAAGCTGCGTGCCATTCTTGTAGTGGATGTCGTCGTTGTAGCGATCCGTGGTGGAGGCAATGGAAATCACCGCCTTGAGCTGCGGCGGCCGGAGCGCTGCGACCTGAAGGCCGTTGAAGCCGCCCCAGGAAATTCCCATCATGCCGACATTGCCGTTGGACCAGGGCTGTGCGGCGATCCATTCGAGGATTTCGCAGGCGTCGGACAGCTCGCGTGGCGTGTATTCCCCGTCGATCACGCCTTCGGATTCGCCGGAACCACGAATGTCGACGCGCACGCCGGCAATGCCTGCTGCGGCAAAGACCGGATAGGTGGATTCATCGCGTGCTTCCGTGCCGCCCCGCTTGCGATAGGGCAGATATTCGAGAACCGCCGGCACCGGGCGGTCCTGCGCGCAATCGGGCATCCAGATGCGGGTCGCCAGACGCGTGCCGTCCCTGAGTGTGATCCAGTGATCTTCGGATGTCGTGAAGCCTTGTTGCGACATGATGAACCTTCTTGAGTTGGGTATGCGTGTCGCCCGGTGATCTCCTTGATCGCCCGGGCGACGGGTCAGTTGTCGGCGCTCTCGATCTGACGGGTGGAGAGCACCTCTTCGAGCCAGCCAAGCCGCATCTCCGGCACGGATTTGAGCAGGAGATCGGTGTAGGCGTCGAAGGGAGGGCTGAGCGCCCCGGATTTCGGTCCGAAGCGGACGAGGCGGCCGCGATGCATCACGGCGACGCTGTCGGCGATGGCGCGCACGATAGCGATGTCATGGGTGATGAAAATGTATGACAGGCCCCGTTCGCGCTGCAGTCCGGTCAGCAGTTTGAGGATGCCGTCCGCCACCAGCGGATCGAGCGCCGAGGTGGGCTCGTCACAGATGATCAGGTCCGGTTTTGCCGCCAGCGCACGGGCGATGGCCACACGCTGTTTCTGCCCGCCGGAAAGCTCTGCGGGATAGCGGTCGATGAAGCCCTGGCCCATCTCGATCTGATCGAGCAGCTCACCAACGCGCCGGCGCTGTCCGGCACCGCGCAGCCCTTCGTAAAAGCGCAGCGGACGGCCGATGATCTGACCGACGGTCTGGCGCGGATTCATGGCCGTATCGGCCATCTGGTAGATCATCTGCATGCGGCGCAATTGCTCGCGCGTGCGGTGCTTCAGCTGCGGCGGCAGTGTTTCGCCATCGAAGCGGACGTCGCCCGTATTCGGGGCGAGGAGGCCGGTCGCGACACGGGCAAGCGTCGATTTGCCCGAACCGCTCTCGCCAACGATGGCGAGCGTCTGCCCTCTGGGCACGTGAAGGGACACATCGTGCAGAACGGGTGTCGGGCCATAGGCGGCGTTGATGCCCGCCATTTCGAAGAAGCGGTCCGACTGCTCCGCAGCCTCGGTGTGGCGCACCGCACGCACATTCACCAGATCGCGCGTGTAGTCTTCATCCGGGTTCTCGATGATCTTGCGCGTGTCGGCATGTTCCACGGTTTCCCCATGGCGCAGCACCATGATGTCGTCGGCCACCTGCGCGACAACGGCAAGGTCGTGCGTGATGTAGAGGGCCGCCGTACCGGTCTGCTCTATGGCGCTCTTGATGGCAGCAAGCACGTCGATCTGGGTGGTCACGTCGAGCGCCGTGGTGGGCTCGTCGAACACGATCAGTTCCGGCTCGGGGCAAAGCGCCATGGCTGTCATGGCGCGCTGAAGCTGACCGCCGGAAACCTGATGCGGGAAGCGGTTGCCGAAGGTTTCGGGCTCCGGCAGACCCAGCAGGCCGAAGAGGCGCACCGCACGGGCGCGCGCCTCGTCTGCGGTCGCGAGGCCATGGCGCAGCGTGGCCTCGATCACCTGATCCATGAGCCGGTGGGCCGGATTGAACGAGGCTGCCGCCGACTGCGAGACATAGCAGACCCGCGTACCGCGCACGCCGCGTATGCCCCGGCGGCCGAGCCCCAGAATGTCTTCGCCATCGAGAAGAACCCTGCCGCCGGTGATCTTCACGCCGCCGCGCCCATAGGCGAGTGCGGCGAGGCCGATGGTGGACTTTCCGGCACCTGATTCACCGATCAGGCCAAGCACCTTTCCGCGTTCCAGATCGAAGCTCACGCCCTTGACGATCTCGATTTTGCGCGGCGGCTCGCCGGGTGGGTAAGCGGTTGCGCCGATGCGCAGATCGCGCACCTGCAACAGGGGCCTTTTGTCGGTTTCGAGGGGCTTATCCATCGCCGCGCCCTCCTTTCAGGCTTGATGTGCGCTTCAGGAGCCAGTCGACCACCAGATTGATGGAGACGGTGAGCACGGCAATCGCCGCGCCCGGCACGAGCGCTGCGGAGACACCGAAAATGATGCCATCCTTGTTGTCCTTGACCATGCCGCCCCAGTCGGCGGTTGGCGGCTGAATGCCGAGACCGAGAAACGAGAGGGTGGAGATGAACAGAACCGCAAAGGCGAGCCGCAAACCGAACTCCGCCAGAAGCGGGGTCAGGGCATTGGGCAGGATTTCGCGGAAGATGATCCACAGCGTGCCTTCGCCCCGCAGCCTTGCGGCCTCCACGAAGTCCATCGTGGACAGGTCGAGCGCCAGCGCGCGGCCAAGCCGGAAGACGCGGGTGGCGTCGAGCACGGCCATAACCAGAATGAGCACGGTCATGTTCTGGGGCAGCGCGCTCAGAACGATGAGGGCGAAGATCAGCGTCGGGATCGACATCAGGAGATCGTTGATGCGCGACAGACCGACATCGACCGGTCCGCGCATGGCGGCAGCGGCGAAGCTCAGGAACGAGCCGAGCGAGAAGGCCAGCACCGTGGAGACGAAGGCGACGAAGAGCGTCGTGCGTGCGCCGTAGATCAGGCGGGACAGGAGATCCCGGCCAAGATTGTCGAGCCCGAGCAGGTATTCCGCACTGGATGGGGCCCAGGGATCGCCGACGATCTGGTTTTCGCCATAGGGCGCAAGCCACGGCGCAAAGAGGGCGCAGATCACGGCAACGGTGATACCCGCCATGCCGATCCACGCGGAGACCGGAATAGAGCGCAGCGTCTGTTTCATCGCGGGTGCCTCAGGCGGGGATTGGCGAGGACGGAGAGAATGTCCGCGGTCATGTTCAGGAGAATGTAGATGGCGGCGAACACCAGCCCGCAGGCCTGCACGACGGGCAGGTCACGCACGGTCACGGCATCGACCATGTATTGCCCCATGCCCGGGTAGACGAAGACCACTTCGACCACCACAACACCGACGATGAGATAGGCGAGGTTGAGCGCCACCACATTGATGATCGGCGCAAGCGCGTTTGGCGTTGCGTGACGCAGGATGGCGCGCCAGCGGCTGAGCCCCTTGAGCGCGGCCGTTTCCATATAGGCCGAATCCATCACGTTGATGATCGCTGCGCGGGTCATGCGCATCATGTGGGCGATGACCACGAGCACCAGCGTTGCAACGGGCAGGGCGATGGTCACGAGTTTCGCGCCAAGCCCCATGCTCGCATAGACGGTCGCGGGGAAGGCGGCGACGGGGTTTTTGACCACCAGCCACAGGATCAGCAGATAGGCGACGAAGAACTCGGGCAGCGACACGGCGGCGAGCGAGAACAGGTTGATGAGCCTGTCGATGAGGCGGTCGCGATAAAGCACGGCGATGAGGCCAAGCCCGATGGACAGGGGCACCGCGATGATAGCGGCTGCGCCGGCGAGCAGCAGCGAGTTGCTGAGCCGGCTGCCGAGCTGCGCGCCGATATCCTGGCCACTGGCCCAGGAGTGCCCGAAATCGCCATGCAGAAGGCCGGCGACCCAGTCGAGATAGCGCGCATAGGCGGGCGCATCGAGGCCCAGTTCCGCGCGGATATTGGCCACGGCCTGCGGTGTTGCGGCCTGTCCGAGATAGGTTGTTGCGAAGTCGCCGGGCAAAGCTTCAATCCCGCCGAAGATCAGCAGGGAGCTGGCCACGAGGAGGACAAGGCTCAGAAGGAGCCTTCCGACGATGCGGGTTGTCAGCGGATAGCGGCCATGCAGCCGCGCGAGGGGAAATACCGGAATGTGATCATTCATGTGTCTGATTGGTCGGACGCGCGCAGGCTGCTGGAAGGAGCCCGCGCGGCGTCTCCGTTTCAGGGATTAGGCGGCAAGCCAGAGGCGGCTGGCGATCTGTCCGTTGGACAGGTCGTTGCCCAGATCGTCGACCCAGCCCTTCACGTTCTTGGCCTGTGCGTTCAGATAGTTGTTGAACACGGGCAGGATCAGACCGCTGTTGTCGCGCACCATCATCGCCATTTCCTGGTACAGCGCAGCGCGCTTTTCCTGATCGGTCTCGGCGCGCGCCTCGAGCAGCTTCCTGTCGAAATCCGGGTTCTTGTACCGGGTGTCGTTCCAGGTGGAGGTGGAAAGCTGCGTGGTGGTGTAGCGAATGTCCTGGGTCGGACGACCGCCCCAATAGGAAGCGCAGAAAGGCTTCTTGTTCCAGACATTGGACCAGTAGCCATCATCAGGCTCGCGCTTGATGTCGAGCGTGATGCCGGCTTCCTTGGCCGTCGACTGGAAGAGCACGGCGGCATCCACCGCGCCGGAGAATGCGGCATTGGAGGTGCGCAGGCTGATGGGGCCTTCGTGGCCGGATTTCTTGTAGTGGAACGCGGCCTTCTCGGGATCGTATTCGCGCTGCGGGATGCCCGTGGGCGAAAGCGCGTAGGCGTCGTTCACCGGGTAGTCATTGCCGAGCGTGCCATAGCCGCCAAGGATGTTGTCGAGCATTGCCTGACGGTCGACGGCGAGCTTGAGCGCCATGCGCAGGTCGTTGTTGTCGAACGGCGCGGTGTCGCCGTGCATCAGGAAGGAATAGAAGCCCTTGCCCGGTGTGCTGAGGGTTTCGACATTCGGCGCGCGCGACAGGAGCTTCATCGTCTTCGGGTCGAGCGAATTGATGAAGTGCACCTTGCCAGAGGAAAGCGCTGCAATCCGCGCCGTGTTGTCGTTGATGACGAGGATCTCGACACTGTCGACGAAACCGCGGTCTTCGTTCCAGTCATCTTCGTTGCGGGTGAAGGTGATGCGGACGCCGGGCTCGAAACTCTCCAGCTTGTAGGGGCCGGTGCCGATCACGTTTTCCGGGTCGTCCATGCCGCCATTCTGCTGGATCTGCAGATGGTAGTCGGTCAGGAGAAGCGGTAGGTCGGCATTGCCGTTCTTTAGGGTGATCACCAGATCACCATTCTGCTCTTCGATCCGCTCGATGTCTTCGAGAAGGCCGAGGGCGGCGGATTTGGAATCCTTGTCGGAATGGCGGCGCAGTGTCTGCACCACGTCGTTCATCGCAAGCGGGCTGCCGTCATGGAAGCGCACATCCTGGCGCAGCTTGAAGGTCCAGACTTTCGCGTCTGCGGACGAGCTCCAGCTTTCAGCAAGCGAAGGCAGCGCCTCGCCGCTCTGGGGATCGGTGGTCACCAGACGGTCGCCCCAGGTGAAGCCGACCACGAACATGGTGCTGCCGGAATAAGTGCCGGGGTCGAGAATGTCGGTGGTCTGGCCGCCGTCGAGGCCGAGCTTCAGATGCCCGCCGCGCTGGGGCTTTTCATCGGCGGCACGTGCGTTTGAAGGCAGAAGGAGGCCGGAAGCGCTCAGCACGAACCCTGCAGCGGCAGCAGAACCCAGAAAACGGCGTCGGCCGAGGTCTTGCACGTTGTCGTGAGATGTCTTGCAGGTGGCGGGTATGCGATTTTTCATCCGAGCGATTTTCCTTCGTTTTTCTTGTCGTCGTGCGGTCCCGGCGGCGATTTTCATGGCAAAACCGTCCCCGGTGCATGAAATGCGGACGGGGATTCGCGCTGGGATTGTTTGAGGTGGGACGTGTGTAGGAGGGTTGCGATTGCGTCTCAATTTCGTATGTTGACGCTAACTGACGCTAGTTGAAGCTATTTCGCCTGTTTATGTTCACTGATCGCACCAATTTTGCCGCGAACCTGCGCTTCGCATGCAGCACGCATCCATCCGTTGCGGGCGTGTGCCGCGAAATCGGGATAAACCGGCAGCAATTCAACAGATATCTTTCGGGCCAGACCCTGCCATCTGCGTACAATACGGGCCTTATCGCGCGTTATTTCGGCATTTCGGCGGAAGATTTCGAATTGTCGGAAATGCGCTTCAGGGCCATGTTCGAGTCCCCCGATGGCGCCGGTCCGCGCGCGGCTGACACGCCTCTGAGCGAGGCTTTTCCGGGCGACATGCGCCGATTGCGCGCATATCTCGGTTATTACGAACTTTTTCACAAAAGCCTGTCCTGGCCGGGCAAAATCGTGCGCAGTTGCGCCCGGCTGCGTGAGCGCGACGGTCAGGTGGAAGTGAAAACCGTCGAGCGCATGTACGATCAGGAACAGGAGTTCCGGCAGGTCTCCAAATATCTGGGACAGGCCGCTTTCTGGCGCAACCGGCTGTTCATCGTGGAACGCGGGCTGGGGCAGCAGCCCATTGTCTGCGAAACGATTCTGATGCCGTTCGGCGAATATCAGCGCAACTATCTGCGCGGGGTTACCATCGGCGTGTCCTGGCGGCGCGAAAACCTGCCTTATAGCGGGCGAACGATCTGGCGTTCCGTCGGCTCCGACCCGGATCTGCGGCGGCTGTTGCAGAGCTGCGGTGTCCTGTCGGAGAAATCACGCAAGCTGCCGCTTCCCGTCCGGCGTTATCTAAACGAACCGGAAAACGAGGCCGTGACTGCCTCCTGAGGCTGGGCGGCTAGAGGCCGGACAGGGCAAGAATCTCCTCGGCTGTCGCTTCATTCGTGATCAGGCAGTTTACCAGCCTGCCGCGCAGCGCGGCACGAATGGCCGTAACGCGGCTTGATCCCGCCGCCAGACAATAGACGCGCCGTCCCTTCCGTCTTGTGAGCGGCACACTGTTCACCCGGTCATTGGCCAGACCCTCGATCAGGCGGCCTTCCGCGTTGAAGATCCAGCCGGTCATCTCGCCCACCGCCCCGGCCGCGATGTAGCTGTCGACCTCCTTCTGCGACATGAGCCCGTCGACCAGAAGCGGGGCGTCGGGGCCGATATTTCCAAGCCCGACAAAGGTGACTTCCGCCTCCCGTGCAAGCCGGTGTATCTGCTTCACCGTATCGAGCTCACGATAGACTTCACGCTCCCGCGCCGAGCGGGCATAGATGGGGAGCGGCATGGGGTAGTGCCCGGCATTGATCCGGTCTGCCAGCCGCACGACCACGTTGAAGCGGGTCGAGAGGCCGCCGGGCATCATGTGCCCGAGCAGGGCCACCACTGTGTGGTCCGGGCGGTTCATCGGCGTCAGCTCTTCCACGCAGGCGCGCAGGGTGCGGCCCGTGCCGACGGCGATCACCCGCCCGCGCACGGCGGAGAGTTCGCGCTCCATGGCCCGCGCGCCGGCTTCGGCCAGTCCCGCAACCGGGCTCGTCTCGCCGGGAGCAGAGGGAACCACGTCGCAGGCTTCCAGCCCGAAGGCGCGGGTCAGGCGGTCCGCCAGTTCCATGCAGCGCATGATGGGATGTTCCAGACGAATCCGGATCAGTTTTTCGCGCAGGGCCATGGCGACGAGACGCTGTGCCGTCTGCCGCGAAACACCCATGGTTCTGGCGATCTCGTCCTGCTTGTAGCCGGCGATGTAATAGAGCCAGCCGGCCCGCGCGGCGTCGTCCAGCCGTTCCGAATAATTGTCGCCTGTGGAATTTCTCATTTTGAAAAACGCAGCCTTTTCAATTCTTTGGAATGCGTCATCGGCTGCACGAAGCAGCCGGTGAGCATTTGCCCAGCATGACCGACAAATGTCTCAGGCCTGTAACAATGGACGCCTAATTCCTCGGCCATGTCGCTGCCCGGCAAACCAGCCACCGATGTTCTGGGGCGCAAGTGGCGACGTCACCAGATCCCGATGGAGAACGACATGCCGACCTTTTTCCGAACCGCAGCCGCCCTCGGCCTTGCCGGGCTGCTGACCACAGTGGCCCAGGGCGCGCTCGCTCAGGACAAGACCTCGATCGAGTGGTGGTACGCCAATGGCGGCCGCATCGAAGAGGCCATCCAGACGATGATTTCCGACTTCAACGAGAGTCAGGACAAGTATGAGGTCGTCGGCGTCCGCAAGGGCAATTACGAGGAAACCTTTGCGGCGATGATCGCGGCCTACCGGGCAGGCAAGCATCCGGCCATCATTCAGGCGACCGAGCGCAGCGTTCTGACCATGCTGCACTCCAACGCCATCGTGCCGGTGAACACGCTGATGGAAGACAATGGCATCGACATGAAGAAGGATGATTTCCTTCCTTCGGTCGCCGCCTATTACGTGGTCGACGACAAGGTGAACGCACTGCCGTTCAACTCGTCCACCGGCATCATGTGGTACAATGCAGACCACTTCAAAGCCGCCGGTTACGACGCCCCCGCCGAGACGTGGGACGCCTTCGAAGAGCAGCTCTACGCCCTGAAGGACAAGGGTGTCACCGAGTGCGCGATGGTCCTGAACTCGGATTATGTCTGGTCGCTGATCGAGGCCTATTCCACCATCAACGATCAGCCTTTCGGCACGCAGGCCAATGGCCGCGACGGGCTCGACACCGAGTATGTCTATAACACCACCATGGTGACCAAACAGGCCGAGCGCCTGAAAAAGTGGGTCGATGACGGCATCGTCCAGCTTTCGGGGCAGGGCGCATCGCCAAGCCAGCTTTTCAACTCCGGCACCTGCTCCACCTGGTCCGCTTCCACCGCAAGCCATGCAGGCGTGGAAGCCGAGGCGCAGTTCGACTGGAGCGCGACGATGCAGCCCTACGAGGCCGGTGTCGAGCCGAAGAACTCGAACCTTGGCGGCGCTGCCCTGTGGGTTCTGAAAGGCAAGGAAGACGCCGAATACGAAGCGGCGGCTGCCTTCCTGGAATATGTCGCACAGCCTGACACGCAGGCCTGGTGGAGCGCAACGACCGGCTACATTCCGGTGACGCATGCAGCCTATGACAAGCTGAAGACGGACGGCTTCTTCAAGGAGCACCCGACCCGCGAGATCGCCCTCTTGCAGCTCACGCGCGGCGGCGAGCCGAGCGACAATTCCTGGGGCATGCGCTTCGGCAATTCCAACCAGTGGTGGGCGGTGATTCAGGAAGAACTGCAGGCTGCCTTCACCGGCCAGAAGACCGTTCAGGAAGCGCTGGATTCCTCCGTTGAACGCGGCAACAAGATCCTGCGTCAGTACGAGCAGCTCAATGCCGGCGTCAATTAATCCGGCACATCAAGGAGGGCGCCTTGCGGCGCCCTCTCTTCCCGCCTCGCGGCTGCTGCTCGCCCGGATGCTCCGGGATGATGGTACGGGGCTGAAGAAGGCGCATTACACCCAGACCTGGCTCGCCGGGCTTCTATTGTCGCCGCAGCTTCTGATCCTGCTGTTCTTCTTCTTCATCCCCTCGTTCAAGGCGCTGTCTCTGGCCTTTGTCCAGGTCGACCCCTTTGGCGGGCGGGAGATCTTTGTCGGGTTGCAGAATTTCGTCGATCTCTTTTCCGACCCCTCCTATCGCAAGAGCGCCTGGCTGACCCTCTGGTTCACCATCGTGCAGAACATTGCGACGCTCGGGATTGCCGGCGTTCTGGCTTTCGCCACGGACCAGATCATTCGCGGGCAGGTCGGTTATCGCAGCGTGCTTCTTCTGCCCTACGCCATTGCTCCCGTGATTTCCGGCGGCATCTGGGCCTATCTGTTCAATCCGGCCATCGGTCCGGCGGCCTCGGCCCTGCATGCGATGGGCGTGCCATGGGACCCGAACCTGCGCCCCAGCGATGCGTTGATCCTGATCACCATTTCGGCGGTGTGGAAACACATCTGCTACGACTACATCTTTCTGGCCGCCGCAATGCTCGCCGTGCCGCAGAGCCTGCGCGAAGCCGCCGCCATTGACGGCGCAGGGCCGCTCGAACGTTTCCGCACGATCAGCCTGCCGCTGATTGCGCCGGTGGTGATGTATCTCTTCATCATCAACATGGTCTACGGCCTGTTCGACACGTTCAGCATCATTGATGCGGTGACCGCCGGTGGACCCGCTGGCTCGACCTCCACCCTTGTCTACAAGGTCTATCAGGACGGCTTCATCATGATGAATCTCGGCTCCTCGGCCGCGCAGAGCATCGTGCTCATGGTGCTGGCGGTGCTGTTCACCGTGCTGCAGTTCCGCGCCATGGACCGCAAAGTCAATTATCAGGTGTGATCCATGATCGAACGCAATCCCGTTCTGAACGTCATCTGCCACCTTATCCTGATTGCCGGCGCGCTGATGGTCTGCGCGCCGCTCTACTTCGCCTTCGTCGCAGGCTCGCACACCGGCGCGGAAATGGCGCAGGTGCCGCAGCCCATGCTGCCGGGCTCCAGCTTTGTGGATAATCTCGTCACGGCCTGGGAAAAGGCGGATTTCGGCCGCGCCTTCGTGAACACGCTGATCGTCACGATGGTGATCGTCGTGGGCAAGATCGTGCTGTCGATCCTGGCCGGTTTCGCCGTCACCTATTTCCGCTTTCCCTTCCGCATGACCGCATTCTGGCTGATCTTTATGTCGCTGATGCTGCCGGTGGAGGTGCGCATCGTGCCGACCTATGAGGCGGTTGCCGATGTGGCCGGTCCGCTGCGCTGGTTCCTCGATGTGACGGGGCTTTCCGCGCTCATCAACTGGACCACCGGCATCGAGATCAATGCCGGACTGGATTTCAGCATGATCGACACCTATGCGGGCCTGACCCTGCCGCTGATCGCCTCAGCGACGGCCGTGTTCCTGTTCCGGCAGTTCTTCCTGACGGTGCCGGACGATCTGTGCGAAGCCTCCAAGCTGGATGGGGCGGGGCCGATCAAGTTCCTGTTCGATGTCGTGCTGCCGCTCTCGGTGCCCAACATCGCAGCGCTCGCCATCATTCTCTTCGTGTTCGGCTGGAACCAGTATCTGTGGCCGCTGCTGTTCACCACCAAGACCGAAATGACGACCGCGATCATCGCCCTGAAGGGGCTTCTGCCGGGGCCGGACGATCCGTCCGACTGGTGGAGCTACGCCATGGCGGCGTCCTTCATCGTGATGCTCCCGCCGACCGTCGTCATCCTCACACTGCAACGCTGGTTCGCACGCGGACTGGTGGATGCCGGGAAGTGATCCCGAACAATTCCTGAAAGGACAAATCATGACTGGACTGATCGGCCACCGGGGCGGCCGCAATGTGTGGCCTGAAAACTCGCTCGACGGTTTCCGCAGGCTTCTCGATGTGCCTGTCGAAGGTGTCGAGTTCGATGTTCACCTGTCGGATGCGGGCGAGCTTCTCGTCATCCATGACGCCACGCTGGACCGCACGACCGAGGGCAGCGGCCCCTCCCGTGCGCTGACGCCTGAGGCGCGCACCACGCTGCGTCTGCGCGACAGCAATGAAGGCGTGCCGGTGCTTTCCGAAGTGCTGGAAATCTACGCCGACAGCACGCTCGATCTTCACGTCGAGCTGAAAAATGACGGCGAGGGAAAGGCGTATCCCGGATTGCCGGCTCTTGTGCTCGCCGAGATCGACCGGCTGGGTCTGCGTGATCGCTGCTGCCTGACGAGCTTCGATCTCGATGTGCTGCGTGAATGCCGGGATCTCGCCCCGCAGATGCGCCGGCTCTGCTCCGTCAATGACAATTCGGCGCAGAAGCTAGGCGTGCGGGAGACCATCTCGGCAGCGGCTGAACTGGCCGATTATGTGGCGGTTCACAAGGACATGCTCTCCACGCACTGGGACTTGATCACCGCACTGGTTCCGCTCTCCCGGCTTGGCGCGTGGGTTGCCAACACGCCGGAAGAGATAAACCGCTGGCTGGAGGCTGGTCCTGGCTTCATCACCACCGATGAGCCGGTGCTTGCCGACCGGCTGCGCCGCGCCCGTCTGGATGCCGGCGAGGCCGCGCAGGCATGATCGACCGCAATCGACGCAGTCTGATCGCCGGCGGGCTTGCCGCCGCTGCGGTGTGGCCCGGCATGGGCCGCGCCCGTGCGGCGCGGTTCGAGGCGTACCCGTTTTCGCTCGGCGTCGCCTCCGGTTGTCCGCTGCCGGAGGGCGTGATCCTGTGGACGCGCCTCACATTCCCGGAACCACCGCCACCGGCCGATCCCTTTGCGCCGCTGGAGGTGATCCAGCGCGCGCCGGTGGATGTTTCGTGGGATGTGGCCGAGGACGAGCATTTCACCCGACCCGTGCGTTCCGGAACGGTGCGGGCCGTGCAGGAATTCGGTCATTCGGTGCATGTTCCGGTTACGGGACTGCACCCCGGTCGCTGGTATTTCTATCGGTTCCGCGCAGGCGATGCGGTGAGCCCGGTGGGGCGCACCCGTACAGCGCCCGCGCAGGAAACCATGGCCGACAGGCTTCGTTTCGCCTTCGCCTCGTGCCAGCAATATGAGCAGGGCTATTACGCTGCCTACCGGCATATGGCCGATGAGGACCTCGATCTCGTCGTGCATCTCGGCGATTACATCTATGAGCGCAGCTGGGGCGGAAACCTTGTGCGCCACCATGGAAGCGGCTGGCCGGCGCGGCTTGACGAATACCGCGCGCGCCATGCGCTCTATCGCTCTGACCCGAACCTGCAGGCCACCCATGCGGGGTTTCCCTGGCTGGTAATCTGGGACGATCATGAGGTCATCAACAATTATGGCGATGATGATGCACCCGATGCGCCTGCTGGAGAGCGCTTTCTTGAGCAGCGCCGCGCCGCCTATCAGGCCTGGTATGAGCATATGCCCGTGCCGCCGCATGGCGGTGGGGACTTCAGCGAGTTCCGCATCTACGGCCAGCATGGTTTTGGCCAGCTTCTGGGCATCACCCTTCTGGATGTGCGCCAGTATCGCACGCCGGCAATGGTCGCCGGGCAGGGGGTTGCTCGGGCGGAAGGGAACTCGATGCTTGGCGCAGAGCAGGAGCGCTGGCTGGAAAAGACGCTGCCGGGCGCCCGCGCCAGATGGAACGTCATCGCACAGCCCACACTTCTGTCCGAGCGTGATCTGGAGCAGGGGGCGGGCACGCGCTACAGCCTTGATGGCTGGGACGGATACCGCGCCTCGCGCCGGCATCTGCTCGACAGCATCGAGGCGGCGCGGCTGGAAAACCCGCTGATCATCGGCGGTGATCTCCATGCCTATTTTGCCGCCGACGTGAAGCGCGATTTCGCGCAGCCGCAGAGCGAGACCGTGGCGACCGAGTTCGTGACCGGAGCCATCTCTTCCAATGCGCCAGGCCAGAAGAGCCTCGATGTGGCGCTTGCGGAAAACCCGCATCTCAAGCTGGCCTCGCGCGAGCATGGCTATGCGACCATGACGCTGACGCCCGATGGCGGACAATGCGACTTCGTCACCATCGAAGACCGCAAGGATCCGGCGTCGCCTGCCAGCACCACCTACAGTTTCGCCCTGACCAGCGGGCAGCCCGGAGTGAACCGGATATGAGCACTTTCGACCTTGTGATTTTTGACTGCGACGGCGTTCTGATCGACAGCGAGCCGCTGGCGAGCCGTACACTTGCCCGCGCCATGACCACTGCGGGCATGCCCATCTCGTCGCAACAGGCGCTGGTGGATTTCACCGGCAAAAGCCTTGGCGACATTCGCCAGACATTGCTCGAACGCGGGCTCGAGGATTTCGAAGGCCTGCACCGGGACTGGCAGGCGGAGCTTTTCGGCAGTTTCGCCTCCGATCTGCGCCCGATGGCGGGCATTGAGGATCTGCTGGACCGTCTGGATGCGCCGATCTGCGTGGCCTCAAACTCCGGGCATGAGCGGCTGCGGGCAAGCCTTGGCCTGACGCCGCTCTGGCAGCGCTTCGCGCCTCGGGTTTTCAGCGCTGATGATGTGCCCCGGCCGAAGCCTGCGCCGGATCTGGTGCAACATTGTCTGGAGCGTTGCGGCGCGCGGCCGGAACGCAGCGTCATGATCGATGACAGCGCACATGGCATTGCCGCCGCCCGCGCCGCCGGTGTGCTGCCGATCGGGTTTGTCGATCCCGCCGACATTCGCCCCGATCGCGCCGAGCGGCTGGCGGAGGCCGGTGCGCACCACATCGTGACCGGGGCAGGTGCACTTTCGGCGCTGCTCGATCCGATGATCATCGCTGAAAGAAAGGTGGCGAGCCTCGCCTGATCCTAATCGCTGTCCGGCTTGCCGATCCAGAGTTCGAACTCGTCCAGCTGAGCGAATGTGGCGGGGCGCAGCTTGCCCCATTTGGAGGCGTCAGAGACGAGGAAACGCTTTTGGGAGCGCGCCATGGCGGCGCGCTTCACGGCCACTTCGTGGAAGTGAAAACAGGTCACGCCTTCGTTTTCATGAATGCCGGCGGCTGAGAAGAAACCTTTGGTGATGTTGATTTCCTGAAGCATCTTGAGCGCCGTATCGGAGCTGAAACTGCCGCTTTCCGGATGATAGAGACCGGCGAGCAGAACCAGTTTCACCCCATCCAGCCGTGACACGATCTCGGCGATGTTCAGAGCCTGCGTGACGACGGTGATGTTTGCGTTCTGGGGCACATTGGCCGCCAGATGCTGAAGCGTGGAGCCGCAGTCGATGAAGATAGTGTCTTCGGGTGCGACCATGGCCACCGCCTGTCGCGCAACGAGGGTCTTGGCCTGTGTGTTGGTGCCCTGCGCGTGGGAGAGCGAATAGCGCTCGCCCTTTTCGCTGGCGGACATGATGTAGCCGCCCAGGCACAGAATGCCGTTTTCGCCGTCACCCAGGTCGCGGCGAATGGTTATCTCGGATGTGTTCAGCTTCTGCGCCGCTTCGGCGATGTGCAGAATGGCGCCTGACGCGCAGAGCTTCCTGAGTGCCTCAATCCGCGCTGCCCGTCCTGATGGTCTCGCCACATGATTCTCCAAGCCAGTGAGGTTTCAACAATACTTCATGGCGCAAGTCGTTGTCCGCAAGTGTGATGAATGCATTTGCAAAGGGTTGCAGGTTTTGATTGGATATGATCATATTGAATGGAATTGATCAATATTAGCGCATAATATTGAGTTAATTCAATCATATGCGTTCCCGCCACGCTGTCTCGTTCAGGGTTTCGGCGGAACCGAGGAGGAGGAAAACCAATGAAATCTCTGCTGACCGCAGCTTCTTTAGCGCTCTCTTTGCTGGGGACATCCGCGCTGGCCGACCAGATTGTGGATACGTCGAACCTCAATGAGGAGCTGATCGCAACGAAGGACGACAAGAAATACACCATCGCCACGGTCGTGAAGGTTGACGGCATCGCCTGGTTCGACCGCATGCGTGACGGTGTCGAGCAGTTCAAGGGCGATACGGGCCATGACGTCTGGATGGTCGGCCCGAGCCAGGCTGACGCGGCCGCGCAGGTGCAGCTCATCGAGAACCTGATCGCACAGGGCGTTGACGCAATCGCCGTTGTGCCGTTCTCCGTTGAGGCGGTGGAGCCGGTGCTGAAGAAGGCGCGCGATCGCGGCATTGTGGTGATCTCGCACGAGGCGTCCAACCTGCAGAACACCGATTACGACCTCGAAGCCTTCGACAACCTCGCCTATGGCGCCAACCTGATGAAAGAGCTTGGCAAGTACACGGGCGGGAAGGGCAAATACGTCACGACCGTCGGCTCGCTGACCTCCAAGAGCCAGATGGAATGGGTCGACGGCGCTGTTGCCTACCAGAAAGAGCATTTCCCGGACATGGAAATGGTCGGCGACCGTCTCGAGACCTATGACGATGCGGCCACCGACTACACCAAGCTGAAAGAGGCAATGACCACCTATCCCGACATCACGGGCATTCTCGGCGCGCCGATGCCGACGTCTGCCGGTGCAGGGCGCCTGATCGCCGAAGGTGGTCTCAAGGACAAGGTGTTCTTTGCCGGTACGGGCCTGCCTTCGGTGGCTGGCGAGTATCTCGGCAATGGCGACATCCAGTACATCCAGTTCTGGGATCCGGCCGTTGCCGGCTACGCCATGAACATGCTGGCCGTTGCTGCCCTTGAGGGCAAGGGCGACCAGATCAAGTCGGGTCTGAACCTCGGTCTGACGGGCTACGAGTCCCTCACGACGCCGGATGAGGCGAACCCGAACCTGCTTTATGGCGCAGGCTGGGTCGGCGTTACGGCTGAAAACATGGACAAGTACGACTTCTGATTTCGTACGAAGCTGACGCGCGGTTCCGGGCGTCAGTTTTCAACCGTGCCGGAGCCCGGGTTCTGACCCCCGGGCGACCATTTCAGCCTGCCGGGAAAATCATGTCCGAATATCTGATCGAGCTGAAGAACATCAGCAAGCGCTTCGGTGGCGTGCGCGCGCTGGACGGCGTCTCCATTTGCATCCGTCCCGGCGAAATCCACTGCCTTGCCGGCGAGAACGGCTCCGGCAAATCCACCGTCATCAAGGTGATGTCGGGAATCTACACACCCGAAGAGGGTGAAATCCTGATCGATGGCACAGCAGTCTCGCGGCTTGACCCGATCATGGCCGTGCAGAAGGGGGTGCAGGTCATCTATCAGGACTTTTCCCTGTTCGGGAATTTGACCGTTGCCGAGAACCTGGCGCTCAACACCTATCTTCTGGAGGGGCGTTCCAGAATGGACTGGCCCCGCGCCCGCGAGATGGCGCGCGAGGTTCTGGCCCGCCTCGATGTCGAGATCGATATCGACGCCGAAGTCGAGACGCTGCCGACTTCGGGAAAGCAGATCGTCGCGATTGCGCGCGCGCTTCTTGCCCGCGCCCGGCTGATCGTCATGGACGAGCCGACCACGGCGCTCACCGGCCATGAGGTCGATGCGCTGTTCGGCATTGTTCGCGATCTCCAGAAACAGGGCATCGCGGTTCTCTTCGTCAGCCACAAGATGCGCGAGATGCTGGAAATTTCGGAGCGCCTGACCGTGTTCCGGAACGGCAAAAAGGTGGCTGAAGGCGCGATGAGCGAATTCGACGAACCGGCCATCACCCGCGCCATGACGGGCCTTGAACTGGACGACGAGCCCTATGAGCCCGAAATCCCCGCCGACGCGGCGCCCGCGCTGGAGGTTGAGGGGCTCACTGTTTCCGGAAGCGTCGATGATGTGAGCCTGACGCTGCGGCCAGGAGAGATTGTCGGCATTTCCGGCCTGATCGGTTCCGGCCGAACCGAACTGGCGCGGGCGCTGTTTGGAATGGAAAACGCCAGTGCCAGACGGTTTCGCGTTGCGGGAAAGGATGTTCTTCCCCGCTCGGTGCAGGAGGCGATCAGCCTTGGCATCGCCTATGTGCCGGAAGACCGGCTGAGCGAGGGCCTTTTCCTGACGCAATCCATCGAGCGCAACATGGTTGTGAGCATTCTGGACCGTCTGCGGCGTGGCCTCTTTCTCGACCGTGATGCGATGCGCGGGAAGACGGAAGAGATGTTCGCGGCCATGCAGATTGCGGCCCCGTCGCCCGAAACGGCGGTGGGCAATCTGTCGGGCGGCAATGCGCAGCGCGTCATGCTGGGGCGCTGGCTCCTGACCGGCGCGAAGGTGCTGATCCTCAACGGTCCGACGGTGGGCGTCGACGTAGGCTCCAAGGCCAAGATCCACCACATCATTCGCGATCTGGCGCGCGAGGAAGGCGTTGCCGTCCTGATGATTTCGGATGACGTGCCGGAGCTGACCGGCAACTGCAATCGCATTCATGTCATGCATGAGGGGCGTTTTGTCGGCGCGTTCTCTGGCGCGGAGATGACCGAAGACGCCATCAATGACAGCCTCAAGGCACTCAAGTAAGGCGGTATGATGAAAAGGTTCCAATCCACGGAGGCCGTGATTGCCCTCGTCCTGCTGGCGGTGACGGTGCTGATCGGCTTGATCAATCCGGCTTTCTGGGGCGTCGCCAATCTGTTCAGCCTGGCGAAGGCCAATGTGGTCATCGGCATCATGGCGCTCGGCGTGCTGCTGATCATGATATCCGGCGGCATCGACGTTTCGTTCCCGGCGATCTCGGCGGCGGCCCTCTACATCACGGTGCGCACCATGGTCGCGCTCGATTATGACGGCGTTCTGCTGCCATTCATCGCGGCGTCAGTGATCGGTGTGTTGCTCGGCGCGTTCAACGCCTTCATCATCGACCGGTTCAAGATGATCCCGCTGATCGTCACGCTGGGCACTGCCTCCATCATTCGCGGGCTGGTGCTGGGCCTGCTCGGCACCTCCATCGTGAACATCAACAAGATGCCCGATGCGCTGATCGAATTCGGCAAGCAGGATCTGACGACCGTAACCGCGCAGAACGGGGCGACGGTCGGGCTGACGGCAATGATCCTGGTCTATCTGGCGATTGCGCTGGTGATCCACATCATCCTTCGTCACACCATGACCGGCCGTTCTGTCTACGCCTATGGCGGTGATCCGGAATCGGCGCGGCGCGCCGGCGTCAACACGCGGCGCACCATCTTCTTCGTCTATTGCACGGCGGGCCTTCTGGCGGGCTTTGCGGGCCTCTTGCACAGCTCGATGATCTGGCAGGCCAACCCGCGCGACTTCATGGGGCTGGAGCTTGATGTGATCGCGGCCGTGGTGCTTGGCGGCGCGTCGATCTTCGGCGGGCGCGGTTCCGTGCTCGGCACGATGATCGGCGTGTTCACGCTCGTCATGGTCAAGAACTCGCTGATCCTGATGAAAGTGGACACCACCTGGCAGCGTGTCGTCGTCGGCATGATCATCATCGCAGCGACCGCCATCACCGCATGGCGCGACCGGAAGAAACTGGCTTGAGGGGAGACGACATGACTGCCAAAGCCGAAGAGAAGAGCCTGGTTCAACGGCTCCTTGGGAATGACGCTTCCATCGCGCAGCTGGCCGTGATCACGGTGGTGATCTTCGTGCTGATGGCCGGGCTCAACCCGGACAAGTTCCTGCGCTACTACAATTTCGAGTCCATCACCTACATCATGCCCGAGCTGGGCATTCTGTGCATTGCCATGATGGTGGCCATGCTGACGGGCGGCATCGATCTGTCCATCGTCGCCATCGCCAATCTGGCTGCGATCACGGCAGGGGTGTATTTCCGCCATCCCGTTGTCGCCGAGGCGCTTGCGGCGGGCGGCGTCGGTCTTGTGCTCCACACGGCGATGGGCGTGATCATCGCGCTTCTGGTGGGGCTCGCGGCGGGGCTGGTCAATGGCGTCCTGATCGCGCGACTGCGCATCATTCCCATTCTGGCGACGCTCGGCACCGGGCAGGTGTTTGCGGGCCTCGCGCTCGTTCTGACCGGCGGTCCGGCCATTGTCGGCTTCCCGCAGACCTGGAACTGGATCGGCACCGGCAAACTGCTTGGTGTGGCGACGCCGTTCTGGATCCTGATCGTCGTGGCGTCCGTGGTGGCCATTCTCTTGCGCCGCACGCATCTGGGCGTGAACCTGATGCTGATCGGCACCAATGCGCGCGCCGCCGTTTTTGCGGGCATCCGCAGCTCCCGCATGATCCTCTACAGCTACGCGTTGACCGGGCTCATGGCGGCGATTGCGGGCATTCTGCTCTCGGGCCGCACCAACTCGGCCAAGGCGGATTTCGGTGCGTCTTATCTGTTGCAGGCCGTTCTGATCGCAGTGCTTGGCGGCACGAACCCAGCCGGCGGCAAGGGGCGTGTTCTCGGGGTGCTTCTGGCGCTGGTGGCGCTCATGTTCCTCTCGTCCGGCATGCAGATGATGCGCGCCTCCAACTTCCTGATCGATGCGATGTGGGGCGGCTTCCTGGTTCTGGTGATTGCAATCAACTATCTGAGGTCGTCGAAATGAGCGCTCGTGACAGCGATACCGTCTTCAACCTTTCGCCCGAAATGTTCCCTGCACGCGGCGAGCTTGTGCTGGCCACGGGCGACGGGTTCACCGTGACGGCGTTCCGCTATCCTTCATCCGTCGAGGGGCTGCGGATCGAGAACCGGCGCGGGCAGGTTACGGTTCTGCCCTATCTGGGACAGATGATCTGGGATGCGGTGTTCGACGGGCGCAGGCTCACCATGGGCAATGTGTTTCCCCATCCACGCAAGGGCGCGTCGATCATCGAGACCTATGGCGCTTTTGCTTACCATGCAGGCGTTCTGCGCAATGGCGCACCCGGACCGGAAGACGATCATCCCCTTCATGGCGAAATGCCGGTCGCCGGCATGGACAGCGCGCATCTGCGCTTCGGGCGCGATGATGCAGGCGCATTTGTCGAGCTGTGCAGCAAGACCGAATATGTGATGGGCTTCGGGCCGCATTACATCGCAAGACCGCGGGCTCGGCTGCCCGCGGACAGCGGGCTGATCGAGATCGAGATGGTCGTTGAGAACCTGTCGGCGCATCCGATGGAGCTCATGTACATGCTGCACGCGAATTTCGACTTCGTGGCGGGCGCGCAGATCCATCAACCGGCGGAATATTCTCAGAAAGGCACGGTCGTTCGCAAGACCATCCCCGGTCATGTGACGCCTTCGCAGGCGTTTCTGGATCTTCTGGATGACCTTTCGGGAAACCCCGCGCGCATGCAGACGCTGGATGAGCCGGCGCTCTACAGCCCCGAGCAGGTGTTTTATGTGCGCGGGCTTGGAACGAATGCTGAAGGCAGCACGCGGCTGGTGATGGCGCTTCCCGAGGGTGACGCCTGTTCCGTCAGCTACCGCCCGGAAGATCTGCCGCACTGTGTGCGCTGGATCCTGAACGATGGCGATGCGCAGGTCGCAGCCTTTGCGCTGCCCTCCACCTGCGAGCCGGAAGGTTACACCGCCGAGAAAGCCAAGGGGCATGTGCGCATTCTGCCGCCGGGCGAGACCGCGCGTTTCCCCGTGACGCTTGGATATCTGAGTGCGCAGGAAGCGCCCGCCGCAATTGCCGAAGTCAACCAGATGAGCAAGGACTGAGCCATGACGTCAAACAGCAGAACCGGTCGCATTGTCGTTGTCGGCTCCAACATGGTCGATCTGATCACCTATGTCTCCCGCATGCCGGCGCCGGGCGAAACGCTGGAAGCGCCAAGCTTTGAGAGCGGGTGCGGGGGCAAGGGTGCAAACCAGGCTGTTGCGGCTGCGAAGCTCGGTTCGCAGGTGAGCATGGTCTCAAGGGTTGGCGATGATCTGTTCGGCGACAACACGCTCCGGAATTTCTCCGATCACGGGATCGATATCCGTCATGTCGCCAAGGTCGCCGGAAAGTCATCCGGCGTTGCCCCCATTTTTGTCGATGAAAGCGGTGAGAACTCCATTCTCATCGTGAAGGGTGCGAATGAAGACCTGCTCCCGGCCGACGTCGATGCCGCAGAAGATGTGCTGCGCGATGCGGACCTCATTCTGATGCAGCTGGAGATCCCGCTGGAGACGATCTACCACACGGTTCGCCGTGCGGCGGAATGGGGCGTGCCGACCATCCTGAACCCGGCGCCCGCGACTTCGGCGCTGAGTGTTTCTGACCTCAAGAGCCTGAGCTTCCTTGTTCCAAACGAAAGCGAGCTTGCGCTTCTTTCAGGTATGCCCACAGATACCGAGGAAGAGATCATGGCGGCCGCGCGCAGCCTGATCGAGAAGGGCATTGGCACCGTCATCGTGACACTCGGCTCGCGTGGCGCGCGCCTTGTGACAGCGGACCGCTTCACGACCATCGAGCCTGTGAGCGTCACCCCGGTGGACACGACTGGCGCGGGCGACGCCTTTATCGGCTCTTTCGCGCATTTCTTTGCAGCAACGGGTGAGACCGAGACGGCGCTGAACCGCGCGGCCCGCTATGCAGCCTATTCCGTGGGTCGGCGCGGGACACAGAAGTCCTATGCATCGGCCGACGATTTTGACGCGTTCTGCGAAGCGCTTCCACAATAGTGCCTCTTTCGCAGTCGGGCAGATGACTGCCCGGCTGGCTCAGCCCTCCGGGCGGCTCACGATCCACACGGCGATGGCGGCCATCGCCACGGCGAGGGCGATCGCGAGCGGCAGACCCGGCTGATAGGCAAAGAGGGAAATGACGTAGCCGCCGCTGATGCCGGTGACTGCGAAGAGCTTCGCGCGGCGCGGGACGATGCCGTGATCGCGCCAGCCGCGCAGAACCGGACCGTAGCTCGGATGTTCCATAAGCCTGCGCTCAAGCCTCGGCGATGAGCGCGCGAAGAACCATGCGGCGAGGATCAGGAAGATCGTGGTCGGCATGACGGGAAGAAACGCGCCGATCACGGCGAGCAACAGCATCACCAGCCCCAGAACGAGCAATATTGCACGCTTTGCATTCTCGAATGCGGGCGCAATTCTCAATGACCGATCTCCGTCGACAGGCAGATCCGCAGACCTTTCCACCTCCATTCCGATACACCGAAAACTGCGGAAATCCTATGACCGCAGCAGTGCGCTTCATTGAAGCATGTTCGTGGTGATGGGGTCGCCGCTGCTTCGTTGACCGGTTCCGCCTGTGCCGGAGTGATGGCCGCAGAGCAGGAGAGCTGACCTGAGAACTCTGGTGTTCAAAATTAGTTGTGAATCGATAATTCGCCGCATTCACCCATGCACCTCTGTATTTCTATGTAACGCCTGTTCGTAAGTGTTAGTGAAATGTGAGGTTTTTCGATGGGTATGTATTTCAATAAATTTCGTAAATTTGGAGTGGCATCTGCAAGTGCTTTCGCATTGATGGCGACTGCGCCAATCACCTTTGCGGAAACTGTGCAGCCAGGCGATGGTGTTTCGGTTTCGATTGCTCAGCCAAACGACGATACCGGCTGGATCATGAGCGCGGTTTACGCCCAGCTTCTTGAGGAACTGGGTTACGACGTGGCCGAACCGGTCACGCTCGATGTTCCCGTTGCCTATGTATCCGTGTCGCAGGGAGACATGGATCTTTACCCCGACGGCTGGTTCCCGCTCCACAATACCTATGTCGACCAGCCCGGTTTCGCGGCTACGCCCACGGGCTATGTGGTTGAGAAGGGCGCATTGCAGGGATATCTCGTCGACAAGGCTTCCGCCGAGAAGTTTGACATCAAGACGCTGGATGATTTCAAGCGTCCCGAGGTGCGCGAAGCGTTTGACCGCAATGGCGACGGGCTGGCGGACATGACCGCGTGCCCGCCCGGCTGGGGCTGCGAACTGATGATTCAGTTCCACATGGATGCGTTCGATCTGCGTGAAGCCATCAATCCGATCAAGGCCGGATATTCTGCTTCCATGGCAGACACGATCGCAGCCTTTGAGCAGGGCCAGCCGATCCTGTTCTACACCTGGACGCCGAACTGGACGGTTGATGCCCTGAAACCCGGTGAAGATGTCGTGTGGATTCAGACCCCGGAGGTCGCCTTGCCGGAAGAACAGGCGCATCTTGCGGAATTCGCGACGGTTGAGGGGGTTGAAGGCTGCGTTGCCGAGCCCTGTCAGCTGGGCTGGCCGGTCAATGATATCCGGCCAGTTGCAAACGACGCGTTTCTTGAAGCCAATCCTGCCGCGAAGGTTCTGCTTGAGGAAGCCTCGATCCCGCTCGATTTCATCTTCGCCCAGAACGCCGCAATGCGGAATGGCGAGGACAGTGCTGAAGACCTGAAGCGACAGGCTTCGGAGTGGATTGAAGCCAATCGCAAAACCGTTGATGGCTGGCTCGATGCCGCGCGTTCAGCCGTGGAATAGTCTGAACCGGTGGGCGCCAGTCGGCGTCCACTTCTTCTCGACCAGTTGATCCCAGCTGAATCGGACTGCCCCCTTTTGCGGGCGCGGTGTGCGGCTCTGCCGTCGAAGCCGGCAGGAATGATTTGCCCGATCCTTAAGGTGCCGCCTCCAGAAGATGGTTCAGAAGATCCATCACCGTGGCGCTCAGGGGCTCGTCACGCCGGTAGAATGCGATGATCGAGATGTCCGAAAGGTCGCTGATGGGACGCCAGGTCAGACCCGGCGTCGCAAGGTTCTTTGCTGTCATCGCATCGACAATGCCCACCCCGCCGCACGCACGCACCAATGCGCATACATTCGCGCAGTATGGCGCGGTACAGACCGGGTCGTAATGCAGATCCCGGGCTTTGAAGGCCGCGCGTATATGCGCCCCCATGGGTGACCAGTCGGCATCATAGCAGACCAGCGGATGCGCTGCGATTGCCTTGCATTTGAGCTGCTTTGCTCGGGCGAGCGGGTGGTTCTCGCCCATGATCGCGACCAGCGAGCTGCGCCCGACCATATGGGCCTGAAACTCCGCCTTCGGCGGCAGGGCCATCTGTAATCCGAGATCCGCCACGCCGTTGCGAAGATCTTCCTCCGGCGCGTGAATGCGCAGGTCGAGACGCTTCTTCCAGTTTGCATAGCCGGCTTTGACCAGAAGGGGACCGAGAAAACCCTCCACCAGAGCCGGTGTCGCGGAAATCACGGCTGGCCGTGTGGCGTGATCCCGCAGGGATGGCAGCTTGGCGCGGACCTGCGAATGCGTGGTGAAGATGGGACCGGCCAGAGAGAAGATTTCGCGGGCCTCGCGGGTGGGTTCAAGCCGGTTGCCCGCGCGGTGAAACAGCGGAATGCCCAGCTTGCTTTCCAGCCGTTTCAGCTGCGCACTGACGCCTGGCTGCGAGATGCCGAGCAGGCGTGCGGTTTCGGTCGTCGTCCCGACCCGCATCAACGTTCCGAAGAGTTCCATTTCACGCAGGTTCATTATCAGCTCAGTAATAGATACCCATCTATTTATCATTATTCCTATGCTTCGCCCTTGTCTAACCTGAACTCCGGATTGCAGATGCGTCTGCCTCGGCTCTGCCTCGGGCGTAGAAGGGCAGACAGACGATGCGGAGCGCGGTTTGTGCTTTTTCCGGCAAGTTTGGCGAAGAAAGAAGCCTTGATGATTTTTGAACGGAATGCCGCGTGGGCACGCCGGTGCGAAGCGGCGGTGTCGGAGATTTTTGACAGGTTCGGTTCCTTTGGACTGACGGACGAGACGTTTGGCCTTGTCGCACTGCAGGAGCGTGCAGATGGCGGCAGGCCCGCAGGATTTGCGCTCAATGGCGACTGGCGCTGCTATCCGTGCAGTGTCGTGAAGGCCTTCCATCTGGTTCACGCGCTCAACAGGATCGAGCGGGGGCAGATGGCGGTTCCCGATGATCTGGATCAGGCGCTTAGCGACATGATCACCTGGTCGTCGAATACGGCGACCAATTACGTGATCGACCTTCTGACCGAAACCACCGGCGACACGCTTCTGGAGCCTGAAGCCTATCGCGAATGGTCTCACAGGCGTGAAGGGCTCAATCGCTTCTTCCGGGATCTGGGCTGGCCCGAATGGGACGGCTGCAACATCGCGCAGAAGCTGATGGGCGATACGCGCTATGGACGCGAAGCGCAGTTCGCGGGCAGGGACGGAAGCTATCTGAACGTGCTCACGCCGCTCGTTTCCGCGCGGCTTTTCCTGGAACTTTTTGCCGGCACCCTGCCGTTGAACCCGCAGTCGCAGAAACGGGCGGAGGAGATCCTCCTGCGTGACCGCAGCCGCGCGGATTCACATCTTCTGAGCTTCCAGATTGATGAGTTCCTTGGCGGTGGTGTTCCCGCAGAGGCGCAGGTCTGGAGCAAGGCCGGCTACACGTCCTGGACGGGCAACCCGCGCACATCCTACTACCGTCATGACCTGATCCGCATCGCCCTTCCGGGGGCAGCGCCGGTCATTCTTTCGGTCATGACGCAGGGACAGAAGATCACGGAAAACGCCGCAACCGTTTTCCCCGGCATCGGGCGCGCGCTCTGCGACAACCTGCTCGCCGCAGAACCGGTTCCGGCATGAGGCGCGCTGTGCGCGCGGAAGTCACGACTTGCAGATGAAAGGGAGAAACCAATGTCCATGAAACTGAAAATCAGCGCCATCGCGCTGCTTGCAGCACTTGGAACGGCGCCTGCCGCCGCCAAGACGCTGGTCTATTGCTCCGATGCATCGCCGGAAGGGTTCGACCCGGCGCTCTATACCTCGATCACCACGTTCGATGCGTCGTCGCGCACGGTGTTCAACCGGCTCGTGGAGTTCGACACCGGCACCACCAATGTCGTGCCGGGGCTGGCAGAAAGCTGGGAAGTGTCCGACGACGAGCTGGAGTACACGTTCAATCTCCGCAAGGGCGTGAAATTCCACGCCAATGACAGCTTCACGCCGAGCCGGGATTTCAATGCCGACGATGTGATCTTCAGCTTCAATCGCCAGCGGCTGGAAGACCATCCGCACCACAAGACTTCGGGCGGCGGCTGGACCTATTTCGGCGCGATGGGCATGGGCGATCTCATCAAGGACATTGTGAAGGTCGATGACTACACGGTGAAGTTCGTCCTGAGCCGCCCGGAAGCGCCTATGCTTTCCAACCTTGCGATGGATTTTGCGTCGATCCAGTCGAAAGAATATGCCGACCAGCTTATGGAGGCCGGGAAGCCCGAAGAGCTCAATCAGGCTCCCGTGGGAACCGGCCCCTTCACCTTCGTTGCCTACCAGAAGGATTCGGTGATCCGCTATGCGAAGAACCCGGATTACTGGGAAGGCGCTACGCCGCTCGACAATCTGGTGTTCGCCATCACGCCGGATGCTTCCGTGCGCTATCAGCGTCTGAACGCCGGCGAGTGCCACATCATGCCCTATCCGAACCCGGCCGATCTGAAGGCGATGCAGGCCGATCCGAACATCAAGGTGATGGAGCAGGAAGGTCTCAATCTCGGTTACCTGGCCTACAACACCAAGGTGGCGCCGTTCGACAATCCGAAGGTGCGCAAGGCGCTGAACATGGCCATCGACAAGGAGGCGATCATGGAGGTCGTCTATCAGGGCTCTGGCCAGATCGCCAAAAACCCGATCCCGCCAACCATCTGGTCGCACAATGACGAGGTGCAGGACGATCCCCACGATCCGGCAGCCGCAAAGGCCATGCTGGAAGCCGAAGGCGTGACGGACCTTTCCATGAAACTGTGGGCGATGCCCGTGGCGCGTGGCTATAACCCCAATGCACGCCGCATGGCCGAGATGATGCAGGCCGATCTGGCCGCCGTCGGCGTCGATGCCGAGATCATCTCCTATGAGTGGGGCGAGTATCTGGACCGTGCGCGCGACATCGACCGCGATGGCGCAGCGCTGCTGGGCTGGATCGGCGACAATGGCGATCCGGACAACTTCCTTGCGGTGCTTCTGGGCTGCGATTCCGTGGCTGCGTCGAACACGGCGCAGTGGTGTCACGAGCCTTATGAGAAGCTGATCCAGAAGGCGAAGGTCACCTCGGACGTTGAAGAGCGCACGCGCCTTTACAAGGAAGCCCAGGTCATCGCCAAGGAGCAGGCCCCGATCATGCCGATTGCGCATTCGGTCGATTTCATGCCTATGTCGCCGAAGGTCTCCGGCTACAGGATCCACCCGATGGGCACGCACATCTTCTACGGTGTCGATATCGCCGAGTAAGGCGACATGGCGGCGTCCGTTTGGGCGCCGCCAGTTTCAAAGGCAGGTGTCGATCAACCCCGGCCTCGATCAATAGGAGAGGCTTATCCCGGCGAACAGGCCTTCGCCCCTGTTGTCTCCGGCCAGTCTGGCGCGATACTGAACCGTCAGGTCCATATAGGACATGGGAGCCGTGTATTTGTCTTCCCGGAACCAGTAGCGCGCGTTAAGGCCCGGCCCGGCGCTCAGCGTGAACTGGTCCGCCAACTCGCTGTCATAACCCGCATTGACGCCGATATAGGGGGTAAGGACCAGCCGATCATCGATTGCATCCATGCGGAAGCTGCGGCCGATGCGAATGTCGTCGGAAGCGATGGTCTGGCCGGATTCCAGATAATGCCCGATTTCGCCATAGTATTGCGCCATCCACCAGGACGGCACGTCCACACGCAGATCGGAGCCGATGCCTTTGGAGAAGGCGGCGCGTATCAGCGTGTCGTTGCGGCTGTGCTTGCCGACCTTGAAGAGCTTGCTCGCCTCGAAAACGAGATTGTGCTGCGCGAAGGGTTTCCAGCGCGCGCCGACACTGCCCTGGGTCGTCGAAGAGCCGGTCGCACCATCCAGTGAATCTCTGAGCGTGGTGAACTGACGCACAAACAGTTCGAATGTCGCGCCGTCCCGGTAGCCGATGCCCGGCGGCCGCCAGTAGATCTCCGAACCGAGTTGCATGGATTCGCCACTGCTGCCCTGCGGCAGGAGCGAGTTGCTGGCAATGCCCATGCCGCCATGGGTCAACGAGACATAGGCTCCATATTCGCGCTTCAGCTCGGCCACTTCCCGGCGCAGGCCGAAAAGCGCCTGCGGCGCCAATGAGAAGTCACCGCGTTCTTCCGCATCAATGGCGCGGTGCATCAGAGCGATTGCATCATCGTTCTGATAGGCCCGCCGCGCCGCATAAGCGGCATCAATGAACTGGCGACCGCTCAATGCGCCATTTCTGTCGGCGGCCTGAAACCGGTCATAAGCCATGGTTCTTTCGCCGGCCTGCCCGGCGAGATAGGCAAGGTCGAGATCGCTCATGGACGCAAAGCGTCCCTCATCGAGCGTTTCCAGGAAGAGCCGGGATGCCTCGGCTTTCCTGTCCTCATCGTTCAGGAGGCGCACGCGCGCCGCGATGGCCTGATCCTGCTCACGCGGGTTCGCGGTGGTTGTTTCCGCCAGAGCAAATGCGTCGTTCGCGCCTGCGAAATCCTTCATGGCCTGCAGAGCCTGGCCCCGCTTCATCCAGACCGTGTGATCGGCGCGCCGTCCGAGCGGAGCAAGCGCTTCATACGCCTGTTCCGGCCGGTCGGTGGCAAGCGCCGCCTCGGCAAGAGAAAGACGCAGGAAACGTTCGTCCGCCGGTGAACTGGAATAGCGCAGCGCAGCGCTGAAATCGTCGAACGCTGCGTTCTGGTTGCCCATTGACGCCTGCAGGACACCCCGTTGCCGCAACAAAGCGGCATCATTGCCGAAGCGCTTCATGGCGCGGTCGGTCTCGCTCAGGGCTTCGGATTGCAGTCCGTTCTGCACCAGCGTCTGGATCAACAGAAGGCGAAAGCTGCGATTGCCCGGGGCCTGTTGAACAGCCCTGCGCGCCAGACGGAGGGCTTCGCCATAGCGTTTTGCGCGTATGGCGTCATAGGCCATGTTGGCCGCGCCTGCGCCCGGTTCGGCACCCGAGCCCTTTTTTGCGGACAGCTGTGCGCTGGAAAGTCTCTGCGCCGCAAGAGCGTTGTCGAGCAGGCTCCGGTAATCCCGATTGCCCGGTGTCAGCCGCAGTGCTTCTTCGGCTTTTGCGACCGCCATATCGTAATCGCCCCGGTCATAGGCTCGATAGGCTGCATCTGCCGCCAGATAGGCGGGATCCGACTGCGAGACCGCTTCGCTGGAGGCTGCAAGCGCAGTGGCGAGTGTGGCAAGCTCCTCACGGGCCGTGTCGGTCAGGCGCTTATCCTGCGCGCCTTCCTGCGCAGCGCTTCGCGCTTCACCTTTTTCGCCTGATGCATCAAGCGCACGGACGAGAAGGGTTCTGAGACGCCCGACATCCGGCCGCTGCCGCACGGCTTCGCGGGCTTTCTCTGCCGCGACTGCATAGTCTCCATTGGCATAGGCCTCGTAGGCTTCGGTTGCCACTTCGTAGGCTGAACCCACCAATGGACGCTCTTCGCCAGTGTTTTCCGCAGGCGCGCTCTGTGCTGGTGCGGGATCGGATGTCTGCGCGCCGGCAGGCAATGCCCCCCATGCAAACTGAAGGGCAAGCAGCGCTGCCGTGCCGCGCAGCCAGCGGTTCCGGGCGCTGGTCTTGCGCCCTTGGCTTCCCTGGCGTCCAACAATCGTCATCACGCGGCTTTTCCCTTAAGTTCGTTTGCGGCAGATTCTGCGAGCCTGCGCTGTTCATCCAGCGCCCACTGCAACAGGTTCTGGTCAATGGCGTTCTGCGCCACGAGATAGCTGCCCACCGGACCGTCCGTGTCGGGTGAATAGTTCGCCATGGCCTCTTCAAACGCCTCATGTGAGATGTCGCCGCGCTGTGAAAGCAGATCGCCCAGAAGCGGCACGCGTTCGCCGAGCTGTTGCGGATTGTCTTTTCCCTGCGCGGCAAGCAGGCGCAGGCCGGCGGTGATGTCACGGTCGCGCACGATGAAGAGCGGCGGCATGTGGCCGAGTGCCTTGCGGATCTGTTCGCTCGCGCGCTCGGACAGCGGAGCGGCTGCGGCAAGCCGAATTGCGCCATTTTCACTGTCTTTCATCGCCAAAACGCGCCAGCGAATGCTCAAATCGACGGGAAATGCGTCTTTTGCGGCAAGAATTTCGGCTTCACTGACAGACGTGATTTCGAGCCCGGACTGGAAGGCGACGGCTTCTGCCAGAACCTCTTCCGTCAGCCAGCCTTCCTGCACGAGGATGCGGCCGAACGGCATTTTCTTTTCGCTCTGCTTGTCGAGCGCTTCCTGAAGGTGGCCCTGATCAATGGCCTGCCACGAGACAAGCAACTCACCGAGCCTTGCGCGCTCTTCCACCAGCCCGTCCGCCGACGGGAAGTCGTGCATCGTCTTGTCCCAGGCAAGGCGCGTTCCGAAAATGAGATGCGAAAGATACTGTTTCCACGCACGCGCCATGGCCATGAAGTTCACGAAATTGCCGATGATCATGCGCGGGATCGACAGGATGCCATGACGCCAGCCGAAAGTGCGGGCCGTGAAGTAATAACGCTGGGTCACACGCAGGATGAACGCGATGCCGTTCAGTCCAAGCAGAACGGCGATCCATCCATTGGTTGCGATGAGGGGCGGGTAACTCATCGTCAGCAGGCCGGTCGTGAAAGCGAGCTGAAACAGGATGTACTGCGCAACCAGAATGTAAGCGAAAATCGCCACGAATGCGGTCACCGCGCCCTTGCGGTCGCGCAGCAGAAAATAGCGGTCGACGATGGAGCCATGCCAGCCGAAATAGGCCCAACCCTGAAAGCAGATGCCCAGCGACCAGCGGGCCTTCTGACGATAGGATGTGCGGAACGTGTTGGGGAAGAACTCGCGCACGCTGAGCGGCATTTGCAGCGTTTTTTCCTGCACCGCATGGCCCTTGAACCAGGACGTCCGTTTCACGCGGTATTCGACCGGAAACCGCGCCAGAATTGAGTGCATGCCGTGTGCTGCAAGCCGCACACCGATGTCGTAATCCTCGGTGAGCGTTTGCGTGTTGAAGGGCTGATTGTCCGTCTCGGATGCAAGCGTTAGAAGGGCGCGGCGCGAAAAGCAGGTGCCGACGCCGGCCGAAGGCACCGTCTTGGCAAGGCTCTCGCGCACCACGATATCCTTGCCGTGGGATTCGGCAAATTCGTCCATGTAGACGCCGGCGACCAGCTCGTACCACTCGCGCTCCAGCGAGCCGACGGGGATCTGGATGAGATCCTTGCGCGGCAGAAGATAGTTGAAGAACTGTAGTTCCAGCGGATGCAGGACATCTTCACTGTCGTGCAGGACAACACCTGCAAAGCTGATGTTGTGTCGGGCTTCGTGGGCGAAGATCGCCTGCACGATCCAGTTCAGGCAATCGGCCTTGCAGGTGGGACCGTCATGGGGAACCTCCACACGCACCAGCTGCTTGTAGCGGCGGCGCATGCGCTCGACTTCCCTGATCGTGGCCGCATCGTTGCAATAGGTGCCGACAAAGATGGTGTAGGACCGATAGTCGATCACCCGCACCATGTTTTCCAGCATTGGCGCGATGACGTCATATTCGAGCCACGCCGGGATCATGATGGCGATGTGCTGCTCTGGCCGGTCGCGCAACTGCTCCGGCCGAAGCGGCTTGTAGCGCCGCTTGACCGTCAGTGCACGCCTGATTTCCCGCATCCAGTAGCGGGCGTCGATGAAGAGATCATCGAGGCTGGAAATCAGGATGATCACGGCTGTTGCGACGGCTGTGTACTCCAGCCATCGGTAATAGTCCGCGAAGAGATAGGGCCAGTAGAGCGACATCGAACGGTTGCCCGCTTATCCCTGATCGGCGCTTTGACGCTTCTTGGCGCGGCGCGCAAAGAAGATCAGCAGGAAGAACGCTAAGGCGAGCACCCCGGCCACGAGCAGCGAGAGATTGTGCATCCAGAATGCAGGATCAAGCAGCCGTTCCCATGTGAAGGGAGCATCGCCGCGCTGGCTTCCGTCTTCGTTGAGGTAAAGCGGTGCGCCGCGGCTGTTTACCGCTGCCAGAACGCCATCGTCTCCCAATACGGCGATATCGCCGCCGGCAAGCTGGAAAGGCGTTTCGAAGACAGGCGGCGTTCCGACACTCTGATAGCTGACGCCCGGCTCTTTGGAGCCCGATACCGCCTGCACGACAGCGATCCGTTCGAGACCCGAAACATCATAGAATGTCTTGCCTTTGGCATTGGCAATTGAGACCCGGTCACCGGAGACCTTCACGGCATCGCGGGCGCCTTTGACGGGCGTATCAAAGGCGAGATACGGCGTTTTCGGCTCGATCTCCGCGTCGCCTTCTTCAAAGCTCAGCGTCGCGCGGGATGGCGAGACCCCGACCGTGTCAGCGAGCTGAATGATCGTCGGCAGAGACCGGGTCGCATCGAGACGCCAGCTGGTCGGAACGAACAGGCTTGCATCGCCGGCGAGCCGCGCCGTCATTTCTGCGAAATTGCCGAGCTTTGGCGCGGATTTCAGGAAAATCCGGCTTTCCGGCAGCACCGCAGCCGGGAAAGGCTGAGGCGTTTCGCGGCATTCGTCACTTGCCGGCTGGCGTTGAATGCGCACCTGCATCGTGTTGCGGGGAAGGAGGGCGTAAGACGGGATGTCGACGGAGATTTTCTCCGCCTTCCCGTCGGCGGTGAGGCGCTTTGCGCCAAGAAGATAGTCATTGATGAAGATCGAGGCCACGGGTGCCGTCGCCGTCGCGCCGGGAGCGGCCGCGACATAGACATCCATGCTGGCGGGAACCTTGCCCTCGGGCAGGCTGGTGCCAAGGTTGAATGACGTCGTCCAGTCGCCGCGTGCAACGACATCCAGATTTCCGGCCGCCTGATTGAGCGAGGCCAGAGCGATGCTGTCTGTGTCGGTGTCGGGCCTTGCGGCCGTGTCGAGAACAAGATGATCCGTGCTGGCGGTGCGACGCCAGAAACCGTCGAGCAGACCGGAGGCGGCGCGTGCGGCATCTGGCGCGACTGCGATCACGGGCCGACCGGTGAGCGTGGCAATCTCGATGCTTTTTGGCTCGCTCGCCATTGCAAGCGCGTTCTTGCGCACCACGAGGGTGTCGATTGCATCGACGGCTGCGGCGTCTGCCCGTTCGAGTTCTTCGGCGACCGCTTTGAGGGCGGTCGTCAGCCCGCCTGCCAGCATCTGGTCGGCAACCGCGATATGCGCGTGCAGCTGCGGTGCATCTAGCAGGATAAGGGCCCCGATTTCAGCGTCGCTCGACAGGGTGATGACACCGCCACCGGCAAGCGCTGCAAATGCGGGAACGCGCTTGAGAGCCGGGGGGATTTCGAGCCCGCTGACATCGAATTCGCTGCCGATTGTCGGAAGCGCTGCAACATCCACCGTCTTGCCGGCGCGCTCGAGCGTGACGCCCAGACGCCAGGCGGCATCGAAGCTCTCGCTTGCCAGCTCGTCGCTGGAAACCAGAAGCACCACACGCTGGGGCAGGGCGGACCAGGCATCCGCAATGGTTTTCACGTCGCCTGCATCATAGCTGTATTCCAGATGGGAATCCGGCGAGATCTGCAGCATGTTTCCGATGGGGCGGGCATCGTCGCAGAGAAACCGCCCCGTGGCCGAAGACCATGCGAGCCCCATCCGCACAAACCCGGACGGGCGCGGTGCCCCCTCAACATCGACGCTGATCTCGACGTCTCCCTGAGGCGCGGTTGGCGACTGGGCGGCCACGACCGTGCCATCGACTGCAAGCGTGTAGGTCGTCTGTCCGCCATCGGCGCGCAGATAGCGGCCGTCCACGACCAGGCGCGGCTCGGACAGCTCGATATTCGCGGGCACCGGCAGATAGATGTCGCGACGCGCATCGCTGGAACCGAGCACGACCGGTTCGGTGAGGCCAAGCGCCTTCAGGCTGACCCGCTCGCGGATCTCCGTTTGCTGCGAAAGCGCGGTGATCGCATCGGCGATTTCCGCAGCCTGCGCGGCATTGCCGCCATGCATGATGATCAGCCCGCACGCCCCGCTCAAAACGGAAGACAATATGGCGCTACGGCGAGATGAGACGGTCATGATTAACCCGTTTTCTGAAATTGGATGGGGATTGCGATCAGGCGGCGAATGCCGCGCTCGATCTGCCCGCCAGAGCGGCGGCGATGCGGGTTGAGGCATGCCCGTCCCCATAGGGATTGAGGATGCGCGCGAAGCTTGCGTAATGGGCCGCGTCATCGAGAAGCTGCTCGACCTCGCTGACAATCCGCGTTGTTCGGGCTCCGACCAGACGGACGCCGCCTGCAGCAACGGCTTCAGGGCGTTCAGTCACATCGCGCATGACCAGAACCGGCTTCCCGAGCGACGGGGCTTCTTCCTGCACACCGCCGGAATCGGTCAGGACAATGTCCGCCCTGTTCAGGAGATAGACGAAGGACAGATATTCCTGCGGGTCGATGAGCGAAATGTTCGGATTTTTTCCGAGCAACTCATGGACCGGATCGCTGACATTGGGGTTCAGATGCACCGGATAAACGATCTGCAGGTCGTCGCGCCGCGACAGGCTGGCCAGCGCCTTGCATATGTTCAGGAAACCGTCGCCGAAGCTCTCGCGGCGATGCCCCGTGACGAGGAGGAGTTTGCGCGAGGGATCCAGAAAGGAGAACCGGGCATCCAGCTGGGCCTTCAGCTCCGGCGTGGTCCTGATCCGCTCGACGGTTTCCATCAGGGCGTCGATGACCGTGTTGCCCGTGACAAGGATTTCACCGTTCAACCGCTCGGAGCGCAGATTGGCGGCGCTTGTCTCGGTCGGCGCGAATAATTTTGTTGCGAGGACATCGATCGTGCGCCGATTAAACTCCTCCGGCCACGGCTTTGACAGATCGTAGGTGCGCAAGCCAGCTTCCACATGTCCGACCGGAATGTTCCGATGGAACGCGGCCAGACTGGCGGCCATTGCGGTCGTGGTGTCGCCATGGGTCAGCACATAATCGGGCTTCTCATCGGCGAGAATGGCGTCCAGACCCTCGATTACCCTGCCTGAGAGACCGTTAAGCGTCTGGTTGGGTGTCATGACCGAAAGATCGTGATCCGGCTTGATGCCGAAAAGCTCGAGAACCTGATCAAGCATCTGGCGATGCTGTCCGGTCACGCAGGTAATTGGCTGAAGCCCGCTTTCGGCAGCCAGCGCCTTGATGACCGGAGCCATCTTGATCGCTTCCGGTCTCGTGCCGAAAACCGATAAAATTCTCATTGAAACAATGCCCTGAAGTATCTGATCAGAATCGTGGGAGGGGCGCCGGCATCGTGTCGTAAGACAGTCCGTCGGGCGCATCGGCAGCTTTTAAAACCGGTCTGACGTCTCATTGGAGACAGCCGGCTACTCTGGGGAAGCCAGTTTTAGGAGGGGCGATCCTGATGCTGCGGGCCCGCTTTCTGGCTTCTCGTGCAGCAAGACCCGGTAGCCATTAGCCGCGCAGGCAGCTGAAAGCCTTCGGAAACGTGCAGGCGACGCCGGACAGCGAGTTTGTGCGTTTTCATCAGAAACGAACCCTTTAAATGATTCCGATGTACGAATAAGTCGCCTAAGTATATAGGGTGAACTGGTAAGTTTGTCAGTCGCCTAAGTTTTTTTGTCGCACTACCCGCTGCAAGTTTCGGATTTTATCTGGACCCATGTCGATCTTTCACACCGTCGATTGCGCTGTTGCATCGATTTGCGGCGCTCAAAACAAGTCTCAACTCGTCTCCGCGCTTGGTGAGGGGATGGCGGCTCTTGGCTTTCAGAGCTTCAACCTGTCATGCAACAAGGCGGATGTGCGGGAGTTCATGACATCGCCGACGCTGACTAGCTGGACTTCGGAGGATCTGGATGCCTATCACAATGAGCACTGGAGTGCCCGAGATCCTCTGCTTGAACTGTCCGGGCAGCCCGGTCTGCGAAAGCTCTGGACACCAGACGACTGGGCGCGGGACGCGGATACGCGGGCATATGCGGAATATATCGACTTCTCTGGCATACGCAGCGGCGTGACCGCATCAGTGGGGGGCGCGACAGATACCGTGAGCGCCATCACTGCGCTGTCATTTTCAGATGTGATCGTGGACCCCGATGTTCCCCATGCGGTGGCCATTCTTGCGCAGACAGCGCTCACCCGGGCGGCCGTGCTCGGCGTTCCAAGCATCGGGCTGCCGGCCATGGCGCAGTCGCTGAAGGAACTCTCTGGCAAGCAGATAGAGATCCTCAAGTGGGCAAGTCAGGGAAAATCGAACCGCGACATCGCGACCATCATGGGGTCGTCGAAACGGACAATCGATTATCACATGTCCGAAATTCTGCGGAAGCTGGATGTCGCCAGCCGGGCGCAGGCGATCATCATTTTTTCCGGTCAGTGATCGTCAGAACCGTGGCGCGGACGCCACGGCAATCGGATATCGCGCCAGAATGAACCGGCCCTTTAGAAGAGAGAGAAGTATTCCTTCTGCTCCCACTCTGAAACCGTCATCAGGTAGCGGTTCCATTCCGCGCGCTTGATGTGGGCCAGATAGGCGACGAAATCCTCGCCGATGGCGCTTTTGTAGAAATCGGACTGTTCGAACCGCTCGATTGCCGCGATCAGGCTCTTGGGCAGGAACTGTGAATTGTTGTCATATGGACGCTCCACGGGAGCGGGGGCTTCAAGACCCCGCTCCAACCCGTCGAGCCCCGACAGGATCTGTGAAGCAAAATAGTAGTAGGGGTTGGCCGCCGGCTCCGCGACGCGGTTTTCGATGCGGCTTGCCCTGTCGCCCTGCGCGAAGAGGGCGCGGATCATCGCTCCCTTGTTGTCGCGGCCCCACTGCACGCGATCCGGCGCGAGCTGGAAGGGCTGATAACGCTTGTAGCCGTTGACCGTCGGCGTGGTCAGAAGGCAACTTTCGGCAGCGTGTTCCAGAAGGCCCGCGATCCAGGCGCTTGCGGTGGGCGACAGGTCTTCGCCTTCACCCGGCATGAACATGTTGCGCCCGCTTGCGCGCTCGACCAGAGACTGGTGCAGATGCCAGCCGCTTGCCATTCCATTGTCCACCTTCGGGCGGCACATGAACGTGGCGTGCAGCCCCATGCGCGCGCAAACCTGTTTCACGGTGGAGCGGAACAGCATCATCGTGTCGGCATGGTTCATCGGCGTGTCCGGCTCGAAGGTGAACTCGAACTGGCTTGGACCGAACTCCGCCTCGACCGACCGGACCGGCATGCCGAGTTTCTGGCACGCACGGCGCAGTTCGTCGGCCACGGGCTCCAGCGCATCGTAGCGGGACTCGGTCAGATACTGGTAGCCGTGGGAGATAAGGCTCGTTTCCGGGGGCAAGGCAGGCATGCCGCCATCTGTGTGTTCCAGGCGCGGGTCATCCACACGGAAAACGTAGAACTCGACTTCCAGCCCGCAAACGAGGTCGAGACCGCGCTGGCCAAGACGACTGACGGCATCGCGCAGGATGCCACGCGGCGAATGGGGGAAGGGCCGCCCGTCCTTGTAATAGACATCGCATAAGAGCCAGCCGCTATGGGGCGACCAGGGAAGCTGGCGGAAGGTTTCAGGGTCGGGAACGATCATGACATCGCCGGCGCCGGTGAGTTCTCCCGCGCCATTGTTCTGGCTCTCCTCCCAGACGGAGAACACGGTGCGATGCGACGTGTCCTTCAGGAGAAGCGTCGACGTCATCGCCATGCCGTTGCGGAACAGGGAATCGACCTTGTCGGCAACAATGGTCTTGCCGCGCAGCACGCCATGCTGGTCGGCAAACGCCAGACGCACGGTCTCCAGCCCGCGCTCGCGGATGAGCGCCAGCACTTCGTCTGCGCGTTCAAACTGCTCGTCGCTCAAGAGGTTTTTCGCTGCGACGAGGCCGCTCTTGAGTTTGTCCAAATTGCCCGACATGCCTGTCTCTTCCCTCTGGTATGGCTGCTGCCGAATTGTTGGTCTTGTTGTGTGGCGTGCGGGCGGTTCTCTCGCCCACCGCTCTTTCAGGCTAGGATACGGCGGCTACGGCAACCGCCTTCATCAGCGGTGTGTCGATGTCTGCAGCCATACGCTGATCAATGCTCTGGCCTGCGGCGATCAGTTTGCGCGAGGCCATGTGATCGGCGGCGCGGTTCACCGAATAGGCCGCCACCAGACGGTCTCCCTCCATCTGCAATATGCTGAACGCGCCGCTTTCAGGATCTCCGCGAAGAAGCTCCGTCGTGCCGGGTCTCGGCAGGCCGGCCATCTGCACTTTCAGGTCATACTGATCGGTCCAGAACCATGGAACAGCGCCAAGCGGCGCATTGCCACCGGCAATGTGCTCGGCGGCAGACTTTGCCTGATCGACAGCGTTTTGCACGGATTCAAGCCGCATGGCCCCGTTCGCATAGGCGTTGTGGAAGGCTGCAACGTCGCCCAGCGCATAGATATCGGGGGCGCTGGTCAGGCCGTGCGCGTCCACCTCTATGCCGCCTGCAATGGTTTTGAGTTCGAGCGGCTCGATCAGCGCCATGTCCGCGATGCCGCCCACGCCCACAAGCACGAGATCGGCGGGAAGGGTGGTTCCGTCGCCAAGCTGAACGCCGCTCACCCTGCCGTCATCGGTGGTGGTGTAGCGCTCCGGCAGCGCGCCGTAGCGGAACATTGCGCCCTTCGCCGTGTGATAGCCGCCGATAAAGGCGCTCAGCCGTTCTGGCAACGCGCGTGTCAAAAGGCGTTCCTGCGCCTCCAGAACGACGACGGATTTGCCCTGCTTGACCGCAGTGGATGCAAATTCCAGTCCGATGAACCCGCCGCCGATGATGACGATGTTCTCTGCATCCTGCATGGAGCTACGCAGGTGGCGTGCATCGGCGATGGAGCGGAGCGTGTGAATGCCGCGCGCCTCGGCGCCGGGCAGGGGCAGGGTGCGCGCCTTTGAGCCGGTGGCGAGAACGAGCTTGCCGTAGTCGAGCCTGCCCGATGCGGTGACCACCTGTCGCGCATGAGGATCGATGCTCAGCGCCGGCTCGTTCAGGCGCAGGTCGATTCCCTGATCGCGATAGAAGTCGGGGGCGCGCAGGAGAAGCTGCTCCTCGTCCTTTTCGCCCGCAATATAGGCCTTCGAGAGGGGCGGGCGGTGATAGGGATAATCGCCTTCCGCGGAAAGCAGGACGATGCCCTCCTGCCAGCCCTTTTGCCTGAGCGATGCGGCGGCCTGTACGCCGGCGTGGGATGCGCCGACGATGACGACCGCGCTCAAAACTGGTTCTCCGGGATGATGAAGACGGCATCCTTGAGCTTTTCACTGACACGAAGCTGGCAGGAAAGCCGGCTGGTCGGTCGCCGCTCGGCGGAGGCCATGTCGAGCATGTCGTCTTCTTCCGAAGACATTTCGCCGACCGTGCCGTCCTCGAGATTGTCGCAATACACATGGCAGGTGGCGCAGATGCAGGCCCCGCCGCACTCCGCTTCGATGCCGCCCACATTGTTCATTACCGCGGCTTCCATGACGCTTACGCCCGGGCGCGCCTGAACTTCAATCTGCTCGCCGCCGCTGGTTTCGAACTTGATGGTGATGGCTTCGCTCACGGTTGATCTCCGATTGGTCGAATAACGAACACAATATCATTTATCGACCAATTGATCACATGGATCATGGAAGCCTGTCAACAAATGCAGGAAGCAAAATGGTGAAATCATTGGGCGGGAGCGCAATCGACCCATTTCCTGAATTCCGCTAAAGCTCTTGATTGCGTGTTCTAATAGAATATAATCGCACAATGGATCGATTATCGACCAATTTGGCGATCGATCTGGAGGCCGCTAGCATTGATCCGGTCTGACTGGGTGGAGGCGAGCATGCGCTCGAGCAGTGGGATTTCAGCCAACGCGCGGAAGAGAAGGGAAGAGACACAGCCATGATGAGCCAAGAGCAGAACGATCTTATCACCAGGATCGGTCCTGACGCACCCGCTGGAAAGCTGATGCGCAAATACTGGCAGCCGGCAGCCCTGGTGGATGAACTGGAGGGCGACCGCCCCATCGTCCCCGTCAAGCTGCTTGGCGAAAACTTCGTGATGTTCCGCGACGAGCAGGGGCGCTACGGACTGGTGGATCGCGACTGTCCGCATCGCGGCGCGGATCTGGCGTTCGGCCGTCTGGAAAATGGCGGTCTTCGCTGCGCATTTCATGGCTGGCTGTTCGACGTTGAAGGCAATTGCCTGGAAACGCCGGCCGAGCCCGCCGCTTCGAACCTGTGCAAGAACATCAAGCAGCGCGCTTACCCGGTTGTTGAGAAGAGCGGCATCCTGTGGGCCTATCTCGGCGGTGACGAGCCTCCGGCATTTCCCGAGCTCGACTGTTTCGTGGCGCCCGGCACCCACACATTCGCCTTCAAGGGCCTGATCGAGTGCAACTGGCTGCAGGCGCTCGAAGTCGGCATCGATCCCGCACACGCCTCCTTCCTGCATCGCTTCTTCGAGGATGAGGACACGTCGGAAGCTTACGGCAAGCAGTTCCGTGCCGCGTCCGCCGACAGTGATCTGCCGATGACGAAGATCCTGCGCGAATATGACCGCCCGATCATCAATGTGGAGCGCACGGAATATGGCCTTCGCCTGATCGCGCTGCGCGAGATCGACGAGGAACGCACACATGTGCGCGTGACCAACCAGCTCTTCCCGCACGGCTTCGTCATTCCAATGAGCGGCGACATGACCATCACCCAGTGGCATGTGCCTGTCGATGACGAGACCTGCTACTGGTACGCGATCTTCACCAGCTATGGTGCGCCGGTCGACAAGAAGAAGATGCGCGAACAGCGCCTCGAGCTCTACGAGCTGCCGGACTATGTTTCGCGCCGCAACAAGTCCAACGATTATGGTTTTGACCCGCATGAGCAGGCGACCGAGACCTATACGGGCATGGGCCTCGACATCAATGTTCACGATCAGTGGGCCGTTGAATCGATGGGCCGCATTCAGGACCGCACCCGCGAGCATCTAGGGCAGTCCGACAAGGCAATCGTTCAGTATCGCCGCCTGCTCAAGCAGGAAATCGAAAAGGCGGTCAATGGCGGCAAGCCGCTCCTGACGCTGGACGAAAAGCATGCCCGCAGCATTCAGGGTCCGGCCACGATGGACGGCATCGGCCCGACACGCGGCTGGGAGACCTACTGGATGGAGGTCGATGTGAAGCGCCGCCGCGCAGCACCCTGGGCCGCTCCCGTTCCAGAAGAACTGGCGGAGAAGGTGCCGCATGTCTCGGCAGCCGAGTAAGGCGCTTTACGCCACGCCGGATTGAACTCGACACACGAAAAGGCCCGCCTCAACAATGAGGCGGGCCTTTTCAATGAACGATCATTTGGAAACGATCAGTCGCGCTTCGCGGCCAGCACTTCCACCTCGACGGTGAATTCGGGCTTTGTGAACCCGCTCACGATCATCAGTGTGGATGCGGGGTAGGGCGCAGGGAACAGGGCATTGCGCACATCCATATAGGGCGCCATGTGCTCGCGGCCCGTCACAAAGGCGCTGATGCGCACCACATCCTCGAAATCCATATCCGCGTCCTTAAGAAGCTTGCGGATATTGTCGAAGCAGATGCGGGCCTGTTCGGCCGTATCGTCCGGGATCGTGCCGTCCGGGCGCATGCCAAGCTGGCCGGAGCACACGAGAAGACGCGCGCCTTCCGGCACCTGCATGGCATGGCTGTAATTGGAAAAGGGTGGCGGAAGATCACCGGGGTTCACGGGAATGGCCAAGCGTCTCTCCTTCTGACAGATGGGGCGGCCGCCATGATGCATGGCAAACCGCGAAAGAAAACAGCCGCCCCGTTTCCGGAGCGGCATTTCTGGTCTCGACGGGAGCGAGCGACGGGTTATTTCAGGCCGATGCCCGGATCGATGAACCGGTTCGTCACGACGCTCTGCGGATCGAGGCCTTCCTTGGCGCGCTCATCCAGCCAGGGCTGAACGATATCGAACATGACAGCCACGCGCTCCGTGTCGAAGTCGGCGATCGTGTCATTCGAGCCATTGCCCATGATGCCGCGCTCCTTGAGCGTCTTCCAGCCATATTCGAGCTTGTCCATGGACAGCTTCCACCAGGACGTGGCGTAGCCGCCCTGGGTGAAGTCGTGAATGGTTTCCAGAACCTCGGCCGGGTCGTCCATGTAGTCGACGACGGCCTGCTGGATGATCGGCACGAGCTTTTCAAGGCAGGGTGCGAGTTCATCCATCCGGTTTTCCGCAACCGACAGCATGCCGCTGTAATTGGGATAGCCCAGTTCGCCGACGGTGACTGCGTCGATGGGCTTGCCCCAGTTGTTGCCGGTGGAGAATGCATAGGGTTCGCTGGTGACAAAGCCCTGGTTCAGCCAGGTGCCATTATTGGTGACGAAGTTCTCGCCGTCGCCACGGTAGCCCTCGACAAAGACGTCCTGGGAGACGCCGGACTGCAAGAGGTAGAGGCCGAAGGTGCGCTGAATGGTCGAGACGTAGATCATCCCCTTTCCGGACTCGCCGAAGGCAATGATGTCATCGATGCTGTGGAAGCCGTCCGGATAGGTCTCGCGGTCCCAGAACAGGCCCTGCGGGGCGATGTTGAGCGGCGCGACGACACCGACCACCGGGAAGCGCTCGGAGAAGATGAAGGCATTGTCCAGCTCCTGGTAACCCAGATGCGGACGCAGGCCGGCCTTGGAGTTGCCCATGTAGAGGGCCGAATAGGCGGTCTCGCCGTCACCAAGGCCCATGCCGCCGCCGCCCTCGAGAATGACGAGGTCGATGCCGGTGCTGCCCAGCGGGCCGGTGTAGCGGCCGCTTTCCATTTTACCGCCGCCACCGATCATCTGGTAGAGCGCACCGTGTTCGGCCTGGGCAAGCCAGTCCTTCTGCACGATGAAGGGATTGGGACACACATCGGCCAGCGGCGTGGTGTAGGCCTTCTTGGCGAAATCGCCCGGCTCCTGAGCCAGGGCCGGCTGCGCAATGGCGGGAAGCGCGGCCATCGCGGTTGCCAGCAAAGCAGTCTTCAAGCTTCTCATTTTCAGTTCCCTCATTGTTGTTGTGGGTCGAGAAGGCATCGGCTCGCGGCGGGAAACCAATGCCAGGCGGAAATGCGAGCGGGCGAAGAGAGGCTGCTCTTCGCCCGCCCGTAGAATTGGTGTCAGGTCTCCTTGCCGCCGGATTCATGCCAGTCCGAGAACAACCAGTGCCCGAGCCAGGTGAAGGCGATGTAGACGCAAACCGACAGGAAGGTCGCAGTCATCAGCGCCGCATACATCTGCTCATATTTGAAGTCGATCTTGGAGTTGATGATCATCTGGCCAAGGCCGCCACGGCCGGCCAGGAAGAACAGCTCCGAGACGATGGCGCTGATGACGGCGAGGCTTGCCGCGATCCGCAGACCGGCGAAGAGCGCCGGCGCTGCAGACGGAAAGCATGCCTTGACCAGCGTCGTGCGCCAGCTCGCGCCCTGCAGGCGGAACAGGTTGATGATGCCGCGGTCAACGCTTTTGAGGCCGAGGAGAAGGGTGATCGGGATGGCGAACATGGTGAACTTGGCCACGATCAGAACCTTCGGCAGCGTGCCGAAGCCAAGCGCCGTCTGGATCAGCGGAATGATGGCGAGCGTCGGGATCGACTGGAACGCGACGATGTTCGGGAACATGGCGCGTTCGAGAATCGTGGCGCGAAACATGATCACGCCGAGCAGGATGCCGACCGGGATCGAGATGCAGAGGCCGGCGAGCGCGATGCCAAGCGTGGTGAGCGAGCGCGTCAAGAGTTCCCAGCGCACGTCCGAAAGGCCGAACGCTTTATCCCAGAGTTCATAGCCCGAGGGCATGAGAAACTGGCGGTGCGGCTCAAGGTTCGCGCGCACCATCGCGTATAAGAGAATGAACATGCCGAACAGGACGAGCGGCGGCACGAGCAGCATGAGGAGGTTTCCAAGCGTCCCGCGCTCTGCCGTGAACGGAACCGGCGAATGTGCAGTGAGATTGGATGAAGGCTGTGTCTGTGTCATCGATCGTCTCAATTCTCGATAGCATTTCGCAGGGATACGGAGACTTCGCTGCATAGGGTTGCGAACTCAGGCGTGTAGCGAAGCTCCGGATCGCGCGGATAGGCGAAGGGAATGTCGAACACTTCGAGGATCTGTCCCGGGCGGCGCGACATGACGACCACCTTGCTGGACAGATAGACTGCTTCTGAAATCGAGTGCGTGATGAACAGGCCGCTGAAGCCGTTGCGCATGAACAGCGACACCAGCTCGTCATTGAGACGCTCGCGGGTGATCTCGTCGAGCGCCCCGAAGGGCTCGTCGAACATGAACACGCTGGGGTTAAGCGCCAGCGAGCGGGCCAGCGATGCGCGCATGCGCATGCCGCCGGAGAGGCGCTTGGGATAATGCTCGGCAAAGCCGTCGAGCCCGACCAGGCTGATCTGCTCCATGGCGATCCTGCGGCGCTCTTCAGGCGAAAAGCCGCGCAGCTCCATCAGAAGCTCCACATTGCCGAGCACCTTGCGCCACGGCAGAAGGGTCGCGTCCTGAAACGTGTAGCCAAGCTGGCTGCGATCCACCTTGACGATGCCCGAGGTCTGGGGGAACAGGCCGGAAGCGATCTTCAGAAGGGTGGACTTTCCGCAGCCCGAAGGGCCGACGATCGAGACGAACTCGCCCTTGCGGATGGTCAGCGAAACATCTTCAAGCGCCTGCGTTCCATCGGGGAACTGCATCGAGATGTTCTCGAAAGAAAGCGCGACATCGTTCCCGGCAATCGGAAGACCGGCGGGAGAACTTGCGTCTCCGGTCCTGCCTCCAGTCCTGTCCGGGGGCTGAGGAACAGCCTGCAATGTCATTATGAGTCCTCCCAGTTGAAATGCGGTGCGCCCGCTAGAAGCGGCTCACCGAAAACGGCGATAGGTCGATCTTGGGTGTTTTTCCCGCCATCAGCGCTGCGACGTGCCTGCCTGTCGGTCCTCCCGAGCAGATGCCGACGTGCTGATGACCGAATGCAAAGACGGTGTTGGAGAAGCGTGGCGAACGATCGATAACCGGCAAACTGTCTGGAAGACAAGGCCTGTGGCCCATCCATTTGGATTGTTCGGTCGTATCGAGTTCGGGGAACATCTCCCGTGCGATTTCTGTCAGTTTGTCCGCGCGCGCATAGTTGGGCGCGGCCTTCAGTCCGGCCAGTTCCACGGTGCCCGCAATCCGCAGGCCGCAGTCCATCGGATTGATGAAGACGCTGCGGGTGTTCCACATCACGGTGCGGTTCACACCGATCTGCGGATTGGGGAATGTGACGTGGTAGCCTCTCTGGGTTTCCAGCGGCACTTTCGCGCCCAGTTTGCGCGCCAGCGGCGACGACCATGCGCCGGCCGCCAGGACCAGCCGGTCGACGGGGAGCTGACCCTCAGTGGTTTCCAGCGCAACCGGCCCATCCGGCCCCAGTGTGACGTCCTTGACCTCGGCGGTGACGAATTTGCCGCCATTCTTCTTCACCTGGTCGGCAATGCTGTTGACCAGAAGATAGGGGTCGACGGTCGAGCCGTTCTCCGGCGCAAAAATGCCGATGTCGAAGCGTTTGTTGAGGGCCGGCTCGAACTGCCGGATCTCGTCGCCGCCCACTTCGATCATTTCCGCGCCGAGATTGCGGCGCAGGTCGAGCGACCATTTCGCCGCCTGAAGCTCCTGGCGGCTCTCATAGATGTAGAGGCAGCCATTCCGGCGGATCAGCTGGTTGAACCCATCGCCGGTGAGGATATCGCCATAATCGTCGAAGACGGTTTCCATCAGCGAACGCATCGCCGTGGCCACACGAACGCATTCCTCACGCGTGGCGTGGCTGATGAAGCGGGCAAGCCATGGCGCGATCCACGGCAGATAGGACCAGCGAACCGTGAGCGGACCAAGCGGGTCCATCAGCCAGCCGGGAATCTTCTTCATGACGCCGGGCATCGCCACCGGCAGGATGGCGCTGGGCGAGACCGAACCGGCATTGCCGAACGACGTGCCGAGCCCCGGCTCCAGCCGGTCCACCACCGTCACGCCAAAACCCTCGCGCTGCAGGAACGCGGCGCAGCTCACGCCGACAATGCCCGCGCCTATGATGGTTACATGTCCCTTGCTGCCGGTCATGTGTTCATCTCCCCCCGGTCAAATCACAGTCTGTGATGGAAATCATTCGGCAAAGAGGTAGGTCTTGCCGGGAGAGGGGGACCAGTCGGGATCCTTCCAGGCGATCATCTTGCCGGGATTGAGAAGCCCCTTCGGGTCGGCCTGTTTCTTGAAGGCCAGCTGATGCGGGTTGGTCTTCTTCATGCCGCCTTCTTCCAGCGTGATCCGGTGCGGATTGAAGATCGGAAGGCCGAGTTCCAGCTCCAGTATCTGGATGATTTCCTCAAGCCGCTCATTGCTGGTGTGCCGCACGATCGGAATGCCCACGGGCGAGACAACGCCGTCGAACCGGGTGAATTCGAAATGCAGCAGCAATTCGTCTCCGAACCGCTCTTTCACCTCGGCGAGTTTCTCGAACATCACCGGGCGCGGGATCATCATCTGCAGATAGGTGATGGTCGGATCGACGCGCAGAGCGCGCAGCGTCGTGTGGTTCCACGCAAGCTCGAAAGCCGCCGGCAGCTTCACGCCCTCTTCCAGCTGGTCGTAGCGCAGCCTGAGCGTCGCACCGTCGAAGCCTTCGACAATTTCGACAAGCCGGTCCAGTGTTTCTTTCGAAACGGTCACGGCCACAACGGCCTCGCTTTCCTCCAGATAGGGGCGGTGCCTGCGGAAATAGTTGAACGGAATGGGCGCCTCGAAATTCGAAAGCATGCGCTTGCAGACCGTGTCGTCGTCGCCGATCTCAAGCGCCAGCCTGCAGGAGTTTTCGAATGTGTCGACACCGATGATCACGTCGACCCAGTCGGTCGCCGGATCGGCAGGCATTTCCACCTCAACGATGACGCCATTGACGCCATAGGCATGGGCGGCCTTGCTGATGTCGCTTGCGCCGACCAGATCAATGATCTGCGGCGTCTCTTCCATGGTGACGAGGCGCAGCCGGCGGATATTGGCCGGATTGCGCAGACCGCCCCAGCGGATCGCACCCACACCGCTGGACCCGCCGGCGATGAAGCCGGCGATGGTTGCCGAGCCCATGGTCGAGGGGAACAGGCGGATTTCCTTGCCGACCGCGCGCAGCGAGCGCTCGATATGCTCGATCACCGTGCCGCCCTGCGCCACGAAATAATCGTCGCCGATCTCGAGGATCTCGTTCATGTGCTTCATGTGCAGAACGACGCCGCCGGAAAGCGGCATGGCCTGACCGTAATTGCCGGTTCCGGCCCCGCGCGTGGTGACGGGAACGTCATGCTTCCAGCAGGCGGCGAGAATTTCGACCACTTCTTCCACGCTGCGCGGCGCAATGACCAGATCGGCCGTCACGTCGTCGAGCTGTTCCTTCAGGATCGGGCTGTACCAGTAGAAGTCACGGCTCTTCTGGCGCACCGTCTGGGGATTGTCGTCGATGTCGAGATGGGCCAGCGCCTCGCGGCACGCTGAAATATCTGCAGTCATGAGTACTCCATCGCGAAAAGATCGCGCAGATTGAAGGGAAGCGGTTGAAGCGGCGCGCCACCGCGCAGAACGACGCGGCCGGCCGAAGAACGGCTCATCAGGTCGAGCCAGTCGCTGGCATCGAGAATGATCAGGTCGGCAGGTGCGCCTGCCGCAACAAGGCCGTGCTGGCCGAAGCCGCAGGCCTTCGCGGCCTCGCGGAACTGGCGGGCCGCCCAGCTGCCGATGTCGGTTTCGAGATGCGCTGTCCGCACCGCAGAGCGGAAAAGGTCGACCATGTCGAAGTCGCCGTAGGGATAGAAGGGATCCTGCACATTGTCGGAGGCGAAGTGCACGGATGCGCCGCCCGCAGCCAGTTCGCGCACGGTGGTCATGCCGCGCCGCGACGGCGTTGCGCCATTGGAGCGGTCCTGCAGGAACAGGTTGGAGTGCGGAAGCGAGACGATATGCACGCCGGCCCGCGCCACTTTATCGATGATGCGGTCGCGGTCTGCCATCGGCATGGAGCTGAGCGAGCAGCAATGTCCGGCCATGACCGGGCTCTTGAAGCCGGTGCGCAGAATGCTGTCGCAGATCAGTTCGAGCGCCATGGCGTCGGGCGCAAGCGTTTCATCGACATGGAAATCGACCGCGAGCCCGGCTTCGCCGGCACAGGAAAACAGCGCATCAAGGCGCTCCGGCGTTGCCGTCTTCGGCGCAATGAACGCGCCCAGAACGCCGCCGAGACGCCTGATTTGTCGGCAGCGTTCGATGAACTCCGCCTGTTCGACGCGCTCCAGAGCCATCAGCGCGACGGCCTGAAGCGCAATGCGGCCCCGCCAGTCGCTGCGCATTTCGTCAAAAACGCGCCAGGCTTCGCTCTCATCCGGCATGACCGGCGTGTCGAGATGGGTGCGGATCGCGGACGTGCCATGCAGATAAGCGCGTTCAAGCGCCTGAAGCATGCGGTTTTTCAGGTCCGTCTGCGACCAGTTGGCGGCATCCGCGCCGGAAAGCTTCACGGCGTCCAGAAGTCCGCCATGGGGAATGCCCGTCCGCCTGACGATATAGGCCTTGTCGAGATGGACGTGGGAATCGACGAATGTGGGCATAACCATCCGTCCTGCGAGATCCAGTTCAGCGCCGCCATTGTTCTCCGGCGTCAGCGCGCCATCCGCCGTGATGCCGAAATCCATGGTGGCAAGGCCGCTGTCATGATCCAGCGCACGGAGCGGAAACCCCTCTGCCAGAGCAGCCGGGACGCGGGCATTGGTGAACCAGCGGCTCTTTTGTGTCTCGCAGGCGCGGATGTTCATACGCGCGGCGCTCCGAAGGGGATCGCATAGCGCGCCACCTCTTCGAGAAGCCGGGCGTAACGTGTGGCTGCATGCTCGACGAGCGCCTTGCCCGTTTCCGGCGTCGCCAGCGCGGCATTGCCAGCGGCTCCATCGGCGTTGAGATCCTTCATGGTCCAGCCCGTGGAAACGGGGCCGAGCAGGCGCAGAACATCATTCGACTGGGCGACCGTACGGGAGGCCGGTACGAAGTTCTTCGCCTTTTCCATGCAAACCAGATCGGGGCGCAGATGCAGCATGGCGGCAGTCTCCACCAGTCCGCCGTGAATGCCGTCGCGCAACTCCTCCTCGGGGATCAGGCCGGGCGGATAGCCCATGCTCATCCAGCCGGCGGCGACGCAGAACATCTCTTCTTCAATGCGCAGCGCGCGCGCTGCGATCTGCAGCACCGGCACATTGCCCCCATGCGCATTGAGGAAGACAAGCCGGCGAATGCCCGAACGCGCGACGCTTCTGCCGATCTGCATGAGCACGGCCTGAAGCGTTGCTGCGTCGAGGGTCAGAACGCCGGGAAAGCCCGTGTGTTCATCGGATTTGGCGACGGCGACCGGCGGCAGAACCAGCACCTGCGCGTCCTCCACGCGCTTCGCCGCTTCCAGTGCAATGCCCTCTGCAAGCGTGGTGTCGGTGCTGAGCGGCAGGTGGGGACCATGCTGCTCAATGGCGCCCACAGGCAACAATGCGACAGTCGCATCATCGACCAGTGTTTTCAGGTCGTCAGCAGAAAGCTCGCTCCAGAGACGAAAGGCCATCAATTCACCGATTATCGAACATTAGTTCGCTTAGCGTTGCAAGAAAGCAGTCGGACGTCAAGCAGGTTTGTGCGATCCCGAGCCGCTGAAAGCGCGAAATTGAAAGGTTCGGCATTTGGAATTGACAGAGAAGCGGTCAGCTGTCGTTATAATAATTGATCAAAAGTTCGATTATCGAATAAAATATGAGAGCGGGAATGATTGCAGTTCGACAGCTGAACAGCGCCAGTTTTGCACCCTATGGCCATGTTGCCTGCGCGGGGCAGGGGATAACAAAGTCGATCCGGGCCGATACGGTGCTTTTGACGAAGTCTCCTTCTGTCTTCCAGCATGATGCCGAGGCGGTCGATCTCGCTCTGGATTTCTATGATGTGCAGCCTGAGGGCGATGTCGTGCGCATCAACCAGGCCGAGCGCCATGAGCACAGTTCGCAGATGTTCGTGCCCATGTCCGTCACCCGCTACCTCGTGATCGTGTGGGAAGGCCATCCCCATGAAAGCGCCGCCCATGGCTTCATCGGCGGGCCGAAGGATGTGGTTATCTACAATCCCGGCGTCTGGCATCACGGCATCATCGCCCTTGATGGGCCGGGGCATTTCGCTTCCACCATGTGGCGCACGCGCGGCGGCACGGACGTGGAATTCCTGCCGCTTGAAACGGCGCTCGAAACCCGACTGCAAGAGGCCGTCTCTTGAGCGCTCTGGGCATCGATATCGGAGCCTCGACCGTCGACCTCGCGCTGTCGGCGAACGGCGTCCTGCGCACCGGAAAGATGACGCGGGGCGCGGGAGCGGTGGCCGAAGAGATCGCGGCTGCGATCCGGCATTTTTCACAGCAATGGGCGTTTGAACCCACGGCGCTTGAAGAGATCCGCCTGGGCTCAACAGGCGCGGTGAACATGCTTCTTGGAAAGCAGGTCGCCCGGGTTGGTCTGATCACCACCAGCGGCTTTGCGGACACGCTGGCGCTTGCCCGGCAAAACCGTTCCGAGCTTTACGATCCGGTCGCGCGCTCGCCATCCCCCACATTTCTGGTGATGCCGGACGGCATCCATGAGGTGGAAGGCCGACTCGACAGGAACGGCGCGGAAATCGCCCCCCTGTCGGTCGATCAGATCCGGGCGGCGGGTGCAGCGCTTCGCGATCAGGGCGTGGAGGCCATTGCGGTCTGCTTTCTGTTCTCCTTCGTCAATCCGGCGCATGAGCGCCTCTGCGCCGATATTCTTTCAGAAGTCGCGCCCGGCATTCCCGTCATCCTGTCGCATACGGTCGACGGCAATGCCCGCGAATATGAACGCACGGTCTCGGCCTGTCTGGAAGCCGCCCTTTGCCCGGCGCAGCAGGCAAATGTGGATCGCATCGCAGACGAACTCGAAAGGCTCGGCTTCTCGGGCCGCCTCTCCTTTGCGGATTCGCGTGGTCATCTCGTAACGCCAAAGCTGGCTCGCACTGCGGCTGGCCGGCAGTTGATGGGCGGTCCTGCGGCCTCTGCGCTTTTCTCCGCGTCACTCGCAGAAATGGCAGGTTCCCGGCAGGCGCTTGCGCTCGACATGGGTTCCACCAGCACGGACATTGTGCTGCTGGAAAATGGCGCACCGGCGCAGACACATTACAGCGTCGTTGCCGGCGTGCCCGTACGCAATCCCATGGCCGACATTCAAAGCGTCGCTCTGGGCGGCGGCGCGCGGGCACAGTGGGCGGGCGCTGCCGGCATCCGCTTTTCAGGCGATGCCAATACCGATGCGCCCACGCTTACCGACGCGCTCGTTTCGCTGGGGCAATTGCCCGCCGCACTCGCGCCGGATGCGGGCAACCGCATTGCCCGCCTTGCCGAAGAGGCGGCCATCGGGTGCGACGAACTCGCCGCGATAATCCGGGATGCGGCGCTCGACAGCGTCGTGGCCGCTCTTGTTCGTTACGCGGTCGACCGAAATGTCGACCCGGCAGCCGTGCCGCTGATTGTCGGCGGCGGCCTTGGCGGTGTCATGGCGCATGCGCTGGGCGAGCGGCTTGGCGTCAACCGCATTATTGTTGATGAACTCGCCGCAGTGTCGGGCGCTGCCGGTCTTCTCCTGGCCCGGCATGTTAGCGAAGCGTCGGAAACGCTGAACGCGCCCCTCAATGGACTGACCGACGAGCGCCTCCGACAGGCGCTCGACACACTCCGTGCAGAGGCGTCAGCCGCCAGCGAGGGTGTTGTTCAGATCACGATAGCGCCGAACGCCTTCATGCACCCCGTCACGCTCACCCTTGATGAGGGGCAGCCGACGGTGGAGACCATTCGCGAAGCCTTCACTGCCTATCACACCGAGCGATTTGGCAATCCGTCGCGCGAGGCGGGGTTCGTGTTCAGGATCGGGCGTTTCCTCCTTGAAGAACAGAAGGCGCTGGAAAAGAAGCTCGCCGGGGGCGAGGCCATGGGCCTTCAGCCTGCCCCGGGCTGGGAGCGCGTCATCGAAGGCGGGCTGGTGTCCTTTGTCAGGCGCAATTCAGCCGCCGTGGCGCTGCGTCCCGAGACATTGCAGATGCGCCTGAATGCCATCGCCCAGACCATGCAGGAAATGCTCTTCCGCACGGCGGTCTCGCCCGTGGTGCGTGAAGGAAACGATGCAGCCGCAGCACTTTTGACCCCCACCGGAGAGCTTCTGGCGCTTTCCGACGCCATTCCGCTTCTTCTCGGGGCGCTTGATGGCTCCGTGCGTTCAATGCTCGAGCATTTCCCGGTCGAGACGATGCGCGAGGGCGATCTCTATCTCATGAACGACCCCTTCCTCGGCGGGACGCATCTGCCTGACCTGACGGTGATGCGGCCGGTCTTCGCAGAAGGAAAGGTGATCGCGCTCGCGGCGAGCATTCTTCATCATCAGGATATTGGCGGCATGCGGGCAGGCTCCGTGCCGCCGGATGCGGTGGACATTTTCCAGGAGGGGCTGCGCCTGCCGCCGCTTCGGATGGGCGCCGGCGACCGGATCGACCCTCTCGTGGTCAATCTCATCAGCGCCAATTCACGCGCGGCCGATACGGTGCTTGGCGATCTCTCCTCGCAGATCGGCGCGGCGGTGAAAGCCGGTTCGCTTCTCGGCAGTCTGGCTGAAGAGATAGGGATGGATGCCTTCGCCACAGGCATCGTGACCTGTCTGGAGCGGGGTGAGGCGCTCGCCCGCGACACGATTTCCGCCATGGCTCCGGGGCCACATGTGGCGAGCGGTCAGCTCGATCCTGCGCCGGGCCTGCCGGAAGTGCGCATCGCGCTCAGCCTCGACTGCGGCGACGGCCTTTTCCGCGCCGATTTTACCGGCACGAGCGGGCAGGTGGCTGCACCCATCAATTGCGTGCGCTCAGGCCCGTTCGCGGCTGCATTCTACAGCCTGCTCAGCGCGATGGGCGATACGGTGTTCCGCAATGGCGGCGTGGTGCGGACCATGGAACTGGTCCTGCCGGAAAACTGCGCGATCAATGCCTCGCCGCCGGCAGCCGTCAATGCGCGCATGGGCATTGTGCGCAGCACCACATCGACGCTTCTGCAAGGGCTCGCCCGGGCTTTGCCGGAGACCATGCCGGCAGCCAATTCGGGCATGTCCTTCGTGCTGGCCTTTTCGGGCGCGGGCGCAGATGGAAAGCGCTTCATCGCCACGGAGATCATCGCCGGCGGCGCCGGCGGCGGCCCGCAGAGCGATGGTGTTTCAGGCATTTCCACCGATGTCGGCAACGCGATGAACATGCCGGGCGAAGCGCTGGAATCGCAGATCCCCGTGCGTCTGGTAAGCGCCTGCATTCGCCGTGGCTCCGGCGGGGCGGGGCGCTATCGCGGCGGTGATGGCATCCAGCGCCGATATCTCGCCCTGCAGGACGGCATCAATGTTTCGCTGCGCGGCGACCGGTTCAGACATGTTCCCGATGGACTTCTGGGTGGCGGTGCGCCGCAGCCTGCCGCCGCCCGCGTCGTGCGGGCCGATGGAACTGTGGAGGAACTGGGCAGCCGTTCAGCCCCGGTTCTTCGCCGCGGGGATCAACTGGTCGTTGAAAGCTGTGGCGGAGCCGGGTATGGCGTGCAGGAAGGATAGGCGCTGCTGATCGAAGCGCCCGCCCGCAGGGCGGCATACTGTTTGAATTTCGGATACGATAAGATCGCGGATAAGCGCCGCTGGGGCGCTGGAGGCCAGCTTAGTCATGATACTGCATCACCTGCTCGACAAGGACGACAAGGAAGTATCCCTGACGTTCGGCAAGGGCCTGTCCGTTATCATGGCTTTCGAGGGGCGTAACAGCGAACTCACCATTTCGGAAATCGCCGAGAAGGTGGAGCTGAACCGCGCGGTGACACGGCGTCTCGTGCGCACGCTGGAGCAGCTCGGTTTCGTGGCCCATGATCGCGGGCGCTATCAGCTAACGCCGCGCGTGCTGCGGCTGACGCGCGGGTTCCTCGAAACCCGCAGCATTCCGCAGGTGGTGCAGCCGGTTCTGCGCAACGTCTCTCACGAGATCGGGGAATCGGTATCCTTCGCCATGCTGGATGGCGACGAGGCCGTGTATGTCGCCCATGCTTTCGTGCCGAGCCGCTTCACGCTCAACATGGTCACTGTCGGCAGCCGCGTGCCGCTGACGCCGACTGCCGCCGGCCGCGTCATCCTCGCATTCCTCGACAGGGAAGAGCGCGAAGCGATCCTCGATCGCCTCAGCCTGTCTGCCTATACGGAAAAAACGCTGGTCGAGCGCCGGGAGTTCACCGACCTTTTGAACTCCATCCGGTTCAGCGGCTTCTCGTTCAGTGAATCGGAATATGTGGAAGGCGTCAGCTCGCTCGCCCTTCCGGTCTTTGACCGCGACAAGCGTGTCGTGGGCGCGGTGTCGATCATCTTCCCGCAGGGCCAGTATGACGAAAACGACCTTCACGACCGCTTGATCGAAAAACTGCTGCGCTGCACAAACGACATCGGCGCGGTTTTCTAGAACGAACACAACCCGGCTTCAGTCCATCCAGACATCCGTTCGCAGCCGGAACCGGTTGGGGTCGTAGATCGCGTGGGTGATCTCAACGAGCCTGCCATCTTCGGCGTAAAGTTCTGCATCGAGCGCAATGACGGGCATGCCCGCTTCCAGCCCGATGGAGGCGGCGGCCTGCGACGGGCAGGCAAGCGCCGTCACGGACTGGCGCAGCCGCGTGATCTGCAGATCAAAGAGACCTTCGATGAGCTCGAAGACCGAGCCGCCCACCCGGTCGAGAACCGGGTCGATCCCCGCAAACGCGCCATCGACAAACATGACCAGCCAGCTGACCGGCTTTTCGGACTGCCCGAGAAAACGTTCCGCCGTGATCTCCAGCCAGAAGCCGGTAGAGCTTTGATGCTTGCCCAGAAACGGGCTTTCGCCATCGGCCACGTGACGCGTCTTGAGCACCTGAAGCCGTGAACTCTTCGTCAGGCTGAGCAGTTCCGGGAAACCGCTGGTCGCCATGCGCAGGCTCTTTTGCGGCTGGTTGGAGACGACAATTGTTCCAAGCCGGCGGCGTCTTTCGACCAGCCCCTCGCTTTCCAGCTCGGCCATGGCGCGGCGGAGCGTGGTGCGGCTCACATTGTAGTCGGCAGCAAGATCGACCTCCGGCGGCAGCCTTTCGCCCAGTTTCAGCGCGCCGGACGTGATGCGGTCGCGCAGCGTCTGGGTGAGTTGGGCGTGGCGGGGAAGAGGTGCATTCATCGATCAGATACTGCTCGGCAACCAGAGGACAATTTGCGGAAAGACTGCAAGTAGAATGGCAAAACCCAGCATGATTAGGAAGAAGGGAAACACCGCTCTGAAGAGAAACGACATCGGAAGACCGGTGCGCGACTGAATAACAAACAGATTGAAGCCGACCGGTGGCGTGATTTGCGAAATTTCGACGGCGATCACGATGAAAATGCCGAACCAGACCGGATCGAAACCGGCTGCGACCACCAGCGGCAGGGTGATCGGCAGGGTCATCACGATGATCGACGTGCCGTCGAGGAACATGCCGATCAGCACATAAAACGCCAGCAGGAAAACGATCAGCATCATCGGCGAAAGCTCAAGCAGCGCAATCTGCCCTGCAATCGCCTTCGGGAGCCCCAGAAAGCCGAGCGCTGCGTTCAACAGGGCCGCGCCGGCAAGGATCAGCCCCATCATGGCGCTGGTTGCTACGGCGCTGCGTCCGGCCATCGCCAGCCCCTTGAAGGTCAGGCCGCCGCGCACCCAGGAAAGGATCAGCGCGCCCAGAACACCGGTCGCGGCAAGTTCGGTCGGGCTGGCCAGCCCGAAATAGAGCGCGCCCATGATGCCGCCGATAAGCGCGACCATCGGCCCGATTTCCCGCAGGCCGCGCCATCGGTCCGCCCAGCTGTAGCGCGCGCGCTCTTCCTGCCGCCCTGAAACCGTGTGCGCCACGGCAATGTAGGACACAAAGATCGTCGCCAGAAGAATGCCGGGAACGATGCCTGCGATGAACAGTTCGAGAATGCTCTGCTGCGCGGCCACGCCGTAGATGATCATGATGATCGAGGGCGGGATCAGGAAGCCGAGCGTGCCGGAGCCGGCCAGAGAACCGACGGAAAGCCGCCGGTCATAGCCACGCGCTTCAAGTTCCGGCAGGGTGACGCGCCCGACAATGGCCGTCGTCGCCGCCGATGAGCCGGAAACGGCGGCAAACAGGGTCGATCCGGCGACATTCACATGCAGCAATCCACCGGGCAGGCGGGTCACCCATGGTGCGAGCCCGGAAAAGAGAGACTGGCCGAGCCGCGCCGTCACCAGAATATCGCTCATCAGAATGAAGAGCGGCAGCGCCAGCAGTTCCTGTGCGGTGAGCGACGACCAAAGGAGTTTGCCCGTATAGGCAATCAGCGGCAGGTTGGGCTTGAAGACGGCAAGCAGCGTGAACGCCACGCCAAAGAGCGAAAGCCCGACCCAGACCGAGCCCAGCAGAAACGCTGCAAACAGCAGAAGCGTGAGGAGCCCGATCTCAAGCATCGGCTTCCTCCTTGGCAAGCGGCTGTTCGGCCGGCAGGTCGAGCCATAATCGGATCGTGCGGGCGCACAGGTCCAGAACGAGCTGCGCTGCACCCAGAACGGCGAGTGCCTGCGGATAGATGAGCGGCGTGTTCGTGTAGCTCGACTGGCGCAGGCCGCGCGCCCATGAATTGGCGAAGAGAGACCAGAAGGAAATCAACACAAGCAGCGCCAGCGCGATACCGACAACCGTCGCCGCAATGTTGAGCCAGCGCTGTCCCTGCAGCCCGAGAAAGCCTTGCGCAAGTGTGACACGCACATGGCTGCCGCGCCGCAGCGCCGGACCGGCGCCGAGCAGGAAGACCCCGGCCATCGCAAAGCTCGAAAACTCCCACGACACCGCCAGGCTGGTGGCGAGAAAGCCACGGCTGAAGACTTCCGCCAGCATCAGGAGGCAAAAGCTGTATAGCAGGATGCTGGCCAGCGTTTCAGCCAGCCACGACGTCGTGTCGGAGAATTTCAGAAAGCCGTGCAACATTGGGCCCCCGGAAGCGGGCGTCCCGTTGAAGGACGCCCGGAATTGGCTACTTGCCGGCTGCCTTGGTGTAGGCTTCGATCACCGGGCCGGCCTCGGGCACGCGCTCGATGAACTCATCCCACATGGTGCGGCCGCTCTCGCCCATCAGCGTCATGAGGCTCTCGTCCGGCTGAACCATGGTCATGCCGTTTTCGGCCAGAGTCTTGCCTTTGGTTTCGTCTTCGGCTGCAGAGAGCGCCCAGAACTCATCCTGCATCTTTGCAGCCAGTTCCTCGATCTTGGTCTGCTCTTCGGGCGAAAGCGCGTTCCAGGTATCGAGATTGACGGTTACGGCGTCCGAAGAGGTGGACCACTGCATGGGGCTGAAAAAGGCGGTGAGATCCCACAATTTGCCATCGACGCCCGAGGAGGTGGAGGTGGCCACACCGTCGATGGTGCCGGCGGCCAGAGCGGGGGCGACATCGCCCCAGGGCATTTCCAGCGGTGCTGCGCCAAGCAGCGTCAGGAACTGGAAGCTGGCCGGGTTGAATGCGCGAATGCGCACGCCTTCCATGTCGGCGGAGGAGCTGATCTTCTCACGCGAGTAGACGCCCGGCGAAGGCCACGGAACATAGTAGAGGATCTTCTGATTGTGGCGCTCGGCGATCTCGTCATAGAGCGGCGATGCGGCTTCGAGGAAGAGTTTCATCTCATCCTGTCCGCGGATCAGGAAGGGAAGGGTGTCCATCGCCAGAACCGGCTCTTCGCCAGCCTGAAGGAAGAGAAGGACGCTGCCCATCTGCACAATGCCATTTTCCACGGCTGCCAGAGATTCCGAGGCGGAAACGCCAATCTCGCTGCCCTTGTGCACGGTGATCTCGACGGACCCGCCAGTGGCTTCCTTCACGGCTTCAGCGAACCTGTTTGCCGCAACGTTCTGGAAGTTCGTCTCGGGCCACGGCGTCGAGAAGTCCAGCTTGGTCTGGGCCATTGCCGAACCGCTCACGAGAGCAAGCGCTGCGCCTGCCGCCAGTGCCTTGAGTGAATATGCGATCATTGTCCGTTCTCTCCTCTTGAAGGTGCTATTGTCGGTTCTTCACTTCATTTCAAGCCATAGATCTCGTGCGCGACAGCTTGCGTGATCATGCCGCGCCGCAGATCGTCTTCCACGCGTTCCGTTCCGCGTTCGGTTGCGGGGCCAAAGCCGCCACCACCCGGTGTGCGCAACACCAGCGCCTCGCCCGGTGGAACCCGGTAGAGCCCTTTCGACGTGATCTCCGTTCCGTCGGTAATGCGGGCAGCGCCCGGCAGTCCGGAAAGGCCGCCCTCCCGGCCTTCCGCGCCGCGTCTCAGCCGCTCGAACGCGGCGGCGGACACGATCAGCGCCTGATCCTTTGCCGCGCGGATGCGGATTTCCTGCCCGAGCCCGCCGCGCCATTTTCCCGCGCCGCCGCTGTCCGGTGCGAATTCCTTGCGCTCATAGATGAGCGGAGCGACGGATTCGGCCACTTCGACCGAAACCACACCGACGCCCGAAGGAAAGGCGGTCGTCGACAACCCATCGGATGCGGGCCGTGCGCCCATGCCGCCAAGCGCCACATTGAGCGAAGCGAAACTGCGGGCTTCCGGCCCAGCGTCTTCGCCGGAAATCGCCAGAACCCAGAGCGCACCCGCACTTTCGGCAAGGATCTGCCCCGGCATGGCCTGTGCGAGGCAGCCAAGCATCAGGTCCGGCAGAGCCTGCCCAACCACATGCCGCGCGGTGACCGGCGCGGGGCGCTCGGCAGAGACGATCAGACCGGAAGGCGCAGTAATGCGGATTGCCTCCAGCGAGGCGTGGTTGTTGGGCACATGCGGCGCGACCGCGACCTTGATGCCGAAGGAGGCATAGGCCTGACTATAGCCGAGTGGGCAATTGATGCCGCGCGGAGCGGCAGGCGACGAACCGGCCAGATCAACCTCGATCACCCCGTCGCCGATGGTCATCCGCGCCCTGATCTCGATTGGCGCATCGTAACCGTCAAGCGTGGTGTCGGCGCTGTAAATACCGGCAGGCAACCGCGCGATGGCTTCCCGCGTGGCCGTGGCGGAGCGCTCGAAGATGAACGCGGCCAGTGGCTGCAACGAGGTCAGCTCGTATTCGGCCATCAGGTCGAGCAGCCGCTTCAGCCCTTCATCATTGCAGCTCATCAGCGAAATGATGTCGCCCCGCGCCTCGCGCGGGATGCGCGAATTCGCCGTGACGATGCCGAGGAAATCCTCGTTCAGAACACCGGCCTTGCGCAGCTTCATCACGGGGAAGAGAACGCCTTCCTCCTGAACGGAGCGCCCTTCGGCCGACCAGCCGAGCCCGCCAATGTCGACCACATGGCAGGTCGAGGCGAGGTAGCCGACAATCCGCCCATTCACGAATGCCGGCGTGACGACAACGAAGTCGAACACATGGCCGGCACCCAGCCAGGGATCGTTGGTGACAAGCACATCGCCTTCGACCAGCGTATCTGCCGGAATGTGCTCCAGCATGGCGCAGACGGAACGCGCCATCGTGTTCACATGGCCCGGCGTGCCGGTGACGGCCTGCGCCATCATGCGGCCTTCGGCATCGAAAACGCCGGCGGACAGGTCTCCGGACTCGCGAACGATCGCACCGAAAGCCACACGCAGAAGCGCGTTGGCCTGTTCCTCCGAAACCGAAATCAGCCGGTTCCAGAGCACGTTCATGGCGATGATGTCTGCGTCGGAAAGGGGAGTGGTGGCGTTCATGGCCGCACCTCGCGGTCGAGAATGACATGACCGAAGGGATGAAGCGTAATCGCCCATCCGGTCGGAACGTAGGCGGTGGTCTGGGCTTCGCTCACCAAGGCGGGGCCGGGCAGGGGCTGGCCGGGCGCCAGCCCTTCACGCGGCACCAGCGCGCTTTCGACGAATTCGCCGCGCACCGGGTCGAACACCTTTACCGTTCCGGCAATGGTCGTTTGCTTTCCGGCGTCCGCTGCCGGCGCTTCCACCAGCGGTGCGGCCGGGCCACGGCAGATGAGCGACAGGGCGACCAGTTCGACCGGATTGTTTTCCAGAACGGTGCCGTAAGTCTCGCGGTAGAGCGTGATGAAAGCCTGCTCCAGCGCCTTTGCATCGGCGGGGTTTGCAAGCGGTTTTTCGAGAGGCACGCGCAGCGCGTGTCCCTGTCCGCTGTAGCGCAGTTCGGCTGCAAGGCTGATCGTCGCCGGTTCTCCCTCGGCAAGGGCCGGCAGAACCACTGCGGACGCCTCCCTGCGCATCTCTTCCTGCAGCATGGCGAGACGGTTGAGGTCCAGGCGCTCCATTGGCGCAAGCGTCGAGCGGGCCACCTCATAGGCGACCGGCGCACTCAGGAAACCGAGGGCGGACCCCACGCCGGCAAACGTCGGAATAATGACACGCGCAATGCCCAGCTTTTCGGCAATGCGCACCGCGTGCAACGGGCCTGCGCCACCGGACGCCATGATCGTGTAGCGGGTGACATCCTTGCCCTGTTCGATGGCATGAACGCGCGCGGCATTGGCCATCGCTTCCTCGCCCACTTCCAGAATGCCGGCTGCGGCCCATTCGGCAGAGCTCAGGCCAAGCGGCGTGGCGACATGTTCTTCTATGGCGGCGGTCGCAAGCTCCGGCTGAAGCGTGATCTTGCCCCCGGCAAAGCCTTCGGGACGGATCTTGCCGAGCACCACATTGGCGTCGGTGATGGCCGGCATGGCGCCGCCCAGCGCGTAACAGGCGGGGCCTGGAACCGAACTTGCGCTTTCCGGTCCGACCGCGAGCCGCCCAAGCGCATCGCGCCTGGCGATGGAGCCGCCGCCCGCGCCGATCTCAACCAGTTCCGTGGTCGGCACGCGAACCGGCAGGCCGCTGCCCTTGATGTCACGCCATGCGCGGGCAACTTCAAAGCGGCGGGTGGTGGCCGGAACGGCATCTTCAAGAAAGCAGATCTTTGCAGTCGTGCCGCCCATATCGAAGGCGAGAAGCTTTGCCTCATCGGTCTCGCGCGCAACACGCGCGCCCAGCGCGACGCCGCCGGCCGGTCCCGATTCCACCAGTCGGATGGGAATGCGGGCCGCCTGTTCCAGCGTCGTCAAACCGCCGCCCGAAAGCATGAGCATGAACTGCCCGGCAAAGCCGCGCTCCCGTAATGCAGCGTCGAAGCGGTGCAGATAATGCGCCATGAGCGGGCGCACATAGGCGTTGGCGCAGGTGGTCGAAAAACGCTCATATTCACGGATTTCCGGCGAAACCTCGCAGGAAAGGCAAATCGTCACCTTGGCGGGCAGGTCTTCGCGCAGCCAGTCGTGAACCAGCTTTTCATGCGCGGGATTGACCGTGGCGTGCAGGAAGCCGACTGCGACCGCCTCAACGCCCTCGTCGCAAAGGCGCGCGGCGAGAGCCCGAACATCCTCGCGATCCGGCGCAGCCAGAACCCTGCCATCTGCGGCGATGCGCTCGCGCAGTGTGAAGCGCAGTTCGCGCGGAACCAGCGCCTGCGGAAGCTGCAGGTCGGTGTCGTACTGTTCAAAACGCTTCTCATAGGCCATCTCGAGGATGTCCCTGAAACCTTCCGTGGTGATGAAGGCCGTCTTCGCGCCGCGCCGCTCGATCAGCGCATTGGTGGCGAGCGTCGTACCGTGGATGACCGTGCGCACATCGGCGAAGGAAAGACCCAGCTCCGAAACCAGAAAGGCGCTTCCCTCCAGCGCGGCCTCTTCAGGGGCGGCCGGCGTGGTGAGCAATTTATGCGAATGGATCGCGCCCTCGCGTTCGAGAACGACGTCGGTGAAGGTGCCGCCAATGTCGATGGCAAGTCTGGTCATCGGAACTTCCTAGTCTGTACGATTTTTAATAGTATGAACCTTTCGGTTTGCGCAAGGCTTTTGCGCGCCGGCCCGTTTCTGCCTGTGAGAAAGCGCGCATGGCTGGAGAGCGCCTCCGGTCGAAGGCGCTTTACGAATGTCGCAGTCGGTGACGGGTCAGCGGGGCAGGGAGAGTTCGGCGGCTTCGCGCATCTGCAATGGCGTGGTGATGCCGAGAAGGGCCATGTCGCGGTCCACTTCTTCGCGCAGCAGCGCCGCCACGTGTCGCACGCCGTCCTCGCCGTGGGTTGCCGCTGCATAGAGGAAGGGACGCCCCACGAAGACGAAGTCCGCCCCCAGCATGATCGCTTTCAGAACATCCGTGCCCCGGCGGATGCCACTGTCGAACATGACGGGCATCTCCGGCACGGCTTCCCGTATCGAGGGGAGAACCTGAAGGGGCGAAACGGCTGTGTCGAGCTGGCGGCCACCATGATTGGAAACGATGACCCCGTCGCAGCCCAGCGTCCGGGCCATGCGCGCATCATCCGGGTGCAGAACGCCTTTCACGATCAGGCGGCCCGACCACAGGTCGCGTATGCGGCGGATATCCTCCCAGCACAGCCGGTCGCGCTCGATGGTCGAGCGAACGAGATCGCGGGAGAAAAGAGGCGGGCCCTGTACGGCCTCCATGTTTTCGAAATGCGGCATGCCGCGCATCGCGATTTCACGTCCCAGCGTGCCGAGCGTCCATCGGGGATGGGTGATGCCCTGCCAGACAAGCTGCGGCGTGATGCGAAAGGGTGCATCGAAGCCGTTGCGCGCATTGTTTTCGCGATTGCCCGCCACCGGAACGTCGCCGGTCACCACAAGATGATCGAAACCGGCAGAGGAAACGCGTTTCAGAAGCGGCTCGATGCGCCCCATGTTGCCCGGTATATAGGCCTGAAACCAGCGGCTTCCGCCTTCTCTGGCGACCCTTTCGAGCGGCGTCAGGGACGCTGCCGAGCAGATTGCAAAACTGCCGGCGGACGCCGCGCCTCTGGCCAGCACCACATCGCCGTCAAAGGCTGCCAGTGCACTAAAACCCATCGGCGCAACGCCGAAAGGCACTGGATAGCTCTGATCGAACAGGCGCGTTTCCAGAGAACGCTGCGAAACGTCCTGCAAGATGCGTGGCTGGAGACCGATATGCCCGAAGGCTGCGCGGTTGGCGCGCAGACTTGCATCCGTCTCCACGCCGCCGCTGACATATCCGAAAATCGACTTCGGCAGGAGCCGGCGCGCACTGCGCTCGAAATCATCCAGTGAAAGGTGGCCGCGCAGCCTGCGCGGCACCCTGGACGGCTTGCGCCGCGAAATGGAGACCGGGTCCGTGGAAGTCGTATCGTTCATCTACTCAAATTCGCAGCCGCGCGATTGCAGGCTTTCCATCACCCAGCCTCTTTCGACGCTGCCATCGGCAATCTTGGCCATTTCAACCTGTTCTGCGTCCTGTTTCCTGCGCGTCGCGGCGAGGATGGTTTCCGTCTGGTCGAACGGCACTGTAAGCACTCCGTCGCCATCGGCAAGCACCAGATCGCCAGGTTCGATGACCATGCCGTCGATTGCGATGGTGGTGTTCACCTCGCCGGGGCCGTCCTTGTAGGGGCCGCGATGGGTGACGCCCGCAGCGTAGAGCGGAAAATCCATGCGCCGGATCTCGTCGGCATCGCGGATTGCGCCATTGACGATGATGCCGGCAACCCCGCGCTTTTTCGCAATCGCAACCATGATCTCGCCGAGGATCGCCGTGGTCAGGTCACCGCCGGCGTCCACAACGATCACGTCGCCCGGTTCGGCAATGTCGAGCGCATGATGCAGCATCAGATTGTCGCCGGGACGGGTGCGGACGGTCAGGGCCGGTCCTGCCAGAACGCTCCGAGCGTCGTGGATCGGCCGCAGCCGCGCGCCACCGGCATACATGCGCGACATGCAATCGCTCACATTGGCGACCGGCAGCTCACGAAACGCGTCAATGGTGCTCTGCTCCACGCGCCGCTGCCGTTTGCGCACACAAAAGCCGATGGTCATAGTTCTACTTCCTTCTCAAGCAACAGGGCATTCAAGACTTTGTCGGCAATCATCATGCCGGTACGGCGCAGGCCGGCCTGCGTGGATGCGCCGATATGAGGGGTGCCGATGAAATTCAGGTCGTCCGCGAAAAGCAGCGCGTCAGGCGGAGGCGGCTCGCTTTCGAACACATCCGAGGCAGCGCCCGCGATCTGACCGGACCGCATGGCCTTCGCCAGAGCGGCTTCATCCACGATCCCGCCGCGCGCGCAATTCACCACGAATGCGCCGGCGCGAAGCTGATCCAGCGCCCGCGCGTCGATCAGATGATGTGTCTCAGGCGTCAGCGGCAGATGCAGGAAAAGAAGATCCGTTTCTGCCAGAAAGGCGTCGAAATCCGCTTTACGGGCGATGGTTTCCGGCCAAAGCTGCTCCGGCAGCACGGGGTCGTATCCGTGAACCTGCGCGCCGAACCCGTCCGACAGGCGTTTCGCCACCGCACGTCCAATGGCCCCGACGCCGAGAATGCCGGCGCGGCGCTCCGACAATTCGTAGCCGACGCGAACGCCGTCATCGCCGTTTCGGCCTTTGCGCAACGCCTGGTCATGCCGGTGCGGGCTGCGAAGCAGGGTCATGGCGTGCAGCACGGCGAGGTCCGCGACCGATTCGGCGTTCGCGCCTTCGGTCTTGAACACTTCAACGCCGCGTTCCGCCATCAGGGGCAGGTCGATATTATCCGTTCCAGCACCGTGCTTGCCCACGACGCGAAGTGCTGGCAGACGGTCGCAAAGCGTTCTGTCGATCGTGTTGGCGCGCACGATGATCGCCTGAACTTCGTCGCTGCGCGCTTCTGGAAGCGGGCCGGGGCCCAGGATTTCCGTGACCGCACCCAGTTTGTCGAGCGCGTCGGCGTGGATCGGTTCAGTGATCCAGATGACCGGGCGATTGCTCATGCCGCTCCTCACAGTCCGGTTGGGTGGTTTTTAGAAGCCAGTTGATCGCGTGATCGGGCGTTTCATCCGGACCGGCCCCAAAGGAGGCGGTTCTGGCGAACAGGCTTGATGCTGCATCAGCCATGATCGGCCGCATGCCGGCCTTCTCCATGAGGTCTGAAGCGGCAACGATCTCCACATGCCGGCGGGCTGCGTGTTTTGGATGGGTGCGCAGCATTTCGGCCAGGAAGGCATTGATGTCGACTTCCGAGAGGTCGGACAGGGCGAGCGGCAGGTTCTCGTTCTGGTCAAGCGTTGCTGCGGCAAGCTGTGTTTCCACCACAAGCGCTTCAAGGCCCTTCATGAAAAGCGAGCGCAGGAGTTTCAGTGTGCTGGCGTCTCCCGGAACCCCATCAAGGCAGGTTATGCGACAGCCAAGCGGAGCGAGGATATCGGCAACCGCCTGCGCCTTTTCGCCGGCAAGAATCATCGGTGTTGCAACGCCGCCAAGCCCGACAGCGCCCATCACCGTGCCGTCAACGAGCCGGTCTCCCAAAAGCTCCTGCGCCGCGTGCATCGCCTCGGGCGTCGAGGATGTGAGATCGAGCACGGGGCAGTCGCCCGGCCGCTCGCCAATCGCTGCTTCGATCTTGAGGCTCACGGAGGCCGGCGTCAGAACGACAGCCAGGTCCATGCCGTCAAGTGTGTCAGGAAGCGTGTGCGATGTATCAATCCCCAGCCTGCCTGCCGCTTCCATGGCGGTTGCATTCAGTGCGGGGTCTACGGCAGTGACTTTTGCGCCTGCTTTTGCGAACGCCTCGCAATATACCCGGCCTGCGGCGCCGAAGCCGACGACCAGCAACCGGACACCGTGAGTGCCGGACGAATCATTCATTTCTTTGTCTCCTCCCGAGCGCCATATGGCATCGGATTGCCATTCAGCTTGATACAAAAAAAATACAAAAAGCAAGACAGAAACCAGAGCCGGCTTTCATTTTCATTTCTAGAACGGGGCCCTTCGCAAAATTTTAGCGCGTAAAAACAATAGGTTTTGATATTTTTGCATGAGCCGTGCAAAAATCTCTTTACGCTGGCGCATCCCTGAACTTAACGTAATATGTATCCATAATGCCTGTGAGGAGCACGGGCCAAGGGAGGAAACATGATCAAACTTGCCATCGCTTCGGCGCTCGTCGCCGGGTCCATCACTGCCGCACACGCCGAATATCCCGAGCGCCCGATCAACATGATCGTCGCCTACAGCGCCGGTGGCGGCACCGACATTGCCGCGCGCACGCTCGCGCCATTCATTGAGAAATATCTCGGCGAAGATGCTTCCATCGTTGTTCTGAACCGCCCCGGCGCAGGCGGCGAAATCGGCTTTACCGAGCTGGCGCAGTCCAAGCCGGACGGCTACACGATCGGCTTCATCAACACGCCGAACATCCTGACAATCCCGATTCAGCGCAAAGCGCGCTACTCGCTCGAGAGCTTCACGCCGATCGCCAATGTGGTCGACGATCCGGGCGCTTTCAGCGTGCTTCCGTCCAGCGGGATCAAGACGTTCGACGATCTGATCGCCTATGCAAAGGAAAACCCGGGCAAGCTGACCTACGGCTCCACGGGCATCGGTTCCGACGATCACCTCTCGGCGCTGGAGTTCGAGCGCATAACCGGCGTTCAGCTCAAGCATGTTCCCTTCCCGGGAAATGCCGATGTGCGCACGGCAACGCTTGGCGGCCACATCATGATGGCCAGCATGAACATCTCCGAGACGATTGCCGACGTTCATGAAGGCGCGCTGCACGCGCTTGGCCAGATGTCCAATGAACGCTGGGATGGCGCGACCGAAGTTCCGACCTTCAAGGAAGAAGGTTACGACGTGATCATGGGCTCCATGCGCGGCATCGCCGCCCCCGCCGGCGTTCCTGAAGATGTCGTCGCCAAGCTGGAGGAAGCGCTGAAGGCTGCCGTTGCGGATCCGGAATTCCAGACAAAAGCGAAGGAACAGCATCTGGCGCTGTCCTACATGAACGCAGCCGCGTACAAGGCTGAGCTCGAGTCGCTCGACGCGACGTTCCGCGAGCTTTGGGAGACGACGCCCTGGGTTCAGGAGTAGTCGCAAGACCGGTTGTTGTCGGCGGGGCCTGGGTCGTCATGCGTCCATTCGGATGCACAAAGGACGATCTCATCTGTTGATGAAGCATCGGAATAACCGAAAAGCGGTTTCCGTTTTTCGGGACGATGCTCTGGCCCCGCCTTCACTGTTTGGAGTGGGAGGGGGATGTGAGACGAGCCGTTTTTGAAAGCGGATTCGCACTGGCGGCCGTTGTGCTGAGCCTGCTGGGTCTGCTTGAGGCCTGGAGATATTCGGGCGAGGGCGGTTTGATGCCGCGTGGCGTCATGACCCTCATGCTGGTTCTGTCAGGCTTATGGCTCGCCCAGTCCGTCAGCGCCCTGCGGCAGGCGGATGCGCCGATGCTTGCCCCCACTTCGGCACAGCTGCGTGGCGCGCTCCTGCTGATTGTTGCAGGCGCAGCACTCCTCTTCGGCATGCGATTTGTCGGCTTCTACACGAGTGCGGCCATCATCGTGCCGACGCTGGCCTGGGGACTCGGATACCGAAACCTGAAGGGCCTCATCATCGGCACGGTGCTGTTCGTCTGTGTGCTGATCGCCGTGTTCCGTTTCTTGCTGGTGGTCCCCTTGCCGCCCGAGATTATCCTCTTGCCGTTCGGAGGCTGATATGGGGGACGTTTTTCAGCATATTCTTGACGCGCTGCCGCTGGTTTTCTCGCTGGGGACCATCATCGCGATGATCGGCGGAACGATCATCGGCATCGCGGTTGGCGCGCTGCCCGGCCTCTCGGCCACGATGGGCATCGCAGTCCTCATTCCCCTGACTTTCACCATGGAACCCGTGGTGGCGCTTGGCATGGTCGCGGGCATCTACAATGGCGCGATGTATGGCGGCTCGATCCCGGCCATTCTTTTGCGCATTCCGGGCACGCCCGCGGGCATTGCAACCGTGTTCGACGGCTATCCCATGGCGCAGAGCGGCCATGCGAAGCTGGCGCTGCGCATCTCGCTGGTTTCCTCCAGCATCGGCTCTGCGGTCAGCGCAATTGCGCTTCTTTCGCTCGCGCCGCCGCTCTCGCTGATCGCACTGAAATTCAGCGCCGCGAACTATTTCTGGCTCGCCATCTTCGGCTTGATGACGATTGCCGTTCTTTTGTCCGAGAACCCGGTAAAGGGGCTTCTTTCCGCCTGTTTCGGTCTGTTTGTCGGCATGATCGGCATCGACATGATGACCGGTATGGAACGCTTTGCCTTCAATGAGCTGGAACTCCTCAGCGGCGTGAACATCATCGTGTTGCTCACCGGTCTCTACGCCATCCCGCCGGCCATCGATCTGGCATTGAGCCCGAAAAAGCCCGATGCCGAAGTGAAGGCGATCAATGAAGAGGAAATGGCCTTTCGCTGGTCGAGCCTGATCCCGGTCTGGATCCGTTCATCGATCATCGGTGTCGTGACCGGCATCATTCCGGCACTTGGCGGCAATGTCGCTGCCCTGTTCGCCTGGAACGAGCAGCGACGCAGCGATGCCGACAAGGACAAATACGGAAAGGGCGCACCGGAAGGCGTTGCCGCACCCGAATGCGCCAACAATGCCGACACGGCGGCAACGCTTATCCCGGCGCTGACGCTCGGCATTCCGGGCAGTTCGGTGGCCGCCGTCATTCTCGGCGCGCTTCTCGTGCATGGCCTGATCCCCGGTCCACAGCTTTTCCGCGACAAGGCCGAGATCACCTACGGCTTCATGCTCGCGATGCTGGTCACCTCCGGGCTGATGCTCATTCTGGGCAGTGTCGGCGCGCGGGCCTTCGTCAATGTCCTGAAAATGCCCACGCAGCTCCTGGCCCCCATGATCTTCGTAATGGCCACCATCGGCGTGTTCGCCATTCACAACAGCATGTTCGAAGTCTGGCTGATGCTGGGTTTCGGTGTGCTGGGCTATGCGATGGAGAAGATGGATATCCCGACGGCCCCGGCGGTTCTGGCCGTTATCCTCGGGCCGATTGCAGAAGAGAACCTGCGCCGCGCCCTGCTGATTTCGGGCGAGGGCGTGTTCTCGCTGTTTCAGGATGTTATTTCGCTGCTTCTGGTGGCGCTCATTCTCGCAACCACTGCACTGCCTCTCGCCATGAAAATGTGGAGGCGCAGAAGAAGCCGGATCGAAGCGCTTGCCAGCAGAGATTAGAAAGGCTGTCTTGCCAATTTCAGAAGGCTGCGCCATGCGCGGCCTTCTTCACGTATGATGGGGAGTAGTATGAGGAGGCCGGCAGAGTCGCGTGATGCAGGAGGTAGCAACATGAATGTGACAGACACCGTTTACGTCAAGCTGAGACGGCGCCTGATCTCTGGCTATTACGATCCCGGCACCAAGCTGAAAGAGGAAATGCTGGCAAGCGAGCTGGAGGTCAGCCGGACCCCGGTGCGCAGCGCCATTGCGCGGCTGATCTCCGAGGGGCTTCTCATGCCGGGCGAAAAGCGCGGTGCGCTGGTCACCCCATGGCGCGAAGAGAACACGGCCGATGTCTTCACACTGCGCATCCTTCTTGAAGGTCACGGGGCTTTTCTGTGCGCCCAGCATGCCACCGACGAGCAGATAACCCTGCTTGAAAACACCTGCGATGAGATGGAGCAGGCTTTTGCCGCGCGTTCGACGGGCTGGGTGAAGAAGCTCGATGCGGGCAACCGCACCATTCACGAAATGCTCTATGAGGGATCGGGCAGCGTGCATCTGCGCCTGTGCGGCCGGCATCTTCTGGAAATCCCGCAGGTGATCGGCGGTTTTTTCATCTATGAGGACGCCGATATCGAAGAGAGCCTTCGCCAGCACCGGGAGATCGTCAAGGCCATTCGCCTCGGGAATGGCGAATGGGCGCGGTCCGCCATCGCCTGTCACCTGAATGCCGCGCTGGAGCGCTTCAGGCGGCGCACCGGGGGCAACTGAGCCGCCCCCGGAAAATGCCCGTTAATTGAAAACCGCTCAGGCGGTTATTCGACGCCAAGGAAACGGAAGGGTTCGGCCTTCTGGAAATCCTCGTTGACGACGCCGGAATAGATGTTCGTCTGGTTCGGCCCGAGATCGAGCTTCATGACGCTGCCGGTTTCTTTCGAAAGATCCAGCTTGTTCATGTCGACCCAGAAGATGTTCGGGGTGAGCGCAGACTCGAAGAAGTAGAGCTTGCGCTCGTGATCGGCGACGGTGCGCCAGCGGGTCGAGGAAATGTTCGGCTGTTCGGGCGTGGAAATGCCGAAGGGAACCGAAGCATTGCGGATCACGCTGAAAGCGCTCGCGATGGTTTCGACCGCATTGTCCGTCTTCGGGATTGCGTTCACATAGAAGGAAGCGCGGGCGAAGCGGTCGGCTGCGCGGTTGGTGCCGGGCAGCATCACGGTGCCGCCAATCTGCTTCCAATACGCATTGAGCGCCAGCTGCTGATCGAAGGTCGGCGAATTGGTCATCACCTGATAGTCGCGGCTGTGGTGGATGACCTGCTTGCCGTCGATATATTCCACGATGGCGCTGTCGCCGCTCGCATCAGAGATCGAAAGATGAAGCGTTGCCAGCCGGGTTTCGCCGGGAACGTCTGCGGTGACAATGGTGTAGGGGTTTTTCTCCAGCGCCTCGACGGTTTCGGCAACCGTTGCGAAATTGTCGAGCACATACTGCGCCCATGCGCCAAGCGAGAGCGTGGGCGCATCGCCTTCAACCTTCGGGTATTCGGACTCGACCAGCCACAGAACATTGGCAACGAGACCTGCCTCGTTCATGCCATCTGTCGTGGAAACGTCGTAGCCGGACGTGATGACGCTGCCATATTTCGACGTCCACTCGATCGAGTTCGGGCCAGCTTCGCCGGAGCGCTCCATGCCGCGCGGGAACACCCAGATGTTGGAGCCAACATCGGTTTTCCAGTCCATGGAACGGGCGGTGATAACCTGATCGGCAGCACCCTGATAGACAAAGCGGGTGCAGGCCTCGGCCGAGGTGGGCATCAGAACGCTGCTTGCCACGAAAGCAACGACAAAAGCGATTATTCCAAGGATGATTGTCATAGAATCTCTCATTTCCGATAACTCCTCAGCCGAATAACGACTATACTGGAAACAAAACTATAAGATTCCGAAATGTTGTGCTTGTGACAGAGCGAAATAGTGTTTCGTCCTGTCTTCGCGCATTTCCTCGAAGGATGAACTTCAGCCCAGCGCGACCAGCGCGGCCAGAACGTCCGAACGGCGCAACATGCCGACGAGGCGGGAGCCGTCGACAACGGGAAAGACCCGGTAGGGCTTTTCCAGAAAGGCTTCGGCAGCGCTCGTAAGATCGGTGGTCAGCGACAGGGTGACAACCTCGCTGCTCATGTGATCGGCGACGGTGCCTTTCCATTCCTGATAATAGCTCGCATTGAGCGCAGGCCGAAAACAGTCTTTCTGCGTGACGATGCCCATGAGCGCACCGCTGTCGTCGACCACCGGGGCGGCAGCTGCATCGGCCTCGACAAGAAGCGCGACGGCGCGGCGGATCGGCATATCCGGTTTCAGAACCGGCATGTCCTTTTGCAGGATGGCTTCCAGGGTCGCGCCATTCGTCATTGCTGGCTCTCCTGCCGGCTACGGTTCGGGCAGCCCTCACAGGCGACATCTTTCAGGCAGGCCATGCCGCCGCAGGAGCCCTTCACGGGCCCACGCCCGGAAAACAGGCCGACGGCAAGGCCGGTTGCCGCGAGAAGAAAGATCGCCAGTGCGAGAAGGATCTCCATGCCCGTTCCTCAGATCAGGTGGCGGTCGAAACCGCCCGTGGTGACGGTCGAAAGTTGTGTGCCGTCCTGAAAGAGGAAAAGCGCTGCAATTCCGTTGCGCCGGGCGAGCGCGGGACCATCCGCATCCGCAGCGGTGAGCGCTGTGGCCCAGCCATCGGCCAGCATCGCGCTTTCAGCCAGAACCGAGACCGATGCAATCGTCCCGTCGACCGGCGCGGCATGGCGCGGGTCCATGATGTGGCTGTAGCGTCGTTCGCCGATCATATAGCTCTGCGCGCGCAGCCCCGACGTGGCGACCGCCATGCCGGAGGGCAGCCGAAGGCCGGCAACAGCGCCGATGGCGTCGGGGCGGGGATCTTCGATGGCGACCTGCCAGTCGCGTCCCGAAGGATGCTGGCCGAGCGCCTTGAGTTCGCCGCCAAGATCGACGAGGAAGTCGCCATGGCCCAGATCCGCCACGCGGCGCGCCACAAGGTCGAGCGCATGTCCCTTGGCGATCCCGCAAAGGTCCATGGTCAGGCCCGGCGCATCCTTGGCGAGACTGTTTTCCGTGGCCGCGAGCCCCTGCCAGCGCGGGATGCTGTCGCCGCTGATCGGGCCGAACCCCCAGCGCGCGATGAGCGGGCCGACGGTCGGATCGAACCAGCCATCGCTCGCCCCCGCGATGCCGAGCGCAGCCCGCGCGACCAGCGCGGTCTCTGCCGAAACCGGGGCTTCCTTGTGAGCGCGGTTGAAGGCGCTGATCTCGCTGTCGTCCCGCCAGGGCGACATCTGCCGGTCGACCTGCGCAAGGAGCGCATCAACGGGTGCGCGCAGCCTCTCGGCATCAGAACTGTCGGGCAGGGTGATGCGCCACGCGCTTGCAAAGGCCCGGCCTTCAATGGTGCGCGTGGCCGGGTTTTCCATCGCTGCACGGGCCCCGCCTGCGGTTGCCAGTGTCGCGCCGGTCAGCGCCAGCATGTGGCGGCGGGTAAGGTTCAGACGCATCGTTCAGCCTCCGAAGTCGTCATTGTATATCATATGCGGCTCCACACCCAGTTTTGCGAGTGTGTTGAGCACTGCCGAGATCATCACCGGCGGGCCGCACAGATAGTATTCGCATTCCTCTGGCGCGGGGTGCCCGGCCAGCGTGGAACGCACCGTGTCGTGAATGAAGCCGGTCGCGCCGGTCCAGCGATCACCCGGTGCGGGATCGGAAAGGGCGGGCGTCCAGCGGAAGTTTGGATGCGCTTTTGCGATGGCGTCGAATTCCTCGACATAGAAGAGGTCCGCTGCCGAGCGCGCACCATAGAAGTAATGCATCTTGCGCTCAGTGCCGAGGCCGATCTGCTCGTGGATCATCGCGCGCAACGGGGCCATGCCCACGCCGCCACCGATGAAGACCATCTCGCGCTGCGTCGGCTGAACGTGGAAATCACCGAACGGGCCGGATGCTTCCACCCGGTCGCCGGGTTTCAGCGAGAAAAGCCAGGAAGAAACGATGCCCGGCGGAATATCCGTCTCGCGGCCGGCCGGCGGCACGGCCAAACGGATGTTGAACACCGCACGGCCCGCATCCTCTGGCCGGTTGGCGATGGAGTAGGCGCGGGTAACAGACGTGTCGGAAACCGAGCGCATGTCAGGCCAGTCCGCAAGCCGCCATGTTTCACGGAACGCCTCGTCCACCGCCATGTCCTGAAAGTCGAGTTCATAGGGCGGCGCGGTGAGCTGCATGAAACCACCGGCCTGAAAGTCGAATGGCTGGCCTTCCGGCAGTTCCAGAACGAGTTCCCGGATGAGCGGGGCCAGCTGGCGATTGGAGACAACACGGCAGGTGAAGCCTGTCGCCCCCAGGAAGGCCTGTGGCACGGTAACGGTGCAGGAGCCGCGCAGGGCGGTCTGGCAGGCAAGGCGCACATGCGCCTTGCGCTCCGCCGCTGAAAGAATGCCTTTTTCGGTCGCCTGCGGTTCGCCCGCCCCTTCGCCCTCCACGGTGACGCGGCACAGCCCGCATGTGCCCGAGCCGCCGCAGGCGGCGGGAATGCCGATGCCCGCTCCATGCAGAACGGCAAGCAGCCGGTCGCCGCGCGCGGCCTCGATGGGCATGGTCTCGTTCACGGTGACCGTCAGCGCTTCCGCCGGAACCAGTTTGCGGCGTGTGGCCAGAAGCGCAAGCGTCAGCGCCACGATCAGCGCGACAATGATGACGGCGCCCAAAAGGATCTCGGTCATGACGCCACCATCTGCGCAAAGGCGGAAAAGCCGAGCGACATCATGCCGGCGATGATGAAGGTGATGCCAAGCCCCCGCAGCCCCTCCGGCAGGTTCGCGTAGGAAAGCCGCGTGCGGATCGCGCCGAGCATGATCACTGCCACGGCAAAGCCCGTACCCGCACCGAGCCCGAAGACGGTGGATTCCACGAAGTCGAAGTCACGCTCGACCATGAACAGGCTACCGGCCAGGATCGCGCACTGCACGGTGAGCAGCGGCAGGAAAACACCGAATGACGCGTAAACCGCCGGGAAAAAGCGGTCGAGCACCATTTCGAGAAGCTGCACGGTCGCGGCGATCACGCCGATGAAGGCGATCAGCGCGAGATAGGAAAGGTCGATGCCCGGCGAACCCGCCCAGGCCCATGCGCCCGGAGCGAGCAATGCGTGATAGATCAGGTTGTTCAGCGGCACCGTGACGCCCAGAACGGCGATCATGGCAATGCCGAGCCCGACGGCCGAGCCCGTGCGCCGAGAAAGCGCGATGAAGGTGCACAGGCCGAGAAACAGCGTCAGCGGCATGTTGTCGACAAAAGCCGCGCGCAGGAAGAGGGCGGCAAGCTCGTTCATGCGCCATCCTCCCCGGTTTCCGGCGGCGTGAACTCACCGGCCTCCACCTGTTCGGGAAGAAGGCTGCGGATCGCCCAGACAAGGCCGCCAAGCAGGAAAAAGCCGGAGGGCGCAAGCAGCATAAGGTTGAGCGGCGTGAACCAGCCACCCTGATCGACCGTCGGCAGAAGCTGCCAGTCAAGCAGCGTTCCCGCGCCGAACAGTTCGCGCAGGCTGCCGATCAGGATCAGCACGAGCGAATAGCCAAGCCCGTTGCCCAGCGCGTCGATCATCGCGCGCCCCGGCGGATTGTGCCGGGCGAAAGATTCGGTGCGGCCGAGCACAAGACAGTTGGTGGTGATGAGGCTGACGAACACGGACAGCCGCTGGCTGATCTCGAACAGATAGGCCTGCAGCAACTGGTCGATGACGATGACCAGCGAGGCGACGATCACGATCTGGACGATGAGCCGGATAGAGGACGGAATGTGGTTCCGGATCACGCTGATAATGCCGGCGGACATGACCAGAACCGCCGTCAGCGAGGCCGACATGGTAAGCGCCGTCGCCACCGAAGTCGTGACCGCGAGCGCCGAGCAGATGCCAAGAATCTGCAGGGTTACCGGGTTCTGCCGGATCAGCGGTTCGGTAAATGTGGTCCAGAGGCGCGGCTGGCTCGACATGGCTCAGAATTCTCCGCGCCGGATTGCCGTCAACAACGGCGCATAACCATCGGGGCCAAGCCAGAACCGGACCATCCGCGTGATGGCGTTGGAGGTTCGCGTCGCGCCGGTGATCCCGTCGACCTCATATTCATTGCCGGCGCTGCCGCGCGCCACGGCGAAGCGAATGTCGCCGCGCGCATCGCTGATCTGCCTGCCGCTGAATTGCGCCAGCCAGGAGGGCTCCTCGATGCGTGCGCCGAGGCCCGGCGTTTCGGACTGGCCGGTAATCGCCATGCCCGCCACGGTGTTCATGTCGCCCTTGAGCGCGATGATCGCGTCAATCGGGCCGTTATAGCCCGCACCGCTGATGGGCAGGAGGGCGAGCGAAATTGCCCCATTGGCGTCGCGCAGGAGATAGATCTGGGCGTAGTCCGGGCGCTGACCGAGCCCGGCAAGATCCTCGCCGGCAGTGAGCGTCGTCCAGTTAGCGCTGTCTTCGAGCGCCGCAGGCAGCGTTTCCGGCGTCACCTCTTTTGCCGCCGCACCGCGTTCCAGATCGATCACCACCGTCGACAGTGCGCCACCTTCGGCGGACAGAAGGTCCGACATGCCGGGAATGCCCGCGATGAGGTTTTCCAGCCGCGCCTGCTGTTCCGCGGCGCGGTTTGCCGCCTGAATGGGGCGCAGCACGACCGTTGCCCCGCTCACCATCAGCGCGCATATGGCCGACACGAGAAAGGCGACGATCAGCGTCTTGGCGCGGCTTTCATTGGGCAGCGCCAGAAAGCGACGCCACAGGGCGATCGGGTTCAACTCAGCCATGACGTCTTCTCCTGCGCGCCGTCCAGAGCGCAATCGCAATCTCATCCAGAAGGGGTGCTGCCAGCGAGGCGAGCAGCGCTGCCGAAACGGCCACCTGCACCGGCGCTCCATGGCCCCAGCCAAACGCAAAGAGTGTCACCAGCGCGCCATAGAGCGCGCCGTTCAGCCAGCCACCGGTGCGGGTGGAGGCGCTTGTCACCGGGTCCGTGACCAGAAGCGCCAGCACAACGCCGAATGCGGGCAGAACCGGCGCGATGGGCAGGTCTGCAAGCCATGCGATCAGGATGACCGCCAGTGCGCCGGCGATCAGCCGGGCCGACATCACGCCAAGCAGCATGCCCAGCGCGAGCGCCGGTATGGCCGCCCATGCAACCGGCAGGGCAAAGTCCGGCCATGGCGCGGCGGGAAAGCCAAAGCCCAGAAACGCGATGGTGACGGTCGCCGGGTTCAGGACATTCCGCCCCCAGCCGCCGAAAATAAGTTCCGCCATCACCGAGCCGAAGCTGATGCCCAGAACGAGTTGCAAAAGGCTGAGCTCCTGCGGCGCAAGCATGGCCACGGCCAGCCCCGTCAGCGCACCGGCAAAAGACGGGGGCTGTGCGCGCGCCAGCATGAAAATCACATGCCAGAGACCCGAGATCAGCAGCACGAACAACAGCCTTCCGACCGCTTCCGCACCGCCGAACCACAGCCAGGTCAGCGCCATCGGCATCAGTGCGAGCAAGAGCAGCATTGCCACCATCTCGCGGTCCCAGAGCCCCCTCGTCACGCCGGCGCCTCCTCGGCTTCGATGCGGTTCAGGATGATGCGCAGCTGCTTTGACAGCCGGGGCCGGGCGCCCGTTGCATAATCTGCAAGGGCCAGATCCTCTTCGACCAGCGAAAGCGCTCCCAGCCGGACGGCCGTTTCTTCATCGCCAGACGCGATGGCCCGCAAAAGAGCAGCGGCTGGCATGTCGCCGCCCATGGCCTGATCGAGCGCGGCGGTGGGAATGACGGGCAAATGCCGTGCCGCTTTTCTGAGCGCGGTTCCGAACCAGTGGTGCTTCACCGCACCGGTCTCGCGTGGTGAAACCGTGACCTGCCGGTCCCGCGCGCCGAGCCAGTGTGCGGGGCGTCCGTCCAGCGCAGAACCGCTCAGAATTTCGTGCGCACCGGGCCGCACGACAGGCTGGCTGAGGCCGCGCAGATCCGCGCCATGCTGACAGCGCACAAGCCGCCTTTCGCGCAGCGCCGAACCGGTCACCGAGACAAGCCGCGTGCCGGGCAGAAGTCCGGTTGCAAGCAGCGCTCCAAGATCGGCTACATCCTCAGCCTCGATATCCCAGACGCGAATCTCCGGCGCGGCCGGTCGATGACGGTGGATCTGGATGCCGGCAAGGCCCTGCGGATGGTTGCGCCCGCAGGAAATGCGCGAGAGGCCGGCAGGCACTGCACCGCCAAAGTGCTTGCCCGCTGGTTCGCAAAGAAACAGCCGGTCTTTCGTCAGTTGCGAAAGGGCTGCCAGCCCGCGCGAAAAATCTTCCTCGCGCCCCTCAAGGGCCAGCGATGGCGCAGGCGCGCCGGGTCGGCTGTCCACCGCCATGACGAAGATCGCGGCAGGGGCCTCGTCAGCGTGCGGCATGCGTCCGAACGGACGGCTGCGGAACATCCGCCACAGGCCGGAAGACTGGAGAAGCGCTCGCAGCGCATTGCCATCGACTTCCGCGTTTCCGGTCTCGAACAGATGACGTCCGCCATCGGGTTCATGAAAGAGAAGAAGCTGCGAAAGCCGCCGCCCGGACTTCAGATCAAGTGAGGCGATTCGCCCGGCCATCGGCGCGACAAGCGCGACCTGCGGCGCGTTTCTCAGGCGCAGAAGCGGTTGCCCCTGCGCGACGAGTTCATCCTCGCCCACCAGCGCTTCAACGCGCAGTTCTTCACCGGGAGATGGCGTCAGCGCCGCCTCTTCGGTCAACACCTCAACAGGGTTTTCCGATTGCAGGGGCACCCGGTCATGCGGGAAAACGAGGCCTGCGGAGAAGGCCGGGCCGAACATGCTCCGTCTCCGATGGATTTTCGACGTTTGACCGGCGTTTGAGGTTTGCCGGAATGCGTCGAACTGATTACCATTCTTTACGGCGACAGTTTAGGAACATACCGGCGGGGTGGAAAGCCATGTTTTTCAAAACGAAGAACTTAGTCACGACAACTATCGCTCTTGGCGCATTTGTTTCTGTTCTTTCGTTCGCTGCCGTGTCGCAGGAACAGGCGGCTCCCGCAAATTCCGAATCATCCGAGATCGAGGAAATCGAAAAGGCGCTTGCGCCCTATGTGATGCCCGAGTCCGGACCGTTCCGCCCCGATCAGATCGAGATCGCCAACAAGGCCGCGATAGCCGCCTGGGCGCGCTCGGCTCATGCGGATGCGCGTTCAGAGTCTTTCTCGCACTGGAACGAAGACGGGGCCATCCCGCCAAATTGCGCGACCTGCCATTCGGGCGAAGGGTTCCGCGCCTTTCACGGTCTTGATGGAAGCGCACCCGGCCTGCCGGAAAACCCCATCCCCACGGGCGGCGTTGTGGACTGCGAAACCTGCCACAATCCGGGTCTTTCCGCGATCAAGGAAGTCAAGCTTCCAAGCGGTCTGTCGCATCCAGTCGCGCCGGGCGAGGCCTCCTGCATCACCTGCCATCAGGGCCGCGCGGCTGGCGTCACCGTTGCCACTGCGGTGGGCGAAAAGGATGAGGACACGCCCGACAAGGAACTGCGTTTCATCAACCCGCATTACGCAGTGGCTGCGTCCATGTGGCTCGGCGGCTACGCCGCATCCGGCTATCACTATCCGGGGAAGGAATATTCCGGCCGCTTCTTCCATGCACGTCCGGTTTCCACCTGCGTTTCCTGCCATGAACCGCACACGCTGGAAGTGTCGGAACAGACCTGCATGACCTGCCATGAAAACGCGGCTCTGGACGACATTCGCCTATCGCGCGTGAGTTTCGATGGCAGCGGCGATGTGAAAAAAGGCATCCGCGCCGACATCGCAGCCAATGCCGACCGGCTGAAGGGCCTGATGACCGCCTACGCAGCCGAAGTCGCCGGCGCGCCGATGATCTATGACGGCCATCGCTATCCCTATTTCTTTGCAGACATGAACGCAGACGGGCGGATCGACGAGGTCGATGGAAGGGCGGTTGGCTATAACGCCTGGACCCCGCGTCTTTTGAAGGCCACCTATAACTGGAAATTCGTCACCGCCGACCCCGGCGCATTTGCGCACAACCCGCATTATGCGCTCGAGCTTCTTTATGATTCCATTGAGGATCTGGCCGGCGCGCTGGGTCAGGACATGACGGCCTGGAACCTTCAGCGGTAAGCGAACAAGGCGGGTTTGAGGACCCGCCGCGTTCTTGACAAGCGACCGTTCCTCTTACACGAGCTTTCCGATACGCCACCCTTCATGGTGGCCGGCAAAGAGTTCGGAAAGGGTAGGAACATGTTCGACAGCGCTCACATCGCCGAGGCCGTTGCCTGGCGTCACGACCTGCATCGTCACCCCGAATTGGGGTTTCAGGAAGAGCGCACGTCGAAACTGATAGCCGGGCTGTTGCAGGGCTGGGGCTGGCAGGTGCACACCGGTCTGGCTGAGACCGGCGTGGTTGCGCGGCTTGGCGAAGGCGGGCCTTCGATCGGCCTGCGCGCCGATATCGACGCCCTGCCAATTGAGGAAGCCACAGGCCTCGAATACGCTTCGACCCATCCGGGAAAGATGCATGCCTGCGGGCATGACGGCCACACCGCCATGCTGCTTCTGGCTGCACGCCAGATCGCAGCCGAGGGCGTGAAGGACGGAAATGTCACGCTGATTTTCCAACCGGCGGAGGAAAATGACGGCGGTGCGCGGGTGATGATCGAGGAGGGGCTTTTTGGCAAATTCCCCTGCGACACGGTGTTCGGCATTCACAACTGGCCGGGTCTTGCGCCCGGTCGGCTGGTCGCCCGCGACAGCGAGATGATGGCCGCATTCGCCATCTTCGAAATCGTGATCGAGGGGCGCGGTGGTCACGCCGCCATGCCAGAGCAGAGCGACGGTGTGGTGGCTGCGGCAGCGCGGATGGCGGCGGCTCTTCAGGAATTGCCTGCACGCCGCCTGTCGCCGCTGGTGCCGGGCGTTGTGTCGGTAACGCAGATCCACACCGGTTCCGCCTTCAATGTCTGCCCGGACCGTGCGATTGTCAGCGGCACGGCCCGCTGGTTCCAGCCGGAGGCCGGTGACGAGATCGAAAAGCGGCTGGGCGAAGTGGTGCAGGGCGTTGCCGCCGCCCATGGCTGCCGCGCCCGCGTCGATTACCAGCGGCGCTATCCCGCGACGATCAACAGCGCCGCCGAGGCGGCTCTCGTGCGCCGCGTCGGGGACACGATGGGGCTCGATACGGGCGAGACCGGGCCGAGCATGGCGTCCGAGGATTTCGCTTTCATGCTCAACGAGAAGCCGGGCGCGTATATCTGGCTGGGCGCTGCACGCGAGGGCGACAATCCCGGCCTGCACTCGCCCCATTTCAACTTCAATGATGACGTGCTGCCGACCGGCTCTGAATTCTGGGTGCGGCTCGTGCGGCAGGCGCTGGCCGCCTGATGGACGCGCTGGACAGTCGTTTCCTGCGCGAGTTTCTGGTCGTCGCCCGCGAGGGCTCGATCCGCCGCGCAGCCGAACGGCTGAACATCGCGCCCTCGGCGATCAGCCGCAAGCTGGCCGAGGTCGAGGCGCGGCTGGGCGTGGCGCTGGTGGCGCGCAGCGCACAGGGCATCACGCTCACGGATGCCGGGCGTCTGGTGCGCGAACATGCGCTGGTGCAGCAGGATGAGCAGACCTTTCTGCTCGATCAGATCGGCAAATTTCGCGAGGCCGGCGGTCAGGTGGTGCGGATCGCGGTTGGCGAAGGCTTCGCCGCCGATCTCATGCAGAACGGTCTGGCCCCGCTTGGCGCACGCCACCCGCATCTGCGTTTCCGCATAGATCTTGCCGGAACCGAAGAGATCCAGCGCCGCGTGGTCGAGGGCGAGGTTGATCTGGGCATTGCCTACAATCCCGTGCCGACCGAGGCCACGCGCTCCGTCGCCTTTGCGCGTCAACCACTCTGCGCTGTCGTGCCCGTCGGTTCGCCGCTGGCGGCGCGCGAACACATCCCGCTGGCCGAGATGCTTGCCGAGCCTCTGGCCATGCTCGATGCGCGTCACGGCATCCGCACGCTGGTCGCGCGCGCGGCAAGCGATCTGGGGCTGGCGCTGCGTCCGCAGGTGGAAACCTCCTCCATCGCGGCGCTGATCCGCTATGTGGGCGCAGGCATGGGCGGCACATTTCTGCCCCGCTTCTCCGCCTCCATTCAGGCCGAGCGCGGCGAGGTCGCCATTGTCGATCTTGATGAAGAGAGCCTTCAGCATGTCAGCGCGCATCTGATGGTGCGCGCCCGCCGGCGACTGCCGCAATCGGCGGCTGTGACCGTCGATTATCTGGCTGCGCACATGGTCGCCTTTCGCGATTAGATCGCCGTTCAGTGTTGCGATAATCGCAACGCAACGTGCCTGTTTACGGGGCTACTCAACAACACGCTGTCACCGCAATGTCATGAAAGCCAAGTGAAACGGGAGGTATCATGACGCAGTCGGTCGGTGTGATCGGTCTTGGAGCAATGGGAATGGGCATGGCCCGGTCCCTGTCCGCCGCAGGCTTTTCAGTTGCAGCCTATGATCTTTCCGCAGAAGCCATGGCCCGCGCTGCCGAAACCGGCATCGTCACCCATGAGACGCCCGCAGCGGTGATCGCGGCAAGCGACGCCATCGTGCTTTCGCTGCCTCTGGCGAGCCATGTCGAGGCGACCGTCGAGGCGGGGCTGGCGGCAGGCGCATTCAGCGAGCCGAAAATCATCATCGATACGTCCACCTCCGAGGCGGCGGTGAGCCGCCGGCTTGCCACAAGGCTTGCAGACCTCGGCCATGGCTTTCTCGATGCACCGGTGAGCGGTGGTCCCCAGGGAGCAGCAAGCGGCGCATTGTCCGTGATGCTCGGGGGCGATGAACAATGGCTCGCCAGGGCGCAGCCGGTTCTGGATGTGATTGCCGCCAAGGTGATCCATGTCGGGCCGAGCGGCGCCGGCAACATCGCCAAGCTCGTGAACAACATGCTGGTCGCCTGTCACATGCTGACCACGGCTGAAGGCCTGCGCCTTGCCGAAGCCTCCGGCCTGCCGGCGGAAGACGCGATGCGCGTCATCAACAGCGCCACGGGCCGCAGCGCCCTGAGCGAGATCCATTTCCCCAACTGGGTTCTGAGCGGCAGTTTCGACAGCGGGTTCTCCGCCGGGCTGATGCGCAAGGATGTGCGGCTGGCGCTCGAACTGGCGCAGGAAAGCGGTTGTGCCATGCCCGTGTCGGAACTGGTCGCCAGCCTCTGGTCCGAGGAGAATTCGGGCGTTTCCGACAATCAGGATTTCATGCTGCTTGGCCGCGTTGAGGCCGGGACGAAAGAGAAGACGAATGGCTGACGACATGATCCCCGCACACGATACGCGCGCCGAAGTCGCACACTTGCTGACCGGGCTTCTGGGCAGCGCCGACGTGCAGAACCATGTGGGCGGACAGCTGATGCCGGGCGACGGCGAAACGCTGGCGCTCACCGATCCCGCCACCGGCCGGGTCTTTGCCGAGTTTCCGGATGCCGGTGCGGCCGTTGTGGATGCCGCGGCCGGGGCGGCCATCGCGGCGCAACGCGAATGGTGGGGCAAGACGGCCTCCGAGCGCGGGCGCATCATGTTCGAGATTGCGCGCCAGATTCGTGCGCATGCCGAGCCGCTTTCACGCCTTGAAGCGATTTCCGCCGGGCGACCGATCCGCGATGCAGCCGGTGAGCCAGCCCGCATGGCCGAGATGTTCGAATATTACGCGGGCTGGTGCGACAAGATCACCGGCGATGTAATCCCCGTGCCTTCGAGCCATCTGAATTACACGCGTCACGAACCCATTGGCGTCGTGACGCAGATCACCCCCTGGAATGCGCCGCTCTTCACCTGCTGCTGGCAGGTTGCACCGGCGATCTGCGCCGGCAATGCGGTCATGCTGAAGCCTTCCGAGCTGACGCCGCTCAGCTCGCTCGTCATCGCCGCGCTGTGCGTGAAGGCCGGCGCGCCGAAGGGGCTTGTCAACGTGATTGCGGGGCAGGGGCCGACCGCAGGCCAGAAGATGATCGAGCATCCGGCAACGGGTCTGGTGGTCTTTGTCGGCTCGGCCACGGGCGGCGCAGCCATTGCGTCCGCTGCCGCGCGCCGTCTCATACCGTCCATCCTGGAACTCGGCGGCAAGTCCGCCAACATCGTCTTCGGCGATGCGGATATCGACCGTGCCGTGGTCGGCGCGCAGGCGGCAATCTTTGCTGCGTGCGGCCAGAGCTGCGTGGCCGGCTCGCGCCTTCTGGTGCATCGCAGCGTCCATGCCGAGCTCGTCGGCAAGCTGGCGGAAGCGAGCGCGCGCATCCCGGTCGGCATGCCGCTCGACATGGCAACGCAGATCGGCCCGGTCAACAATGCCCGCCAGTGGGACAAGGTCGACGGTATGGTGCGCACTGCCGTTTCCGAAGGCGCGCAGCTGGCCACCGGTGGCGGCAGGCCGGAAGCCCTCGGAGAGAGCGGCGGCTTCTTCTACGCTCCGACGATCCTGGACGGCGTGTCCCGCGACATGGAAATCGCGCGTGAAGAGGTGTTCGGACCCGTCCTCTCCGTTCTCTCCTTCGACGACGAAGAAGAGGCTGTGGCGCTCGCCAACGACACGCCATACGGGCTCGCAGGCGCAGTCTGGACGCGCGATGTGGGGCGTGCGCACCGGGTTGCGGCGAAAGTTCGCGCTGGCACATTCTGGATCAACAGCTACAAGACCATCAACGTCATGTCGCCCTTCGGCGGCTTTGGCCAGTCGGGCTACGGGCGCTCTTCCGGTCGGGAAGCGCTCGCCGCTTACACGACAACAAAATCTGTCTGGGTCGAAACCGCAGCCGACCCGACCATCGGCTTCGGTTACGCGCCGGGCTGAATCGTATGGGCGGCCCCCTCGGGCCGCCTTTTGTTCCATCCGGGGCCGCAGAAAGAACGGCCCCCGGATCATGAGAGGGGATCTCTATGGAGAAGACGAAAGATATTCTTTTCGACTGGCGCCTTCATTTGAGCGTGCTGGTCATCACCGTCATTGCGGAGGCCGTCGGCGTCATCGCAGTGCCCATTGGCATCGGCTCGATCCTGCTTCTGCCGCTGCTCTACGCCTTCGTGATGGGTCTGATTCTCAACCCCAATGTGATCAGCAAGATGAAGGGCTGGATGGGGCAGCGCGAGGTTCGCGCAGCATCACCGCTGATCGTGATCGCGATCATGCCATTCATCGCCAAATTCGGCACGATCATCGGACCGTCGATGGAGAAGATCATCGCCGCCGGTCCGGCGCTGATCCTGCAGGAGCTGGGGAATCTGGGCACCATTCTGCTCGCCTTCCCGATCGCCGTTCTGCTGCTCGGCATGGGGCGCGAAGCGGTTGGCGCAACCTTCTCCGTCGCGCGTGAGCCGAACATCGCGATCATCGCCGACAAATACGGCCTGAAGTCCCCCGAAGGCGCGGGCGTCATGGGCGTCTATGTGATCGGAACGCTGTTCGGCACCTTCATCTTTGCCATTCTGGCTTCGCTTCTGGCGACGTCGGGCTGGTTCAGCATCGAGGCGCTGGCCATGGCCTGCGGCATCGGCTCGGGCTCCATGATGGCCGCCTGTTCCGGCGCGCTGACCCATGCCGTGCCGGCAATGGAGGAGCAGATCCTCGCTCTGGCCGGGGCCAGTAACGTGCTGACCTACGCAACCGGTCTTTACCTCTGCATCTTCGTCGCCCTGCCGGTGACCGAGAAGCTTTATGACCTTCTGGGCCGCAAAGAGCCCGCCACCAACAACGCCGGAGAATGATCATGAGCACTGCTGAACTCCCCGTTGATTACGAAGCCGAGGCGAAGCCGGATCTGGCAGAACACGCTGTTCTGCTGCTCGTTGTTTCCCTTGTTGCGCTGGTGGGCAACACGGTCGCGACAGACGCAACCGTCCTGCAGGGGCTGGCCGGACTGGCCGTCCTTTACGTGATCGCCATGGTGGGCCTCGTCCTGACCTATGTGGTGCCGCTCAAGCTGCCATCCGTTGCGTGGATCTCGCTCGTCGGCATTCTGGTGACCCTGCCATGGACACCGGGCAGCGCCTGGGTGCTCGACAAGGTGAGCCATGTGAACTTCCTCACGCTGGCCACGCCCTGCCTGGCCTATGCCGGTATCGCCATCACCAACCGCGAAATCAGCATCGCCAAGTCGTCCGGCTGGAAGATCTTCATCGTGGCGGTCTTCGTGATGACCGGCACCTATGTCGGGTCGGCCATCATCGCAGACCTGTTCCTTTGACCAGCGCCCTGCGGCCGGTGCCCTGAGGGCAAAGCGGCCGCAGGAATTGAAAACCAAAGCGGCTTTCGAGCGCCGGAATGGCCCTCGGAAGCCGTTTTCTTTTTGTCGCTCGACATGAGTGAGCCGCTGCCCCTGGAAACGACCGGCATCCCTCTCTCCATAGTCCTCCACCTGCGCATAGACGCTCAATGAGCGGATGAAACCTCATTTATTTCATGTGATTGACGCGCTTCCCAAAGCGCGCTCCAGTCTTGCGCGGGGCTTTGCGGAAGGCCGTTTCGATCATTTCATTTGACGGCATTTTTAAAACGACTTAATAAGTTCGGTAACAGAACGAACTAAAAGAAGACGCCGTGAACGAAGCTCCGCGCATCTCCCGTCAATTCTCCCTCTGCATGGTCATGGAGGCGATCGTTCATTGCGGTCCGATCTCCCGCGCCAGCATCGCCAAGCAGACCGGTCTCTCCAAACAGACGATTTCCGAGATCGCCCGTCAGCTCGAGGAAGATGGCTGGATACGCGAGACGGGGCGCACCACGGGGCATGTCGGGCGCAGCGCGGTCACATATGAGATCGTTCCGGATGCGGCCTGCATCGCAACCGTCGATCTGGGCGGCACCAAAGTGCGTGCGGCCATTGCCGACCTGTCGTGCCAGGTGCTCGCGGAAGTGACGGAACCGACCGACGAACGCGGCGGCATTCATGTGATCCGCCAGATGGCGCGTCTCTGCCGCGAGGCCGCCGATCTCAACAACATCACTTACGAAAAAATGCGCATGGCCGTGGTCGGCGTCCCGGGCGCTCCCGATCAGGAAAAAGGGCGCATCGCGATGTCGCCCAATGTGACGGGCTTCGACACGCTTGATGTCAGAGCGACGCTTGCAGGCGAGCTCGGCGTCGAGGTTATTCTGGAAAACGACGTCAATCTCGCAGCCATTGGCGAGCACTGGATCGGCAGCGTCGCCGGCGTCGATGATCTTGCCTATATCGCGATCGGCACGGGCATTGGCGCAGGCCTCATGGTCGGTGGCGAACTGGTGCGCGGTTTCGGAAACGCAGCCGGAGAGCTTGGATTCCTGCCCTTTGGCACCGACCCGTTCGAGGCGGAATCGCTGCAGGTCGGCGCTCTGGAACGTGTGACCGCAACGGTCGGCATTCGCAGGCGCTACAAGGAATTGTCCGGCACTGAACTCGACGTTCCCGGCATTTTCGATGCCCTGCAGGCGGGTGACGCGCACGCCGTACAGGTGCTCGACGAGACCGCCCGCTATGTGGCGCGCGCAGTGGCGGCAATCTGTGCCATCACCAATCCGGGCAAGGTCGTTCTCGGCGGTTCCATTGGCAGCCGCATGGAGCTTGTCGAACGTGTACGTGACCTTCTGCCGCTGTGCTTCCCGTCTCCGGTGGAACTCGATGTTTCCGAGCTGGGCGCGCGCGTTGCCATCGTTGGCGGCGCAGCCGTCGGGCTGACACATCTTCACGCCACGCTTTTCTCCGGAGGCATCCCCGGCGCGGAAATCACGCTGCCGCCGGCCCGCGTTGTGAAACTGGTGGAGGCGGCACAATGACAGGCGGCAACACGCTTCAGGAGAGGCTGAAGAGCGCTCTGGACGCCGATGCGGCGGTGGCGCTGCTCAAAGGCGCGATCGCACGCGAGAGCGTGACCGGCAACGAAGCGAACTTCGTGTCCTACCTTCAGGAGCAGATGCAGACGCTCGGTCTTGCACCGCAATCTGCCGACTTTCTTCCCGGTCGCCCGAATGTATGGGGCGCGCGCAAGGGCCGCGGCGAAGGTCCACGCCTTCTCTTCATCGGGCACACGGACACGGTTCACGTGCGCGGCTGGGCCGAACACTGGAAAGGCACCGAGCGCGAAGACCCGTTTTCGGGCGCCGTCATCGATGGCGAGATCTGGGGCAGGGGCTCCGGCGACCTGAAGGCCGGCATCACCGCTTCGCTTTCGGCCCTCGCACTTCTCGACCGCGCCGGCATCAAGCTCAAAGGCGGTGTCGCCTACGCCTTTGTCGGCGACGAGGAAAGCGGCGAACCCGACACGGGCGTGAGCGCCGGCATCAAGGATCTGACGCAGCGTTTTGAAAGCGGTGAGATCGAGAAGCCGGATTTCGCTGTCTATGTCGAGCCGACACAGCTTTCCATCTTTCCCGCCCAAATGGGCTTTTTCATCGCGGATGTGACGATCACCGGCAAATCGGCCTATTTCGGCGTACCTGAAGAAGGCGTCGATGCGCTGAAGGCCACGCATCGGGTTCTCGAAGCAATCTGGCGGCACTCGGACGTCATTGGCGCACGCGCCAGCCATCCGCTCGTCGGCCGGGCCTTCGCTCTCGTAACGGGCATCGAAGGCGGCGGTTACATCGCGGTTCCGGGCGAATGCCGCTTCTCGCTGATCCGCAAGCTTCTGCCCGGCGAGGCGCTGGACGATGCCGTCGGTGAACTCGAAAGCGTGATCAACGAAGCGATTTCTGGCACCGGCACCACCGTGGCGATCAACTATCCCGCCGGGCGTGACCATCCCCATGGCGGCTCGCCCACCGAGGTCGATCCCGAGCGGGCCGACATACAGGCGCTTGCCGCTTCGATGAACGGTGCGCTTCCCGGGCGCGGCGCGATTGCGGGCGCGCCTTACTGGTCGGAAGCGCCGTTCCTGATCGAGCGGCTCGGCTGTCCAACGGTCTATTGCGCGCCGGGCGACATCACGAATTGCCACACTTTCGAAGAGCGGGTGAGCGTGGAGGAATACCTCGCCGGCATCGTCGGGTTCGCCAGTTTCATCGCCGGCTATTGCGGCACTCAAAACGCATAAACGCCCAAAAGGGCAAAGCAAAGGGGAAGAGGAGAACACAATGTCTATCGTCAATCTGCTTCGCGCAGCATCTTTGTCTGCGCTACTCGCTGCCGGTGCGGCTCACGCACAGACCGTTGGCCCGCAGGGCGAAACCGCCACGCCGTCCGGTGAGATATCCGTGCCCGACGACAGGGTGGATGCACTCAAGAACGGCAAGCATCGCGCGGCCCTTCTCTGGCACGACCAGTCCGATTTCGTGAACGCCGTCACCGCTGGCGCAAGCGATGAGTTCGCGCGGCTCGGCATCGAAGTCGTCGCCACCACCAGCGCCGGTTTCGACGCAGCCAAGCAGCGCAGCGACATCGAGACCGCCATGGTCAAGTCGCCCGACATCATCCTGTCCCTGCCGCTCGATCCGGTAACCTCGGCAGCCGCATTCGAAGAAGCGAAGGAAAAGGGCGTAAAGCTCGTTTTCCTGTCGAACCTGCCGAAGGACTATGTGCACGGCACGGATTATGCGGCGGTCGTGACGGACGATCTGTTCCAAATGGGCAAACAGGCTGCCGACGCGCTGGCGAAGGCGATGGACAGCAAGGGCACGGTCGGCTGGATCTACCATGATGCCGATTACTACGTGACCAACCAGCGCGACAACGCATTCAAGACCACCATCGAGAACGATTATCCGGATATGAAGATCGTTGCCGAACAGGGCATCAGCGACCCTGCGCGCGCCGAGGAAATCGCCAACGCGATGCTGCTGAAAAACCCGGATCTGGGCGGCATTTTCGTCACCTGGGCAGGGCCGGCCGAGGGCGTTCTCGCGGCGTTGCGCGCCAATGGCAACAAGACCACCAAAATTGTCACGCTCGACCTGAGCGAGCCCGTGGCGCTCGACATGGTGCGCGGCGGCAATGTCACGGCCATCGTTGCGGACGAAGCCTATGAGCTTGGCCGCGCCATGGCTGCGACCGGCGCGCTTGCCATTCTGGGCGAGGAAACGCCCGCCTTCATCGTCGCACCCGCCGTCACCGCGACCGCCGACAATGTGGGTGAGGCCTGGCAGCAATCGCTGCACGTCGATGCGCCGAAAAGCGTGATGCAGGCCGGAAAATAAGATCAGCGGGCCAATGGTCGGGGGGCCGGCCCGCACAGAGCATCGGACCGAGAAGTCGAGCCCCGTTCTCGGTTCGATGCTCCATTCAAAAGCCCGGATCGGCCTTTGTGCGTCCCAATGGACGCAGCGATCCGGAATCTCGCCGAAATCTCGGAGGAAATGAAATGAAACTCAGGGCTTTGCTTGCCGCGATGCCGCTTCTCGCAACCAGTGCGACGATGGCCTTTGCCGAACAGCCAAAGACTGTCGGCCCGAACGGTGAAGCGCCGACGCCGGCCGCCTCGCTCACACTGAGCGACGCGGACATCGAGACCATCAAGTCCGGTGGCCACACGGCGGCGCTCGTCTGGCACGAGCTTTATGACTGGTCCAACGCCGTTGCCCAGGGTGCGAAGGATGAGTTCGTCCGGCTTGGCATCGAGATCGTCGCCGAAACCGATGCCGGGTTCGACACGGCCCGTCAGAAGGCCGATGTCGAGACGGTGATGGCCCGCGAACCGTCGATCATCGTGTCGCTGCCCATAGATCCGCCGACGGCGAAATCGGTCTACGGTGTCGCGCGCGATGCCGGTGTCAAACTCGTGTTCATCGACAATGCGGTTGAGGGCTTCACCCATGGTGAGGACTACACCACCGTGGTGTCGGCCGATCTCTTCCAGATCGGCAACAAGGCCGCAGTCGCGCTTGCAGAATCCATCGGGGGCAAGGGCAAGGTCGGCTACATGTTCCATGATGCGGATTTCCCGGTCACGAACCAGCGCGATGGCGCGTTCAAATGGACCATCGAGAACGATTATCCGGAAATCGAGATCGTCATCGAGTCCGGCATGACGGACCCGGCAAACGCCGAGAACATCGCAAGCGCGATGCTCTCCCGCAATCCCGATCTCGACGGCATCTACACGCCCTGGGCCGAGCCCGCTCTCGGCGTCCTGTCCGTTCTTCGCCAGCAGTCCAATGACCACACGAGAGTGGTCACGATCGATCTGAACGAGCCGGCTGCGCTCGACATGCTGAAGGGCGGCAACATCGCGGCGATTGTTGCCGATGAAGCCTACCAGATCGGTGTCACGGCGGCGCGTGCGGCGGCCGCTGGCCTTCTCGACAAGCCGGTAGAGCCGTTCCTCGTCGTGGATGCGCTCAGCGTCGGCTCCGACAATGTCGTCGATGGCTGGATGCAGTCCATGAACCGGCAGCCCCCGGAAACGGTCAAGGCAGCCGCCCGGTAATCGTCCCGGCAGGCCGTTTCGGCGGCCTGCCAGTCAGCACAGTTTTCAGAGACATCACATGTTCCAGCGCACTCCCGCGATTGCCAGAAAGTTCGATCTGCAAGGCAGTGTCATCTATCTGGGTTTCATTGCGATCTTCCTCTTCTTCGCGGTCACGCTTGCAGATGACGGCTTCCTGACAACCAGGAACCTCTCGAACATCGTGCTTCAGACCGCCCCCGCGACGATCATGGCCATCGGCCTCGTCTTCGCGCTGTCGGCAGGCGAGATCGATCTTTCCTTCGGCTCCATCGTTGCCGTTGCCGCACTTTCCGGCGCCGTGGTGATGCAGGAGCACTCCATGTTCCTTGGCATTCTTGCCGGGCTGGGAGCCGGTCTCGCCATCGGCTGGATCAACGGAGTTCTGGTGGCCTATCTGCGCCTGCCATCCTTCCTGGTGACACTGGCGACCATGGGCCTGTTTGCCGGCGTTGCACGCTCCATGACGGATCTGCGCTCCATTCCCGTGCTCAACGACACGTTTGCAGGCTTTTTCGGCTCAGGAACGCTCTTCGGCATTCCGTCGCTTGTTCTGTGGACACTCGGCGCAGTGATCGTGGGCCATCTGGTCTATCGCGAAAGCCGTTTCGGCGCGCATGTGATCGCGACCGGCGACAATCCGCGCGCCGCACAGGTCTCCGGCATCAAGGTGCCGCGGATCCGGCTTGCGGTTCTGATGATCAGCGGCGGCTGCGCCGGCCTTGCCGGCCTCCTTTACGCAGGGCGGCTTCAGGCAGCCAAATACACGCTTGGAGAAAGCGATCTCATGACGGTGATCGCGGCCGTGATCGTCGGCGGAACCGCGCTCAATGGCGGCAAGGGGTCGATCATCGGCGCTCTCGTCGGCTCGCTTCTGATGGGCATGCTCAACAATGGGCTCATTCTGATGGGGCTTGCGGTTTCCGATCAGATGATCGTGCGTGGACTGATCATCCTCCTGGCCGTCGCCATTTCCCTGCGGGACACGACCCGCGCCTGACCCGAATTTCTGGAGAGATCTCATGTTTCTCGATGTTCTGAGACGCCGCAACCCGGCCTTCATCGAAGCGGCCATCCGCCTCCATCAGGAAGGCAGGATTCCTGCCAATGCCTATGTTCTCGATCTCGATGCGGTCGAGGACAACGCCCGTCACTTCCGCGCAGCAGCCGACAGGCACAACCTCAAGGTCTTCGCGATGACCAAGCAGGTTGGCCGCAACAGCGGCTTCTGCAAGGCAGTCATGCGCGGCGGCATTGACCGCGCCGTGGCGGTCGATATGGCATGCGCCGTCGCCTGCGACCGGGCCGGTCTGAAAACCGGGCATCTGGGCCACCTCGTTCAGGTGCCGCGTCACGAGGCTCCCATGGCCGCCTCCCATCTCGCCCCCGATTACTGGACGGTTTTCAGCCGCGAGAAGGCTGAGGAAGCAGCACAGGCGGCAAAGCGTGCCGGGCGCACGCAGTCGCTCCTTGCGCGCATCCACACGCAGAGAGACACGTTCTACCGCGGACATGAGGGTGGTTTCCCGGCAGAGGAAATTGCCGAAGTGGCCGCGATGATGGATGCGTTCGACGGTGCGCAATTCGCCGGTCTCACCACGTTTCCCGCACTCCTTTACGATCAGGAGAAGAAGAAGGTTCTGCCCACGCACAACCTCACCACGCTGGCGCGTGCGGCGGAAGCTCTGGCAAAAGCCGGACGCACTGGCATCGAGGTCAATGCGCCGGGCACCACCTCGTCCATCGTTCTGGACATTCTCGCCGAGGCCGGGGCCACGCAATGTGAGCCGGGCAATGGCCTGCACGGCACCACGCCGCTGCATGCAATCGAGGATCTGCCTGAGCAGCCCGCCGTACTCTACCTCTCCGAGGTTTCGCATCTGCACCAGCAGCGGGCTTACTGTTTCGGCGGCGGTCTCTACATCGATCCGGTCTTCCCGGATTACGATGTTCAGGCAATCGTTTCCGACACCCCCACCGTGGCGCAGAACGCCATGGCGAGCGTTGAAATCCCGCCGCCCTCGGCAATCGATTATTACGGCATGATCGACACGACGGGTTCGGCGAAACCCAAGCCGGGCGACAGCGTGGTGTTTGGCTTCCGCGGTCAGGCTTTTGTCACCCGTGCCTTCACGGTCGGCGTTTCCGGCATTTCAAAGGGCGATCCAAGGGTCGAGACCATCGAAAATCCGTTTGGCGTCGTGCAGGACTGGCCGGAGCTGAGGTAAATCATGACCGCACATTCCGAAAAAGAAGCCGGCCCCGTTCTGGAGCTTGAGAACATTCACAAGGCGTTCGGTGGCGTCGTCGCCATCGAAAACTTCTCGCTGGACCTGAAAGCCGGCGAGATCGTCGCGCTCGTGGGTGACAATGGTGCAGGCAAGTCGACCCTGATCAAGATCATCTCCGGCGTACACGCCCCCACTTCGGGTACGATCCGGCTGGATGGCGAAGCGGTCAGCTTTTCCGATGCCAGCCAGGCGCGCTCGAGCGGTATCGAAGTGGTCTATCAGGATCTCGCCCTTGCCGATCAGCAGCCCGTCTACATGAACCTGTTCCTCGGACGCGAGAAGGTCCGCAAGCCCTTCGGCCTTCTGGACCGTCAGGGGATGATGCAGGAGACGCAGGCGCTGGTGGACGAGCTGGATGTGCGCATCCCCTCGGCGAGCGCAACGATCCGCGATCTTTCTGGCGGTCAGCGTCAGGGCGTTGCCATTGCCCGCGCCACACATTGGGCGTCCAAGCTCATCCTGCTTGATGAGCCGACGGCCGCGCTGGGCGTTGCCGAAACCGCCAAGGTGGAACAGATCGTGCAGTCGCTGCGGGAGCGCAATCTCGCGATCCTGATCATCAGCCACAGTCTGGATCAGGTGTTCCGTCTGTCGGATCGGATCTGCGTGCTGCGGCGCGGCGTTCAGATCGGCATTCGCGAAACCGCGAAGACCGACAAGAACGAAATCGTTTCGATGATTACCGGTCTCGCATAGAGGCCGTCTGGCCGGCGGGGAGCATGCCTTGCACAACCCCGCCAGCCTTTCCCGTTAAGGAGCGTCTCTAAATAAGGCCGAGCCCGTTCACCAGGATCAGAACGATGGCAAGCGGCGCGACATAGCGGATGATGAAGTGCCATGCGCTCACCAGAACCGGCGCAATTGCCGAGCCATCAACCAGTTCCGCCACGGCAGTGCGCCTGAGCGTCCAGCCCACGAAGATCGCGACCAGAAGTCCGCCGAGCGGCATGGTGATGTTATTCGTGAAGAAGTCGAGCGCATCGAGCAGGCCCTTGCCCCCGATCGTGTAGCCCGACCAGATGCCGAGGCTCAGCGAGGCGGGCACGGCAAGCGCGAAGGTGATCACGCCGATGATCAGCGCCACCTTGCGGCGGTTCGCTTCGCCTTCATCCACGAAATACACGATCACCACTTCCAGAAGCGCGACTGCGCTTGTGAGCGCCGCAATGGCGAGGAGAAAGAAGAACAGCGCGGAAAACAGAGCGCCGAAAGGCATCTGTGCGAAGATCGACGGTAAAGTGATGAATGTCAGGCCGGGGCCTGCCGAAGGCGTTGCGCCGAATGCGAAGACGGCCGGCAGGATCACAAGCCCGGCCAGCACCGCGACCGCCGCATCGAGAAGCGTTACCGCCACTGCGGATGTGGCGATGTCGTCATGACGGTTCAGATAGGAACCGTAGGTGATCATCGCCCCCATGCCGAGGGACAGCGAGAAGAACGCCTGTCCAAGAGCCGCCAGAAGCGTGTCCCAGGTGACCTTGGAGAAGTCGGGTTTCAGGAAGAAGGCTAACCCTTCGCCCGCACCTTCCAGCGTCAGCGAACGGAACACGAGAACGAGAAGAATGAGGAAGAGCGCCGGCATCAGAAAGCGCGCCGCGCGCTCAATGCCGCTTGCAACACCGCCCAGCGCAACGAATACGGTAAGCGCGATAAACACGGCCGTATAATACACCGGTTCCAGCGGATCCGTGATGAAGGCGTTGAAGGTGCTTCCGACCTGATCGAGATCGGAAACGAGGATCGATCCGGTGATCGACTTGACGGTGTAGGCAAGCGTCCAGCCTGCAATCACGCAATAGAAGGAGAGGATCAGAAAAGCGGTCAGAATGCCCATATAGCCGACCAGCGGCCACGCGCCGCCCGCCAGTTTCTTGAATGCCCCTGCGGGATCTAACTGCGTCGAGCGCCCGATAATGAGCTCTGCGACGAGGAGCGACAGGCCGATGGAAAACACCATCGCCAGATAGATGAGAAGAAACGCTCCGCCCCCGTTTTCACCAGTAATGTAAGGAAAACGCCAGATATTGCCGAGGCCGACAGCCGAGCCGGCCGCTGCCAGGATGAACCCCATTCTTGAGGTCCAGTGTTCGCGATTATGTGCCATTTGATTTTTCAACGAATGAGTTAAATGAATACGGTCCTGCCGAAGAGGGCGGCATCTGAAACCATGTGTCGCCAGAGAGATCGCTCCCTGCCGATGCGAAGTGCGGTTGCGGCGAACACCATAAAAGGCGCATTCCAGAGGTCATCGACCGGCTCTTCCTGCAGCAGGGATTTCACACTACGGCTGGGCGTTCGTCAGGTTTCGTTTAGCGCCAAAACGGCGTTTACAGCCCAATTCCGGCAGCTGCATAATCACATTGGCCGTCAGTTGGCAACAATCGCTGATCTGAGAAGGCGCTTGGCGCGCCTGATCGCAAAGTTGTCGATAGCTGCGGCGCTTATGTTGCTCATCGATTGAATGAAGCGCCGTGCTCGCACAAGCTGAAAACATGATTCGACCCGCCCCCTTGCGCACACAGACAGCTGCGGAAACACCGCCGGGCGTTTGCGCGCCCCGCATTCCCGACTGGTTGCGCCGGGCTGCAAAGGCACCAGCCTTTCCGAATACGGAGTTCGCGGCAGGGGCAGCACTGGGCGCGCTCGACATGCTTGTGCGTGGCGACATGGCCGCGGCGCAGGCATGGCGCTGCCGTCTTGCGCTTCGGGCTGCCGCCATCTCATGTCAGCGCGTCCGGCGGCCGGAAGATGAAACAGCCCTGCGCGATGCGCTGGCCCTGACCCGGCCAGGCGATGATGTCGGCCCCGCCGGCCGCATCCTGCTTGCCTGGCGGATGCTGGTTTCCAGACCGGCCGGTACACTTTCAGGCGAGGACACGCTCCGCGCAATGGTCGAGGCCTGTGGCTATGGCGCGGAGGGCCGCATTGCCGACCTGCGTGAGATGATGCTGGAAGCAGGGGAGGAGGGGCACGATGCAATCGCTGCCGCCGAACGGCTTTTCCTCGCGGTTCGTCGCCTCTTTCCGGACTTCGAAACGGTGATCGCGCCGCTCCTTTGTGATGCGGTGGTGGCGCGCGCGCTTGGCTGGTCTCATGCCGTTCCCCTGTTTCTGCTCGCCGGGGAGGCGGGCGCATCACAGGCTGATCCATCCATGCTGCGCGCCATGATAGCCCGGCGCTATGCCCGTGCTGCGCTCGACGCAGTCGATCTGGCCATCACGCTCGAACGCCGGGCAGGCCAGCTCCTGCAGGTCGCGCCGAAACTGCGGGCAAAGGGCGCACAGCCGGTGGTGCAGGCGTTTCTGGAGGATGACGCCGTTGGCTCTTCCAGCCACTTCCCCGGTATGAGCGACCGCGGGCTCCGCCGCCTCTACACCCGGCTCGTCTCGCTTGGCGCGGTGCGCGAACTGACCGGTCGCGACAGCTTCCGCATTTACGGATTGTGATCTCATGAGCGCGCAATCCGGAAAGAACGGCAAGGGTGAAAAGGCGGGCGCACCGCTCTTCGACCGCGAGCTGGAGCATCTTCCGCAGGCCCTGCGCTGGCGGGAATGGATGGCTCGGGTGGAGGCGGTCATCTTCGCGGCCCCAGAACCGGTCTCGCGCGAGACCCTCACGCAGGTCATCGGCCGGGATTGCAGTCTGGATCTGATCATCGAGGACATCAGCGCCGAGCTCGCCGACAGGCCCTATGAGCTTGTCCGCGTCGCCGGCGGCTGGCAGCACCGCACACGCCCCGCCGTGGCGGATGCAATCCGCTCGGCATTCGGCATTGAGGAGCAAGGGGAAAGCCTGTCGGAAGCCGAAGCGCTGGTGCTCATGACCATCGGCTACTTTCAGCCCATCACGCGTTCGGAACTTTCCAGCTTCTTTGCCCGCGAAATCACGCGGGATCTGATCGGCAAGCTGCGGCGTGCGGGTTTCATCGCCTCCGGCCCCAGAAGCCCGCAGCCCGGCGCACCCTACACCTATGTAACGACGCCCGGTTTTCTTGCCCATTTCGGTTTCGAAACCCTGCGCGACCTGCCGGATTTCGAAAAACTCGAAGATGCGGGCCTTCTCAACAAGGAAAAGCTCCTGGGAGATATCCCAGGAGCCATGGAACGCTGGTGATCTTTCCGATCTATTCGGCGGGCACCGGGCGCGCCTCTGCTCCCGCCTGCATTTCCAGGGAAGCCAGTTCCTCCGCTTTCGGAACCGAAAGCCAGATGGCCAGCAGGAAGCCGGCAGCACCGCCGAAGAGTTTGCCCAGTATCAGCGGCAGGATCATGCTCGGCTGGAAATTCGCCGAGAAGGCGAGGTGGTCGCCGAAGGTGAAGGCCGCACAGACGGCAAAGGCGATTGCCAGCACCTTGTCACGCGGCTGCATCTTGCCGACCAGCCGGTACATGGCGAGGATGTTCGCCGTCGCCGCCAGAAGCCCTGCGGCCCCTTCCGGCGAGACGCCGATGCGCGCGCCAAGCGCCTCCATCGGACCTGCCAGATATTTGGTCAGCAGGTAGACCATCGGAAACGCCCCGGCGAGCATGATGCCGATATAGCCGGCAATCTCCAGCGCACGGAACTGGTCCTGCTCATCCGCAATGATCGGGTCGAAGCCCCATGAGCCGAACACAGTGGTGAAGAAGCCCGTGAAATACTCGACGATGGAAGCGACCAGAACGAGCGTGATGCCGGCATACATGAGACGACCGAACCACAGAAAGCCGGTGATCATCGCATCGGGGGCAAAGCGCAGCCCGAGCGCGATGGCGACGCAGAAGACGATCAACGGCAGAAGATTGCGCAGAATGTCCACCAGCGACAGCGCGATCTGGTAACTCGCATCAGCCGTCGTCGAGACATCCGGGCGAATGCCGAGCCCGGCAAGCGCGATCAGCGCGCAGGCGATGAACACGCCAATAGGCACGCTCAGAATGCCGGACATGATGCCAAGCGCCATGTATTTGTGGTCGGCTTTCGCCAGCATCGCCAGTCCCACGGGAATGGAGAAGATGATGGTCGCGCCCGACATGAACCCGACAATGGTGGCGATCATCCACGCATCGCGCGACTGGGCGAGCGTGTCGGCAAGCTGATAGCCGCCCATGTCGACGGCGATCACCGTGGTGGCTGCAATGGACGGGTCCGCGCCGATCATCGCGAAAAGCGGCCCCGCGACGAGGCGGATGAACTCCGAAAGATAAGGGATCGCGGCCATGATGCCGGCCACGGGAATGAAGATCGGGCCGATCGAATGCAGCCCCTCGATAAACTCCTTCCCGAGCCCGGTTTCAGGGTTTCGGATGGAGGCGATCGCGCCGGCGACGGCGCATGCCATGATTATGTAAATGACGTAGGTACCGATTGAAGCCATTTGCCTTCCCTCCCAGTGTGCGAAATGCGCCTCCGGCTTTTTGACGCCGGTTTTTCGATCAGCCCTTTACGCGTTCCCCCGGCGGATCGTAGAGCGGCGCCATGTGCACCGTGGCCGCGAAGCGTTCGTTCGCCACGATGAGTTCGTAGTCTCCCGATGTCAGAAATGCGTCGTCGACGCCCCCGGCGGCGCGCACATAGCCGTAGCCGACGGGTTTGCCGACCGTGTAGCCATAGCCGCCGCTCGTCAGATAGCCGACCGGCTCGCCATTGCGCAGGATCGTTTCCCGGCCAAGCAGAACCGCGTCGGGGTCAGCCGTGGTGAAGCAGGCAAGGCGTTTGGTCAAAGGGCCGCCAGAAGCTGCCTCACAGGCCTCGCGCCCGATGAACGGCGTGTCACGGCGCAGCTTCACGGCCCAGCCAAGCCCCGCCTCGAACGGGTTGTCATTGGGTGTCACATCCGAGCCCCAGGCGCGATAACCCTTCTCCAGCCGGAGCGACTCGATGGCGCGATAACCCACGGGGCGGATCTCCTGCGCGCGGCCTTTGTCCATCAGCGCGTCAAACACGTCGCCCGTGCCCTCGATGGGCACATGCAGCTCCCAGCCCAGTTCACCAACATAGGTCACGCGCATGGCGCGCACGCGGTGCCCGGCAATGTCGATCTCCTGCACCCGGCCGAAGCGGAAGGCCTCGTTGCCGACATCGGCCCCGGTCACGGCGGCGAGAACCTCGCGTGCCCGCGGCCCCATCAGGGAGAGCGTGCCATGTTTCTCGGTCACGTCGACAAGACGGGCGTTTGCGCCGGCAGGCAGGTGGTCTTCTATCCACGCAAAGTCGTGGGTGCGCGAACCTGTTCCGGTCACGATGTAGAAGTGATCATCGGCAAGACGGGCGACGGTCAGGTCGCATTCAATGCCGCCGCGCGAATTCAGGATCTGCGTGTAGGTCAGGCGTCCGGCGGGCTTGGCGACGTGGTTGGCGCAGATGCGCTCCAGCGCGTCCGCCGCATCGGGGCCGGTCAGCTCATACTTGGCGAAGGATGACTGATCGAAAACGCCGACCTTTTCGCGCACATGCGCATGTTCCTCACCGACGGGGCCAAACCAGTTCTGCCGCCCCATGGAATAGTCGTCCCGCGCGTCCATCCCCTCCGGCGCAAACCAGTTGGGCCGTTCCCAGCCGAGCTTCGAGCCGAACACCGCGCGGTGATCCTGAAGCTTTGCATAGAGCGGGGAGACGATGCGCGGCCTGCCGCTTTCATATTCCTCATGCGGGAACGCCACCGTGTAGTGCTTGCCATAGGCTTCGAGCGTGCGCTCCTCGACCCATTTGCGGTTCCGGTGCAGCTCCGAGAAGCGGCGAATGTCCACGACCCAGAGATCCAGCGGAGCCTCGCCGCGCACCACCCATTCCGCCAGCACCCAGCCCGCACCGCCGCCTGCGGCGATGCCGAAGGCGTTGAAGCCGGCCCCGACAAACATGTTGGCGCATTCCGGGGTCTGTCCGAGAATGAAATTGCCGTCCGGCGTGAAGCTTTCAGGCCCGTTGATCATCTGCCTGACGCCTGCTTCGGCGAGTGCCGGAACACGCTCGATGGCCTGTGTCATGTGCTGTTCGAAATGGTCGAAATCGTCGTCGAACAACTGGAATTCGAACCGGTTCGGCACATCTCCGCCCGGCAGGCCGGTGGCCCAGCTCTGCGGGTTCGGTTCGTAGCCGCCCATGACGAGGCCGCCGACCTCCTCCTTGAAATAGATGCGGCGGTCGGGATCGCGCACGGTCGGCGTGTCGGAAGAGAGCCCCTCGATCTTCTCGGTCACGATGTACTGGTGCTTGACCGGTTGCAGCGGCACCGAGACCCCGGCCATCGCACCGATCTGACGGGCCCATTGGCCGCCGCAATTGACCACTTTTTCGCAGGCGATCCTGCCACGATCCGTCTCCACGGCAACGATGCGGCCGCCCTCCATCTCGAAGCCGGTCACCTGAACGCCTTCAAAGAGCCGCGCCCCGTTCATGCGCGCGCCCCTGGCGAGTGACTGGGTGATGTCGGACGGGCTGGCCTGCCCATCCGTGGGCAGCCAGGACGCGCCGATCAGGTCGGACGTGTCCATGAGCGGCCACATCCGCTTCACTTCCTCCGGCCCGACAAGCTCCATCTCCATGCCGAAGCTGCGCGCGGTGGTGGCAAGCCGTCTGAACTCGGTCCAGCGGTCTTCATTGGTGGCGAGCCGCAGGCAGCCGGTCATTTTCCAGCCGGTCTCCAGACCCGTTTCCTCGTGCAGCCTTTTGTACAGATCCACCGAGTATTTCAGCACGCGCGTGATCGACGCCGACGAGCGCAGCTGACCGATCAGCCCGGCGGCATGCCAGGTCGAGCCCGATGTCAGTTTGCCCTGTTCCAGAAGAATGACGTCGGCCTTGTGGTCGCGGGCAAGGTGGTAGGCTGTCGAGCAGCCGATGATGCCGCCTCCGATGACGACGATCTGGGCATGCGAAGGCAGGGTCTGGGTCATCGTGATGCGCGTCCGTATTGGGTGTAGAAAGTGTCCAGTGCGGCCTCGAGCCGCGAGAGGTTCTCATGCGTGTAGGCAACGTAGTCGGTGCCCGGCGCGTCGAGATAAAGCTCGGAGGTCATGCTCCACATCGCCTCGCGCAACAGCGAAGCGCACTGCATGGAGCCCAGCGAACGCCGCAGGTCCCAATCGGGCGTGCGGTCGAAATAATAGCCGAGCAGCGCTTCGGACTCTTCGTCCGAAAAGCTGGCGTTGGAGGAGAGCCCCGCCAGATCGAACATCGCCGTCGAGAAGCCGGCATATTCGAAATCGATCAGCCACAGCCGCTTGCCGTCATCCAGAAGGTTGGCTGGCAGGAGGTCGTTGTGACCGAACACGATTGGAAGCGGCGTCTGTACGGCTTCCAGCTCATCGGCCAGCGCGAGATAGGCCGGCAGCTGTTCCGTCATCCGGCTCCCGCCTTCCTTCAGGGTGCGCGCATAGTCGCGGATGACGTGAAACGGCCAGAACATGAAGCCCGGCCCTGAAACATGGTGCGGCATGTCCTGATGAAAATCGCGAACGATCCTGGCGACGCGTTCAATGTTGGCGCGCACATCGGCTTCGCCGTATGTTCTGGCATTGAGATGTCTGCAAACCATCACGCCGGGCGCCGCATGCTCGACGGCTGGTGCAAGAGACGCTAACTCGGCGGCGCGCGCGGTCATCAATTCGCGGTCGCGGATAACGTGATGAAAGGGATAGTCCTTGCCGAAACGGACCACATGGCCGCCGGCATCGTCGGTAACGAGCCAGCTTTCATTGCTGATGCCGCCGACAAGCGGCTCTATCGTGATTGCCCCCTGCCATAGGGGCAGTGCCGCAATCCGATCAGAGCCCGGGGCGGTGATTTCCCGTGCTGCCGTCATGTCTCCTCCCGCAGCCTTTGGCTGTCGATTTTGAGGAAGAATTGATGGGCATCTGTGTGAAGTCAACAGAAAAATGTTGAAGTTTGACCGATTTGCATCTTCTTGAATTTAAAATCAGTCATGATAGGGCATAAACGGGCACAACCGGTAAGGGCAACGCAGATGAACTATTCCCCCCGCCATGGTCGGATTCTGGATCTTCTGACAGAGCAGGGCACAATGGGCGTCAATGATCTGGCGCAGCATCTGGAGGTGTCGGTGGAAACCGTCCGCCGCGATGTGAAGGCGCTTGCCGGGCGTGGCGCCATCGTGCGCATGCATGGCGCCATCGCCTTGCCGTCCGTGGTCAGCGAAGCGCCGTTCGAGCGGCGCATGCGGGAGAACCGGCAGGCCAAGGAGACCATCGCCGCACTGGCCGCCTCGACGATCCGCGATGGCGAGTCGGTGATGCTCGACACGGGCACCACCACCAGCCTTCTGGCGCGCGCGCTGCTGGACCACCGCCAGTTGACCGTCGTTACCAACTCATCCGACATTGCCCGCACGCTGGCGACCGTCAATGGCAACAAGGTCTACATGGCCGGCGGGGAGTTGCGCAGCGACAGTGGCTCCGCGCTCGGCTTTTCCGCCATCGAGTTCGTCAGTCGTTTCAGCGTTGATCACGCCATCATTTCCGCGGGCGCAGTGAACGCGGTGACCGGCATCATGGATTACGATCTGGAGGAGGCGCAGTTCGGCAACGCGGTTCTGGCGCGTGGTCGCCGCCGGGTTGTCGTGACCGATGCTTCCAAGTTCGGCCGGAAGGGGCTGGTGCGCGTCTGCTCCTTTGCCGAAGTCGATTCGCTCATCGTCGACAGCATGCCGCCGGAAGACCTGTCCGAAGCGCTTCGTCTGGCCGATGTGACGGTTACCTGCCCTGCCTGACGGGGGCGTTCAGCCCGCCGGCGCACCACGCCTGTGGGAAAGCTGTACATTTGTTCTCCGACAAAACAGTTCCTGCACAATCAACTTGCTTTCCGTCTCGGGATTTGGTTCGTTCCGCGCATCCACAGGGGTGCCGCGTATCGCCGCGGCTGAGATGAGGGTGCAAATCCTCGGGCCCTAGAAGCTGATCTGGGTAATGCCAGCGGAGCAAGGAGGACAATCATGTTCGCAGGTGCGCAGCTTTCCCTTTATCCGATGACCGACAATTTCGTCGACGTCATCATGTCGTCGCTCTCCGCGTTCGATCCTTACCGGGACCGGTTGCGAATCGAGACCGACGATATCTCCACGCTCGTCGTCGGCCCGCCCGAAGTGCTGTTTCCGGCGCTGCGCGATTTCTATGTCGCCGCCGCATCCACCCGCCATCACGTGGTGCTGCGCGCCACGCTCTCGCGCGGCTGCCCCGGCGAGCCCGACGATCCGATCTGCAGCACCTCTGCACTCGCCAATCCGTCAGAGCCGCTCGCCGAACGGCAGAAGGCGGCGCTTGCAGCAGTGGCCAATGCCAAGACCACGTCGGAAATCGCACGCGCGCAGTTCTCGCTTTACGTGATGGGCGCCGGCGATCACATGGCGGAGATCATGGGCTGCATCGACTTCCTGAAGTCGAGCGGCGTCTTTGACCGCTCCAAGAATTTCTGCAGCCGTCTCACCGGCGATGCAGGCCCGGTTTTCGCAACGCTCGAACAGGCCTTCTGCCGGTTCGGTCCGCCCGAAGGCCATGTGACGGTCGATCTCACCGTTTCCGCCAACAGCCCCTCCACGGCCTGACCCCATGTCTCAGGGTCGGCCCCGTCCTGCGGGCGGACGGCTGGTGCGCGGCTTGCCTGCCCTGGCAAGCGTTGCCGGTGCAATCCTCCTTTGGGAAATCTATGTGCGGCTGTCGGGCATTTCGCCGCTGGTTCTGCCTGCGCCTTCGCGCGTCATCGAACAGATGGGCGTCAACCGCGCCCTCCTGTGGGAGAACACGCTGCCGACGCTGAGCGCGACGCTGACCGGCTTTGCCTTCTCCGTCAGCATCGCCTTTGCCCTCTCGGTGGCGCTCGATTTCCTGCCGAAGCTGCGGCGGGCGCTGTTCCCGATCTTTGTCGTCAGCCAGACCCTGCCGCTGGTGGCCATCGCGCCGCTGGCCGTCCTGTGGTTCGGTTTCGGTCTCACACCGAAAATCCTGCTCGTGGCGCTCGTCACCTTCTTTCCCATGCTGGTGGCGCTGGTCGATGGCTACGAATCCACCGATCCCGAAATCGAAACGCTGATGCGCTCCATGGGCGCGTCGCGATGGAAAGTGTTCCGGGCGGCGCGCTTTCCCTCGGCCATGCCCTATTTCTTCGCCGGCCTGCGGATTTCGATCACCTATGCCGTGGTCGCCGCGATCTTCTCCGAATATGTCGGCGCGCGCGCCGGGCTCGGCATTGTCATTCTCAACGCCAAGAACAGCTTTCGCCCGGATCTCATGCTGGCGGCGGTCGTGGTCAGCTCCACGCTGACACTGGTGCTCTTCGGCGTCTCGGCGCTTCTGCAACGCGCGCTGCTGCGCTGGCGTGAAGCGGGGCAGACACGATGAGCGCTCTTGAAATGCGCAATGTGGGCGTGACGCTTGGCGAGACCGCCGTGCTCGACGATGTGTCGCTGCATGTGGGGCAGGGGGAGTTCGTCTCCATTCTCGGCCCTTCGGGAGCGGGAAAATCCACCCTGTTTCGCCTGCTCACCGGCGCGCTTGCGCCGGATCGCGGCGAGATCCTGCGCGATGGCGCGCCGCTGAAGCGCGATGGCCAGACCTTCGCCTTCATGCCGCAGCGCGACGCGCTGATGCCCTGGCGACGCATCATCGACAACGTCATTCTGGGGCTGGAAGTGCAGGGTGTGCCCCGCGCCGAGGCGCGCGCCCGCGCGCTGCCGCTGTTCGCCGAATTCGGGCTGGAAGGCTTTGAACAGCGCTATCCGGCGGAACTCTCGGGCGGCATGCGTCAGCGCGCAGCCCTTCTGCGCACGGTCATTCAGGCCCGCCCGATCCAGCTTCTCGATGAACCCTTCGGCGCACTCGACGCACTCACCCGCGCGCAGATGCAGCGCTGGCTGGAGGACCGCTGGCGCGCCGCGCGCTGGACCACGCTGCTCGTCACCCATGACGTGCGCGAGGCGGTCGCCCTTTCAGACCGCATCTATGTGCTGTCGCGCCGTCCCGCCCGCGTGATTTCCGAGGTCGTCGTCCGCGCCCCGCGCCCGCGCCTTGGCGCGCCGCTGCCGGACGAAGCCCGCGCGCTGGAAGAAGACCTTTTGAACACCTTGCTCAGTCAGACAGGAGAAAGACCATGAAAAGCCTGATAGCCGCAGCCCTGATGCTCGGCGCGATGGCGCTGCCGGCAACGGCGCAGGAGCGCCTGAGCGTCGCGCTGGACTGGACGCCCAATACCAACCATGTGGGGCTCTACGTCGCCCAGGCGAAGGGCTGGTTCAAGGATGCCGGCCTTGATGTCGAAATCCTGCCCTACACCGACACGTCCTCCGGCACGCTGGTCGCCACGGGCGTTGCCGAATTCGGCATTCTCAGCTCCGTCGGCTTCTACAGCCAGCGCGCCACGGGCGCCGACCTCACGGTCGTCATGGCGGTGATGCAGCACGAGACGGGCCGTCTCGTCTTCAACGGCGAGCGTGAAGACATCCAGCGCCCGGCCGATCTCGATGGCATGACCTATGCCGGTTTCGGCAGCGCATGGGAGCAGGCCCTCATCTCCACCATCATCCAGAACGATGGCGGCAAGGGCGAATTCGAGACCGTCACGCTCGGCACCTCCGCCTATGAGGCGCTTGCCAATGGCACGGTCGATTTCACGCTTGAGGTCAGCACCTGGGAAGGTGTGAACTCCGTGCTCCTCGACCGTCCGCAGCGCGCATTCCGCTATGCCGATTACGGCGTGCCGGATCAGCACACCACCTATCTCGGCGGCAACGGAACCTGGCTGAAGGCCAACCCGGAGACCGCGCGCGCTTTCGTTGAAGCGGCTCAGCGCGGCTATGCCTTTGCTGCCGAGAACCCGGAAGAGGCAGCCGAGATGCTGATCGCCGAAACCGGCGGCATGCTGTCCAACCCGGAGCTGGTCCGCGCTTCCATGCAGGCCATCGTGGATGGCGGCTACCTGCAGGACGAAGGCGAACCGGTCGGCCTCATCGATGCGGACATGTTCGGCAACATCACGAAGTTCATGTTCGAGGCGGGCGTCATGCGCGATGCCGACGGCAAGCGCCTTGAGGAGATGCCGGACGTCTCCACCTGGTTCACCAACGCCTACCAGAAGCAGTAATTTCTGACGCAGTTCAGAGATTTACGGCCCGAAAGCCTCAGGAGGTTTTCGGGCCGTTTTAATTCAGGGCATGGCCGGAAACGTCACGTCCACCAGCGCGAACACCGAGCGTTGCTCCTTCTTGATCCTGTCATCGCTGACCAGCAGAAAGAGTGACGGCGAGACCGCGACGATTCCTTCGAAATCCGCATCGTCGATACCGGGAACATCAAGCCGAACTGCCTGCGTTTTGCATAAGGTGTCGGCCGCGCAGACCGCCGGGTCGACAAGCCGCAGATAGGGAACGAGCGCCTTGTCTTCCTTGATGCGCTCCAGCACCAGAAGTCTGCCATCGGGCAGCGCCGTCATCGCCTTCACCCGCGACGCGCCGATATCCTCGCTCGACCACGAGAGCGTTTCGCCACCTTCCGCATAAAGCGTGTGCGCGGTGCGCGGCGCGGGCTCAAACGGTTCTTCGGGCAGGGTCACAAGGCCAAGCTCCGGGTGATGGGCTATGGATTCAAGGCCGCGGTTCTTGCCCGCCTGTCGGCTGCTGTCACGCACCGCCGATGGCAGATCGATCTCTGCCAGCCATCCCCCGTCACGCTTGAAAAGTGCGGCACGCGGTCCGCTTTCGCTCAGGATCGCGAAATTCAGTGCGCCCGTTTCATCTGGTCGTAGCATCAGCGCTTCCGGCCCGAACCCCTGTTCGGCAAGCGCATTGCCATCTGCGTCGGTCAGCGCCGCAGCCGCCTGCGGCTCAAGGACCGTAATCGTCTCGCCATCGGTCGAGAAGGCGAGACTGAACAGCGTGGCCCGGTCGGAAACCGCGTAAACGGTCTGCGTCTGCGGGTCGTAAGCGAGGCCGGATAACTCGGCCATCGTCTCTCCGTTCACATCGATTTCGGGCATCACCCGATGATCGAGAACCCGCGCCGACATCGGCTCGGCATTGACTGCAAGCGTGGTGGCGAGGGCGAGGAGGGGTGTCAAAAGAATGGTTCTCAAGGTTCAGACCTCATTTCTGGCGGAAATGCCTCTGGCAGACGGCAGGGGCGCCCCGGATTTTCCGAAGCGCCCGCTGCCTCACAGCATGATCCCGCGAAGGGTGAAGTAGATCACGGCGGAGATGAGCGCCGTCAGCGGAACGGTTATGATCCAGGCCGACAGAACCTTGGTCATCAGCGCCCGGTTCACGAGAGCTTCTCCCCGTTCGGTTGCCGCAGTGCTGCCGCACACGCTGGCGTCAGACTGCCTTTGCGCATGTTCCCTGCGCAGCGCATCGATCATGGCCCTGCGCTGCGCGAAGGGGCTTGCCTGCATGCGGGCGATGAAAGCGTCGCATTCCGCCTCATCACGACCGGCATGCAGTGCGCGGATATCGCTGACGATCCGCGCATAGCGGCGCTTCAGCCACTCCCGCAGAAAGCCCACGCCAAGCACGGCGCCCACGGTCACATGGGTGGTGGAAACCGGCAGGCCAAGCTGGCTGGCCGTGATCACGGTGATGGTTGCCGCCATGGCGATGCAGTAGGCGCGCATCGCGTCCAGCCTGGTCAGCTCCCCACCCACGGTCTGGATGACGCGGGGGCCGAACAGCAGGAGGCCGATGGCGAGGCCGGCAGCGCCGAGCCCCATGACCCAGAACGGAATGATGGCCTTTTCCTGCATCGCGTCATTGGTCAGCACATCATAGATGCCGGCCAGTGGCCCGATCGCGTTTGCCACGTCATTGGAGCCGTGCGCGAAGCTCAAAAGCGCTGCCGAGAAAATGAGCGGCAGGGCCAGAAGCTGGTTCACCGCGGATTTGTCATTCTGCAGTTTTGGCAGCCGGCGTGCGATCAGGAAGCGGGAGACAACCCATGCCACAAGAGCGATGAGCGCGCTGGCCATGGTCGCCTCAAGCAGGCTCGCAGACCACACCTTCTTGAACCCCTTGAGGATCAGATAGGTGCCGAACGACCAGGTCATGGCAGCCACAAGAAGCGGCACAATCCTCTGCGCGGCCTTCAGCACCTGCGGCTCATAGGTCACGAAGCGCTTGATCGCATAGAGAAACAGCGCAGCAAACAGGCCGCCCAGAAGCGGGGAGATGATCCAGCTTGCGGCGATGTTGGCCATCACCGACCAGTCAACGGCCGAAAGGCCCGCTGCCGCAATGCCGCCGCCCATCACGCCACCCACGATGGAATGGGTCGTGGAGACGGGCGCGCCGAAAACGGTGGCGAGGTTCAGCCAGAGCGCCGCAGCCAGAAGTGCGGCCATCATCACCCAGACATAGACGCTCCGGTCAGCAAGCGCCTCCGGCATAACGATGCCGCCGCGCACGGTGCTGATGACCTGGCCGCCGGCAATAAGCGCGCCGCCAAACTCGAACACCGCCGCCATAATGAGCGCGCCTGCAAGCGGGATCACCCTTGCACCGACCACAGGGCCGATATTGTTGGCGACATCGTTTGCGCCGATATTGAGCGCCATATACGCGCCGAAGCCGGCGGCCGTGGCGATCCACAGCGCGAATTCGGGATTGCCGCCATTCTGGGCGCGCACCAGCGCATAGGCCATCGCCGCAGCGACGAAGGACAGGGCGATGAAAAGACGTCCGAGAAACGGAGCAAGGTCTCTGAGGTCCGACCTGGCTTTCGCGAGGCTCGCCATATAGCCGGATTCAGGCAAAGCGGGGCTGACATGCGTACGCATGGTCCTCTCCTTTCGATGGCAGAGTTGAAGCTCAGGCGGGGCTCAGGGCCCGGCCGTCGAGAAGCTGCAAGCGACGCAGCGCGGGCAGGAAGCGGTTGTGCCGCTCCACCTGGCCCGTCGCGGCCATGCCCACGCAGTATTTTGAGCAGCGTTTTGTCGGGTGGACGTGCAGTCCCCGGAAAATCGCATCGGCGATGCCGTTGCCGCGCGCCGACTTCGTTTCCACGATGGAGATGTCGGGCCGCACAAGGCGGCGCACATCGCCAGCCTTGAACGAAAGCTGCGTATCGATGGTCATGCGCTCGCCGCCCTCCTTGGCCACCAGCGTGATGCGCATATACTGCATCTCGATCACCGGGGCCAAAGGCCGGTCGAAGGGGCTGTCATAGATCTCGCGATGGCACGTATCGATGAAACTTTCACCGGAGTGGTCGAGGCCCGAACCGGGTTCCTGCAGCTTCAGGCGTTTCTTGACCGTGATCTGCCGTTTGCTCTTCAGCTTCACTTCCAGATAGCTGAGGCCGGTATCCACGTAATCGCGCACCCGCACCTTGCAGCGTTTGCGACGCCCCTGATGGTGGTCGTAATAGCTGCGCAGATCGTCATCATCATAATAACGGGTGGCATAAGTGAACGCGCGGATGCCGTCGATTTCGAGCACGTCGAACAGATCCGAAAAGGCGTGCAGCGCGGGGCGGAGCCGGTTGGCCGGGACGATATACTTGTTGTCCAGCCGTTCCAGCATGGCGGCCTTGCCGTTCAGTCCCTCAAGCGAGATCGGGCGGAAGCCGGTCAGTTCATTTGTGATGGAATGATCCATTGGAGTGTCTCCTTCCCGGCAGGTCAGTGCCGGGGCTTGCGGAAGAACACGTTCATCCGGGCCATGTCGTTGATGTAGTCGAGCGCGGTGATCTGGTAGGACATCACGTCCACGCCAAGGCGCTCGGAGAGGTCGCGGCGCATCTTCTCAGGCTGCGAAAGCGCTTCGTGATCGATCTTGTCGAGCGTGATCTTCACACCATCGGACGAGCGCAGGATGGCCGGGTGATCGAGGATGTAAGCGCCCAGAAGCACAAGCGCGACGACGGCAAGCACGATGGCCAGAGGCGTTCCGGGAATGGCGCAGATCACGGCGATGGAGACCGAGCCGAAGAAATAGGTGATTTCCACCTTGGAGATCTGCTCCGAACGCAGGGTAAAGAGCGCCAGGATCGCGAAGAGGCCAAAGCCGGCGGCCAGCGAGAATTCGACAGCCGAGAGAATGGAAAGAACGCCAAAGGCAAAGATGTTGAACAGCGATGCCGCCGTCACCAGTTCCTTGTCGCGGTAGCGCCGGTAGTAAAGGCCGAAGACCAGGATCGTCATCGACACGACGTCGATGCCAAAGCGGATTGGGGTGTCACCGAATGCGAACGTTTCCAGCATTGTTTTCCTCATTTGTTGGTCACGGCCTCTGTCAGAAAACTGTCGTAAAACTGTCAGAAAGCCGTCTCTGGTGTCGGAAAACGTGAGGGAATTGGATCTATTCCATCGGCATTGATTTTATTTCTCCCGGGTCCGCTGAAACCCTTGCCGCATATGAAAAAACTCCCCCCGGATTTTTTCCGGAGGGAGTTCATCTTTGTCGTTTCGGTCAGATATCTGCGCCTGATCCGGCGTTCTATTCCGCCGCGTCGCGCCGTGGCAGCACCCAGTCGGGGCGCGGGAAATGGCAGGTATAGCCATTGGGATAGCGCTCGAGATAATCCTGATGCTCGGGCTCTGCTTCCCAGAAATCGCCAACCGGCTCCAGTTCCGTCACCACCTTGCCCGGCCACAGGCCGGAGGCGTTCACATCGGCAATGGTCTCTTCGGCCACGCGCTTCTGCTCGTCGCTTACATAGTAGATCGCCGAGCGATAGGACATGCCGACATCATTGCCCTGCCGGTTTGCCGTGGTCGGATCATGGATCTGGAAGAAGAACTCCAGCAGCCGGCGATAGCTCGTTTTGTCGGGATCAAAGGTGATTTCAATCCCTTCCGCATGGGTTCCATGGTTGCGGTATGTGGCGTTCGGCACGTCGCCTCCGGTGTATCCCACACGGGTGCTGACAATGCCGGGCAGCTTGCGGATGAGGTCCTGCATGCCCCAGAAACAGCCGCCAGCCAGAACAGCGCGTTCAGTCATTGCACATCCTCCACCTGATCGAGATAGTCTCCGTAACCTTCCGCTTCCATCGCATCGCGATGAATGAAGCGCAGTGCCGCCGAATTGATGCAATAGCGCAGACCGCCACGGTCTCGCGGGCCATCCTCGAAGACATGGCCAAGATGGCTGTCGCCATGCGTGGAGCGCACTTCCGTGCGGATCATGCCGTGGGTCGTGTCCCGCAGCTCGCTGACATTGGCCGGCGCGATGGGCTTGGTAAAGCTCGGCCAGCCACAGCCGGACTCATACTTGTCGCTGCTTGCGAAAAGCGGTTCGCCCGAAACGATGTCGACGTAGATGCCCGGTTCCTTGTTGTTCAGGTGCTCGCCGGTGCCAGGGCGTTCCGTGCCGCTTTGCTGCGTCACGTAATATTGCTCCGGGCTGAGGCGGGCCAAGGCTTCTTCGGTCTTCCTGTAGTTCATCGGCAGCTCCGGCTTCCTGATCGTTCAATGGTGATCGGTCTCGGCATCGCGTCGAAACACGGTGCCTGCGGAGCCTCATCTAGGTATCGCGGCTCCGCAATCCCAATCATATTAGCGTGATCCGAAACGGAAGTCCGCCGGGACGCGTCAGCGCAGTGTGGAAAGCGCCGCGCTCTCGTCCTCGGCCGAAAGCGGCGCACCGGCCCTGGTGGCCATGAGAAACGCGTCCAGCGCTTCCAGCGAAGACGCGGGAACGAAATCGCCGTTCACATCCACCTGCGAGGCCGCAAAGCGCAGCTGCCAGGCATCGATTTCCTGACAGGCGACAGCCACATGAGATGTGCCACGCGCACTGACCTCGAATTCCCGGCAAAGCGTGCCCGCGCCATCGCGATAAGTGGCAATCGCCTCGAAACGCGCATCCTCGCCAAGTTGCCTTGTCTCGCCCGATGGCGATACGTTCAGCGCTTCAACGATCCGGTCGTCTGCAAGGCCCGCAATCTCGATGCCGCCCGCCCGTTCGGGCTGACCGGCGGCCATGTAACCAAGCAACCCGCCCGCAACCAGCGCCAGAGAAGCTGCGATGGGCAGGGCATGGCGCTGCGCGAACCCCTGTTGGCGCGGGGCGCTCCTTTGCCTGAAGGGAAGCACCTCCGCTCCGGAAGCGGATTCTTCCATCTCCGCACCGCCAGCCATCTGTCGCACACGCGCTTCAAGATCGTCTGGCACGGAAACTTTTGCCGTTCCGAATGTACCCGCCAGTAACGCGCGCGTCTTCATGAACAGTTCCACGCGCTCCGCGAGCGCAGTGTCCCGCCCGATGGCGTCTTCAACCTCACGGCGGGTCTTCGCATCGAGCTCGCCATCGGCATAGGCCATCAGAACTTCATCGGTGAATTTTTCTTCATGCATCGTGTTCTGTCCTGTCGCAAAAGGTCATGCGGCCCTGTCAGTTTAGATCAAGTTTTCCGGCGAGCGTGGTCCGGGCGCGGGCAAGCCGGCTCATGACCGTGCCGATGGGAATGCCAAGCGCGGCGGCAGCTTCCTTGTAGGAGAGCTCCTCCACGCAGATCATCATGATGATCTCGCGCTGGTCCGCCGGCAGTTCCTGCAGCGCACTCGCCACATTGCCGAGCATCAGATGCGTTTCCGTGTCATGCGCACCATCGGTGAAAATCGCATCGGGCCGGTCGACAATGTCCACGCTTTCGCCGCGCGTCCTGTCGCGCCGCACCCGGTCAATCCAGGTGTTGCGCATGATGCGTATCAGCCACGCGGAAAGGTTCGTGCCCTGGGCATAGCTGCTCCGGCTCGCAAAGGCTTTCTCGCAGGTCTGCTGCACAAGATCGTCGGCCACGTCCAGCGAGCGGCTCAGCACGAAAGCGTAACGTCGCAGATTCGGCAAAAGGTCGACGATTTCATCCGCAAAGGTGGATTTCATGTTCCGGTCCGGGCGCCTTCTCCGTGAATGATGTGGAATAAACGTTGGGCTCGCCCGTTTATTCGCCTGCATTCCAAAAAATGCTAATGAGGCGTCGAATGGAAGGGTTCATGAACGCAAAACACAGCTATCGCTGCTTCGTCCGTCTATTGTTCATCGCGCTTTTGGGATTGCCCATGGCGATCGCGCCCGTGCTGGTGAATGACCCGGCCGGCTATGCATTTGCCGACGATGACGATGATGACGACGACGATGATGATGACGATGATGACAACGGCGGCGGTGGAGGCGGCGGCAGCAGCGGGGGAACGAGCTTCAGCGGAAGCTCCTCCGGCGGTTCATCCGGGTCGTCCCGGCGCTCGGGCTCTTCCGGAAAGACACTCTTCGATGCGCTGAAACAGCGCCTCAATCCCCGCAAGAGCGCACCGCGCCGCAGCAGGCCCGCTGCCCGGCGCGCCGCACCGCCCCCCGCCATCCACGCCGACCGTGAGGTCATCGCGCTGGGACTGAGCCAGGGAGACATAGAGGCGCTCGTCGACGATGGCTTCGCCGTCCTGGAACAGATCGACCTCCTGTCACTCACGGCAACGCTCTACCGGCTGCGCATCCCGGCGGAACAAACGCTCGATGCAGCCCGCGATACCGTACGCGCACTCAGGCCCGATGCACTGCTCGATCTTAATCATCACTATCGCCCGTCTTCACGCGGTGGTGCAGATGGCGCCGGGCTCATCGGTTGCGAAGGTCCGCACTGTCCCGACAGGGCGCTGGTCGGATGGGTCGAGCCCGGCGGGCAGGATCCCGCCTGTGCGAGCCCTGTTCGCGTCGGCATTGTCGACACCGGCATCAACCCCGAGCACACCACCTTCGACGGCGGCGAGATCGAGTTCGTCCAGATGGAAGTGTCGGGCGGCTCCGATTCAGGCCGTCAGCACGGAACGGCGGTCGCGGCGATCCTGATCGGTTCCGGCGAAAGCCGGTCGCCGGGGCTCCTCAATGGCGCGAAACTCGTCGCCGCCGATCCGTTTTACCGCAAGGCGGGCGACGAACGGGCCGACGCCTATCACCTGATCGCTGCCATCGATGCGGTGGTCGACCAGGAGGTCGCAGTGCTCAATCTCAGCCTGGCGGGCGCGGCCAATGAAGTGGTCGAGCGGATCGTCAACGAGGCGGCGCAAAAGGGCGTCGTCGTCGTTGCATCCGCCGGCAACAACGGACCGCGCGCGAAGCCGGTCTATCCCGCAGCGTATGACACGGTCATCGCGGTCACGGCAGTGGACCGCGCAAAGCGCGTTTATCGCCGGGCAGGGCAGGGCGACCACATCGATTTTGCCGCCCCCGGCGTGCAGGTCTGGACCGCCGCTTCGGTTTCCGGCGCACGTCCCAAGACCGGGACCTCCTTCGCAGCCCCCTTCGTCACCGCAGCAGCGGCCATGCTCAAACGTCAGGATCAAAGCCTCGACCATCGGGCGGTGAAGGCAATCCTCGCGGAAACAGCGCTGGATCTCGGGGCTGAAGGGCGCGATCCGGTGTTCGGTCACGGCCTGCTTCAGGCCTCCGGCCTGTGCCCGGCGGCCCTGCCGGGCGAGTAATCTGAAACCATCCTTGCGTTGTGCGACACGCTTCCTATATTGCACGCCGAAGCGAGGACGACCTCCCCCATTCCGGGAACCATTTCGGGACGGCCCGAGTACCAACGGGGAGCAAGATGCGCACTGCCGCAGACCGTATTCGCCACGCCGTCAGTTTCGAGCTGATCGCCCTTCTCATCGTCACGCCAATCGCCTCGTGGCTTTTCGGCAAGCCCATGTTCGAGATGGGCATCGTCGTGGTCGTCAGCGCCACGGTCGCCACGGCGTGGAACTATATTTACAATCTGGGTTTCGACCATGCGCTGCGCCGTTTCACCGGCAGTGTCCGCAAAACGGTGCTCATGCGCGTCGTTCACGCCGTTCTGTTCGAGGGTGGCCTTCTGGTCGTCCTGATGCCGTTCACGGCAGCACTTCTCGGCGTTCCCATGGTGGAGGCGCTGTTCGTCAACGCCTCTTTCGCGCTTTTCTACCTGGTCTACGCTTTCGTTTTCAACTGGGCGTATGACCTGATCTTTCCCGTGCCCGAAGCGCGTGCCGTTCCCGAGAACAGCAGGGCCTGATCACGTTCAGCCCTTGAGCGGCGGGGCCTTCGTCTCGCCGCTGCCGAGCCGCTTTCCGGGATTGATCGCCTCAAGCCACAGCAGATAGGCTGCATGGTCGTGTCGGCCCATCTTCATGTCGTGAACAAGTGCGCGAAACGCGTCGCGCGTCTGTTCCGTGAGCGGCAGTTTCAGCCTGGCCGCTTCGGCCACTTCGAGCGCGTTTTCGAGATCCTTGAGATGCAGTTCAAGCGGGCCGCCGGGTATGAAGTTGCGCTCCAGCATCCGCTCTCCATGCAGTTCCAGAATGCGTGAGGTAGCAAAGCCGCCCATCAGAGCATCGCGCAGTGCAGCCGGGTCACATCCACCTTCCTGCGCCAGAAGAGATGCTTCGGCAATCGCGCCAATGGTGACAGCCACGATTGCCTGATTGGCGAGTTTCGCAACCTGACCGGCCCCGTGCGTGCCCACATGGGTTGCCCGCCCCATGGAGGAGAGCAGTTTCTCCGCATCGGCGAAGTCTCCAGCCTCGCCGCCCGCCATGATGGCAAGCGTTGCTTCGATGGCCCCTTTCTCACCGCCCGATACGGGCGCATCCAGATGCCTGTGCCCGCTTTGGGAGAGCATCTGCGCATGATCGCGGGCGACCGCTGGCTGGATCGATGACATGTCGATGAAAAGCGCACCTTTCGGCGCACGCTCCGCAATGCCGTTCCCGCCAAAATAGATCTCGGTGACGATGGGCGAGTTGTCGACCATCGTCACGATGGCGTCAGCCTGCGCCACGGCCGTCTGCGGGTCGTCCGCAACCGTTGCGACATCCGCAAGCGGCTCCGCCTTGGCGCGGGTGCGGTTCCAGACGGTCAGGTTGAAGCCCGCCGCGGCAATGTTGCGCGCCATGGGCGCGCCCATGATGCCGGTGCCGATGAGGGTGACATTCTTGATGCTCATGGCGGGCTCCACTTCCTGTATTCAGGCCTGAACGACTGTCTGGCGCTGTTCGCCGAGACCGGCGATGGAAAGCGTCATCACGTCGCCGGGCTTCAGATATTGCGGCGGCTTCATGCCCATGCCCACGCCGGGCGGCGTGCCGGTGGAAATCACGTCGCCGGGCATCAGCGTCATGAACTGCGAGAGGTAGGAAATCACGTGCGGCACGTTGAAGATCAGCGTGTTCGAATTGCCGGTCTGGCGGCGCTCGCCATTCACATCCAGCCACATGTCGAGATTGTGCGGGTCGGCCACTTCGTCGCGCGTGACAAGCCATGGCCCGAGCGGGCCGAACGTGTCATGGCTCTTGCCCTTGGTCCACTGGCCGGAACGCTTGGTCTGGAAATTCCGCTCCGAGACGTCGTTCATGATCGCGAAACCGGCGACGTGATCCATCGCATCCGCCTCGCTCACATATTTCGTCTTCTTGCCGATGATCACGGCCAGCTCCACCTCCCAGTCGAGCGCCGTGGAGCCACGCGGCATTTCCACATCGTCATTGGGGCCGCACAGCGCGTTGAGCGCCTTGGCGAAGATGATCGGCTCTTCCGGCGGCTCAGCGCCGGTTTCGGCTGCATGGTCGGAATAGTTGAGACCGATGCACACGATCTTCTGCAGGCCGGCCACGCATGGGCCAAGGCGCGGCTCTCCCTCAACCACAGGCAGGGACTGCGGATCGATAGCGCGCAGGCGCTCCAGCCCCTCTGGCGAAATGACGTCGCCGGCAATGTCGGCAACAGTGCCGGAAAGATCGCGCAGCGTACCGTCCGCCGCGAGCATGCCCGGCTTTTCCTGCCCTGCAGGGCCATAACGCAACAGCTTCATGTCATCGTTCCTCTGTATTTATCTCGGATCAGTAGACCGCGCGTCCGCCGGAAATATCGAACACGCCGCCGGTTGTGAAGGAGCACTCTGCCGAGGCAAGCCAGGCGATCATTGCCGCCGCTTCCGCCGGTTCGAGAAAGCGCTCCAATGGAATTTTCGAGAGCATGTAATCGATATGCTCCTGGCTCATCTGGTCGAAGATCGGGGTGCGGGCGGCCGCCGGCGTCAGGCAGTTCACGATAACGCCCGTCTTGGCCAGTTCCTTGCCCAGCGATTTGGTGAGCCCGATCAGCCCGGCCTTGGAGGCCGAATAATGCGAGGCGTTGGGGTTGCCTTCCTTGCCGGCAATGGAAGCAATGTTGACGATGCGGCCATAGCCGCGCTCGATCATGCCCGGTATCAGCGCCCGGCAGGTGAGGTAGGGCGCGACAAGATTGACCTCCACCGTGCGCCGCCACACTTCGGGCGCAAGCTCCCAGGTCTTGCCATTGCCGCCCGTGATGCCGGCATTGTTGACGAGTATGTCAATCGCGCCGGCCTGCCGTGCAGCTTCGGTCACCGCATCTTCCTCGGTCAGTTCCACCACGCGGCCGGCGGCCTTCTCCCCCAGCTCCGCCACGGCCTTGTCCAGCATCTCGGCATTGATGTCCCAGAGGATCACCTCCGCACCGCTTTCGATGAAGCGTTCCGCCGTCGCCAGTCCAATGCCCTGAGCACCGCCGGTGATGATCGCTCTTTTTCCCTCAAGATCGATGTGGTTCATGAAATGCCCCTCCTCATTTCGTTCCGCTGACTGTCTTGGCACAGACATCGGCAAATCACAATGTATACATTGTTTCTGGACGTCTTAAGTCCCGGTTCTGGCCTCACTGGCCGCAAAGACGGTTTAAAGCTCTGTCGGTGTCGTGCCCCGCTGGCGCAGCAGCGACAGCAATTGCTGGTCGGCGCGGTCGCGATGCGCCTGATGCAGCCGGGTCGCTTCCTCCGCATTCCCCGCCGCGATGGCGGCGAGAATTGCCCGGTGCTCGCGGTCGGAGACGAGCGGCAGCGGGCGCAGCTTCGTGATTGCCCGGCGGGCGTGATACTGCATGTCCCAGAGCTGCCTCAGCATGGAGAGCAGGCGCGGGTTGCCACACAGCCCCACCAGTTCCGAGTGGAACTCGTCATCAAGCTCCGACCAGCTTTCAATGTCGCCACGCTGCGAGGCGCGCTCCATCTGGGTGAGGATGCCATCCAGCCGCTTGTGATCTTCAGCGCTGATGCCACGCCGCGCTGTCAGCTGCGCCGCCTTCACCTCGAGCGCTGAAAAGACCTGATAGATCTGCTCGATCTCATCGACCGTCAGCGCCTTGACCGTGATCCCGTGGCGGGGCCGCACATCGACCAGCCCTTCTTCCTCTAGCCGGATCAGCGCTTCGCGCACGGGCGTGCGGCTGAGCGAAAGAAGGCTGGCCACTTCCGTTTCCAGAAGCGTGGTGCCCGGCGGCAGCCGGCCTTCGAGAATGCGGAACTTCAGCTCGTGATAGGCGCGGTCGCGCGCCGGCATCTTGCCGATCCCCTGCAGGCTGGGGCGCGGGCGCGAAACGGCAACAGCCGTTTCTGCGGCCCTGTTACCGGGTGCCTGCTTTGCGGTCGCCGCCTTCTTGCCTTCGGTCTTGCTCAGATCTCCCTCCCTCAATGCCTTCCGTGCCGCAAACCTGCGGGTGCGCCTGTCATGGTTGGCAGATGTTCGCTGCCAGATTCAAGCGTTTTGGTTGTCCGCAAACAGATCTTCATGAGCCGGTCTTGCCCCTAGTGATTGTCGCGTGGCACGGGAGGCATTTTGCCATCCTTGCCGCCCTGCGCGAGGCGCTGATAATTGACGGCCGGCTCAAGCACCATTCCGGCATCCAGCTGCGCAACCATGCCGCGCTGGATTTCCTGCCAGGGTGTTTGATGCGCCGGGTAGGCATAGCCTCCGGCTTTCTCAAGCTCCGTGCGACGCCTTTCGAGTTCATCCTCCGGCAAAAGCATGTCCGCGGTGCATTTGTTCAGGTCGATGCGCACGCGGTCGCCTGTTTTCAGGATCGCAAGCCCGCCATTGGCGGCCGCTTCCGGCGATGCGTTCAGGATGGAGGGAGAACCCGAAGTGCCCGACTGGCGGCCATCACCCACACAGGGCAGGGAGGTCACGCCGCGCTTGATCAGGTAATCGGGCGCGCGCATGTTCACCACTTCCGCCGCACCCGGATAGCCGATCGGGCCTGCGCCACGCATGAACAGGACGCTGTTTTCATCGATGTCCATTGCAGGGTCATCAATGCGCGCGTGATAGTCCTCAGGCCCGTCAAACACGATGGCGCGTCCTTCAAACGCCATCGGATCGTCCGGGTTGGAGAGATAGCGCTCGCGGAATTCATCGGAAATGACCGACAGTTTCATGATCGCGGAGCCGAACAGGTTTCCCTTCAAAACGCGGAAGCCCGCATTTTCCCGGAGCGGGTTGTCGAAGGGACGGATCACCTTTTCATCGGCAATGGCCGCCGTGCCGCAATTATCGCCAATGGTCTTGCCATTGACCGTCTTGGCATCCTCATGGATCAGCCCTGCGGACATGAGCTGGTTCACCACCGCCGGCACACCGCCCGCATGGTAATAGTCCTCGCCCAGATATTCGCCCGCTGGCTGCAAATTCACCAGGAGCGGCACTGTCTCGCCATAGGTCTGCCAGTCATCGATGGAGAGTTCGACGCCAAGATGGCGAGCGATGGCTGTCAGATGAATAGGCGCATTGGTCGAACCGCCAATTGCGGAATTGACCCGGATCGCGTTCAGAAACGCCTCACGCGTCATCACATCGCTTGGCTTCAGGTCTTCATGCACCATGTCGACGATGCGCAGGCCCGTGCGCCAGGCCACTTCCTGCCGGTCGCGATAGGGTGCGGGAATGGCGGCGGAGCCCGGCAGCTGCATGCCCAGCGCTTCCGCCAGCGAGTTCATCGTGGTCGCCGTGCCCATCGTGTTGCAATAGCCGGTCGATGGAGCGGAAGAGGCGACAAGGCGCACAAAACCCTCATAGTCGATCTCGCCTGCGGCCATCATCTCGCGCGCCTTCCAGACGATTGTGCCCGAGCCCGTGCGCTCGCCCCGGAACCAGCCGTTCAGCATCGGGCCGACCGAAAGCGCGATGGCCGGAATGTTGACCGTCGCCGCCGCCATCAAAAGTGCGGGCGTGGTCTTGTCGCAGCCAATGGTCAGAACAACGCCGTCGAGCGGATAGCCATAAAGCACTTCCACAAGGCTCAGATAGGCGAGATTGCGGTCGAGCGATGCGGTGGGGCGCTTGCCGGTTTCCTGTATCGGGTGCACCGGAAACTCGATGGCAATGCCGCCGGCTTCACGAATGCCCTCGCGAACCCGCTTCGCCAGCTCGATGTGATGACGATTGCAGGGCGAGAGATCGGAGCCGGTCTGCGCGATGCCGATGATCGGCTTGCCCGATTGCAGTTCTTCCTGCGACAGGCCGAAATTCAGATAACGCTCAAGATAGAGCGCCGTCATGTCTGGATTGTCGGCATTGTCGAACCAGGCGCGTGAGCGCAGGAAAGGGCGTTTCTGATCGCTGCTCATGACATCTCCGGATGCTCGATTTCAGGCCATCTTACCCACTTCCCCATTAATGTATACACAAAAAATTATCAACTTCAGTGAGCGACTGATGCTGCCCGACACCGGAAACACACATCTCTCCAACCACAAAAGCTGATTGAATTGAGATATTTAATCTTCCTTTGAAAGTCTTCTCTCAATTCCCAATCTGGAAATGTCAGCTCCATTGACTTTTATGGATACGTTGTCACATTTACGCGGAATTGCGTATGGAGGAGATGCGAATGTTGCTCGGCTGTATTGGGGATGATTTTACCGGCTCCTCCGATCTCGCCAACATGCTGGCCAAGAGCGGCATGAAAACCATCCAGTATTGCGGCGTGCCCGATGGCCCCGCCGACGCGTCCGTGGAGGCGGGCGTGGTCGCGCTCAAATCGCGCACCATCCCCGTGGCGGACGCCGTGCGCCAGTCGCTTGAGGCTGTCGAGTGGCTTCTGGAGCAGGGCGCGCAGCAGATCTATTTCAAATACTGCTCGACATTCGATTCAACGCCCGAAGGCAATATCGGCCCCGTCATCGACGCGCTGATGGAGCGTCTTGGCGCGGAGCAGACGGTGGTTTGCCCGGCCTTTCCGGCGACGGGGCGGACGGTCTATCAGGGGCATCTCTTCGTCAATGACCGTCTGCTCAGCGAAAGCGGCATGGAGCACCACCCGCTAACCCCGATGCGCGATGCCGATATCCGTCGCTGGCTCGCGCCGCAGACCACTGGTTCGGTCGGTCATGTCGGCGCGCAGACCGTGCGCCAGGGGGCCGACGCAATTGCCGGCGCACTGCGCCAGGAGGCCGCCAATGGCCGCACGCGCATCGTTGTCGACACGATTGCCGATGACGATCTGCACCAGATCGGTGCTGCCGTCCGCGACATGAAGCTGGTCACGGGAGGCTCCGGCCTTGGGCTGGGGCTGCCGGCGAATTTCCGCGATGCGGGCCTTCTGGGACAGGGCGGTGAAGGCTGGCAGGGATCTTCCGGCCGTGCCGCCATTCTTTCCGGCTCCTGCTCCGGTCAGACGCGCCGGCAGATCGGCGAATACGCAGCGGCTCATCCCGCCCTGAAGATCGAGCCGGAAGCCGTGCTCTCCGGCGAAATGACACCGCAGGCAGCAGTCGCATGGGTCAGGGAGCAGCCCGCCGGCATTGCGCCTCTGGTCTATTCCTCTGCCGACCCGGACGTGGTGCGTGCCGCGCAGGCCGCATTCGGCCGCGAGGAAGTTGCATCCGCTCTTGAAGGCTTCTTCGCGGCAGCAGCCGTGCAGCTCGTGGCCGATGGTTACGAGCGGCTCGTGGTTGCCGGCGGCGAGACATCGGGAGCCGTTGTTGAGGCGCTTGATCTTCTGGCACTTGATGTGGGGCCGGAGATCGCGCCGGGCGTTCCCGCGCTCAAGGCCGCAGGCCGCCCCGTTTTCGTGGCGCTGAAATCCGGCAATTTCGGTGACGACGTATTTTTCGCAAAGGCGCTCAATGTGCTGAAGGGAGAAGCCGCATGAGTGAAGAGAGCAGACTCCGCGAGGAAATGTGCACGCTTGCCGCCTCGCTTCATTCGCGCGGGCTGACCCATGGCGCGACCGGCAATGTTTCCGCCCGCACAAGCGATGGCGGCCTTCTGGTAACGCCCACCGGCTCGACCCTCGGCACGCTCGATCCGGCGCGGCTCAGCCGTTTCGATGCATCGGGCCGGCATGTGGATGGCGACAAGCCCACAAAGGAAATGCCGTTGCACGAGGCGTTTTACGAAACGCGCTCCAGGGCAGGCGCCATCGTGCATCTGCACTCCACGCATTCCGTCGCCTGGTCGCTTTTGCCGGATGTCGATCCGGACAATCTGTTTCCGCCGCTCACGGCCTATTCCATCATGCAGCTCGGCAAGGTGAAGCTGCTTCCCTACTTCATCCCCGGCGATGTCGCCATCGGCGAAGCGATCCGCGGACTGGCCGGAAAGCGCTCTGCCGTCATGCTGGCCAATCACGGCCCCGTCGTGGCGGGCAAGGATCTGCGCGCCGCAGGTCAGGCCATTGAGGAGCTGGAGGAAACCGCGCGGCTTGCGCTTCTCACGCGCGGGCTCTCGCCCAGCGTTCTGACATCCGAGCAGATCGCTCAGGTGGTGACGAAATTCGATGTGGAGTGGTCTTGATGCAGGGTTTTTCCGCCAATCTCGGGTTCCTCTGGACAGAGCTTTCCCTGCCGGATGCGGTCCGTAAGGCCCACGCGGCCGGCTTCGGAGCCGTCGAGTGCCACTGGCCCTATGCGGTTCCGGCCGAAGAGCTGCGCGCCGCCCTTGAGGAAACGGGGCTCCCGCTTCTCGGGTTGAACACCCGCAAGGGCGACCGCGAAGGAGATTTCGGTCTCGCGGCCCTGCCGGGGCGCGAGGAGGAAGCCCGCGCGGCAATCGACGAGGCGGTGGCCTATGCTGCGGCAGTGGGTGCACGCGCCGTTCACGTCATGGCGGGCCGGATAGCGGAAGACGAGGCGGCGGAAGCCGCGTTCGCGGCCAATCTCGCCCATGCCTGCAAGGCAGCCGAACCCCATGGAATCACGATCCTGATCGAGCCGATCAACCACCATGACGTGCCGGGCTATTTCCTCTCCCGCGTGGAGCAGGCGGCAGCAATCATCCGACGCGTCGGAGCATCGAACCTCAAGATAATGTTCGACTGCTATCACACCCAGATCATGCAGGGAGATCTCGTTCGCCGCTTTGCCGCCCATGGCGATCTCATCGGCCATGTGCAGATCGCGGCAGTGCCATCGCGCGCGGAACCGGATGAGGGAGAGATCTGCTTCGAACGTCTGCTGCCCGCCATGCGCGCCGGCGGCTATGAGGGTTTCTTCGGCGCGGAATACAAGCCGCGCGCGGGCACGGATGAGGGGCTTGGCTGGGCCAGGGCGTTTGCCAACACCTGACGGCGCAGCGCGCCGTCAGATGTGATCCTTCACCCGGTCCCAGGTGTTCATCAGGTGCTGCGCCATAACCTGGCCCAGCGCTTCGCCGTCGCGCTTTCTCAGGGCGGCGGCCATCTGCTCGTGTTCGGCAACGGCGGAATCCCAATAGGCCGGCTTGCTGTTGCCAAGGAAGCGGATGCGCTTGAGGCGCGCCTGAATGTTCGCCTGCACATCGCGCAGCGATTCATTGCCCGCAAGCTCCGAAACGCGCGAGTGGAATTCCTGATTCAGCTTGTAATAGGGCAGGCGGTCGCCCTCCCGATAGCGCTTCAGCATTTCCTCATGAAGCTTCAAAAGGCCGTCGATCTGCGCATCGCTGGCGCGTTCACAGATCAGCCGTCCCGCCAGCTTTTCCAGATGCGCGAGCAATTCCAGCATCGAAAACACATCCTGCGGGGTGAGCTTGCGCACGATGCTGCCTTTCGACGGACGAATGATGATCAGTCCTTCGGCCGCCAGTGTGCGCAGCGCTTCGCGGAAAGGCGTGCGCGAGACGCCAAGCTGCTCAACGAGCATGGTTTCGTCGATGCGCGTGCCGGGCGCGAGATGGCCCTCAATGATGAGATCACGAATGCGGTTGGCGACCTGGTCATGCAGTGTCTGCTTTTCGATCGCCACGGCTTCCATGGGAAAGGGGCTGCTGAGTTCCAAACGAGCTCTCCTGAATCATCGGGATTTCCGAAACATACAAAAAGATGCGTTGACGTGCGAATTTATAATTGTATATTTTGTATACAAAATAAGGAATACACAATGCAGCAGTCACGCATCGCCTTTGCGATTGGAGATCCAGCGGGCATTAGTCCGGAGCTTTCGGCACGTATCCTGGCCGATGAGAAAGCCAATCTTGGCGATCTGATCGTGATCGGCGATCAGCGGGTTTTGGCGCTTGGTGCGCGTCAGGCCGGCCTTTCGCTCGATCTTCCAGTGGTGCCGCGCGAGGCGCTCGAGGGCGACCTTCCCGAAGGTACGGTCCTGGTGGACATGGGCAATTGCGACCCCGAAAACGTGCCCATCGGCGAGGCCAGCATGGAAGGCGGTCGCGCCGCGCTCGACAATTTTGCCGCAGCTCTGAAGGTCGGCAAGGCGGGCCTTGCCAAAGCGGTGTTCTTCACCCCCTTCAACAAGCACGCGATGCGACTGGCAAAGTCAGATTATGTGGATGAAATCGGCTTCATCGACGCCACCATCGAGGCAGAGCGCAGCGGTCGCGAGTTCAACGTTCTGGATGAGGTGTGGAACGCGCGCGTCACGTCGCACATTCCCCTGCGCGACGTTGCCGACAAGCTGTCCGTCGACAGGATCTATGAGAGCCTGAAACTCACCACCGAGGTGATGGAAGGCGCTGGCATCAAGCGGCCGCGCATCGGCGTGGCGGCGCTCAATCCCCATGCGGGCGACGGCCGCAATTTCGGCTGGGAAGACGAGGACATCCTGCTCCCCGCAGTGGAGCGCGCGCAGCAGGAGCAGCTGGCCGTAACCGGGCCGATCCCCTCCGACACCGTGTTTGTGCGGGCCATCCGGGGCGAATTCGACGCCGTGATGACCATGTATCACGACCAGGGACAGATCGCGATGAAGCTGCTCGGCTTCGATCGCGGCGTCACACTGATTGCCGGCTATCCTTTCCCGATCGTCACGCCTGCCCATGGCACGGCATATGACATTGCGGGCAAGGGCATCGCCGATACGGGAGCGACCTTCAACGCGCTGGCGCTTGGGCGCCGGCTCGGAGACGAGCTTGGTTCGCAGAACGGCGCGGAAGCTTCTGCCTCGCACGAGCGGCAGGCGGTTTCCGGTTAGGTGAACCTGGCAAGCAGTGCCGGGCGGCCAGGGAGGGCCGCGCGGAGAGAAAATCAAGGGAGGAAAGTCATGAAACTGAAGCATATTGCATTCTGTCTGGCAGCCCTGCTGCCGGCAACGGGCGCCGGCGTCGCGCAGGCTCAGGAAGAAATCATCTTCGGTCTCAGCGCTGCCACCGGTTCTCTGCAGCAGCAGACGGCCAGCGAGTTCGCACGCCGTGTGAACGAAAAGCTTGATGGCAAAGCCGTGGTCAAGGTCTTTGACAGCTCTCAGCTGGGCAAGGACAAGGACATGCTGCAGAAGATCAAGCTCGGGACCATGCACCTGACACTGCCGTCTTCCACCATGCCCGACATTGCGTCGGAATACGCGATCTTCGATCTGCCCTTCCTTGTGGCGGACCGCGAGCATCTGACGAAGATCGACGAGACCCTTTTCAAGGACGTGCTGGTGCCGGCCGCCATGGAGCAGGGCTATCGCCCGCTGGCGATCTGGGAAAACGGCTTCCGCCAGATCACCAACAATGAGCGCCCGATCAACACCCCGGAAGACCTCAAGGGCCTGAAGATCCGCACGCCGAATTCGTCCTGGCGCGTGGCCATGTTCAAGGAATATGGGTCAAACCCGACGCCGATGGGCTTCTCCGAGGTATTTGTCGCGCTTCAGACCGGCGTGATCGACGGTCAGGAAAATCCGCTGACCAACATTGCCGCCGGCAAGCTCGACGAAGTGCAGGAATACCTGTCGCTTTCGGGCCACGTCTATTCGCCGGCTTATCCGACGGTCGGCGTCGCCGCTTTCGAGAAGCTTGACCCGGAAGTGCAGACCGTTCTCGCCGAGACGGCACAGGAAGTCGCCATCTGGGCGCGCGAAATGGGCGCTTCCAAGGATGGCGATCTGCTGAAGCAGCTCGAGGAAAACGGCATGAAGGTCAACAAGGCCGACCGCGCTGCATTCGTCGCGGCCTCCAAGCCACTCTATGACAAATTCGCCGCCGAAGTCGAAAACGGTCAGGCGATGATCGATCAGGCGCTGTCGCTGGCCGACGGTTCCTGACGCCCCAGGGTGGCGTCTCAACATGGGCGCCACCCGCCACTTCCACTCGATTTGCATTCTGCCCGGCTTGGGGTTTCTTGATATGGTTCGGCTCGCCCATTGGCTCGATCTTTTTCTGCAGGCGGTCACGCTGACCCTGCTTTTGGCGCTCTCCTGCGTTGTGGTGCTCGGTGTCGTGTTTCGATACTCGGGCAATTCGCTCATCTGGTATGATGAGGTCGCGGCGGTGCTCCTCGCCTGGATCACCTTTTCCGGAGCGGTTCTGGCCACGCTGCGCAATGCGCATCTGGGCTTCAATGGCCTCCTTCTCGGCTCGCCGCCTGCCATTCGAATGCTGCTCTTCTGGCTTGGCGAGACCATCTTCATCGGCGCCTTCGCCGCAATGGCCTGGGCCGGCTGGGCCATTCTGGAAATTTTTGGCAATGAAAGCATGACGACGCTGCGTTTCGTGCCGCGAAGCTTCGTGCAGTCGGTTCTGCCCTTGAGCGCCGGACTGATGATCGTCGGCCGCCTTCTCACCCTGCCGGAACGTCTGCGCAGCACGCAGGCCGGCATTGATCCGGAAGCCGTCGAAATCGAACATGAAATTGCCCGCGCGCAGGATGAATTGTCGCGTGTTCAGGCGGAGAACGCACGATGAGTGAAGCCCTTATCCTTCTTTCCATGTTCGCGATGATCGCAATCGGCCTGCCGATTGCCGTGTCGATCCTCGCCAGCGCGCTTGCCGGCCTCTGGCTGCTCAACGGTCATCTGGGCTTTCTGAACGCCGCGCTCTCCATCTTCGATGGCGCGACCAGCTTTCCGCTGATTGCGATCCCGCTCTTCATCCTTGCCGGCGCGCTGATGAACACCGGCGGCATTTCCACGCGCCTCATCGCCTTTGTTTCCGCACTCATCGGCTTCATCCGCGGCGGCCTCGCCATGGTCAATGTGGGTGTGTCGATGTTCTTTGCAGAGATCTCCGGCTCCGCCGTGGCCGATGTTGCCGCCACGGGTTCGGTGCTGATCCCCGCCATGAAGAAGCGCGGCTACAATCCGCGTTTCGCGGCGGCCATCACCTCGTCATCGGCTTCGCTGGCGATCATCATTCCGCCGTCGATCCCGATGATCCTCTATGGCGCCCTGTCCAACACGTCGATCGTGCAGCTATTCGTGGCCGGCATCGTTCCGGGCGTGCTTGGCGGCTTTCTTCTCATGGCGCTCTCCTATTATTTCGCCGTGCGTTACAACCTGCCGCGCGAGGATGGCTTCAGCCTTCCGCGCCTGTGGCACGCGACAAAGGATGCTGCCTGGGCGCTCGTTCTGCCAATCATCATTCTGGGTGGCATTTTCGGCGGTCTGGTCACGGCAACGGAGGGTGCAGGCCTCGCGGTTGTCACCGCACTCTTCATCGGCGTGTTCATCTACCGGGAGATCGACCTCGGGCGGCTTTATCATTCGCTCGTGGAGGGCGTCGTGCAGACCGCCGTGGTCATGCTTCTGGTCGCAAGCTCTGCCGTTCTCGGCCTCTACCTCACCGAAACGGAGCTGCCGCAGCGCCTGGCGCAGGGCATTCTGTCGATCACGACGAACAAGCTCATCGTCCTGATGATCATCAATGTCTTCCTGCTGTTCCTCGGCATGATCTTGCACGGTGCAGCGGCCATCATCCTGACCGTTCCGATCTTCATGCCGCTCGTGCACCAGCTTGGCATTGATCCGGTGCAGTTCGGCATTCTTCTGACGCTGAACATCGCACTCGGTCAGCAGACCCCGCCGGTCGCCAGTGTTCTGGTCACCTCCTGCTCCATCGCCAAGACGGATGTGTGGAGCACGACCAAGACCAATCTGCCCTTCATCGCGGTTCTGATGCTGGTGCTGCTGCTCGTCACCTATGTGCCGCCAGTGTCACTGGGCCTGGTCGACGCCTTCTACGACCGCTAGGTGTCCCCCGCGAAATGCAGGCCTTGAAAACGCCCATCGTTTCAATGAGACGGTGGGCGTTTTAGCGTCAGGACCTAGCGTGACGAACGGTTGCCGGACGTCCGGGCGGGCGCATGGGTCCGCGCCTGTTCCCGCGTTCTCCCTGAAGGCAGGAGGTCGCTCGTATCGACGAATTCTTCGAGCGCAAACGGTTTGCTGAAATAGTACCCCTGCGCCACGTCAATGGCCGTATTCTGCTTAAGATATTCCACTTCTTCCAGCGTCTCGACACCTTCGATCACCAGCTTCATGTCCAGCGCATGGCCGAGCGATTCAATGGTCTTGAGAACGCTCTGGCTGCGCGGGCGGCAGTGAACGTTCTGCACGAAGGAACGGTCTATCTTCAGTTCATCGGCGGTGACTGCGGCAAGTGCGGAAAGCGAGGAATAGCCGACCCCGAAATCGTCGATTGAGAGCTTCACGCCCGCTTCGCGCAGCATGGGCAGCGTGTTTTTGCTCAGGAGCTCACCATTCAGGAATGCTTCTTCCGTGATTTCGAGAATGAAGCGCTCGGGGCGATGATACGAGGTCAGAAGGTCGAGCAGGTTGCGGGTAAAAACCGGACTGCTCGCCTGATGCGCAGTGATGTTGAGGCTGATGGAAATGCTCGGTGCGAAGACGGCGTCGATGCGCGGCAGGGAGTCCATCACCTCGTGTGCGACATGCTCAGAAACCGCATCAATGATGCCGGCATCCGTGGCCAGATTCACGAAATCGCCGAGCGCCTGCAGTTTTCCATCGTCATCGCGCCAGCGCAGAAGCGTTTCAACGCCAACCACCGTGTTGTCCCTCAGGCTCACCTTGGGCTGATAGACGCAGCAGAGTTTCTGGTCACGCAGCGCCGTGCGCAACCGCTGTTCGATGGACATATCGGTGGTGCCGCGCAGGGCAGACGCTGTCGGCTTGTAGCCGATCCGGCCTTTCGATTCCGACTTCGCCGCGCGCAGCGCCTGATCGGCGGAAACGAGCAGGGTCTCGAAATCCGCACCATCTTCGGCAAACAGGCTGATGCCGATGGAAGCCGAGGAAAATGTCTCGATGCCCTGAATGAGAAAGGGCTCCTTGGCGCGGGCGAGCAGCTGGTTCGCATAATCGGAAATGTCGAGATCTTCGAGATCGGTGACGAAGATGCAGAACATGCCGTTTGCGAGATAACCCAGAACATCGCAACTGCGCACGCAGGACGACATGCGTTCAGAGAAGGCGGCGATCAGGAGGTTCGTGAAGGCGGCCCCGTAATAGTCATTGGTACGGCCAAGCCCGTCGAGATCGATCAGGAAAAGCGCTGCCTGCCGGTCGGCATGCGTTTGCAGTTCCGCCCCGACCATGCGGCCAAGCAGGGTCTTGTTCGGCAATCCCGTCAGTTCATCGAAGAAGGCAAGCCGGAATATCTCTTCATCGAGATCGGGCAGGGCTTCGGCATCCAGCCACAGGCTCACATTGAAGCTGCGGTCGCCTGTCTGCGTGGCAAAACGCATTTCCCGCACCGTCGCCTCGTCTCCGGAAAGCCGGTGCAGGCCCGCCTGTCGGTTGGCATAGACTTCCAGCCCATCCGCATCCGTAACGGCCAGCCCGAAGGAGGCGTTTTCCAGAATTCCCTCCAGATCGGAGGGCAGGGCGCGGGCAGGAGGCATCTGCTAGCGGCTCAGATATTCACGGCGCGCCTGCTGCAGGGCCTTGGAAATCTTGTCTTCTGCCTGTTCTGCACGCTGGTAGGCTGCGTTGCCGGACGGCATTTGGGAACCGATGCTCTCGCTCTGTCCGGCACTCGCCGTCTGCCCCTGCGCCTGGCTCATGATCGAGCCGCGCCAGCGCTCAACGACCGCGTTGACAAACTCGGTTCTGGAGGCGGGGCTCAGATCTTTCGGCAGCGCGGCAGCAGCTTCGCTTCGCGGCAGGAGTTCCTGCGAAAGACGATTGAAAACGAACTGGACGGGAAGCGGCATGCCTTCGCCGAAACCGACAACTTCACCCGTCCCAAGAGACGGCACGAATTCCAGCAGATTGGCCGTTGCGTCGGAAACGGCGGATTTCAGGAGCGCCTGATCGCGCTCATTGGCCATCCTCATGGCGAAAAGCGTGTTGCACTGGGAGATGATGGTGGGGTCGAGTTCGGCAGGGCGCTGCGTCACCAGACCGAGATAGACGCCATATTTACGGCCTTCCTTTGCAATGCGGGAAAGGGCGTTCTTGCTCGGCGTAAAGCCAACGGTCGGATCGGCGGCGGCAAAGCGGTGCGCTTCCTCGCAGACCAGCAGCAGCGGCATCGCGCCGTCGCTCCACATGCCGAAATCGAAGGCGAGGCGCGAAATCACACAGACCACCGCGTCCACCACCTCGATGGGCAGGCTCGCCAACTGGATAATCGTCGCCTGACGGCCGTTTGCCTCCAGCCGGAAAAGCTCCGTCAGGATGGTCGCCATCGTGTCGCCGCCAACGGTGGCATTGGAGAACATGAAAGCGTAGCGGGGATCGTTCTTCACCGTTTCAATCCGCCCGATCAGACGGTGGTGCGTCATGCGCGAGGAGCGATTTTCCAGCTTGCCCATGCGCTCGTCGATCAGCGCCAGCAGATCCTGCATCAGATAGGGCACGGGCGTGTCGACCGAGAAACTGCTCTGGCGGGGCTCGCTCTTGCGCAGGCTGCTGGCGCGCTCGCCCGTCTGGCGGCGGTTGAGATATTGCGTTTTGGCCAGCGGAATCAATTCCGACAAAATGTCGATTTCTGCCGAAATCGGGGGTTTTCCAGCGTAAAGCACGTCGGAAAATTCCTCAAAATTGAACAGCCAGTAGGGCAATCGCAGATTTTTCGCACCCACCAGGTTCGCCTGATCGGCAAAGACGCTGCCATATTCATTGTGATTGTCGAGGATCAGAACCCGCAGTTCCGGCCAGCTTGCGATGACCTGCCGGAGGATGACCGCAAGCCCGCTCGATTTGCCAACACCGGTCGAGCCGAGCACCGCAAAGTGCTTGGTGACGAGATTTTCAACATCCACATAAGCGGGAACGCTGGTGTCATGATGCAGCCGCCCAATCTCGGCAAAGGAACTCTTGTCGCCCCGAAATATCAGGCGCAGCTGATCGCTGCCGATGATCCGGGCCCGGTCGTGAATCGCTGGATAGGCGCTGACGCCCCGGCGAAACCGGCGCTGGCCGCTGGCGTCGCTTGAAATTTCGCCGACCAGATCGATCCGGGCAATGGCCTTCGGCCCTCCCGTCGTGCTCGCTGCCTGTGTCTTGAGAGACACTTCCGTGACCTGGCCCAGAAGCTCCCGCGCGCCGGTCTCGATGGCCATGAATTTGCCGACGGTGGTGCGCAGTTCTTCTGTCGTCGTGGCGATGGGCAATTCTATGTAAGCTTCCGATCCCTTGACCGAACTCACATAGCAGTCATCCGCATTTCTGTTCGGTAAGGCGCTTGGGAAGCCGTTGAAACTCTCAGGCATGGTGTCTGGGACCTGCAACTTGTTGAGCGTGTGAACTGAAACTGGTCGCGTATGAGGCGAATTGGACACGGATTTCTTAAGTAATGCGTTAAGAGCGCCATTGTGCGGTCTCAAAATAAAATCAAAAGGATGGAATAATTTTCTCTCCCCGCACGTCTCTCCCACGACAGCTGCATTTTGAATGCGGCGAGCCAGCTTAACCGCCAGCGCACAGGGAGGAATGAAATGACGCGCACCGCCGAACCGAAACAAACCCGCAATGAGGCGGCATCCGGCGCAGATGCCGGATCTGCGGACGCATCCACCGAGGGCATCGTCAACGCCGGCCGCCGCGGTTTCCTGAAGAACACCGGGCTTGCAACCATGGCCGCGATGGTGGGCGCTTCAATCCCGTTCCATCGCAACATGCCGGCAGGGCTCGTTCCCGCCGCCTTCGCGCAGGATGGCGACGCGCTTGCCGGAAAGGATGGTCTCACGCTTCTCAACGACCGTCCCGTCAATGCCGAAACACCGGCCGAACTTCTCGATGACGCTGTCACCCCCATCAGCCGTCACTTCATCCGCAACAACGGTGTTCCGCCGGAAAACGTCGATGCCGATGCATGGACGCTGACCATTGATGGTTTCGTGGACAATCCGCTTGAACTCTCGATTGCGGATCTGCGTGATCAGTTCGAAGTGGTGACCATGCAGCTGACGCTTGAGTGCGGCGGCAATGGGCGCGGCTTCTTCGATCCGCCGGCTTCCGGAAACCAGTGGACCTATGGCGCAGTGGCCTGTTCGGAATGGACCGGCGTGCGCCTGAAGGACGTGTTGGAGAAGGCAGGCGTGCAGTCGAATGTGGTCTACACCGCCCATTACGGCGCCGATGGCCACCTTTCGGGCGATCCGGACAAGCTGCCCATTTCGCGTGGCGTGCCCATCGCAAAGGCTCTGACCGACAATGTGCTGATTGCCTTCGAGATGAATGGCGAGGCGCTGCACCCGATGAATGGCGCACCGCTGCGTCTCGTGGTTGCGGGTTGGCCGGCCTCCACCGCACAGAAATGGCTGACGCGCATCGAGCTGCGTGATCAGGTGCATGACGGCCCCAAGATGACGGGCACATCCTATCGTGTGCCGGCCTATCCGGTGGCTCCCGGTCAGGAAGTGCCCGAAGAGGATTTCGTCATCATCGAGCGCATGCCGGTGAAATCCCTCATCACCTTCCCGGCCAATGGCACGGATATCGGCATGGAAACGGACGTGCGCGGCCATGCCTGGTCCGGCGACCGCTCCATCAGCAAGCTTGATATCTCGATAGATTTCGGCACGACCTGGCAGACGGTCGAGCTGGATGATCCGGTCAATGACGGCGCATGGCAGAACTGGCGCACCAAGGTGACGCTGCCACAGGCCGGCTATTATGAGATTTGGGCGCGCGCGACGGACAGCGAAGGCGACATGCAGCCTTTCGCCATCGCGTGGAACCCGAAGGGCTATCTCAACAACTCGATGCACCGGGTTGGCGTTCGCGCCAGCTGATCCGGTTCATATGTATTCATTCAGACCAGTGATAACGTGGAGCGGCCCGTGCGCCGCTTCACGGTTCTGATTGTCATGGAGAAAAGAATAATGAACTTCAATTTTGTTCGGCTGGGGCTTGTCGGACTTTCTCTTTTGGTCGCTTCCCCCGCCATGGCGGATATGCAGGATGATCTTGCTGAAGCGGATGTTTCAAAGGGTGAGACGCTGTTCAAGCGTTGCGTGGCGTGCCACACCATCGAAAAAGGTGACCGGAACAAGGTCGGCCCAAATCTTTACGGCATCGTCGGTCGCCCGGCCGCAGATGCGCCCGGCTACGCCTATTCCACGGGCATGAAAAACTATGGCGGCGAATGGACGGTCGAGCGTCTCGATGCCTATCTGCTTCAGCCCCGCACCGAGGTGAAGGGCACCAAGATGGCCTTTGCCGGCCTCAAGAGCGAGGATGACCGCGTCGACCTGATCGCCTATCTCAACACGTTCTCGGACAATCCGCTCCAGTTCGGCGCGGCCGAGGAAGAGAATGAGACCGCCGAAGACGTGAAGAAGGCCGAGGCGTCCGGCGAGGGTGAAGAAACCATCGAGGGTGATTTCGGCAAGCTGAAAGTCGCTGCCGGTGTCGAGGAAACCTACTACACCTGCACCGCCTGCCATTCGGAAATGATCGTCGCCCAGCAGGGGCTCAGCCGCGAGGGCTGGGAGAAAATGCTGAAATGGATGGTCGATGAGCAGGGCATGGACGAGATTGCCGAGCCCGACCACACGATCATTCTCGATTACCTGACGGCCCACTACAATGAGGATCGTCCGAACTTCCCGCGTCCGAACTGACGGCGCATATTTCAGCCCCGCTCCGGCGGGGCTGAAATATTTTTGCCCCTATCCGCAGGACGTGGCCCGTGCGGTCGCGTCCTGCAGGGCGATCACGGTTTCAGGCCTCTCCATCCGGCGCGTGGCCTGCTCCAGATAATCGGTGATCGCTAAAAACTTGCCCGCATCCATGTCCGTCGCAAAGATCCGGTAGAAGCGATCCGGCACATCCCATTGGGCGCTTTGCAGGCCGGGCGACGTTTCGGTCTCTATGGAGCTGTTGCTCGCCACGACGGTCAACCGGCAGCCTTCACGCCCTGCAAAATGGGCCGCAGTGCCATAGGGCAGGTCCCTGATCGCGACGAGTGTGAGGTTGGCGGCGGAGAGGTCCGGGAAGTCCTCGGACCGTTCGCCGGCGATCGTGCGGAAGGTTTTGTCTTTTGCCACATAGGTCTGCGCAGCAAAACTCTCGTGCACGGCGAGCGCGGTGTCCGGCCCGGATGTATCCGGTTGTTTCGGCAGAGCGATGAAAAGAGCCAGGGCGAGAGAACCGGCGAACGCTGCGCTCGCCCACCAGCGCCAGGAGAACCTGTTGTCGTTCTGGCCTGCGGGGTGAGCCGCCGGCTCCGGCCTGAGCGCCTTCAGGCTGGCAGACATGTCGCGGATTTCAGCCAGAGCGGCCTGCAATGCCGGCTCTTCCTCCAGCCTGCGGGCGAAAGCCTCGCTCTCTTTTCCCAGCTCGCCATCGTGGAATGCGTTGACCCTGATGAAGTCCTCTTCCGTTACCTTGCTCATGGAGTCTGCTTTACCTGCTCTTCATCCTGATCGTCGCCGTTTACGCGGCGCAAAAGCTCTTTCCGGGCCCGGCTGATGCGGCTCATCACCGTGCCCGTGGGCACATTCATGATCTCGGCCGCTTCCGCATATTTGAAGCCCATGATGTCGATGAGAAACAAAACCTCCCGCGTCTCGGGCGGCAGTTTCTCAAAGGCGAGCCGAACGAGAACATCGCGTCCTGCGCTGCTCGTTCCGTCGCTTTCATCCATAAGACGTTTGTGCGCTGCCATATATTCGCGGCGCACGCGTCTTTTTCTCAATTCGTCGTAATGAAGGTTGCGGATGACGCGAAACATCCACGGCCGCAGTTCCTCGATACGCTCTGGCCGTGTTTCGTGACGCAGGGCGCGCTCCACCGCATCCTGGACCAGATCATCCGGGCTTTCCGCCGCGCCACAGATCGAGCGCGCATAGGCGCGCAATTCCGGAAGAAGCAATTCGATCTGCGAAAGATGAGCCATGTGCTGCCGGTCGCGTTCCCCAATGCTCCGTTGCTGCTTTCGTCTTCTGCGAAATTTTACTGCCGGAGCCCCATTTCCTGCAAAGTAAACCTTGTACTTTGTGCGAGGCAAGGCGATGCGGGTTGACAGGCTCGCTGAAATTATGAAACGATCCAAACATAATGTTGCTATCGTAACATATCATCTGGCAGCCCCGTCTTTCGCGGGGCGGGCACGAAACACACGGACGCTGCAATGACCGACGCTCTCGCCCGAAACACCGGCACGCAACTGAGACCTGAATGGTTCGAGGATGTGTCCGTCAACCGCACTGCGGCCGAGCGCCGGGCGGGCACGCTTGCCGCGCGCCGTTCGGTCAAGAAAGCCTATCAGGCGGCATGGCTCGTGCGGGCCATCACCTGCATCGACCTGACGACACTTGCCGGTGACGACACGCCGGGACGTGTGCGCCGGCTTTGCGCCAAGGCGCGGCGTCCGGTGCGCGAAGACATTCTGGAAGCGCTGGGGCTCGCCGATGCCGGCATCACCACCGGCGCTGTCTGCGTTTATCCGACCATGGTTGGCCATGCGGTAAAGGCGCTGCAAGGCAGCAACATTCCGGTGGCCTCCGTGGCGACGGGCTTTCCCGCCGGCCTCATGCCCCTGCCGCAGCGCCTGGCGGAAATCCGCTATGCGGTGGAAGAGGGCGCGCACGAAATCGATATCGTCATTACCCGCGAATATGTGCTCACGCAGAACTGGAGCGCGCTCTATGACGAGATCGCCGCCATGCGCGAGGCCTGTGGCGAGGCGCATATGAAGGCCATTCTGGCGACCGGCGATCTGAGCACGCTCACCAATGTCTACCGTGCCTCGATGGTCGCCATGCAGGCGGGGTCCGACTTCATCAAGACGTCAACCGGCAAGGAAGGCGTGAACGCCACACTGCCGGTGAGCCTGACCATGGTGCGAGCGCTGCGCGATTATCGCGAATATTCGGGCCAGATTGTCGGCTTCAAGCCGGCGGGCGGCCTCAAGACCGCCAAGGATGCGCTGGCCTGGCTGACGCTGATGAAAGAGGAGCTGGGCAATCGCTGGCTGGAGCCGGACCTGTTCCGCATCGGCGCAAGCTCGTTGCTTGGCGACATTGAACGGCAATTGGAGCACTTCGTGACCGGCCGCTATTCCAGCGCCAACCGTCACGCGGTCGCATGAGGAATCGAAACATGTCTTCCATCAAGGATATCTTGCGCACCATGGAATACGGCCCCTCTCCGGAAGCCAATGGCGATGTCGTCCAATGGCTTGAAGCCCATGGCCGCTCTTTCGGTCATTACATCGATGGCCGGTTCGTAACGCCGAAGGGCGCGCGCGAAATCGCCGTCTCCGATCCCGCCAATGGCGCGGAGCTGGCGCGGATCGCCTGCGGCACGACCGATGACGTGGATGCGGCGGTGAAGGCTGCACGTGCGGCATTTGGCAAGTGGTCCAAGCTTTCCGGCCACGCCCGCGCCAAATATCTCTACGCCATTGCCCGCCATGTGCAGAAGCGCTCGCGCTTCCTGGCCGTTCTGGAGACCATGGACAATGGCAAGCCGGTGCGCGAGACGCGCGACATCGACATTCCGCTGGTCGCCCGCCATTTCTATCATCACGCGGGCTGGGCCGAGATGGTGGAAGACGAGTTCCGTGGCTTCTCGCCGGTGGGCGTCTGCGGGCAGGTGATCCCGTGGAACTTCCCGCTGCTCATGCTCGCCTGGAAGATTGCACCGGCGCTTGCAGCCGGCAACACGGTGGTGCTGAAGCCCGCCGATCTGACGCCGCTGACGGCCATTGCCTTTGCGGAAATCTGCCATGAGGTCGGTCTGCCTGCCGGTGTGGTCAACATCGTTCAGGGCGACGGCGCGACGGGCGCTGCCATTTGCGGCCATGAGGGCGTCGACAAGGTGGCCTTCACCGGCTCCACGCAGGTGGGCCGCGTCATCCGCGAGCAGATTGCCGGTTCCGGCAAGAAGCTGTCGCTGGAGCTGGGCGGCAAGTCGCCCTTCATCGTGTTCGAGGACGCCGATCTCGATGCGGCAGTCGAGGGCGTGGTGGACGCGATCTGGTTCAACCAGGGCGAGGTGTGCTGCGCGGGGTCGCGCCTGCTCGTTCAGGAAGGCATTGCAGAGCGCTTTCACGCCAAGCTGAAGGCGCGTCTTGAGACGCTGCGCGTTGGCGACCCGCTCGACAAGTCTACGGATGTGGGCGCAATCGTGTCGCCGGTTCAGGTGGAGCGGATTTCCGCACTCGTGGCGAAGGGCGTCGAGGAGGGGGGCGCGCTCTGGCAGGCTCCCGCGCCGCTTCCCGAAAAGGGCAATTACATCGCGCCCGGCTTCTTCACCGACGTCGAGCCTGCCTCGACCGTCTGTCAGGTGGAAATCTTCGGGCCCATCGCCGCTTCCATGACCTTCCGCACGCCGGACGAGGCCGTGGCGCTCGCCAACAACAGCCGTTACGGGCTTGCCGCTTCTGTCTGGTCGGAAAACATCAATGTGGCGCTCGATCTCGCCGCACGGGTGAAGGCCGGCGTGGTCTGGATCAACTGCACCAACATGCTGGATGCGGGCGCCGGGTTTGGCGGTTATCGCGAGAGCGGTTTTGGCCGCGAGGGCGCGCGCGAGGGGCTTTACGAATATCTCGCCGCCGATTGGGAGAAGGGCCTCGCAGCGCCCAAAGGGCAGGAGGCATTCGTGCCATCGGCCTCGCCGGTCGGCAACGGCAAGGTGCTGGTCGAGGGCATCGACCGCACCATGAAGAATTATATCGGCGGCAAGCAGGCGCGACCCGATGGCGGCCACAGCTATGCCGTGACCGGCAAGGGCGGGCTCGTGATCGGTGAAGCCGGCATCGGCAACCGCAAGGACATCCGCAACGCGGTCGAGGCGGCGGCGAAGGCCGGCGGCTGGGGCGGTGCGACCGGCCACAACCGCGCGCAGGTGCTCTACTATCTGGGTGAAAACCTGGAGGCGCGGCGCGCAGGCATGGAAGCGCTTCTGTGCGAGAGCACGGGGATCAGCGCGAAGAAGGCGACCGAAGAGTTCGACACGGCGCTGCGCCGCATCTTCTATTACGCCGCGCAGGCCGACAAGTTCGACGGGGCGGTCCACTCCACCCAGTCGCGCCATGTGACCCTTGCCATGAACGAGCCCTTCGGCGTGATGGGCATTGCCTGCCCGGACGAAGCGCCGCTTCTGTCGCTGGTTTCGCTGGTGTTGCCGGCCATCGCCATGGGCAATCGGGTCGTGGTCGCGCCATCTGCACGCCATCCGCTGATCGCCGGCGATTTCTATCAGGTTCTCGACACGTCCGACGTGCCGGGCGGTGTGGTGAACATCGTCACCGGCGAGCGCGATCTTCTGGTGAAGACACTTGCCGAGCACGATGAAGTGGCTGCGCTCTGGTATTTCGGCTCGGCGGAAGGCAGCGCCATGGTCGAGAAGGCATCGGCCGGAAACCTGAAGTCGACCTGGGTCAACAATGGCCGCATGCCGAACTGGCTCGATGACGGGCAGGGACGCGGACGCGACTATCTGCGCCGCGCGGTTCAGGTGAAGAATATCTGGGTTCCCTACGGCGCGTGACTCGCACTGCACGTTCTACGAAAGCGCCCTTTGCCGGATAAATATTCCCTTCGGACCGGTGATTTTGCCGGTCCGATGCGAACAATTTGCTCCTCCCGGGATTCAATTGTCTCGCGGTCTTTGTATTTGCCGGTTAGATTAGCCTGGAAACTCCGATGCCATCCTCAAAGGGCGACCCTTGAGGCGACCTTTGATGGAGCAGGCGTCGCGGGTTAGAAAGTGCAAAGGACAAGCAAGATGACAGCATCGCTGAAAGAGACGGGTCTGGGCTTCCGCAGCCTGACAATCACGGTGGCTTTTGCCCTTTGGGGCGCGACCGGGGCCATGGCGCAGGACAATGCGGACCCGTCCGCCGTCATTCGCGTCGGCTCGCTCTATGAGCCGCAGAACCTCGACAACACGGCGGGCGCCGGGCAGGGCATCAACGAAGCCTTCAACGGCAATGTCTATGAGGGCCTGTTCCAGCTCACCGATGACGGCGATGTGGTCGCAAAGCTCGCTTCCGGTTTCGAGATGAGCGAGGACGGTCTCACCTACACGTTCACGCTGCAGCCGGATGTGACCTTCCATTCCGGCGATCCGCTGACCGCAGCCGATGTGAAATCCAGCATCGAGCGCGTCACGGCGGAGGGCTCGCAGAGCTCGCGCAAGCGCACGCTGGCAAACATTGAGAGCATTGAGGCGAAGGATGACAACACCGTTGTCGTCACCCTCAAGGAGCGCTCCATCTCGCTGCCCTACAATCTGAGCTATGTCTGGATCGTCAACGATGCGGCCAAGGACCTGACCTCGGGCGAGGACGGCACCGGCCCCTACAAGCTCGACAACTGGCGGCGCGGTTCCAGCATCACGCTGTCGCCCTACGAGAACTACTGGGGCGAGAAGCCGAAGAATGGCGGCGTGACCTTCTCCTATTTCAAGGAGGCGACCGCCCTCAACAATGCGCTTCTGACCGGCGCGGTGGACATCATCACCAGCGTGCAGAGCCCGGATTCGCTGATGCAGTTCCAGGACAATCCGTCCTTCGTCGTGACGGATGGTCAGTCCACCACCAAGGAAGTGCTCGCCTATAACGACCGCGTCGCGCCCTTCGACAATGTGAAGGTGCGCAAGGCCGTGGCCCGCGCCATCGACCGCAAGCGCCTGCTGAACTCCATCTGGGGCGAATACGGCACGCTGATCGGCTCCTTCGTACCGCCGACGGACCCGTGGTATGTCGACCTGAACGATGTCGACGCCTACGATCCGGAAAGCGCAAAGGCGCTGCTGGCCGAAGCCGGCTATGCGGATGGCTTCACCTTCACGCTTGATACGCCGAACTACGACCCGCACCCGATCGTCGCCCAGTTCCTGCAGAATGAGCTGGCCAAGGTCGGCATCAAGGTGAACATCAACATCATCACCGCCAATGAGTGGTACACGAAGATCTACCAGGCGCATGATTTCCAGGCGACGCTGCAGGAACACGTGAACCACCGCGACATCGTGTTCTACGGCAATCCGAACTTCTACTGGGGCTATAACAACCCGCAGGTGGTGGAACTGATCGCATCGGCAGAGGCGAGCGGTTCCGAGGCAGAGCGCGATGAAAAGCTCACGGAAGCAAACCGCATCATCGCCGAGGATGCAGCCAGCGGATGGCTCTATCTTTACCCGCAGATTGTGGTATCGACCGCGTCGGTCAGCGGGTATCCGGTCAATGGCCTGAACTCGCAGTTCTTCGCATACGATATCGCCAAGCAGGCTCGATAGCCGCCAAGGCAAGCCGCTACGAAGCCGGTTCATCGTGCGAAAGTGACGATGAGCCGGTTAAGGCGTTTGACTTTTGCAGTTCCGAACGGAAAAACCGGTTCTGATTTTTCTGGAATTGCTCTGAGGGAGGCTCCGATCCTCGTTTATATCGCCCGGCGGCTTGCCATTCTGTTCTTCTCGCTTCTGGCGGCCTGTGTGGTTCTCTTCATACTGCTCAGGCTTCTGCCCGGTGATCCGGCGAATTCGCTGATCTCCGTGGGCGCCGACGAGGCGCAGATTGCAGCCGCGCGGCGGCAGGTCGGCTCCGATCTGCCGCTTGCCCAGCAATTCCTCCAGTTCATCACCAGCCTGGTGCGTTTCGACCTCGGCACGTCCTTCGTCAGCCGCACGCCGGTGCTGCCCGAAATCATGGACCGGCTTGCCGTCACGCTGCCGCTGACCGTGCTGTCGTTCCTGCTGGCGCTTGTCATCGCCCTGCCGCTCGGCATCCTCTCGGCGGTCAAGGCCGACCGCTGGTATGGCGCCGCCATCTCGGTCGTCTCGCAGCTCGGCATCGCCATTCCCGTTTTCTGGGTGGGCATTCTTCTGGTCACGCTGTTCGCCGTCAATCTGCGCTTGTTCCCCTCCGGCGGCTTTCCGCCGCGTGGCTGGGATACGCCGGTCGAGGCGCTGCGCACCCTGTTTCTGCCGATCCTCACCATCGCAATCGTGATGTCAGCCTCGCTTCTTCGCTATGTGCGCTCCGCCACGCAGGATGTGCTGGGCAGTGACTATCTGCGCACGGCGCGCGCGCTCGGCTCCGGTTTTTCCGAAGCGCTGGTGCGCCACGGCATTCGCAATGGCGCGGTACCGGTCATGTCGATCCTCGGCATCGAGCTTGCAACCGCCCTTCTGGGCGCGGTGGTGGTCGAGCGGGTGTTCAACCTGCCGGGTCTCGGCTCCATGCTGCTGCTTGCCATCGAGCAGCGCGATTATCCGAACATTCAGGGCGTTCTCTTCATCTCGACCCTGCTCGTTCTGCTGATCGGCTTCCTTGCCGATCTCGGGCAGCGGCTGGTCGATCCGAGACTGCGTGAGAGCCGGGGAGCGCGCTCATGAGCGGACAGGTGGAAACGGCAGCAGCCCGACCGCGCCTTTCGCGTCGGTCGCTCACCCTCAACATCGGACTTTTCCTCGTCGGCATGCATGTGACGGTGGCGCTCCTCACGCTGGTGTGGACGCCCTACGATCCCACGGGCATGACCGGCGGACGGCTGGAAGCGCCATCCTGGGCGCACTGGGCGGGCACGGACCGGCTTGGCCGCGATCTCTTCACGCAGATCATGATCGGCTCGCGCATCGCGCTGATCGTCGGTTTCGGCGCGGTGGCCATTGCGGCGACAATCGGCGTCACGCTTGGCGTTCTGTCGGCCTTCGCCACACGTTATCTGGATGACATTCTGGCAGCGGCGTTCGACATTCTGATCGCCTTCCCGACACTGCTTCTGGCCATGCTTGTGGTGGCGGCAACCGAAAGCGCGAGCCTGTTCTCCGCCACGCTGGCGCTGGGCATCGCCATTTCAGCCATTGTTGCAAGGCTGACCCGCATTCTCGCCAAGCGCATCCTGTCGATGGATTACATCACCGCGGCGCGCACGGCAGGAGCGTCGTGGCCAAGCATCGTCTTCCGCCATCTCCTGCCCAACATCTGGCCGATGCTGGCGGTGAACTTTGCGCTCCAGTTCGGCCTCGCCGTCATCGCAGAGGCATCGCTATCCTATCTCGGCCTTGGCGCACCGCCGCCCAACGCCTCGTGGGGCCGTCTCCTTCAGGAGGCGCAGGGCACAGTCTACACCGCGCCCTTTGGCGCCATTGCGCCGGGCATCGCGCTGGTCACGCTGGTGATCGGCATGAACCTTCTGGCCGATGGTCTGCGCGAAGCGGGCGACCCGACCCGGAGGGGCCGGCAATGAGCCTTCTCGACATTCGCGGCCTGACGCTCAGCACTGGCGGTCAGACGCTGGTTTCCGACGTCTCCTTCTCCATCGCGCCCGGCGAACGGCTTGGCCTGATCGGTGAATCCGGTTCCGGCAAGTCGCTCACCGCACTCGCCACCATCGGCCTCCTGCCGCGTGGGTTCCGGGTTCAGGGCTCCATCAAACTCGATGGTCACGAGGTGGTGGGAGCCTCCGAAAGCGCGATGATCGCCCTGCGTGGCGCAGCGGCGGCAACCGTGTTTCAGGAACCGCTCACCGCGCTCAATCCGCTGATGAAGGTGGGCCGGCAGGTTGCCGAACCGGTCATCCGCCGGCATCGCCGCGCAGGCGAAACGGTCGACCGCGCAGCCGTTGCCCGCGAGGTGCGTTCGCTGCTTGAGCGCGTGTCGCTTCCCGACATCGACCGGATCGTGAAATCATACCCTTACGAGATTTCGGGTGGTCAGCGGCAGCGCGTGGCCATTGCCATGGCGCTCGCCTGTCGCCCGAAACTGCTGATCGCGGACGAACCAACCACGGCGCTCGACGTCACCACGCAGGTGGAGATTCTCGATCTCCTGTCCGGTCTGGTGCGCGAGGACGGCATGGCGCTTCTCTTCATCAGCCATGATCTGCCGGTGGTGGCGCGGGTGACGGAAAACGTCATCGTGCTGCGCCGTGGCGAGGTGATCGAGCAGGGGCAGGTTCATGCCGTGTTCGATGCGCCTAAACACGATTATACGCGTTCTCTGGTCGATGCGGCCACCGCGTTCGACAAGGCGCTGGGACCGTCACGATGAGCCTGATTTCACTCGACAATGTTGCCTTTGGCTATTCGCGCAAACAGCAGGTTCTGCACGATGTTTCGTTCAGCCTTCGCCCCGGCGTGAATGTGGGGTTGGTGGGCGAATCCGGCTCCGGCAAGTCCACCATCCTGAAACTGCTCCTTGGGCTCGCGCGTCCCACAAGCGGGCGCATTCAGTTCGGCGACGCCGAACTCAACCCCGGCAACCGCGCCTTTATGCGCGATTATCGCAAGGCGGTTCAGGCTGTCTTTCAGGATCCCTATTCCTCGCTCGACCCGCGCCAGAAGGTGCAGTCGATCATCGCCGAACCGTTGCGGGCGCTGCGCATTCCGGGGTCTCATCAGGAGGCGATTGAAAAGGCGATCCACGATGTCGGACTGCCAGCAGACGCCATCGACCGCTATCCGCATGAATTTTCCGGTGGTCAGCGTCAGCGCATCGCCATTGCGCGCGCCATCGTGGCGCGTCCGCAGCTCATTCTGGCCGATGAGGCGGTGAGCGCACTCGACCTGTCGACACGCGCCCGTATTGTCGATCTTCTGAAAGCGCTGTCGGCAGACATGACGATCCTGCTCGTTTCACATGATCTGGCGGTTGTCGCCGCCCTTTGCGAAGAGATTGTCATTCTGCAGAAGGGGCGTGTCGTCGAAAGCGGCAAGACCGCCGACATTCTGGCGAACCCCGCGCACCCCTATACGCAGAAGCTGCTTGCGAGCGTTCCGCGGATGCCGGCCTGAGCCGGCACCCGCCAAAAACGCTCTATCTATCTGTTTTCACGCATTTTTGCGGGCGTCAGGTGATGCCACCTGACTGCAAAATGCTTTATTGGTCGATCTCGACCCATAGCGGCTGGTGGTCAGAGCCCTGCGCATCCATGTCGATCCAGGCACGCTTGACGCTACCGGCCATGCTGCTGCTCACCACGCAATGGTCGATGCGCTCGCCCGAGCCGATGAAGCTCACGCCTTCATCCTCGTCATTGCCGGCTGCCACCCATGCATCGGTGAAACCGCCATCCTGCACGAGGCGTCCGTGCCTCTCGACGCGGTCACCGATCAGGAGGGCGTATTCCTCGCTGTCGGAGGTGAAGTTGAAATCACCCATCACGATGGTGCGCTCGGGCGCGGGCGGCGGCGGGATTTCGTACCAGTCGCCAGCGATGTTTCCGCCCCAGGCAGAGCCGCGATGTGCGGCGTTCAGGAGCAGGTCCATCGCCTGATGCACCTGCGGCAGCCGCGTCTGCGGGCCAATGTGATCGAAATGCACGGAGCAGAAGCGCAGCGGCCCCATATCCGTGTCGACCACCGTTTCGATCAGCGCACGCTGCTGGTGATACTGGTTCGTCAGCGCCATCTTGGGCAGAAGATGGTTCATGGACGACAGGATCGGCCAGCGCGAGAGCACCATGTTGCCGACCTGACGACGACGTTGGGTAACCGTGCCGTCGTCGCCGACGATGGAGGCGTCGATGTCGATGCCCGGTCCATAGACCCAGTGATAACCCGGCAGGCGCGCGCCGATTTCCTGCGCCTGATGCACAAGCCCGGTGCGCGGGAAGTAGGTTTCCACTTCCTGCAGGGCGATCAGGTCCGCACCCTCGATTTCCGAAACAATGCGATCAAGGTCGAACTGCTCGTCCTTACCCTTGGAATACTGGATGTTGTAGCTGACGAGTTTCATTGAATGGCTCCGGAAACGGTGACGTCGCTGGTTTTCTGAAAGGCTGCGGGCAGGGTGCCCGTCTGGCCGGTTTTCGCGCCCGCGACCGTGATGCGCTTCTCGGTGGTCGGGTCGAACAGGTGAACGCTCTCTGCGCCGATGGCGAGCGAGCAGGGCGCGCCGGGCGCGGGGTGATGACGTCCGGCGGAGTGCAGCACGAAATCACGACCGGCGAGACGGCCATGCATCAGCCGGCCGCTGCCCTGTTCTTCGGAGAAGTCGAATGCAACGGTCAGAAGGTTCGGGTCGTTGGCTTCGGGCGCGATCTTCAGATCTTCCGGCCGCAGGCCGACAATCACCGACTGGCCGGCAATGGTCCGGCCGATTTCCGGGTCCACGGGCAGGCGGAAACTGGTGTTGTCGATCACGGCGAAGGTGCCGCAGTCCGACACGCCACAGGGCAGGAAGTTCATGGCCGGGGAGCCGATGAAGCCGCCGACATAGATGCTGGCCGGCGCGTGATAGACCTCTTCGGGCGTGCCGACCTGCTCGATCCGGCCTGCATTCATCACCACCAGACGGTCGGCAAGCGACATGGCTTCCACCTGATCATGCGTCACGAAGACCGAAGTTGCCTTGAGCGTGCGATGGAGGCGACGGATTTCAAGGCGCATCTGCACGCGCAGCTTGGCGTCGAGGTTGGAAAGCGGTTCGTCGAACAGGAAGACTTTCGGCTCGCGCACGATGGCCCGGCCCATGGCGACACGCTGGCGCTGACCACCCGAAAGCTGCGCCGGCTTGCGGTCGAGCAGCTGGTCGAGGCCGAGGCTCTTTGCCGTGGCTTCCACCTTCTGCATCCGCTCCGCCTTGCGCATGCCGCCGACCTTCAGCGCGTAGCCGATGTTCTGCGCCACGGTCATGTGCGGATAAAGCGCGTAGTTCTGGAACACCATCGCGCAGCCGCGCTCACGCGGCTCGAGCTGGTTCACCACCGTGTTTTCGATGGAGATCTCGCCATTGCTGATCTCTTCAAGCCCGGCAATCATGCGCAGAAGCGTGGACTTGCCGCAGCCTGAAGGGCCCAGAATGACGATGAACTCGCCATCCTGAATGTTGAGGTCGACGCCGTGCACGACCTGGTTCTTTCCGTAGAATTTCTCGACCTTGCGAATATCGATATCGGCCATGATTCAATCTCTCCTGAGAGGTTATTTTTCGGTGCTGATGAGGCCGCGCACGAACCAGCGCTGCATCAGGATGACGACCAGCAGGGGCGGGAGCATCACGATCAGCGTTCCGGCCATGGCGACATTCCAGTCAGCAATGGCGTCGGGTCCGGGAATGAGGCGGCGCAGTTCCATCACCACGGTGGAATAGTTCGCCCGGTCGGTAATGATCAGAAGTGGCCAGAGATACTGGTTCCACGCATAGACGAACATGATGGTTGCAAGTGCTGCGATGTTGGTGCGCGAAAGCGGCAGAAGCACTTCGAAGAAGAAGCGGAACGGGCCGGAGCCATCCATTTTGGCCGCTTCCACCAGTTCATCGGGAATGGTCAGGAAGAACTGACGGTAGAGGAACGTGCCGGTGGCCGTTGCCACCAGAGGCAGGATCAGGCCGGTGTAGGAGTTCAGCATGTTCCATTCGAGCGAGAGTTCGACGCCCGAAAACTGCGCGATGAGCCAGCTGATGCCGGTGAAGTCGAGGATCGCCTGGAACGGGTAGAGCGCGTTTGCAGCCACTGCATAGGTGGGCACGATGCGCACTTCCAGCGGCAGCATCAGGGTGATGAAGATCACCCAGAAGAACACCATGCGCAGGCGATAGTTGAAGAACACGATGGAGAAGGCGCTGATGGCGGAGATCGCCACCTTGCCGATCACCACCGCGATGGCGACGATCATCGAGTTCATGAACTTCACGCCGAAATCGGCGCGGGTCCAGGCGGCGGTGAGGTTGTTCCATAACTCGCCGCCCGGCAGGTAATGCACATTGGGCGAGTTCACCTCGGCGACCGTCAGCGTGGCGGCGACGAAGGAGAGCCAGATCGGCACGGCGAGCAGAAGCGCGCCGAAGATCAGGACCGCGTGGGTGACAATGTTGAGGAGGGGGGTGCGTTCGATCATGTCTGGCTCCTCACGTGTAGTGCACGCGGCGTTCGATGAAGCGGAACTGGAAGAAGGTCATGAGGATGACGAGCGCCATCAGAACCAGCGACTGCGCGGCCGCGCCCGAATAATCGAGCCCCTGGAAGCCATCGACATAGATCTTGTAGACCATCAGCTCGGTCGCGCGGGCGGGACCGCCCTCGGTGAGAATGTCGACGATGCCGAAGGAGTCCGTGAAGGAATCCGTCATGTTGATGACCAGCAGGAAGAAGATGGTCGGCGCGAGCAGCGGGAGCTGCAGGTCGAGCATGCGGCGCATCACGCGCGCACCGTCCATGGAGCCCGCCTCGATCAGCGAGCGCGGAATGGACTGAAGACCTGCAAGGAAGAAGATGAAGGAGTAGGAGACCTGCTTCCAGGCCTGCGTGATGATGATCGCGGTCATGGCATCAACGCCGGAGAGCGCGGGGTTCCACAGGCCCGGAGAAAGCGTGTTCAGATAGGCGAAGACGCCGGACTGCGGATTGAAGAGAAAGCGGAACGCGAGTGCGGCGGCCGGTGCGGCGATGGCGTAGGGCCAGATCATGCCGACGCGGAAGAAACGATAGCCACGCAGCTGCCGGTCGGCAAAGAGCGCCAGAACAAGCGCCATGGACATGGCGAGGCCGGTCGAGAGCGCGGCAAAGACGATGCTGCGCCAGATCGATGCCCAGTAGGTTTCGTCGGAGAAGACGGCGCGGAAATTGTCGAGCCCGACCCACTGGTTGCCGCCGCCAAAGGGCTGCTCGAGGGTGAAGGCCCAGTACATGGCCTGGGATGCCGGCCAGTAGAAGAACACGAAGATGATCAGCAACTGGGGGGCAATGAAGAGATAGGCCAGCCAGTTGGCCTTGAAATAAGCGCGCTTTTGCATGGACGTTCCGGGGGTTGCGTTGGTCGCTGAAGGTCACACGGCAACGAAATGCGCCACGGCCGGGAGGCAGCCGTGGCGCAGGCGTTGACGGTTCGGCTTCAGGGAAGCGTCTTGCCGTTATAGGTGCGCTCGAACTTGCGCAGCGTCTTGTTGGAGCGGTCGACGGCGTCGTCCAGAGCTTCCTGCGGGGTCTTCTGACCGCTCAGGACAGCCTGCATCTGGGAGGTCCACTCGGCGCGGATCTGGACGAAGTTGCCGAGGCGGATGCCGCGGGTCAGCGGGGTGACCGGCGTGTAGGTGAGCGATTCAATCGCCTTGTCGCGGCCCTTGTAGGGGCGCTCGCTGTAGAAGCCTTTTTCGACCAGATAGTCGAAGCCTTCATCCGTCACCGGGATGTAGCCCGTGACCGTGCTCCAGAACTCTGCCGATTCCGGCTTGGCGAGGAACTTGAAGTACTCGGCAGCGCCGCGATACTGGTCTTCGGTCTTGCCGGAAAGCGTCCAGAGCGACGCACCGCCCACGACCGAGTTCTTGCGCTCGGTGCCTTCATAGACCGGCAGCATGGCCACGTCCCATGCAAAGCCCTCGTCGACCTGCTCGGTCACGGCCTGGTGGCTGGCGATGGAGCCGAAGAAGTGCGCGCACTCGCCGGCGGCGAAGGCGTCACGGGTGGAAAGGCCGGTTTCGCGCGTCTTGATGACCAGAAGGCCCTCGTCGATCCAGCGCTTGATGTCCTTCATGTGCTTGGCATGAAGCGTCTTGTTGAACACGACTTCGGCGTCGAGGCCGTCATAACCGTTGTTCTTGGTCGCGATCGGCTCGCCATGAACCATGGAGAACTGCTCGAGATCGACCCACGAAGACGGTGCGTAGCCCGACGGGCAGGCGTTGCCGGCTTCCTTCAGCTCGCGCAGAACCTGCTCATACTCTTCCCAGGTCTTCGGTGCTTCGTCGCGGCCGATGGATTTGTAGGCGTCGACGTTCCAGTACATCATTGCCGTGGAGGAGTTGAACGGCATGGACCAGAGGCGACCGTCGGAATCCGCATAATAGTTGGCGATGCCCGGGAAATAGGAATCCCAGTCGATCTCGAAACCGTTGTCTTCCATCAGCTTGTAAGCCGGGTAAACCTGACCGGAGAGCATCAGGTCGGGCGTGGAGACCTCGACGCCCTGCACGATGGTCGGGTGCTTCTTGGCGCGGAAAGCGGCGATCGTGTTCTGCAGCGCCGTGGCGTAATCGCCCTGGCTGACGCAGCTGATCTCATACTTGTCCTGGGAAGCGTTGAAGCGGTCGCAGGTCGCCTGAACCTGTTCGCCAAGCTGACCGGTGAGGCCGTACCAGTATTCAAATTTCACCTTCTCGGCCATGGCTGACGTCGTCAGAGCCAAAAGCGCGAGCGTGCTTGCGATGAGTTTCTTCTGCATCTTTTTCTCTCACATGGGAAAGGAGCGGTCGCCGGCTCCGTTGCCGGTCGCGCCTTGGCTATCGGCGCGCCTTGACAGCTGGGTGACCGCATCATGAAGGTTATTTGAAAGCTGTGGGCAGACTTGCTTAGCCAGCCACTTTTTCGCGCTCTGCGGTCTCTTCCGCATGTTTGCGACGCCGGCGGAACAGGCCGTCGGCCATCTCTGCATGACGGTGAATGTAGTCGTGGAAGTGCACGAGCGTGCTGTTTTCATCGGCCAGCACGACGGCATACTGTGCAGGGCCATCAAGGCGCAGCGCTTCGCCCGGCATGCCCGGCAGGTGCGCGTTGACGTCGTAATGGTTGCCCGAAATCGTGGTCAGCGGGATGCCGTGCCACAGGCCCGTGGTCGGGCGGTGAACATGGCCGGCGATCACCTGACGCACATCGGGATGCGTCTTCAAAACGTCGCGGAACGCCTCGGACTGCTGCAGCTTGATCTGGTCGACCGGCATGTGAAGATCGTTCGCATGGTGATGCATGACAATGATCACCCGCCGATCCTGCGCTTCTTCCAGTCGCTCGGCGAGCCAGGCAAGGCGCTGTTCGCAGAGCACGCCGCTGACGATTTCCGGCTCGCTGGAATCGATGACGATGACGCGATAGCCTTTCACGTCGATGGCCTTCTGGATGTGGCCGTTCTCATCATCATGCAGCGTGCCGAAGATTTCCTTGAACCGGTCGCGATGGTCGTGATTGCCGAGCGTCAGGACGACCGGCATTTTCAGCTGGTCGATCATGCGGTCCAGAATGGCGTATGCCGGGACTTCGCCACGGTCGGCGAGATCGCCAGCGAAAATGCAGAAATCCGCGTCGCCATGGTTCGTGTTGGCGCTGTCGATAGCGGCCTGAAGACGCTTCGTGGTGTCCAGGCCATTGGTGGCCTCACCTTCCGGCGAAAGGTGGATATCGCTCATGACGATGAATTTCAGCATGACTGCCTCGTTTGCGAGATAAATGACAGGAAGCCTGATCGGCGCCTGGCAGCCGGGTATCATCGCTCTGTGTCGCGCCGCTGACAGATTTCTTGCAGTTCGGCGACAGGCATGTGAAGGGCGGACGCAAGGCGTCGCTGCCCGCCCATTCTTCATGGGCGCGCTGTTGAAAATCAGTCGGCTTTATCCACGGAGGGGAGGCTGGACTCGCCTCAGGCGTCCACAGGGATCGCGTATTTCTCGATCATGGTTTCGAGATAACTCGCGGCTTCGTCGCCCTTCAGGGCATCAGCCCAAAGACCTTCGGCGATATCCTCGTGAAGCGTCATGGCTTCCGGGGCGGAGGTGATCAGCGCCACCCCGACGCGGATGTTGGGCTGTTCGCCCAGCCGGAAAGGGCTGATCGCCAGCACCGAGCGGTCCTGCTGTCGGAATATCTGGAAACTTGTCGCCGGAACCGGCTCGCGCACGATGCCGATCTGTATGCCGATGGGCTGCTCGCGCAGCATGGTCAGAATGTACTCGGCCTCGCGGCGCGCCTGCATGCGGCGCTTGTTCACCACGTCCGGCGGCAAATCGTGCCGGCCGATCAGGCCGTGAAGCAGAAACCCTTCCAGATCTGCCGAGGCGATCAGGCTGACGATCAGCGGGCGGCGCAGGCGAAACGCCTTCTTTCGCGCCCGCAAAATGTCGATCAGCGCATCCACCACCTCTCCGGAACGGCCTTCCGGATCGACCTCCGGCGGCACGGATTCCCGCAGCACTTCCTGCAACGCATCGTCATAGGCGTCAGACGTCAGGAGATAGGAGACAGGGCTGAACAGGCCGATCACCTGCTGGCAGTCATCTTCGAGCTGGCGCATGCGCTCAAAGAAGGCAATGGCGCTCGACACATATTCCACGCCGACGCCCATCAGGCTGGGCAGCGATACGCCGAGCTCGTCGGCGATGCTGGTCAGCATCTCGATCTTGCGAATTTCGCCTTTTTCGGCGCGGTAGAGAGCGGCGCGCGAGATACCGAGCTTCTCTGCCAGTTCGTCGGGAGCAAGCCCTTTGCCGAGGCGGTAAGCGCGCAGGCGGGCGCCAATGTCGCTGAATCTGATCAAGTCGCCCTGTGACACGCTTTTTTCTCGCAAGTTTCAACTCCTTCCGTTATCGGGTGCCCTGTATCGGCTTGTCAACGGACATGCTCAAATAAGCACGGAAAGCTCATTAATTGGACGAAAGTTCCATTCGTCTCATTTTTGAGAATTCCGTTGACAGGCTAAGGTTGGGCTCGTAGGCTGCTTTTTCAAAAAAGCAATGGAGGCGGAACAATGAAACATCTCATTCGTAAACTGGCTGCAACGACCGTTATGGGCGTGGCTGGCGCGGCATTCGCGACAGGCGTCTGGGCGGCGGATTTCGTTGCAAAGATCGGTCATCTTGAATCGGCGCAGCAGTCGCGTCACGTGTTCCTCGACAAGGTCGCCAAGCTCGTGAACGAGCGCACCGATGGCGCGGTCGAGTTCCAGATCTTCCCGCAGGGCCAGCTCGGCCAGCAGCGCGAAATGACCGAAGGCGTCCAGCTCGGCACGCTTGAGGCGACCGTCGCGCCGGCAGCTTTCCTCGGTGGCTTCAACCCCGCCGTTTCGATCATGGACATCCCGTACCTGCTCCCCGACAATGACGAGACCGCGCAGGAAATCCGCGGCGGCGCGTTTGGCGAGGCGCTTTGCGAATCCTTCAATTCGCGCGGCGTGACCTGCATCGGCCTGTGGCCGAACGGCAAGAAGAATTTCACCTCTTCCAAGCCGCTCGCAAGCCTTGAAGACTTTGCCGGCCAAAAGTTCCGCGTCATGGATTCCAACATCCTGATCGAGCAGTTCAATTCGCTTGGCGCATCGGCGATCGCCCTGCCGTTCGGCGAGCTTTACACCGCCCTTCAGACCGGTGTTGTCGATGGCGAGGAGAACCCGCTCGACACCATCCAGCGCATGAAGTTCTACGAAGTGCAGAAGCACCTCGTCCTGTCCGACCATGGCGCGATGGAAGACGTGATCCTGTTCAACCCGGCCTGGTGGGCAAGCCTGCCGGCGGAGCATCAGCAGACCATTGTCGACACGTTCAACGAAGTCATCCCGGAGCTGATCGCTCACAAGGCTGCGGCCGTTGCCACCGCACTTGAAGAGATCAAGGCATCGGGCATCGACATCCGCGAGATGAGCGCCGACGAGAAGACCGCGTTCCGCGACAAGATGTATCCGGCCGGTCGCGCAGCCTATGTGGAGCGCGCCGGTGAAGAGGGCGAGAACCTGATCGCCGTCTATGAGAAGGAATATGAGGCCGCCACGGCGCAGTAAGCACGGATACGCCCCGCGCCCATTCGGGCGCGACTGGCGATCCACCTTGTTGCGGGGCATCGGGCCGAGCGAAAACGGTTTTCGCCTGACGGTCCAATGCCCCGGCCTTTCACCGAACCAAAGCATTGACTTTCATATGTCGGGCTCCCCGTGAGCCCGGCAGCGGTTCCCTTTTTCCAAGGAATGAGACCTTGAAAGCACTTGCCATCATCAGAACAGCCGAGCGCATAGCAGCGGTCTCCATCTTCCTTGTCATGGTCGCGCTCTACTTCATGAATGTGCTGGCGCGCCAGGTTGGCGGCACTTTCGCCTCCGAGTTCGCCTGGGTTGAAGAAGCCGTGCGGCTGATGAGCCTTTTCCTCGTCTTTCTCACGGTCGGCCTTGCCCTTGAGAAAGGGCGTCACGCCGGTGTTCACACCTGGCGCGACCGGATCGCACGGGCCACTGGCCTGCCGATCAGAAAGATCATTGACGCGGTCGGCTTCGTGTTCTGCATCTATCTTGTCTGGCTCGGCTACCAGATGACCGCCTTCGTTTACGGCATGGGCCAAAAGAGCCCGACACTGAACATCCCGGTCTTCTGGATTTATCTCGCGCCCACAATCGGTTTTGCGCTCATGGCTCTGCGCTTTGCGCTCAGCTTCTTCGGCCGCATCGATCGTTTCGCCGGACAGGCGTCGGAGGAATAATGATCCTTTTCGCACTCGTCATCATCGTCGCAGTCGTGCTGCTGGTTCTCGGTTTCGAGATGTTTCTCGTGCTGGGCGTGCCGGCGCTCATGATCAAGGAATTCTTCTACGGCAACCTCCCTGACCCGGTGGTTATTCAGAAGATCCTGGGCGGCATCAATCACACGACGCTTCTGGCCATTCCCTTCTTCATCCTCGCTGCAGAGCTGATGGGCGAGGGGCAGATCGCCCGCCGCCTGACAGGTCTCGTCAAGGTGCTGGTCGGTCATCTGCGCGGCGGCATGGGCTACACCACCATTGGCGGCTCCATGGCGTTCGGCTCGGTCTCCGGTTCCGCACCGGCCACGGTCGCGGCCATGGCCCGCATGGTCTACCCGGAAATGCGCAAGGCCGGCTTCAGCGACAAATTCTCGCTCGGCCTGATCGTTTCCAGTGCCGAGACGGCGCTGCTCATTCCGCCGTCCATCACCTTCATCATCTATGGCTGGATGACGGGCACCTCCGTTGCCAAGCTGTTTGTCGGCGGTCTCGCCGTGGGTCTGGTGCTCGGTCTGGCTTTCGCCATCATGGCGGCGCTCGAAGCGCGACGCTCCGGCGTTGAGCGCGGTCCGCGCACAAGCTGGAAAGAACGCGTCATCGCTGTCCGGGACGCCGGCTGGGCGCTCGGCATGCCGATCATCATTCTGGGCGGCATTTACAGCGGCTATTTCACGCCCACAGAAGCGGCGGCCGTCAGCGTCGTTTACGCCATTTTCGTTGAAGGCGTGATCTTCCGTGAGCTCACCTGGCGCAAACTGGTTGCAATCACCGAACGCGCCGCGATCTCCACCGCGATCATCTTCATCCTGCTGGCGATGGGCGGCCTCCTGTCCTACTTCATCACGCTGGCGCAGGTGCCGGCGGCCATCACGGGCTTTCTGGAAGCGATCCAGGCCGGGCCGATCGTGTTCCTGCTGATCGTCAATATCAGCTTCCTGATCGCGGGCATGTTCATCGACCCGAACTCGGCGCTTCTGATTCTGGTTCCGCCGCTCTATCCGGTGGCCATGGCGCTCGGCATCGATCCTGTCCATTTCGGCATGATCGTCACGCTGAACATTTCCATTGGCATGATCACGCCGCCCTTCGGGCTCGATATTTTCGTGGCGTCTTCGACCCTGTCGAAACCGGTGCTCACGATCATCTCCGGCCTCTGGCCCTTCATCATCGCGAACCTCATCGTGCTCGCGATCATCACATACGTGCCGGATATCTCCACCTTCCTGCCGAACCTGGTGTTCGGATGACGGGGATTCCAGAAAGGATTGAGCCGATGGACGCAGTCCCGTCGATCAAGGCATTCGAGTTGCCGCTTTCCGTGAAGAGCAACGACCCGGTCAATGGCGAGTATCGCCGTCTGGTGCTCGCCGCTCCGCAGGATCTTCTTGCGCGCTGCCGTGCCGGCCAGTTCTTTCACCTCCTGTGCCCGCAGGCGGGCGGCGAGACGCCTTATCTGCGCCGCCCGATGAGCATTTACGGCTTCTATCCCGATCAGGGAGAGCTGCATTTCCTCTACAAGGTCACAGGCGCCGGCACCCGCGCGCTGGCCACGCTGGCGCTCGGCGACAAGCTCAATGTCCTGGGGCCGCTTGGCGAACCCTTCACCATTGCCGACGACTGGCAGAACCTGGTTCTGGTGGCGCGCGGTGTGGGGCTTGCAACGCTTGCTCCGCTTGCGCTGGAGGCCAATCGGCTTGGCCGGAAGCTCACCGCGATTTGTAGTGCCCGCCACCCCGACTATCTGATGTCGACGGACTATTTCGCCTCACTGGGCGCAGACGTCATCACCCTGACCGACGCGGAAGGCACGTCGGATCTGGGCAATCTGGAACAGGTTATCGAGGGGCTGGTCGCGGCAGGCCGCGCCGACGCGTTCTACACCTGTGGCTCAAACCGCATGCTCCGGCTTTTGCAGACCATCGGCGAACGTCATGGCATTCCCGGGCAGATCGCGCTTGAGCAGCAAATGGCCTGCGGCATCGGCATGTGCCATTGCTGCGTGCGTCCGTTCAATCGCGGCGACCGGCAGGTGCATCTCAGAGTGTGCCGCGAAGGCCCTGTCTTCGACATGATGGAGGCGATCGCATGGTAGATCTTTCGGTCGATATCGGCGGGCTCAAGCTCAAGAACCCGATCATGCCGGCATCCGGCACCTTCTCCGAAGATCTCGCGGAGGTGTTCGATCTGGACCGGCTTGGCGCGCATGTGACCAAGACAATCACCCGTGGCTGGCGCGACGGCAATCCGACGCCGCGCGTCTGCGAAGTGAACGGTTCAATGCTCAATTCCATCGGCATTCCGAGCAAGGGTGTTGGCGCGTTTCTGGAAAAGGTCGTGCCGTTCTACGCCCATTACGAGACGCCGCTCGTCGTCTCCATTTCCGGCAACACGGCCGATGAATTCGCGACCCTGTGCTCCGAGGTCAGCGTTCCCGGCGTCGCGGCCATCGAGGTCAACATCTCGTGCCCGAACATTGAGGAAGACGGCAAGGCGTTTGCCATTCGTCCGTCCTCCACGCATGACGTGATGCGCAAGCTGCGCGCGGCGACGGACCTGCCGCTCTGGGCCAAGCTCACGCCCAACACGGGCGAAACGTCCGAAGTGGCGCGCGCTGCGGAAGAGGGCGGCGCCGATGCGCTGGTGGTGGCCAACACCATCCTGTCCATGGCCATCGACATCAACACGCGGCGGCCCAAGCTTGGCAATCTCATGGGCGGCCTGTCCGGCCCGAGCCTGAAACCCATTGCGCTTCGCATGGCCTATCAGTGCGCCCGCGCGACCAATATCCCGGTCATCGGCTGCGGTGGTATCTCCACCATTGAAGACGTGATCGAATATCTGATCGCCGGCGCATCCGCCGTGCAGGTCGGCACCGCAACCTTCATTCATCCCACGGCCATGATCTCGCTGATCGACGGGCTGGAAGACTGGCTCGCAGGGCAGGGACTTTCCTCCGTGCGCGAACTGGTCGGGTCCGTGATCGACGGCGAACAGGACGAGGCCGTTGTCTTCATGGAAGCAGCGCCATGAACGCCCAGCCCGCCTCTTTCGCCCCCGGCCATGCGATCGCCCATGCGACCGACCGTGCGCTTGCAGAGCGTCTGTTCGGCGACATCGCGCACATGTCGCCCGATGTCGAAGGCGTCAGCCGTCCGGCCTTCTCCGAGATCGAGACCAGGACACTCGAATATCTTGAGAATGTGGCGCGCGCCGAGGGGCTTGAGGTCTGGTACGACGCGGGCTGCAATGCCCGGTTCTCGCTGCCCGAAGACCGCGACGCGGAGCGTTTCGTCGTCGTCGGCTCGCATGTCGACAGCGTCCCCTTCGGCGGCAATTTCGACGGGCTGGCCGGCGTTGTCGCGGGTCTCGTCTGCCTGATCCGCGCCCGGCGCGAAGGCCGCCGCTTTGCAAAGCCGGTGCATGTGCTTGCCATGCGCGGCGAGGAAAGCGCCTGGTTCGGCCCGTGCTATATCGGCTCCAAGGCGCTGACCGGCACACTCGCAACGCCTGAAATCGAAGCCCGGCACAAGGGCGACGGCCGTACGCTGGAAGCGCATATGGCCGATATCGGCCTGCCGGTCGAAGACATTCGCGCGGGCAAGCCGCTGATGGATGTCAGCCGCATCGAGGCCTATCTCGAACTCCACATCGAGCAGGGGCCGCTGCTGATTGGCAAGAATATCCCCGCAGCCGCCGTTTCCGGCATTCGTGGCAATATCCGCTACCGCTCCATCACCTGTTACGGTGAGGCCGGTCATTCCGGCGCAGTGCCCAAGGCCTATCGGCGCGATCCCGTTCTCGCCATGGCGGATCTTCTGGTGCGGCTCGACGAGAGCTGGACGACGATCCTCAACAAGGGCGACGATCTGGTGCTGACGAGCGGCATCGTGGCGACCGATCCCGAAAAACACGCCATGTCGCGCATTCCCGACAGCGTGTCCTTCAGCCTCGACATGCGCAGCCAGAAGCCCGAAACGCTGGATGAGATGCGCAAGCTTCTGACGAGCGAAATGCGCGAGATCGAGCGCGACCGGCGGGTCCGCTTCGAGCTGGGCGAAGAGCTTCGTGTCGAACCGGCGCTGTGCGACAAGGGGCTCGTCGCAGGTCTTGAAGAAGCCATGCGCCAGGTCGGACAGGAGCCTTTCGTCATGCCGAGCGGCGGCGGGCACGACGCTGCCGTGTTCGCCGCCGCCGGCGTTCCTTCCGCCATGGTGTTCGTGCGCAACCGCAATGGTTCCCACAATCCCCAGGAAGCGATGGAGATCGAGGATTTCCTTGCCGGCGTGGATATTCTCTTTGCTTTCCTTGCGGGGGTGGAGTGACTGTGCGGTTTCTTATGGAAACGAATCCCTGCATTGCCGGGCTGGCTCAGGCAGGAGATAGCTGTTAGCGAAAAGGCCCGATCAACGAACAGGACCACGACATGTTCTCCAACACCTTCCCGGACCAGTCCGCCATTTCGCAGATGGTCGCCCGCATGCTTCTGGAGATCGAGGCGGTGCATTTTCGCGCCGAACAGCCGTTCACGTTTACGTCTGGTCTTGCAAGTCCGGTCTATATCGACTGCCGCAAGCTGATTTCCTATCCGCGCGTTCGCGCCGCAATCATGGATTTCGCGGCCTCGATCATCTTCCGCAATGTCGGCTTCGAGCAGTTCGACGCGATAGCGGGCGGCGAGACGGCCGGCATTCCCTTTGCCGCATGGCTCTCCGAGCGGATGGGCCTTCCCATGCAGTATGTGCGCAAGAAGCCGAAAGGCTTTGGCCGCGATGCGCAGATCGAGGGCGCATTGAGCGAAGGCGCGCGTGTTCTTCTGGTCGAGGATCTGACCACCGACGGCGGCAGCAAGATCAAGTTTGCCGAAGCGGTCGCGCGCACCGGCGCACGGGTCACCGACACATTCGCCGTTTTCTACTACGACATCTTCCCAGACACGCCGAAGCGGCTTGAAGCCGCCGGCATGCGGTTGCATCATCTCGCCACGTGGTGGGATGTGCTCGCCGTCTGCAAGGAAGAAAACCGTTTTTCGCCGGAAACGATCGCTGAGGTCGAGAGCTTCCTGAATGCGCCGACCGTATGGTCGGCGAACCACGGCGGCATTTCAGAACTGCCGCAGTAAATGCCAAAGGACTTGGATCATGTTTGATACGTTTTTGAAGGATCTGAACGAGCAGGGCGGAAGCGTTCGTGCCTATGAAGGCTGCGCGGTCAAGGCTCATCAGCGGATCACCAGCGAGCCGGAAAATGCGGCCGCCCTCCTGCTGATCGCCTATGCCGCCCAGCGCTTCGTCGAGGCCTATGACGACCAGCCGCTCACCATGACGGCTGCCGACGAGGAGCTTGAGCTGTTCTCCGAAATCGTGAACACGCTCGATGCAGCCTATAAGGACGGCTCTGACGATGAAAAGTTCGCAGCGCTGAACAAGGCCTCCGCGCGGCTTGCCGCGACGATCAAGAGCTAAGCGCACAGTCGTTCAAGTCCATGAATGCGATCCGCTCGCCGGTCCTCTCCGGCGAGTGTTTTCGTTGTGGGCGCCTATAAAAGGCCCGAAAGCCTTCTCGCTCCTGGTGCGCGCTCGCATGCGGCCTCGCCGATCCCCTGTGATCGCGTACCCAACCATGGGCGAATAGACATTTCCTTTCCATGGCGCATGCGCTAGCTTCGCGCCGGAATTCGGATGGGAGCCGGTTTTGCATTTGTATTTAAGGTTCTGCGCCGGGCTGGACCGGCTGGCGACGGCTTTTTGCGTGCTTGCCTGCCTGGCCCTGACGGCAAGCGTGCTTGCCATCGTCGTGATGCGCTATGGTTTTGGCATTGGTTTCATCGAACTGCAGGACTTCGCTTCCTACGCCTTCGCCGTGCTTCTGATCTTCTCCGTGCCGGTTTGCCTGCGCCGGGGCGGCCATGTGCGCGTCGAGGTGCTTTCCGAGAACCTTTCACCCGCCTATGCGCGCATTGCAGATGCAGTGGCGGTGTTTCTGTTTCTCGTTCCGGTGTTCGGCCTCATCATCTGGGCCGACTGGGCGGATCTTGCCTATTCCTGGTCGATCCGCGAGGCGTCTGTGGAAACCGGCGGTCTGCCCGGCCTCTTCATCGTGAAGACGGCGCTGCCCCTGGGCGCTGCCATGATGATTCTGCAAGGCATCGCCATGGTGCTTGAGCCGCGCGCCGACCACACTGCCGACGGCGAGCCAAGCCTATGACCCTTTCGGAACTGTTTCTGTGCCTGATGCTGGTCGGGCTCTTCGCCGGTATTCTGAGCGGCATTCCCGCCATGCTGGCCATTGCCGGCGTGCCCTTCGTCGTTGCGGTCATCGCCAGCTTCTTTGGCGCGTTCGACCTGTCTTTCCTGGATTTCTTCCCCAGCCGTGTCTGGGGTGTGATGAGCAACACGCTTCTGATGGCCGTACCGCTTTTCATCCTGATGGGCGTGGTGCTGGAGCGTTCGCAGCTCGCCGAACGCATGCTTGAGGTCCTGCGCGACATGCTCGGCGCATCGCCGCGCGGGCTTGCCCTTTCCGTCCTGCTTTTCAGCGCGCTGATCGCAGCTTCCACGGGCATTGTCGGCGCGACCGTGGTCATGCTCGGGCTTGTCAGCCTTCCCGCCATGCTTCAGGCCGGCGTTTCGCCGCGCGTGTCGAGCGGCATCATCTGCGCCAGCGGCACGCTCGGCCAGATCATCCCGCCCTCGATCCTGCTGGTTCTGCTCGGCGACCAGATCGGCAACACCTATCTGGAAGCGCAGCAGAAGGCGGGTAATTTCGCGCCTGACGCCGTGTCCGTCGGTGATCTCTTCGCCGGTGCGCTTGTGCCGGGCCTGCTGCTTGTCGGGCTTTACGGGCTCTACATTCTCTTCACGCTGCGCGGCGCGCAGAAAGCCGTTGCAAAGGATGAGCGCAAGCCTGTTCCGCTGAACCGCATTCTCGGCACCTTCCTGCCGCCGCTGCTCCTGATCGTTGCCGTTCTGGGCTCCATTCTCGGCGGTGTCGCCACCACCACGGAGGCAGCCGGGCTGGGGGCGATTGGCACGATCCTTCTTGCCGCCTTCACGCGCGGCGAGATCGGACCGGCGGGACGTCTGCTCATCATCGCCGCGGTTATCGCCGGCGGCGTTCTCGTCGTGTTGCGCGCGACCGGTCTTCTGCCGCCAGCGACCCTTGGCGCGCCGGCCGGCCTGCTCGGCCTTCTGGCCAGCGCGTTGATCGGCTTTGGCGTTCTCTTTGCCGGCTGGCGGCTTTTCAGAACCGATGTTCTCGTGCCCGCCGTCATTGATACGCTGCGCATCTCCGGCATGGTGTTCGGCATTGTCATCGCCGCTTCCATGCTGTCGCTGGTGTTTCGCGGTTTCGGTGGCGACGGGCTGGTGGCCGGCTTTCTGGAGCAGGTTCCGGGCGGCAAATGGGGCGCACTCGCCCTCGTCATGGTGGTCGTGTTCTTCCTTGGCTTCATTCTGGAAGCCGTGGAGATCATCTACATTGTCGTGCCGCTTTTGGGAGCGCCCATTCTGGCCACGGATTTCTCTCCGGTCTGGTTTGCGGTCCTGCTTGCAATGAACCTGCAGACCTCGTTCCTGACGCCGCCCTTTGGCTTCGCGCTCTTTTATTATCGTTCGGTTGCGCCGCGCAGCATCACGACCATGGAGATCTACCGCTCGGTAATCCCGTTCGTGGCCATTCAGTTGATCGCTCTGGCGCTTCTCATCACGTTCCCGGCTGTGGTTACATGGCTGCCGGACATGCTCTTCAGATAGTCGTTGTTCAGGAGGAAACCCCGACATGAAACGCAGAACATTTCTCACAGCAGGCGCGGGCGCAACGGCCGCAGCACTCGCCACGCCAGCCATTGCGCAGGGCAAGATCGAGTGGAACCTGCCCACCAGCTTCCCCAAAAACGCACCGGGCGTTGGCACCAATGTCACCAACTTCGCCGAGAAGGTCGCCGCCATGTCCGATGGCCGGCTGAGCTTCAAGGTTTTCGGCGGCGGCGAGCTCGTTCCGCCCTTCGGCGTCGAGGATGCCGTGCAGCAGGGCAAGGCCCCGGTCGGCCATAACCCGCCTTACTATGCAGCCGGCAAAAACCCGGCCCTGCACTGGTTCACCGCCGTGCCGTTCGGCATGACGGCTGCCGAGCATTACGCATGGCTGCGCTATGGCGGCGGTCAGGAGATCTGGGACGACATCTACGCCCAGCGCAATCTGAAGCCGCTCTATTCCGGCAATTCCAACACGCAGAGCGCCGGCTGGTTCAAGTCCGAGATCAATTCGCTGGACGACCTTAAGGGCCTCAACATGCGCATTGCCGGCCTCGGCGGCGAGATGTATCGCAAGCTTGGCGTCAACGCGGTTCTGATGCCCCCGCCGGAAATCTTCCAGGCGCTTCAGTCCGGTGCGCTCGATGCGGCCGAGTGGGTCGGTCCGTTCCTCGATCAGGCTTTCGGCCTGCAGAAGATCACCAAGAACTGCTACCTGCCGGCTTACAACGAACCGAGTGCAGCGCTTGCCATCGTCTTCAACAAGGATGCCTGGGCCGAGCTTTCGCCCGATCTGCAGGCAATCTGCGAGGCTGCGGCCCTTGCCGCCAGCCAGGAGGCGCTTGCCCAGTTCGATTATCACAATGCGCGCGCCATGGCGTCGCTGGAGGCCGATGGCGTCATCTTCCGCGATGTGCCGGACGATGTGGCCGAAGGCCTCAAGGGCGCATGGGAAGAAGTGCGCGAAGAGCTGACGGCGCAAAGCGAAGACGTCGCCCGCGTGCGCGAGAGCTATGACGGCTTTTTGGCCGAGAGCGTGAAATACGCCAACGCCATGAACATGCCGCTTCTCCAGCGTCGCTGATAATCCGGGCCCGTTAAAAGACGCGCCGCGCTTCCCCGGGAACCATCCCATGGGAGGCGCGGCGTTTTTCGTTCAGACCAGGAGGGGCGTGACGGTCTCTATCGCGTTCTGCCGCAATGTCTGCGAAGGCAGTTCGCCGAAGAGGGCGGCATAATCACGCGCAAAGCGACCGCCATCATAGAAGCCGAGTTCGTGCGAAATCCGCGTCACGTTGTTTGTGAAGGCATCAGCGAAGAGCAGCATGCGCCGCGCCTCGTGCAACCGGCGGCGGCGGAGCAGGGCGTGGACGGTGCAGTCGAATTTCGCCCGTACCGCGCGCTCCAGCGTGCGTTCGTGAATGCCGGCCATCCTGCAAAGTCCGGCAACCGTCAGGCGCGGTTCGTCTGAGGCTTCAAGAAAATCATACATGCGGGCAATGGCCGAATTTCCGCGCCGGTCCGGCCGGGCCTGTTCCTGCCGGCAGGCGTCGAGAACGAGCGGCTTGATCGCACCGACCAAATCGGCACGCAGCATGTCGCCGAACGCTCTGTCTGGTTCTCCTTCGCCCGTGTGCAGCGCATCAAGACAGACCCGCCGCAGGGCGCCGGCCTGCCGGTTCGTCAGGTGAATGGGGCGACCGTTCTTGCAGGCGTCGAAATGATCCCAGAGATCGGCGAATTCCGGCGCATAGCGTTCATCCGTACCGATCAGGATGACGATCTGGTCGTGGCCGGCAGCCGTGGTGCTGTCCAGCTCTCGATAGAAGCTGTGGTGAAGGTTGTGTTTGCACAGCGTTCGCCCCCAGAAGGCCGACTTGTCGCACAGACCCGCAAGCGGCAGGGCGAGAGCAAGAGCGTCGGGCGGTGTCGTGCCGCGCAGCCGCATGTCCGTATGGTACTGATCCCGGTAGATGGCGATGCCGTCGAGCTTCAGAAACGCGATGTCGCAGCCGAACGGGCCGGCCTCCAGCGGCTCGACGGTCAGGTTCCACGGGCGGATTGCCGCCTCGTAGAGGCTGGGTTCCTCCGTGGAGAAAAAGCCGGTTCCTGCGCGCTCGCTCACAAAGTTTTCCTCCCCGAAAACTTGTCGGAAATTACGTAGCAGGCTGGCTAAGTTTCGAAATACTCAAACGCCATGGCTGAACGGTTTCCGCGCCCCGTGCCCGTGAGTGGTTTTGCACAAGACCTCTCATGGTAGCGCCGAGCGCGGTCTTCGTACAGGCATTTGGACTGCGGCAACCGCCAGCGGTTCCTGTTTGGGGAGAAGAAGCATGCAAAAGACATCCGCAAAGCCGGTCGTGCGCCGGCTTGAAACGACACATCTCAAACCACATCGAAACAAGACATTGTCCCTGCTTGCCGGCGCTGCCTGTGCGCTCTTTCTGGCGCAGGCGGGCGATGTTCGACTGGTATCCGATGCGATGGCGGACGAGGCCGAAGTCGAGCGCCTGATGGCAGGCTATGAGGCTTTCAAGCCCAATCTCGCGCCCATTGTGCTCGATCGCGGCGACAATCTCGCCTTCACGGAAGCATCGGACACGATCCATCCCGAACAGACCGCGTTTGCCCGGCAGATGCAGCGCGGCATCTATATGCCGGTCAAGGACAAGGTCTATGTGGCGGTTGGCTACGGCATCACCAGCACCACGATGGTGGTTGGCGATGACGGCGTCATCATCATCGATCCGGGCGAGAATGACGATTTCGGCGCGCTGGTCATGGAGGAGTTCCGCAGCTTAACCGACAAACCCATCAAGGCCATCGTCTACACGCACCGTCATCCCGATCACCCGTTCGGCTCCAAGGGGCTCGGCGTGACCGAAGAGGACGTGAAGTCTGGCAAGGTGAAGATCTACGCCCATGACAGCTTCATGGAATATCTGGTCAATGACGCAAGCGTGGTCGGTCCGATCCTGTCGATCCGCACCGCGCTCGCCAGCACGCTGCTCGATGTCGGCCCGGAAGGCCGTGTGCATCAGGCGCTTGGGCCCACATTCGATTCCGGCCCGGTGTCGCTTTTACAGCCGACGGACACGTTTGACGAAATGCTGGACGTGACCATCGCCGGTGTGCGGATGGTCATGTTCCACGCCTATGGCGATGCCGAGGATGAAATCGGCGTCTGGTTCCCGGAGATGAAGCACCTGCACGGATCGGAAACGATCCAGGGCGAGTCCTTCCCCAATATCTACACGCTGCGCGGCACCAAATTCCGCGATCCGGTGGAGTGGTATACGGGCGTCGACCGGCTGCTGGAGTATGCGCGTGAGGCAGACAGCTATTCCGGCTCCCACATGCGTCCGTGGGTCGGCAACGAGTTCATTGTCGAGCGCATCACCAATTATCGCGACGCGATCCAGTATGTACACGACCAGACCGTACGGCTCATGAACATGGGCTACACGCGGGAGGAACTGGCAGACACGATCCGCCTGCCGGAGCATCTGGCCAACGATCCGTGGCTTGGAGAGTATTACGGCACCGTCGCCCACAGCACGCGCAACATCTATGGCGGCTATCTCGGCTGGTATCAGGCAGATCCGACCGAACTCGCCACGCCGGGCTTCGAAAAGAAGGCTGCGCTTTATGTCGAGGCACTCGGCGGCCGTGACGCGATCATGGAGAAGGCCCGCAAGGCGCTCGATGAAGGCGAATATGGCTGGTCGATGGAGCTTCTGACCCATGCCGTCCGCGTTGATGGCGAGGACATGGAAGCCCGTGCAATGAAAGCCGAGGCGATGCGTGAATGGGCCTATCAGCAGCCCAACATCTACTGGCGCGGCCTTGCGCTTGGCGGTGCTCTGGAACTGGAGGACAAGCTCGACTATTCGCGCATCTGGAACTTCGCCGCTCCCGACATCATCAAGGCGCTTTCGCCCGACGCCATCATCGAGTCCGTTCGGGTGCGGCTCGATCCCGAAAAGGCGGCGGACGCGCACATGACCATCGGGTTCCGGTTCACGGATATCCAGGACGACAGCGCGCTTGAAATCCGCAGGGGCGTGGCGGTCTTCCATCCTAAAAGCCCGGAGAAAACCGACGCCACCATCGTCGCGACCAAGGCGCTTCTGGATGACATTCTTCTGGAGCAGACCACGCTTGCCGATGCACTGGCCGAAGGCTCGCTGACCATTGAGGGCGACGAGAAGGCCATCGAGCGCTTCTTCGGCTATCTCGATCCGCCGAACGCCGATCCGATCAAGCTCGTCGTACGCTGATTCAGACTGATCGACGCCATGCAGCCGCAGACCGCCAATCCGGTCTGCGGCTGTTTTCGTTTGGGCGTGCTGTTTGTCGCCTGCACCTTATCCACGGTCAAAACACGCAAAAGCCGATGCTTTCCAGTCACTTGCCGGCCCTCTTCTTTGCCGGCTTGACGCCGTCGCCAATAGTCTCTACCAAATGGCCGCTCTAAATAACGAACTAGTTCAATATATTGAACTAGTGGAGGCCGAGGAGGAGGCAGCCAGGTGAGTGGTCGCGGCGCTGAGCGCATTTTGCTTTTGTTGGAATGGATGGCCCGTCAGGAAGGCGCGGTCTCGTTCTCCGACGCCGTCGCTGCACTGGAGCTTCCCAAGAGCAGCGCGCTCGGCCTTTTGCGCATGCTGGTCGATCTTGGCTATGCCGCCCGCGAGGATGACGGCCGCTATCGTCTTTGCCGTCTTCCCGGCGAGCCGGATGACGCGCATCAGGCATGGGGCACACTTGCGCGCCTCACCGATGCGGTTCTGCACACGGCAGTACGCGAGGCGGGCGAATCCGGCTTTCTCGCCGTGCTCGATGAAGACGACCGCGTTCGTTACATCTCCAAGCTCATGCCCGAGCGCGAGATCAGATATGACCGCGACATCACCGTGTCGCGCAGGGCGCATCAGGTCACGAGCGGCATCGTGCTTCTGACCGGCCTTTCCGCCGACCGGCTTGCCGCGTATGCGACGCGTGCGGCTGAAGAAGCCGGCGATCCGGATCTGCGCGAAGCCATTCTCTCAAAGGTGGAAGACGCGCGCGCGGCCGGCCATGCCGTCAATCTGCGTGGCGTGGTCGAGGGTGCTGCGGGCGTTGCGGCTCCCGTTCTTGATGCAGACGGATGTGTGCGCGCCGCACTCAACATTGCCGGCCCCGCCGACCGCATGGCCGCAAACATCGATCAGGTCATTGCCGTGACCTGCGAAAGCGCAGCGCAGGCCACCGCCGCGCTCACCGCCTTTCGCCACAGGCTGCCGGCCCGGTAGCCACCCGATCCGCACGCAATGCGGTTCCAACATCACTCAACCAGACGATCATCAGGAGGAAACGACGTGAAACATATGCTTAAATCCATGGGTATGGCTGCCGCCGTGCTCGCTGCAGCACAGGCCGCTCCGGCCAGCGCGCAGGAATTCCCCGAGCGCGGAATCGAGTTCGTCGCCGGTTATGGTCCGGGCGGCGGTCACGACACCATGCTGCGCTCCATGGCCAAGATCATGCAGGAAGAGGGCATCATCGAGACGCCGATCAACGTGATCAACAAGCCGGGCGGCAGCTCCGCCGTGGCCATGGGCTACCTGAACTCGCGCGCCGGTGACGGTCACTACCTCATGTCGGTGACCTCCTCGCACATCACCACGCCGCTCACCTCCAACATCGGCCTCGACTTTTCCGATTTCACGCCGATTGCGCGTCTGGGCATCGACCCCGAGCTGCTCGTCGTCAACGCGGCGGGCCCCTACAAGTCCATCGACGATCTGCTCAAGGCCGACAAGGTTCTGAACGTTGGCGGCACGGCCACGGGCAGCATCGAGCACATCGTCGCCATCCAGTTCCAGAAGCAGACCGGCAAGAAGGTCAACTTCGTGCCGTTCCAGGGCGATGGCGATGTGGTTGCAGCACTGCTGAGCAACCAGCTCGACTTCATCGTCACCAATCCGGGCACGGCCCGCGACTTCATCGAGGCAGGCAAGTTCAACGCGCTGGCCATCAGCACGGAAGAGCGCATCGACGCGCTTCCCGATGTTCCGACCTTCAAAGAGCAGGACATCGACATCACGCTCAGCCTCTATCGCGGCGTCACCGCTCCGGCTGACATCAGCGATGAAGCAAAGGCCTATCTCATCGAGAAGATGACCGAGCTGAACGAGAGCGCTGCCTGGAAGTCCGGCTATCTCGACCCGAACTCCGTGGTTGAGGGTTTCATCACCGGTGATGAATTCGAGGCCTATCTCGAAGAGACCCAGGGCGTCTATCGCGAGACGCTCACCGAGCTCGGCATCATTAAATAAGTGACTGGAGAGGGCTCATGAAACTGTCGGAAATCGTCCTGCTTGCGGGTCTCGCCGTCTTTTCGGGAGTCCTCCTCATAAGCAGTCTGGATATGCCTTACGGCTCGGAGCAGAGCTTCGGGCCGGGGTATATCCCGCTCAACATCGCACTTGTCATTCTGGGTCTGATCGGCATCCTCGCCGTCAAGGCTTTCATGGCCGGGCGCAAGCCCGGTGCGGACGGCAGCGCCGTCATCGAAGATCTTTCTTCGGCGCTCCCGGTGGCCGCCGTTATCGTTCTTCTGGCGGGCGCGATCTACGCCATGAGCTGGGGCAGCATTCTTGCGCCGCTTGGCCTGCTGATGATCATCCTGTCGTGGCGCTTCAACGGGCATGGCTTCGTAAAGTCCTGTCTGGTCAGCGCCGCCATTCTGGCCGTCATCTACACGATCTTCAGCCTCTGGCTGAAAATCCCGCTTCAATAGTCTTCCTGAAAGTCGCTCTCCAATGGACGCACTCACTCAACTCGCGGGCGGTTTTTCGGAAGTTCTGACCGTCTACAACATTTTGCTGATTTTCCTTGCCGGCATGATCGGCACGGTGGTCGGCGCGCTGCCGGGGCTTGGGCCATCGGCAGGCATCGCGCTCATGCTGCCGCTGACCTTCGGCATGCCGCACGCTTCGGGCCTGTGCCTGCTTACCGGCGTCTACATGGGCACCATGTATGGCGGCCGCATCACGTCGATCCTCATCAACACGCCGGGCGACGCCCCCGCCATCATCACCGCCATGGAAGGCTATCCGATGATGCTGCGCGGGCAGGGCGGTCTGGCGCTCGGCCTGTCGGCGTTCTCGTCCTTCATCGGCGGTTTCTTTGGCCTTGCGGTTCTGATCTTCTTCGCGCCGGTGGTCTCTTCCTACGCGATCTATCTCGGCGCACCGGAATATTTCCTGCTCATGCTGCTGGGGCTCAGTACGATTGTGCTTCTGGCCGGCGACAACATGGTGAAAGCCCTGCTGATGGCCTGTGTCGGCGTTCTGGTCTCCACCTTCGGCAGTGACTACATTTCCGGCCATATCCGCTTCGCCTTCACGCCGGAGCTGATCGAGGGCATCGACTTCGTCGCCATCATCATCGGCCTCTACGGCCTTGGCGAAGTCTTCTACAATCTCGAAAAGCGCGTGCGCATCGATCTCGGCAAGCCGAGCTTCAACATCCGCGAATACATCCCGCCGGCATACGCCATCAAGGAGAGCGGCGGCGCAACCGTGCGCGGCTCGATCCTCGGCACCGTCATCGGCATTCTGCCGGGCGCCGGCGCAACTGTCGCGACCTTCCTCGAATATGCCCTGGAGCGGCGCATTTCGCGCAAGCCGGAAGAGTTCGGCAAGGGCGCAATTGCAGGTCTCGCCGGACCGGAAGCCTCCAACAATGCTTCGGTTCCTGGTTCGCTGATCCCGCTCATCACGCTCGGCATTCCCGGCTCCGGCGGCACGGCCATCATGCTTGGCGCGCTCATCATGTTCGGCATGCAGCCCGGCCCGCTTCTCATGATCAAGTCGGGAGACGTGGTCTGGGCGATGATTGCAGGCCTTGTGCTGGCGAACATCTTCCTGCTCTTCTCGAACGTGCTGTTGATTCCCGTCTTCGTGAATCTTCTGCGTTCCGTGCAGGGGCATCTGGCGAGCGTCGTCATCGCCCTTTGTGTCGTGGGTGCGTTCTCGCTTGCCTACAGCACGTTCAACATATGGGTCGCGCTGGTGTTCGGCGTGCTCGGATATCTGATGAAAAAGGCGGATTATCCCACCGGCCCGTTCATTCTGGCGGTTGTCCTTGCTCCGCTCGCGGAAAACTATTTCCGCCAGTCGATCATGCTGGGGCAAGGTGACTGGGCGATCTTCATCGACCGGCCCATCTCGCTCGGAATCATCATTGCCATGGTCGTCCTTGGCGGACTGGGCATGGCGACGAAACGCTTCATGAAGCGCCGCGAACCTGCGGCGCGCGCCTGAGACTACAAGAAGGAAGACTATGGCCGACCGTGCCTGGAAACCCGTCGATTTCACGCCCGATGCAAAAGGTCCGCTGAGCGGGATCGTTGTGCTTGACCTGTCGCGTCTCGTGGCGGGCAACATGACCTCGCTTCAGATGGCCGATTTCGGGGCCGAGGTCATCAAGGTGGAACCGCTTCCCGCAGGCGATCCCCTGCGGGCGTGGAAGCAGGGCGGCCATGCCACTTTCTGGAAGGTCTATGGCCGCAACAAGAAGAGCATCGCGCTTGATTTTCGAAAGGAAGGCGCGCTGGATCTTCTGCGCCGGCTCATCGCCCGCGCCGATGTGATGATCGAGAGCTTCCGGCCGGGCACGCTGGAAAAGATGGGGCTCGGGCCGGAAGTGCTCAAGCGCGATTTCCCGGGACTGGTTCTGCTCAGGGTTTCCGGTTTTGGCCAGAGCGGCCCCTACAGCCCGCGTCCCGGTTTCGGAACGCTGGTCGAGGGCATGTCCGGCTTTGCACACCGCAATGGCGAGGAAGGGGGCGATCCGCTGCTGCCGCCGCTGGCGCTCGCAGACATGATTTCCGGCCTCTACGGGGCCAATGCCGTGATGATGGCGCTGCGCGCGCGTGACCGCGACGGGCATGGTCAGGTGATCGACCTGTCGCTGCTTGATGCGATGGTTTCCGTGCTTGGGCCGGAGCCGCTCGACTACCAGATCACCGGCAAGCCCAAACAGCGTGTCGGCAATGGGTCCAACACGTCGAGCCCGCGCAATGTCTACAAGACGAGCGACGGGCACTTCATCGCCATTTCCGCGTCCATTCAAAAAACCGCCGAGCGCCTGTTCCGCAGCATCGGGCGCGAAGACATGATCACCGACCCGCGCTACGCCACCAACGAGCAGCGCGTTTCGCGCCGGCATGAGGTCGACGCCATTGTCGGTGGGTGGATCGGGGCGCGCAGCCGCGCCGAGGTTCTGGAGATTTTCGAGAAGGACGGCATCACCGCCGCGCCGCTCTACGACGTGGCGGACATCTGCGCCGACCGTCATTTCATCGAACGCGGCATCTATGTCGCTGCACCGGATGAAGAGCACGGAAGCGTGCCCATGCATGCGCCCACGCCGCGCCTTTCCGAAACGCCGGGCACCCTGCGCGGTCCGGCCCCTGCGCTGGGCGCACATTCGCGCGAAATCCTGCGGGCGGCCGCGTTCTCCGATGCCGAGGTCGATGGCTTCGTCACCGCCGGCGTCATCAACGACGGAGCAGATGCATGAGGCAGACAGCAAACCAGCCGCGCTGGCGCTCGCTTCTCTATGTGCCGGGCAACAATGAGCGCTTCATCGGCAAGGCCCAGACCCGTGGAGCCGATGCGGTTGTGCTCGATCTGGAAGACAGCGTCCCCGATCACGAAAAGGCAACCGCCCGCACGATGACAGCGGCGGCGCTTCCGACACTTGCCGAGGGGCCATCGGATCTGCTGGTGCGCATCAATGGCGGCATGCGGCTTGCCGTGCCGGAACTTGAAGCTGTGGTTCAGCCCGGTCTGCGCGGCATCTTCGTGCCCAAATGCGAAGCTGCGGAAAAACTGCGTCTCATCTCCGAGGTGCTGTTCGATCTTGAGGCCGAACGCGGCCTGCCGGTCGGTGAAATCGCTCTGGTGGCGATGATCGAGACCCCGCGCGGCCTTGAAAACGTGCATGACATTGCGCGGGCCGATCCACGCCTTTGCGGCATGATCCTCGGCAGCGAGGACTTCGCCACAGCCACCGGCATGCAGCCGACGCCCGAGGCGCTGCTCGCACCGCGCCAGCAGATCGTCTTTGCTGCGCATGCAGCCGGCATCGCGCCTCTGGGGCTTCTGGACAGTGTCGCCAATTATGGTGATGCGGAGCATCTTTCCGCAGTGGCTCGCCGGGCGCGGGCCTTCGGCTTTCGCGGCGCAACCTGCGTGCATCCGGCAGCCGTCGCGCCTCTCAACGCGGCATTCCTGCCGTCGGATGAGGAAACAGATTGGGCAAAGCGCGTCGTCGCGGCGATGGAAGAGGCCCACGCACAGGGCAGGGGAGCCGCCACGCTCGACGGACGCATGATCGACAAGCCGATGCTGGATCGCGCGCGGGACATTCTGGCGTCTCGGCCCGGGCATTGAGCCAGTTGCGGCGTCCTGCATGGACGCCGCATTCGCCGCAGTGACACGGCGACGGAAATGTGTCACGACGCTTCCATGAAGTTCATGCGCGACATGTTGAAGGATCGTCTCGCGGCGGGTCTCATGGCCGGCCTACTGGCCTATTTCCTTCTCATGCAGGGCTTTGCAGCGGCCTTTGCGCAGGGAAACATGGCGGGTGCTGCCGGCATTCCCGGCTTCGTCATCTGTAATCCGAGCGGCATCGGGCCGGAAACGGGCAATGGCCCTGCACCCGCCCGCAGTCCGCATGATTGCTGCACAACCCTCTGCCAGGCCGGCTGCGCGGTTTCACCCGCATTACCCGGCGACCATGCCGGGCTCGACTGCGCCTTACGCGCGCCGCTCGCTGCCGCAACGCTGCCCGAGCCTCCGGTCTTCCACCCCGTCACGCTCGGTTTTCTGGCCGACGCGCGCGGCCCTCCATCCCACTCCATCTGACGCAACAAACCCTTTTCACGGCCGCGCATTCATGCGCCCGTATCTGCGCTTATGGAGACAAGACATGCGCTTTTTCACCCGCACTTTCACGGCAGCAATGCTGTTCATCGCCGCTCCCGCATTCGCCGGCGACTACACGCTTGGCAATCTTGACATCGACCAGCCATGGACCCGCGCCACGCCGCCCGGCGCAAAGGCTGCCGGCGGCTTTGTCACCATCGCAAATGGCGGTGAGGAAGACGACCGACTGGTCAGCGCCGAGGCCGCCTTTGCAGGCCGCGTGGAGCTGCACACGATGGACATGACCAACGGCGTCATGAAGATGCGTCATCTGCCCGAAGGCATTCCGGTTCCGGCTGGCGAGACGGTCAATCTCGCGCCCGGCGGTCTGCATGTCATGTTCATGGAGCTCAAGGAGCCCATCGCCGAAGGCGCGCCCGTTCCGGTGACACTGACCTTCGAGAAGGCCGGCACGATCGAAGTTGAAATGTCGGTCGCGAAGCCCGGCGCACCAGCTCCGAACATGCACAAAAACATGCACGGCAACGGCAAGAGCTGATGTCCCGTCGTTCGTTATCGATCCTGGCCGGCGCGGTTTTCGCGCTGGTCCTTGCCATCGTCGCAATGGTGACGATGAACATCTCTCCCACCGGCCGGTCCGGTGGGGGAATGGGCACCGCCGATATCGGCGGCCCCTTCACGCTGACCGCAGAGGATGGAACCACCGTCACCGACGCCGATTTTCTCGGCAAACCGACGGCAATCTTCTTCGGCTTCACCTTCTGCCCGGATGTGTGCCCGACCACGCTCTATGAATTATCGGGCCTCATCGATGATCTCGGTGCGGATGCGGACAGGCTCAACTTCGCCTTCGTATCCGTTGACTGGGAGCGCGACGGGCCGGAGCAGCTGGCGCTCTACACGTCCAGTTTCGATGATCGCATTCAGGGACTGGCAGGCACCGAAGAGCAGATCGAAGCCATCACCAAGGCCTATCGCGTCTATTACCGCAAAGTGCCCACGGATGATGGCGACTACACCATCGATCACACGGCTTCGGTCTATCTGATGAATGGGGAGGGTGGTTTCGTCGGCACGCTGTCTTACGGCGAGGCGCACGATTCCATGCTGGAGAAGCTCAGGCGGCTGGCTGCCAAGGGCTGACGGGAGGAAATCATGACACATGTCGATACGCCGGCGCTTGAGGAAGCTCCGGCGCGTACTGTCGTGGACAGAACGCTTTCACGCAAATTCTACATGGCAGCGTGGCGCTGGCACTTTTATGCCGGCCTCTATGTCGCGCCGTTTCTGGCGATGCTCGCGGTGACCGGCCTGATTATGCTCTGGGTCAGCGCACTCGACGGGCGTGACGGCGAAAAGATCACGGTCACGCCGCAGGGCGAGCAGACATCAATTCTTGCGCAGGCTTCGGCGGCGCAGGCGGCGCTGCATGAGGGGCATGTGGTCGAATATATCGCTCCGACCGCGCCAGACCGTGCTGCCGTGTTCCGCGTAGACAGCGGTGGCGAGGCAAAGCTGGTCGCCGTCGACCCTTACACCGCAGAGGTGCTGGACATCTGGAGCCGCCAGGCCGGCTGGTATGACTTCGCCTCGGACATTCACGGCACGCTGCTGATCGGCGATCTGGGCGACCGGTTGATCGAGATCGCGGCCGGTTTCGGCATCGTGCTCATCATCACCGGCGCGTATCTGTGGTGGCCGCGTGACGGGCAGGGCGCAGGACGCGCCTTCCGGCCCGACCTCAATGCGCGCGGCCGCTCCTTCTGGAAGAGCCTGCACAAGACCACCGGGTTATATGCTGCAGCGCTTCTCCTCGTCTTCCTCCTGAGCGGCCTTTCATGGGCCGGCATCTGGGGCGAGAAGTTCGTGCAGGCATGGAGCACGTTTCCGGCGGAGAAGTGGGACAATGTGCCCCTGTCTGACCAGACGCATGCCTCCCTGAACCACGGTGCGACCAAGGATGTGCCCTGGGCGCTGGAGCAGACGCCGCTCCCTGCCTCTGGTTCCGATGCTGGTGTGGCCGGCGTGCCGGGTGCGTCTCCCTACAATCTGGACCAGATCGTCGCCTTCGGGCGAAGCCTTGGCTATGAGGGCCGGTTCCGCGTGGCCACGCCGCGCGGCGACACTGGCGTGTGGACGCTCGCGCAGGATTCCATGAGCAATGATTCCACCGATCCGACCTCCGACCGGACGGTGCATGTCGACCAGTATACGGGCAATGTTCTGGCCGATGTTCGTTTTGCCGACTATTCACCTGGCGGCAAGGCGATGGCGGTTGGCATCGCCTTTCACGAAGGCGACATGGGCATCTGGAATCTGGCGCTGAACACGGCGTTCTGTCTGGCGGTCCTCTTCCTGTCGGCCAGCGGCATTGTCATGTGGTGGATGCGCCGTCCACCGCACGCGCTGCGTCTGGCCGCACCGCCCATGCCGGCAGACATGCCGCTGTGGAAGGGCGCGGTGGCGCTGATGCTTCTGGTGTCGCTTCTCTTCCCATTGGTGGGCGTCACCCTGCTGGTTCTGCTCGCTCTGGACGTGCTTGTGATCCAGCGCATTAAGCCGCTTGCACGCCTTCTTGGCTAAGGGCCTGCTTGAAAGTGGTATCGCCGGGCGGCGCTTTCCGATTGAGCGTCGCCCGCTCTCGTCCTATGATCGCCGCGAATGGAGAGTGCGATGCATAGCGAAAAGCCCCCGAGAGTTTCGTCTCTGATCAACAAGGTTCTGGCCAACGCGCCACAGCCGAACGATATCCGCCTTCTGGCGCAGCGTCTGCATGACCACGCGCTTGAGCCGCGTTCGACGCCGGAGGAGACGCAGGCGCTCGTGACGGATCTGGGTTACAAGAACATCGCGGCCTTTTGCGAGGCCGCCGGCCTTCCGAGCCATCTCGCAGACCGTTGGGAGCGCTTTGGCATTTCCGGCGAAATGCGGCAGGTGCTTCTGCTTCTCGCGGCCCAGCGCCGCGCCATGCTCGAGGCCGTGCGCGAGTTCGAGACCATCACGCATGTGGGTCTCGATGACTTCATGCGCGAGCGCGGTCTGATCTGACGCGGTCCGATCTGACCGGGTGAGGGGCCGCTCAGAGCCCCTCTTCGTCTGCTTTTTCCAGCAACATCCGTGCTGTGGCGGCATCCGTAACGAGTGCCGCTGCGGACACTGTGCGCAGCGCCGCCAGAATGGCCGTGACCTTCTGCTCGCCACCGGCTGCCAGAATCACGTGCGGAATGCGCGCCACCACATCGAGATCGATGGCCATGATGCGCTGGTTCACCTCATGGTCGACCAGCTGGCCTGCCGCATTAACAAAATAGCAGAGAATGTTGGCCACCGCGCCCTTGTCGCGCAGTGGATCGATCAGCTTCTTCGGAACGATGCCATGGCGGAAGATCGTCGCGTCGGGTGAAACCGCGCCAACCGTCAAAAGCGCGATGTCCGCCTTGGCGGCGCGCTCGCGCACATCGCGCAGTGAGGGCTGTTCCCAAAGGCGCTCGCGCAGTTCGGGGTCGTCCACCACCACCGGCGCGCTGATCTGATAGCTGTCCACCTTCAGACGTTCCGCCACCTTGGTGGCCACGATGGACGGGTTGATCCATTGCGAATGCGGAAGGCTGCCCACAAGCCCGATGACGGTCGAGCCGGAAAGATCGCGCTGCGCCATGAAGCTCAGGCTGGAATGCAGTGTCGCGCCGCCGCCGATCGCCAGTGTCATGCCGGGTTGCATCTGCTCTTCGAGATAGCGCGCCACCGCATGTCCGATCGAGCGTTCCAGATTGTCGGCTTCCTGCGGGGCGGGCACCACGATGGCGCTTTTCAGGCCCCAGCGCTTTTCCAGCTGCCGCTCCAGCGCCACCTGTTCGGCCGTGTCGGCATTGATGGTGGTCACCACCATGTGGTTCTCGGCGCTGGCGGCCAGCGCGCGCATCACCTTCATGCGGCTGACATTCAGCAGGCTGGCAATCTTCTCCTGCGTCAGGCCCTCCACATGGTAGAGCCAGGCCATTTTCACATTGATGTCTGCGGAAGACAGCGTCGGCTCATCAGCCGGCTTCTTTTTCCTTTTGCGCGCCACGGCGGTGATTCCCTCTCTCATCGCGTCAAGGTTTTAGCACAATGTTCGGCACGTCGCGGCGGCGTTGCCGGGCGAAAGGCACGAAATTTTATTGCGTTCTTTTGTTATTGACGACAAACATATGTTCATATTCAATGATGAGGCGCTTTTGTTACAAGCCTGTCATATTGCGCATGCAGGGGAGGAGCTCCGGCGTTAAATGTCCGGAGAAGCAAACAGAGGAGTAACCCCATGGTACGCCAGCCCACCATTCGCTCGGTTGCGTTTGCAGCCGCATTGCTCACGTCCACCGCGGCTTTTGCCGAGAACCTGGTGCTCTACACGTCGCAGCCCGACGCTGACGCCGCCGAGACCGTTGACGCCTTCAAGGCGGCTAACCCGGGCATCGAAGTCGAGATCTTCCGTTCCGGCACCAGCGACCTGATGACCAAGCTTGCAGCCGAGTTCGCTGCCGGTAGCCCGCAGCCCGACGTTCTCCTCATCGCTGACGCCGTCAGCATGGAAATTCTCAAGAAGGACGGCCACCTGATGGCTTATCCCGAAGCCAATGTGGAAGGCTTCGAGGAAGCGGCCTACGACGCCGACAAGACCTATTTCGGCTCCAAGCTCATCACCACCGGCATCGCCTACAACACGGCCGCTGCCGAAAAGCCGGAGCATTGGTCCGACCTGACGGGCGAGGCCTACAAGGACCTCACCATCATGCCGAGCCCGCTTTATTCGGGTGCAGCAGCCTATCTTCTGTCCGCGTTCGCAAACCGTGACGACCTCGGCTGGGACTATTTCGAGAAGCTGAAGGAAAACGGCCACGTTGCCGTGCGCGGCAATGGCGCTGTTCTGAAGTCCGTCGCAAGCGGTGAGAAGGCCTATGGCATGCTCGTCGACTTCATGGCCATGAACGCCAAGAAAGACGGCTCGCCCATCGAGTTCGTGTTCCCCGAGGAAGGCGTCACCGCCGTCACCGAGCCGGTCGCCATCATGTCGACCGCGAAGAACACTGACGCAGCCAAGAAGTTCGTCGACTTCATTCTCTCCGACGACGGCCAGAAGCTGGCTCTTACGCAGGGCTACCTGCCGGCCAAGCCTTCGGTCGGTTCCCCGGACTGGCTGCCGGAAGGCACCGAGATCAGCATCATGAAAGTTGATGTGAAGAAGGTTGTCGACGAGATCGCCGGCAACAAGGAGAAATTCTCCTCCATGTTCGGCGGCTAAGGACACATCTGAATGACCGCTATTCGCAAGGAACGTCAGGGCCAGGAGATGGCCCTGACAGCGGGGATCGTCGCGCTTATCGTCATCTTTTCGCTGCTGCCAATGGCGCGGCTTTTGCAGGAAGTCATCCTGCCTGGCGGTCAGTTCTCGCTTGATATCATTCGCAACGGCCTGATTGATGAAACGACCTGGCGCGCCACCTGGAACACGCTGGTGGTGGGCCTTGGCGGAACGCTGTTCGCGCTGGTTCTGGGCGTGGCCGTCGCCATTCTCGTTTCACTGTCGGATGTGCGTCAGCGTCAGGCTTTCGTCCTGTGCTTCGTCACGCCGCTCATGATTGCGCCGCAGGTGACCGCGCTCGCGTGGCTTCAGCTTTTCGGCCCCTCCAGCCCGCTCCTGAACATGCTGGGCATGGCTCCGCCGCTCGGCACGCGCAATCCGCTTTATTCGCCCGAAGGCATCGTTTTCCTGCTCGGCATCCAGTATGCGCCGCTCGTCTTCCTGATCGTGCGCGCCGGCATGCGCAAGCTGCCGCGTGAGCTTGTCGAGGCCGCGCAGTCCAGCGGCGCCGGCTGGGTTCGGGTGCTCGGCACCATCATTCTGCCGCTCATGACACCTTCCATCGTGGGTGCAGCGGCGCTCACCTTCGTTTCCTGTGTAGGCAATTTCGGCATTCCCGCCTTTCTGGGCATTCCGGCAAACTATCTTGTGCTGCCGACGCTCATCTATCAGCGCCTGGCCGGTGGCGGACCGGATGTCCTCTCCGATGTCGCGTTCCTGTCGGTGCTCATCGGTATCATCGCCATGGTCGGCATCGTTATGCAGGACCGCATTGCGAGCCGGCGCGATTTCCGCATCACGTCCACCTCGCTGCCCGCAGCGCCCTACCAGCTGGGCGCATGGCGTCTGCCGGTGGAGCTCGGCATGTGGGTGCTGATCGCATTCATCCTCGTTCTGCCGCTGGTGGGGCTCATTCTCACCTCGCTGGTGCGGGGCTATGGCGTCACGCTTTCGGCTGAGACGGCAACGCTGGAGAACTATTACTTCGTCATCTTCCAGCACGCTGCGGCAAGCCGCGCCTTCCTGAACAGCCTGTATCTCTCGGCTGGGGCGTCCATCTTCGCCGTCTTCGTTGCGATCCCGCTCGGCTATGTCATCGCCTGGGGCAACAAGCGCTGGATCAAGGCGCTCAACCTGGCCATCGAGCTGCCCTATGCGCTGCCGGGCGTGGTGCTGGCGATTGCCTCGCTGCTCCTGTTCCTCAAGCCCATGCCGATCACCGGCATCCAGATCTACAACACGGTCTGGATCATCCTCTACGCCTATCTCGCGCGCTTCCTGATCCTGGCCGTGCGGCCGACGATCACGGGCTATTTCCAGCTCGACCGGGCGCTCGAGGAGGCCGCGCAGGTAGCCGGCGCAGGACTGTTCACGCGTCTGCGCACCATCATCTTCCCGCTCATCGCTCCGGCGGCCATTGCCGGCGGCCTGCTGATCTTCATGACGGCGCTGTGCGAGCTGACGGTTTCTGCGCTCCTGTGGTCCTCCGGTTCGGAAACCATCGGCGTTGTCATCTTCTCCTTCGAACAGGGCGGAGATTCCAAATATGCGGCGGCGGTTTCCGCCATCATGGTCGCAACCACCTTCCTTCTGATGCTGCTCGCCAGCCTCTTTGCAAACAAACTACCGGACGGAGTTCTTCCATGGCGGGACTGAGCATTAACAACGTCACCAAGGCCTTCGGCGACACCAAGGCGCTGGACAATGTGTCCATCGATGTCGCGGATGGCGAGTTCCTCGCCGTGCTTGGCCCTTCCGGCTGCGGCAAGACCACGCTTCTGCGCATGATCGCCGGTTTCGAGACCGTCACCGGCGGCAACATTCGCATCGGCGACCGCGAGGTCTCCACTGCCGAGGCCAACACGCCGCCGGAAAAGCGCCGCGTGGGCATTGTCTTCCAGAACTACGCGCTCTGGCCGCATATGAGCGTGTCCGAGAACATCGGTTACGCGCTCAAAGTGGCGCGCGTTCCCAAAGCAGAGCGTGAGGAGCGCGTGAAGAACGCGCTGGCGCTCGTCAATATGGAACAGTATGGCGACCGCCGTCCGGCCAATCTGTCCGGCGGTCAGCGGCAGCGCGTGGCGCTGGCGCGCTGTCTCGTCGCCGAGCCGCGGCTGGTGCTGTTCGACGAGCCGCTGGCCAATCTCGATGTGCATCTGCGCGCCTCGATGGAAGACGAGTTCGCCGACTTCCACAAGCGCACCGGCACGACCATTCTCTACATCACCCACGACCAGGCCGAGGCCATGGCGCTGGCAGACCGTATTGCGGTCATGGATCACGGTCGCCTGATGCAGCTTGCCACCCCGCGCGAGCTCTATCATGAGCCGGCCAACGAGATGGTCGCTTCCTTCATCTCGCAGGGCATGGTTCTGCCTGCCGATGTCGAGACCGAAGAGGCGGACGGCCAGTGCCGCGTGCGCGTGCTTGGCCAGGAACTGGTCGTGCGCTGCCGCAAGGGCGAGAAGCCGCGCAAGGACGCGCGCATTTGCTGCCGCGCATCGCAGATCACATCCGTAGGGGCGAGCCAGCCGGGCTTCGAGGGCACGATCACACGCGCCGTTTATCGCGGCGGGTCTGCACGCATCGAGTTCGAGCCTGCTTCCGCGCCACAGCTCGGCCTGCATTTCGACCAGCCCGATCCGGTGTCCTTCGAGGCCGGTCAGCGGGCAAGGCTTGCCATTACATCGGGCTGGCTCATCCCGGCTGATGGTGCAGCCTGATGTTAACGGTCGATCTTCAGGGCGGGTTCGGCGAAAAGGGACGAACCAGTGTTGCGGTCAGCGATGGCAACACCCGGATCATGCTCGATGCCGGCATCAAGGTGGGTGCGACAGGGGATGAATATTACCCTGTGCTCGCCCGCCCGGTCGGTGACATCGACGCCCTGTTCATCTCGCATGCCCATGAGGATCATATCGGCGCGCTGTGCCGCCTGATCCGCGAGGGCTATACCGGCCCGATCTACATGACTGCGGAGACCCGCACCGAGATGCCGGCAACGCTCGCCCAGTATGCGGACGCGGCAGAGCTGTGGGAGTTCATGCCGAAGGACGCGCAGATCCGGCTTTTCGAGCCGGGCGAGCGGCTTTCTGCCGGCGCGCTCGCGATTGAAACCGGCGCATCCGGCCATGTGGTCGGCGGGGTCTGGTTCTCGGTCGAAGGGCAGGGGCGGCGCGTGGTCTACTCAGCCGACATCGTGCCCGAAAGCGCTGTTTTCCCGATGCAGCCGCTTCCCTCCTGCGACCTTCTCATCCTCGACGCCTCCTATGGCGCAGATCCCATTCCCGGCACGGAACGCGCCCAGCGCATTGCCAAGTGGGTTGCAGACTATGCCGATGGCTGCCTTCTGCCGACACCGCTCTCCGGTCGTTCGCTGGAGCTGATCGCCGCCATCGATGTGCCGTTCGCCATCGAGGCCGGCATGCGCGAGGCGTTGTCTGCGCAGATCCATGCGCCCGGCGCCGTGCATGAAGACCGTGTTGACGTTCTTGCCAGACGGCTTGCCGCCGCACGCGACTGGAATGTGGGAGAGGCGCTGCCTGCATGCCCTCTGCTGGTCCATGACGGTATGGGTGTCGCCGGGCCTTCCCGTCCGGCGCTCGCCGCAGCAGAGCTTGCCGGCTATCCGATCCTGTTGAGCGGGCACCTGCCGAAAGGCTCGCCCGGCGCACGGCTCGTAGACCAGGGCGCAGCGGCCTGGATCCGCATGCCGACGCACCCCACGCTGCCCGAGAATGTTGCGTTATGGGAAGCCGCCGGACGTCCGGCGCTGATCGGCCATTCCTGTGATGCGGCCGCGCTCGACGCGCTTCATCAGCACATTCCCGCCCTTCTGACCGGCGCTCGCACCGGTGACACCTACCAGATCGACAAAGAGACGATATATGCGCATTCTGATTTCCAATGACGACGGCATCGAAGCTCCCGGCATTGCGCTGGCGGCCAAAGCGGCATCCCTTCTGACGGACGATGTCTGGGTGGTCGCGCCGGACGGCAAGCGCACGGCCGCCGGCCCGTCGCTCACGGTCGCGCGCCCGATTACCATGCGCCGCCTCGGCGAGCGCCGTTTCTCCTGCTCGGGTACGCCAGCCGATTGCATCGTGACCTCCATGGGCTGGCTCTTCAACGATGGCAAGAAGCCCGATCTCGTTGTTGGCGGCGTCAATGACGGGCGCAATGTCGGTGAGGATCTCGCCTATTCCGGCACACTTGGCATCGCCCGTGAGGCGACCTTCTGGGGCATTCCCGCCATCGGTTTCTCCCGCGTGAAGGAGGCCAATGTGCGCGAAGGGGACGCCGCATGGCTGGCCCGCTTCATCGAACGTCTCTGGCAGACGCGCAGCGAGTGGGCCATGGAAGGCCATTGGCTCAGCGTCAATCTCCCGGCCGATCTGCCAGCCCCCATCGCCCAGCCGACCATCGGTCGCGACAAGATTGCGCGCAAGACCGAGATCGTTCGGGAAAATGGCGACGAGATCGAGCTGATCGTGCCACGCGGCCGCGCGCATTCAAGCCGCAAGGGCGATGAGAACAGCCTCATCGCCGAAGGCTTCGCCACCATGAACCGGCTGAACTGGTTCGGCGAAACCCAGCTTGGCGGCGCGTTCATGGAAGGCCTGCGGGCCGCTACGAAGTAGAGCCCGTCGCGACGGGTGCTGTTTCACCCCCTTCCGGATCCGGCAGCGCATCGATCCATTCGCGGATGCGCTGCCAGTTTTGCCGTGACGGGCTGACGGGCTCGATCTCGCCGTCCTTCAGGTCAATCGCTTCGAGCGGATCGATACCGTATGGAATATTCGATGACTGTGCCGGCAACGGCCCGTCATGAAGCCTGAGACGCCCTTTTGAATAATCGGAAAACACCTGCAGCGGCACGCCATAACTGGTGTTTATGTTCGGTGAAGCGACGATGTCCGCAATCATCTTCCGCACCTTCGGATCGGTCGAGTCGAGCAGGTAGACATTCTTTGCCAGCGGCGGGCGAAAATGCACTTCATCAAAGTGTTCGATGTCTTCACCGCCGCCATCAAGATTGGCCGCGACGCGGCCGTCTTCAGTCACGATTGCGTATTGATAAAGGGGGTTGCGCGACCACCTGTCCCTGCGCCACGCGGCCAGAACATTGTCGCTGCCGATCAGGGAACCGCTGCCGATCGTCGCCGGCTCATTCAGCATGTTAGAAATTGCGTTGAACTCGTATGAAGGGCGAAACACACCGGCGTTCAGCAGCTGTTCCGGGCGGAAATCATCCACCCGATAGACAAGATGGTGATTACCAAATCGCCCCGTCCCATCCGGCTCACGCCCAAGATCCTCGAATTTGTGACGCAGGGCGTCAACGCGTTCCTTCATTCGCTCAACCACGTCGTTCATTGCATCGTAGGCAATGTCTTCCGGTAGCTCAGACAGGACGTAGCCCATGCTGTTCATCGTCATCTGCGCCCGGCGGCTGAGCGCTCCCCGATAAGGAGGACGATCAACAATGGGTTGCTCTGTGCCTGTCGCCAGATGTGGCGGCTCCGCCACTGGAGACAAATCGCCTGTTCGCTCTGCAATCGACCGTGCGCCGGCGCTCAACGCGCCACCAATCAGTATGGCGCTTCCCGTGAGTATGGCAGACTGACTTGCTGCGCTGCGCTCTTCATAGGTGTCGCCGGTCACAGCCCGGTTGGTCTCCAGCGCCAGCTCGCTGCCGAGATTGCCCACCAGAAAGGCGCCCTCCAGGCCCGGCACAAGCATCGTGACGGGCCAGAACACATCGTTGAATGTCTGTATTTGCTCCAGCCATCGGTCGCGCGACACTTCGCTGTCAGACTTGATCAGCGTGTCGGCATCGCTGTTGCTGCGCGCGCGCATATTGTTTGCAAGCACATGGAAGACATCACCGGAGACCCGAAAGTTCCGCGTGTTTATGCCTGTCTGCCAAGCGCCCGTTCCCAGCTTCTTGAGAGCGTTTCTGACACCCGTATACCAGACCCCGTCCTGGCGACAGTAGAGCGAGAAATGCCGTTCCAGCATTTTCCGGCCCTTCCTTGAGGAGGCCTGCAGCCTGATCCATTCTTTCAGCGCATCCTCGCTCTGGAATTCATGCAGGGCTTTCTTTTCACCCGGCAAATAGAGAATGGTGCGCCCACTCTTGTCGCTGAGCAGCAGAATATCGCTTGAGGCGTAGCCGTTTATGTCAAGACGGCGAACAATCGTGTCTTCGACGGGGACGGCGCTCTTGCCGAGGCCAGAGAGAGAAATCCCGCTTTGTGGGTCGGCGAGGTCGACCGAGACACTTCGGGCGAGAGCGTGCCCTTCGAGCGAGAGAAGCATCTCTTCCTTCGCCCTTGCGACTTCTGCCAGAAACTGTGCTTCTACGAGAATGCGCACATCCTGGAAATGGTCCTTCCAGAAGTCGCGGAGCCGATCCTGCACTCTGGTCTGAAAATCTTCCGCCCATATCGCGTCCCGAAGTGCAGCGACCGAGAGTGGAAACTCGTTTGGCGCTCCGTAGAATGCCTCGCCTTTGCCCGCTCTGTAGACGCCGGCATTGAGCTGGAGATCGGATGGCAGCATCTCCTGCATCGTCGCGCCAAAGTTTCTCAGAAGAAGCTGGGTGAGCGATATCGAGGTCTTCGGACTGTCTGCATGTTCCCAGCCCGTGAAGCTCGTTCGCGAGGATTGCGCCGCAGAGAATGTGTTCAGGTAGAGGTGATCCGGGTCGACCGTCTTGCCCGTGAGGCGCTTGACGATTGCGCTCATTGCCTCGCGCGCCATCGCCTTGATGTCCGGCATGTCTTTCCGGGTGCGCGCGGCAGTCTTGTTGATTGCCCTGTAGGTTTGGTTCGTGACCAGCGTCGACAGTGAGGTCGACAGGCCAGTTCCACGAATTGTCGACACGGTCGGAGTTTCGATGCGCCGTTTGGGTTGAGAATGGGACGGGCGCGTGGGGGGCGGCGCTTTTTTGGGAGGGATGTCAGCGTTGATGATGACGGGAGCACGAGCTCCGGAAACACGGTAGGTCGTCATTGTCACTCTTGTCTTGGGTGCAACCACAGAAGACAAGATGACCTGCTTATCAAATCAAACCATTGCCTTCATCTTATATGCTCCAATACTATTCTGCATAATATCATTTTATCATCTCTCCGTTTTCGAGATCTATATTCATTTATATTAGACTGATCAACGGGTGAACCCCAATCAAGTGGAGTAAAGATTCAGTCCGGCTTCAGCCGCGAACCGCTCAGAAGACCGCGCTCTTCGAGCACGGGATAGGCAAATGTCGCGAGAAGCGAGTTGATCTGCTTGAGATCGCGGATCGTGTCGAGGTGGATCGAACTGGTCTCCACACTCTGCTCCGTTCCCTGGCGCAGACGCTCGAAATGGCGCTGGCTCGTTTCCTTTTCCACGTCGCGAAGCCGGTCCTTTTCCATGACCAGTTCGCGCGCGGTCTCCGTGTCCTGTGTCACGAGCAGATTGAACGCAAGCCGCGCATTGGCCAGAACCGAAGCATGGAAACTGGCAAGCTCGCGCCAGCCTTCCTCGGTGAATTCCACACCACGCTCCATCTTCTTCTCGACATGCGCAAGCATGTTGCGAACGATGATGTCGCCGACCTGCTCCAGCTTCACGCAGACACCGAGCAGTTCCTGACAACGGCGGGAATCCTCCTCCGTCATGTCCTGTCGCGTGATGCGCGCCAGATACAGTTTGATGGCGGCATGACGCCGGTCAACCGTGTCGTCAACGGCGGCAAGCGCATCGATGGATTTGCGGTCGGCCTTTTCATAAAGCTCCAGAATGCGGCACAGCATGAACTCGACGGTCTCGCACATGCGCACCGTTTCGCGTGTCACATTGGCAAGCGCCTGATGCGGGTTGTCGAGCGCGGAGGCGTCCAGCGCGCTGGCTTCCGCCAGAAGAGGTTCCTCTTCCTTGTCCTTCTCCGGTGGAGACTGCAGCGCGACGATCGCCTCGGTCGCCTTCAGGATCAGCCGCGAGAGCGGAATGCCGGCAATCAGGATCAGAACGTTGAAGGCGATATGGGCGTGGATGATGCGATCTGCGGGATCGCTCCCCAGCTGCTCCAGCGTGGGCGCGAAGACAATGAAGGCCACCAGCAGAACGACCGAACCCAACCCGCGCATCAGAAGGTTGCCAAGAGGCACCACGCGATAGGCCGGCGGCGAACTGCGAGTGAGCATGGGGGCGATGAACGAGCTGCCCAGATTGACGCCCAGAACCATCACGATGCCCAGCTCCGGTGAGACGATGCCACGCGCCGCAAATGTCGTCAGCAGCAGAACAGCCGCGATGCTCGAATGGAAAAGATAGGTCACCACGGCTGCAAGCAGGAAGGCCGTGATCGGATCGCTGGAAAGATAGCCGACAATGATCGGCACGATGGTGCTCTGCCGCAGGGGTTCGGATGCCTCGCCCATCATTTCAAGCGAAAGGATGAGCAGTCCGACACCAACCAGTATGCGCCCGAACTGCCGCCACTGCCGGCGCTCTGTCGCGAGAAAAATGCTTGTGCCGAACAGAAGGCACAGCGGCACGAGCAGCGTCAGGTCGAAACTCAGGATCTTGACGACAAGTGCAGACCCCACTTCCGCACCGCGCACGGCAAGAATGCCGGAAAGGCCGGTAACAATGCCGAGCCCGGCAAAGGAGCCGACAAGCAGCGTAACGGCGGTCGAGCTCTGCAGGGCGATGGAAAGCAGAAGGCCGGTCAGCGCCGCCAGAACCGGGTTTCCCAGCGTCTGCCGCAGACGCTGGCGCAACACATTGCCATAGGCGCGCTCGACGCCCGTGCGCACCATGCGTGTTGCCCACAGGAGCAGGGCCACTGCGCCAGCCATGTGCAGAAAGAAGACGGAACCGCTCATATCACCTCAATTAAGCCCTGCAGAAAGCGGACCTGATCATATTTAAAGCCTGTCTTTGATGCCATCGATGAGGCCATTCAGAGGCGCGTGTTCGATGGATGCGGAGCAGCTTTGATACCCATATGTTACATTTGATATTTTTAAATAGCAAATGTTCAAAATCGCGCCAATATGCAAGCCAAGGTTCGGAGTTCTGAAGTCGTCCAGAAACCCTGGTTGACGAAGCGCTCATTTAAAAAATAATAAAAAGGAAGATTAGTTTTTATATCTGCTATATTATAAATAATATTAAATAAATAGCCCTGTTATAAATGCCCATAAATTATTATTTACATCGATAGAATCTCCTTTAAGCTTTGGCAGCAGCGGAACGCCGGAACGTGACGTCGCCACGAGCGCCATTGCGGCCGGTGGTCTTGGCCTGGCCGTTGGAAGCCCCATCGGAGCTGCGGTAGGCGCCGCCAATGGCACGGCCGCTGGCGCTGCTCTCAGCGCCGTGGCCGGCGGTGCGAGCGGGGCCATTATCGCTCAGGTGTAAGCCGACAACATTGTCGCATTGTTGCCGGGTGCCGGCCGTTGGGCCGGCATCTCCCTGTCTACATGATCCGCTTGCGCAGCCAGGCTGAAACAACCTCACCCAGAACCACCAGCGCCAGAATGGCGAGGAGAACGGTGGCCGCTTCCTGCCAGTTGAACGTGTCAATGGCGCTTTGCAGGATGAGACCGATACCGCCCGCGCCGACAAGGCCGAGCACCGTCGATTCCCGCAGATTGATGTCCCAGCGCAGGATCGCCACGGCCCAGAAGGTGGGCATGACCTGCGGCACGATTGCGTAGAGAATGACCTTGAGGCGCGATGCGCCGGTCGCTTCCAGCGCTTCCACCGGTCGCCGGTCGATCTCCTCGATGGCTTCGCCAAGAAGCTTGCCGATGAAGCCGATGGAGCGGAACATGATGGCGATGATGCCCGCCACGATGCCGGGACCGAAAATCGCCACGAACAGCAGCGCCCAGATGATCGTGTTCACCGAACGACTGGAGACCAGAATGAGACGGCCAAGCCAGAGCGTCGCCGCATTGGGCGTCGTGTTCTGCGCCGAGATGTAGGCGACGGGCAGGGAGACGAACACGGCGATTGCCGTGGCGATGGTGGCGATATTCACCGTCTCCAGCAGCACCCACAATATGTTCGGCAGGTTCGTCACATCCGGCGGCACCATGCGGCTGAACAGATCGCCCATCTGCTGCGGCGCGTCGAACACCCAGGGCCAGATCACATCAATGCTGGTCAGGGCCCAGACAATGGTGATCACGGCAAGAAGGAAGATTGCGTAGCGCTGCAACCGCTCACGCGGGGTATAGCGCGCCCACTCTTCCGGGGTCGTGTCCATGCTCACCATATCCGTTTCCTGATCTGGCCGCTGATCGCCTCGCTCACCAGAATAACGGCGACGATGACGATGGTGATGGCCAATGCGAAGTCATAATCATAGCGCCCGAAGGCGTTTGCGAGCGTCGAGCCGATGCCACCGGCGCCCACAATGCCAACCACTGCCGAAGCGCGCAGATTGCTGTCGAGCTGATAGATGCTGAGGCCGATCTGACGCGGCATGATCTGCGGAAAAACCGCGTAGATCAGCGTCGGAAAATAGCCCGCACCCACGGCGCGCATGGCTTCCACCTGACCCCAGTCGATCTCCTCGATGCGCTCGGCCAGCATCTTGGCGACAAAGCCAATCGAATAGACGATCAGCGTCAAAACGCCCGCGAACGGACCAAAGCCGACCGCCTTCACGAAGATGATTGCCACGATGACCGGATGGAAGCTGCGCGCCACGATGATGAGGCCGCGTCCAAGAAGAAAGATCGGGCGCGGCGCGAGGTTCCTGGCGGCCATGAAGGCGATGGGGATGGAGAGCAGAACACCACCCACCGTTGCCAGAATGGCAATCTTCAGGCTTTCAAGAAAACCGTCGATGAGAAGCCCGCTGCGCTCGAAGCTTGGCGGAAACGCGCCATTGAAGATGCGCGCGGCGCGCGTCATGCCCTGTGCTACGCGGTTCCAGTCTATCGGCAGCATGAACACTGCCCAGCCGATATAGAGCGCCACCGCGATGAGCAGCCCATAACGCAGCACGGGATTGGCGATCATCGGCGGTTTGCGCCAGGTGTCCGGCACGGAAGAGGTTGTGGTGCTCATGCCTTCTGAGCCCTCAGCGGCGTGACATTGTCCATCTCGCCGCGCTCTTCAGCCGGCACACCGGCATAAATTTCGTCCATGGCCGCCTTGTCGAGCGCGTCGGGCTCGGCATCGAAAATGATGCGGCCATAACGCATGCCGACGATGCGGTCGGTGTATTGCTTGGCTTCCGCCACATTGTGAATGTTGATCAGAACCGGCAGCGAGAATTCGCGCGAGAGCGCCCGCAGCAATTCCATGATCTGCTCGGACGTCTTCGGATCGAGCGAAGCCGTCGGCTCGTCGGCAAGCAGGATTTCCGGTTCCTGCATCAGCGCCCGCACAACGCCGACGCGCTGGCGTTCACCGCCGGAGAGTTCGTCCGCCCGCTTGTTGGCGTAATGGGCGATGCCCACGCGCTCCATCAGTTCGTAGGCGCGGCGGATATCTTCTTTTGGATACCGCCGGAAGGCTGCACGCCACAGCGGCAGATAACCGAGCCGGCCCGACTGCACATTCTCCATCACGGTCAGCCGGTCCACCAGATTGAAGCCCTGGAAGATCATGCCGATGCGCCGGCGTGCCGCGCGCAGCTTCGCGCCCTTGAGGTCGGTCAGCATCAGGCCATTGAGCTCGATCGTGCCGGAGCTCGGCTCCACAAGCCGGTTGATGCAGCGCAACAGCGTGCTCTTGCCCGCGCCGGAAGCGCCGATGATGGAGACGACGCTTTCGCCTGGCACCTCCAGGTCCAGCCCTTTGAGAACCGGCGCGCCATTGCCATAGCGCTTCACCAGCTGCGAAATTTTCAGCATGCATCAACTCCGAAAACAGATGAGTGAAAAAAGCGGGCGGAGACCAAGCCCCGGGGTCTCACGCCCGCAGTAACGTCACTCTTTTGCGAGGCCCTGCGGCGTATATTCCACGCCATTCGCCTTCTGGATCTCGCGGATCACGGCCCAGTCCTTCTGATAGGTCACGGGCACGAACTTGCTCACGCCCGAGAACTCCTCGCCAAGCGCGGTGCCTGCGAAATCAAAGGAGAAGAAGGCCTCCTTGATCTTTTCCACCAGTGCCGGATCGAGGTCGTGCGCATAGGTGTAGGAAGTGGTCGGGAACGGATCGGACTCCCAGACAATCTTCACCTCTTCCGGATCGTAGAGATCGCGCTCGGCCATGCGGTCCACGACTTCAGAAGCCACCGGTGCGGCGTCATAGTCGCCAGCCACCACGCCCAGCATGGACTGGTCATGCGAGCCGGAATAGACAACCTCGTAATCCTGCTCCGGCACAACGCCGAGCCCGGGGAACAGCGCGCGCGGTGCGAGATTGCCCGAGTTGGAAGTGGGCGAGGTGTGGGCAATGCGCTTGCCCTTCAGGTCGCCCATCTCGTTAATGCCGGAATCCTTGCGGGTGTAGACCTGCAGCTTGTAGCCGAAGCGGCCGTCTTCCGATCCCATGATGGCGAATGGCACAGCGCCGGCGAGATTGACGGCAAACGGCGTCGGACCGGTCGAGAAGCCGGCAATGTGCAGGCGGCCGCTGCGCATCGCTTCCACCTCGGCAGAGTTCGACTGCACGGCGAAGAACTGCACGTCCTTGCCGGTCACGTCCTCCAGATGCGCGATGAAGGGCTCCCAGATGTCCTCATAGATCGCGGGGTCTTCCACCGGCGTGTAGGCGAAAACCAGCGTGTCAGGGTTGGAAAGCTTTGACGGGTCGCTCGGCGTGTCCGCCACCAGATCTTCATTGGCGTCGCAATACATCGCGTCCAGCTGGCCGCGATTGGCGCAATCCTGCGCCTGCGCGGCGGTGCCGGCCAGCAGTGCGGACAGGCCAAACAGCGCCGCTGCGGCGCCCCCGGCAAAACGGGTGTCGGTCGTCATGGGCATGTTCGTTTCTCCTCCAATGTGGGCTTTTCGGCCCACCTCTCCCTTTCAGACGCGATGGAATGCATCCGATTGCAAAAATCGTATCGAATTTTTGTGGTAGTTTGCAACATTCAAATATTCAGAATTTGGAAAACCCTCGAAAATGCAGAAAAATGCAGCTACAAGCTTGGCAAAACGCTCAGTTTTGGAGAAGCATGCGGTGGCGGCAGTGACGGCGGAAAACGTGATGACCGGGGTTCCGGCTCCGAAACCCTTTGGTGAAATGTCCGCCGCGCGGCTGGCCGGCATTGAATTCGTTCTCACCGATATCGACGATACGCTGACCACCGAAGGCCGTCTTCCGGCCCAAGCCTATCACGCGCTGGAACAGCTCCATGAGGCGGGCATCACGGTTGTGCCGGTCACCGGTCGCCCGGCCGGCTGGTGTGATCTCATTGCCCGGCTCTGGCCTGTCGATGCGGTTGTCGGCGAGAACGGCGCGTTCTATTTCGCCTGCTCGCCGCAGGGCGGCATGACCCGCGAATTCGCACAGTCTGCCGAGGAGCGGAGCGAGGGCCGTCGCCGGCTGAATGTGCTCGCCGATGTCATCTTCAGGGCGGTTCCACGCGCGCGTCTTTCTGCGGACCAGACATTCCGCGAGGCGGATCTCGCCATCGATTTCGCCGAAGACGGCCCGCGCCTCGACGACGCCGAGATTGCCCAGATCGTGACCTCATTCGAAGAGGCCGGCGCTGTTGCGAAAGTGTCATCTATTCATGTCAATGGATGGTTTGGCCAGTACGACAAACTGGCGATGACCCGTAGCCTGTTTACCCGGCGTTATGGCCTCGACCTCGAAAAGGCGGGTGACAAAGTGATTTTCGTAGGCGATTCCCCGAACGACGCACCCATGTTCGACTTCTTCGAAAACAGCATTGGCGTGGCCAATTTTGCCGACTTTCAGGACGGCACGGTCCCGCCGCCCAAATGGATCACGCAGAAAGCCGGCGGCGCAGGGTTTGCCGAAGTGGCCGACGCGATCCTTCAAGCCAGGGAGAGCTGATGGCGCGTCTCAGGAAAACCGCCCGCCGCGAACAGATCCTTCTGGAGTTGCAGCACCATCCACATGTGCGCACTTCAGAGCTTGCCACGCGGTTTGGCGTGTCGACCGAAACAGTACGCCGCGATGTCGAGGCGCTCAGCCAGGAAGGGCTGATCCGCCGGGCCTATGGCGGCGCTTCCATCGCGCCGATGGGCGCACAGCCGCCATTTGGAGAGCGCGACCGGGCGCGTATCGAGGAGCGGGCCATGATCGCGGCCCGCGCCGCCGAACTGGTTCGCCCCGGCGAAGTGCTGATGATCGACGCCGGCTCCACCACGCATCAGTTTGCGCTCAGTCTTGCCTCGGTCGCACGCGACCTAACGGTTCTCACCAACAGCGTCGCCGTCGCTTCCGCACTGGCGCAGAACGAAACCATTCAGGTGGTCATCTGTCCGGGCGATTTCATGGCCCGCGAGGTGGGCATCTACGGCGCTGAAACCATCGATTTCATCGCCCGCTACAATGCCAACCGCGCCTTCATCGGCGCGAGCGGGCTGACAGCCGGGGGCATCACCGAGGTCAACCGGCTTGCCGTTGGCGTCAAGCGCGCCATGCTGCGCCAGGCGCTGGAAAGCTATCTTCTCGTCGATCACTCCAAGTTCGACGTCAATCTGCTCGCCACGGTCGAGCCGCTTTCCGCGCTCACCGGCCTTGTCACCAACGAGCAGCCAACCGGCCCCCTGGCGAAGGCGCTTTCCGATGCCCGCGTCGAGGTGCATGTCGCCGGTTGATTCACAACACTTTCCACACTGGCGCGGATGCATCGAAACATCGTCTGGTGCATAGTGCCGCCCCAAGGTCAGAACCTACCTCTGATGAACCGGAGAATTGAAGAATGTCGAAAGCGGAAATCGGCCTGATCGGCCTCGGAGTCATGGGTGCGAACCTCGCCCTCAACATCGCCGAGAAGGGGCACACGATCGCCGTCAACAACCGCTCCACGCCTAAGATCGACGCCTTTGTCGAGCAGGCCCGCACCGAAGGCCTGGCCGAGCGCGTCCTGCCAGAGGCAGACCTCGCTGCCTTCGTGCAGTCGGTAAAGAAACCGCGTTCCATCATCATCATGGTCAAGGCCGGCAAACCGGTCGACGACATGATCGAGCAGCTTCTGCCATTGCTTGATGAGGGCGACGCCATTCTGGAATGCGGCAACTCGCTCTTCAGCGACACGCAGCGCCGTTTCGACTATCTGAAGCCCAAAGGCATCGGATATCTCGGAGTCGGCGTTTCCGGTGGCGCCGAAGGCGCGCGCCATGGCCCCTCCATCATGGTCGGTGGCTCCAAGGCGCAATGGCATGACGCGGAAGCCGTGCTCACCTCCATTGCCGCAAAATTCAAGGGCGAGCCCTGCGTTGCCTGGCTTGGAGAGGGCGGGGCCGGCCATTTCGTCAAGACGATCCACAACGGCATCGAATATGGCGACATGCAGATGATCGCCGAGGTCTATGGCGTGATGCGCGACGGGCTCGGCATGGACGCCGCAGCCTGCGCCGAAGTTTTCAAACGCTGGAATGAAGGCCCGCTCAATTCCTATCTGATCGAGATCACGGGCCATGTGCTCGAAGCCATTGATGGCGAGAGCGACAGGCCGCTCGTGGACGTCATTCTCGACAGGGCAGGGCAGAAGGGCACCGGCGTCTGGTCGGCAATCGCCGCGCAGGAACTCGGCGTGCCAGCAACGGCCATCGAGGGTGCAGTCGCAGCCCGCTCCATCTCGTCGCGCAAGCAGGAGCGCATCGCGGCGGAAGCGCTTTACGGCAAGCGCGAAGGCAAGGTCGACATCTCCATCGACGATCTGGAAAAGGCGCTGCTTGCCGGCAAGATCGTTTCTTACACGCAGGGCTTCTCCGTCATCGCCCGCGCATCCGAAGAGCAGGGCTGGGGGCTTGAACTTGCCACCATCGCGAAGATCTGGCGCGCCGGCTGCATCATCCGCTCCCGCTTCCTCGACCAGATGGCGAGCGCCTTTGCCGGCGATGCGGCCACCAATCTCCTGATGGTCCCGGATTTCGCGGAACTGATGAAAGAAGCAAGCCCCGCGCTTCGCCGCGTGGTCGCCACCGGCGCGCTGGGCGAGCTGCCGCTGATCTGCCTTTCTTCGGCGCTTTCCTATTTCGACAGCTACCGGCAGGCGCGCGGCACGGCCAATCTCATTCAGGGCCAGCGCGACTTCTTCGGCTCCCACGGCTTCGAGATCGAAGGGCGCGGAGCGGATCTGCACGGCGACTGGCCGTCTCTGGTCGAATAGGCCGCCATAAAGAAAAAGGCCCGGATGGCGATGCCATCCGGGCCTTTCAATTCGATGCTTCAAAAAGCTTAGGCAGCCTGCGCTTCGCCGGCCTTCAGAGCTTCCAGAACGGTCTGCGGCGAGGAAACGCCATACGGATCGCTCTCGCAGTTGTCGGAGAAGCCTTCTTCCTCGAACCACTTCTCGATCACGCCGTTGTTGACCACGGCGGCGTAGCGCCAGGAGCGCATGCCAAAGCCGAGATTGTCCTTGGCAACGAGCATGCCCATCTTGCGGGTGAACTCACCCGAGCCATCCGGAATGAGCTTGACGTTGTTGAGGCCCTGGGCCTTGCCCCAGGCGTTCATCACGAAAGCGTCGTTAACGGAGATGCAGTAGATCTCGTCGATGCCCTCGGCCTGGAATTCCGGGTAGAGCTTCTCGAAATCGGGAAGCTGGTAGGTCGAGCAGGTGGGGGTGAAGGCGCCCGGCAGGGAGAACAGGACAACGCGCTTGCCGCCAAAGAAGTCGGCAGTCGTCTTGTCTTCCCAGCGGAACGGGTTCGGGCCTTCGATCGACTCGTCGCGAACGCGCGTGCGGAACGTGACGTCGGGAACTTTTCTCACGGTCATTGCTAATCCTCTGGCACAAACAAAGCTGATCCCGACCTGAGCCGGGCAGCCTGGATATGGAAATCTTGAACTCCGGCTGCCGGGAGGGTGCGCCGGATGAGACGGCCGGAATAGAGCATTTTGTCGCGGCGAAGTGAAGGCCCGACACTGCGGCAATCCGCAGCATTTTTCCCTTGATTCCGTGCTAATTCCGCGAAACTGCCATGGTTCCGCCAGAAACGATCAGAACCGCCCCCACCAACCGGTTCAGATGGACGAAAACGCGCTCGGATTTCAGCAGTTTGCCAAGCACGACGCCGCTGACCACGTAAAGCGCGACAGCAACCACTTCGAGCGCGAGGAACACCCCGCCCATGGCGGCAAGCTGGCTCCAGGCCGGCTGCGACGCGTCGATGAACTGCGGGAAGAAAGCGGTGAAGACGGCAATCGCCTTCGGGTTGCTGATGGCAATCACGAAATCGCGGCGCATCAGTTTGCCGATGGCTGAATCCAGCGAAGTAGCGCTCGCCAACGCGCGCGCCTTGCGCCAAAACTGGATGCCCACATAAATGAGATAGGCCGCACCCACCAGTTTGATGATGGTGAAGGCCGTGGCAGACGCCGCCAGCACCGCGCCGAGCCCGACAATGGTGACCGCGATCAGGAAAACGAAGGCCGGCATGCGGCCAAGCCCGCCCAGAAGCGCCGGCACAAAGCCAAGCCGCGCCGCGTTGGAAAAGGTCAGCATGTTGTTCGGGCCGGGGGCGCAGTTCAACGCGAAACAGGCCGGAATGAAGATCGACCAGGCAATCATCTGGGGTATCCTTGGCGAGAAAGCTGCGGCGATCCTTAAACAGATCGCTGGATTGGGCCAAGAATTCAGATCGGGAAAAGCGTTACGCCATCTGCTTTGAGCGCACACCGTCCGCAAGCCCTTTGACGAGGGTCGCAACGGCCTCGGCGGGGTCTTCGATCCTGTTGCCATCGGCGTCGTAACACTGCGCGATGGTCGCCACAATGGCACTGCCAACGACAACGCCGTCTGCCGCCTCGCCAATCGCCCGCGCCTGGCGCGCCGTCTTCACCCCG
>NZ_JAFKDE010000009.1 GCF_017255295.1 Nitratireductor aquimarinus
GTAGATCCCTCGTCCCTCCCTGCGCCAAGCAGAAAAGGGAAAAAGTGGACGACTTTTCAGCCGCCCGCAGCAGGACAATCCAGCCGCTACCGTGGTCTAGTTTTCCACCGCCGTTCTCAATCTGATTGACTTCCGCCGGCAGAAGCGGCTCTGCCAGAGCCACGCGGTTCTGCACGTTGACGGTGGCGATATCCGGATCCGTGCCGACCTCGAAGCTCACGGACAGGATGTACGTCCCGTCCGCGCCAGACGTCGACTGCATGTAGATCATGTCGTCGACACCGGTGACCTTGTCTTCGATGATCTGCGCAACCGTTTGCTCGGTCACTTCCGCACCCGCCCCAGGATAGCTGGCGATCACGGAAACCTGCGGCGGAACGATATCGGGAAACTGCTCGACGGGCATGCGCGCCAGAGCGAGCAGACCACTCAGGAAAAGAACGATCGATATGACCGCAGCGAGGCGCGGCCGGGAGATGAATACATTGGCAATCATGGATCAGCTCCCCGAAGCTAAAGCTGCATCCACCACAATTCCTGGCCGAACCTTGTTCAGACCATCCGTGATCACATTCTCACCCTCTGTGACCCCCGTTCTGATAACGGAACGCCCGCCAACGGTTCGATCGATCTCGACCCTGCGCTGCTCGACGACATTCTCGCCATTCACGACCATCACATAGGTGCCGCTCAGATCGTGAAGCACGGAGCGCTGATCCACAGTGAGCTGGGGTTCCGGCTCGCTTGACGCGAGAACGACGCGAACCAGTTCCTGATCCAGCAAAACGCCATCGGCATTGTCAAAGCGCGCGCGGAGATTGATCGAGTCCGTGCCGGGACTGACCGTGCTTTCAATGAAGTCGAGATCTCCCGGCAGCGAATACTCCGACCCGTTTGCGAGCACCAGGTTTACAGACGCTTTGGTGCTGGCTTCCCCTGCCTGAACGCGCTCGGAATAGTCACGATAGATCGCGGTTGGCACGGGAAAGATAACGTGGATCGGATCGAGCTGCGTGAGCGCGACAAGGGGGCCGCCCTCAGGACCGATGAGCGCACCTTCATCAACTGTTGCAGCGCTAAGACGCCCCGCAAAAGGCGCTTCCACACTGGTGTAAGAGAGATTGAGCTCCGCCCGCTCCAGAGCCGCACGCGCCCGAATGAGCGCGCCATCGGCATTGCCGAGATTTGCAATGGCGTTGTCCAGCATGGCCTGCGACGTGGCCTGCCGCTTGACCAGTTCCGCCTGCCGCTCCCTTTCAAGCTCGGCAGACTTTTGCAGCGCCTCTGCAGACCGCACAGCGCCTTCCGCTTCTTTAACGGCGGCGGCATAAAGGTCATCATCAATCTGGAAAAGGATATCGCCCTTGTTCACCCGATCACCCGGCTGAAAATCGATGCTCTCCAGGGTTCCGGCGACACGCGGCCTGATGGCCACACGCTTCTCCGCCTCAAGGCGACCGTTGAAGACAGCGGTCTCCCCGACATCCACCAATGCAACGGGTTCCACGACCACCGCCGGCGGCGGCATGTCCTGAGCGACCGAGTTTGCAGAACCGCCCATCAGGAACAGCGCGGAAAGGAGCAATGCCCCCGTTGCGTTGCGCCCTCTGTCAAACCTCAGACCGGACACGCGACTGCTGCGGTTTCTGGACATCTAACCCCTCCCTCCGGCCTGAACCGGTGCCACCCCAAGGCGCAACACGGTTTCGCTAATATAAACGGCTAATTAAACAATATACGGCGCAACCTCAGAGTCCAGAGGATGCGCAATTTTGCTTTCCCTGATCGCTGGCGACGATCACCGCGCGCTCATCGGCAAGCGTGAAAGCCAACTCATCATGCATGCATACATGCGGTTCATCTCATGCACGGGGATGCACCGCACAGCATCCGTCCGGTCCGGGCCGTTACATGAAGCCCACGTCCAGAGCTTTGATGCAACGTGCCCCGCCTCGCCGGAGCGGCATCTCGCTTTTCAACCTGACCGACCACGACCGCACCACCCAGGTTCGCACAATCGGTCTCGCATCGATGAGAAACGATGGCGCGGAGAAGTGAGAAGGCGTAAGATGCGGCCTGTTCACTGATCCGGGCCCAGGCCGCCAGCGCGGTCATTTCGAGGTTCTCACTTTGCATTTCCATTCCGGGGAATGTCTTCGCATCAAATACGCCTTGCCGGACCCTGCGGACGGTCTTGACCGCACAGGCACATTTTTCGCGTCAGGGCGACGGTGGCATGCCGTTTGATATTCGAACGCCACATGCGCGCGACCTCGAAGCGCTGCTTGCGATTGAGAATGCAGCGTTCCCCGGCGACAGGCTGTCGCGCCGCTCCTTGAGACGCCTGATGGAGGCGAAGAGCGCCGTCATCTGTGCGGCCGAGGAAGACGGGCGCATCATTGGCTATGCGCTGGCATTGACGCGGCGCACCAGCACCATTGCGCGGCTTTATTCCATCGCGGTTGATCCTGCCGAAAGCGGCAGGAGCGTGGCGGCGGCTCTGCTTCTGGAACTCGAACGCCGGGTGCTGGACAGGGGCCTACGCGCGGTGCGGCTGGAAGTGCGGGAAGACAATGAAGGGGCGATCCGGCTCTATCAGCGCGCCGGCTATCACCCATTCGGCCGATACGAGAATTACTATCAAGACGGCATGAGCGCGCTTCGTTACGAAAAGGCGTTACGCGCTTTCAACACGGAGAGCGGCCCCAGATGAGTTGGGTCATCCTGACAGGCAAGAAAGGCGACCTCGACGAGACCGCCACCCCTTACAAGATCATCACCAATCGCGATTACCTGGCGCATCCAGCCCTGTTTCGGGGCCAGCGGCCGAAAATCATCAACCTGTCGTCCAGCTACGCCTATCAGAGCCGCGGATATTATGCATCGCTGCTGGCGAGCTCTCGCGGCCATCGCGTCATTCCCTCGGTCGAAACCATGATCGACCTGTCGGCGCGCAAACTCTATGAAAACGCACTTCCCGAACTGGAGCAGGCGCTCAATCGCTGCCGGGCGGAGACAGGCGGCGTCTTTCCTGCAAGCGTCAGCGTGTTCTTTGGCATTGGTCCCGACAGGGGCTGGGAGCGGTTTGCAAAACTCCTGTTCGACTGGTTTCGCGCCCCCGCGCTCGAAGTCGCCATCAAGGACGGAGAATGGGCGACGATCACGCGCATCGGCTTTCGCCCGCTATCGCGCATGAGCGCGGCGGAGAAAGAACGCTTCACCGCCTCCCTGCACAGCTATACCAGCCGGCAGTGGCGCGACAGCCGCACCCGCGTTCCGGCACGCTACAGTTTCGCAACGCTGATCGACCCGCGCGAGGAACTGCCGCCATCGAGCGTGGCCTCGCTGAAGCACTGGTCGCGCATTGCTGCCCGGATGGGAGTGGAGGTGGAGCCGATCACCCGGAAGGACCTGCCGCGGCTGGCAAATTTCGACGCCCTTTTCATCCGCGAGACAACGTCCATCTCCAACCACACATATCGGTTTGCACGCCGCGCGCAGCAGGAAGGGATGCCGGTCATCGACGATCCTCTCTCGATGATCCGCTGCACCAACAAGGTCTACCTGAACGAGCTGATGGCAACGCACCGCGTGGCGGTTCCGCCGACCGTGATGATTGCCGGCGCCGCCGATCTTGAACGCGCGGCTGACCTGCTGGGTTTTCCGCTGGTGCTCAAAACGCCGGACAGCTCGTTTTCGCGCGGCGTGAAGAAGGCCTCGAACATGGCCGAATTGAAAACACTGGCGATGAAATGGCTGGAAGATTCCGATCTTCTCATCGCGCAGAAATTCCTGCCGACCGCGTTTGACTGGCGCATCGGGGTTCTCGATGGCGAGCCCCTCTTCTCCGTGCAGTATCTCATGGCGAAGAAGCACTGGCAGATCGTCAATCACGAGCGGCAGGGACGTCCCGACGAAGGGGGCTTCCGCTCGTTCCGACTGACCGAAACACCGGCTGACGTTCTCGATACCGCAGTGCGCGCCGCCCGCTGCATCGGAAGCGGCCTCTACGGCGTCGACATCAAGGCGACACCGGAGGGCATTCACGTCATCGAGGTCAACGACAATCCCAATCTGGATCACGGCTGCGAGGATGCCGGAGAGAAAGACGAAGTCTGGACCCGTCTGACACAGTGGTTCATCGACCGGCTGGAGCGCTGAAAACTTTTCTCCGGCCAAAAACCTGCCCGACTGGCCGGGCAGGTTGTTTTGACGCCCACGCCCGGTAAGGGGCTCGGGCAGCCGGGGGCGCGTCAGAGCGTGACCCAGCCTTCCGGCGGCTCCTTGCCGGGATGCACCGTTCCGCAGTTCGGGCAGGTGCGGTCTTCTTCCGAAGCGTAGAACTTCTTGTAGACCGGCGGCAGGTCTTCGACGATGGACTGAAGCTGCAGCTCGGCGCGATGGACCAGCGTTCCGCAATCGAAACAGTACCATTCGACCGCGTCCAGCTCTCCCGGCTGCCGTTTGGGCTCGACCACAAGGCCGATGGACCCCTCCTGGGGCCGCTGTGGCGAGTGGCGGACATGCGGCGGCAGCAGGAAGATTTCGCCCTCCCGGATCGGAACGTCGTAGAATTCCTCGCCGTCATAGATCTTGAGAACCATATCCCCTTCGAGCTGGTAGAAGAACTCTTCCACCGGATCGTCGTGATAGTCCGTGCGTTTGTTCGGCCCGCCAACGACGGTGACCATCAGATCGGCATCCTCCCAGATCTGCTGATTACCGACCGGCGGCTTGAGCAGATGGCGGTGCTCGTCGATCCAGGCCTTGAAGTTGAACGCTTTAAGTCTCGACATGGAAACCTCCCTGTTTGCCCTCAGCTTGCTGCAAAGCCGGCAGCGCCTCAAACGTGAACCGGCTATGCAGCTATCGAAAATGGGCATACCCGGCCCGCTCCTGGCTTTCGACAGCCACCGCAGTGCAGCGATGAAGCCAGGGGCCGGGGACGCGCCCCGGCCAGATGCCCAAAGGTTTAAAGCAGCAGCCCGCTGCTCTCGAACGCCGCGCTGGTTGCCGCTTTCTCGGCTTCCGTCAGTTCGAGCATCGGATGACGCACGCGCCCACCGACCTGACCGAGAAGTTCCTGCCAATATTTGCCGTGTGCAGTGGGCTTGCCGCCCGGCTTGGTGCTGCGGATCGCTTCGCGCACCGGGTTGAGGCTGTCGCGCACGCGGCGCGCCTCGGCGAACTTTCCGGCAAAGGCCAGCTGCGTGTATTCATGCATCCGCCGGTCATTGGCGGTCTGGAGCAGATAGGGCGGAGAGGAGCAGAGATAGAGCTGCCAGCCCAGCTCCTCGATATTGTCCAGCCACTCATCCTCGGCCGAGGTGGAAACGAGGATCTTGTCGCCGACCATCTGCGTCAGACGCACATACATCTCGCGCGGGACCGAATATTTGATCGCCATGATGTTGGGCAGTTCCGCCACGCGTGCGCAGGTCTCCGGCTCCATGAGATAACCGCTGTCGGGATGGCTCCACATGGCGATGCCGATATCCAGCCGGTCGCAGAGATATTTGTAATAGTTGTAGAGAACCTCATCGCGGTCGTGGCAGAAGCTCAGCATCGGCGCATGAACGACAACATAATCGGCGCCACACGCTTCCGCGTGACGGCCAAGCTCGACGACAGTGTCCACATTCTGATCCGAAATGGACATGATCGTACCGGCCTTGTCGCCGCATTCGTCGGCGGCCACCGTCATGTTGCGCTTGCGCTCTTCAAGCGACATGGACCAGAATTCGCCCTGCTTGCCAGCCACAAACAGCCCCTTGATCTCCAGGTCATCGATCCAGTGCCGGATGTTCCGGCGCAGTCCGGCTTCATCCATAGCCAGGTTCGCATCAAAGGGGTTCAGCGCAGCGGCCCAGATGCCCCGCATTGTTTCGCGCGCATAGGCCTTGGCTTCATGTTTGGCGTATTTCATTTGCTGTCGTTCCTGGCTGGCATGCAGTTTGGAAACCGCCCGAGATGGCGGAAGATGCTGCCAACACAATCCTGAACTGGCCGCGAAACCAAACGCATTGCGCCGAATTGGATATTCAAAAAATCTATATCAAGGCCGCGTGCATTTACTTTATACGTGATCACTGGTTTCAGGAGGCTTGGATGAAGATCGGCATAATCGGCGACGGTGCAATCGGACGGTATGTGCGCCGGCAACTTGATGAACGCGGGATCACAACCAGTATCCTGATGGTGCGCCCGGCGCGCCTGGACGAGGCCACCGATGACGGGATTCTCCGTGTGGCCAGCGTCGAGACGTTGCCGGCGGATGTCGATCTGATGGTCGATTGCGCGGGACACGCGGCGCTGAGCGAACACGGCCCCGCAATACTCCGCAGTGGCCGCGATCTGGTGACCGTGTCGCTTGGCGCACTGGCTGACACCGCCCTGCTGCGGGCACTGGAAACCGCCGGCGCGCAGGGCTCTGCCCGGCTTCATCTTGCAAGCGGTGCGATTGGCGCGCTCGACTGCCTTCAGGCGGCGTCGGTTGGCGGGCTGGATGCCGTCACCTATGTCGGAAGGAAACCGCCATTGGGGTGGAAGGGATCGCCCGCCGAAAACGTGCTCGACCTCGATGCGCTTCAAAGCGCCGGGATCCATTTCGAGGGAACGGCAGGCGAGGCAGCGATGCGCTACCCGAAGAATGCCAATGTGGCAGCCGCAGTGGCGATTGCCGGGCTCGGTTTCGAAGCCACGAAGGTCAGGCTCATTGCCGACCCGGCAGTGTCCGCCAACATTCACGAGGTTCACGCCGAGGGTGGCTTCGGACAGTTTTCCTTCCACATCGAGGGCCGCGCGCTGCCTGACAATCCCCGTAGCTCAGCCCTTGCCGCCATGAGCGTCGTGGCCGCGATCATGCGGCAGCGGCAGACCGTTACGCTCTAGGCAGGGAGGCGAGTCTCGTGATCACGCGTCATTCCCGCATCGTCGAGCGCGCTTTGACCCGCCTGAAGCTGCGTCAGCTCCGGCTTCTCATCGCTGTGGGACAACACGGCAACATCCAGAACGCGGCGCGCCATCTGGGCATCTCGCAGCCCGCCGCCACCAAGATGATTCAGGACCTGGAACTCGACTTCGAGGTGAAGCTCTTCGAGCGCACAAATCGCGGCGTGGTTCCGACCGTTTTCGGCGCATCGCTGATACGGCACGGCAAGCTGATCTTCGCGCAGGTTTCAAACGCCGCGCAGGAACTCGATGATCTGAACGAGGGCAACAGCGGGCGCGTCGTGGTCGGCACGCTTTTGGCAGCCTCGCCGACCCTCCTGCCCTTCGCCATCGAGAAGCTGTTGCAGGAACGGCCCAAAGTGGCGATCAAGATCGTCGAGGGCACCAACGAAGTTCTCATGCCCGCACTGCTCTCCGGCGAGATCGACATGGTGGTCGGTCGCCTGCCCAGCCACAGGCATCGCTCAAAGGTCGAGCAGGAAAAGTTCTTCGATGAACGCGTCGTGGCCGTGACCGGGACACAGCATCCGCTGGCGCAGCAGAGTTCCGTCACCTTCGAGCAGCTCATGCCCTTCGGCTGGATACTCCCGCCGCTTGAGACGACCCTGCGGCGGCAGACAGATCAGTATTTCGTGCGGCAGGGGCAATACACCCCGCCCACGGCCATCGAGTCGATCTCCTACCTCGCCAACCGCACATTGCTGCAAACGCATGATTTCGTCGGCCTCATGCCAGCCCATGTGGCGTCACTCGACATCGAACACGGGCTTCTGGCCCGCATCGACTGGGCCGTTCCCTTCGGCGCCGGTCCGGTGGGCGTTTCGCACCGCGGCGAGCAAAGCCTTTCGCCCGCAGGCGCCGCCTTTCTGAACGTTCTGCGAAAGGTGGCCACGGATATCTGAGCGCTGGCCGGCAGACGCCTGCTATCACGCAATCGGATATCCGTATTTGGTCAATTTCCTTGAGAACATACCTGCCCGAATGAGACCTTTGCCCCGAAATACAGTCTTACGAGGGCATGATGAGCACCTATCCGGAACTACACCTCTATATCGGTGGAGAGTGGCGCAAAACGGCAGATGACCTTCCGGTCGTGAACCCCGCAACCGAACAGGAAATCGGCCGATTGCCGCATGCCGACATTGCCGATCTGGACGATGCGCTGGCCGCCGCGCAGGAGGGCTTCCGCGTGTGGAGCCGGACCGCGCCCAGAGACCGTGCGGACATCATTCTCAGGGCCTCCGCGCTCATGCGCGAGCGGCAGGAAGAGATCGCACAGTCGATCACCGCCGAACATGGAAAGCCGCTCTCTCAGGCGCGGCTGGAAGTCATTCGTGGCTGCGAGTTCCTGGAGTGGGATGCGGGCGAGGCAGTGCGCACCTATGGCCGTGTCATCCCGTCTGCTCCGGGCGTGCGCTACATGGTTCATCACCAGCCCATCGGCGTGGTTGCCGGTCTTTCGCCGTGGAATTTTCCGATGAGCCAGCCGGCGCGGAAGGTTGCAGGCGCGCTCGCCTCGGGGTGCTCGATCATCCTCAAGGCTGCGGAAGAGACGCCGGCCGGCGCGCTGCACATCGCCCGCGCGTTTCATGATGCCGGCCTTCCCAAAGGCGTTTTGAACCTCGTCTTCGGCACGCCCGCCATGATTTCCGATCACCTTATCCGGCACGACGCGGTGCGGCTTGTCGCCTTCACCGGATCGACGGCGGTGGGCAGGCAGCTGACGACGCTCGCCTCCGAACACATGACCCCGGTGCTGATGGAGCTCGGCGGGCACGCGCCCGTGATCGTCTGCGAAGACACGGATGTGCAGAAGGCCGCGATCAGCGGTGCAGTTCGCAAGATGCGCAATGCCGGACAGGTCTGCACGTCGCCCACGCGCTTCTTCGTGCATGAAAGCATCTTCGACGAATATGCCGATGCCTTCGTGAAACGCGCTGCTCAAACCTTGGTTGGAAACGGCGTCGAGCCGGGTGTCGAAATGGGGCCGCTGGCCAATGAGCGCCGCCTCCCCGCGCTCAGTGCTCTGGTCGAGGACGCCCGCGCCAGGGGCGCCGAGGTGCGCACCGGCGGCGCACGCATGAGCAATGCCGGGTATTTCTTCCAGCCGACCGTGCTGGTGAACGTCCCCGACGATGCCAGGGTAATGCAGGAAGAACCGTTCGGCCCGCTGGCCGTCATCAATCCGGTAAGCTCGCTGGACGAGGCGATTGAGAAGGCCAACTCGGTGCCTTACGGCCTCGCAGCCTATGGCTTCACCAACCGCGCCGACTATATCGACCGCATGACCGACGGCGTGGAGGCGGGCAACCTCTCCTTCAACACGCTGGAGGCCTCCTTGCCGGAAACCCCGTTCGGCGGCGTGAAGTCCAGCGGCTATGGCCGCGAAGGCGGCACCGAGGGCCTGCACAACTACATGGTCGTCAAGAACGTGTCGCACAGCATGACGATTGTTTGATCCGGGTGCGGGTGCGCGCCGCCAACCATGCGCGCACCCGCCAATCCCACGGCTCCTCACCCGCCGATATCCACTTTCCCCTCAGGCCCGCGACTTTCCACCGGCTGTCAAATCACCGTCGCACGCCTCCGCTAGGAGTCTGGGCATTTGCCGAGACAGGTCGGCTCGGTCCAGCACAAAGCCAGAGGAATGCCGTCATGAAAAAGCAGGATATCGTCAATCTCTCCTGGGATGAATTCGATGAAATGCGCGATCCCCGCCCCGATGCCAATGGCTTCGATGCGGTTGTCGAGCGCGCCATTTCGCGCCGTGGCTTTCTGGGCGGCGTGCTTGCCTTCGGCTCTGCCGCAGCCGTGATGGGGAGTGGAGTTCTCTCCTCCACCACCTCCGCAAAGGCGCAAGTCTCGGCCTTCGCGTTCGAGCCGATTGGCATCGCCACCGACCACGACATTCACGTCCCGAAAGGCTACGCCTGGAAGACGCTGGTGCGCTGGGGCGATCCGCTTTTCAAGGAAGCCGAGGGCGCCTATTCGCCGGAAACGGGCGTGTCCGTCGACATGTCCGACAAGGTGTTCGGTGAGAACACCGACGGCATGGAAACCTTTGTCGATGGCGACAAGACGATCCTCGCGATCAATTCGGAATATGTGAATCCGAAGATCAACCTGCCGGCCGCCTCCGAAGGCATGCCGCAGAACGCCGATGAAGTGCGTCTTCTCAAGAACATGCAGGGCGTCACCGTGCTCGAGATCGCCGACAGCGGCGACGGCTATGAAGTCGTGCTCGACAGCCCCTACAACCGTCGCATCACCCATGAAACGCAGATGACGATGGACGGCCCCGCCGCCGGCTCCGATCTGGTCAAGACCAACGCAGATCCTGAAGGCGTTTCGCCCAAGGGCACGATGAACAATTGCGGCTCCGGCAAGACGCTCTGGGGCACCTATCTGACCTGCGAAGAAAACTTCAATGGCTATTTCGGTACGACCGCCAAGCGTGAAGCCACCGAAGGAGAAAAGCGCTACGGCATCGGCGGCGAAGGCCGTTACGCCTACGAAAAGTTTGAAGAGCGCTTCGACCTCGCAAAAGAGCCCAACGAGCCGAACCGCCATGGCTGGGTCACGGAAATCAACCCGCGCGACCCGTCCTCCACCCCGGTCAAGCATACGGCGCTCGGCCGCTTCAAGCACGAGAACGCCGAGATGGTGCAGGCCGCCGACGGTCGCATCGTGGTCTATATGGGCGACGACGAGCGCGGCGAGTTCATCTATAAATATGTCTCCGACAAGAGTTGGGCCGAAGGCCAGCCGACCGATGGCCTGCTGTCGAACGGCACGCTGTATGTCGCAAAGTTCAATGACGACATGACCGGCGAGTGGCTGCCGCTGACCCCGGAAAGCACGGGCATGGAACTGGCGGACATTCTGGTGTTCTCGCGCATGGCGGGCTCCAAGGTCGGCGCGACCACCATGGACCGCCCCGAATGGGTTGCCGCAAACCCGCTGCGCGTGGAGGTGTATTGCGCTCTCACCAACAACAAGAACCGTGGCGTGAAGGCCAATGCCGGCGGTGATGAACAGCCGGTGGGCGGCCCCAACCCGCGCGAGACAAACAATTACGGTCAGATCGTGCGCTGGCGCCCGGCTGGCGAAGACCATGGCGCAGACGGCTTCACCTGGGATCTCTACGTCATGGCCGGCAACCCGACCGTCTACGACAACGTCTATGCCGGCTCGGAAAACGTCAACGAAGGCAACATGTTCAACTCGCCCGACGGCATGGCCTTCTCCTCCGATGGCATGCTGTGGATCCAGACCGACGGCGACGACAGCAATGAAGGCGAGTTCGCTGGCCAGGGCAACAACCAGATGCTGGTCGGCAATCCCGAAACCGGCGAGATCGCCCGCTTCCTGACCGCGCCGAACGGCGCGGAAGTGACCGGCCTCAGCTGGTCGCCGGACGGCAAGGTCGCCTTTGTCGGCATCCAGCATCCGGGCGGCAACTGGCCGGACGGAAACGGCAAGCCGCGCTCGGCGGTCATCGCGGTCTGGCGCGAAGATGGCCAGGCCATCGGCTGATTGCCCACCGCCGCAGATCAGAAAGGGGACGTCCTGCGGGGCGTCCCCTTTTGCATGCGGGGGCGAATTCGGAGATGGCGCACCATCCCGCTCACTCTCTTGACCCGCACAGCGGCCAGCCCTTTTCGTTTCAAAACGAGCCGTTTATGACGGCTTGACGCAGACACATTTCCACCCCACCTGTCAGCCGCCCCGCATAATGCAATTCACCAACCGGATCACCACACCGTGCAAGCGCTCAAGAGCCTGATTGAATCCCGCCGTTTCGAGGCGGTCATCACCGTCCTCATCGTCATCAACGCCGTCACGCTCGGGCTCGAAACCTCAGAGCGCGCCATGGCCGCCCTTGGCCCGCTGCTGCTGACGATCGACCGGGCAATCCTCGGCGTCTTCGTGCTGGAACTCATGGCGCGCTTCGCGGTCTACCAGAAGAATTTCTTCCGCGATCCCTGGCGCATCTTCGATCTCTTGATCGTGGGCATCGCGCTGGTGCCGGCAACGGCCGGCCTCTCGGTGCTGCGCGCCCTGCGCATTCTGCGTGTGTTGCGGCTGGTCAGCATGGTGCCGTCGCTGCGCCGGGTCGTTGGCGGCCTTGTCGCGGCGCTGCCCGGCATGGGCTCCATCATGCTGCTGCTCGGCCTCGTCTATTATGTGTTCGCCGTGATGGCGACGAAGCTTTTCGGCGCGTCCTTCCCCGACTGGTTCGGCACGATCGGCCATTCGGCCTATTCGCTGTTCCAGATCATGACGCTGGAAAGCTGGTCGATGGGCATCGTGCGACCGGTGATGGAAGTCTATCCGCTTGCCTGGATGTTCTTCATCCCCTTCATCGTCTCCACCACCTTCACGGTGCTCAACCTCTTCATCGGTATCATCGTCTCGGCCATGCAGGCCGAGCATGATGAGGAAGCATCGGCAGAGCGCACGGCGCTACAGGCCGAACAGGAAGTCATCCTCGATGAAATCCGCGCCCTGCGCAAAGAAGTGCAGGCGATGAATGCCGAGAAGCAGAAGGTGGAGCGCTGATCGGAACGATCAGCGCATCCGGAAATGCTTGGAGAGCTTGAGCGACTGGCCCTGATAGTTTGACTTCAGGTCCGCGCCATAGAGCGCGCTCGGCCGCGACAGCATCCGCTCATAAACGAGCCGGCCAACGATCTGTCCATGTTCGAGAATGAACGGGACTTCGTGGCTGCGCACTTCCAGAACCGCGCGGCTGCCGGTTCCGCCTGCCGATGAATGGCCGAAGCCGGGATCGAAGAAGCCGGCATAGTGAACGCGGAATTCGCCCACCAGCGGATCGAAAGGCGTCATCTCGGCGGCATGGAAGGGCGGCACATGCACCGCCTCCTGCGACACGAGAATATAGAACTCGTCCGGATCGAGAATCAGGCCGCCAGCGCCATCGCCGGTGAGCGGTTCCCAGAAATCGGCAACCTCGTGCTGGTCGCGCTTGTCCACGTCGATCAGCGCCGTGTGATGCTTCGCGCGGTAACCGATCAGCCCGTTGGCGTCGCCACTCAGATCCACTGAAAGCGCAATGCCGCCCTTGGTGATGTTCGGCTCTTCCGCCGCGACCAGCGTTTCACGCGCATGCAGGTCAGAAAGCGCGCTTTCATCAAGCAGCGCCTTGCCGGTGCGAAAGCGGATCTGCGACAGGCGCGAGCCGGTGCGCACAACGATGGGGAAGGTGCGCGGGCTCACTTCCATGTAGAGCGGGCCGGAATAGCCGGCGGGGATCTTGTCGAACTCCTGGCCATTGTCGGTCATCACGCGCGTGAAGATGTCGAGCCGGCCGGTCGAGCTTTTCGGATTGGCGGAAGCCGAGATGCCATCCGGCAGGTCGAGCCCTTCCAGAAGCGGCACGATGTAAACACAGCCGGTTTCCAGAACCGCCCCCTCGCCCAGCTGGATCTCGTGCAGCTTGAGCCGGTCGAGCTTTTCCGAAACGCGATGGTTGGGACCGGGCAGGAAGCTGGCGCGCACGCGATACGCCACAGCGCCAAGCCTGAGGTCGAGACTGGCCGGCTGGATCTGGTCAGGGTCCAGTGGGCGGGCCGAGGCCAGCGCCCCGTTGTCGAACAGTGCCGCGATGTCCTTGTCCGGCAGAATTCCCGCTTTTGCCAACGCCCCTTCTCCTTGCACAGGGTTTAATTGAACGAGGTTTAGCGCCGCTTGTCGTTGACGCAAGGCGCTTGAGGGTCTAATGGACCTTTATCCCGTGGTGATTTGGCCGGTCGGCTTGCAGCCACGTTAAAGAAGTCGCTAAAAGGCCGCGCTCGATGGACGAACCGGCATGCGACTTTTCGCGGCCGGTTTTTTTGTTGGGTAAAGAAGCGATGACCGATCATTTCGAAGACAACTGGAAACCACAGACAGCCCTCGTGCATGGCGGGGTCACCCGCTCGCATTTCGGCGAGACCTCAGAAGCGCTCTATCTGACTCAGGGCTTCGTTTATGACAGCGCGGAAGCCGCCGAGGCGCGCTTCAAGGGCGAAGAGCCCGGTTTCGTTTACTCGCGCTATGCAAACCCCACCGTGGACATGTTCGAGCGCCGCATGTGTGCGCTGGAGGGTGCAGAAGAAGCCCGCGCCATGTCATCCGGCATGGCTGCCGTCACCGCCGCCCTTCTCTGTTCTCTCAAGGCGGGCGATCACGTGGTCGCCGGCCGCGCTTTGTTCGGCTCCTGTCGCTGGGTGGTCGAGACGCTGATGCCGCGCTACGGCATCGAAACCACGCTGATCGATGGCGCAAAGCTTGAGAACTGGAAAGCCGCCGTGCGGCCCAACACCAGGCTGTTCTTCCTTGAAAGCCCCACCAACCCGACGCTGGAAGTGGCCGACATCGCCGGTGTCGCCGCACTTGCCAACGAAATCGGCGGGCGACTGGTGGTCGACAACGTGTTCGCCACGCCGCTCCTGCAAAAGCCGCTGGAGCTTGGCGCACACGTGGTCGTCTACTCCGCCACCAAGCATATTGACGGTCAGGGCCGTTGCCTTGGCGGCGTCGTGCTTTCGGACCGGGAGTGGGTGGACGAGCACCTGCAGGATTTCTTCCGTCACACCGGGCCGAGCCTCTCGCCGTTCAACGCCTGGACGCTGCTCAAGGGACTGGAGACACTGCCGCTGCGCGTGCGCCAGCAGACCGAGAGCGCCGGCCGCATCGCGGATCTGCTCGCCGGGCATCCGAAGATCGCACGCGTCATCTATCCCGGCCGCAAGGACCACCCGCAGGCCGACATCATCGCCAAACAGATGAAGGGTGGCTCGACGCTTCTCTGCGTCGAACTGAAGGGCGGCAAGAAGGAAGCCTTTGCGTTTGAGAATGCGCTGAAAATCTTCCAGATTTCCAACAATCTGGGCGACGCCAAGAGCCTTATCACGCATCCCGCCACGACGACGCACAAGAACCTGTCGGACGAGGCGCGCGCCGAGCTTGGCATTGGCGATGGCACGCTGCGCCTTTCGGTGGGCCTCGAAGACGGCGATGACCTTGTCGCCGATGTCGAGCGCGCGCTGGACGCGGTCTAAACCTCAGCCCCGCGCTCCGGGCCGGTTCAGCCGAACCGGCCTGCCGCCAGCACGATGCGCGACACGGTCGTGTAGAGCGTGATGAGAGCAAAGGCGTAGGCAAAGATCGCGAACCATTGCGGGAAAAGGCACATGGCCACGAACACGGCCAGCGTCTCGCTGGCCTCGGCCAGCCCTGTGGTGAAGAACAGCGATTTCTCGCCCCGCGCCCTGCTCTTGAGACGGTGTTTTTCGGCCATCACCGCATAGGCGAGAAAGCTCGCCCCATTGACGTAGAACGCAAGAAGCAGCACCCCGCCGGCAATGGCGTTGGCTTCCGGATTTGCAATGATGAAGCCAAGCGGCACCGCGCCGTAGAAGGCGAAATCGAGCACAATGTCGAGATAGCCGCCGAAATCTGTTTTGCCGTTGATGCGCGCCACAGCGCCATCCAGCCCGTCGCACAGCCGACTGGCGAGAATAAGCGCCAGTCCGGCCCAGTACCCACCGAATGCGATGGCCGCCGCTGCCGCCAGCCCCAGAACCAGACCTGCATAAGTGATGGCGTTCGCGCGCACTCCCGCCGCCGCGAGCTGCGTCGCCATGGCCGACAATCCGGGATCGATCTTTCGGTGCGCCCAACCGTCAAGCATGTTTCACCACTGTTTCCCTGCTGAACGGCCCATGATTAGCGTCTTTCCTGCTCTCATGCCGCTCACAATGGCGTCATGGGAACGTTATGGGGAGCGTCACTGGGGAGCATTACGGGGCCTTCCTGAGCGAAGACGCCATGAGCTCTGCCGTAATTTCTGCTATAGTCGCGGTCTTTCATGAAGACGCGCAACGCGATGCTCGCGTGGCGCGTCCAGCAAGAGCTTGCCCCAATGTATCGAACCGTCACCCAATCCATCGAAGTGTGCGCCGAGCCCAGCTATCTGTCGTCCCAGTCGGACCCGGAAAGCCGTCATTTCGTCTGGGCCTATCGGATCACCATCACCAACCATTCGCCCGAAACCGTTCAGGTGGTTTCGCGCTACTGGCACATCACCGATGAAACGGGACGGGTGCAGGAAGTGCGTGGCGAGGGCGTGGTCGGCGAACAGCCGGTGCTGCAGCCCGGCGACAGTTACACCTACACCTCCGGGTGCCCGCTTACGGCACCCTCGGGCATCATGGTCGGACGCTACACCATGCGCGGTCCGCATGGTGCATTCTTCGATGTGGACATCCCGGCCTTTTCGCTCGACCTGCCGGGCGCGGCCGCACGGATCAACTGAAGTCGGCGGGGTCGAACACGTATTCCGTCGAGCAGAACTCGCAGGTCACACGGATGGAGCCTTCATCCGTGCTCTCAGCCAGCTCTTCCGGCGTAAAACCGTCCAGAACCGCCTTGATCTTGTCGCGCGAGCAGGAGCAGTCGTCCAGCACGTTCGTGCCTTCATAGACACGCACGCCATGCTCGTGGAACAGGCGATAGAGAAGCCGCTCCGATCCCACGGTGGGATCGACCAGCTCGGTCATCTCGGCCGTGGAAAGCAGCATGCGCGCTTCCTGCCAGGCATCGTCTTCGGGATGCGTCGAGCCGTCATGGTTCTCGTCGCCGTCACCGCCGTGCAGATCCGCGCCACGCATGCGCTCATGCGAAGCCGGCAGGAACTGCAGGAGAACGCCACCCGCGCGCCAGTGTTCCTGGCCGCCATCGGCGCCCGGCAGAACCATCTTGGCCACGCCAAGCCGCACCTCGGTCGGGATCTGTTCGGACTGGCGGAAATAGGTCTTCGCCACGTCTTCGAGATTGGTGCCGTCGAGCTGAACGATGCCCTGATAGCGCTGCATGTCCGAGCCCTGATCCACCGTCAGAGCCAGAACGCCGGCACCGAGCAGATCTTCAGGCGAATCCTTGCCTGCTTCCACGGCTTCCGCCAGACGGTCCTCATCGAACCGCGCATAGGCGCGCACCGAGCTCGGCGTCGCGAAATCGGCAACCAGCATGTCCACCGGCCCGTCGGAACGGGTCTGAACGATGAACTTGCCCTCGAATTTGAGCGAGCTGCCCAGAAGCACCGTGAGCACGATCACTTCGGCAAGCAGCCGCGCCACCGGTTCGGGATAGGTGTGACGGGCGAGAATCTGGTCGAGCATCGGCCCGAGCTGGACCGCGCGGCCGCGCACATCCAGAGGCTCCACATCGAAGGGCACGACGTGATCGTCGCCGGCGAAGCCGAACTCGCCCAATTTTCTCGCTTCGCTCGTCACCGGGTTAAACACCATGCAAGGACTGCTTTCTGTGCGTGAAGACGGTTTTCAGCCTCGTCAAACACCACTGAATGCGGGCCGTCAATAACCTCGTCGGTCACTTCTTCGCCGCGATGCGCCGGCAGGCAGTGCATGAACAGCGCGTCGGACCTGGCGTGTTTCATCAGCGCTTCGTTCACCTGGTAGGGCATGAACACGTTGCCGCCGCGTGCGCGATGCTCCTGGCCCATCGAAACCCAGGTGTCCGTGACGACACAGTCGGCGTCCGCCACCGCTTCTTCTGCGGTCTTGGTGAAGGTGATGCGGCCACCATTGGCGCGCGCCCACTCGACATATTTCGCGTCCGGCTCGCTGCCCTTCGGCACCGCGATGTTGAGACGGAAATCCATGCGCGCCGATGCCTCGATGAGCGAGTGCAGAACATTGTTGCCGTCGCCGGTCCAGGCGAACAGCTTGTCCTTCACCGGGCCGCGATGCTCCTCGAAGGTGAGGATATCGGCCATGATCTGACAGGGATGCGTATCATCGGTCAGGGCATTGATAACCGGGACCGTCGCATTTTCCGCCAGTTCCAGCAGGCGCTCATGCGCCGTGGTGCGGATCATGATGGCATCGACATAGCGCGACAGAACCTTCGCCGTGTCGGCGATGGTTTCCGAGCGGCCAAGCTGCATCTCCGCGCCGGTCAGCATGATGGTCTCGCCACCCAGCTGACGCATGCCGACATCGAACGACACGCGGGTGCGCGTCGACGGCTTGTCGAAGATCATGGCAAGCGCCTTGCCCTCGAGCGGCTTCTCGCGCTCGCCGGCTTTCAGACGTTCCTTGCGCGCACGCGCATCGTCCAGCATGAAACGCAGGTCCTGCGCGTCCACGGTCGAAAGATCAATGAAGTGGCGAAGACCGCTGGCCATGCCCGTCTCCCTGGTTTTATCAAGCATCGGCTTTTTCGGTCGCGTTCACCGCGGCAGCGGCATCGTGAATGCGCTTCACCGCCTCGCGAATTTCGTCTTCGGTCACGATCAATGGCGGCAACAGACGCAGCACATTGTCGCCGGCCGGCACCACCAGCATCTTCTGGTCGCGCAGGGCGTCCAGAAGGCGCAGGTTCTGCACCTTGCATTTGATGCCGATCATCAGACCTTCACCGCGAATACCCTCGATCACATCGGGGAACTCGTCGGCAACGGCGGCAAGCCCCTGCTTGAGCTGCAGGCCGCGCGCGGCGATGTTCTCGAGGAAACCGTCCTCCAGCACCACATCGAGCACAGCATTGCCGACCGCCATGGCGAGCGGATTGCCGCCAAATGTCGTGCCATGGGTGCCGGGCGTCATGCCCTTGGCAGCCTCGGCCGTGGCAAGGCAAGCGCCGAGCGGGAAACCGCCGCCAATGCCCTTGGCAACCGCCATCAGATCCGGCGTGATCTCGGCCCATTCATGGGCAAACAGCTTGCCCGTGCGCCCGACGCCGCTCTGCACCTCATCAAGGATGAGCAGCAGGCCATGCCGGTCGCAAAGCTCGCGCAGACGACGCATGAAGGCATTGGGAACCGGGCGCACACCGCCCTCACCCTGGATCGGCTCCACAAGGATAGCCGCCGTTTCCGGGCCGATTGCCTTTAAGAGCGCATCTTCGTCACCGAACGGCACCTGATCGAAACCTTCGACCTTGGGGCCGAAACCTTCAAGATACTTCGCCTGTCCGCCGGCAGCGATGGTAGCGAGCGTGCGACCGTGGAACGCGCCCTCGAACGTGATGATACGGATACGCTCGGGCTGGCCGTTCACATGGTGATAGCGTCGCGCCGTCTTGATCGCGCATTCCAGCGCCTCTGCGCCCGAATTGGTGAAGAACACCTTCTCGGCAAAGCTGCTCTCTGCAAGGCGCTCGCCCAGACGGGCCTGACCGGGAATTTCATAGACATTGGAGACATGCCAGAGCTTGCCGGCCTGTTCCGTCAGCGCCTCTACGAGGTGCGGGTGCGCATGCCCCAGTGAATTGACGGCAATGCCGGCAGCGAAATCGAGATAACGCTCGCCATCAGCCGTTTCGATCCAGCAGCCCTCGCCGCGCTCGAATGCGAGGGGTTGACGGGCATAAGTTCCATAAAGCGCAGATTCACGCATCCACACGGTCTCCGCTGAGCCTGAGAATTGGTTCCTGCCTCGCGCGGACGCGCGTGCAGAAGGGTGAAATCAAAATGCCGCCCCAAGGGCGGCACTACGGGATTTATCGGTTGTTTCCGCATAAGTGTCAACGCACGCGGCACGACAGCCAGGTGACACCGAAAACCAGCAAATTGGGGAAAACCCTAAAAAGCGAATCAGCTTACGGTAAGGACTCTTGTCACGGAGTCAGACGATAAGGTAGTTTCTGGTCAAGCAAAAAGACTACATTTTGTGCGGCGGACCACTTCTACCATGATTATATGGTGCTCCCTCGGCTTTGGCTGAGCGAGACTGGATTCGGATTCCGCACGCTGGACAGGAGCGTGTCCCGATGAACTGGACTGACGAAAGAGTCGAAACCTTAAAGAAACTTTGGGCGGAAGGACTGAGCGCAAGCCAGATCGCAGCCCAGCTTGGCGGCGTCAGCCGCAATGCCGTGATCGGCAAGGTGCACCGCCTCAAACTCTCCAGCCGCGGTCGCGCAACGAGCCCGCGCACGCGCCAGAAGAAGGCAGCCACCGCAGCGCCGACCACGACGACGACCACCACGCGTCGTCCGCGCGCCACGCGGCCGACCACGGTGTCCATCGGCGCAACCGCGCTTCAGGCGCAGTTCGACCAGGAGCCGGTGGCCCAGACCTATATCCGTCCGGTTTCGGACGTGGTTGTGCCGATCTCGCGCAAGCTGGAGCTGGTGCAGCTCACCGAAACGACGTGCAAATGGCCGAACGGCGACCCGCTGTCGGAAGAGTTCAGCTTCTGCGGCAACGAAGCCGGCGAGAGCGGCCCCTACTGCGCCTACCATTCGCGCATCGCCTACCAGCCCGCTTCGGAGCGGCGCCGGGCGCGCTGATCGCGAAAGACTTCTCCTCTGCACTACCCGGCTCGCATCATGCGCAGCCGGGTTTTTCTTTGCCTGAGTGAAATCTGAAGCACCGCACGGGCCGAGGGCGCGAGAAGCCCCTCGCCCTCGCCTCAATCAACGGCTACCGGCTTGCTTGCCCGCTCTCGTGGCTAGTTTTCGGGCGCCGCGACAACCCGGTGGCTCTGATCTTCCTTTGGACGCTCGAGCGGTAACTGCCGGCCCGTCACGATGTGATGCACCGTTTCCGCGATATTGGTCGCATGGTCGCCGATGCGTTCGATGTTCTTGGCGCAGAACAGAAGATGGGTGCAGGCCGTGATGTTGCGCGGGTCTTCCATCATGTAGGTGAGCAGCTCCCGAAAGAGCGACGTGTACATGGCGTCGATTTCCTCATCCCGGTCGCGCACGAAACCGATGCGCTCCACGGAACGGGAGGCATAGACATCGAGCACTTCCTTGAGCTGGGTCAGCGCCAGGCTCGCCAGCGCCTCCAGCCCGCGGAAAAGACGGATCGGCTGACTGCCCTCGGTCACCGCAACAACGCGCTTTGCGATGTTCTTGCCGAGATCGCCGATGCGCTCCAGATCCGATGAAATACGAATGGCGCCCACGATCTCGCGCAAATCGTCGGCGACCGGCTGGCGCTTGCCGATGATGATGACGGCGCGTTCACCGATCTCCCGCTCCTTCTCATCAAGGAACAGATCATCCTCGACCACCTTGCGGCCCAGTGCGGCATCCGACTGCACGAGCGCAGCGACGGATTCCGCCACCATGCGCTCAGCATAGCCACCCATGGCTGCAATCTGGTCCGACAGATAGTTCAACTCATCGTCGAATGACCGCATCGTGTGCTGTGTCTGCATGGTTTCAATCCTTCTCAGCCCGGCCTTCTCAGCCCGGTCGGCCTCGTTGCCTGCCATCCCTACTAAGTTATTGTGATGGCGGTAAAATGAAAGTGGTGACGCAATCTGCGCCCGGACTGTTCTGCCTTACCCTGCCGGCGGCACGGGCGGGAAATGAACGGTGAACGAAGAGCCCTCTCCCGGCGCCGATTTCACGGAAAGCCGCGCATCGTGCCGCGTCAGAATGTGCTTCACGATGGAAAGGCCGAGGCCCGTCCCCTTCTGGATCCGGCTCGTTTCGATATCCACGCGATAGAAGCGCTCGGTGATGCGCGGGATGTGCTCTTCGGGAATGCCGGGACCGAAGTCGCGCACCGTGATCCGCACCTCATCCATCGGGCTTGCCTGCTCGGCCGATACGATAACACGCTCACCGTCACTGCCATATTTGCAGGCGTTTTCGATCAGGTTCTCGAAAACCTGAACAAGCTCATCGGAATGCCCTGCGATCAGCATCGGTTTGACACCGAGCTCCGAAACAAACTCGACATCATTCTCGCCGGCAATGTGACGCATGGACTCCATCACGCCCTTCACGAGCTCCACCACATCGAGTTGCGTGCTCGGCTTCTGATAGGGCTTCATCTCCAGCCGTGACAGCGACAGGAGATCATCGATGAGCCGCGCCATGCGCTGCGTCTGGTTCTGCATGATCTGCAGGAACTTTTCCCGCGCCGCCGGGTCATCGCGGGCCGGGCCGCGCAGCGTTTCAATGAAGCCCGCAACGGAGGCCAGCGGCGTGCGCAGCTCATGGCTGGCATTGGCGATGAAGTCCGCCCGCATCCGGTCGATCCGGCGCGCTTCGCTCTGATCCTTGAAGAGCAGGACATAAAGGCCAGTATCATTGCCAATGCGGCTCGCTACCACCCGGTAGGCGCGCTCGACGGGCACCCGCTCCGCATAATTGATCGCGACGGACTCCTCCGCACCCGAGATCACCTTGGCGACCAGCTCATGCATTTCAGGCGCACGGAATTTCAGGCGCAGCGACACGCTCTTCGACACAGGGCCGAACGCAAGATCAGCCGCCTCATTGGCATAGAGTATGCCGCCATTGCTGTCGAAGATGTACAGCGGGTCAAGCACCGCCGCCGCCAGATAGACGGCAGGCAATGAATTGATGTCGCCCTTCTTCGGGCGCGGCTTCTCGGCCTTGCCATTGCTGCGTGCGCCCGCAAAAAGGGCGCCAGCGGCTTTCAGGGCCGATCCGATACGAGCAACAAGACCGCGCTCAACGCCGTCCTGATTTTCCTGCCCATTGTTCTCATTCGCACTCATTACGAAGTCCATTCCCGCGATCGTCAGGCACGCCCGCTTCAGGGTCTCTTGTTATGAAGAAGAATTGTCATTCCGTCTTCACTGCTGGACCTTGTATCAAGCTGCAAATAGCATTGACACTCTCATGATTCAGGATCGGTTTTATGAACAAGCCTTTGGAAAACCCTGCCCTCGAAAAAATCAAACCTTTCAAGCTCACGATTGCAGGCGAGGAAAGGACTTTCGACATTGACGAACCGGACCTTCCTGACTGGGTCAAGGAGCGGGAACTCACAGCCGGCGGTTTTCCATATGACGAAAAAATGGACCGTGACGACTACGAAAAGCAGCTCGAAACGCTGCAGATCGAACTGGTAAAGCTGCAGGCATGGATGCAGAAAAGCGGCGCGCGGGTTATGGCGCTCTTCGAAGGGCGAGACGCTGCCGGCAAGGGCGGCACGATTGCGCGCATTCGCACCTATCTCAATCCGCGCAATGCCCGCAATGTCGCGCTGCCCAAGCCCACCGAGACGGAGCGCGGGCAGTGGTATTTCCAGCGTTACGTCACCCATTTCCCGACGAGCGGCGAATTGGTGACCTTCGACCGCTCCTGGTACAATCGCGGCGGCGTCGAGCCAGTGATGGGTTTCTGCACGCCCGAGCAGCATGAGCAGTTCCTGAACGAAGCGCCCGACTTCGAGCGGGCCATCGTCAATGACGGCATCCATTTCTTCAAATTCTGGCTGAACATCGGCCAGGAAACACAGCTTGAGCGCTTTCATGACCGTCGTCACAGCGCGCTCAAATACTGGAAATTCTCTCCCATGGACGTAGCCGGCATTCAAAAGTGGGACGCGTACTCCCGCGCCCGCGACACCATGCTGGAACGCACCCACAGCGCCCACGCGCCCTGGACGGTGGTGCGCGCCAACGACAAGCGCCGGGCACGGTTGGCGGTCATTCGGCGCATATTGCTCGCCATCGCCTATGACGGGCGTGATCTCGACGCCATCGGCCCCGAAGACCAGCTCATCATCGGCACAGGTCCCGGCTTCCTGGATTAACGGCCAGCTGCATTCAGGAACGGCAATGTCGGGCGGAGACGCCCGACACACGACCTTTCGCCCCCTGCCTGAACGCCCGTTTCAAAAACACCGCCGCAGCCAGGCTACGGCACACCGGCGCTTCAGGATCACACCTGACGCTCCTGAACCTTTCCAACCGGCAAATGACCGCGGCTATGCCGCCTGTGCGGTGTTTTCTCCCAGTGATGCGGGGTCCAGTAGAGCTGCCAGATGCATCGCCATGCGGCCACCGACATCAGGCACCAATAGGCCGGCGTCCATACGATCCGCTTCCAGAAGGCGGGTCGCTCGGTCTTCTGCAAGGTCATCCAGCCGAGCAGCAGAAACGCACCATGCCCGAGAACCACGTTCACTATATCGATATAGAGCAGCGACTGCTGGAAGGCCTGAAACTCGCCGCCCAGCATCAGATAGACGATGACGCCGAATGCGGTCAGGAAGAAAAAGCCATAAGCCAGCGCCGAGAGCACCATCCCTGCGAACAGAACCTGCATGATCACGAAAGAACCCAGCCCCAGCTCGCGCGCGGTCAACTGCGGATTGCGCATATGGACGAGCCATGTCTGCGCCCACCCCTTGAACCAGCGCGTGCGCTGCGGCAGCCATGTGCGCACATCCGTGGGCGCATCTTCCTGCGTCGGGTTCCAGATGACGCTCGCACGATAGCCGAAGCGGCTGAGGCGCGCCCCGAGGTCGGCGTCCTCGGTGACATTGTAAGGGTCCCAGCCGCCCGTCGCTTCCAGCGCCACACGCCGGAAATGATTGGAAGTTCCACCCAGCGGAAGCATCAAGCCGGACCGCGCCAGCCATGGAAGGACCGCCCGAAACAGCGCAGCGTATTCCAGCGCGAACATTGCTGAAATCCAGCTCTCCCGACTGTTGGATATGGTCAGCGGCGCCTGTACACAGGCCAGCTTCTCGTCGGCAGTCTCGAAAGCGTTCCAGGCCTCCACCAGCTGGAACGGATGCGGCCTGTCTTCCGCATCATAAAGCGCCACAAAATCGCCGGAGGTCATCGGCAGGGCGTAGGAAAGCGCTTTTGGCTTTGTGCGCGGCCCCCCCCGCCGGCACCTCAATCACTTCGATATAGGGGCGCAGCTCCTGCGCCCGAAGCGCTGCAAGCGTTTCATGGTCATCCGCCTCGCAGACCAGCTTGATTTCCAGCTTGGCGCGCGGCCACACGATCTTGCCAAGCGACATCAGAAGATCGGGAACGATCTCGGCTTCCTTGTAAAGCGCCACCAGAACCGAATAGACCGGCATGTCAGCCGGCCCGATCGTGGTGAAGCGCGGCCCCGGCGAACGTTTGATACCAAAACCGACAACCACCCGCAGCAAGACGCAGGAAAGGAACGCCAGCGAAAACGCGCCATGGAGCACCAGCAGCGTGGCAGAAGGCGCAAAGACGGCCGCAAAAAGCAGCGACACCACCGCAGCCCCGAGCGCCGCCCCCTGCCAGGCATTGACCACAATGCGCGCCGACATCTCCGGTGCTTCCCTGAAAAGCCGCTCCGTGGCGACCCGCATCAGTCTGCCCCGCGAGCGCCTGGTGATCGCATCCCGCAATGCGCTGGGCTGCACCACGCGAATGCGCTTCGATGCGCGCGGATACCGCTCCACGAAAGAGTGCAATGCGGGAATGTTGAGCTGGTCGGGCGCGATCAGGACAACGGACTGCCCCCGCGCATCGACGGAAAGGCTGACCCGCGCGCCACCACGCTGCGCCAGCGCCGCCAGCCCCTGCCACCCACGCATGACAAGCGCGTCAGCATCGGGATTGGCCAGAAAGGCCAGCCCCAGATTGTCTGCCAGCGCCCGAAAAAGCGCATGTTCAGGCACCAGACCGGACGCAAGCAGCTCCGTCTGAAACGAAACGCCGGCAAGCTTCGCCCGCGCCTCAATGCCGTGCGCTTCCGCTTCGGTGATCGAAAGTGTCTTGAGAATGGGCAGCCAGTCAGCGGCTGGCGATGGTGTTGTAGCGTCAGGCATTTCGCCTGCCCCACCAGAACGATCTGAACCAGATAAATGGCCAGAGGCCCGGTCTGTCTTTGATGTGTTCATCAGATGGTCCATGACAACCACCTAATTCAATGTGGACGCGTTGCTCTCGGCAAAACTGAAACTTCGTTTTCTATGAAATCCGGGCCCAAAAGGCCAAAATTCAAAACACAGTAGCGATACGAAAACGCTCCCAACAATCGAACGATCCATTCACCTCACCATTGAATGATTAATCCATCAATTCGATTTCCCCGCATTTCAGTCTGGATAAATCACCAATCACAGTCAACCAGAAATAGCACTCTGAAAGAAAGGCACGCCCTAGTCGAAGACGCCGCAGCGAATGGCTTCGGCAACCGCATGCACGCGATTGGCTGCACCTAGCTTTGTCTTGGCATTCAGCAGGTGTTTTTCCGCCGTATGCTCGGAAATACCGAGTATCTGCGAAACCTCCCATTCGGATTTTCCGAAAGCCGCCCATTCGAGACATTCTTTCTCTCTCGGCGTCAGGCGCGGCGCTTCCCCGAGGCGATAAAGCGTGTGACCGGGACCAAGCTTTCTCTTGGCCTGCTCGATGTGATGCGTGACCTCGTCATGATCGATGCACAACCGCTCGGAGATTTCACAATGAGAGCGACCACGGGCGGCGAGCTGAAGGCATTCCTTTTCAAGCATGTCCAGGTCGCCATATCGATCCGCGCCGCGCAATCCGAGCGCATGGGCAACGGCACAGGTTGCCGCGAAAGAGACGACACCGAGATCCTTCTTGGAAAGCTCGGCCTCTTCCCCTCCGAAAGACATGATGATCTGGCTGCCTTCGAGGGTAGGAAAAGACATCGCAATGCCGTCAACCAGCTTGAACCCCTTGGCCTCGCTCATCATTTTCGATGTCTGACGGGTTTCCTCGACATCATTCAGGATATCGCGCCACAAAACGGCATTTCCGCTTTCGCGGACATGTTTTACGATCGGGTCATGAAAAATGTATCCGCGCGAGACATATCGGTCGATCCATTCCTGGGGCCAGCTGCTCAGAACGAGGTGCCCAACCTGATCTCCGGGTGCGGCTCCTCTGGGCGGCAGCGTCCCCGCACACACCGTATGCAGCCCGAAACGCTGCGTAAAAGCGATCAGGACGTTGCAAATCGCCGCCGGTGTCTGCGCCTTCTGGATAGCGTCAACAAAAACCCGCGTTTCCCGGAAATCACCCATACATGCCTGTCCCTGCCCCACATTCCTCGCGACTCACCCCCAGAATGCGGACAATTCGCCTTTGTCTTAAACAATAAAGCCTATCGGTAATAACAATGGAATTGTTCCATAGACAAAAAAAATCAGTAGAAGCAACAAAACATAATTCGTCGGCTACTATTCTATGAGAAAAATGCTGCACCGCAACAAGGCAATCCTTGCAATCATTTTGACGCTTGCATCAATACCTGCAGCGGCAGAAGAAGCGACGCCACCAGCCTTCACGGATCCAAAGCAGCAGCTGTCAAAACCGGATATTTCATCGCTTTCCAGACTGCGTTTTCTCACAACGGTCGATTTTTATCCGTTCAATTATCTGGACGAGGAAAACCGGATCAGTGGCGTTCACATCGATCTCGTTCGACAGATATGCGGCGTGCTCGGCATCTCGGAACGATGCCAGATACAGGCGCTGCCATGGAATGAAATCGGTCCGGCGATTGAAAACAGTCGCGCCGAAGCCGTCATCGCCGGACTGGCGATCACCGAGGAGAACCGCGAGCGCTATCTTTTCTCGCGCCCCTATCTGCGTTTTCCGGCAAGGCTTGTGACGCTTCGCTCGGCCCCTCTGGCCGAACCGCTCCATGAAGCGCTGAAGGGCAAGCGCATCGGCGTCATGGATGAAACCGCCCACGAACTCATGCTGCGCGACCTTTTCACGGAGGTGCAAAGCGTCGTCTACACGCGAAACGACTGGCTCCACGAAGATCTGAAATCCGGGAAGATCGATGGCATATTCGGCGACGGGGTGAAGCTGGGCTATTGGCTGGCGAGCAGGGATGCGCAGGACTGCTGCGTCTTTTCCGGAGGCGCCTATTTCGCACCCGAATATCTCGGTCAGGGCCTTGCCGTGGCGGTTCCGAAGGACATGCCGCAACTCGTCGAAGCCATCGACTTCGCATTGCAGAGCATGAATGCGACCGGCGGCTTCACCCACACCTATCTGCGATACTTCCCGGTCGACTTCTACTAGGGGTGCATTGTGATCTAACGTCGGCGAAGGCTGCGGAACGGCAGCACCAGCATCCACACGAGCTGCGCCGTGAAACTGCCGCGATAGTCCGACAGGCCGATCTCGATGTCGTCATGCCCGCGCTTCGGCTGCGCGATATAGGTGCCGAAAAGGCGATCCCAGAACGGAAAATTGAACCCGTAATTGGAATCCGTCTCCCGCCTTATGGTCGAGTGATGCACGCGGTGCATGTCCGGCGTCACCAGCACAAGACGCAGGATCCGGTCGAGACCGAGCGGGATTTTCACATTGGAATGGTTGAACATGGCCGTGCCGTTGAGCACGATCTCAAACAGGAGAACGGCCAGAACCGGCGCGCCCAGCAGCACCACGATCGCCGCTTTCCAGAGCATGGAGACGACAATCTCCAGCGGATGGAAGCGCAGCCCCGTGGTCACGTCGAAACCATTGTCGGCGTGGTGCATGCGGTGGATGCGCCATAGAAGCGGGATCTTGTGGCTTGCCACATGCTCCAGCCAAACGGCGAAATCCAGAATGATGAATGAGATGACGCCGGCAAGAAGCGGATGGACGCCAAGGGCATGAAAAAGCCCCCAGCCCTCCGCCTCGGCCCACATGGCGGCCCCCACGGCGGCGGCGGGAAACACCACCCGCATCATCGCAGACGAGATCAACACCATTGAAAGATTGGCAAACCATCGGCGCGATTTCAGCGCGCCGACCATTTCGGGTCGCTCGAGCCGCGGCGACCACAACTCGTAAAGCGCCATGATCGAAAAGATGCCGACAAAGGCGAAGAGGCGGATGGCCGCTTCGGAGAAGAGAAAAGAAGTCATGCCGCCATTATTCCGTAGCGCCGTTCAAACGCCAGTCACATGCGCTTGAACGGCCATATGTGTCAGCCGAGCGCCCGCTTGCGCGCCTGCGCCGTGCGCTCGATGGCGGCGGCGACCAGCGGCTCCAGATGCAGCCTGCTGCGCACGATGTGCAGCAGGCGCTTTTCTTCCGGTTCCACATGCCGGTCTGCTGCGACAACCTCGACAGCCAGCGCATAGGCGGTGTCGTGCAGCCTGGCAGGCACGGTGTCGCGCACGGCGTTCAGAATACGCTCAAGCCCGTCATCTTCCTGAAGGATCTGCTGGCACTGCCGCGCCACCTCGATAATCCGGTTGTCGTCGAACTCCTGAAAAACCGGCCAGGAGCGGATCGTGTCGCCGATAATGGCAAGTTCCGCATCGGTCATGTCGCGGTCGGCGGCCGACATGACGACCATCAGGTAAATCAGGGCTTCGTGGGCGGACGGCTGCGCCATCTTGTTCTCCGCTATCACAATAAGGGAGCCTGAAAGTAGGTAGCCGGGCGTCATGCCGCAATGAAAAATCGTCGCTTCGATTGACGCACCGGCTGAGCCGCCTTACAGGCTTGGCCCTTGATCGAAACGAAATTCTGGAAAGCGACATGACGACGGCAAGCCAGGACGCGCTTGAATTGACGCCCGAAGTGATTGAGGCCGCAGCCGAGAGCAAGGCGTGGCCCTTCGAAGAGGCGCGCAAAATCGTCAAACGCTACGAAGGCGGCTTCCCCGAAACCGTGCTCTTCGAGACGGGCTACGGCCCCTCGGGCCTGCCGCATATCGGCACTTTCGGCGAAGTGGCCCGCACCTCCATGGTGCGCCATGCCTTCCGCGTGCTCACCGAAGACAGGATCAAGACCAAGATCCTGTGCTTCTCCGATGACATGGACGGCCTGCGCAAGGTGCCGGACAATGTGCCCAACAAGGAGATGCTGCGAACGCATCTGGGCAAGCCGCTGACAAAGGTGCCGGACCCGTTCTCCAACGAATACCCATCCTTCGGCGCGGCCAACAATGCGCGGCTTCGCGCGTTCCTCGACCGGTTCGGCTTCGACTACGAGTTCGCCTCCTCGACCGAGTACTACGCCGCCGGCCGCTTCGACGAAATGCTGCTCACCATGCTCGAGCGCTACGATGCGGTGATGGACATCATGCTGCCATCGCTGCGTGAGGAGCGCGCGCAGACCTATTCGCCCTTCCTGCCCATCCACCCGAAGACGGGCGTGGTGATGCAGGTCGCTCTGGAAGAGCGCAAGCTCGACGCAGGCAGCATTGTCTGGCGCGATCCCGAAAGCGGCGAATTGTTCGAGACGCCCGTGACCGGCGGCCACTGCAAGCTGCAGTGGAAGCCCGACTGGGCCATGCGCTGGGCCGCGCTGGACGTCGATTACGAAATGTCCGGCAAGGATCTGATCGACAGCGTCAAGCTGGCAGCGCAGATCTGCGCAGCACTTGGCAAGAAGCCGCCGGAAGGCTTCAACTACGAACTGTTCCTGGACGAGAACGGCCAGAAGATCTCCAAGTCCAAGGGCAATGGCCTGACCATCGACGAGTGGCTCGCCTATGCCCCGACCGAGAGCCTCTCGCTTTACATGTTCCAGAAGCCGAAAGCGGCCAAGAAGCTCTATTTCGACGTGATCCCGCGCGCGGTGGACGAGTATTACACCTTCCTGTCGGCCTATGACCGTCAGGACTGGAAGAACCGTCTGGGCAACCCGGTCTGGCACATCCATGACGGCACACCGCCGGAAATCGAACTGCCGGTGCCGTTTGCGCTGCTGCTCAATCTGGTCAGCGCCTCCAACGCGCAGAACACGGACGTTCTGTGGGGCTTCATCTCGCGCTATGCGCCCGGCGTCACGCCGCAGACGCATCCCGAGCTGGACCGTCTCACCGGCTATGCGCTGCGTTACTTCGAGGATTTCGTGAAGCCGTCCAAGGCGTTCCGCGCGCCCGACGAGGTCGAGCGCGAGGCGCTTGCCGGCATCAACGAAGCCCTTGGCGCACTGCCGGCCGACGCCGATGGCGAAGCCATCCAGAACGCCATTCTGGATGTGGCGCGCGGCATCGAGCGGTATCAGGATCACAAGCGCAAGAGCCCGAATGGCGGGCCGGGTGTCTCGGTCGCCTTCTTCCAGATGCTCTATCAGGTGCTTCTGGGCCAGGAACGCGGCCCCCGCTTCGGTTCCTTCGCAGCGCTTTACGGCATCGCCGAAACGCGCGGCCTCATCACTGCCGCGCTCAACGACGAGCTGTCGGCCTGACAAACGGATCTGGCCTTTTCGCGCTCCCTGAGTCGCGCTTCTTGAGCGGGAAGAGGCCAGTCCCTTCAAGATCTCGGATTACGAGCCGGAAGGCCCGCCGCTGAATATGCCCTTGCCGGCATTGCGGGCCGCCTTCGCCTCTTCGGCGTAAGGGCCATCTGGGCTTGCGAGCGCCCAGCCATTTTCCACCAGCCAGCTGCCCACATCGTAACCGGCGAGCGAACAGCGCATCGGCGCATCGCTCTCATTATCGGAAGCAGCTTCGCCCGCCGCCCCGCCTTCCGCATGGCACTCCAGCGCGCGCCCGCGAAGCCAATAGCGAAACGCCGTGCGCGCCCGCTTGCCGCAAAGCCAGGCCCCGCCGCTGCTCGCATCACAGGACTGGTCCGCGCCGATGACGCGGATGCCGGCAATCGTGATGGTGCGTCCTTCGGATTCGAACATGCCCGCCGCAATGGCGACAGGCCGATAATAGAGCGTGTCCTGCGGCTTGGGCTCGGGAGCGGGGCCTGCAAGCACGCTGAGCGGCTCGCGGGGCTGCGCCCGTTCAAGCCCGGTGGAATCGATCAGCGGCGGCGCGACAAGCTCCGGCGCGATGACACGCGGCTGCCGGCGCTCCTGCGCCTGCGCGGAACCGGGCGTCAGGAGTGCAGCAGCGCCAGAAAGAAGCGCCAGTGAAAGAACGCCTGCCCTCTTCATTACTGGCTCGCCCACACGATACGCGCCATCCATTCCATCTGCGCTATCTCGATCACACGATTGGGATGTTCGGGGTTCAGCGAAAGCAGTTCGACCTGCTCGCTCGTCTGCCGCAGCAGAACCTTGGCCATGACCTCGCCGCCCGCCGTCTTGACCACCACACGATCGCCACGCCGTAAGCGGGCCGTGGGATCGACGATCAGCGTGTCGCCGTCACGATAGAGCGGCATCATGGATTCACCCTGCACCTGAAGCGCATAAGCGCCTTCGCGCGCCGCGCCCGGCAAATCCACCTGCTCCCAGCCCTCGCCGAGCGGGAACCCGGCATCGTCGAAGAAACCGCCGGCGCCCGCCTGCGCAAAGCCGATCAGAGGCACGCTGGACGGTGGATTTCCATAAGGTTCGGTGGGCCTAGCGTCACGCTGCAGAAGCGCAAAGAACTCCGACAGCGTCGTGCCCGTGGCAAGCATGATCTTCGACAGGGATTCGGTTGACGGCCAGCGCGGGCGTCCATCGGCTGAAAGGCGCTTCGACTTGTTGAAGGCAGTCGAATCCAGGCCTGCCTTCCGGGCCAGACCGGAGGCGGAAAGCGAGTGACGCGCCGCCAGCGCGTCTATGGCTGCCCAGACCTTGTCGTGCGAAAGCACGCGACACATCCTTCCGGTATCAAAGGGACAGGAAAATATACCTGTCTTTTGCTTTTAGCGCCGGCGGCAGGGCTTGTCCACAAACCCATGCTTGCCGCCACACGCGCCACACCCGCAAATTAAGCCGACTTACTATCAAGTGACATTGCGGGCTTCCCTGCACCATGCAGGGGGCATCACGTCACGGTCAGCGCGGAGCGCGCTTGGCCAGAATACGCTGCAGTGTGCGGCGATGCATGTTCAAACGCCGCGCCGTTTCCGAAACGTTGCGGTCGCACATCTCGTAAACCCGCTGGATATGCTCCCAGCGCACGCGGTCGGCGGACATCGGATTTTCCGGCGGCGCAACCTTTTCGCCCGACTGCCGCGTCAGGGCGGCGTAGATGTCGTCGGCATCGGCAGGCTTTGCCAGATAATCGACAGCGCCAAGTTTCACCGCCGTCACGGCCGTGGCGATGTTGCCATAACCGGTCAGAATGACCGTCCGCGCATCCTTGCGCTTTTCACGGATGGTGGCCACCACGTCGAGGCCATTGCCATCGGCAAGGCGCATGTCGACCACGGCGAAAGCCGGCGGCGTGGCCCTTGCGCGCGCAACGGCTTCTTCCACGCTCTCGGCCGTTTCCACCGTGAAACCACGGCTTTCCATCGCCCGCGCCAGACGCGTCAGAAAGGGTTTGTCATCGTCAACGATGAGAAGGGAGCGGTCTTCGCCCAGAGCGGCGTCCGGGTCTTCCACGGTGTCGCTTGTCATATCCAACACGTTCAGCACGTTACTCTTCCTAGAATCTTTCTAGCCTAAATCTGTCAGCTTTCCAATTTAGGACTATTTTCGCCCATTTCCAGATTGTTATCCGGAGCAACAAATACGGCTCTGGGCCAGATAACCTCGGCATAAGCGCCTTTTCCGCTTTCGGCGAGGTTACCAAAACGAATCTGTGCGCCCGAGCGCTCAAGCAGCGTCTTGGCGATGAACAGACCAAGCCCGAGCCCGCCGCCACTGCTGGAGCCCGGCGCGCGCTTGGACATATAGGGTTCGCCGATCCGGTCAAGGATTTCAGCCGGGAAGCCGTGTCCGTCATCGATCACCAGAAGGCCGACCTTGTAGGAATCCCAGTGCCAGCGGATCGTCACGCTCTCTTTCGCGAAGTCGACCGCGTTCTCGACCAGATTGCCAAGCCCGTAGATCACACCGGGATTGCGCCGCCCCACGGGCTCCGGCCCGTCGGTCACGCCGGGCTCCAGGCGGATATCGATGCCGAAATCGCGATGCGGGGCCGCCGTTTCCTCGATCAGCGAGGTGAAGGGCTGCCGCGCCATATGCGCCTCGCCCTCCGATGACAGGCTTGTGAGCTGGCGCAGGATCTCGCGGCAGCGCTCGCTCTGGGTGCGCAGGAGCGTCACATCTTCGCTGAAGCGGTCGTCATTGCCGAGCGCACGCTCCATCTCGCGCGCCACCAGCGCAATGGTGGCAAGCGGGGTGCCGAGTTCATGCGCGGCGGCAGCAGCCAGACCATCGAGCGCCGAAATATGCTGTTCGCGCTGCAGCACGAGTTCGGTGGCGGCGAGCGCATTGGCCAGAAGCCGCGCCTCCTTCGCCACCCGGTAGGCATAAACACCCGTAAACGCGATACTCGACACCACGGCGATCCACACGCCGATGATGTAGATCAGGGGCATCACCAGCTCCGTCCCCGGGAACCAGGGAAGCGGGCGATGGAACACGGCGAGCGCCGTTGTCAGCGCCACCACCAGAAAGCCAAGAAGCGCAGTCCAGCGCAACGGCAGCGATGTGGCCGAGATCACCACCGGCACCGTCATCAAAAGCGAGAACGGGTTGGTGAGACCGCCCGTCATGTAGAGCAGGCCCGCCAGCTGAAACGCATCGAATGTAAGAATGCCGAGAGCGGGCAGCGGCGCAAGCCGGTGCGCCACGGAATATCTGAGCGCCAGATGCACGTTGAGCCAGGCGGATGCCGCGATCAGCGCAAAGCACATGCCCACCGGCAGCGGGAAGTCAAGCCCGAAGGCGACAACGATCACCGCCGCGCTCTGACCGATGATCGCCAGCCAGCGCAGCTTGATGAGCGTGTTGAGCCGCAGGCCGTGGCTCGGATCGTGTGCCCTGATATCCTCAAGCATGGCGGCGTTATGGGGGAAGTCCGCCCGCACTCCAAGGATTATTTTTTGCGCGGTTTGGCGCGATGTGTCGCGGCTGCGTTCGCCGGATCTTCCGGCCAAACATGCTTGGGGTAGCGCCCGCGCATGTCAGCGCGCACATCCGCCCACGATCCGGCCCAGAAGCCCGGCAGGTCCCGGGTAGTCTGGATTGGCCGGTGCGCCGGCGACAGAAGCTCCAGCTTGAGCGGAATGCCATCGGCCACCGTCGGGTGTTCGGTCAGGCCGAAAAGCTCCTGCACGCGGATCGCCAGAACCGGCCCCTCCGCCTCATAGCGAATGGGCACATGGCTGCCCGAAGGCGCGTCGTAATGGCTGGGCGCCATCTTGCCGATGCGCCTTTGAAACTCGTGCGGCACCAATGCAGTCAGCCCTTCGCGCAGGATGTGCGGCGCCAGTCTGGAAAGCGACGCCTCGCCGGTGAGAAAGGGCAGAAGCCACTCATCCAGCCGGTCGAGAAGCGCCTCGTCGGACATGTCCGGCCATGGATCGCCCTTCGCCGCATGAAGCCAGGCAAGCTTGCCCCGAAGCGCCTTCGCCTCCCTGTCCCATGGCAGGAGCGACAGCCCGTTTGCCCGAACGGCGTCGATCACCGCGCGGTCGGCGGCAGCGCCCGATGGCGGCGGCAAAACCTGCTCGGCCAGCACCAGCGCGCCCAGCCGGCGCACCCGTCGTTGCCTGAGCGTGCCCGCGCTCCGGTCAAAGCGTGTCTCGGTAACCTCCTCGATCAGATGTCCGAGTGCCGCCACGATCTCTTCTTCGTCAATCGCCGCTGCCGAGGCGATGCGCGCATTCTGCGCCCGCCCCTGCAGATCGGCGACGACCAGAAAGGCGCTGCCGGCAAGCCGCTCCTCCGGGGCAAGCACGCCGCCACGACCATTCGCCATGACGAAATGCCCATGTGCGCCCCGCGCCTTTGCAACGCGGTCGGGCCAGGCGTTGATGAGCAGAGCGCCCGCATGCGGCGCATCGCCGGCGCGTTCGCCACCGGCAGACCTGGCAAGCCGCGCGGCCAGTCGGCGCGCCTGTTCCGCCCGCGCACCCCGCTCCCTGCGGAAGCGCTGCAACCGGTCGTCCAGATCGGCAGACCGGCCACCCAGCCCGCGCTCCGAAAGGAGTACGGCGAGTTCGGCTGCGGCCAGCGCGTGACCATCTTCCGCCGCGCGCGCCACCATATGCGCCAGCCGCACCGGCAGGGCGAGCCTGCGCATCGCTTCGCCCGCCGCCGTCAACCGCCCCGCCTCGTCCAGCGCCTCAAGCCGCTGCAAGAGGCTGCGCGCCTCGGCAACCGCCGCAGCCGGCGGCGCGTCGAGAAAGGAAAGAGAAGCCGGGTCGCTCACGCCGAAGGCAGCGCAGTCGAGCAGCAGGCCCGACAGATCCGCCTCCAGAATTTCCGGCGGCGTGAAGGCGGGCAGCGCCGCCGTCTGTTCCGCCCGCCAGAGCCGAAGCGCAATGCCCGGCGCGGTGCGCCCCGCGCGACCCGCCCGCTGATCGGCGGAAGCGCGCGAAACGCGCACCGTTTCAAGCCGCGTCAGCCCCGTTGAGGGCTCGAATTTCGGCAGCCGCGACAGGCCGCTGTCGATCACCACGCGCACGCCGTCAATGGTAACCGAGGTTTCCGCAATGGCCGTCGCCAGAACCACCTTGCGCCGCCCCGCATCCGCCGGGCGGATGGCCGCATCCTGCGCCCGCCCGTCGAGACCGCCATAAAGCGGCGTGATGTCCACATCGGCGGGCAGCCGTTCGGCAAGACGCTCCGCCGTTCGCTCGATCTCGCGCTGACCGGGCAGGAAGGCGAGCACGCTGCCCTCCTCCTCCGCCAGAACCGTGCGCACCGCCCGCGCCATCGTTTCCTCGATGGCCTCGCCGGCGGGCCGTTCCGCATGGCGCAGCTCGACGGGAAAGCTCCGCCCCTCGCTTTCGATCACCGGCGCATCGCCAAGAAGCGCCGCCACCCGCGCGCCGTCAAGCGTGGCCGACATGACCAGAAGCCGCAGGTCCGGCCGCAATGCGGCCTGCGCATCGAGCGCCAGCGCCAGCGCGAAATCGCCATCGAGCGAGCGTTCGTGAAACTCGTCAAACAGCACCGCTGCGATGCCGGAAAGCTCCGGGTCATCAACGATCATGCGCGCGAGAACGCCTTCCGTCACCACGAGAATGCGCGTTCTGGCGGAGACCTTTCGCTCCATGCGCATGGCGTAGCCGACGGTCTCGCCCGGCTCCTCGCCAAGGATTGCCGCCATGCGCCGGGCCGCAGCCCGCGCGGCAAGCCGGCGCGGCTCCAGAAGCACGATGCGACCGCGCGACGCCCATTCGGCGTCCAGAAGCGCGAGCGGCGCAAGCGTCGTCTTGCCCGCTCCCGGCGGTGCGACCAGCACCGCCTTGCCCTGCGTCTCCAGCGCCGCGCTCAGCACTGGCAGCACTTCCGTTACCGGAAGATCGGGGAGTTTCGGTCTCTCCATCACGCGCCAATCCGCACGATGTCGCCGCCGGCGGCCTCCGCGTCAGCCTCGTCATGCGTCACCAGAAGCACCGGCAGCCCGCTATCGCACGCCTTGGAGAACACCAGTTCGCGGGTCTGTGCACGCAATTCAGCATCAAGCTTGGAAAAGGGCTCATCCAGAAGCAGGGCGCGCGGCGAAGAGGCCAGCACACGCGCCAGCGCCACACGCGCCTTCTGCCCGCCCGACAGCGTTGCCGGATCGCGCGCCTCGAGCCCCGCAAGGCCCACGCCCTCAAGCGCCTGTGCGACACGCGCCGCCCGCGCCGCGCGGCCGCGCACCGCCTCCGGCAGCGCGAACATCAGATTGCCGCCCACACTCATATGCGGAAACAGAAGCGGATCCTGAAAAAGCACGCCCACATGCCGGTCTTCAGGCTTCAGCGCCGTTACCTCGGTTCCATCGACGAAAACCCTGCCACGCGCCGAAAACACCGGATCGAGAAACCCGCCAATATAGGCGAGCAGCGTGGATTTTCCCGCACCAGACGGCCCCATGACCGTCAGCACCCCGCCGGGCGCAACCCGTCTGGTCAGCGAAACGATCTCGCGCCCTTCAAGGGCAATCGTCACCCGGTCGATGAAGAGTCCGGCTTCCGTCAAATCCCGTGTCCGTTCAAACATGCATGTCGCGATACCGGCGGAATATCAGCGCCGGTACGATTGTGGCAACGGCAAAGCCGGCGGCCGGCAGCACCATCTGCATGAAGGCATAGATGCCGATCACGCGGCGATTGCCACCCGAGGCGAGCGCCACCGCCTCTGTGGTTATCGTCGTCAGCCGCCCCGCGCCGATCAGCACCGTGGGCAGATAGAGCCCCACTGACACCGAAAAGCCGATGGCCGCAACGGCAAGAAGCGGCCGCGCCAGCATCGGCAGGCGGATCTGAAAGAACCGCCGCACCGGCCCCTTGCCGAGCCCCGCCGCAATCTGGTCGTAGCGCCGGTCGAAGGCCCGCCAGGGGTCTTTCAGGGCGAGCCAGGCATAGGGCAACACGAAGACGAGATGCGCGAAGACGAGCGCCGCCAGCGTCGCCTCCACACCGGTCAGGATGAAGAGAAGCTGGAGCCCGAACAGGAACGCCACCTGCGGCACCAGAAGCGGCAGATAGAGAAGCGCCAGCGCGCCCCGCCCCGGCGGATGCCCCATCTCATCCTCCCGCACGAAACACAATATGGCGATCACCGCCGCAACGAATGTGGAGATGAACGCCACGAACAGCGTGGTTGCCAGCGGCTCCACCAGATTGGGCAGAACCCGCATCCAGTTGCGCAGATCGAAGCGCGCCGGCAGCAGGTCGGGATATTGCCAGAGGCCCGCCACCGACCACAGGCCGAGCGCCACAAGCCCGGCAAAGATTGCGCAGGCAGACACAAGCATCGCGGCCAGCGCGCCCCAGCGCAGAACACGGTCACGCCGAAAGCGCCGCCCGGCGCAGGAAAACCGGTCGCGCAGCCGCGCGCCGAGCTTCTCGAAGCCGATCCAGATCAGGATTGCGGCGGCCGTGACGCCCAGTTGAAGCACCGCCCCCGCCGACGCCAGAAAGCGCATGGAGAGGTCGGGATCGTTCATCCAGTCGACCAGCCGAACCGCCAGCGGCGCGGGCGTGGTCGGGCCCAGAATGGCGGCCACATCCACCACCGATGTGGCAAAGGCGATGACCGCGAAAACCGGCAGACGGATCTGCGGATAGATCGACGGCCAGAGGCCGAACACGAAACCGGAGATGCGCCCATATCCCATTGACGCAATGAGTGCCCGCATGCGCGCCGGCTTCACCTGCGGCAGTGCGGCCAGCGTGACGAGAAGCAGGAACGGGATTTCCTTCACGATCAGGCCCGCCATCATCGACAGGCCGAACGGATCATGCACGATCAGGAGGTCGGGCGGGCGCTCCCAGCCGGTCAGCCCCGGCGAGATCAGCCGCGCGATCATGCCCGATGGCGCGATGAGAAAGGCGAGCGCGAAGGCGCTGGCCGCGTGCGGCACGGAAAGCAGCGGCGAAATCAGATGCTGGATGCGTGCAAAGTGCCGCGTGCCGCCCCAGGCGGCGGTGAAAAGCATCACCACCGCAAGCGAGATCGCCGCCGTCGCAAGCCCGCTGACGAGGCTCATCAGCGCCGACATGAAAATGGCCGGCTCGGAAAACAGCATGGCGAAGGGCGCAAGCCCGAACTCCATGCCACCCAGCGCCGGCAGATAGCCGAAGGCCGGCAACAATGTGCCGGCCAGCCCGAACGCGACCGGAACGGTCAGAAGCCCGATGGCGAGAAAGGGACCGAGGCGCGTCAGCATCAGGCTGGTCCCATGCCTTGGCTAATTTCCAACCCCATAGCGCCGTTTCCACTCGGTTTCGATGCGCTCCATCCAGCTCGGATGCGGCTCGTCCAGCGCCGGGCCGAGTTCGTCGGGCCGCAGCGTTGCGACGCCGAGATCGATGGCGTCGAAGCGGGCGCGGTCATCCACATCCAGCCTGTCGAGCGCGAGCACCGTCGGATCGCCCCAGATGGCTGGATCCTGCTTGCGCGCCTGTGCCTCGGGCGACATCAGGAAATTGGCAGCGACCAGCGCCCCCGCCTTTGCCGAAGCATTGTAGGGGATGGTCAGGAAGTGGGTGTTGGCCAGCGTGCCGCCGGGAAAGGTGAAGGAACGCACCGTGTCCGGCAGCTCGCCATTGGCAATGGCGTTCGAGGCTTCAGCCGGATTGAAGGCGAAGATGATGTCGAGTTCGGAATCGGCCAGAAGCTGCTTCATCGCCGGGTAATTCTGCGGATAGGCACGGCCGGAGCGCCACATGGCCGGGTTCAGCGCATCGAGATAGTCGAAAAGCGGCTTTGCCACCTGGTCGAACGCACTTTCATCGACCGGTTTTTGCAACACTGCCGGGTCTTCGACCGTTTCGGCCAGAACCTGCTTCAGGAAGGAAGAGCCGATGAAATCCGGCGGCTGCGGATAGGAGAAGCGGCCGGGGTTTTCCTGCGCCCATTTCAACAGCCCGTCGGCATCCTGCGGCAGGTCTTCCACATGGATGCGCGCGGTGTCGTAGAAGAAGACAAGTTTCGCCATGCCCCACGGGCTTTCCAGCCCTTCCACCGGCACGGTGAAGTCGGTGCGGATGGTCGGCTTGTTCTCGACATCCACAAAGGCCCAGTTCGGCAGTTTTTCCGCCCAGCCCGGCGAGAGGATCAGCCCCTGTTGCTTCATGGCGGCAAAGTTCTCGCCATTGATCCAGATGAGATCGACCGTTCCGCCCGCATCGCGACCGGCGGCCTTTTCCGCCACCACGGTGGCGACCGCGCTTGCCGTATCCTCAAGCTTCACATGTCTGAGCGTGACGCCGTAGCGTTCTTTCAGCGCGTCACCCGCCCACTCGATGTAATCGTTGATGTTCTGCGAACCGCCCCAGGCGTTGAAATAGACCGTTTCGCCACGCGCATCCTTCAGAACCGCATCCCAGTTCGAGGGATCGGGCTGCGTCGTATCGGCGGCGGCTGAAACCGCGCCAATGGCCAGAAGTGCAGTCGAAAATAGCAGTGCGCGCAAGCGAAACCCCTTTTGCCCTTGTTTGAAACCCGTTGGGATAGAGCACGTCAGGGCGGATCAAATCAACGCAAACCACCTCGCGTTGCGGTCACTTCGCGGTGAGTTGTGGGTGATGTGCGCTCTCAGCCGGTCTCGTCCGCGCCGGGTATGTGCAACTCGATACGGTCGGCGGCAAAGCGGGTCTCGGAATACTGCACGGGCTGTCCCTGCGCATCCACATTGATGGCAATGGTCACCAGAACGATCGCGCCGGGCGAAAGCTGCAGGTCTTTCAGATCGCCCGCTTCTGCGTGCCGGGCTGTTACAGTGGTGTTGTGGCGCAGATAATCGGCAAGGCCCAGTTCCCGGAACGAGGCCGTGATCGAGCGCGTTCGCGAAAAAATTTCCGCCATGCCCGCAAAGCGCTCCGCATCAAACCAGCCACGGGCGCGGGAAACGGGCCGTCCATCGGCATGCGAAAGCGTCTCCAGCCGGATCACCGGCGCGCCGGGCGAAAGACACAACGCCTTTGCAACATCAAGGCTCGCGGGCTCCACCGCATGATCGAGCAGATCGGCGGCGAGCCCGCGCGACTGCCCCGCCAGCCCTTCCGAAAAACGCGTACGGCTGCGGATGGGATAGGCCAGCCGCCTGCGTCCTTCGACAAAGGTGCCGCGCCCCTGCTCTGCGCGTAAAACGCCTTCCTGCACAAGCGCCGCAATCGCCGTGCGCACCGTGTGCCGGTTGACGCCAAAGCGCTCCGCAAGCGCCACTTCCGGCGGCATGCGCCCTCCCTGCCCCAGAAGACCTTCACTGATCTCGCGCCGCATGCGGTCGGCGATCTGCCGCCAGAGCGCAACGCCGCTGCGCCGCTCGATCACCGCTTCCTTTTTCTTCGCCTGCGCCAAAATCCCGTTCTCCCCGGCTGCGCTGTCATCAACGCGTCATGGACACCCGTTAGGCAAAACCCATAATATGTTTGGTTGTCTAGAACAATAGACAAATTGGCGAACAAGGAAGGAGACATCATGGTCTCACGACAGGAAAGACAGGCGGTCACCGAGCGGCGGCGCGAAGCAATGGCGGTGCTGGCCATGGCGAGCGGCGCCGATCTCATGCAGCTCTGGAACGAAGCCGGGCTGCCCGACGAGGCCGAAACGCTGCGCGGACCTGAAACCGGCCTTGTGACCGTTCGCGGCCGCATGGGCGGCGGCGGCGCGCCGTTCAACTTCGGCGAAGCCACCGTCACGCGCGCCACCGTCAAGCTTCCCGGCGGCGAGGTTGGCCACGCCTATGCGCTTGGCCGCGAGAAAATGAAGGTGCGGGTTGCCGCCCTCATCGACGCGCTGCGCCAGCAACCTGACCTTGAAGCCCGGATCGAGGAAAAGATCCTCGCACCGCTGCGCGCCCGCCGCATCGAGGCTGACGCGATCCGTCGCGCCGAAACGGCAGCCACCAAGGTCGACTTCTTCACCATGGTTCGCGGAGAGGACTGATGACGCTCGATTCCATCGCCATCGAAGGCGGTTTCCAGAACCCGGTCTTCGACGCCCAGACCATTTTCCGCGCCGTCATGCAGGCCATGGCCGAGCCCGGCACGATCCATAAGGGCATTGCGCTCGCCAAACCGCCCGCACCGCTGACGCCGGAGGCCGCAGCCGTCGCGCTGGCGCTTTGCGATCAGGACACGCCGATCTGGCTCGACCCCGCGCTTGCGGGCGATGAGGCGGTCCGCGCCTGGCTCGCCTTCCACACCGGCGCGCCGCTCGCCAACACGCCGGCCGATGCGCATTTCATCCTGGCGGCTGATCCCGAGCACCTGATCGGGCTGGAGAACTTTGCCCAGGGCTCGCAGGAATATCCCGACCGCTCGGCCACACTCGTTCTTCAGGTGAACGACCTTTCCGGCGGCGAGGAACTGGTTCTCGACGGCCCCGGCATCGAAAACGAGGCACGCCTCGCGCCCCGTCCCATGCCGCGTCATTTCACCCGCCAGTGGGCGCAGAACCACGCCCGCTTTCCGCGCGGTATCGACCTGATCCTGGTCAGCCGCGAGGGCCTTGCGGCCCTGCCCCGCTCCACCCGCATTACCAGCCAGGAGGCCTGAGCCATGTATGTAGCCGTCAAGGGCGGCGAAGCCGCCATCCAGAACGCGCACCGGCTTCTGGCCGACCGTCGCCGCGGCGACCGCAACCTGCCCGCCATCACGCTCGAACAGATCGCCAGCCAGCTTTCGCTTGCCGTCGACCGCGTCATGTCCGAGGGCTCGCTTTACGACACCGGCCTCGCGGCACTTGCCGTCAAGCAGGCGCGCGGCGACATGATCGAGGCGATCTTCCTTCTGCGCGCCTACCGCACCACCCTGCCGCGCTTCGGCTATACGCGCCCCGTCGACACGGCAGCGATGCTGGTCGAGCGGCGCGTCTCCGCCACCTACAAGGATCTGCCCGGCGGGCAGCTTCTCGGCCCCACCTTCGACTACACGCACCGTCTGCTTGACCCGGAACTGGCCGAAGACGCCGAACCGGCAGCGCCCGAGGCGCGCAGCGAGGCCGAAGAAGCCATGCCGCGCGTGTCCGACATTCTCGCCAATGAAGGCCTGATCGAGGAAGACGGCTCCCTGCCGGAAGACCGTGAGCCCGGCGACATCACCCGCGAGCCGCCGGAGTTTCCCATGGAGCGCGACCAGCGCCTTCAGGCCCTGTCGCGTGGCGACGAGGGGTTCCTTCTGGCGCTCGGCTATTCCACCCAGCGCGGCTATGGCCGCAACCACCCCTTCGCCGGCGAGATCCGCATTGGCGAGGTGGATGTGGAGATCGACGTGCCGGAACTCGACTTCCCGCTCACGCTCGGCCGCATCCGCGTCACCGAGTGCCAGATGGTCAACCAGTTCAAGGGCTCGCAGAAAGTGCCGCCGCAGTTCACCCGCGGCTACGGGCTGGTGTTCGGCCAGTCGGAACGCAAGGCCATGGCCATGTCGCTGTGCGACCGGGCGCTGCGCGCCAACGAGCTGGATGAAGACATCACCGCACCGGCGCAGGACGAGGAGTTCGTCATTTCGCACTGTGACAACGTGCAGGCGACCGGCTTCGTCGAGCACCTGAAGCTGCCGCACTATGTCGACTTCCAGGCCGAGCTCGGTCTGGTCCGCCAGATGCGCCGCGAATACGAGGAGCGCCGCGAGGGCGCAGCCGCAGACACCGAGCGCCGGGAGGCCGCCGAATGAACGCCCACACCGACAACATCGCCCAGTACAATTTCGCCTATCTGGACGAGCAGACGAAGCGCATGATCCGCCGCGCGATCCTCAAGGCCATCGCCATTCCCGGCTATCAGGTACCCTTCGCCAGCCGCGAAATGCCGATGCCCTATGGCTGGGGCACCGGCGGTGTGCAGGTCACCGCATCGGTGATCGGAACCGACGATGTGCTCAAGGTCATCGACCAGGGCGCGGATGACACCACCAATGCCGTCTCCATCCGCGCCTTCTTCCAGAAGGTCGCCAATGTGGAGGTAACCACCCACACCGCCGACGCCACCATCATCCAGACGCGCCACCGCATCCCCGAGGAACCGCTGAATGCCGGTCAGGTGCTCGTCTATCAGGTGCCGATCCCCGAGCCACTGCGCTTCCTCGAGCCACGCGAGACCGAGACGCGCAAGATGCATGCGCTTGAGGAATACGGCCTCATGCATGTGAAGCTCTACGAGGACATCGCCCAGCACGGCCACATCGCCACAACCTTCGCCTACCCGGTCAAGGTCGAGGGGCGTTACGTGATGGACCCCTCGCCGACGCCGAAATTCGACAATCCGAAAATGCACATGTCGAAGGCGCTCCAGCTTTTCGGCGCAGGCCGCGAAAAGCGCATCTATGCCGTTCCGCCCTACACGCGGGTCGAAAGCCTCGACTTCGAGGATCATCCCTTCGAGGTGCAGACCTTCGATGAGCCCTGCGCGCTGTGCGGCGGCACGGATGTCTATCTCGACGAAGTGGTTCTCGATGATCGCGGCGGGCGCATGTTCGTCTGCTCCGACACCGACAATTGCGAGGCGCGCCGCGCCGAAGGCCATCGCGGACATCTGTCCGGCGAAGAGGCTGCAACGTGAGAAACGACAGCGCATCGATGACAGCGCCCGGATCGCGGCCCTCCTCCTTCTCCCCGTCGGCGGGGAGAAGGCGTCGGCAGGCGGATGAGGGGCTGCGCAAACTTTTGAAAATTCGCGGAGAAATCCAATGACTGACGAACCGCTGCTTCGCGTTCGCTCCATCTCGAAATTTTACGGCAACCGTATCGGCTGCAACGACATCTCCTTCGACCTGTGGCCGGGCGAGGTTCTGGCCGTGGTGGGCGAGTCCGGCTCGGGCAAGACCACCCTCCTGAACTGCCTCTCCACCCGCCTCCTGCCGACCTCCGGCACCGTGTCCTACCGCATGCGCGACGGGGCCTTCCACGACCTCTACCGCATGAGCGAAGCCGAACGCCGCTTCCTGATGCGCACCGACTGGGGCTTCGTGCACCAGAACCCCTCCGACGGTCTGCGCATGACGGTTTCCGCCGGCGCGAATGTCGGCGAGCGGCTGATGGCCGTGGGCCAGCGCCACTATGGCGACATCCGCGCCACCGCCACCGACTGGCTCGGCCGTGTGGAGATCTCCAGCGACCGCATCGACGACCAGCCGCGCGCCTTTTCCGGCGGCATGCGCCAGCGCCTGCAAATCGCCCGCAACCTCGTCACCGGCCCGCGCCTCGTCTTCATGGATGAGCCGACCGGCGGTCTCGACGTGTCGGTGCAGGCCCGCCTGCTCGATCTCCTGCGCGGCCTCGTTCACGAACTTGGCCTGTCCGCCATCGTCGTTACCCACGACCTCGCGGTCGCCCGCCTTCTCTCCCACCGCATGATCGTCATGAAGGACGGTCACGTGGTCGAAAGCGGCCTCACCGACCGGGTGCTCGACGATCCGCAGGCGCCCTACACCCAGCTTCTCGTTTCCTCCATCCTGCAGGTGTGATCATGGCAACGCCCCTCGTCGTCTCCGAAGTCTGCAAGAGCTTCACCATGCATCTCCAGGGCGGCATCCGCCTGCCCGTGGTGTCCGATGTCTCCTTCTCGCTCTCCGCCGGCGAATGCGCCGTGCTTGGCGGCCCCTCGGGCGCCGGCAAGAGCTCCATCCTCAAGATGATCTATGGCAGCTACGCCATCGACACCGGTCAGGTGATCGTCAGCCATGACGGCAATCTGGTGAACCTCGCCACCGCCGATCCGCGCACCGTCATCGCCATCCGCCGCGACACGATTGGCTATGTCAGCCAGTTCCTGCGCGCCGTGCCGCGCGTTTCCGCGCGCGACGTTGTAGCCGAACCGCTCATCGCGCGCGGCGAAGTTCTGGAAACCGCCCGCGGCAGGGCCGAGATGCTGCTCGAGCGCCTCAACCTGCCCGAGCGCCTGTGGGATCTGCCGCCCGCCACCTTCTCCGGCGGCGAGCAGCAGCGCGTGAACATCGCCCGCGGCTTCATCACCGACCACCCCGTTCTGCTGCTCGATGAACCGACCGCTTCGCTCGACAAGGCAAACCGCGAAATCGTGGTTTCCATGATCGACGAGAAGAAGAAGGCGGGCGTCGCCCTTCTCGGCATCTTCCACGATCAGGATGTGCGCGAGATCGTCGCCGACCGCATCATCGACGTCACCGACTTCGCACCAGGCAGGAAAGCGGCATGAAACAGCTCTCGGAAAAGCCGGCCATTCACCCCACCGCAAAGGTCGTAGAATCCACGCTCGGCCGCTACACCGAAATCGGCGAGCGGTCCCGCGTGCAGGAAACGGCGTTCGGCGACTACTCATACATGACGCAGGATTGCAGCGTCTGGTGCGCGCAGATCGGCAAGTTCTCCAACATCGCCGCCGCCGTGCGCATCAACGCCACGAACCACCCCACATGGCGGCCGACCCTGCACCATTTCACCTACCGCTCCGGCGATTACTGGCCGGATGCCGAGCATGACGCCCAGTTCTTCGAATGGCGGCGGGAGAATATGGTGCGGATCGGTCACGACACATGGCTTGGCCATGGCTGCACGATCCTGCCCGGCGTCACCGTCGGCGATGGTGCGGTGATCGGCGCAGGCGCGGTCGTGTCGAAGGATGTCGCGCCCTACACGATTGTCGGCGGTGTTCCCGCCCGCCCGATCCGCGAGCGTTTCGACCGCAAAACCGCCGAGCGCTATCAGGCGCTTGCCTGGTGGGACTGGGACCATGACCGGCTGCGCGCCGCACTGGACGACTTCCGCTCGCTGAACGCGGAGGAATTCCTGGAAAAGCACGGCGGCTAAAGCAATTCCAGGAAAAGCGGGAACCGGTTTTCCGTCCGGAATTGCGTAAAAGAAGATCCGATTTATTGATGGAGCATCGGAGAAACCGGAAGCCGGTTATCGCTTTCCGGTCCGATGCTCTCATCGCCGCGCCAACGGGTCGCAGTTTTCCCTGAATATGATTGTCATGTTTTTATTGACAGGAACGCCCGTCCGCGTGTTCTATGCGCCTGCATCTGCGCGATGCGTCCATGGTGTTGGGGCCTTTAACCCTTTCGATCGCAGGACGTCTGTCGTCGCCCGCAAGCCCTGCCTGCCACAAAACCTGCCGGCAGTCTTTCGCTGATACGGGCGCGTTTTCCGACACACTCCGGCACGAAGGTTCAACCCTTGCCTGTGGGCTTGACCTTGCAAAGCCACGGAGCGTTTGACGTCGCCATGCTCGTCTGTCAGTGCAACCTGATCACCCAGAAAGAGGTCGAGGACACCATCGTTTCGATGCTGGACGAAGACCCCTGGCAGCTCATCGTGCCGGCCAAGGTCTATCACACGCTTTCCAAACGAGGTCGCTGTTGCGGCTGCTTCCCAAATGTGGTGGAAACGATCATCCGTGTAACGGAAGAATACCACCACCGTCACGCCGAAAGCGAAGGCGCTGAAGTCGTGACATATCTTGACCAGGTTCGCGCCCTGCGCGAGCGCTACGGGAGCAGGTTTAATGAAAGGCGACAAAAAGGTTATCGAGCGGCTTAACGAAGCCCTCACCCATGAACTCGGGGCGGTCAACCAGTACTGGCTGCACTATCGCCTTCTGGAAGACTGGGGCTTCACCAAACTGGCGAAGAAGGAACGCGAGGAATCCATCGAGGAGATGCACCACGCCGACAAGCTGGTCGAGCGCATCATCTTCCTTGAAGGTCATCCCAACCTGCAGGTCGTTGGACCGCTGCGCATCGGCCAGAACCTCAAAGAGGTTCTCGAAGCCGATCTGGCTGGCGAGCACGATGCCCGCAAGCTGTACAAAGAGGCCCGCGACGACTGTAACGCCGCCGGCGACTACGTATCCATGAAACTGTTTGAAGAGCTTCTGGCCGATGAGGAAGGCCATATCGACTTCCTCGAAACCCAGCTTGAGCTTCTTGAGACCATCGGCGAGGCCAAATACGGCCAGCTGAACGCCGGCTCTGCCGACGAAGCCGAGTAATCTGGCTTAGGAATGGCCGGTCGAGCACCCGCTCCCGGCCATTCCACTCCCGTGATCAATGCGCTCTTGGCCGCTGTTTTGCACCCGGAACGAGCGCCGCATCGCCCAGCTTGCGCGCCGCCCCGGTTCGCTCCGCCACCACGATCAGCCCTTCTATGGGCTCACCGCGATCCATCCGGATCGCCGCCTTCTCCAAAAGGACCGGCTCGAACCCCGCTTCCGCCAGCGCTGCACGCAGATGCGGCTCGGAATGGGCATAACGGCGCGAGGCGCGCAGCACCATTGCCTCCGGCCCCGCGTGATGTTCGACCGAGAAGACGAAGAGCGCTCCCGGCGCAAGCGACGCGCCCGCCGTCGCAAAAAGCCGCTCCAGCGCGCCCAGATACATGAACACATCGGCCGCCGTCACCAGGTCGGCCCTGCGCGGCAGGGTCGAAAGTGCTGCCAGATCGGCCCGCTCCAGACGGTCGTATATGTGCTTTCCCCCGGCCCGCTTCAGCATCTCGGCGGAGATATCGAGCCCTTCCAGAAAGCTCACGCGGGATCGCAGGCGCTCGCCCATGAGGCCGGTGCCGCAGCCAAGATCGACCGCATGGGCAAAGCTGTCGCGACCAAGGCGCAGAAGCGCCTCTTCCAGCAATTGCGGCACGCGGTAGCCAAGCTTGTCCACCAGCGAAGCGTCGAAGGTTTCGGCATATTGATCGAACAGCGTTTCGACAAAGGCGGAAGGAGCGGCTTCAAGACCGTCCAGCGCGCCATGCAGCTCAAGCTTGAGCGCCGCGCCCAGCCTGTCTTCGCGATCAAGCCGCAGCACCGTGCGCCAGGCGTCCACCGCCGCCGCGATCTCGCCGGCCTCGGCCAGCATCTCGCCATGTCGATAATGCCCTGCGATCCAGTCCGGCGCGAGTTCCAGCGCCTCGCCCATCAGGCCGGCTGCCGCTGCAAACTCCCCGTTTTCCAGCAACATCTCGGCGTACTCCGCCCGGCGATCGGCCAGGAGGTTACCCGAGGTGAAGATGAATGGGTTCATACAGTTTGAATTTTTCCGGGGTGCCCTGGGTCAGGACCCACGCGGGCGGTGGGCGTTTATGCTCCCGGAAATCTCTCCTGACAAGCATATCTTTCACCATCAGAAAAAAATCCTATCTTGTGGTTCCATGAAGCCGCACGATCTGCTCCACCCGCGTCCGGCAGGGCTTTATTGCCCGCCCGGCGATTTCTACATCGATCCCGTTCGCCCGGTGGAGCGGGCGCTCATCACGCATGGCCATGCCGACCACGCCCGCGCGGGCCATCGCCACGTGCTGGCGACAGGGCAGACACTCGACATCATGGAGCTGCGCTACGGCGCGGATTTTGCCGAAAGCCGGCAGGCCCTTGCCTATGGCGAGAAGCTTTCCATCGATGGTGTCACCGTCTCGTTTCACCCCGCAGGCCATGTGCTCGGCTCGGCGCAGATCGCGGTCGAGGCCAACGGGCTGCGCATCGTCGCCTCCGGCGACTACAAGCGCCATCCAGACGCCACCTGCGCACCATTCGAGCCGGTGCGCTGCGATGTCTTCATCACCGAAGCGACCTTCGGGCTCCCCGTCTTCGTCCATCCCGATCCGCTGAACGAGATCCGCAGGCTGACCGCCTCGCTTGCCCAGTTCCCCGAGCGCGCCCACATTGTCGGCGCCTATTCGCTCGGCAAGGCGCAGCGCGTCATCGGGCTCCTGCGCGCTGCTGGCCATGATGCGCCGATCCTCATTCACGGCGCACTGGCCAAGCTCTGCAACTACTATCAGGGTCAGGGCATCAAGCTCGGCGAACTCGCCCCGGCCACCGACGAGGAAGGCATTGTCGATCGCGGCGCGGGCCAGATCATCGTCGCCCCGCCTTCGGTTTTCGGCGAACGCTGGACGCGCCGTTTCGCCGACCCGCTCAATGTCTTCGCCTCCGGCTGGATGCGCATTCGCCAGCGCGCCAGACAGCGCGGCGTCGAGCTTCCGCTGATCCTGTCCGACCATGCCGACTGGAACGAACTCACCGCCACCATCCGCGAAACGGAGGCGGGCGAAGTGTGGGTGACCCATGGGCGCGAAGAAGCCATCGTGCGCTGGTGCGAGCTGAACGGCATCGCCGCGCGCCCGCTCAACCTTGTCGGCTATGAAGACGAGGCCGAATGATGCAGCGTTTCGCCGATCTCCTCGACCGTCTCGTCCTCACACCGTCGCGCAATGGCAAGCTGCGGCTTCTGGCGGATTATTTCCGCACCGTGCCCGATCCCGACCGGGGCTACGCGCTGGCCGCACTCACGGGCGGTCTGGATTTTCCGGCGGTCAAACCCGCCATGCTGCGCACCCTGATTTCCGAGCGCATGGATGAGGTGCTTTTCGCCTATTCCTACGATTATGTGGGCGATCTCGCCGAAACCATTTCGCTGGTCTGGCCCGCCTCCCACGACAGTGAGACCCCGCCGCCGGCGCTCTCCGAGATCGTCGAAACCCTCGCAAGGCTTGGCCGCGCCGAAGCGCCAACGGTCATTGCAGGCCTGCTCGACCGGCTCGACCCTTCCGCCCGTTTCGCGCTCATCAAACTGGCGACCGGGGGCTTGCGGATCGGCGTTTCGGCGCGGCTTGCCAAACAGGCGCTTGCCGCCTTTGGCGACAGGGATGTGGGTGAGATCGAAGAACTCTGGCACGGGCTCGAACCGCCCTATGAAACGCTTTTCGCCTGGCTTGAGGGCAAGGCCGAAAAGCCGGTCAGCGCCGCACGGGCGCTGTACCGCCCGGTCATGCTCGCCCACCCGGTCGGCGAGGGCGATCTCGAAAAACTCGATCCGGGCGACTATGCCGCCGAATGGAAGTGGGACGGCATCCGTGTGCAGGCGGCGTGCGAAGACGGTGTGAAACGGCTTTATTCGCGCACGGGCGACGATATTTCCGGCGCATTTCCCGATCTTTTGGCGGAATTCGATGCCGAAATGACGCTGGATGGAGAACTTCTGGTCGGAAATCCGGGCCTCAAAACCGGCACGTTTTCAGATCTGCAACAGCGCCTGAATCGCAAGACGGTCTCGAAGAAGATGCTCGCCGAATACCCCGTTTTTCTGCGCTGCTACGATCTTCTCCAGATCGGCGATGATGATCTGCGCGCCCTGCCCTTTGCCGAGCGGCGCGCCATTCTGCAAAACGAACTGCCGGCGCTTTCAGAACACCGGTTCGACCTGTCTCCCATGGTCGGCTTTTCAGGCTGGGAGGAGCTTGAGGAAAAGCGCCGCAATCCGCCGCATCCCGTCATCGAAGGGGTGATGCTGAAACGGCGCGATTCCGCCTATGTGCCGGGTCGCCCAAAGGGGCCGTGGTTCAAATGGAAGCGCGATCCGTTCACCGTCGATGCGGTCCTGATGTACGCCCAGCGCGGCCATGGAAAACGGTCAAGCTATTATTCGGACTATACATTCGGCGTCTGGAGAGGCCCGGACGACGCACCCGAACTGGTGCCGGTCGGCAAGGCCTATTTCGGCTTTACCGATGAAGAACTGAAGCTGATCGACAAATATGTGCGCGACAACACGGTGGAGCGTTTCGGCCCCGTGCGCTCGGTGCGCGCGGAGCCCGGCCATGGCCTCGTTCTCGAAGTCGCCTTTGAAGGGCTGAACCGCTCGACGCGCCACAAATCGGGCGTCGCCATGCGCTTTCCACGCATCTCGCGCCTGCGCTGGGACAAGCCGGCGGCCGAGGCCGACCGGCTGGAAACCCTTATGGCGCTTTTGGCGGACTAGCGGGCAGTCACTGCGTTGCGACCGCTGCCCGGATCGCGAAGATGTCGAGCGCCTTGCCGCCGCCCGTCACATCGGGAACGATGGTGATTGTGCCGCCGCCATTGGGCCGCTCATCCGGCAGCGTGACCTCGAACAGATAATCCGCCCGTGAGGGGCCAACCACATAGCGGGTGCGTCCGCAGCCGCCGAGCGCGCCGAAATTGCACGACAGCGAAAGCTGCGTTTCCTCGCCATCCTGCGAACGCGCCTCAATGCTGAAGATCGCGCTGCGGCCTGCCAGCGTTTCGAGAATGCCCTGCCCCACATCGAAGGTGACGCCGGCATTGCCCGCCGTGCTGATGCGCAGGAACACACGATCATCATTGCGCATGACATCCACATTGCCGCCATTGGACGCGGCGACCGTCGTCGGGTCGGTCGGATCGAACACGGTGATCCACTCGCCCGCAGCGCGGCTTGTGCCCGATGCGCCCTGCGTGCCCGTGGTCTCGTCGCTGCCCGTCGAGAACTCTTCTTCCTCAAGCGCCAGCGGCGGATTGGGAACGCTGGTGTCGCGTTCGGCGCTGGACATCAGGATGCCACTGGAAAACGTCCACCAGAGCCCCATGGCGACAAAGGCCACCAGGGTCGCCACGAGAAACAGCATGGCGTAGGGGCGGCGCTGCCTTGGCAGGGCCGCGCGAATGCGGCGCTTGGTTTCCGCATCCGACGGCTGGTCGGGTGCGGAAGGCCGGTCTGCGCGGTCGATCTGCGGCGTGAAATCGCTTTCGGCGCGCCGCACTTGTGCGCGACGCGGCTCGGGCGCCACTTGGGGCGCCACCTCGGGCGTCACCTGAGGCGAAGGCGCCTGACGCGGCGCGGGCCTCGGCTCCTGCCGCTGTGGCGCTTCGGGTTCCGGCGCGGCCGGGCGACGGGGCGCGGCTGCGGGAACGAATTCCGTTTCGATTTCGGTGATCGTCGCCTTCAGGTTCTCACGCCGGGCGAGTTTCGCCTCGTCCGAGAGATCCTCGCGTGCCTCAAGCGTGCGCTCCAGCGCGGCAAACGCCGAGCGGTAGACCTTCTCACGAAAGGACCGCTTGTCTGCGTCGCCCTTTTCGAACGCCTTTCTTATGGCTTTTTCTATTGCGTCCAAGGCTGGCTGCCCTCTTTGCCTGCTTTGCCCCATGGTTAACCGTTGGTGAGTATGCAATCAACGGTGATAACAAGGTGTGAACAATCCATCCTTCCGGCGCGACGCGCGGAAAACGGTTCACAAACCGCTCAAAACAAGGCCGGAGGAGACTGAAATGCGTGATTTCGCGCTCGAAGTTCATTTTTCCCGCTGGGAGTTCAATGCCCGGCATCACATGACCGCTTCGGACATGGAGAGCATGACGCTCGGCGAACTGACGCAGATGGCAGGGCCGGCGGCGCGCGAACAGCTCGACAGTCTCTGGCTCGGCTACACGGAAACCTGGGGCGCGCCTGATCTGCGCGAGGCCATCGCCGCCACCTATGACGGACTTTCCGCCAGCAACATTCTCTGCTTCGCCGGGGCGGAGGAAGGCATCTACGCCGCCATGCGGGTGATGCTCACGCCCGACGACCACGCCATCGTCTCGGTGCCCAACTATCAGGCGGCCGAGACCGTGCCGCTCGGCCTGTGCGCCGTTACCGGCGTGCCGCTTCTGGAAGACAAGAACTGGCGGCTCGACCTCGACGCAGTGCGCGCCGCGATCCGCCCCAACACAAAGCTCATTTCCGTCAACCTGCCCAACAACCCGACCGGCGCGCTGATGCCGCAGGACGATTTTGCGGAACTGGTGGAGATCTGCCGCGCGCATGATCTCTATCTTTTCAGCGACGAGGTCTATCGGCTTCTGGAGCGCGACGAGAGCAAGCGCCTGCCGCAGGCCGCCGAGATCTATGAGAAAGGCATCTCGCTCAATGTGATGTCCAAGGCCTACGGCCTGCCGGGCCTGCGCATTGGCTGGATCGCCAGCCCGGACACGGCGCTCCTGCTGAAATTCGAGCGCTACAAGCACTACCTCTCGATCTGCAATTCCGCTCCCAGCGAGCGTCTGGCGGTGATGGCGCTTTCGGTGAGCGACCGCATTCTTGAGCGAAACCGCGCGCTGATTGCCGAAAACCTGGAGAAGATGGACGCGTTCTTCGCCGACCATGCCGACCTGTTCGACTGGACACGGCCCGATGGCGGCTGCGTGGCCTATCCGCGTTACAGGGGCGCCGACGGCGTGGAAGCCTTCTGCCGCGATCTGGTCGAAGAGCAGGGCGTGCTGCTTCTGCCCGCCTCGGTCTATCACTCGGAGCTGATGGATGCGCCGGCCGGACGCTTCCGCATCGGCTTTGGCCGCCGGGGCATCGACGCGGGACTGACCGCGATGCGGGCCTTTCTCGAACGCCGTCACAACGGTGTTGCGGCCGGGTGAGGAGACGCCCGGCGCAAAAAATGCGACAAGGGTTCCCGGGACGCTTCGGGAGCCCGCAAGATCAAGGGTTCCCAACAAGGGGTGAGATGCTGTAGAAGTTTTGACGTTTACGAATACGTCAATTGAGGAGATAGCCAATGGCGCTTCCGGCCGTTTTCGACAAATTGCGTTTGCCCGTGGTCGGCGCGCCTCTGTTCATCATCTCGCATCCGCCGCTGGTGGTGGCGCAGTGCAAGGCCGGCGTGGTGGGCTCGTTTCCCGCGCTCAACGCCCGCCCCAAGGAGCAGCTCGACGAGTGGCTTTCGCAGATCACCGAAGAACTGGCTGCGCATGACGCACAGAACCCGGATCGTCCCTCCGCCCCCTTCGCGGTCAACCAGATCGTTCACCGGTCCAATGACCGGCTGGAGCATGACCTGAGGGTCTGCGTGGACCACAAGGTGCCAATCGTCATCACCTCGCTGGGCGCGGTCGAGGAAGTGAACCAGGCCGTCCACTCCTATGGCGGCATCGTGCTGCACGACATCATTCACGACCGCCATGCGCGCAAGGCGATCGAAAAGGGCGCTGACGGGCTGATCGCGGTTGCAACCGGGGCCGGCGGCCATGCAGGCACGCTCTCGCCCTTCGCGCTGGTGCAGGAAATCCGTCAGTGGTTTGACGGGCCGCTGCTTCTCTCGGGCGCCATCGCCAATGGCGGCGCGGTTCTGGGCGCTCAGGCCATGGGCGCGGACCTCGCCTATATCGGCTCACCCTTCATCGCCACCCATGAGGCGCGCGCCAGCGACGACTACAAGGAGATGATCGTCTCTTCGCGCGCAGCCGACATCGTCTATTCCAACCTGTTCACCGGCGTGCACGGCAACTATCTGAAGGGGTCCATCGTCAACGCCGGCATGGATCCCGACAACCTGCCGGAAGCCGACCCGTCGAAGATGAATTTCGCCAGCGCCGACGCAAAGGCCTGGCGCGACATCTGGGGCAGCGGACAGGGTGTCGGCGCGGTGAGCGAGATCACCGGCGCAGGCGCGCTGGTGGACCGGCTTGCGGCAGAATATGCCGCCGCAAAGGACCGGCTCTGCACACCGCGCTGAGACCAGATCCTGATCTTGGAGAGATCAGCCGTCGTCGCTCAGACTGTCCTGTAGCGACGAGACGATCTTCTCGAGCAACGCCAGATAGTGCGCGCGCTCCGCATCGGTGAGGGTTTCGAGCGCGAGGCCGTTCACAGCACCAACCGCCTGCCTGACACGCACCGCCTTTTCCATCGCATCCGGGGTCAACCCGATCAGCCGGCTGCGCCGGTCTTCCGGGTCGGCCCGTCTCTCGATCAGACCATCGCGCTCCATTCGCAACAGCGTTGCCGCCATGGTCGGCTGCTCGATGCCGGCGCTTTTCGTGAGCGCCTTCTGCGATAGCCAGGCTCCCTCACCCAGCGCGAAGAACACCGGCAGCATGCCGCTGGTCACGCCGATGTCCCTCAAATTGCGGTCGATGGCGCGCGCGAAAAGCCGCGCTGCCCAGTTCGTCATATAGCCTGCAGATCGTTCACGCCTGAAAGTCATTTATATAGCTTGCTATCCATTTATATTGCATGCTATGTATATTGCATCGACGGTATCCCCGCAAGGAGAAGGACCATGCGCTGGAAAAGCTCTGATGACCGCTATGGAGCGGTTGCGATTGCCATTCACTGGACAACGGCCGCGGCCATTGTCGGCATTCTGGCCTCCGGTTTTCAGGCGGCAGACGCGATGGAGGCGGCAGACAGGCTCGCGCTTCTGCGCATCCATGCCACGCTTGGCATCTTCGTTGTGCTTTTGACGCTGATGCGGATCGGCTGGTGGTGGCTGGGCGATGCCAAACCGGCCGATGCCGCCGGCACGCCGCGCTGGCAGGCGCGAGCCGCGCATATCGTGCACGGCCTGCTTTACGTGATCATTCTTGGCATGGGAGCCAGCGGCATCGGCATGCTGGCGCTCTCCGGCGCGGGCGCGACCCTTTTTGCAGGCGCCACGACGCCGCTGCCGGACTTCACCACCTATCTGCCGCGCGCGCCGCATGGTCTGGGAAGCCGGCTTCTGATCGCGCTTCTGGCATTCCACACCGCCGCCGCGCTCTACCACCATTTCGTCATGCGCGGCGGGCTTCTTGGGCGCATGGGGCTGGGGCGCTAACGCCCCGCTCACACGCCGCCGGCCAGAACGCACCGGCGATGGCAAAGGCGTTTAACCCGGCAGGCCCTCCAGCCGGGTTACCTCATCCAGCCCGTCATCCCAGTTGGCGCGGCTGGAAAGACAGATATGCGCGTTCGGGCGAATATCGACCGGTGTGTCGAGGCTGCCCGCAGGCACGACGAGAAGTGCGCCATCCATCTGGATGCCTGGAACTGCCGAGCCGCATTCGCTGCAGAAGCTTTTTTCATGCCGGCTTTCGGGCACCCGGTAAGTCTTGATCCGGTCTTCTCCTGACAGCCAGGTGATCTTCGCCACGGTGGAGAATAGATTGGCTGCATGCGCCGACCCGGTATCCTTGCGGCAACGGGAGCAGTGACAAAGAAAGAAGCTCTCGAACGGGCCGGAAATCTTAAATTTGACTGCCCCGCACTGGCAGGAACCCTCGTTCTTCTGGGTCATATACTCACTCATCTCTTTTTGAAGCGGCCGTGTCTCTATCACAAAGCGCCCGTGCGCGCATCCAGATGCACGCCGACCGCATGAGCGGCCATCGCCCCAGGGCGGCTCCGGCGCTTCAATCGCTGCTGTGCGCTGTCAGAAAACCGTCATCTCTTCGACATGCAGGTTTCATCCGCACCCGTTAGGCGAATGACCAACAAGGGCGACAAGCCCACGGAAGAGCCGCAACAAGGCGCTTAACGGGAAGAGCACATGCTTGAAATTCGTCAGGTCACCCGTCGTTTCGGGCCAAACACGGCCGTGCGCGACGTGGAACTGAAAATCGAACAGGGCCAGATGGTCGGTGTCATCGGTCGCTCAGGCGCTGGCAAATCGACGCTTCTGCGCATGATCAACCGCCTGATCGATCCGTCCGAAGGATCGATCTTCTTTCAGGGCAGGGAAGTCTCGGCGCTGAAAGGCGCGGAACTGCGTCGCTGGCAGCGCGACTGCGCGATGATCTTCCAGCAGTTCAACCTGGTGCCGCGCCTCGACGTGCTCACCAATGTTCTGCTTGGCAGGCTCAACCACCGCTCCACGGTGCTCAACCTGCTCAACATGTTCACGCGGGAAGAGCGCATTCAGGCGATTGCAGCGCTTGAGCGCCTCGACATCGCCCAGACGGCGCTGCAGCGCGCCGGCACGCTTTCCGGCGGCCAGCAGCAACGTGTGGCGATTGCCCGTGCGCTCATGCAGGAGCCGAAGGTGATCCTCGCCGACGAGCCGATCGCTTCGCTCGATCCGCTCAACGCCAAGGTGGTGATGGATTCGCTCGCCGACATCAACGCCCGCGAAGGCATCACCGTCATCACCAATCTGCACACGCTCGACACGGCGCGCGCCTATTGCAACCGCATCGTCGGCATGGCCAAGGGCGCGGTGGTTTTCGACGGCCCGCCCGAGGCGCTGACCAGCGAAGCGGTGCGCACCATTTATGGCGGCGAGGAAGGCGCGGAACTTTCCGAAGCCATCACCTCCACCAGCATCAATGTTCCGGCTCCGCAGCCGGCAAGGAAATCGACCGGTCAGGCTCAACCGGCACTCGCCGCCGTCTGATCCACGGGATCGTCTCGCCCGCGTAACGGGCTCCACCTGCTTGAAACCCCGCCGGCAAGGCCGGCACCCAAATGGAGAGACATCATGTTCAAGAAAGCTCTTATGGGCGCCGTTGCGCTCACCGCGATCATGGTTGGCGGCGCACAGGCCGAAGATCTGAAAGAGTTCCGCATCGGCATTCTCGGCGGCGAAAACGAAGCCGACCGCCTGCGCAATTTCTCCTGCATCGTCGACAAGCTCCCCGAGGTTCTGGGCGTCGAGAAGGTCGCCCTGTTCCCGGCTGCCGACTATGACGGCGTGATCCAGGGCCTGCTGGGCGGCACGCTCGACTATGCCGAGCTCGGCGCTTCGGGCTATGCAAAGGTCTATCTGGAAGATCCGGAGGCCGTTGAGCCGATCCTCACCACGGTGCAGACCGACGGCTCGACCGGCTATCACTCGATCATGGTGGCCCGCAAGGATTCCGGCATCGCAACGCTGGAAGACATGAAGGGCAAGAAGCTCGGCTTCGCCGATCCGGACTCCACCTCCGGCTACCTCGTTCCTGCTGTCACGCTGCCCAAGGCAGTCAACGCTTCGGTTGAAGAGTTCTTTGGCGAGACCGGCTTCGGCGGCGGCCACGAGAACCTGGTTCTTGAAGTCGTGAAGGGCACGTTCGACGCCGGCACGACCTGGGCTTCGGGCGTTGGCGAGTTCTCCGACGGCTACACTTCCGGCAACCTGCACAAGATGGTCGAGAAGGGCATTCTCGACATGGACGATCTGGTTGAGCTCTGGAAGTCCCCGCTGATCCCGAACGGTCCGGTCGTGGTTCGCACCTCCATGGACGCCGACATGAAGAACAAGTTCAAAACCTTCATGATGGAAATGCCGGAAGCCGATCCGGAGTGCTTCGCAGCCATCCAGGGCGGCGACTACAAGGGCTACACCGAAGTGACGCCGGCATTCTACGAGCCGATCATCGACGCCCGTCGCTCCAAGATCGGTTCCTGATCCCTTTCCCGCAATCTGACGCGCCGCCGGCCTGTGCCGGCGGCGTTGTCGCACAGGCGTGCCAAACATGACAGCAACGACCCATTCCCCGCTTCTTTCCGAAGCCGGCCAGGCCGTGGAGCGCCACTGGCGCGAACTGGCCGGACGCCGTCGTCTCTACACCATTGGCGGCATCGTGTTCATGGTTCTCGCCATGAGCGGTTCGCTCTGGTTTGCCAATGAATCGAACGCCGGCAAGTTCTTCGACCGACTGCCCTATCTGTTCGATTTCGTGGGACAGATGATGCCGCGCGATGGCTGGGAAATCTGGCGCGCCCTGTTCGACCTGCCCTCGCCCTATGACGATGGCAGCCTGAAATACAATTATCCCGACGGGCGGATCTATCTCACCGAGACGCTCTATCTGCCCGAATATTTCTACAAGATGCTGGAGACCATCAACATTGCGCTGGTTTCCACGCTGATCGGCTTCGGCCTTGGCTTCGTTCTGTGCTTCCTGGCCGCATCGAACCTGACGACGCGGCGCTGGCTGCGCTTCTTCGTGCGCCGTTTCATGGAAGTGCTGCGCGCCTTCCCCGAGATCGTGATCGCCGGCTTCTTTCTGGCCGTGCTGACCATCGGGGCAGTGCCCGCCATCATCGCGGTGTCGATCCACACGGTCGGCGCGCTTGGCAAGATGTTCTTCGAAGTGGTCGAGAACGCCGACATGAAGGCCGAGGAAGGCCTGCGCGCCGCCGGTGCCAACTGGGTGGAGCGCGTCTGGTTCTCCATCGTACCGCAGGTCATGCCCAACTTCCTGAGCTACGCACTGCTGCGTCTGGAAATCAACGTGCGCGCCTCCACCATCATCGGCGCGGTCGGCGGCGGCGGCATCGGCGAGGCGCTGCGCCTCTCGATCAGCCGCACGCATGAAGCCAAGACGCTCGCCATCATCCTTCTTCTGTTCTGCACCATCGTCGCGGTCGACCAGCTTTCGGCCTGGCTGCGCGGCCGCATTGTCGGCAAGCAGGCATTCGAATTCGGCCGGGGAGGCTGATCATGACCGAGATCGAAGCCAACGCCATCGCCGCGCGCCACGCGGATGTGTTTCACCGTCCGCTGATGGAGCGCCTGCGCGGCGTGATCATCATCACCGCCATCGCCCTCTACATGGTCTTCGCCTGGTGGTTCTTCGCCATCGGGCAGGTCATCTCCAACGGCAACTGGGACATTGCGGGCAGCTATCTGGCCGACTGGGTTTCCTATGAAATCCGCCCGGACATCGAATATGACGGCGATGCGCTGGATGTTTCCTTTCCGCGCTTCTCGCCGCTCGGCAGCGACCCAAGGCCGGAATGGCTGACGACCGAGACCGCCATGGTCGAACGCCGCGTGGCGGCAAGCGCTGCGGCGGGCAACGCCACGGGCGGCGCGACCAGCGGAGCCGGTTTCCTCGGCTCGCTCGACGCCGAACCGGCCAAGAAGGAAGACGGTGGTTTTCTGGGCGCGATGGCCCCCTCTTCCACCACCACGGAAAGCCCCGGGACCGAGGCGGAAGCTGCGCCGCAGGCTCCCGCGACGACGCGTGAGGAAGCCGTGGTCAGCGCCGACATCTCCTTCGGCGGCGACACGCATATCCGCGTTCAGCCGGGCTTCGTGACCGTGACCCACAGGGGCGAAACGCTGGAACTCGACATCGAGGAGCGCGTCAGCGTCAATGCACGCGGACCGCTGCCCGAGTGGGCAAGCCAGCGCGCGCCGGGCGCGAAGGTGATCGTACGCTTCGGATTTGCCGGACGCGCCGAGATCGAGGATGACGAAGTGAAAGTGCGCCGCCGTTTCATCGGCTGGGAGAACTTCTTCTTCGACACCCGCTCGCCCTATTGGGACATGTCGGCCGGCGAGGTTCTGGGAACGATCTTCTTCGGCGACCGCATCGAGGCGGACCGCTCCAACCTGTCGCTCGCCTGGAACAATTTCGTCAACAATGCCGACTGGCAGCATGGCGATGTGTGGCTGAAGCTGCTGCAGACCATCGTCATGGCCTTCGCCGGCACGGTGCTGGCGTCGATGCTGGCCTTCCCGCTGGCCTTTGCCGCAGCCCGCAACATCATGCCCAACCGGGTCGTCAATCAGGTGCTCAAGCGCTTCTTCGACTTCCTGCGCTCGGTGGACATGCTGATCTGGGCGCTGTTCTTCACCCGCGCCTTCGGGCCGGGACCGCTGGCCGGTATCTCGGCGATCTTCTTCACCGACACCGGCACGTTCGGCAAGCTCTACTCGGAAGCGCTGGAGAACATCGACGACAAGCAGCGCGAGGGTGTGCGCTCCGTCGGCGCGGCCCCTGCTTCGGTCCAGCGCTATGGCGTGGTGCCGCAGGTTCTGCCGGTCTTTTTGAGCCAGGCGCTCTATTTCTGGGAGTCCAACACCCGCTCCGCCACCATCATCGGCGCCGTTGGCGCCGGCGGCATCGGCCTCAAGCTCTGGGAAGCGATGCGCACCAATCAGGACTGGGAAAACGTGGCCTACATGGTCATCCTGATCCTGCTTGTCGTATTCGTCTTCGACAACATCTCCAACCTTCTGCGTCAGCGTCTGATCGGCAGGCAGCCGTGAAGAGGATGACGCAGGGGAAATTGGCTGCTAGCCTTCGCGGTCCTTTTGAGGGATTCGTTAACCTGTCACACAAATCGCCTATTGCATCGCTTTCGGCGAGGATATGCTCATGCGCTACGCAATCTACTTCACACCCGAAAAAGACGACCCGCTGACGCGGGCCGCCGCACGCTGGCTCGGCCGGGACGCCTTTACGGGCCAGTCCATCGCGCCCGTGGAGGCAGGCCCCTTCTCTGCTGCGGAGATTTCCTTTCACACCGCAGCCGCGCGCCGCTACGGCTTCCATGCAACGTTGAAGGCCCCGTTCCATCTGGCGGAGGGTCAGAGCGAACAGAGCCTGATCGCCGCGCTGGCGGAATTCTGCGAGCGCACGGAGCCCGTGATCATTCCGCGTGCGGTTGTGCGTCGTCTCGACGGTTTCTTTGCGCTGGTGCCCGAGGACCGCTCCCCACGGCTGGATGCGCTGGCCGGCAACATCGTGGAGGCGTTCGAGCCCTTCCGCGCGCCGCTGACCCAGGAAGAGCTGGAGCGCCGCAACCCCGAGGGCCTGTCGCCCAGCCAGCTCAAGAACCTCTACAAATGGGGCTACCCCCACGTGTTTGAAGCATTCCGCTTCCACATGACGCTGACCGGCCGCGTGCCGCAGGCAGAAGCTGTCCGCATGGAGCGCGCCATAGACGCCTTCTTCGGGCCGCTTTTGTCGGAACCATTGGAAATCGGCTCGCTGGCGCTGTTCATCGAGCCTGAGCCGGGCGCACCCTTTCAGGTGAGATACTCCCACGCGCTCGGCTGGAACAAGACAAGAAAGACCGCCTGATAATGACGCAAGAACTGGTTTTAAGAAACGCCCGCATCGTGCTGCCCGATGAGGTGATCGAAGGCAGCGTGGTGATCCGCGACGGGCGCATCGTCGACATTGCCGCCGGCAATGCATCCATCGGCGAGGACATGGAAGGCGACTACCTGCTGCCGGGCCTTGTCGAGCTGCACACCGACCATCTGGAACGCCACTACGCCCCGCGCCCGAAAGTGCGCTGGAACCCCATCGCATCGGTGCTGGCGCATGACGCGCAGATCGCCGCTTCGGGCATCACCACCGTGTTTGACGCGCTGCGCATCGGCCTCGACGAGGACAGCAATCTCGGCGCGGATGAAATGCGCGAACTGGGCAACGCCATCGAGAACAGCGTGGAGGCCGGCCGCCTGCGCGCCGATCACTTCCTGCATCTGCGCTGCGAGGTTTCCGCACCCGATTGCCTGGAAGGGTTCGAGCTCTTCAAGAACGACAACCGCGTGAAACTCGCCTCGCTGATGGACCATTCGCCGGGCCAGCGTCAGTTCACCAGCATCGACACCTACAAAGTCTACTACATGAACAAGACGGGCATGACGGAAGAGGATTTCCGCGAGTTCTGCGAAAAGCGCGTTGCGCAGTCGCAGACCTATTCCAGCCGTCACCGCAACGCCATCTCCGACATCTGCCGCGAGCAGGGCATCATTCTGGCGAGCCATGACGACGCCACCATGGAGCATGTGGACGAGGCGGCGACGCAGGGCGTTCGCGTGGCCGAGTTCCCGACCACACAGGAAGCGGCAACCGCCTCGCGCGACGCCGGCATGCAGGTGCTGATGGGCGCGCCCAATGTGGTGCGCGGCGGCTCGCACTCCGGCAATGTCTCCGCCCGCAGCCTGGCCGAGGGCAACACGCTCGATATCCTGTCTTCCGACTACATTCCCTTCAGCCTCGTTCAGGCCGCTTTCGCGCTGGGCGAGACCGTGGACCACATCTCGCTGCCGCAGGCCGTTGCCATGGTTTCCAAGAACCCGGCAGAGGCCGTGGGTCTCGATGACCGCGGCATTCTCGAACAGGGCCGCCGCGGCGACGTGATCCGCGTGCGGGTGGACGAGCATGTTCCGATCGTGCGTTCGGTCTGGCGCGAGGGGGCGCGGGTGGCATGAGGGCATCGGCCACGCTGGAGCGTGTCATCGACGAGCAGGACGTCCCGATCCGCCATGGCGTATTCATCGCCGTCGCCGGTCCTTCGGGGGCCGGCAAGGACTCTGTGATGGACTATGCGCGCCAGCGGCTCGGGCCGCAGGACAGCGACGTGACCTTTGTGCGTCGTGTCATCACCCGTGAGATGGACGGCGCAGGCGAGGCCCATGACTGCCTGACGCGCGCCGATTTCGATGAAGCCGAGGCAAAGGGCGCATTCGCCGTGAGCTGGGAAGCGAACGGACTGAAATACGGCCTGCCGGCAAGCGTGGATGACATTGTGCGCGACGGGCATGTGGCCGTGGCCAACGTGTCGCGCGCCGTCATTCCGCTCCTGCGCGAGCGCTATGGCAATGTGGTCGCCGTGATCGTGACCGCCGCCCGCGACGTGCTGGCCGAGCGGCTTTCGAGCCGTGGCCGCGAAACCCGCGAAGAGGTTCTGGCGCGGCTCGAACGGGCGCACGCAAAGGAACTGACCGTCGAAGGCGCAACCGTGATCGACAATTCCGGCACGCTGGAAGAAGCGGGCGAGCGGTTTCAGGACGTTCTGCGCCGCGCTGCAGCCTGGAGCGCGGTAAGCGATTCCGTGTGAGGCTCCGCCCCCGTTTCGGATATGTGAGTAGATACTGAAAGCGCCTCTTGGCGCTTTCTCTGTTCTGGTTTAGTTCTAGTTTATCTTGGAACACCGGACGCACCCCATCGACGGCATTGCCGCCCCGTTTCTGCCAGCGCCCTTCAGCGCGTGGTTCGCCACGCGCGGGTGGCAGCCGCGCGCGCATCAGCTCGAACTTCTGGCGCGCACGCAGGCCGGTCGCTCCGCACTGCTGATCGCCCCCACCGGTGCGGGCAAGACGCTGGCCGGCTTTCTGCCCACCCTCACCGATCTCGCGGCGCGGCCGAAGCGCAAACCCGGCGCAGCGCGGCGTGGCGTGCACACGCTCTACATCTCGCCGCTCAAGGCGCTCGCCGTCGACATTCAGCGCAATCTGAACATGCCTGTGGCCGAGATGGAGCTGCCGGTAACGATGGAGACGCGCACTGGCGACACACCCACCCACAAGCGCCAGCGGCAGAAACACGCCCCGCCCGACATTCTGCTCACCACGCCCGAACAGCTCGCCCTTCTGATCGCCTCGCCCGATGCGGACAGGTTCTTCTCGGATTTGCGTTTCGTGGTGTTCGACGAATTGCACTCGCTGGTGATTTCCAAGCGCGGGCATCTGCTTTCGCTGGCGCTGGCCAGACTGCGCCGGATGCGGCCGGAGCTTCAGACCATCGGTCTTTCCGCGACGGTGGCCGAGCCCGATGAGCTGCGCCGGTGGCTCGTGCCGCAGGATACGGCCCGCGCCCTGTCCGATATCGTGACCGTGTCGGGTGGCGCAAAGCCGCACATCACCATTCTGGAGACGGAGGAGCGCGTGCCCTGGGCCGGGCACTCCGCGCTCTACGCCATTCCGAAGGTCTATGAGGCGATCAGGGCCCACCGCACCACGCTGCTCTTCGTCAACACACGCAGTCAGGCGGAGCTTCTGTTCCGCGAATTGTGGCGCGCCAACGATGACAATCTGCCCATTGCTCTGCACCACGGCTCACTCGATGTCGGCCAGCGGCGCAAGGTGGAAAAGGCGATGGAGACCAACAGTCTGCGGGCCATCGTCGCCACGTCGACGCTCGACCTCGGCATCGACTGGGGTGACGTGGATCTGGTCGTGCATGTGGGCGCGCCAAAGGGGGCGAGCCGGCTGGCGCAGCGCATCGGCCGCTCCAACCACCGCATGGACGAACCGAGCCGCGCCATTCTCGTGCCGGCAAACCGTTTCGAGGTGATGGAGTGCCGCGCCGCCCTTGAGGCGAACTATCTGGGTGCGCAGGACACGCCGCCACTGGTGGAAGGCGCGCTCGACGTGCTGGCGCAGCACGTTCTGGGCTCGGCCTGCGCCGCCCCCTTCGACGCCGACGTGCTTTATGGCGAAGTGGCGAGTGCAGCCCCCTATGCCGCGCTGGACCGGACAACCTTCGACCGCATCGTGGATTTCGTGGCAACCGGCGGCTACGCGCTCAAGACCTATGAGCGCTATGCCCGCATCCGCAAGACGAAAGACGGGCTGTGGCGCATCGCCAATCCGCGCATCGCCCAGCAATACCGGCTGAATGTCGGCACCATCGTGGAATCCCCCATGCTCAACATCCGCATGGTCAGGCGCGGCCGGGGCAACGCCTCGCGCGGCGGACCGGTGCTGGGCAAGGTGGAGGAATATTTCCTCGAAACGCTCACGCATGGCGACACCTTCCTTTTCTCGGGCCGGGTGCTGCGCTTCGAAGGCATTCGCGAGAATGAGTGCCTCGTCTCGGCGGGCGGCGGCGAGGATGCAAAAGTGCCCTATTACGCCGGCGGCAAGTTTCCGCTCTCCACCTACCTGGCGTCCGAAGTGCGGGCCATGCTGGCCGACCCGAAGCGCTGGAAGGCGCTGCCCGAACAGGTGGCCGAATGGCTTTCCATCCAGCGCGACAAGTCGATCCTCCCGCGCCGCGAAGACCTTCTGGTGGAGACCTTTCCGCGCGGCGAGCGCTTCTACATGGTGCTCTACCCGTTCGAGGGGCGGCTCGCGCACCAGACGCTTGGCATGCTTCTGACCCGCCGGCTGGAGCGGGCAGGCGCACACCCGCTCGGCTTCGTCGCCAATGATTACGCCATCGCCGTGTGGGGCCTGAACGACATGGCCGCCATGCTGAAGGACGGACGGCTGAGCCTCGCCGCGCTCATGGACGAGGACATGCTGGGCGACGATCTGGAAGCATGGATCGCCGACAGCTGGCTTTTGAAGCGCACCTTCCGCAATTGCGCGCTGATCTCGGGACTGGTCGAAAAGCGCCACCCCGGACAGGAGAAGACCGGCCGGCAGGTGACCGTTTCCGCCGACCTCATTTACGACGTTTTGCGGGCTCATGAGCCTGACCACATTCTGATGCAGGCCACCTGGGCAGACGCCGCGCAGGGCCTGCTTGATGTCAGGAGACTGGGGGAGATGCTGTCGCGCATTCGGGGTCGAATCGTGCATAAATCTCTCAGTCGCATTTCACCGCTGGCCGTGCCCATCATGCTCGAGATCGGCAAAGAGGCCGTGGCCGGCGACGCCAATGAGGCGCTGCTCGGCGAAGCCTCACGGCTTTCCGGCGAGGAATTGATGCAGGAGGCTCTTGAGGCATGAACAGCCTTGCACCCGCAACCGGGACAAGCACCGCACTGACGGTCCGCATCGCCGGACACGAGGCCGTGTGCGACTGGCGCGGCGTGCTGTTCTTCCCGCAGATGAGCCTCATGGTCGTCTCCGACCTGCATCTTGAGAAGGGCGCGGCCTACGCCCGGCGCGGGCGCATGCTGCCGCCCTACGACACCGCGGCCACACTGAAGAGGCTGGCAACAACGTTAGCCGACTACGATCCGGAGATTGTCATCAGCCTTGGCGACAGTTTTCACGACGATCACGGCGCGGCGCACATGCCCGGGCCTTTCCGCACGCGGCTGGTCGAACTCATCGGCGCGCGCGACTGGCACTGGATCGCCGGCAACCACGACCCTGCCCCGCCGCCGGACCTTCCCGGCCACTGCGCGCAGGAGATCGCCATCGACGGGCTGATCTTCCGTCATGAGCCGGCAAAGGGAAATGCCCGTGGCGAGATTGCCGGGCATCTGCATCCCGGCGCGCGCATCGTGCGCCGCGGCCGCTCGGTGCGGCGCGCATGCTTCGCCTCGGACGGTAGCCGGCTTATTATGCCCGCATTCGGCAGCCTGACCGGTTCACTGAACGTGCTCGACCGTCCTTTCGACGGCCTGTTCGCGCGCGAGCGGCTGGCCGCCTACATGCTGGGCCGGCAGGGCATTTACGCCATTGCAGGCAGCATGCTGCGCTGAAGCACAGCGCCGGAGCGCGCGCGCTCAGTCCTTGCGGAAGATGATCCGTCCCAGCCAGCCGGTGATGATGGCGATCAGCACGGCGGCGATGCCGTAGATCAGGCTGTTCTGATGGGCGAATTCGTAAAGCCGCTGCTCAAGACCCGCTTTGCGGATGGTTAGCTGGGCCGATGTCTCGCGCAGGAACACGCTGTTGCGGAACAGATAGGCGCGCGCCCTGTGCGTGCCGACTGCCACATTGGGGGCCAGCTTGAGGGACGCGCGGAACAGGCTTTGCGAGAGGAAGCGCACGCCGCCGGTCTGCGTCGAGTAGAGCCCGAGCGCTTCCTTGCGCTGAAGCAGCGCCTCGGTGAACTCCTCGATGGTTTTCGGATCGCCATCGGCCTTGAGCGGCTGGAAGTGCAGATTGTCCGCACCCAGCGCGAGCCTCTTGTATCCGTCGGGCGTGCTGATGTCCTGCGGCGCGCGGGTGAGCGCCATGGAATAGGATTCCGGCACATCGCGGAAGATGACCGATTCCGTGTTGATCCACATGCCCAGCACGCGTGTCTTCTTGCGCACCGTGACGGCGCGCGGCGGCCCTTCCAGAACCACCACGACATCGTAACGTCCCTGCCGCGCCACCAGCGGGTCGGCATTGTCGAGCGCGCCGAAAATGGTCAGCTCCGCGCCGCTGAAATCGGACGTGATCGACACCTGATCGGTGGAAAGGCCGATCTGGATGTTCTCGGGGATTTCGTCCTGCGCCCGCACCGGCAGGGCCGGCAGGAGCAGAAGAAGCGAGGTGGCGGCTGCCAGGAAACGCGCGCGCATGGCTCACATCGCTCCCGTGGACAGGCTGTAGACACTCTCCGGCTGTACGAACAGGTCGAAGCCGAGACGCAGCGCCACCGCCAGAACCAGAAGCGCCAGAAGCGCACGCAGCTGCTCGCCGCGCAGACGCTGCCCCACCCGCGCGCCATATTGTGCACCGGCCACGCCGCCGACCATCAGCAGGAAGGCAAGCACGACATCGACGCTCTGGTTCGCCGTGGAGTGAATGATGGTGGTGAAGGCCGCCACGAAGATGATCTGGAACAGGGATGTGCCGATCACGACATTGGTCGGCACTTTGAGCAGATAGATCAGCGCCGGCACCATGATGAACCCGCCGCCGACACCCATGATCGACGCCAGGAAGCCAATGAACGCACCAAGCACCACCACGGGAATGACGCTGACAAACAGCTTCGACGCGCGAAAACGCATCTTGAGCGGCAGACGGTGAATCCAGTTGTGCTGGCCGGGCTTTCTGAGCGTGGCCGTCTGGCCACCGCGCGAACGCCGGATGGCGCGCACGCTCTCCATCAGCATCAGGCCGCCAACGACGCCCAGAAACACCACATAGAGCAGCGAAACGATGAGATCGAGCTGGCCCAGCCGGCGCAGATAGGCGAACACGAACGCGCCGATGGACGCGCCGACAATGCCGCCGGCGAGCAGGACAGTGCCCAGTTTGACATCAAGAGACTTGCGCTTGAAATGCGCCAGCGCGCCCGAGAAGGACGACGCAATCACCTGATTGGCGCCGGTGGCGACAGCGATCGCAGGCGGGATGTTGTAGAAGATCAAGAGCGGCGTGATAAGAAACCCGCCGCCAACCCCGAACATGCCGGACAGAAAGCCCACCGCGCCGCCCATGGCAAGCAGCACGAAAACGTTGACGGACATTTCGGCGATTGGGAGATAAATACCCACCCGCGGCACCCGAATAATTGTTTGCCCGGCAGCGGCGCCGGACGAGGTGTGGAAGCATTAATGCGTGCTTCCGTTCTGCGCCCTACCGCCCGCGAAGTCAAACCGGGAGGTGGCAGAAACCGGAAAAGTTTGAACGGCTTGCCACACAAAGATGACGTGCGTCCTCCGGGACACACATCAACCTGCCGGCAAACGATGCCGTGACAGCTTACTGAGCGCTTACAGCCGCTTCATTCTTCTCCAGAAGGGCACGCACCAGCGCCTCATCGACCTGCCCCGTCGGGTTCAGGCCATTGGCCTTCTGGAACTGCGTGATCGCGGCCTTTGTCTTGGCGCCCATGATGCCGTCAGGCGTGCCCGCATCAAAGCCTTCCTTGTTCAGGATAAGCTGGATGTTGGTGATCGCCTTGGTCATGTCGACGCTCGCCGTGAGCTCGCGGCTTTCACGCCAGGATTCCGGAATATCGACCAGATTGACCGCCGGATCGATCTTCTTGACCTTCCAGAGCGCCGTCTTGTTTTCTGCCTGTTTCAGCTGCCCGGGCGACAGCGCAGCGGCGATTTCGTCGCGCTTGGCGGCTGCATCCCTGTCACCGCCCTGGGCAACGATGGCGAACCATTTGTAGGCTTCCGTCAGGTCCTGCTGTATGCCCATGCCCTTGGCCGAAAGGATGCCCAGATTGAACTGGCTGTCCTTCACGCCATGCTCGGCAGCTTCAATGAACCAGCGGGCGGCGGACTTGTTGTCGGCCGGGCCATCCGCACCCATGGCGAACAGCACACCGAGATTGTGCATGGCGCTGGCATTGCCCTGCTGGGCTGCAAGCTGGAACCACATCTTCGCCTTGGCGGCGTCACGGTCCACGCCATTGCCCTTCTGGTAGAGGTCGCCCAGCCGATACTGAGCCGGCGCAAAACCTGCTTCGGCTGCCTTGGTGTACCATTCAGCGGCCTTCGTCAGATCGGCCTGCGTGCCACGACCTTCCGCGTAGCGGCTGCCGATCTCGAACAGCGCCTTGGGGTCGCCCTCGGCTGCGGCCTCGCGAAGCGGCACCGGACCGGCATCCACCGGAACCGTGTCCAGCGAAATGGGCTTGGGTGCTTCAGGGGCAACATCTTCCGGAATGCTGACGGTCTCGTTGCCCGTCAGGGTTTCCTCAAACTTGCCAACCGGCTCGTCCAGCGGCGCGTCCATTTCGGGCATGGAGGCCAGCGTGTCGACGACGCCATCCGTGGCCTGCTCTTCGGCAGCAGCAACCCTGGCCGGTTCTTCATCCAGCACGCGCACCTTGCGCTCGACCGGGGCAGGCTCGGCCTGCGCCATCACCGGCGCAGGCTCTGCGCTGGTGGTCTCATTGGTCATCTGCGTCGGAATGGCGGTGGAATTCGCAAGATAGGTCTTTCCGACCTGATAGCCGCCCGCCGCGACGATGCCCGCGCCGAGCATCACCACCAGAGGCTTCTTGCTCCGCTTCAGAAAACGTTTGATCCCGAAGCCGCCGGTATCTTCCGCAGCATCGCCCTGACGCTTTTTCAGGATCTCGGCCTCGGCCGCAGCCGCCTGCGCCGCACGGCGCGCCGCCGCGATGAAATCCGACTTGGCCGCATCATCCGTTTCCGGACGGACGGTCGCTTTCTTTTCGTCACGAACACGACGCAGGATCGCATTCAGGTCCGGCGCGCCGGAACCCGGTTCCAGCGGCTCATTGATGCGGTCGTCATCCAGATCGATGGCTTCAAGGCTGGCGTCCAGTTCGGCGGGTGCCTCGTTCTCGACCTCATTCCGGGGCTCGTCGCGCTGCTGACGGTCACGACGGCTTCCAAGAGCGCGCGTCAGCCCGCCCAGAAGCGATGATTTGCCGGGGGCCTTTTCCGTTTCCTGCGCATCCTCGTCCAGCGCAGCGCGCGCGGCGGCAGCTGCCGCTTCGGCGGGCGAGCGCTTCGGCATCGCCTCTTCCGCAGCGCGTGCAGAAACCGGAGACACGTCATTGCCGGGATCGATGGAAGGAGCGGCAGCGACCGGAATTTTTGCCGGCTCTGCCTGCACAGCCACGCCCTCGCCAGCAGTTCCTTCGACAGCGCCAAGCCGGTCCACGATCTTGAGCAGCGTGTCATGGATCGCGCCGAACGTCTTGGTGTTGCGCTCGTCGGACTTGCGGGTCAGCGCTTCGAGCGCCTTCAGTTCTTCGCGCAGTTCACGGTCGAAATTGCTGTCGAAATTCTGCGTGTCGCCCAGCGCGCCGATTGCCTGCTCGGCTGCCTGCCGTGCGGCTTCGACCACCGAAGCGCGGTTTTCCTGGATGGAGCGTTCGATGTTCTCCAGGCGGGGCCCAAGATCCTCGAACTCCGGCAGGTCCGCCGTCGGGCGGGAGAAATGTTCGGAGAGGCTGCGCACCTGCGCCTCGAGATTGTGGATCACCTCCGGATCGATGGACGATACCTGCGACGAAGACGTCTGCAGGCGACCGGAAATGTCATCAAGCCGCATCTCGAGGGCGCGCAGAGCCTCGTTGCCCGGCGCTTCACGTGTGCTCGTGTCGAGCCGCGCCGCCAGTTCGTTGAACCGGGCGTCGATGGTCGCCATGAGATCGGCCTCGTTGCGCACGGGCTCGCTGCTGCTGCGCTCGTCGATGCGGGCGGCAATGTCCTGCAGCCGATGCTCGAGATCGTGAACCAGGGACCGGCCCTGCTCTGCGGCGTCGCCATGGCGCTGTTCGATCATCTGCGACAAATGCGCGAACCGGTCTTCAATGCCGCGCAGCATGTGCTCGGGGATCTGCGGCTCCGGTGCGTTGTCCAGCTTGTGCGCGATGCCGGCAATCTGGCTGGCCAACCGCTCAACCGTCTGCTCCGGCATGTCGATACGCGCAGCGATCTCGTCCACGCGCTGCGACAGCGAATACATCTGCTCGCTGAGATGCCCGACAGCCTCGCCACCCGGGCGCTCGTTCAGAAGCTCGCCCACCTGATTTGCCAGCGAAGAGATGCGCGCCTCAATGCGCTCGAAGGGCTGCGGGTCAAACGAAGCAGCCTGCGTTTTCGGCATGGTCGCAGCAATCGCGCGGCTGATCTCGTCAAGCCGCTCATCGATGGCGGCATAGAGTTCGGGATTGTCCTGCTGCTTGCGCTCAAGAAGCTGATCCAGCGCGCCTGCGAGCGTGCGGACACGATCCTCCAGAGACTGAAGCGACAGCGATTCCGGCAGGCTGTTCACCGCATGCGCGATCTGCTCGATCCGCTGGTGCAGCATGTCGATGGCGGGGCCGCTGCGGCTCAGATCGCTGGAAACGCGGTCTTCGAATGCGCTCCACCTGTCGTCGAAAGCATCCCAGCGCTGATCCACGGCGCGCAGCGTTTCTTCACGCGCGAGACTGGAAATGGAAGACTTCAGCTCTTCCATCTCGAGCCGCAGCATCTTGACGTTTCTGTCGTCACCGCGCTCGGCGAGATGGGCAATGGCGTTGGACAGGCGTTCGAATTCGACAACCAGCTCGCTGCTGAGCGCGCTGTTGGGAACGGAGGCCATGATGCCTGCCAGCTCCTTGCGTAGCGCGCCGAACTCGTCGCTGATGCCCGAACGCATCACGTCGCGCAGATCCCTGCGCAGCGTCTTGAGTTCTTCGGCAATGTTGCCGATCGAATTGAACTCGCGTTCCTGACGGCGGGAGCGCTCAAGCTCATGCGCCGCGTGTTCGAGCGAGGCGCGCGAAGCCGGCTCCTGCCGGGGCGCGGGCATGCGGCCAGCCGGTCGTACATAGGAATGCGAGACCGTTTCCGACAGCTCCTGGATTCGCCGGGCGACGTCATTTTCATCCACCTGCTGGTCGAAACGCCCGGTCGCTTTTCCAAGGCGGTTTTCCAGGTGGTCCAGCGTCCGACTGATCTCGTCAAGCGACGCATCTGTCCCGGGCCGCCGCCGGCGACCGGCATTGATATTTTCCAGATAGGAACGCTTATTGTTCATCGGAACGCCCGCCTCTCCACCGTGTACCGGTTGGCCGTCGAGATTTCTTGCCACGCGGGACTTTCAGCCTTGAAATGCCGGAAGGCAGAAAACAAACACTGTTAAGACACCCACGGTCAGCAGCGGACCTCGAAGCGAATGCAAACAAGCACCGTGTGCTGACGGTTCACATTTCGCTGATCGTGGTAAACACGGAGTTAACAATCCTTACCGAAGGTTAAGTCTTCGGTGAGGAATCCCGTAAAAAGATTGTTGGCAAGCCGATCACATTTTGCGCTGCGGCCCTTGTAATGCCGCATTCTGCACCGCATAAGCGCGCCCTTTAGAGCGTGTCTGGGCGGCACAATTTTGCCACTGGCGAAAACCTAACGTCAGACATGCCCATCCCGGTCCCCCCGCCGGAGCGCACATCAGTACGGAACAGTGATCATGACGAACATTGCAGTGGCAGTCGAAAAGACGGCCGAGGGAAATGATTTTCCTGAACAGTCCCCAGAGCATGCCCCGGAACACGCCGGAGAACACGCCGGAGAATACACCCGCATCGGCGAGATGGCTCGGGAGTTTGGCGTAACCCTGCGCGCCCTGCGCTTTTATGAAGACAAGGGCCTTTTGAGGCCGGAGCGCGCCGGCACGACCCGCCTTTATTCCCGCACGGACAAGCTGCGCCTGCAGCACATCCTGCTCGGCCGGAAAATCGGCTTCTCGCTGAACGACATCAAGGAAGTGCTCGACCTGCACGAGCCGGATGGCGGAAACGTGAAGCAGCTTCAGCTTGTTCTGAAGAAGTCGGAACGCCAGATGGTGCGGCTTGAAAAGCAGCGCACTTCCATTGATGACGCGATCAATGAGCTGAAGACCCTGATCGGCGAGGTCTCGACCCGCCTGGACGGTGCATCGCCCCTGCGCGACGCAGGCTGACCACCTCCGCCAGCTACCCCTCTTTCCTTCCGGTTCATCACAAGACCCCGCGCGGACACGCACCGCGCGGGGTCTTGTCGTGCGCTGCGTCGTTTTTGACGTTTACGCAAACGTCAAAATTTGTTAGAGCGACTGTAACGCTGCGCGAATGGCCTCTTCGCGCCTTTGTTACGAGAGCTGGAGGATTCTCATGCCAACCTATCAGGCGCCCGTGCGCGACACGCTGTTCGTGCTGAACGATGTTCTGGGCTATGGCAATCACGACAATCTGCCGGGCTTCGCCGACGCCTCGCCCGACATTGTCGAGGCGATTCTCAGCGAAGGCGCGAAACTGGCTGAGAACGTCATACAGCCGCTCAACCGCATCGGCGACATGGAAGGCTGCACCCGTCATGCCGACGGTTCGGTGACGACGCCCAAGGGCTTCGACGGCGCCTATCGTCAGTATTGCGAGGGCGGCTGGCTTGGCCTTTCCGTGCCAGCGGAATATGGCGGTCAGGGCCTGCCCTACACGGTGCACACGGCGGTGAGCGAGTACCTCGTCTCGGCCAATATGGCGCTGATGATGTATCCCGGCCTCACACAGGGCGCCATCGCCGCGATCCTCGCGCATGGCACCGATGAGCAGAAGCAGAAATGGCTGCCGAAAATGGTGGAAGGCACCTGGACCGGCACCATGAACCTGACGGAGCCCCATTGCGGCACCGATCTCGGCCTTCTGAACTCCAAGGCCGTGCCGAACGGCGACGGCAGCTACCGGATTTCCGGCCAGAAGATCTTCATCTCGGCCGGCGAGCACGACATGGCCGAGAACATCATCCATCTGGTGCTTGCACGCATTGAGGGCGCGCCGGCGGGCGTGAAGGGCATCTCGCTCTTCATCGTGCCGAAGGTGATGGTCGATGACGAAGGCGCGCTGGGCGATGGCAATGCCGTTTCCTGCGGGGCAATCGAAGAGAAGATGGGCATCCACGGCAACGCCACCTGCGTCATGAATTATGACGAAGCCACCGGCTATCTTCTGGGTGAGGAGAATGGCGGCCTGAAAGCCATGTTCACGATGATGAACGAGGCGCGCCTTGGCGTCGGCCTGCAAGGCCATGCCATCGGCGAAGCCGCCTATCAGGGCGCGGTCGAATATGCCCGCGAGCGCCTGCAGGGCCGCGCGCTGACCGGGCCGAAAGCACCGGAGAAGAAGGCCGATCCGATCATCGTTCACCCGGATGTGCGCCGCAACCTGATGACCATCCGCGCCTTCAACGAGGCCGGCCGCGCGCTGATCCTCTGGACCGCGCTGAAATCCGATGTCGCCCATCTCTCCGAAGACGACAAGGAACGCGAGACGGCGTCCGACCACATGGCGCTGATGACGCCGGTGGTGAAAGGCGTGCTCACCGACAAGGGTTTCGAGCATGCGGTGATGGCGCAGCAGATGTTTGGCGGCCACGGCTACATCGAAGAGCATGGCATGAGCCAGTTCGTGCGCGATGCCCGCATCGCCATGATCTATGAGGGCGCGAACGGCATCCAGGCGCTCGACCTCGTGGGACGCAAGCTGCCCGCCAATGGCGGTCGCGCCGTGCAGGCCTTCTTCAAGGAAGTGGGCGATTTCTGCGAAGCGCACCGCGAAGACGAGACCATGGCCCCCTTCACCAAGGCGCTCAAGAAGGGCCTCAACGATCTGCAGGCCGCATCACTCTGGCTGATGCAGAACGCCGTTCAGAAGCCCGACAATGCGGGCGCTGCCTCCCATGATTACATGCACCTGATGGGCCTCGTGGCGCTCGGCTACATGTGGGGCCGCATGGTCAGGACGGCGCAGGAGCAGCTTGCCGCCGGGGCAAATGGCGACGCCGCCTTCCTCGAAGCCAAGATCACCACCGGACGCTACTTCATGGAGCGCGTCATGCCCGAAACCGCCGCGCATCTTGCGCGCCTTTCGAGCGGTGCGGACACCATGATGGCGCTTCCGGAAGAGGCGTTTTGACTGGCGTAACGGCCACACCCGTTCTAGCTTGCACGTGCCAGCGTGCAAGCCGGTCCCTGAGGAAGCGCGACGTGTCAGACCCGCAGCCCGACTTTGACCATCTCCGGCCCGCCGGCCCGCAGCGCACCTGAAGCGCCGAACAGATCCCGGGGCTGGCGATTGCCAGCCCTCTTTGAACCAATTGCACGACCCCGCGTTGGGTCCATAAAGCAGGGAGACCGATATGGCTGACGCTTATGTATATGACGCCGTGCGCACGCCGCGCGGACGCGGCAAGAAGGACGGTTCGCTGCACGAGGTGCCCGCCGTGCGCCTTGGCGCAAAAGTTCTTGAAGCCGTGCGCGACCGCAACGGCCTCGACACCGCAAAAGTGGACGACATCATTTTCGGCTGCGTCGATCCGGTCGGCGAAGCCGGTTCCGTGATCCCGCGCTCGGCTGCCTTCGAGGCGCGCTACGCGAACGCGGCTCCGGGCATCCAGATCTCGCGCTTCTGCGCGTCGGGCCTCGACGCAATCAATCTGGGCGCGGCCAAGATTGCCGGCGGCTCCGACGAGATCGTCATTGCCGGCGGCGTGGAAAGCATGTCGCGCGTCGGCATGGGCATGTCCGGTGGCGCATGGTTCATGGACCCGTCCGTCGGCATTCCCTCCTATTTCATGCCGCAGGGCGTGTCTGCCGACCTGATCGCCACGAAATACGGCTTTTCCCGCGACGACGTGGACGCCTATGCGGTGGAAAGCCAGAAGCGCGCCAAGCACTCCTGGGACAAGGGTTATTTCAAGAAATCCGTGATCCCGGTGGAAGACCAGAACGGCCTGACCATTCTCGATCACGACGAGCACATGCGCCCCGGCACCGACATGCAGGCGCTTGGCCAGCTCAACCCCTCCTTCGTGATGCCGGGTGAAATGGGCGGTTTCGACGCCGTCGCCGTGCAGCGTTATCCGGAGCTTGAGAGCATCAACCACGTCCACCACGCCGGCAATTCGTCGGGCATCGTCGATGGCGCGGCCGCAGTGCTGCTCGGTTCGCGCAAGGCCGGCAAGTCCATGGGGCTGGAGCCGCGCGCCAAAATTCGCGCCTTCACCAATATCGGCTCCGAGCCAGCGATCATGCTGACCGGCCCGGTCGACGTGACGGAGAAGCTTCTGAAGAAAGCCCGGATGAAGCTTTCGGACATCGACCTGTTCGAGCTGAACGAGGCCTTCGCCTCGGTGGTGCTGCGCTACATGCAGGCTTTCGAGATCGACCACGACCGGATCAATGTGAATGGCGGCGCAATCGCCATGGGCCACCCGCTCGGCGCAACCGGCGCGATGATCTTCGGCACGGTTCTCGACGAGCTGGAGCGCCGCAACCTGAACACGGCGCTTGTCACGCTGTGCATCGGCGCGGGCATGGGCACCGCAACCATCATCGAACGCGTTTGAGCTGTCGGGGAGAGATCAGACCATGACCGACTACAAGAACTTTACCGTTGACGTGGACGCAGACGGCGTCGCGCTCGTCACCTGGGACATGCCGGACCGCTCCATGAACGTCTTCACCGAAGAGGTGATGAACGAGCTGGATGCGATCATCGATCACGTTGCCGGCAGCGATGCGATCAAGGGCGCTGTCATCACCTCCGGCAAGGAGACCTTCTCCGGCGGCGCGGACCTGACCATGCTGCAGAAGATGCTCGGCCTGTTCGAGAAGGAAAAGGCAAACGACCGCAAGAAGGCGGTCAAGCTGCTGTTCGACAATGCCGGCCGCATGGGCTGGCTCTGGCGCAAGCTTGAAACCTCCGGCAAGCCCTGTGTCTCGGCCATCAACGGTACCTGCATGGGCGGTGCGTTCGAGCTGTCGCTCGCCTGCCATGGCCGTGTCGCAGCCGACAGCCCGGCAGTGAAGATGGCGCTTCCGGAAGTGAAAGTGGGCATTTTCCCCGGCGCGGGCGGCACCCAGCGCGTGCCGCGTCTGGCCAAGCCGCAGGAAGCCCTGCAGATGCTCACCACCGGCCAGACGCTGACGCCGCAGAAGGCGAAGGCCATGGGGCTGATCCACGAGATCGCCGCGCCGAAGAAACTGGTCGAGACCGCGAAGAAGATGATCCTCGACGGCCTCAGCCCGGTTCAGCCATGGGACGAGAAGGGCTTCAAACTGCCCGGCGGCCCCGTCTACTCGGCGGCGGGCGCGAATCTCTGGCCGCCGGCAATCGCCATTCTGCGCCGCGAGACCTACAACAACTACCCGGCAGCAGCCGCGATCCTGAAATGCGTCTATGAGGGCATGCTGGTGCCCTTCGAGACGGCGCTGACCATCGAGCAGCGCTATTTCACCGAGATCATGCAGACGACCGAAGCGAAGATGATGATCCGCTCGCTCTTCGTCTCGCTGCAGGAACTCAACAAGGGCGCGCGCCGCCCCGACGACGTGCCGGTCAGGAAGTTCAAAAAGATCGGCGTTCTGGGCGCAGGCTTCATGGGCGCGGGCATCGCCTTCGTCACGGCCAAAGCCGGCATTCCGGTCGTTCTGATCGACCGCGACACGGCGTCCGCCGAAAAGGGCAAGGCGCATTCCGCCGAGCTGATGGACAAGAGCATCAAGCGCGGCCGCGCCACCGCCGAGGACAAGGAAAAGCTCCTCTCGCTCATCACCCCGAGCGAGGATTATGCGGAGCTTGAAGGCTGCGATCTGGTGATCGAGGCCGTGTTCGAGGATTCGGAGATCAAGAAGGCGGCGACGGAGAAGGCCGAGGCCGTTCTGAAGCCGTCGGCCGTGTTCGCCTCCAACACCTCGACCATTCCGATCTCCGGCCTGGCGAAAAACTCCAAACGCCCGAAGAACTTCATCGGCATCCACTTCTTCTCGCCCGTCGACAAGATGATGCTGGTCGAGATCATCATGGGCAGGAAGACCGGCGACAAGGCGCTTGCCATGGCGATGGACTATGTGCGCGCCATCAAGAAGACGCCCATCGTGGTCAACGACACGCGCGGCTTCTACGTCAATCGCTGCGTCCTGCGCTACATGCAGGAGGCCTTCTCCATGGTCATCGAAGGCGTTCCCGCCCCGATGGTGGAGAATGCGGCGAAGATGGCCGGCATGCCGGTCGGCCCGCTTGCGCTCACCGATGAAACGGCTGTCGACCTCGCCCAGAAGATCATGAAGCAGACCGTGCGTGATCTTGGCCCCAAGGCCGTCGATCCGCGCCACATGGAGCTGATCGACACGCTGGTCGACAAGCATGGCCGCCTTGGCCGCAAGAATGGCAAGGGCTTCTATGACTATCCGGCAAAGCCCGCGAAGAAGCATCTGTGGGCCGGCCTGAAGGATCTCTATCCGCAGAAGAACCCGGACAAGATCGACGTCGAGGAATTGCAGGAGCGCTTCCTCGCCACGATCGCGCTGGAAGCGGCCCGGATCATGGAAGAAGGCATTGTCGTCGATCCGCGCGAGGCGGATGTCGGCTCCATTCTCGCCTTCGGCTTCGCGCCCTACACGGGCGGCGCCCTCTCCTATATCGACGGGATGGGAGCAGAAGCCTTCGTCGCCATGACCAAGCGCCTTCAGAAGAAATACGGCAAGCAGTTCAAGGCCCCGAAACTCCTTCTGGACATGGCCGGGAGCGGCGAGACTTTCTACCAGCGCTTCGCGCCCGAAAAGGCGGCGGAGAAGAAGGCCGCCTGAAGCCCGCCGGCTGAAATGAACAACACCGTCCCGGGCGTGCTCCGCATCCGGGACGGTGAACAGGTCAACGCCCCAAAATCGCGGTTTCCCCAAAGCGGCTTAAGCGCTCCGATTTGTTGTTTTTGGCAGATCCGAACTGAAAACCGGCTCCCGCTTTTTCTGGAATTGCTCTAGGGTCAGGACCTATAAATATGGCCGCAATGGTCGGCCTGATTTGTGCGGATACGCGAAGCAAGACCGCAGGAAGACTTCACGTCTTTCAAGGGCTTGCGACAAAGTAGCAGTGCAAATCAGGCCGATCCGAAGGACGTTCGATAGACCGGCGACCTGCCGCGTCAAACCCCTTGACCGGGGGAAGACCCCGCTCTGCGGGCTTTTCCTGGCATCTCTTGGTCTATCGAACGCCATTGCGGCCATATTTATAGGTCCTGACCCTAGGACAAGCACCGACCGCAACACCAACCTCCCCGGGATAGAAAATCATGTATGTCTGGATGCGTCTTCTTCGCGTGGCCGCCACACGCAAGAGCCGGGGCGTCTATCGGCTGGGCGACGAGAGCAAGCTTTCCTTCCGCTGCCTGCCCACCGACATCGACATGAACATCCACCTGAACAACGCCCGCTACATGATGCTGGCGGATATGGGGCGGATCGACATCTTCCTGCGCAGCGGACTGGTCGCCGCAGCCCGCAAGCGCGGCTGGGCTCCCTTGCTCGGCGGCCTGCAGACGGCCTATGTGCGCGAGGTGCGCTTATGGCAGCGCTTCGAAGTCGTCTCCACCATCGAAACATGGGAAGACACGCAGATCATCGGCCAGCACCGTTTCGTGCTGGATGACGGGCGCGTTGCCGCCATGGTGCTGACCACGGGCGGGGTCTACGACAAGCGCGGCAAACGCTTCGTGCCGGTCGACGAGTTGATGCGCACACTCGGCCACGATGGCGCGCCGCGTGCGCCCAATGCGGAAGAGAAAGCCTTCATCGCCTCGCATCAGGGCCTGCGCGCTCGCGCAAAAGTGTTGTCCTCACACCTTTAAGTCGCCAGACCGCATCGCTACTCTCCGGCCACCAACATGCACCGGAGACATCGATGACAGCGACCGTCGACTATTACTTCACTTCCGCTTCGCCCTTCACCTATCTCGGCCACCAGGCTCTGCGCACCGTGCTTTCCAAGCACGGCGCGGATGTGCGCGTGAAGCCGATCAACCTGATGGGTGTCTGGGAGATCTCCGGCGCGGTTCCCCCGCCCAGGCGCCCCCCGGTGCGCCAGCGCCAGCGGCTGGTGGAGATCCAGCGCATCGCCGATTTTCGCGGCCTGCCGATCAACAAGACGCCCAAACACTGGCCCGTCGATCCGGAGCTTTCCGACCGTGTGATCGCAGCACTAGCGGCAGAGGGCCATGATCCGCTGAGCTATATGGAGCGCGTCTTCGCCACCGTGTGGGCCAATGAGGAAAACATTGCCGACCCGGACACGCTGACCAGATATCTGGAACTGGAGAAGTTCGACGCCGCGTCCATTCTGGAGAAGGCGCAAAGCGAGGCGATTGCCGAAATCCGCGCGCAGAACACCAGGGACGCCGTAGAGGCCGACGCGGTGGGCGTGCCCACCTTTGTGCTGAACGGCGAGGCCTTCTTCGGGCAGGACCGCGTCGAGTATCTCGACCATGCACTTGCGACAGGCCGTCAGCCGATCACGCCGTAAGCCTCAGCCTGTCTCACCCTCGGCCAGCGGCACGTCGATGCCCGCAAGTTCCGCAGCGGTGAGACGCGCCGCCCCCGCCCGCGCAAAGCGCAGCATCATCGCCTTGCGGGTGGCGGCGGCAAGGCGGTGCTCGTCCGGCTCGCGCAGGATCTCCGCGCCATAACCGTCCGACAGGATGAAACCGCATTCCTCGGGAAAAATCTCCGCCGGCACTTCCGGGTGGGTGGCGAAGAAGAAGCGGTCGGAGTGCAGGCGATAATCCGGCCATTTCCGGTCCACCCGAAAATCCTCCACCGACGACTTGATCTCGATGATCCAGATGTCGCCCTTCTTCGTCAGCGCCACGAGATCGGCGCGCCGGCCGGTGGCGAGCGTCAGCTCCGGCAGAACAACGGCGCCCATGGTGATGAGCAGGCGTTGCACGCCCCGGCGAATGACCATGGCGCGTTCCGACTGGCGACCATCGGCCAGCGGGTTGACGGGAATCGGTGAAATGATCGGCATGGAAATATTATGCCATCAACGGTGAGCCGCTTGAAGCGTCACTGCGCCCCGGCAATATCGTCCAGGATCGGACAATCGGGCCGGTTGTCGCCATGGCAGGCATTGATGAGTTTGCTCAGCGTGGCGCGCATGGCCTGCAGTTCCGCAATTTTCTCGTCGATTGCCACCACATGCGAAATGGCGATGCCGCGCACATCGTGGCTCGCCCGGTGCTTGTCGCGGTAAAGCGTCATCAGCTGGCGGCATTCCTCGATGGCGAAGCCGAGACCGCGCGCGCGCTTCAGAAAGGTCAGGAAGTGCAGGTCTTCATCGCTGTAATCGCGGTAACCGTTTCCGGCCCGCGCCGGCGAAACAAGGCCGATTTCTTCGTAATAGCGAATCGTCTTTGCCGGTAGGCCCGAACGACGGGCCGCCTCGCCAACGTTCATGACACGTCTCCTGAACTTCCACGCTTGCTGAATTCCGCCATCTGAAACTGGGGATTGTGTTGCGCGTTTGCAATATCACGCGGCAATAACGGGATTACGCAACGTAAGACGCATCCAAATCTTGTCATTTCATTAACCAGGAATTTAAGAATGATGGTCAAAGTGCGGCGCAATTCAGGCACACTTAACAAATTGGGGGACCGGGGGAACATATGAGATTCAAATCAATCGTCGTGGCTGCGGCACTGGGACTTGCAACCGCTCTTGCCGGGTGCACGACGGGTGGGCCTCTCAAGGTGTTCACCTCCGACTACGGTACGGTGAAGGATGCGGGCTACCAGCTGCCGCGCATTCCGATCAGCCAGGTTCCGCGAAAATATCATCGCCAGATCGTCTCCTACGAGACGAAGGAAAAGCCCGGCACGATCATCGTCGATACCAAGGACAAGTACCTCTATCTGGTGCAGGAAAACGGCAAGGCCATGCGCTACGGCATCGGCGTTGGCCGCGAAGGTTTTGAGTGGTCCGGCACGGCGCGCGTTGCGATGAAGCGCGAATGGCCCACCTGGACCCCGCCCGCAGCCATGATCGGCCGTCAGCCCGAGCTGGCGAAATGGCGCGGCGGCATGCCGCCCGGCCTGTCCAACCCGCTTGGCGCGCGCGCGCTCTATCTCTTCAACCGCAGCGGCGACACGGGCTATCGCCTGCACGGCACGCCGGAATGGCGCTCGATCGGCAAGGCAATGTCTTCCGGCTGCATCAGAATGATGAACCAGGACATCATCGACCTTTACAACCGTACCGAAATTGGTGCTAAAGTAATCGTTAAGCGGTAGTAACCGTCTCAGCAACAGGGGTCGGCCTTGGTCGACCCTGAAAAAAACCGGGCCTCAGAGCCCGGTTTTTTCGTATCTCTCCATCCTTAGCGCTTCGGATGCACAAAGGGCGCTCCAGCCGAATGACGACTTCCTTCTCCCCGCACGCGGGGAGAAGGTCCCGGCAGGGGGATGAGGGGCTGACGCCGCGTATGAAAATCCCGCCATGTTGTGGGTTCGCGCAAGCTGGCGCTCGCCCCTCATCCTCACCTTCTCCCCGCACGCGGGGAGAAGGGGGCCTCGAAGACGGTGCCCGCAATTGCGCAAGAACATTGAATAAGGCGTTTTCGCTATTGAATCCAAACATCGTGCGAAAAAGAGAGCGCCAAGGAGGGGTCAGACGACCTGTTCGACCTCCCGGACTTCCGGCACGAAGTGGTGCAGAAGGTTCTGGATGCCGTGCTTCAGCGTCGCCGTGGAAGACGGACAACCGGCGCAGGCACCCTTCATGTGCAGGAAGACCGTGCCCTTCTCATAACCGCGGAAGGTGATGTCGCCGCCATCCTGCGCCACAGCCGGACGCACACGCGTCTCCAGAAGCTCCTTGATGGTGGAGACGATGGCCTCGTCGGCCTCGTCGTAGAACTCGCCATCCTCGGAGGCAGGCAGGCCTGGACCGCCCGTGGCCATGACCGGCTGGCCCGACATGAAATGCTCCATGATCGTGCCGAGAATGGCCGGCTTCAGATGCTGCCAGTCGGGACCGTCTTCCTTCGTGACCGTAATGAAGTCGTAGCCGTAGAACACGCCCGTCACGCCGGGCACGGCAAAGAGGCGCTCTGCCAGAGGCGATGCCTCTGCGGCCGTTTCCGCCTGACGGAAATCGGCGGTGCCTTCTTCAAGAACAACACGGCCAGGCAGGAATTTCAGCGTCGCGGGATTGGGAGTCGCTTCGGTCTGAATGAACATTGTAACTTTCCGATCTGGCGTTTCTTGGAATAATTCTAAAATAAGCAGAAAGCCTGCCGCATTCAAGCATGCATGTGGCCAGACCGCCCTGCGCCATGCCGACGCAGAAAAGACGACCCGAACCACTGGGGAAGCATCGGAACAGCCGAAAACGGGGGCCGCTTTCGGTCCGGCGCTCCGGAGCACATATGGGAAGCGCCCCGCCCCTATGCCAGGCTTTCGATTTCCTCGTCGCTCAGATTCTGCGGCACGACCGTGACGGGAATCGGGAACGCGGCCGTTTTTCCGGCGATGGAGGAGACGAGCGGACCCGGCCCTTCCTTGGAGCTGCCGGCGGCCAGAACCAGGATCGCAATGTCCTGATCCTCTTCGATCAGCTTGTGGATCTCGTCGGCCGATGCGCCTTCACGCACCACCAGTTCCGGCTCGATGCCGACCGTTTCGCGCACCTTGGTGGCGTGGGTGTCGAGCGCGGCGTTTGCCGTCGCGGTCGATTCTTCCCGCATGATCTGCTCGACGCCGAGCCAGTGCTGAAAATCGCCCGGCTCGATCACGAAGAGAAGGACGAGCGCGCCGCTGGTGGCCTGGGCGCGCCGCGCCGCATAGGCCACGGCCCGTTCGCATTCGGGAGTGTCATCGATGATGGCAAGGAACTTGCGGCGGTGCCCTGCCTCGCGGATCAGTCGCTTAGAGACCATTCACACGTCCTGTGTTGCAGGCGAGTGCCCCGCCCCATTCCGCGCAATCTGCCATCGCGAAAGGGTTTCGGCAAGACGATGCGTAAAAGGGGCTCACCCGTCGATGAGCCCGATGATTTCACGCACCATCTTCATGGTCGTCTCGGCCTTTTCGCGCGCCCGGCCCGCGCCCTCGCGCAGAACGCCGTCGATATAGGCCGGATCGGCCAGGATGCGGCGCATCTCGCCGGCGATGGGGGCGAGTTTGTCCACGGCGAGTTCGGCCAGAGCCGGCTTGAACTCGGAGAACTGGCGACCGCCGAACTCGGACAGCACATCGGCCTTGGGGACGCCGGACAGCGCGGCATAGATGCCGACAAGGTTTTGCGCCTCGGGACGGTCGGCCAGACCGTCGACCTCGGACGGCAGAGCCTCGGGGTCCGTCTTCGCCTTGCGGATCTTCTTGGCGATGGCGTCGGAATCATCGGTCAGGTTGATGCGCGACAGGTCGGACGGGTCCGACTTCGACATCTTCTTGGAACCGTCGCGCAGGCTCATCACCCGCGTGATCGCGCCTTCGATAAGCGGCTCGGTGAGCGGGAAAAAGCCGTTCACCTTCTCTTCGCCGACTTCCATCTCGACGCCATAGCCAAGCTCGGCAATGCGCTGGGAGAAGTCGTTGTTGAATTTCTGCGCAATGTCGCGCGTCAGCTCAAGGTGCTGCTTCTGGTCGTCGCCCACCGGCACGTGGGTGGCGCGGTAGACGAGAATGTCAGCGGCCATGAGGCTCGGATAGGCGAGCAGACCAAGCGAGGCGTTCTCGCGGTCCTTGCCGGCCTTGTCCTTGAACTGCGTCATGCGGTTCATCCAGCCGATGCGCGCGACGCAGTTGAAGATCCATGCGAGTTCGGCGTGCTGCAGCACCTGGCTCTGGTTGAAGACGATGTTCTTCTTCGGGTCGATGCCGCTCGCCAGGAAGGCGGCGGTGATCGAGCGCGTCTGGTCAGCCAGATCGGCATGCGCCATGGTCGCGGTCAGCGAGTGCAGATCGACGACGCAATAGATGCACTCATGGCTGTCCTGCAACGCCACAAACTTCTGCAGCGCGCCCAGATAGTTGCCGAGGTGAAGATTGCCCGTCGGCTGAACGCCGGAGAAGACGAGCTCCTTGAATTCGCTCATGGATCTTTCCTGAATGCCTTTTGGAGCGCGAAAACCGCGCGCCTTGGCTTATGAACGACGCGAAACCGGCAATCAAGCCCCACGGGCCGATTGCGTTTCCGCGCCACCGGCCGGAAGCGTCTTGCCGCGCGGCGCAAGCCCCACCAGAAGGCCCGTGCGGCCGGGCAGCCATTCGGCCGCGATGGCGAACAGGAAGGAGCCTGCAAACGTCGCGATCAGCACCAGCGCATACTCTGTCCAGACGCCTAGCCCGAGCGGCAGCACGTAGTAAAGCGCCGCCACCACCACGGTCTGATGCACGATGTAGAGCGGGAAGACCTTGCGGTTGAGCCATGCGACAACGGCGCTCGGCGCGTTGAGATATCTGGCCGAGAAACCGCACAGCGCCAGGATCATCGCCCAGGCAAGCGCCAGCACAAGCGTCTTGAAAAGCGGCGTCATGGCCTCGTAATCACCGATGAAGAAGCCGCCCTCTCCCGTCCAGGAAAACAGGTAGAGCGCCACAGTCAGCGCCGTGGCGAGCGCAGCACTTCGCCAGCGCAGGGCGATTACATTGCCAATCAGCGCCTGATGATAACGCGCGAAGAGAAAGCCCAGCCCGAACCAGCTGGCCCAGACCGCAAACCATGCCCCGTCATTGTAGAGCGCATTGGTCTGGCGCGGGAAAACAGGTGACAGCGCGAGGTTGAGCACGAGCGGCAGAAGAAAAAGCAGATAGACCCACCCCGATGCGGCGACCCGCTGGAACCAGTCATTCACCGGCTTCATGAAGGGCTGATCGATCAGCCGGAACACCGGATAGCAGACGAAGGTCATCGCCAGCAGATAGGCAACGAACCACATATGCGCCCATGTGAAATTGCCGTCTGGATATTTGCCTTCGGTGAAATAACGCGTGAGCCAGAAGGTCAGGAACGAGCCCTGATAGCCATCTTCATACATGCGCTCATACCAGACCTGCGGCACGATGATGACGCACATGGCGAAGATCAGCGGCGGGAAAAGCCGCATGAACCGGCCCGTCAGGAAACCGAGATCGTGGCAGCGGCGATAGACGAACCACGTGCCCATGCCCGACACGAAGAACAGGAGCGCCAGCCGCCAGGCGCGCGGGAACTTCATGATCAGCGACAGCGCGGCGCTGCCTTCCGGCGCTTCGATCAGCCATTTCATGTCCGGAAAGAACGCCACCGACGCATGGTAGACGATCAGCAGCATGAACGCCGAGACGCGCAGGAAATCGATATAGTAGAGCCGTTGCTGCATGCCTCTCCCCCGAAATGGCAAAGGCGATGCTACACGCACCGCCTTCGAATTCCGTTAATGAGAGGGATGAGCGGTCTCAGGCGTTTTTGCGCCGGCGGCGCGCAACGCGGGCAAGCTCGCTCCGGTCGATGCCGCCCGTGAGAAGGGCGACGCCGAAATAGGCGACCACCGCAACACCGACGATGGCCGCGACCGTGAAAATGCGCACGATCAGAAGATCGTGGCCGACGAATTGCGGCAGGGCCGCGAGCAGCGCCCACACGACGCCTCCCATCACCACGCTTGCAACCAGCATGAATGTGATCCGCCTGAGCGTGACGGGCGAAGGCCGGAAATCGCCCCGCCACCAGAGTGTCGCCGCCAGAAGCAGGACATTGACCCATGCCGAAAGCGCCGTCGCCCCGGCAATCGCCACATGGCCATAGACAGGGAAGAAAAGCAGGCTCGCCGCAATGTTGACCACGACCGTGACCAGCGAGAACCACATCGGCGTGCGCATGTCTTCACGCGCGAAGAAGGCCGGCTGAAAAACCTTGGTCAGCACATAGGCCGGCAGGCCGCTGGCAAAGGCGGCGAGTGCCGCAGCTGTCATCGCCGTGTCGATGGCGGTGAACTGGCCGCGCTCGTAAAGAACCGCGACGATGGGCGCCGGCATCACCATCAGCCCGACGGCGGCCGGCAATGTGAGCCCCAGCGCGAACTCCATCGACCGGTTCTGCAAATGCTGTGCGTCGGCCTGATCGCCGGCCTTCAGCGCGCGCGAAAGTTCTGGCAAAAGCACCACGCCCACCGCGATGCCGATCACGCCCAGCGGCAGCTGGTTGATGCGGTCGGCGAAGTTCAGGAGGCCGATGGCGTTTTCCTGCGTGGAGGCGATGATCTGCCCGACCAGAAGATTGATCTGCATGATGCCGCCGGTCAGGAGCGCTGGCGCCATCAGCACCAGGAGGCGCTTGACACCCGGCGTGAGACGCGGGCGACGCACCCGCATGGAATAGCCTGCCCGCCGCGCGCCCTGAATGAGGAAAAAGAGCTGCGCCAGACCAGACGCGAACACGCCCCAGGCAAGCCATACACCCGTCTGACGCGGATCGAATTCCCAGAAGAGTGCGGCCAGAAGAACGCCGATCAGGATCACATTGAGCAGCGTCGGCACCAGCGCGGCCAGAAAATAATGCCGCATCGCATTGAGGATGCCGGAAAACATGGCCACCAGCGACATGCAGAACAGGTAGGGGAACATGATCCGCGTCATGACCACCGTCAGATCGAACTTCTCCGGCGACGCCGCAAAGCCCGGTGCGATGATGGTGGAAACCAGAAACGGCATTGCGAGCATCGCTGCCGCCGAAAGCGCCAGAAGCACGGTCATCAGAACGGCCAGCACATCTTCGCCGAACCGGCGCGCGGCCTCCACGCCGCCGCCCTCCATCTCCTTGGCGAAGAGCGGGATGAAGGCGGTGTTGAACGCGCCCTCGGCAAAGAGCCGCCGGAACAGGTTCGGAAAGCGGAAAGCGGCGTAAAAGGCGTCCGTCACCGGACCAACGCCGATGGCGGCGGCAATCAGCGCCTCGCGCGCAAAGCCGAGAATGCGGCTGGCCATGGTGGCGCTGCCAACGCTGGCGAATTTTCCGATAAGGCTCATGGATGGAAAGACCTGAAAATGGGGGCCGGACAGGGGCTGCAATTGGAACGATGGTGACGCTGAGATGCGCTGGCATGGCCCCTCGGGTCAAGCCCGAGGGTGACGAACGTCATGGGCGGCCTGTGCGGCACAGCATCCAAACGCCGGCAAACACCACCCCTTTCCGTCATCCTCGCTCCCTCTTCGTCATCCTCAGGGCTCCTGCACCATCCCGGACACCATCATCAGCCCGGCCTTTTTCGCAATGGTCAGACGCTCTTCCTCACCCCGAACCACCTTCATCGTCCTCTGAGCTCCTGCGTCATCCCTGGCCACCATCGTCAGCCCCGGCCATTTTCGCACCCCTCAGGCGTCCGCCATCATCTCAGGCGCTCGCCCTCACGGCCCCACCCTTCGTCATCCTCGGGCCTGACCCGAGGATCCATGCCGGAACACTGCTCCCCCGCCACCCCGCTCATTCGGCAGCCGCCTGCGACTTGCCCTTTGCCGGACGCTCCACCCTGCTCTCCAGCGTCTTGAGAAGAGCCGTGCGGATAGCCTCCAGCCGGTCGGCGCTGACGATCTTCTGGCCCGTCAGATCGGTGACGTAGAACGTGTCGATGACCTTTTCGCCAAAGGTGGTGATGTGCGCCGAGGCAATGTCCAGCGACAGGTCGGAAAGCGTTTCGGTCAGTTCCGAAAGCAGGCCCGGCCGGTCGAGCCCCTTCACTTCCACCACGGAAAAACGGTTCGACAGCGTGTTGCCGATCTCCACCCGTGGCTGAACCCGGAAAGCCTTTGTGCCACGGCGCGGCTTTGCGCGCTTCTCGATCACCTCGGGCAGGTAGGACTTGCCGGACAGGACATCCTCGATGAGCTTGCGCACGCTTTCCGCACGCCGGCGCTCATCCGCATCGAAGTCGAACTCGCGGCTGATCAGGATCGTGTCCAGCGCGCGGCCATGCGTTGTGGTGAAGATCTGCGCATCGACAATGTTCGCCCCCGCCGCCGAACACGCCCCTGCGATGATCGACAGGAGACGCGGATGGTCGGGCGCAAAGATGGTGATCTCGGTCACCGCCTCGAATGTGTGCGGCTTGACCATGGTGGCAAGCGGACGCTCTTCCTTCTCCGCTTCGCGGATGAAATCCGCATGGCGCAACTGGTCTTCCAGATCGACGGCGAGCAGATAGGCCGAGTAATGGAGGCCGAGATAGTCCTCGATCTCCTTTTCCTGCCAGCCGTTTTCTGCAAGGGCTGCGGCAAGCCGCAGGCGTGCTTCCTCGGCGCGGGTGGCGCGCGAGGCTTCCGAGAAACCGCCGGTCAGAAGCACTTCGGTTTCATAATAGAGCGTGCGCAGAAGCTGCCCCTTCCAGCCGTTCCAAACGCCGGGGCCGACGCCGCGAATATCGCACACGGTCAGCACCAGAAGCAGTTTCAGCCGCTCCACCGACTGCACCTTGTCGGCAAAATCCTGAATCGTCTTGCGGTCGTTCAGATCGCGCGTCTGGGCGACCATGGACATGTCGAGATGATGTTCCACCAGCCAGGCGATCATCTCTGTTTCCTTGGGATCGAACCCCATATGCGGGCACAGCCTGCGGGCGATGCGCGCGCCCGCGATCTCGTGGTCTTCGGGCCGCCCCTTGGCGATGTCGTGCAGAAGCACCGTGGTGTAGAGCACCTCGCGCCACGATTTCAGCGACGGCATCAGCGAGTGCGAGAGCGGATGCAGCTTCTCCCCGTCGCCATGCTCGATTTCCGAAAGCACGCCGATGCAGCGGATCAGATGTTCGTCGACCGTGTAGTGGTGGTACATGTTGAACTGCATCATCGCCACGATCTTGTTGAAATCGGGGATGAGCTTGCCGAGCACGCCGGCCTCGTTCATGCGACGCATGTTGAGCGCGGGATCGCGGTCTGACGTCAGCACGTCCATGAACAGGCGATTGGCTTCCCTGTCGCGCCGCAGATTGCGGTCGATCAGCTTCAGCGAGCGCGTGAGCAGCTTCAGCGCCTCGGGGTGATATTCGAGCCCGTGCCGGTCCGCGAACCAGAACAGCCGCAACAGGTTCACCGGATCGCGCTCGAAAACGCCTTCATCCGCCACGTTGATGCGGTGATTGTCGACGATGAAATCGCTGGTGCCGGCAAGTTTGCGGCGCCGCCGCGAGAAATTCATGAAGAAGCGGTTGAAGCCGGGCACATGCTTGCCCTGCTCCTCCTCCAGCGCTGCGCAGAAAATGCGCGTCAGGTCGCCCACGCCCTTGGCCGTCAGGAAGTAGTGCTTCATGAAGCGCTCGACATCCGAGAGGCCGGGATGGCTCATATAGCCAAGCCGCTCGGCGATATCGCGCTGAATGTCGAAATGCAGCCGCTCCTCCGCCTTGCCGGTGAGGAAGTGCATGTGGCAGCGCACAGCCCAGAGAAAATCCTCGGCCTTGCGGAACTGGAGATATTCCTTGCGGGTGAAAACGCCCTGCCCCACCAGATCCTCCGCGCGGCGCACGCGGTAGAAATATTTGCCGATCCAGAACAGCGTGTGCAGATCGCGCAGGCCGCCCTTGCCGTCCTTCACATTCGGCTCGACCAGATAGCGGCTTTCGCCCGCCTTGGCGTGGCGCAGGTCGCGCTCGGCGAGCTTGGCCTGACTGTATTCCGCGCCCGTGTCCTTCACCACTTCTTCGTCAAAGCGGGTGACCATCTCTTCATAGAGAGGTTTTTCGCCACAGATGAAGCGCGCCTCCAGAACCGCGGTGCGGATCGTCATGTCGGTGCGCGCCTGGCGGATGCACTCATCGATGTTGCGGGTGGCGTGGCCGACCTTCAGCCCCATGTCCCACAGCATGTAGAGCACATATTCCACGATCTGCTCGCCCCAGGGCGTCTGCTTGTAGGGAAGCAGGAAAAGCAGGTCGATGTCGGAACCCGGCGCAAGCGTGCCGCGCCCATAGCCGCCAACGGCGACAATCGCCAGACGCTCGGCGGAAGACGGGTTCTGCATGGGATAGACATGCGTGGCGGCGAAGTGGTGCAGCTCGGTGATCACCACGTCCATCAAATGCGACAGCCGCGCCGCGCAGGCCGTGCCGCCGCCATCGTTCATGAGCATGGTTTCGGCCGCCTTGCGGCCTGCCGCGATGTGCGCCTTCAGCGTCGCCATCACCTTCGAGCGCAGCTCTGAGCCGCCCGTGTTTTCTGCAAAACCGTCCAGTTCGGCGCGCAATGCCGCGCCATCGACGATCTGATCGAGCTTGAGTGGAACCTTGGCCATGAGCATCCCGGATTGGCGGCGCTGTATAGCGTGTTTTCGCGCGCCGCGAAACGACTGTCAAAAGATGCGGTTGCAGCGCTGACGCCCTGCCGCTATGTCGCACGGGTTTCGCACACCAAGGACACGGGTTTCAAATGGAGCTTCCCGCCCCGCTGCGCCAGGCAGTCGACGCGTTTCTGGAAGGCACGCCGCTTTCCGAAATTCAGGGCGCTGCCCAGCGCCTTTCGAAGCGCTACCGCGCCGAAACCCGCGATGGCAGCCTGCATGTGGGCGATGCGCTCGCCGCCAAGGCCTATCTGGCAACCCGCCTGCCCGCCACCTTTGCCGCCGTGCGCCAGTGCCTTTCGGAAACGGCCGCGCGGCGTGAGGATTTCGCTCCATCGCGCCTGCTCGATGTGGGCGCCGGTCCCGGAACCGCGCTCTGGGCGGCCCGCGCCGAATGGCCGGAGCTCGGTGCGGCCACGCTGGTGGAAACCAGCCGTGCGATGCGTGACGCCGGTGCAAAACTGGCCGAAGCTCTCTCCATCGACACGGACTGGCAGGCAGCCAGCGTGGAAGACGGGCTTGCGGACATCGCGCCGGCGGATCTCGTGACGCTCTGCTATGTGCTGGACGAGCTTGCCCCGGCAGCGCGCAATGCGCTGATCGACCGCCTCTGGGCGCTGACCGCTGACACGCTGGTAATCGTCGAGCCCGGAACGCCTGCCGGCTGGCAGCGCATTCTTGCCTCGCGCGACCGGCTGACTGCTCTTGGCGGACACATTCTGGCCCCCTGCCCGCACCATGCGCCCTGCCCGGTGAAAGCGCCCGACTGGTGTCATTTCTCACGCCGCGTCGCACGCTCGCGCCTGCACCGCACCGCCAAGGGCGGCGAAGTGCCGTGGGAAGACGAGAAGTTCAGCTATCTGGCAGTTTCGCGCCATGCGCCCGACGACCGCCCCGACCGCGTGCTCGCCCCGCCGAAAACGGCCAGCGGCATGGTGCGCCTGAAACTGTGCACCAGCGACGGCGCACTGGACGAACGCCTCGTCACCCGCCGCGAAGGCCGCACCTTCAAAGCCGCCCGCAAAGCCGACTGGGGCGACGCGCTTTAGGGGCGCTGGAGGGGTTGGGATGCTCAGGCATGGATCCTCGGGTCAAGCCCGAGGATGACGAAGGGAGGAATGTTCTCCACCCCGGCCCGGATACGGTTGCGAACAAGCGTCTAAACACACTCGTCATCCTCGGGCTTGACCCGAGGATGACGAGGGGGGAAGCGGGACACGGTTGCGCGAAAGATCGGGGTGTATGCACTTGCCGATCTTCTGCCGCTGAGGTGATATTGCCCGGTTGAAACGGAGAGTTTTTCCGTGACCGGTTACGTCTACATGCTCGCAAGCCAAAAACGTGGGACGATCTATATCGGCGTCACCAATGATTTGGGGCGGCGCATCATCGAACACAAGACGGGCCGGATGCCTGGCTTTACCAGTCGATACGGTGTGGCCCGGCTTGTCTGGTACGAGGAGCACTTCGATATGCGCGACGCTATCCAGCGTGAGAAGTCATTGAAGCGCTGGTCTCGTCAGTGGAAGATTGAGTTGATCGAGAAATCCAACCCGGAGTGGAACGAGCTTTTGCGTGGATGGGGCTGGTCCTGACGCTTCGAAGCGCAGGGCATGGATCCTCGGATCGAGCCCGAGGATGACGAGCTTCTTTTAACGCCTATGCGCGGATGGCATCTGCCGGTAACCCGAAACCCCTCTTCGTCATCCTCGGGCTTGACCCGAGGATCCATGCCAGAACGCCACATGCCAGAAAGCCCGCCCCGGCGTGACCTACTTCTGCGCAGCCAGCTGCTTCAGCCGATAGAGCGCGTCCAGCGCCTCGCGCGGGGTCAGGTCGTCGGGATTGATCGCCAGCAGTTCCTCGCCAACGCGATCCGGCGTCTTCGACGCTTTCGCTTCCTGCTTTGCCGCCACCGAAAACAGGGGGAGATCGTCGATCAGCTTCGACGCCTTGCCTGAGGTCTCGCCCTCTTCGAGCTGCTGCAGCACTTCGCGCGCCCGCTCCACCACCGCATGCGGCAGGCCGGCAAGCCGCGCCACCTGCACACCGTAGGAACGGTCGGCCGCGCCGCGTCCCACCTCGTGCAGGAACACCACGTCGCCCTCGAATTCCTTCACCCGCATGGTGACATTGGAGAGCCGCCCGAGCTTTTCGGAAAGCGCGGTCATCTCGTGGAAATGGGTGGCGAACAGCGCCCGGCAGCGGTTCTGCTCATGCAGATACTCAACCGCCGCCCAGGCGATGGACAGACCGTCGAACGTTGCCGTTCCCCGGCCGATTTCGTCGAGGATCACCAGCGCGCGCGGGCCCGCCTGATTGAGGATCGCCGCCGTCTCCACCATTTCGACCATGAAGGTCGAGCGGCCGCGCGCCAGATCGTCGGATGCGCCGACACGGCTGAACAGCCGGTCAACCACGCCGATGCGGGCAACGGCAGCCGGCACGAAGGAGCCCATCTGCGCCATCACCGCGATCAGCGCGTTCTGGCGCAGGAAGGTCGATTTACCGCCCATGTTCGGACCGGTGAGAAGCCAGATCGCGCCGGCCTGCTCTTCACCCGTTGGCGACAGGTCACAGTCATTGGCGACGAATGGCTCGGCCAGCTGCCGGCGCAGCGCCTGTTCCACCACCGGATGGCGTCCGCCCTCGATGTGAAATTCGAGACTGTCATCCACCTGCGGGCGGCAATAATCTTCGGCCTCGGCAATCGTGGCGAGCGCGGCCGAAACATCGAGCACCGCCAGCGCATCGGCGGCGGCGCGAATGGCGTCGGCAGCCGCCACGGCTTCTCCAAGCAGCTTCTCGAAGGCCGCCAGCTCGATCTGCTGCGCCCGGTCGGCGGCATTGGCGATGCGGGTTTCCAGCTCGGCGAGCTCGGTGGTGGTGAACCGCATGGCGTTGGCCATGGTCTGGCGGTGGATGAAGCGCGCCTTGGCCTCGTCCGTGCCGTTCATTGCCGCCGCGTTGTTGGCCGTCACCTCGATATAATAGCCGAGCACATTGTTGTGCCGGATCTTGAGCGACTTGACCCCGGTTTCCTCCGAAAGCTGCCGCTCCATCTCGGCGATCACCCGGCGCGACTGGTCGCGCAGCGCGCGCATCTCGTCGAGTTCTTCATTGTAGCCCGCGCGGATGAACCCGCCGTCGCGCTTCAGAAGCGGCAGCTCATCGGAAAGCGCCCTGTCGAGATGGGCCGCGAAATCCATCGGCAGGCCGGCAATGCCCGAAAGCGCCCCGGCGATCTCTGCGGGAACCTCCCTGCCCTGAAGCAGCTCGGCCACGCCATGCGCCGCCTCAAAGCCGGAGGCAAGCGCGCCAAGGTCGCGCGGGCCGCCACGGTTGAGCGCCAGCCGCGAGAGCGCGCGGGCAATGTCCGGCACGCCTTTCAGAAGCCGGCGCGCATCGTCGCGCAGCCCTGCCTCGGACAGGAAGAAGGACACCGCATCAAGCCGCCCGCCAATCGCGTCCGGGTCGGTGAGCGGCGACATCAGCCGCTCGTAGAGAAGCCGGCTGCCCGCCCCCGTCACCGTGCGGTCGATCGCCTTGGCAAGACTGCCGTCACGGCTGCCGGAAAGCGTGCGGCCAAGCTCCAGGTTTGCGCGGGTGGCCGGGTCGATGAACAGGCTCGCGCCCTCATCGTCACGCTCCGGCCGGCCAAGCGGCGGGCGCTCCGCCTTCTGCGTCTTCTCCACATAGGCGACCGCGCCCGAAATGGCCGAAAGCTCGGCGCGCGAGAACCGGCCGAACCCTTCCAGCGTCGCCACGCCGTAAAAGCGCGTCAGGCGCATCTCGGCGGATGCGGAATCGAACATATTTGCCGGCTGCGGATTTGCCGTCCGCCCCAGCACGTCAAACACCGGGCGGTAGGACTGGTCGTAATAGAGCGCTTCCGGCACGATCAGCTCGCGCGGGTCGATCCGCAGCACATCGGCCAGAAGCCGGTCGGGCCGCGTGGGCGCAACGCGGAACGCGCCGGTGGAAATGTCGATCCAGGCCAGCGCCAGGCTCTCATCCCCGCCCTTCACCCGGCCAAGGGCCATCAGATAGTTGGCTTCTGAAGGATCGAGCAGCTTTTCCTCGGTGATGGTGCCCGGCGTGACCAGCCGGATCACATCGCGCTTCACCACCGATTTGGAGCCGCGCTTCTTGGCCTCGGCGGGATCTTCCATCTGCTCGCAGACGGCCACGCGATGGCCAAGCCCGATCAGCTTCTGCAGATAATCGTCGGCCGCGTGCACCGGCACGCCGCACATGGGAATGTCGTCGCCCTGATGCTTGCCCCGCTTGGTGAGCGTGATGCCCAGCGCCCGGCTGGCGATCTCCGCATCCTCGAAGAACAGCTCGTAGAAATCGCCCATGCGATAGAACAGCAGCGAATCGGGATTCGCCGTCTTGATCTCGATGAACTGGGCCATCATCGGCGTGGCCCCGGCGGCAGCGGCCTGCATCGCCTTTTGGCGCATGGGCGTTTCGTCGTTCAAGGAAGGGCTCCCCGGCCTTTGCATTGGCTTTGTACTGGCTTCAAATCAACAGCTTCAAACTGCTTGGCCATTTACTGGGCAAAAGTGTAGCCTTATGCACCCGTCACTGGCAAAACTCCACAGAAAGCACATGCCAGAGCCCGTCTCCCGGAGGAAACACACCGACATGCCCGCCAGCAACAAGCCCGAACGTCAGGGACCGTCCGTCAGCCCGCAGGAAGCCCTCGACTTCCACTCCACCGGCAGACCCGGCAAGCTCGAGATCACGCCGACCAAGCCGATGGCGACCCAGCGCGACCTTTCGCTGGCTTATTCGCCCGGCGTGGCCGTGCCCGTTCAGGCCATTGCGGAAGACCCCAGCCGCGCCTTCGACTACACGACGCGCGGCAACATGGTGGCCGTCATTTCCAACGGCACGGCGATCCTCGGCCTCGGCAATCTGGGCGCGCTCGCCTCCAAGCCGGTGATGGAGGGCAAGTCCGTGCTCTTCAAGCGCTTCGCCGATGTCGATTCCATCGACCTTGAGGTCGACACCGAAGACGCCGACGCCTTCGTGAACTGCGTCAAGCTGCTCGGCCCCTCCTTCGGCGGCATCAATCTGGAAGACATCAAGGCGCCCGAGTGCTTCATCATCGAAAGCCGGCTGCGCGAGCTGATGGACATTCCTGTCTTTCATGACGACCAGCACGGCACCGCCATCATCGCCGTTGCCGGCCTCATCAACGCGCTGCATCTCACCGACCGCGACATCAAGACGACGAAGCTCGTCTGCAATGGCGCCGGCGCTGCCGGCATTGCCTGCATCGAGCTTGCCAAATCGCTTGGCCTCGCGCCTGAAAACGTCTTCCTGTGCGACACCAAGGGCGTCGTCTACAAGGGCCGCGAGCAGGGCATGAACCAGTGGAAGTCGGCCCACGCGGTGGAGACCGACAAGCGCACGCTGGCCGAAGCGCTCGAAGGGGCGGATGTGTTCTTCGGCCTTTCGGCCAAGGGCGCGCTGACGCCGGCCATGGTGCAGTCCATGGCCAAGAACCCGATCATCTTCGCCATGGCCAATCCCGATCCGGAAATCACGCCGGAGGAAGTCGCCGAGATCCGCACCGACGCCATCATGGCGACGGGCCGCTCGGACTATCCCAACCAGGTGAACAACGTTCTCGGCTTCCCCTACATCTTCCGTGGCGCGCTTGATGTGCGCGCGACCACCATCAACGACGCGATGAAGGTGGCCGCCGCCGAGGCGCTGGCCGAGCTCGCCCGCCAGGACGTGCCGGACGACGTGGCCGCCGCCTATCAGGGCAACCGCCCGAAATACGGCCCCAACTACATCATCCCCGTGCCGTTCGATCCGCGCCTCATCTCCGCCGTTCCGGTGGCCGTGGCCAAGGCCGCGATGGATTCCGGCGTTGCCCGCCGTCCCATCCTGGACATGCAGAAATACACGAACGAGCTTTCCGCCCGTCGCGATCCGCTCGCCTCCACCCTGCAGCGCATCTACGACCGGGTGCGCCGCCAGCCCAAGCGCGTGGTCTTCGCCGAGGGCGAGGAAGAACAGGTGATGCGCGCCGCCGCGTCCTATGTGAACCAGAAGCTCGGCACCGCCATTCTCGTCGGGCGCGAGGAGCAGATCCGCGAAACCGCGCGGCATGCGGGCGTGGACCTTTCCAAATCCGGCATCGAGATCATCAATGCGCGGCTTTCGCGCCGCAACGCCATCTATGCCGACTATCTCTATGAGCGCCTGCAGCGGAAGGGCTATCTCTTCCGCGATGCGCAGCGCCTGATCAACAACGACCGCAACCACTTCGCCGCCACCATGGTGGCGCTGGGCGATGCGGATGCGATGGTGAGCGGCGTGACCCGCAACTATTCGACCGTGCTGGACGATGTGCGCCGCGTGATCGACGCCCGCCCCGGCCACCGGGTCATCGGCGTGTCGCTGGCGCTGTGCCGGGGCCGCACCGTGCTCGTGGCCGACACGGCGGTGCACGACATGCCCAATGCCGAAGAGCTGGCCGACATTGCCGAGGAGGCCGCAGGACAGGCCCGCCGCATGGGCTATGAGCCGCGCGTGGCGATGCTCGCCTACTCCACCTTCGGCCACCCGCCGGGCGAGCGTTCCGACCGTGTTCAGGAAGCGGTGAAGATGCTCGACAAGCGCCGGGTCGACTTCGAATATGATGGCGAGATGGCCGCAGACGTGGCGCTGAATTCGAGCCTGATGCAGCAATATCCGTTCTGCCGCCTGTCAGGTCCGGCGAACGTGCTCGTCATGCCCGCCTTCCACTCCGCCTCCATCTCCACGAAGATGCTTCAGGAACTGGGTGGCTCCACCGTCATCGGCCCGCTTCTGGTGGGACTGAACAAGTCGGTGCAGATCGTCCCGCTGAACGCGAAGGATTCGGATATCGTGAACATGGCCGCGATTGCGGCGTATAACGCGGCGGTTTGAAAATTACGGGCCGTATGAGAGTACGGCCCGTAATATTATGTATTTATGATTGAATTTACAGATAAATATCACTCATACTCTCGTCGCAAGCTTTCTCTTATCCTTAGAATTTCAGAATAAGTCTCTTCAAACTCCGCTTCTTCATCTCCATGAAGAGGATTCCTATCAATCGAAAAGGTATTTCCACGTATCACATCTAAAATTCTAATTTCGTCTAGAGATACGCTTGGTAAAGCCACACTTAGCAGCCAGAGCCCCAGCCGTGCAGAAGATTCGGACAGCACCGGGTCAGGCGCGAAATATGGATATACCGCGTGCTGCACACCCAACCCGTCCCTTACCGAAAGAATACTATCTACCTTTACTGTGGCATCCAATTCGGGAAATGAATATTGAGCTTTTAGCTGATCCCCGGGCCGAAAAGGCTCATTCGTCCAACGACGACGCTCGTTCCACCACAAGAGGAAGCCATCTCGCAAGCGAGGGTATAAATCCGACCTTCTAGCATTTGCAGCGATCCGTTGGCTGACGAGTTCATGAAGATCTCCGGACGCAAAAGCGTGGCGCTTGGCATCAGCCCAGAAAGGAGCATAAAAATCTCCGCCGGAAGAACTAGCTCCATTTTCCCGCCCAATATCCTCTCGAATATCAGCACGTATCGCGGAGCGCTGCTTACCAGCATCGAGGAACATTATTTTAAGCAGCTTCCGAAGATGGACTCTGTCTAACGCCATGCCTCCTCCAAAACGAACGATCAACAAAACATAATACTGCGAAAATAAATTTATAACAAATAAAACAATCAATAAAATAGCAAAATATTAGCCAACTTAAATCTACAGATAGCGACAAAACAACATAATAAAAATAGAAAAAACCGGGCAACGCATCACCCGGCCTTCGTGCCTTGAAGCCCCAGCCACGCATCCGCGCAGCCAACACTCAAGCAGCAAAACGCTGCGCTTCGGCCCCGTAGTAATTGATATACCGGTCCGAGATCGCCTCCACCGGCAGGACCACGAACACATCCGTGGTGCCGAAATCATGGTCGATCACGCAGCCTTCGCCAAAGCGCGCGCCGAGGCGCAGATAGCCTTTTACCAGCGGCGGCATGGCGGCGAGCGCGGTGCGCATCTGGATGGCTTCCTTCGGCATCAAATCCATCGGCGCATAGCGGCTGGCCACAGCGCGCACATGCCAATCGGCCTCCACCTGGCAGAAATGCCCGAGGAAGGAGAGCGCCTCCGCATGGGCGGCCGGCACCACACCGGGGAATGAGGCGCAGCCCATCATCACGTCGATGCGCTTCTTGCGGCAATAGGCCCAGATGCCCTGCCATAGAAGCTCGATGGTGCGCTTGGTGCGATAGGCCGGCAGCACGCAGGAGCGGCCAAGCTCCAGAAAGCGGCGGCCATCATGGCGGGCCATCAGCGTTTCGATGGCGAACTCGTCTTCGGAATAGAACTTTCCGGCCCGGCGCGCGCCCTCCGGCGTCAAAAGCCGGTAGGTGCCCACGATCCGGTCCACATCTTCGCCCGGAAGCGTGGTGTCCAGCACCAGAAGATGGTCGCAGACGGCGTCGAAACCGTCCATGTCGCGCTCTTCGGCCATGCCGCCCTGCGGCGCGCGCGCGCCCATCTCCTCGTAGAACACGCGGAAACGGATGGTCTGGGCGGCGGCGACTTCCTGCTCGCTGCCGGCAAGGCGCACTTCAAGCGGCCCGATGCGGCCGAGCAGTGCACCGTCGGCGCCGTCAAGCAGCGACGCTGCGGCCCGATCGTTCAAAGAGGTCTGGTTCAGCGCGATGCCCTGCATTGCTCTTACTCCTCCGCGTGGCGTTGACGCTGAAATACTGCTCTGCTGCGACAGAACTGTGACACTAAAGCATCGGACCGAAAAGTGGAATCCGGTTTTCGGCCACTCCGATGCTTCATCATTATTTGAGATCGTCCTTTGTGCGTCCGAACGGACGCACGGCGATCTAAAGCATCGGACCGAAAAGTGGAATCCGGTTTTCGGTTATTCCGATGCTTCATCATTATTTGTGATTGTCCTTTGTGCGCCCCAAAGAGCGCACGGCGATCTAAAGCATAGGACCGAAAAGTGGAATCCGGTTTTCGGCCATTCCGATGCTTCATCATTATTTGTGATTGTCCTTCGTGCGTCCGAATGAACACACGACGATCTGGCGTCGAGGTCGTGATTCACGAGAGGCAGGTATCAGACCACCGCGTGCATATCCAGTGCGGTGAGCAATTCATCCGGGTCCAGCGGCTTGGTGACGAACCCGTTCGCCCCGTGCGCCAGAACGCCATGGCGGGTTTCTTCCTGCCCGTCGGCGGTCAGAACGAGGATTGGCAGCGGCGCGAGGCCCGTCTCCTCCTCATGCCGGCGGATCGCATTGATGGCGTCCAGCCCGTCCATCACCGGCATGTGCAGATCCATCAGAACGATGTCGTAGCGCGCATGCGCCTCGTCGTTCACCGCTTCCACCGCCTCGCGCCCGTTCGACACGATGCGCACCCGGTGGCCGGCCTTGCCGAGTGCGGCGCGCGCCAACATGGCGTTGATCTCGTTGTCCTCGGCCACGAGGATGTTGAGCCCGTTCTTGCGGTGCGCCTGGCGCGGTGCGCTGCCGGCCTCTTCGCCTGCATCGGCCACGGGCCAGGCGATTTCGCCATGCGCGCTCAGAAGCTGGCGCACCAGCGTGTTGCAGCGCACCGGGCGGGCGAGGAAGGCCCCGTAGCCACTGGCGCGGAAAGCCGCCAGACGCCCGCGCTCCGATGGCGTGATCAGGGTGAGCGCGCGCCCGCCGCCCACGCCAAGCCCATGCAGCCGGGTGATCAGCGCGCCATCGTCGCTTTCAAGCGAGGCGTCCACCAGAACCGTGTTGAACGGCGCGCCGCCATCTTCGGCCAGCCGCGCCGCATCCTCTGCGCTGGCGGCAATTGCCGCGCGCCCGCCATGGACGCGGATCGTCATGGCGATGGTCTCCGCCTCCTGCGTGAAGGGCGAGAGGATGACCGCGTTCACCTCTTCCAGAATGGGCTCCACGCGCATGCCCTCATCGTCGCTCTCGCCAAGCGGCAGGAGCACGGCGAACTCCGAGCCCTCGCCCGGCGTGCTGGCAACCGTGATGGAGCCGTTCATGGCGTCGATGATGCGCTTGGTGATGGCAAGGCCAAGCCCCGCGCCGCCATGGCGGCGGGTCGAGCTGCCATCCACCTGCTCGAAATCCTTGAAGATGCGGTTGATGTCGTCCTTTTCCAGGCCCGGCCCGGAATCGGCCACCGCAATGCGCAGCGCCGGCTGGCCGTTCTTCTCCGCCCGCGTCACCGCCACGGTCACGCCGCCCTCATCGGTGAACTTGACCGCATTGCCGAGCAGGTTGAGCAGCACCTGGCGCAGACGCCCCGGATCGGCCGTGATCGTCTTAGGCAGGTCCGGCGCGATGTAGCAGCCAAGCCCGATATCCTTGGCGAAGGCGCGGGCCGCCAGAAGCTCCACCACGTTCTCCACCATCTCATGAACCGAGAGGCGGCGCGGCTCCAGCTCCAGCCGGCCTGCCTCGATCTTGGAATAGTCGAGCAGATCCTCGATCAGCGCCACCAGCGCGCTTGCCGAGGTCGAAACCGCCCCCACATAGGTGCGCTGCTCGGGCGTCAGCTCCGTGTCGGCCAGAAGCGTGGCCATGCCCATAATGCCGTTCATCGGCGTGCGGATCTCGTGGCTCACCGTCGCCAGAAAGCTGGATTTCGCGCGGCTCGCCTGCTCGGCCCGTTCGCGGGCGTTGATCAGCGCCGTCTCTGCCCGTTTGCGCGCCGTGATGTCGCGCGCGATGGCGCGGTGCGAGACCGAGTCCGCCTTGTCGTCACGCACCGAATGCTCGATCCACGAATACCAGCGAATGCCGTTGCGCGTGTGGATCGCCACATCGGTGGAGCTCAGGCATTCGCCATCGGAAAACGCCGCATCCGGCACGAGGCCGATATCGATGCCAAGCTGGCTAAGCGTGTGCCCCATCAGCGAAGACGGATCGCGGCCCAGAAGGTCTGCGAACACCCGGTTCACATAGACGATGCGGCCACCCCGGTCGCGATGCACGATCAGATCGCCCAGCGCGTCGACCAGCCCGTGAAAGCGCTCTTCGCTTTCGCGCAGCTCCCACATGCGGTCCGCCAGATCTTCCAGCTCGCCGCGATTGACCGCTTCCTTCTCCGCCAGTTCCGAGACAAGCCGGCGGTCCATGGTCGAGGCGCGGAAGGCCACCGCCAGCGCTATGCCGCCCAGGATCACCAGCATCATGCTGATGAGCGGCGAAGCGCCCGTCAGATGGCTGAGCCCGGCAATGAAGATGATGGCGAGCCCGACCGCGACCTCGCCGTAATGCGTCTGCACCGGCAGCGACACCGGCGCGAGCGCCGGCGGCTTGATGCGGATCCGTTTGCGTGGCTTCGTCTCTGTCGCGAGCTTCTTCGCCGGCTTTGGATCGATTATGTGCTTCCCCGCCCTTTTCATGGCCGCGACTTTACGCGACGGGAATTACGGAAGCTTTTGGCGGATCGCTCGCATTTTAACGGTTCCGCGCCGTTACGGCATCTCCACCACCACCCGGCCGCGCACCCGGCCCTCGATGATGTCTTCCGCCGCCGAAAGCACGTCGCCAAATGGGATCACGCTGGCGATGGAGCTGAGTTTCGCATGGTCGAGTTCGGTGGCGATGCGCCGCCAGGCTTCCAGCCGCAGCGCTTTCGGGGCCATCACGGAATCGATGCCCAGCAGCGACACGCCGCGCAGGATGAACGGCGCAACGCTTGTCGGCAGGTCCATGCCCTGCGCCAGCCCGCAGGCCGCCACCGCCCCGCCATAGGAGGTCATCGACAGCACATTGGCGAGCGTGTGGCTGCCCACGGCGTCCACGCCGCCGGCCCAGCGCTCCTTGCCAAGCGGCCGGGCGGGGCCGGAAAGCTCTTCCCGGTCGATGATCTCGGCAGCACCCAGTTCCTTCAGATAATCGGCTTCGGAGGCGCGGCCCGTCGAGGCGATCACGTGATGCCCCTGTCCGGCAAGCAGCGCCACGGCGACAGAGCCGACACCGCCGGCAGCGCCCGTCACCACCACCGGCCCGCGCTCCGGCGTGATGCCGTGGCGCTCCAGCGCCATCACGCACAGCATGGCCGTGTAGCCGGCTGTGCCCACCGCCATCGCATCCTTCGCGCTCATGCCGTCGGGCAGCGGCACGAGCCAGTCGCCATTGACCCGCGCGCGTTCGGCATAGGCGCCGTAATGCGCTTCGCCCACGCCCCAGCCATTGAGGATGACGCGGTCGCCTTCCTTCCAGTCGGGATGGCTTGATGTCGTGACCGTGCCGGCAAAATCGATGCCGGGAACAAGCGGAAAGCGGCGCACCACCGGGGCCTTGCCGGTGATGGCGAGCCCGTCCTTGTAGTTCACCGTGGTCGCTTCGACGGCAATCGTAACGTCGCCCTCCATCAGGTCGTCTTCGGAAAGCTCCGTCCAGGCAACGGATTGCTTCTTGTCTTCATCCCGCGAAATCAGAACCGCTTTGAACGTCTCCGTCATCACTCACTCCGGCTGGTTACGGTCTTCAATGATGAGAGAGAGTGCGGCGCGCGGGGCGCAAGGTCAATCCGGGCGCGCCTCACCGCCTGAGCGGCCCGGGCGACCACGCCGCCAGTCGAGAAACTCCTCGAGGATCACAAGCCCCGCTCCCACGGTGATGAAGACATCCGCCAGATTGAAGATCGCAAACGACCAGACCGGCGTGTGGAAGTAGATGTAATCGGTGACGAAGCCGAGGGTCAGCCGGTCGATGAGATTGCCCACCGCGCCGCCCAGAATGAGCGCGAAGCCTAGCCGCGCCCAGGTCTGCGAAGCGCCGGTGCGCAGCGCCAGATAGCCGATGAACAGGATCACCCCTGCCATCACGATGCTGAGCCCGATGCCGCTCATGCCCGAGAACATGGAGAAGGCGATGCCGGTGTTGCGCGAATGCAGAAGCGAAAGGAACGGCAAAAGGTCGATCCGCTCATGCAGCGGCATCATGGTCTCGACCAGTTCCTTCACCACCTGATCGGCAAGCGCAAACAGAGCGATCAGAAGGCCGTAAAAACCGATGCTGCGCATGCTCATGCGCCCGCCCTTTCCTCAAGCGGCAGCGCATCGCGCCGGATCTCGTAGAGCATCACGCCTGTCGCCACGGCGAGGTTGAGCGAATCCGCCCGCCCCGCCTGCGGAATGCGCACCAGCGTGTCGCAGCTTTCCGCCAGCACGTCCGGCAGGCCCTGCTGCTCATTGCCCATCAGGAGCAGCACCGGCCCCTTCCGGTAATCGACGGTGCGGTAGTCGACCGAGCCCTTCAGATGCGTGCCGACCACACGGCCGCCAAACCCCTTGCGCCAAGCAAGAAACGTATCCTGGCTCGCGCGCACGATCGGCACGGCGAAGATGGAGCCCATGGTCGCGCGCACCGTCTCGAAGGAGAACGGGTCGGTGCAGTCGCCAACCAGGATGATGCCCTTTGCGCCAACGGCGTCGACCGTCCGCAAAACCGTACCCAGATTGCCCGGATCACGCACCCGGTCGAGCGCCACCCACACCTCGCCATCGGCCGGCTTCACGCTGGCAAGCGGCGTCGTCTTCTGCTCGAAAACGCCCACCACCATCTGCGGATTGTCGCGCTTGGTAACAGCCGACATCACCTTCTCGCTGACGATCAGCACGAGGCCGCCGGCAGCCACGGTGCGGGCGGCCAGCCGCTCCACCGCTTCATTGCCGCGCCCCGCCTTGGCGTAGAGCAGCGTGCGGATCGTCCAGCCGGCGTCGAACGCGTCGATCACCAGCTTCTGCCCCTCGGCGATGAAGGCGTGTTCGCGGTCGCGAAACTTCTTCTGCGCCAGCGCGCGAATGTCCTTGATGATCGGGTTGGTCAGGCTGGTGACTTCCTTCACCTGGCCCGGCCTGCGCCGCTCGTTCTCATGTCCGCTCATGACGCCACCCAGCGCGAAAACAGCGAGGTCGACAGGGCCCGGCCCGCCGATTGCTCGCGAATGATCAGTTCACCCGATTCCACCCGACCGCCATAGCCCGCAAATGTGTCACGCATCAGCGCATGAATGGCAAAGAAGGAAGAGCGGATGGAATAGGCCGTCAGCACCACGGCCAGCGGCTTCGGCGTCAGGATCGAGCGGCAGAGATCCGCCAGATAGGGCAGATCCTCGAACAGCTGCCACACCTCACCCTTCGGTCCACGGCCATAGGCCGGCGGGTCGAACAGCACGATGTCATAGCTGTTGCCGCGCCGCGCCTCACGCTCGGCAAACTTCACCGCGTCTTCGCAGATCCAGCGGATCGGCTTGTCGCCGAGCCCGGCCATTTCCTGATTTTCCCGTGCCCAGCCAATCGCCTTCTTGGAGGCATCCACATGGGTCACTTCCGCGCCAGCGCGGGCGGCCACCAGCGAGGCAAGCCCCGTATAGCCGAACAGGTTCAGCACCTTCACGGGACGGCGCGCCTCGCGCACCAGCGTTTCCATGTGCGACCAGTGGGTCGCCTGCTCGGGGAAAACGCCCACATGGCGAAACGAGGTGAAACGGCCCAGATAGTCGATCCCGTCATGGCGCATGGGCCAGGTCTCGCCCAGCGGCTCCTTCGGAAAGCGCCAGCGCCCCATGCCCTCTTCATCCGTGTCGCCGGTGAAGATGGCGTCGGCCTTCTGCCACTCGGCCGGACCGAGTGCGGGCTGCCAGATCGCCTGCCCCTCGGGGCGCACGATGCGGTAAGGACCGTATTGCTCGAGCTTCTGCCCGCCGCCGGAATCCAAAAGCGCATAATCGTCATTGGGCAGCACTTCCAGAATGACGGGCAAACGCTCGTCAGGAAGCTTGCCCTGACGGCGCGGCGGCGCGGGGCGTGAATTGGGTTCGGACTGGCCCTGCGTCTTCTCGCGGGGGGCCGTCTGTTTTTTTGGGCTGCGCCGGTCATCGTTCCGGCGCTTGGCGCGCGCAGGCTTCAATCGGGTCTCCGCCAATGAGCTATAATGCCCGCGCTTCTGCCACAGGCGCGCGGGACAGGCAACAAAGCCGTCAGCGATGCTTTTCGTAGATCGCGATACCGCCGGCCAGATCTTCGATGGCCGCGCCGACGGATTTGAACAGCGTGATTTCGTCGTCGCTCGTCCGCCCCGGCTTCTCGCCGCGCGTCAGCTCGAAGAAATCCGCCTTGATGTCATCCGCCGTAAGTGCGCCGGCGGCAATCGCCTGAACGACGTCGCCGGCCTCCTTGGTCGCGCCGGCATGCGTGTCCACGAAAACCGACGCACGGCGCATCGCCTCGTCGTCGCTCTCGCGCATGGTCGGCGTGAACGCGCCCACCAGATCCACATGAACGCCGGGCTGCAAAAGCGCGCCCTTGACCAGCGGCACGGTGGAAAGCGTTGCACACGACACGATGTCCGCTTCGCCGATGGCAGCATCGAGATCGTCGGCCACGGAGGCGTTCATGCCCTCAGCGCGCAGCGTCTCCGCAACCTTCTCGGCATTTTCGCTGGAGCGGTTCCAGATCCTGATATCGTCAATCGGCCGGATCGCCGAATGGGTGCGTGCCAGCATGGGCGAAAGCGCGCCCGCTCCGACGATCAGCAGCTTCGAGGCATCCTTCCGCGCCAGATAGGAGGCGGCGAGACCGGAGGCGCATGCGGTGCGCCATGCCGTCAGGCGCTGGCCGTCGATCAGCGCCAGCGGTTCGCCCGTGGTGCCGTTCATCAAGAGATAGACCGCCATCACCGCCGGTTTGCCGATGGCGTTGTTGTCCGGCGAGACTGCCGCGATCTTCACGCCGATATAACCGGAATCGTCGCCCGCCAGCCGCGAAAAGTCGCTCCATGCCGGCATGAGAAGAAGCGTGCTGTCCGCGCCTTCAGGCCGTTCGATATTATGGTGATGACGCACCGGCTGAACGGCGCCCTTCCTGAAGGCTTCGCCCAATGTCTGCACGAGTTCGGCATAGTCCAGGCACGCGTCGACCTGGTCGGCGGAAATGGAGAGCATTGGCTGGGCCTTCTGGCTGGAGGGTCAGGAGGGGGATTGCGGGATCTGCGGTGCGTTCGGGCTGGCCGGCGGGGCCTGGCGCAGCTTGTCGACTTCCTTCTTGCGCTCGCGCGCATCACGCCGGTAGCGCCCCTGACGCAGCCAGGTTGCGAGACTGCCGACAATCATGCCGAAACCAAGGGCGGCAAAAAGATAAACGAACAGCGGCCACTCGATGGTGAGCGCCGGATTGCCCGGATTGAACGGGTCGATGGTGAAAGGCACTGCCGCGCGGTTCGCCACTGCAAGCGCGATGATGATCACCGCCAGAGGCACGAGGACAAGAACGAGAATGATGCGGTTGGCCATTTCAATCCACTGCTATCTAAAAAGTAAGTGCCCCCTGAAGAATAGGTGTCCGGGGGAAGGACTAGCTGTCCTTGTCCTCATTGAGGCGCTCGCGCAGTTCTTTGCCGGTCTTGAAGAAGGGAACCCACTTCTCCTCCACCTCAACGGATTCACCGGTGCGCGGGTTGCGGCCCGTGCGGGCGGGACGGTTTTTCACCGAGAACGCGCCGAAGCCCCTTAACTCCACGCGATTGCCTTCTGCGAGCGCGTCCGAAATCTCTTCGAAGATCGCGTTGACGATGTTCTCGACGTCGCGAAGGTAGAGATGCGGGTTGCGATTGGCGATCGTCTGCACGAGCTCTGATTTGATCATGGATTCTTTTCCGCCGCTGAAATGGCCTGTTTAACGCCCGGTCGTTTACGACACAATGGTGATTTTGTTTGCTTTTTTTAGTCAGGCAACCTTCTGTTTTCAGGTTGCCAGACCGACAGCAGACCGTCAAGGAAGATGCGATCCGCGCCCAGCTCGCGCAGGATGTCCGCGCCGCCTTCCGGCACACCGAGGAAACGCGAGGCAAGGTCCGGCAGGAACAGGTTCCCCGTTGTTTCGCGCTTCTTCCACTCCACCACGTCCAGATCTTCGTCCAGCCCCTGTGTGACCAGCCAGGCCTTGGCTTCGCGCTCACCGCCCAGCTCATCGACCAGCCTGAGTTCAACGCCCTGCCGCCCGGTAAAGACCGAGCCGTCCGCAACCTCGAGCACCTCGTCGCGCGTCAGCGGGCGGCGCTCTGCCACCAGATCGACGAACCAGTCATAGCTGTCGAAGATCATTGAGCGGATCATCGCGCGGGCTTCTTCGCTGGTTGGCTTGAAAGGAGAAGGCTCGGCCTTGAGCGGCGAGGATTTGATTTCCTCCAGCTTCACGCCGAGCTTGTCCATGAGGCCGCTCACATCGGGATACTGGAACAGGACGCCGATGGAGCCGACGATGGAAGACTGCCGTGCAACGATGTGATCCGTGGCGCTGGCGATCATGTATCCGGCGGAAGCGGCAAGCGTCCCCACCTGTGCGACAACGGGCTTTTCTGCGGCCAGAAGGCGGATTTCCTCGAAAATGGCTTCACCGCCAGCCGTCGTACCGCCGGGGGAATCGATGGTCAGGATGACGCCCTTGACCGCCGGCGTCTCGCGAATCCGGTCGAGCCGCTCAAGCAGTTCGTCATCCTCGAAGATCGTTCCGGAGATTTTCACCTGCGCAATGTGGCTGGAAGACACGCCGGCCGCATCGCTCATCAGGCGCTGCGTGGCGAAGCCGATTGCCAGCACGATCACCACGAAGGCGGCAATGCGCCAGAAGGTGAGCTTGCGCCGCAAACGCCGACGATCGATCAGTTCATCCGCACGATTGGACATGACAGCCTCGCTTTCACCTTCACAGGGATTTCGTCCTAAACCAGCGCCTTTTAGTCCAAAGCCGCCCCCGGAACCACCGCCTTGTACAAGATTTCGCCGGGAATTCGCGCAACAGCTGCAAACACGAAGAAACTTGCACGTAAATCATTGTCGTTAATCCAAAAATAGCCATATTGGGGTGAGATTTGGAAGCAAGGGGCAAGTTTAGGATCTGAGGCTTTCCGGCTACGCAGTTCTGACCAAGGGGTCGGCGACATCGTTTCGCCGTCAGGCGCGAGGTGCATTCCTCGATGTGCATCCCTCGAGGTGCATCCCTCAGGGGGATGGCGCTGACTGTATCCGGGAAGGGCCATGCCCGGGCGTCCACCCGGGCGTCCAGTTGACTGGCCGCCAAGCTCACGGAAAAGCGCAAAGCACATGAGTAACCCAAAAGACAATGCCGCAGGCGCGGCAAGGAGAGGTCACGGCGACGCGATCCGCAACACCGAGCGCGGCGCCGAAGACTTTGCGCTGGCCTCGCGTCACTCCCGGCGCGTGCGCCTTTTGAAGCGCGTGCTGCCGGCTGTTGCAATCGCCATCACGGTGGTCTTCGTTGGCTATTCCTACCTGTTCTCCGGCACACGCGGGGCGATCGATCTGGCCAGCGCCTCCATCGAGGGCGGTTCGCTGGTCATGTCCAGCCCGGAGCTGAACGGCTTCACCAGCGACGACCGCCCCTACAAGATGACCGCCGAACGCGCCCGCCAGAAGCTTGGCGGCGAGGATGTAATCGAGCTGGAAGGCATTCGCGCCCATGTGCCGGTCGATGGCGACAATTTCGCCACCATTCAGGCAAGCGACGGCGTCTATGACCGCGGCAACAACCGCCTCGACATCACCAGCGAAATTGCACTGCGCACCACGTCGGGCATTGTCGCAAAACTCGACTCCGCCGAAATCGACATCGCAAAAAGCAGCCTCTCCTCCTCGAATCCGGTTGAAATCGAACTTGACGGGACGAAGATTGCAGCCGATTCCTTCGCTGCGGAGGAAGGCGGCAAGGTGTTTGTATTCGATAAACGCGTTCGCGTTACAATCGACCCGTCACGGATCCGTGAAACCGCCGACGCACGCAACTGAGGCTGCGGCACAAGAGGGAACGGAAAGGAACATCATGCGCATCAGAAGCTTCTCAGGGCTCGCCACGGGCGCGCTTCTTTTGGCCGGACTTTCGTCCGCCGCACTTGCGCAGGATTCGCAAAGCCGCCTGACCGGGCTGCAGCTTTCCGGCGACAAACCCATTCAGATCGAGAGTGAGCGGCTTGAGGTTCGCGAGGAAGACAATGTCGCCGTGTTCTCCGGCAATGTCTCCGTCGTTCAGGGTCCGACCCTGCTCAAGGCCGGACGCATGAAGGTCTACTACTTGCAGGACGGCGGTTCGGCCGCAACCGGCAGCGCCAATATCGACCGGCTCGAAGTGGACGGAAACGTCTATGTGAAGTCGGAAAACCAGGTCGCCACCGGCGACAGCGCCACATTCGACATGAAGACCGAAGTGCTTGTTCTCTCGGGCAAGGAAGTGGTCCTGTCCGAAGGCGAGAACGTTATCGTCGGCTGCCGTCTCACGGTTCAGATGAAGAACGGCCAGGCCGAACTCGATGGCTGCAAGGACACGAAGGCCGGCGGCCGCGTGAAGATGCTCCTCACTCCCGGCTCCCAGAACAGGCAGTAAACCGCGTTGATTTCCAAGTTGCGTAAAATGCGGGCCGCCAAGGAGCCCGCGGCAGAGAATCCTGCGAGCGGCAAGCTTCCCGAGTACAAGGGCACGCTCATCGCACGCGGCCTCACCAAGGCCTATAAGGGCCGCCAGGTCGTCAGCGGTGTGTCCATCGGCGTGCGCGCCGGCGAGGCCGTGGGCCTGCTCGGGCCGAACGGCGCCGGCAAGACCACCTGTTTCTACATGGCCACCGGCCTCGTGCCGGTGGATCAGGGCACGATCCACATCGACGGCCACGACGTGACCGGCATGCCCATGTATCGCCGCGCCCGGCTTGGCATCGGCTACCTGCCGCAGGAAGCCTCGATCTTTCGCGGCCTGACGGTCGAGCAGAACATCCGCGCCATTCTCGAAGTGGTGGAGCCGAGCCGCAAGGAACGCGACAAGAACCTCGACGCACTTCTCGAAGAGTTCAACATCAGCCATCTGCGCAAATCGCCCTCCGTCGCCCTTTCGGGCGGTGAGCGGCGGCGTCTGGAAATTGCGCGCGCGCTTGCCAGCCGGCCCAACTTCATGCTGCTCGATGAGCCCTTTGCGGGCATCGATCCCATCGCCGTGACCGATATTCAGCAGCTCGTGCGTCACCTGACGGCGCGCGGCATCGGCGTGCTCATCACCGACCACAATGTGCGTGAAACGCTGGGCCTGATCGACCGGGCCTACATCATCCATGCCGGTCAGGTTCTGACCCACGGCCGCCCCAACGAGATCGTCGGCAATGCCGATGTGCGTCGCCTCTATCTGGGCGAAGGCTTCACGCTCTAAGCTGCGGCTTCACTGCTTTCTGGCTTGACAAGCAAAAGTCGGGCCAATTGAATCCCGTTCTGCGGCAACATTGTTGCCGCACCGAACAGGGGCCAAAACTTCATGGTGCTCGCGCCAAAACTCCATCTGCGTCAGACACAATCGCTGGTCATGACGCCGCAGCTTCTGCAGTCCATCAAACTGCTGCAGATGACGCATGTGGAGCTTGAGCATTTTCTCGACGCGGAAATCGAGCGCAATCCGCTTCTGGAACGGGGCGAAGAGAATTCGGAAGAACGCGCCGAAACCTGGCAAAACGAGCAGGAACAACGCGAAAACACCGCAAAATCCATCTCGGAAAAACTGGATTCTTCGCTCGAAAACCTGTTCCCCGACGATCCCGGCACGCAGGAGCGCATCAGCGCCGACCTCTCGGCCCAGTGGAAATCCGCCGGCGGAAACGGCCTGCAAGGCTCCGGCGGCAGCGCCTTCGACCTCGAAAGCACCACCGCCGCCGCAACCACGCTGCGCGACCATGTGAACGGTCAGATCGCGCTCGCCTTTTCAGACCCGGCGCAATTGCTCATCGCTCATGAACTGGCCGATGGCCTCGATGAGGCGGGCTATCTGGCTGTCGAAACGGCGGAGATTGCCGTACGCATCGGCGCGGAGCCCGCAACGGTCGACGCCGTGCTCGCCACCTGCCAGACCTTCGACCCGCCCGGCATTTTCGCGCGCGATCTGGCTGAATGCCTTGCCCTGCAACTGATTGCGCAGGACCGCTACGACCCGGCCATGAAGGCGATGGTCGACAATCTCGACCTTCTGGCAAAGCGCGACTTCCGCACGCTCGGCCGGCTCTGCGGGGTGGATGCCGAGGATCTGGCCGACATGCTGGCCGAGATCCGCATGCTTGATCCCAAGCCGGGCATGGCGTTTTCCGGCGGCACCGCCGATCCGGTCGTGCCCGACATCGTGGTGCGGGCGGCAAGCGACGGAAGCTGGGCGGTGGAGCTGAACCCGGAGACCCTTCCGCGCGTTCTCGTCAACGAGCCCTATTATGCCGAGATTTCTCCCCAGGCGCGCGACAATGAGCGCGAATTCCTGAGCGAATGCCTGCAAAGCGCCAACTGGCTGGCGCGAAGCCTCGACCAGCGGGCCAGAACCATACTCAAGGTGGCGTCCGAGATCGTGCGCCAGCAGGACGCCTTCCTCGTCCACGGCGTGAGCCATCTTCGCCCGCTCAATCTACGCACGGTGGCCGAAGCCATCGGCATGCACGAGTCCACCGTCAGCCGCGTCACGGTCAACAAATACATGATGACCCCGCGCGGCACGTTCGAGCTGCGCTACTTCTTCACCTCCGCTCTCGCATCGGCGTCGGGCGGCGATGCACACTCGTCAGAATCCGTGCGCGACCGCATCCGTGCGTTGATCGACGCGGAGAAACCGGCCGCCGTACTTTCCGACGACGCTCTTGTGGATATGCTGCGCTCGGAGGGCATCGACATAGCCCGCCGCACCGTCGCCAAGTACCGGGAAGCGCTCAATATTCCCTCTTCGGTACAACGCAGGCGCGAGAAGAAGATGCTGGCGGCGGCAGGGGCCGGCTCCTGACCCGAAACCCCGGTCGAATTGACAAGACCGCCGGAAAACACTAGAAGCCCGCCCGCATGGACCACAGGCCTGAGAGCCTTTTAGACTTTTGTCCGTAGTGCCAGCAAACGAAGAAGGGAAACGCGGCAGACCGAGATCACAATCCGCCGCGGCACCTTGTACATGCAAGCCACACGTATAAACTCGATTCGTTCGGTGTCTGATCAGGAAAGGTCTGTATTCAGATGAGCTTACGTATTTCCGGAAAACATATGGACATCGGCGAAGCGTTTCGCTCGCGTATCGAGGGACGCATCGGCGAAGCCGTCGACAAATATTTCGACGGTGGGTTTGCTGGTCGCGTTACGGTAGAAAAGTCGGGTTCTCGTTTTGCCGCCGATTGCATGATCCATCTCGACACTGGCATGGTGTTGCAGGGCACGGGTCAGGCGCAGGAGCCGCAAGCCGCTTTTGATGCTGCCGCAGAGCGCATCGAAAAGCGTCTTCGCCGCTACAAGCGCCGGCTTAAGTCCCACAACAACGGCCAGCATGTCGATCAGATGGACATTGCCTATCGCGTCATGGCCCCGGTGGCCGAAGATGAAGAAGAGGTCCCGGAAGACTACGCGCCGACCGTGGTTGCTGAATCGAAGATGGCCCTGCAGACCATGTCTGTGGCTACCGCCGTCATCGAACTCGACACCAAGGACAATCCCGTCTTCGTGTTCCGCAATGCCGGAAGCAACGAAGTGAACATTGTCTACCGACGCGCCGATGGCAACATCGGCTGGATCGATCCGTCGGTAGTGGCAAGCGCATAAGTTCCGTGCCAGCGTCAGCGCCGGCCATCGAGCATGGCCGGCGGACAGACAAAGCAAAGGATGCATAAGACATGGATCTGAGCGATCTGATCGACCAGAAAGCGGTGATCCCGGCGATGAAGGCCAATTCGAAGAAGCAGCTTCTGCAGCTTCTTGCCGAAAAGGCGGCTGGGGTAACCGGATTGCCGGAGCGCGAGATCTTTGACACGATCCTGCAGCGCGAACGCCTGGGCTCCACCGGTGTGGGCAATGGCGTCGCCATTCCGCACGGCAAGCTGCCCGGCATAGACCGCATCACCGGCGTGTTCGCACGCCTGGAAACGCCGGTCGACTTCGAAGCCATCGACGATCAACCCGTCGATCTGGTCTTCCTGCTGCTTGCGCCGGAAGGCGCCGGCGCTGACCATCTCAAGGCGCTGTCGCGCATTGCGCGCGTGCTGCGCGATGCCGAGAACACCGCCAAGATCCGCGGCACCAAGGATGCTGCCGCCATTCACAGTTTCCTGGCGCAGACGCCGGCTTCCAACGCCGCCTGATCGTCTGCGACAAGCCTGATCGTCTACGACAGGCAAAATGCCGGAACGGCCTTCTCACATCGAGAAGGCCGTTTCCTTTTGCGTGACCGCAATTTCGACGAAGGGAACCGCCGGATCATTGCCCCGACGGATGTGCATGCGCCGCTCGGCCAGATCCATGGCGATGGTGCAGATCGTGCCCTTGCGCCCCAGAAACCCGTCACTGTCCCTGTAGGGGGCCAGGATCGCGTGTTCGGGATGCGCATTGTCGGAAAGAACGGTTTTCAGCCGGGCGAGATCAGCCGGCGTTCCCGGCGTCGTCAGCGCGCGAATGCGCTCAAGCCGCGCCGTGGAATTCTCCAGAAGCTCGGCATCGACCGGGGCCTTGCAGGTGACGTAGTGATTGGTGTGCGTGGTCGCCGTACCACCCGGCTCCATGCGCCGCGCCGCGTCGCCCTCATACTCGATATTGATGGCGCGGCCGTCCCTGCCGGCGACCAGAAGATTGAGCGAGCGCCCCACCCCTGCCCGCTCCAGCGTCTCTTCCACATCGGCCCAGGAGCCGGCGTCGAGAAGTGACCGCAGGAGAATGTGGGAAGGCACGCCGCGCGTGGGCTTGGGCGTCGGCAGGAAGTTCAGGCACACGCCGAAGCCCGCATCATTGAGGCCGACCTTGGCCAGCATGCCGGGCTCGGTCATTGTCAGAAAGCGTTTGCCGCGTTCATCTTCCGAGCGAATGAGAACGACCAGCTCTTCAAGCTTTTCCGACCAGTCCCAGTTCTGCCCCACAAAGGGCGTTCCGGTGTATTGCACCACGGTGCATTCGGACGCTGAGAGTGCGGAGAGAAGCTCGCTGCGCGCATTGAGCGCGACGATCCAGAGAGGATCGACATCCGCACCATCGGCGATGCCATCCATCTCGGCGCAGGCGCGCGGATCGAAAGCAGCGATCACATCGCGAAACTGCGCTGCCGCCGCGAGGATTTCGCCTTCGGGGCGGTCGAAATAGGTTTTGTAGATAGAAAGCGTACGGGCGATCCGCTCATTCAAGGCCGAACCGATCTGGCGGCCTCTTTCTTCCGGTTTGCCCCAAACATCAATTAGCGGAAACGTCCTGCTGCTGGCCGGCATGGCCTTCCTCCAGATTTGACGGCAATCACGATGTAAGTGCCTGCGCCATTCCCTGGAAGATCGGCCCGGCTGTCAAGACGAAAAGGAGACGGCTACCGGCAATCTCTCACCGAAATCCGTCACGTAACTGTGACTTTTGACAGTGGCTTTCCATCTGCGCGGAAGCGGCGTCGCCTGTTTCCGCGCAGAACGTGTTCGGTCAGTGGAGACTGACGGTCTCCAGATCGTTCTGCATCGCGCCTGCGAGCGCTGTGTCGCGGGCGTCTGCCAGTAAGATGGGCTGACCGTCTGCGCCGAAAAGCGCCCAGAGCCGTGTGCCCGGCTTCAGGTCAGGCATGCCGGGAAACTTGCCCTGCAGGTCTTCGGCATCCATCTCGCGCATATAGGCCACTGCACCCTCGCCGATGTGGGCGAGCTGCTGCTGGGTAATGGCGATCTTGCTTTCATGTTCGGTCATCGAAGCCTCCTTAACGCAGGCGTTTCCCCTGGAAACCAACCCGCTGAAGAGCCCAAGGTTCCGGGACGGGTCAGCCCGCCCGGTTTCCTCCCGAATAAGACCAGTATGTCAGTCTTTCACGGAAATGTTTATTTTTTGTACCAGCCGTTCCGGCTCGGGTCGGTCCAGATCTATGGACAGGAGGCCGTTCTTGAGATCGGCGTTCAGCACCCGCATGCCTTCCGCCAGCACGAACATGCGCTGAAACTGGCGCGCGGCAATGCCGCGATGGAGGTACTCACGCTCGCCTTCTTCGGTCTGTCGGCCGCGAATGATGAGCTGGTTTTCTTCCGTTGTGACGTCCAGATCATCCGCACCGAAGCCCGCTACGGCCAGTGTTATGCGGAGTCTCACGCCCTGCCCGCCTTCGGCGCGGATGCGCTCGATATTGTAGGGCGGGTAGCCATCGCCCGATTTCGCAATGCGCTCGAGCGTTTTTTCCATGCTGTCGAACCCTAAAAGGAGCGGATTCGAGAAAGGCGTCATACGCGTCATTTATTACAGTCCTCAAAGAGCGACGTGGATAGAAGAAAACCCGAATGGCATTTTCTCCGTTGCAACTGATATGGTCGCTCAAACCCTGCGTTTCAAGCATTTTGGAGCAACTGCATGACGGCGGCGCGCAAGATTATTATCGACACGGATCCCGGTCAGGACGACGCTCTTGCCCTGTTACTGGCGCTGGCCAGCCCCGAGCTGGACGTGCTGGGCATCACCGCCGTGGCCGGCAATGTGCCGCTGGCGCTGACGGAGAAGAACGCGCGCAAGATCTGCGAACTGGCCGGAAAGCCCGGGACGAAGGTTTTCGCCGGCGCGATCCGCCCGCTGGTGCGCGATCTGGTGACAGCGGAGCATGTGCATGGCCGCACCGGCCTTGACGGTCCCGATCTGCCGGAACCCGAAATGCCGCTTCAGGATGGCCATGCGGTCGATTTCATCATCGACACGCTGATGGCCCATGGCGAAGGCGAGATCACGCTCTGCCCGCTTGGCCCCCTCACCAACATCGCGCTGGCGCTGAACCGTGAACCGCGGATCGCCACGCGCATCCGCGAGATCGTGCTGATGGGCGGCGGGTTCTTCGAGGGCGGCAATGTCACCCCCACGGCGGAATTCAACATCTATGTGGACCCGCATGCGGCCGATGTGGTGCTGCGCTCGGGCGTGCCGGTCGTGATGATGCCGCTCGACGTGACCCACAAGGCGCTGACCACGCGCGCCCGCATCGCGGCCATTCGCGCGCTCGACACGAAGGTCGGCGCGGCATGCGCCGAGCTTCTGGAATTCTTCGAGCGCTTCGATGAAGAGAAATACGGCACCGATGGCGGGCCGCTGCACGACCCCTGCGTCATCGCCTATCTTCTGAAGCCCGAACTCTTCACGGGGCGCAGCTGCAATGTCACCGTGGAGACCGGCTCCGAGCTGACCATGGGCATGACGGTGATCGACTGGTGGCGGGTGACGGACCGCCCGGAAAACGCGCTCGTGATGCGCGACATCGACGATGACGGCTTCTTCACGCTCCTGACGGAGCGGCTTGCGCGGCTTTAGGTCGGGTTGCAGTCAGGTGAAAACACCTGACTGCTGAACGCTCAGGCGAGCGCCGCGTCCACATCCTTGCGCAGCGGAATGGCAGGCTGCGCACCGGGTTTCAGGCAGGCAAGCGCGCCTGCCGCCGCTGCCTGACGCAGTGCGGCTTCCAGTTTCAGCCCCTCGGCCAGCCCTGCCGCCAGATAGCCGCAGAACGTGTCGCCCGCACCGACCGTGTCGACCGGCGTGATCTTCATCGACGGGCAGGTGACGAAACCGTCCGGCGTTGCCGCCCATGCCCCCTCGCCGCCCAGCGTCACGATGACGGTGCGGCCGGTCTTTGCCACGAACGCTTCCATGCGCGCGCGCCGGTCTGCGCCTTCAAGTCCCAGCGCATCGGCGTAGAGGTCGAACTCGGTCTCATTGGCGACCACGTAATCCGCATCGGCAAGCAGCAACGCCGCCTCGGGCCGGTAGGGCGCGGTGTTGAGCACCGAAATGGCCTCGGCCCTGCGCGCTTCCTCGATGGAGGCCGCAACGGTCTTGATCGGGATTTCAAGTTGCAGAAGCACATGGTCACCGGCGGCCAGTGCGGCCTGCGCCACATGGCCGGGCAGAACATCGGCATTGGCGCCCGGCACCACGGCGATGGTGTTTTCGCCTTCCCGGTCAACGAGGATATGGGCCGTGCCGGTGGCGCTTTCGGCCCGGTGCACGGCGGAGAGATCGACGCCCGCCGTCTCCAGAAGCTCCAGCGCCTCGCCGGCGAACGGATCATTGCCCACCGCACCGACGATGCGGGTGCGCGCGCCGGCCCGCCGTGCGGCCAGCGCCTGGTTCGCTCCCTTGCCGCCCGGCGCAGTGACGAATGTGTCGCCGGGCACCGTTTCGCCGGGCTTCGGCAGCCGATGCACCGTGGCGATCAGGTCGAGGTTGATGGAACCGATAATGACGATCAAGACTGTCTCCCGCGCTTATTCGCGCCGGAAAGTAGAGCATCGGGCCGAAAAGTGGAATCCGGTTTTTCGGTTGTTCCGATGCGCACTCAAGAGACGTCTTTGCGGGGTCAGGCCGGCTGGCTGTCCTGCGAAAGCTGCCCCGCTTCCCAGCCAAGGATGGCGCGCTTGCGCGTGAGGCCCCAGTGATAGCCCGTGAGCGCACCCGACTTGCCGACGGCGCGATGGCACGGCACCACGAAGGAAACCGGGTTGGCGCCCACCGCAGCACCAACCGCACGCGAGGCGCTGGGCTTGCCGATGGTGCCGGCAATGTCGGAATAGGCGCAGGCGCGCCCCATCGGAATCTTGAGAAGCGCGTCCCAGACCCGCACCTGAAAATCGGTTCCGATCAGCACCACGCGCAGCGGCTCGTCGGCACGCCAGCGCGACGGCTCGAACACGCGCGCCGCATAGGGCGCGGTGGCGGCCATGTCTTCCACATAATCGGCATTGGGCCAGCGCGAGGCCATGTCCTCGAACGCCGCACGCTCCTCGCCCGCATCGCAGAAGGCAAGGCCCGCAAGGCCGCGTTCCGTGACCATGATCAGGGCCTGACCGAAGGGCGAAATGTGAAACCCGTAGCGCATGGTGAGCCCTGCCCCGCGCGCCTTGTATTCGCCGGGTGAAATCGCCTCATGGGTCACGAACAGATCGTGCAGACGGCCCGGCCCCGACATGCCCAGTTCAAGGGCTGCATCAAGCAGCGGCATGCCGGAATCGAGAAGCCGCCGCGCGTGATCCAGCGTCACCGCCTGCAGGAACGCCTTGGGCGAAAGCCCCGCCCATCGCGTGAAGAGTTTTTGCAGGCCGGTCGGCGTGTCGCCCACCTCCTGCGCGATTTCCTCCAGCGAGGGCTGGTCGCGATAATCGAGGCTGATCTTTTCGATGACCCGGCGCACGATCTCGTAATCGCTGCCCTCCGGGGTCACATCGCGTTGCAAAAGCGCGGTCTGCATGTTCATGGCGTCCATTCCCGGCGCCGGCCGCTGTCGCGCCGCACCTCGTCAAATCTCTATCGAAGCCGACAATGACGGTTTCAGCGCATCCGCACCACCCGTTTCCTGCAAAGCTCAGCGCCCCTTGGCGGTGGCCAGCGCCTGCCCGAATGCGGTGGCGAAGCTTTCACGGTCGTCGGGGTTCAGAAAGCTGCCCAGTTCGACCCGCTCGCCACGCATTTCCACCGCCATGTCGGTGATACCGATCTCGTCGTGACGGTCGATGCGGAACCGCGTCCAGAACGGGTTGAAATGATGCTCCTCCGCCTTGCCGGAGGGCGGCACTTTGCGAATGTCGAGACTGGTGCGCGACAGGCGCACTTCCTCGCGCACCCGCGCGGCGCGGTAGTTCACCCGAAACGCCACATAGATGGCCAGAATGTCGAGCCCGAAAAAGCCGAACACCGGCCATGCGCCGATCCGCAGGAAGACCGCGCCGATGGTCAGCCACACAAGCAGGAGAAGGCCCATAAGAACGGCAAACCCGCGCCCGCTCAGCGAGCGATAAGGCGTGAGCAACGCCTGAAAAACAGGTGCGTCTGCGGTGTTTGTTTCAGCCATGATCCCGATTATAGAAGGCACATGGAAAAGCCCAAGAAGAAAATTGCAGCACCCCGCAAACCAGGCCGCACCCGTCGCCGCAGGACCGTTTACACGCCAGAGGAGATCCACGAGATCTTCCGCCGTTTCTCGGTGCAGCGCCCGGAGCCGAAGGGCGAGCTGGAGCATGTCAACGCCTTCACGCTTCTGGTGGCGGTGGTCCTGTCGGCACAGGCAACCGACGCCGGCGTGAACAAGGCGACGCGCGATCTCTTCAAGGTGGCCGACACGCCGGAGAAAATGCTGGCGCTCGGCGAGGAGCAGGTGGGCGAATACATCCGCACCATCGGCCTGTGGCGCAACAAGGCGAAGAACGTCATCGCGCTGAGCGAGGCGCTGATCCGCGATCACGGGTCACAGGTGCCCGACAATCGCGAGGCGCTGGTCACCCTGCCGGGCGTCGGGCGCAAGACGGCCAATGTGGTGCTCAACATGTCGTTCGGACAGCCCACCATGGCCGTCGACACGCATATTCTGCGCATCGGCAACCGGATCGGGCTTGCGCCGGGCAAAACGCCCGAGCAGATCGAGGACACGCTGGTGAAGATCATTCCGGCGGAGTTCATGCGCCACGCCCATCACTGGCTGATCCTGCACGGGCGCTATGTCTGCAAGGCGCGCAAACCCGACTGCGTGGCCTGCGTGATCGCCGATATCTGCAAGTCGGCGGAGAAGACGAACGAAATCCCCGCCCCGCTGGTGGAGCTGGCTCCGCAGGCCTGATCCAGCAATTCCAGAAGAAGCGGAAGCGCTCTAGCCGCGCAACTCCACCCCGCGCGCGGTTCTTGCCGCGTCTTCCTGCGAAATCAGCTTGTGCAGGTGCACCATCATGGCGGCCGCAAACAGCGGCGTCAGCAGGTTGAGGATCGGCACGGCCAGGAAGCCCGCGATCACCAGACCAGCAAGGAAGATGGTGCCCGCATGGCGGCGGCGCAGCGCCTTTGCATCCGCCTCGCTGCGGAAGCGCATGGCGGCGAATTCGAAGAATTCACGCCCCAGCAGATAGCCGTTGACGAGGAAGAAGGCGAGAATGTTCACGCCCGGCACCAGAAGCAGCAGGAGCGCGATGATGTTGCCGAGAATGACGACGCCGAAAAACTTGATGGATGTGGCTATGGCCGCGCCAAGCGGCAGCGCCTTGCCGGGCGGGTCCTGCGGATAGTCTTCCTTCTCCACCACCTCGGCCACATCGTCGAGGAAGAGACCGGCGATCACGGCGGTCACCGGCGCGATGAGAAGCGCAAGCCCGGCCGCAAGTCCAAGCCCCGCCGCAATCGCCGCGACGAAGCTCAGCCAGCCCAGCCATGAAGGCATATCCGGGAAGAACGCATCGAACCACGGCAGCGCGAAATACTCGAACAGTTCCTTTGTGCCGAGCCACACGCCGACAAGCACGAGAAGCGTCAGACCGAGCGTCTTGAAGAACACGCTGCGGAACTCACGGGAGAAAAGACGGCTTATGGCGGCGCGCGCCGCATCAAGGATCATACGGGTAAAGGGCCTTTCACGGTGTGTCTGCCGCTTCGAGATAGGGTGCGCTCAAGGCCGGTGCAAGGCGCACGGTTCGCACCGATGGCTTGCAAATCCCGGTCAAACCGCTAAACCGCCCGGAGATTTGAGCCAACAACGCTTCCCTTGCATATCTGGAGATCTGAACTTGAGCGAATATGACGTGCTGTGCATCGGCAACGCCATTGTCGACATTATCGCCCGTTGCGACGAAGCGTTTCTGGAAGACAACAACATCATCCGCGGCGCGATGAACCTCATAGATGTCGACCGCGCCACCCTGCTCTATGACCGCATGGGACAGGCCATCGAGGCTTCCGGCGGCAGCGCCGGCAACACGGCGGCCGGCATTGCGGGCTTCGGCGGCAAGGCTGCCTATTTCGGCAAGGTCTCCGACGATGCACTCGGCAAGATCTTCGCGCACGACATTCGCGCGCTGGGCGTCGCCTTTGACACCAAGCCGCTCGACGGGCATCCGCCGACAGCCCGCTCCATGATCTTCGTCACCCCGGATGGCGAGCGTTCCATGAACACCTATCTGGGCGCCTGCGTGGAGCTTGGCCCGGAAGACGTGGAAGAGAAAAAGGCCAGCGGTTCCAAGGTCACCTATTTCGAGGGCTATCTGTGGGACCCGCCGCGCGCCAAGGAAGCGATCCGCATGACCGCCGACGCGGCCCATGCCGCAGGCCGTGAAGTGGCCATGTCGCTGTCCGACCCGTTCTGCGTCGACCGCTACCGCGACGAGTTTCTGGAACTGATGCGTTCAGGCCGCGTGAACATCGTTTTCGCCAATGAGCACGAGCTTCTGTCGCTTTACCAGACCGCGTCCTTCGACAGTGCACTGGAAGAAATCCGCAGAGACACAAGCATGGCGATCGTGACCCGCTCCGAGAAGGGCTCGATCATCGTCACCAGGGATGAGACGATCCCGGTCGACGCCATTGCCATCGACGAGCTGGTGGACACCACCGGCGCAGGCGATCTCTATGCGGCAGGCTTTCTCTACGGCTACACGAACGGGCGCAGCCTCGCCGATTGCGGCCGGCTGGGCTCATTCGCCGCCGGTCTGGTCATCCAGCAGTATGGCCCGCGCCCGCAGAAAGACCTGCGCTACGAGGCCGAACAGGCTGGCCTGATCTAGGGCACTACTCTAGCTCTTCCGGCGGACGGCCCGGCCGCGAACGATAGCGCGGGATCGTCCAGCCGAATTTGAGGGCGCCGCCGCGCACCAGAAAAGCGGCGGTGACGGCGATCAGGGCCGCCACAGCGCCCTGCACACCTGCCAGATCGGCCACGGTGAACACGCTGGCACCGACGAGTGCGGCAGAGACATAGACTTCCGGACGCATGAGAACCGACGGTTCGCCCGCCAGCACATCGCGCAACACGCCGCCGAATGTTGCGGTGAGCATGCCCGTCACCACCGCCACGATGGCCGAACCGGACGCTTCAAGCCCCTTGGCCGCGCCCAGCACCGAATAGGCGGCAAGGCCGGCGGCATCGAGCCACAGAAGCAGCCGATAGCGATATTCCACCAGCGGCGCGCCAAAGAAGACGAGCAGCGCCACGACGGCGCAGACGACGATGTAGATGTGGTTTTCGACCCAGAAGACCGGAACGCCCAGAACGAGATCGCGCAGCGTGCCGCCGCCTGTGCCCGTCACACCGGCCAGGAACATGAAACCGATAAGGTCGAGTTCCTTGCGTGAGGCCGCAAGCGCGCCTGTGGCGGCAAACACCGCAACACCCGCATAATCGAGAAGCTGAATAGGATCCATCTGGCCCTCCCCGGCACTCTGGATAGCCGAAGGGCGGATGAATAGGAAGCAAGCGCCGCTACAAAGCGATTTTTGCGCCCGGAAAGAGGTGCAGGAGAGGTCTGTCGCCGCGGGCGCGCGATGCCCCGCGGCGATGAACAAATCACGCCTTACGCGTCGCGTTCGGCCTGCGGATTGGGCGGACCGGGCTCTGCCGAAGCATTCTCGCCATTCTGCACCGCGCCGGCCTTCGGGCCGCCCTTGGCGACGCCGACCATGGCCGGGCGCAGAACGCGCTCGCCGATCACGAAGCCCTGCTGCACCACCTGAACGACGGTGTTTTCAGGGGTTGTCGGGTCCGGCACCTCGAACATTGCCTGATGGAAATGCGGGTCGAAACGCTCGCCCTTCGGGTCGAGCTGCTTAACGCCATGGCGCTCCAGCGTGGAGAGCATGGAGCGCTCCGTCATCTCGACGCCTTCCATCAGCGAGGCAAGTCCGCTCTCGGCAGCCGCACGGGCTTCCGCCGGCACCGCTTCGAGCGCACGGCGCAGATTGTCGGAAACCGTCAGCATGTCGCGGGCGAAGCCGGCGATCGAATAGCTGCGCGCTTCGGCGACGTCGCGTGCGGTGCGCTTGCGCAGGTTTTCCATTTCGGCCGCGAGGCGAAGGGCGCGCTCCTTCAGCTCCTCGTTTTCCCTGGCCAGCCGCACCAGGACGTCTTCTTCCGAAACCGCCTCGCCGCCGGCGTGCGCTTCGGACGCCTTCAGGTCCTGCTCCTCGGCCGTTCCGGGTCTGGTTGCTTCGTTGTCCTTAGCCTGATTGGTCATGACAGTCCGTCTATGGTTCTAGAATTGTTCGGATATTGCGTCCGATATCGAGGTTCGTGCGGGCAAAATCAAGGGGTGGGCTGACGCAATCGCGTACTGGCTTCCGGTGTGACTTAATCCGCTAACGCAGAAGGCGCCCCACGATCTGGGCCGTATAGTCGACCATCGGCACGATGCGGGCATAGTTGAGCCGCGTGGGGCCGATGACGCCAAGCGCGCCGATCACGCGCGATTCCTGATCACGGTAGGGCGCAACCACAAGCGACGAGCCGGAAAGCGAGAAGAGCCGGTTTTCCGAACCGATGAAGATGCGCACGCCCGACCCTTCCTCGGCCATGTCGAGAAGCTGGATGAGACCTTCCTTGGTCTCCAGATCTTCGAACAGCCGGCGCAGAAGCTCCAGATCGGCCTCCGCCGTCAGGTTTTCCAGAAGGTTTGCCCGGCCACGCACGATCAGCCGCGCCGGCTGGCCGCTCTCGGTCCCCGCCCACACGGCAAGCCCCTGCTCCACCAGCTCCTGCGAGAGCGTGTCGAGCGCGGCGCGTGTTTCTTCCTGCAGGCGCGACAGCTCGGTCCGCGTTTCGGCGAGCGTGCGGCCACGAATATGCGCATTGAGGAAGTTGGACGCCTCATGCAATTGCGAGATGGTGACGCCTTCCGGCAGATCGATGACGCGGTTTTCCACGTCGCCATTCTGCGAGACGAGCACGGCAAGCCCCTTGCGCGGCTCAAGCTGCACGAATTCGATGTGCTTGAGCGCTGCTTCCGACTTTGTGGCGAGCACCAGTCCCGCACCGCGCGAAAGGCCGGACAGAAGCTGGCTCGCCTCCGTCAGCATGTGATCGAGCGAATGACCGCTGCTCGACGCCTTGACCTGCGTTTCGATGATGCGGCGCTCATTGTCCGACAGGTCGCCGATTTCCATGAAGGCGTCGACGAAGAAGCGTAACCCCTGCTGCGTGGGCATGCGGCCGGCAGAAACATGCGGCGCGTAAATGAGGCCCAGATGCTCCAGGTCGCTCATCACATTGCGGATGGTGGCCGGCGAAAGCTGCGTGGAGAGGATGCGCGAAAGGCTGCGCGAACCCAGCGGGTCGCCGTCTCTCAGATAGGATTCCACGATGACGCGGAAAATCTCGCGGGAGCGGGAATCCAGCGATTGCAGTGCGTGTTCGTGAAAATCTCTGTCCAAGACTGGTTTCGTCATTCGCGGCCTCTGATATGTCGAATATAAGCGGCATCCCATGGATGGCAACAGTCATGAAGGTGCGCGCACAGCTGGATTTCCAGTCGTTTCCGGATTTCCTTTGCGTTGACGCACCCGCGAAGCTACAAGCCGCCAACACCAAATGACACTGGAGAGAACCGCCCATGCGCCCTTCCAAACGCGAACCCGATGAAATGCGTGCCGTCAGCTTCGAGCGGGGCTTTTCCAAGCACGCTGAGGGGTCGTGTCTGGTGCGCTTCGGCGACACCCATGTGCTGTGCACGGCCAGCCTTGAAGAGCGCGTTCCGCCATGGCTGCGCAATTCCGGCCAGGGCTGGGTGACGGCGGAATACGGCATGCTGCCGCGCTCCACCGGCGACCGCATGCGCCGCGAAGCCTCTTCCGGCAAGCAGGGCGGCCGCACGCTCGAGATCCAGCGTCTGATCGGCCGCTCGCTGCGCTCGGTCGTTGATCTGCAGGCGCTTGGCGAAAAGCAGATCACCGTCGACTGCGACGTGATCCAGGCCGATGGCGGCACCCGCACGGCAGCCATCACCGGCGGTTTCATCGCCCTTTCGGACTGCCTTTCGTGGATGGAAGCACGCCAGATGGTCAGCCGCGACAAGGTCCTCAAGGACCATGTGGCCGCCATTTCCTGCGGCATCTACAATGGAACGCCCGTTCTCGACCTCGACTATCCCGAGGATTCGGCTGCCGAGACCGACGCCAACTTCGTGATGACCGGCAAGGGCGGCATCGTGGAGATTCAGGGCACGGCTGAAGGTGAGCCCTTCTCCGAGGACGAGTTCGCAGCCTTGATGGGACTTGCCCGCAAGGGTATCACCAAGCTCGTGGACATGCAGAAGATGGCAATCTCCTGAGCTGGATCGCCGTGCGTCCCATTCGGACGCACAAAGGACGATCTGAACATTAGATGGAGCATCGGAATAGACCGAAAACCGGTTTCCACTTTCGGTCCGATGCTCTGATCCCGAAAGGGTCGTAACCGAGCCATGCAACCCCCGGCCATACTGGAAGCCGCGCTCTATGTAAGTGACCTTGCCGAAGCCGAGCGCTTCTATGGCGAGGCGCTCGGGCTGGAGCGGATTGCCAGGGTCGAGGGCAGGCATGTGTTCTTTCGCTGCGGGCAGACCGTGCTGCTGCTGTTCAACCCGGCGGCAACCGCCGAACCGCCCGCAGCCGACGCCCGGCTTCCCGTGCCGCCGCACGGCGCGCGCGGACAGGGCCACCTCTGTTTTGCCGCAACTGCCGAAGAGATTGCCCGCTGGAAGGCGCATCTCGAAGCGGCCGGCATCGCCATCGAGGCGGATTTCGAATGGCCGGGTGGCGGTCGTTCGATCTATTTCCGCGATCCTTCCGGCAATTCGCTCGAATTCGCCGAACCGCGCATCTGGGGACTGACTTGAGACCGATCGACAACAAGACCTTTGTGCTCGCCAGCCATAACAAGGGCAAGCTTCGCGAGTTTTCAGACCTTTTGGCCCCGTTCGGCTACACGGTGCGCTCGGCTGCCGAGCTTGGCCTGCCCGAACCGGAAGAAACAGGCACGACGTTTGAAGAGAACGCCCGCATCAAGGCGCTTGCCGCCGCCGAGGCCACCGGCCTGCCGGCGCTGTCGGACGATTCCGGCCTCTGCGTGGATGCGCTGGACGGCGCACCCGGCGTCTACACCGCCGACTGGGCGACGAAGGATGACGGCAGTCGCGACTTCATGATGGCGATGGAGAAGACGCAAAAACTGCTTGCCGAAGCTGGCGCGGACACGCCGGAAAAGCGCACCGGCCGCTTCGTGGCGACGCTTTGCCTGTGCTTTCCCGATGGCGAGACCGAATATTACCGCGGTGAAGCCGAAGGCCATCTGGTCTGGCCGCCGCGCGGCACGGACGGGTTCGGCTATGATCCGGTGTTCCAGCCCGAGGGCTATGAAGTCACCTTCGGCGAGATGACGGCCGAGGAGAAGCACGGCTGGAAGCCCGGCGACGAGCACGCCCTCTCCCACCGCGCCCGCGCGTTCCAGAAGTTCGCCCGGGCAAGGCTGGGCGCCGCGTGATCACCCCGCTCGATAGGACGCCGGGCTTCGGCATCTATCTGCATTGGCCGTTCTGCGCGGCCAAATGCCCTTATTGCGACTTCAACAGCCATGTGCGCCACCAGCCGGTGGATCAGGAGCGCTTTGCCGCCGCCTTTGAGCGCGAGCTTGCCACCATGCGCGCCCGTACCGGGCCGCGCACCGTCACCAGCATCTTTCTGGGCGGGGGCACGCCCTCGCTGATGGAGCCGCGCACGGTTGAAGCGCTGCTCGACGCGGTCGCCTCCAACTGGAGCGTTCCCGACGGCATCGAGGTGACGCTGGAGGCCAATCCAAGCTCCGTGGAAGCCGACCGTTTTCGCGGCTACCGCGCTGCCGGCGTCAACCGGGTTTCGCTCGGCGTGCAGGCGCTCAACGACCGGGACCTCAAGTTTCTTGGCCGTCTGCACAATGTGGAAGAGGCGCTGAAGGCCATCGGCCTTGCCCGCGAGACCTTCCCGCGCCTTTCCTTCGACCTGATCTACGCGCGTCCCGGCCAGAGCGAGGAAGCCTGGGCCGAAGAGCTCAGACAGGCCATCGGCCACGCCGCCGACCACCTGTCGCTCTACCAGCTCACCATCGAGGAAGGCACGCGCTTCCAGCTTCTGCATGCCGCCGGCAAGCTCGACATGCCCGATGGCGACCACGCCGCGCGGCTCTACGAGATCACGCAGGAGGTGACGGCGGCGCACGGCCTGCCGGCCTATGAGATTTCCAACCACGCCCGCCCCGGCGCGGAAAGCCGCCACAACCTCGTTTACTGGCGCTATGGCGAATATGTCGGCGTCGGCCCCGGCGCCCATGGCCGTTTCATCGAGAATGGCCGCCGCCATGTCACCTTCACCGAGAAGATGCCGGAAACCTGGCTGGAGCGGGTGGAAACCAAGGGCCATGGCGTGATCGGCGGCGAGGTGCTGACGCATGACGAAGAAGCCGACGAGTTCCTGCTGATGGGCTTGCGCCTTGTCGAGGGCATCGACCTTCCGCGCTACGAGGCGCTTTCCGGTCGCGCGCTTTCAAACAGCCGCATTGCCGTGTTGCAGGAAGAGGGACTGGTCGAGCCCATCGGCAACACCCGCCTGCGCGCCACCCCGCAGGGCATGATCGTACTGGATGCGGTCGTGGCCGATCTGGCGCGCGAATAGGCCGGCGTTCCCGGTTCTCACAAACCGATTGCAGCATATGGCAGGAGCGAATGCGCCTGCCGCCGCCTCGCCTTGTTGCCTCGCCGGTGGCCCGCTATAGCTCGGGGCCTGGGAAGAGGAGACAATCAATGGCAGAGCTGACGCTGACGACGTTCGACTGGGTGCCCGAGCTGCCGCGCGGCTATGTGCGGGACCTGCGGATAAGATGGGCTCTGGAAGAGGCCGGCCTGCCCTACCGCGTGGAAAGCGCAGCGTTCAGCGACCGGCAGCCCGGGCACTTCTCGCACCAGCCCTTCGGGCAGGTGCCGTGGCTGACGGATGGCGACACCTCGATCTTCGAAAGCGGCGCGATCCTGCTGCATCTTGGCGAAAAGAGCGATGTGCTGATGCCCACGGATGAAAAGGGCCGCAGTGAAACCATCGCCTGGCTGTTTGCAGCGCTGAACTCGGTCGAGGCGGCAAGCCTGCCCTGGACGATCTTTCAGTTTCACGGCCTTGCCGGCGACACGCCCGGCTGGAAGCCCCTCAACGACTTCCTGAACGCCCGCCTGAAGCACATGGAGAGCGTTCTGGCTGAGCGCGAATGGCTGGCGGACAGCTTTTCCATCGCCGACATCGCCATGGCCGATGTGCTGCGACTGGTCGACCGTTTCGACGGGCTGGCGGGTTATCCGGCCTGCCGCGCCTATGTTGCGCGCGCCACCGCCCGCCCGGCCTTTGCGAAGGCGCATGCCGACCAGATCGCGCATTTCGCCGCAGCAGACTGAGCAGACGCTCGATCAAAAACCGATCTAGAAAGCCCCGCCGAACCGGGTTGGCGCGGCATCAATGACCTGCGGACGGCCCTCACGCACCTCGTAGACCGCATAGCCGCGCTCGGTCGTGCCATCGCCATTGAAGCGGAACAGCCCGGTATAGCCATTGAAGCCGACCGGCGTTTCAAGCGCATGGCGCTGAACGCCGCCGCCGCCCTTTGCAATGTTGGCCACCAGAACGACCGTGTCATAGGCGAGCGCCGATGTGAGCGAGGGCTCGGCCCCGAAGCGCGCCTGATAGCGCTGCTTGTAGGTGTTGACGCGCGCCTGATCCGTATCGGCGAACCACGCGCCCTGAAGCGCAGGATCGGCGAGGTTGGCGCTCGTCCACTGCCCGGTTCCCAGGATCTTCTTGTTGGAAACGTCGATGCCGGTTTCCGTCATGGTGGTGACGATGGTCGCCGGGCTGCTGCCGCCATCGGGAATGAACACCGCATCGGCGGCCCGCACGGCATCAGCCACACTCTGCACGGCTTCATAGACGGACATGTTGTCATAGGCGTAGCGCGCCACCGCCGTCAGCTCACCGCCGGTTTGCTGCATGGTGCGCCGCGCCTCGGCCTCGGCGAGGTCGCCCGCCGCCCCTTCCGGCAGGATCGCCACAACGGAACGCACGCCCTGACCGGCGGCATAGGTGAGCGTGCGGTTCACGACGCCCTGCGGCAGGAATGAGTTGAGGTAGACGCCCGGCGAAGCAGCCGCGCGGTCCGACGAGAATGCGATCATCGGCGTCTGCGTTGCCTGCAACGCCGGTGTTGCAGCGCGAACATTGGCCGAGAACAGCGGCCCCAGAACGGCAGACGCGCCTTCCGTCAGCGCCTGCGTGGCGGCGGCGGTCGCGCCTTCGGTCGTGCCGCCCGTGTCCTTGACGACAAGTTCCAGCGTCTGCATGCCGCTGTCATCCATCGCCAGCAGGGCCGCGTTCTTGAGTTCGGCGGCAATGCGGCTTGCGTTGCCCTCACCCGTCAGCGGCAGGAGAAGCGCCACCCGCGTATCGCCCGAGCCGATCACCTCGCCCGTGGCCGGCTGACGCGGGGCGTTGTCCGCGAAGGGCTGGTTGAAGCCGCTCTGGCCATTCGTCTGCGGCACGCCGTAAGGCACATCGCTGCCCATGCAGCCGCCAAGCGCCAGAAGCGCTGCAAGCGCGCCCGTGAGAAACCCGGCCCTGCGACCGGGCATTGTCCATAACTTCATTACCGCATCCGTCCCAAATTGAGCGCGCGACTTTGCAACCCTCATGTCGGCATGTCAAAGAGATGAGCGAATAAGGACCAATGAGCTATGGATAACCCGCGCGTGGAGAAAAGTTTCGTCGTCGGCAACGCCCGTATCGGCGCCGACCCGCTGGAGCCCGCGCTCTATCTGGTGGCGACGCCCATCGGCAATCTGGGCGACATCACGCTGCGCGCGCTCCACATTCTGGCGGGCGCGGACATCGTTGCCTGTGAAGACACCCGCGTCTCGCGCGTGCTGATGGCGCGCTATGGCATCAGCCACAGCCTCACCGCCTATCACGAGCACAATGCGCGCGAGGCAGGGCCCCGCCTGCTGGCCGCCATCGGGGATGGCAAGAGCGTCGCGCTGATCTCCGACGCCGGCACGCCGCTTGTCTCCGACCCCGGTTACAGGCTTGTCGATCAGGCCGTTGAAAAGGGGCTGCGCGTCGTTCCCATTCCCGGCCCCTCGGCGGTGCTGACGGCGCTTTCAGCCTCCGGCCTGCCAACGGATGCCTTTCTCTTCGGCGGCTTTCTGCCGGTCAAGGAAGGCCAGCGCCGCGCGCGGCTCGAAACCTTCCGCCAGACGCCGGCCACGCTGATCTTCTTCGAATCCCCGCGCCGGCTGGGCGACAGCCTTGCCAGCATGGCGGCAACACTGGGAACGGACCGCTCCGCCTGCGTCGCGCGGGAACTCACCAAGACTTTTGAGGAATTCCGCCGCGGCACACTGGCCGAACTGGCCGAACATTATGCCGAAACCGGCGCACCCAAGGGCGAGGTCGTTGTCTGCATCGAGCCGCCGCAGGAAGAGGAAAGCGTGAGCGCCGAGGATGTCGACCGGCTGCTTCTGTCGCTCTCCACCGAAATGTCGGCCTCCAAGGCCGCCGGCGAGGCGGCGCGCATGACGGGCGGCCGCAAATCCGAACTTTATCAGAGGCTTCTGGCGCTGAAGGCCGAAAGCGATGCCGGCTGAGGCGCGGCGCAAGGCCTACAGGCTCGGCCATCGCGGCGAATGGTTCGCAGCAATGGCCCTGCGTCTCAAGGGCTACCGCATTCTGGCCCGGCGCTACCGCACGAAACTCGGCGAGATAGACCTGATCGCCCGGCGCGGCGATGTGGTTGCGATTGTCGAGGTCAAGGCGCGGCCGACGCTGGAGCAGGCAATGGACGCGGTCGGCTATCAGGCACAGATCCGCATCGAACACGCCGCCGATCTGTGGCTTGGCCGCCAGCCCGACCACGCCCGCCTTTCGCTACGCTTCGATCTCGTCGCCATCCTCCCCCGCCGCTGGCCGGTCCATGTGGAGAATGTGTTTCAGGGGGGATAGTTTTCACCCCTAGCGCCTCCTCAGCGCCGGCTCACGCGCATGGGCAGGCCGCCCTGTGGCTGGGTGGTCAGTTTCTGAACCGGCCATGGCTTCGTTTCCGGCAGCGTGTCGAAGCGGAAGCGGGAAAGCAGGATGGCGAGCGCTATGACGGCCTCCTGCATGGCGAAAGTGGCCCCGATGCACACGCGCGGCCCCGCGCCGAAGGGCAGATACTGATAGCGGTCGAGCGTCTCCCGGTTGCCCGGATGGAAGCGCGACGGGATGAAGGCCTCGGGATTGTCCCACAGCGCCCGGTGGCGATGCACCGTCCATGGCATGACAAGCACCTGCGCCCCCTTCACGATGGTCAGGTCTTGGTAGCGATCCTCCGCGATTGCCTCGCGGTTGATCGAAGGTGCAGGCGGATAAAGCCGCAACGCCTCCTCGAAGGCGGCGCGCGTCAGCGGCATGGCGTCGAGCCAGTTGACCGGATCGGGCTCGCGGGCGAGCACCGCATCAATCTCGGCTTCCACCTTCTCGCGCTCCCAGGGGGCTTCGGCGAGACAGTAGATCGTCCAGCCCAGCGCCCGCGCCGTGGTCTCGTGACCGGCGCCGATGAAGGTGATGATGTTGTCCTCGATCTCCTCGCGCGTCAGCCCTTCCGGCCCTTCGGCGCGCAGGAGAAGCGTGAGGAAGTCTTCCGGCACATCGCTGCCGCGCGCCATCTTCTCTTTCCGTAGAGCCATGGTCTCGGCCACGATGTTGCGGAAGAAGGTGAGCGAGTTGCGCCCCAGAAGGCGCGTGATGCGGGGCAGCCAGTCCGGCGCGCCCAGAAGATCCAGCGGATCGACGCGGCCCATGGTTTCAAACAGGCGATCCACCTGTTCGGCGAAACTGCCCGGCTCGCCCGCAATTTCGCCGGAGAAAAGCGTCTCGGCCAGAATGTCGAAGGTCAGGAGCGTCATGTCGCGCGACACATCCACCGGCCCTGCCGCATCTTCATAGCGTTCGACGAAGGCGCGGCTGCGCTCCAGCATCGGCTTTGCGAAACCGGCAATGTGGCGCGGCGTGAAGACCGGGGCCATGGCCTTGCGCGAACGCCGCCACACGGCCCCTTCCGCCGTAAGAAGACCATCGCGCAGAATCGGGCGAAGGATTTTTTGGCGCACCCGCGCCATCTTGTAGTTCTTCGCATTGTCGACGAGCACATGCCGGATCAGCCCCGGATCATTGGCGATGACCAGCGGCCCGCCAATCGTGTTCTCGATGTTGATCCACGGCTCGTTGTAGGAAGGTTCGCCCCACAGTTCGAGCGGATTGCGATAGACGATCCGCATCATCTCGAGCGTGGAGGGCGGCTTGGTGCGCGGGCTGGGCGCCGGCGGCACAAAGGGGGCGGGCTGGCTTTCCATGATCGCTTCCTTTCCCGCTTGATTTAGGTCCTGCGACGCTGCGCTTCAATTTGGGCGCGGCGATGAAAAGGCGGGAACTTCATCACCGCTCGCGCATTGTTGAAACACCTAGGCCGATGAAGACAAACCGGAGTGCACTCCGCAGAGATGCGGAAGGATAAGTCATGAATTGGAATCAGATCGAAGGCAATTGGGAACAGTTCAAGGGCAAGGTCCAGCAGAACTGGGGCAAGCTCACCAATGACGATCTCGACGTGGTGCGCGGCAACCGACGGGAACTCGCCGGAAAGCTGCAGGAGCGCTACGGCAAAGCGCAGGAAGAGGCCGAGCGCGAGATCGACGACTGGCTTTCGCGCCACTGACCGCGCCCACTAACCGCGCTTTGAGACATCCCTGCCCCAAAGCAAAAAGCCCCGGCAATGCCGGGGCTTTTTTCATTCTAACACAATCCTGGATCAGTGGTTTTCGTGCTGCTCGCCCGAACCACCGACGGCCACGATGTTGTAGGGCATGCCCTCAACGGCAATGTCGCGCGCCTTCTCGAAGGTCTCAGCGTCGACCGCACGGATAACGCTCTTGAGCGGATCGGTGACCATGACCTCGTCGCCGGTGACGGCGATGCGCGGACGCGGATCGGACCAGTGGCCATCCATCGAATAGGCTGCCGTCAGCTCAACCGACTTGTCGATCTTGCCCGAAAGCACATTGATGCGGTTCAGCTTGCCATCCTCGGTGAAGACATAGGCGAACTTCGGACGCACCGGGTCTACAACGAAGTGCACGGCGCGCACCGGCAGTTCGATCAGGCGGAAGGCATCTTCGTCTTCCGGGTCGATCAGGACGAGGTTCGACTTGCCGAAATTGCCGAGGAAGTACTGCAGCGCCTTGCCGCCGGCGAGCGTCGAGACCTTCAGATCCTCGGGCAGCGACTTCGTGTAGGCGAGATGCTGGATCACGGGCGCGGCACTGCGGCTTCCCGAAACCAGGAGCAGGCCCGTATCGCAGGCAATGGCCGTGATATTGCCGGAGGTGGCTTCACCATGCAGGCCCGGGCAGGCAGCGGCATCCCCCACGGCTTCTCCCTTGGCGTCCACCACCTGCACACCCTCGGGCAGCTCGCTCGGGTCCTTGCTGTTGGGAACGGTCGCGATGGCGTGCGCGCCATAGGGAATGACGACGCCATGGTGCGGTGCGGAGGTCTTCAGCTCGCGGAATTCGGGCTTGCCGTCCTGCACCTGCTTCTCCGAAACCACGCGGGCCACGCCCTCGCCATCGAAGAAAAGGGCGATCTCGCCATAATGGGAGACGAAATGCACCGGCCGGTCGCCATCGACGGAACCGTCGAGCGCCTTGGGAGCGCTGACTTCCATGTCGGCATGATCGCCGTGATCGTCGAAATGGATGCCGCTGGAGAACGCCGTCACCGTGTTGGCGTCACGCTGGACGGCAAAGACGGTCTCATTGCTCTCCGTGGCGTAGACGCGCGCAGGAGACTTGAGCGAGAAGGTTTCAATCGTCTCGCCCTTTTCCGCATCGAGCACACGAAGCTCCGGCGCGGAATGGTCGGCGACGAACAGCCGCCAGGCCTCGTGCTCATCGGCGTGGGCCGGATGCAGCGCGGCGAGCGCCGCACCTGCGCTCAAAAGCCCTGCACGCAGAAGGACTATGGAAGGACGCATCGTTTCTCTCCTATTTGTTATAACGTTACTAGAATTGGACAAGCAAATGCCGGCTTTCTCCCCGGTAGAGAACCGGGCGCAGGCAAGTCTGGAAACTCGGGCCACCCCAGAGGCGAGCGGCTACTGAAAGGGTTTTGGCGAGGGGCCGTCATCCGGCCGAGCTGGTAATGGGCTCGGAACCCGGCCGGATGAGCGGGCCTGGAAGCAATCGCCTCCATGCCCCTGAACCTATTTCGTGAGACAGGTCTTCAGCGAGGCCGCCATGCCGCGCATCAGCTCGAAATAGAGATCCTTGCCATCTTCGATCTCGGCGCCCAGCGGATCGAGCACACCGGATTTCGCGTCAGTGCCTTCGGTGACCACCTCCACGAGACGCGGCTCGAACTGGGGCTCGGCGAAGACGCAGGCCGCATCAAGCTCACGCACCTTGGTGCGGATTTCATCGACACGCTGCGCACCGGGGATGATCTCGGGGCTGACGGTGATGGAACCGGCTGCCGCAAGGCCGAACTGTTTTTCGAAATACTGATAGGCATCGTGGAACACGATGAAGGGACGGTCTTTGACGGGCTCCAGCTCGGCGGAAAGCTCGGTCTGGAGCGCCGCGATGCGCTCGTTGAGTGCGGCGGCGTTGGCCGCATAGGCAGACGCGTTCTCCGCATCGGCCGCACTGAGCGCCTCGGCAATGGCGCTCACCATGATCTTCGCATTGTCCGGGTCAAGCCAGAGATGCGCGTCGGGACCATGATCATGGGCGTGATCATGCCCGTCTTCTTCCGCTTCGTGGCCATGGTCGTCATGGTCATCATGATCGTCGTCATGCGAATGCGCTTCGAACGCGCCGCCCTCGCGCATCTCGAGCAGGGTCAGGCCCTCGCTGTCGGAAAGCGCCACCTGCGTCGCCTCGCCGGCCAGCGTTTCCAGCGGCTTTTCAAGGAAGACTTCAAGGCCCGGCCCGACCCAGAACACCAGATCCGCATTGGCCAGCATGCGCGCCTGCGACGGGCGCATCGAATAGGTATGCGGCGAACCGGCGCCCTGCAGGATGAGCGCCGGCTCGCCTACGCCCTCCATCACCCCGGCCACGAGAGAGTGCACGGGCTTGATGGACGTGACGACCTCCATGTCGGCGGCGAAAGCTCCGGTCAATGCGCCCGGCGTCAACAGCGCAAGGGAGGATGCGGCTGCGGCGAGCGAAAGGCGAAACGACTTCATGGAAGGCTCCTGTAGGCATTGAACGGACGGACATGGCATGCAAGCCCAACCTTCACCGCCTCGGTGAATGTTATGACATTACATATCCTTGCGTTACGCTATAACGTGTGCCATATCCGCTGACAAGTCGGAAAAATCACATGCTGAAAAAACAAAGCCCCTCCCCCGAAACCGCCGGTGAAATGCTGGTGGAGATGCACAATGCCGGCGTGAGCCGCAGCGGGCGCTGGCTGGTGCGCGGCGTCGACCTTTCGGTGCGGCGCGGCGAAATCGTCACGCTGATCGGCCCCAATGGCTCGGGCAAGAGCACCACCGCGAAGACGGCCATCGGCGTCATCCAGCCGAACGAAGGGCATGTGCATCGCGCGCCGGGTCTCAGGGTCGGCTATGTACCGCAGAAAGTGGCCATCGACTGGACGCTGCCGCTGACCGTCGAGCGCCTGATGACGCTGACCGCGCCAGCCGGCAGCGCCGAGATCAAGGCAGCGCTCGCGGCAGCGGGCGTGGCGCATCTGGCGGGACGCCAGGTGGCCGCCCTTTCCGGCGGCGAGTTTCAGCGCGCGCTTCTGGCCCGCGCCATGCTGCGCAAGCCGGACCTGCTGGTGCTCGACGAGCCCGTTCAGGGCGTCGACTTTACCGGCGAGGCCGCGCTTTACGAACTCATTCGCGAGATCCGCGACCGCACCGGCTGCGGCATCCTGATGATCTCGCACGACCTGCACATCGTCATGGCCGACACGGATACGGTGATCTGCCTGAACGGCCATGTGTGCTGCCGCGGCGCGCCGCAAAGCGTCATGGACAGCCCCGAATACCGCAAACTTTTCGGCACGCGTGCGGCGGAAGCGCTGGCGCTCTACCGCCATCACCACGACCACACGCATCTGGCCGACGGGCGTGTGCGCCATGCCGATGGCACCATCACCGAGCACTGCCATCCCGAGGATGGTCACCACCATCACGACCATGCGTGCGCCAGCGACACGCCGGCGAAGGGAGCAAACAATGCTCGATGATTTCTTCACCCGCGCGCTGGTGGCCGGTGTCGGGCTCGCCCTGGTAACCGGCCCGCTTGGCTGTTTCGTCGTGTGGCGGCGCATGGCCTATTTCGGCGATACCATGGCGCACTCCGCACTTCTGGGCGTCGCGCTGTCGCTGGTCATGGAAATCAACCTGATGGTCGGCGTGTTTCTGGTGGCCGCGCTCGCCTCGGTGGCGCTCATCATCATGGAGCGGCGTCGCGCGCTTTCCACCGACGCCCTGCTCGGCATTCTCTCGCACTCGACACTGGCGCTCGGCCTCGTCATGGTGGCCTTCATGACGTGGGTGCGCGTGGATCTGATGGGCTTTCTGTTCGGCGACATTCTCGCCGTCTCGAAACTCGACATCGCCGTCATCTATGGCGGCGGCGCGGTTGTTCTCGGGCTGCTTATCTGGCTCTGGCGGCCGCTTCTGGCGGCCACCGTCAACACCGACATCGCGCAGGCCGAGGGGCTGAAACCCGAGCGCTCGCGGCTGATCTTCATGCTGCTCATGGCGGCGGTCATCGCCATCGCCATGAAGCTGGTGGGCATTCTGCTCATCACCGCGCTGCTCATCATTCCCGCCGCCACCGCCCGCCGCTTTGCCGGAGGACCGGAGATGATGGCCGTTCTGGCCGCCATTGCCGGTGCACTTTCGGTCATCGGTGGGCTGACGGCGTCGCTGCAATTCGATACACCGTCCGGACCTTCCATCGTGGTGGCTGCGCTGGCGCTGTTTCTCGTCAGCCTCATGCCGTCGCCACGGGCAGGAACCGACGATCGCGCAACGGAGACCAAGCCATGAGTGCCGACCTGACACGCAACCAGGCGCTGGTGATGAAAACGCTCTCCGGCGCAGAGGCTCCTCTCAGCGCCTACACGATCCTCGACCGGCTGCGCGGCGATGGCCTGCGCGCGCCACTGCAGGTCTATCGTGCGCTCGACAAGCTGACCGAGATGGGCCTTGTGCACCGGCTGGAAAGCCTGAACGCTTTCGTCGCCTGCGCACACCCCAACTGCCATGAGCAGGAACTGATCGCCTTTGCCATCTGCGAGGCCTGCGGCAAGGTGGAAGAGTTTTCCGACGAGATCGTGAAGGACCGGCTCGACGGCTGGGCCAGAAGCCACCGCTTCAAGCCGGCCAAGACCACGATAGAGATCCGCGGCAATTGCGGATCATGCGTGGCGAAGGCCTAGAGAACCTCACCATCGCCCGGCGGCTGCAAAAGCAGCGCCTTGGCCCTTGCCGTTCTGGGATTGCGCATCGCGCTTTTGAGCCACAGCAGGTAATAGGCGATTTCAGGATTGCCGCGTGGCCCTGCGATCACGTCCAGCGCACCGGAGCGCAGATGCACGGCCACCAGATAGCGCGGCAGAACACTCCATCCGCACCCTTCAACCACGAAGTTCCTGAGCGCTCTCAGATCGGGCGTCGTAACCGCCTCTTCCGCATTGCCGATGGACATCTGATTGTGCTCGATCCACATGCGGATCATATAGCGCTGCAGATCATAGGAGAGGAACGGAACCTCCTGCAGCGCTTCCGATAGCGCCGTTTCACGCCCGATCCGCTCCACGACCTCAGGCGCAGCCACCAGCAGCAGTTCCTCACGGCCATAGAGCGCAGCCTCGATCCGTGGATCGTCCGGCACCTTGACCGCAAAGGCGAAGTCTGACCGCCCCTCGACCAGCATGCGGGGTGGCTCGTCATCAACGGCGGGGTGAAGCTGCACCGCCAGATTGCTGTGCATCAGGGTCTTGATCCGGTCGGTAATGAGATCGGACAGAATGTCCGACGGGCCGCACAGATGGATCGTGCCGGAAACGCGCATGGAGCGCGCCCGCACCTCCGCCAGAACATTCTCCGCCACATCGATGGCGCCGGTGACGCGGCTGGCAAGTTCGTCGGCAATGACCGTCGGCGTCACGCCACGGGCGTGGCGCGTGAAAAGCTTGCGCTCAAGCTGCGCTTCAAGACTGGCGATATGCCCGGTGACGGCTGGCTGGGTGAGCCCAAGCTCATGCGCGGCCCGACTGACCGAACCCTGACGGTAGACTTCGACGAAGCTTCTCAGATGCGTGATCGACATGTTCGAGACATAACATATTTTATGCCTATTCAAAAATCCGATAATTGGCTTTCTGGCATGACAACACCGATCTTCAGGTCACGGGCAGCGATGAGGCTGCCGAAGAAATTGTCTGACCAAGGAGATCATAATGTCCAAGCTTGTCGCGATCAGTTTCAAGGATGATGCAACGGCCTTCGCCCTGCGTTCGGATCTGGCTGCCATGCAGTCCGATTATCTGCTCGCCCTGGACGACATTGTCGTCGTGACCAAGGACGAGAAGGGCAAGCCCAAACTGCACCAGCCCGTCAGCCTGACCGGGGCCGGCGCCCTGAGCGGCGGCTGGTGGGGCACGCTCATCGGCTTCCTTTTCCTCGCCCCCCTGGCCGGCCTCGTGATCGGCGCGGGCACCGGCGCACTGGCCGGCAAGCTGACGGATATCGGCATCGATGACCGCTTCATGCGCGATGTCGCTGCAAGCCTGGAGAAGGACGAGGCCATGGTGTTCGTGCTCGTCCGCGATGTGACAATCGACAAGGTGATGGACGGTCTGAGCGCCTATCGGGGCAAGGGCAGAATCCACACGACCTCGCTCTCCCGCCGCGATGAAGATGAACTCAGGAAGCTTATCGAAGCCGCCTGACCAGACCCTCAAACCCTATTGCCCCCCCCAACCCCCTACTGAAAGGACAGGATCATGTCCGACAACAAAGTCGCCATCGTCACCGGTGGCGGAACTGGCCTTGGCCGCGCCATCGCGATACGTCTTGCCGAAGACGGATTCTCGGTCGTCGTCAACGGCCGCGAACAGTCCAACCTTGATGAGATGGTCGCAAAACTCGGCCCGGAACGGGCCATGGCCGTCGCTGCGGATATCTCCGTGAAGGCGGAAGCAGAACGCCTGATAGCCGAAACCGTGACGCGCTTCGGGCGCATCGACGTTCTCGTCAACAATGCCGGCGTGGCCAATCCGGGCACGGTGGACACGCTGAGCGACGACGATTTCGAAGCCATGCTGGCCATCAATGTCAGCGGCCTGCGTCACGTCTCTCTTGCCGCCCTTCCCGCCCTGCGCCGGTCGGGAGGCAACATCGTCAACATGTCGTCCGTTTCGGGCATGCGCGCCGACTGGGGCATGTATGGCTACATACGCCTCGAAGGGTGCCGTGACGCTGATGACGCAGGGCATGGCGCTGGAACTCGGGCCGGAAGGCGTGCGCGTCAACGCAGTGGCCCCTGCTACGGCGAACACGCGCCTGGTCAACGGCCTGAAAGGCAAGCGCGGCGCGCTGGAGGCCTTTGCCGATCGCATCCCCATGGGCCGGATCGTCGAGCCCTTCGAGGTCGCAAACGCGGTGGCCTTTCTCGCCAGCGATCAGGCAAGCTTCATCACCGGCGTCATTCTGCCGGTCGATGGCGGCCTGACCGCATCGAACGGCCAGCCCAACTTTCTCACCCTGATGGCCTCCTGATCCTGCCGCCGGTGAAAGACAAAAAACCTGCCCCCGCGTCTTTCACCGGCGCTTATCCTTCGCCCCGGAACCGGACCCACGCAATGTCTGAACGCTTTCTGCGCAACACGCTGTTCTTCACGTTTTTCTACAATCTCATGGGCTTCGCCACATTCATGTTCCCCGCACGGTTCGGCGGCATGGCGGCGCTGCCCACGGATGTGCCCTTCCTGTATTCAGGCTTCATCGCGACGAACATTCTGCTGTTTGCCCTTGTCGGCCTTTGGCAGGCCCGCGCGACGACACTTCACACACCGGTGATCGTGATCTTCGGTGTCAGCAAGATCGTGTTCTTCGGCCTCATGACAGCCGCCTGGTCTCTTGGTGAAGTCGCGTTTGCCGGTGTCGCCATGAGCGCGGTGGATCTGGCGATGGGCGTCATCTTCCTGCTGGGCGCAAAACGGTTCGCTGCGTGAAGCATGCCTAGCGCGGTGCCGGTAGATCCCAGTCCTTGTAAAGCGTATTGAGCGCACCCGCCGTGTGGCACTCGACGGCGGGCAGACCGGAGCCGCGCACGACCTCGGCATATTTGGCGTCGCTGTTGCGGGTCTTCACGAGGATCCAGTGGATCATCGCCCACTTCACGCTGTCCTGCGCGCCTTCCAGATGTCCCGCGCGATCAGACCGGTTGGCGAGCGTCCGTCTGAAATAGCGCGCAATGCGCAGCCACGGGCTGGACGTGACCAGAATGACGCCGGTTGCCCGCGCCAGACGCTGCGGCATCAGGCGCGAGTAATTGCCTTCCATCACCCAGCCATCTTCAAGAATGGCCGCATCGTGCAGTGCCGCGAACTCGGCCTCCGGTCGCGGCTGCCAGTCGGTGTTTGGCAGGTGCTGCAACTGATCGAGATGAACCGGCGGCACGCCAAGTTTTTCAGAAAGGGCGACGGCCAGCGTCGACTTGCCCGCATTGGACGGACCGAGGATCGCTATGCGCTCTCCAAGCGAAGACAGGGGCAGCATGTGGGACACCCATTGGCCGCGAGGCAAGGAAGCGCGATGAGCGAAGGACGCACCGGAGCCCGGCGCGCCCGTCATTGTTCCCGCACTTGCCTACTCGCCTTTTTCGACGTGGTTGTTGCGCAGCCGCGTAACGGCGTTGCCATGCGCATCGAAGCCCTCATAACGGGCAAAGCGCAGCGTATGAGGCGCAAACTCGGCATAGCCCTGTGCGGTCACGTGACCGATCGACGAGGTCTTCATGAAGTCGTGCACGCCGAGCGGCGAATGCGCCCGCGCCATGCCCGACGTCGGCAGGACCGCGTTCGGCCCCATCGCGTAATTGGCCATGGACCCCGCCGCATATTCGCCCAGCAGGATTTCCGACGCATTGCGCACGTGCGACAGATATTCGAACGGCGTCTTGGACAGGATCTGAAGGTGCTCCGGCGCGTAATCGTTGACGAAGGCGAACGCCTCTTCCGGCGTGTCCGCCAGAACGATGCCACCGCTTGTGCCGCCCAGAACATCGGAGGAGTAGCGCACGCGCTCGGCGCTCATCTCCGCCCAGTATTTCGGCAGCGCATCGCGCACCTTTTCCGCAACCTCGCGCGACCAGGTGACGAAGAAGTTGGAGCTGTCGCTGCCGTGTTCGGCCTCGACCAGCAGGTCGAGCGCCGCGATCTCGGGATCGGCGCTCTCATCGGCAAGCACGATGCTCTCGGTCGGGCCGGCGGGAAGCCGCGAGGCGATCTGCCCCTGAAGCAGCCGCTTGGCAGCGGCGATCCACGGGCTGCCGGGGCCTTCGAACTTGGCGCAGCGCGGCACCGTGTCCGTGCCGAATGCGGCAGCAGCAACGGCCTGACCGCCACCGGCCTTGTAGACATGCTTCACGCCGGCAATGCGCGCGGCAACCAGCGTCGCCGCATCCACCTTGCCGTCCGGTCCGGGCGGGGTGAGCACGATGGGCATCGGCACGCCGGCCACCACGGCCGGGATCGCCGTCATGAGCGTCATGGAGGGGAAGGTGCCCTTGCCGCGCGGCGAATAGAGCGCAACGCTGTCAATGGGCGTGGCGCGCTCGCCCACCAGAACGCCGGGGCGGATTTCTTTCATCCACATTTCCTGCGGGCGCTGCGCCTCGTGGAAACGGCGAATGTTGTCGGCGCAGAATTCCAGCGTCTCGATCATCTCCGGATCGAGCGTCTTGAACGCGGCGTCGAAATCCTCTTCCGTCGCAGCGATCGCGTCCGGCTCGACCTGCGCCTTGTCGAACATGCGCGCGAAGCGGGCCAGCGCCACATCGCCTTCCTTGCGCACCGCCTCGATGATGGGCGCGACATTCTCCAGAAAATGGGTGAGGTCGTCTTCCGTTCGTGTGAGGAGCGTCTTGCGCTCTTCAGCAGACAGTTTCGACAGTTCGTGCCAGGCAACGCGGTTCGACATTTTCACCCACCAGTTCAAAGGATGCGTTTCGGCGCCACGTATAAATCATTTTCGGGCGAGGCATAGGGTCAGGACCAATCAAATCGGCAAGATTGACCGGCCACGACCTCATGCCGCAGCGCGAACCGCTCAGCGCAGCATGTCGCCATAGATGCCGGGGGTGGAATCGGGAATCTCGATTGCGCCGCACTGGCTCTTGTAGAATTCGATCGGCCCGGCGCTGCCGATCACGCCATAGACATAGCCCGCATCGCGCATCGCCTGAAGCGTGGCCATGAGCAGCGCCGCCCCGACGCCGCGCCCGCGCGCGGCCTCGTCAACGCCGGTCGGGCCGAAGAAGCCCTTCGCCGTGGCGTCGTAGCAGGCAAAGCCCAGAAGCTTTCCGTTTTCCACCGCGACCAGAACATTGGCCGGCTGCGCCGCCATGGCCACGGCGCATTCGCTGGCCCAGTTGCGGCTGAAATGCTTCTCGGCGAAATCGCACACGACATGCATTTCCGGCCCGATGGCGCGGCGAATGACAATGCCCTCGGCCACGGGTCTGGCCGGCGGGAGCTTGTAGAGGGGCACGAGCATATCAGTCATGGTCTGCATCCGAATAGGCAACGAAATGGTCTGGCGCAACTTCACGATAACCGGAGATGGGACGCGCCGCACGTGACCGCACGGCCTCCGCCTGCCGCGTAAAGGCAAGCCCGTCGCCATCGGCGTCGTCGAAACGCTTCGCCGGATCGGGCACGGCGGAAATGAGAAGGCGCGAATAGGGATGGCGCGGATTGCGGATGACCGCATCGGACGGGCCACGCTCCATCACCTGCCCGGCATACATCACCGCCGTTTCCTCGGCGATGTAGTGAGCGGTCGCGATATCGTGCGTGATGTAGAGGAAGGCAATGTTGCGCTCTTCCTTCAAGCGCCGCATCAGGTCGAGCACCGATTTGCGGATCGACACATCAAGCATGGAGGTGGGCTCGTCGGCAACGATCAGCTCCGCGCCCACCGCAAGCGCACGGGCAAAGCTGACACGCTGGCGCTGGCCACCGGAGAGCTGGTGCGGGAACTTCTCAAGCGTGGTGTCGGGATCAAGCTCCACATCGGCCAGCGTCTGGCGAAGCCGCGCTTCGAGATCCGCCGTCCCGCCATGCAGCCGCAACGGGCGTTCGAGATGGTGACGGATCGTGTGGGTGGGGTTGAGCGAGGAGAACGGGTCCTGAAACACCATCTGCACCGCGCGCAGATAGGCGCGGTCTCCGCTGCGGGTGCGGTTCTCAAAAATGTTCTCGCCGCGAAACCGGACGGTGCCGGCGCTCGGCTCGAAATGGCGGATGACGGCGCGCCCGCAGGTGCTCTTGCCCGACCCGCTTTCGCCGACCAGCGCCAGCGCCTTGCCCGGCTCGATGGAGAAGGTGACATTGCGCAGCGCATCCACGCGGCGCACCGCGCCCAGAACCGGGCGCACATGGAAGGTCTTGGACACGCCTTCAAGCGACAGAAGCGGGGCGTTCATGCGGCTGCTCCCTCAATGCGCGGCATGGCTGCCCAGAGCTTGCGCGTATATTCGTGCTGCGGATCGGCCACCAGGCTGCGCGCCTCGCCCTGCTCGACGATGCGCCCTTCCAGCATGATCGCGATGCGGTCGGCGAACTGCGCCATCAACGCCAGATCATGCGTAATGAAAAGCACCGAGAAGCCGAGCGTTTTGCGCAGCGCCACGATCTCCTGCAGGATCTCGCGCTGCACCACCACATCGAGCGCGGTGGTGGGCTCATCCATGACCACGAGGCGCGGCTTGAGCGTCAGCGCCATGGCGAGCACCACCCGCTGGCGCATGCCGCCGGAAAGCTGGTGCGGGAATGAATCGAGCCGGTCTTCGGGGATGCCCACCATGGCCAGCATTTCACCGGCCTTCACGCGGGCCGCGTCGCGCCCCATCTTCTCGTGACGGGCGAGCATGTCGCGGAACTGCTCAAACACCGTCAGCACCGGGTTGAGCGAGTTCATCGCGCTCTGGAACACCATGGACGCCCCGCTCCACCGCCAGGCCTCGAGCCGGCGGCGTGAAAAGGCGAGAACATCCTCACCCTCGAACAGGATCTTGCCATCGCTGATGAAGGCCGGCGGCCGGTGGAGCCGCATGATCGAGAAGGCGATGGTGCTCTTGCCACACCCGCTTTCGCCGGCAAGCCCGAGGATCTCGTTCTGCCCGATGTCGAGCGAGACATTGCGCACGGCGCGGAACGTGCCATTCGGCGTCAGGTAGTCGACGCACAGATTCTGCACCGAAAGAAGTGGCTTTGCGGTCTCCATGCTCATGCCTCCTTCTCCGCAAGACGCGCGCGGTCGAGCTTCTTCTGCAGCTTCATGGCCTTGCCGATGGCGCCCAGCGTGCGCAGCCGCGGATTGGAAATCTCGTCGACGCCGAAATTGAGCAGCGACAGGCCCACGCCGATGATGACGATGGCGACGCAGGGTGCGGCCATCTCCCACCATGCGCCCACGGTAATCGCCGAGGCGTTCTTTGCGTTGTAGAGCATCGTGCCCCACGAGACGGAGAGCGGATCGCCGAGCCCGAGGAACTCCAGCGTGGCCTGGGTGATGATGGTGAAGATCACGCTGCCGATGAAGTTGAAACCTATGATCGACAGAAGGTTCGGCAGCATTTCCACCAGGATCATGCGCCAGACCGGCTCGCCGATGAGTTGGGAAGCCTGAATGAACTCGCGGTTCTTCAGCGTCATGGCCTGTGCGCGTGTCACGCGCGCGCCCCACGCCCATGATGTCAGGCCGATGATGATGGCGATGGAGAGCGGCCCCACTTGCCCGAGAAACGCCGCCAGCACCAGAAGCAGCGGCAATTGCGGCAGCACCAGCACCACATTGGTTGCGAAATTGAGCGTCTCGTCCGTCGCGCCGCCATAATAGGCGGCGGTCAGGCCCACCACGGTGCCGATCAGCGTGACGATGAGCCCGGCCAGAATGCCGACCATGAGCGAAGTGCGCGTACCCCACACGAGCTGGGTGTAGACATCGCGGCCCATGCGGGTGGTGCCCATCACATATTCCGCGCTCGGCGGCTGATGCGGACGGCTCACGCGCTTGTTGGGATCGTGGTCGGTGATGAGCGGCGCGGCCAGCGCCACCACCACGTAGAACACGACGATGAAGACGCCAAAGGCTGCCTTGCGGTTGCGCACGAAGACCTTCAGGAGATTGAGCATCACGCCCTCCTCAAGCGCGGGTCGAGCGCCACATAGGCGATATCGACGGCAAAGTTTGCGCTCAGCATGGCGAGCGTCATGATGAGAAGCTGGCCCTGAATGAGCGGGAAATCGCGGGCGATCACCCCCATGTAGAGCAGGTTTCCGAGCCCCGGATAGTTGAACACCACCTCGGTGATGAGCGAGCCGCCAAACACCGAGCCAAGGCTGATCGCAAAGGCGGTGATGGACGGCAGGAAGGCGTTGCGCGCCGCATAATTGTAGCGCACGCGGGCATCCGAAAGCCCCTTCGCCTCCGCCAGATGCACGTAATCCTCGCCGAGCTGGCCGATCATGTTGTTGCGCATGGTGATGAGGTAGCCGCCCACCAGAACGATGCTGAGCGACAGGACCGGCATCAGCGCGTGAAAGAACACGGAGGACAGGAACGGCCCGCTGAGCGACGGCTCAAGCGAAGGGTCGAATGCATAGCCGGCCGGCAGCCAGTTGAGCGAGACGGAGAAGAGGAACATCGCCGTGATCGCGATCACCACCGGCGGGATGGATTGCAGCGCCAGCGCCAGCGGGGACATGAAACTGTCGAACCCGCTGCCACGCCGCCACGCGGCGCGAATGCCGAACAGCGTGCCGAGCGCATAGGCCAGAAGCGTCGCCGTTCCGGTGAGGAACAGTGTCCACGGCAGCGCGCGGGCAAGCAGGTCGAACACCGGCGTCGGGTAGTATTTGACGGAAAGGCCGAAATCCCAGGTGAAGATCGAGCCCAGATATTTGAGATATTGCAGATACAGGGGTTCGTTGATGAAGCCGAATGTCTCCATCAGCGCCTCGCGCGCCTCGGGTGGAATGGTGCCCTGGGCCTGGGCCAGCATGACGTCTGCCGGATTGCCCGGCATCAGCCGCGGTATGAGGAAATTGAATGTGGCCGCCACCAAAAAGGCAACGAGATAGAACGCCAGCCGGCGCAGAATGAAGCGCATGGTGTCCCCCTGCTCTGTGCGCCGTCAGACGGCCCGAAGGCCACGGCGCCTTTTCTGAAAGCGGGGCGAAGGCCCCGCGTCAGCTCCCGGTTTTCCCCTCCGTGGAACCCTTCTCCCCGCGAACGGGGAGAAGGGGGGAGGATGCAGTCAGATCGAGGATCGGATCAATCTTCGACCGGACGCAGGGAGAGCAGGTGAAGGAGACGCTCCGGCGTCTCGTCGTGAACGACGGGCTTGGCCTGAGGATTCTCGGCGCTGAAGAAGCCCGTGAAGCGCTTGGTGTTGTACTGGTACCAGAGCGGGTTGTTGAACACGGCGATGAACGGCATGTCACGACCGACTTCCATCTGAATGTCGTTCATGATCGCGCGCTGCTTCTCCGCATCAACGGTCTGGAAGAAGGAGTCCAGCAGGCCGTCGAGTTCTTCATTGTAGTAACGCGTCGCGCCGAAGCGGGTCTTGCCCTGGTTCTGCGAATGCAGGCCCAGATCATACTGGTAATGCGGCGTGACACCGGTGAAGTAGGCGTTCATGGCCATGTCGTAATTGCCGTTGATCAGGCTTTCCGACCAGACCGCATGCTCGGGCGTGGCCACCTGGGCCTCGATGCCGATCGCCGTCAGACCTTCCACCGCCAGCTGCACCGTGTTGATCCAGTCGGTCCAGCCATTCGGCACGATGATGTTGAACGAGATCTTCTTGCCGCTCGGCGTTTCCAGATTGCCGTCGCCATCGGTGTCCTTGTAACCCGCCTCGGCCAGAAGCGCCTTGGCGCCCTCGACATCATAGCGGGTGAACTTGCCATACTCGGCATCCACTTCCGGATTGTTCCAGGAGTGGTAGGCCTGACCGAGACCGGACGGATACTGGTTGATGGTCGGATAGCCGTAACCGGCAATGTCGACCATGGCTTCACGGTCAAGCGACATGGAAACGGCGCGACGGAAATCCACGTCGCTGAACGCTTCGCGGTTGCCTTCGTTCTTCGATTCCATGTTCACGTTGAACATGACGAGCGAGCCGGCCGGGAACCAGTATTTGTGGTTCTCGGGATCCTTGCCGACAAAGGTCTTTTCGATGTCGGGCAGGAACGAGCCCATCCAGTCCAGTTCGCCACGGGCGGCAGCCGCCAGCGCCTGATCGTTTGTGGCGATCTGCGGGAAGCGCATGCAGTCGACCTTGAGGGTCTCCGCATCCCAGTATTTTTCATTGCGGCACTGGATGTATTCCTGCGGCGTGAACCGGCGGATCTCCGTCAGCGGACCGGTGCCGACCGGGTTCGGGTTGGTGAAGGTCACCGGGTCCTCGACGCTTGACCAGACATGCTCGGGCACGATCGCCAGACGGACGATGGAGTAGATCGCGCCGGAATTGGCATCGCTCAGCTGGAAGCGGACGGTCTTGTCGTCCACAGCCTCGACCGTATCGACGAGCTTGCCATGACCATAGATGTCGAGCGGCTTGTTCTCCTTCACCAGATTGAGGCTGAACACCACGTCATCGGCCGTGAAGGGCTCGCCATCGGACCAGGTCACGCCGTCGCGCAGGGTGACTGTCAGCGTCTTAAGATCTTCGGAGAATTCATAACCCGTCGCCAGCCGATAATTCGGCTCACCGCCTTTCAGGGTATTGAAGATGATCAGCGGCTCGTAGATGAAGTCGTTGACCGAAGGCAGTCGCGAGGACTGGTTGAAGGGATTGTAGTTTTCAATCCACGCCGTGCGCTGGATCGGCAGGGCCGTGAGAACGGATTCAGCCGCGGCCGCTTGCATCTGCAGAATACCGGCGGCAAGGACCAGCCCGGCCGTCAACGAATGTTTCATGCTTTCCTCCCTCAAGAGTCCGGGCGGACCGTCCGCCCTCTTCTACTGCTCCGCCAAAGGCTCCACCCTGGCGCGACACGCGCCGGCAAGAACAGTCCAGTCATTCTGGTAGATAGGACCAATCTAATGCCACCGTCTATTTCGTAAATTTCGTCAGTTTCGTTGCATTCGCCTTCGGGCGTGGCTCGCGGTCTTGGCGGAGCCTTCGGCTTTCGCTAGCGTATTCATTGAAAGGCGTGCTTTTTGCCGTCTCGGGAGGATTACATGAATTGGCGCAGGATTTTACCGGCCGGTTTCCAGGCGCGGCTCTTATTGGTCTTGCTTGCGGTATCAATCGTGCCGCTGGCGATCAGCGCTGCCGCCTTCTACTCCCTCGTCAACGCAAACATTGCACGCGAAACCTTCGAGAAGATCGCCTTTGCGCGCGATGCCAAGACCAGTGAACTGACACAATATGTGTCTTTCGCCAAGCGGCAGGCCGAAAGCCTCGCCCAGACCAACATAGCGCGCTACTCGATTGGCGATTTTTACGGTTTCAGCTACGCCATGAGCCAGATGGCGCCCGATGAGGAGCAGGCGGCGGAGGAGCTGCGCAGCCTGTTCGAGGTCGGGCCGAACGAGCCGGCGCGGGCCGAAGCGCCCAGCCATGACCGGCTCCTGCGCGAAGCCCTCGCCTACGCCAATGCGCACAGCCAGTTCCACGAAGAATATCTGACCTTTGTTGAAAGCTCCGAGTTCGACAATGTCTATCTCGTCAATGCGCGCGGGCGGGTCGTCTATTCCGTTTTCAAGGACGATTATCTGGGCAGCCTCCTGACCAAAGGCGATTCAACGCTTTCCAGGGCGCTGATGGAGCTGCGCTCTGCGCCCGACGACCGGCACATCGTGTTTTACGATTTTGCGCGCGATCCGCGCACCGGCGAATTCGCCGCCTATTTCGCTGTTCGCGTGAGCCTTTATCAACGCGCCAGCGGCGCGGCCATTCTGCGCCTGCCCGCCAGCAAGCTTGCCGCCCTTCTGGGTGGGCATGAAGGCGTCAACGGCACGCTCAGCCTCATCTCGTCGCGCGGCGCCGTCATCGCCTCTTCGGCCCCTGCCCTCAAGACCGGCGTGAGCGCCAGCGTGCCGGAGGAGATGGAAGCGAAAAGCGGTGTGACGATGCTCGAAACGGGACTGCTCGGCGCACCCGTCCTTTCGGCATGGACGCATCTTCTCCTGCCCGACGCCACCTGGCTTTTCGCCGTCGATGCAGACGCCGCATCGGCCTTCGCAGCGAGCACCAGACTGCGCAACCTCATCCTGGCGCTGGCCGCACTCGCGCTGCCGCTGATCCTGCTTCTATCCTACTATCTCGCCCGCTCGCAGACCCGCCCCCTGAAATCCGTCACCGATGCGGCAGAGGCCGTGGCCGATGGCGCGCTGGACATGAGCCTGCCGAAATTCGACAAGCCGACGGAATTCGCGAGGCTCTCCCATTCCGTCGCCCGCATGCGCGATGCGCTGCGCGATCAGCTTCAGCTCATCAGCCAGAAGAACCGCGAACTGGAAGTGCATATCCGCGAGATCGGCGAGAAGAATGCGGAGCTGGAACAGGCCGACCGCATGAAGGACCAGTTCCTCGCAAACACCTCGCATGAGCTGAGAACACCGCTCAACGGCATTATCGGCATCTCCGAAACACTGGCTGCGGGTGCGGCCGGCGACATCGCACCGACACAACGCAACCAGCTTCAGCTCATCACCTTCTCGGCCCGCCGCCTGTCGCGCCTCGTGGACGATTTGCTCGACCTCTACCGCATCCGTCAGGGCCGCATGCGGCTCGACATTCAGGGCGTCGATGTGGCCACCAGCGTGCGCCAGGTTCTGCTTCTCTCCGAGCCGCTGCTTTCCGGCGAGCCGGTGAGCCTCAGGGTGGACATTCCCGATGTGACGCCGCCGGTAATCGCCGACCCGGTGCGCTTTGAGCAGATCCTCTACAATCTCATCGGCAACGCCATCAAATATGTCGATGACGGGCACATCCACGTCACCGCATGGCACGAGGGTGAAGGCGACAGCGCGACGGTTTCCGTCGCCGTGGAAGACACCGGACGCGGCATCTCGCCCGAGAATCTGGAACGCATCTTCCAGCCGCTCGAACAGGCCGAATCCGGCGACGTCACACAGAAGAAGAGCGGGACCGGCCTCGGCCTCGCCATCGCGCGCAATCTTGCAGCCCTGCTCGGCGGCACGCTGACCGCGACCAGCGAACCGGGCAAGGGCTCGCGCTTCGTGTTGCAGCTTCCCGCCGCCAGCGCCGATGCGGCAGAACAGGCGCGCGGGAAATATCCCGGCGGCCTGCACCAGACCATCAATGCGCTCGATGCCTTCGAGACCTCCGTCTCCGAGCGCGGCGACGCCAATGCGCAGACCATCGTTGTGGTGGATGACGAGCCGATCAATTTACAGGTTCTGCGCAACGTGCTCCTGCCGCAGGGCTATCGCGTCATCTGCGCCGACAATGGCCGCGATGGCATCGAGGCCGTTCTGGAACACAAGCCCGACCTTCTCATCCTCGACGTGATGATGGACGATCTCTCGGGCCTCGAAGTGGCGCGCAGGCTGCGCCGCCAGTTCTCGCTGATCGACCTGCCCATCATCATGGTGACGGCGCGCAGCCGCACGCGCGACATGATCGCCGGCTTCGAGGCGGGTGCGAACGACTATGTGGTGAAGCCCTTCGTCAAGGATGAGCTTCTGACGCGCATCTCCACCCTGATCGACGCCTCGCGCGCCCGCAGCCGTGCGGAGGAAAATCAGGAACTGCGCGACGAGGTGGATCGCCGCATCCAGGTCGAAGACGCATTGCGCCTGTCGCAGCGCCGCATGGCGCGCCTGCTCGACGCGCTGGAAGCCGGTCTTGTCTGCGTCAACGACAAGACGATCATCACCTATGCCAACCGGGCTGCGGAGACGATCTTCGGTCGCCCGCTCGACCGCGCCACGCCCCTGTCTCTCCTGCTGCCGTCGGACATGGCCGCGCTGCTCGACAGCCAGTGCCGGGTGGATGGCGAAAGCAGCGCCACGCTGCATCTGGGCGGACGCGAATTCACCATCAATGCGTTCGAGCTGGAGCCCGAAGCGGGCGCGGGTATGGCGCTCGTTCTGAGCGACGCCTCGCTGGAGGCCGAGAACCTGCTCGTTTCGGTGCGCGGAGCCATCGACAGCGCGCTGCCGGTAATGGCCGGCGAAGCGCAGGCCGAGCCGGGCCCGGCATCGGATGAAGCCTATCGTGCCCTCATCGTTCAGGTGATGACGGGCAGCCTCAACCTGTGGCGCGACGTGACCGGCAAGGAGCGGATCGAATTTGCCGAGGAGAGCGGCATCTGGCGCGTCAGCCTCGACAAGACATCGCTGCAGACCCGCACGCTCGACAAATATCTGCTGATCGAAACGCTGCCTCTCAACCCGCGCTGGCGCGATGTGGTGCGCTCGGCCGAGTTCACCCTTGCCCGCGCGGAGGCTGCCGACCGGCAGGCCGAAGCGCAGAAACTCGCCGCCGATCTCGCGCGCCTGCGTGAGCATCTGCGGATCGCCAACTCACCCCGGCAGCGGCAGGACCAGCCCACCGCCGCCGATCTCTGAAATCCATCAATCCACGCATTCTTTTTCGGGAGGAACACCGATGCCGAACAGCCATGCCTGCCGCCTGCTGACCAATTGGGACGCAGAGCGCCGCGTGATCGAGCTGAAGCTCGAAATGACCGAAGGCGCGCCCATCAGCGGCGCGCAGCTCGCCACCACCTCGCTCTTCCGCATTCATCCCGATTGCGAGATCGAGGGGGCGACGCTTGCCGACCAGCTTTCCAACTACCACGTGTTCCTCCAGCCGAGCGGCGCAGTGCTTGCGCCGGGCGAAAGCTGGGTCATTCGGGCAGACCGGCTGAGCCATGTGCTGCGCCACTACACCTATGGCCCCAAGAGCGCACATCTCATTCTGAAAGACGGAACCACCTGCCCCGTGGACGTCAAACCAATGACGCTGAATGGCGTTCCCGGCGAGCCGAACTGGGAGAAACTCGAGCCGACCGCGCTGCCGGAAGGGGCGGCCCCCGTCTCCGTCATTCCCGCACCGCTGGACGTTCAGGTGGATGGCCGGCGTGACACGGCTGCCCCCTTCGTGCTCGCAGCCGGGGCCACGCCGGATGCGCAGAAAGCGTTCTCGGTGGTCAGCGCGCTTGCAGGCCGCCTCTTCGCCGGTGAGGCCCCGCTGTTCGGCCAGGATGGCGGACATGTGGTGACGACGACGGCCGGTCCCGATCTGGGCGATGGCGCCTATGCGATCACTTTCAACGCGGAAGACATCGCGCTCAGCGCCGGTGATGAAAACGGCTTCCGCCACGGCCTCATCACGCTGGGACAGATGCTGCGCGGCGCGCGCCAGCGCCCGGACGAGTTCACCCTGCCGGCCAGCGGCGCGATCAGCGACAGGCCGCGTTTCGGCTGGCGCGGCGCGCATCTCGACGTCGCCCGCCAGTTCTATCCGATGCAGGATCTGAACGACTTCCTCGACTGCCTCGCCTGGAACAAGCTGAACCACTTCCACATCCACCTGAACGATGACGAGGCGTGGCGTCTTGAAATTCCGGGCTGGCCCGCGCTGACAGAGCGCACCGCGTTTCGCGGCGGCAACGAAATCCTGCCGCCGCTTCTCGGCACGCCGGCAGAGCGTTCCGGCGGTTTCTACACCGGCGACGACATGCGCGCGCTGGTCGCCCATGGCGCGGGGCTCGGCATCGAGATCATTCCCGAGATCGACATTCCCGGCCATTGCTACTGCGTGCTGCGCGCGCTGCCCCAGCTCTGCGATCCGGGTGAGAACCGCATCTACTATCGCTCGGTGCAATACTTCCCGAACAACGCGCTCAACCCCGCGGTCGACGCCACCTGGACCTTCCTCGGCGATGTGTTCGACACGCTGGTGGACATCTTCCCGGCACGCTACATCCACGCCGGCGCGGACGAAGTGGCCGAGGGCGCATGGCTGGAATCCCCGCTCGCCCGCGCACTGGGTGAAAAACTGTTCGGCAAGGTCGAGACCTTCTCGCTGCAGTCCTATTTCCTGAAACGCGTGCAGGAGATGCTGCGCGAGCGCGGTCGCGATATCGCAGTCTGGGAAGAGGCCGCGCTTGGCGGCGGTCTCGATGTGGACGGCGCGCTGCTTGTCGCATGGAAGGAATCGAAGAGCGGCCGCGCTCTGGCCGAACAGGGCTATCAGGTCGTGCTGGCCCCTGCCGAGCATTACTATCTCGACATTGCCCGTTCGACGGAATGGTGGGAGCCCGGCGCAAGCTGGGCCGGAACCGTGACGCTGCGCGACGCCTATGACTATGAGCCGGGCGGCGACTGGCCGGATGCACTGAAAGATCAGCTCGCCGGTGTGCAGACGTGCCTCTGGTCGGAGAACCTGGCGACGCCCGGCCTCTTCGCACATCTGGTCTATCCGCGCATCTCCGCCATGGCCGAGACGGCGTGGTCGGCAAGTGAGCGCAAGGACTTTGACCGGTTCCGGGCGATCCAGGATCTGATGCCCGTTTCACACCGCACGGTGTCGTAAAGAAATTCCGCCCTCATGGTCCGACAGGCTGACCATGAGGGCGGAAACAGTGTCAGCCCTGCAGCTGGCGGCTGGCGAGATACGCAGCCTTTGCCGGCACCGAGAGCCAGGCCTTTGCAAGCGCCACGCGCTCGGGCGTGTAGTGATGCTCGACATCGAGGATGTTGACGGTGCCGACCAGCGTATCGCCCAGCACCACCGGCAGGTTGATGACCGAACCGCAGCCGAGTTCACCGATCAGCGTGGCGTCGGGGAACACGGTGTCGATGTCGGCCAGCGTGTTGGCGACGAAGCATTCGCGCTTCTTGTGCACCGTCTCGAACCAGCGGTCATAATGGATCGGCTTGGTGCCGGACACCGGATATTCTTCCGGATGCGAAGTGTAGGAACGGCTTGCCGTTTCGGTCTTCATGTCTGCCGTCATGAAGGTGAACAGCTTCGTGCCGACCACGGCACGCGTCAGCTCCAGCAGCGCATCGAAGGGTGCATCCGGGGTCGTGGCGAGTGAAAGCGCACGGTCGAATTCGGCCAGCGGGCCGGTGTAGTCGGTCATTTTCAGTCTCTGTTATGCGGGTTGGAGCGTGCCGCCACTGGCGGCGTAGAGTTCGCGCGAATAGGGATCGGAAAGCCGACCCGTCTTCAACGCATCCACCTCTGCGATCTCGACAACACGGCCATGACGCATGACCGCCATCCGGTCGCAGAGGAAGGAGACCACGGGCAGGTTGTGGGTCACCATCAGATAGGTGAGCCCCTGCTCGCGGCGAAGCTTCTTCAGGAGGTTCAGGATTTCCGCCTGCACCGACACGTCGAGCGCTGAGGTGGGCTCGTCGAGCAGCATCACGCGCGGCTCCAGCATCAGCGCACGGGCAATCGCCACGCGCTGCCGCTGGCCACCCGAAAGCTGGTGCGGGAAGCGGAAGCGGAAACGCTGGTCGAGACCGACCGCGTCGAGCATGTCCTTCACGCGCGTGTCGCGTCCGCCGATGCCATGCACGGCAAGCGGCTCGGCCAGGCAGTCATCCACCGTCTTGCGCGGGTGCAGCGATCCGTACGGATCCTGAAACACCATCTGGCAGACTTTTGCGAACTCGCGGTCCGGCGCATGGCCGCGCGGCTTTCCAAGCACGGAGATCTTGCCGGTCCAGTCGGGCGCAAGCCCGCTGATCGCCTTCAGGATGGTCGACTTGCCGGAACCCGACTCGCCCACCAGCGCGAAGCTCTCGCCCTCGGACACCGAGAAATTGACATCGAACACCACCGGCGTCTTGCCGTAGCTGATCGACAGGTTTTCGAGATGAATTGCGGCGTTCTTCATGTGCCCGCTCCCGTGGTCCAGGTGCTGCGGTCGAGAACCGGCAGTTCGTCGCGGTCCTCGTTCATGCGCGGCATGGCCGCAAGAAGCCCCCTCGTATAGGGGTGCGTCGCCTTGTGCAGATCGCTGGCCTTGCACGATTCAACGATCTCGCCGCTGTTCATCACGAGGATGCGGTCGCAATAGCGCGAGACGAGGTTCAGATCGTGGCTGATGAGGATCAGCCCCATGCCCTTGCCGGTCACGAGATCGTCGATGATGTCGAGCACCTGCGCCTGCACCGAAACGTCGAGCGCCGAAGTCGGCTCGTCGGCGATCAGAAGGTCGGGCTCGGGGATGAGCATCATGGCGATCATGACGCGCTGGCCCATGCCGCCCGAAACCTCGTGCGGATAGAGGTTCGCCACCCGCTCCGGCTCGTTGATGCGCACGGCTTCCAGCATGGAAAGCACCCGCGCCTTCAGCTCGCTGCGCGGCAGCTTCTTGTGGGTGAGCAGCGCCTCGCCAATCTGCTCGCCGATGGTCATCACCGGGTTCAGCGAGAACTTCGGGTCCTGCATCACCATGGAGATGCGCGCGCCGCGAAGCTCGCGCATCTGCCGTTCGCTCTGCGACAGAAGGTCGATGCCGTCGAAGGTCATCCGGTCCGCCGTCACGCGGCCCGGCTTGCGGATGAGCCGCAGGATCGACCGGCCCGTCATCGACTTGCCGGAACCGGATTCGCCGACGATGCCCAGGCGCTCGCGGCCAAGCGAGAAGGAAATGCCCTTCACCACGTCGACCGGTCCCCTGGACGTCGGGAAGGTGACTGTCAGGTTTTCGATTTCAAGCAGCGGTGCGCTCATTGCTTTTCTCCCTGCTTGGGATCGAGCACGTCACGCAGACCGTCACCCAGGAAGCAGAAGCCGAGGCTGACGAGAATGATCGCAAAGCCCGGCATGGTGGCGACCCACCACTGATCAAGGATGAAGTTGCGCCCGCGCGAGATCATCGCGCCCCATTCGGGAAGCGGCGGCTGCGCGCCGAGGCCGAGGAAGCCGAGGCCGGCGGCGGTGAGGATGATGCCCGCCATGTCGAGCGTCACGCGCACGATGGTCGAGGACGCGCAGAGCGGCAGCACGTGACGCAGAATGACCCGCGTTGCAGAAGCGCCCTGCAGCCTGACCGCCGAGATGAATTCCGAATCCCGGAAGGTGATCGTCTCCGCGCGTGCGATGCGCGCATAGACCGGCCATGCGGTGATGGCGATTGCGATGATGGCGTTTTCGATGCCCGGTCCAAGCGCCGCCACGAAGGCAAGCGCCAGAATGAGCTTCGGCATCGACAGGAAGATATCGGTCACGCCCATCAGGACGCGGTCGACCCAGCCGCCGAAATAGCCGGACACCGCACCGACCACGAGGCCGATGGGAGCGGCGATGACGGCCACCATGGTGACGATCAAGAGCGTGATGCGCGCACCGTAGACGACGCGCGAATAGATATCGCGACCAAGCTCATCCGTGCCCATCCAGTGTTCGGCGGAGGGCGGCATGAGGCGGTTTGCGAGATCCTGCCCAACGGGGGAGTAGGGCGCAATCAGCGGTGCGAAGATCGCCATGACGACCAGCACCAGCACGATCAGCGCGCCGACAACGGCGAGCGGATTGCGTAACAGTGCGGTCCAGACGCGCCATGCGCGGCCCATATTGGCCTGCAGGCGCGAAGTCGGGGAATCGTCGAGAAGCCAGTCAATCATCGGCGTGCCCTCGGGTCGAGGATGCGGTAAAGCACATCGGAAATCTTGTTGATCATGATGAAGACGGCGCCAATCACCAGCGTCGCGCCGAGAACGGCGTTCATGTCGGCGGTCAGAAGCGCGGTCGTAAGATAGTTGCCGATGCCCGGCCACGAGAACACGGTCTCGATCATCACCGAACCTTCCAGCAGCGCCGCATAGGACAGGCCGATCACGGTGATGAGCTGGATGCGGATCGGATAGAACGCATGCCGCCAGATGACGCGGCGCTCGGACACGCCTTTAACCCGCGCGGTCGTCACATATTCCTGCCCGAGCTGGTCGAGCATGAAGGAGCGCGTCATGCGGGCGATATAGGCCAGCGAGAAGAAGCCGAGGATCGACGCCGGCAGCATCAGATGGTCGAGCGCGTTCCAGAAGATATCCCACTCACCGGCGATCACGCTGTCGACCAGATAGAGCCCGGTCACGGGATCGAGCAGGCCGTCATAGAAGATATCGACGCGGCCCGGACCGGCAACCCAGCCAAGCCCAGCATAGAATATCGCCAGACCGACAAGGCCGAGCCAGAAGGCCGGCACCGAATAGCCGAGCAGGCCGAGCACGCGGATCACCTGGTCGATCCAGCTGCCCTGATGCGTGGCGGCGACAACGCCCATGGGCACGCCCAGCACGACGCCGATGATGATGCCGATGGTGGCCATTTCCAGCGTCGCGGGGAAGACGCGCGCCAGATCGTCGACCACCGGACGCCCGGTGGAGATCGACATGCCGAGATCGCCCGTCAGAACGTCGCCCACATAGGCGAAGAACTGCACGATGAGCGGCCGGTCGAGCCCCATGGCCTGACGCGCCGCCTCATAGACTTCCTGTGTCGCCCGGTCGCCAACGACCGAGAGCACGGGATCGATCGGCACAACACGACCGATGAAGAAGGTGATGGCCAGAAGGCCGAGAAAAGTGCCGGCGACGACGACAGCGAAACGCAGGACGCTCGCAACGCCTTCCCAGGCACGGCTGGCCAGCATGCTCAAACGCGCGCTGGCAGCCCCTGTGGATGGTTCAAATGCCATGGCTTGTTTGCTCTCTGGCCGCTGTTTTTGTTGATGGACGCCCCAAACGCGCCTCCTGTCCCTTGGCTGGCCGGCAGGCCTGCCGTGAGACAAACCAGACGCCAACGTCTTGTTTTCATGCAACTTTGGGGCGCTCAAACTCGTCCCGCGCCCTGCCAAGTCAGTCAAAAAAGTGCTTGGATCATACAAAAAAATCTGATTACATCAAAAAAATTTTTGTGGGGGAAAAATCTTTGAGCAGCCCAACGGTCCGCGCCACACCCGAAGTCGACACCAGGATTGGTGTGCTTATTCGTGCACGCCGCCGCCAGCTCGGCCTCACGCTTCAGCAGCTTGGCAAGGCGGCCGGTCTTTCCGTTGGGTATCTGAGCCAGGTGGAGCGCGACAACGCCACGCCGACGCTCGGTTCGCTTGCCGGCATTGCCCGCGCGCTTGGCGTCGGCCTCGACTATTTCGTCTCCCAGCCCCGCGCCGAAGACGGCCTGACGCGGGCCGAAAGCCGCCCGCAGTTTTCCATCGCCGGATCGCCCATCGTCTATGAGCGGCTCGGGACCGAGTTTCCCGGCAGCCAGCTTTCTTCCTTCCTGCTCACCGTACCGCCCGGCTACGCCTCGGAGACGGTGAGCCATGAGGGCGAAGAGATGATCTACGTCCTCGAAGGCTCCATCACCCAGTATCTCGATGGCGAAGAGATGGAGATGAAGGCCGGCGACAGCCTGCATTACCGGGGCAACACCCCGCACGCCTGGAAGAACGGCACCGACAGTCCCGCACGCCTGTTGTGGACCGGCACGCTGACCGTGTTCGGCGCCAATGGCCAGGCGACCAACCGCATTGAACTGGTTTCTCCGGACAAGGGCAGCCCCAAAGGCTCCCGGTCGGGAACCGGTTCGTCAACCAGCAAGACCAAGAGCAATTCCTGATCCATAAGGAGGAGAAAACAATGAAGCTCTTCAAAACGGCGCTCCTTGCCGCCGCTCTCACCATGCCGCTGTCGCAGCATGTGCTCGCAGCCACGCCGGACAATGTTCTGGTCGTCGCGCAGAACATCGACGACATCGTCGCCATCGATCCGGCGCAGGCCTACGAGTTCTCGTCGGGCGAGCTGGTCACCAACATCTATGACCGTCTCGTGCAGTACGACGCCGAAGACCCGACGGTGCTCGCTCCCGGCCTCGCAGCCGAGTGGGAAGCCGATCCGGAAGCCAAGACAATCACCTTCACCATGCGCGACGGCGCGACCTTCCATTCGGGCAATCCGGTCCGTGCGGAAGACGTGGCGTTCTCGTTCGCCCGCGTCATCAAGCTGAACCTGACCCCGGCCTTCATTCTCACCCAGCTCGGCTGGACGCCGGAGAATGTCGACGCGATGGTCACCGCCGATGGCGACAAGGTCGTCGTCAAATATGAGGGCGACTTCTCCCCCGCCTTCGTGCTGAACGTTCTGGCCGCCCGCCCTGCCTCCGTCGTCGATGAAAAGACGGTCATGGAGCATGAAGAAAACGGCGACATGGGCAACAAGTGGCTCAACGCGAACTCCGCCGGTTCCGGCCCGTTCAAGCTGACCGCCTACCGCCCGGGCGAGCTGGTGCGCATGGGCGCCAACGCCGACTACTTCAAGGGTGCGCCGAAGGTCGAGAACGTCATCATCCGTCACGTGGCCGAAGCAGCGACCCAGCAGCTTCTCCTGCAGTCGGGCGACGTGGACATGGCCCGCAACCTGACGCCGGACCAGATCAACGGCATCAAGGCCGACAACATCAAGGTCGAGACCTACCCGCAGGCCGCCGTGCACTTCGTGTCCTTCAACCAGAAGACCGAAGCGCTGCAGCCGGAAGCCGTCTGGGAGGCCGCGCGCTACCTCGTGAACTATGAGGGCATGGCCGACAGCTTCCTCAAGGGACAGATGGAAATCCACCAGGCCTTCTGGCCGAAGGGCTTCCCCGGCTCCTATGACGAGACGCCCTACACCTACGATCCGGAAAAGGCGAAGCAGATTCTCGCCGACGCCGGCATCGAAACGCCGATCAAGGTCACGCTCGACGTCATCAACTCGACGCCGTTCACCGACATGGCGCAGTCGCTGCAGGCAAGCTTTGCGGAAGCCGGCATCAACTTCGACATCATCCCCGGCACGGGCTCGCAGGTCATCACCAAGTACCGTGAGCGCAGCCACGAGGCGATGCTGCTCTACTGGGGCCCGGACTTCATGGATCCGCACTCCAACGCGAAGGCCTTCGCCTATAACCGCGACAATTCCGACGACAATTACCAGGCCACCACCACATGGCGGAACGCCTGGGCCGTGCCGACGGAGATGAACGACAAGACCGCTGCCGCTCTGGCCGAATCCGACGCTGACAAGCGCAACGAGATGTATGTCGAGCTGCAGAAGGAAGTGCAGGCCAAGTCGCCGATCGTCATCATGTTCCAGGCTGCCTACCAGGTCGCCATGGACGAGAAGGTGAACGGCTACGTCAACGGCGCCACCTCCGACTTCGTCTACTACCGGCTCGTCACGAAAGACTGACGAACGCCGCACCAATCGAGGCCGCCCCGCCAGCCGGGGCGGCCTCTTTCCTTTGCATAGCGCCATTCTTTTCAGGAGTTTCTGATGTCCAACACCTCCGCCCGGCGGCTTGAGGCACTGCGCCAGCGCATGAGCGAAACCGGCACCGACCTGGTGGCCATCGGCCCGTCCAGCCACATGGTCTACCTTGCCGGCCTCGACCCGCACGGCGACGAACGCCCCGTCATGCTTCTGATCTCGAAGGATCATGCCGGCTTCCTGATGCCCGCGCTCAATGTCGACAGCTCGCGACAGAAGACCGGCCTGCCCTTCTTCCCCTGGCGCGACGATGACGGCCCGGACGCCGCCCTTGCCGGGCTTCTCAAGGCATCGAACCTGCCGGAGACCCCGAGCGTGGTGATCGACGAGACGATGCGCGCCGATTTCGCGCTGCTCCTGCTCGACGCGCTGCCGGGCGCAAAGCGCCGCTTCACCGACGACACGGTCGGCCATCTGCGCGCCCGCAAGGACGAAGACGAGTACAAGCGCCTGAAGGCGAGCGCGGTGCTCAACGACAAGGCCGCCATGGCCGGTTTCGATGCGCTGAAGCCCGGCGTCACCGAGCTGGAAATTTCCGCAGCCATCCGCGACGTCTACAAGGCGGCGGGTGCGGTGCCGGTGTTCACCAGCGTCTGCTTTGCCGGCAATGGCGCATTCCCGCATCACCACACCGGCGACACGAAGCTGAAGGAAGGCGACGCGGTTCTCATCGACACCGGCGGCCGGCTGGACGGCTACCCCTCCGACATGACGCGCGTCGGCTACTACGGAAAGCCCGATGCGGAGTTTGAGAAGGTCTACGCCATCGTCGAGCAGGCGGTTGCCGCGGCTCTTGCCGCTGCGAAGCCCGGCGTCACCGCAAAGACCATCGACAAGGCCGCGCGCGACGTGATCACCGAGGCCGGTTATGGCGACTTTTTCCCCCACCGCACCGGCCACGGGCTCGGCATCGACATTCACGAGCCGCCCTACATGACCGCCACCTCCGAGACGGTTCTGGACGAAGGCATGGTGTTCTCCATCGAGCCCGGCATCTATCTGCCCGGCAAGTTCGGCCTGCGGCTGGAAGAGATCGTCATCATGCGCGCCGACGGTGCGGAGATCCTCTCCGACCTGCCGCGCACCGCGCAGCTGCGCGGATAGAGGCTCACAAAACCAGGCGGCGGTCGGGAAACCGATCGCCGCTTTTCTTTGGGCTGAAGGTCTGATACGCCTCCAGCCGCCGGAGAGTTCCGGCACCGGTCGCAGCCTACCCGGTCATTAAAACAAGGAACCCGATCATGAAAACGCTCGTCGTCTGCTCAGGCGGACTCGATTCCGTTTCCCTTGCCCACAAGGTGGCGCGGGAACAAAACCTTATTGGCCTGATCTCCTTCGATTACGGCCAGAGACATCGCAAGGAGCTGGATTACGCGGCAAAGGCAGCCGCCCGGCTCGGCGTCCCCCACGACCTTCTCGACATTTCCGCCATCGGCCGGCATCTGGCGGGCTCCGCCCTCACCGACGCCATCGACGTGCCGGATGGTCACTATGCCGAGGAGACCATGCGCGTGACGGTGGTGCCCAACCGAAACGCCATCATGCTCACCATCGCCTTCGGCATTGCCGCAGCGCGCGGGGCCGATGCCGTGGCCGCCGCCGTTCATGGCGGCGATCACTTCATCTATCCCGATTGCCGGCCGGGCTTCATCGATGCGTTTCAGGCCATGCAGGACGCCGCGCTCGAAGGCATGGGCGCGGTCAGCCTCTACACGCCCTTCGTGAACGGCTCCAAGGGCGACATTGTGCGCGAGGGCGCGCGCGCTGAAACGACCTTTGCCGAGACCTGGTCCTGCTACAAGGGCGGCGAAAACCATTGCGGGCGCTGCGGCACCTGCGTGGAGCGGCGCGAGGCCTTCCACGAGGCCGGCGTTCCAGACCCCACCCTCTATGACGATCCGGACTTCTGGCTTGCCGCCACACAAAGGGCCACCGGGGAGGTAGACCATGTATAGGGTCAGCAAGGAGTTTCACTTCTCCGCCTCGCACCGCCTGACGAACCTGCCGGACGACCACCCCTGCGCCCGGCTGCACGGGCACAATTACATCGTCGTGGTGGAACTGTCCGGCGAGCGGCTCGACAATCACGGCTTCGTCCGCGACTACCGCGAGCTCAAGCCCCTTAAAGACCATATCGACGACACGCTCGACCACCGGCACCTGAACGAGGTGTTCGGCCATGACGGCGTCACCGCCGAGTTTCTGGCCAAGGCGCTTTTCGACTGGTGCCGGACGCGCTGGAGCGAGGTGACGGCGGTGCGCGTGAGCGAGACGCCCAAGACCTGGGCGGAATACCGGCCATGAGCACGCTGCGCATCGCCGAGATTTTCGGCCCCACGATCCAGGGCGAAGGCGCATTGATCGGCATGCCGACCGTGTTCGTCCGCGCCGGTGGCTGCGACTATCGCTGCCGCTGGTGCGACAGCCTCCACGCCGTCGACAACGTCTATCGTCATGACTGGCTGCCAATGCAGAGCCAGGATGTAATGGACCGCATAAGGGACCTCTCCGGCGGCACGCCCGTCATGGTTTCGCTGTCCGGCGGCAACCCGGCGATCCAGCCCTTCGAACGGCTGATCGATACGGGCCGCGCCGAGGGCTATCGCTTCGCGCTCGAAACACAGGGCTCCGTCGCCCGCGACTGGTTCGCAAAGCTCGACATGCTGGTTCTGAGCCCCAAGCCGCCCTCCTCCGGCGAGACGGTGAACTGGGAGCGTTTCGACGCCTGCATCGCCGCCGCCGGCAATGCGCCCATGGCGATGAAGATCGTCATCTTCGACGAGGCCGATTATCGCTGGGCGCGGCATGTGGCGGACCGCTACCCCGCCCTGCCCCTCTACCTCCAGCCCTGCAACCACACCCCGCCGCCGCCAGAGACCGAGGCCGAGGATGCCGCCATCGACATGGAAGGCGTTCTGGAGCGCATGCGCTGGCTGGTGGACCGCACCGTTGCCGACCGCTGGTTCTCCCCCCACATCCTGCCGCAGCTTCACGTGCTCCTGTGGGGCAACCGGCGCGGCGTCTGAAAGGAAGCGACCGCAATGACCGACAAGACCATCTACGACAATCTGACCCTTCTGGGCGGCAAGACCGAACTGCCCGCATCCCCCGAAGAAGCCGTGCTCGAACGCGTGCCCAACCCGCAGGAGGATGCGCTCTACGCCGTGCGCTTCACTGCGCCGGAATTCACCTCGCTCTGCCCGCTCACGGGCCAGCCCGACTTCGCCCATCTGGTGATCGATTATGTGCCGGCCGGCTGGCTGGTGGAGAGCAAATCGCTAAAGCTTTATCTCGGCGCATTTCGCAATCACGGCGCGTTTCACGAAGACTGCACCGTCTCCATAGGCCGCCGCCTCTGCGACCTTCTGGAACCCCACTGGCTGCGCATCGGCGGCTACTGGTATCCGCGCGGCGGCATGCCCATCGACGTGTTCTACCAGACCGGAGAACCTCCAAAGGGCGTGTGGATCCCTGATCAGGGCGTCCCGCCCTACAGGGGGCGTGGCTAGGGAGAGGGAGCGTTCAGGACGCACTCTGCTTCGCAAGCAGCGCATCCCTGTCGAGACGGGTCCTGAAGAAGCGGCCATCGAAATAGGTCTCGTCGCGGATATCGGGCAGCGCCTTGGCCGCCATGTCGGCGAAGCGCCCTTCGGAAAGGCGCGCGGAAACATAGTCGGCGAACACACCGATGCGGCGCTGCCGTTCCCGCCCCACGCGCCGCTCCTTGCGTGAAGGAAAACCGTGCGCCGCCATCTTTCTGCGCAGCCAGAATTTGAAGCGCTGCGGCCCCGTCAGTGTGAGCGGGCGCGCCAGCGCTGCGGCGTCGCAGCCAGCCTCTTCGAGAAGCGCATCGTACACATCGATGATGGCTTCATCGATATTGGTCGCGGCGTCGCCCCGCCGGTCAAACCAGGGCTTTTCATACTGACAGAAATGCACGAACACCGGATCAATTGCCGCAAACATACCGAAACCGAGCACCGACGCCTGAAAATTGAAACGCGGGCTCAGCTCCGTCCATGCGCCATCGAAGAGCCAGGCAAGAAAATCCTGATCGAAACGCTCGGCCTGCGGATATTTCTCAAAATATTCGACAAGCCTGCCGGCAAAGTCATGCTCCCGCCAGCGCTGCGGGTCGATCACCAGAACGCCCGAGTTGAAGCCACGACCGGATGAAATGCCCAGCGTCTCCAGCCAGTCCTCCCGGCACAGCTTTTTGGCCGTTGGCGGCAGCTCGAAAAGCGTTCCGTAATCTTCCACGGCGGCAAGACCGGACGGCAGAGCCACGTCCCAGATCGCGTGATCGGGCTTCATGCTCAGGACATCGGCATCGAGATAGATCAGCCGGCTATATTGCTGCAGGCGCGCCGGAGCAAACAGCCGGAGATAAACGATATGCGGCCAGCTGCGGCTGCTCGGCAGCCCTTCCGGAAGACAGGGCATCAACGCGTCGAAATGATAGTGAATACGCCCTTCATGCTCGACCTGCCGTACGGCGGCTGCGGGATCACGCCTTTCGACAAAGATGTGAACATCGCAGCCCCAGCTGCGCGCAATATGCAGGGCCTGCGCGCTGGCAATGCAGCACATCCCCTCATCGACGACAAAATAGAAAGCGTTCAAAACCTTGCCTCGGAACAGGCAAGGCTTCCGTTTCCTATCTGAAAAGAAAGTCCACTTGCCGATCAAATTTCGAAATATCGAACTCGGGCATTGAGTTCCAAATAACGCCGTCCTTATGAACGACGGCCCACTCCTTCCAGCACGCAAAAACGTCATTTGAAAGGCGACGGATAGCCGGCGAATATTCTACGCAGAACGGCAGCCCCGCCATGGAGGGCCAGCCGGCGATGGCGTCCCCCTCGAAGCCTTCCACATCCATCCAGACCAGTCCGATCTCGTCCGGCGACACGCCCAGATCGGCCATCACGTCCTCGATGCGCACGACAGGCACATCGACGGCAACGCCGCTGCCGCCATCGTGCAGAAGGCTGCTCGCACCGGTGTTGAGCGTGTTGAGAAAAAGCCGGGCCTCACCGGGCTCCCTGCCGGCCGCCGCTTCCATGATCGTCACCCGGTCGGTCAGATCGTTGATGGCCATGTTGGCCTTGAGGATCCACAGATGTTCCGGGTGCGGCTCAAAGCAGATCGCCCGTTCGAAGCCGCCGAACTTGAGCGCATAGATCGTCTGGGTTCCGATATTCGCACCGACATCGACAAAGATCCCGCGCCGCGCCGCCGCCTCGAACACCGCCATGGTTTCTTCCCGAAACCAGCCCTTCTCCTGCCGAATGGCTTTTCCGATACACTGGTCCTGAATGCTGACCGCACATCGGTGATCATCGAGCTCGACGATCAGCGCGCCCGCTTCTTCATAAAGATGCCGCTGGAAATACCGCGAACGAATGAGCGGCTTGATGATGCGTTCGTCCCGAAAATTCCGGGCGCTCTTTTCAAGCGTCTTGAGAAAACCCATGGCCTGCATCCCGGATAACCGCGCGGAAACACAACCTTAATGACAGAGCCCGGCGATCACGACAAGCCTCTGGTTGCGGGCCGGATGGAGAGAGCAGGAATTGGTGGATGCCCCGCCGAAGACCATGAAACCGAAATCCACGCAAACGCCACCGCCCACAGATTATTGACTATAATTAGGCACCATATTATATGCCGCCATATGAATGAGATGCTTGAACAGAAACACCTGGCGCTGCTGAACGAAGCCGAGCGCCGCGCCACCGCCCCCACGCACAACATCCGCGCGTGTTTCGAGCTGCTGACACTGGCCGGCGCGATTGATCGCGACTGCGCCGCCCGGCTTGCGCCGCACCGGCTTTCCGAAAGCAAGTTCGTCCTGCTTTTTCTCCTGCACGACAAGCCCGGGGGGCTTTCGCCGCATGAGCTGGCGGAACGTGCGGGCGTGACCCGCGCAACGATCACCGGACTTCTCGATGGCCTCGAACGCGACGGCTTCATCGCCCGCCGCGGCGGCCTTGATGACCGGAGGAAGGTCGCCGTCAGCCTGACCGAAGCAGGACAAAAGACGGCGCGTGACCTGTTCAACGAACACACCGAATGGGTCGCTTCGCTGTTTGAAGGCTTTGCCGACGACGAGCGCAAAACGCTGAACACGCTCCTGCAACGCATCTGGCAAAATCTGGAAACCGGCAGACCACAGGCGGGCCAGCCAAAGGATGCGCGCGCATGAGCGCAGCAAAGCCCGCAGGGCGCAGCGTCAGGGATATAAGCCCGGATCGCCTCGCCCGCCTCAATGCCGGAGAGATTGAAGCCGCGACGCTCACCGAGTGTCTCGCCGTCGATTTTGCCGTGCTCATGGGCAATGTCCTGCCGGAAATCGGCACAGACACGCTGGCCGAAATGAAACAGAGCGCAGCGCAAGGCATATCAAGACGCATGGCGCTTGCCGCGCAATTGATCCGGCAGGAGCTTGGCGACACCGTATTGGACCGGCTTGGGCAGCACCCTTCGGACACCGCGCGCGGCTGGGCCTGCTTCATGGTCGGCGCGGCCCAAATGCCCCTTCACGACAGGCTTGCGGCGATACGGCCCTATGCCGACGACCGGCATTTCGGCGTGCGGGAATGGTCGTGGATGGCCGTCCGCCCGCATCTCGCCGCCGAACTCGAAAGCGCCATCGCGATGCTGGCCGCGTGGAGCGCAGATCCGTCGGAGCGCGTCCGGCGCTTTGCCTCGGAGGCTATCCGCCCGCGCGGCGTGTGGTGCACGCATATCGGCGCGCTGAAGACACAGCCACAGCTTGGGCTTCCGGTCCTCGAACCGCTTCGAGCGGACCCTTCCGGCTATGTGCAGGACTCGGTTGGCAACTGGCTGAACGACGCCGGAAAAGACCGGCCGGACTGGGTTCAGGCCCTGTGCACCCGATGGTCCGCCGAAAGCCCGACACCTGCGACAGCCCGCATCTGCAAGCGCGCCCTTCGCTCGATCAAACCCGATCTCCAACGTTGAACCGGAAGTGAACCATGGCGCACTATCTCGCCGAACTCTACACCCCGAAACCCGCCTGGCTCGACCTCTCCGAGAGCGAACGCCAGGAATTCTTCACCGGCATCGGCTCGGCCGTTCCGGCCCTGTCCGCCCTCGGCGTGGAGGCTCTTGCACTCGGCAAGGTCGATCAGACCAAACGGCACGCCGCACCACAGACATTCTTCGCCATTTGGCGCTGCCCCGACGATGCGGCGCTCGATGCGCTCATATCCGGCATCGCGCAATCGGGCTGGCACGACTATTTCGACACCATCAACGCCGGCGGCGAAGCCACCGATCTCGCCGGACACCTCACGCAGTTGAGTGAAGCCGCGCAACGATAGCCGGGAATGCTGCTTGAATTTCCCGGTCTAGCAAGGCGGACTTTCCCGTCTTGCCCGCGAATGCGACAGTCGGGAAATTTCAGCTGGAGACTATCCATGAGCGACAAGGAAGTCATCGACAAGCTTCTGGCTGCCGAGCGGTGGGAAGTCGAAAATTTCATCCGGCTCTATCAGGTGCCCGAATTCGACACCGACATTATGATCAATCACCGCTGGAACGCTCTCGACATGCTGGCCCATATGGTGGCCTGGCATGAGAGTTTTGCGCTCAATCTGAGCCTTATTGCACAGGGCCAACCCCCGCGACCGCCTCGCGGAACACTGCGTGAGGTCAACCGTCAGGGCGTTCTGGACCGCAAAGGTCAAAGTCTGAAACAACTGATCGGTCGGTTCCGCAAGGCCCAGAGAACAATCGAGACCAACATCTACAACGAGAGCGTTACTCTCATTCCGTATCGCAAACCGGGCACAAGCTACAGCCGCGCGCAGCATCTCGACGTTGTAAGAGGCCATATTCGCGGCCACTTCTGGGAGGTGATTGACATGTATGTAAAGAACAGTGCGGCAACCTGCGACTGAGGGAGATCAACTTGGATCTGTAGCGAATGGCAGCTTCGGGCGACAACAAGGTCGGCGGAAGCCATTACCGACATTCAAGAGTTATCAGCTGAATATGGCGGAGAGAGAGGGATTCGAACCCTCGATACGGTTTCCCGTATACACGCGTTCCAGGCGTGCGCCTTCAACCACTCGGCCACCTCTCCACGGCGCTGCATTTTTCAGCTGCGCGACGCTCATCTAGTCGATCTGATCGCGAATGCCAAGACCAGTCTGTGACAGATTTGCAATTTGACGCATTTTCCTGTGTCCGGAGTTCACAAACGCTCAACTTTCCGTAGCGCAATTGCCATCCCGCGCACCGCAGCCTATGTCTCGACAGGTAGTTTCAAATGCACCGCGCGAACACACCCAAGGGGAAGCGATGTTTCGCTTGATCTTTCGAATCCTGGCCCTGTTTGCCCTGGCCGTCGCCGTCGTGATGGCGGTGATCGACGCCACACGCTCCATCGCCGCTTCCGCGCTCATCATCACACCGCTGGGTGAAAGCTGGTATTCGGTCTCGCCCGATACGCTCAATCTCAGCCAGGCGCTGATCCAGCGCTACACCTTCCCCGTCATCTGGGATCCGGCCATCATCTACATTCTCACCCTGCCGGGCTGGCTGGTCTTCGCCGTGCTCGCACTCCTCTTTCACGCCATCGGATACCGGCGCAAACGCCACGCCTTCTCATAAGGCGCGCGGAAAGAGACCGCACAGCCAGGCAGCAGATCGCCCGCTTTCGTACGGCCACAAAACGCGCGCTCCGAACTATTGATATGTGCGAAAACCGGATTCCACTTTTCGGCCCGATGCTCTCCACTGAACCCCGGCAAGACTATCCAAAGTCGTTTTTCCGAACGGTCAAAATTCCACGTGAAATTTGAATTCAGCCATGCAAGAGTGCTGGCAAGAGGAGAGTAATTTGCTTTCCTCATGCCGTCCCCGCTGGTCCACGGCCGGTTACGGGATGCTCGCAAGGGCGCGGGAGCGAACGGGCCTTGGTTCCGGTATCCGCTTCTGCGGCACAGGCAAAAGAGACAGGATAACCGACAGGGTGTGGATCACATGAAGCGTATTGTCCTCGGCCTTCTGGCCGCAACCGCGATGTCCGCAAGCGCATTTGCGGATGAGATCGCTCCGGCTCTCATCTACGATCTGGGAGGCAAGTTCGACAAATCCTTCAACGAGGCAGCCTATAATGGCGCCGAGCGGTTCAAGGAAGAAACCGGCATCGAATATGTGGAGTTCGAAATCTCCAACGACGCCCAGCGCGAGCAGGCCCTGCGCCGCTTCGCCGAGAACGGCCGCAACCCGATCGTCATGGCCGGCTTCACCTGGGTGGACTACCTGAAAAAGGTCGCCGCAGAATATCCCGACACCGACTTCACCATCATCGATGATGCGGTGGACGCGCCCAATGTGCGCTCGGTGACCTTCAAGGAGCAGGAAGGCTCCTATCTGGTCGGCATGCTGGCAGCACTCGCTTCCGAAACCGGCACGGTCGGCTTCGTCGGCGGCATGCAGGTTCCGCTGATCGGCAAGTTCGAGTGCGGCTATGTGGGCGGCGCCAAGGCAGCCAACGCAGACGCCAAGGTCATTCGCAATTACACCGGCGACACGCCGTCGGCGTGGAACGACCCGACAAAGGGCGGCGAGATCACCCGCACGCAGATCGACCAGGGCGCAGACGTGGTCTATCACGCCGCTGGCGGCACGGGCGTTGGCGTTCTCCAGGCTGCGGCGGATGCCGGCAAGCTCGGCATCGGCGTCGATTCCAACCAGAACGGCCTGCATCCGGGCAAGGTTCTCACCTCCATGGTCAAGCAGGTGGACGTCGCCGTCTACAATGCTTTCATGGACGCCAAGAACGGTGAGTTCAGCTACGGCCTTCAGGATCTCGGCCTTGCCGAAGACGGTGTCGGCTACGCCATGGACGACAACAACAAGGACCTCGTGACCGACGAGATGAAGGCCACCGTCGAGGCAGCCAAGCAGAAGATCATCGACGGCGAGATCGTGGTGCACAACTTCCTGAGCGACAACGCCTGCCCCTACTGAGGCAGCGCTTTCGCTCAGGCGACACATTCCAAAGGGCCGCCCGTGCGGCCCTTTTTCCTTTCCTCTCCGCGGCCGGAATGTGTTAGGCCGCTTCCATATTTTCTCCGTACAGTCTTCAGGAGCTTTCCATGTCCGATCTCGCCCCGGTTCTCGATCAGCTCGATCGTTCCATCGATCAGAGTCTGGAGCGGCTTTTCCACCTTCTGAAGATCAAGTCGATCTCGACCGATCCGGCCTTCACCGCCGACTGCCGCAAGGCTGCCGAATGGCTGGTGGACGATCTGAACTCCATCGGTTTCGACGCCAGCGTGCGCGACACTGAAGGTCACCCCATGGTGGTGGCGCATCATGATGGCGAAGGCCCGCACGTGCTGTTCTACGGCCATTACGATGTGCAGCCGGTCGATCCGCTGGAGCTGTGGGACGAAGACCCGTTCTCCCCGTCGATCAAGGAGATCGAGCCGGGCCGCAAGGCGATCCTCGGTCGCGGTTCTTCCGACGACAAGGGCCAGCTCATGACCTTCGTGGAAGCCTGCCGCGCCTATAAGGCGGTTCACGGCAAGCTGCCCTGCAAAATCACCATCCTGTTCGAGGGTGAGGAGGAATCCGGTTCCCCGTCGCTGCGCCCATTCCTGGAAGCAAACCGCGAAGAGCTTTCCGCAGAGTTTGCGCTGGTCTGCGACACCGCCATGTGGGACCGCGATACGCCGGCGGTCTGCGTTGGCCTGCGTGGCCTGGTCGGTGAGGAGATCACCATCAAGGCCGCCGACCGCGATCTGCATTCGGGCTTCTTCGGCGGCGCCGCCGCCAACCCGATCACGGTTCTGGCGCGCATCCTCGGCGACCTGCACGACGAGAATGGCCGCGTCACCGTGCCCGGTTTCTATGAAGGCGTGGAAGAAACGCCGGCAGAGATCCTGAAAACCTGGGAAGGTCTCGGCGAGACCACCGAGGATTTCCTCGGCCCCATCGGCCTTTCCAAACTGTTCGGCGAGAAGGACCGTTCCGCGCTGGAGCTAGTCTGGGCGCGCCCGACGGCAGAGGTGAACGGCATCACCGGCGGCTACACCGGCGAAGGCTTCAAGACGGTCATCCCGGCCGAAGCCTCGACGAAGGTTTCCTTCCGTCTCGTACACAAGCAGGATCCTGAAAAGATCCGCGCCGCCTTCCGCGCCTTTGTCGAAGAGCGGCTGCCCGACGACTGCCGGGTGGAGTTCCATCCGCATGGCGGCTCGCCCGCCTTCCAGCTCGACTATGACATGCCGCTTGTCACCAGGGCGCAGGCCGCGCTGACCGACGAGTGGTCCAAGCCGGCGGTGGCCATCGCCATGGGCGGCTCCATTCCGATTGCCGGCGAATTCCGCCGCATGCTCGACATGGAGACGCTGCTTGTGGGCTTTGGCCTGCAGGATGACCGCATCCACTCGCCCAACGAGAAATACGACCTCAACTCGTTCCACCGCGGCCAGCGCTCCTGGGCCCGCATTCTTGATGCCCTGAGCAAGCAGTAAGCCGGGAAGAAGAAGACATGACCATCCGCTTTCACAAGAACGATCTGCCGGATCTCAGCAATTACGATGTCGACGCCGTGGCCATCGACACCGAGACGCTGGGCCTGAAACCGCATCGCGACCGGCTTTGCGTCGTCCAGCTTTCGCCGGGCGACGGCACCGCCGATGTGGTGCAGATCGATGCCGGACAGAAGAAGGCGCCGAACCTCGTCGCCCTTCTGAAGAACCGCAAGATCACCAAGCTGTTCCACTATGCGCGCTTCGATCTGGCCGTGCTCTATCACAGCTTCGGCGTCATGCCGGAGCCGGTGTTCTGCTCCAAGATCGCCTCGCGCCTCACCCGCACCTATACCGACCGTCACGGCCTGAAGGATCTGTGCAACGAGCTGCTCGGCGTCAGCCTGTCCAAGGCGCAGCAGTCGTCCGACTGGGCCGCCGAGACACTTTCGCCCGAACAGCTCGAATATGCGGCATCCGACGTGCTCTACCTGCACCAGCTGCGCGAAAAGCTGATCGTGCGCCTGGAGCGCGAGAAGCGCACCCGCGAGGCCGATGCCTGCTTCCGCTTCCTGCCCACCCGCGCCAAGCTGGACCTGATGGGCTGGGAAGAAGCCGACATTTTTGCCCACAGCTGAGCGCAACCCGGTCGATTTCGTTTAATTTGACTTAACTGCGCCTTAAACCGCTGCCCTTTACTGTGCCCGCACTTGGCAATGCGGGCACAGGATCACGGGGCAACAGGCTGTATGGCGCGTAAGACGAAAAACCGAAGGATCGAACCGACATTCGACGCGCCCGCCGCGCGCCGTGGCGGCGATGATCTCAAGCTCGGTGACGCCGATCGCGTCGTGCCCTCGCGCCAGCGGCGCAAGCCCGCAAAGGGCAAGAGCACCAAAGGCGGAAAAAGCGCCCGCCGCGCAAGCCCGCGCCGCAAGAGCGGTGCCGGTGGTAGCGGTGGCGGCGGTTTCTTCGGCTTCCTGCGCACCGCCGTCTACTGGTCATTCGTGCTGGCGCTGTGGGGCGGCATCGCCGCCGTGGGCATCACCGCCTATTACGGCGCGAAAATGCCCTCCGCCACCACCTGGGAAATCCCCGACCGGCCACCCAATGTGAAGATCGTCTCCGCCGATGGCGGGCTGATCGCCAATCGCGGCATGACCGGCGGGGAGGCCGTTGGCCTGCACGAAATGTCGCCCTTCATCCCGCAGGCCGTGATCGCCATCGAGGACCGCCGTTTCTATTCGCATTTCGGCGTCGACCCCATCGGCCTTGCGCGCGCCATGTCGGAAAACCTTCTGGCCGGGCGGCTGACCCAGGGCGGCTCCACGCTCACCCAGCAGCTTGCCAAGAACCTGTTCCTGAAACCCGACCGCACCATTGAGCGCAAGGTGCAGGAAGTGCTGCTCGCCTTATGGCTGGAGCAGAAGCACTCCAAGGATCAGATCCTCGAAATGTATCTGAACCGGGTCTATTTCGGCTCCGGCTCCTATGGCGTCGAGGCAGCCTCGCGGCGCTATTTCAACAAGTCCGCGCGCGACGTCACCCTGTCGGAAGCCGCCCTCCTCGCGGGCCTTCTGAAAGCGCCCTCGCGCCTTTCGCCGGCGCGCGATCCGCAGGCCGCCGAAACCCGCGCGCAGGTGGTGCTGACCGCCATGCGCGACCAGGGCATGATCGGCGACAGCGAGATGACCACCGCCATGAGCCGGCCCGCCACCCGCGCCGCCGCCTACTGGACCGGCTCCGAACACTATTTCGCCGACCGTGTGATGGAAGAACTCCCCGGCCTCATTGGCGATGTGAAGAACGACATCATCGTCGAGGCGACGGTGGACTTCCGGCTTCAGAAACAGGCCGAAAAGACCATCCGCAGCCTGATCGACGAGAAGGGCGGCAAGCTGGCGGTCAGCCAGGGCGCGCTCGTCTCCATCGACACCACGGGCGCAGTGCGCGCCATGGTGGGCGGCTACGACTACGCCAACAGCCAGTTCGACCGCGCCTCCGAGGCGCGCCGGCAGCCGGGCTCCGCCTTCAAGCCCTTCGTCTACATGGCCGCGCTGGAACAGGGGCGCCGCCCCGACAGCGTGCGCAATGACGCGCCGATCAGGATCGGCAAATGGAAGCCGGAAAACTACAAGGGCAAATATTACGGCCCCGTCACCCTGTCGGAAGCGCTGGCCCGCTCGCTCAACTCCGTTGCAGCGCAGCTCGCCATGGAAGCCGGTCCCAAATCCGTGGTGGAGCTGGCGCAACGCATGGGCATCGAATCCGACCTCAAGGCCAACGCCTCCATCGCGCTCGGCACCTCCGAGGTCACGCCGCTGGAATTGACGGCGGCCTACCTTCCCTTCGCCACCGGCGGACTGCGCCCGGAGGTCCATTTCGTCACCCGCGTGACCACCTCCTCCGGCAAGGTGCTCTATCAGCATGACCGGCCACGCATGACGCGCGTGGCAAGCGCGGAAGTGATCGGCATGATGAATTCGATGATGCAGGGCGTGGTGGAAAACGGCAGCGCCCGCGCAGCCGCCATCGGTCGCCCCGCCGCTGGCAAGACCGGCACCACGCAGCAGTCGCGCGATGCGTGGTTCGTGGGTTACACCGCCGATCTGGTGACCGGCGTGTGGTTCGGCAACGACACGTCCAAATCCACCAGGGCGACGGGCAGTTCCCTGCCAGTACCGGCATGGAAGGCTTTCATGGAAGAGGCCGAAAAGGGCCGCCCCGTAAAGCGCCTGCCCGGCTCCTGGTCGCCCGGCGCATCCTTCGGCGGCGGCGTCGCCGCGCAGCCTCAGGAGCGCCCCGTCCCGCAAGCCGCTGTTGGCTCTGGCGGTAATGGCGGCGCCAACACACAAGCGTCGCAGGCCTCTGAGGCCCGGCCTACACCGTCCGCCCCGGTGCCAGCCCCAGTGCCCGCACCCGGCGGCGGAAACCCCGACCACACGGCCTCCGTGCGCCGTCCCGTGCCACCGGCGGATGTCGGCGGTGCGCCGCAGCGCAGCCAGACCTCCATCCTCGACATCATTCTGGGAAATTAGAGTGCCGCCATCCGCTTTGCCTATCGCTTTCCCCTGCGCTGTCGCCTACATAGGAACGGAACAGGGAGAAGGGCATGGCGGACGAGCGGAAGACACTGGTTTTAACCGGCGCAAGCCGGGGCATTGGCCACGCGACGGTGAAGCGTTTTTCCCGCGAGGGCTGGCGCGTCATCACCTGCTCGCGGCAGGCGTTCGCCGATGACTGTCCATGGCCCGCCGGCCCGGAAGACCACATCAAGGTAGACCTTTCCGACCAGGAAGACGTGGGCATCGCGGTCGCCGAGATCCGGCACCGTCTGGAGGCCAATGGCGGCCGGCTCGACGCGCTGGTGAACAATGCGGCCATCTCGCCCAAGCTTGAGGGCGGCAAGCGCATGAACTCCATCGACACGCCCATGCATGTGTGGCGCGATGTGTTTCAGGTGAATTTCTTCGCCCCCATCATGCTGGCGCGCGGCCTCTTCCGCGAGCTTGGCAATGCGAAGGGCTCGATCGTGAATGTCACGTCCATCGTCGGCAGCCGCGTCCACCCCTTTGCCGGAACCGCCTACGCCACGTCCAAGGCCGCTCTCGTGGCGCTGACCCGCGAAATGGCAGCCGATTTCGGCCCCCATGGCGTCCGCGTCAACGCCATTGCGCCGGGCGAGATCGAAACCTCGATCCTTTCTCCCGGCACCGACAAGATCGTTGAAGGCATTCCGCTGCGCCGCCTCGGCCAGACCTCGGAAGTCGCCGACACGATCTTCTTCCTGTGCTCGGATCAGTCGTCCTACGTGTCCGGCTCGGAAATCCACATCAATGGCGGCCAGCACGTCTAAAACATCCCACGCGGCGTGAGGTGTAACAAACGTTGCAGCGTTTCCGAGAAACGCTGCAACGGCGCACGCCTGTCCGGCGCACAAGCTGCTATTGAAGCAGCACTTTCTCGATGTCGCTCACCGTGTGATTGGTCAGCGTCTTGGCGATCTCGCCGATGACCTTGTCTTCCACTTCCTTGTGCATTTCCTTGCGCAGCTCGCCCAGCACCAATGGCGGGGCGACCAGCACGAGCTTGCTGTACTTGCCCTTGTGCGCAAGCTTGTAGAGTCGCTCGGCGACATCGCCGGCAAAGCGCTCTTTCTCGATGCGGTGCCAGTCGGTCTCGTCCACGGCGCTGCGGTGCCCGCCATTGCCGTCATTGAGACGTCCCGGCCTGTCGGTGCCCTGCTCCCGGCTTGGCGGGTTCTCTTCCTGCATCAAACGCACGACCTGAAGGTTGGGATAGGTGGCGTCGCCTTCATTGCGAAGGAACAGCGCCTTCTCACCATCAGCGACCACAACCCATGTATCGTGTACAAGCCGGAACTCAGCCATTTCGATCTCCATTGCTCAAGTCGGTCTCCGGGAAACGCGGGCTGGCGCTTCCCGTTCCCACAAAACTGATATGGGTATCGCAGCGAAGCCGGGGAAGGATTTCCTGCGGAAAAGCGACGCTGCGGAAAAGCAATCTTGTCGCACCCCTGTGCCACGGTGAGTGTATTTCTTCTCAGGAACCCATGCAAACCGCCATTATTCCGGGCATCTTTCAACAAGGCTCGCGATCATGGCGACAGACACTCAAAAGCTTGCGGCTTTTCCCGTGTTCATGCGGGTGGAGAACCGCGCCGTCGTCATCGTCGGCAATGGAGAAGAGGCGCTTGCCAAGGCCCGCCTTCTTGGCCAGTCGCGCGCAGCACTCACGCTTGTCGCCGATGCGCCCGAAGACGCCCTCGTCTCCTGGGCAAAGGCCAACGGAGCGCATCTCATCCGCGCGCCCTACGCGCCGCGTTATCTCGACAATGCAGCACTGGTGTTCGCCGCCACCGATGATGAGGCGCAGGACCGCGCCATCATTGCCGATGCACGGGCGCGCTCCATCCCCGCCAATGCGGTGGACCGGCCCGAACTATGCGATTTCTACACACCGGCTCTGGTGAACCGTGCGCCGCTCGCCGTCGCCATCGGCACAGAGGGAGCCGGCCCCGTGTTGGCGCAGATGGTGCGGGCGCGCGTGGATCAGATGCTCTCCCCGTCGCTGGGCGCGCTCGCCCATCTCGCCACGCAATACCGCGACGCCGTCGACCGGCTGGTGCCGCGCGGGCTCGCCCGCCGCCGCTTCTGGAAAGCGTTCTTCACCGGCGACACGGCGCATGCCATGGCCCGGGGCGACACGGCGGCAGCCCGCCGCAGCGCCTCCAGCCTGCTGGCCGCCGGCAGCGACATACCCGGCCACATCGCACTTGTGGGCGCAGGCCCCGGCGCGGAAGATCTGCTGACGCTGCGCGCCCAGCGCCTGCTCATGGAAGCAGATGTCATTGTCTACGACGCGCTCGTGCCCGAGGCCGTGGTTGCCATGGGCCGCCGCGATGCGGAACGCATTTCCGTCGGCAAGCGAAAGGGCTGCCACTCCAAGAGCCAGGAACAGATCAACGATCTTCTGGTCACGCTTGGCCGCGAGGGCAAGCGCGTGGTGCGGTTGAAGTCCGGCGACCCGCTGATCTTCGGTCGTGCGGGCGAGGAAATGGCGGCACTGCGTGAAGCAGGCGTGTCCTACGAGGTCGTGCCCGGCGTCACCGCCGCCTTTGCGGCCGCCGCCGATTTCGAGCTGCCGCTGACGCTTCGCGGCATCGCCTCCTCCATCGTGTTCACCACCGGCCACGACCTGAAGGGCCGCACCCTGCCGGACTGGGCGAGCCTTGCCGTCTCCGGTGCGACCATCGCCGTCTATATGGGGCGCTCCGTGGCTGCCGATGTGGCTGGGCGTCTCATCGAGGCCGGCCTCTCGCCGGACACCGCCGTGGCCGTGATCGAGAACGCCAGCCGCGACGACAAACGCCTGCTGCATGGAACGCTGAGCGACCTGCCTTCGCTTGCCGACCGCAGCGAACTGACCGGCCCCGTGATGACGCTGATCGGCGATGCCGTGGCCGGCGCAAATTTCGAGCGCTCCGAAGCGCTCGCAACCTATAAGCACCAGCTGGAGCGCGCGTGATGAAGATAGTAGCCGCCAATCGCCTGACCGATGGCGAAACCGTATGGCTGGGCGCAGGCGACCGCTGGGTCGATACGATCGACGCCGCCCATGTGGCGCGCGACGCCGAAGACGAAGCGCGCATCGCCGCTGCCGGCAGCGCCGCGCTCGCCGCCAACATCGTGATCGACGTCACACTGGTCGACGTGGACATCGCCGAAGGCCGCATCCTCCCCAAGCGCCTGCGCGAACGCATCCGCGCAGGCGGGCCTTCCATTCACCCCGAGATCGGCAAGCAGGCGCGCAACGCCGCGCAGCACGCCGCCTAACGTCAGGCCACGTCCCATGTACCGTTACGACGAATTCGATCATGCCTTCGTGCAGGCCCGCGTTGCAGAGTTTCGCGACCAGGTGGAGCGCCGCCTTTCCGGCGAGCTGACGGAAGACCAGTTCAAGCCGTTAAGGCTGATGAACGGCGTCTATCTTCAGCTTCACGCCTACATGCTGCGCATCGCCATTCCCTATGGCTCGCTGACCGCGCGCCAGATGCGCAGGCTGGCCCATATCGCGCGCACCTATGACAAGGGCTATGGCCATTTCACCACGCGCCAGAACCTGCAGTTCCACTGGCCGAAGCTGACCGACATTCCGCGTGTGCTCGAAGAGCTGGCGGAGGTGGAAATGCACGCCATCCAGACCTCCGGCAACTGCATTCGCAATGTGACGGCAGACCATTTTGCAGGCGCCGCCGCAGACGAGGTGGCGGACCCGCGCCCCTATGCGGAGATCCTGCGGCAATGGTCGTCGCTCCATCCGGAGTTCTCCTATCTGCCGCGCAAGTTCAAGATTGCCGTGACGGGCGCAGAGCGCGACCGCGCCGCCATCGAGGTGCACGACATCGGCCTGCACCTGAAAAAGAACGAGGAAGGCGCGCTGGGCTTTGCCGTGTTCGTCGGCGGTGGCCTTGGCCGCACGCCCATGGTCGCCAAGAAGATCCGCGACTTCCTGCCAGAGCAGGACCTGCTCTCCTATGTGACGGCGATCCTGCGCGTCTACAATCTGAACGGACGCCGCGACAACAAGTACAAGGCGCGCATCAAGATTCTGGTCCACGAGACCGGCACCGGGGAACTGACAGCGCAGGTGGAAAAGGAATTCGCCGCGCTGAAGGAAAGCGAGCTGAAGCTCCCCGATGCAGACATTCGCGCCATCGAAACCTATTTCGCGCCCCCGAAGCTCAAACCCCGCCCGGAAGGCGACGCAGCAGTGAGCAAGGTGGTCAAGGCCGATCCCGGCTTTGCCGACTGGCTGCGCCGCAATGCGCACACGCACCGCAACCCCGACTATGCCTCCGTGACCGTGTCGCTCAAGGGCATTGGCGAGGTGCCGGGCGACGCCACCGATGTACAGATGGACGCCATTGCGGATCTCGCAGAGCGGTACGGCAATGACGAAATCCGCGTCAGCCATGAGCAGAACCTGATCCTGCCCCATGTGGCGCGCGCCGATCTTCCTGCGGTTCATGCGAAACTTGTCGAGATCGGTCTTGCGACCTCCAATGCCGGTCTCATCACTGACATCATCGCCTGCCCCGGCCTGGATTACTGCGCGCTCGCCAATGCCCGCTCCATTCCGGTGGCGCAGGAGATTTCGCAGCGTTTCGCCACGCAGGCCCGGCAGGACGAGATCGGCGATCTTCAGATCAAGATTTCCGGCTGCATCAATGCCTGCGGCCATCACCATGTCGGCCATATCGGCATTCTGGGCGTCGAGAAGAAGGGCACGGAGCTCTATCAGGTGACGCTTGGCGGCTCCGCGCGCGAGGGTTCGACCATCGGCGAGATCATCGGGCGTGGCTTTGCGCCGGAGGAAATCACCGACGCGGTGGAAACTATTGTCGACACCTATCTCGCAAAGCGCGAAAACCGCGACGAGACCTTCCTCGAAGCCTATCGCCGGCTCGGACCGGCGCCGTTCAAGGAGGCCCTTTATGGCCACGAAGCCAAGGCAGCTTGACCGCGACTTTGCCGCCAGTGGCGACACGGGCGACCTCGCGGCTGCGCTGAACCTGCGCTACGGACACCTGCCCGCCGAGGAGATCATTGCCGTGGCAATCGATCTCTTCGCGGATGCGGGCGGCATTGCCGCCACATCCTCCTTCGGTGCCGATTCCGCAGCGCTGCTTCACCTGATCGCAGAAGCTGCTCCCGGTCTGCCGATCACCTTCCTCGACACCGGCCAGCATTTTGGCGAAACGCTTGAATACCGCGATCAGCTCGCGGACGATCTGGGCCTGACCAATATCGAGATCATCAGGCCGCTTGAGGATGCTCTTGCCGCTGACGATCCAGATGGCATCCTGCACCAGAGTGACACCGACCGCTGCTGCGCGATCCGCAAGGTGGAGCCCATGGCCCGCGCCATCGCGCCCTATCGCGCCTGGTTCACCGGCCGCAAGCGCGGTCAGGCGTCGACCCGCGCCGAAATGCCGGTGTTCGAGGCCGTTGGTCCGCGCATCCGCGTCAACCCGCTGGCGCGCTGGTCGACCGAAGATCAGGCCGCCTATATGCGCCGGCACGGACTGCGCCAGAACCCGCTGGTGGCGTTCGGCTATCTGTCGATCGGCTGTTTTCCCTGCACGAGCCCCGTAAAGCCCGGCGAAGACCCGCGTTCAGGCCGCTGGGCCGGTCAGGCCAAGACCGAATGCGGCATCCATCTGCCCGGCCTCGAAGACACGCTCTCGACGGCATCGGGATAGGAGTTTTTCATGAACACGACCGATATTCGCCTCTGGACCGCAGACGGCTTTCAGGACGACCGCTGGCAGAAGGCCGAAGACGGTTCGGCTCTTGATGCCAGCGCGCATGTGATCCTGCCGCTTGCAGCCTTTCTCGATCTTGACGACGAGACACGCACAAAGGCGGCCGACCGCATTGGCGTGGAGCTTCAGCCAGGCGATGCGCTGGATACGCTCCTGCCGCATCTTGCGCGTCTGCCGCTGGTAGCGCTCGCCTTTCCCGCCTTCAATGACGGGCGCAGCTATTCCAAGGCCGAACTCCTGCGCACGCGCCATGGCTATCGCGGTGAAATCCGCGCCACGGGCGATGTGTTGATTGATCAGGTCGCGCATATGCTTCGGGTCGGCTTCTCCAGCCTCGAAATCGCCAATCCGCGCACGCTGGAGCAGCTCCAGTCCGGCCGGGAAGCGGGCATTCCGCTTTACTACCAGCCGGCGGCGAAAGCGGCCGCAGCACCCGGCTCCTATGCATGGCGGCGGGTTTCGGCCTGAATCACCCGGAATCAGGGCTGCAAATCACGGTTATCGCGCTGTTTTGCGGGATTTTGGCTCGCTTTTCAGGGGATTATCCCTATATTAAGACCTCAGGGGTGCATTCGGCAGAACTTCTGTTATGGTGCGCCCCATCTTGAGTCGCCCCTTTGACGGGCGCTTTTGCATCTCTGCGCCGGCTGATGCCAGGCTCCCGCACCGATGTGGAATAAGATTGAACGTGAGTTGCCCTTCGCGCTTTCGAGCGCCCTGGCCAGGCTCAATCACTGAAACGCCAACTGAAGAAGGAAGTCCATTGCAGGTTATCGTTCGCGACAACAATGTCGATCAGGCCCTCAAAGTGCTCAAGAAAAAGCTCCAGCGCGAGGGTGTTTTCCGGGAAATGAAAGCCCGTCGTTCTTATGAAAAGCCGTCGGAAAAGCGCGCACGCCAGCGTGCCGAAGCTGTCCGCCGCGCTCGCAAGCTGGCCCGCAAGCAGGCTCAGCGCGAAGGCCTTCTGCCGAAGAAGCGCCGCGCAGCCTAGGGGCTGATGCCAGGCAAGCCTGGTTTTTGTGAATTTACGAGACAGGGACGGTGCGGCTTTGGCCCCGTCCCTGTTTTGTTTTTTGGATTATGGGATTGCCCTGCGCCCACCCGGATGCATTGCAATCGGTCCAAGCCATTGATGGCGCATCGGAATAATCGGATTACACGCTTCGTCCCGATGCCCGGGCCGGCAGTTCAGCCTGCGCGGCTTTCGGCTTCGTCCAGCTTTCCCAAAAGATCCTGAAATTCGTCCGGAATTTCCGAATCCAGCGAGAAATGCGGCAATTTGTTCAGAAACCGCGTGTTTTCGGGCTGCCCAAGACGCTGTCTGACACTGCGCGCAGTGTCAGCGCGATATGCGTCGCTCCGGCGCTCCTGTCGTTTGTCCTGTTGCGTCATTGTCCTTGCTCGATGTTGCAAATCGCACTCGTGAGATAAAATCCCGAGTTGTGGATTTGTTCCGAGAAATGAGGCGCTTCAGCCACATTCAGGCAACAGGGTAAACTTTTCCTAAAATTGTAAATATCGCCCGAAACACCGGGAATCCGGCGTCTTAGGGACGTGACAGCATGATGGATAAAGCGATACGGACGCCGCGCCGGGGATGCCGCCACCAAAGATGGCGACATCGGTATTCTGTCAGCGTCCTGACGATCAGGGCTGCGTGTAGGCGGTCTTCACCGTGGTGTAGAACTCGACGGCGTAACGCCCCTGCTCACGCGAGCCGAAGCTCGAGCCCTTGGTGCCGCCGAACGGCGCATTATAGTCGACGCCGGCGGTCGGCAGATTGACCATGACCATGCCGGCCTGGGACTTTTGCTTGAAGTCGCTCGCATATTTCAGCGAGGTCGTGCAGATGCCCGAGGAAAGGCCGAAGCTGGTGTCATTGGCGACGTGCAGCGCTTCCTCGTAATCCTTCACGCGGACGACGCTGGCGACCGGGCCGAAGACCTCTTCACGGTTGATGCGCATATCGTTGCGGGTTTCGGTGAAGAGCGCCGGCGCCATGTAGAAGCCGGGCTTGTCGAGCGTCAGGCGCTCGCCGCCAAAGGCAAGCCTGCCGCCTTCCTGGCCGGCGATCTCCACATAGGAGAGATCCTGCTCAAGCTGCTTCTCATCGACCACCGGCCCCATCTGGGTCCTGGGGTCGAGCGCATCACCAACCACAAGCGCCTTGAGCTTGTCGGTGAGCGCGGAGACGAACCGGTCGTGAATGCCATCGGCCACGACAAGACGGCTGGAAGCGGTGCAGCGCTGGCCGGTGGAGAAGAATGCGCCGTTGAGCGCGGCCGCGACCGCCACATCCAGATCGGCATCGTCGAGAACCACCAGCGGGTTCTTGCCGCCCATTTCAAGCTGCACCTTCTTGAGATGCTGTCCGCAGGCAGCGGCGATGCCACGGCCGGTGGGCACGGAGCCGGTGAAGGAGATGGCGCGAACCTTCGGGTTCTCGATCATGCGCGGACCAAGCTCGGAACCGCGACCGGCAACCATGTTGAACACGCCTTCCGGCAGACCGGCGCGGGACAGGATCTCCGCCAGCGCCCATGCCGAGCCCGGCACCAGCTCGGCCGGCTTGAGCACGATCGTGTTGCCATAGGCAAGCGCGGGCGCGATCTTCCAGGCGGGAATGGCGATGGGGAAGTTCCACGGGGTGATGAGACCGATCACGCCCATCGGCTCGCGGCGCATGTCCACCTCAACGCCCGGACGGATGGAATCGAGGCGTTCACCCGGCAGTCGAAGGGCTTCGCCGGCAAAGAACTTGAACACCTGACCGGCGCGCACAACCTCGCCAATGCCTTCCGGCAGGATCTTGCCTTCCTCACGCGAAAGCAGGTGGCCGAGCTCGTCCTTGCGGGCGATGATCTCATTGCCGACAGCGTCGAGAATGTCGAAGCGCTGCTGCGGCGTGGAACGCCCCCAGCCTGGCGCGGCATCATGTGCGGCATCGATGGCGCGGTCGAGATCCGCAGCGCCGGAGCGCGCCGCCAGGCCCACCACATCGCGCGTGTCCGACGGATTGATGTTCTCGACCTGGCTGTCGCCGTCAATCCATTCGCCGGCAATGTAGTTTTTGAAATGCATGCTGCCCGTTTCGGTTAGCGCCATTGGTGGAATACCCCCGCTTATCTCAGTTTGGTTGGCCCGGAGCCTAACCCAGGCGGGGCAGGCCAGTCATGCGATGCTTCGTTATGCCAGCCTGCCATTTGCGCATGAAACCTGAGCGGAAATGCCGGAAGCACCGAGTGCGGTCCAAGGCCCGCACAAAAGAAAACGCGGGTGAAGCTGCCCGCCTCACCCGCGCCTGCATTTTCAGTGCTGTTTTGAGTGCCGGCAGCCCCTCTGGAAAGGCGGCGCAGCTGAACTTCCCGTCAGATCAGCACTGGCCGGGGCGAACGATCCGGTAGCCGGCGGCCTGTGCCGAGCAGGCATTGCCGAAGGTGCGACGCTGGCCGTTCTTGCGTGCGCATACCGGGCGGTATTCGCGGGTGCAGATCTGCGGACGCTCGGGCCGGTTGGACTGTGCCCGGCATTCGCCCGGCCGAACGATGCGATAGCCGGCGGCGCGCGCCGTGCAGGCATTGGCAAAGGTGCGCTGACGATCACCCCGCCGCGCACAGACCGGCTGGAATTCCATCGTGCAGACCTGCGGGCGATCCGGACGCGGTGGACGCGGACGGTTCGGCCCCTCTTCAACAACCACCGTACAGCTCGCCAGAATGACGGCTGCGCCCGCAAGCGCGCCGACACGGGACAGAATTTTTGCAACAGACACCGCGAGACCCTCTCTCTTTCAAATATTGACGCCGGCTCCCGGCGCAACCCCATGCGCAGATTAGACGATTTTGAAGAAGTCACCAGTGTATCGAGAGGTGCTATGCTTCCGGCCCGCAGCCGAAGACGGTTTTACTGCTATTGCAGGCGGCGCACGGTCTGGCTTTCCGGGAAACAGGTCGGAGAGACCCCGTTTTTCTGCTGCCACGCGCCGATGGAGCGGCGCGTCTTGAAGCCGACCAAACCATCGGCCCCGCCGACATCGTAGCCAAGCCTTTCAAGCCCGCGCTGCATGCCCGCCACATCGCTGCGATTGAAGCCGCCGACACGGCCCCACGAGGTGGCGAATTCATTGTTGCCATACATGATGCGGTCGCCCGCATGGCCCACGAAAAGCGCGTAGAGGTCGCTCTCGTTGTAGTCCTTGAGGCGGTAGAAATTGGGCGTGACGATGAAGGCCGGACCAAAGCGGCCGGCAGGCATCATCAGATAGCCCTCGCCGCGCAGCTCATGCTCGGGAAACGCCTTGCCACCAACCCGGCGGATGCCGAGCGCTTGCCAGTCTGCAATGCTCTTGCCGCGATCCGGGCCCTCGAGCGCGCAGGAAACGCCCTGCGGAACGGTCACTTCAAAGCCCCAGTCGCGCCCGCGCACCCAGCCATGCTGCGCCAGGTAATTGGCGATGGAGGCAAGCGTGTCGGCCTGCGAATTCCAGATGTCGGCGCTGCCATTGCCATCGCCATCGACGGCATATTTCAGGTAGGAGGTGGGCATGAACTGCGGCTGCCCCATGGCGCCGGCCCACGATGAGCGCATGGCGCGGGGCGAGACGCCGCGACGCTCCACCATTTCGAGCGCTGCCAGAACCTCTTCACGGAACATCGCCTTGCGGGTGGCGAGAAAGGCCTTGGTGCCGAGAACCTCGAACGCGTCATAGGGAATTTTTGCCCCGCCAAAACCGGATTCCCGCCCCCAGACGGCGAGCACGACGCCGCGCGGAACGCCATAGCGCTTTTCGATGGCCGACAGCACGCCATTGAGCTTTCCAGCCCGCGCGCGACCGCCGGAGACGACGCCCCCGATATGCTTGAAATAAGCCGATGGCGCACGGAACTCCGCCTGATGCTGCCTGTCGCTGCGCGGTTTGCTCTCGCCCGGCAGAACGAGGTCCGGCAGTTTCAGATTGGGTGACACATTGGCGAAGGCAGCGTTGAAAGTGTTGGCCGAAATGCCCCGGCGCTGCGCCTCCGGCCACAGATCGCTGGCGAGCCAGTTGCGGAACTGCGTCTCGACGGACTGCGCCGCAGCCGCGCCCGCCGCAAGCGAAACGCTCAGAATGACAAGAAGGCGGATCATGCGCTGGAACATCAAGGCGTCTCTCCCGTCGCCGCAATGGGCGTTTGATCGTCTGATAGCATGGTAGCGGCACAACCGCCGCACTGGCTAGATCGCGTCCACTTCTCGTTGAATCGTGCAAACGCTCTCATTCATTGGTCTTGTGCAATTCCGGACGCCGACTTCGAGGCCCCCTTCTCCCCGCACGCAGAGAGAAGGAAGCCGTCATCCGGCCAGAGCGCTTCCGCTTTTCCTAGAAACTGGTACGCGATTTAAGCGCCGCCGACAGCGTTCCCTCGTCCAGATAGTCGAGTTCGCCACCCACCGGCACGCCGTGCGCAAGGCGCGTGACCTTGATTTCCATCCCGGCCACCTGATCGGTGATGTAATGGGCGGTGGTCTGCCCCTCGACCGTCGCATTGACGGCAAGAATGAGCTCGGACACCCCGCCTTCGCAAACCCGGCTGACGAGCCCCGCAATATTGAGATCGCCCGGCCCGACGCCATCGAGCGGCGACAGCGTGCCGCCAAGCACGTGATAGCGTGCGCTCATCGCGCCGGCGCGCTCAAGCGCCCAGAGATCCGACACATCCTCGACAACGATGATGGTGCTGCCATCGCGGCGCGGATCGGTGCAGATGGTGCAGGGATCGTGCGTATCGACATTGCCGCAGGTGGAACAGATCCGGACCTTGTCCAGCGCATCCGACATGGCGGCAGTGAGCGGCGCGAAGAGCTGATCCTTTTTCTTGATCAGATGCAGTGCCGCACGCCGGGCCGAGCGCGGCCCGAGCCCCGGCACACGCGCCAGAAGCTGGATAAGACGCTCGATTTCAGGCCCGGCGATGGATTTTGACATGCAAGGATACCATTGAGGGGCTGATCCGATTGCGGATCAACGCCCGTTCTCCTGTCCTGAAGCGCCGTGCATCCATTCGGACGCACAAAGGACGCTCCAACCTATTGAATCCACGCATCGTGCTTTCCGAAAATCGATCCCGATTTTCGGGCCTATGCGCTAGAAAGGCAGCTTCATGCCCGGAGGAATGGGCAGGCCAGCCGTCATTTCCTGGGTCTTTTCCTGCATGGTGGCTTCGAGCTTGGTCTTCGCATCGTTGTGCGCCGCCAGAATCAGGTCCTCGAGGATCTCCACATCGTCTTCCTTGAAGAGCGACGGGTCGATCTTGAGCGCCTTCATCTCGGACTTGCCGCTGAGCGTTACCGTGACGGAGCCGCCGGCAGCCTGGCCCTGGACTTCCATCTGGGCCATTTCTTCCTGCATGGCCTGAAACTTGGCCTGCATCTCCTTGGCCTTGCCCATAAGGCCCATCAGATCGCGCATTTTGGTCTCCAATTCATTCAGAAATCGTCGTCGTCATCATCATCCAGATCGACCGCCTCGACGGGACCGGATGCATCGTCGATCGCATCCGGGTCGGTCGCGTCGGGGATGCGGATATCGATGATCTTAGAGCCGGGAAACTTGTCCAGTATGGCTGCGACGGCGGGGTCCGCCTTCGCGTCGGCCATGGCGCTTTCGCGCCGCCCCTCTTCCACCTCGGAAAGCGTGGGGCCGCCGGCCTCGCTGGAAAGCATGACGATCCAGCGCCGTCCGGTCCACTCCTTGAGCCGGTTGGTCAGGTCGCCCATCAGCGTTTTGGGCGCATCGGCGGCGAGATTGACCTCAAGCCGGCCGGGCTCGATCGAGACGAGGCGCACATAGCTCTTGAAGCGAACCTTGAACGCCATGTCGCGATTGGCATCGGCAAGCTTTGCGATGTCTTCAAGCGAGCGCAGCGGCACGGCGTCCGCCTCGGCCTCTTCATGCACGGCCTGCTGCTGCATGGGCGCAGGCGCGCTTTCGGGCGCGGACTGGACGAGACGCATGGTCTGGCCGCCGCCACCGCCAGACACGGAAACATGCTGCGTGGCGACCGCCGAACCCATCGCGCCGCCGCCGCCAGCGCCCCCACCAGCGCCCCCACCAGCACCATTGCCCGAAGGCGCAGGCGCGCCATGGCCGGAGGGCTGGCCCTGACCATTGCCGGCAGGCATGTCGTCGAGCCGCTTCATCGCTTCATCGAGCGTCGGCAGATTGGCTGCGTGGGCGATGCGGATCAGCACCATCTCGCCGGCGGCCACTGGCCGGCCGGAAGACTGCACTTCCTGAATGCCCTTGAGCAGCATCTGCCAGGCGCGCGAGAGAACACGCACGGAAAGCGTTTTGGAAAATTCGAGGCCGCGGGCGCGCTCGTCTTCCGACAACGAGGCGTCTTCAGCCGCCTCGGGCACGAAGCGCAGCCGCGTGACCAGATGATTGAATTCGGCGAGATCGTTCAGCACGGTCGCCGGGTCTGCGCCGACATCGTATTGCGCGCGGAACTCGGCCAGCGCGGCGGCGACATCGCCCTTCATCAGGTTTTCGAACAGGCCGATGATGCGGCTGCGATCCGCCAGTCCCAGCATGTCACGCACGGTTTCCGCCGTGACCTGGCCGGAGGAATGGGCAATCGCCTGATCGAAGATCGACTGGGCGTCACGCATCGAGCCTTCGGACGCGCGCGCGATCATCGCCAGCGCCTCGTCTTCCGCCTCCACGCCCTCCAGCCCGCCGATGCGGGCGAGGTCTGCCTTGATCATGGCTGCATCGATGCGGCGCAGATCAAAGCGCTGGCAGCGCGACAGGATGGTGATCGGAACCTTGCGGATTTCCGTCGTCGCGAAGATGAACTTCACATGCGGCGGCGGCTCCTCAAGCGTCTTCAACAGGCCGTTGAAGGCCTGATTGGAGAGCATGTGGACCTCATCGATGATGAAGACCTTGTAGCGCGCGGAGACCGGCGCGTAGCGCACCTGATCGATGATGTCGCGAATATCGTCGATGCCGGTGTGCGAGGCCGCGTCCATCTCCACCACGTCGACGTGGCGGCCTTCGAGAATGGCGCGGCAATGCTCGCCCTCAACGGTCAGATCGACCGTTGGCGCATCGATGGTGTCTGTCTTGTAGTTGAGCGCACGCGCCAGAATGCGCGCCGTCGTGGTCTTGCCCACACCGCGCACGCCGGTCAGCATCCACGCCTGCGCGATGCGCCCCGCGCCAAATGCATTGGTGAGCGTGCGGACCATCGGCTCCTGGCCGATCAGTCCCGTGAAATCGCTTGGACGGTACTTGCGGGCCAGAACCCTGTAGGCGCTGCCGGCCTTGTCGCTTGCGTTCGTGCCGGCGTCGGTCATTGCCCTGTCGCGCTCCGTGTTTTGCCCTGACGCTTCCAGTGTCCCCTTGGACGAGGTTGTGCGTCAATGGACAATCTGGACGGCAAGGCTGGATTCCGGTGAATGCGGCTTAGAAAAGCAAGAAGAAGGTGGGAGGCTGGCACGGCGACCCGTGCCTGGCTCGTTAGGGCTGCTTCCTTCCGGACCTGACCCGGTTGGCGAGTGGCTCGTCCACCACCAACCTCCCGGCCCCCATATCGGAAATTGTGAAGCCAAATGCAAGGGAGGAGTTTCGCTTTCCTGTCGATGACCGGCCGATTGCCTGCAACCGCCGCGCCCGCATCCGGGCCGGCCTACGGGTTAACCGAAATGGCGAACCGCAGAATGGCGCCTGATATGCGCAATTATGCGGTATGAGGTGATTTCGCCCGGCCACAAAATAATCTAGCCTTGATTGTCATCATGAGGAAAAGCGATGCTGCCGGACGCCAAGCAGGGTTTCGAGCTCAATCCACGGCTGGAGGCTGAAAGCCTTCACGTTACATGGCTCGGCCTTTGCGAGCTGCGCCTTTGCGACGACCGTCGCTGGCCCTGGCTCATGCTGATTCCGCAGCGCCCCGGCGCGGAAGAGATTCACGAGCTGACCCCGCTCGATCAGGCCATGGTGAGCTTCGAGACCAATCTCGTCGCCCAGGCGCTCAAGGACATGACGGGCTGCACCAAGATCAACACCGCCGCCCTCGGCAATGTCGTCCGGCAACTGCACATCCATGTGGTTGCGCGCAATGAAGGCGACCCCGGCTGGCCCGGCCCCATCTGGGGCCATGGTGTGCGTGAGCCCTATCGCCGCGAAGACCTGCATCAGCTCGCCGAAACGATTCGCGGCAAACTCTGACCTTTTCCTGAAAACGGACTTCCCTCTTCCATGACCTTCCCATTTTTCGACGAACGGCGCGACGAAGCCAGCCAACGCGTCGCCTTTTCCGGAAACAGCATCGACCGGCAATCCGAGGCGCGCACCGACGATGATGCGCTGAAGGCGCTCAGGGACGAACGGGCGCGCGTGATGCTTTTTGGCGAGGGACGGCTTTTCCTGCGGGTCGCCGGGGAAGACGCATTCGACCCGTATCTATCGCCGGCGGATCGGGCGGCCTGTGCACCCGATCTGGAGCGCGCGGTGCTTCTGGGCCATCAGGAAAGCGTGCCGGTTCTGGCCGTGCCAGCGACGGCGGACCCCGAGACATTGCCCGACCACCTCAAGGCCATCGACTATCGCTCGATCTACATGCAGGGACTGCTGGACGCCGATGCGCTCGGCGCGATGGCGCAGGGCGCATCGCTTTTGGCGTGGCACGCCAATCACCGTTTTTGCGGGCGCTGCGGCAGCGAGAGCGAAATGCGCGACGGCGGCTACAAGCGGCACTGCCCGGCCTGCGGACGCGACCACTTTCCGCGCACCGACCCGGTGGTGATCATGCTGGCGGTCCGCGGCGAGCGCTGCGTCATGGGGCGCAGCCCCCACTTCGCTCCGGGGGTCGTGTCGTGCCTTGCCGGCTTCGTGGAGCCGGGCGAGACCATCGAAGCCGCCGTGCGCCGCGAAACACGCGAGGAATCAAACATCGAAGTCGGCACGGTCGCCTATCACGCCAGCCAGCCCTGGCCGTTTCCCTATTCGCTGATGATCGGCTGCTACGGCGAAGCCATGAGCGAGGAGATCGCCATGGACGAGAACGAGCTGGAGGAATGCCGCTGGTTTTCGCGCGCCGAAGTGCGCCAGATGCTCGAAGGCGCGCATCCCGGGGGCTACCGTGTGCCCCCGAAAGGCGCCATCGCCAACACGCTCATCCGCGACTGGGCGCTCGCGACGGAGAGCTAGAGCGCTTCCGCTTTTCCTGGAATTGCTAGTCCTCGTCTTCGCTCTGCATGGCGCGGAACGGGTGCCCTTCATAGACGCCCAGAATGCGCACTTCGCGTGAGAAGAAGCCAAGCTCTTCCAGCGCCAGCGCCACATTGCGGTCGTCCGGATGGCCCTGAACGTCTGCGTAGAACAGCGTCGAGAAGAACTTGCCGCCGAGCTGATAGCTCTCCAGCTTGGTCATGTTGACGCCGTTGGTGGCGAAACCACCCATGGCCTTGTAGAGCGCCGCCGGCACGTTGCGCACACGGAACACGAACGTGGTGACCATGGTCTGGTCAGGCGAGGAACGCGCGGCCCATTTTTGCTCCTTGGAGAGCACGACGAAACGGGTGACGTTGTTGTCCGTGTCCTCGACATTCTCCATGGCGATGTCGAGACCGTAGAGATCGGCCGCCAGGAGCGGCGCGAGCGCAGCGTTGGAACGCTCGCCCATCTCGGCCACAAGACGCGCGGCGCCCGCCGTATCGCCGGCGACCATGCCCTTCCAGCGCTTCTGGCGGATGATCTCGCGGCACTGCCCCAGCGCGTGGATGTGGCTGTAGACCGTCTTGATCTCCTCCGTTTTCACGCCCGGAAGAACCATGAGCTGAAAATGGATCGGCAGGAAATATTCGCCGACAATGTGCAGCTTGGAGCGCGGCAGGAGGTGGTGAATATCGGCAACGCGGCCGGCAATCGTGTTCTCGATCGGGATCATCGCCAGATCGGCAGCGCCCGTTTCGACCGCGTTGAAGCAGTCCTCGAATGTGGGACAGGGCAGCGGCTCCATGTCCGGAAACATGTTGCGGCAGGCCGTGTCTGAATTTGCACCGGGTTCGCCCTGGAAGGCGATCTTGTTGGTCTTGGCTGCCATCTTCACATGTCCGTTTCTGCTAAAAGTCTGGTCTTGGCTTTTTCCAGGTCTTCGGGCGTGTCCACGCCCAGCGGCACCGAGGCCACGATCTGCGCATCGATGCGCATGCCGGCCTCGAGTGCGCGCAACTGCTCAAGGCGTTCGCGCCGCTCCAGCACCGAAGGCGGAAGCGAAACGAAGCGCTCGAGTGCGGCGCGACGATACGCATAAATGCCCACATGATGGTAGAGCGGCCCTTCGCCCCATGGCGCGGTGGCGCGCGTAAAATAGAGTGCGCGAAGCCGGCTGGCGTCTGCCGGGAGCGGCGCGCCAACGATCTTCACAACATTCGGATTGGTCTTTTCCGCCTCATCGGTGATCTCGACGCCAAGCGTCGCGATGTCGATCCCGGGATCATCCAGCGGACCGGCAACAGCGCGGATATCTTCCGGCGCGATGGTCGGCAGATCGCCCTGCAGGTTGATGACGCGTTCGCACACGCCCTGCGGATCGAGCTTGCCCAGCGCCTCAAAAATGCGGTCAGAGCCGGATTCATGGTCGGAACGGGTCATCACCGCATCGAAACCGGCCTTCTCCACCGCATCGGCCACTTCCTGCGTGTCGGTGGCGACCGCCACCCGGCCAATGCCGCTTTCACGCGCCCGTTCGGCCACGTGCACGATCATCGGACGCCCCGCAATATCGGCCAGAGGCTTGCCCGGAAGACGGGTAGACGCCATGCGCGCGGGGATTATGATGAGGCTGGACATTGGGGCGCGAACTCTTTTGAAATGATAAAGTGGCAAAAAGTCTCACAGGGAAGTGCCTTATATGTGTTGCATGCGCGGAGCAAAAGCCCTAGTTTCCGCGCGATTTTACCGGCATCGGTCGAACGCGGGGGACACCGGCGCGGAAGTTTGGATCTTCACGCCGCCGCGAGCGTCCGGAATAGGGAGCCTCAGGGCGTATGAACTCTTTCGAACTCAACAAAATCCTCGGCGCGCTGCTTGCCGCCGTTTTCGTGGTCTTCTCGGTCAGCCTTCTCTCGGATGCGATCTTCGCTTCGCCGCCGCCTGCCACACCGGGCTACGCGATCGAGGTTGCTGAGGACGACGGATCGGGCGCGCCTGCAGAACCGGCCGAACCGGAATCCATCGCGCCGCTGCTCGCCTCTGCCGATGTCGCCAAGGGCGAGAACATCTTCAAGCGCTGCCAGGCCTGTCACACCGTTGATGACGGTGGCGCCAACAAGGTCGGCCCGAACCTCTGGGAAATCGTTGACCGCCCGATCGCCAGCCACGAAGGCTTTGGCTACTCGGCGGCCATGGAAGAATTCTCTCAGGGCGGCACCGTGACCTGGACCTACGAGAATCTTGACCACTTCCTGACCAACCCGAAGGGTTTCGTCTCCGGCACGGCGATGGCTTTCGCCGGTCTGAAGAAGATCGAGGACCGCGCCAACCTGATCGCCTATCTGCGTGAGAACGCTGCGACCCCGGTTGCCCTGCCCGATCCGGAGGCCGAGGACGAGGCTTCTTTCGAAGAGCCGCTTTCGCCGGATGAGCGCACGGACCTGACCGTGGAAGACGAAGATGCTTCGCTTCCCGCAGGCGTCAGCGACGACCCGGCCACGGGCGAAGAAGCTTCGGCCGACGAGACCGAAGGCGAAGCAACCGCCAACTAACGAAAATTTAATTTCGTGGAACTTGAAAAAGCCGGTTTCGACCGGCTTTTTTGTTGTCCGAACATATAGTTTCCGGAAAACCACATGGCCCTTGCCATGTGCGGGCGATGGTCTACCTTTCGGCTGGGAACGAAAAACAATTATGAGGAGAATGCCATGCGGGTAATCGGTGCAACAGCAACAAGGGCGGCCTGCATGGCCGTGGCACTCTTGTTCGCCGGCACACCCGCAAGCGCCGAAGACGAATGGCTCACCAGTTCGTCCCTGATCGAGCCCGAAGGCCAGACAGGTGACTTTGAGCGATACGACTATGTGAACCCGGACGCCCCCAAGGGCGGCACGCTCAATTCCGTGGCGCTGGGCACGTTTGACAGTTTCAACCCGTTCATCGTGCGCGGCACGCAGGCTGCCGGACTGAACTATTTCGGCGGGCTGCTCTGGGACACGCTCATGCAGCAGTCGCTGACCGAGCCGAGCACCAGCTATCCGCTGATCGCCGAGGCGTTCAAGCATCCCGAAGACAATTCATCCGCAACCTACCGCATCGATCCGCGCGCGCGCTGGCATGACGGCGAGCCGATCACCGCAGAAGATGTGGTCTGGACGCTGAACATGCTCAAAAAGCACAGCCCGCAGCACACCCGCTATTTCTCCAGCGTGGTGGAGGCCGTGGCCCTTTCCGAGCGCGAGGTGGAGTTCCGCTTCGACCAGAAGGGCAACAAGGAGCTGCCGCACATCATGGGCGACCTGCCGGTTCTGCCCAAGCACTGGTGGGAAGGCACGGACGCCGACGGCAAGAAGCGCAATTTCACCCAGCCGACCCTGGAAAAGCCGCTGGGCAGCGGGCCATACCAGATCGAGAGCTTCAAACCGGGCTCGGAAGTCGTCTGGAAACGCGTGGAAGATTACTGGGCCGCCGACCTGCCGGTGAATGTCGGGCGCTACAATATGGATCGCCGCCGATACACCTATATTCAGGACGAGAACGCCGCCTGGCTGGCCTTCACCAAGGGCGGGCTGCAGGACATCCGCATAGAAAACCGCTCCCGGCGGTGGGCGACCGAATACAATTTCCCGGCCTTCAAGGATGGCGATGTCATCAAGCGCGAATTCCCGACGGGCGGTGCGGAACCGATGCAGGGCTTCGTGCTCAACACCCGGCGTCCGAAATTCCAGGATCGGCGCATTCGCGAGGCGCTGACGCTCGCCTTCAACTTCGAAGACATGAACCGCACGCTGTTCTTCGACAGCTACACCCGCACCGACAGCTATTTCGAAGGTTCGGAACTGGCGGCGACCGGCCTGCCGGAAGGGCGCGAACTGGAAATCCTCGAAGAGTTCAAGGACAAGCTGCCGGCAGAACTCTTCACCGAGGAATTCAGGCTCCCGGTCTACGACAATCCGCAGGCCGAGCGCACCTATCTGCGTGAAGCCATCAAACTCTTCTCCGAGGCTGGCTGGAGCATCAAGGGCGGCAAGATGACGAACAATGGCACCGGCCAGCAGTTCACCATCGAGTTCCTCGGCAACAGCCCCACCGACGAGATCACCACCGGTCCCTACATGGCCGCGTTGCGCAAGATCGGCATCGACGTGTCGCTGCGCATCATCGATCCCTCGCAATATGTGAACCGCATCCGCAATTTCGACTTCGACGCCGTGGCGAGCATTTTCGTCAACTCGCTTTCGCCGGGCAATGAACAGCGCGAATACTGGGGCGCCAAGGCCGCCGACATTCCCGGTTCGCGTAATCTGGCGGGTGTGAAGGATCCGACCGTTGATGCGCTGGTCGAGAAGATCATCTACGCGCAGGACCGCGAGGAGCTGGTTGCGGCCAGCCGCGCGCTCGACCGCGTGCTCCTGTGGAACTACTACTGGGTGCCGCAGTGGCATGCGCCCTATATTCGCATCGCCTACTGGAACAAGTTCGGCATTCCGGAGAAACAGCCGGAATATACCGGTGTGGATCTGGAATCCTGGTGGATCGATCCCAAGCTTGAAGAGGCGCTGGCCGCCAAGTATCGGAGCCAGAATTGAGCCGCCCTGCGGCCCGACAGTGCGGCGCATCGCGCCGCACTTTTCTGGCCCTTGCCGGGGCAGCGGTGGCTGCCCCCCTTCTGCCGCACGACGTATTTGCCAGCGTCGAGACCGGCAAGCCGCTTCATGGCCTGTCGGCCTTTGGCGACCTCAAATACGCCCCCGGCTTCAGCCATTTCGACTACGCCAGTCCGGATGCCCCGAAGGGCGGAACGTTCAATTTCCAGCCCGGCTACTGGTACTACAATCAGAACGTTTTGACCTTCAACACGCTGAACGCTTTCGTGCGCACGGGCGACGCCCCGCCGCGCATGGAGATGTGCTTCGCCTCGCTGATGACGCGCGCCTATGACGAGCCGGACGCGATCTACGGCTTTCTCGCCGAAAGCGTGACGCTTTCCGAAGACCGGAATGGCTTCACCTTTGCGCTGCGGCCGGAAGCGCGCTTTCATGACGGTTCGCCGATCACCGCCGAGGACGTCGCGTTCACCTACACGCTGCTCAAGGAGAAGGGGCACCCCCAGCTTCTGCTGCCGCTCGCCGAGTTGACCGAAGCGCGGGCGGATGGGCCGCACAGCGTGCACCTGCGGTTTTCCGGCCAGCAGTCGCGCCGCAACATCCTGACCGTCGCCACCTTCCCCATTTTCTCAAAGGCCTTTGTCGAGGAGAATGGCTTCGACAGTTCCCGCATCGTGCCGCTGCTCGGCTCGGGGCCCTACAGGGTGGGGAATTTCTCCGCCGGGCGTTTTGTTGAATACAAGCGGGTGGAGGACTACTGGGCGCGTGATCTGGGGCCGCTCAAGGGTTTCAACCATTTCGACACGGTCCGCATCGATTTCTATCGCGACCGCAATGCCGGTTTCGAAGCCTTCAAGAAGGGCGACGTCAACTGGCGACAGGAATTCACCTCCCGCATCTGGGCGACGGGCTATGATTTTCCGGCCATGCGCGAAGGGCGCGTTCTGAAGACGGAGATTCCCGGCGAGAAGCGCGGGCAGCTTTATGGCCTGGTGCTGAACCAGCGGCGTGAGCAGTTTCGCGATGTGCGGGTGCGCGAGGCCATCAGCCTGTGTTTCGACTTCGAATGGACCAACCGCAACCTCTTCTACGACGCCTATACGCGTTCGCATTCCTTCTTCGAGCGAGCGCCCTTCATGGCCGAGGGCGCACCTTCACCGGAAGAAGAGGCGCTTCTTGCCCGCTTCCGTGGCGAAGCGCCGGAGGCGGCCTTTGGCGAAGCGGTGATGCAGCCCGTTTCGGACGGATCGGGCCGCGACCGCAACAATCTGCGGCGCGCCCGGCAGCTTTTGACAGAGGCCGGCTGGACGCCGCGCGATGGCGTTCTCCACAACGAAAGAGGCACCCGTCTCACGCTTGAATATCTGGTGCGGGACGAGATCTTTCTGCGGCAGGATGCGAGCTTCGGCGAGAATCTGCGCGCCATCGGCATTGACGCTTCGACGCGGCTTGTCGACGCATCGCAATATCAAAGCCGGCAGAGCGCCTTCGATTTCGACATGATCTCCGCGGCGATCGGCATGGACGCCACCCCCGACGAGGAAGGGCTGGAACAGCTTTTCCATTCGCGAACGGCGGGTCTGGAAGGCTCCTACAACTTTGCCGGCATCACCGACCCGGTGGTCGACGAACTGATCGAGATCGCCGGCAAGGCCGAGAACCGTGACGATCTGACCGTAACGCTAAAGGTGCTGGACAGGGTCTTGCGCGCGCGGCGCGACTGGATTCCAAATTGGCACCTGACGAATCACCGTGTGGCCCACTGGGACATGTTCGGCTACAGCGACAACAAGCCGGACTACTTCTTCCCTGCGGAGGCTCTGTGGTGGTTCGATAAAGAAAAGGCGAAAGCGATTGGCAAGGCGTAAGGACGGCGTGGCAAAACTCCCAGCACTCCTGAACACGAAGAAAGCAGCAGACTGATGGGCGCGTATATTCTCCGTCGCCTGTTGCTGATGATCCCGACCCTGCTCGGCATCATGGCCATCTCCTTCATTGTCGTGCAGTTCGCGCCGGGCGGCCCGGTGGAACAGGTCATCGCGCAGATCACCGGTCAGGCCGGGGGCGCCGATGCGCGCATCTCCGGCGGTGGCGGCGATTTCGGCAATCAGGGCTTTGACGGCAGTTCGGTCGAAAGCAGCGGCGCGACCTCGAAATATCGCGGCGCACAGGGCCTCGACCCGGAATTCATCGCCTCGCTCGAAAAGCAGTTCGGCTTCGACAAGCCGCCGCTCGAGCGCTTTGGCCTGATGATCTGGAACTATGCCCGCTTCGACTTCGGCGAGAGCTATTTCCGCGACATCTCCGTGATCGACCTTATCCTTGAAAAGATGCCGGTCTCCATCTCTCTGGGGCTATGGATCACGCTGATCTCCTACGGCATTTCCATTCCGCTCGGCATCCGCAAGGCGGTGAAGGACGGCTCGCCCTTCGACGTGTGGACCAGCGGCGTGGTGATTGTCGCCTACGCCATTCCCGGCTTTCTGTTCGCCATCCTGCTGATGGTGCTGTTTGCCGGTGGCTCCTTCTTCGACTGGTTCCCGCTGCGCGGCCTGACCTCCGACAATTGGGAAAGCCTTTCCTGGCCGGCGCGCATTCTCGACTATTTCTGGCACCTTGCCCTGCCACTCACGGCCATGGTGCTGTCGGCCTTCGCCACGACGACGCTTCTCACCAAGAACTCGTTCCTTGACGAAATCCGGAAGCAATACGTGACCACCGCGCGCTCCAAGGGGCTTTCGGAACGGCAGGTGCTTTACGGGCATGTGTTCCGCAACGCCATGCTGATCATCATCGCCGGTTTTCCGGGCGCGTTCATCTCGGCCTTCTTCACCGGCTCGCTTCTGATCGAGAGCATCTTCTCGCTGGACGGGCTTGGCCTGCTCGGTTTCCGCTCGGTCATTGACCGCGATTACCCGGTGGTGTTCGCCAACCTCTACATCTTCTCGCTCATGGGCCTTCTCATCAGCCTGATTTCCGACGTGACCTACACGCTGATCGATCCGCGCATCGACTTCGAGCGGAGGGATGTGTGATGTCGGACGTGCAGGTGCAAAGCGAGGTGGCGACAGCGCGCCGCCCGCAGTCCCGGCCTTGGCTTTCGCCGATCAACAAGCGCCGCTGGCAGAATTTCTGCGCCAACCGGCGTGGCTACTGGTCGCTGTGGATCTTCCTGATCCTCTTCGTGCTGTCGCTGTTTGCGGAATTTCTCGCCAACGACAAGCCGATCCTCGCCTATTACAAGGGCGAGGTGCTCTACCCGGTTCTGGTCGATTATCCCGAGGAGAAGTTCGGCGGTTTCCTCGCCGTGACGGACTATCGCGATCCGATCATCTCCGAGGAGATCGATGCGAATGGCTGGATGGTCTGGCCGCCGATCCGCTACTCCTATCGCACGGTGAACAACGAGATTCCCGAGGCGGCTCCGGCCAAACCCTCCTGGATGTACACGAAGGAAGTGCGCTGCGAGCGGTATCCGCTGGGCGTGGATGACCCCGCCTGCACACCCGGAAACTGGAACTGGCTCGGCACCGACGATCAGGCGCGCGACGTGCTTGCGCGGGTGATCTACGGTTTCCGCATCTCGGTTCTGTTCGGTCTCATCCTGACCGCCGCCTCGGCGCTCATCGGCGTCAGCGCCGGTGCGATCCAGGGTTATTTCGGCGGCTGGACGGACCTTCTGTTCCAGCGCTTCATCGAGATCTGGTCGTCCATTCCGGTTCTCTACCTGATCCTGATCATCGCCGCCGTGCTGCCGCCGGGATTCTTCATCCTGCTCGGCATCATGCTTCTGTTTTCCTGGGTGGCCTTCGTCGGCGTGGTGCGCGCCGAGTTCCTGCGCGCGCGCAATTTCGAATATGTCAGTGCGGCCCGCGCGCTCGGCGTTTCCAACCGCACGATCATCTTCCGGCATCTTCTGCCGAACGCCATGGTCGCCACGCTCACCTTCCTGCCCTTCATCCTGAACGGTTCGATCACAACCTTGACTTCGCTCGACTTCCTCGGCTTCGGCCTGCCGCCGGGCTCCCCCTCGCTGGGTGAGCTGCTGCGTCAGGGCCAGCGCAATCTGAACGCCCCGTGGCTCGGCATTGCCGGCTTCCTGAGCCTCTCCATCATGCTGTCGCTGCTGATCTTTATCGGCGAAGCGGTGCGCGACGCCTTCGACCCGCGGAAGACGTTCAAATGAGCGAGCAGCCTCTTCTTTCGATCCGCGACCTCTCCGTTTCCTTCACGCAAGGGGCGCAGGAGACGCTTGCCGTCGACCATATCTCGTTCGATATCGGGCGCGGCGAGACCGTTGCGCTGGTGGGCGAATCCGGCTCGGGCAAATCGGTCTCGGCGCTGTCCGTGCTGCGGCTCCTGCCCTACCCGGCTGCCAGCCACCCTTCCGGCCAGATTTTCTACAATGGCGTCGACATTCTGGCCGCCGACGAGGCGACGCAGCGCAAGGTGCGCGGCAACGAGATCTCCATGATCTTTCAGGAGCCGATGACCTCGCTCAACCCGCTGCACACGATCGAGCGGCAGATCGGCGAGACGCTGAAGCTCCATCGTGGCATGGGCGACAAGGCCGCGCGCGACCGCACGCTTGAGCTTCTCACCCAGGTCGGCATCCGCGATCCTGAAAAGCGGCTCGATTCCTTCCCGCATCAGCTTTCCGGCGGCCAGCGCCAGCGCGTGATGATCGCCATGGCGCTCGCCAACGAGCCCGACCTCCTGATCGCCGACGAACCGACCACCGCGCTCGACGTGACGGTGCAGGCGCAGATCCTCGAGCTTCTGGCCGACCTGCGGCGCAAGAAGTCCATGTCGATGCTGTTCATCACCCATGATCTCGGCATCGTGCGAAAGGTGGCCGACCGCGTCTGCGTGATGACCGACGGCAAGATCGTGGAAAGCGGGCCGACGGAGCAGATCTTCACCAACCCGCAGCACGAATACACGCGCCATCTCATCGCCGCCGAGCCCAAGGGCCGCCCGCCAAAGGCCGATCCGAACGCGGAAACGGTGATGCAGGGCGACGACATCAAGGTCTGGTTCCCGGTGAAAAAGGGGCTCATGCGCCGCACGGTCGATTACATCAAGGGCGTCGACGGGGTCGACGTCACGGTGCGCGCCGGCCAGACGCTTGGCGTGGTGGGCGAGTCCGGTTCCGGCAAGACGACACTCGGTCTTGCGCTTGCCCGCATGATCGCCTCGAAGGGCGAAATCCGCTTCGACGGACAGGAAATCGACAGGCTGAGCTTCCGCCAGATGCGCCCGCACCGGCATGCGCTGCAGGTGGTCTTCCAGGACCCCTATGGCTCGCTCAGCCCGCGCATGTCTGTCGCTGAAATCATTCAGGAAGGCCTGCGCATCCACCAGCCCGGCCTTTCGGCGGAAGAGCGTGACGCGATGGTCGTCGACGTCTTGAAGGAAGTGGACCTCGATCCCGAATCCCGCTTCCGTTATCCGCATGAATTCTCCGGCGGCCAGCGCCAGCGCATCGCCATCGCCCGCGCCATGGTTCTGAAGCCGCGCTTCGTGATGCTGGACGAGCCCACCTCCGCGCTCGACATGAGCGTTCAGGCGCAGGTGGTCGATCTCCTGCGCGATTTGCAGAAGCGGCATAATCTGGCCTATCTCTTTATCAGTCACGACCTGAAAGTGGTGCGCGCGCTCGCCAATGAGGTGATCGTCATGCGCGCCGGCAAGGTGGTGGAGGCCGGTCCGGCGGAGCAGATTTTCGATGCCCCGCAGACCGACTACACACGCGCGCTGATCGCAGCCGCGTTCAACATCGAAGCCACGCCCGGAGGCGTGGTCAGCGAATAAATCCAAGGGGCACGCCATGAGCACACCGCAGCGCGGTCGCGTCTTACTGTCTGTTACCGGCTTCAATCCGCAGCGCTGGTATGATCTTCTTTCGCAGGAGCGGGACGTCGTTCTCGAACCCGACGGCGCGGAGGATCCGTCCATCGACTATGCGGTGGTCTGGAAACAGCAGCCCGGTGTGCTCGCCAAACTGCCGAACCTGAAGGTGATCTTCTCCATCGGCGCAGGCGTGGACCACATTTTCAATGACGATCAGGTGCCGGATGTGCCGATCGTTCGCGTGGTGGCGGAAAACCTCACCCAGTATATGTGCGAATATGTGAACTGGCGGGTGCTCGATCATCACCGCCAGGGCGCGCTCTATCGCACGCAGCAGACGAAGAAGGTCTGGCACGAGCCGCGCCAACCGCCCGCCAACGAAGTTTCGGTCGGCATTATGGGGCTTGGCCAGCTTGGCACGCGCGCCGCCGAGGCGCTTCTGGCGCTCGGCTTCTCGGTGAATGGCTGGAGCCGCACGCCCAAGGAGATCGACGGCATCGCCTCCTATCATGGCGAGGATGGCCTCACGCCTTTCCTGAACGCCACCGACATTCTGGTCGTGCTTCTGCCGCTCACGCCTGCGACCGATGGCATCGTGAATTACGGGCTGCTGTCACGCCTGCGCCAGGATGGGCCGCTCGGCGGCCCCTGCCTTATCAACGCCGGTCGCGGCAAACTCCAGCGTGAAGCCGACATTCTGCGCGCGCTGGAAGACGGTGTGCTGAAGGAAGCAAGCCTCGACGTCTTCGAGAGCGAGCCCCTCGCATCAGAAAGTCCTCTCTGGGAGCATCCGCGCGTCTTTGTAACACCGCATGCTGCGGCCACATCCGACCCGGCCCATCTCGCGCCGCCAATGCTGCGTCAGATGGATGCTTTCGAACGCGGCGAGCCGCTTGAAAACCTCGTCGACCGAAAGGCCGGTTACTGAGGCGCTTCCGCTTTTCGTTGAATAGCAGAAACGCTTCAATTCGTTCTTTTGCGTAAATCCGGGTGCCGACTTCGAAGCCCACTTCTCCCCGCAAGCGGGGAGAAGGTGAGGATGAGGGGCGAGCGCCAACGTCTCCGATTCCACAATACGGCGGATTTTCATGCGCCGCATCAGCCCCTCATCCCCCTGACGGCTTCCTTCTCCCCGCGCGCGGGGAGAAGGAAGCCGTCATCAGGCCAGAGTGCTTCGGCTTTTCCTGGAGTTGCTAATCCGCCGATACACCCGGCCGGCGGTAGTGGGTTGGCCGGCCATAAAGACGCTCGATCCGCTCGATGGCGTCTTGCAGCGGTTCGCGCGCGACGGTCATGGTGTTGCCATTGGCGTGCAGCATCATCTCGTGATCCAGCATGATCGCGACATGCCCTTTCCAGAACACGAGATCGCCGCGCCGAAGGCCATTCTCGCCGGGCTCGATCAGAACGCCGATGCTCTCGGCCTGCATGTCGGTATCGCGCAGCACCGTCTGCCCGGTCATGCGCATGGATGTCTGCACCAGCCCCGAACAGTCAATACCGAAGCCGCTCGTGCCGCCCCAGAGATAAGGCGTGTGCAGGAAGCTCTCCGCGACCGAGACGTAATCGTCCTGATGATCGTCGATCGCCCGCAGATGGCCCGCGAACATCGCCCCGCCCGTGGAAAGGACCGCATAGCGCGTGCCGCGGTTCTCGACCATCCCGGCAACTTTCACTCCCGCGCCAAGGCTATGGGCGGCGACAGCCGGTTTTTTCAGTTCCGGCTCGGGATAGACGAAACTGCGCTGCGCGGTCACGCGGTGCGTGGGCGCTGCCGCATCCGTGGCAAGCGACGTGGCGTCCACATAGCCCACATAGCCGTCATGGTCGGCCTGCACCCAGGCCCAGCCTTCGCGCTGCTCGAAAACACGCACCGTGTCTCCGTAGAGGAACTGGGTGTCGATGCCGGCATCGGCATGCGGTGCGCTGTGCACGTCGATGACAGGCGCGCTGACACGCGCAGGCGTGCCGGCGGTGAAACGCTCCGCTTCCACCGTGCCCTCAAGGCGGGCATCGGCAAGGTCCGCCCGGTGGGCGTGAAGGCGGCGGTCGAGTGTCGTCATAGGGGGAGCTCCGCAGCTTTGGCCACCACCACATCGCCGAACCGCTCCACGAACAGCGCGCCTTCGACGGTGCGCTTGATCAGGACATTGCGGCGGTCGCTCGGGTCGCGGTGGCGTGAAACGAGTTTCAGTGCGCCCATCGTATCGAGGGCGCGGGTGATGACCGGTTTCGAGACATCCAGTTTTTCGGCCAGCCCCCGCACGGTGTGCGGCGGTGGGTCCAGATAGATCGTCAGCAGGATCGCAAGCTGGCGCTCGGTGAGGTCAGGCTCCTTGCCCTGCACCTCGGTGAGGCTGACCTGCTGCCACAGACGCAGCGCCTGGCTTGGCCTCAGCTGGACGGACATATCAGGACCTGCCTTCATGACGGCTTCCGGGCCGGCCACCGGGCCGGCGCGCTTTCGCGATGAAACAAAACCGTTTCGGTTCCGTTTCATTCTTGCCGCGAAAGGCGCGCCGAGGCAAGCGCTCCATGCGCTCGCGCCGCTGAACCTGATCTACCTGCCGTAGCGGCCCGCCAGAACGCGTTCGATGGCGCGAATGCCCTGCGCCTCGCCGCCGATGGCCGAATAGGGCTTGTCGGACGGGTTCCAGCCGTAAATGTCGAAATGCGCCCAGCTCTTCGCCTTCTCCACGAAGCGCCCCAAAAACAGGCCGGCAATGGGCGAGCCCGCAAAACCGTCGAGCGAGACATTGTTCATGTCTGCGATTTTGGAATCGAGACGCGGCATGTATGGCTTCCACAGCGGCATGCGCCAGAGCGGATCAGACACCGCTTCAGAGGCTTCGGCCAGCGCACCGGCCAGCGCCTCGTCATCGGTGTAGAACGGCGGCACATCCGGCCCGAGCGCCACGCGCGCGGCGCCCGTCAGCGTTGCCATGTCGATCAGGAGTTCCGGCTCTTCCTCATCGGCCAGCGTCAGCGCATCGGCCAGCACCAGCCGGCCCTCGGCATCGGTGTTGCCGACTTCGATGGTGAGGCCCTTGCGGCTCGTCAGCACATCACCCGGGCGAAAGGCATTGCCCGCCACGGCGTTTTCCACCGCCGGGATGAGCACGCGCAGGCGGATGTCGAGTTTCGACGCCATGATCATCGAGGCGAGCCCCAGAACATTGGCCGCGCCGCCCATGTCTTTCTTCATGAGCAGCATGCCGGCGGCGGGCTTGAGGTCGAGACCACCCGTATCAAAGCACACGCCCTTGCCAACGAGCGTGACCTTCGGCGCATCGTCCCGCCCCCAGCGCATGTCGAGCAAGCGCGGCGCGGCTTCGGCAGCGCGGCCAACCGCATGGATCATCGGCAGGTTTTTCTTGAGGAGGTCGTCGCCGGCGACAACGGTCATCGCCGCGCCGTGCTGGTCGGCCAGCGTGCGCATTGCCGCTTCCAGCGCGTCGGGGTCCATGTCGCCTGCCGGCGTGTTGATCAGATCGCGCGCGAGGAAGCTGCCGTCGGCAAGACGCTGGACGCGCTCGGCATCCACGCCTTCCGGCAGCGCGAAACGAAGCGCGTTGCGCGGCTTCTTGCCATAGCGCGTGAAGGTGTAGGAGCCGAGCATCAGGCCAAGTGCCGCGAGCTCGGGCTCGGCCGGCTTGCCCGCGAAATGCCAGTCGCCTTCCGGCAGGTGACGCGCCAGCGCACCGGCAGCAAGCGGGTTTGCGGCGTCAAGCTTGCCAAGGCCGAAGAACGCGCCGGCCAGCGCGCCGTTCTCACCCGGGATCGACAAAACCTTGCCCGCAGCGCCTGTGAAACCGTTCGATCTGGCCCAGGCGATTGCCGCTTCGGGCGCGCCGGACCTGTCGAGGCCATCCGTCTCAACCGCATAGACCGGCAGCGATGAAGCCTCTTTCGAACTCAGGAGCGTGACGGGCATTTCTTGTCTCCACGTTTACGTTTCATGAAGCGTTTTAACGCTCCGTTAGGGTTAACAGAATATTGCTCTCTGATGAGAGTTGGCCGGAGGGCGGCCGAAGCCAATCGGAGGGCGCGCGCAGATGTTTACCGAACAGCGCACGAATGCAACCGCAAACAGGATAACCATGACGGCCCTGGCGCTCGTTATGGCAACGGCGATCGCCGGCTGCGCCAGCAAGGACCGGATGACCACCGGGTCTGTCAGCCGAAGCACGCCAGGTGCTGCGACCAATGTGGCCAGCATGACCGAACCGCAGTTGCGCAGCGCCGCAGACTCGCTGGGCCGCGCCTACACCAAGAACACCAAGGACAAAGCGACCGCCCTGCGCTACGCGTCGGTTCTGCAAATGACCGGCCGCGCCGATCAGTCGCTTGCCGTGATGCGCAAGCTCGCCATCGACCATCCGCAGGATCGCCAGGTGCTGGCAGCCTATGGCAAGGCGCTGGCTGCCGCCGGCGAATTACAGCCGGCGCTCGACGCCGTACGCCGCGCCCAGACACCGGAATATCCGGACTGGCGTCTCCAGTCTGCCGAGGGTGCGATTCTCGACCAGCTCGGCCAGAAGGACGCCGCACGCGCCCTCTACACCCGGGCGCTTAACCTGCAGCCGAACGAGCCGTCCATCCTTTCCAATATGGGCATGTCCTATCTCTTGGAAGGCAATCTCAAATCCGCCGAGCACTACATGCGTCAGGCGGCGCAGAGCCCCGGCGCAGACAGCCGCGTGCGCCAGAATCTGGCGCTGGTGGTCGGCCTTCAGGGCCGGTTCGGCGAGGCCGAGCAGCTTGCCCGGCAGGAGCTTTCGCCCGATCAGGCAGAGGCCAATGTGGCCTATCTGCGCGCCATGCTTTCGCAGCAGAATGCCTGGAGTCAGCTTTCCGACAAGAAGAAAAAGCGCAACTGACCCAGCCGCGCACCGCACACGAAAAAAGGCCGCTTGATGCGGCCTTTATTTTTGAGCGCTTTGAAGGCAGGCACCCTAGAACAGCCCCTGCTGTTTGATCTGGATGCCTGCCGGTCCGAGAATGACGGCGAACAGCACGGGGATGAAGAAGAGGATCATCGGAACGGTGAGCTTCGGCGGCAGCGCGGCCGCTTTCTTCTCCGCCTCGTTCATGCGCATTTCGCGGCTTTCGTCCGCCAGAACCCGGAGCGCATGGCTGACGGGCGTGCCATAGCGTTCCGCCTGGATCAGGGCCTGTGTGACGCTCTTGACGGTTTCGAGCCCGGTGCGCGCGGCGAAATTCTCATAGGCCTGCCGGCGCTCCTGCAGGAACGACAGTTCGGCAGTGGTGAGCACCAGCTCCTCGGCCAGCGCGACCGACTGCGCGCCGATCTCGTCCGAGACCCTGCGGAACGCAGCCTCGGTGGACATGCCCGACTCAACGCAGATCAGCATCAGGTCCAGCGCGTCGGGCCATGCGAGCTGGATCGACTTTTTGCGCTTGGTCGCCAGATTGCTGACATAGAGCACGGGTGCATAGAAGCCGGCATAGGCGGCGATGAGGCAGACGAACAGTTTCACGAAGAAGGGCTGTTCCGGAAGCGCTCCCATGCCGAAAACGTAGATGCCTGCCAGCGCCAGCGTGGCGAAAGGCAGCGTAGCACGGAAAAACAGGAACTTGGTAAGCGGGTTCTGTCCGCGGAAACCGGCCGTGCGAAGCTTGGCCATGGTGGTCTCGTCGGCAAGCGCGCGGCGCAGATCGAGCTTGTCGACGATGGCCCGCATGCCCACGGACTGCTTTTCGCGCAGGCCCCGGCGGCGCTGGTCAGCTTCAGCCGCGAGACGGGCGCGCTGGCGGGCGCGCAGTTCCTCGCGCTCCAGCGCCACATTCTTCATGCGCGATTTGAGCGGGTCCCCGCCAAAGGCAGGCAAAAGGGTGAACACGGTCGCAAAAACCGCGACCGCGACCAGTATCGCGATCAGGAAACTCGGATCGATGATACTTCCAATGGCGTCTGCGGGCATTGCCTAAACCTCGAAATTGATCATGTTCCGCATCACGATAATGCCGATTGTCATCCAGAGCCCCGAGAAGCCGAGGATCAGGTGCCCGGTGCTCGTCGTGAAGAGCGGGGTGATGTAGGTCGGGCTTGTGAGATAGACCAGGAACGCAACGACAAACGGCAGGGCGCCGATGATCACTGCGGATGCCTTGGCTTCCATGGAAAGCGCCTGCACCTTTGCTTTCATCTTCTTTCGATTGCGCAACACCCGCGAAAGGTTGGCCAGCGCTTCGGAAAGATTGCCGCCCGCCTGAGCCTGAATCTGGATCACGATGCCGAAGAAATTTGCTTCAGGGCAGGGCATGGTCTCCCCCATGCGCAGGCAGGCTTCAGGGGTTGAGATGCCCATCTGCTGGGCCTCAACGATGCGCCGGAACTCCGTGCGGACAGGCTCCTGCGATTCACTGGCGATCAGGCGAATACCGTCATTGATGGGCAGACCGGATTTGACCGCACGCACGATCACATCGAGCGCGTTCGGGAACTCGTTGAGGAAGGCTTTCACGCGGCTGCGCCGCTTGAAGGCGACGAACCAGCGCGGAAACCCGAGCACGCCCACGATCAGAATGCCAGGCAGGACCAGAAGCGGCACGCCGAGGATGAAGGCAATGAGCGTGAGAACCACGCCACTGACGCCCGAAACGACATGAAAGCGCTCCGGCGTGATCTCCATGCCGGCCTGTTTCAGCTGCATTTTCAGCGGCGGCTTGCGAACCTTGCTGTCGCGCTTCTTCTGCCGGTCGTCGAGTTCCTTGAGCGAATCCTGAATGGATTTGCGCCGCTTCGCCACTTCGGCGACGCGATCCCGCGATGCCTTGATCGCGGACTGGTCGGTCTGCGCCTTCTTGACCGTTTCAAGCCGGCGGTCGACCTTCTTTTCGCTGGCGATGTTGTTGAACATCAGCGCATAGGCCACCGCCCCGGCGCTGCAACCGGCCAGCAGAATGAAGGCGATCATGGTTATGTCCAGGCCGAACATCGCCTACCCCCTGTCGCCTGAGAAATCGGAAGCTGCGGTCATGTCAGCCAGTCTTCCTTTCCATGCCCTCCAGCGCCGTCGCGAGGCGCTGCTCCTCACCGTAATAGCGGGCGCGATCCCAGAAGTGCGGGCGGGCGATGCCGGTCGAGACATGATCGCCGATGATCTTGCCGTTCGCGTCCTCGCCCTTCATGTCGTAGAGCATCAGGTCCTGCGTGATGATCACATCGCCTTCCATGCCGATCACCTCGGTGATGTGCGTGATGCGGCGCGAACCATCGCGCAGGCGGCTCGCCTGAATGATCACGTCCACCGAACCGACGACGATCTCGCGCACGGTGCGCTGCGGCAGCGTGAAACCGCCCATGGCGACCATGGATTCGATACGGTTCAAACACTCGCGTGGATTGTTGGCGTGAATGGTTCCCATGGAACCGTCGTGACCGGTGTTCATTGCCTGCAAAAGGTCGAACACCTCCGATCCGCGCACCTCGCCGACGATGATGCGTTCGGGACGCATGCGCAGACAGTTGCGCACCAGGTCACGCATCGTCACCTCGCCCTCGCCTTCCAGATTTGGCGGGCGGGTTTCAAGCCGGACCACATGCGGCTGCTGGAGCTGAAGCTCTGCGGAGTCCTCACAGGTGATGATGCGCTCATCGGCGTCGATGAAATTCGTCAGGCAGTTGAGCAGCGTCGTCTTGCCCGAACCCGTGCCGCCTGAAATCAGGATGTTGCAGCGGACGCGGCCAATGATCTTGAGGAGTTCGGCGCCTTCCGGCGAAATCGCGCCGAAACGGACCAGCTGATCGAGCGTCAGCTTGTCCTTCTTGAACTTGCGGATGGTGAGCGATGCGCCATCAATGGCCAGCGGCGGCGCGATGACGTTGACACGCGAACCGTCCGGCAGACGCGCGTCACAGATCGGGCTCGACTCATCCACACGGCGGCCGACCTGGCTCACAATGCGCTGACAGATGTTGAGAAGCTGCTGGTTGTCGCGGAAGCGCACGCCGGTCTGCTCGACCTTGCCGTTCACTTCGATGTACACGCTCTCCGCGCCATTCACCATGATGTCGGCGATGTCGTCGCGGGCGAGAAGCGGTTCCAGCGGGCCGTAACCGAGTACATCGTTACAGATATCCTCAAGCAGTTCTTCCTGCTCGGAAATCGACATCGCGAAATTCTTGATCGCAATGATGTCGTTGACGATGTCGCGGATTTCCTCACGCGCACTGTCCGGATCGAGATTGGCGAGCTGCGAGAGGTCAATGGTCTCGATCAGCGCCGAGAAAACCTGGCTCTTCGTGTCGTAATAGGCTTCGCTGCGCGTGCGTGTCGACGAGGCCGGCTTTGCCGATGAAGGTTTCTCGGTCCGGGCAGGCTCCTGACGCGGCCTGGCCGTGGCGGCGGATGGCGGAAGATCGGGTTTGGAGGCCCGTGGTGCTTCCGGGCGCTCCGGCGTCATGACAGCCGCATCACCCGAAACGGGTTTCGGGATCTCAATATGCGGCGTTGCAGAATGCGGGACGCCGGCCCCTCTCTTTCCGAACATCTGACGCTACCAATCCGTATCAGCTTTTGCGTTTCAGCCGTTCCAGAATGCTGGACAGGCCGCTCTTTTTCTGCGGCTTCACCTCGCGACGGCCGGTCAGCACATGGGCCAGCTCGTTGATCGTTTCCACGATCGGGCTCTTGGCATCCATCTCGCCGAGCATGCGCCCGTTATTGGCCGCATTGCCGAACAGCTGCGGCTCGAACATGATCGTCGCCGCCGGCGTCACGCCGAGCGGTTCGGCGAAATCTTCCAGCGAGATTTCCGGACGTTTGGGGATGCCCGCCTGATTGAGCAGCAGCACCGGCGGCTTGTCGTTCGGCCGCAACTGCTTCAGCGTGTCGATCAGGTTTTTCGTGTTGCGCAGATTGGCCAGATCCGGCGTCGCCGTGATGACCACCTCATCGGCCTGCGCAAGCGTCGTTCTCGTCCAGCCATTCCAGACGTGAGGCACATCCAGGATCAGAACCGGCGCGGTGCGCTGCGTGGTGTCGATGATCTGGGCAAATGCCTCCGGGTCGAAATCATAGACCCGGTCGAGTGTCGAGGGTGCTGCCAGAAGCGAGAGACGCTCGGCGCACTGCGACAGAAGGCGGTCGAGATAGACCTCGTCGATCCGTTCTGGCGAGAACACGGCTTCGGCGATGCCCTGCGGCGGGTCCTGATCGAAATTGATGTTGGCCGTGCCGAAAGGCAGATCCAGGTCGGCCACCACAACCTCGTTCTCGAACAGGTTGGAAATGGCCCAGGCCACATTGTGCGCGATGGTGGACGAGCCGACGCCGCCCTTGGCTCCGACAAACGCAATGGAATGGCCGAGAGGCTCGGCCGTCGGATCGACAAAGATGTTGGCGATGACGCTCACAATGTCGGCCATCGAGATCGGTGCGACCACATATTCCGAGATGCCGGCGCGCATCAGCTCACGATAGAGCCACACATCATTGTAGTGCCCGACAATGATGACCTTGGTGCTCGGGTCGCAGACTTCGGCAAGCTGCTCCAGCGAGACGAGCATCTCGCGCGGCTCGGCGGAAGATTCCACGATCACCAGGTTCGGCGTTGCCGCCGTCTGGTAGAACTCCACCGCAGTGGCAACGCCGCCCATGTGGACCTTGAGGTGCGTTTTCGCCATGCGGCGATCCTCACCGGCCCGCTCGATCGGATTGGACACGCTCTCGGTGTCGCAAAACGCCTGGATCGAGATCCTGGGGATCGGGCGAAGGGACTGCAGATTGGGATCGGGCGCATTCGCAGTGAATGCCTCGTGATCCGTTTCATAGGCCAGATTGCTCATTTTATGCCTCTTGCCCCCGCCTAGTACTGGACTTCTCGGTTGCCGCGGAATTCCTTGGAAACCTTGCCGGCTTCGTAACTGCTTTCCGAACCACGATACTTGTCGATCACTCCCATCCGGTTTTCCGCATCGATGGGCGTCTGCTGACGCGGACCGAGGAAATCGTTGGGATTAGCCACCTGCGCGGCGAGATTGTTCTGATAGGAACAGCCGAAATTCGCGTAATGCTTGTTATCCGTGGTGTCGAGAATGTCTTCTGGCCACCGGCCACACTGGTTGGTGGAAGCCCTGATCGCGGGATAGGACACGCGGATCGGCGGCGCAGTATCTGCCGATGGCGCCCGGTAGGAAACGACCGCAATGTTCTCGGGCGGCACGCCATGTTTCTGCAGCTGCCGCGTAATCTGGGAAGCGATGTTGGACGCCCCGCGCTCATTGACGGAGCCGGTCGGAACCAGCACCGTGACCGTGCCGCCGGACCGCCGGTCATAACCGCTCATGAAGCCGGCGAGCGTGCCGGCCTGACCACGCGTCATGCTTTTGGCCGAGACGGCGACCGGCAGGTCGATCTTCTGATCCTTCTCGGAGATCACGATCGGGTGGTTGGTGCGGTAGTCATCCGGAATGGAGCCCACAATCACCGAGTCCCGCTTCGCGGCACAGCCAGCCAGCAGGGCGGCAGCGCCGATGAGGAGGACAGCACCGGTCGTTTTAAGCCGTGCGGTATTTCCAGTCTCATGTTTCATCATGACCACCCCCGACATGACCTTCTCCCCGCTCACTTGTAGATGTAGCCGACAACGCCGTGATAGCGGCCATTGGGCAGATCGGTTTTCATGGTTCCGTAGACGCGGTTCACCCGCCCCAGGAACATGCCCGCGCCATCGCTGGCCGGCGTGAAATTGTCATCCGGCTTGGCAAGCGCGGTGCGCGCCGTGGGCTTCGACAGATAAGGCGTGACGATGATCACCAGTTCGGTCTCGTTGCGCACGAAGTCGCGGCTCCGGAACAGTGCGCCAAGCACCGGCACTTTTGAGAGGCCTGGCACACCGGTGAACGCCTGACGCACATCGTCCTGCACCAGGCCGGCAATCATCATCGAACCGCCCGACGGTAACTCGACAGTGGTGTCGGCCAGTCGCTTGCGGATGGAAATGATGTTCGTTCCCTTCGACCGGATGCCCTGAGAAAGCGCAACCGAGCCCTGTGTGGTGGGTTCGGAAACCTGTGTCCTGATTTTCAGGCTGATCCGGCCGGCAGAGAGAACCGTCGGCAGGAACTCAAGGCCGATACCGTATTCGACTTTCTGAATGTCATACGTCGTCTCGCCTGTCTTGTTCTCATCTGAAACTGCGGAACTCACACCCTTGACGAGATTGAACTCGCCGCCGACCCGGAACGTCGCCTTCTCGCCGGACACGGCCGTCAGCGCCGGTTCGGCCAGTGTCTTCATGACACCTGCCTGTTCCATCGCGTTGACATAAGCGTCAATCAGCGAGCCGCCGACAGAGAAGCCACTGTGCGACAGCGACTTGCCCAGACCGGCGAAATTGTCACTGATCGCTCCCCAGGTGATGCCGTCGACGTTGCCGGAGCCGATCATGTTCACGCCGAGCTGCTTCATGACGGAGCGGCTGACCTCGGCGACCGTCACCTTGAGCGTGACCTGGTCCTCGCCGATGATCTGCAGCATGTTGACGATGCGGCTTTGCTGACGCTGTTTGTCCGGGTTGTTGATGGCGACACCGCCACCATCGGTCGGCGCGGCGGCGCTCTGTGAATACTGACCTGTTGTCGCTTCACCGCCGGTCACGAAGATCTGCGCCAGCTGTGCGGCGCGCGATGCATCAAGTGGCGTCTCGACCGTTCCGGTCAGCACCACATTGTCGTTGATGAGTTCGACATCGATGTCGGAGTTCGGGATGAAGCGTTTCAGATAGTCTTCCAGACCCGCGACATCGCGCTCGACCGCAACGTCGAGGCTGGCGATCTGCTCGCCATTCGCTCCGAAGACGAAGATGTTCGTTTCGCCCACCTGCTTGCCGAACAGATAGATCCGGCGTGCAGTGCGGGTGACGGCGTCTGCAACGGACGGATTGGCGACGAGAATGTCATAGGCGTCGCTTGGCAGGTCCAGCACCAGCGACTTGTTGAGGCCGAGCTTAATGCGCTGGGTGGCGCTGCTGCTCCTCGTCTTGACCGTGTTCTGCGCCGCATATGCCTCGCTCGCGGGCATGGCGATCTGCAGGGACAGCGCTGCTGCGCAGCCCAGAAGAACACGTGCGGTCAGTCGTGATGTTGTGCCCATAATCCGCCCCGTTTTTTTAACGCCCGTATTTTTCACGGAAGTTCCCCTGCTGGCGCGCCTGATCATTTACGGGTCCCCACTTCGCTCACTTCACCCGACTTGATAAGGCGGACGCTGTTGCCACGGCCCCGACCGGACACGAGGTAAGCGCCGCTGGCGTCCGCCTCTTCGCCGGTGTCGGTAATTGCCCTCAGCGAAAGCGTAAGGCGGTCGGCCATCTGCTGCGCCACGGTGATGATTTCGGCCTGCTCCGGCGTGAGCTCCAGCGTGGCGGTCTCACCGACCTTCACGCGGCGGCCTTCCTCATCTTCCTGAATGGTCTGGTCGATGGCGAGGATCTTGATGTTCTTGAGGATGGTCTCGGTGATGAAGCCATTGGCCGAATCTTTGTCCTCGGCCCTTCGGGTCATGATGACGTCAACGAAATCATTGGGCAGAATGAAGCCACCGGCCGACGTGTCGGCTGCGATCTGCGTGGCGACGGCGCGCTTTCCCGATGGCAGAATCGCCGACATGAAGCTCATGCCCTCGCCGATCAGCTTGGAACGCCGCAACGGCTCGCCCGTATAGAGGTTCACGCGGGCGATGGAGTTGCGCAGTTCCTCCAGAGCCTCGGGGCTCTGGTCACGAACGATCATGTTTGCGTTGATGTTTTCTCTGGGCCAGGCCTGCCAGTTCAGCCCGCTGCCCAGTTCCGAGCCCATGGGAACGTCCTGGCCGATGACCAGCACATCGACGAGATCGACCGTCGGTTCCGGCACGCTGGCCTGCACGGCCGGCTGCTGCGGTTGCGGCGCAGTCAGGTTTTTGGCCACATATCCGGCGCCGAGAGCAGCCAGTACGGCCACACCCAAAATGACGATCCGGGATTTGCTCATGACTTCCGCCCCTCGTGCTCGGACTTACCTTGCGTGAAGCGGAGAATGGGCTTCCAATCGTCAAATTATGGTTAACGTGAAGCTTACAGACGTTATTAATTTAGTGTTGACCGGTCATCGGATGCCGCTTCGCTCCCCAAAAAAATACCCCGGTGAAACACCAGGGTATCTGCCGATCCGTCAAAGCCGTGGGGCGAAGGACTAACCGCCTGCCAGTCGGGCAACGGCCCATTGCATGATCGGTGTTTCCGGATAGGAGACCAGCCCCGCAATCCCGAGCGCGATGCCATAGGGAATGCCTGCCTTGCCATTGGCCAGATGCTGCAGAAGCGCATTGCCTCCGGCAAAATGGGCCAGGGGGGAATTCCTGAAATAGACAAGCGCCAGCGTCAGGACGCCGCCGAAGATCGCCGCGAAGACAAGATACTGGACGAGCGCCACACTCAGCCCAAACCATACGGCGGTGGCCGCCATGAGCTTCGCATCCCCGCCCCCCATGCCGCCAACCGCGAACAGAACGAATGTGACGCTCAGCACCAGCGCACCAGCGGCCATGTGAAGACCGATCTGCGCCCAGTCCATGCCGGTGAAAGGCGCGATGACGGCAAAGGCCGCCAGAAGGATCAGCGAAACACGATTGGCGATGGTCATGGAGAGAATGTCCGAGACCGCCGCAAACACCATGCAGAATGGAAATATGACGAAAATTGCCGCTTCAAGCATATGACCTTGCCCCGATTTTTGAACATTCTGTGCGAGCGGGCTTAAGACTTGGTGAAATGCGTAGCGAAACAGACTGCGACACCGCTCCAGAAACAAAAAACCGCCTCCCTTGCGAGAGGCGGTTTCATTTGGGAGACTATCTCCCGAAAGCGTCAGTTGGCGGCCGGTACAGCATTGTCGAGCTGCGTGCTGATATCGCCAAAGATACCCGAGATGCTCGTGCCAAGGCTACCAGCAGCCGTGATGATGCCCACAGCGATCAGAGCGGCAAGCAGACCGTATTCGATTGCGGTTGCGCCGGACTCGTCCTTCAGGAAACGTGCAAACAGATTAGCCATTTTGTAAAACTCCTCTTCCGCGTTTTTGTTCAGCAAGACCGTCAACGTTTTTTCGTGTGTTGATCGGATGTGCAGAACATACGAAGGAGCTCTTTCAACCAGCTTAAGAAACACCCTTACCAAAACCTTGCCGCCCCAAAGCGCCCTCAATGGTTAACAGTTGTATAATCACACATACGCAACCCAGAGCCGTTTTGTGACATTATATATATACCCGCACGGGGCGGCTCTCTGCGACCGGTTCTGCAACCACGGGGCGGCGTACTTAACCCTTGGTTCACCAATATGGTTCATGGTCTCTTCAGCTTGACTTGGGGAGCAGGGCGATGCGCCACGCATTTTCGAAATCCGGAATGGCCTTGAAATCGGTCGCACTGCTTGCGGGACTGGTCGCGATGCCAGCCACAACCCTCGCAGACACATCCTCCATCGAAGTGGTGATGAACCAGGCGAAGATCGTGAAGCTGGCCCGCCCTGCCGACACGATCGTCATCGGCAACCCGGAAATTGCGGACGCCGCCGTGCAGGACGCCACCACGATCGTTCTCACCGGCAAGGGCTTCGGCGTGACCAACCTCGTCGTGCTCGACATTGACGGGCAACCCGTCGTTGACGAGCAGGTGGTGGTCAGCCGGCAGACCGTGGATTCGGTTCGCATCTATCGCCGCGCCAATGTGCAGACGCTGTCCTGCACGCCCTATTGCGAGAGCGCCTACAAGACCGAGGCCGAACGCCTTTCCGAAGCCGAGCTGAACTCCAGCCAGTAGCACCTCCCCGCTTTTCGAAAAGCGGCAGGCGCATGGTTTACAAAACCTGAAACCTTGCGCTTCAATTCGACTGGTCGTCAAAACCGGAATGCAACCTGAACGCGCTAATGTTCGTCCCGTTGGGTTTTCACCTCAGGGGCCGGAAATGGGCGAACGGAAAAAGCAGAACGGTATCGGAGCGCGTCTGGGACGCCGCGTCTTACGGCGCTTCATCAAGAACGACGAAGGCGCGACGGCCATCGAGTTCGCCTTTCTCGGCATACCCTTCTTCTTTCTGATCTTCGTGATCCTGGAATCCAGCATCGCCTTTGCAGCGCAGCAATTGCTGACCAACGCAACTGATGACGTAGCGCGGCTTTTCCGGACAGGACAGGAGCAGCGTGCAACGCTCGACGAGACCAAGCTCCGCCAGCTGATCTGCGATCGCATCTCCATCCTCATGTCGAACACCTGTCCCGGCCTTGAAGTCGATCTTCGCCAGTTCGACACATTCGAGGACGCCGCCAAATCCGCACTCGGTTTCAGTGCCGACGGCTCCTACGACACCGATGTCGATCTGGGACCGGCACTCTCCAAAAACATGCTGCGCGTCTTCTACCACTGGCCCGTGGTGACCAACATTCTGGCCGAGCGGCTGCCGGACGGGAAGATGCTGCTCTACTCGACCAGCACCTGGCAGAACGAGCCATTCTGATGCAGTCGAAACTCTGGCAGAGGCGCGGGGAAACCGAGATGAAACACCACCAGAAGACGGACGGCGGCAGGATGGGGCTCATGATTGCAATACGCGACTTCCTGCGCGACAGACGCGGCGTGGCGGCCATCGAATTCGCGATCGTCGCGCCGATCCTGTTCGCCATGTATTTCCTGACCCTGGAATTCGGTCAGGCGATCAACGCCAACAAGAAGATAAGCCGCGCCGCCAGCATGATCGGCGATCTGGCAGCCCAGCAGCCATCGATCACGCCGAGCGAGGCCGATGCGATCATGAAGATCGGCGGCGCGATCATGAAGCCTTACAACCGCTCCGAGCCAACCATCACCCTGACCGCGATCGAAGTGACGGATGAAGACACGCCGCAAGCGAAGATTGCCTGGTCGCGTGAGCTGAAGGACGGCTCCACAGGGCCGGGCCTGCCCAAGGGCAGCAACACCACGATCCCCCAGGAACTCATGAAAAAGGGGGCGTTCTATATCAGGGCGACCACATCGCTTGGTTATAAGCCGATCATCACCTGGTCGAGCAATGGTCAGAAGTCGCTCGGCATCACCGCGATGGCGGGTCTCGACAATCTGCAGATGAGCGAGCGCTACTATCTGCGCCCACGCATGAGCAGCTCCATTCCCTGCTCGGACTGCTGAATACGCGCCTGCCCGTTTATGATCGCCAAAGGGCGATGTTCTGTCCGATTGCAAAGCCCCGGCCACCCTTCTATGTCTTGGTGAACGGGAGCAATGAGAACCGGGCATGGCGCGCGCATTCCTTTTCATTCATGAAAGCTCCGGCTCGACCGGCGTGAACTGCCTCCTGCGGGGCAGTTCAACGCTTTACGGCGCTTGCAGGATACCGCTCCCTCAGCCGCGTGCCCGGCATCAGAGCCCATACTTCTTCAGCGAGCATTCCACACATGCCTGAATTGCCAGAGGTCGAAACGGTCCGCCGTGGGCTGCAGCCGGTCATGGAGGGGGCGCATATCGATTCCGTCGAGCTGCGCCGTCCGAACCTGCGTTTTCCGTTTCCGCCGGATTTCAACAAGCGTCTCGCCGGTCAGGAGATCATCGCTCTTGGCCGCCGCGCAAAGTACCTGCTCATCCACCTGGAAACCTCCGACGTGGTGCTTTGCCATCTCGGCATGTCCGGCTCGTTCCGCGTCGATCAGGATGAGGAAGAGGAACACCCCGCCCCCGGCAAGTTTCATCATGAACGCTCGAAGGCCGAGAAACACGATCATGCCGTTTTCCACCTGAAAGGCGTCGACGGGCGCAATATTCGCGTCGTCTACAACGACCCGCGCCGTTTTGGCTTCATGCTCTTACATGACGATGGACGGCTCGACAGTCACCCGCTTCTGGCCGGACTCGGGATCGAACCGACGGGCAATGCGCTGGACGGTGCGGAACTGGCGGAACGCCTGCGTGGAAAGAAAACGTCCCTGAAAGCGGCACTGCTCGATCAACGCATCATCGCTGGGCTGGGCAACATCTATGTGTGCGAGGCGCTGTGGCGCGCCCGGCTCTCACCAAGGCGCACAGCCGCGTCCATCGTTTCGAAGCGCGGAACGTCTGAGCGGTGCGAGCGGCTCGCCACTGCCATTCGCGCGGTCATTGCCGAGGCGATTGCAGCCGGCGGCTCATCATTGCGCGACTATGTGAAGGCGGATGGCTCGCTTGGATATTTCCAGCACGCCTTCAAGGTCTATGACCGGGAGGGACAACCCTGCCAGCGCGAAGAATGCGGCGGCACGGTCCGGCGGATCGTTCAGGCCGGGCGCTCCACATTCTTCTGCCCGTCCTGCCAGCGCTAGCTCTTTTCACGAACACGGAGAGGAAAACAGACCATGGCCTATGAAACGATCCTGGTGGAAACGCGGGAGCGCGTGGGATTGATCACGCTGAACCGCCCCAAAGCGCTCAACGCCCTGAACTCGAAGGTGCTCGAGGAAGTCGTCGCAGCGGCTAAAGCCTTTGACGAGAACCCGCGCGTTGGCGCCATCGTGCTCACCGGTTCGGAGAAGGCCTTTGCCGCCGGCGCCGACATCAAGGAAATGGCCTCGAAGAACTATGTCGACGCCTATCTGGAAGACCTCTTTGCCGGCTGGGAAGGGCTGACGCGCGTGCGCAAGCCGGTCATTGCGGCGGTTTCGGGCTATGCGCTCGGCGGCGGTTGCGAGCTGGCCATGATGTGCGATTTCATCATCGCGGCGGACAACGCAAAGTTCGGCCAGCCCGAGATCACGCTCGGCGTCATGCCCGGCATGGGCGGCTCTCAGCGCCTCACCCGCTTTGTCGGCAAGTCCAAGGCGATGGATATGTGCCTGACCGGCCGCATGATGGACGCCGCCGAGGCGGAACGCTCCGGCCTCGTGTCGCGCGTGGTTCCGCCGGGCGAGTTGATCGAGGAGGCGCTCAAGGCCGCCGACAAGATCGCCGATTTCTCGCTTCCGGCCGTGATGATGACCAAGGAAGCCGTCAACCGCGCCTACGAGACGACGCTTGCCGAAGGCCTGCGGTTCGAACGGCGCGTGTTCCACGCCATGTTTGCCCTGGACGACCAGAAGGAAGGCATGTCGGCGTTCACCGAAAAGCGCTCCGCGAACTTCAAGAATCGCTGAGAAGTGCGGCCATCAGGTTCCGCGGCAATGCTGCGGAACCGCACCTGAGGCGGCCGGTTGGCCGCAGACATGCAGTCCGGGGCGGTTTGAAGGGCAATAGGCGTTGACGTTGCCCGAAAGCTCTACTATAAGCCGCCACGACTGTGGTGGCCCTGCGGCTGCCCTTTTTGTTTTGCGTCCGCGAGAGACTTCGCGGCAAAATCTGTAGAGACGAGAGAGGAAACATGGCCAACACGACTTCGGCCAAGAAGGCGGTTCGCAAGATTGCTCGCCGTACTGCGGTTAACAAGAACCGTCGCTCGCGCGTGCGCAGCTTCGTTCGCAAGGTCGAAGAAGCGCTGGCCGCTGGCGACAAGGCTGCAGCGGAAACCGCCTTCAAGGCAGCACAGCCCGAGCTGATGCGCGCTGCCGGCAAGGGCGTCCTTCACCGCAACACGGCATCGCGGAAAGTGTCCCGCCTTGCCGCGCGCGTGAAATCGCTTAGCGCCTGATATATCGCTTAGATATTCCTGAGAAACCCGGCCATGTGCCGGGTTTTTCTTTGCCCATCAAAAGGTTGGCTCTCAGCACGTCACCGACGTTTGAGACCGGCCTTTTTCTTTTCTTGAAGGAAGACGGCCGGGAATCGTGAAAAGCCGTCACATATCGAACGCCACCCAACGGTCGTCATTCGATATTCCCCTTTTATTTCAGTGTTTTACAAACCTTTATCCACAGGTTATCCATGTCATCCCCGACGCCGGAGAGACCCTGAAATGTCAAGTTATTTTTTGAGATTTTTTTCCGCCCCGACTCGGTCACGCGGCAAATGAAAAAGGCTCTTGAATCCAAACAGCTTATCGCCACACCCCTTGGGCGATGCCGATTTCAGCGCGGGAAACAAGAGCAGATTCGACAAAAAAGCGGCAGTCTCGCCCTTGCCCTTTCCACAAGGATTTCGGTAATGTCAGGCCATCGAGAGGGCGGACAGAGCCCAACGAATTTAAGCCCAAATCGGCACCTACTGAAACGCGGAATCCCGATTCTGCGCAGGGGCTTCGTGCGCTCTCGAAACAGCCCTGCCCGCTTGTCTGTCGGGGACCGATCGAGGCGCATCCGCGCCACTTGCTCAAGCGAGCGCAAGGCTATGCTGCCGCCGGCGATTTTATCATCCGGTGGCTGCGCACATTAATTGGAACTGCAGTTTACGTCTGTAGAAAGCAAAAGGAGCGTTTGGGGCCGAAAGTCAGACGAGCAACACTGACTGGAACAAACACACCAATCAAAAAGATACGGAATGAGCAGGGGCAATTAACTCAGGTGGGCTCTTCCGTAAAAACACCACTCAAAGCGACAGGGACACAAGGAATGCAAAGCGGCGCTGAAAGGGAAGTTTCGGGGGGATTTTCTTTTCAAGAGCAGATGTCTCAGAAGGACACTGAGACCAAAGAAGCAGGCAACAGCGACAGCAAGGCAGGACCTTCCGACGCAGTATTCGAGCGCGTGAAAACGCAGCTCCGTGCACGTCTGGGCAGTGAGGTCTACTCCAGCTGGTTCGGTCGTATGAAGCTCATGGAAGCCTCCAAGGGCTCCGTGCGCATCTCGGTTCCGACCGCCTTCCTGCGCTCTTGGATCAACGGGCATTATCTGGACCTCATTACCGAGCTCTGGAAGAAAGAATCGCCAGACACGCTGAAGGTGGAGATCGTCGTACGCACGGCAACGCGCAATGTACGCACCTCCCAGGACAGCAAGCCGGCGGCAGCGCGCAAGGTTTCGACCCGGCCGCAGACCGCACTGGCCACGGGAACGCTTTCGGCGAACCCGGCCGCACGGTCCGCTCCCGCGCAGATGCCGGACCTTGAGGGACGCTCCAACATTCTGGGGTCCCCTCTCGATAGCCGGTACACGTTTGAATCCCTCATCGAGGGCACATCCAACCGCGTGGCATGCGCGGCGGCGCGCACTGTTGCGGAATCCGATTCCAATGCAGTTCGCTTCAACCCGCTGTTTCTCCACGCATCCGTCGGCCTCGGCAAGACGCACATGCTGCAGGCAATCGCCGCAGAATCGCTGCGCCGCAAGCCGCAGGCCCGTGTCGTCTACCTGACGGCGGAATACTTCATGTGGCGCTTCGCAACCGCGATCCGCGACAACAATGCGCTGACCCTGAAGGAGCAGCTGCGCGACATCGATCTTCTCATCATCGATGACATGCAGTTCCTGCAGGGCAAGTCGATCCAGAACGAGTTCTGCCATCTCCTGAACATGCTGCTCGACAGTGCCCGTCAGGTGGTGGTGGCCGCAGACCGGCCGCCCTCAGAGCTGGAATCGCTTGAGCCGCGCGTGAAGTCGCGCCTCAATGGCGGCGTTTCGCTGGAGATCGGCGCACCGGATTTCGCCATGCGCCTTTCGATCCTGAAGCAGCGCCTTGAGAGCGCGCAGGCCGAGGACGCATCGCTGGATATCCCGGAGGAGATCCTGGTCCATGTCGCACGTTCCGTGACCGGCAGCGGTCGCGAACTGGAAGGCGCGTTCAACCAGCTTCTGTTCCGCCACTCCTTCGAGCCGCAGATCACCATTGACCGGATCGACGAGATACTCGGCCATGTGTGCCGTGCAGGCGAGCCCAAGCGTGTGCGCATCGAGGACATCCAGCGCATCGTCGCACGGCACTACAACGTGTCGAAGACGGAGCTTCTGTCCAACCGCCGCACGCGGACCATCGTGAAACCGCGCCAGGTGGCCATGTACCTCTCCAAGGTCATGACGCCGCGCTCGCTGCCCGAGATCGGCCGCCGCTTCGGCGGGCGTGACCACACGACGGTGCTGCATGCGGTGCGCAAGATCGAGGGTCTGACCGATGGCGACAGGCAGCTTGCACAGGAGATCGAACTCCTGAAGCGCCTGATCAGCGACCAGGCTTAACCGGACAGGCCGGCAGGTTTTCGAGCCTGCCGGCATTTTCCTTTTGGAGCGCCGCCGCCAGCCGGAAAAGCGCTCTTTTGTTCCCGGCAGGGGGCGCATCGCAGCCAGGGCGGCGCGGCGCAACGCCGCCAGGAGCCTTCTTTTCCCCAGAATGCGCGGCGAACGAGCGCGTAAGCCCATGACAGGCTTGCGTTTCCCGTTGATTTCCTGTCATTTTGGGTCAAATCAAGCCTGTTCACGGCTGTCCTGGACATGCGTCATGTTTGCCGGGCTATTCTTCATTCAAGTGAGATTGATTGGTCATGCGTGTTATTCTGGAACGCTCCACCCTTTTGAAGTCCCTGAACCATGTTCATCGCGTGGTGGAGCGCCGCAACACCATCCCGATTCTGTCCAACGTGCTTCTGAGCGCTGACGGCGCGAGCCTGCAATTGAAGGCGACCGACCTCGACCTCGAAGTGACCGAGGCTGCGGGCGCGACAATCGAGCAGGCCGGCGCGACGACCGTGCCCGCGCACCTGCTCTACGACATCGTGCGCAAGCTGCCGGACGGCGCAGAGGTGATGCTGAAGACGGACGAAGACGGCAATGCCATGTCGGTGATGGCCGGACGTTCCAGCTTCCGCCTCCAGTGCCTGCCGCAGTCTGACTTCCCCGAGCTTTCCGCCGGCAATTTCTCGCACATCTTCCGCCTCGACTCGGCTGATCTGAAGGCGCTGATCGAGAAGACGCAGTTCGCCATCTCCACCGAGGAGACGCGCTATTATCTGAACGGTATCTTCCTGCACACGATCGAGTCCGAGGGCAGCCTCAAGCTGCGCTCCGTGGCAACCGACGGACACCGCCTTGCACGCGCCGAGATGGAAGCGCCGGCCGGCTCCGAAGGCATGCCGGGCATCATCATCCCGCGCAAGACCGTGGGTGAGCTGCAGAAGCTGGTGGACGCGCCTGACGTGGCCGTGACGGTTGAGCTTTCGGACACGAAGATCCGCTTCACAATCGGCAGCGTGATCCTGACTTCGAAGCTGATCGACGGCACCTTCCCCGACTATCAGCGCGTGATCCCGACCGGCAATGACAAGCAGCTGGTGATCGACCGCCAGACCTTCGCTTCTGCCGTGGACCGCGTTTCGACCATCTCTTCCGAGCGCGGTCGCGCCGTGAAGCTGACCATCGCCGAGGGCCAGGTGACGCTCACCGTCAACAACCCGGATTCGGGCTCGGCAACGGAAGAGCTGGCGGCGGATTACGAATCCGACCCCATCGAGATCGGCTTCAACGCCCGCTATCTTCTGGATGTGGCGGCGCAGCTTTCGGGCGGCAATGCACGCTTCCTCCTGGCCGATGCCGGTTCGCCGACCCTCGTGCAGGATGAAGGCGACGAAAGCACGCTCTACGTTCTGATGCCGATGCGCGTCTAGGCGTCGATGGCTCTCCCTTGGTCGAGCAGACATCCGGCAGGCAGCCCGTAGCCCAGGTTCACGTAACCAGGCTTAGCCTGACCGACTTCCGCAATTATCACGCCCTGGCGCTGGATCTCGCGCCGGGCGCCGTGGTTTTGACCGGCGAGAACGGCGCCGGCAAGACGAACCTGCTCGAAGCCGTTTCCTTCCTCTCCCCCGGCCGTGGCCTGCGCCGCGCCAAGTTCGACGATGTTGCGCGCGTAGGCGCTGAAACGGGCTTTGCCATCCATGCAAGGCTTGAAGGGCCTTTCGGCGAATGCGAGATAGGCACCGGCACTGCCGGAATGCAGCCGGGCGCTGAAACCGGCCGCCGCCTGCGCATCAATGGCGAAACCGCGCGAACCGCCGACGCCATGCTCGAATGGGTGCGCGTCCTGTGGCTGACACCGGCCATGGATGCGCTGTTTACCGGGCCTGCCGGCGACCGCCGCCGCTTCCTCGACCGTCTCGTTCTGGCCATTGACCCGGCCCATGGCCGTCGCGCGCTCGACTATGAGAAGGCAATGCGGGCGCGCAACCGCCTTCTGTCGGAGGATTCGCGCGACGCCGGCTGGTTCGACGCCATCGAGACCCAGATGGCCGAAACCGGCGTGGCGATTGCAGCTGCCCGCGCCGAGATGGTGCGCCTTCTGGCGGCGATGAATGAGCGCCTGCCCGCCGATGGCCCCTTCCCCACCGCCGAGATTGCGCTCGAAGGCACGATCGATGCGGAGATCGGCCGGAACGCCGCCGTGGATGTCGAGGAAATGTTCCGCCGGCTCCTGCGCGACCACCGCCCGCGCGACCGCGCTGCCGGGCGCACGCTGGAAGGCCCGCACCGCAGCGAGCTTCTGGTGCGGCACGTGCCCAAGGACATGCCCGCCGCACGCTGTTCCACCGGCGAGCAGAAGGCGCTGCTCGTGGGGCTGATTCTCGCTCACGCGCGCCTGACCGGCGAGCTTTCGGGCAGCGCGCCCATCCTTCTGCTGGACGAGATCTCCGCGCATTTCGACCCGGACCGGCGGGCAGCGCTCTTCTCGATTCTGGAAGAGCTGAACTGTCAGGCCTTCATGACCGGCACGGAGGCAAGCCTGTTCTCGGCCATCGAAGGCCGCGCGCAGTTTTTCTCCGTATCGACCGGCGCGATCCACGAACCACGCTGACACCCTCTCTCCTGCTGGATAAGATCGCCGCATGACCGAGACAAACACATCCCCCACCGCCCTTTCCGACACCGAGCTGGAGCGCTATGCCCGCCATATCGTTCTGCCGGAGATCGGCGGAGCCGGGCAGCAGAAGCTCAAGAAGGCGCGGGTTCTGGTGATCGGCGCAGGCGGGCTCGGCGCACCGGTTCTGAGCTATCTGGCGGCTGCCGGCATAGGCACGCTGGGCGTGATCGACGACGACACGGTGTCGCTCTCCAACCTGCAGCGCCAGGTGATCCACGACACGGGCAGTGTCGGCATGGAAAAGGTGGAGAGCGCCCGGGCAAGCATTCTCCGCATCAACCCGCATGTGACGGTCGAAACGCATGTGAAGCGGCTTGATGAGGAGAATGCGGCCGGCATCATCGCCGCCTATGACATCGTGGTGGACGGCTCGGACAATTTCGCCACGCGCTACCTTCTGGCCGACACATGCGCGGCGGTGGAGCGCCCGCTCGTGACGGCGGCGGTGGGCCGCTTCGACGGGTCGCTGACCGTGCTCAAGCCCTTCGAGCGGGACGGCGACGGCAACCCGCTGCCGGGCTATCGCCATCTCTTTCCCGAACCGCCGCCGGCGGGACTGGTGCCAAGCTGCGCGGAAGCCGGCATTGTCGGCGCGCTGACCGGCGTGATGGGAACGCTGGAGGCGATGGAGGTGATCAAGCTGATCACCGGAGCGGGTGAACCGCTGATCGGCCGCCTACTGCTTTACGATGCGCTGGCAGCCCGTTTTGAAACAGTGAAATACCGGCGGCGTGCGGGCTGAGATTACCGCTTACCCGTTGCAGTGAGACCCTGCGTGGTTCGACAAGCTCACCATGAGGGTCGTTGTGTCTGGCAGGGAGGCCGGTTCGAATACTCGGGGCAGTTCACCACCCCGTCTACACAACCCCCCGTCCCTCATGGTGAGCTTGTCGAACCACGCACCACGCGACGGTCAGGAAACCTTGGGCAAACGAAATCGCTGCGCGGCGAGCACCACGCAGTGATCAAGCCCACAAGGCAATGTGTCGTCTGCTCAGACGTTTTTCGGCAGAACCCGGTCCGGCGGGCGATGACCATCGAAGAAGGTGCGGATGTTGATGATGACCTTCTCGCCCATGTCGATGCGACCCTCGATGGTCGCCGAGCCCATATGCGGCAGAATCACGATCTTGTTCTTCTTCGCGAGCTTGAGAAGCTTGGGATTGACCGACGGCTCATGCTCGAAGACGTCGAGCCCTGCGCCTGCCAGCTTGCCCTCTTCGACCAGGCGGATCAGCGCATCCTCATCCACCACATCGCCGCGGGCCGTGTTCACCAGATAGGCGCGCGGCTGCATCAGCTCCAGCCGGCGCGCCGACAGGAGATGGAAGGTTGCAGGCGTTGAAGGGCAGTTGACGGAGATGATGTCCATGCGGGCCAGCATCTGGTCGAGGCTGTCCCAATAGGTTGCCTCCAGTTCGTCTTCGATGGCCGGGGAAACCCGCTGACGGTTGTGATAATGGATCGACAGGCCGAACGCCTTTGCGCGCCGCGCCACGGCGGTGCCGACGCGACCCATGCCGACAATGCCAAGACGCTTGCCCCAGATGCGGTGCCCCAGCATCCATGTGGGCGACCAGCCATCCCACTTGCCGCCGCTGCGCAGAACCTCTGCGCCCTCGGTCAGACGGCGCGGCACGGCGAGCATGAGCGCCATGGTCATGTCGGCCGTGTCTTCATTGAGAACATTGGGCGTGTTGGTGACGGTGATGCCCTTCTTGGCGGCGGCCACCACATCGACATTGTCGACGCCATTGCCGAAATTGGCGATCAGCTTGAGCTGGTCGCCGGCCTGCGCGATGAGAGCGGCGTCGATCCGGTCCGTGATCGTGGGAACAAGAACGTCGGCTTCCTTGACCGCAGCCACCAGTTCGGGCTGCGTCATCCGCCTGTCGTCGAGATTGAGGCGCGCGTCGAACAGTTCGCGCATGCGCGTTTCGACCTGATCCGGCAGCTTGCGGGTGATGACGACGAGAGGCTTCTTCCTGACGGTCATATGGTCTCCAAAATAACGCCCTGTTGATACCTCTTTAACCAAGATACGCGACACTGCAATGCCGAGCCGGGCTGCCTTCTCTCTATCAAGCGGTGGCGGCCAAGACAAAGAAAAAGGGTGGAAGCGCTCGTTCCGCCAGAACAAGGTTACCGGGAGTTCCGCAATGCCGGCCAACGCGCCATTCCGTTCACTGTTTGCAGCCCTTGCCGTCGCCATGCTGGTTGCGACGCCAATGACGACACATGCACAGGCAAACACTGAACCGAATGAGAAGGTCGGCCCGAGCGGGCTGCCCCTGCCCCGTTTCGTCAGCCTGAAATCGAGCCGCGTGAACATGCGCGTCGGCCCCGGGCTGAGCTACGCGGTGAACTGGATGTACATGAAGTCCGGTCTACCGATGGAGATCATCCAGGAATACGACAACTGGCGGCGCGTGCGCGACGCCGATGGCGCGGAAGGCTGGATCAACCAGGCGCTGCTTTCAGGCCGCCGCACGGCCATCGCGGCCCCGTGGTTCAAGGGCAAGGAAGCCGATATCGAACTGCGCGCAGACCCGCAGGAAGACGCGCGCCTCGTGGCCCATATCGAGCCCGGCGCGATCGGCTCCATCAAGCTCTGCAACGGAGACTGGTGCGAAATGGAATTCGCCGGTTATTCGGGCTGGGTGAACCAGTCGCAGATCTGGGGCGCCTATCCCGGCGAAACGATCAAGGATTGATCGCGGGCGGCGAACGCCGCAGCCTCAGAATATCGGACTGAAAAGTGAAAGCAGGGGGGCTGGCGCGTCCTTCGTGCATCCGACTGGATGCACGGCGATCCAGAGCGTTCCCGCTCTTCCTGGAATTGCAAAAACGCTCGAATGCTTGTTTTTGCGCAATTCCGGACGGAAAACCGGTTCCCACTTTTCCTGGAATTGCTCTAGTGGCGCTTGCGGCGCAGTCTCACAACGATATCGACATTCGCGATTTCCATACCTTCCGGCGGTTCGGGAAGATTGCGGACCTCGACGCCACGCGAGGGAATGTCGAACACCGTCTCGTCCTCCTCGAAGAAGAAGTGATGGTGATCGGACACATTGGTGTCGAAATAGGTGCGTGCGCCTTCCACCTGAACGATGCGCAGCATGCCCGCCTCGGTGAACTGGTGCAGCGTGTTGTAGACGGTGGCAAGCGAAACGGAGAAGCCGGCATGCTGGGCTTCCTCATGCAGTGCCTCGGCCGAGACATGGCGGTCACCGGAGGCGAAGAGGAGATCGGCAAGCGCGATGCGCTGGCGTGTCGGGCGCAGACCCGCATTCCTCAAACGCTCTTCCAGCGTGACGTTCTGTCCTTCGTTCGAGATAGACAATGAAACCGTCCGTCTTTCCTGTTGCATGAGCCCCGGATTGTATTTCCCGGCTCTGGCTGCAGCATTTTCTTCATCCGACATATATTCGCTCCATTCAAAGCGATCAATAGCGGCAGTTTTTCGGGGGCAGTCATGGCCGGTTTTGCAAATTCCCACAACGGCTGTTTCCAGCAAGAAACAAGCTGTGATAGGGAGAGCGCACAATGACAAGAAAGGTTTCGGCACGACCGGACCATGGACGGGATGGCTTTTGATGGCGCAAACGAAGAACAGCTACGACTACGAAGATCTCCTGGCCTGCGGCCGGGGTGAACTTTTTGGACCCGGCAACGCCCAGTTGCCTGCTCCGCCCATGTTGATGTTCGACCGCATCACCGACATTCAGGAAGAGGGCGGTGAGTTTGGAAAGGGCTATGCCCGCGCCGAGTTCGACATCAAGCCGGACCTCTGGTTCTTCCCCTGCCACTTCATCGGCAACCCGGTGATGCCTGGCTGCCTTGGCCTCGACGCCATGTGGCAGCTGACCGGCTTCTACCTCGGCTGGCTTGGCTTACCCGGCAAGGGCATGGCGCTCTCCACCGGTGAAGTGAAGTTCAAGGGCATGGTCACGCCTGACGTGAAGAAGGTCGAATACGGCATCGACTTCAAGCGGGTGATGAAGGGCCGCCTCGTGCTCGGCATCGCTGATGGCTGGCTCAAGGCCGATGGCGAACAGATCTACAAGGCAACCGACCTGCGCGTCGGCCTGGCCAAGCAGGAAGCCTGATTTTCAATCACTGACTGGCGGCCGACGTTCGGCCCAAGGAGAGCATCATGAGACGTGTCGTCGTCACCGGTCTCGGAATCGTATCCTCGATTGGCAACGACGCAGACGAGGTGACCGCCTCGCTGCGCGATGCAAAATCGGGCATTTCGTTCTCGGAAGATTTCGCCGAACACGGCTTCCGTTGCCAGGTATGGGGCGCACCGACGCTCGATCCGGCTGAGGTCGTCGACCGCCGCGCCATGCGCTTCCTCTCGAAGGGCGGCGCATGGAACCACGTGGCCATGGAGCAGGCGATTGCCGACTCCGGCCTCGAGGAAGGCGACATCACCAACGAGCGCACCGGCATCATCATGGGTTCGGGCGGTCCGTCCACCCGCACCATCTTTGAAGCCGCGCAGACGACCATCGAAAAGGGCTCGCCCAAGCGCATCGGACCGTTCGCCGTGCCGAAGGCCATGTCTTCGACGGCGTCGGCGACGCTCGCCACCTGGTTCAAGATCCACGGCGTGAACTACTCGATCTCGTCGGCCTGCTCGACCTCCGCACACTGCATCGGCAATGCGGCGGAATTGATCCAGTGGGGCAAGCAGGACATCATGTTCGCCGGCGGCCACGAAGATCTCGACTGGACCATGTCGAACCTCTTCGACGCCATGGGCGCCATGTCCTCCAAGCACAACGACACACCGGCCACGGCCTCGCGTGCTTATGACGCGACGCGTGACGGCTTCGTCATCGCTGGCGGCGCGGGCGTTCTGGTTCTGGAAGAGCTCGAGCACGCCAAGGCGCGCGGTGCGAAGATCTATGCGGAGCTGACCGGCTATGGCGCGACCTCCGACGGTTTCGACATGGTTGCTCCTTCGGGTGAAGGCGCGGTGCGCTGCATGAAGCAGGCGCTTTCCACGGTGACCGGCGATGTCGATTACATCAACACGCATGGCACGGCGACGCCGGTGGGCGATTCCCGCGAGATCGAAGCCATCCGCCAGGTGTTCGGCGACAAGATCCCGCACATCGCATCGACCAAGTCGCTGACCGGTCACTCGCTCGGCGGTGCAGGCGCACAGGAATCGATCTATTCGATCCTGATGATGCAGGCAGGATTCATTGGCGAGAGCGCGCACATCACCGAGCTCGACCCCGAGTTCGAGGGCGCGCCGATCGTGCGCAAGCGCATCGACAACGCCAAGATCGACACTGTGCTTTCCAACTCCTTCGGCTTTGGCGGCACCAACGCCACGCTGGTTTTCCAGCGCTACGCAGGTTGAGATAAGGTCCATGGACGGTTTGATGAAGGGTAAGCGCGGCCTCATTATGGGGGTCGCCAACGACCATTCGATTGCCTGGGGCATTGCCAAGAAGCTTGCCGAACAGGGCGCGGAGCTTGCCTTCACCTATCAGGGCGACGCTTTTGGCCGCCGTGTGAAGCCGCTGGCCGAGAAAGTGAACTCCAAGCTGCTCTTCCCGTGCGACGTGGAAGACAGCGCTTCCATCAACTCCGTCTTCGACGGTCTGAAGGAAGAGTGGGGTTCTCTCGACTTCATCGTTCACGCGATCGGTTTCTCCGACCGCAACGAGCTGAAGGGCCTCTACGCCAACACCACGCGCGAGAACTTCGTGCGCACCATGGTGATCTCCTGCTATTCCTTCACCGAAGTTGCCCGCAAGGCGGCTGAAATGATGGACAATGGCGGGCAGATGCTGACGCTGACCTATGCGGGTTCCACCCGCGTCATGCCCAATTACAACGTGATGGGCGTGGCCAAGGCCGGTCTTGAGGCAAGCGTGCGGTATCTGGCGAGCGACTACGGCCCGCGCAACATCCGCGTCAACGCGATCTCGGCAGGCCCGGTGCGCACCCTGGCTGGCGCTGGCATCTCCGACGCCCGCTACATGTTCTCCTACCAGCAGCGCAATGCGCCGCTGCGGCGCACTGTGGTGATCGACGAGATCGGCGGATCGGCGCTTTACCTCCTGTCCGACCTGTCGTCCGGCGTGACCGGCGAAATCCACTATGTGGATTCCGGCTACAACACCGTTTCCATGCCCACCATGGAAGAGCTGAAGCGGATCAGCGCCGCCACCGGCGACGACTGAACCGGATCAGATCGGCCCGCTACTTGCGGGCCCACAAAACCTTGAACACCGTATCGCGGCGCAGCTCACCCTGTGCCGCGAAATGCTTTTGGAGGCTCTCTTCATAGGGGAGCTGCCTGTTGGCGACGAGGAACAGCCGCCCGCGCGGCTTGAGCGCTTTTGCCGCCGCCGCGATCATCGCATGGCCCATATCGGGCTCCGCAGCCCGGCTGCGATGGAAAGGCGGGTTCATCAGGATCACGTCATAGCGCTCGTTCACCGGCTCTCCCAGAAGGTCCTGCCAGAAGAAGCGCGCCGGCATCTGCGGCGCCCTTGCGGCCATGTTGCGGCGGGCCGCCTCCAGAGACGCGTGATGCGCCTCATAGAGATCGATACTCTTCACCTCCGGTGCGCGCTCGGCCGCGGCAACGGAAAGATAGCCCCAGCCGGCCGCGAAATCAGCTATCGCGCCTGACAGATTGTCCGGCAGGCATTCAACGAGAAGCGCCGAGCCCGGATCAATGCCGTCATCGGAAAAGCCGCCGGCTGCGGTGGCGAAACCGTCCGCCTCGCTGTCGCCGGCGCTCAGCTCGGCCATCAGCGCAGGCTCCAGCCGCTCAGGCCGGCGCAGCCAGAACACGACACCATGATGCTTGGAGGCATGATCCTCAAGCTCCACCAGCGACGCCATGCGCTTGCGCACGCTGCCGCCGCCGTCTTTCTTGGCGCAGGCCGCAATGATGAGCGCGCCGGCGCGCGTCCGGTTCAAAGCCTCGGCAAGGCGCTGTTCATTCTCACGCCGGTGCCTGCCAAGCAGGACAAGCGCCATGTCATAGCCCTCGCCCACCGGCTCCGGCTCCACGGTCACGCCAGCCTGGCTGAGCGCCAGATAGTCGGGCCGATAGCCCTGAATGGCCGTGAGACTTCCCGAGAAGTCGGATGGCAGCAGCAGGCCGCCCGGTGCGCCCAGAAAAAGCACACGCTCCCCCTCGCCCGGCGGATCGATCAGCCCGCGCTCGAATGGAAACAGTAGGGTGGGAAGCGGTGTGTCGGTCATGGATGCGGTTCCGGATATGAAAACGGGCGCGACCTGAATGGCCGCGCCCGCATGTTGGTTCAGAAGGGAAGCGGGATCAGCCCTCGGCGTCCTCGGCCTCTTCCTTCTTCTTCTCGCGGACGATTTCCTTGCCCGTCTCCTGGTCGACGACCTTCATGGAGAGGCGAACCTTGCCGCGCTCATCGAAGCCCATCAGCTTCACGAACACCTTGTCGCCTTCCTTGACGACGTCGGTGGTCTTGCCAACGCGCTCCTGCGCGAGCTGCGAGATGTGCACCAGACCGTCGCGCGGACCGAAGAAGTTCACGAATGCGCCGAAGTCGGCGGTCTTGACGACCGTGCCTTCGTAGATCTCGCCCACTTCCGGCTCTGCCGTGATGGAGTGGATCCACTTCTTCGCTGCCTCGATTTCCTTGGCGTTGGAAGAAGCGATCTTCACCGTGCCGTCGTCCTCGATGTTGATCTTGGCGCCGGTCTTCTCGACGATCTCGCGGATCACCTTGCCGCCGGAACCGATCACGTCGCGGATTTTGTCGGTCGGGATCTGCATGACCTCGATGCGCGGAGCGAACTCACCCAGCTCACCACGGCTCTCGGAAAGGGCCTTGGCCATCTCGCCGAGAATGTGCAGACGGCCGTCCTTGGCCTGGTCGAGGGCGATCTGCATGATCTCCTCGGTGATGCCATCGATCTTGATGTCCATCTGGAGCGAGGTGATGCCCTCATCCGTGCCGGCGACCTTGAAGTCCATGTCGCCGAGGTGATCTTCGTCACCCAGGATGTCGGAGAGAACGGCGAAGCGCTCGTCTTCCTTGATCAGGCCCATGGCGATGCCGGCAACCGGCTTTGCCAGCGGCACGCCGGCGTCCATGAGGGCCAGCGAGGTGCCGCAGACGGTTGCCATGGAGGACGAACCGTTGGACTCGGTGACCTCGGAAACGACGCGCAGCGTGTAGGGGAACTGGTCCGCTTCCGGCAGCATCGGGTGGATGGCGCGCCATGCGAGCTTGCCATGACCGATCTCACGACGGCCGGGCGAACCCATGCGGCCCGTCTCGCCCACAGAGTAGGGCGGGAAGTTGTAGTGCAGGAGGAAAGCCTCCTTGTAGGTGCCGGTGAGCGAGTCGATGAACTGCTCGTCTTCGCCGGTGCCCAGCGTTGCGACCACGAGGGCCTGCGTCTCACCACGGGTGAAGAGCGCGGAACCGTGCGTGCGCGGCAGAAGGCCTGCCTGGGCTGCGATCGGGCGCACCGTCTTCAGGTCGCGTCCGTCGATGCGGCCGCCGGTGTCGAGGATGTTCCAGCGAACGATCTTGCCCTGCAGGCTCTTGAAGACCGTGTTGACCTGCTCGGCCGACCACTTGGTCTCTTCCTCGCCTTCCGGCAGGAGCGTCTCTTTCACCTTCGCCTTGGCGGCGTCAACGGCGTCGTAGCGCTTCTGCTTGTCGGTGATCTTGTAGGCTTCGCGCAGATCGCTTTCGACGATCTTGAGCATCTCGCCTTCGAGCTCGGAGAGATCCGGCGGCGTGAAGTCGCGGGGTTCCTTGGCGGCAACTTCGGCGAGCTTGATGACCGCGTCGATGACCGGCTGGAAGTTCTTGTGGCCGAACATGACGGCGCCGAGCATGACGTCCTCGGGGAGCTGCTGAGCTTCCGATTCCACCATCAGAACGGCATCGCCCGTACCGGCGACGACGAGGTCGAGCTTGGTCTCTTCCATCTCGTCGACATGCGGGTTGAGGACGTACTCACCACCGATGTAGCCAACGCGCGCTGCGCCGATCGGGCCCATGAAGGGAACGCCGGAGAGCGTGAGCGCTGCGGAAACGGCAACCATGGCGACGATGTCCGGATCATTCTCCAGATCGTGCTGCAGCACGGTGGCGATGACCTGCGTGTCGTTCTTGTAGCCATCGACAAAGAGCGGGCGGATCGGGCGGTCGATCAGGCGGGAGACCAGCGTCTCCTTCTCGCTCGGACGGCCTTCGCGCTTGAAGTAGCCACCCGGGATCTTGCCGGCGGCAAAGGTCTTTTCCTGGTAGTTGACGGTCAGCGGGAAGAAGTCGAAGCCCGGCTTCGGCTCTTTCGCGGAAACGACAGTGGCGAGAACAACGGTCTCGCCATAGGTGGCGAGCACTGCGCCGTCTGCCTGACGGGCAATCTGGCCGGTCTCAAGAATGAGCGGACGACCGCCCCATTCGATCTCAACTTTGTGGTGCTTGAACATATCTTGTCCTTTTGCGCCGAAGGGTGCGCCAACGCCTGGCTGCGCGTCTCTCCGGCTCTGCTTCGTTGTCGGACGAGCCACGGGCAAGACAACGGGAGGCTTGGGTTTGGCCGGCTCTGTGCCGCAAGCATCCTGCAATCCTGCCCCATGACCTGTCCATTAGGGCCTCGGCTATCCGGTCTTGCAGGCATGAGATGGCGGCAAAGCCGCCGTCGCAATCATGCCTGGCCGGAGCCGTGAGACATGCAAATCTTTCGCATGCCCAAATGAGACCGGCGGACACCCCTTGGTATCCGCCGGTCAAATCAGCTTAGCGCCGCAGTCCGAGCTTCTCGATCAGCGTCTTGTAGCGGCCTTCGTCCTTCTTCTTCAGATAGTCCAGAAGACGGCGACGCTGGGAGACGAGCTTCAGGAGGCCACGACGGGAGTGGTTGTCCTTCTTGTGGTCCTTGAAGTGCTCGGTGAGGTTCTTGATCCGCTCGGTCAGAATAGCGACCTGGACTTCCGGAGAACCCGTGTCGCCCTGAACGGTGGCAAATTCTTTCAGCAAATCCTGTTTGCGCTCTGCAGTAATCGACATCGGCTTCCTTTCTGGAATTTAGGGAAAAGGGTCGCCCTCAGCCGGGATGTCGTCCAGCCGGGGCCATTCAACAATGCGCACTCAAGGCGCAATGATGGCTGGCATATAGGCGAAATCGCATGCGATTACCAGCCCAAACATTGTCCGTTGCGCCGCCGCTCAGCCCGCCGCTCAGCCCTGGGGCTCCTCGCCGCGCGCCGCTTTGGTGAGATCCGGCTCGAGCCTGTCGACCGGAATCTTGAACACGCATTCCAGCCCGTCACGGTGGAAGACACGTGAAATCTCCGCGTCCAGCGTACCGCCCACCATGCGATCGATGATCTCCGTGCCGAAACCGCGACGGTTTGTGCGCCGGCGCGCCCGCGCCACATGTTCACGCCAGTTGATGACCAGCATGTCGTCCCTGATTTTCCAGGTGATGTCGAGACGCCCGTCATTGTTCGAAAACGCACCATACTTGGCGGCGTTGGTCGCCAGTTCGTGCACGGCAAGACCAATAGTCTGGGCCGGCTGGTTTGCGAGACGGAATTTCGGACCGTTCATCGTCAGGCGATCAGGGCTGTCGGGGCGGAACGGATCGACCTGCACCGACAGAAGTTCATGGAGTTCCACGCCGGCCGCACCGCCGGCGATGAGCAGATCGGTGGAGCGCGCCAGACCGTACAGGCGCTTCTGGAACGCATCCTGGAAACCGGCGAAGGTGCGCGAACTGCGCGCCGTCTGCTTGGCCATGGACGAAACCACGGTGAGCTGGTTCTTCGAGCGATGCGCCACCTCGCGCATGAGAAGACGGATCTCGTTTTCCGCCTGCTCTCGGTCAAGCGCGGCTTCGGCAAGTGCAGAGGACACGGTTGCGACCTCGGCAATCGGATATTCGATGGCGTGGACCGGTTCGCCCGCCCCCAGCCGTCGCGCATCACGTGCAAGCCGGCGCACCGGCCCGGCGATCTGCCGACCGAGAAGCCATGCCGCGAATGCGCCGATGGCGATGACCAGAAGACCGCCAGCCAGAAGCATGCGCAGCGAATAACGCATGGGCTCCTCGATCGTCGTGGTGGAAGCCCAGACCACGGATTTCCAGCCGCTGAAGCCCGATTCATCGATGATCGTGATATAGGTGCCGCCCTCCCGGCCCTCTGCTGGCTCCGCCTCGCGGTAGATGCCATCGCCCTCCAGATCCAGGAAGAACGGCTTCCCGACCTCCGAAGACATGAAGGACGAAGCGACCACGGTGTTGTTCTTGTCCACCACCGAGGCGTTCCAGCCGCCACGCAGCATCTGCTGGGACAGCACGTCCGTCAGCGTATCCGCATAGCGCGTCATGACGAGCGTGCGCGGTGGTCCGGAATCGGGAAAGAACGGCTTGACCACCTTGAAGCTCCACTTGCCGGCGAGCTTGCCGAACAGAACGCCCGAGGTGACCGTGGCCTTGCCCTTCAGTGCTGCCTCGGCGACCATGGGATCGTCAAAGGGCTGCAAAGCCTCGCCAAACGGCACATTCGTGTTGAGCAGCGGTTTGAAGTTCTCGTCCAGTACGCGCAGGTTGGAGCCGCTGCCCGCCAGGGCAAGCTTGGCGCGGTAGTAAAAGTCCTCCATGTCGCCCTCGGTCAGCGACGGCGTGGTGGAGAGGACGCGCAGCGTGGTGTTCATGCCGCTCAATTCGCGGTCCACCGCCTCGGCGATGGAACCGGCCATGGCTTCGGCCAGTGTCGTCACCACTTCGCGCTGTGCTTCATTGTTGCGTTGAAGCAGAACGACCGAAACCCCGATCGCGGGGATGATGGTGACCGCGATCAGGAGGAACAGAAAGAAGCTGATTGGTTTGGGACCTGAGACAAACGCCCCTATGCGCTCAGACAGTGTTCCCCGAGACGCGCTATCCGTTGACTGCATGCAATTCGCCCGACCCTAGCCTTGTTTGTGTACACAATGCACGAAACGGCCAAGGGTTGCGCGGCGAATTGCAGAAATCGTTCTGTTGCCGGATTGAGATCGGAGTGGTCGGGCCCCGACAGCTTCAGGCGGCGAAAACGCGCTTCGGCTTGAACATGCCGGCCTCGACGGCGCCAAGCGCCACAAGGCGTCCGCGGGCGCTTGCCCAGGCTTCGGGCGCTTCCACCGGCGCATCTCGTCCGCGCACGATCACCGGATTGCCGAGCCTGAGACGCGCTGCGGCGTCATCGGTGACGGCAACTTCCGGCAGCCCTTCGAGCGCCGTTGCAATGTCGAGAAGATAGGCGTCGAGCGCTGCAAAGTCGCCAGCCTCGCGGTCGCAGTCTTCCAGCGCTTCCTCAAGGGCTTCCAGCGTGACGAGCTGTTCGTCCACGAACGGATAGACCTCGGTACGGCGCAGTTCGGCGATGTGGCCGTAGCAACCCAGATCGCGCCCCATGTCGCGTGCGAGGCTGCGCACATAGGTGCCCTTGCCGCATTCGACCTCGAAAACCGCCTCATCCGGCGTGAACGAAACCAGGTCCAGCCGGCCGATCTCGATTTCGCGCGCGGCGATCTCCACAGTCTCGCCCTCGCGGGCAAGATCATAAGCACGCTCGCCGCCGATCTTCACGGCGGAATACTGGGGCGGCGTCTGCATGATGATGCCGGTGTAATTCGGCAGAAGCGCGCGCACGGCCTCTTCGGTCGGGCGCTCGTCGGATGTCTGGGTGACCGGACCCTCAAGATCGTCGGTGGAGCGCTCCTCGCCCCAGGCAACCTTGAAGCGATAGACCTTCGCGCCGTCCATGACGAAGGGAACGGTCTTGGTCGCATCGCCAAGCGCGATGGGCAGCATGCCGGAAGCCAGCGGATCGAGCGTGCCTGCATGGCCCGCTTTCTCCGCATTGAACAACCACTTGATCTTCGAAACGGCGTTGGTGGACCCCATATTGGCTGTCTTGTCCAGGATCAGCCAGCCATTGATACGACGTCCCTTTCGCTTACCGCGTCGCGCCATCAAAGATCATCCTCATTGCCGTCGTCGTCCCCCAGGTCGCGGGCCACTTCCGGCGACTTCAGAAGGCGATCGATCTTGTTGAAATTCTCGAAACTGTCATCCACCCGGAACCGCAGCTCCGGCATGTATTTCATCTGCCGCAGGGCCGGCGTGATGCGGCCGCGAATGTAGCGCGCATGGCGGTTGAGCGCCGCGACAACCACATCCTTGTCGGCAGCGCCCAGCGGCGAAACATAGGCCGTGGCGATCTTGAGGTCCGGCGACATGCGCACCTCGGAAACCGAAATCACCGTATTGGCGAGCGCATCGTCGCTGACATCGCCGCGCTGCAGCGCCTGCGAGATTGCATGACGGACCTGCTCGCCGACGCGGAGCTGGCGTTGTGAGGGAGCGGAAGACGGCATGGAGCACCTTCTTGCGGGGAAAGCCCTATTGTATCCGCATCGCGGATATCGGCAAATTATGAAAGCGGAACGTCAGACGCCGGAATGAGAGATGGGGCATCAAGTGCCCCATCTTCCACGTTCCAAACGTACGCGCACCAGAGCATCGGACCGAAAAGTGAAAACCGGTTTTCGGCAGTTCCGATGCTCCATCAACAATCCGGATCGTCCTTTGTGCGTCCGGATGGACGCACGACGACCTAGAGCGAGCGCGTGACCATCTCGACGCGATAGGCCTCGATGACATCGCCGGGGCGAATGTCTTCGTAGTTCTCGAACGCCATGCCGCATTCCTGACCGGCAGGCACTTCGGAAACCTCGTCCTTGAAGCGCTTGAGCGTCTTCAGCTTGCCTTCGTGGATCACCACGCTGTCGCGGATGAGACGCACGCCGGCGCCACGCTCGACCTTGCCTTCGGTGACACGGCAACCGGCAACCTTGCCGACCTTCGTGACGTTGAAGGTTTCCAGGATCTCGGCGTTGCCGAGGAAGGTCTCGCGACGCTCCGGCGACAGAAGGCCGGACATGGCCGCTTTGATGTCATCCACGAGGTCGTAGATGATGTTGTAGTAGCGGATCTCGATGCCTGCATCCTCGGCTGCGTCGCGCGCCTGCTTGTTGGCGCGAACGTTGAAGCCGATGATCGCGGCGCCCGAGGTCTCGGCCAGCGACACGTCGCTTTCCGTGATCGCGCCGGCACCCGAGTGAACGATGTGTGCGCGAACCTCGTCGGTGCCCAGCTTGTCGAGCGCGCCGGCAATGGCTTCGATGGAGCCCTGCACGTCGCCCTTGACGATGAGCGGGAACTCTTTCAGGCCCGTGTCCTGCAGCTGCGACATCATCTGCTCGAGCGAACCGCGCTGCCCCGCCTGGCGGGCAACGGACTTCTCGCGCGCCAGACGCTGGCGGTATTCGGAGATCTCGCGGGCGCGGGCTTCGCTCTCGACAACCGCAATGCGGTCACCGGCCTGCGGCGGGCCCTGAAGACCCAGAACCTCAACCGGCATGGAGGGCGGAGCTTCCTTCACCTGGTCGCCATGATCGTCGATCAGCGCACGCACGCGGCCCCACTCATTGCCGGCAACGATGATGTCACCGGTCTTGAGCGTGCCGGCCTGCACCAGCACGGTGGCGACCGAGCCACGACCGCGGTCGAGCTTGGCTTCGATGACGACGCCTTCGGCGGAGCGATCCGGGTTGGCCTTGAGTTCCAGAACCTCGGACTGCAGCAGAACGGCTTCGAGCAGCTTGTCGAGGTTGGTTCCCTTGACGGCGGAGACCTCGACATCGAGGACTTCACCACCCATGGATTCCACGAACACCTCGTGCTGCAGCAGCTCGGTGCGGACCTTGTTCGGGTCTGCTTCCGGCTTGTCGACCTTGTTGATGGCAACAATGATCGGAACGCCGGCAGCCTTGGCGTGATTGATGGACTCGATGGTCTGCGGCATTACGCTGTCGTCAGCCGCCACCACGAGGATGGCGATGTCGGTGGCTTCCGCACCACGGGCGCGCATCGCGGTAAAGGCGGCGTGACCAGGCGTATCGATGAAGGTGATCTTCTGACCGTCCTGCTCGACCTGGTATGCGCCGATATGCTGGGTGATGCCACCGGCTTCGCCCGAAACGACGTTCGCCTTGCGGATCGCGTCGAGAAGCGAGGTCTTGCCGTGGTCGACGTGGCCCATGATGGTCACGACCGGCGGACGCGACTTCAGGTCCTCGGTCTTGTCCTCAATGTTGAAGAGGCCCTCTTCCACATCGGACTCGGCAACGCGCTTCACGGTGTGGCCAAACTCCTCGGCCACCAGCTCGGCGGTGTCCGCGTCGATCACGTCGCCGGGCTTCAACATCTGGCCCTGCTTCATGAAGAACTTGATCACGTCCACGGCGCGCTCGGCCATACGCTGGGCGAGTTCCTGGATGGTGATCGTCTCGGGAACAACCACCTCGCGGGCGATCTTCTCACGCGGCTCCTGATGCTGGGCGCGCTTGAACTTCTCCTGGCGGCGACGCATCGAGGAGAGCGAACGTCCGCGCGTCTCGCCATCGTCGGAAAGCGCGCGATTGAGCGTGAGCTTGCCACGGCGACGCTGATCGTCTGTGCGCGGCTTTGCAGGCGTGCGCGGAGCCTCAACCTTGGGCGCGGCGCGCTTGATCGGCGTGCCCTTGCTCTTGGAGCGGGAATCGCCATCGTCGCTCGGCGCGGGGGCGGGCGTCGCCTCTGCGGCGGGAGCCGGCGGTGCGCGGCGGCTGGCTTCTTCCTCTGCGCGACGACGCGCTTCGGCTTCGGCCTTGAGACGCTCTTCTTCTTCGGCCTGGCGGCGTGCGGACTCTGCCCGCTCGCGCTCACGGCGCTCTTCTTCTTCTGCCCGGCGCTTGGCGTCCTCGGCAGCGCGCTTGCGCTCCTCGGCCTCACGAACCTTGGAATCCTGAAGGGCGCGACGGCGCGCTTCCAGCTCTTCCTTGGAGAGTTCGTTCAGAACCACACCGGAACGGTTGCCGCCCTGCGGCGGACGCGGACGCTCACGATGGCGCTGTGGCGCAGGCTTGGGCGCAGCCGGCTTCGGCTTTGCCGCCGCCGGAGTCGGGGCCGGTGCGGGTGTCGGCGCCGGAGCCGCCTCGCCGCGTTCGTCAGGCCGCGAGAACTTTCGCTTCTTCGTCTCGACGACGACAGACTTGGAGCGTCCATGCGAGAAGCTCTGGCGCACGGTGCCCTGCTCAACGGAGGGCCGCTTCAGCGTCAGTGTTTTCTTCTTCTCGACGCTCAGCGTCTTGTCGTCACCGGTTTTCGTATCCGTCATTCCACATCCTCTGCGGTGCCCAGTGCAACCGCTGCCGGTTTGTCCGCGCTTTCGCCTCGAAAAGTCCCGAGCGCATTTACGCGTTTCAGCGCCGCCTTGCCCGCGTCCCGCCCGAACACGGCAGCATGTATCACATTTGTGGCTCCCAATGCCAAACTCATTTCTTCTTCGGAAAAGAGTTTGTAAGCCGGTATCGCTGGTCCGCCCATATGAACCACCGCGCGTCGGGCAGCGGTGATCTTGCGAACCCCGTCATGCGAGCCTTCGCGGGCATGCAACACGCCATAGGCCTTGCCACTGCGCACCGAAGCCTCAACCTTCGCCGCACCCAATGCCACGGCTCCGGCCTTGCGCGCAAGCCCAAGAGAGCCGAGAGCGGCTTTTGAGAGCAATTCATCGACCAGAGCGCCGAGATTATCTGGCGGTCTGACCGAAGTTTTCAAGGCACGGGCGAAAAGGTTCTTCTCCGCTGCCTTGTCGACATGGGCGCGGTCAGCAGTAACCCAGCACCCGCGTCCCGGTAGATTGCGCTTCAGATCGGGAACGACCATGCCGTCCGGGCCCGCGACGAACCGGATCAGGTCCTCCGCAGGTCGCGCCTCGCGCGAGACAATGCATTTGCGGTCGTTCATGTCTTCCACGATATCTCCAGAACATCCTGCTAACGCGCATCGCAGCGCGGCTCCACAGGACCACGATCAAACAGGTTTGCAGAGCGCGCTGCATGTGTCACGGGGACCGTCACGCGCTCTGCAGCCATCATATCAGGCCTCTGCGCCTTCTGCCTTCTCGGGCGCTTCCGCACCCTCGACGGCAGCTTCTTCAGCGCCTTCCACAGCCTCGGCCTCAACCTCAGCAGAGGCTTCTGCCTCTTCCTCAGCCTCGGTCACGAGGTCTTCCTCGGAAATCCAGCCCATCTTCAGACGGGCGGCCACAACCATCTGCTCGGCCTCGGCGCGCGAAACGTCGAACTTGGACAGAACGCCCGGCTCGAATTTGGTCTCGCCGTCCTTGCGCTCTTTCCAGCCAACCAGATCATCGACGGCGTAGCCTGCGAAGTCCTCGATGGTCTTCACGTCGTCTTCGCCGACGGCAACCATCATCGCGGTGGTGATGCCCGGGATCTCCCGCAGCTCGTCCTCAACGCCCAGCTCCTTGCGCTTGGCGTCGAACTCGGCCTCGATGCGCTCGAGATATTCGCGGGCGCGCATCTGGATCTCTTCGGCTGTTTCCTCATCGAAGCCATCGATGGAGGCAATCTCGCCGGAGTCCACGTAAGCCACTTCCTCGACGCTGCTGAAGCCTTCGGAAGCAAGCACCTGGCCAACCATCTCGTCGACGTTGAGCGCATCCATGAAGAGCGACGAACGCTCGGTGAATTCCTTCTGGCGGCGGCCCGACTCTTCTTCCTCGGTCAGGATGTCGATGTCCCAGCCGGTGAGCTGCGACGCCAGGCGCACGTTCTGACCGCGGCGGCCAATGGCCAGCGAAAGCTGGTCGTCCGGCACCACAACCTCGATGCGCTCTGCGTCCTCATCCAGCACCACCTTGGCGACTTCGGCCGGCTGCAGTGCGTTGACGATGAAGGAAGCGGCGTTCTCGTTCCACGGAATGATGTCGATCTTCTCGCCCTGAAGCTCGCCGACAACCGCCTGAACGCGGCTACCACGCATACCCACACAGGCGCCGACCGGATCGATCGAGGAATCGTGGCTGATGACCGCGATCTTCGCGCGCGAGCCCGGATCGCGGGCCACCGAACGGATCTCGATGATGCCGTCGTAGATTTCCGGCACTTCCATGGTGAAGAGCTTCGCCATGAACTGCGGATGCGTGCGCGACAGGAAGATCTGCGGGCCGCGCTGCTCGCGCCGCACGTCATAGACATAGGCGCGGACGCGGTCGCCATATTTGAAGATTTCGCGGGGGATCAGCTCGTCGCGACGGATGATCGCTTCGCCACGGCCCAGATCGACGATGACATTGCCATATTCGACGCGTTTGACGGTGCCGTTGACGATCTCGCCGATGCGATCCTTGTACTCGTCATACTGACGGTCGCGCTCGGCCTCGCGCACCTTCTGCACGATCACCTGCTTGGCGGACTGTGCGGCGATGCGGCCGAAATCCATGGGCGGAAGCTGCTCGGCGAGGAAATCGCCGGGCTGTGCGTCCGGATTGCGCGTGCGGGCATCGCGCATGGAAATCTCGCGTGCCGGCTCTTCGACATTCTCGACGACTTCCATCAGGCGCTGCAGCTTCATCTCACCCGTCTGCGGGTTGATGTCGGCGCGGATATTGGTCTCCTGACCATAGCGCGACCGCGCGGCCTTCTGGATGGCATCGGCCATGGCGGCGATGACGATCTGCTTGTCGATGGACTTCTCGCGGGCCACCGCGTCGGCGATCTGGAGAAGCTCCAGCCTGTTCGCACTGACTGCCATATCACTCTCCTTCGGCGTGGGTTCCGGGTTCTTCGTCCCCGGCCGGCTCAGTTGCGTCTTGTTTGGCGGACCGCTGCGCGGCCCTTTCCGATGCGGAAGGGCGGCGATTGCGCTTGCGCTCGCGGCGCTCTTCCTTTTCCTGCTTCAGGGCGTCGCGCACCAGATCGTCCGTCAGGACAAGCCGTGCCTCGGCAATCGCCTCAAAGGGGATACCAAAGAGGACATCCTCGTCCCCATCTTCCTCGACCGTTTCCGGCTCGATCGTCACGGTTTCCTCGTCGTTCTCGACGATGAAGCCGCGGAAGCGCTTGCGCCCGTCGAGCAGGATCGAGGTTTCGATTTTGACCAGATGCCCTTCACCCGAAGCGAAATCTTCCTTGCGCACCAGCGGGCGGTCGATGCCCGGCGAAGAGATCTCAAGCTGATAGGCCGTATCGATGGGATCTTCCACATCAAGCACGGGCGAAAGCGCCCGGCTGACTTCCTCGCAATCCTCGACGGTCATCGTGCCGTCGGGCCGCTCGGCCATGATCTGCAGCGTCGCACCGTCCTGCGCGGTCATGCGGACGCGCACCAGACGATAGCCGATTGCCCCAAGAACAGGGATGATGATCGCAGCAACGCGCGCCTCGATTCCGCTTTCGCGGATCAGCCGATCATCGTCGTTCCTGTCTTCTGAAATTGCCGTCATCCAACCTCCGGACGGTCGTATCTAACAAAAAAGAGCGGGACCGGCGGGACCCACTCTCCGTCATATCGACCAAGAATTTGAATTTCATATAGCCGAGACGCTGCTTCTTTTCAAGGCCCGCGCTGCATTTGCCGGCGCGCTGCTGGCAACCCGGCGCGCAATTGTTGCACCGCACAAATGCATGGCAGCCCTGCCGTAACGTCGGTTCCCAAATCTCCGGCTGCGGCCTAACTATGCTGCATCGCACAATTGAAGGAGCAGAGAGATGTCCGCACGCAGCTTCATGTCTGGAATCGGTGAATTTTTCGGCGTTATCGAAAGCGCGGTCGCCGTATCGTCCGCAGTCCGCAATCGCCGTCGCGCACCGGATGCCGATTTGCGCCGTCTCGGCATTGATCCCGAGCAGTTTTACGCCACGCGCAACCGTTAAGAATGCGGCCGTTCAGGCCTGTTACCCTGTGCTAGAGCATTTCCGCTTTTCGTTGAAACGCGAAAATGCCCTGACTCATTGTCTTTACGCAATTCCGGACGGAAAACCGGTTCCCACTTTGCCTGGAATTGCTGCCGGTCAGGCGACACCACCTGGCGGCACAATGCTCACGGGCCTGAGAATGGCCCAGCCTAGACCCTGAGAAAAGTGAGATAGGCAGGCGTTCTGCCCTCACGGATGGCTTTCGCCTCGTAACGCGTTCCCGGCCAGCCTTCATAGGGCTCGCGCCAGTCATCCGCACTCTGCGCCGGCCAGGTGAAAGCCGGATGCGCATCGCAGTGCAGCAAGGTCCAGTCGACATAGGTGTCGATATCGGACGCAAACCGGAACCGGCCACCGGGTTTCAGCACGCGTGCGAACCGGTCCAGATTGACCGAATTCACGAACCGCCGCTTCCAGTGCTTCTTCTTCGGCCACGGGTCGGGATAAAGCAGATCGATCCCGCTTATGGACGCCTCGGGAAGCCAGTCCAGAAGCTCCGTCGCGTCATCATTGTAAATCCGCAGATTGGACGGTACGCCGCCGGCCTCATCGACCGCCGAGGCCAGCTTGGCCATGCCGTTGACGAAGGGCTCCACACCGATGAAACCGCTCTGTGGATGACGCGCCAGCTCGCTAAGCAGGTGCTCGCCACCGCCGAAACCGATCTCCAGCCGCACATTTTCGACCGAACCGGGAAAAAGCGCCCGCACATCGGCAGGCGTCGCCTCACCCAGATCGATCAATGCGCCGTCCAGAAGGGCGGCAAGGGCTGCGTCCTGCTTGGGACGCAGCCGCTTTCCGTGACGACGGCCGAAAAAGGCTTCCGTTGATCGTGTGCGCCGCTCTTCAGCCATGTGTCGTTCCGAAAAATCCAGCAAAAGCCGCCTTAAGCGGCTTTTGCGACTGCCTGCTTGAGAGCCTTCACCAGATCGGTGCGCTCCCAGGAGAACGAACCGTCACGCCCTGCCTTGCGACCGAAATGACCATAGGCTGCGGTCTTGGCGTAGATCGGGCGGTTCAGGTCGAGATGACGGCGAATGCCGCTCGGCGACAGATCCATCACCTCACGGATTGCCACTTCCAGCTCCTCCTCGGAGACGCGGCCTGTGCCATGCAGATCCACATAGACCGACAGGGGCTGGGCAACGCCGATGGCGTAGGAAAGCTGGATGGTGCAACGCTCGGCAAGATTGGCCGCAACGACATTCTTCGCCAGGTAACGCGCGGCGTAAGCTGCGGAACGGTCCACCTTGGTGGTGTCCTTGCCGGAGAACGCGCCGCCGCCATGGGGCGCTGCGCCGCCATAGGTGTCGACGATGATCTTGCGGCCGGTGAGACCTGCATCGCCGTCCGGGCCGCCAATGACGAACTTGCCGGTCGGGTTGATGTACCAGTTGCAGTCAGCCGCAATCTCGATGCCGCCGGAAGAAAGCGCCTCATGAATGTAAGGCTCGACGACTTCACGCACCTTGGCGCTGTTCCAGGACGGATCGAGATGCTGGGTGGACAGAACGATTTCCGTCACTTCCTTGGGCATGCCATCCACGTAACGGACGGTAACCTGCGCCTTCGCATCCGGGCCAAGCTTGCCGGCATCGCCTTCACCCGCCTTGCGGGCATCGGCCAGAAGCTGAAGGATCTTGTGCGAATAGTAGATCGGCGCCGGCATCAGGTCCGGCGTCTCGCGGCAGGCGTAACCGAACATGATGCCCTGGTCGCCAGCGCCTTCTTCGCCCTGACGGTCGGCGGCATTGTCGACGCCCTGGCCGATGTCGGGAGACTGGCCGTGCAGCAGCACGTCGATCTTCGCGGTCTTCCAGTGAAAACCGTCCTGCTCATAGCCAATGGCGCGGATTGCGCGGCGCGCAGCCGAACGGAAGCGCGACGGGTTGATCAGCGGATTGCCCTGGGAATCCGTGGCGATCTCGCCGGTCTGCTTGTCCCGCTTGAGCAGCGTCTCGGGGACGCGAACCTCACCGGCGATCACGACGCGGTTGGTCGTGGCCAGCGTTTCGCACGCAACACGGACCTTCCACGGATCCATGCCGCACTTCTTGGCTTCCCGATAGACCAGATCGACGATCTCGTCCGAGATGCGATCACACACCTTGTCCGGATGGCCTTCGGAAACGGATTCACTTGTAAAGAGATAGTTCTTGCGCGCCACGGGTATCCCCTCTGAGAAGAAGCCGGTCAATATGCCGGCAACAGGCGCCCCCTGTTAGCCAAGCTCTGCCTCAAACGTCAAGCAAAACGGCGGTCACACGAGTCAAAACGGGGAGTGGACATACGCCCACTCCCCGCACCTGGGTCGTGATCAATCCATCGAACTGTTTGAATGGATGAGATCGAGCCTGGCTCAATCCTGGTTTTCGGTGGCCAGAACCTTGACGAGGTCAATGACCCGCCGGCGGACCTTGGGGTCCGAAATTTTCACGAAAGCACGATTCAGCTGAACGCCTTCGCTGCTGTTGAGGAAGTCTACAACGAAGTCGGCGCTCTCCTCGCCCATGCCCTTCGCGGACTCCGTGTCTTCGCCCGGTGCGCCCTCAAAGAAAAACGACACCGGCGCGCTTAAGACCGAAGCAATGGCCTGAAGCCGGCTCGCACCGACGCGGTTTGTGCCCTTCTCGTATTTCTGAATTTGTTGAAACGTTATGCCCAGACTCTCGCCAAGTTTCTCCTGGCTCATACCAAGCATGTTTCTACGAAGCCTGATCCGACCACCAACATGAATATCGATCGGATTCGGTTTTTTCTTGTTTTTGTTCATCACTTCCCTCGCCATCCGGCACGGGGTTGCCATTGACCGACGTACCAGCCCGACTCACAGAGCCCCAAGCCTGCGAAAATCGAACTGCGATGTAGTCGGCTTATGCACTATGCGTAGCTGAAAGGGGCGATGTCAATTCGCCCTCAGCCGCCGAACAATACTTGACATCAAAAGCAGGAACCCAAAACCAAACGCGATAAACAGCCAGTTGGTTCCCGGTTTTAAAAATTTAAATTGATTATTTCTATCGAGGGGGACCGCGACGTCCATAACACCGACGACATTCAGGTCGAATGCATCGACTATGCGGCCCGTTGAATCCACCACGGCCGAGATGCCTGAATTGGCCGAACGCACCAGTGGAACGCCGTTTTCGATTGCGCGCAGGCGTGCCTGGCGGAAGTGCTGATAGGGCCCCGGCGACACGCCGAACCATGCATCATTGGTGACGTTCAGAAGGACATCCGCCTTCTCTGCAGCGCCATCGACAAGCCACGGGAAAATGATTTCATAGCAAACAAAAGGTAAAGCATTAACATCCGAATTGAGCGAGATCGCGTGCCGGGATCCGCCGGCGGTAAACGGCCCTGCCGACTGCACGAGCTCTTCAATTCCAAGCTTATTCAACAAGTTGGCAAGCGGCACATATTCGCCGAACGGCACCAGATGCACCTTGTCGACCGCATCCAGGATAGAACCGTCCGGGCCGATCGCCACCACCGAATTGTAATAGCGCGTCGCGGCCAGCGTTTCGCCTGGCTCCGAGCGCACCGCCCCGGTGATCAGGATCTGCCCATCACCCAGAAGGTCGCCCAGTTCCGCCAGCGCTTCGGGGCGATCGGTGAACAGGAAAGGCACCGCAGTCTCGGGCCAGATGATGACGCTTGGCTTTGGTGCGCCGTCGATTGCCGGCTGACGGGACAGGCTCAGCAGCAGATCGAAGATGCGCGCCTGCTCCTCGGCATCCCATTTCTCGGTCTGCATTATTGACGGCTGGACCATGCGCACGGCGATGGTCTTCTCGACGTCACTGGAAGTAGAAAGACTTATGTATCCATAGACCAAATGTATAGCGACAAGACCAATTGCAATACTCATGCCTGCGAAGAGATGACGCCGTGTGCCAAGCAATGCGGGCATGGAAAATACAAGGACTGAAAGGAAATTCATCCCGGCTAATCCAACCAGCTTAGCCGATTGCATCGTGAGCAAAGTCGGCATGGCGGCATAACCAATTGCATGCCACGGAAAGCCCGTCAGGACGACGCTTCTAATCCATTCGATGACACCGAAAGCAAAGGCGAGAGCAACGAGCCTGAAAATTCCGTCCGACCAGAATGATCGCGCAAGCGCTGCAGCCAATCCGTAAAAGACAGCAAGAACTGCCGGCAGTCCGACGACAGCAAATGGCAGGAGCCAGGCAAAGTTCTCTGCTTCCACCAGCAACGCATTGCCGATCCACCAGAGCCCGAACAGAAAATAGCCGAAGCCGAACCACCAACCGATTTTGAATGCCGGCAGCAGCCGCGCCAGAAGCCCCCGACCGTCGCCAACCGCGCCATCGAGAAGCCAGACAAGAATCGGGAAAGAAACAAAGCAGGCGGCGAAAAAATCAAACGGCGGCTGCGCAAATGCAGCCAGCCCGCCGGCCAAAAGTGCGACAAAATAGCGCCGCCATCCGCTAAGCAAAATCAGCCGTCCGGCGACGCTTTCCATCAAACCACCCGCGCAACACGAATCATACGTAGCTGAAGTATCTACAGTTTGCCGAGGTTTGAAACCGTTTCGGCAAACTGTTTCGTGTGCATAAGGGCCTGTTTCAGGGGGAAAACGCGGTGGTCAGGAGGCCTGATCCACCCCGTTTTCGGGCGCGCGCGTGGCACGCCGACGCCGCTCAGCCGCCCGATTGTGTACAATACGGACACGTTTGACACGGCGCGGATCGGCATCGAGCACCTGGAATTCAAAGCCCGGGATGGCCTGCACGACTTCGCCACGCGCGGGCACGCGGCCCAGCGTGTTGAAGATCACACCGCCAATCGTGTCCACGTCCTCGGAGTGCTCCTCGGCGTGGAACTCGTCGCCGATCACCTCCGCGACGTCCTCGATCTCCGCCTTGGCGTCCACGACAAACGCATCCTCGCCGATCTGCTCGATCAGCGGGGCGTCGTCATCGTGCTCGTCCTCGATATCGCCGACAACCATTTCGACAATGTCTTCCAGCGATACGAGACCGTCGGTGCCGCCATACTCATCGATGACGAGCGCCATCTGCGTGCGGGAGGCCTGCATGCGCGCCATCAGGTCGGACGCCAGCATGGACGGCGGGACGAACAGGATCGAGCGCAGAAGGCTGAGATCGCCGATCGTGCGATCCAGATCCACCTTTGCGAGGTCAAAAGCCACCGGTTCCGGGGTTTTGCGGCTGCGGCTTCTCTTCGCACGCGCGGTCTTGGTGATGTGGCTGACCACATCACGAATGTGCACCATGCCGCGCGGATCATCCAGCGTCTCGCCATAGACCGGCATGCGGGAATGTCCGGACTTCTCAAACGCGTTGAGCAGTTCGCCAAGCGTGGTGCCGAGTTCGATGGCTTCGATATCGGCGCGCGGCACCATCACATCCTCGACGCGTAGTTCGCGCAGCCTCAGGATGTTCTTGAGCATCGCCCGTTCGCCGGGCGAGAAGGCAGCAGTGTCGTGGGTCTGCTCGTCGAGCGCGTCTGCAAGGTCTTCGCGGATCGAAGATCCGTTTCGAATGCCAAGTGCAGCCATCATTCTCTCCCAGAGGGACAGGCGGCTTCCGGAGCTTCGCGGGGGAGGTCTACTAGACCCCTCTTCCCCCTCCTCGGGGGATCTCGTCTCGCCTCCAGGCGCGTCGCCTGTTGCGATCATCGTGTTTTCTGTCATGGCCGTTTGTTCAATTGAGACCTTCAGTTAGGCATAGGGATCATCAATGGCAAGGGTCTGCAACGCTTTGCGTTCCAGATCTTCCATCTCTTCCGCCTCTTCATCGGTCTCATGATCATATCCCATGATATGCAAAAAACCGTGAATGATGAGGTGGGTGAGGTGATGATCGAACGTTTTCGCCTCTTCCGCCGCTTCGCGCGCAACGGTTTCATGGGCGATGATGATGTCGCCGAGAGGCGGCAGTTCCGGTCCCGGATTGATCATGTCGGGGGCCGGAAACGAAAGCACGTTGGTCGGCTTGTCCTTGCCGCGCCATTCGCGATTGAGAACGCGGATCTCGGCGTCGCCCGTAAACAGCAGGCTCACCGCGCCACTCTCGTCGGGCTGAAGCGCGATTGTCGCGGCCGCAGCCCCGATGGCGCGCTCGGCCAGCGCCTGAAGCGCGGCCTCAGGCGCCCAGTCACCGGCTTCAACGGTGATTTCAATCTCGATTGCCGGCATATCACCGGCAGGGGAAACTTCAGTCATCGGCTTGTGCGGATCAGTCCCGCGTCTTCTTGTCGTAGGCCCGGACAATGGCTGCCACCAGCGGATGGCGCACCACATCCTTCTCTCCGAAGCGAACCGTAACGATGCCGGGCACGTCGCCCAGAACCTCGAGTGCTTCGACCAGGCCCGACTTGGTGTTGGGCGGCAGGTCGATCTGGCTCGGATCGCCGGTCACGATCATGCGCGCATTCTCGCCAAGCCGCGTCAGGAACATTTTCATCTGCATCGGCGTGGTGTTCTGCGCCTCATCGAGGATGACCACCGAATTGGCCAGCGTGCGGCCGCGCATGAAGGCGAGCGGCGCGATCTCGATCACGTCGGCTGCCAGCGCGCGCTCCACCTTTTCCGCCGGGATCATGTCGTATAGCGCGTCATAGAGCGGGCGCAGATAGGGGTCGACCTTCTCGCGCATGTCGCCGGGCAGGAAGCCCAGCCGCTCACCCGCCTCAACCGCCGGGCGCGAGAGGATGATGCGATCCACAACGCCGCGCTCCAGAAGCATGGCGGCATAGGCGACGGCAAGGAAGGTCTTGCCCGTGCCGGCCGGCCCGATGCCGAACACCAGCTCCGAACGCTCCAGAGCGCGCATATAGGCGTCCTGATTGGCCGAGCGGGCGTACACGGTGCGCTTGCGCGTGGAAATCTGCGCCGCGGCGAGCTTTCCCTTTGCCTCCATCGTCGGAAGGGTCAGCTGCTCATCGGCGGCAATGGCGAGGCGCACGGCCCCGTCCACGTCGGATGGAGCAAGCTCGGTGCCCTTCTGGAGAAGATCATAGAGATAGTCGAGCGCACGGCGCGCCTGCGCCGTTGCAACGCTGTCTCCCTTCACCGAGAGCTCATTGCCCTTGGAGCGAATGTCGACGCCAAGCCGCTGCTCGATCTGGGCCAGATTCTCGTCGAAAGGCCCGTAAAGGGCGCTGGCCAGCTTGTTGTCATCGAAGGTCAGCACGATGTGCGCCATGTCCGACGCCCCGGAGGGCTGGTTCCTCAACTCAGTGCTGGCGGTCAAGCGCCCCTCCTTTACAACACCGGTTCGGCAAACAGGCTGTTTGGTCCCGCTTCCGTGATTCTAACAGAAACAATGTCGCCGATTTCGCCGGCCTTTTCATCAACAATCACAGGCTGGAGCCATGGCGAACGCCCGACGCGCTGTCCCGGCTGACGGCCGGGCTTCTCCAGAAGCACGTCCATCTCACGACCGATCAGGCTTTTGGCAAAACCGCGCTGCTGCTCGATGAGCAGCGCCTGAAGCGCCTGAAGCCGCTCGTCCTTGACCGCCTCCGGCACCTGATCGCCAAGATCCGCACCCGGCGTTCCCGGCCGCGGCGAATATTTGAACGAAAAGGCCTGCGCATAGGTCACGTCGCGCACGAGCTGCATCGTGTCCTCGAAATCCTGATCCGTCTCGCCGGGGAAGCCGACGATGAAATCGCCCGACATGGCGATATCGGGACGCGCCGCGCGAATGCGGTCGATCAGGCGGCGGTAATCGTCGCCCGTGTGCTTGCGGTTCATGGCCTTGAGGATGCGGTCGGAGCCCGACTGAACCGGCAAATGCAGATAGGGCATCAGCTTGGGCAGATCGCGATGGGCCGCGATCAGCGCATCATCCATGTCGCGCGGATGGCTTGTCGTGTAGCGAAGCCGGTCAAGACCGGGGATTTCCGCCAGCCGGAACAGAAGCTCGCCGAGCCCCCATTCGCGGCCATCCGCGCCCTCGCCATGCCAGGCGTTGACGTTCTGGCCAAGCAGCGTGACTTCGCGCACGCCGCCCTCGGCAAGGCGCTCCGCCTCGGCAACGATCTGCGCCACCGGGCGCGACACTTCCGAACCGCGCGTATAGGGCACGACGCAGAAGGTGCAGAACTTGTCGCAGCCTTCCTGCACGGTCAGAAACGCCGTCACGCCACGATTGCGCACCACGCGCTTCTGCGGCTGCGGCAGATGCTCGAACTTGTCTTCAATGGCGTATTCGGTCTCGACGACCTTCTCACCGCCGAGCGCGCGTTTCACCACCTTGGGCAGGCGATGATAGGTCTGCGGCCCGATCACCAGATCGACGGCAGGCGCGCGGCGCAGGATTTCCTGCCCCTCGGCCTGCGCAACGCAACCGGCAACGCCGATCACCGTTTCGCGGCCAGCCTGGCTGCGCTCTTCCTTGAGCACGCGCAGACGACCCAGCTCCGAATACACCTTTTCCGCCGCCTTTTCGCGGATATGGCAGGTGTTGAGGAGAACGAGGTCCGCCTCTTCGATCTGGTCCGTTGGCGCATAGCCATCCGCCGCCAGCGCATCCGACATGCGCTGCGAATCGTAGACATTCATCTGGCAGCCGTAGGTTTTTACGAAAACCTTCTTGTCGGCGGGGCGCATTTCGGATGCGTTGCCAGTGTTTTCGGTGCCGCCAATTTCCGGCGCGATATTCTCTTCCATGCCGGTTTCCTAACGTTTTTGCGTGTCAAAAAACAGACGATTCTTCGCTGTGTGATGAATCCGTCAAATTTCGGTGCCGCGTAAGCCTGCCGTAAGCATGGCGCGCACCTGCGCCTCGGCTTCCCGCGTGACGGTCTTGCGGTCGCCTTTTGCCAGAAACGGGATCGGATCGCCATAGCGCACAGCGATATCGATAGGCCGTGACTGCCAGAGCGTGATCAGATTGGGCAGAAGGTCGGTGTCGCCGATCCACGAAATGGCCGCCCGCTCGCGTCGGTCGAGCCGGAGCCCGCCCTTGCTCACATAGATGAGCGCCACCGGCTGCAGCGTGACGCTGTCGGCCCTGTCGCTGGCAAGCGCCAGCTGTGCCGCGCCAAACAGCGTGCTCTTGAAGGGCAGCACCCGGTTTCCGTCACCGGTCGTGCCCTCGGCAAAAAGCACCATCGGATCGCCATCGGCCAGCCGTTCGGCGATCTCGCGCGCCTGTTCCGGCGAGGAGCGACGGCGCTCACGCTCGACAAAAACGGAGCGCTGCTGCCTGGCGAACGTGCCGAGGATCGGCCATTTGCGCATTTCCGACTTGGCAATGAAGTGCACGCCATCGAGCGAACCAAGCACCAGAATGTCGAGCCATGACACATGGTTGGCGACGATCATCAACGGCCGGTCTTTCGCCGGGCTGCCTTCCATGCGCACCCGAACGCCAAGCATGCGCAGGGTGAGCCGGTGCCACAGGCGCGGCACGATGCGGTCGCTGAGGAGCGGTGTGCGCAGCGCGATTTCCTGCACCACCATGAGCGGAAGCGTGTAGAGCGCGATCACCAGGATCGCGATGACGAAACGAAACGTGCTGAACATCAGCCCTTGATCAGCCCCTCTCTGCGGCCCAATGCGGCCCCCTTGCGAGGGATGGACGCTTACAGCATTTCTCCGCCGGGGGGAAACACCGCGCTGGCAGAAACCGTCTAAAGATCACGGCGCATCACCAGCGCGCTGGTGCGGTTGCCGCTCGCATCGCGGTAATAGTCCGGTCGGCCGCCCACCTGCAGGAAACCGAGCCGGCGGTAAAGCGCGATTGCCGCCGTGTTGGTTTCGTCCACTTCGAGGAAGAGCGCCGACACACGGTCGCCATGCAGCCGGAACAGAACCGCATCCATCAGTTGCCGGCCAAGGCCCTGGCGTCTGTGACTGCGCGTCACGAGTATCGTGAGGATCTCGCCTTCATCCGCTGCCTGACGCGCAAGCACGAAGCCGGCCATCTGCCCGGGCTTGCGCCCCACTTCCACGACCGCAAAACCGAACACGCCCTCCTGCGTGAGGAGCGATTCAAACTCGGCATCGCTCCACGGGCGGGCGTAGCCCTCCGCATGCATGTCAGCCAGAACCAGACTGTCGGCCACTTCCAGCGGCCGCACGACGAACTCACGCCGTCTTGGAAAGAGCGCCATCAGCCTTCCTTTCGCGGCAGGGCGAAATTCTGCTGGGGAGCCGCTTCCGGCGCGCGCAGGTAAAGCGGCCTGGGCGGCTCGCTGCCCGGCCCCTTGGCCGCCGCCAGACGGGCAAAGGTGGCAATGTCAGCCGTTGCTCCGGCAGAATGAATGTCGAGTGCGGATGGCGCGGCTTCGGCGACCAGCGCCGCCGCAGCGCCATAGACGACGGCGTTTTCGCGCAGCGCCCATTCGGCAAGCGCCTCCACCGGCAGGCTTTCCGGCGCTAAAACGGCGCGGCCTTCACTGTCGTAACCGGCGGCAAACAAATTCTGCACCCGCTGCCCCAGCGCCACCAGAACGGGACGGCCGGGAATGGCTGCATGCGCCTCGGCTCCAAGCGCCTCCAGCGTGGAAACGCCGATGGCCGGAACCTTGAGCGCCAGCGCCAGCCCGCGCGCGGCCGAAACGCCCACGCGCACACCGGTGAACGAGCCCGGCCCGACCGAAACGGCCACCGCCTCAAGCGCGTCATAGCCAAGGGCCGCGCTCGCAAGCGCCTGCTCGATCACGGACATGACATGTTCGGCATGTCCCTTGCCCAGATCCAGAACATGCCGGCCGAGTTCGCGGTCCTTATCGGTGTCATAAACGCAGGCGGCGCAGAGCGCCGCCGCAGTGTCGATTGCAAGAATGTTCATCGAGACGTCAGCCCGGCGTCCTTTTCGTTTCAAACCGCCGGCGAATCCGATGCGCCATCAGCGGGTCAGGAAGCCCTATTTGCCCTGTCAGCCGCCTTGAGTTCAAGACGGCGCGCATGCAGAACCGGCTCGGTGTAGCCATTGGGCTGATCCCGTCCCTTGAACACAAGGTCGCAGGCAGCCTGGAAAGCGATGGAACCATCGAAATCCGAAGCCATCGGCCGATAGAGTGGATCGCCTTCATTTTGCCGGTCAACGACAGCCGCCATGCGCTTCATCGTTTCCATCACCTGCGCTTCGCTGGCGACACCATGGTGTAACCAGTTTGCCATGTGCTGTGCGGAAATCCGCAGCGTTGCGCGGTCTTCCATCAGGCCCACATCATTGATGTCCGGCACCTTGGAACAGCCGACGCCCTGATCGATCCAGCGCACCACATAGCCCAGAATGCCCTGCGCGTTGTTGTCGAGCTCCTTCTGGATTTCCTCCGGCGTCCAGTTGGGCCGCGTGGCGACCGGCACCGAAAGGATATCGGAAAGCGCTGCGCGCTTGCGGTTCTTCAATTCGGCCTGCACCGCATGCACATCAACCGTGTGGTAATGCGTGGCGTGGAGCGTGGCTGCCGTTGGCGACGGCACCCAGGCGGTGTTCGCACCGGCCTTCGGATGGCCGATCTTCTGCACCAGCATTTCCGCCATCAGATCCGGCATGGCCCACATGCCCTTGCCGATCTGTGCGTGACCGGAAAGGCCGCATTCCAGACCGATATCGACATTCCAGTTCTCATAGGCCGCGATCCAGGCCGCCTGCTTCATGTCGCCCTTGCGGATCATCGGGCCGGCTTCCATGGAGGTGTGGATCTCGTCGCCGGTGCGGTCGAGGAAGCCGGTGTTGATGAAGACCACCCGCTCGCGCGCGGCGCGGATGCACTCCTTCAGATTGATCGTGGTGCGGCGCTCCTCATCCATGATGCCCATTTTCATGGTGTTCGGCGCCATGCCGAGCGCTTCCTCGGCGCGACCGAACAGTTCCACCGCGAAGGCCACTTCTTCAGGGCCGTGCATCTTCGGCTTCACCACATACATGGAGCCCGCGCGGCTGTTCATGCGGCGACCGTCTGCGCCGACATCGTGCAGCGCGATGGCTGCGGTGAACAGCGCGTCCATAATGCCTTCCGGCACTTCATTGCCATCGGCGTCTAGGATGGCCGGGTTGGTCATCAGGTGACCGACATTGCGCACCAGCATCAGCGAACGGCCGGGCAGCGTGAGCGTGCCGCCATCGGGCGCGGTGTATTCGCGGTCGGGGTTCAGGCGGCGGGTGAAGGTCTTGTCGCCCTTCGTCACCTGCTCTTCGAGGTCGCCCTTCATCAGGCCGAGCCAGTTGCGGTAGACGACAATTTTGTCTTCCGCGTCCACGGCGGCGACGGAATCCTCGCAATCCTGGATCGTGGTCAGCGCCGATTCCAGCACCACATCGGCAATGCCCGCCGCATCGGTCTTGCCGATCGGGTGCGTGCGGTCGATCACGACTTCCGCATGCATGCCATTGGTGGCGAGCAAAACGGCGGTCGGCTGATCGGCTTCGCCGCGATAACCGGTGAACTTCGCAGCGTCCTTCAGGCGCGCTTCACCACCCAGGGTTTTCGCCACGAGCTGACCGTCGACAACAGAAAGCCCGGTGACGTCCGTCCAGGAAGCACCATCGAGCGGCGCGCTGCCATCGAGGAAGGCGCGCGCCCAGGCGATGACCTTTTCGCCGCGCTTCGGATTGTAGCCCTTGCCCTTCTCCGCGCCATCATCGTCGGAGATGGCGTCCGTGCCGTAAAGCGCATCGTAGAGCGAGCCCCAGCGTGCATTGGCCGCGTTGAGCGCATAGCGCGCATTCATCACCGGCACGACGAGCTGCGGCCCGGCGACGGTGGCGATTTCCGGATCGACATTCTCCGTGGAGACCGAGAAGGCCTCGCCTTCCGGCAGCAGATAACCGATCTCGCGCAGGAACGCCTGATAGGCTTCCTGATCGGCGGGCGCGCCGTTTTCCCTGTACCAGGCGTCGATCTTTTCCTGCAGCGCGTCGCGCTTGGCCAGCAGCGCGCGGTTCTTCGGGGCGAGATCGTTCACGATCTCCGCCAGCGCTTTCCAGAACCTGTCGGGCTCGATGCCCGTGCCGGGCAGTGCCTCTTTTACGGCGAAATCACGCAGCTCTTCCGCAACCTTCAACCCATGAAGCTCAACGCGATTTTCCATTTGGCAGACACTCCTCTTCCCGATGTCAGAAATGATGCACTGCTTTCACCACGCCAGCGTCACGCGGTCAATTCGCCGGATGGAGAAGAAGTTTCAACGTGAAGCAAGGTTGAGCCACTCTTTTGCCGAACGCCCGATCCGCCCGACACCGGAGGCGAGCATTCCGCAGCGAAGAAAAATGCTCTACTGTTGGCCATGGCGTTCGTGGATATCCTGATCGAGATTGCGAACTGGGTGCGGACCGAGCTCATCAATCTCGCCAACCCCTGGACCTTCTACCAGCTCGCAATCATTGCGATCCTGTTCATTGTCGCGAAGCTCTCTTCGCAGGGACTGGAGAACCGGCTGGAGGCCCGCGCCCGGCGCATCAAGGGGCATCAGGGGCTTCTGCGCGTGATCATCGCGCTGATGCGGCGCACGGACTGGATTCTCTTCGTCATACTGCTTTTCATCGTGCTGACCGTGCTGCGCGCCAGCACCTGGCCAAGCCGCACCGTTCTGATCTCGCTGACGCTGTCGCTGTCGCTTGCCTGGCTGTTCACCTCGGTCGTCTCGCGCATCATCCGCAACCGCCTGCTTGCCCGGACCATCGGCTGGATCGCCTGGACCTACGCGGCCATCGTCATTCTGGGCGTCAATGACGAGGCCGCCGCCTTTCTCGACACGCTGGCCCTGCCGCTCGGCAAGACGCGACTGAGCGCGCTGGTGCTATTGAAGGCGGCGGTGCTTCTCACCGCCACCGTCTGGCTCGCCATCGTCATCGGCAATTACTTTGATGAGCGCGTCCAGCGCTCCGACGAACTCACGCCGTCGATCCGCGTCCTGCTCGGCAAGCTGGTCAAGATCGGGCTGGTGATCGCCGCCGGCGGCATCGCCCTTTCCTCCGTCGGCGTGGACCTGACGGCGCTCACCGTGTTTTCCGGCGCCATTGGCGTGGGCCTCGGCTTCGGTCTGCAAAAGGTCGTCTCCAACTTCATTTCGGGCATCATCATCCTGCTCGACAAATCCATCAAGCCGGGCGACACGATCACGCTCGGCGACACATTCGGCTGGATCCGCGAACTGAGGGCGCGTTTCGTCTCCGTCATCACCCGCGACGGGCGCGAATATCTGATCCCCAATGAGGACTTCATCACGCAGCAGGTCATCAACTGGTCGTTCAGCGACGAGATGGTGCGCCTCGACGTGCCGTTCGGCGTTTCCTACGAGGCCGATCCGCATCAGGTCTCCGCGCTTGCCATCGAGGCGGCGATCAGCGTGGGGCGCGTGGATGCCGACCGCCGGCCCGTCTGCTGGCTCACCGGTTTTGGCGATTCCTCACTCGACTTCGTTCTGCGGTTCTGGATCCGCGACCCGCAGCAGGGCCTGACCAATGTGCGCGGCAAGGTGCTGCTCGCGCTGTGGGACACGCTGAAGGAAAACGGCATCGAAATCCCCTATCCGCACCGCGAGGTGATCATGAAGCAGCCCCCGGCAGGCCAGGCGAGACCCGCCACCGGGGACTGAGCCTGAAAAGCAAAACGCCGGCGCGGGGCCGGCGTTTCGATGTTCATCCGTGATGCAAAGGGCGCGAAGATTACTCTCCGGCTTCCTTCTTCTTCGCTGCATCGTCCATCAGCTCGTACCACATCGCGTTCAGCACGGCGAAAGCCGCAGCGAGGGGAAGTCCGAGCAACCATGCGAAATACCACATGTCCTGATCTCCTTGTCTTTGTCGCGCGGCCCGCTCAGTAAGCGTGGCCCTTGCCTTCGCGAATTTCCTCTTCGTCGACCTTGCCCCACAGCACCTTGTAGACCCAGCTCGTATAGGCAACGATCAGCGGCACGAAGATGCCCGTCACCACCAGCATGATGAACAGGGTGAGGTGGCTGGACGAGGCGTCCCACACCGTCAGGCTCGCACCCGGTGCGATGGAGGACGGCAGGATGAAGGGAAACATCGACACGCCAACGGTGGAGATGATGCCCAGCACCGACAGCGCACTGGAAAGAAGCGTCGTCACCTCGCGCCGTGCGCGGAACAGGATCAGGGCGAGCGCTGCGCCGAGAAAGCCGAACGCGGGCGCGGCCATCATCCATGGATGCGCGGCATAATTGGCAAACCATGCGCCGCCTGCCTGCTCCACCGTTTTGGCGAGCGGGTTGGACGGACCGTCCGTGACGATGGCGCTGGTGATGCGGTATCCGTCGATGCCGGCCCACAGCCACAGCCCGCCGAGCGCGAACAGAACGATGGTCGCGACCGCAGCGATGCTGCCGAAGGCGCGGGCGCGTTCGGCAATCGGACCAGACGTCTTGACCATCAGCCAGGACGCGCCATGCATGACCAGCATCGAAACCGACAGAAGGCCGCAAAGAAGCGCAAACGGGTTGAGCAGCTCGAACAGCGTCGTGCCCTCATAGAAAATGCGCAGATCGTTTTCGAGCCGGAACGGCACGCCCTGCAGGACATTGCCCACGGCCACACCGAAGATCAGCGACGGCACGAAACCGCCGATGAACAGCGCCCAGTCCCAGGTCGCCCGCCAGGTCGGGTTTTCGCGCTTGGACCGGTACTTGAAGGCGACCGGACGCAGGATGAGCGCGAACAGGATGGCGAACATGGCGAGATAGAAGCCCGAGAAGGACACCGCATAGAGCGGCGGCCAGGCGGCGAAGATCGCGCCGCCGCCCAGGATCAGCCAGACCTGGTTGCCTTCCCAGACCGGGCCGACCGCATTGATGACAACACGGCGCTCCGTGTCCGTCTTGGCGACGAAGGGCAGAAGCGCCCCCGTTCCCAGGTCGAAACCATCAGTGACGGCGAAGCCGATCAGCAGCACGCCGAGCAGCAGCCACCAGATCACGCGCAGGGTTTCATAGTCGATAAGCGTGTGAAGGATCATGATCTTTACTCCGCCGGAACGAAGGCGCGGGGACCGAACGCGGCCTCCGGCTCATCATCGGGTTCGGGGCCCTTCCGGATGGCGCGCAGCATGAGCGTCATCTCGACAATGAAGAGCACGGTGTAGATTGCCGAGAAGCCGATGATCGTCATCAGCACCGTCGAAGCGCCAAGGTTCGACACGGCGGCGGCGGTGGGCAGGATGCCCTCGATGATCCACGGCTGACGGCCAAACTCCGCGACGATCCAGCCGCATTCGGCAGCGATCCACGGCAGCGGGATCGCGATCACCGCAAGGCGCAGCAGGAACGGATAGCGATCCAGCCTGTGACGTGCGGACAGGTAGAAGAACACGCCCATCAGCGCGATGAAGGAGAAGCCGAGCCCGACCATGATGCGGAAGGTCCAGAACAGCGTCGGCACGTTTGGAACCGTGTCGTTCGCCGCCTGTGCGATCTGTGCATCCGTGGCCTCGCGCGGATCGTCCACATAGGGCTTCAGGAGCAGCGCGTAGCCGAGGTTCCCGCCATTCTCCTCAAACGCCTCGCGGGCTTCATCCGGGATGGCGGCCGTGCTGCCTGCAGCGCGAATGTCCTGCAGCGCGTCATAGGCGATGATGCCCTGTCTGATGCGCTCCTCGGCATGCTCCACCAGTTCCACGATGCCGGGGATCTCGGTGGTGAGCGAGCGTGTCGCGATGATGCCCATCACCCATGGAATGTGAACGGCGTAATGCGTCTTGCGGGCCTCCTGATCGGGGAAGCCGAAAGCGGTGAAGGATGCCGGTGCGGGCTCCGTCTCCCACATGGCCTCAATGGCCGCGAGCTTCATCTTCTGATGCTCGCCTTCGAGATAGCCGCTCTCATCGCCCAGAACCACGACCGACAGCGCGGAGGCGAGACCGAACGAGGCCGCAACCGTCATCGAGCGCTTGGCCAGATCCCTGTGCCGGTCCTTGAGCAGGTACCAGGCGGACACGCCGAGCACAAAAACGGAAGCCGTGACATAGCCGGCGGAGACCGTGTGAACGAATTTCGCCTGCGCCACCGGGTTGGTGAGCACCGCGAAGAAGTCGGTTACTTCCATGCGCATGGTCTGCGGGTTGAAGGCAGAGCCGACCGGGTTCTGCATCCAGCCATTGGCGATGAGGATCCACAGCGCCGAGAAGTTTGAGCCGATGGCCACCGCCCAGGTGGCGGCCAGATGTCCTAGCCTTGAAAGCTTGTCCCAACCGAAGAAGAACAACCCGACAAAGGTCGCTTCCAGGAAGAAAGCCATCAGGCCCTCAATGGCAAGCGGCGCGCCGAAGATGTCGCCCACATAGTGGCTGTAATAGCTCCAGTTCATGCCGAACTGGAATTCCATCACGATACCGGTGGCGACGCCCAGCACGAAGTTGATACCGAAAAGCGTGCCCCAGAACTTTGTCATCTGCCGCCAGATGGTGCGGCCGGTCATCACGTAGACAGTCTCCATGATGGCGATCAGCACCGACAGCCCAAGCGTCAGCGGGACGAACAGAAAGTGATAGAGCGCGGTAATCGCAAACTGCAACCGCGAGAGATCAACGATGTTCAGTTCCATTGTTTCATCCGGCTTTCCGGCTCCTTTGGTCTTCGGGGGAAGCGCTCAATCCGGTCTCAGACCGTCGAGCAGACTTTCATAGTCGGCCGTGCCACGCCGCACATCGGCAACGATCCGGCCATTGTTCATGTGAAGGATGCGATCCGCCCCTTCTGCTTCGCGTCGTATATGCGTCGATACCATCAGGGTCTTGCCCGAGGCATAATTGGCGACCCGCGCGATCACGTCGTTTGCTGTCTCACGATCAAGCCCTTCTGTCGGCTCATCAAGGAGCCAGACCGGCGCATCGCGCAGCACCAGCCGCGCCATGGCAAGCCGGCGCGCCTGACCGGAAGAGAAGCCCGCACCGCCTTCACCAAGCCACGTGTCGAGCCCGGCAGGAAGCGTCGCGAAATGGCGTGAAAGACCCGCAGCCCCCAGCACCGCCAGCATGGCGTCGTCATCCGCAGCCGGATTGGCGAGCGCGAGATTGCCGCGCAGCGTGTCGTGAAAGAGTTCCGTGCGCTGGGTGAACAGCGTGGCCGGCAGGCTGGCCACATCGCCCTGATCGGCTGCCAGCTCGCCGGCGATCACCGAAAGAAGGGAGGACTTGCCTGCCCCGCTCTGCCCCACCAGCGCGATGCGCTCGCCACGTTCGATGCGCAGCGATACATCCGCAAGCGCAACCTCCGCAGCGCCCGGATGGCGTGCGGTCACGCCTTCCAGACGAATGGCAATGCCGGCATCCTGCGGGATTTTATTTGCCGGCGCACTTTCTTCGCCATTGAGGCGCGGGCCGACACGGCGCACGGCCATCAACGTTCGGCCAAGTTCCACTGCGCCACGCCGCAGGGCCGCGAAGGGCTCGGTTGCCGTCAGCGCGACCAGAAGCGCCAGCGCTGCGACCGGCGCGCCGATCTGGCCGGCCTCGGCCAGCGTCGCGACGACGAGAAGGACTGCCGCCAGCAAGACGGCCCCGGCCACGCCGAGCGCGACACTGACGCCGGTTTCCGTGCGGTTCATGCCGTCGTCGGCATCGGCAAGCCGTGCATCCGCTTCGGCAATGGACATGCTCTGGGCGTCGAGGCGGCCTGCCATGACAAGCTCGCCCTGACCGCGCACGAGATCAATGCTGCGCGCGCGCAGAACCTCGAGCGCATGGGCCCGCCGGCGCGCCGGGCGTTCCGCATGACGCGCGGCAAAAGCCGGCACACCAAGCCCGACCGCCAGAAGGAACAGCGCCACGCCGAGGCCGAGGCGAACATCGATGAAGCCGAGCGCAAGCCCCGCGACAAGCGCAGCGCCGGCGGCGGAAAACAGCGGCACCATCACCCTAAGATAGAGCGAGTCCAGTGCGTCGATATCGATGGTCAGCCGGAACAGCAGACGCGCGGGACGCGCCATCATGGCGCGGGCGGCACCCGCAACGGCCCAGCCGCGAAACAGTCTCTCGCGCAGTTCGGCAAGCACTTCCAGCGTCGCGTCATGGGTGACGATCCGCTCGCCATAACGCGATGCGGTGCGTGCGAGTGCGAGAAAGCGAATGCCGGCGGAGGGCGCGAAAACGTCAAAGGCGAGCGCCGTCGCCACGGAAAGCCCGGCAATGGCTGTGGCGGCGATGAACCAGCCCGACAGGCCGAGAAGCGCGATGCCGCACAGAACCGTGGCGAGCGACAGCAGCGCGCCGGCGAGAAGCTTGTTGCGGTTGCCCGCCCAGAAAAGCGCGGCCACCGCGCGAAGATTGCGGCTGCGGATCATAACGCGCCTCCGGCAGTCTGCGGCGTCTGCAGCGTGATCACGCGATCCATGCGGCTCGCCAGCACCGGATCGTGCGTGGCGACCACCAGCGTCTTGCCCGCGCTGATGCGCAGAAGGCTGCCGGCAATCTCCTGCGCCGTTTCCCGGTCGAGATGCGCTGTCGGTTCGTCGGCGAGCACGAGGCCGGTCTCGGGCGTTGCCGACGCGCGCGCCAGCGCGAGCCGCAGCGCTTCACCGCCCGACAGGCCGAAACCGCCTTCGCCGATCATGGCCGGACCACGCGCAGCGGCAAGCCGCGACAGGCTGACCGCCTCAAGCGCATGGGAAACCTGCTTCGGTCCCACGCCTTCGCGGCCCAGTCCGACATTGCTGGAGATCGTGCCGGGGAAAATGTGCGGATCCTGCCCGATCCAGGCGATTGCCCTACGCAGATCTGCCGCACCGGCATCGTCCAGTGTGCGTCCATCAATGCGGATCGTCCCGCCATCTGGCGCAACCAGGCCCGCAATAAGGGCGAGGAGCGTCGACTTGCCCTCGCCGCTTGGAGCCATCAGCGCGACCCGTTCGCCGGGCTGGATATGGAGATCGAAACCGGAGAAGACCGGCGCGCCTTCAGCCGTGTGACTGAAGCGCAGATCCTCGACCGAAAGCGAGAGCGCACCCGACTGCCCCTCCCGCAAAGATGTCGGCGTGGCGGACGCGCCCACCAGATGCCGGCCCGACTGCGCCAGTTTTTCCAGCGCCTCGAACGCGGCCTGCCCGGACGCCCGGTCATGCCAGACAGCGGAGAGATCGCGCAGCGGCTCGAAGAAGGACGGGGCCAGAAGCAGGATGAAGAGCCCTTCGGCCAGGGTCAGCTTGCCGCCCCATGCGCCGAATTTCAGTTCGCCCAGCAGGTGGAACCCCACATAGACGGCGACCATTGCCACACCGAGCGCGGCAAAGAGTTCCAGCACCGCAGACGACAGGAAGGCAATGCGCAGCACCGCCATGGTGCGGCGGCGCAGATCTTCAGCGCTGGCGCGCAGCCGGTTGGCGGTGCGGTCCACGGCGTCGAAACTGCGGATGGTGGTCAGGCCGCGCAGCCGGTCCATCAGGAACGCGTTCATGCTGCCCATCTCGGCAAGCTGTTCCTCGCTCGCCTGCTTGGCGCGCCAGCCGACCAGCGCCATGAAGATGGGAATAAGCGGAGCGGCGAGCAAAAGCACCAGCCCGGCGACCCAGGAGTAAACGAACACGCAGGCGAGAATGGCAAGCGGCACGATTGCCGCCTTCTGACGCGCCGGGCGAAAACGCGCCACATAGGGAACGATGGCTTCCGCCTGCTCCGCAAGCGTGCTGGCGGCCAGGCCCGACGAGGGCCGCGTCGTATCGAGCGGCGAGGTTTCGCAAAGCGCCGCCACCGCCTGAACGCGCAATGCGCTCAGCTGGCTGCGCGCCTGCCGGAAGGCCAGACGACTGCCAGCGCCATCGGCCACCGACCGGGCCACACCGAGAACAAGAATGCCAAGGGCGGGAAGCCATGCCGCCGATGCGCCCTCACCCGCCGCAATGCCGCCAACCGCCATGGCCAGAAGCGCCGCCTGCGGGAGCCACAGGAGAGAAGCCGTCACCTGCAAAAGAACCGCCGCGCGGCTGACACCCTTTTCTGCCTGCGCGGCGTCGCCTTGCCGTCCTGCCGGATGCGCGCGCGAAACCGCGCGACCGGCTGCGGGCGCGGAGCGCTCTTCAAGGGCCGCGTCAACACTCGTCATGACGTCTTCGATCCCTTGCGCTTGCGGCCGAGCGAAACGATCCGGTCCTTGGTGTCGATCAGTTTCGTCACCTTGGAGCCGAGGTTCAGCAATGTTGCAAGCTGCTCCGTCTCGAGATGCTTCACATCGTCATACCATTTCGTCAGTTGCTCGATCAGCGTCTGCATTTCCGCCAGCTTGGCCTGTGCATGGCGCTCTTCCTCGCTGCCCGGCGACTGCATCAGAAGCTCGCGCAGCACCGAAAGCGTGGGATCGACTTCGCGCTTCTTGCGCTCCTCGGCGAGTGTGCGCAGAATCTGCCAGACATCGTCCGGCGTCGTGAAGTAATCGCGCCGGTCTCCTGGAATATGTTTCAGAAGAACGAGATTCCAAGCCTGAAGCTCGCGCAGGCTCATCGAGACATTCGAGCGCGAAATGGAAAGCGCGTCGACAATGTCATCCGCGCAGAGCGGCTTCGATGAAGCATAGAGCAGTGCATAGATCTGCCCGACCGTGCGGTTGATGCCCCAGCGGCTGCCCATTTCTCCAAAATGCAGCACGAAGGACTGCAAAAGTGGTGGGAGGTTCATGATGAACACACCTGACATTGATTTCAGTAATTTCTGAAATTTGTGTAGAACCCTGCCGTTCCGAACGCAAGCCTGCCGCACACGGTGCGCCGTTATGCAGCAGGGGCTGCGCCCATTGCCGTCACGCCTTCATAGCGCGCCGACATGTCGGCTGGACGTCAGCTTTTGACCGGAAAGGAAAACTCAGCGCTCTATGCGCGTCGGCACCCTGAACCGCGCCACGAGACGCAGGCCTAGAACGGACATGACGAAGAGCATCCAGACCGGGTCTGTGCGGCGGAAGAAGAAGCTCTCCAGAAACGCGTTGAACAGGCTGAACGTCACGATCATCATGAAGAGATCGGCGAGAAAGATGTTCTCGCGATAGGGCGGGGTGCGCGCAAAGTCGCGCAACGGCACGAAGAGAAAGGTGATGATGGCGGTGCAGAGCGCCAGAAGCCCCATGCCGAGCGCCATGTCGACATAGCCATTGTGCCCGTGAACCGTGCCGCGGATATCCCACGAACGGTCAAACGGGTGGTCGGAGGAAAACACGGTCTGCGTGAGCCAGAAGTTCTCGAACCCGTATCCGAACAATGGCTTCTTCGCGATCATGTCTCCCGCATAATCCCAGATGGGCGTGCGGCCGGTATAGGTGAGATCCGGCGCCAGCGTTGCCGCAAGATCCTTCACCGGCCCGATATAGACAATGCCGAGCGTGGCCACGGCCAGCGTTGTCACCGCCGCGATCACCAGAACCGGCACCAGCGAGCGCAGCCCGAAGAGACCGGGCAGCGCCACCAGCATGCCGGCCAGCGGCACCGTGGCCGTGGTGGTCTTGGAGCCGGTGTGGAAGACGAAGATCATCGCCAGAACGGTAATCGCCCCGCCAGACCAGCGCCAGCCGCGCCGCCACAGATAGAGCCCCGCAAAGGAGAGGCCGGCCATGACCGGGCCGGCAATGTTCTTGTGCGTGAAGACGCCGCGCCACAGGCCCGCATGCTGCGCTTCGACATCATAGGCCTGGTGAACCGCCACATCGCGCAGGGCGACGACGCCGAAATAGGAAAGCCCGAGGATCACGAAACCGGCGAAGACAAGCACGCGCGAAAACGCATCCGCATCGCGCGGCAGTGTCAGAATGGCCGCAACGGTCAGGATGCCGATGAGGGAAAACGCCACGGTGCGCATCGTGTCGGTGGGCACCGGCGTGTTGAGCGTGGCAATGGCGAGGAAGCCAAGCAGAAGAAGCCACCACGGGCTCAGGAGGGCAACCAGCACCCGTCGGTCAACGAGCATCAGCAGCGAGGCCAGCGCCACCGCGCCAAGCCCGCCAAAGCCAAGCTGATTGACGATGTCGCCGCCGCTGCCGCTCAGCTGCGGCCCCGATGGCTGGAACGGGCGGAAGGAAATCATCAGAATGGTGAGGAGTACCGCCGCGATGACCGTGGAGGGCTGCCCCGTCGCAACCATCCGTGTGATGAAGGAGGGCTTCTTCCAGCTAGCCTCCGCACGGTTTGCGCCTGCACCGTAATCATCCGCCCCGTAGGGCCCTGAATATGTGCTGCTCATGGCCTACCCGCGCCCGCTGCCGCGCGACCCCTGGGAGGTCACGGCTGCCAATCGGGAAAGTTCGGGGTTGCTCGCCATACCGGGATCAGAACCTGTTGCGCTTGCCTCATAAAGCGCGACGCCGCTTAAGGCTGCGTTAATTATGATCCACGCCGTTTGCGCCGATGGGCGGCGCGGCGGATGGCATCACCCACACCGTGCCCGTTTCGGGATGCCGCCCTATCGTCGCGTCGATCCGGTAGACCCGCTTCAGAAGCGCCGGTCTGAGCACCGCGTCCGGCGTGCCCGCTGCAACCAGCCTGCCATGATCCAGAACGCACAGCCGGTCGCAGAACATGGCCGCCAGATTGAGATCGTGCAGCGCGGCCACCACTGTGGTGCCAAGCCCGCGCATGAAACGCAGGAGCTGGAGTTGATGGTGAATGTCGAGATGGTTCGTCGGCTCATCAAGAACGAGCAGCCGTGGCTGCTGCACCAGCGCCCGCGCGACGAGCACGCGCTGCCGCTCGCCGCCCGACAGCGTGCGGAACGCGCGCTCCTGCATCGCCGTCAGCCCAAGCAATTCGAGCCCCGCCGCGATCAGCGCGTGATCATGCGCCGTGTCTGCCTCCAGAAGCCGCTTGTGCGCGGAGCGCCCCATGGCCACCACATCGCGCACGGTCAGCGGAAATTCCGCCGGCATGTCCTGCAGCACCGCGCCCACATTGCGCGCCACCCATTCGGTCGGCTGCCGCCAGGCATCCTCGCCATCGACGAAAACCGAGCCGGACGACGGCCGGTTGATGCGATAGATTGTGCGCAGAAGGCTCGATTTTCCGGCGCCGTTCGGCCCCAGAAGACCGACCATCTCGCCCTTGCCCACGCTGATCGACACATCATCGACCAGCACCCTGTCGCCCGCGCGAAACGTGACCGAGCGCAGGTCGAGCGTTCCCGGTTCCATGCTCATCGCGCACCGCCAAGCGCGCGCGCATCGCGCCGCAGCAGCCAGATGAAGAACGGCCCGCCCACCAGCGCGGTGACGATGCCCACCGGCAGCTCCAGCGGCGCGATGACCGTGCGCGCCACAAGGTCCGCGCCAATGGTGAAACTCGCCCCCAGAAGCGCCACCGCCGGCAATGCGCGGCGATGATCCGCACCGACAAGAAAGCGCACGATATGTGGCATGATGAGCCCGACAAAGCCGATCACACCGGACACCGCCACGGTGATGCCGGTGAGCGCTGCCGCCAGCACGAACATGCTCTGGCGAAAGCGCTGCACATTGAGGCCGAGCGCCACGGCGCTTTCGTCTCCGGCCATCAGCAGGTTCAGCCGGCGCGCCTGCACCAGCATCACGCCAAGCCCGAGCGCAAGGGCGGCAAGCGGTATGGGAATGAGCTTCCATTGCGCCGTACCGAAACCGCCCAGCGTCCAGAACAGGACGCGGGAAGCAAGCTGCGGGTCCGGCGATGTCAGCACGATCAGGCTCGTCAGCGCGCTCAGAATGGCGCTCATCGCCACGCCCGCGAGCACAAGCCGCGTCGGGGTCATCTGGCCGCCGGTGCGCGCCACCCAGAACACGACAAACAGCGTGACGAGCCCGCCCAGAAAGGCCGAAATATGCAGCGTGAACGCGCCAAATCCCAGAAGCCCCCAGCGCATCACCACCACCGCGCCGGTGGCAGCACCGGACGAAACGCCCAGAATGCCCGGCCCCGCCAGCGGGTTGCGAACGATGGACTGGATCGTCATGCCCGTCACGCCAAGGCTCGCCCCGACAAGAGCCGCAAGGAAAACGCGCGGCATGCGCGTCTGAACGACGATGGTTTCGTAAGCCGTGCGCCAGTCCGGTTCGACAAGCCCGTCGCCGAGCACGAGATTGGCGAGAATGGCAAGCGCCGTGCCGCCGGGGATATGCACCGAGCCAAGCATCAACCCGGCAAGAGAGACGCCGAGAAGCACCACAACCATCAGGACGATGACCAGCGCATAGCCGGTAACGCCACGCCGCGACGCCCCACCCTCAAGACCATGCTGCACGGCCCCGCCCCGCGCGGGCGGCGCGGACTGGAGGATGGCGATCAGCGCTTCATGGCTGTTCGCCTTTTCCTTTCTGGAGGCCGGTGCATGCATCGTTAGAAACCGTATCTAAGCCGGCTACTTTTCGATCCGGTCGGGATGGAATGCCCGTGCGAGCTTTTCCACCGCATCGATGGAGCTCGGCCCCGGCTGTCCCCAGACGGAATCGATGGTGACGAATTTCTCACCCGAAATGCCGGGCACATTCTCCACCGTCGGGTTGGCCTTCAGGATCTCGATGCGCGCCTGCCCCAGCTCACCGGCCGGATCGCCGACCACCTGGCCACCGGCCGTGCCTGAATAATAGACAACGATGTATTCAGGCGCGCGTTCGGCGATCTGCTCCCAGGAGACCTGGCCATAGCGGTTTGCCACATCGCCAAAAATGTTCGCCCCGCCGGCCCGCTCGACCACATGCGAAAGCATGGTGTTTCCGAGCACGGCGCGCGGTGCGGATTCGCCGCCATTGAAGATGAACACCGGCATGGCCTCGACGCCATCGAGCTTTGCTTCCACTTCGGCAAGGCGCTCCTCGATGTCGGCGATCAAAGCCTCGCCGCGCTCGCGCACGCCGAAGATTGCCGACATGGAGCGGATTTCCGCATAAAGCTCGTCGAAACCGAACTTGCCGAGATTGCAGCCCTCGGTATTCAAGCGGGTTTTCATGCCCAGATCGTGAAGCTGATCGCGCGTGTGGCGGCTTTCGCTGAACCCGTCCGGATAACCGGCATAGACGAAATCGGCCTCCGCCTCGATGAGCTGTTCGGTGGTGGCGACCAGCGGCGAAAGCACGGGGACCGTGTTGTACGTCGCCTCGTATTGGGGGCTGATCTTGAGGTTTGCCATATAGGAGGTGCCGGCCATGCGGTCTTCCAGACCGAGCGCCAGCATCATCTCCGTGGCATTGTTGCTCAGTGTCACCGCCCGTTCCGGCGGCGCCTCATAGGTGGTGGTGTAGCCGCAATTCTCATCCGTGTAGGGAAAGCCTGCCTCATTGGCAAAGGCGGGCACAGACACCAGAACCAAACCTGCGACCGCAAGCCCGCGCAGACCGATTAATCGCGACATCAATTCACTCCTTCTATGGCCGGCATGCCGCCGGCGCTTTCAACTTGGGATAGGGATCGGTCTGGCTGGCCGAGCGCTGGCATGACCTCCGCTGCAAACAGTTCCATGCCGGCGAGCGCCACATCGTTGGCAATCAGGCCGTTGGCGCTGAACAGGCAGCGAATGCTGTTCGCGCCGGTCCCCGCCGAGAGCGCGCGCAATTGTGCAAGGCAATCCTCAGGCGTTCCCGCGATGGTGAAATCCGCCAGCATGGCGGCGCGATCACGCAGCGCAGGCGGCTGCATTCCACGCTCCAGCGCCCGTGCCGCGCGCCGTGCATTGAGCTTTTCCAGAAGCGCATCGACCCGCTCCATGGCCTCCGCCCGGGTCGGCGCGATCATCACGTAACGCGACAGCGATGAAGCAACGAGCGGCGCGCGCGATCCACCATGGCGATCAAGTGCTGCATGAAACACGGGCAATTGCCGCGCTTCATTGGGTTCGAGGCTCAGGAGAAGCGGAAAACCGTTCCTGGCGGCGATGTCGACCGTCTCTTCCGAGACGCCGGCGACATAGATCGGCGGATGCGGCTTTTGCACCGGCGGCGGCCCGACGGAGACGTTGGAAAAACGCCACGGCCCGCCATCCGCCGAACAATGTGGTTTCGTCCAGGCGTCGATCATGATCCTCAGCGCTTCGGCAAACCGCCTTGATGCGTCATCGCGCGAAATCTCGAGCGCGGTGAATGTGCCGGGCTCGGTGCCGCGCCCGATCCCCACATCCACGCGCCCGCCGCTCTGAAAATCGAGCTGCGCGATCTGCTCGGCAAGCAGCAGCGGATGATAGAGCGGCAAAACGAGGATCGACGTGCCGAACCGCAGCCTCTCCGTCCGCGCCAGAACCTCCGCGCCAAGCAGAAGCGTGGACGGATAGGGCAGCGTTTCGCGACCGAAATGAAATTCGTTGAACCAGATGCCGCCGAAACCAAGCGCGTCCGCCCGTTCGACAAGACGCATCAGCGCCCGGTGGTCGCCAAGCGCGCCTTCACGGGCAAAGCCTGCCAGATCAACGCGCATGGCGCGACCCGCCCGAATGCGGCGCACCACATTGGAACAATCGGCTCAGTTCGGCCTGCGCCAAAGGAAATCGGGAAACGGATCGGAGACGTGACGTCCCGATAGACGGACTCGTTGCCGGCAAAGCGCCTGCATGCATTCTGGGCCTCCTGCCGGCGCACCTCGTCCGGCGTTCATGGTCTATGCATGAGGCAGGTCTCCTGACTCGCGGCTCGAACGTTCGGTCCGCCTTCCCGGCTTTCGCCAGTGGCATTGGAAAGAACTTGCCGCTTACAGTTGCGAGGGCAGTCCCGGAATTGGTCTGTCTGGCAGACCGCACCGGGTTCCCTTTTCATCCGCGAAAGGCGGAACCGCATGCGGCGGCGACCCTATCCGCGAAGGAACCGCGACGCAACCGCGAATGGCGTTTGCGCGAAAGAACGGCTCCCAGACAAAAAGACACCCGCCGGATAGGCGGGTGCAAGTTGGGAAACACAACAATGTTGTGGGGAGAAATTTCGAGGATCGGGCCGAAAAGCGGAAACCGGTTTTCGGCCCGATCCTCTATCAAGTGTTTCGATCGTCCTTTGTGCATCCGAACGAACGCGCGGCGATCTAACGCCTCCAGCGCACGAAATAGCGCTCGAGCAGTGTCACGAAACCGAACACCGAGAGACCCATCAGGCTGAGCAGAAGGATCTGCGCGAAAACACGGCCAACGCGCAGCTGACTTGCCGCGACACGGACCAGCTCGCCCAGGCCCTCGCCGCCGCCCATATACTCGCCGACGACAACGCCGATCACGCTCCACACTGCCGCCAGCTTGAGACCGGCGAAGATGTAGGGCGTCGCATAGGGCATCTGCAGCTTGATGAGCGTCTGCCAGCGGTTCGCCTCAAGAGATTTGAACAGCATCGACATGTTGCTGTCGGTTGCCGCCAGGCCCGCCGCCGTGTTGATCGTCACGGGAAAGAACGAGATGAACGCGGCCATCATGATCTTCGACTCGATGCCGAAGCCGAACCACGCCACGAACAACGGCGCGAAGGCCACCTTCGGCATCGTGTTGATCGCCACCACATAGGGCATGATAGCCTTGCGCCCCAGCGTGGTCGCGCCGATGATCATGCCGAGCGTGAGACCGATGGCCGAAGCCAACAGGAAGCCGAAGACAACCTCGACCAGCGTGATCCATGTGGCATGGGCCACATAACCGCCGGTGAACAGATTGTTGAGCGTGAAGATGAGGTCCTGCAGAACCTGATAGGGCCCCGGCAGAACCAGCTGCGAGATGCCGCTATAGGTGACGGCCATGTGCCACACCGTGACAACGGCCGCACCGAACAGCAGCACGAGCAGCCATTGCGGCGTGCGCTCGATCAGCGTCTTGCGTTCATTTTCGGCAAGCGCGATCAGCACCTCGGGATCGACAGTTTCCTTGTCAGTCATGGCTGGCCCCCTCTCCGCTTCCGAACAACAGGTCGTGAATTTCGCGGACATATTCGTTGAAGCGGTTGCCGGTAATCATGTCGGGCGTACGCGGACGCGGCAGATCGATGTCGATGCGCTTGACGATCCGGCCCGGTCGCGGCGACATCACGAAGACGGAATCCGCCAGGAAGATCGCTTCCTGGATGGAGTGCGTAACGATGATGGCCGTGGCCTCGCGCGAACGACAGATCCGCTCGAACTCCACATTCATCTGCTCGCGCGTAAATTCATCCAGCGCGCCGAACGGTTCGTCCAGGAGCAGGATTTCCGGCTGGGTCACCAGCATCCGGCAAATGGCCGCGCGCTGCGCCATGCCGCCGGAAAGCTCTGCCGGCACTGCATTGGCAAACTCGGCAAGTCCCGCCATCTCGAGAAGTTGCGTTGCGCGTTCGCGTGCAGCATTCGCGGCATTCCGCCCCTCGCGGATTTCGATGGGCAGCAGCACGTTTTCCATCACGCTGCGCCACGGCAGAAGCGTGGGCTGCTGGAACATGATGCCGATATGCTCATTCGGCCCGGTCAGAGCCTCGCCTCTGAGCGTGATTTCTCCGCCCGTCGGCGGGATCAGGCCGGCAATCATCTTCAGAACAGTCGACTTGCCACACCCACTCGCACCGACGAGAGAGGCCATTTGGCCCCTCTCCAGCTCAAACGACACATCCTTGGCGGCATGGATGATGTCGGCTTGGCCTGATCGTGCGCGGCGGTAATGCTTGTTTACATTATCAAGACGAAGGATCGCGTCCCCGTCCGACCGCACATCATGCATCACTTGGCCTCCAGGTTTTCGACGAACTCATTGGTGTAGACGACCGACAGATCCTCGATCGCTGCATCAAGTTCGCCCGTGTCGAGCAGGCTCTTGTGCCATGCATTCCAGCCGCTCTCCGGCAGGTAGCCGAGCGTGTTGCCGCCGATGGGCGCATACTGCTGGTTCACGGTCTCGAGAAGAGCACGCGCATATTCACGGCGTTCCACTTCCTGCGGATTGTAGGTCTCGCCGTCTTCGAGAACGCCTTCCGGGTTCTCCATGCCCCATTTGGTTGCCTTGTGGATCGCCTTAGCGAAGCCGGCCACCATCTCCGGGTTGTCACGGTAGATCTCACCGCGAACAGCCAGACCGTTGCCGAACAGGTCGAGGCCCTCAGGCGTGAGGTCGATCACGTCCACGCCGCGGTCCTTGAGCACCGCGATACCGGTGAAGGATGCTGCAAAAGCGTGGATCGTGTCACGATCGAACGCCGTCACGGCCATGCCTTCCTGACCGATGGTCACGAACTTGTATTCGTCCGGCTCGACACCAACGGATGCAAGCGCGCTGCGGGCGAACGAAACCTCGGCGCCGTCGGCGGTGGACACGCCGATCTGCGTGCCACGCAGGCCTTCTGCGCTTTCGATGCCGTCATTGCGGTCACCGGCAAGCACGAACAGGCCGCGCGAGAACAGGTTGTAGAAGAATTTTACGTCAGCGCCGCGCGCAACGGCGTTCAGCACCGGGCCCGGTCCAGGTGCGCCGAATTCAGCGCGGCCAGCTTCCATGGCCTGAAGAACGGCACCCGATCCGTCCAGGCTCTTGATCGTGACCTCGAGGCCTTCTTCCTCGAAGAAACCGCGCTGCTGCGCAACGATCATCGGATACCAGGCCATCGCGGAAGAGCCCGGCAGAACCACCGTGACCTGCTTCAGCTCCTGGGCCATGGCGACCCCGCCGGTGATTGCGAGCGCGGCAGCCGCCACGCCCATGTGGCGCATCCAGCGCGATGCCTTCTGTGCCATTGTCTTGCAGTCGTTAAACATTCGGTCCTCCCTGTTTTGCCTACGACCAGTCAGATGCCGGGAGCACGGCTCCACGGCACTCGCCAAAGCCAATTGCCCGGAAACCCTCCCGTTCGCATCGGCCTTCGAGTACGATTTCATCTCCGTCCTGCAGAAAGCTGCGGCTCTCTCCATTGCCCAGATCCAGCGGCTCCGCGCCGCGGCGCGTCAGCTCGAGCATGCAACCCTGCGACCCCGGCTTTTCGCCGGAGATCGTGCCGCTGGCGATCATGTCGCCCGGCATCATCGGGCAGCCATTGGACATGTGGTGCGTGATCATCTGTCCGAAGGTCCAGTAGAGCCCCTCCGCATTGGCGCGCGTCACGGTGAGCGGTTGATCGCCGCGCTCCCGCATCGCCGCGCTCTCAAGACGCACCGTCAGATCGATGTTCAGAGCGCCGCCCTCGGCCTCGTCCTGATCGGCGAGGTAGTCGAGCAGCGCCGGATCGTCCGCCAGCCTCTCGCGCGCCGCCACCCGGAAAGGAGCCAGCGCTTCCATCGTCACCACCCAGGGCGAGATGGTCGTTAAAAAGCTCTTGGAAAGGAACGGACCAAGCGGCTGGTACTCCCACGCCTGAATGTCGCGCGCGCTCCAGTCATTGACGAGGCACACGCCAAACAGCCGTTCCCGCGCTTCCGGCAGACGGTGCACGCCGCTGTCGTTTCTGCCGCCGCCGATGAACGCGCCCAGTTCCAGCTCGTAATCGAGCATGCGGCTCGGCGCGAAAACGATGTCGCCATCCACCCGGATCTGACCATTGGGACGACGCACCTCTGCACCCGACACACCAATGGAGGACGCGCGCCCGTGATAGCCAACCGGCAGGCTCTTGAAATTCGGAAGCAGCGGATTGTCCGGCCGGAACAGCTTGCCGACATTGGTGGCGTGCTCGACCGAGCAGTAGAAATCCGTGTAGTCGCCGATCCTGGCCGGCATGCGCATCTGCAGGGTTTCAATCGGCAGAAGGGACCCCTCGATGCTCGACTGCATCTCGGAGCCGGCACGCAGGGCGCGGTGCAGCCAAAGACGCAGCGCACGCCATTCCGCCGGCGAGCGCGCCATCAGCGCGTTCAGATCGTCACGACACAAAATGCCGCGCGCATCCGCGCCGAAGATTTCATCGAGAAGCCCCGCTGCGGCGCAGGCCGACAGATTGAGCGCCTGGTCGCCAATGGCAACGACAATCATCGCTTCTGCATCATTGCCTGCCGTGGCGACGCCATAGGGCAGGTTTTGCAGGCCGAACGCCGAGGTCTCCAGATTGGCGCTGGGAACCCAGCTTTCCGCGTTGGGATCATGCGTTTCGTCGAGCGTCCAGATTGTCATTGATTGTTATGCCGATGATTGGTTACAAAGTTTGCATACAAAAAAGCATCCAAAAACGAATACGTCAAGGGATGCAAACAAAGGTTTGAATGGAGCACGCTTTATGGAATATTGGTTGTGCTTCGGCGGTTCGGGCTCCTCAGGTTGATCAGGGAGCGATTTGAGCCACATGAATATCCTCAGGGAGCAGCATCAAATGAATGGAGCCTGGGTCATCGAAGGGCCTTTGCCGCGCGAGCGCATGATGCCGTCCGGTCAGACCGCACCTTCCTGGCTGCGCAAGCTTGAGGAGCGCGTCATTGCCGGCGATGATTTCTGGCAGATCGCCGGCGCGCTGCGTCAGGGCGAGGCTCAGCAGGCGGATACCGAAAAGGGTGGCGCCCAGGCCGTCCCCTTTGTCGAGCTCGTCTATGAGATGCTTCGCATCGCCATCCGCACCGGCGCGCTGTCCACCGGCACACCGTTGATCGAAGCGGAGATCGGCGAAGCGCTCGCCGTCAGCCGCACCCCGGTGCGCGAGGCGATGCAGCGCCTTTCCGCCGACGGGCTCCTCTCGCGCCGCAAGCGCGGCTGGGAAGTCCGCAAGCTGGACCTCGTTCAGATTCGCGAATCCTATGAAGTGCGCATGGCGCTCGAAGGTTTCGCCACGGCGCAGGCCGCCATTCGCGCAAGCGATGAAGAGATCGCCTCAATCGTGGCTTCAACGCGGGCGCGGTCCGAACTCGGCTTCGAAGACATATCGGATCGCCTGACCTCGAACCGCGAACTGCACGGGCTGATCTTTGCCGCCTCGGGCAATGAACGCCTGGTCGATTCGATCAGGAAGAACATGCAGTATTACTTCGCACATCGTTTTGCACAGTTCGTCTCACGCGAAGAAGCCGCTCTCTTTCAGAAGCAGCACGAACTGATTGCCGATGCGATTGCCGCGCGCGACCCGCGCGAGGCGGAGCTGCTTGCCCGGCAGCACGTGAAGTCGACCTATCTCGCCTTCGAGAAGTTCTACAAACTGCTCTAGGATCAGGGCTCTAGCAACCGGAAGCCGCCTTCAGCCCCCGGCGAAATTCACACCGCCGGGCTGCGGGGCGAAGCGGACGAGCCGACTGTCCGTAACGCCGGCCTGACGATGCGGCAGCGCTTCATGGTAGGCCGGGTCGCGCATCATCTGCGCAAACGCTCCGACCGATGGATATTCGGCAATGAAGCAGATGTCCCACGCCTCTGCCTGCGGGCCGATCAGCATCAGCTCGAAACCGCCCCGCCAGACGATGCGCCCGCCCAGCCGTTCCAGAACGGGCGCGCTGATCCGGCTGTATTCCGCATAGGCGTCCCGACCGCTTGCCACCCGGCCATCCGGATAATCCGCCCGCTCACGCAGCTTGATGAGATTGAGCATCTGGACCGGCCCCGGCCGTGCATCCGCCCGAAACGCCTCCCAGATCTCCTTGGTAAAACCGGTGTAACGCGTCATCTGCTTCACCTTCCCTGATAGACGGGCGTACGCCGTTCGATCCATGCGTCGAGCCCTTCATGCACATCTGCCGTCGCGCACATGCGGGCAAACTGTTCGCGCTCGATCAGAAGCCCCTCTTCAATCGTCGTGTTTATGCCCCGCGTCACGGCCGAGATGATCCGGGCGGCCGCCAGTGGCGAATGCTGCAGGATGCGCTCCGCCAGCTCAAACGCCGCAGGAAGCAGATCTTCCGCAGGCACCACCCTGTTCACCAGCCCCAGTTCATGGGCGCGCTGCGGCCCGAACGTATCTCCCGTCAGAAGAAGTTCCAGCGCGCGCTTTCGCCCCGCCAGTCGCGACAGGCGCTGCGTGCCGCCAAATGTCGGCGGAATGCCAATATTGATCTCCGGTTTCGCGAAAATCGCCTGCTCGGAGGCAACCGCCAGATGCACCGCTTCGGTGATCTCGCAGCCGCCTCCGAAGGCGATGCCATTGACCGCCGCGATCACCGGCTTGGGAAACGCCTCGAAGCGCGCCGTCATCTGCTGGCCGCGACGACAGAAGGCGCGCACCGCTTCTTCTGCGCCCTGCCTTATGCTCTCGGCGAATTCATGAATGTCTCCGCCAGCCGAAAACGCCCGATCCCCCGCCCCTGTCACCACCACGGCGCCGATTGCCTCATCCGCCTCAATCTCATCGAGCAGCGACAGCAGCCGATCATTGGTCGCGTAATTCAGAGCGTTCAGTTTCGACGGGCGGTTCAGCGTCAGAAGCGCGATACGCCCCTTCCTTTCGCAAAGCACGGTGTTCTGCATTTTCCTGCCTCTCCAGTTGAATTGACAGAAAGGCTAGGACCGGGCACGCTGCATGGAAACTCACTGGTTAGTATACATGGTTGCGGCATCCGATGGACACGAAACAGCACAAGCCCAAACCGGCCCGCGAACGGGTCGTCGATGCAGCAAGCAAGCTGTTCTATCGGGAAGGGATTCGCGCCGTCAGCGTCGATGCCGTTGCAGAGGAAGCGGGCGTAACCAAGAAGACCTTCTACTATCATTTCAGGAGCAAGGATGACCTCGTCGCCGAGTATCTCAGTTCCCGCGACCAGCCAAATCTCGATCTGTTCGAAAGCTGGTTCAGGAGTGCTGAAGGCGATGTGGCGGACCGGGTTGAGGCGATTTTCACGGGCGTCGCCCGATCCGCGCGCCATCCCGCATGGCGCGGCTGCGGCTTCCTGCGCACCGCAGCCGAGCTGGCCAATCTGCCGGGACACCCAGCCATGGTGATCGGCGCGAGCCACAAGAAGAAATTCGAGAACTGGCTTTCAGGCGAACTCGCCGAAAGCGGGATCGACAATCCTGCGGCGATCGCCCGCCAGATTGTGGTTCTGCTCGACGGCGTATTCTCAACGCTTCTGGTGCACCGCGACGCAGACTATGCAGAATCCGCCGGACAGGCCGCCAGAACGCTGATCCATTCGTCATACCCGACACAGAGCACGGCAGCCTGACCGAGGCCTCCCCCGCACAACGGGCTTTGGAAAACCCATGCCTTCTGAACGTGTCAAAGCACGGTGCCGGGCTGCCCCCGCTCGGCACATGCGCCGGCGACTGCCTCGAACGGCAGCAGGATCGATCCGAAACGGCTTGGAAACGCCCGCGCCGCCTCGAACATGGCGAGATCCCGCCAGGGTTCGGGAAAAGTGACCGCTTCTCCCGCCAGAAGGCGGCGCAGCAGACCGGCAATCTCGCCGACGCCGGCGCAGGTTTCTCCAGCGGCATGGCGCACGACAATGGCGGTAGACGCCATGCCGAGTGTGCAGGCGCGCGTGCGCCAGCCAAGCGCGCCAATCGCATCGCCCCGCCACTGCACATCAAGCGTTACGGTGCTGCCGCAGGTGCGGCTCGTCCGGGTGATTGAGGCATCCGCCGGGACAAGCCGCCTGTCATTGCGAACCCCGGCGGCCAGATCCCGCAGGCCGCGCTGATAGAGCGCGGCCAGGTCCGCATCGGCGCTCATTCGACGCCGTCATCCTTCATCTGCCGGCCGAGAACCGACAGAAAGGTCAGCGCAAAATAAAGCCCGCGCCGCACATCCTCATTGCCGGCCACGCGCAGCAGGCCGAGAAGGGATGGCACCTGGGCCTGTGCGGTCTGTGTCGCGGCATAGCGCGCGGCATTGCCGACGTTCCACGCAGCGCCCACGCTTTCCTCATAGGCCTTCATCAGTTTCTGCACCATCGCGTCGTCGAACATGTCGACGCCGTCGGATGCAAGCGATGCGAGATCGACCAGATTGTGAAGACGGCGCCCCTGCAGGAGCGGTGCAAGCTTCTCGAGAAGCTCCGCGAGCCCGCGCTCGGTGGCTTCATCCATTGCGGCGAGCGCCTTCGGTGCTCCGGCAGCGGCTTCGGGCGTGTCCATGACTGTATCGTTCATTGTTTTCCTCCGGATGCCGATGTCAGATGATGCCGCGCGCGACGGACCAGTAGATCCCGCGATTGAAGGCCTTGCGGAGCAGTCCCCCGACCTTGGTCGGCGGGGTGGGATGCACGTCCTCGTCATAGTCGTACCAGAGCGGCATGCCGGCCTCGAGGCCCATCTGCGCCACGGCCTGAACCTTGCCGTCATAGGCATCGACCGTGCGGCCAAGCCGGATGTCGCCGGCGATGTTGTTGGCGATCACCGGGCACTGGTTGTGACAGGAACCGCCGGCCTTGGAGATCGGCAGATCGACCGTGTCACCCATGATGTAGGCGTTGGGGTGGCCTTCGAGCTGCAGCGTCTGGCGGTCGGTGGGCAGCCAGCCCTCATTGTTCGGAGCCTGCGAAATGCCGCTTTCCAGAACCGCATCGACCGCGCGGATCGGCGGCGTGCACATGAGAAGATCGAACGCCTCTTCACCGCCCTCTTCCGAGTGGGCGATCTTCTTGCCCGCGTCCACGGAGTCCAGCGTGAAGCCGCGCTGATACTTGATGCCCTTGGCTTCGAACACCGGCGGCAGCACCTCACACACCTCCTGCTGCAGGAACAGGCAGTTGCGCAGAAGCTGCGAAACGGTTGGATAGGTGTAGACGATTTCGCACTGCTCGCGCACGCCCTTGCGGCGCAGATATTCATCCACCATCAGCGTGGTTTCCATCGGCGCAATGCCGCACTGATGCGGCACGTTCGGCGTCTTCGGGAAGTTGACGGTGATGAAGATCCGCCCCTTCTCGAAATTCCGCAGCTTCTCGGCGAGCTGGCGCGCGGGGCCGTACTGATAGAAATAGTCGCCACCTTCCTTGAGGCCCGGAATGCGCTCCGGTGCGGGCAGGCAGCCAGTCGAAACGACGATGTAGTCGTAGCCAATCGTCTTTCCGCTCTGCGTCTTCACGGAGGAGCCCGCAAAGTCGAAATGCACCACCTTGTCCACCTCGAAGGTGATCTCGGGGCGCAGGAGCGTGCGCTGTTTGCGCCGTAACTCGCCCTCGAAAAACATGTCGAAGGCGACATACATGAAGGCCGGCTTGTAATAGTGCCACGGGGAATCGGACAGGAGCGTGACCTTGATTTCTCCCCGCGCGATTTCGGGATACATCTTGGCGACGATGCTGTTGGCCGTCATCGTGCCCCCGATGCCGCCTCCCACGATAAGTATATGTTTGGTCAACGCTAACCTCCCTGCTTTCACTTAGCTGGCGCAGATATCTTGATCCGTCGTCTCAGAGGATTAGCATGCAGGAGAAAGGCAGCGCCGGCGGATGTTTCCAGAATGGAAAGGTTCGATATGGCGGGGGAAACGCGCATGCAGGAAACGGAAATCCGCCAGGTCGTTCAGGCCCAGATCATCGAATGTCTCAACCGTTTCTATGCGATTGAGACTGGCATGTGGGGCGGTCCTTTGGATGCTTTGATTGTTCGTACGATCATCACGGGTAAGATTGAGGGTCGATTTTACGATCTATCTTCGCTTTCGATGACGTTGGGTCTTCCGCTTTCGACGACGCACCGGAAGATCCTTGAGCTTGAGGCTTCTGGATTTCTGGAGCGAGTGCGCAGCGGGCGTTCGACGCATCTTGTTCCGACACGCCGGAGCTGCGTTGA
>NZ_JAFKDE010000010.1 GCF_017255295.1 Nitratireductor aquimarinus
ACTCCAGGAGGAAAGCCGTGAGTTGGGCAATCGAGATGAAGGACTATTCTCAGCGGCGGGCCTGTGCCCTGGTTGGCATTGCGCCGCGCGTCTTCCGTTACCAGTCGAGCCGGCCGGACGATGCCGGCCTTCGACAGCGATTGCGTGAGCTATCGTCGGAACGACGGCGGTTCGGTTATCGTCGCCTGCACCTGCTTTTGAAGCGGGAGGGCATCGCGGTGAACTGGAAGAAGCTCTATCGAATCTACAAGGAAGAGCGGCTGACAGTGCGCAAACGCGGCGGCCGCAAGCGAGCTTTGGGCACGCGAGCGCCGATGGCGATCCCGCGGGATCCGAACCAGAGATGGAGCCTCGACTTCGTATCGGACACGCTGGTCGACGGCCGCCGCTTCCGCATCCTGTGTGTCATCGATGACTTCAGCCGGGAATCCCTGGCAACGGTGGTCGATAACTCACTCTCGGGTGAACGTGTGGCCCGCGAACTGGATGCGATCGCCGAACGGCGCGGCTACCCCTGCATGGTTGTCAGCGACAACGGCACGGAGCTGACGTCCAACGCCATGCTCGCCTGGCAGCAGGATCGCAGCGTCGAATGGCACTACATCGCGCCGGGCAAACCCATGCAAAACGGTTTTGTGGAGAGCTTCAACGGCAGGCTGAGGGACGAGTGCCTCAACGAGCACCTGTTCCGCAGCTACCGGCATGCCCGCGAGATCATCGAAGAATGGAGGATCGACTACAACCTGAACCGACCCCACACCAGCCTCGACGGGCTCACCCCGAACGAGTTTGCAACCCGGTCACGAATGGACCACAACGTGAACAGCGCTAGCCTGTGAACGGGTACATTCAGGGGAGCAGGTCACCCCGCCTCTGCTTTTCAGCGAAGGGCAGGTTTCGAGCCGCGCCAATCGCTCCCCTCAATCCCACCCCTTCAACCCCAGGAGCTTCTCCCCCAGCTCCGTAAGCTTCGCCGTTTTCGCGTTCTTCTTCTCCCATTCGCGTGGGTCGCCGGGGAAGGCGTCGCGTTTGGGGTGGTCGCGTTCGCGCCACAGGCGGATGCGTTCGCGCCGTTCTGCCTCGTTCTCGAACTCGGCCGGATGCATCGACACATATTGCGCCATCCGCACCCGGTCCTTCGAATGGTTGGGCCGCACGCCATGCGCCAGAAGCGAGTTGAAGATCAGGAGGTCGCCGGCTTCCATGTCGATATTGGTGATCGAAAGGCCCGTTATGTCCGGGTGCATCGGGTCGCGGTCGGCGGGCTGGGTCTTCACCCATTCGTCAAAATGCTCGAACAGTTCGGGAATGCACTGGAACCCGCCCACATCGCCGTCCTGCTTCTTCAGGCTCAGCACGCCCTGAACGCCGATGGGCAGCGGGCGGAGCGAGGTGTCGGCGTCCCAGTGGATGAAGCCGTCAGGATTGCCGGGGATCTTCTTCGGCACGTTCAGATTGGCGCGGTCGATGGTCACCCACAGATCTTCGCGGTCCCATATGTCCACGAAGGCGTCATAGATGCGCGGCTCCATGCGGTTGTCCCACAGATACTGGTGATTGTAGATCTCCAGCATGCCGGTGTTGTTGAGCTCCTTCATCTTGTGCGCGCGGCGCTGCGGGGCATACCAGGTGGAGGGATCGTTCGGGTCTTTCTCGTCGAACGCCCACAGGAGTTCCGTCAGCCGCTCGACATTCTCACGCGGCACGGCCTGCCGAACGATCACATAGCCTTTGGTGATCCAGTGCTGCCAGTCGTCCTTCGAGAGAACGCGCAGCGGCAGGGTCTTCTCGATGTCCTTTAGCTGTGATCCGACCTTGGTCGACGAGGGATGCGCATCGCGCTTGATGGCTGCTTCCTGCATGGCTTCCTCCCAGATATCCTGCCTTGCAAGCCTAGCGCGCTTGCGCGGGCGGTGTTGTACTCACATGGCCGATATTGATACTATTCTGGCGTCATGGCCTGTGAGTGCGCTCTATGAGACCGTTTCTGGAAAAACTGCCCGCCATTCCCGGCGCGTCGTGGAGCCTGTTGAACCGGCGGCTGGAGGAGGGCATTCCCTTCGAATGGCACCACCATCCCGAATATGAGTTGACGCTGACGCTTAATTCTCAGGGGCAGCGTTTTGTCGGCGATCATGTGGGCGAATATGGCGATGGCGATCTGGTTCTGGTGGGCGCGAACCTGCCGCACACCTGGGCCTCGCGCACCAGACCGGACCCCGCGCACCCGCATGTGGCGCTGGTCATGTGGTTTCGCCATGAATGGGCGCAGGCGCTGGGCGAGGGGTTTGCCGAGTTGCGGCCCATTGCCGGGCTTCTGGCGCGGGCGGAGGCGGGGCTCGCCTTTTCGCCGCAGGCGGCGGCGCGCGCCCGGCCACTGATCGAGGCGCTGTTCGAGGCGGAGCTGGCCGAGCGCTTTCTGGCGCTGGTGCGGGTGCTTCTGGTTCTGGCCGGCGATGACGGGGCCGCGCCGCTGGCGGGCACGGTTGCCGCCCGTGATCTCGACAGCGCCGACCGCGAGCGCATCGACCGCGTGCTGCTCCACATTCATAGGCATTATGCCGCCGGCATCGCCAATGAGGAACTGGCCGGGATCGCGGCGCTCAGCCCGTCCGGCCTGCATCGGCTCTTTCGCCGCCACATGCGCACCAGCATTTCAGACTATGTGATGCGGCTACGCATCGGCGAGGCGTGCGCCCGGCTTTCATCCGGCGATCAGCCCATCGGCCATGTGGCCGAGGCCGTTGGCTATCGCGCTTTGGCCAATTTCAACCGCCAGTTCAAGGCGCTGCGCGGCATGACGCCACGCGCCTATCGCGCACTCTTTCGCGGCTGATGGGTGGGGGGGGGCTGTGGGCTTTCGGGGAAGGCGAGCACTGTGAAAGGTCTGATACGCCATCAGTGATGCACTGTGCATGATGGCGCGTTGCATTAATGTCGTGCGTGGTTCGACAAGCTCACCATGAGGGAAGGGTGGGGCTTTGCAGAAGAGTCTGGCTCCGGGACTGCAGTGATTAACCCAGCCCTCATGGTGAGCTTGTCGAACCACGCACAACGCTGCTGCCGCTAATCCAACACGCCTGGAAATCCCCATAGATCCCAAGTCGTGGCACCCGACCGGGCCAATCGCGCCCTAACGCCCATAAGGCGAAACACACGCTCTGCGCGCCCCTTTATAAGGCTGGAACGTGTTGTCGTGCGCGCGGTAGGAGCGATAGCGGTCGTGACACCAGGCAAGATGCGTCGCGCGGGCGTCGTGGCCGGGATAGGCCCGCCTTGCGGTGCTGCGCTGTTCCGGCTGCCGTTCATACCGCCAGTGAAAGCTGCGCGCGCCATGGCGCGGGCGCAGGATCGGCCGGCCGGGTCCGTAGACATCGTTGAAGCCGTAGAATTCGCCGGCGAAGCGGCCATGGGGATCGTGCCAGCGTGACCAGAAGGGCGCCGCGCGGTCGCGCCAGCGGCGTTCGTGGGGGCAGCGCTCGCGCCAGTGCCGGCGGTGTGCTTCGCCAAGCGTGAGCTGCATGCGGCCCGGAAACAGCCGGCGCATGGCGCGGCGCTCGTTCCAGCCATCGGCCCAGTCATCGACCCAGTCATCGGCGCAGGCGCGGTCCGCATCCGCCCAGCCGACGAGGCTGCCGGCAGAAGTCGCCTCCACACCGAGCAGGCAAAACAGGGCAATCAGGATAAGTCTCAGATGAAACATGAGGCGCAACTCCAGGGTGACGTCCTGAAGCCTATGCGTGCCGTTTCGATTTAAAAGTCTGATTGTATTCAGACTTTTTGAAAATTCAGATTGCCCGGGTGAACGAAAAATGGCGCAGCTTTCGCCGCGCCATTTCGTGTTCCGTCAGACCGGTGCCCTAGCGGTAATAGGGCGAGATGCAGCGCTTGCGCGGGCCGTGATAGGGCTGGAACGTGTTGTCCGACGCGCGATAGGAGCGGTAGCGGTCATAGCACCAGTTCACATGTGCGCGCGAAAGCCTTACCGGCCGGCGATACTGCGGCGGGCGCACATAGCGCGGACGGTAGTAATACGGGGCAGGGCGGCCGAACTCGAAATAGAAGCCGGCGCTTGGGCCCCGTCTGTGCCAGTCGCGGCGATTGTGGCGGTGCCGCCATTTGCGACGGTCATTGTGCCTGCGCCAGTTCCGGCGGTCGCGGCGGTCAACCTGCACGACGGGCGCCTGCGTTGCAGAGCGCTCGACCGCGTTTGTCGTCGCGCTGCCGGCAATGCCCAGTGCATTGGCGTTGGCCGGTGCGCCGATGACGGCGAAGCCTAACGCAAGCAGCCCTGAACAGGCGATGTTGACGAGATTGCGTTTCATGATGGTCTCCTGTTTTCAGGCGCCCCCAAGATGCCCTTCAACCCCATTTTTCAAGAATTGTTGCATGTGCTGATGGTATCATAACCAATCATATCCACCATGAACGCGTGATGAATGAGACGGTTGCGAGACGGGTTCGTAAAAACGCGGGCTTGTATTCATCGCCATGCCGGTTAAACGTGCTTGCATGTCCCTCCGCCTTGCCACATTCAACGTCGAAAACCTGATGAACCGGTTCGATTTCTCCGGTTTCCGCAATGATCTGCGCAGGGATCGCGCCCTCGCGCTCTATGAGATTGAGGACGAGGCGCATTACCGTGCGCTTGAACAGGCCCGCGCCATTGCGCTGACGGATGATGCGCGCCAGCTGACGGCGCTGGCCATTGCCGCAACGCGCGCGGACATTCTGTGCCTTCAGGAGGTCGACAATCTCGCGGCGCTCAAGGCGTTCGAATATGGCTATCTGTTCAAGATGATCGGCAATGGCTACCGGGAGAAATATTCCGCTTCCGGCAATGATTCCCGCGGCATTGATGTGGCGGTGATGATGCGGCCGGAAACGGCGCATGGCCAGCCCATCGAGTTCGTGCGCATGACCAGCCATGCGCATCTGACCTTCGCCGATCTCGATCTGCACAATGAGGAACTGGCCGAACTTGGCATTGAGCCGCATGAGCGCATTTTCCGGCGCGATTGTCTGGAGCTGGACATCAAGGTCGGTGGCCGGCCGCTCACGCTTTATGTGGTGCATTTCAAGGCGATGAGCCCGCCGCGCAATGGCATGGACGGGCGCACGGCTTCCATGCCGGTGCGCATGGCCGAAGCGGCGGCGGTGCGGCACATCATCGAGCAGCGTTTTGGCGGTGCTGAACGGGCGGCGGAAAAGCGCTGGGTCATTTGCGGCGATCTCAACGATTATCGCGAGCGCGTCATCATCACCGGTGAGGCGCATCTGGGCTATCGGTTCGAGCCGGCGACGGAAGAACAATCGAGCGTCAATGCGCTGACCGCGGGCGATTTCTGCGAAAACCTCGTGGAGCGTCGCCCGGAAATGGACCGCTGGACGCTCTATCACACGCGCGGGCCGGAAGAGCGGCATCTGTGCCAGCTCGACTATCTTCTGGCGTCGCGGGCGCTCGCCCGCCACAACACGCGGGCCGTGCCGGAGATCATCCGCGCCGGCCAGCCCTGGCGCACCATCTTTCCGCCCGAGCAGGATGTGCCGCGTTTCCCGCGCGTCGGCTGGGACCGCCCCAAGGCATCCGATCATTGCCCGGTCGTGGTTCAGCTCGACATCGCCTGATCGAGAGCGTTTTTGCGCAATTCCGGACGGAAATCCGGTGTCCACTTTTCCCAAAATTGCTCTATTCGTGCCGCAGGGCCTCGATCGGTTCGAGCCGCGCGCCGCGCAGCGCCGGGAAAAAGCCGAAAACGATGCCGATGGCGATGGAGATGGCCGTGATAGCGGCAATGTCGGCAAGGCCGGGCGCGAAGTGCACCCCCATGAGTGTGGTCACGCCCCATGCGATGGCGAGCCCAAGCGCTATGCCGGTCAGCCCGCCCAGCAGCGACAGCACGCAAGCCTCGGTCAGAAACTGCACCAGAATGTCCCGCTGACGCGCGCCTATCGCCATGCGGATGCCAATCTCCCGTGTGCGCTCGGTGACCGAGACCAGCATGATGTTCATGATGCCGATGCCGCCCACCAGAAGGCTGATGGCGGCGATAGCGCTCAGAAAGGCCGTGATGCCGCCGATGAATTCATTCGTCTGCTGGATGTATTCCGCCATGTCTTCGACCTGAAAATCGTCATTGCGGCCGGGGCCTATGCGGCGCAGATTGCGCATTTCCTGCGTGATCTGGGCTTTCAGCGGTTCGATTGCGGCCTGGTTTGGCGCATTGATCAGTATTTCATCGATTTGCGACTTGCCGCTGAGCCGGGTCTGGAACAGGCCGAGCGGGACATAGACCTGCATGTCCTGCTGGCCGGAGAAGGAAGAGCCTCTCGCGCTCAACTCGCCGACCACCCTGCAATGCGCCGGGCCGATCCTGATGCGCGCGCTTAGCGCACTCTCCTGGCCGAACAGCGCTTTTGAAACCTGGCTGCCGATAACGCAGACGCTGGCGCTGCTCTCGGCTTCCACTGGTGAAAAGAGGCGACCACGTCCAAGCTTCCATTCGCGTTGCAGGAAGTGGTTTTCGCTGGCGCCCGTGACCTGCGCAGAAACGCTTCGCGCACCAAAAGAGGCGCGCATACTGGTCGTGGCGACGGCCGCGACAATGGCCTGACTGCCAATGGCCTTTTCAAGGCCGTTGAAATGCGCACTGGTGAGTGGTTTGGCCTCGTTTATCACCGGAGCCGAGGGATCTGGCCGTTCGCCTGCGAACACGAAGATGAGGCGGCTGCCCATATTCGCCATTCCCGCATTTATGTGTTCGCGTGCGCCTCCGCCGATGGTGAGAAGCGCGATCACTGCGGCAACGCCGATGATCACACCAAGAAGCGTGAGCAGCGAGCGCAGCTTGTTGCGAGCGATGGAGCGCAGCGCAAGCAGAATCGACTGCATCAGCATGACGCCGCATCCCCCGTGGCGCTGTCGAAGGCGATGCGCCCGTCGCGAAACCCGATCCGCCGACCGGCGAATGCCGCGATGTCCGGCTCATGCGTCACCATCACGATTGTGAGCCCGTGTTCGCGGTTGAGCGCGGTCAGAAGCTCCATGATCTCATGGCTGCGTTCGGTGTCGAGATTGCCGGTCGGCTCGTCCGCCAGAAGGAGTGTGGGTTCAGAAACCAGTGCGCGCGCAATCGCCACGCGCTGCTGCTGTCCGCCGGAAAGCTCGTTTGGTGTGTGGTGGCCACGGCCTTCAAGCCCCACTTGCAGGAGCGCTTCTTCCGCGAGTTCCTGCCGGGTGCGCCCTGGCAGGCCCCGATAGATAAGGGGGAGCTCGATGTTTTCCAGCGCCGTGGTGCGGGGCAGGAGATTGTAGCCCTGGAAGACGAAGCCGATATGCCGGTTGCGCAGGTCGGCGCGGCGGGGCTTGTCGAACGTGCCGGCATCTTCGCCCATGAAGTGGTACGCGCCACCCGTCGGCACGTCGAGCGCGCCCAGAATGTTCATCGCGGTCGATTTTCCCGAGCCCGAGGGGCCGGTCACCGCCACGAAGGAGCCACGGGCAATGTCAAAGCTCGCGCCGGCCAGCGCATGCACCTGCGTGTCGCCTGCCCCATAGCTGCGCCAGACGGCCTCGAAGGCGATGAGCGGCGTGCGAGCGCTTTCGGCGTCCATCGCTATTGCGTGTGCAGCGCATCGCCGGTGATGACGCGCTGCCCCTCAGTCAGGCCGGAAAGAACCTCCGCTTTCTCCCAGTTGCGCACCCCGAGCTCCACGCGCACGGGCTGCGGCTCTCCATCGTCTCCGAGCACATGAACGAGCGCCTTGCCCGGTGCGTCTTCGGCGTTCGTTTCCTCGGAGCTTTCGGGCTCAACCGTCTGCGGCCGATAGCGCAGCGCGCTGGTGGGGATCAGAAGCGCATTTGTCGTTTCGTCGGTGGTGATCGAAACGGATGCGGTCATCCCCGGCCTGAGCTTCAGATCGTCATTGCGCACATCCAGATTGGCTTCATAGGTCACGAGATTGTTTTCGCGCCGGTGTGCGAACGACACGTCGCGGATCGTCGCCCTGAAGGTGCGGTCGGGATAGGCGTCCACCAGGAAGGTTGCTTCCTGTCCCTCGGCAATCGATCCGATATCGGCTTCGTTCACCTTGGCGATGAGTTCCATCCTTTCCAGATCCTCGGCGAGGATGAACAGAACGCTGTCTTCCGAAGATGCATAGACGGTGCGGCCGGGTTCGGCCTTTCTCGCCAGCACGATGCCATCAATGGGCGAGCGGATCCTGCTGCGGCTCAGGTCGAAGCGCCGGAGTTTCAGATCCACCTGCTTGACCGCAAGATCGGCCTTGGCTGTCTCGACGCGGTTGGCGGCGCGGTTTCGCTCGGCCTGCACGTCTTCCAGCTTCTGCTCGCTGAGCGCATTGCGATGGCGCAGCGCCTTTGCGCGGGTGAGCTTCTGGTCGGTTTCTTCAAGGGCGATCAGCGCATCGGAAAGGCCCGCCTCGGCGGCTTCGACCAGTGCGGCCGAGCGCTCCAGCTCATACTCGAATATGGTGGAATCAAGCTGGATGAGGATATCGCCGCGTTTCACGCGCTGGTTCTGCATCACGGGGACGGACTGCACCGTTCCTTTCAGCTCACTGGAGATCTGGATCTGCGTGCGCGGCCGCAAGACGGCGGTCGTTGCCACGCGCGCCACCAGATCGCCGCGTTCCACCGGCTGGCTCATATAGCCTGCCATGGTCTGGCCGGATTGCGCGCCGGCGAAAAACCATGCGCCGGTCGCAACAAGCCCGGCGACTGGCAGCGCTAGCGGCCATCGGCGTTTTTTTCTCTGGGAAGGCTTGGCTTTTTGGCTAGTGCCTCGAACATGCGTCGATGCGATCCCCTGTGGATCGCTGCCTGTCTTTTTCATGGACCCATCGCAGCATTGAGCGCGCGCCTATGACGTTAACGTGGTAACAGGAAAGTGGACAAAAGATGGCAGGAAACTGGACGAGAGCACTCTTTCGCTCCGGGCAGTGCATTTTTATCTGGAGGCAGGATGAACGGGCGAAACTATTATATTTATGACGTTTTTTCCGCCGAGGCCCTCACGGGAAACCCGCTGGCCATCGTTCTTGACAGCGAAGGACTGGACGATGCGGCCATGCAGCGGATCGCCGGCGAGTTCAATCTGTCCGAGACCGTGTTCGTCTTTCCGCCTGACGAAAAGAACCACGCCGCCAGACTGCGCATCTTCACGCCGGGGTGTGAACTGCCCTTCGCCGGCCATCCCACGGTGGGCACGGCCATTGCCCTGGCAGAACGGGCGGGCGAAGGGCAGGAGAGCGCGCAGACTTCGATCCTGATGCTGGAAGAGACGGTCGGGCCGGTGCGCTGTGCGGTGTCGCTTGGCGCGCAGGCCGCTTATGCCGAGTTCGACCTGCCGAAGCTTCCCGAACCCGTGGCAGGTTCTTTTGAGCCGGAGGCGGTGGCGGCCGCACTTGGGCTCGGCCATCACGAGATCGGTTTTGAGAACCACGTTGTTGGCGTGTGGAGCGCTGGCGTTCCCTATGTCTGCGTGCCGGTCGCCAATCTCGATGTGGCCGCGCGCGCCAGGTTCGATCCGGCGCTCTGGTCCTCTATGGTGCCGGAGCTGAACGGGCGCGTGGCCAATCCCTATGTCTATTGCCGCGAGACGGTGAATCACGATCACGCCTTTCATGCCCGCATGTTCGGCAATGATCTGGGAATCAGTGAAGACCCGGCCACGGGATCGGCCGCAGCAGCCTTTGCCGGCGCAATAATGCGCCATGACGCGCTTGTGGACGGCGCGCACGGCTTTCTGATCGAGCAGGGGCTGGAAATGGGCCGTCCATCGAGCATACGCCTTGAAATTGAAGCGTTTGCGGGCCGTATAGAGGCTGCCCGGATCGGTGGCCAAGCGGTTCGCGTGGCGGAGGGAAGGCTGTTCATTTGAGAAAAGTGACAAACCCGTGTCAGAGTGTCTTGCCAGCTTGAGAAAAACCCTTTAAGGAGCCGGTCATTCGGTTGACAGCAACTTCTTCGCCGCACGGATCGGTCGGGTGATTAGCTCAGTTGGTAGAGCAGCTGACTCTTAATCAGCGGGTCACAGGTTCGAGCCCTGTATCACCCACCATATTTTCCTTCGAAGTTGAAAAAGCACCGCTTTTTGGGTCTTCGCCGCATGTTTGTGGCCAAGCTCCGATCACATCCAACTATGGACGTTGCAGCCCCTTTGGCGACATTATAGAGATTGTGGAACCAATCCTTGATCGAGCCGGGCAGGCGTGAGCAGAGACGACGACACAGACATGCAGACAGTGCGCCGCGCAGAGATGCTGGCGGTGCTCAGGCGGCGCGGTATTGCCTCCGAAGCGGTTCTGGACGCCATGGCGCAGGTGCCGCGCGAACGCTTCGTTCCCGATCATCTCGCCGAACTCGCCTATGAAGACGGGGCCCTGCCCATTGGCGACGGGCAGACCATTTCCCAACCCTATATCGTTGCCCTGATGACGGAAGCGGCGGAGCTCGGGCCTGAAAGCCGGGTTCTCGAAGTGGGCACGGGGTCTGGCTACTCCACCGCAATCCTCTCTCTGCTCGCCGGCCACGTCTTTTCGGTCGAGCGACATGACACGCTTGCCACAGCCGCCCGCGAGCGGCTGGAGACGGGCGGTTATCTCGACAATGTCACGCTTTCCGTGGGCGATGGAACGCTCGGGCTTCCCGAGAAAGCGCCGTTTGATGCGATCATCATCGCTGCGGCCGGGCCACGTGTGCCGGAGGCGCTGCGCGCGCAGCTTGCCAGGGGCGGGCGGCTGATCATGCCCGTCGGCTCCGCCTCCGGTCCCCAGAAGCTGACATGCGTTACGCGGGACGGGGAGGAGAACTTCCGCACCGAGGATCTCGCGCCGGTGTCCTTCGTGCCGCTCATCGGCGCACAGGGCTGGCAGCGCTGAGGCGGTCTCACGCGCGTGTATTCGTACGCGTTCGATAAAATTGAAACGGTGTGGAACCTTTGCGGGGCGTGTGTGTTCTTGCTCCAGGCGCGCGCCCCACCATCCCCCCCGACCCGAACCATGCGCGCCGATTGCCGGCCAGTTTTCTGGCCGGCTTTCTTTTTGCTCTGTCGACGACTTGGCGTCCTGACCCTAGTAGTCCTTCTCGAAGAAGATGCCGACGCTTGAATCGCCATCGGAGCCGAGCGAACCGCGCGCTTTCAGGTCTTCGGTGATGTCCAGATTGACCGTACCGCGCGTCGTGCCCTTCGCACCGGCCTCCACGCCCAGATAGATGTTGTCCTGGATGTAGCGCCCGGCGCGCACCGCCGCGTTGCCTTCGCTGTCGGTGATCACATCCAGATCATCAAGCCCGGTGGCGTTGCGCAGCGAGCCGAGAAGCGACGTGTTGGCGCCGCCGGCAAGCTCCGCCGCCGCTGCGGCCAGCTGTGCGATCTGCACAGCCGAAAGCTCGTTCACGCCGCGATTGAAGATCAATCGGGCGAGCACTTCGTCTTCCGGCAGCTCCGGCTGTGAGGAGAACGAGATGTTGAGATCCGAAACACGGCCACGAACATTGATGAAGACGATGATGTCATTGCCGCGCGAGCGGGCGACGAAGTTGAGCTGCGGGTCGAGATCGCCAACCAGCGTGACTTCGCCTTCATCGAAGGTGATACGCTGGCCGATGATGGAGAGACGGCCGCGAATGAGCTTGAAGCCGCCGACCGGCTGGATGTTGGTGACCGGGCCGGTGAGGCGGACCGAACCGCCAAGCTCGGCGTCGAGGCCGCGGCCGCGCACGAAGATGCGGGCAGGGGCCGTGACATTGACGTTCAGCCGCATGACGCTCGGTCGCGCGGTCGGCATCGGCGTGCCGTCATCGGCGCGGGCGCGTTCAAGCGTGAGCGCCACCTCGCGGGGCGGATCGACATGGCGCACATTGATGGCGGCAGCGCCGCCGCCCAGATTTTCCGGGACGATGATCTCGGCGCGCTCGATATTGACCTCGCCGGCCAGAAGCGGGTCGCGGGTGAGGGCGCCGGTCAGCGACAGCGCGCCATCCACCGTGGCGGTAACCATCTCGCCATCCGTGTGGCGGGCATTGTCGAGGCTGATCCGCAGATCGGCGGGGAAGCCGGCCTGGGCATTGGTCGAGACCGATCCCGAGACGGAAACCCGGCCGCCGGCGGCAAGTGCTGCCGAGCCTTCGGTGATCGACACGCGGTCGCCCGTCAGCGTGGCGGCAAGCCGCACATCATTGACGCGCAGATTGGTGAGCGGATCGACGGCTGCTGCATTGGCGGTGGAGATCGTGCCGTTGATCACCGGATTGGAGAGAGCGCCCGAAACACGCACATCTGCCGTCGCTGTACCGGAAAGCTGCGTCCCGCGCGTCGCAAGCATGCGGTTGGCGATGGACAGCGGCGCGGTGCCCGACACATTGATGCCGAGGCCCGAGCCGGAAAGGGGCACGCTGCCGCTGGCCTGAATGGCGAGGCCATTGGGGTCATTGGCGGTGAGGCTTGCAAGCCGCACCGTGTTGCGGGCGAAGCTGCCATTGGCGGCAAGCTGCAGCGGGCCGAGGCCGGCGCTTGCCAGCGGCGCTGCATTCAGGCCGGAGGCGCGGACATCGAAGCGCGCTTCAGGCGCATTGAGCCTGCCGGTCACGCGGGCATTGCCCGTCACCTGGCCGGCCAGGTTCTGTCCCTTCACAACGCGGTTGAGCGCGGCCAGCGGGAAGGCGTTCAACGCCACATCCATGGCAAGCTGGCTGTCATCGAAGGGCACGACGCCCCTGGCGGAAGCGTTGAGACCTTCGGGACTGGTGATGCTGGTGTTCACATTGAGGCGGTTGCCGTCCGTCGTGCCGGAGGCGTCCACGGTCAGCATGCTCAGGCCGGCCTGCTGAAGCATGGAGGAGGTGATGCTGCGGCCAGCAACATCGAATGTGACCATCGGCTTCGCGCGTGTGCCCTTGATGTCGGCTTTGCCGTTCAGCGTACCGCCGAGACCGAGATCCGGCTGGATCGTGTTCGCGATGGAGAGCGGCACATTGGCGAGGTCGACGGCCAGGTCGAGGCTATTGGCAACCTTGCCGCTGGCCCTGATGCGACCGCCCGCAACGTCTATTTCCAGCGGGTCGAGCGTGTAGCTTGAGCCCTGAACCAGCAGGGAGGTGGCGTTGACGAGACGCGCGCTAATAGCTCCCTGATTGAGTGTGAGACGGTCGAGGCTCACCCGAAAACCTTCGCCCTCGGGCGCGAGCGCTCCCTTTGTGGCGAGCTTCGTGCCCTGATCGAGAAGGGCGGAGCCTTCAAACTGCGTGGCGTCGCCTTCCTGCCGTGCACTGGCGTCCAGCCGCGTGATGCCGATGCCACCGGCGGTGATGTCGTCGGCAGAGATCTCGCCCACCGCTGCGGGCACGCCGAACAGATCTTCGATCGTGGCGGCGATCTCCGCGTTCGAGACGCGCGTCTGATCGATCTCAAGATTGCGGACCGTCGCATTGATGTCGGCCGTCTGGCTGTCATTCACCGGTGAGAGCGAAATTTCGGCGTTCACGCTGCCGCTCGCCTCGCGCAGCAGCAGTGCTGCGGCGGTGGAGATGTCAGCGGCGTCAATGTTCAGCCGACCGTCGATCAGGTTCTTCTGAACATCCTGAATGACATTGCCCGTTGCGCTTGCGCCGCCGGCGCGGAAGCTCAGTTCCGTCAGCTGGCGCTGCGTGTCGTCAATCACGATGTGGCTCGCCAGTTCAACGCGTTCGCCGGCGAGGAAGGCCGTGCCGTCCACCTGACCGGTGAGCACCTGCTTTTCCAGCTGCCCGGTGAAGCCAAGCGCGGCTTCGGTCAGTGCGCGGCCCGCGAGGCTGCCGCTCGGGGCGTCGGCCTTGAAGGTCAGGTTGATGCGTCCTTCCGCGCCCTGGGCGCGGCCGGTGGCCGTCAGGCGTCCCGAAGCCTCCTTCGAGAGGAGCGCCATGTCTTCCAGAGCGGCGTCGAAGGTGAAATTGGCCTTGCCGGTGGCGAAATTGCCGTCGGCGTTCAGCGTCAGCTGGTCGTTGGCCAGGCGCAGCTTGCGCGCCGTCAGCCCGTCGGCGCCGCGCGCCACGCCGCCATCAATGCGGGTCGTGCCGGCCAGAAGATTGCCCGCCATCTCGTTTTCGATGCGCAGATCGGTCGCCGTGCCATCAAGGTCGAGATCGAATGCGCCGCTGATCGGGCGCACCGTGCCGCTTGCCTTGAGGTCGACCGCGCCTGCAAGTTCCTGATCGGCAAGGCCGGAGAAGGGCGCGATGTCCTCGGCGCTGAGCAGGATGTCGCCGGTAAAGGCGAACTCATCGATCTGTCCGCGCAGGGCGGTTTCCAGCCCGTTGCCCGAAATGCTGGCATTCTCCAGCATGACCGGATTGCCGGCCCGCCAGTCCCCCTTGACCGCGATATCCAGCGCATCGCCCAGCGCTTTGGCGATCTTGGCCTGCTTTGCGGTGATGCCGGAAAGGCCGCCATCGACGTCAAAGCTGATGCGGCGGTTTTCTGCATTGTTCAGGTTCTGGGCAAGCCCGCCCATGGTGAGCTCCGTGCGGCCGGCAGCGAATTCCGAGGTCTGAAGACCGTCAATCGCCAGATTGCCGCGCCAGCGCTCGGAGCCGGCTTCGCCAAAGGTCACATTGAGGTTTGCCGTCTGCAACGAGGTTTCGCCGCCCGAAACGGGCAGGAGGACGCGCTTGCCATTGGGGTCGGCCACGCTGGCGCTCAGCGAAAGAGCGGTCAGGAAGTGGTCGCTGCCGGTTTCGGCTGCTGCCTCGATGCGCATGGAGGCGCTGGAGATCTGAAGGTTCTCAAGCAGAACGCCGCCGCCCGTCTTGGACACGCCGCTCACATTGATATGTGTGCCTGCGCCGAAGAAGTCACGGAACTGGGCCGGAACCAGCCGGCCGATGGCGCCGGCGAGCCTGGCCGAGAAGCCAAGGCCCTCGTCACGCTCGCGGAGACGCGCCGTGCCGCCAAAGGCGGGCACGCCATCGGCTTCCAGCGCCAGCTTGATGTCCAGATCGCTGAGCGGGCCGTTGCCGGCAATGGTCAGTTTCAGCGGCGGGCGTCCCTGCACGTTAAGCAGGTTGGCGACAACGCCGTCTGCGGGCTCGTCGAGCACGAGGTCGAGGTCGAGAACTTCCGTTTCGTTTGAGAAAGCCGCCTTCAGGGCGAACTGCCCGCCGGGGCCATCTAGGCGCTTGACGTCGAAATTCGTGTCCAGCGTTCCGCTGGCAATTCTGAGCGCACCGGTGAGCGACAGTTCGGCGGCGAGGCCGAACACATCGTGGCCGAAGGTTGCCTTCGGGATTTCCAGCTGTTCCAGATTGATCGCCAGCGGCAGTTCGGGAACCTGGAACGAGCGCGATTCAGGGGAGGGCAGGGCCGTTTCATCCGGCAGTGGCCGGCGCGTCACCTCGATGCTCTCTGCGGCGAGCCTCTGTACCTCAAGGCGCTGCCGCAGAATCAGGGTCGAGCGGCTCCAGTTGATCGACGCATTCTGAAGGCGAAGCCAGACGCCTTCGCGGTCGGCGATGGTGATCTCGCCAATGGTCGCCTGCGAGGAGAGCGCCCCGCGAATGCCCGAAATGCGGATCTGCCGGTTCGGTGTTGAGAGCTGGTTTTCAAGCAGCCGCGTCAGGAAAGAGCGCTCCTCTTCGGGCGTGCTTTCGCTCGGCGTGTCCTGCGCCATGGCCGGCAGCAGGAGGAGAAGGAGGCTGAGGGCGGCGAGGAGGCGGATCAAAATGCTTGTCCTATCCCGACATAGAAGGCGACGCTCGGATCGTCGTTGCGCCGGTCAAGCGGCACGGCGACATCCAGGCGCACGGGGCCAAGAGGTGTGAGGTAACGCAGGCCGGCGCCGACGCCGATCCTGACATCCTGATTGAAGTCCGGGAACGATTCAGCGCCGACCAGACCGGCATCGACAAAGCCGACAAGGCCGATACTGTCGGTCACGCGGGCGCGCAGTTCGGCCGATGCCTCCATCAGAGAGCGTCCGCCAGCCACGCCATTGGGCGTGTCGACACCGATATTGCGATAGGCATAGCCGCGCACCGAACCGCCGCCGCCTGCGAAGAACAGCTTGTCGGGCGGGGTTTCGGAAATGGGGGCGCCCACGAGTGAACCGAGCTTGGCGCGGCCGGCCGCCACAAAGCGCCCGTCGCTGCCGAAATCGTAATAGGCCCGGCCTTCCAGCATCATGCGTGCCGCCAGATTGCCGTATTCCATCTCGTAGAACGGGTCGAGCGAGGCTTCAGCGAAGAAGCCTTCCGTCGCGTCGGCAGGATTGTCGCGGCTGTCATAGGTGACCGTGCCCGAAAGCCCCACCGTCAGGAAATCGCGTGTGCCGAAATCGTCGTCGAAGCGCGCCCGGTCCACATTCGCAAAGAGGCTGCCCGAAAGCTCTTCGTTGAATTCATGGTGGAAACCGGCCTGCGCGGTCACGCTGGTGCGGGTGTAGCGCTCCAGAACCTCGCGGTCGCCGAAGACGGACGCCTGAAAGTCCGTGTCGGGCGTGTAGACGCCGGGTTTGGTGAACGATGCGCCAACCCGATAGGTCAGGTCTTCCGGCTTGAACGTGTTGCCGATGCCCAGCACCTTGCCTTCGAAGCGCAGGCGCTCGGCACGGCCGAACAGATTGCGGTGCATCCAGTAGGCTTCCACGCCGAGACCGTCGAGCGTGGAATAGGTGCCGCCCACGCCAAAGCGGCGCGGCAGACGTTCCTGAACGCTGACCGAAAGAGGCAGGGAACCATCCTGCTTGATCTCTTCTGCTTCCTCGATGCGGGCGGAACGGAACACATCAAGCCTTGCAAGGCGCTTTTTGGCGCGTTCCAGATCGTTTGGATTGTACTCGCGTCCGGGAACGATGCCTGTCTGGCGCGCCACGAACTCCGGGTCCATGCGCTCGGTCCCGCTGACCGATACCTCTCCATAGACGGCGCTGCGGCCGGGCTCCATGGTCAGAACCGCATCCACCGTGCTGGTCCTGTGCTCTGCCGTCACCTGCTGGTTGCCGATTTTCGCCTTTGGGTGCCCCTGATAGCGCCAGGCTTCGACCGCCAGGCGTCCGGCTTGGAGGATCGTTCCCGAACGGGCAATTTCGCCGGTGAGGAAGCCTTCCCTGGCCGGGTCTTCGACGCGGTCCCTGCGCCTTTTGGCAGGCGGGGCCTGATTGATGATCTGTGCCTGTCCGAAGCGGAAGACAGGGCCGGGGTCCACCTCGACCCGCACATTGGCCGGATTGGCAATGTTTGCGTCGATGGGGAGTTCGGAGACTTCCCTGCCGTCGATCGTGATCGTGATCGAACCGCCATAGAGCGCTGATCCATAGAGCGTGTTCAGGATGCGGCGGTAATCGCCGCGCGCCCTGACGATGAGGCCGGCAGCGCCGGAGGCCGGTCTTTCGCGGTCGGTCCATAGAGTTGAAGAACCCTTGAGCGACTTTTCGACATCCTCGAAACCATAGGGAACGACGAAGTCGACCGTGTAATTCCACGGTTCGCCAATGGTCTCGCTTTCCTCGGCGACCTTGTCCTTGCCAAAGAGCTTGATGCCGAACAGCTCGAAAGCGTCGGCGGGAGCGGTCGTGAAGGCGAGCATGAGCGAGAGCGCAAGAGGCCCCTGCAAACGCCGACCCATCGACGACTTGACGTCGATCCTACTCAAACCCGTCTCCCATTCTCGAGCCGAGTGTCGGCCATCGGTCTTGCCGTGACGTTAACGTCTCACGCTCTCACTGTGCAGAATATCGAGGTTAAATCACAAACAACGATCACGGCCAATGCAGCTAGTCGGCTGTCTCGAGAAAATGTGGCTTAAAGCCGGCGTTATTTGAAGTGAAGCCGAATTGAGACCTACGAAATGAGAAGGTGGTTGTCTGTCCGTGGCCAATTCAGGGTTGCCGGGGGCGGTTCAGGCAATCGCAATACGTTTGTTTTCAAGGAGAGGCACGTGTCGAATGGCACAAAAACCACGCAGGCCGGAACCCCGGAATACCCAGGGCGAATCGTTGTCGCCGGAAGAAGCAGAAGCGCTCGGAAGCCCTGCTGCGCTGATGGAGCCAGACATCAGAGAGCCTGATCTGACGCGAGCCATCCCCCGAAACAGAAAGCCCCGGCGCGCCATTCCCGCCAAATCCTCCCCGCCGAAAGCCGCCCCCTTTCACAGTGCTTCCGAGACCTCTGCTTCCGCAGAGCCCGCTTCAAGGAGTGCCCGGCCCGTGAAATCCGCTGCAGCATCACGCTCGGGTTCCCGCAAAAAGGTGACGGCATCACGCAAAGGCTCGGCTTCGCGAAGCAGTTCGGCTTCGAGGGAGGCGGTCTACATTGTGGATGGCGCGCGCACGCCTTTTTTGAAGGCGCGCGGCAAGCCCGGCCCCTTCTCCCCCGTGGACCTGGCGGTTCAGTGCGGACGTGCGCTTCTTGCGCGCCAGCCCTTTGCTGCGGACAGTCTCGAACGGGTGATCCTGGGTTGTGTCAACGTGCCGGTCGACGAAATGAATCCTGCGCGTGTCGCAGCGCTGCGGCTTGGCATGGGCGACGCCATGCCCGCCTTTACCGTACAGGTCAATTGCGGGTCGGGCATGCAGTCCATCGACACCGCTTTCCGCACCATACAGTCCGGCAGCGCGAATCTTGTTCTGGCTGGCGGGGCGGAAGCAATGTCGCACGCGCCTCTGGTCTGGTCTCGGGAAGGGGCTGCGTGGTTCAGCCGATACTCCCGCGCGACCTCTTTTCTGGGGAAGCTAAGGGCTCTGAAGGCTTTCGAAATGCGCCTGCTGAAGCCGGTTGTCGGGCTGGAGCGTGGGCTGACAGATCCCGTCACTCTGCTCACCATGGGGCAGACAGCCGAGAAGGTCGGACATTTGTTCAACATCTCCCGAGAGGCAGCGGATGCCTATGCGGCTGAAAGCCATCAGCGGCTGGCCAAGGCGCAGACAGGCGGGGCGCTGGCGCGTGAGATCGTGCCGCTGGTTGCCGGCGATGGCGAGATGTTTACCGCGGATGATGGTGTCCGGCCCGAAACCTCCGTCGAGGATCTGGCCCGGCTTGGTCCGGCGTTTGAAAAGCCCCATGGGCGGGTCACAGCCGGCAACGCATCCCAGATTACCGATGGCGCATCCTGGCTGATCCTCGCATCGGAGGCCGCCGTCAAAAAGCACGGTCTGACGCCGCTCGCGCGCATCGTCGACAGCGAATGGTCGGGGCTCGATCCCTCCATCATGGGGCTTGGGCCGACGCTGAGCACAACCGCACTCCTGCAGCGTCAGAAGCTGACGCGCAGCGATATCCATTTGTGGGAGTTGAACGAGGCCTTTGCCGCGCAGGTGCTTGCCTGCCAGGCCGCCTGGGAGGATGTGGACTACTGCCGCAACGTTCTGGGGCTTGAACGGGCATTCGGACGCATCGACCGCAACCGGCTGAATGTGGATGGCGGGGCCATCAGCCTCGGTCACCCCGTCGGCGCCAGCGGCAACCGGATCGTTCTCCATCTTGTCAACGCCATGCGGAAGAAGGGGCAGAAGCGGGGCATCGCGACAGAGTGCATCGGCGGCGGACTTTCCGGGGCCATGCTTGTGGAGGTCGGATAATGGCTGAAAAGAACATGCCCGCGAGCGAAAACATGATCCGTCGTCAGTTGACGCTCGGACATGGTCTGAAGAAAATCCAGAAGAAGAAACACTGGTCCTTGTCGAAGGATGCCGGTGACATCGCGTGGCTGGTCCTTGATCGGGAGGACGAAAACACCAACACGCTCTGCGAAGATGTGCTGGTGGAGCTCGACGCGCTTCTGGAGAAGATCGAAGCCACTGCGCTCGCTGCGCTTGTCATCCGGTCAGCGAAGACCGGTGGCTTCATTGCCGGGACCGACATCCGCGAGTTGCAGGGGATGACGGAGGCGGTTGAAGCGGAAGCGCGCATGAAGCGTGCGCATGCGATCATCGACCGTCTGGCCGCTTTGCGGATCCCGACCATCGCCGTGGTTCATGGCCACTGTCTTGGCGGCGGGCTGGAGCTCGCGCTTGCCTGCAAACACCGCATCGCCATTGAGGGAGCGACGTTCGGCTTTCCCGAAATATCTCTGGGGCTTCATCCGGGGCTCGGCGGCAGCTTCCGTCTTCCCGCGCTGATTGCGCCGGGCGAAGCCATGAAGATGATGCTGGATGGCAAGCCGGTCGATGCAGGGAAGGCCCGTGAACTGGGTCTTGTCGATACCGTGGTTGAAGAGCGCCACGTGGCCAGTTCCATAGAGGCGCTTGTCTCGCGCAGGCTGAAGCCGGCCAGGCCGGGGTCCGGCCTCTCGCGCCTCAGCGCCGTTTCGCCCTTCCGGCATCTGGCGGTCCGCAAGATGCGGTCTTCTGTGGCGCGGCAGGTGCGGGAGAAGGACTATCCGGCGCCCTATCGCCTGATCGATCTATGGTTGCGAAATGGCGGTCGCAAATCAGCCATGCAAGCCGGCGAGATACGGTCTTTCGCCAGGCTTCTTTCCGGAGCCACGGCGCAAAATCTGATCCATGTGTCCTTTTTGCGCGAGCATTTGAAGGCGAGTGGCGGGGGAGAAAGCGGTATCGCGCATGTTCACGTCATCGGCGCGGGAGCGATGGGGGCAAACATTGCCGCGTGGTGCGCGTCGCGGGGGCTGCGTGTCACGCTGTCGGACACTGACGAGAAGGCGCTGACAGCGGCCATTGAACGCGCGGCCAGACAGTTTGGGGAATGGCTCCACTCAGGCACGGAGCAGCGTGCGGCATTCGACCGGCTGATCCCGGATTTCGCTGACGACGGCCTGCGTCACGCGGATCTGGTCATCGAGGCGGCCGCAGAGAAACTGGACGTCAAACGCAAGCTTCTAAAAGCGGTCTCTTCCGGCATGAAGAAAGACGCGGTTCTGGTTTCCAGCACGACGAGCCTCTCGCTCGATACACTGCTTGGCGTCGTTTCCTCTCCCGAGCGTGTCGCCGGGCTGCATTTCTTCAATCCGGTATCTCAAGTGGAACTGGTGGAGGTTGTCTCGCACAGCCGGGTGTCACGCACGGTGAAGGAACGGCTCATGGCCTTCTGCGGCTCAATCGATCGTCTGCCGGCGCCCGTCCGCAGTTCGCCGGGCTTTCTCGTCAACCGGGCACTTTCCGCCTATCTTGGTGAAGCCTTTGTGATGCTGGAGGAAGGGGTTCGCAAGGAGAGCCTCGACGAGGCGGCAGAGGATTTCGGCATGGCCGTCGGTCCCGTAGAACTTGCTGACCGGATAGGGCTGGACATCTGTCTTGAGGTTGCGCGGGCGCTCAATCCCAAGCGCGGCAAAGCGCAGCAGACAGGCCCAAAATGGCTGGAAACCCTGGTTGCCGAAGGGCGTACCGGCATAAAAACGGGAAGCGGCCTCTACGAATATGACAAGTCGGGTCGCCCGAAGAAGAAGAGCAATCGTCTCACGCCACATCCGATGATTACGGACCGGCTGATCCTGCCAATGCTCAACAGCTGTGCGGCCTGTCTGCGCGAAGGTGTCGTGGCCGATGAGGAAACGCTTGAAGCCGCGATGGTGTTCGCGGCGGGCTTCGCTCCGTTCCGGGGCGGCCCGCTGACCTATGCCCGTCGGCGGGGGTGTGCAGAGATCGTCTCGACACTCGAACGCCTGCAGGAAAAATATGGTGAGCGTTTCACCCCCGATCCTTACTGGCTGAAAATTGCAGCGTCACCCCGCGCCATGTCGTGAGAGCCGCAATCGTGTGATTGTGGGAACCCTGAGCGCATTCGCGGAATTTCCCTTTCGGATCCAAGACGAAAGGAGATGCCGATGCCAGCAAAGTCAAAGGCTCAGCAAAAAGCCGCCGGGGCTGCCTTGTCTGCGAGGCGTGGTGACACGCCGAAATCGGATCTGAAGGGCGCTTCGCTGGACATGTTCGAGACGATGAGCGAGGCGGAACTCGAAGAACTGGCGGAAACCAGCCACGACGATCTGCCCGAGAAGAAGGACTGAGGCGCGCCAGCGCGCGCCTCATGGCCTCAGGGTCAGCCTGCGGCTGTGGCTGACTTGCCCGCATCGAGACGGCCGGAAATGAAACGCTCCAGCCGCTTTGCAGCCTCCCGCAGCGTTTCCTCATCCTGACACATGGAAATGCGGATATGGCCTTTTGCGGCGTCACCGAAGCTGGCGCCCGGCAGAACCGCCACATCTTCCGCGTTTAGGAAGTCCCAGGCGAACTTTTCGCAATCCTGCTCGATGGCCCGAATGTCGAGCATGACATACATGCCGCCTTCCGAACCGCGAACGACGACACCACTCATGCCGCGCACGGCATCGAGAAACGCCTCGCGCCGTTTCGTGTAGAGTTCGGCGATCTCAACCACACCGAAACCGTTCTCGGCGGCGGCGGTGGCCGCATGCGAGGTGAAGTCGGGCAGGCCATAAGTGGCGACGAGGTTGAGATTGGTCATCACCGCAATCATGTCGGCGGGGCCGGTCAGCCAGCCGACGCGCCAGCCGGTCATGCCGTGGCTCTTCGACAGTGAATTGATGACCAGCGTGCGCTCCTTCATGCCGGGCAGGGCGCGCGGCGAGACATGCTCCTTGTCGGACCGGATGGTCCAGTAGACCTCGTCGGACAGAAGCCAGATATCACGCTCGCGGCAGATTTCGGCAATGCGCTCAATCGTGGCGCGCGAATAGACCGCGCCCGTCGGATTGTTCGGCGAGTTGATGAGAATGGCGCGCGTGTCGGCCTCAAGCGCGGCCTCGATTTCCTCAAGGCTCGGCTCGAAATTGTTTTCCGCATGCGTCTCGATCTCGGTGAAACGGCCGCCTGCGGCGCGCACCGTGCCGGGATAGGTCGCGTAATAGGGCGACACGATCACCGCATGCGCGCCCGGATCGAGCACTGCCTGAAACGCTGCGTAAAGCGCACCCTGACCACCAATGGTGACCATGATCTCGTCTGCGCTGGTCTCGATACCGGTGCATTCTTCGGAGAGCTTGGCGAGTGCGGCGCGCAGTCGGGGCTGGCCCGGAAGCTGCGTATAATGGTGGTGACCACCGCGCACGGCTTCGACGCAGGCCTCGACCGTTTCGGCCGGCGTGTCGAAATCATGGTCTCCGACCGAGAGCATGATGACTTTGTCGCCGGCCTGTTTGCGGGCCATGGCTGCGAAATGGATTTCCCAACCGTTTTTGCCGGAAGGAACGATGCCGGAAATGCGTGATGAAGGCTTTGGCATGGGTGAGGCTCTTGGCATTCGACTTGAAAAAGGAAGGCCCTTCGACTACGAGGACCGCGCACTGGCCGCTCTTTTAACAGAGTGGCAGTCATGAGAACAGCGCAACCAAATAGCGCACCCGGGGGCATGTGTTCCCAGAGCACCGGATCGAAAAGTGGAAACCGGTTTTCCGTTTATCGCGGCGCTCCATCAATGGTCTGGATCGGTTTTTGTACGTCCTGATGGACGCCCGGCGATCCGATCCTGAACGGGTTGCGGTATGGATGTGAGGGGCATCCGTCGGTTCGCACCGCATTTTTGCAGAAGGATGGCGGCATGTTGGCCCCTGAAAAGAAGAACGAACTGTCTGTTTCGGAAATCGTCGACGAGGCGATGCTGTCGCGCCGCTCCGTGCGCGCGTTTTTACCCCAGCCGGTCGATGACGACACGATCCGGGATATTCTGCGTGTTGCCGCACGCGCGCCTTCGGGCACGAACATGCAGCCCTGGAAGGTCTATGTCGTTTCTGGCGAGCGCAAGCAGGAACTGTCGGATGCGATCCTCTCTTCGGGCGTCCGCCCCGAGAAGATCGAGTGGGACGAGTACAAATACTACCCCGACAAATTCTTCGAGCCCTATCTGACCCGCCGCCGCGCCGTTGGCTTTGCGCTCTACAGCCTTCTGGGCATCGGGCGGCGCGAAGTGGACCGTATGCGCGCCCAGCATGACCGCAACTTTACCTTTTTCGACGCGCCGGTCGGGCTGATCTTCACCATCGACCGCCGCCTCAACAAGGGCTCGTGGATCGATCTTGGCATGTTCGTGCAGTCGGTGATGATCGCCGCGCGCGGTCGTGACCTGCACACCTGCCCGCAGGCGGCTTTCGCGCCCTATCACAAGCAGATCCGCCCGATCCTCGACATTCCGGATGAGGAAATCGTGGTCTGCGGCATGGCGCTTGGCTATGAAGACGCTTCTGCACCGGAAAACGGCCTGCGCAGCGAGCGCGAGCCGCTTGAGGAATTCGTTTCCTTCGTGCGCTAGGGGCAGGACACTGGATCATGTTTTTCCACCTACGGCCCTTGCTTACGAATTTGTAATTCCCCGGCAAGGTTGCCGTAATGTGGGATCGGTCAATTTCACCTCGTTCCCTGCCGCGCCTCCCAAGCGGCGCCCCTTTACGAGGATGAAGACATGAAAAACAAGATCCTGTTGTCGGCTCTGGCTCTCAGCCTGGTTGCCGGTTCCGCCGCCATCGCCCAGGAAGCTGCGCAGAATGGTCAGGGCAACCCCCAGGCTGCCGGGCAGCAGATGAAGGGCGGCAAGCAGATGCGCGGTTTCGCCCGCTTCGATGCCGATGGCGATGGTGTCATCACCGCTGAAGAGTTCACCAGCATTCAGCTTGATCGCCTCAAGGCAGCCGATGCCGATGGCGACGGCACGCTCTCCGATGCCGAACTGCAGGATCTCGCAACCCAGCGCATGGCAGAACGCCGCGCCAAGCGCGCCGCACAGCATCTCGATGCGGATGGCGACGGCAAGGTGACCATCGCCGAGATCGAAAGCCAGCACGCCAAGCGTTTTACGCTGATGGACGCCAACAATGACGGTCAGCTCGACCAGCGCGAGATGCGCCGTGGCGGTCGCCAGATGGCGGCGGAGCATGGCAAGCGCGGTGGTGGTGAACGCGGCGAAGGTCGCGGCAAGATGGAGCGCAGGCACGACCACAAGGGTGGTGAGCACAAGGGCGGCGGCAAGGGCGAAATGCGCCGCGGCGCAGCTCCCTCTGACAATGGCTGACAATACGTAAGTAGCTACAAAGGCATCGGTGGGGAAGTGCTGGATCACTTCCCCGGCGGTGGGGCCGGTTCGCTTCGCGTTTCTGCGAACCGGTGAATAGGTCCGGTGTCGCCGCGCCGGACCTATTTGATTGTGTAACCCACATCTTCTGCGGCCCGGCGCAGCGTGTTTGCGAAGGACCGTGCAAAAGAGCGCGAGACGTAGAGTTCGAAGCGTTTTTCGCCCCGGCGCTGGATCTGAACGGCGATCTCATGATGCGCCGTCGCGCATCCCGAATGGACGGGGAAGGCCGCACTTGCGAAATCGAGCGCGAACAGCTTGGCCAGAACCCATTCCGCTTTCGGCCCTTCAATGCCAAGCACCGTTCTCCCATGCGAAAGGTCGGTCACCGTGCCGATCGTGTCCGGCACCGCGCTTTCCAGCTGGCCCGCAAGCGTCTCGCGCGGGCCGCTCACCAGAAACCGGCCGGGGCCGATATTGAAGGCGCACACGCCTTCGCGATTGGCCGCACCATTGCCCGAACCTGCCGAGAGCCTGAGATTGCAGGCACCCGCCAGCGCTTCGCAAAGCGCCTTCTCCTGGCCCGGCCAGGCTGTCGCCTCGACAATGCCCGCCCTGTCGAGTTCAAGGATCGTGACTTCCGCCCCATTGGCGAAATCACCATAGGAGCCGGGGCGAAAATCGCTGCCCAGCGGTGATGCGCGCTCAACCATGCATGCGCTCCCCATCCGGATCGAAGAAATGGTGGCTGACGATTTCCACCTGTCCGAAGCGCTTGCGCAGCGGATCGGACAGGAAGGCCCGTGTGCCGTGTCGTGTCTTACCGCCCTTGACCAGCGCCAGGCCGATGTATTTTTCGAGCGCCGGCGAATAGCAGTATCCGGTCACATGGCCGATGCTATCGCCCGGTTCGTCGCGGTTCCCGCTTTCCACCAGATGCGCGCCGCCGCCAAGCGGCTGCCCGTCAAGCGAGACGACGCCCACGAGCCGCAGCCTGTTCCTGTCGATCAGGGCAGGGCGGTCCATCAGGCCCGAACCGATGAAGGACTTCTTCTTCGACAGCATCCCGTCGAGATAAAGATCGCGCGCCGTGGTGCGGCCGTCGATCTCCGCGCCCGTCACATGGCCCTTCTCGATGCGCAGCGCGCCGAGCGCTTCCATGCCATAGGGCGTGATGCCGAAGGGTTCGCCGGCTTCCAGCAGCGCTTCCCAGACATGAACGCCATGGCCGGCCCCGCAATAGACCTCATAGGCAAGCTCGCCGGAAAAGGAGAGGCGGCAGATCATGACGGGCGCGCCGTCGATCTCGCCATGCACGATGCCCATGAAGGGGAGCGCGTCATTGTCGACAGCCGTTCCCGTCACGCAGCGTTCGAGAACCGCGCGGGCCTTCGGACCGGCAATCGCAGCCCCCGCCCACTGGTCGGTGACGGAGGTGAGGTGCACCTTCAGGTCCGGCCACAGAATGTCGAGGCAATATTCCAGATGCTGCATCACCGGGCCTGCATTGGCGGTGGTGGTGGTCATCAGGAAATCGGTTTCGCCAAGCCGCCAGGTGGTGCCGTCATCGAAGACCAGCCCGTCTTCGCGCAGCATCAGCCCATAGCGCGCTTTGCCCACTTTCAGCGTGGAGAAGGTGTTGGTGTAGACCCGGTCGAGGAATGTGGCGGCATCCGGTCCCTTCACGGCAATCTTGCCGAGCGTCGACACATCGACAAGGCCGACCGAACGGCGCACCGCCGACGCCTCGCGGATATAGGCCTGCTCCACCGTCTCGCCCGCACCGGCATAGGCGAGGGGGCGATGCCAAAGGCCCGCCGGCGTCATCTCTGCGCCATGCTCTTCATGCCAGTCGTGCAGGGGCGTCAGCCGCTCCGGCTTCAGATCGCCATAACGCTCTGCCGCCAGCGCGCCGATGGCGACCGGCGAAAAGGGCGGGCGGAACCGCGTTGTGCCGGCCTGCGGAATCTCGATGCCGCGCGCGGCGGCCATGATGGCCAGCCCCGGCACATTCGAGGTCTTGCCCTGATCGGTCGCCATGCCGAGCGTCGTATAGCGCTTCAGGTGCTCGACGCTGACGAAGCCCTCACGGTGCGCAAGCCGCACATCATCGGCGGTCACATCGTGCTGGAAGTCGACGAAGGCCTTGCCCTTGCCCCGGATTTCCAGAACCGGGGCGGGGGTGAGATCAAGTGCTGACGGAGCCGTTTCCGGCAGTTTGGCCCGCGAAGGGCGCTTGTCGGCGCTTTTTAACCCCGCATTGCGGCCACTCGCCAGAGCTTCCACCGACCCCGTTTCGCCGAGAAACGCGCCTGCGCCAATCCAGCGCTGCGTCGGTTCAGGCGGCAGAAACGCCTGTTTTTCGGCATCCCAGACAGGCTTCCCGCCAGCCTGGCTCGCCAGATGGATGACCGGCTGCCAGCCGCCGGAAACCGCGAGACTGTCGCAGTCTATCGGCCTTGCCTCGCCGGAGAGCCTGCCCGTATCGGCGTCGAATGCCTGCACCACAGCGCCTGAAAGCGCCTTGCCACCCTTGGTTCCGACAATGGCGTGACCGGTCAGCGGCACGACGCCGGCCTCGGTTGCAAGCGCTGTCGCTTCATCGCCGATCTGCTTGCGCACATCCACGATGGCCGCCACATGCCCGCCGGCGCGCCTGATGGCGGCTGCTGCCTGATAGGCGCTGTCATTGTTGGTGAAAAGAACCGTCTTTTCGCCCGGCAAGACGCCGAACTCGCCCGCATAGCGGCGCACCGCGCCCGCCAGCATCACGCCTGGACAGTCATTTCCGGGAAAGACGATGGGGCGCTCAAGCGCACCCGTCGCAAGCACGACCGTGCCGGCGCGGATCGTCCAGTGGCGCTGACGGGGATGCCCTTTCGGCGTGCGCGCCACATGATCGTTGACGCGCTCGAGCGCTGCCAGCGTGTTGCCGTCATAATAGCCCCAGACCGCCGTGCGGGTGAGAAGGCGCACATTGTCGAGCGCGGAGAGCCGCGCGGTGATTTCCGCTGCCCATGCATCGGCCGGTTTTGCGTCGATGGTTTCGCCCGACCAGCGTGCAAAGCCGCCGGTCTGCTTCTCCTGTTCGGCGAGGATCACGCGCTTGCCGGCCTTTGCGGCTGCCTCCGCCGCCATCAGGCCCGCAATGCCGCCGCCCACCACGAGCACGTCGCAAAAGGCGTTCATGTGCTCATAGCGCGAGGGATCGGCTTCGTAATCGGCGCGGCCGAGGCCTGCGGCCCGGCGGATGACATGCTCGCACATCATCCAGAAGCGCGTGCCCTTCAGTGGTCCGGCCACCGGCCCCATGAAGGTCTTGTAGTAGAAGCCAGCGCCCAAAAGCCGGCCGCCGAGCTGGTTCAGCGCCCCGAAATCCCAGGCGAGTGAAGGGAAGCGGTTCTGGCTTTCCGCCCTGAGCCCGTCATGCAGTTCGATCTGCGTGGCGGGAATGTTTGGCTCGCGCACGCCTTCGCGCAGAATGGTCACGAGTGCGTTCGGCTCGTCCACCCCGGCGCTGAAGACGCCGCGCGGACGGTGATATTTGAACGAGCGGCCCACCAGTGAAACGCCGTTGGCGAGAAGCGCGGAGGCCAGCGTGTCGCCGGCATGGCCGGTATGGGCCTCGCCATCGAAGGTGAAGCGGATGGTGCGCGTGCGGTCGATCGATCCGCCGGCGGATGTACGGCGCGGGCTCATGCGGCGTCTCCGCTTTTGGCGTTGCCGCGAACGGGAGCGACCGCGTGAATTTCATGGGTCAGCGTGTCCCGCTCCACCACCAGATGCGCGCGGCACCCTCCGGTATGCTGCCAGTATTCCCGGTGGCGCCCCGCCGGATTGGGCCGGTTATAGACATAGTCGAGCCACGCCTGCGTGTCGGTCGAGGCGGGATCGGGCCGGGTGCGCGTCGCGTCGCCCTGATAGGAGAATTCGGCGAGGTCGCGGGGGCCGCAATGCGGGCAGTCGATCAGCATGGCGGTTCCCTCAATGCAGTTTCGGGGTCGGGCCCTGGCCCGCTTCGTTGATCACCGCGCCGCGCTCGAAGCGGCTCAGCGTGAACGGCGCGTTGATGGCGTGAGGCTCGTCCTTGGCAATGGTCCAGGCAAAGGAATAGCCCGAAGCCGGCGTCGCCTTGAAGCCGCCATAGCACCAGCCGCAATTCAGGTAGAGACCGGGCAGGGGCCCTTTCGTGATGATCGGAGAACCGTCCATCGACATGTCCATGATGCCGCCCCAGGAGCGCAGGAGGCGAAGCCGCGCGACCGATGGGAACATGGCGCAGATCTCGCTCATCACGTCTTCCGCAACGGGCAGGTTTCCGCGCTGGGCATAGGAATTGTAGAAATCCAGACTGCCGCCGAACACCAGGCCGCCCTTGTCCGATTGCGAGACATAGAGATGGCCGGCCCCGAAGGTCACGACGCAGTTCACGAACGGCTTTATGGCTTCAGACACGAAAGCCTGCAGAACATGGCTTTCGATGGGAAACGTGTCGACGCCGGCGCGCTTCAGCACCTGGCCCGTGCTGCCGGCCACCGCCATCGCCACCTTCTTCGCGCGGATGTCGCCGCGTGTGGTGGTGACGCCGATGATCCGGTCGCCGTCGCGCAGGAAACCCGTCACTTCGCAATTCTCGATCATGTCGACGCCGCGCCGGTCGGCGGCGCGCGCATACCCCCAGGCGACCGCATCATGACGCGCGGTGCCGGCGCGCGGCTGCAACAGGCCACCGGCGATGGGAAAGCGCGCCGAACCGGAAACGTCGAGCCCCGGCACCCTGCGCGAAATCTCCTGCGGCGTCAGCCATTCGGCGTCCACGCCGTCATGGCGCATGGCGTTGCCCCGGCGGATGTAATCATCCGCCTGGCCCGGGCTGTGGGCAAGGTTCAAGACGCCGCGCTGCGAGAACATCACATTGTAGTTGAGTTCGTGGGAGAGGTTCTCCCAGAGCTTCATCGAATGTTCGTAGAAGCGAATGGATTCGGGCAGCAGATAGTTGGAGCGCACGATGGTCGTGTTGCGGCCAATATTGCCCGATCCGAGCCAGCCCTTCTCCAGAACGGCCACATTCGTGATGCCATGCATGGCGGCGAGATAATAGGCCGTCGCCAGACCGTGCCCGCCACCACCGATGATGATGACATCATAATTCGGTTTGGGATCGGGCTTGCGCCAGGCCGGTTTCCAGTCACGATTGCCTGAAAGGGCATTCTTCAGAAGCGAAAGTGCTGAATATTCCGCCATGCGCCGCCATTCTTTTGCCAGAACGAAGTCTAGGTTCAGGGCTAAACCTATAGGACACCCCGGCCGATGGTGGCAAATAAGGCGTATGTCTTTTCACAGGCTTGCCTTTCATTGCCACGCAGACGCCGGCAATGCTTGCTGCTGACGCATGCCTCGGGCAATGTCGGCGCACCAAAATCGCCCCCTGAACGATCCTGATTCTTTGAGAAGACTGACAGAAATGTTGTTGAAGCTCCGCACCCTGCCAGCTTTCCTGTGCCTTGTTTTCCTGCTCGCTTTCGGTTCGCTCGCCGCAGCGCAGGACACGGAAAGCTTTCTGGAAGGCCAGCGCGAGATGCTTTCGGGCATCGAAAACAGCGTCGCGGGGCTGGAGACGGAGATCGGCCACCAGTCGACGGATGATGCCGAGCTCGTCGACATTCGCGTCGAACTGGAGAGGCTGGGGCGTGAGGTGTTCGACGCCAGCCTGGCGTTCCGCCCCCGGCTTTCGGAAATCAACACGCGCCTTGAGCAACTGGGCGAGCCGCGCAAGGAAGGCGAGCCGCCCGAACCGGAAGAGGTAACGCGCGAGCGCACGCGCCTTCTTGATGAAAAGGCGAGCTTCAACGTCCTGATCGGCGATGCGGAGCGCCTTTCCGTGCGCATCAAGACGGTGATCGAAGAGATCGCGGAACTGCGCCGCGATCTGTTCACCCGCACCCTGTCGCGCCGCTACGACATTTCGGCGGCGGTCAGCACCGATGTCCTGGGTGAATTTACGCAGGAACTGGGCCGTGTCTACACGCGCGTGTCCGCCTGGCTCAGCTTCACGGTCAAATACCGCCTGAAGCCGCTGCTTCTGGCGACGGCGCTTGCCTCCATTGCTGCACTTGCCCTCTTGTTCGGTGGACGCCGCCTCTTTGATGACTTTGTCGAGCCGGACCGCAGTGAGCAGAACCCCACCTATCTCAGCCGTCTGGCGACAGCGCTCTTCTCGACGCTGATCCCGTCGGTTTCCTATGGCACGTTCCTCGTGCTCAGCTATCTCTTTCTGGATTATTTCAACCTGCTGCGCAGTGACATCGCGCCGCTTCTCTGGTCGCTCTTCTCGGTCATCATACTGGTCTATTTCGTCTACCGGCTGGCGCGCGCAATCCTTGCGCCACGGCGTCCCAACTGGCGGCTTTTGCCGGTGCGGTCCCAGGCGGCGCAGTGGCTTCTCGTTCTTGCGGTTGTCACGGCGGTTGCGACCGGCTTCGACCATTTCATGGACCAGGTCTATTCGGTGCTCAGCTCGCAGCTTTCGCTGACCGTCGCCACAAGTCTGGTTGCCACGGTTGTCGTCGGGCTTCTCATCATGGCCATTGGCGCAGTCCGGCCGCTTGAAGACGAAGAGGGCAAGCCCCGGCAGTGGCCGCTCAAATTCCGCTACCTTCTGTTCTTCATCGGCGCTGCGATCATCATCGCCGCACTGCTTGGCTATATCGGTTTCGCCCGCTTCCTGTCGCAACAGGTGGTCGTGACCGGCGCGATCATTGCGACCATGTATATCGGTTTCCTGACGGCCGGTGCGATCACTTCGGAAGGCGCGTTCGCGCATTCGTGGTTCGCCCGGCGTCTGGAGCGTCACACGGCCTTTGACGAAACCGCGCTCGATCAGCTCGGCCTGATCTCGGGCATGATCATCAATGTCATCGTCGTTCTGATCGGTGTGCCGCTCATTCTTCTGCAATGGGGCTTCCGCTGGGCCGACCTAACGGCCTGGAGCTACCGGATTGCCGGCAACATTCAGATCGGCTCGCTCTCCTTCTCAATCATGGGCATTGTAACGGGCATTGTCGTTTTCGTTGTCGGCTACTTTGTCACCCGATGGTTCCAGGGCTGGCTCGACGGCAAGGTGATGGCGCGCAGCCGCATGGATTCAGGCGTGCGCAACTCCATTCGCACCGGTGTTGGCTATGTGGGCCTCGTGATCGCCGGCCTGATCGGCGTTTCGGCAGCGGGCATCAATCTTTCCAATCTGGCGCTCGTTGCCGGTGCGCTTTCCCTGGGCATTGGTTTTGGCCTGCAGAACATCGTGTCGAACTTCGTTTCGGGTCTCATCCTTCTGGCCGAGCGGCCCTTCAAGGCCGGCGACTGGATCGTGGCTGGCGCAGTGTCCGGCACGGTGAAGAAGATTTCCGTGCGCGCCACCGAGATCGAGACGTTCCAGCGTCAGTCTGTGATCCTGCCGAACTCCGAGCTGATCAACGCGGCGGTCGGCAACTGGACGCATCGCAACAAGCTGGGCCGGATGGAAATCGCCGTGGGCGTGGCCTATGGATCGGATGTGCGGCGTGTGCACGAGATCCTTCTGGAAATCGCCAAATCGCATCCGATGGTTCTGAAAAACCCGGAACCTTTCGTGCTCTTCGCCGGGTTCGGTGACTCATCGCTCGATTTCGAAATCCGCGTCTATCTCTCCGACATCCTGACGCAGCTCGAAGTGCAGAACGGCATCCGCTTCGCCATCGTCGATGCGTTCGAGGCCGAGGGCATCGAGATTCCGTTCCCGCAGCGCGACATTCATGTGCGCTCCGGTTTCCTGAAACCGGAAGAGCCGGAGCTGCCTGAAGACGGGGAAACGGACGATCTTGAAGAGGAAACGCCTGCAGAGCCCGGCGCGGAGAAGGTGGTGCGTCGCCGTCGCCGCCGCAAAACTGATCCGGAGTAATGTGCGGCATGAATATGGCGTTCAGTTGCCGTTCACGTTGGAAGCTATATAACCGAACACAAGAACGCAGCTGGAAGGCTCTGACATTCAAGGGGCAGAGACACACTGATGAAGACAATGAAGAAATTCGTTTATGCAGCCGCAGCGCTGCTCGTCACCGGTGGCGCGGCTTTCGCGGCGAGCGCCGTCAATCTCGACAGTGAGGCCCACACGCTTGTCGTGACCGAAGGCGGCTCCCAGACGGAGCTGGTTGTCGGCGCGGGCGAAACCATCGAGTTTTGCGCTGCCGGGTGCTTCGTGACCATGCCGAATGGCGACCGCGAGGTTCTGAGCGGCTCGGAAACCATCGAGATTTCCGGCGGCAAGGGCCGCGTGCGCTAGGGCCAGGACCCAAGAATAGATCTCGAAATCTGTTCCGCATTTCACGGGAAAGCAAAGAAAGGCTGCGCCATTGCGCGGCCTTTTGTTTGTTTTGTTATGAGCCTGTTAAGCCTGAACGGCATTTTCCATCGCTTGACTTGCCCCTGCGTTAGCAAGTTCAGAATTCAGAAGTTCCTTTCACGTAAGGCCGTCTCCAGTACGGGTTTTGTCTGGGGGCTTTTATGGACGCGCGATCTGAACGCAATGCGGTGCCGCTGGCCGTCGATCTCGACGGCACACTGATTGCGACCGATCTTTTATGGGAGAGTCTTTTTCTTCTCCTGCGTCGCAAGCCCCTGTGCGTCTTTCTTCTGCCGTTCTGGCTTCTGGGAGGGAAGGCGCGGCTGAAATGCGAAATCGCCTCGCGCGTCGAACTCGATGCAGGCGGTCTTCCGTATCGGCAGGATCTTCTCGCCCGGCTTCGCGAAGACAGGGCCGCTGGCCGCCACATCGTTCTTGCCACGGCTTCGCCCAAGAAGTTCGCCGATGCGATTGCCGGGCATCTGGGCGTTTTCGATGAGGTGATCTCCACCGAACCCGGACGCAACATGGCCTCGGGAATGAAGCGCGATGCGCTGGTTGCGGCATTTGGCGATGGCGGTTTCGATTATGCCGGCAACAGCCGCGCCGATGTCGCTGTCTTTGATGCCGCGCGCAATGGCATCGTCGTTGCGCCGGATCGCGCCGCAGCGCGCTGGCAGGCGGCAAATGACGCCGAGCTTCTGGAAGCGCCCAGGCCGACCATCAAGACCTATGTGAAGATGCTCAGGGTGCACCAATGGCTGAAGAATAGCCTGATTTTCGTGCCGCTCATCCTGAGCCATGAATATCTGAACATGCCCCTGCTGACGCTGTGCGTTCTGGCCTTCATCTCGTTCAGCACCGCCGCATCGGCCATCTACATCCTGAACGACTTCTTCGACCTCGGTCTGGACAGGCGTCATCCCACCAAGCGCAACAGGCCCTTTGCGAGCGGCATGCTCTCGATTCCGTTCGGGTTTGCGGCGATGATCGGTCTTCTGGCGATTAGCGGTTTCACGGCGCTGTTCCTGCCGCCGCTCTTCGGCATTGTGCTTGTCGGCTATCTGATCGCCACCACCGCTTATTCCCTGTCGCTCAAGCGAATGCTTCTGATCGATGTGCTGACCCTTGCCGGTCTCTATACGATGCGCATTCTTGCCGGCAGCGCGGCCACGACCATCGGCGTTTCCTTCTGGCTTCTGGCGTTCTCGGTCTTCTTCTTCCTCTCGCTGGCGCTGGTGAAGCGCTATGTGGAGCTGCGCTCAACCGTTCTGCCCGCAGGAGAGCGGATTGCCGGGCGTGGCTATCGCACCGAGGATCAGGAAGTGATCGCCCAGGCAGGCATGGCCTCGGCCTTCTCCTCCGCCATGGTTCTGGCGCTCTACATCGAGAGCAGCGCCGTACGTGAGCTCTACGAGATGCCCTGGCTGATCTGGCCGCTTTGCCCGATCGTGCTCTACATCACCATTCGCATGTGGATCCTGGCGCGGCGCGACGAGATGCATGACGATCCCATCGTCTTCATCATTGGCGACTGGCGCAGCCAGCTTTTCGGTCTGCTCGGCGCTGTCCTTCTCTTCACGGCGGGGCTCTGAGGCATGGCCGATTACTCCGCTTTCGGGCTGGTGCGCCGTCGAGCGCCTGTGGCGATTGGCGCTGAAGACGCCATTGAGCGCCTGCGCGCGGGCAGGGGGCTTCCGTCCTCCGTCCTGCCCTATGGCAATGGCCGTTCCTATGGCGATACCTGTCTGAACGATGCCGGCGCGCTGATCGACATGCGCCCCATGAACCGCATCGTCGCTTTCGATGAACAGAGCGGGCTTTTGACGGCGCAGGCCGGTCTCATGCTCTCGGATGTGATCGCCCATGTGGGGCCGAAGGGCTGGTTTCCGGCCGTCGTGCCGGGCACCCGGTTTGTCACGCTGGGCGGGGCCATCGCCAATGACGTGCATGGCAAGAACCACCACCGGCGCGGCACGTTTGGCTGCCACGTGGTGTCCTTCACGCTTCTGCGGTCCGATGGAGAGGTCCGCCGTTGCAGCGCCGATGAGAATGCAGAGCTTTTCCGCGCCACCATCGGCGGCATGGGGCTGACGGGCCTCATCCTGGACGCCACCATTCGCCTGATGAAGGTCGCCTCCGTCGATGTGAACGAATGCGTGCGCGGCTTCTCCGGTCTGGATGAATATTTCGATCTGGCCGAAGACGCCGACGCCCGGAACGAATATGCCGTTGCCTGGCTCGACCAGCTTGCGTCTGGCCCAAAGGCGGGCAGGGGCTTTCTGCTCACCGCCAATCACGCCGAAGATGGCGCGGTGTTTCGCGCCGCGTCCCCGCGCCGTCTCACCGTTCCCTTCCGGCCGCCGCTCAATCTTTTGAACCGCTGGTCGCTGACCCTGTTCAACCGGGCCTTTGCCTGGAGCAAGGCGCGCGCCGAAGGCGTTCGGCGCTCCTCTTACGAAAGCTATTTCTTTCCGCTCGACGCCGTGCGCCACTGGAACCGGCTCTATGGCCCGCGCGGTCTCCTGCAACATCAAAGCGTGGTGCCGTTCGAGGCCGCACGCGAAACCATCCCGGCAATGCTGGCGGCTGCGCGCGAGGCCGGTCAGGCGTCGTTCCTCACCGTTTTGAAGCGGTTTGGCGATGTCGCCTCGCCGGGCATGCTTTCCTTTCCGCGGCCGGGCTACACGCTGACGCTCGATTTCTCCAATGCGGGCGCTGCCACGGATGCGCTTTTCGAACGGCTTGACCGGATGACGGTCGAGGCCGGTGGCGCGGTCAATCCCTACAAGGATGCGCGCATGGGACCGGCACTTTTCGAAGCCTCGTTCCCGCACTGGCGCGATCTGGAGGCGCTGCGCGACCCGGCTTTCCTTTCCGATTTCTGGCGGCGCACGGCGCAGAAGCTGCCGGCCAGCGAGGCGGGAGGCCGGCATGCCGCCGAATGACTTCTTTCAACCCGGCCAGACACCGGAAACTCACGCAAAAGATGCAATTTATATCCAGCGCTTCACGCTTTGTTTGCAAGAAGGCGCTATGACAGGGACGGGCGGGACAAGATGAAATACATACCCTTCATACTCTTCACGGTGATGACCAACGCGGCTGCGCAGCTCATGCTGAAACACGGCATGATGACGCTGGGCGATCTGAGCTTTGCGGGTGCGAACCCGATCCTGAAAATTCTTCAGATTGTCTTCAGCCCGTGGATTTTTGCCGGCCTGTGCGTCTTCGTCATCTCCATGGCGTCGCATCTCTACGTGCTTTCCAAGGTCGAGCTGTCCTTCGCCTATCCGTTTCTGAGCCTTGCCTATGTGGCGGTGGCGGTGTTCGCCTACTTCCTCTTCAAGGAAGACCTGAACGCCTACCGCATTGCCGGCATCGCGCTGATCTGCGTCGGCACCGTGCTGATCGCGCAGAGCGGCCGCGAAATGCCTGAAGAACAGGCGGCGCTCGCAAAAGACAAACTTCAGTCCGAAAGGTCGATGATCCAATGAGACATATCATTTTTGGCGGTGACGGCTTCGTCGGCCGGCACCTGGCCCCCAAGCTCGTGGCCGATGGCGAAGAGGTCATCGTTGCCGACATCGTGAAGAGCGACCTGCCACACTACCGCCAGGTGGAGTTCGTCCATTGCGACGTGACCGATCCGGCCGCTGTCGAGGCGCTGGGCATGAAGGCCGACGACATGGTCTACAACCTGTCGGCCAAGATGCTGTCGCCGATCCAGGTGCGCGCCAAGCGGCACGACTTCTTCTACCCGGTGAACTATCACGGCACGGTCAACATCATCGAGGCGATGGATAAGGCGGGGGCAAAAAACCTCGTTCACTTCACCACCGACATGATCTACGGCCACACCGTCACCTATCCGATGACGGAGGATCATCCCGTTTCGCCGCTTGGCGAATACGGCCAGTCCAAGCTCGACACGGAAGTGCTGGCAGCCGAGTGGCGCAAGCGCGGCATGAACATTTCGCTGTTCCGCCCGCGTCTCATCATCGGGCCGGGACGTCTGGGCATTCTCGAAAAGCTGTTCAAGCTGATCGACATGAACCTGCCGGTGCCGATGATTGGCGCAGGCAAGAACCCCTATCAGTTCATCTCCGTGTTCGACTGCGCGGAAGCCGCGCGTCTTGCGTGGAAGGCCGGCGTGCCGAACGAGGCCTACAATCTCGGCTCGATCAATCCGCCGCCGGTGCGCAAGCTGCTTGGCGATCTGGTGAAGCATGCGGGCTCGAAATCCCTGCTTCTGCCCACGCCGGGCTGGGCCGTGAAGCGCACGCTCGACATGCTCGACTGGATGAACATGCCGCTCATGGACCCGGAGCAGTATCTGATCGCCGACGAGATGTGCGTGCTCGACGTCTCCAAGGGCGAGCGCGACCTGAACTGGGTGCCGCAATACAATGACGGCGACATGCTGATCGCCGCCTATGACGAATATCGCGCCAAGAAATCTGGCCAGGCCGTTGGCGCCAGCCAGGTTCCGGCCGAATAGGGGAGGTCGCCATGACCGTCGTGACAAAGACCGATACGAAAGGGGCGAGGCCCGTGATGGACGCACCTGACCTTGCACCCAGGGCAATCGTGAAGCCCGATCTTCTCACCGTGGAAGACGCCAAGGCTCTGAGCGTCGAGCGGATGACCGATCTGTTCAAGGCGCATCTGAACCCCGGCCAGCTTCACTTCATGAAGCTTCTGGGCTTCCACAAGATCAAGATCGAGAGTGCGGAGGGGATGTATTACATCGACCAGAACGGTCGAAAAATCCTCGATTTCTTCGGCGGCTTCGGCTCGCTGGCCTTCGGCCACAACCATCCGCGCATTCTCGAAGCCCGCAAAAAGTTCCAGGACGAGAAGCGCCACGAGATCGCCATCGCCTTCATGTCGCAATATTCGACGGCGCTGGCTGCCAATCTCGCAGCCTGTTCGCCGGGCGACCTCGACATGGTGTTCCTCGGCTCCTCGGGTTCCGAGGCCATGGAATCGGCCGTGAAGCTTGCCGAGCGCGCCGCCGGTCCCAAGCGTCCGAAGGTCGTCTATGCGGAGAACTCCTTCCACGGCAAGACCAAGGGCGTTCTCACCATCACCGATGGCAATCTCTACCGAGCAGAGTTCCGCCTGACGGACAACACGGTGCGCGTTCCCTTTGGCGATATCGACGCCATCGAACACGCCTTCCGCACCGATCCCGAGATTGGAGCAATCGTGCTTGAAACCGTTCAGGGCGGCGGCGGCATCAACGAGGCCCCGCGCGAATTCTGGCAGAAGCTGCGCCAGCTCTGCGATCAGTACGGCGTCATCTGGGTGGCGGACGAGGTTCAGTGCGGCTACGGGCGCACCGGCCGTTTCTATGCCTTCGAGCATTACGACGTGGTGCCGGACATCACCGCGCTCGCCAAGTCGCTGGGTGCGGGCAAGGCCGCCATGGCCGCGATGATCGCCAAGCGCGACATCTACATGAAGGCCTATGGCTCTCCGAAGAACGCGATGATCCACGCCATGGCCACCTTTGGCGGCATCGGCGAGGCCTGCGCCACGGCCATCGAGGGCACCAATGTGCTTTATGACGAAGCGCTGATGGAGAACGCCGAAAGCACCGGCGCCTATCTGGTCGAGCGCCTCAACGCGCTGAAGGACAAATATCCGCGCATCATCAAGGACATTCGCGGCCGTGGCTGCATGGTCGGGCTCGAGTTCCACGATTTCTCGCAGACCCTGCCGGCGGTTCTGCGCCCGGTGGTCGGCGTTTTGGACGAGAAGCTCAAGGGCTCGCTGTCGGGCTTTGTGGGCGCGCTTCTTCTGCGCGATTACGATGTTCTGGTCGCCTTCACCGAATACAACCGCAATGTCATCCGTCTCCTGCCGCCGCTCATCATGCAGAAGGAGCACGTGGACAAGCTGGTGGATTCGCTCGACGCGCTGCTCGGGCGCGGTGTCGTTTCCATCGTGAAGGATTTCGTCAAAAGCCAGGTGAAGTAAGGTCCGGCTTCTGACAGGATGATTCAGGGCTGCCTCTCAAGGCTCTGAAAGATTCAGGAAAAAGCGCCTCTCGCGCGACAACTGGCCGGGCTTGTCCCGGCCTTCTTTTTGTTTGCAATGCCGCTGGCCCCTCATCCGCCTGCCGGCACCTTCTCCCCGCCTGCGGGGAGAAGGACGATGTCCGCAACGCTGATGAAAGCCTCCTTCTCCCCGTGCACGGGGAGAAGGTGCCGGCAGGCGGATGAGGGGCGTGCGCCAGCGCTCAAACCCGGCAGTGAGACGTTGCAGAAGCGCGGCGGTTGGGAGGGCAGCGCCAGGCGCCCCGTCCTTCGACAAGTTCAGGATGAGGACTACTGGGCTTGCGGTGTGGTTCATTCCGAACCGTTGTATTTACGGGCGTCATCAACTCAACAGCCCTCATCCTGAGCTTGTCGAAGGACGGGGGCGCTTGGCGCTGAACAACAGCAACGCTTCCTTCTCCCCGCGAGCGGGGAGAAGGTGCCGGCAGGCGGATGAGGGGCGTGCACCCAGCCTCGAAGAAAACTGCCGAGCCTATTCGATCCGGTCCGCCATAAGCGGGCTCAGATAGGCGTCGAAACACTCATTGAGCGTGATCTGCTCATGGTCCTCGATGGCGGGCGCGTAGAGCGCCAGAAGGTCTGCATTCGCGGTCGTCAGCGGGCAGGTGGGGTGCAGAATGAGATCGGCCTCACGCACCGCCTCCAGCGCCTCGGCGTCCGGCGGGGGCACGGTTCGGGTCGGGTCCGCGCCGATGGAGACGTGCCGTGGCGCTTCCCTGTCCATCAGCCAGGGGAAGGGGTTCACGAAATTGAGGTTCATCACCGTGTCGAAGGTGACGCCCTGTTCCGCCTCCAGTTCGCGGATCGCGGTGATGGCCTCGTCGATGGCCATCAGATGCGCGATCTGGAAATCGAATTCCGAGTAGAACACATAGGAGGGCAGTTCCTGAATGCGGATGAAGTCCGCATAGGTCTCGCGATGCTTCGCGTAAAAGCCCATCATCTTCTCCGCCCGTGCGAGGATTTCCGGACGCATGTTGAGGCGGCCAAGCGTCTTCAGGTTTTCGCTTGGCATCGTCACGTTCTTGATCGCGCCGACATATGTGCGTGCGGCCCGCTCGGCGGTGTTCACCAGCGGCGGAAGTGCTGCAGCGGCGGCAAGCAGGCCGGCGGCGATGAAGGCGCTGCGCGGTGCATCGCTCTGCCAGAGCCGCATCAGGACCGGCAGAAGCACCGGCCAAATGAAGATCAGCGCCTGGCTGCCGGTGTTCTGCGTCTCGAAGAAGATGCCAGCAAAAAGCACCACCATGATCCAGAAAGCGTCATGATCGAGGAAGCGCGCGATGGCCCGAAGACGTGGCTTGCTGCGCAGGGTTTCTGTGAGTGTCGCGCGGTCCCGGTAGAGCATGAACAGCGCCAGAAGCCCCGCCGGCACCACGATGCCGAATGTGTGCGATGCCGCTTGCAGGAAGCGGGGCAGGAGGCTGCCCTCGTTCATCACCACGAGCGCCAGAATATCGTTGATATAGGCGAGGGTGATCCCGTTCCACAGTTGCAGAACGCCCAGAATGGCGAAGAAGATCAGCGCCGAGGCGATGGCCGTGCGCAGCTGCACGCGCCCTGCCGCAAAGGCGAAGGCGCACAGAATGCCGCCTGAGGCAAAGCCGGTGATCTTGGTCAGGAACAGCGCCGTCATGCCTGCCACGATGGAGATGAGCAGCAGGCGCTGGTCGCGCAGATAAACGAGCGCCACCGTCAGTACATAGAGAAGCTGACAGATCTGCCGGTTGTAGACGGCGAACCCGTCCGAACCCGGAAACGGATAGAACTCGCGTGTGTTGAAGGGCAGAACGGCAAAGGCGAGGAAGGGCAGGAGCAGCGCCAGAGAAACACCGCGTGACGTCCTGTCGACCTGCCACAGCGCCAGCGCCATCAGCGGCGCGGTCACAACGAAGAGCGACCAGTGCACCAGAAGCAGCGGCTGGGCGTTCGAGAAGAGTTTCACGCCGCCGGCGAACAGATAATAGCCAAGCGGTCCCACGGGCGCGAAGAAATCGGTTGCCGGAACCTGCCCGGAAAAGATCCGGTTTGCCGCATCGAAATAGATGAAGAGATCCCAGTACATCGGCCCGATGGGCACGTTGAGCGGCAGCATCAAAACGACTGCCATGGCGATGGCCGTCATGCCGAGGATGGCGATCGGGCTTGTAAGGCGCATGCGCCGCCCTGCCGCCGTGCCGCGTTCCACTGCCGTTGCCATGTCGTGCCCCCGGGGTGCCTTCTGCCTGTCGTCGCATTCGTTTCTACAGAAGAGGTGGTCAGAAGAAGTTAATCAGGCAGTCTGATTGGCGCTTTTGCTTAATGGCGCGCGCCGTTTCGGCAATGTCGCATTCAGGCAAAGAGGCAAAGACTTTGGCGGACTAGGATCGTTTCGGATCATGGGTGTCATCCAGCCTGCCTGCGCGGTTGGCCGGAGTGCGATCGAGGGAGTGAGAGACCATGAAGACGAAGGCGCGGGCGGTTGTCATCGGCGGTGGCGTGGTGGGCGTGTCCACGCTCTATCATCTTGCCAAAAAGGGCTGGTCGGATGTCGTTCTGGTCGAGCGCAAGGAGCTCACTTCCGGTTCCACCTGGCATGCCGCCGGTCTGCTGCCGCTGTTCAACATGAGCTATTCGGTTGGCCAGATCCACAAATACTCGGTGAAATTCTATCAGGAGCTTCAGGAGGAAACCGGCATGAATGTCGGTTTCACCCAATGCTCCAACATTCGTCTGGCGCGCACGAAGGATCGCTGGGACGAGTACATGTATTATGCCGGCATTGCCGAGACCATCGGCATTCCGGTCAACATTCTGACGCCCGAACAGGTGAAGGAGATCTGGCCGCTTTGCGAGACCGACGGGCTCCTTGGCGCGATCCAGCATCCTGACGATGGCTATATCCAGCCTGCCGATCTGACGCAGGCGCTCGCCAAGGGCGCGCGGGATCTCGGCGCAACCATCTATCGCAACACCGCCGTCACGGCGATTGCGCAGGGCGATGACGGGACATGGACCGTGACCACCGACAAGGGCGAGATTGCCTGCGAACACGTTATCTCCTGCACCGGCAATTTTGCCCGCAGGACCGGGGCCATGGTCGGGCTAGACGTGCCGGTGATCCCGGTCGAGCACCAATACATCGTCACCGAACCGCATCCGGCCATTGTCGCGCGCAAAAAGGAAGGCCTGCCGGAAATGGGCGTCCTGCGCGAGAGCGATTCCTCCTGGTACATGCGCGAGGAGAATGGCGGCCTCCTGCTTGGGCCTTACGAAGTCGGTGCGCCCTGCTGCTATGTGGACGGCCCGACCGACGACAGCGAATACGAGCTGTTTCAGGAAGATCTCGAACGCCTCATGCCCTATGTGGAAACGGCGATCGAGCGTGTTCCGGCCTTCGGCGAGGTGGGCATCAAGAAGATCTACAATGGCGCCATCGCCTATACGCCCGACGGCTCCCCCATCATCGGCCCCGCGCCGGGGCTCAAGAATTTCTGGCTGAATGAGGGCCATTCCTTCGGCGTCACGGCGGCTGGCGGTGCAGGCTGGCAGCTTGCCGAATGGATCGTCGAGGGCGAACCCTCCATCGACATGATGGGCGTCGACCCGCGCCGTTTCGGCCCCTATGCCACCGAGGGCTATCTGCGCGAGAAAAACGAGGAGGCCTATGCCAATGTCTTCACCGTTCACTATCCCGACGAGGAGCGTTCGGCGGCGCGTCCGCTCAAGACCACGCCGAGCTATGACCGGATGAAGGCGCTGGGAGCCGTGTTCGGTTCCGTCTATGGCTGGGAGCGGCCCAACTGGTTCGCGCCCGAGGGCTATGAAGTGCCCGAAAACGACCTTGGCGTCGGTGCGGATGTGCTTCTCAAACACAATCATGCGCCGGCGCTTGAAGATGGCCGCGTGGTGGAGAAATGGTCCTTCCGCCGCTCCAACTATTTCGAGCATGTCGGCAGTGAAGTGAAAAACGTTCACGAGAATGTCGGCCTGCTCGATATGTCGGCCTTCGCCAAGATCGAGGTTTCGGGATCGGGCGCAAGGGCCTGGCTCGACAGTATTTTTGCCAACCGTATTCCAAAGAAGCGTGGCCGTGTGGCGCTCTGCCATCTCTTGACGAAGAATGGCGGCGTGCGGTCCGAGTTCACCGTTTATGAGTGGAAGCCCGGCCGTTTCTATCTGGTCTCCGCCGGTGCTTACGAGGCGCATGACCACGACGTGCTGTTCAGGCTTCTGCCTGACGATGGCTCGGTCGTCCTGCAACCCATCACGCAGCAATATGGCGTCTTCGTTCTTGCCGGCCCGAGAAGCCGCGATGTTCTGGCAAAGCTCACCCGCACCGGGCTTTCCAATGCGGACTTCCCGTGGCTTTCGGGAAAGCCGGTCTCCATTGGCCGGGCGAGCGCCCATGCGCTGCGCGTGAATTTCGTCGGCGAGCTCGGCTGGGAACTGCACCATCCCATCGAGCAGCAGAACCTTATCTTCGATCTCATCATGGAGGCCGGTGCGGAGTTCGGCATTCGCCCCTTCGGCATCCGCGCCATGACCTCCATGGCCATCGAGAAGAGTTATCGCCTGATCCCGCGCGAACTCTCCATCGAATACACGGCGTGGGAAAGCGGGCTCGACCGTTTCGTCCACCCGGACAAGGGCGAATTCATTGGCCGTGAGGCTCTGCTCAAGCAGCGCGATGCGGGGCTTGGCTGGAACTATGTCACGCTGGAAATCGGCGGCGTGCGCGATGCCGATGCGCGCGGCAATGAGGCGATCTACAGGGCCGGTGAACTGGTGGGCCGCGCCACCCATGGCGGCTATGGCTGGCGTGTGGGAAAAAGCCTGGCGCTCGCCATGGTGCGCCCCGAGCATGCGGCCGAGGGCACGGAACTGGAGATCAAAATCCTCGGTGATCTGCATCCCGCCCGGGTGATCAGCGAAAGTCCGTTCGACCCGGAGAATGCAGCCTTGCGAACCGATGGTTGAATAAATCTGGAAGAAAGCGCGTCATCAGCGCGCTTTCTTCTACGCGCCGGTTTCGGGCCGTCAGACCGAAAAGTGGAATCCGGTTTTCGGTTACACGGATGCTCCTTCAATGATGTAGATCATTCCTTGTGCGTCCAAATGGACGCACGGCGATCCAGCCGAGTTGTTAGGCGACTACGCCCAATTGCCTGATTTTTGATGCCCTGTGCATGGTTTAAACTGGGGCATGTCCATTTCGTCAAAGCCCCGGCGCTTCACGAATGGCGGTTTTCTGGCCGCTCTCCTGGCGCTCTCTTGTGCTCTTCTTGCGGGCAACCGGCCCGCAGATGCGCAGGAGGCCGTCGATGTCCAGCTCGTCCTCGCCGTGGATGTCTCCCTTTCCATGTCGGCGGGCGAGCTGGAGATCCAGCGGCGCGGCTATGCCGAGGCCATGACCCATGAAGACGTCATCAAGGCCATTTTGAGCGGTCTGCACGGCAAGATCGCCGTCACCTATTTCGAATGGGCGGGCAACTACTCGCAGCGGGTTGTCGTGCCCTGGACCCGCATCGCTTCCGTCGAAGACGCGGCCGGCTTCGCTGCCCGTCTCTCGTCCAATCCGCCCGGCAGCGCGCGGCGCACCTCGATTTCAGGTGCGCTCGATTTCGCCGGCGATCTTCTGGCCGAAAGCGGTTTTCGCAGCCTGCGGCGCGTGGTCGACATTTCCGGCGACGGCCCCAACAATCAGGGCGGCCCGGTCGTTCCGGCCCGCGACCGGCTGGTGGCGCTCGGCATAACCATCAATGGCCTGCCGCTCATGACAAATGGCGGGCTCACCACCCGTTTCGATGTCGAGGATCTGGACACCTATTACCGCGAATGCGTGATTGGCGGGCCGGGTGCTTTTGTGGTGCCGGTCAATGAATGGGCGCAGTTTCCAGAGGCGATCAGGCGAAAGCTGGTTCTGGAGCTGGCCGGTGCGCCCGGCGAGCGCCCACCGGTGATCCGCGCCCGCTATCACGACATCTATGATTGCCTGATCGGCGAAAAGATGTGGCAGGACCGCTCCTGGATGTGGACCGATCCGTGAGTCGATTCAGAGTCTTGCGGCGACCTCTTCCAGCTGTTCTGCACATTGGCCCCAGCCTTCGTGAAACCCCATCTTCTCATGCGCTGCGACGTCTTCGGCAGACCAGTGGAGGGCGCGGGCAATGTAGCGGGTCTTTCCTTCGCCCGCATCTTCAAGCGTCAGGATCATGGTCATGAAGGGTTTGGCCGCAGGCATCCACGCATCGGTGTAGGCGTCGGTGGTTACGATCTTCTCGCTCTCCACCACCTCAAGAAAGACGCCGGGATTGGGATATTCGTTTCCCTCCGGATCGCGCATCACGATCAGCGATTTGCCGCCGGGGCGCACATCGAGCTCGGCCCTGGCAATGGTCCATGGTTTCGGCACGAACCATTGTTTCAGGATTTCCGGATCGGTCCAGGCGCGGAAAATCTTTTCGCGCGGCGCTGCGATGATGCGCGCCAGCACCAGTTCATGTTCGGTTTCGGGCTTTACGTCGATTGTCTCGGTCATCGCTGTGTCTCCTGCTTCTGATGTTCGAGAAACGAATGAGAGCGGCCCGATCCGACACGCCCGGCGGATTTTTTCGCTCAGGCGACCAGAAGCTGCTTTCGGTCGGCGCGCTCCTGCTGCGGCGAGCGCGCGTAGAGTTCGCGGTAGCATTTGGAGAAATGCGATGCCGAGACGAAGCCGCAGGCGACCGCCACCTCCACCACCGGCAGGGAAGACTGGATGAGGAGATGCCGCGCGCGGTCGAGCCGGATTTCGAGATAATAGCGCGCCGGGGAGCGTCCCATCTCCTGCCGGAAAAGCCGCTCGATCTGGCGGCGGGAAAGCCCGACAGTCTCCGCCACCTGCACCAGCGAAAGCGGCTCGGAGAGATTGGCCTCCATCAGTTCGATAATGGTCAGAACCTTCGAGTTCTGAACGCCGAGCCGGGCTCTCAGCGGCAGGCGCTGGCGGTCGGAGGGGCTGCGCACCCGGTCGGTAAGTAACTGCTCGCAGACGCGGTTGATCAGGTTTTCGTCAAAATCCTCGCCGATCAGCTTGAGCATCATGTCCATGGCGGCGGTGCCGCCGGCGCAGGTGTAGATGTTCGCTTCGGTCTCGAACAGATCCGCATAGACATTGGCGCGCGGGAACTTTTCTGCAAAGCCCGGCAGGTTTTCCCAATGGATCGCGCAGCGCCTGTCGGTCAGAAGGCCGGCGCTGGCGAGCACATGGGCGGCCGTGCAAAGCCCGCCTAGGGTCACACCGCGATTGTATTCCTCGCGCAGCCAGGCAAACACGGTCTTGTCGCTGTAATCCTCGACATTGAGGCCGCTGCACACGATCACCATCGAGGGGCGTTCATGGCCGGTCATCATCCGCCGTTCATCGGCCAATGATGAGCTGACGGCCACTTCAACACCGTTCGATGCGCGCACCGGCAGGCCATCTGCACTCGCCAGCCGCCATTGATAGGCCTCATAGCCGGCCATGCGGTTGGCGGCGCGCAACGGCTCAAGCGCCGCGGCAAACGCCATCATGGTGAAGTCGGGGATCAGAAAGAAAACGATGGACCGCTTGCAGCTATGCTCTTCCGCCATATTGCCTCCCGATCGCGCATGATGCTCTCTCCTCATCATGCTGCTGTCGTCAAAGCGTCATCAGGAAAAGGGTTTTCTGTCAATGCGGCAGGCGCGGGCAGTCCCAGCTTTATGTACGCCCAACCCAACTGTTTCGTGGCGAATTCTTAAACGGTAGAACGAAAAAGCCACCGTTCCGCGTGTCGGACGGTGGCTCTGAGACGGATGGGGTAACCGGGCCGGAGAACTCAGTTCACCAGAAATCCGAAACGCGCGCCGGCCAGCGCGCCGGTTTCGCCGGGCATGGTCCTGCCAAGCCGCTGGCGTGCGAAAACCGTGTTCGGATTGGAAACCCGCCTGCGGCGGAAAATGCGTGCGAAAAGCTTCATCCTGCGCTCCATGGAAACAGCAATATCGAAAGGACAGTCGGCTCTCACCGGGCGCCTTCCATGCGTGATGGAATGGGGTCGCTCGTTGGATGGCGGAAAACTAACCGCTGCGCGGGCGCTGTTGCATGGGAAATGCGAAGCGCTCCGCCGGGAAAACGACATTTCCGGCGAAATCGTGGTGTTTTCAGCGCCACCGGAGACAAAAAAGACCCCGGTGGTTTGGCCGGGGTCTTTCAATGCAGGGATGGTCTGGCTGCGGGTGCAACTAAGCGCGTGGCGGATTTGGCCATCTCAGTCCGCGTGTCTGGTCGACGACGCGTTCTTCTTCTCCGTTGGACGGAGGCCGTATTTTGCATGATGCGTCATTGCGTCGAATTCAATCGCGAAATCACGCACCGCTTTGAGGGCTTTTCCCAGCGATATCATTGAACGCACTCCTGTTTGATGCCCCGTTGTTCAGAGCCGCGAGATGCCGCGGTTGTCCTGACCATCCGATTGAAGGCCCGTATACTGGCTGGGCCAGCCGATATCCTTGCGGATCTCTGCCGGCAATGTGCCGATCAGACGCTCGGTGCGGCGGCGGTTGAGGGCTGTGCGGTAGTGACGGACAAAATGATTGACGCGTGTGAAAACAGACATCGTCTTCTCCTTTGGTTGGCTTTCGCCTCTCGTCGTTGCCTGACGCTGTTGACTATGCCGCAAGGTTGATGTTCAATCAAACACAATCGAATGATGCTTTCGTTCAAAGTTATTGAATGGAGAACGCCATGAACGCTCCCGTCAATCATCCCGTTCCCTTATTGGAGCTGGACGTTCTGCGAACCTTCGTCGCGATTGCGGAAACGGGCAGTTTCACTGCGGCGTCCAACGCCGTCTTCCGCACGCCATCGGCGGTTTCGATGCAGATCAAGAAGCTTGAGGAGATGCTCGGGCGCTCGGTCTTCGTGCGTGACGCGCGTTCGGTATCGCTCACCTCCGACGGCGAGTTATTATTAAGCTACGCCAGAAGGCTCCTGGCGTTAAACCGTGAAGCCGTCTCGAAATTCGTCATGCCCGACATCAGCGGCATCGTACGATTAGGATCGCCGGACGATTACGGCGAACGCATCCTGCCAAACGTTCTGAAACGTTTTGCAGAAACCCATCCTGCCATTGCCGTCGACGTGGTCATCGACCAGAGCTTCAATCTGCGCAAGCGCATGGCCAACCGGCAACTTGATCTCACCCTTCTCACATGCACGGACGACTCCGCTGAAAACGGCGTGCAGATCGTCTACACCGAGCCCATCGTCTGGGCCGGCGCAAAGGGCGGAAGCGCCCATCTGCGCGAACCCTTGCCGCTCTCCATCTGGGAAGAGGGTTGCGCCTGGCGCGCCGGCGCGCTGAAGGCCATGGAAAAAGACGGCCGCGATTATCGCATCGCCTATATGAGCGCCCATACGGCAGGCCAGCGCGCCGCCATCCTTTCCGATCTCGCCATCGCGCCGCTTCCCAAATCCTTCCTGCACGGAGATCTGGTGGAACTGGGCGTCAAGGACGGGCTGCCGAAACTTGGCAATTATCACATCGGCATGGTCGTCGCGCCCGACGCTTCCGCGCCGGTAAAGGCCGCAGCCGACCACATCCGCTCCACCTTCGATGCCTTCGTGGAGGACAATCGGGCCTGAACACGGGGAGGCCATATACGATGCGTTCGGATGATCGGCCGCAGCTTGCCGGCATTGCGCTCTCCAGCCCCGACAAGGCGCTGTTTGGTGAGGCCGGCATCAGCAAGCTGGATCTGGCGCGCCATTATGAACGTGTCGCAGGACGCATGCTCCCGCATGTTGAAAAGCGCCTCGTCAGCCTCGTGCGCTGCCCGGACGGGCAGGGCAGCCCCTGTTTTTTCCAGCGCCATGGCGGCAAGGGCTTTCCCGAAGCGGTCGGGCGCATGGAGATCACCGAGAAGAGCGGCGAGCGCGACGACTATCTCCACATTGACGATCTCGCCGGAATCATCGCCGCCGTGCAGATGAACACGCTGGAGTTCCATATCTGGGGATCGCGCATCGACCGTCTCGACGCGCCGGACCGGCTGGTTTTCGATCTCGACCCGGATGAGGAACTGGATTTCGCTGCCGTTCGCAGCGCCGCCTTCGCCGTGCGCACGCGGCTTTCCGATCTCGGCCTTGAAAGTCAGCCGCTCCTGACCGGCGGCAAGGGCATTCACGTGGTCGCGCCGCTGGAGCGCCGGCGCGAATGGCCCGATGTGAAGGCCTTTGCACGTGGCGTCGCGCGCAAACTGTCAAAGGACGAGCCGGATCGCTTTCTGGCGGAAGCCTCCAAAGAGAAACGGACAGGGCGGGTCTTTGTCGACTGGCTGCGCAATGAGCGCGCCGCAACCGCCATCGCACCCTATTCGACAAGGGCCAGACCCGGCGCGCCGGTGGCGACGCCCGTTTCATGGGCGGAACTGAAAAGCATCGAAGCCGCAAACGCCTTTACGCTTGCCGACATGGCAGAACGCCTCTCCGGGCCTGATCCCTGGGCTGAAAGCGCCCGCTGGCGTCAGTCCATCACTGCGGACATGCTCAGCGCGGTTGACGCCGGCTGATACTCAGTCGCGCCGCCGCCGCGCCGCGCGTTCTTCGCGTGAGCGTCTGCGCGGGCGCGCTTCGCCATCGCCGTTTTGCGCATCCGCCAGCTGTCGTGGCGGCAGAGTCACCCGTTCGGCCAGCCTGGGAAAGGCGTCGATCTTGTTGGGCAGCGCCATGGCGTGCACGAAATGCTCCTGGAACTTCGGCTCCAGCGCCGTCTCGATCTTTTCGATGCGCTGCACCGTCTCCTCGATTTCGCGCCGGTGGTCGCGGTTCAAAAGCGCCATGCGCGCGCCGGTGCCCGCAGCATTGCCCACCGCTGAAACCCGGTCGGGATCGCAATCGGGAATGAGCCCCAGCACCATGGCGTAAAGCGGATCGATGAAGGAGCCGAATGCGCCGGCGAAACGGATCGTGTCCACCGTCGCCACCGCCTGCTTTTCCATCAAAAGCCTGATGCCTGCATAGAGTGCGGCCTTGGCGAGCTGGATCGCCCGCACATCGTTCTGGGTCACGGTCAGGCGCGGGCCGCTCTCCTTCAGAACGTAGGAGAAGGTGCGTCCCTCGGCGATGATGCGCGGGTTCGTCTCTGCCAGTGCTCCGTTCACCACGCCATCTTCCGAGATGATGCCGCTCAGATACATCTCCGCAATCACCTCGATGATGCCCGAACCGCAAATGCCGGTCACGCCGGTTTCGCCCAGCGCTTCGGCAAAGCCGGGCTCGTCCGACCAGAGATCGCAGCCGATCACGCGATAGCGCGGAGCGAGTGTTTCGCGGTCGATGCGCACCCGCTCGATGGCGCCGGGGGCGGCGCGCTGGCCGGCGGAAATCTCGGCGCCCTCGAAGGCAGGGCCTGTCGGCGAGGAGGCAGCCACCACGCGCGCCCGGTTGCCAAGCACGATCTCCGCATTGGTGCCCACATCGACAATCAGCATCATCTCGTCCTGCCGGTGCGGACCTTCTGCCAGCGTCACGGCAGAAGCGTCCGCGCCCACATGGCCGGCGATGCAGGGCAGGAGATAGGTTCGCGCACCGGGGTTGAGCTTCAGCCTGAGATCGTCGGCCTTGAGCTTCACCGCGCCCGACACGGCCAGCGCGAAGGGCGCGCCGCCCAGCTCCGTCGGGTCGATCCCCAGAAACAGGTGGTGCATGATGGGGTTGGCGACGAACACCGCATCGAGAATGTCATGCCGTTCGATGCCGCCATCGTCCGCCACTTTCTGCACCAGTTTCGAGATTTCCTGCCGCACGGCGCGCGTCATGGCCTCGCGCCCGTCCGGGTTCATCATCACATAGGAAACCCGGCTCATCAGGTCTTCGCCAAACCGGATCTGCGGGTTCGACGCTCCGGCAGACGCCACCACGCGGCCCGACAGAAGCGAGACGAGATGCATGGCGATGGTCGTGGAGCCGATGTCGCAGGCAAGCCCATAGGCTTCGTTCTTCAGTCCCGGCCACAGAGCCACCAGCCTTGGAATGTCGTCTTCGGCATCCTGATGCACGGCTGCGGTGACCGCCCACTGGCCGGCGCGCAGTATGCCCTGAACCTGCGCCAGCAGGTGTGCATCCACTTCCATGCGCCCAAAGCCCCAGTCCTTCTGGAGCGCTGCCTTCAGCCGGTCGAGGTCTCCGAGCGGTCGGTGCATGTCGGGTTCTTCCACCTCGACATAACAAAGGTGCATCGCCGGGCGACGCTCGATGATGCGGGTGTCGGCGTCCTTGCGCACCACCTGCGCATTGATGACGGCATCCTGCGGCACGTCGATGACGAGATCGCCCTCGACTGTTGCCGAACAGGAGAGGCGGCGTCCCGCCGGCATGGCGCGTTTCTCCGCATAGCGCGCCTCGCGCGGGCCAACCTTCGAGATGTGCTCCTCGGAGGACGTGATCCTGTGCTTTGCGAATTGGCCTTCCTGAACCTCGATCTGGCATCGCCCGCAGGTCGCCCGCCCGCCGCACACGCTCTCCACATAGACGCCAAGCTGTCGCGCCGCGTCCAGAATTGTCGTGCCTTTGGGAAAGCGCCCGCGCTTGCCCGACGGCATGAAGAGCACGAGCGGGTCGTCGCTCATGGCCATCCCCGCATGCCGGGAGCCTGTATCATGTCCGATGCCCTTATGCATGTCGGTATGTCCAAGGTTATCTTACTCCCGCGCGCGGCGCGCATCGCGTCCGCCGCGCCGCCGCCCGCTGCCCGAGGCAGGTGCTGCAGCGGGGGGCGCTGCTCCAGCCGCGGCTGGCTGATGGTCGCGATAGGTCATGATCCAGCGGGAGCAGTTGGGGTCCGTGCCGTTCAGCACATTGGCCGCGCGCACCATCTCCATTTCCTGCGGGCGGCAGGGGTTCATGATGGCGCTCGTCATGCCGGCCCCGATCACCATCGGAATGAAACCGGCATTGATGCCGTGCCTGTGCGGCAGTCCGAACGAGATGTTGGAAAGCCCGCAGGTGGTGTTCACCTTCAATTCCTCGCGCAGCCGCCTGAGCAGCCGGAACACCTGCTGGCCGGCCGTGCCCATGGCGCCGATCGGCATCACCAGCGGATCGACCACGATGTCATGCGCGGGAATGCCGAAATCGGCGGCGCGCTGGACGATCTTCTTCGCCACTTCGAAGCGCACATCGGGATCTTCCGAAATGCCGGTTTCGTCATTGGAAATGGCGACCACCGGCACATCGTACTTCTTGATCAGCGGCAGGATGGCTTCCAGCTTCTCTTCTTCGCCGGTCACCGAATTCACCAGCGGACGCCCCCTGGCAGCCTTCAACCCGGCCTCGATGGCGGCGGAAACGGAAGAGTCGATGGAGAGCGGCACGTCCACCAGCTCCTGCACGATCTCCAGGGTTTGCACCAGAAGGCCGGGTTCGGTGGCGTTGGGATCGACCGCCGTCACACCGGCATTCACGTCCAGCATGGTTGCACCGGCCGCAACTTGCGCCAGCGCATCATTCTTCACCGTCTCGAAATTGCCTGCGACCATCTCTGCGGCGAGCTTCTTGCGCCCGGTCGGGTTGATGCGCTCGCCGATCACGCAAAAGGGCTGGTCGAAGCCGATCACGACTTCCTTTGTGGCAGAGGCGACGATGGTTCGGGTCATTCACTGTCCTCCTGGGAGACATGAAACGCGCTTCATGTCGCTGATCGATGATCTCAATTCGTATCGACACTCGTTTCGCTGGCGTCTTTCACCATCTCCACGGGTCGTTCGCTTGGGTTGTCATGCAGAATATGGTCGAGCCTTTCGGCGACCAGCGCATCGTCCAGACCGGGTTCGCGCTTCCATGGCCTGCGGCCCTTCAGAACGCCTGAATCATGCACGATCTCGGCCACGAACTCCTCCTGCCGGTAGGCCATGACATGAACGCCGGAAACGCCTTCGATCTCCTTCACCTCATTGATGATGTCGATGCACAGGCGCTTGCCTTCCTCTTTTTGGTTTTCGGCCCCTTCAAGCCGCGCGATCACGGCGTCGGGAATGTGCACGCCCGGCACATTGGTGCGGATCCAGCGTGCCGTCTTTGCCGATGCGAGCGGGCCGACACCCACAAGGATGAAGCATTTTTCATCAAGCCCCATGTCGCGCACGCGCTTCATGTATTCCCTCAGCATCGGCACATCGTAGCAATACTGGCTCTGCACAAACTGCGCGCCGGCGGCGATCTTCTTGGCGAGCCGCTGGGGGCGAAAGTCACAGGGCGGGGCGAACGGATTGATCGCCGCGCCGAGAAACACCGCCGGCGGCGTGGTGAGCCTGCGGCCCGACAGGAATTTCTCCTCGTCGCGCATGGTCCGAACGGTCTCCAGAAGCGACATGCAGTCGAGGTCGAACACGGGTTTTGCGCCCGGCTGATCGCCGGCCTGCACGCCATCGCCCGTAAGGCACATGATGTTGCTCACGCCCATGGCCGCGGCCCCCAGCACGTCGCCCTGAATGGCGATGCGGTTCCGGTCGCGGCAGGCGATCTGCATGATGGTGGCGTAGCCCATGCGCGTCAGCAGCGCGCAGATGCCCATGGACGACATGTGGCAGTTCGCGCCCGATGCATCCACTGCGTTGATGCCGTCCACCCAGCCGTCGAAGATCGCCGCCCGCTCATAGACATCCTGCGCATTGGCGCTGTCGGGCGGGTTCAGCTCTGCTGTCACCGCAAATTCGCCGCGCCGCAGAACGCGTTCCAGCCGCCCGCGCGAGGCGTGGCCGGGCAGGGGCTCCAGCGGCAGGTCGACGCCTTCGGGGTTCTCATCGATCTGCGGCGGGCGCGGGCTCATGCGGCACTGCTCCCGGCTGCATTTTCGCGTTCCTGTGCGGCCCGCGCCGTCACCCGCAGCCAGGCCGAGCTCTCCCGCAGTGACTGATCCACAGGCTTCTGTACGTCGAGGATCGCATCGCCATTCCGCATTGCCTGCGCGCCTTCCCAGGCCTTCACCCACACGCAGGGCATGTCCGGCTCCACCTCGCAGTGCCCATTGGCCCGCACGCCCCCGCAGGGGCCGTTGCGCAACTGTTTCGGGCAGTTCATCGGGCACGACATGCCGGTGGAGGAAAGGATGCACTGGCCGCACATGCGGCAGTCGAACATCAGGCCCTTCACCTGCCGTTCAACAAATTTCACCGGCTTTTCAGCCCGTGCATAGCCGACGGCGTTCCAGAACGGATGCAGCGCCAGAAACAGGCTGGAGAAGCGCGCATAGACCCATTCGAGAAACCGCGCATGCCGAACCGACCAGCGCCGCATCGTGTAGCGTCGTTGCACGCGCCGCAGCGGCGACACGTCAGCCGGCCGGTAGGCAAGCCGCTCGCGGGTTTTCTTCACCAGCGTCGCCTGGGTTACCGTGGTCGTTTTTGTGCTGTCATTTCCCGTCATGACCGCCTGCCTTGACGAGCGCCACGAGGCGCGCCCTGTCATAATCACGCTCGATGGTTTCGAGTGCTCTGTCGGCTTCCGCCTCCAGATCGTCGCTGACGGAAACCGGATCGCCGCGCCGCCACTCGGCCAGATAGGCGTCGCTGTCGCGCGCGCCCACCCGCATGGCGCACATGTCTATCGCCTCGGTAAAACGCAGCGGCAGTTCGCGCCTGGCGTTCTGCCGTCCTTTCCGGACGATCACCTGCGCGGGGATATCACGCCAGTATACCACGATCAGATTGGCCATAAGCGCTTGTTCCTTCCTCCGTTTTCAGCATTGCCGAATGCATTGCGCGCCCGCTTGCTGGCGGGCGACGCGCGCGCATTCAAATGCGACGTGGAAGAAGGTGGAACGGCAATAGTCCGGATCGTCCCTTGTGCGTCCTGTGGGACGCACAAGGGCGATCTAGTGCATCACGGCGCCGGCCATCATGCTGGCGCCGACCACGACGCCGGCAATCACCAGAAGCGAAAGCACGCCGCATGTGATGGCGATGCTGAGAAGGATGCCGTCACGCTCCGAAAGCGCGAGGCCCACCAGCACGCAGGAAAAGGCCGGGAACCAGTTGCCGAGCGGGATCGGCAGCGTCACCGCAATCGAGAGAACCAGCGCAATGAGGCCTATGACCCGGTCTGCATGGTCCCGTGCAAACGGCCAGTAACGCGGCTTGATCAGCCGTTCGACGAGGATCAGCCGGGGAATGAAGCGCTCGCTCATATGGCGAAACTTGTCGGCCCCGATGGATTTGTTGAGCAGGAAGTTGGGCAGCCAGACGGTACGGTTGCCCATCACCATCTGGATCGCAATCAGCACCAGCGGCGGTCCCAGGATCACCGTGCTGCCGGGCGGAAAGGGCAGGAGATTGAGGCAGGCGAAGAACACGAAAAGCGTCGCAAAGCTGCGATCGCCGAGCGCCTGGCGGATTTCGCCGATGGAAACCTTGTCTTCTGCACGTTTTGCCAGGTCGCGGAAAATGCGCGACAGCCGGCGCGGCGGCAGCTCAGCGGGCGGTGCGCCCAACACCGTGTCCAAGTCCGTTCCCTCAGCTTTCATCGTACTCGTCTTGCCCGCCCTGCGAATCCCAAAGGGGACGTCAAACAGTCTTGTTCGAATGCCGTTAAGCCTTCATGACAATGGCTGCAAGCTTCCGCCCCCATCCGATATGTTATTGCGCCCGTCGAATTTCCATGATGTCGAGGATGGATTCTCGCTCCGGCGCTGGAAATTCAATGCGCCATTGCGCTTCGCCGTCGCGGAAAACATAGCCCACCTGATCGGTGTCGCGCCCTGCGCCATAGGCGGGCGGTTGGTCGCCACTCACCGAAAAGACGCCGAGATAGATCATGCGCGAATCGCCATCGTCGAAAAAATGTCCGTCCGTCAGCTGTGATCCGGTCAGCTTCTCAAAGAACCAGCCCGATCCGTCATCGCTGACCTCGCACCCGAACCAGCCATAGACGATGAGTGGCGCAAGCCCCCCGGTCTTGATGGTGCGGCATTGCCACGCGCCGGAGAGGTCGAGCCCCTGAAAGGAGCGCTTCTGCCGCCCGTCGATCTCGTCGAGTAGCGCGATGTCTTCTGCCGCGCCGCCGGCTCTGGCCTGTTTGAAAGCCTCGCCGCGCATCCGCTCGTAGGCATCAAGCCGCGCCGCATCACGATAGGTGATCTTCTGTACGACCGAGTCTTTCTCAAAACCGGCCCGCTCCATGTCGAGTTTCTCCTGAACCAGCGACTGGGCATTGGCCGCGCCGGCCATGAGGCCGAGCGCCAGTGAAATGGTGATGAGACGGTGCATGAGTTTCTCCGGAACGCAGGTCAGCAAAGCACCGCCAATGTAACCATTTCATGGCGGTTTCCGAAGCGTCAGTGGTTTTTCAGCGCTCCTGCCAGGGCTGCCGGCAGGTCGCCATACCCGGTTTGCCGCTTTTCATAGGCGAGGCCAAGCAGGCGCGCCGCCTTCTGCGCCACGGCCTCAAGCGCAGGATCTTCCGTTTGCGCCAGGTAGACAAGCTTTTGATAATTGCCGAAAAAGTCCTGAATGAGCTCCGGGTGCCGGTCGAGCCCCATCGGCTTCATGAAGAACGCGTCGAACTGGCGGCAGAGAAAATCCGTCATGTAGAAGGAGAGCATGTCCGCCTCGGCAACCGCTTCAAAGCGGGAAAGCCCCTGGTAGAAGGCGAAGCAGTGCGGGCCTTCTATGCGTTCCACCCCATGCTTTTCGCAAACCCGGTCGAGCCCGCCGCCCGTGCCGCAATCGGCATAGCCCGCGAAAATGTGGCGATAGCCCTGCGCACGCGCCTCCCGGATGGCTTTGTCCATGGCAGGCGCGATGCGCTCGGGACGGTAGTGAAATTCCGCCGGCAGGCAGGTGAGTTCCAGATGGTCGAAGCCGTAGCGGTCGCGCACCGCAAGGATTTCGCGCGCAATCATTCCGCAGGCGATGACAAGAACGCGCTCCGGGACGGGAACTTTCGCGGGGCTGAGAACTTTTTCCGGTTTTGCGCGTTCATTCATCGTGGCGGCCCAGTCTGTTCGGGCGGTCTATCCGTGAGGGAGATAAACCATGAAACTTTCCACTCTTTCCCGTCTGGCGATCCTCGTTCTGGTCGCAGGCTCTGCAGCCGGCTGCGCCAACACGATCCGCGGCGTCGGTCAGGATACGGCGAATGCGGTCGATGCGACCCAGAATGCCGGTCGCAATGTCGTGCGCGCCGCCAACTGACATTTCGGGCACCGCCCGGCCCTGAAGAAGGTCAGGCGCCGGCCGTCAGATTGTGCTTGCGCCTGATCAGTTCCTTGGCGGTTTCCACCGTCACCGCCGCATCGCGGCAATAGGCGTCCGCGCCCACGGCCTGGCCAAATTCCTCGTTGAGCGGCGCTCCGCCCACCAGAACGATGTAATTGTCGCGGATGCCCTTTTCCTTCATCGTGTCGATCACGACCTTCATATAGGGCATGGTCGTCGTCAGCAGCGCCGACATGCCGACAATGTCGGGCTGGTGCTCTTCGATTGCCGCCAGATAGTTCTCGACCGGGTTGTTGATGCCGATGTCGATCACGTCGAAGCCCGCGCCCTCCATCATCATGCTGACGAGGTTCTTGCCGATGTCGTGAATGTCGCCCTTCACGGTGCCGATCACCATCTTGCCCTGTTTGGGTGCGCCGGTTTCGGCCAGAAGGGGCCTCAGGATCGCCATGCCAGCTTTCATGGCATTGGCTGACAAAAGCACTTCGGGAACGAACAGAATGCCGTCGCGGAAATCCTCGCCGACGATCCGCATGCCTTCGACCAGCGCCTCGGTCAGAACCTCATAGGGCTTCCAGCCCCGGTCCAGAAGAATGCGCGTGCCTTCTTCGATCTCCTCCCTGAGCCCGTCATAGAGGTCGTCATGCATCTGCTGCACGAGTTCGTCGTCCGCAAGCTCGGACAGGATGATCTCGTCGTCGGACATTCTCTGGCTCCCGCTGCTCACATTGCGCGGGCAGGGCTTCCCGTTCCGCGCTCCGGATTGCTCGCAAACATGCGTCTCAAAGGAGAATAGGGCGCGATCTGCCGGTTCCCATGGCTGATTTGCGACCTGCAGCGCAGGGAAAGCGACGGGGGAGGGGCGGCTGGTATCTTTCCCCCGCTTCGGATGGCGCGCGTTCGCGGGTTCGGAAGGCGATAAAACTGTTAACCATGATCAGGAATAAATGCAACTTTAGATTACATTCTTCTTTTCTAAAATGCTTCCCATGGTAGTGTTTCTTCAAGGGGCGGCCCACGCGTATCAAGTAGGAGTCGCATATGCGTATGTCCCTTGTGGCGGGTGCCGTTCTCACGGTGCTTGCTTCACCATCCATCGCCTTTGCCGCCAGTGGCATTATCCCGTTCCGTGGAGAGGTTAATTCCACCTGTGTCATTACGGTGGATTCTCCGGGAACCCTGGGTATCAGCGGTGATTTTACCGTCTTGAGTTCCGATTTGAGCGGCGGCATAGCCGGTCGCGCATCCGTTCTGGCGACGGGCGCGGGATACTCCTTGTCGACCACGGCGCCGACCGCATTTTCCTCGGCGCCGCCGACCGGCAATGCTCATGTAACTTTTGCATCCAAGTATACGACGACGGGCGCGACCAGCGTGACGGATATTCCTGGTCCAACTTTGACCCCACTTTCAACGGGCCTCACGATGGCTAGCGTCGACCTCACGGCGACGAAGTCCACGGGGATCTTTGCCGTCGGCACCTACATCGCCGACGTCACGATCACCTGCGAGTAGGAGGCAGCCATGATGGCGAAGTTTGTCGCGGCGATCGTCGTTCTGGCGACGGTCACGCCTGCCGCAGCACAATCCATGACACCGATGCGCGGGGAGATCAGAAGCTTCTCCGACAGCTTCGCCGTGCGGGTTCGCCCGCACAATCCGTACCGCCATCGCATTGAGGTGGCGGTGCGGGTCTATGACGAGGATTTCCGACCGATTGCGGCGAAGGTCGTACCCTCGAAAATGATGCTGGGGAGCGATGTGTCGCGTCCTGTTCTGGTCTCCGTCGATTTCGGCGAGAGCAGAACCAGACGCGTGCGGATTTGCACGGAGAGCATTCCCTTTCCCGATCAGAAAACGAGGATTAGAGCCCAGATATGTGGACGCTTCATCGCTTACCGCGCCAATTGAGCGTGGCCCTGTGTTTCCTGCTGGCTGGTGCGGCCGCCAGCCATGCAGAGGATCAGTACATCATCAATCAGAACCAGACAGGCGTGACCCTGCCGGGCGTCACGATGCCAAACGGGTTTGACGAAGTGCGTGCCGCAGATGGCACCACCTGTCGCGCTTCCATGTCCGGTTCCGGTGCGTATCTCGATTCCGGCGTCATTGGCGGCGCGAATGACAACGTATCGGCCTATGGCCGTCTCGTTGTGCCCTTGGGAGAAAGGCCGACGCGCCTTAACTGCGACCGGCTTTATCAGCTGGAGATTGAGCGGCTGGAGCTTGAGGTTCAGCTCATGCGGCAGGGGCTGGACCCGCGCATGAGTTCCCGGTCATCGGGCAGTTGGGCGAGCGACGCCTCCTGGACCAACAAGGGCAGGCGCTGAAAAGCGCCTGCCTACTTTAAAGCAGATATGCAATGTTCCTTTATTTCATTTGACGATCTCTTTTGTTTGAGTAATTCTATATTTATTTTTCAAATGAGGTTTAAAGTGAAGTATTTATTTTCATTATTGTTATTATTATCCTATTCAACATCTGCCTCTGCATTGGAGGCCAATATTCCGTTCAAAGCAGTGATCGATGATACATGCAGCGTGGAGTTTCAGACCCCAGGCAAACTGGCGCGCGATGGCTTCTATGCGCTCGATTCTGCAGCGTCTGGCGGTCGCGCCGGTGTTGCCGCCATTTACACCACCTCGTCTGGTTTCAAGGTCAATCTGCGCAACCCGAAGAACTTCACCACCGCGCCCGCTGGTGATGCGTCTGCGACATTCACTTCCAGCTATAAAACCAGCGGTGGAACAACGACTTCCAGTGTTTCAGGGGCGACGAAGACCCCGCTGGAAATGGGCGTGACAAATGTCGTTGTAAACCTGCGCGCAGTCTCTCAGAAGTCGATCTTTCACAAGGGAAAATACGAAACCTTTGTCACGGTCGTTTGCGAGTAGGCACGGCCATGCTCCGGTTTGTCATGATGTTCGGTGCCGCTCTCGCCGCATCGACGCCACCTGCATTTTCGCAGTCAATGTCTCCCATGCGCGGTGTGGTCCGTAGCTATACGGACAGCTTTGCCGTCCGCGTTTATCCGCAAAACCCTTACAGCCACCGGATCGACGTCGCCGTGCGCGTTTACGATGCCGAATTCCGGCCCGTGAAAGCACGCGTGACGCCTCAGACTTTTACGCTCGGAGCAAAACAGTCGCGTCCGGTTGTTGTTGTGGTCAATTTCGAAGGCGAGCGCGAACGTCGCGTGCGGATATGCACGGAAAGCATCCCGTTTCCCGAAGCTCATCTTGGTATGAAGGCACAGATATGCGGAAAGTTCATTGCACACCGGCTGTGATCGGTTTGGCCGTCTGCATGGCCTCTCTAGCGGGTGGAGCCAGAGCAAGCGAGCAGGTCTATGCCGTCAGGCAGAACCACAGTGGTTTCGCCCTGCCGGGGGTCGTCTCACCCAATGGATATGACGAAGTTCGCGCGGCCGACGGCACGACGTGTCACTCATCGATATCCAGTGGCGGAAGCTATTTCGATACGGGCGTCATCAGCGATTCCCTGAACTCGCCCGACAAATCGCTGTCGGCTTATGGCCGGTTGGTCATTCCCCTGGGCGAACGGCCGAAGCGTCTCAATTGCGACCGGCTCTATCAACTCGAACTGCGGCGATTGCAGCTTGAGGTCAAGCTTCTGGAACAGGGGCTTGATCCGCGGATGATCGGTCACCAGCCCGCAGACCGGGCAGACTGGTCGGAAAGCGGGGGCTGGACCGATGCCGGGCAAAGATGATGCGCCCTGACGTCCACAAGCCATGCCCTGCGACCGGCAGACCAGTTGCGACACCGCGTGCCGCTTGCGGAATGGAAGTCCATGCTGCAAACGCTAGGCTTGTGTTAGCACGATTGCTTGAGGACCCCTGACAGGGAGCTTGTGGGATGACGGTGATGGCTGGAGACGACGAAGCACAGGATCGGCCACGTCGTGGACGGGCAGGGCGTGGCGAGCGCGGTGGTGCGGCGGCCCGCAGGGCGGCGAGAGCCGGTGCAGGGCCCGGGCCGCAGCTGACCTATATTCGCCGCACGCTCAGGCCCTTCGAGGTTCTGGACGAAGAAGCGCTGGCCTTGATCGAGGCCAATGCCGATACGGTTCTCGAAGAGATTGGCATCGAGTTTCGCGACGATCCCGAGGCGCTCTCCATGTGGAAGGAGGCAGGTGCGGATGTGCGTGGCGACCGGGTGCATTTCCCCAAAGGGCTCTGCCGCGCGCTCCTGAAAACCGCGCCTTCCACCTTCACCCAGCATGCACGCAATCCCGAGCGCTCGGTCGAGATTGGCGGCAACACCACCGTATTCGCGCCGGTCTATGGCCCGCCTTTCGTGCGCGATCTCGATGGCGCGCGCCGTTATGCGACGATTGAGGATTTCCGCAATTTCGTGAAGCTCGCCTATATGGCGCCGTCCATTCATCATTCGGGCGGCACTGTCTGCGAACCGGTCGATGTGCCGGTCAACAAGCGGCATCTCGACATGGTGTTTGCGCATATGCGCTACTCCGACAAGCCCTTCATGGGCTCGGTAACAGCGCCGGATCGCGCCGAGGACACGGTGTCCATGGCCCGCATCCTGTTCGGCGAGAAGTTCGTCGATGAGAATGCGGTGGTGATCAACCTGATCAACGCCAATTCGCCCATGGTGTTTGACGAGACCATGCTGGGCGCGGCCAAGGTTTATGCGCGGGCCAATCAGGCCTGCATCGTCACGCCCTTCATTCTGGCCGGCGCCATGAGCCCGGTAACCGTGATCGGCACGCTGACGCAGGTTCTGGCCGAGGTCATGGCCGGCGCAGCCTTCACGCAGCTGGTGCGCCCCGGCGCGCCGGTTCTGTTCGGCACCTTCGCCTCGTCCATTTCCATGCAGTCGGGCGCGCCGACCTTTGGCACGCCGGAACCCTCACTTGTTTCCTATGGCGCAGCACAGCTCGCCCGCCGGCTGGGATTGCCGTTCCGTACGGGTGGTTCGCTGACGGGGTCCAAGATCCCCGACGCGCAGGCTGCCTATGAGAGCGCGAATACGCTGAACTCGACCGTTATGTCGGGCACCAATTTCGTGCTCCACGCCGCTGGCTGGCTGGAGGGCGGGCTGGTGTCGTCCTATGAGAAATTCATGATGGACATCGACCAGCTGGGCATGCAGCAACGCTTTTGCGAACCGCTGGATGTTTCGGAAAACGGGCAGGCCATGGACGCCATTCGCGAAGTGGGGCCGGGCAGCCATTATCTTGGATGCGCCCACACCCAGGCCAATTTCCAGACCGCTTTCTACCGCTCTTCCATCGCCGACAACAATTCCTATGAACAGTGGGCGGCGGAAGGCGAGAAAGCAGCGCATCAGCGGGCGAACCAGCTCGCCCGCAGCTGGCTGGAAGCCTATGAAGCGCCCCCGCTCGATGCGGGCATCGAGGAGGGGCTTCTGGACTTCATCGCCCGGCGCAAGGAATCGATGCCCGACGCCTTCACCTGAGCGCACCGGGCATCGGAAATCAGCCGGCCGGGAAGGCCTTGAGCGTGCGCCCGTCGACAGTCTGGAGGACGAGTGCGCCCTCAGGCGTCATGGTGAAGAAGGTGACGTCTGCGAGAATCTCCAGGAATTTCTGTTCCTGATTCATCAGCGCTTCCGCGCAGGCCATGCGGGTCGACGCGGCCTGGCTGATGGTCAGCCTGCCATTGTCTTCTTCCCATCCGGCCGTGTAGCGATTGCACGAGGCGTTGCCGGCGACCCGGCCATCTTCGCCGAAGGTCACCGTGACATTTGAACTGTCGATGATGCCGCCGCCATCAATGTCTTCGACCACCCATTCGGTGCCCGTGATCTTGTCCATGCCGATAACGCCGAACGGGGCCGGGGCCTCGTAGGGCTTCATGATCAGCGTGCCCAGATCGATCTCGGTCTGGGCAATGTCGATGGTGACGGGCTCGGAGATCCAGCCGGGCTGGAGGCCATCAAGAATGCCGCCGCGCAGCTGATAGGTTCCGTCCTTGTCGAGCGTTTCCCGGTCGACCGAAAGCGCGAAGGGGATCGGCACCTGCCGGCCTTCCGTTGCAATGCGCGTCTCCGCTGCGACCGACTGCGAAGCGTCTGCATCAGCCTCGCGCAGCTCGACGATAGCGAGGGCGTCTTCCGGCAGCGCGATCCGCGCGAAATAGGTCAGCTCACCGGTGATTTTCAGCATGCTCTCCTCCTGTGCGAAGGACGGTGCGCTCCAGATCGTGGTGGACAGAAGAGCAAGGCCAAGAAGAACCGAACGGCGTTGAAAGGACATGGAAACCTCGAATTTGAACGTGTTGTCGACGGGGTACTCTAGCCGACATTCCGGATGAGCAATTGTTTTGCACTGTATTGTGACGTGATTGCGTTGATAGCGGCGCGAATGCGTCCTGCTTTGCGCGCGGATGCTTGCGCGCCCACTGAACGGCCTTATGATGCCGGCATTGGCGCGTTCGCGCCAGATTTCAGCATCCGGAGACTTTTGATGGAAAAGCGCCGTCTTGGACGCAGCGACCTCCTTGTTTCGCAGATTTGCCTGGGCACGATGACCTTTGGCGAACAGAACACCGAGGCAGAAGGCCACGAACAGATGGACCGCGCCGTCGAGCGTGGTGTGAATTTCCTCGACATGGCGGAACTCTATCCCATCCCGCCCAAAGCCGAGACGCAGGGGCGCACCGAGCGCTATGTGGGCACATGGATGAAAGAGCGGGGCAACCGCGATCAGCTCATCATCGCCTCCAAGGTGATCGGCCGCACCGACAATGAATGGTTTCGCGGCGACCGTCCGTCGAAGCTCGTTCGCGCCGATATCATGGACGCCATCGACAAGTCGCTTGCGCGGCTTCAGACGGACTATATCGACCTCTATCAGATCCACTGGCCGGACCGGGAAAACCCTTTCGGTTCCAACCCCACACGGGTGACCGCGTTGAACGAGCCGTTGGCCGACGAGACGCCGATTGCAGAGACGCTGGCCGTGTTCGACGATCTGGTGAAGGCTGGCAAGATCCGCCATTTCGGTCTGTCGAACGAAAGCTCCTGGGGCGTGATGCGCTACGTCGCCGAAGCCGACAAGGGCGTTGGTCCGCGTGTGGTTTCGCTCCAGAACGCCTATAGCCTGGTCAACCGCACCTATGAGGTGAACCTTGCCGAAACCTGCCAGCGCGAAGAAGTGGGCCTGCTTGCCTATTCGCCGCTGGCGCAGGGCTATCTGACCGGGAAATACGACGATGGCGCGCTGCCGGAAGGGTCGCGCAAGGCGCTGTTTGACCGTCTCAAACGCTATGAGAAGCTTGGCGCACAGGATGCGGTCAAGGCTTACAACACCATGGCGCGCGCGTTCGGGTTGACGCCGGCCGCTTTTGCGCATGCCTTCGTCAATTCGCGCCCCTTCATGACGTCGAACATCATCGGCGCGACCAAGATGGAGCAGCTCGAAGAGGCGCTTGATGCGCTCGATGTGCGCTGGACCGAGGAAATGCAGACTGCCGTTGATGATCTGCATCAGAAAATCGGCAATCCCAGCCCCTAGAGCGTTTCCGCTTTTCGTTGAATCACGAAAACGCTCTAATGTACTGATTTTGCACAATTCCGGACGGAAAACCGGTTTCCACTTTTCCTGGAATTGCTTTAGATAATGTCGGTTGCGGTGTTGCCGCAGTTGATGTGAAACAACGAAAAACCCCTGCCGTGTGGCAACATGGCAGGGGTTTTTGTCTGTCTGTCGCGCCGTAAGGTTCAGACCGTGCCGGGCTGCGGCTGGCCTGCGCCCAGCACAACCATGCGGGCGCCGCGTGGAACGCGCTTGTAGAGATCCATGATGTCGTGGTTCAGCAGGCGGATACAGCCCGAGGACACCGACTTGCCGATGGACCACGGCTCGGTGGTGCCGTGGATGCGGTAGAGCGTGTCCTTGCCATCCTTGTAGAGGTAGAGGGCGCGCGAACCGAGCGGGTTGGTGAGGCCGCCCAGCATGCCGGCTGCCAGCGGACGATAGCGCTCCGGCTCGCGCTCGATCATGGCGAGGGTGGGGGCCCAGTTCGGCCATTCGGCCTTGCGGCCGATCACGCCATCGCCTTCGTATTCGAGGCCGGCCTTGGCAACGCCGATGCCGTAGCGCATGGCCTTGCCGTTTTCCATGACCAGGTAGAGGAAGCGGTTGCCCGGATCGATGACAATCGTGCCCACGGGCTCGCTGGTCGGGTAGTCGACCATCTGGCGCAGATACTGGCGGTCGATCTTGGTCACGTCCACCGCAGGGATGACGATGCCGTTGTCTTCGATCTCGCCATACATGTCCTGATAATAGGAGAGCATTGGCCATGGGGCGTTTGCAGAGGTGCCGGGCCCGCTGCCGGTGGTGGTGCATGCCGCCGCGAAGGCGGGCAGAAGCAACAGCAGGAACACCCGCGCGCCGCGATTGGCTGCGCGTGCAACAGTGGTGTGGAACAAGGAAACTCTCCTTAAGTGTAAAATACCGGTCGGTTTTTGATGTCTTTCGCCCCGAAGGCGCGGCTGCGCGGAGGCGTTGCGGGGCACTTGCCACCCGGTTCTTGATAAATTGTGGCAAATCCCGGCGATCGTGCCCGAATGTCGCGTGAATCGTAGTGGGACTGGCCATTCTGATTGCGGGGTGAGGCATTTTTCCCACAGTGACGCTGCGTAAGGTTGCGCCCGCCCGAAAAGCGGTGTGCCGGGCCATGGCGCTTTTCCAACGGGCATGACGGGTGTATTCTTGAAGCATGAGAGACCAGCAGGCGACCGGACGACGGTTTGGCGCGGCGCTGGCTTTCGCAAGCGGCGGTATGACGCCGCCCTTGTCCGCATATCCAGAACCGCGCCCGACGCGCCGGCTGACCGATGGGTCAGAAACCGGGCAGGGCCGATGCGCAATCCATGTCTGCATCCGCTGCCGGCCCGAAGGCAGGAAAGGAACGGGACCATGGGTATCGCCATGACGATGCATGAATTTCTGGAAGACAGCCACGTGCCCTATGACGTGGCCAGACACAACCGCACGGCAAGCTCTGCCATGACGGCGCGGGTGAGCCACATTCCGGGCCGCGAAATGGCCAAGGGCGTGGTGCTCAAATGGGATGACAGCTATCTGCTGGCCGTGGTGCCGGCCTCCAGGCAGGTCGATCTCGGCAAGGTGGCCGACATTCTGGGTGAGAAGGTCGTGCTCGCAAGCGAGGAGGAAACGGCGGCGCTGTTTCCCGATTGCGATGAGGGTGCGGTTCCCGTGTTTGGTGCGCCATACCGCATCGCATGCATGATTGATGAAGCGCTCGATGCCGATGACGACGTCTATTTCGAGGGCGGCGATCATCGCACGCTGGTGCATGTGACGCGGCAGGGGTTCGAGCAGTTGATGTATGGAATGCCAAGGGCGCATATCAGCAGCTAGAACCTTTGCCGGTTGCCAGTTTCCAGGTGGAGTGCAGGCGTGCGGAAACGCTCCCGCGCCTGCGCCGGGGTTTGGCTGGAGAAGGGGAAGACGGGCGGCTGAAGCGACGCTCATCTTTATTGTAAAACGTGCGACCCTTCAGCCACCCGCCCGGCTCTTGACAACTTCCGACAGGGATCGCCCTGGAACCGGGTGTTCAGGCTTCGCCCTGGGGCGGGCCATCGCACCAGACCGTGCTTGCGCACGACCCTTTGCCGGACCAGCCGCCCGCTAGCAGCGACCACACACGTTATGCGACCGGCCCGGGCACCGTCCCATCTCCGCGAGATCACCGTCGCGACCTGCTTTCCCACGAGATGGGCAGGGAGAAGGATAAGCCTGTTTGAACGGGAGGGGAGAAAACGCGCCCCGAAACGGGAAGCGATGACCGGTCTTTATGGGATGTGCGGGGATGATGCGCGGAATCTATCCCCGTTCTGTGGGTCAGGCGGCCGTGACGGCCACCTGTTCGACCCGGTTGCGGCCACGCTTCTTGGCGGCGTAAAGGCCACTGTCGGCGACGGAGAGAAGCGTTTCCAGATCGCGCGTGCGCTTCGCGTTGCTGTAGCAAAGACCGGCGCTCAGGGATGGGTGCATGACGCCGTTTTGGGTGGGCACCGCTATGGCTGCCACATTGGCGCGGAGCCTGTCGACGGCGAGTGCGGCCTCCACGGGTGAGAGGTCGGGCAGGAGGGCGACAAACTCCTCGCCACCCCAGCGCGCGATGATCGCGGACTGCTCGAAGGTTTGACGAAACGCCTCTGCGCAGGCCTCAAGAGTTCGGTCACCCGTGGCATGGCCGTGCTGATCGTTGATCTGCTTGAAATGGTCGAGGTCGAAGATCGCAAGCGCGAAGGGCTGCTCGGGATTGCGCTCCAGAAAGCTGCGGGCCTCGGCTTCGAAGGCGCGGCGGTTCAGGAGGCCGGTCAGGCCGTCATGCGAAGCGAGGTGATGCAGCTTCTGCGCATCGCGTTCATAGGCGAGGGTAAGCGCAAAGGCGCTTGAAGCCAGAAAGTGGAAGAGGGCGACGTAAAGCTGGATGGTCAGGATCGTGTCGAGGGACATCTGGCGCACGAACCCATCGCCGACGAGCAACGCCTGTGCGAAGCGGATGATGAATGTGGCTGCGAGAATGCCGTAGGCGAGGATCAGCCCCTTGCGCGACAGGCTTTTGTCATCGTTGTCGCGCCAGAACTCATAGGCGCAAGCCAGGGCGATGGCTGTCTGAATGACGTTCGTGACCATATGGAAGGCGGGGTAGGAGCCTGCGGCAAGGGGCGCCGCGCTCAAGACAAGGAAGAGCGCAAGCGGCAGGAAGAAGAGCGCCAGCGGGGCGTGCCTGTTTTCAAACTGGCGCGCGGCGCGCCAGCGCAGGCTGATGCCCAGCACGAGAAGCCCGTTGGGCAGTGCGCCGCGCAGCGCGTCGGGCAGATGGGCGCCGGCCATATAGCAAAGAAGCGCGAGACAGATCACGAGATTGGCGACGCCCCATGTGTCCCAATAGGGCTCGCGCCGCGCCCGACCGGCGATGAAGAACACCGAAGCCATGACCAGAACGACAATCGCGTTTGCCGCAAATAGCGTGAAATTGTTCAAAACCGCGCGCCCGTTTTCCTGTGCAGCGGGCGGTGTAACGTCTCGCAGCCTAACGGCAGGTTTCAATCTGCGGTTTTTATTTGCCAGCTTGTGGATAGGGCGGCGCATGGGGACGGAGGTGGGCCGACATCCTTGCAGCGTGGTTAACGGCTTGATTCAAACTTTATTGGTAAGTTGAAGCTAATACTGGCTATTCCCCCGGCGAAAGACGTCGGGGAACCAGATCCCTCGAACCCATGCAGATCGTATATGCGTCTTCCCGCGTTCCTTCGACCTGTCGTTCTGACCCTTGGCCTTGCCGGTTGCACCGGTGGCCCCAGTATCGATACAGCGCTCAAGATTGACCCGCCCTCGAACGAGGTGACGAGCTCCATTGTGCGGCCCGGCGTCGGTGTCCCCGGGGCGGGGAGCGCCGATGTGATGGCCGAGCCTGCGAGCGAAGCGGGCATGATGGCGATTGCCGAGCCGGACCGGGTTTCCGCGCCTGCACTGCAGCAGGTGGCGATGATCACGCCGATGCCGGCACCCTCCGTGCGGCCCAAAAGCTCTTCTTCCGGCAAGGTGTATCGCAGCCGGTTCGGGGATGCGCATCCGATCAATTTCGGCAAGGTGACGCCCAAGCATCATGCGGTGCATGGCGTCGATGTTTCGCGCTGGCAGGGCGACATCGACTGGGTGAAGCTGCGCTCGCGTGGCGCGAATTTCGCTTACATCAAGGCGACCGACGGCATCGATCATATCGACCCGATGTTCAAGACGAACTGGAACGGGGCCGCGAAGGCGGGCATTCGCCGGGGCGCCTATCACTTCTTCTTCTGGTGCCGGAAGGCGTCTGACCAGGCCGAGTGGTTCATTCGCAATGTGCCCAAGGTGAAGGGCGCGCTGCCGCCGGTTCTAGATGTGGAGTGGAACCACCAGTCGAGCTGCAAATGGAAGCCCTCGCGTGCCGAAGTTCTGGAGAAGATGAAGGTCTTCCTCGACCGGCTGGAGCGCCATTACGGCCAGCGGCCTGTCATCTACACCGCTCCGGATTTCTATGAGGACAATCTGAAGGGCGCGTTCCCGAACCATCCGTTCTGGCTGCGCGCCGTGGCCGAACATCCCTCGAAGGTCTATCCGGGCCGTGACTGGGTGTTCTGGCAGTATTCGGGATCGGGCCTGAGCCAGGGCGTTGACGGCAAGATCGACCTGAACGTCTTCCACGGCAATGAAAGCGCCTGGTGGCGCTGGGTCGGGAAGGTGGCGGGCTGACCGCCTGTACGGAAATGACCGCTTGTTCGGGGGGCTTTACGCCCCCCTTTCTTTTGCGGTGTTTTGTTTTGCGCAATTTTGGACGCAAAACCGGTTCCCGTTTTTGGCGGAATTGCTTTAGCCACGGGCCTCGGCAATGGCGGCAACAATGTCGTTGCGGCGCATCGCGCCATACTGGATCTTGGTGTTGAAGAGGAATGCCGGCGTTCCGTTGAAGCCGAACGCATTGGCCTGCTCCATGTTGCGGGAGAGAATCCCTTCAATGCGTTGGCGGTCCTTCTTGAAGTTCGACAGGAGTTTTTCCGGGTCATGGCCGGCGGCGGCAAGCGTCTCGTCGACCTCGTCCTGCGTCAGTCGTCCGGGCGTGGCCATCAGCGCGTTGTGGACGGCTTCATAATCCGGGCCGGCGGCGAGGACGAGGCTTGCCGCATGGACGGACGGGCCGCCGAAAATGGGCCAGTCCTTCATCACCAGCCGGACATTGCCGTCTTCACGCACCACGTCGAGCAGGTCGGGGTGGCCGCGTTTGCAATAGGGGCACTGGTAATCGAAGAACTCGGCGATGGTTACGTCGCCATCCGGATTGCCGATGACCGGGATTTCGGGGTCGAACAGAACCTCTTCGACGGTCGGGTAAAGCTGGGCGCGGGCCGGACCGGCGGCGGTGACGAGCGTCGCTGCGCCGGCGACGAGCAGGGTACGGCGGTTCATCATGGCCTTGTGTCTCCTGATGGGCTGATGCTGGTTTTGAGGTCCTCGATCTTTTCGACGAGCACCTCGCGTGAGATTTCGCCCAGATGTGCGTGTTGCAGGACGCCGTCGGCGTCGATGAACAGCGTGGCGGGCAGTCCGGGGGCGCTGTAGAAGCGCGACAGATCGCTGAACTGGTCGACAAGTATCGTGTCGAGCGAGAGGCCGGAGGCGGCGAGATAGCGCTGGATGGCGGTGCGGCCTTCGCCCTGATTGGCGAAGACGAAGGTGACGTCGTCCGTCGAGGCGGCGATGTCGGCCATCATGGGCATTTCACGCCGGCAGGGCGGGCACCACGTCGCCCACAGATTGACCACCTGCGGCGTGCCCTTGTGCTCTTCGAGGCGGTAGCCATTGCCCTCCAGCGTTTCAAAGGCCTGATCCGGGACGGCGAGCGGGTCGGTGCCGCCGGTGAGCTGCCATGTCGTGTTCCAGACGATGAGGGAGAGGGCGAGCGGCAGGACCGCCCAGAGGCGCTGGCGGCCTGTGGGCAGCATGACGAGCAGGCTGACGATGACGGCGGCTGCACCCGTTGGCCAGTAGAAGCCGCCCTGCCAAACCGCGAAAATGCGCAGCGGATCGGCCACAAAACTTTCCATGTTGATGAGCACATGGCCGAGGCGCGCGCCGATGATGCCGCCGAGAAACGCCCACCAGGACCAGGCGTTGAAGCGTTCGTCTACCTTGCGGGCCATGATGCCGGTGACGATGAGGAAGACGAAGATGGCGAGTACGACCGCGAAGCGGTCTGCCGCAAGCACGAGCGGCCCGAGAGATACGGCATTCATGATCAGAGCGCCTCTGCGGTTTTGGCCGAGCCGGTCAGGTTTTCCACCGTGACGGAGCCGACGAGGCGGGTGCCGGCGACCTCGCGGCCTGCGGGATCGAAGAAGAGCATGGTGGGCGGGCCTGCCACTTCAAGGGCTTTCATGAGAGCTGCGTTCTCGTCGTTGAAGTCAGACAGGTCGGCCTTGATGAGCTGGAAACCGTCGAGACCCTCGATCACGCCGGCATCCGGCAGGACCGAGCGCTCGATGACGCGGCAGGTGACGCACCAGTCGGCGGTGAAATAGACGAGGGTGGGCGCATCGCCGGCGCTGGCGAGCTGCGCTTTGAGCTCGGGGATCGAGCCGGTTTGTCCAAAGGTGAGTTCGCGGGCGGGGGCGGATGCCTCGCTGCGCTGGGCGATCTGGGCCAGCGGCTTGAGCGGATCGGTGCCGCCGGACGCCGCGCCCAGCATCAGGATGATGCCGTAGATGAGCGACAGCGCGCCAACCGAGCGGACGGCGGCGAGCGGCGTCGTTTCGGCGATCTTCGCGCTGAAGGCGAAGCTTGCGATGGCGATGAGAAGGGCTGACCAGAGCGCGAGATCGAGGCCGGCGGGCAGGAGGGGTGTCGCCGTCCAGATGGCGGTGGCCAGGAAGCCGAAGCCGAACACGCGCTTGACGCTTTCCATCCATGCGCCGGCGCGCGGCAGGGCCTTGCCGCCAAGCGTGCCCATGATGATGAGCGGGATGCCCTTGCCGATGCCAAGGCCGAAAAGGGCTGCCGCCCCCAGCGCCACATCGGCGGTCTGGGCGATGTAGAGGAGTGCGCCGGCAAGCGGAACGGTGACGCAGGGGCCGACGATGAGGGCGGACGAGAAGCCGAGAATGGCCGCCGAGCGGCGTGAGCCGCCGACGCCGCCCGTGCGGTTTGCCACCCAGCTTGTCCATGCGGTGGGCAATTGCAGCTCAAACAGGCCGAACATGGAAAGCGCCAGAACCGCGAAGAGCGCGGACAGAATGCCGATCGTGACAGGCGACTGCAGAACGAGCTGCAGGTTCTGCCCGGACCAGCCGGCGGCAGCGCCCAGAAGCGCGAAGGCCGAGGCGAGCGCGATCACATAGATCGAGGAAAGCTCGAAGCCGCGCCAGGCGGTGAGCCGGTCGCCCTCGCGCGCCAGTGCGCCGGCCATGATGGGATACATGGGGAAGACGCAAGGGGTGAAGGCGAGAAGCAGGCCAAAGAGCGGGAAGCTGACCAGAACGAGCAGAACGCCGCCGCGACCGAGCAGCGACTGGATGAGCCCGTCATCTTCGGCAAGCGCGAAGCCGGTGTCTTCACTGGTTGCGGGGGCGGCGGGTGATGCGGTGGCCGGCGCTTCTTCCGTGACCCATTCCACGGGCGCTGCGGCCTGCGGGGCCGCCGGCGTGGTGACGGCAAGCGACAGGGCGTTTACCTGCCGGTTTTCCGGTGCATAGCAGATGCCGCCATCCTGACAGCCCTGAAACGTGACGTCGAATGTGCCGAAGACCTGTTCGGCTAAGTGTGCGCTCGCCGCATCGTAATAGACTTCGGAGAGGCCGAATGTGGGATCGTCCTTGCGGATGCCGGGGCTGGTTTCCAGTGGCAGTTCCGCGCCGTTTTGCGAAGCGCCGATGTGATCGCGATAAAGATAATAGCCTTCGGCGATCTGCCAGTTGAGGGCAAGCGTGCCGTCCTGGGTGCGGGTGACCTCAAGGGTGAAGGCGTCTTCGACCGGCAGCGGTTTTGCGGTCTGGGCCGAGGCGGGGGCGGGCGCAAGGCTGACGGACAGGAAAGCCACAAGCGCGATCAGGATCGTCTTCATTCTGTCACTTCAAATTGTGTGGACCGCCGGGTTCGTACCCTCATGGCGGGATGCTGGAGAGCGAATTGAATGCCTCAACTTAAGGCAGCCTTAAGGTGGGTGTTGTTTGGGCAGACGGCAAACAGCTCAATGCAGCAAGGAGTTTTCAGCATGGCGCATTTTCGCACGGGCATGAGCGCCCGGATGCGGGCGTCCGACCGACCGGACGAGGAACATATCGACGATGGACACTCTGTCGGTTCAGGACGGTTGGGGCGGCGTGGCTTTCTGGCCGGGTTAAGCGCGCTGGCGGTTTCGGGCTGCGTTGCGACGCCAAGGCCCGAGGCTCCCAAAGTGGTTGAGCCGCCCAAGCCCAGGCGCGTCGTTCCACCGATGTATTACGCCATGCCGAATGAGCGTTTTCCCATTCCCGAAGTGGATGTCAGCCATCTGGAAGAGCGCTGGTGGCGCAAGGATGTGGATTATCCCACCAGCGAGCGCAAGGGCACGCTGATCGTGGATACGCCGAACAGGTATCTTTACCACGTGACGGGACCGAACCGCGCGACGCGCTATGGCATTGGCGTCGGACGCGACGGCTTCTCCTGGGCGGGGCGTGCGATCATGGCCTATCGCCGTGAATGGCCGCGCTGGACGCCGCCGAACGAGATGGTGGCGCGGCGGCCGGAACTGGAGCCCTACAGCATCGCCAATGGCGGCATGCCGCCGGGCCTGCGCAATCCTCTTGGCGCACGCTCGCACTATATCCATCTGAACGGCAAGGACACGCTTTACCGCATTCATGGCACGCCGGAGCCGTGGAGCATCGGCAAGGCGGTTTCGTCCGGCTGTATCCGTCTGATCAACCAGGATGTGATTCACCTGCACGATAATGTAAGGGACGGCAGCCCGATTGTTGTCATTCCCGATCCGAAGATGGAACATCTTCTGGTGACCTGATGCGGGCCTTCGGGTCTGAATGCTTGATCGAATGAGACGCGTGCGATGCGACTTTTGGTGGTTGAAGACGATCCGCTGCTTCTGGACGGGCTGACCGTGGGGCTGGGGCTTGCCGGCTTTGCGGTCGATGCCGTGGCCACCTGCGAGGATGCTTTCGCCGCGCTCAGCGCACAGGCCTATGAAGGGGTCGTACTCGATCTGATGCTGCCGGATGGCTCTGGCCTCGACGTGCTTTCGGATCTGCGCCGGCGGGGTGACGCCACGCCGGTGGTTCTTCTGACGGCGCGCGATCAGGTTCCCGACCGGATTGCCGGGCTGGACGCCGGTGCAGACGACTATGTGGGAAAGCCCTTTGATCTGGACGAATTGTCGGCGCGTGTGCGCGCGGCGGTGCGCCGGGGCAAGGGGCGCTCCAGCGCAACGCTTGCATGGGGCGGGGTGACGCTCGATCCGGCAAACCAGTCGGTGACCCGCGACGGTGATCCGGTGATCCTGACGCGGCGCGAATTCGCGCTTCTGGCGGCGCTGATGGAGCGGCCGGAAAGCATCCTTTCCAAGCCGGCGCTCGAAGAAACGATCTATGGCTGGCAGGAAGAGGTGGAGAGCAACGCCGTGGAGGTGCACATCCACAAGCTGCGCTCCAAGCTTGGCTCCGATTTCATCAAAACCGTGCGCGGGGTTGGCTACCGGCTCCGGGAGACGGGCGCATGAGATCCATCCGCGCACGGCTGATCCTGATCCTCATGGGCTCGACCGGGCTCGTGTGGCTGCTCGCGGTCGGCTGGATCTATCTCAGCACGCAGGCCGAGGTGGAGCGGGTGCTGGATGCGCGGCTGATGGAAGCGGCGCGGATGGTCAATTCGCTCCTTTCCGACCACCGTATCGAGGTGGGGCTGGAGGAAAATGCCGCCCGCAAGGCGATGGGGGAGTTCGAACTCAGCAATCGCCCCTATGAACGCCAGCTCTCCTGCCAGATCTGGACGCTGGAAGGCAGCCTTGTGGGGCGCTCGGAAAATGCGCCGGAAGCCCAGCTGACGGAAATTCAGGACGGGTTTTCAGAGACCGAAGTGGGTGGCGAGCGCTGGCGCGTGTTCACCGTGGAAAACGAGGTTCTGGGCGTGCGGGTGATGGTTGGCGACAGCCTCCAGATCCGCGACAGCCTGGTGAGCGATGTGATCAAGGGGCTGGTGGTGCCGGCGCTTCTGATCCTGCCGTTTCTGGCCGGGGTCATTCTCGTTTCGGTGCGCCGCGGCCTTTCGCCCCTGAGCGACATGGCCGAAACGCTTTCGACGCGCGCGGCCAATGATCTGCGCCCGCTGGAGGCGGCCAGTCTGCCGAAGGAGATTGCGCCGGCGGTGAACGCGCTGAACGGACTTTTCAAGCGGGTGGAAGATGCGCGCGACCGCGAACGCAGCTTTACGGCTTTTGCCGCTCATGAACTGAAAACGCCGCTGGCCGGCGTGAAAACGCAGGCGCAGATTGCGCTGGCGAGCGATGACCCGACCGTGCACGCCAATGCGTTGCGGCAGATCACCATGGGCGTGGATCGAACGAGCCGGCTTGTGAAGCAGCTTCTCGACCTGACCGCACTTGAGGCGAATGACAGTGAGCCGACCCTGCAACCCGTGAGCGCGCGGGCGCTGATGCGCAGTGTGGCGGCGGAGCTGCCGTTGCCGCAGGGCGCGGCGCGGCTGAGCGTGGAGGCGGATGGCGAAGGCGCGGACAGGGTGCTTGTCGAGCCGCATTTCCTCTCGCTGGCGCTGCGCAACCTGATCGAGAACGCGCTGAACCATGCGCCGGAGACCACGGGCGTGGTGTGCCGGGTGGACGAGGCGAATGATGGCGTACGCGTTGTGGTGGAAGATCGCGGTCCGGGCATTCCCGAGGCAGAGCTTTCGCAGGTGGTGGAGAAATTCGTGCGCGGGCGAAACCGCTCGGCAACCGGCAGCGGGCTGGGGCTTGCCATTGCACAGGCGGCGATGGCGCGCATGGGCGGAACGCTGGCGCTCGAAAACCGCGACGGTGGTGGTCTGCGCGCCATTCTGACCGTGCGAAAGGCGGAGGCGGCTGCATGATTTCCCGACGTTTCTTTCTGGCTGGAGCCTCCGGCGCGCTGGCGGTTGCGCCGCTGGCGGCACGCGCCGCGCCCAGCCTGAATGACATGGTGCGCGACCCGGCGCTTCAGGCGCTGGGCAATCCGGCGGGCGATGTGACCATTGCGGAGTTCTTCGATTATCTCTGCCCCTCCTGCAAGGCGATCCACCCGGCGCTGAAGGAGATCGTGCGCTCTGACGGCAATCTGCGGCTGGTGATGAAAGACTGGCCGATCAATGGCGATGTGGCGTGGTATGCCTCGCGCATGGTGCATGCATCGGCGGCGCTGGGCGTCTATGAGGCGGCGCATAATGAAGTGATCGCCATTGAGGGCGGGCTGACGCATGGCAAGGTGGACGATGCGCTGCGCAGCGTGGGGGCGGACGCGGGCGCGGTGCGTGACATGCTGGATGTGCATCTGAAGGCAATCGATGCGCTGATTGGCCGAAACGAGGCCCATGCAAAGGCGCTCAAGCTTGCCGGAACGCCGAGTTTCCTGATCGGCAACCGGCTCTATCGCCGGCCGATGAGCGCGGACGAGATCGTGGAAGCGGTGGCGCTGGCGCGCTCCGGGCGCTGAGGCCGCAGCTTGACAGATCCGCCATGGCGGAGAATATGGCGTCATGATCGAACAGGACACCCACATCGTTTCCCGGATGGCCGGCATCTCTTCAGGCGAGATGCCGGGGTTTAAGACACGCTGACAACCAGACGCGGTCCATGATCCTGCAACCTCGCCGCAGTGCGGACGGGGTTTTGTGCGTGAAGCTGCGCCCCGTTCTTTTTCAAGGAATGGAGACTTTCAATGGCACAGAACATCTACGACAACCCGGAGTTCTTCGAAGGCTACAGCCAGCTGCCCAGGCAGGTGCATGGTCTGGCGGGCGCGCCGGAATGGCCGGCCATCAAGGCCATGCTGCCGGATATGACGGATCGGCGGGTGGTTGATCTGGGATGCGGGTTTGGCTGGGCGTCCCGCTATCTGCGCGAGGCCGGGGCGCGGAGCGTTCTTGGCCTCGATGTCTCGCAGAACATGATCGAGCGCGCGCGCGCCGACACGAATGATGCGGCCATCGAATACCGCATTGCCGATCTGGAAACGCTGGAACTGCCGCAGGGCGCGTTCGACTTCGCCTTCAGCGCGCTGACCTTCCACTATATCCGGGATTTTGACCGGCTGGTCCGGATGATCCATGCGGCGCTGACGCCGGGTGCGCAATTCGTGTTCACCATCGAGCATCCGATCTTCATGGCCGCCACACAGCCGCGCTGGCTGCCGGAAGAGGACGGGCACAAGACCTGGCCGGTCAATTGCTACGCGCTGGAGGGGGAGCGGCGAACGGACTGGTTCGCAAGCGGCGTGCTCAAATATCACCGCACCATGGCGACGACGCTGAACACGCTTGTCGGCGCAGGGTTTGCGCTGCGTGAGATCAGGGAATTCGCCCCGACCAGGGCGCAGATCGCGGAAATGCCGGATCTGGCCGAGGAGCTGGAGCGGCCGATGATGCTGCTGGTTTCGGCGGGGCGGTGAGGGCGGGCAGGGGCTGCTTTAGGCTGAAAGAGGCGGGGTTTCCCGCCTGTTTTCTCTGGGGCGCGGGCGCGGTGCCCTGTGTCCATGGACAGCAAACGCCATGGCGAAAGCCGCGCCCAGAAGATAAGCTGACACATGGCCGGGCTTCGGATGGCCTGCGAATATGCAATCGAGCAGAAGCCCCGGAATTACGATCAGGGCGATGAGGCTGATTGCCCATTTGCGATTACCCTGATCCCTTTTCGAGACCCTGCATCCAGAGACGGCTTAACTGCCCGGCGGAGAACCCGGGGGCAGGGGGACTGGACTTCGACTGGTCTCCAAAAATTCGCTGTGCGACCTGTCGCCCTGCAGACTGCGCCGCAGACGTCTTCACGATGCGCGTCTCATAAAAACGCGAAAGCGCTGTCTCCAGACGATCATGTTCTTCCAGCATTCTGGAAAGATGCCACGCGTCTTCCAGCGCCTGACAGGCGCCCTGGCCGGAAGTGGGCAGGGGAGCGTGGGCTGCATCCCCGATGATCAGGACATTGTCCCGATGCCAATGGGGCAGGGGATCGAGGTCATGGACGAAGATGCGATTGAGCGATGTTTCGTCACGCGATTGCAGCACATTCCGGACCGGGCCGGGCCAGTCCCGAAAACGCTGGTCCATCTCATCGTACCAGACGGGCAACGGCCGCGTCCTGTCGATCGGGGTGCGCCACGCGGCTGCCCAGAAACACAGACCATCACCAACAGGGACGATGCCGAAACGTTCTCCCGCCCCGCAGAAATCGTGAATGGCGGCATCGATGACGCCACGCTCCGGCTGGCTGATGCCGATAATGTTGATGAAACCCTGATAACGGGGGAGCACGTCTTCTGCATGGATCGCCTGACGCACCGCCGAGTTTATGCGGCCATCTGCGCCGACGACGAGATCATACTGCGTCCTGAGCCCCTCGATATCCTGCGCGGCAATTGTGCGATTGAACTTGATGTCGACGCCCAGTGCATGCAACGCCCCGGCCAGAATGCGCATGAGATCACGACGCAATATGGTCACGCTTGGGAAGCCGCACAGCCTGTTCACTTCCAGGATATCGAATTCGGCCTTCTGGATGCCGTGCTGATCGAACTGGCGCATGAAGCGGGGTGTGCCGCCCTTGCGTTTGATGGCGTCTGCCAGCTCCATCTGCTCCATAACGAAGACGGCATTCGGCCACAGGGTGACCCCGGCTCCCATTGAGGAAACCGCGCTGCCACGCTCAAAAAGGCTTACCTGATGGCCTTGTCTGGTGGCGAAAATGGCGAGCGCCATACCGGCGACACCGGCGCCCACGATGGCAATTCGCTTTGCACTGGTCATCCGCTCTCTCCTGATCAAGAAATCTGATGCAGCTTGTATCGAGCTCCTGATTGGCGATAAATCTGGCTTTGTTGCTTTGTTAATCCCGTTATTTGGGCGAATGGATGCTGGAAAAAATCGAACTTCAGTGGTTGCTCTGCTTCCAGGCGGTCTATGACAAGCTGAGCTTCAAGCTGGCGGCGGAGCAGCTTCAGTTGCCGACATCCAATGTCAGCCGGCATGTCGCCTTGCTGGAGCGGCAGCTCAATGTTCGTTTGCTGGAACGCACGACGCGGAAGATGATCCCGACGGCGGCAGGCAAGCAGCTTTACCGGTCCATGACACCGCTCACGCAAGCGATGGATGATGCGCTGGAAGAGGTGTCCCTGTTCGGGGATTCCCTGTCCGGTCACCTGCGGATCATCACGCCGGACCTCCCGTTCATGGCCGAAATTCTCGCGGATTTCTGCGTTCGGCATCCGCAGATACAGCTCAGCTGTGACACCCGGCTGGACCCGACGGATGGATTGCTGGAAGGGTTCGATCTGGTGTTGCGCTTTGGACGCGGGCCGCTGGAGAATTCCGGCTGGGTTGCAAGGGAGATCCTGCGCTGGCCGAGCTGTGTGGTGGCTGCGCCAGAGCTTCTGGAGCGATACCCGGCGCCGCAATCGCTGGAGGCGTTGAGCAGGGCCCCGTGTATCACGAGCATGTCGGTGCTTCAGGGAATGCCCTGGCGTTTCAAACAGGAGCAGACCGTTCAGGTGCGATCCAGCTACAGGGTGAACAGCGGCCAGATGGCGCGGGCGGCGGCGCTGAAAGGACTGGGTTTTGCCGTTTTGCCCCTTCATGCCTGTCAGTCAGACATCGATGCCGGCTCCCTCATCAAAATTGATCTCGAGCCCGCGCCAGAGGATCTGGTGCTTTATGGGTTTTACTCAGGCAGAAAATATCCGCAGGTCAGGGTGAAGGCGTTCCTGGAGCACCTTCAATCGGCGCTCGCTGAGTTCTCTGCGGGGCCGGTCGAATGAAGGCTTCCGATAGCGCCTGAAACGAAAAAATCCGGGCCGATGACCCGGATTTTCTCTGGTTCTGTCGTCGCATGGCACCGGCAAATTACCAAACTGCCATTGCGGACATTTCAGGGTGCAGGAGGACAGACCATGTTGCCCTCCTCTTGCAGCCCTTGCCTCAGCTACAGCCGCTCGTTGCGCCGCAGGTGTCGCACTTCTCGCAGGTGCCGTTGCGCACCATGGTGAAGTTCTGGCACTCCGAGCACATATTGCCCGTATAGCCCTGCATGATCGCCTGCTGGCGGCGGTGGCTCTCGACCTTCTTCGCTTCGGCGGCTTCCTGAGCGGCCGCCTCGGTGAAGAGGGCGTCGGTTTCGCCTTCCTGCGCGGCTTCCTCTGCCAGCTCCTTCGCACGCTCCTCATAGTCGCGGCGGAAGGCGGTGGCTTCTTCCTGCAGTTCCGAAACGGCAGGCTTCAGCGCGTGGACGGTTGCACCCGAAGCGATGGCGCGGACGGACGGACCGCCGGCTTCGCCCTTGGGCTCACCGCTTTTGCCGGAAACCAGCTTGAACGGGGTCGCGCCGCGGGTCAGGCCCTTGGAGAAGGGGATCGCCTTGCCTTCATTGATGCCGCGGCCGAGCGCGGTGTTGGTGAAGTCGGACGTGTCCACATGGGCGAGATCCGAACGACCGAGATAGGACACGGCCAACTCGCGGAACACATAGTCGAGGATCGACGTGGCGTTCTTGATCGCATCATTGCCGATGACCATGCCGGCCGGCTCGAATTTGGTGAAGGTGAAGGCCTCCACATATTCCTCGAGCGGCACGCCGTATTGCAGGCCAAGCGAGATGGCGATGGCGAAGTTGTTCATCATCGCACGGAAAGCAGCGCCTTCCTTGTGCATGTCGATGAAGATCTCGCCGAGGCGGCCATCGTCGAACTCGCCGGTGCGCAGATAGACCTTGTGGCCACCGATCACCGCTTTCTGGGTGTAGCCCTTGCGGCGGTTGGGGAGCTTCTCGCGCTCGTCGCGGACAACCTTTTCCACGATGCGTTCGACGATCTTCTCGGAGACGACGGCGGCCTGCGCGGCAGCCGGTGCGGCGACCAGCTCTTCGGCCAGATCGTCGGCATCGTCCTCATCGTCGGACAGGAGCGCGGAGTTCAGCGGCTGCGAGAGCTTGGAACCATCGCGGTAGAGCGCGTTGGCCTTGAGCGCCAGCTTCCAGGAGAGGAGGTAGGCCGCCTTGCAGTCCTCGACCGTCGCCTCGTTGGGCATGTTGATGGTCTTGGAGATGGCGCCCGAGATGAAGGGCTGCGCGGCAGCCATCATGCGGATGTGGCTTTCGACCGAAAGGTAGCGCTTGCCGACCTTGCCGCACGGATTGGCGCAATCGAAGACGGGCAGGTGCTCTTCCTTCAGATGCGGTGCGCCTTCAAGCGTCATGGCGCCGCAAATGTGGATGTTGGCGGCCTCGATTTCCTTCTTGGTGAAGCCGAGGGCGGCCAGCATGTCGAAGGAGAAATCGTCGAGCTGCTCGTCGGTGAGGCCTAGCGTTTCCTTGCAGAAATCCTCGCCGAGCGTCCACTTGTTGAAGGCGAACTTGATGTCGAAGGCCGATTTGAGCGCACCGTTGACGGCGACGATCTTCTCGTCGTCGAAACCCTTGCCCTTGAGGCTGGTCGGGTTGATGGCCGGAGCCTGATCGAAATTGCCATGACCGACCGCATAGGCCTCGATCTCGGCGATCTGGGCTTCGGAATAGCCGAGCGTGCGCAGGGCTTCCGGCACGGCGCGGTTGATGATCTTGAAGTAGCCGCCGCCGGCCAGCTTCTTGAACTTCACCAGTGCGAAGTCGGGCTCGATGCCGGTCGTGTCGCAGTCCATGACGAGGCCGATCGTGCCGGTGGGCGCGATGACGGTGGCCTGCGCATTGCGGTAGCCGTGCTTTTCGCCCAGCTCAAGCGCGCGGTCCCAGGCGGCGCGGGCATGCTCGATCAGATCGGCATGCGGGCACTCGTCCGCCTTGAGCGGCACCGGATTGACCGACAGGCCCTCATAACCGTCGCTCTGGCCATGGGCGGCGCGGCGGTGGTTGCGGATGACGCGCAGCATGTTCTCGGCATTGCGCTCATAATCGGGGAACGCGCCGAGCTCGCCGGCCATCTCTGCCGAGGTTGCGTAAGCGACACCGGTCATGATCGCCGTCAGCGCGCCGCCAATGGCGCGGCCTTCCGCTGAATCATAGGGGATGCCCGAGGTCATCAGCAGACCGCCAATATTGGCGTAGCCGAGACCCAGCGTGCGGTACTCGTAAGAGAGCTTTGCGATCTCCTTGGACGGGAACTGGGCCATCATCACGGAGATTTCCAGCACCATGGTCCACAGGCGCACCGTGTGCTCGTAGGCCGCGATGTCGATGGTGCCGTCCTGATTGCGGTACTGCAGGAGGTTCATCGAGGCGAGGTTACAGGCCGTGTCGTCCAGGAACATGTATTCCGAGCACGGGTTCGAGGCGCGGATCGGGCCCGCTGCCGGCGAGGTGTGCCAGTCGTTCATGGTGGTATTGTAGTGCAGGCCCGGATCGGCGGACGCCCATGCGGCGTAACCGATCTTGTCCCACAGGTCGCGCGCCTTGAGGGTCTTTGCGACCTTGCCGTCAATGCGGTTGATCAGATCCCAGGTGCCGTCGGTCTCTACGGCGCGCAGGAAGTCGTCCTTGAGCGAAACGGAGTTGTTCGAGTTCTGGCCCGAAACGGTGAGGTAGGCTTCCGAATCCCAGTCCGTGTCGTAGGTCTTGAACTGGATGTCGGTGTAGCCCTGGCGGGCAAACTGGATGACGCGCTTGATGTAGTTCTCAGGCACGGCATTGCGCTTTGCAGCACGGATCTCGCGCTTGAGCGCCGGGTTCTGGGACGGGTCGAAGCATTCATCATTGTCGGCCTCGCAGTTGATGCAGGCCTTCATGATGGCTTCGAGGTGCTTCTTGGCGATCTTGGAACCGGTGACGAGGGCGGCGACTTTCTGCTCCTCCTTCACCTTCCAGTCGATGTAAGCCTCGATATCGGGATGGTCCGCATCGACAACGACCATCTTGGCCGCGCGGCGGGTGGTGCCGCCCGACTTGATGGCGCCGGCAGCGCGGTCGCCGATCTTCAGGAAGGACATGAGGCCCGAAGACTTGCCGCCGCCGGAGAGCTTTTCGCCTTCGCCGCGCAGATGGGAGAAGTTGGAGCCGGTGCCGGAACCGTATTTGAACAGGCGCGCCTCGCGGACCCACAGGTCCATGATGCCGCCTTCATTGACCAGATCGTCGCCGACCGACTGGATGAAGCACGCATGGGGCTGTGGGTGCTCATAGGACGATTTGGACTTGGTCAGCTTGCCGGTGAACGGGTCGACGTAATAGTGGCCCTGGCCGGGGCCGTCGATGCCATAGGCCCAGTGCAGGCCGGTGTTGAACCACTGCGGCGAATTGGGGGCAACGCGCTGGGTGGCGAGCATGTAGCACAGCTCGTCCATGAAGGTCCGGGCGTCTTCCTCGCCATCGAAATAGCCGCCCTTCCAGCCCCAGTAGGTCCAGGTGCCGGCGAGACGGTTGAAGACCTGCGCGGCGCTGGTCTCGGAGCCATAGCGCTCGTCTTCGGGCAGATCCTTCAGCGCTTCTTCATCGGCAACCGAACGCCACAGGAAGGAGGGGACATCATTCTCCTCGACCTTCTTCAGGTGCGCGGGCACGCCGGCCTTGCGAAAATATTTCTGCGCGAGAATGTCGCTGGCGACCTGGGAGAACTGCGCCGGAACGTCGATGTTCTCCAGCCGGAAGACGATGGAGCCGTCCGGGTTCTTGATTTCGCTCGTGGCCTTGCGGAACGCGATTTCCGCATATGGGCTTTGGCCTTGCTTTGTGAACCGGCGTTCGATGCGCATTTTGTCCTCTTTGCCCCTAATCCAAATATAGCGTCTTGCGCAGCGAATGGCTCATCACATCTTCACTGCGCGGACACCGTGTCCGCCATGCCGGGCGCTTGAAGCGCGCGACTCCTAGATACCGAAGGTTGGTTCCTTTATGCGGCCCGGAATCCGGAAACCGCTAGGTCTTGTTTCGCAGGTGCGAAACCGCCCCCAACCTGATGCGACTGCGACGTCAATGTCACAGAACTGATACATTATATGGTGCGCAGGATTTCCGAAATCACTAAATATAGTGTTAACAGATTCTTGATGCCTCACGGCAGCCGACGCCCCCGCCTGCTTTTTCCACGGCGCAAACGATGCCGTTCCGCCCGAAACAGATGTCCGGGCAGATGCTGGAAACTCAAACGAATTGGAAAATCGACCGGCTTTGCGCCGACCAACCGCACCGTACGAACGCGAGTGCCGGACCATAAAATGCGACTCGTACCGTGGCGTCAAGAAGTCGGCGGATTATGACGGGCAATCACTACATGTAGTGTGTGGGGTGTGTGAATTATGGGGAAGTCGCACGCCAGCTGTTGCGGTTTGCAAAACCCATCTTTCCCGGCGTCTCGGGAGGAGGGGCGTGCAGAAAAAAGCGCACAGGCCGGAGGGGCTGTGCGCTTTGATCGATGAGGGCCTGTGCAGTTTCCGGGTCAGGCGATCAGGTCGAGCACCAGAAAGATGACGGCTGAAAGGATGGCGGCGGCGGGAACCGTGGTGACCCATGCGGCAACGATGGTGCGCACATGGGCGCGGCGCACCAGTTTGCGACGGGCGACTTCCTCGCGCGAGGTCTTTTGCTGTTCGACTTCGAGATCGTCATCGTCGCTCGACTGGATGCCATTGTCTGCCTTGAGGCGCACGCCCTTGCGCTCCAGATAGGCGCGGCGGCGCTTGGAATGGGCGGTGTACCACTCGCGGAAGAAGCCGACGCCGAAAATGGCGCCGACGGCGGTGTGGGTCGAGCTGATGGGAAGGCCGAAACCGGAGGCGATGATGACGGTGATGGCTGCCGAAAGCGCAACGCAGAAGGCGCGCATCGGGTTGAGCTTGGTGATCTGCTCGCCGACCATGCGGATGAGCTTGGGGCCGAACAGCACGAGGCCGATGGAAATGCCGGCCGCGCCGATGACCATGACCCAGAGCGGGATGGCGACGGTCGTGTTGACGGTGCTCTCATGCACGGTGAAGACGATGGCGGCCAGCGGGCCGACGGCGTTCGCCACGTCATTTGCACCATGGGCAAAAGAGAGGAGGGCGGCCGAAATGACCAGCGGCACCTTGAACAGGCTGCGCAGCGACTGATTGCGGTTTTCGAGCCCTTCCGACTGCGCATGCACGAAGAGATGGGCGAGGAACCAGGTGACTGCGAAGAAGGCGAGACCGATGATGGCTGCGCCCCCGCCGGTGACCGGGAAAACCTTTTTCAGACCCTTGAGGGTGAGATAGGCGGAGAATGTGCCGGCCATGATGGCGATCAGCAGCGGCAGCCAGCGGCGCGCGGCGGCGATCTTGTCATCCTGATAGATGATGGCGGTCTTGATGAAGGCCAGGAAGAGGGCGGCGATGACACCGCCGACAACCGGCGAAATGACCCAGCTTGCCGCGATCTGCGACATGGTGGCCCAGTCCACGGAGGAGAAGCCGGCAGCCGCTATACCCGCACCCATGACACCACCGACGACCGAGTGGGTGGTGGAGACGGGGGCGCCGATCCAGGTCGCCAGGTTGATCCAGAGGGCGGAGGAGATGAGCGCGGCCATCATGGCGCGCACGAAGGCCTCGGGCGTTCCCACGGCGGCGGGATCGATGATGCCCTTGGAAATGGTGGAAACCACATCGCCACCGGCGATCAGCGCGCCGGCGCTTTCAAAGACGGCTGCGATCAGGAGCGCACCACCGAGCGTCATGGCCTTTGCGCCGACAGCCGGGCCGACATTGTTGGCCACGTCATTCGCGCCGATGTTGAGCGCCATATAGGCGCCGATGGCGGCGGCGGCGACGATGATCACCGCGCGCGGCTCGCCGAACGTGTAGGTGGCGGCGAAGATGGCGGTGAGCGCTAGGAACAACAGGGCAAGACCGGGAGCAACCAGGCCGCGCGCCACGGTGGTGGTGGCTTCCTCGACATAGACGAGCTTGTCTAGATCCTTGTCGAGCGTCTGTTTGCGTGGATTGCTGGTTTCGCTCATGCGATATCCATCTCGTGCCCTGGCTTTACGATGGTGAAAGTGTGCGGAAAAAACTCCGCACCGGGTTAGGAAACAAACCCGCGCGCGGCAAGCGCCGACGGCAAAAAAGACCGATCAGGCGGCGATTTCTCGTGGATTGTGGCTGAATGCGATCAGAAGCTCACCGAGATCGCGCTCCTTCACGGCGGCTGCCGCCTCCTGGGGCGAGAACCACTGGCGGGTGCGCTGCTTGCGCTCCGGCCACTTGGCGCGCTCCTCGGTCACTTCCAGCGGGACGACCGCAACCTCGCAGGGCCACTCGACCCCGGTGCCGTCTTCCTTGTGGTAGTAGAAACGGCCGATTTCGCCGGCTGCGGGCCTGCCGCGCACGCCGGCCTCTTCACGCGCTTCGCGCTGTGCGGCCATGGCGAGGGTTTCGAGCCCTTCGGGCCAGCCCTTGGGCAGCACCCAGCGACCGGTTCCCCGGCTGGTCACGAGCATGATCTCGATGCCACTGCCGTTCGCCGCGTTGCGCCACGGCAGCGCTGCTGCCTGAACGCGGCGGGGATTGCCACCGAACAGACGCCGAACCGTTTCGGTCAGCCGCAAACGTGTGCCGTGCGTGAAAATCGTACTTCTCCTCAACCGGGCACATCGCGCCCAGATTCATGTTTTTCCTGTAAGTTACTGTTTCTACGCTTATTTGCGCGCCGGGTGGCGGAACAATTGCCACTCAAGCTTTCGGACTCGAATCAGGGCGCGCGGAAAGCCTGATCGCAGACATAATCAATTTACGCAGAGAATCAAGAGGTTGGCGCAATGATCATGCGTCGCTTGTCGGATATGAAGGCGAGCGTTGCACGCTTCAGTCTTCTTCGCGCCAGCCTTCTTCATGGATATGGGAGGCGAGTGGCGAACGGCGCTTCCAGCCCCGCTTTTCAAGCTCGGGACTGTCGAAGAAGCCCTTGACGTGGCCGACACACAGATAGCCGACGAGGCGCAGGCGCTCGGGGATGCCGAGCACCGCCTTGACGCGGTCTTCATGCAGGATGCTGACCCAGCCGACGCCAATGCCTTCGGCGCGGGCGGCAAGCCACAGGTTCTGGATGGCGCAGACCGTGCTGAACAGGTCGGTGTCGGCCATGTGGGTTGCGCCCAGAATGACCGGCCCGCCACGCTCGCGGTCGCTGGTGATGCAGATATTGAGGGGAGCCGAGGTGATGCCGGCGAGTTTCAGGGCGCGGTACTGATCCCGCTTCCCGGCAGGAAAGCGCTCTGCGGCCTGCGCGTTGGCATCGGCGAAGATGTCGGCGATCCGCTGGCGGGTCTCCGGCCTGCGGATGAGAATGAAGTCCCAGGGCTGCGACAGGCCGACCGAGGGTGCGCGATGGGCGGCGTCCAGAATGCGGGCGAGCGCGGCCTCGTCTATCGGGTCGGGCAGAAACTCGCCGCGCACGTCGCGGCGGGTGGCGATCGCCCGATAGACGGCGTCACGCCCGGCAACGTCAAAGGGCGCGCCGGACGTGAGACCGTCCGTCGGTTCGGGCCTGTCGTCGCTGCGCGACATGAAGTTGCTCCTGGGCGTGCTGCGGCCGGGAAGGGGGCGCGCGGCGCGTTGCGATCAGTCGGGCTGACCTTCGGCGATGGGCTTCTGGTAGGAGAAGCCCATGTCCCAGGGGAAGTAGATCCAGGTGTCCTGCGAGACTTCCGTGACGAAGGTGTCGACAAGCGGACGGCCCTTGGGCTTTGCATAGACGGTGGCGAAATGTGCCTTGGGCATCATGGCGCGCACGATGGCTGCCGTCTTGCCGGTGTCGGTCAGGTCGTCGACGATGAGGACGTTCTCGCCTTCATCCTTGAGGAGCTCGGGATTGATTTCCTTGAGCACCCGCAGTTCGCCCTGCGACGTGTAGTCGTGATAGGAGGCAACGCACACGGTTTCGATGAGGCGGATGCCGAGTTCGCGCGAAATGACGGCTGCGGGCACGAGGCCGCCGCGCGTGATGCAGACGATGGCTTTCCATTCGCCGTTGACGCCGGACAGACGCCAGGCGAGCGCGCGCGCGTCACGGTGGAACTGATCCCAGGAAACGGGAAAGGCTTTTTCAGGAAGAGACATCGGCTTCGCACTCCATGGGCGCATCGCGGCTGCTGATTGGAATGCGCGGTGAATTAGCCGGAAAGGGATGCCGAGCGCAAGCCCGGCATCCGGTTCATCCCGCATTTTCCCAACAGTTTGGATGCGGGCTGTGGGCGTGGCCCGCCTCAGTGGGCGAGGAAGGTGGGCACCGTCATGCTTTGCAGGATGGTGCGCGTGGCTCCGCCGAACACGAATTCACGCAGGCGCGAGCGACCGAACGCGCCCATGACGAGAAGATCCGCGCCGGTGTCGGAAATGCGATTGTCGAGCACCTCGCCATGGGAGACGCCGCCCGACTGCTCCACCTTGACCGTGACGTCGATGCCGTGGCGTGCAAGGGCTGCGGCGATGGCCGTGCCGGCCATGGATGCGTCACGGCGGGGCGTATCCTGCGGGTCGATACAGAACACTTCCACGCTGTCGGCTTCCTTCATGAAGGGCAGGGCGTCGAAGGCTGCACGCGCTGCTTGCCGGCTGCCGTTCCAGGCGAGCAGGATCTTCTTGAACTCGGCCTCGCGGGCCTTGCGGATATAGGGAACGAGGAGGACGGGGCGTCCGGTCTCGAAAAGCAGGGCCTCGATATTGGCGTCCATGCTGGCGGTTGCGTCCGGGTCTGTCTGCTGGGCGATCACCAGATCTGCGCTGCGCGCGCTTTCGATGCCGGAGACGGCCGAATCGCCCGACACGCTGTCGAAGCCGCGCCACTCACTGGCGACGCCCTCAACGCGGGCGCGTTCGTCGAACAGGTGGCGGATGACCTTGTGACGGCGGGTCGTCTCTTCCTGCATGTCGATGCTGAGATCGACCACGGGGCCGCCCATGGGCGAGGCCATGACCATGGGAAGCGCTTCGGCGTGCAGGCCGATCACATGACTGTCGTGGCGGGCTGCAAGCGGCAGCGCCAGATCGAGGACACGCGGGGCGTCAGCCTCGCTTTGCAGAATTGCGAGAATGGTCTTGTAGCTCATGTCAGCCTCCTTGAGCTGCGATGCAGTGCGCTTTTTCTTTTCTAGCCCATCTGCGGCCAAACCGTTTTGCGCCAGATCAACCCTTTGCGACCTGCCTGGGCGGGATATCTTCGAGCATGGACCGGATGGCCACAACCGCCTCCTTAAGCGCCGCTTTCGAACGGGATCGAACCACAATTTCGGTCCAGAAGGAACCATCCTGATACTTTGGATAGGAGCCGATGATGGTTTCGGGATGGGCTGCCTGAATTTCGCCGAGCGGGCCGCCGATTGCGCCTTCGGGAAGGCTGGAGGGGACGGTTTCGGAGATGAGTTTCGCGCCGGTTTTGAGCGTGGGGATCACATTGTCGAGCATCGCCTGGAAAATCGCCGGCACGCCGGCCATCACATAGACGTTTTCGACGCGGAAGCCGGGGGCGATGGAAATGGGGTTGTCGATATGCTCGGCTCCCTCGGGCATGCGGGCCATGCGCTTGCGGGCGTCCGAGAATTCGATGTCGCGGCTGGCATAGTGCTTTTCGAGCAGGGAATAGGCCCTGTCGTCATAGTTGCAGGGGCGAGCGAAGGCGCGGGCGATGGAATCGGCGGTGATGTCGTCATGCGTGGGGCCGATGCCGCCAGTGGTGAACACATAGGTGTTGCGCGCGCGCAGCGCATTCACCGCCTCGACGATTGCCGCCTCGTCGTCGGAGACGATGCGCACTTCCTTCAGATCAATGCCCACGGCCGTGAGCATGTCGGCCAGATGGCCGATATTCCTGTCCTTGGTGCGGCCGGAAAGAATTTCGTCGCCGATGACAACCATTGCGGCCGTTACGAGTTCGCTCATCTCAGTGTGATCCCTGTTGATGTGTGGAGAGATAGACCCGCGCCCCTGGGAGGGCAATGGTGGAACGTGGCGGGCGGTGGAACGTGGCGGGCGGCGGGTTGGCGGCGGACGGAGCGGAGCGGTGGCCTGTTTCGCAGGCGTTGAACATGCGTATTTTCTGAAGAACATGCGTATCCCGCTTGATTGCCGGGATTTCTACCGCTAGTCGTTGTTGCGATGCGGACGTGGCGAAACTGGTAGACGCAGCAGACTTAAAATTTGCCGCCCCTGGGGCTTGCGGGTTCGATTCCCGCCGTCCGCACCAGAGTTTCTGAACAACACCAAGCAGCAGCTTTTCCGTTTGGGAAGCTTTGCGATTCTCTACCGACGAGAATGCGGTTGCCGTCTTCACTGGCGGGGATGCATTCGCGCCCGATGCCTGTCATGGCCAAGAAGGATTGCCACATCGGTTTCTGGCGCGAGAGGGTACACCGCCTTCTGTATGCCCGTGAGCGCCCTTACAGACAGGTTTCCAAGGCAGTGCTATATTGGCTCTCAACCCTTATGCGTGGTTTTTGAGGGGGAGGCGTTTCATGGAGCTTGAGCGTTTTACCCGTATTGCCGAGGCGGGAGATGCCCTGCCGCTCGCTCGGCTTGTAAACCTTGCCGGCGAGGGGCTTCCGCTTCACATCTGGTCAACGATGGCAGCGCCGGATCAGGACCCTTGGGAGGTGGGGCGCAGGCGGCAGGCCGAAAAGGCGCGAGATGGCCAGATTTATGTCGTGGATTTTGGAGAGGGCGCGGTCGCAAGCCTGACGGGATATGCGATTGGTCCGACGCCCGAGCCAATCGGCGCGGAATTGCCGGCGCTCTTTCACCCGCTTCAGGAACTCGAAAACCTCGCCCTGAACAGCTGGTACGTCAATGTGCTGGCCTGCTTTCCCGAAACGCAGGGGCGGGGAATTGGAACCCATTTGCTCACCCTTGCAGAGAAGATTGCGGCGGATCGCGGCATCTCCCGCATGAGCGTGATCGTCTCCGATGACAATCACGGAGCCCGGAGGCTCTATGAGCGCGTGGGATACGCCGAAAAGGCGCGGCGGCGCTGTGTCAGCGATGGCTGGCAGACCGAAATTCAGAACTGGGTGCTTTTGACGAAAGAGCTTTGACGAGCCGGGGGCGATGGAAACTCCGATCCGACAGACTTCAGTGATGAGATTGTACCGGGCAATGCCATGCTTAGGGCCAGGTTCTCTGGCGTGGTTTGTTCAAAAGGAGTGCTTTGAATGTATGATCCGCAGAATTTCAGGCTGGACGGTCAGGTCGCGCTGATTACGGGCGCTGGCGCAGGGATAGGGCGCGCAATTGCCGAGGCATTTGCCGGCGCCGGCGCTTCGGTGATGGTGACCGATCTTGATGCGGAGCGCGCCGGGCAGGTTGCGGATGACATCGGAAAGACGGGGGCAAGGGCCGCGAGTGTCGCCTGTGATGTGACCAGCGAAGATGACCTTGCCCGCGCAGTGAGCGAAACGGTGAACCAGCTTGGAAAGCTGACGCTTCTGGTCTCAAATGCCGGTGGTGGCGGTCCCAAGCCATTCGACATGCCGATGTCGGATTTCCGCCGGGCGTTCGATCTCAACGTCTTCTCGCTGTTTCGGCTGGCGCAGCTTGCCGCGCCTGAAATGGAGAAGGCGGGCGGTGGATCCATTCTCGCCATCACCTCCATGGCCGGCGAGAACAAGAACAGGCGCATGGCGTCCTATGGTGCGTCCAAGGCCGCGACGAACCATCTGATCCGGAACATCGCCTTCGACCTCGGCCCAAGGGGCATTCGGGTGAATGGCATCGCGCCCGGCGCAACCCGCACGGAAGCGCTGGAGTCTGTCCTCAACGACGAGATTGAGAAGAAGATGCTGGCGCACACGCCGATCAACCGGCTGGGCGAGCCGGTCGACATGGCGAATGCCGCGCTGTTTCTGAGCTCACCTGCGGCAAGCTGGGTCAGCGGGCAGATTTTGACCGTTTCCGGTGGCGGTGTTCAGGAACTCGACTGAGCGGGCCTGTTTCCCGCAACGGTTTCGCGCCGGATTGATCCGCTCTGTCAGTCGTGATTTGCGATGACATCCAGAAAGGCTTCGCCGTAGCGGTCGAGCTTGGCTTCGCCGATGCCGGAAATGCCGGCCATGGCCTGGCGTGAACCGGGGCGGGCGGAGGCCATCTCGATCAGCGTGCGGTCGTGGAAGATGACATAGGGCGGCACGTTCTGCTCGCGCGCGATCTCGATGCGCTTTTCGCGCAGCGCCTTGAACAGGGCTGCGGCTTCGGGATCAAGCGCACTGGCGGCCTCGCTGCCGGAAGAGCGCCGGCTCTTGCCCTTTGCCGCCGGGCGCGGAACGCGCAGCATGAGCGTGGGCTTTTCACGCAGGAACTGTGCGCCGCGCTCGGAGATGGACAGGCCGCCATGGCCGCTGAAATCCACATCCACGAGGCCGTGCGCCACCATCTGGCGCAGGACCGAGCGCCAGACGCGCTGATCGTATTCCTTGCCGATGCCATAGGTGGAAATCTGGTCGTGGCCAAAGCGGGCGATGCGCTCGTCTTCGGCCCCCAGAAGCACGGAGACGATGTAGGCCTGACCAAAACGCTCGCCCGTGCGGTAGATGCAGGAAAGCGCCTTCTGCACTGCGATGGAGCCATCGAAACGTTCGGGCGGATTTGCGCAGGTGTCGCAATTGCCGCAGGGCTCGCAATGGTCGCCGAAATAGTTGAGCAGGACCTGACGGCGGCACTGGGCGGTTTCGGCAAGGCCGAGAAGCGCGTCGAGCTTCTGCATCTCCATGCGTTTGCGCTGGTCGGATGCGTCCGATTCCTCGATGAAACGGCGGCGCAGCGCAATGTCATCGAAACCGTAGAGCATCATGGCTTCCGACGGCAGGCCGTCGCGGCCGGCGCGGCCGGTCTCCTGATAATAGGCCTCGATGCTGCCGGGCAGATCCAGATGCGCGACAAAGCGCACATCCGGCTTGTCGATGCCCATACCGAAGGCGATGGTGGCGACCATGACCACCGCTTCCTCGCGCTGGAAGCGGGTCTGGTTTGCCTCGCGCGCCTCGCGGTCCATGCCAGCATGATAGGCAAGCGCGTTGTAGCCTTCCGACCGGAGCCATTCGGCGGTCTCGTCGGTCTTGCGCTTGGAGAGGCAATAGACGATGCCGCTCTCATCCCTGTGCTTTTCCAGAAAGCGCGCGAGCTGGCGGCGCGGGCTGTCCTTTTCTTCGATGGCGTAGCGGATGTTCGGGCGGTCGAACCCGGCAACGAAGCTGTCGCGCTCATCAATGCCCAGATGCGCGATGATCTCGGCGCGGGTGGGGGCGTCGGCGGTGGCGGTCAGCGCCATGCGCGGCGTGTTGGGAAACTCTTCGACCAGCGCGTCGAGCTGGCGGTAATGGGGGCGGAAATCGTGTCCCCATTGCGAGAGACAGTGTGCCTCGTCAATGGCGATGAGCGAGAGGTTTACCTGCTTCAGCCGGTCGAGCACGGCGGGGCGCAGCAGGGTTTCCGGCGACACATAGAGCATGTCGAGCGAGCCGTCGCCCATGGCGCGCCAGATGGCCTGACGGGCTTCGAGCGGCAGGTTGGAGTTGAGCGCGGCTGCGCGGACACCAGCCTGTTTCAGCGCCGCCACCTGATCGGCCATGAGGGCGATGAGCGGCGAAATGATGAGGCCGAGGCCTGGCCGGCAGAGCGCGGGGATCTGGTAGCACAGCGACTTGCCGCCGCCGGTGGGCATGAGCACGAAGGCATTGTTGCCGGCAATGACGTGTTCGACGATCTCGGCCTGGCGGCCGCGAAAGGCCTCGTATCCATAGACGGTCTTGAGGATATGCGTGGGATCGGCGGTCACGGCAGGCCTGTCAGGGGAATCGGAAGGTTGTTTCCTCTTAACAGGTTTGCGGGCCGGGTGCAGAGGATGGCGGGCTTGTGGCCCGGTGCGCGTCAATGCGCCTGTGGACTGAGCGTTTCGACGAGGAAATCCAGAAAGACGCGCACCTTGGCCTGCACATGCCGGGCGGAGGGGTAAATCGCGTAAAGCGTGGTGTCCATGGGCGTCCAGTCCGGGATAAGGGGGACAAGCGCGCCGGTGGCAAGATGCTCGCGTACATAGAGACGCGGGGTCATGCTGACGCCAAAGCCCGAAAGCAGCGCATCGCGTACGGCGAGGCTGGACGTGACCTTGTAGCGCCCGTTGACCGGCACGGTGACACTGCGGCCCGCCCTGTGAAAGGTCCATTCGTCGGCATGGCCGGACAGGCTGAACTGCACGCATTCGTGGCGGCGCAGGTCTTCGGGCGTTTCAAGCGGCCCGGCGCGCTCGAGATAGGCCGGCGCGCAGCACAGGACGTGATCGAGAACCAGCAGCTTTTTGGCAATCAGGCTGGAGTTTTCCAGCCGGTCGCTGCCGCGTATGGCGAGGTCGAACCCGTCTTCGACGATGTTGACGCGGCGGTCATCCAGCCTGAGGTCGAGCGTGATTTCCGGGTAGCGTTCCAGAAACTGCGGGATTGCCGGGGAAAGGGCGACGAGGCTGGTGGCCATGGGAGCGCTGACGCGCAGCAGGCCGCGCGGCTCCTGCTGAAGCGGCCCGAGCGTGGCGTCGGCGTCTTCCAGATCATCGAGAATGCCGGCGATGCGCCTGTGGTAGAGCGCGCCCGCTTCTGTCAGGCTCATGCGGCGCGTGGTGCGGTTGATGAGGCGGACGGCGAGATGCGCTTCGAGCTCGCGGATGTTCTTGCTGACGGCGGCGGGCGAAAGGCGAAGCCGCCGGGCTGCCCCGGCGAAACTGCCCAGCTCAACGACCGTGCGGAACACGTTCAGGGCGGTGAAACGGTCCATTATTCAACGCTCTGAGTGAATGGTTATTGAGCGAAGTCGCACATTATCAATCGATTCGCAATGAACTAGCTTTGGTTTCATGTTCAGGGCTTGCAGGAAATGTGGAAGGCGGATCACCGATGGCTGGCATGGTTGACAGGGCTGACAGGGCTGACGGGGAAAAGAGCGCGGTGCAGGCCCATCTGGGCATGCTTTTATGGGCGCTGATCGTGGGGGCTTCCTTTCCGGCGGTGGGGCTTTTGTCCGATGGTCTTCCGCCGCTGCTTCTGACGGCGCTGCGCTTTGCCATTGCGGCGCTGGCCATGGCTCCGATGGTGCGGGCGCGCGAGGACTGGCGGCCGGGGCTTTCAGCCCTTCTGCTCTATGCGGTGATGGGGCTTTGTCTGGCGGGGTTCTTCGGCATCATGTTCTGGGCTGCGCACCGGGTGACGGCGCTTTCCATGTCGGCGCTGTTCGTGACCATGCCGCTCATCGCCTACGGGCTGGGGCGCGTGCTTGGCGTGGAGCCGAGGGCAGGCGGGCTTCTGGCCATTCTCGCACTTGGCGCGTTCGGGGCGCTGGCGCTTGCCATGGCGCAGACGGGTGGCGATCTCGCGCAGTTGCAGTTCGGCTGGAACGAGGCGCTGTTCTTCGTCGGCTGCATCGCGTCTGCGCTTTATCCCGTGCTTTCCAAATGGGGGATGGCGCGCAACATGCTGTCGAGCGATGCGGCGGCGCGCACCTTCTGGAGCCTTGCCGGCGGCGGGGTTCTGATTGCGGCGGCGGGGCTCGTTCTGGAGCCGGTTGACGGGCTCACGCGGATGCAGATCGGCGATTTCCTGCTGGTTGCCTATCTGGGCGTGTTTTCGAGCGGCGTGACCTTCTGGCTCATGCAGCGTGGCACGGGTGTTCTGACGCCGGGCGCGGTGACCGCCTACAGCTATCTGGTGCCATTCGTTTCCATGCTGGTTCTGTTCGTGACCCGGCCCGGCCTGATCGGCTGGCACTGGCTGCCGGGCAGCGTGATGGTGATTGCCGCCATTGTGATCCTGTTGCGGCGGGGCGCCGGCGCTGCGGGGCGAGCTGCCGCCGGGCAGGCGGGGTGATGGCGTGCGGTGGTCTCGCCTTGCCATCAACGCGAAATGCGCGGGGACCGGATGGAACCCGGATGGATCATTGACAATCCTGCGGAGCAGAGGTCAAAATCCATTTATGGTGTTGTTTTTATTTAATAAATTATACGAAATCACTTTCGTGAACGTAGATGGAAAGGCTTCGGTCGGGGCATGTGCGCTTCATGAAAACCCGGAGTCCGATCTGTGCACGACATCATTTTGGTTGCGCTTATTGTGATAACTTCAGCTGTAGCAACGATTACGGGAAATGATTACGTCCTCGGGATGAACGCGTCTCAGCTCGTGCTGTTTTTCTCTTCAATGCTGCTGGCAAAGGCAATTGTGAGCCTTGTTCGAAAGCGCAGATGACCACCTGCGCTTCAGCGCTGGGATTGCATGCAATGCGCCTGTTTTCTGCGTCATGATCCGGCCCCGTGCGCCGACGAGATGCAAGGCGCCGGGCTGTCGAAACAGACTCATGCCTTGAGATATCGAGCGGACGTAATTATTTACGGCTTGGTACAAAAGGTATTCGAGATGGCGGGACGCGGCAGGCCCAGAGCATTTGACAGGAACGAAGCACTGCATCAGGCGATGCGGGTGTTCTGGTCGTGCGGCTATGAGGGCGCTTCGATGAACGAGCTGTCGCAGGCCATGGGCATCAACAAGCCCAGCCTTTATGCGGCGTTCGGTTGCAAGGAAACGCTGTTTCGTGAAGCGATCGAGCTGTATGGGCGCGAACAGAGCGCACCGGTGAGCGAGGCGCTGGAGAAAGGCGATACGGCGCGCGGATCGATCGAACGGGCGCTGCGTGTGAATGCCCGCTGCTACACCGCCCCTGACAATCCCCGCGGCTGCATGGTGGTGACGGCGGCGCTGGCCGGCGCACCGGAAAACAGCCCCGTGTGCCGCTTTCTGACCGAAAACCGCCGTGAAAACGAGGCCTGTTTTCGCCGCCGTGTGGAGCGCGGGATCAGCGATGGCGACGTGCCCGAGAGCGCCGATCCGGCGCGGGTTGCGGCTTTCTATGTGACGGTCCTGCACGGGCTTTCGATCCAGGCGCGCGACGGGGCCTCATGCGCCGCGCTGGAGCGGGTGGTGGACAGCGCCATTGCCGCCTGGGACGCCATTGCGCGTTAGGGGCTCGGCGAGTGCGAGACCGTCCCCATGGGCATATGACGGTCCCGGTGACGCAATTCCCATTCTTTCCGCTGACTGTTTGACGTGAGGGCTGGCGCGCGCGGCGCGGGTTTGCGAAAGTGCGCTCTCCATCAGGAGGATATCCATGCCCGACACCAAGCCTGTGCCTTCCACCGATCTCAAACCCTGGCAGGCGGTCGCGCCGCAGCTGGTGGATGTGGCCATGGGGCGCCAGAAGGCGGATCTTGTGGTGCGCAATGGCCGCTGGGTGAATGTGCATTCGGGCGAGGTGATCCCCGCGACCGACATTGCCATTGTTGCAGGCCGCTTTGCCTATTGCGGGCCGGACGCGAGCCACGCCATCGGTGAGAAGACCAAGGTGGTCGACGCGATGGGGCGCTATCTGGTGCCGGGCCTGTGCGACGCGCACATGCATGTGGAAAGCGGCATGGTGACTGTGACTGAATTCTGCCGCGCCGTGATCCCGCATGGCACCACTTCCATGTTCATCGATCCCCATGAGATCGCCAATGTGCTGGGCCTTGATGGCGTGCGGCTGATGCATGACGAGGCGATGGCGCAGGCGATCAACGTGTTCGTGCAGATGCCCTCCTGCGTGCCTTCCGCGCCGGGTCTGGAGAATGCCGGGGCCGAACTTTCCGCCGAAGACGTGGCCGAGGCGATGGGCTGGCCGAACATTATCGGGCTTGGCGAGGTGATGAATTTTCCGGGCGTTGCGGCCAATGACGCCACCATGACGGGCGCGATTGCGGCCACCGTGGCGGCGGGCAAGACCGTGGGCGGACATTATGCCTCGCCCGATCTGGGACTGCCGTTCCATGGCTATGTGGCCGGCGGGCCGGAAGACGACCATGAGGGCACGCGCGCCGAGGACGCGATTGCGCGGGTGCGTCAGGGCATGAAGGCCATGCTGCGGCTGGGCTCTGCCTGGTATGACGTGGCAAGCCAGATCAAGGCGGTGACGGAGCAGGGGCTCGATCCGCGCAATTTCATTCTGTGCACCGATGACAGCCATTCGGGAACGCTGGTGAATGACGGCCATATGGACCGCGTGGTGCGCCACGCCATCGCGCAGGGGCTGAAGCCGGTGACGGCGATCCAGATGGCGACGATCAACACGGCAGAGCATTTCCGGCTGGAGCGGGAGCTGGGTTCCATCGCGCCCGGACGGCGGGCGGATTTCCTGATCGTTTCGGATCTGGCGGAACTCGTGATCGATGACGTCTTCGCGCGGGGCGTGAGGCTGGCGCGGGGAGGGCGGCTGGAAGCGGACATTCCGGCCTATGATTATCCGGCAAAGGCCAAGAACACGGTGCGGCTTGGCAAAAGCCTTGCGGCGCAGGATTTCGACATTGCTGCGCCCGAGGGCGCAAACCATGTGCGGGCGCGGGTGATCGGCGTGATCGAGAACCAGGCGCCGACGCGGGCGCTGGAGGCAGAGCTTGGCGTCGAGGATGGCATCGTCGCCATGGACCGGCGCAATGATGTCTGTCAGATCGCGCTGGTTGAGCGGCATCGCGGCACGGGCAATGTGACGAACGGTTTCGTTTCGGGCTTCGGCTACATGCAGGACTGCGCCATGGCCTCGACGGTGGCGCATGATTCACACCACATGATCGTGGTCGGCACCAACAAGGATGACATGGCCAAAGCGGCCAACCGTCTTGGCGAAGTGGGCGGCGGCGTCGTGCTGTTCTCGAAGGGGCGCGAGCTGGCGCTGGTGGAGATGCCGATTGCCGGGCTGATGTCGGATGAGCGGGCGGAAGTGGTGGCGCAGAAGGCGGCGAAGCTGACCGACGCCATGCGCGACATGGGCTGCACGTTGAACAACGCCTATATGCAGCACTCGCTTCTGGCGCTGGTGGTGATCCCGGAACTCAGGATCTCCGATACCGGCATCATCGACGTGACGAGCTTCCAGAAGGTCGATCTGTTCCTTTAAAGGGCGCGTCATTTCTCGATGAATGCCCTTCAAATGCTTCTCGTCTTGAGTCTGGAAGCGCGTCTAATCTCTTGATTTTACGCGCTTCCGTGTTCGTTCTTAACGCCGGGCCGGACCTGTGGCCAGATCGATGACCGTGAGCGGTGTGGTGATGACGATATCGGCGGCAGTGCCGACCGTCTGGCCGAGACCGCGCACCAGCGTTTCCAGTTTGCCGGCAACGGCGTCGTGATCTCTGGCGTTCAGATTGCCTTCGCTGGAAAGGCGCTCGCCCAGAAGGCGGACAAGGATCGGGTTTTCGGCAAATTTGGTGTGGTTGAGCCAGTCGCCTGAAGACACTTTGGTCACATCGACCACGACTACGCCGAGATTGGTCAGCTCCTTGGCGTCGCTGTAGTCGCCTAGCCGGGGCTGATTGCCGGCGATGAAACCGGACAGTGTAAGAGCGCGGTCGTTCTGCGATGTCAGGATGAGGAAGGTCTTTTTCGGCACGCCATAGCGACGCATCTGAGATTTGAAGACATCGATGTCGAGATCGGGAGAGGCGAGAACCACGTCGGCGAGACGTCCGCCCAGATCCCGGTCACCGGAAATGGCGAGCTGGCGCAGGGCTTCCATCGTGACCCAGCTACCCATGGAATGGGCAACGATATCGATGCGTTTTGCGCCGGCGCGAACCACCAGGCGGAGCGTTTCTTCCAGCGCATCGCGGGCGGTGGTGGCGCTGTTCTGATCGTAGACATAATCGAGCATGCGGCCTGCGGATGGCCAGGAAAACATGATCGGCGTGCCGCTGTAATCGGCATCGTTGAAGATCTGGGCTGCGCGATAGACCGCGTCGTCGAAGCCGGTGTTGTAGCCGTGGATGAAGACGAGAGCGCGACCGTCATGGGTGGCGATACTTTTCTTCAGGGCCGCCTCGAAATCGCTGGCATCCGGATAGAGGACCGCCTTTTGCGCCGTGAAATAACGCGCCGGATCGGCCACATCGGGATTGGGCGAAAGCTCCAGCTTGCCGGTTTCGTGCACCTTGGGGATGGACACGTCGACATGCGCGAAGGCTGCCTTGGGCGCGCCCTGGTGCGCAAGGCGGCGACCGGAGAAGAGTTCACCCGGTTCCTCGGCGGCAGCGCGGTTGGTGGCGATGAAAATCTCGTGCGTGGCTTCGATCTGATCGGTGCGTGCTGGCGCCATGGTCTGCGCGATCAGTCGGGAGGGCTTCTGGTTGGCGCAGCCCATGACCACCATCAGGATGAACAAAAACGCGAACGGGCGTTGAAGCTTTCGAAACGGCATTGGATACAGTCTTTGCTTGCCCTGAGGATCGGAAGGTTCGACGTCGCTCATCCTTAGCGGGAAAGCGACGTCTTGTGGAGGTCACTTTTCCCAGAAAACCGGTGCAAAGATGACGAGCACGGCGAGAATCTCGAGCCGTCCCATGAGCATTGCGAAAGCGACGACCCATTTGGCCAGATCCGGCAGGGGCGCAAAGCTTCCGGCGGGGCCGACCACCTGGCCGAGACCGGGGCCGACATTGGTGAGGCCGGTGAGGGCGGCGGAGATGGCGGTGACGAAATCGAGCCCGGTGGCCGCGAGAATGAGAATGATGACGGCCCAGATGACGAAGAAGGCCGAAATATAGAGAACAACCGCGCGCTGCAGGTCGTCATCCACTGTGCGGTCGCCATAGCGCACGGTGACGACGGTGTTTGGATAGACGAAGCGGCGCAGACCATTGGCCATCAGCTTGAACAGGATCAGGAAGCGATAGGCCTTGATGCCGCCTGTCGTGGAGCCGGAACAGCCGCCGAGAAACATGGCGACGAAGGCGGCCGCGACTGCGAACGCGCCCCACTGTGAATAATCCGAGCTGGCATAGCCGGTGGTCGTGATGATCGACACGAAGTTGAACGCCGAATGGGTGAGTGCGGCGAAGAAAGTGTGGTCGTGGACGATGCGCAGATAGATGGCCACCGCCAGCACGAACACGACCACATATCCGGCAAAGACACGGATCTGCGGATCACGAAGCGCATCGAGCCTGCCGCGCAGGGCAAACAGAATGAGGATGGAGAAGGGCAGCGCCGCCACGAACATGAAGAAGGTGCTGATCCACAGGATGGCTGGGTTGTCGGCATAGAAGCCCATGGAGGAGTCATGGGTGGAGAAGCCGGCAGTGGCGATGGTGGTGAGCGCGTGATTGACGGCGTCGAAGGCGCGCATGCCGGCTGCCGCATAGGCGATGGTGCAGGCGAGCGTCAAAAGCGCATAGATGCTGACCAGGCCGAGCCCGAAAGTGGAGAACCGGTCGAAGGGGCGGTCTGCGATGTCCGAGGATTCGATGCGGAAATAGGAAACGCCACCGACATTCAGGAAGGGCAGGACGAACAGGCCGAGCGCGATCACGCCGAGGCCGCCGATCCACTGCAGGATGGAGCGCCACAGGAGAAGGCCCGGCGGCATGCCATCCAGGCCGACAATGACGGTTGCGCCGGTTGCGGTGACGCCCGAGACGGATTCGAAGAAGGCGTCGGTGACGCTGAATTCCACCGAAGAGGCGAGCAGGGGTACGGCGCCCACGATGCAGGCGGTCATCCACAGAAGGTTGACGACCAGAAAGCCGAAACGGGAGGAAATGACGGGCGGGCGGCCCTGGGTGGCGAGCGAAACGCCGATGGCGAGCCCGCCGGTGAACAGCGCGGAGAAGGCGAAGACACGCCAGTCGTCATTGCCGTAATAAAGATCGACCGCCGCCGGTATGAGCATGGCAGCCGCGAGATAGATGGCAAAAACCGCCGCAATGTGGAGCGCGGCGCGGACGGCGAGATACTGCAAGTGGTGAACCTCAGGCTGCTCGGTATAAGCGTCTGTATCCGGGAAACGGTCCCCTCCCTGGCGCGAGAGTGGCGTCACGCGCCCTGATATGCAATAGCCCGTAGGACACACGGACTGGATAGGCAAGAGACGCATGAGTGCAGGAACGAACGAGACCGACTTCGTTGAGGCTGTCGCGGAGGCTGAAGAGGCCCTGCGGTCACTGTTTGCTGCAACGCCGCTTCAGGAGAACGACTATCTGTCGAAGAAGACCGGGGCGCGGGTTTTCTTGAAGCGCGAGGATCTGACGCCGGTCCGTTCCTACAAGATCCGCGGTGCTTTCAACTTCTTCCGCAAGGCGATGGCCGAGGGCGGGCCGGAGCGCACCTTCGTTTGCGCATCGGCAGGCAATCACGCGCAGGGCTTTGCCTATGTCTGCCGGCATTTTGGCTGCAAGGGCGTGGTCTTCATGCCGGTGACGACGCCGCAGCAGAAGATCGACAAGACCCGCATCTTCGGCGGCGAGTTCGTGGAAATCCGCCTGATCGGCGATTTCTTTGACGACTGCCTTCGCGCGGCGCTGGATTTTGCCGAGGAGAGCGGCGGCGCGATGGTGCCGCCTTTCGATCATCCCGACATCATCGAGGGGCAGGCGACGGTTGGCCGCGAGATCGCCGAGCAGATCAAGGCGTTTGACGGCGTGCGGATGGATGACAGCCTCGTCATTCTGCCCGTGGGCGGTGGCGGACTTGCGTCCGGTGTGACGCGTTATCTGAGGACTGCGGGACAGGCGGGCGCTTTCGCCTTTGCGGAGCCCGAAGGGGCGGCCAGCCTGCAGCAGGCGCTGGTTCAGGACCGGCCGGTGCGGCTCGACCGGGTGGACAATTTCGTCGATGGCGCGGCGGTGGCCGAGATCGGCGCAACCCCGTTCTCGCATCTGAAGACATTCGATGCGGAGGCCGTGCATCTGGTGCCGGAGAACCGGCTCTGCGCGACCATGATCGAGATGCTGAACATCGAGGGTGTGGTGCTGGAGCCGGCGGGCGCGCTGGCGATTGACACGCTGAAGGACTTCTCGCCGGAGGTTCTCAAAGGGCGCACGGTGATCGCCGTTGTGTCGGGTGGCAACTTCGATTTCGAGCGCCTTCCGGATGTGAAGGAGCGGGCGCTGCGTTACGAGGAACTGAAGAAGTATTTCATCTTCCGCTTTCCGCAGCGCCCGGGCGCGCTGCGTGACTTCCTCGACCTTCTGGGGCCGGAGGATGACATCACGCGCTTTGAGTATCTGAAGAAGTCGGCGCGCAATTTCGGCTCTGTCCTGATCGGGATCGAGACCAAGAACCGGGATAATTTCGACGTTCTGACCGAACGTTTCGACGGGGCAGGCTGGGCCTATCAGGACATCACCAACAATGACACGATTGCCGGGCTGATCATCTGAGGACGCAACATGGCCGCAACCCGATACATCGTTCTCTTTCGCGGCGTTGGCGGCGCGACGCAGCTTCCCGTGAAGGAGCTGCGCGCGGTGCTGGGCGAGGGCGGCTTTCAGGATGTGGCGACCTACATCAATAGCGGCAATGCGGTTTTGACCGCCCCGTCCGGGGAAGAGGCGGTGCGGGCAAAGGTGGCCGATCTGGTGCGTGCGAAGATGGGATTCGACAAGGCGATCATGGTGCGCAGTCTAAACGACTGGGATGCGATGATTGCCGGAAATCCGTTTCCGCAGGCTGCTGACGAGCCGACCAGGGTGCATGTCTATGCATTGGAGCGGGAGCCGGCGGCAGCGGATGTGGCAACGCTTCAGGCGAAGATCACCGGCACGGAAGAGGTTCGCGTCAGCGGGCGCACGCTCTATCTCCACACGCCCGACGGCATGGGGCAGTCGCGCTTCGTGCCGAAAATGGAGCCGACGCTGAAACTGTCGATGACGGGGCGCAACTGGCGGAGTATGCTGGCGCTGGCGAAACTTGCCAGAGACGAGTGAGATACTGCGGTGCACAAAATAGCGTTTGCACTTTTGCCGCCAATGCCCCATATGACGCGCAGACGCATGGGCTGGTTATGCTGGCTTTCTTCAAAGACTGGTTGCGTCTGAAGCCTTTACCCAAGGGTGAGGCTCAAGCCGGCAAAGCCGGCGCGACAGCGCAGCCGTGTGGGTGAGACACCCCTCGTCACGTCGTTCATTCAAACATTTATTCGGCAGGTTGCGCCCTGCCACGTATCATTGCGGCGTCATCGGACGCCGGCATAGGAAAGATTGCATAGTGACCAATGACAACAATGCGAAACAGATCGGTTTCGCTGATCTTGGAATTTCCGGCAACCTGTTGAAGGCGGCCGAAGGGGTGGGGTTCGTAACGCCCAAGCCAATTCAGGAAAAGGCCATTCCGGCCATGCTCGAGAAACGCGACGTTTTGGGCATTGCCCAGACGGGCTCGGGCAAGACGGCAGCCTTTTCGCTGCCGATCCTCTCGCAGATCATCGCGCTTGGCACCAAGCGCAAGCCGAAGACGGCGCGGGCGCTGATCCTGTGCCCGACGCGCGAACTGGCCGTTCAGATCGATGATGTGGTGCGTGAACTCTCCCGCCACGCCCATCTCTCCACGGCGCTGGTGCTGGGCGGTGTTTCGCGCAACAGCCAGGTTCGTCGTCTCGCACAGGGTGTCGACGTTCTGGTGGCGACGCCGGGCCGTCTGACCGACATCGTGCGTTCGGGCGAGCTTTCGCTGTCGGAAACGCGCTGGCTGGTTCTGGACGAAGCCGACCGCATGCTGGATATGGGCTTCATCAACGATGTGCGCCGCATTGCGCGCGCCACGCATTCCGAACGGCAGACGGCGCTTTTCTCCGCCACCATGCCCAAGGAAGTGGAAAAGCTCTCCGAAAGCCTGCTCAACAATCCGCTGCGGGTGGAGATCGCCAAGGAATCCACCACGGCAGGCGAGATCACCCAGCGGCTGGTGATGGCGCGCACCAAGCAAAAGCGCAAAATCCTCTCCGACATGCTGGCCGACGAAGCCATGCGCTCGGTGATCATCTTCGCCCGCACCAAGCATGGCGCGGACCGCGTGACCCGCGATCTCGGCCGTGACGGCTTCGAGGCGGCGGTGATCCACGGCAACAAGTCGCAGAATGCGCGCCAGCGTGCGCTGAACGGTTTCCGTGACGGATCGGTGCGCATTCTCGTGGCGACCGACATTGCCGCGCGCGGCATCGACGTTCCGGGCATCAGCCATGTGGTGAATTTCGACCTTCCCGACCAGCCGGAAAGCTATGTGCACCGCATTGGCCGCACCGGCCGCAACGGCGCATCCGGCGAGGCGGTCACGCTGTGTGATCCGGCTGAGGCTGACAAGCTGAAGGCCGTGGAGAAGATCATCCGCATGCGCCTTCCGCTGGTGGCGGACCACACGTCGGAGCCCGACCCCGCACCGCGCCCCGCGCCTGCCAACAATGGCGGTGAGCGCCGCAATGCGCAGAAGCCTGCCAAGGCCGGCGACAACCGGAAGCCAAAGCCGCGTCACGGTGCGAAGCCGCAGGCGCAGCAGGGCGAGCAGCGTCAGTCCGAAGGCGACAAGCCGGTCCGTCGCCGTCGCCGCACCCGCGGCAAACGCCCCGGCGCGCACGCGGCATAAGCCCGGCATTCGGGCTTCTTCAAAAGGGCTGATCGGCCGATAGGCCGGTCTGGCCCAATTGTCCCTCCGGCATCGTTCGGCTAGGCCAGAAACATCTGGCGGTTTAGCCAGACGGAGGAGGGAGCAGCGAAAGCATGGCCGGTCTTGCGGCATTGGCGATAGGATACGTCCTGTCGCAATTCTACCGGTCGTTTCTGGCCGTTCTCACACCTGCACTGACCAGCGAGCTGGGCGCCACCAAAGCCCAGCTTTCCATGGCGTCGGGCGCATGGTTTGTGTCTTTCGCGCTCATGCAATTCGTGGTCGGCGTTTCGCTCGACCGTTACGGCCCGCGCCGCACGGCGGCGTTTTTGCTGGCGGTTTGCGGCGGCGGTGGCGCGCTGCTCTTCGCAATGGCGCCGGGGCCGTGGGCAATCATTTTCGCCATGGTGCTCAACGGCGCTGGCTGCTCCGCCGTGCTGATGGCCTCCGTTTTCATTTTCGCAAAAACCTTCTCGCCGGCGCGCCTGACCATTCTGATCTCCTGGCTGATCGCATTTGGCACGATGGGCAATGTGGTGGGGTCTGCGCCGATGGCCGCTGCCGCTGAAGCCTTTGGCTGGCGCGGTGTGATGGCGGGGCTGGGGGGCTTCACCATTCTGACCGGCATCGCCATCCAGTTTCTGGTGCGCGATCCGGAGACCGACACACAGGCTGCGCGTGAAGCGGGCTTTGGATTTCGTGGTTATGCGGAGCTTTTGAAGCTGCGCGTCCTGTGGCCGATCCTGCCGCTGACTGCGCTCAACTATGCGCCGGCGGCCGGCATACGCGGGCTCTGGGCCGGGCCCTATCTGGCCGATGTCTACAACGCCGATGCGCTCTTGATCGGTCAGGTGACGCTGTTCATGGCGCTTGCCATGTCGGCGGGCAGTTTCGTCTACGGGCCGCTGGATGTGTTCTTCAAAACCCGGAAATGGGTTGCGGTCGGGGGTAATCTGATCGGGCTCATGGCAATCGTGCTGCTTGCCTTCATGCCGGTTTCGACGATCTTCATCACGACGGTCGTGTTCGTGGTGATCGGCGTGTGTGGCGCGAGCTATGGCCTTCTGATGGCGCATGGGCGGGCCTTTGTGCCGGCCCATCTGACGGGGCGCGGCGTGACGCTGCTCAACTTCTTCTCCGTCGGCGGCGCGGGCGTGATGCAGTTTTTGACCGGTGGCGTTGTGGCGGCATCGGTCGTGCCGGGTGACCCGGTGGCGGCCTACCAGACGCTGTTCATCTTTTATGCGGTGCTGATTGCGCTTTCGCTGGCGATCTATCTGGCATGCAGGGATGCGCCGCCGGAAGTGGAGCGGGCGCGGACCTGACCCGGATCAGCCGGCGGCCCTGCTGCGCTTTTTGCGGGGGCCGAGCGGGCGCTTGTTCCAGCCTGTCAGGCGGTACATGACGAAGAAGACCACGGGCTTGGGGAACATGCGCAGAAATTTCAGCGGCCAGACAAGCCGCTTGGGGAAGGTGATTTCGTAGCCGCCCCGGCTGATGCCATTGGCGATGCGGCGCGCGGCATCCGGCGCGGTGAGAAGCGCCGGCATCGAAAAGCTGGTCTTGTCGGTGAGTGGCGTGGCGACAAAGCCCGGATTGATGATCTGCGTGCGGATGTTCAGCTTCTCGAAATCGAAGCGCAGCCCCTCAATGAGATTGTTGAGGGCGGCCTTGGTGGAGCCATAGGCCGAGGCAGACGGCATGCCGAAGAAGGACGTGACCGATCCCATCACCACGATCTGCCCGAAACCACGGTCGCGCATGCGGTCCGACAGGGGAACGAGCCCGTTCAGCGTGCCAAAAACATTGATCTGGTAGCTGCGGACGAAATTGGTCGTCTCCAGCCGGTCGCCGCGAACCGGCAGATAGGTGCCGGCGTTGAAGACGGCGAGCACGATGGGGCCGAGAGACTTCTCGATATTGGCGACGGTGCGCTCCATGCCGGCTTCGTCCATCACATCGCACGGAAAGACGAAGATGCGGCCTTTCAGGTTTTCCACCTCGTCGGTGATGGAAGCGAGGCCGTCTTCGGCGCGCGCCGTGGCGGCGACCGTGTAGCCATTGCGGGCAAGATGAATCGCAAGCGCACGGCCGATCCCGGTGCTCGCACCGGTGACCCACGCAATGCCATCATTTGGACTGGCCCGATAAAGCGCCATCCCATCCCCTCTTTCTCGCAGGCAAGACTTAACGGGCGGGTGATGGATTGAAAAGCGTATCAGGGCTAGAAATCGCTGAAAAACCTCAACTTATTGTCGGAATTTGTTCGTTCGTGAAGCAATTACAAAACGCGATAGCTTTGCGTGCTTTCGGCGTCTTGTAAAAAATCCCTCCTTGCAAGGCAGGAACGGGCTTCTTAACCTCCGCAAAAATTCAAAGAGGACGACATGAAGCACTCGGTTGTGGACGCCATCGGAAACACGCCGCTGATCCGCCTTAAGCGGGCCTCGGAGGAGACGGGCTGCGAGATTTACGGCAAGGCCGAGTTCATGAACCCGGGCCAGTCGGTGAAGGACCGGGCCGGACTGTTCATCATTCGCGACGCGGAAAAGCGCGGGCTTCTGAAGCCGGGCGGCGTGATCGTGGAGGGCACGGCCGGCAACACCGGCATCGGGCTGACGCTGGTTGCCAAGGCGCTTGGCTATCGCACCGTGATCGTGATCCCCGACACGCAGAGCCAGGAAAAGAAGGATGCGCTGCGGGTGCTTGGCGCGGAACTGATCGAGGTTCCGGCGGTGCCCTACAAGAACCCGAACAACTATGTGAAGGTTTCGGGCCGGCTTGCAGCGCAGCTTGCCAGGACCGAGCCGAACGGCGCGATCTGGGCGAACCAGTTCGACAATGTGGCGAACCGCGATGGCCACATCCACACGACGGCTGCCGAGATCTGGGAGCAGACCGGCGGCAAGGTGGATGGCTTTGTCTCTGCCGTTGGAACCGGCGGGACGCTGGCCGGCGTGGCCGATGGCCTGCGCGGCCGGAACCGGGACGTGAAAGTGGCGCTTGCCGACCCGATGGGGGCCGCGCTCTACAGCTATTACACGCAGGGTGAGCTGAAGTCCGAAGGCACCTCCATCACGGAGGGCATCGGGCAGGGACGCATCACCGCCAATCTTGAAGGGTTCACGCCCGATTTCTCGTTTCAGGTTCCCGATGAAGAGGCGCTGCCCATCGTCTTCGATCTGGTGCAGGAGGAGGGGCTTTGCCTTGGCGGCTCGACCGGCATCAACATTGCGGGCGCAATGCGTCTGGCGCGCGAACTGGGGCCGGGACACCGCATCGTGACGGTGCTCTGCGACCATGGCACGCGCTACCAGTCGAAGCTCTTCAATCCCGCGTTCCTGCGTGAAAAGGGACTGCCTGCGCCCGGCTGGATGGAAGGCGCGCCGGAAATCGACATTCCTTTCGAGGAGGTCGCGTGATGGCGCCGACCGAGACGCTTTTCCGCGAAGACGCCTATCTGCGCGATGGCGCAGCGCGGGTGGTGGGCATCAATGACCGTGGGGGCATTCTGCTCGACCGGACGATGTTTTACGCCACGTCCGGCGGGCAGCCGGGCGACACCGGCAGGTTCACGCGCGAGGATGGATCGCTGATTCATGTGGCGGCGACGGTGACGGGCGAGACCAAGGACGAGATCATTCACGTGCCGGCCGCCGAACAGGCCCTGCCGGAAGTGGGCGAGACGCTGCAGCTCGCCATTGACTGGGACCGGCGGTTCCGGCTGATGCGCATGCACACGGCCTGTCATCTTCTGAGTGTGGTCTGCCCTTTCCCGATCACCGGGGCATCGGTGAGCGAGACGGATTCGCGCGTCGATTTCGATTTACCCGATGCGAGCGTCACCAAGGAAGACGTGACCGCCCGCCTGATGGAGCTGGTGAACGGAGATCATCCGGTTTTCACCCGCTGGATCAGCGAGGAGGAGCTTGCAGCCAATCCGGAGCTGGTGAAGTCGAAGAATGTGCGTCCGCCGCAGGGGGCAGGGCGCATCCGGCTCGTGTGCATTGGCGACGAGGCGTCGGTCGACAGCCAGCCCTGTGGCGGCACGCATGTGGCCCGCACGTCGGAAGTGGGCGAAATCCATATCGGCAAGATCGAGAAGAAAGGGCGCGAAAACCGTCGTTTCCGCCTGCGCTTCGGACCACTTCCAGCAAACTGAGACTGAGAGAAGAAAATGAGCGAGAAAAGCCGCTTCACGGTATCGCCGTCATGGCTGGAAGAACGACTGGAGACGCCGGGCCTCTCAATCGTCGATGCGTCCTGGTATTTGCCGGCGCATGGCAGGGATGGGCGCGTCGAGCATGAGGCGGGGCGCATTCCCGGCGCTGTGTTCTTCGATCAGGACGCTGTGGTGCATCCCGAAACGGACCTGCCGCATGCGCTGCCGGATGCCGCGACCTTCCAGCGCCATGTGAGCGCGATGGGGATTTCCGAAGACGACACCATTGTCGTGTATGACGGGCCTGGTCTTTTCTCCGCGCCGCGCGTCTGGTGGATGTTCCGCGTGATGGGCGCAAAGAATGTGCTTTTGCTGGATGGCGGGCTCGATGGCTGGCGCGCCGAGGGACGGCCCCTGACGGACAAACCGGTCCAGACGGCTCCGGCGGTGTTCAACGCCAAGCTGGACGAAGAGCGGGTGGCGAGCCTTGAGGCGATGCTTCAACTGGTGGAGGATGCGACGGCGCAGATCGCCGATGCGCGTCCGGCAGGCCGCTTTACCGGTGCCGAGCCGGAACCGCGTGCAGGCATGCGTTCGGGCCACATGCCCGGCGCGCGCAATGTGCCCGCCTCCGCACTTTCGCGGGATGGACGCCTGTTGCCGCCGGACGAGCTGCGCGCGCTTTTCGAAGGGGCGGGCGTCGATCTTTCGCGGCCCGTGGTGACTTCCTGCGGATCGGGTGTGACGGCGGCTGTTATCTCGCTGGCGCTCGAAACGGTCGGCCATTCCGACCACCGGCTCTATGATGGTTCGTGGAGCGAGTGGGGCGGACGCGCAGACACGCCTGTGGAGACCGGAGAGGCCTGACGATCCGGGATGTGAAGCGGCTGAACGTTTCGCAACGGGGCGTTCATCGCAAATTCAGCGGGGTTCGATGAAGATGTGCGCAATGATGACGCATGTCTTTGAAAGGAATCCTCCATGCTGAACCGTCGCCAGATGCTGGGAGCGGCCATTGCCGCCGCATTGATGCCGGGCGCTGCCATGGCGCAATCCCAGATGCCTTCGGCCTCTCGCATCCAGCGCAGTCTGGAAGCCGCGCCCGCGCAGCGCGTGCGCCCGCAGGACCGTGTGACGGTGCGGGAGCTGAAGCGGCGACCGGAGCTGCGCCGGCGCGCGCCATCCATCGACATTCAGGCCATCAATTTCGGCTTCGATTCAGCCGAGATACCCTATTCGCAGTTCCGGAAGGTGGAAGAGATTGCAGACGCCCTGCATCGCCTGCGTCGTCGCAGGCCGGGAACGGTTGTGCTGCTTGAAGGCCACACGGATGCGGTCGGGTCATTCGCCTACAATCAGCAGCTTTCGGAGCGCCGGGCCAATTCGCTGAGGCGGGTTCTGGTGCGTGAGTTCCGCGTGCCCTCGCGCATGCTGGAAACGGTGGGCTATGGCGAGGAGTTCCTGCTGGTGCCGACACGCCAGGAGAACTGGCGCAACCGGCGTGTGACCCTGCGGCGCATCGACGATTTCCTGCGCTGACAGGCGCATTGGGCGGGAATCGGGTGGGAAGCCCCGGTCTCGCCCGGCACATTGCTCTCCAACACCTTTGAAGGAGAGCAATGATGGGCTTGATCAGATTTGTCGCCATGGACAGCGATGTTGCGCGGGCGTATCGCAATGGTGTGCCCGATGCCTATGGGCGGAGGCCGGAACGGCGAATCTCCACGGGCCGCGGGGTTCCCTGCCGCCATTGCCTGCGCACCGTTCCTGAAGGGAAACCCTATCTTATCCTCGCCTACAGGCCGTTTCCCGATCTGCAACCCTATGCCGAGACGGGACCGGTCTTTCTGTGTGCGGAAGCCTGTGAGCGGGCGCAGGAATGCGATGTGATGCCCGACCTTCTGCGCGCTGGAACGCAATGGCTTCTGCGCGGCTACGGAGATGATGACCGCATCGTCTACGGGACGGGTGACGTTGTTCCGCAGCAGCATATCTGCACCCGGGCGCATGAACTTCTGCAGCGCGATGACATCGCTTATCTGCATGTGCGCTCGGCAAAGTACAATTGTTATCAGGCGCGCATTGAACGCGCCTGAAGTGTGGTTCTGGGGATCAGACGAAAAAATGCCCGCCGTTTCCGGCGGGCAAGTTTAGGAGGAAAGTCTTGCCGAGCTAAAGTCTTGCCGGGCTCAGGCCGCGAGCACGGAGCGGGCTTCGGCCATCTCGTAGCCCAGTGCGTCGGCGACAGCCTGATTGGTGATCCGCCCCTTGTGGACGTTGAGACCGTTGCGCAGGTTCTGATCGTCGACGAGCGCCTTGAGGCCCTTGTCGGCAAGCTGGAGCCCGTAATGCAGCGTGGCATTGTTCAGTGCATGGGCGGAGGTGACGGGAACCGCGCCCGGCATGTTCGCCACGCAGTAATGAATGATGCCGTCCACCTCATAGGTGGGGTCGGAATGGGTGGTGGCGTGCGAGGTCTCGAAACAGCCGCCCTGATCGATGGCAACGTCGACAAGCACGGCGCCCTGTTTCATGCCCGACAGCATTTCACGGCTGACGAGCTTGGGCGCGGCTGCGCCGGGGATGAGCACTGCGCCGACCACGACGTCGGACGAGAAGCATTCTTCCTCGAGCGCCTCGACGGTGGAGTAGCGCGTATGGACGCGGCCATTGAAGATGTCGTCCAGCTCGCGCAGACGCGGGAGCGAGCGGTCGATGATGGTGACATCCGCGCCGAGGCCGACGGCCATCTTGGCGGCGTTGAGGCCGACCACGCCGCCGCCGATGATGGCGACCTTTCCGGGCAGCACGCCGGGCACACCGCCAAGCAGCACGCCGCGGCCGCCATTGGCCTTCTGAAGCGCGGTTGCGCCGGCCTGAATGGCGAGACGCCCGGCAACCTCGGACATGGGGGCAAGCAGGGGCAGGCCGCCGCGCGCGTCGGTCACGGTTTCATAGGCGATGGCGGTGACGCCGGATGCGATCAGGCCGCGTGTCTGCTCCGGATCGGGCGCAAGGTGGAGATAGGTGTAGAGGATCTGGTCTTCGCGCAGCTGGACCCATTCCGGGGGCTGCGGTTCCTTGACCTTCACGATCATGTCGGATTTGGCGAAGACGTCTTCAGCGGTTTTGGCGATGGTTGCGCCAGCGGCGCGATAGGCGTTGTCATCGGCGCCGATGCCTGCGCCTGCGCCGGTTTCCACGAGCACATCGTGCCCATGCGCCACATATTCGCGTACGGACCCCGGCGTAAGGCCGACGCGATATTCGTGATTCTTTATTTCTTTCGGACAGCCGACACGCATCCTTGTCTCCTCCAACATGTGTGCGAATTTTCTGGCTCAATCGATGAGACCACAAAAAAGACCGAACGTCTTTGCGAACTCGTTTGCAGTATCTGGCGATTTTCGCTATTCCTTGCGCGAAATATCGCGTTCGTAGAAGGAAATTCGAAAAATGGCCCTGGATAGGATTGATATCGCCATTCTGGATGCATTGCAGCAGGACGGGCGGATCTCCAATTCCGCGCTTGCCGAGAAGGTCGGACTGTCGCAATCGGCCTGCTCGCGCCGTCTCGACAATCTGGAGAAGAGCGGCGTGGTCAAGGGATACCATGCCCGGCTTTCGAATGCAGCCCTTGGACATGGTGTAACGGTGATAGTCCATATCTCCTTGTCGGGCCAGTTCGAACGCACGTTGAGCGAGTTCGAGGCGGCGGTGCAGCGCTGCCCGAATGTGGTGTCATGCCATCTGATGGCGGGCGAATATGACTACATTCTGCGGGTCGCTGCGCGGGATCTGCAGGACTATGAGCGCGTTCACAAGGAATGGCTGACGGGCATGCCGCATGTCATCAAGATCAACTCGGCCTTTGCGCTTCGCGAAGTGGTGGACCGCACAGCGCTGGGGCTGAAGCCTGAAATGTCCTGATCCGGGGTCAGGCGGGGACGCCTGACGGCAAAATCTTCTCGCCCGCAGTCAGCCGGCAGTCACTATGTGATCCATCGCAATGTCATGGGGCTGCGGGTAGATGGTCGGCAATTGCGAGAAGGCATAGCCGATGCCCACGACCAGCGGTTTCTTCGCCAGTGCGGCGAGGGTGCGGTCGTAGAAACCGCCGCCATAGCCCAGCCGGTAGCGCGCGGCGTCGAAGCCGACCAGCGGTGAAACCACGATATCAGGCGCGATTTCCGCCTGCGTTGCGGGAACGGGAATGTTCCACACGCCGCGTTCAAGTGTGTCGCCGGGCCGGTAGGGCCGGAAGACGAGCGGTGCGCCCTTTTCGATGACGACGGGGAGCGCGGTCTCTGCTCCCCGCGCTGCGCATCGGGCAAGCCATGGGCGTAGATCCGGCTCGCCCCGGAACGGCCAGTAGAGGCCGATCACCCGGCCGGCGGGATCGCCGATGAGACGGTCGAGCTGATTGGCAATGTCTTCTGCAAGTTCGCTTCGGGATTTCGCCGGGACGGCAAGACGCTCGGCGATGAGGCGCTCGCGGGCCGCCTTGCGCCAGCGCCGGACATCCGGCCAGTGGTCTGCATCAGCCGCCTGTGCGCCGCTTGCCAGCTCATGCATGAAGCAGGGCGGTGACGCGTAATCCCGGTCGCCGGAAGAAGTGTTCATCTCTTTTCTCTCCCTCTGCTTTGTCCGTGCAGCGCTTATCAAGACTGCGGGGCGGGCGGCTGAGGCGCTTTTCTCGCTGCGACATGTGAAGCGCCGTTTGTGCCATGGCCCTGTCATCCGGGCGTCACGAGTTTTTGCTGGAAGTCTCGCCACGAGAGCGCAATCATGACTGATCGCTGTTTCCGTTTCAAAGATCGAAAGAGAGATGACCATGACCCGACCGCACGCCCTGCTTTCCCGTCGCTCCTTCCTCGCCGGATCGGCGGCTGCCGGTTCGCTGGTTCTCATGCATCCGTTTTCCGCACGCGCTTCCGGCAATCAGGCGCATCTGCGCATCATGGAAACGACCGATCTGCATGTGCATGTCTTTCCCTATGACTATTATGCCGACAAGCCCAACGACACGATGGGGCTGGCGCGCACGGCCGCGATCATCGACGACATTCGCGCCGAGGCGACGAATTCGATCCTCGTCGACAATGGCGACTTCCTGCAGGGCAACCCGATGGGCGACTACATCGCCTATGAGCGCGGCATGCGCGAGGGTGATGTTCATCCGGTGATCAAGGGCATGAACACGCTGGGCTATGATTGCTCGACGCTCGGCAATCACGAGTTCAATTACGGGCTCGACTTCATGTTCAAGGTGCTCGATGGCGCGAACTTCCCCTTCGTCTGCGCCAATGTGACCAAGGGCGAGCTCGCTGCCAACGCGCGCGATGACGCGCTTTTCCTGAAACCTTATGTGATCCTCGATCGCAAGGTGAAGGACGGCAATGGGGAAGAGCATCCGATCCGGGTGGGCCTGATCGGGTTCGTGCCGCCGCAGATCATGAACTGGGATTCGAAGCATCTGGCTGGCAAGGCCATGACGCGCGACATCGTGAAGGCCGCAGAGGCCTGGGTGCCGCAGATGCGCGAAGAGGGCGCCGACATCGTGGTGGCGCTGTCGCATTCCGGCATCGGCCCGGCGAAGTATGAGGAGAACCTTGAAAACGCCTCGCTGCTTCTGGCCGGTGTTGACGGCGTTGACGCCATCGTGACGGGGCACAGCCATCTGGATTTCCCCGGCCCGAAATTCGAGGGGCTGGAAGGCGTCGACAATGCGAAGGGCACGATTGCCGGCAAGCCGGCGGTGATGGGCGGTTTCTGGGGCTCGCATCTGGGGCTGATCGACCTGATGCTTGAGCGCGACGGCAATCGCTGGAGGGTGGTGAACTCCACCTCGGAGGCACGGCCGATCTTCAAGCGCGTGGAGCGCAAGGCCGAACCGCTGGTGGAAAGCGTGGCCAAGGTGGAAGACGCGGTGCGCGAGGACCACGAGGCGACGCTGAAATATGTGCGCACCGCCGTGGGCAAGACCTCCGCGCCGCTGCACTCCTATTTCGCGCTGGTGGCGGATGATCCGTCCGTGCAGGTCGTGAGCCAGGCGCAGACCTGGTACATCACCGACATGCTGAAGGATGGCGCGCACAGGGATGTGCCGGTGCTTTCGGCGGCAGCCCCCTTCAAGGCCGGCGGACGCGGCGGACCCGACTATTATACGGACGTGCCGGCAGGCGATGTGGCGATCAAGAATGTCGCCGACCTCTATCTCTACCCCAACACGGTGCAGGCGGTTCTGGTGACCGGGGCGGATGTGAAGGAATGGCTGGAAATGTCGGCCGGCATCTTCAATCAGGTGGAGCCGGGCAAGGCCGACCAGCCACTGCTCGATCCGACCTTCCCGTCCTACAATTTCGATGTGATCGACGGGGTGACCTACCGGATCGATCTTTCGCAGCCTGCAAAATATTCGCCCAAGGGCGAGCTTCTGAACGCGGATTCGAACCGCATCGTCGATCTGCAGTTCAAGGGCGCGGCCATCGATCCGGCGCAGAAGTTTGTCGTCGCGACCAACAATTACCGTGGCGGGGGCGGGGGCAACTTCCCCGGCATCGGCCCGGACAAGGTGATCTTCGAAGCGCCCGACACGAACCGCGACGTGATCGTGCGCTATATCGTGGAACAGGGCACGATCAACCCGTCCGCCGACGCCAACTGGAACTTCAAGCCGCTGGAAAACACCTCGGTGCTGTTCGAGACCGGGCCGAAGGGCGCGGCGTTCGCTTCGAGCGTCGAGGGCGTTTCCATCGAGCCGGCAGGCGAGGGCAAGGAAGGTTTCGCGCTCTACCGCATAACGCTCTGAACGGTAGTCGGTTAAATATAATGATCGGTGATGAGAGGTCGGGCGCTTTGCCCGGCCTTTCTTCTTTTGAAGCAAGTGTTTGCCGGCTTCGGCGGATAAAGTGATTCAGGCGGTTCGCGCTTTGCGTGACGCTGGGGCGCATTGACTTTTTCGGGCGGTCGGCGCGATTTGCGGGCGCAATTTCCAGGAGACATGCCCGTGATTCGACACATCGTTTTTTTCAGCGCAAAGGATGAGGCTGATGTGGAGCGGATTGCCGAGGGTCTCGGCATGCTTGCCGAGATTCCGCATTCGGATTTCTTCGAGATCGGCATCAACCGCAAGGTCGACCAGATCGGCACCGAGGTGGATGTGATCGTCTATGGCGAGTTCCGCGATGAGGCGGCGCTGGCGGCCTACAAGGCCCATCCGGTCTACGACGCCTGCACGGCGAAGGTGCGGCCCATGCGCGAGATTCGCATGGCGGCGGATTTCGTTTCTAAAAAGAAGGACTGACGGGCGACCCGTCAGTCTGCATTTCTGATCGACTTGTAGGCGGAGAGCGCACTCTCCCGTGCGGCCTTGTGGTCGACCATGGGGCGGGGATAGGTCTCGCCGAGGCTGACGCCCGCCTTTCTGAGTGCTTCGACCGGCGCTTTCCAGGGCTGGTGCAGGTGCTTGTCGGAGAGGTTTTCGATCTCCGGCACGAAGGCGCGCACATAGCGCCCCTGCGGGTCGAACTTCTCGCCCTGAAGCACGGGGTTAAAGATGCGGAAGAAGGGCGCTGCGTCCGCGCCCGAGCCCGCCACCCACTGCCAGTTGGCCGGGTTGGAGGCGGGGTCCGCGTCCACCAGCGTATCCCAGAACCACTCCTCGCCGGTGCGCCAGTGGAGCCCCAGATGCTTCACGAGGAAGGAGGCGACGATCATGCGCGCGCGGTTGTGCATCCAGCCGGTCTGCCAGAGCTGCCGCATGGCCGCGTCGACCACCGGATAGCCGGTTTGCCCGCGCTGCCAGTCTGTGAGCGCGCGGTCGTCCCTGTGCCAGGGGAAGGCGTCGAAATCGCTGTTGAAGTTCTTCGTCGCAAGATCCGGGTTGTGGAACAGGAGATGCCAGCAGAATTCACGCCAGCCGACCTCCTTGCGGAAGGTGAGCATGTCTTCGCCGGCAAGCTCGTCCGTGCCGTCAAGCGCCTGCCAGATCTGGAAGGGCGTGATCTCGCCATGGGCGAGATGGGCGGAGAGGCCGGAGGTGCCATCGTCTCCCATCCGGTCGCGGCGCGTCTTGTAGCCATCACCGCCGCCATCGAGGAACGCGATGAGGCGGTCTCTGGCGCCGGCTTCGCCGGGTGTCCAGGTTTCCCGCAGGCCGCCCGCCCAGTCCGGGGTGGTGGGCAGAAGCTGCCAGTCTTCGAGCGCATCGCCCGTAACGTCGCCTTCGAACGGTTTTAGCGATCCGGGGCGGTCGGCGGGTGTGCGCGGATGCACATGCTCGACCAGCGAGCGCCAGAAGGGGGTGAACACCCGGTAGGGACCGCCGGAGCCGGTCTTGATGCGCCAGGGCTCGTGCAGAAGGTGGCCGGCAAAACTCTCCGCCTCGACGCCGGCCTCCTGAAGGGCGGACTTCATCTGTGTGTCGGCGGCGATGCCGGGCGGGTCGTAGCGGCGGTTCCAGTAGACCGAGGCGGCTCCGGTTTCCTCTGCAAGGGCGGACACGGTCTTCGCCATCGGGCCGCGGCGCAGGATGAGTTTTACGCCAAGCGTCTTGAGATCCTTGCTGAGGGCCGTGAGGCTGTGATGCAACCACCAGCGCCGCGCGCCACCGAGCGGGCGCGCGCCTTCGCTCTCCTCGTCCAGAATGAAGGCGGCGGCGACCGGCCGGCCGGCATTGGCGGCGGCGCACAGCGCCAGATTGTCGGAAAGGCGCAGATCGTGCCGGAACAGCACCAGAACCGTGTTCCGGTCATTCTCATTGGGCATGTGATTATCCGTGCGGCTTTGGTTCAGTCGTCGTTTGTGGCGTTGAGCTGGTCCGGTCGCAAGCCTTCATCGCCATTCATGCCGCTTTGCAGGAGGCCATTTTGCATGGCCCAGTCGCGCAGGGCCGAAATCAGCGCGTCCTCGCGCGAGATGCCCTGATCCTGCGTGGAGACGTAGCGGTCAAGCGCGGCGATGATGTTTGCCGGCAGCGTGACCGATAAGGTTTCCTGTTTTTCGTTTTCCCGTTTCATTGTGCCCGCCCGTTCTGGCCCCTTGGGGATTGTCGTAGCACAACCTGCAAAAGCCGGTTTGGTTCCGCGCCGGAAACATGGTCACGGAACTGTGTTCGCGGCGTGGGCTGGTGGTGGGGTGGAGGGATGCGCTCTGTGGCCTATTTGTGTTTTCGCTTCCAGAACAGGTGACAGGTCTTCAGCGCCTTCCAGTGGGCCTGCGCCGTTGTCCAGTCATAGGTCACCCGTGTCTCGCATGCGCCGAGCAGCCGGCCGATGGCGCGCTGGGCCGCGAGGTCGTTGATCGAGGAAAGCGGCGGTTTGCTGAGAACGGCTTCGACGACCGTGGCGTCGTTCAGGCTTCCGAACACGGTTTGAAGCGTCTTCAGCCTTTCGGTCACGCGCTTCACATCGCGTTTGGGGAAGAGCGGGCCAAGAAACTCTATCGTGTAGCGGAGCTTTTTCAGCTCCTTGCGCAGCGCATGCTTCTGCTCCTGATCGAAGCGCTCGATCCCTTTTGCTTTGGTCAGGACGTGGGCCCATCGCCTGTCGAGTATCTTGCCGGCAAAGTCCGTCAGCCTGCGGCGCTCTCGCTTCTTGCGATGGTCATCCTTCCATCTGGCGGTTTCGATGAACTCGGAGAGGGACAGAAGGAAGTCGCCGACGCGCTCGCCGCAGAGTATCTGGCGCAGATCGTTGCGTATTTCTTTGGCGTGGCGCTCCAGTGTGCCAAGCACGGGGGCAGCGCCATGGGCATGGCCATCGAGCGCGAAATAGGGGCGTGCGATGTCGTTGAGGACGACGTCCAGATCGCGCAGGCGTCCGACCTCGCGGCCAAGCCAGCGGGCTTCCTCGCTGAGGCCGGGGGCTGCTTCTTCCGGCGAGGCAATTTCGTGCGCAAGGAGGGCAAGCGCGCTGCGCAGTCGCCGGAGCCCGATGCGTAACTGGTGCGGGCCTTCCGGATCGTCGCATTGCTGCACCGCCTCAATGTTGGCCGCGATCTGGCTGAGGCACTCGTGCAGCATGGCGCGGGCCGCTTCACCGGTCGCGTATCCGGGTTTGAGGGGAACCGTCTCGGCTCTGCGTGGCGTCGCCGGCGGCTCTATATGCCCCTGTTCGGCGAGAAGAACGCTGCGCGCCGCCTTTGAGAAGCGCGAAAACCGCAGGCTGCCTTTGGGGAGAACCATCCGGGCGGTTCGGTAGAGGTCGGCGGGAGCGCCTTCGACCAGCTCGATTTCGAGTTCGTGCAGGTTTTCGCTGCGTCCGGCCGCCTTGATGGCGCCGCTGTCCACGGCGAGCTCCGCCTTTGCACCGTCATCCAGGCTAAGGTCGATCTGGGTGCGGTTGATGTGGGTCTCGGCGATGGTCTTGAGCGGCCTGTCGCTTATAAGCTTCCTGAGTCGTTCGCGCACGTCTGCATCTTCGATGGCGTCGATGGAGACCTGACCGCTCGGCACGGGGCGCTCGAACTCGCTGACCTTCGACAGCCCGCCTGCAATCGTGCCGTTGAGCTTGACCGTCTGAAGCCAACGCTTTCCATCGCGCCTGAGGCGCAGGGAAATACCGTTCTTGCGCAGATCGCGCGCTGCCGTGTCGAAATAGATGCTGCGCAGGAGGCGGGAGGCATGCTTCGTGCAGGCCTGCGAAGGCAACTCGTCAATGCGGGCGAGGACAGCGGGGACCTGTTGTCTGTCCAGCAGGAGTTTCAACTCGACTTCGGACACAGGCGCAACTCCTTCAGGAACGTCAAGCGTCACCCTAGCGTCAAGGTGTTGAAGGAGGAAGCAATTAAGCGGGGAGGGGTGATGACGGAGTGTCGCGCCGAATTCATCACGGGCGCGGTAGCGCGGCTCCAGCGGAGGTGCTGAAGGGGTGGGCGGCGTATAGTGTTTGGAAAAGAAGTGGCTCCCCGGGCCGGATTCGAACCAGCGACCAACCGGTTAACAGCCGGTTGCTCTACCACTGAGCTACCGGGGAACGCCTGTGCTCTGTCGAGTGAGCGTGCCTATAGCAAACCGAATTCAGCTTTGCAAAGAGGCAAATGTGTTTTTTGTCTTTTTTTTCACAAGCGCCATTCCTTGGATCCAATTTGCAACGCATATGAAGCATCAGCGTTTGTGCAGCAAAACCGCTGAAATGTGCGGAACGGGCGACGGAACGGGCGATGGAACAACAGGAAGACAGGCAGGACGACGACAAGCGCGCGAAGCCTTCGGTTTCGCTGATGGGGAAACGAATCCCGATTCCCCAGTCGCGTCTGGCACGAATCACGGGCGGGTCGGGCCTCGTGGTGCTGGGCATATTCGGCTTTTTGCCCGTGCTGGGCTTCTGGATGATTCCGCTTGGTCTTTTGATTCTGTCCTATGACATCGCCGTGGTGCGACGGAAACGGCGCAAGATGACCGTCTGGTGGAGCCGCCGGGGCGGCGACAGGACGAACAGGCGGTGAGAAAGGGCTCTTATAAGGGGCTATGACGATAAATTGCGGATCAATGACATTGTCCGCTTGACGGGGAAATAGTCGCAACCTATTGAACTGCTCGATGCTGCTTGCCAGCATGGCCTCGTGGCGGAGTGGTTACGCAGAGGACTGCAAATCCTTGCACCCCGGTTCGATTCCGGGCGAGGCCTCCAAATTCTTTTTCTTCATAAATCCATATCGTTTTGGTGCTGGCTGCCGTGGGCGCGCCGGCTGGCGTAAGCCAGTTGGTTCGGGCTTGCGAGAGCAGATTGTCTCTCGATCCAGCCTCGACCGTCCTCACCTCTTGGATTGCTCCGCCCGCTGGCAAGGGGGAGGAGGAGGGGGAGGGGGAAGCCGTTAGTCGACTGATAACCATATTCCTGCCCTAGCGTAAGCTGAAACTGGCGCTCGCCCTTAGAAGGGGCGAGACTGCTTCGCGTTCCGCTCTTCTTTGATTCGTGAAAGGAAAAGCGGGCGGGGACGGTATTTGTATGGAAGTACACAGGGGCGATCTTATGATGAATTTTCACGCACTACGTGCATTGCTTTTGGCGGGCACCGTGTTTGCCGGTGGAGCGGCTTGCGCGCAGGAAATTGCCGACACGATCTACAGTGGTGGCCCGATCCTGACGATCAATGATGCGCAGCCGACCGCTGAAGCGGTTGCGGTGAAGGACGGACGTATTCTCGCCGTTGGCGCGCTGGCCGACATTGAGGCCCACAAGGGCGATGAGACGACCGTTTTCGAATTGGACGGCCGCGCCATGGTGCCGGGCTTCGTCGACAGTCACGGTCATGTGGTGTTTGGCGGCCTTCAGGCGCTCTCGGCAAACCTTCTGCCGCCGCCGGATGGCGGCGTTGCTGACATCGCCAGCCTGCAGGAGTCGCTTCGAAAGTGGATCGAAGACAACGCCGAGACCGTCGACAAGGTCCAGATGGTCATCGGCTTCGGCTATGACAATGCGCAGCTGGCTGAACTGCGCCATCCGACGCGCGAAGAACTGGATGCCGTTTCGACGGAGCTGCCGATCCTGATCGTCCATCAGTCCGGGCATCTGGGCGTCGTGAACTCCAAGGCGCTGGAACTGGCGGGCGTTACGGCCGATACCAAGGACCCGTCAGGCGGCGTGATCCGGCATGACGAGAACGGTCAGCCGAACGGCGTGCTGGAAGAGTATGCGTTCTTTACCGCTCTCGGTAAGATGCTGGGTGATCTCGGTGAGGAAGGCATGCACGCATTTGCGCGTGCGGGCGCCGAACTCTGGGCGCGCTTCGGCTACACGACTGCACAGGACGGGCGTTCTGCGCCATCGATCGTGGAGGTTCTGAAGAAGCTTGGCGCCGAAGGGGATCTGCCGATCGATGTCGTGGCGTTTCCCGACGTTCTGGAAGCGCCGGATTACATCGTCGAGAATTTCTCGCAGGACTATACGAACGGTGTCCGCGTGGGCGGCTGCAAGCTGACCATTGACGGTTCCCCGCAGGGTTTTACGGCGCTGCGTGACCGCCCCTATTACAACCCGGTTGGCGATTATCCGCCCGGATATTCGGGTTATGCGGTGATCGGGATGGATGTCGTGCAGAACGCCGTCAACCATTGCTACAAGAACGGTCTGCAGATCATCACGCACTCCAATGGCGAAGCGGCCTCGGACATGCTTCTGACTGCCATCGAGGTGGCGCAGAAGGAATACAGCGACGCGAACAATCGCCCGGTTCTGGTGCACGGCCAGTTCCTGCGCGAGGATCAGGTCGACACGATCAAGCGGCTTGACGTCTTCCCGTCGCTGTTCCCGATGCACACTTTCTATTGGGGCGACTGGCACCGCGATCACACGGTCGGACCGGTGGCGGCAGACAATATCTCGCCGACCGGCTGGGTGCGTCAGCGGGACATGATGTTCGGTTCGCATCACGATGCGCCGGTGGCTCTGCCAGACAGCATGCGCATTCTCTCTGCGACGGTGACCCGCCGCACGCGCTCGGGCGACATTCTGGGACCGAGCCAGCGGGTGGACGTGCCGACGGCCCTGAAGGCCATGACGATCTGGCCGGCCTGGCAGCATTTCGAGGAGAACGACAAGGGTTCGATCGAAACCGGCAAGCTGGCCGATTTCGTGATTCTCTCCGACGATCCGACCGCAATCGACCCGGAAACCCTGTCCAGCCTGACCGTCCAGGCGACGATCAAGAATGACAGGGTGGTCTATGAGGCGGACGGAAGCATGCAGAAGACCGAGTTCCTGAACTGGCCGGTCGGCCCGGATGGCGAGGCATCGCATCATCTGCTGCACGCCATGTATGACGGCATGAGCAAGAAGTAACGGACGAACCCGTTCAAGATCGACCGCCGGAGCACGCTTCGGCGGTCGTTTTTCTTTTGTGCCGACCATGCGGATGGTACTGTTTGGGGATGAGCTGTCCCGTGCATGGAGGCGTCGATGAGCTGGAACCCCGCACTCGAACCCGGTTGTCCGGATGACATTGAAGCCGAATCCATCGAGACGCTGATCATTCCGCGCGCCCGTGACATTGGCGGGTTCGAGGTGCGCCGCGCGCTGCCGGCGCCACGCCGCCAGATGGTTGGTCCGTTCATCTTCTTCGATCAGGCGGGGCCGGCCGAGTTTCTGACCGGGCAGGGGATTGATGTCAGGCCGCATCCGCATATCGGCCTGGGGACGGTCACCTATCTCTTCCGCGGCGATTTTCATCACCGGGACAGTATCGGCTCGGACCAGGTCATTCATCCGGGCGCGCTCAACTGGATGGTTGCCGGGCGTGGCGTCTCGCATTCGGAGCGCACCAGCGAGGCAGCCCGCAAGGGGCCGCACAGCCTGTTTGGCATCCAGACCTGGGTGGCGCTGCCCAAAGCGATGGAAGACGCTGCCCCGGCATTCGAGCATCATGAGAAGGAGACGCTGCCGGAGATCGTCGATGACGGCATCGCGCTGCGTCTGATTCTGGGACGGGCTTATGGCGAGACTGCGCCGGCGACGGTGTATTCGGACATGTTCTATGCGGATGTGATGCTGGAGCCGGGTGCGCGTTTCCCTTTGCCGGACGATCATGAGGACAGGGGTATCTATGTGACGGACGGGGCGATCTCCGTTGCGGGCCAGGTTTTCGGGGCCGGGCGGATGATGGTGTTTCGTCCGGGCGATTCGATCACCGTGGCGGCGGGAAGCGAAGGGGCACGGATGATGCTTCTCGGCGGTGCAACGATGAACGGCCCGCGCTATATCTGGTGGAACTTCGTCGCCTCTTCGAAAGACAGGATCGAAGCGGCGAAAGAAGACTGGAAGCGTGCGCGCTGGGGTGCGGGACTGTTCGATTTGCCCACGGGAGACGATCAGGAGTTCATTCCGCTGCCCGGGTGAAGGGGTATCCGGCCTTTGACACAATTGGCGCCGGGAATTCGGGGGCGCCGGGGCGCTATCAACCGCCAATATGCCGCAGCGGGGCGGAGTAATTGACAGGGGCGGCGGCAGCCGCTAGCAAACCCGTGAAATCGTTGTTTTCGCCGCGTTGGGAACACAGTCCCGAGGGCGGCGCGAAAACAGGCATCGGGAACCAGACGCATGACAATCGATTTTTCCCAGCAGCGCGCCAATATGGTTGAGGGACAGTTGCGCACGTCGGACGTGACGGCGAGCGCTCTTCTGGACGCCATGGGTGACATTCCGCGCGAGGCGTTCGTGCCCGGCCGCAAGCAGGCTCTCGCCTATCTTGACGAGGATCTTGAGATCGCGCCGGCAACGGATGAGAGCGCGGCGCGCTATCTCATGGAACCGGCAGCGTTTGGCAAGCTGGTGCAGCTCGCCGACGTGCGCTCCAGCGACGTGGTGCTCAATGTGGGCGCGGGCTCGGGCTATTCGGCTGCGGTTCTGTCGCGTCTTGCAAGCTTTGTGGTTGCGCTGGAGAGCGATGAGGATCTGGCCGCCAAGGCAACGGATGCGCTCAGCGAACTCGGTTGCGTGAATGTTGCCGTGGTCAGCGGACCTCTGCAGGGCGGCTATGCCGACGATGCGCCTTATGACGTGATCTTCATCGGCGGCGCGGTGGATTCTGTGCCGCAGACGCTGATCGATCAGCTGCGCGACGGCGGGCGACTCGTCGCCGTGATCGGTGAAGGCAACGCTGCGCAGGCGCTGCTTTATGTTAAGGATGACGGCATTGTTTCGAGCCGCGTTGCATTCAATCTTGCCGTGAAGCCGCTTCCCGGCTTCCAGAATGCACCGGAATTTGTCTTTTGATCAGTGACTTGTTGCTTTCCTGCAACGGAATTGATCAAGAGTTTGATGTAATGTCTATATAAAGAGCGCCTGGATTTGGGGGTGGGGGACAGGCTAACCGTTTGATCTCCCGGGCGTGGACGCCGGTCGAAAGGCCGGAATTGATATTAGAGGTGGTGGTGTCGATTCGGCGCGGCTGCCGAAAACAGTCCGAGGTTGGCAGATCGTGTCCTTTTACCGTCGTTTCCTGATCCCTCTGGTGGCATCGTCCGCGCTTATTGCCGCGCCGGCCATTGCTTCCGCCGAAACCATTCTCGGCGCTCTGGCGAAAGCCTATCAGAACAACTCCACCCTGAACTCGGAACGCGCCGGCGTGCGGGTGACGGATGAAGACGTTGCGATTGCCAAGTCCGGCATGCGCCCGCGCATTCAGGGCACGGCGTCCTTCGCGCTTACCCACAATGACGGCACGGATATCAGGACCGGTGAGTTTGGCGTTTCGCTGACGCAGCCGATCTTCGACGGTTTCCAGACGCGCAACAATGTGCGTGCGGCCGAGGCTGGCGTGCGCGCCGCGAATGAAGGGCTGCGCAACCAGGAGCTCAACACGCTGTTTAACGCTGCCAGCGCCTATATGGACGTGATTCGTGATCGTCAGATCGCGGCGCTGCGCGCGCAAAACCTCGAATTCCTGGAAGAGCAGGTGCGCTCCGCACGTTCGCGCTTCGATGTGGGCGAGGGCACGCGCACCGACGTGGCACAGGCGGAAGCGCGCCGTCAGGCGGCTCTGGCGCAGCTAAGCGCCGCGCGCGCTTCGGTGACGTCGAGCTCTGCCGTCTATCGTCAGCTCATCGGCGATGCGCCGGACAATCTGAAAACCGCCAACCCGCTGGTCAAGCTTCTGCCGAAGAACCTCGACAGCGCACTGGCAACCGGGCTTGCAGCCCACCCGGCCATCAAGGGCCGTCAGCATCAGATCGATGCGGCTTCGTTCCGTGTGAAGTCTGCCGAAGGCACTTTCCTGCCGCAGGTGAATGGCTCGGTCGGGCTCTCGCACAGCTATCAGGACACGTCGCCTGGCATTCCCAGCGACGGTTCGCGCGACAGCGCGCGTGTCGGCATCAATCTGACCGTGCCGATCTACCAGGGTGGTCAGGCTTCTGCGCAGGTGCGCAAGAACAAGGAATCGCTCGGCCAGGCGCGCATCAATCTTGATGTGGCGCGTGACCAGGTTCGCGCTGCCGTGGTTTCCGCATGGAGCCAGTATCAGGCCGCGCAGGGCGTTCTTTCCGCCAACCATGAACTGGTGCGGGCTGCACAGCTGGCGCTGAACGGCGTGATCGAAGAGCGCAATGTTGGGCAGCGCACCACGCTGGACGTGCTCAACGCACAGGCCGACGTGATTGCTGCGAAGGTGGACCGTGTCAGCGCCGAGCGCGACATCGTGGTCGCCAGCTACGCCATTCTTTCTGCCACGGGCAATCTGTCCGCGAACCGTCTCGGTCTGCAGGTTGCCGAATACCGGCCACAGGAACACTACGAGGCCGTCAAGGACAAGTGGTACGGACTGCGCACGCCGGACGGTCGCTGAAACCGCAAGCGTATCCAGCGCCGGTCCCGCTGGGCGGCGTGTTTAACGCATTTTTCATAAAGTCTCGTATGCCGGGTTTGCTTTTGCGCCCGGCATTCTTGTGTGCAACCTGAAACAGGTGCTGTGCGGGGATTCTCATACCGCAGACGCTGCGTTACCCTTTTTTAGTGATTCGACCGTCTGCACTGGCGCCCGGACTTGGAATGGGAATGTCGCTCCGGACAAAGTCGGTGAAACGGACACAGGCTAGAGGCGGCTAATTTGACTATGTCACAGGGTTTCGGTGCGCACAAAATGGAAGCAGCGGTAGAAGCGCTGACTTCGAATGGAAGCCAGCGCGAGCCTTCCATGGAAGAGATTCTCGCTTCGATCCGACGGATCATTGAAGACAATGATGCGCCTGTGGCGCGCGCGGCAGATGCGGTTGGCGCCGTGACCAACGGTGCTTCTGCGGATGAGCGCTCGCAGGAGCGCGCTGCGCAGCCCGTGGAGGCGCAGCAGCCTGACGCCGCGCCGGCCGCAGCCGTTGAAGAGCGCGCCGCGCCATTTCAGCCTGCGCCTGACGTCGAGAGTTTCCGTGCAGGATTGCGCGAGGAGCCTTTCCGGCCATCCGTGAGCGAAAAGCGCGACGAGGGGCGGGCTGCAAACGGTTTTGACTCCAAGTCTGTCGAGCCTGAGCCGGCCGTGGATCACGGTCTCATGCAGCGCCTTGCCGAGGCGCGGCCCGCTGCTGCTCCTGTCGTTGAGGATGTGGCTGACGTCGATGATGCGTCGGATGTCTATTCCTACCGCAGCGTTGAGGAGCAGGAGCCCGAAGCGGCATCTCATGAAGATGTTCGTACGGAGGAACTTCCCCAGGTGAAGGCCTCTGCAGATGAGGGCGAGGGCGCGAAACAGGGCATCCTCTCCGAGTACACCGGACGCAAGGTTGCGGCGGCCTTTGGCGAACTGAACGAGGCCTTCGAGGCCAGCCGTCGTCGTCAGCTTGACCAGATGGCCGAGGAAATGCTGCGGCCCATGCTGCAGGACTGGCTCGACAACAATCTGCCCACGATTGTCGAGCGCCTGGTGCGCGAAGAGATCGAACGGATCGCGCGCGGCGGATAAGCCGCGCCGACTGCCGGTTGACTTGATCTGACCCTTCGGCTTTACACCCTGCTGTGAACGGACCAGATTTCTGGTTTACTGTCTCGACAGTGCGTTTCTCCGTTTCATGAAGCGGTGGGGCGGGCTGACCATTTGACTCCATGCAATTCCGGGCGAAAATCCGGTTTCCAATTTTTCCGGAATTGCTCTAGCGCGGAAACCCTCATGCTTGAAAAGACTTACGACGCAGCAAGCGTCGAGCCCAAAATCGCCGCACGCTGGGAAGAGGCCGAGGCCTTCAAGGCCGGCGCCGGTGCAGAACCTGGCGCGGATCCCTTCACCATCGTCATTCCGCCGCCGAACGTGACCGGTTCGCTGCACATGGGCCACGCGCTCAACAACACGCTGCAGGACATCATGGTGCGCTTTGAGCGCATGCGCGGCAAGGACGTGCTCTGGCAGCCGGGCATGGACCATGCGGGCATCGCCACGCAGATGGTGGTCGAGCGCCAGCTCATGGAAAAGCAGCAGCACCGCCGCGACATGGGCCGCGAGAAGTTCGTCGACAAGATCTGGGAATGGAAGGCGGAGTCCGGCGGGGCGATCATGAACCAGCTCAAGCGGCTGGGCGCGTCCTGCGACTGGTCGCGTGAGCGTTTCACCATGGATGAGGGCCTGTCGAAGGCCGTGGTCGAGGTGTTCGTCTCGCTCTACAAGCAGGAGCTGATCTACAAGGACAAGCGCCTCGTCAACTGGGATCCGAAGCTTCTGACGGCGATTTCGGACCTTGAAGTCGAGCAGATCGAGACCAACGGCAATCTCTGGCATTTCCGTTATCCGCTCGCCGACGGGCTGACCTATGAGCATCCCTACAGGCTGGATGACGAGGGCAACCGCGTCATCTGGCGGCCGTCCGATGGGCAGCCGGATGGCTATGAGACGCGCGACTATGTGGTGGTCGCCACGACGCGTCCGGAAACGATGCTGGGCGATTCCGGTGTTGCGGTTCACCCCGACGATCCGCGCTACAGGGATCTGATCGGCAAGAACGTGCTCCTGCCGCTGGTCGGCCGCCGCATTCCGATTGTTGGCGACGAATATCCGGACCCGGAAGCGGGCACCGGCGCGGTGAAGATGACGCCTGCGCACGACTTCAACGATTTTGAGGTCGGCAAGCGGCATGATCTGGCGCAGATCAACGTGATGGCGACGGACGCAACGATCACGCTGAAAGGCAATGAGGCGTTTCTCGAGGGGCTGGAGGGCGCTGATGCGCCGCTCGCCCGCACGATCGCCGAGCTTGACGGCGTCGACCGCTTCGACGCGCGCAAGATGATTGTCGCGATGATGGAAGAGGCCGGGCTTCTGGAGAAGATCGAGCCGCACAAGCACATGGTGCCGCATGGCGACCGTGGCGGCGTGCCGATCGAGCCGTTCCTGACCGACCAGTGGTATGTCGACGCGAAAACGCTGGCGAAGCCGGCGATTGCATCGGTGCGCGAGGGCCGCACGAAGTTCGTGCCGAAGAACTGGGAAAAGACCTATTTCGAGTGGATGGAGAACATCCAGCCCTGGTGTGTTTCCCGTCAGCTCTGGTGGGGCCATCAGATCCCGGCCTGGTACGGCCCGGACGGGCAGGTCTTCGTCGAGAAGGACGAGGAGACGGCGCTCGAGGCCGCGATCCAGCACTACATCTCGCATGAAGGCCCCTGGAAGGCCTGGGTTGAGGACAAGCTGGAGAACTTCAAGCCGGGCGAGATCCTGACCCGCGACGAGGACGTGCTCGACACGTGGTTCTCTTCGGCGCTGTGGCCGTTCTCGACGCTTGGCTGGCCGGACAAGACGCCGGAGCTCGCACGCTACTATCCGACTTCGGTTCTGGTGACCGGTTTCGACATCATTTTCTTCTGGGTTGCCCGGATGATGATGATGGGCATGCACTTCATGGAAGAAGAGCCGTTCCACACGGTCTATGTCCATGCGCTGGTGCGCGACAAGTCGGGCGCGAAGATGTCGAAGTCGAAAGGCAACGTCATCGACCCGCTCGAGCTGATCGAGGAATATGGTGCGGACGCGCTGCGCTTCACGCTGACCATCATGGCCGCACAGGGCCGTGACGTGAAGCTCGACCCGGCGCGCGTGGCGGGCTACCGCAATTTCGGCACCAAGCTCTGGAACGCGACGCGTTTTGCCGAGATGAACGGCGTCAAGCGGGACGAGAACTTCCGTCCCGAAAACGCGAAGCTTGCCATCAACCGCTGGATCCTGACGGAGCTGACGCGGGCGGCAAAGGGCATCACGGAAGGCATTGAGGCCTACCGCTTCAATGAGGCGGCAGGCACGGCTTATCGCTTCGTGTGGAGCCTGTTCTGCGACTGGTATCTGGAGCTTCTGAAGCCGGTGTTCGCCGGTGAGGATGAGGAGGCCAAGGCCGAGGCCCGCGCCTGTGCGGCCTATGTGCTCGACGAGACCTACAAGCTTCTGCATCCGATGATGCCCTACATGACGGAAGAGCTGTGGGCGCATACCGGCGGCGACGCCGGGCGCGACGCCGTTCTGGCGCTGACCCGCTGGCCGGCTCCCGATTTCGTGGATGAGGATGCGGCAGCCGACATCAACTGGCTTGTCGACCTCGTTTCGGGCATCCGTTCGGTGCGCGCAGAGATGAACGTGCCGCCGTCTGCGACGGCTCCGCTCGTTGCGGTCGGTGCGGATGAGGCCATGCGTGCGCGCATCGCCCGCCATGATCCGGCCATTCGCCGTCTGGCGCGGGTCGGCGAGCTTGGCTTTGCCGGTGAAGCGCCGAAGGGCTCGGCGCAGATCGTGCTTGGCGATACCACTTTCTGCCTGCCGCTGGGCGACCTGATCGACCTGTCGGCGGAAGCCGCGCGGCTTGAGAAGGAGATCGCCAAGACGTCCTCCGAGATGCAGCGGCTTGAAAAGAAGCTGGGCAATGAGAAGTTCGTGGCCAATGCGCCGCAGGAGATCGTTGCCGCCGAGCGCGAAAAGCTCACCGAGTTCGCCGATGCGAAGGGCAGGCTGGAAGTGGCGCTCGCCCGCGTGAAGGAAGCCGGGTGACGAAACTGCGCCAGTCTCTCTAAAGGGCTGGCGTCAGCGTGAAGGCAATCAGGGCCGCGTCCGCCGAAAGGTGGGCGCGGCTTTTGTATGTCCGCTTGCGATTCGCCTGAATGGGAAGTCCACAAGGAGAAGCGCGACGCTTTCAACAAGCGGATCGTGACAGTTTCTTGAAGAACTCAAGGTTGTGTTGCGCCTGTGCAACACTGGCGTCATTTGTGATGCTCACCATGTCAGAATGTGTCAGATTCAGGGGTTTTTTAAGGCATGGGCGGCAAGACTCAGGCTAACCGCAACCGCTGTCGCCTGCCTATTCAATAGGCGTATTACGTTGACGTAAGCGTGAGGTGCGACAAACTGTACAAAGGCCAATTGTGGTGGGGCATGGCGCTGCTATCCTCCCATCGGACAATTGGAGGAGAGGGTTCTCATGGGTTTTGTTCGCTTTGTTTCGGCAGCGTTGTTGTCTTCGGCTGCGGTGGGCGCCGCTCAGGCCGGCGGGCTGGAGCGCGGTGGTTACAATGTTGATCTACTGTTCAATTCGGCACCGTTCGCTGCGGAGGCGACCGGCACCTATGTGATGCCTCAGCGTAAACTCGACAATGTTGTCGATACGAATCCGCTGGATGGCACGCCGGCGGGGCCGTCGCAGGGGGTGAAGGATACGGAGAGCTACTTCTCCCCGCGCCTTGGCCTCAAGGTTGGCATTGGCGAGCAGGTAGACTGTCTGGTCGACTATTCGGAGCCATGGGGCGTGCACACCAATCCCGGTGCGAACTGGGCAGGCGCAAATCACAACATCGAGACCAAGGTCAACAGCCATAGCTTTGGCGGAACCTGCTCATACAAGATGCAGGCAGGGAAGGGCGAATTCCGCGTACTCGGTGGTGTGTTCTACCAGCAGCTCAAGGGTTTCAAGGAACGTCTTGTTACGCCCGCAACACCGTTCGGAAACGGTGTTGGGCGTCTTAACCTAGAGGGCAGCGGTGTGGGCTGGCGTGTCGGTGCGGCCTACGAAATTCCGGAAATCGCCTTCCGTGCTAGCCTGGTTTATAACTCTCGGGTCAAGCTGGACGACGTGACCGGTACGCTGGATCTCTCCCGGAATCCCCCCATTGGGCCGCTTCTCGGTCAGGTGACCCCGGTATATGGCTCGGCTGAAATGCCAGAGGTCGTGGAGCTCAAGCTTCAGTCCGGTATCGCGCCCAACTGGCTGGCCTTCGGCTCTGTCAAATGGGTGAACTGGAGCATTCTTCAGTCCATCCCGTTTTGCCCGGAATCCACGCGCGGCTCGCCTTGCACCACCACAAGCAACAGGGCGACGTCGCTTGATCTTCTGTACCGGGATGGCTGGACGGTTTCTGGCGGTGTTGGTCACAAGTTCAATGAGCAGTGGAGCGCTGCGGCGAGCCTGACCTGGGATCGCGGCACCTCGAAGGGCTTTGGTCATCAGGCCGATTCCTGGACGCTTGGCGGCGGTGTTGCCTATACGCCCAACGAGAATGTGGAGATGCGCCTGAGCGGAGCGCTCGGCATTCTGACCTCTGGCGAATCCGGCGCCATTGTGGGCGATGACGGTCGGATCTACGGCAACGACGTCTCCTACACCTTCGGCAATGATCTGGTTGGCGCGCTCTCTGCCTCCATGAAGGTGCGCTGGTAACGCGTCGCGCAGACTGTTTTTCGAGACCCGGCTTCGGCCGGGTCTTTTTGTTTGGGGAAGGGGTGAAAATGCCATGCATTTTTGCATGGCTTGGGCAGTTCGGCGGATCCGAAGGCTTGTACTGCGCCGGATTTTGCAGCACATAAGAGGCAGTCACCCGGTCCGGGCCCCTCTGGCAGGCAAGGCGTTGCCTGTGATGTCGGATCGAACGACAACGCGCAAACGCGGCGCAAACCTCGTATCCTTCCAATGACAACCCATGATTGGCTCTGGCCCGGCTTTCTAGCTTTTGTGGCCGTTATTCTCTTTTTCGACCTTTTTGTCCTGCATCGCCGCGATCACGTGATCACCACGCGTGAGGCGATGAAAACCGTTGCCGGCTATGTGGCGCTCGCCATGGTCTTTGCAGCAGGCGTGTTCTACTTCGGCGGCAAGGACCGCGGCGCCGAATTTCTGACCGGCTATCTGGTCGAGCAGGCGCTTTCCCTCGACAACATTTTCGTCATCGCGCTCATCTTCACCTATTTCAAAGTGCCGTCGGAGGCCCAGTACCGGGTTCTCTTCTACGGCATTCTTGGCGCGATCGTGATGCGTCTCTCGCTGATCGTGCCGGGCGTGAAGCTCGTTGATCAGTTCATGGTGATCGGCATGGCGCTTGGCGCGCTGCTGGTTTTCTCCGGCTTCAAGATGATGACGTCCGACGACGAAATGGTGGACCCCGGCGAAAGCCGGATCGTGAAGCTGTTGATGCGCACCGGACGCGTGACGGAAGAGTATGAAGGCTCGCGCTTCCTGACGCGGCGCAACGGCCTTCTCTACATGACCCCGCTTTTCGTGGTTCTGGTCACGGTGGAGTTCACCGATCTCATCTTCGCGGTGGATTCGATCCCTGCGGTGCTGGCGATCTCGAACGATCCCTTCATCGTTTTCTCGTCCAACGTCTTTGCGGTGATGGGGCTGCGCGCCATGTTCTTCGTGCTTTCGGGCATGATGCGCAATTTCAAATACCTTCAGACGGGCCTGTCGCTCGTGCTGATGTTCATCGGCTTCAAGATGCTGATCGCGCACTGGATCAAGATCCCGTCGCCGGTGGCACTCTCTGTCACGGCGCTCCTGATCGGCGGGTCGGTCGTGATCTCCATCCTTGCGCGCAAGCGCGAAGAACAACGGGCTCGGTCCTGATTTGATGCTCCGGGGCAGGGCGTGTTTTCGCCCTGTCCGACACTCCGAAGTCTACGCACAGACTTCTGTGCCCATTTGGCAACAGTTTCTCAATAAGCATTCGGCTAAGACTAGCGTGGGACGGAACGTCAATTTCCCGCCATAAACCCGGCGCATCGAAAATGCTCGATGGCGCTCGGGATACAACCGAATGTTCAGGAGAATGCCGCGCGCTGCGGATGGGGTAGTTATGGACGCTAAAGCAATTTCGAAAGACAAACTTCCAAGCCGATACGTGACGGTGGGCCCGGCAAAGGCGCCGCATCGCTCCTATCTTTACGCCATGGGGCTTTCGGAGGACGAGATCGCGCAGCCGCTCGTGGGTGTTGCCACCTGCTGGAACGAGGCAGCGCCGTGCAACATTTCGCTTATGCGTCAGGCGCAGGTGGTCAAGAAGGGCGTTGCAGCCGCCCATGGCACGCCGCGCGAATTCACCACCATCACCGTGACCGACGGCATCGCCATGGGCCACCAGGGCATGAAGTCGTCGCTGGTGTCGCGTGAGGTCATCGCCGACTCGGTTGAGCTGACCATGCGCGGCCATTGCTATGACGCGATCGTGGGCCTCGCCGGTTGCGACAAGTCGCTGCCCGGCATGATGATGGCGATGGTGCGCCTCAACGTGCCGTCCGTCTTCATCTATGGCGGTTCGATCCTTCCCGGCAATTACCGTGGTCGCCAGATCACCGTTCAGGACGTGTTCGAGGCCGTGGGCCAGCACTCCGTCGGCTCGATCTCCGACGCCGACCTGACCGAAATCGAGCAGGCGGCCTGCCCGTCGGCCGGTTCCTGTGGCGCGCAGTTCACCGCCAATACGATGGCGACGGTTGCCGAGGCCATCGGCCTTGCGCTGCCTTATTCCTGCGGCGCGCCGGCTCCCTACGAGATGCGTGACCGGTTCAACTACGCCGCCGGCGAAAAGGTGATGGAACTCATCGCCAAGCAGATCCGCCCGCGCGACATCGTTACCCGCAAGGCGCTGGAGAACGCCGCTGCCGTGGTTGCCGCTTCGGGCGGTTCGACCAACGCCGCGCTTCACCTGCCAGCGATTGCCAACGAGGTCGGCATCGACTTTACGCTGTTTGACGTTGCCGAGATCTTCAAGAAGACCCCGTACATTGCCGACCTGAAGCCGGGCGGCAAATATGTGGCCAAGGACATGTTCGAGGCCGGCGGTATTCCGCTCCTTATGAAGACGCTTCTGGAGCATGGCTTCTTACACGGTGATTGCATGACGGTGACTGGCCGCACAATTGCCGAAAACATGGAGCATGTTCCGTGGAATGAAGAACAGGACGTCGTTCGTTCGGCGGATAACCCCATCACGAAGACCGGCGGTGTGGTTGGCCTCAGGGGCAATCTGGCTCCGGAAGGTGCAATCGTGAAGGTCGCCGGCATGAAGAATCTGGAGTTCACGGGCCCGGCGCGCTGCTTCGATTCCGAAGAGGAATGCTTCGCAGCCGTTCAGAACCGGAACTACAAGGAAGGCGAAGTGCTCGTCATCCGTTATGAAGGCCCGAAGGGCGGACCCGGCATGCGCGAGATGCTTGCCACCACGGCCGCACTTTACGGTCAGGGCATGGGCGACAAGGTTGCGCTCATCACCGATGGCCGTTTCTCCGGCGCAACGCGCGGCTTCTGCATCGGCCATGTCGGGCCTGAGGCTGCGGTCGGTGGACCGATCGGTCTGCTGAAGGATGGCGACATGATCACGATCAATGCCGTTGACGGCACGATCGACGTGGCGCTCAGCGATGAAGAACTCGCAGAGCGCGCCAAGGATTGGAAACCGCGTGAGACAGACTATCAGTCGGGCGCGATCTGGAAGTATGCCCAGACGGTTGGTCCGGCTCGCGATGGCGCGGTGACCCATCCCGGGGCTAAGAAAGAAACGCACTGTTATGCGGATATTTGAAGCAGGGAAAACAGCTGTTCTTGCCGGCCTGGTAGCGTCCTTCGTGGCGCTACCGGGAGCCGCTTACGCGCTCGACGAGAACGCCGTGATCCAGGAGCCGGAGAAGCGCAGCCCGTGGGCCGTGTTCCGCTTCGGCTTCTCTGCCTACAAGCGCGGCGAAAAGCAGGAAGCCGTCGAGGCCTATCGCTACGCCGCTGAAAACGGTCAGGTCGGCGCGCGCTGGAAACTGGCGCGCATGTATGCCGAAGGCGATGGCGTTGCGCGCAACGACTACGAAGCCTTCAAGTTCTTCTCTGCGGTTGCGCAGCAGGAAGTGCGTCCGGGCAGCCCTGACGAGACCTACATTTCCGATGCGCTTGTGGCGCTTGGCAAATATCTCAAGGCAGGCATTCCCGACAGCCCGATCCGCGCCAATCCGCTGGCCGCGCAGGAACATTTCATGCGTGCGGCAGCGACCTATCGCAATTCCGAGGCGCAGTATCAGGTCGGCCGAATGTTCCTGAACGGCGAGGGCGTTGCACAGAGCGTGCAGCAGGCCGCCCGCTGGTTCCAGCTGGCTGCTGAAAAGGGCCATTCCGGCGCGCAGGCGATGCTCGGACACATCCTGTTCGAGAGCGGGCGCGTGGTGAAGGGGCTGGCGATGATGACCGCTGCGCTCGACCATGCCGCACCAAACGATGTGGGCTGGATCCGCGGTATGCAGGAGCAGGCCTTTGCGCTGGCCGGCGAATCGGATCGCCGCACGGCAATCGCACTGGCGCATGATCTGCGCGAAAACGGCTTCGACTGAAGCATGAAACCCGGCGGGGCTATTTCCCGCTGGTGGCGGCGCTGAGCCGCGTGACTGTCGGATCAGACAGTTTCTCTGGAAGCCTTGCCGTCTCAACGCAGGGGCGATCCAGAACCTTCCATGAAGAATTGTTGAGCACCATCTCGCAGCGCGCGAGGCGCGGGCCGTCCGGCATTGCCAGACAGGCCGTTTCGCCCTGCGCGAAGGTCTTGCCATTGGCGCGGCACTGACACTCCGGCGCAGCAGATGCCGCGACCGGCAGGCAGAGTGTTGTCGCCAGTGCGACGACCGGGAAATACCGGAACATGCCCATAACCCGCAAATGATAGCACGCACGCGCGGCGCGGGCCATCAAGCGGCTTTGAGGGGCTGGACCCCAAGGGGCAGAATGCGGGGCGTTTGCCTCAGGCGGGGTTGAGCTTCAGATCGACAACGACCGGCACGTGATCGGAGGGCTTCTCCCAGCCGCGCGTGTGCTTTTCCACCGTGACGGACCCCAGATGGTCTGCGGCCTCCGGCGACAACATCAGGTGATCGATGCGGATGCCGTTGTTCTTCTGCCAGGAGCCACCCTGATAATCCCAGAATGTGTAGATGCCGGCTTGATCATTGACGGCGCGCAGTGCGTCCGTGAAGCCGAGTGCGCCGAGACGACGGAAGGCCTGGCGGCTTTCGGGCCTGAACAGGGCGTCACCCACCCAGGCGTCCGGGTTTTTCGCATCTTCGGGCTCGGGAATGACGTTGTAGTCGCCGGCAAGAACGAGCGGCTCTTCGAGTTTCAGGCGCTCTGCGCTCCAGCGCTCGAGCCGCTCCATCCAGCCAAGTTTGTAGGGGAATTTCTCGGTGTCGACGGGGTTGCCGTTTGGCAGGTAGAGCGACACGACCCTGAGAACGCCCTTGTCGGTGGAGAAGACGCCTTCGATGAAGCGGGCCTGTTCGTCGCTGTCATCGCCGGGCAGGCGGCGGTTGACCTCGTCGAAAGGCAGTTTGGAAAGAATGGCGACGCCGTTAAAGCCCTTCTGGCCATGGGTCTCGACATTGTAGCCGAGCGCCTCGATGGCCTCGCGCGGGAACAGTTCGTCGACGGATTTGATCTCCTGCAGGCAGGCGATGTCCGGGCTGGACTCGCTGAGCCAGTGCAGCAGATTGTCGATGCGCGCCTTGACGCCGTTGATGTTCCAGGTAGCGATCTTCATGGGGGCCCTTCCACAGCTCAACCTCTTCTTAGGTTGGACGGGAAGGGGCCGCAACCGCCTTGTGCAGGATACTGACAGCCCATGCCTTGCGCGCCCTATTGCGCGGCCGGGCTGCCTCGCAGGCGGAAGGGCAGACCGGAGAGAAGCGCCTCGACATAGCGGCGGCGCTGATAGAACCCGTTGAGCGAGACGCGGGGCAGGGCTGCGAGCGCGTCGCGTGCGCCGGGCAAGAGCAGACCGGGTTGGGTGGTGACCGCAGCGGCAAAGCCCGCCTGTTCCACGGCGGCGATTTCGCGTGCGCCGACGGCGGACGGATAGCCATAGGGATAGGCGAAGGTCGTGGGAGAAACGCCCACATAGCCGCGAAGCTTCGAGGCGGAGGCGGAAAGCTCCTGATGGAGGCGGGCGTCATCGACCTTGCGCAGATTGGCGTGAGTCAGCGTGTGTGCGCCGAAACGGGCAAGCGGATCGCCTGCAAGATCGGCAAGCTCTTCCGCGCTCATGGTGAGGCGTTCGGTGATCTCCAGCGGATTGACGCCATGGGCCAGCGCAAGATCGTCCAGCAGCGCGATTGCCGCGTCTTCGTCCTGCGCATCCGTCACGAGATCCGACAGCCGGTCGAACAGGGCGATCTTGGCCATGCGGGTGCCGGCGCTCACGCGCCCATCGATGCCGATGCGTGCGAGGTCGACCGTTTCGCAGCACATGGTGATTTCCTGCGCCGTCTTCCACCAGATCGAGCGGCTGCGCTCGACGAAGCCCGAGGTGATGAAGATCGTGTAGGGAATGCCGTGACGCTGGAACACGGGCGCGGCAAAGCGGGCATTGTCGCGGTAGCCGTCATCGAGCGTGAAAGAAACATAGCGGCGTGTGTCGCTCTCGTCGGCCAGGCGTTCGGGCAGGTCCTCGAGCGCGATGGGGGTGAGCCCCTGTGCGCGCGCGGCGTTGATCGCTTCTTCAAGAAAAGCGGGCGTGATGCTGAGCCACGCATTGGGCGTCCAGCCTGGCGGCGTCTGCGGATCCACGTGATGCAGGGCGAAGATGACGCCGCGTGCCGGCGTTTTCGATGGCAGGCCTGTCCTTAGGGCAATGGCTGAACCTTCCAGGCCAGCCCGGATCAACGCGTAGCGAGCGGATCTCTTGAGGGCTTGGAGTGGCAGCATCAGGCGTTCGGCGTCTTTCCGCGGGCTGGCATTGATTTTGAACGGTGGGACCGGGCTCATGTGAGCCCGGTCCGGTCAGGGCTGGGAACAAGGCGATCCAAACAGAAAAAGCTGAAGAATTTCCTTCGCGAAAAGCTTCAATGCTGCGGACGCTTACTGTTTGAATCCGTGTCTGTCTTTCAAAAAATTATAGATAGTTGCGCGCCCCATTGTGCCCGATGATTTCAAGAAAAGATTTCAGAAAATCTGAAACACAACCGGGGAACGAAATGACACAGACAATGGAGCGCGCCGGCGATGCTTTATCGCGGGCTGATTTGAGCAATCCAGATTATACGCCGCCGCTGATGCAGGCGGTGCCGCTGGGCATTCAGCATGTGCTGGCGATGTTCGTTTCGAACGTCACGCCGGCCATTATCGTGGCGGGAGCGGCCGGTTTCGGTTTTGGCTCCAACTCGCCCGACTTTCCGAATTTGATCTACATGATCCAGATGGCGATGCTGTTTGCGGGCATCGCGACGCTGTTTCAGACAATTGGCATGGGCCCGGTGGGCGCAAGGCTGCCGATCGTGCAGGGCACGAGCTTCGCCTTTCTGCCGGTGATGATCCCGGTCGTGGCCGGGCAGGGCGTGGCCGCCATGGGCGCACTGATGGGCGGTGTCGTGATCGGTGGCATTTTCCACTTCTTCCTGGGCAGCTTTGTCGGACGCCTGCGCTTTGCGCTGCCGCCGCTGGTGACCGGTCTGATCGTTCTCATGATCGGCCTGTCGCTCATTCAGGTGGGCATCCAGTATTCGGCAGGCGGTGTGCCGCTGATCGGCAAGCCGGAATATGGCAGCCTTCAGAACTGGAGCGTGGCGCTGGTCGTGGTTGTCGTGACGCTTCTGCTAAAATTCTTCGCGCGCGGCATGTGGTCGATTGCAGCCGTGCTTCTGGGCCTCATCGCCGGCTATGTGGTCGCGCTCGCCATGGGGATGGTGAGCTTCTCCAATGTTGGCAATGCATCCTGGGTGGCAGTTCCCGTTCCCTTCAAATGGGGCTTTGAACTGGCTGCGCCCGCAATCATCGGCATGTGCTTCATGGCGGTCATCTCGGCCATCGAGACCGTGGGCGACGTGTCGGGCATCACCAAGGGTGGTGCGGGCCGAGAGGCGACGGAGAAGGAAATCTCCGGTGCGACCTATGCGGATGGTCTTGGAACGGCCATTGGCGGCATTTTCGGCGGTCTGCCGAACACCTCGTTCAGCCAGAATGTCGGCCTGATCTCGATGACGGGCGTGATGAGCCGGCATGTGGTGACCTGCGGCGCGGTCTTCCTGATTGTCTGCGGTCTGATCCCCAAGGTGGGCGCAATCATCTCGACCGTGCCGATCACGGTGCTGGGTGGTGGCGTGATCGTGATGTTCGGCATGGTTGCTGCAGCGGGCATCAACATGCTTTCGGAAGTGAACTGGAACCGCCGCAACATGGTGATCTTCGCCGTGTCGCTTTCGGTCGGGCTCGGGCTTCAGATGGAGCCGGCAGCACTCCAGCACCTGCCGAAGACGGCGCAGATCCTGCTGACCTCCGGCCTGTTGCCGGCGGCATTCCTGGCCATCGTCCTTAACCTGATCCTGCCTGAAGAGGTCGGGGGCGAGAACGAAGCGTAAGCCGCACGCGTCTTCGGGGGCTTGCTCCCGAAGACGCAAAATGGTCGGGGCCGCGCGCCGTCAGGGGCGGATGACGGGCGGCGTTTCTGCGTTGCCGATGAAGACGGCGAGAATGCGGGCCGGCTTGTCGCCCACCACGCGGCCATTGTGCCAGGTGTTGAGCGCCTCGATGAAGCTGTCGCCGGCCTTGAAGGTCTTCTCTTCCTCGCCTTCGTACTGGATGGCGAGTTCACCTTCCAGAATGTGACCGAACAGGGGAACCGTGTGCATGTGACGCCCGGTTTCCTCGCCCGGCATCAGCGTGACCACGACCGCCTTCAGCTCGGCCTCGCCATTCGGGTAGATGAGCTTCTGATCAAGGATGGTGCTCTTCGTGTCGAGGAGCGGCTGAACCCGCTGATAATCGGCCTTCGGAGCCTGATCGTCGGCGCGGGCGGGCGTGTGCATTGACGCCAGCAATGCGGGGAGCACGAGAAGCCCCGCCATATCTCGTCTGTTCATGAAATAACCTTTTAAAACAAATATATAGTTGAATAAAAATACCCATTGAGGCGGTCGCCCTTGTAACGGGTTCAGCCGCTGCGTCAATCGGGTTCTGGCTGTGACAGAGCGCCCACGGAAAGAATGCGCCGGAAAATGCGCACGAAAAAAAAGCGCCGCGCAGGGGGCACGACGCTTATGTCTGAAAAGGATTTTTGGATCAGATGGAGAAACTGGTTCCGCAGCCGCAGGAGGCGACGGCGTTCGGGTTTCTGATCTGGAAGGACTGGCCGATCAGGTCGTCGACAAAATCGATCACCGAGCCGCCCATATAGACCAGCGAGAGATCGTCGATCAGGACGGTGGCTCCGTCCCGCTCGATGGCGTGGTCGTCCTCATTGCGCTCACCGACCAGGTCGAATGCATAGGAGAAACCGGAGCAGCCGCCGCCCTCGACGGACACGCGCAGGGCGATCTTGCCCGGCTCGTCCTTGAGGATGCTGGTAATGCGCCGGGCCGCAGCCTCGGTCAGTTCAACGCTCTTCATTTCCGTTCCCGCGTCCATGCCCATGGTGGTTGTCCTGACGGTCACCTTGCGTTCGTGTTCATTGAATAGGTATGAAGCCGCAGGCGGCAAGTCAACCTGAGCAACGCAGTCGGGTTTGTCCGAGTGGTGCGGTTGGGGTTGAAACAGCAACAGCGGCAGGCCTGAAACGGTCTGCCCCAACGGTGTGGCGGATCATGAACAGTGAACAGGGTTTGCGGGACATCGGCTTCGGGTATCGGCCAAGGGCGGTTTACGCCACGGACCCGGCAGCCTCGCGCGGGCGGCTTTTTGCAGAACCGGAAAGCCCGACACGAACGCCTTTCCAGCGTGACCGCGACAGGATCATCCATTCGACCGCTTTTCGCCGGCTGAAGCACAAGACGCAGGTTTTCATCGCCCATGAGGGCGACCATTACCGCACGCGGCTGACCCATTCCATCGAGGTGGCGCAGATCGCCCGCGCTCTGGCGCGGGCGTTGTGTTGCGACGAGGATCTGGCGGAAGCCATCGCGCTGGTTCACGATTTCGGCCACACGCCATTCGGCCATACGGGCGAAGATGCGCTCGACGAATGCATGGCGCGCTGGGGCGGGTTTGATCACAACGCCCAGTCGCTGCGGATCGTGACGGAACTTGAGAACCGCTATGCCGAGTTCGACGGGCTGAACCTTTCCTGGGAAACGCTGGAAGGGCTGGTGAAGCACAATGGCCCGCTGATGGATGCACAGGGCAGGGGGCTCGAAGGGCCGGTGCCGCAGCCCATTCTGGATTATGTGGCGCGGCACGATCTGGAGCTGGCGCGCTATGCGGGCATCGAGGCCCAGTGCGCGGCCATTGCCGACGACATTGCCTATAACGCCCATGACATCGATGACGGTCTGCGCTCGGGCCTGCTCACGCTCGACATGATGGCGGGCGTTGGCCTGCCGGGAAGAATTCTGAGCGCGGTTGAGGAACGCTATCCCGATCTCGATCCGGTGCGGCGCGGGCATGAGCTGATGCGCCGGCAGATCACGGTGATGGTCGAGGATGTGATCGTGGCGTCAAGGCAGCGTCTGGAAAAACTGAAGCCCGCGAATGCGGACGATGTGCACGATGCGGGACAGACAATTGTGGCCTTCTCCGACGGCATGGCGGCTGATGAAAAGGAACTGAAGCGCTTCCTTTACGCCAATCTCTACCGGCATGAGACGGTTGTGGCGGTGCGGGCCAATGCCGACCGCATCGTGAAGGACCTGTTCGACGCCTATTTCGACAATCCACGCCAAATGCCGGAGGGCTGGCGCGAGGGGCTGGATGTGGCGCAAGACGCTGAAAAGGCGCGGCATGTGGCCGATTTTCTGGCCGGCATGACCGACACCTACGCGGTGAAGGAGCATCGACGTCTGTTTGACCAGACTCCTGAATTGAGCTAGTGCCAACCGCAATTCCGCCACCGGGCGGACGGTACCTTTCAACCGAACCTTTTTCAGGACATCGTCCATGAACATTTTCGCCGATTTTTCGGATCGGGTCGCAAAGACCATTGAAGCCCTTGGCCTGCAGGCCAGCAACGGTGAGCCGCTTGACCTTTCGCGCGTCGCCGTGGAGCCGCCGCGAGACGCCAGCCATGGCGATGTGGCGACCAATGCAGCCATGGTGCTGGCGAAGGCCGTTGGCGACAATCCGCGCGCGCTGGGCGAGAAGATCGCCAAGGCGTTCGAGGCCGATCCGGATGTGGCGGTTGCCTCCGTGGCCGGTCCCGGCTTCGTGAACCTGAAGCTGAGCGACAGCTTCTGGCAGGCGCGGCTTGGCGAAATGCTCGACCTGGGCACGAATTATGGCCGTTCGCAGCTCGGCAGGGGCGAGAAGGTGAACGTGGAATATGTGTCGGCCAACCCGACCGGCCCGATGCATGTGGGCCATTGCCGCGGCGCGGTGGTTGGCGATGCGCTGGCCAATCTGCTCGATTTCGCCGGTTATGACGTGGTGCGCGAGTACTACATCAACGATGCGGGCGTGCAGATCGACGTCCTCGGCCAGTCGGTCATGGTGCGCTACCGCGAGGCCCTTGGCGAGAACATCGGCGAAATCCCCGCAGGTCTCTATCCGGGCGATTACCTGAAGCCGGTCGGCAAGGCGCTGGCGGACGAATATGGCACCCGGCTCCTGGAAATGCCGTCCGCCGACGCGATGGCGATCGTCAAGGACAGGACGGTCGAGAGCATGATGCAGATGATCCGCGACGATCTCGCCGCGCTGAACATCCGCCACGACGTGTTCTTCTCCGAGCGTTCGCTGCATGAGGGCAATGGCGGGGCGATCCGTTCCGCGATCAACGATCTGACCATGAAGGGCCATGTCTACAAGGGCAAGCTGCCGCCGCCGAAGGGGCAGAAGCCGGAAGACTGGGAAGACCGCGAGCAGACCCTGTTCCGCTCCACCGAAGTGGGCGATGACATCGACCGTCCGTTGATGAAGTCGGATGGCAGCTTCACCTATTTTGCCGCCGACGTGGCCTATATGAAGGACAAGCTGGATCGTGGCTTCGAGCATATGATCTATGTGCTGGGCGCTGATCACAGCGGTTATGTGAAGCGGCTTCAGGCCGTGGCGCGGGCGCTGGCCGAAGACAGGGTCGAGCTGACGGTGCTGCTTTGCCAGCTCGTGAAGCTGTTCCGTGGCGGTGAGCCGGTGCGCATGTCCAAGCGGGCAGGCGAGTTCGTGACCCTGCGCGAGGCGGTGGACGAGGTCGGGCGTGATCCGATCCGTTTCATGATGCTCTATCGCAAGAACGATGCGCCGCTCGACTTTGATTTCCAGAAGGTGACCGAGCAGTCCAAGGACAATCCGGTCTTCTACGTGCAGTATGCATCGGCGCGCAGTCACTCGGCTTTCCGCCAGGCGAGCGAGCAGCTGGGCATTGCGGAATTCGGCCGTGAGGAGATGAAGGCGCAGCTTTCAAAGCTCTCCGACGAGGGCGAAATGGCGCTTGTGCGCAAGCTCGCCGAGTACCCGCGTCTGGTCGAAAGTGCAGCCCAGGCGATGGAGCCGCACAGGCTGGCATTCTACCTCTACGACCTGGCGAGCCTCTTCCACGCTCAGTGGAATCGCGGCAGCGAGACAGACGACTTACGTTTTGTTAAGGTTAACGATCCAGAATTGACCTACGCCAGACTGGGTCTGGTGCAGGCAGTTCGTGATGTACTCACATCCGGACTTGCGTTGATCGGGGCCGAGGCGCCTTCAGAGATGCGCTAATCTCATCCCGAAAGGGGTGCGATCGTCTGTCACCTTTTGCCCACATTGCGCTGGTACCCGACAATTGTATGACGTCGCGGGCGTCTACCGAGTGTGAGTGCGGAAAAAGGTATGGCAGATCATAGCCCGAACCAACGTGCGGATAGCGCCGTTTTTGCTGATGATGACCCGTTTGCGGAACTGACCCGCATCATGGGGCATGATCCACGGCGCGCCGAGGATTCTGGCAATGCAGCAGGGCAGGAGGGCGATGATCTCGCCCTCGAGCTTGAGAACGAGCTGCTGGGCGACCTGGCGGAGTTTTCCGACGAGGTTCGCGAAGAACCGGCCGAAGACCACAGCCGTCCGGAAATGCAGACGCAGGACTGGCGCTTCGAAGCGCCGCCAGCGGCTGAAGAGCCCGGAGCGATGGAGCAGGAGCCCGAAGTGGATCTTGCCTCCGACATGGCAAATGAACTCGACGAGACCTTTGCGGCGAGCTTTGAGAGCGAAATGCGCCTCGAGCCCGTGGAGGAAGCCGTGTCGGCAGACATTTCCGCTTCCTCGGCCGCTTCCCCGGCCGCTTCCATGGCAGAGCCTGAACCGTCGTTTGAGCCTTCCATGGAGCGTGCGTCGGCAGCCGCTGCTCCGGAGCCGCAACAGGTTTCGCAGCACGATGCGTTTGCAGCGCCTGAGGCTCCCGAGGCCCGTCAGGGCCATGAAGCGCCTCCGGCTTTTGACCCGCACGATATCGAACAGCATTTTTCCGAGTTCGACATTGATGCGAGCGCCCGTGAGTTTGCGTCCTTCGCTGCGGAAGAGCAGCAGCCCATCGAGGAAAGCGCGCCGGAGCCAGCCGAGGAGCCGGTCGTAACGTTCGATGAGAGCGATTTTGCCCAGCTCGACAATGATCTTGAAGCTTCGCTTGCAGCCGACGACTGGCAGGTGAGCGACGTATCCGCTCAGCCGGTCGAATCAGACGCGGCCGATACGCGTTACGTGCACGCACAGCCCCTGCACACACAGTCCATGCGCTCCCAGCCCATGGTCACGCAACCCATGGACGTGCAGCCAGAGCAGACGGTCGAGACCGACATCACGTCTTCCGCCACTCCCACTGGAGCGGGCGTTGAGGACGAGGACATGTTCCCGGAGCCCGACGCCTGGGCAAGCATGCCTTCTGAGGACACGGATACGGCGGATGCCGTTGCCGGGGATGTTGCATCGACATTCTCCGAAATCGACGTGCCGCCATCCACCGACATTTCGGCGGCTCTTGCCGACGCCGTTCGGGTTTCGGGCGGTGCGGATCCCTATCTTTCGCCTCAGGCCTTCGCAAATTCCGTTGCGCAGGGGGCTGAAAAGTCTGGTACTGTCGATGCAGACATGGCCGGCGATGACCATGATTTTGCGGCCAGTCTCGAACAGCAACTGACTGCGGGGGCTCTTGCGGAAGAGGAGGTGGCGGAACCCGTCATGGAGCCGCAGAGAGAACCGACCCCCGAAACGAGCTTCGACTGGGGCGATCTTGATTTTGGAGCGCCCGAGGCCCTCCAGTCTGTCGAGACGCATGAGCCAGTCGCGCCCGAGGCAACCGAGACCACACCGGCATCGTCCATTCCGTTCTGGCAGCAGCCTGAAGAGTCGCAGCCGAATGTGAGCTATGGTGGCGGCAGCGAAGCCAGCACGCCGTTCATCGATACGGTCGATGTTCCCGGCAATGAGCGCGTTCCCGTTACCGATTCCGCCCACATCCCGGAATTCGTGAGCGAGCCGGAGCATGCGCCGGCAGCCGACGCGGATGATCTGGAACTGGCGCTGGCGCGTGCTTTCGGCGATAGCGAAAGCCTGCCCGAGCGTGCAGAGACCAGAAGCGCGGTCGAGGAAACGCCGGCATCGTCCATTCCCAGAGACGCCTATGCCGCAGCTGCCCTTGAGGGCGATGAGCCGCGGCGTCCGCAGGACGATTTCGACTTCGAGACGGCCTTTGCCGACAGCTTTGCCGAAACCGGCGAGTTCGACGATGATTTCGCTGCGGGCAGGGATGCCGGTGCGGCGGTTTCCGGTCGTGCGGAAGCTGCGGATGGATTTGCCCCGGCCATGACGCCCTGGGACGAGCCCATCGACGAGTTTACGCCGGCAGAACAGGCGGCAGCGCCCGCAGCGGCAGCTGCTGCGGCTGCGGCCTCGCGCTCCAACCCGCTCAAGAGCCGTCGCAACACGCTGATCGCGGCTGCGGTTGGTGGTGTCGCCGTGGTTGGCGCGATTGCCTTCTTCGCACTGGGATCCGGTGGCGGCGATGACAACACGGCCCCGGCGGTCGTTCGCGCGGACAATGATCCGGTCAAGGTGAAGCCTGAAAACCCGGGCGGCCAGCAGGTCCCCAATCAGGACAATCAGGTCTATCAGCGCGTGACCGGTGGTGAGACGGACAGCGATCCCGCGCAGGAGCGCCTGGTGTCCACGGCAGAGGAGCCCGTCGAGGTTCCGCTTGCCGCACCGAAGTCGGAAGAACGTCTTGATCCGAATGCAGGCGACACCGCAGCGCCGACCAGTGAGCCGGTGACGGCAATGACCCCGCGCCGCGTGCGCACCATGGTGGTTCGTCCCGACGGAACGATTGTTCCGCGCGAGCCGGAAGCTCCGGTGCAGACGGCGACGGAAACGGCGGGCGCGCCTGCTGCGACCGGCAATGCACAAGAGGTTGCGCCTGACGCAAGGCTGGCGGCAGCCGGTGAGAATGCGCCTGTTTCCGGCACAGCCCAGACGGGTGCCGGCGAAACGGCCGCCGCCCCGAATGTGCAGGCGCCGGTGCCGACATCGCGGCCTGCAGCGCCGGCGGCGCCGCAGCAGCCAGCTGCACAGCAGCAGTCTTCGCAAGTGGCCGCAGCCCCGAGCCAGCCGACGCAGCCTGTCGCACAGGCTCCGGCTCCCGCACCGGTAACCACCGGTACGGATGGCTGGTCGGTGCAGATTTCTTCGCAGCCGACCGTGGAAGCGGCGCAAAAATCCTATCAGGACATGGCGCAGCGCTACGGGAACCTGCTGACCGGCAAGGGCGTGAACATCGTCAAGGCGGAGATCGCAGGGAAGGGCACTTACTATCGTGTGCGCATTCCTTCTTCTTCGAAGGACGATGCAATCCGTCTCTGCTCGCAGCTGAAATCGGCTGGCGGAAGCTGCTTCGTCTCGAAGTAGGTTTCGCAGACACTCCAGTCAAAACCGCCGCCATTGCGCGGCGGTTTTTTGTTTTCTTTTCCAGATTCCTGCGCCCGGCTATCCTGTGTGCATGAGCGAATCAAAATCCATGATCCTCGGTGCGACCGGGACCAAGCTGACGGCGGACGAAATCGCCTTCTATCGAAACGAGCGTCCCTGGGGGTTCATCCTCTTCGCGCGCAATATCGCGGAGGCCGGGCAGCTGAGTGACCTTGTCGCCTCCATGCGCGACAGCGTCGGGCGGCCGGATGCGCCGGTTTTCATCGATCAGGAAGGCGGAAGGGTGCAGCGGCTGCGACCGCCCATGGCCGCCAATTATCCGACGGCTTCGGAGCTTGGCAGGATTTACGACAAGGATCCCGAGGCCGGCGTGCGCGCTGCCTGGCTGATGTCGCGTCTGCACGCGATGGACCTTAAGCGCTACGGCATTACCGCTGACTGTCTGCCGGTTCTCGATGTGCCGATTGCCGGCGCGCATGACGTGATCGGCGACCGCGCCTATGCGCATGATCCAGAGGCTGTGATTGCGCTCGGACGCGCGGCCAGTGACGGCCTGATGGCCGGTGGCGTGCTGCCGGTGATGAAGCATGTGCCCGGTCACGGGCGCGCGTTCTGCGACAGCCACAAGGCGCTGCCGGAGGTGACGGCCTCGCTGGACGAGCTGCGCGCGCATGATTTCGTGCCGTTCAAGGCGCTTGCCGATCTACCCATGGCCATGACCGCGCATATCGTTTTCCACGCCATCGATGCGGAGCGTCCGGCGACCACTTCCGAGAAGGTGGTGCAGGAGATCATTCGCGGCGAAATCGGCTTTGACGGGCTTTTGATGAGCGATGACGTCTCGATGCACGCACTTTCTGGGGATTTCTCGGATCGTGCGGAAGCAATCCTTGCGGCAGGCTGCGATCTCGTCCTTCACTGTCACGGCATCATGCCGGAAATGAAGGCCGTCGCCGAAAAAGCGCCGGAATTGTCGGGCAAGAGCCTGGAGCGTGCGAACCGCGCCATGGCGTACCTGACACCGGGTGACGACACTGAAGAATTGGCCGCGCGGGCGGAATTCGAGCAATGCTTCGCGGCGGTCGCCTGATGATAGGAACCACAACGCTTGGCGCAGAGTGCTGAAAAGACAGCCGTCAAACCGGCTCCCATGGAGAAGCTGTGGGACGACAAACCCGATGATCACGGGGTGTCGGAGCCTGCGCTGACGGTCGATGTGGCGGGCTTTGAAGGCCCGCTCGATCTGTTGCTGCATCTGGCGCGTACACAGAAGGTGGATCTGGCGCGCATTTCCGTTCTGGCGCTCGCCGAGCAGTACATCGCCTTCATCGAACAGGTGCGCAAGATGCGCCTGGAGTTGGCCGCCGACTATCTGGTGATGGCGGCCTGGCTTGCCTATCTGAAATCGCGCCTGCTGATCCCCAAGAAGCCCGAGGACGAAGAACCGACGGGTGAGGAGATGGCGGCCCTTCTGCAGTTTCGCCTGAAACGGCTTGAGGCGATGCGTGATGCGGCGGCGCGGCTCGTGAACCGCAACCGGCTTGGCCGGGATGTGTTTGCGCGCGGCATGCCCGAGCCGGTGATCGTGCAGAAGCAGAGCGCTTTCTCCGCTTCGCTCTATGATCTTCTGACCGCTTATGCTGCGCAGCGCCAGCGGCGCGCGGTGACCAATGTGCGGATCGCCAAGCGCGGCGTCTGGTCCCTGAAGCAGGCGCGCGACATTCTGGTGCGGATGATCGGCGATTTTGGCGACTGGACGGCGCTCGATCATTTTCTGATCCGTTACATGACCAATGCCGAGGAGCGGGCGACCGCGACGGCCAGTTCGTTTGCCGCTTCGCTGGAGCTGGTGCGCGAAGGCGCACTGGAAATCCGGCAGCAGGAGGCTTTTGCGCCCATCTATATGCGCACGGGCAAGAAGGCTCCCGCCAGCCTGTTCGAGGGCTATGATGACTGAAAACAGCAATGTGGTTCCGTTTGTCGCCAATGACGGCGATGAGGAAAGGGAAGAGAGCAAGTCTGTTTCGCCGCATCTGGTGGAAGCCAAGCGCATGGTCGAAGCGATCATCTTTGCCAGCGCCGAACCGGTGCCCGAGCGGGCGCTGGTCGAGCGGCTTCCACAGGGTACGGATGTTGCCGAGGCGCTGGAAGCACTGCGCAGCGACTATGAAAAGCGCGGCATCAATCTGGTTCGCGTGGAAGATTGCTGGGTGTTTCGCACGGCGAGCGATCTTTCCTTCCTGATGAGCCGGAACGCGGTTCAGCAGCGCAAATTGTCGCGCGCCGCGCTCGAGATGCTTGCGGTCATCGCCTACCACCAGCCGGTGACGCGGGCGGAGATCGAAGAAATCCGTGGTGTCGAGACCTCCAAGGGCACGCTCGACATTCTGCTGGAGACGGGCTGGGTGAAGATGCGCGGTCGCCGCCGCACGCCCGGACGGCCGGTAACCTACGGAACCAGCACGGAATTTCTCGACCATTTCGGTCTGGCGGAACTGCGTGATCTGCCGGGGATCGAAGAGTTGAAGGGCGCGGGGCTGCTTTCTGCCCGCATGCCGGCCAATTTTGCCGTTCCCCAGCCCATGACAGATCCCGATGAACTCACAGAAGATGAAGATCCGTTGACGGATATCGATCTGGAAGAGCTCGGTCTGTTGACACCGCTCGCAGAGGATGATTGACGGAAGGTCCGCGGGACAGGGGCCGCCTGCGATCCATCCAGGGATACCGGTGCATGGACAGTAAGAAGCAAAGTTCGGCGCGCAGGACAGCCGGCGTCAGCTTTGCGGCGCGTCTCTCCTTCAAGAACATCAGCCACTCCTACGCTTCGGGCGGGCAGACGCTGCGCGATGTTTCGCTTTCGGCCGAGCCGGGCGAGGTGCTGTGCCTTCTGGGGCCTTCCGGCTCCGGCAAGACGACGCTTCTGCGCATTGCCGCCGGCATCGAGGCGCAGCGCGCCGGGCAGGTATTCCTCAATGAGCGGGAGATTGCGGGGCCGGATGTCTTCCTGCCGCCGGAGAAACGCTCCATCGGCCTGGTGTTCCAGGATTTCGCGCTGTTTCCGCATCTGACGATTCTCGACAATGTGCGCTTTGGCCTGACAGCCCTGTCGGGCGGCGAGGCGCGGCAGGAGGCGATGAACGCGTTGGAGCGTGTCGGGCTCGACGGCTATGCCGACGCCTATCCACATGTGCTGTCGGGCGGTGAGCAGCAGCGTGTTGCGCTGGCGCGCGCGCTTGCGCCGCGTCCGGCGGTTCTCCTGATGGACGAGCCATTTTCCGGGCTCGATTCGCGCCTGAAGGACAATGTGCGCGCCGAAACGCTTGCGATCCTGCGCCAGAGCCGCGCCACGGCGGTTGTGGTGACGCATGACGCCGAGGAAGCCATGCGCATGGGCGACCGGATCGCCCTGCTCAAGGATGGCGGGCTGGTGCAGGTGGGCACTGCCGAAGAACTCTATCATCGTCCTGCCGATCTTTTCGTTGCGGGTTTCTTCTCCGAGATCAACGAATTCGAGGGGCGGGTTCATGCAGGCGCGGTGGAAACGCCGCTTGGACGTTTTCCCGCCGATGGGCTGGAAGAGGGGGCTGCGGCAACGGTCGCGGTGCGCCTTTCCGGCTTCCAGGTGGACCAGACGGGCGGGGCCGTGCCTGCCCGCATCATCTCGCGCCGGTTCCTCGGCGTGGTGGAATTTCTCGAACTCGCCATTCCCGGCGCGGATCATCATGTCCGGGCGCGTGTGCGCTGTGGACATCTGGAGCCGGGCGTGCGCGATATATGGCTGAATGTCGTCCCGAGCGATGTGCTTGTGTTTGCGAGACAATCGTTTGAACAATCGGGCGAAAGCGCATAAATCAAATCAATGGCAATTGGTGAAAGAGACTGATCATGGGTTCCTTTTCAATCTGGCACTGGCTCATCGTGCTCGTCGTGGTGCTGCTCCTCTTTGGTCGCGGCAAGATCCCCGAGCTGATGGGTGACATGGCCAAGGGCATCAAAAGCTTCAAGAAGGGCATGTCCGACGATGACGAGGACACGACCAAGACGGTCGAGCATCAGGCTGACGAGCCGGTGAAGGACGCAAGCAAGCCGAACAAGAAGAAGTCCGGCTGATTCGGCGCTGATGCGCTGCGGATAAACTTCCTGCCCCTCTTTCCGGTGACTTATGTTTGATCTTGGCTGGCCCGAAATCATGGTGATCGCCATCGTCCTGATCGTCGTGGTCGGGCCGAAGGACTTGCCGCGTATGCTGCGCTCATTCGGGCGCACGACGTCCAAATTGCGCAGCATGGCTGGCGATTTCCGCAAGCAGTTCGATGAAGCGCTGCAGGAAGCCGAGCTTGATGACGTGAAGTCTATCGTGGACGACGCGCGCAAGCTCGATCCGCGCAACGAGATCAAGAAGCACCTGAACCCTCTGGAGCAGGTGGGACGTGATATTCGTTCCGGGCTGGATGAGGCCATGAAGCCGCAGGCGGCGAAGTCAGGGCCTCCGGCCTCGACCGAGACGCATGCGGCGGAACCGGCCAAGGCCGGGGCAACCCGCATGCCGGGCGAGGGGAAGGCTGGAGCCGCCAAGGCTCCGGCGAAGTCCACGTCTGCCAAGACGTCGCCGAAGGCTACTTCAACAAAGGCGGCGTCGACGAAGGCTGCTTCGACAAAGAGCACGGCAGCCAAAAGCACGGCAGCCAAGCCGAAGGCCGCCAGCAAGACCACTGCGGCTGGCGCGGCGAAGCGTCCGGCCACCAAGAAGACCAGCGGAGCCTAATGTCGTGAACGCCGAACGAGACGACGACATCGATCAGTCTTCCGCCCCGCTGATGGATCACCTGATCGAGCTGCGTTCGCGGCTCATCTGGGCGATCGGAGGGTTCTTCGTGGCCTTTCTGGTCTGCTTCTTCTTCGCCAAGCAGATCTTCAACCTGCTGGTGATTCCGTTCCAGTGGGCGACCCTGTGGGCCGGTCTCGACGCGGACAAGGTGGACCTGATCTACACCGCGCCGCAGGAATTCTTCTTTACCCAGATCAAGCTGGCCATGTTTGGCGGCCTGGTGATCGCCTTCCCGGTGATCGCCATGCAGATCTACAAGTTTGTCGCGCCGGGGCTTTACCGCAACGAGCGCCGCGCGTTCATTCCGTTCCTGATTGCCTCGCCGATCCTGTTCCTGATCGGCGCTGCGCTCGTCTATTTCTTCTTTACGCCGATGGTGATGTGGTTCTTCTTGTCCATGCAGCAGGTGGGGCCTGACAACACGGTGCAGATCTCTCTGCTGCCCAAGGTTTCGGAGTATCTCGGCCTGATCATGACGCTGATCCTGTCGTTCGGCCTCGTGTTCCAGCTTCCGGTCGTGACGACGCTCATGGCGCGGGTGGGGCTTCTGACCTCGACCGGGCTTGCCGACAAGCGCAAATACGCCATCGTGGCGGCTTTCGTGGCTGCGGCGATCCTCACGCCGCCGGATCCGGTGAGCCAGATCGGCCTTGCGCTTCCGACCATCCTTCTCTACGAAATTGCCATCTGGGCCGCCCGCATGGTCGAGCGCCAGCGCGAGAAGGAAGCGAACGCGCAGGACGACACCGGCGAGACGGACCAGCCGACCGCCTAGATCAGCAGGTCATTTCCTGTCTGTCCCGGGGCGGTTCACTGCAATCTCTCCGCGATTGGAAATCAGACATGCTCGACATCAAATGGATTCGCGAGAACCCGCAGGCGCTGGACGAAGCGCTCAAAAAGCGCGGCGCGGACCCTGAAAGTGGGAAGCTCCTGGCGCTTGATGAAGCGCGCCGCCAGCACCTGACGAAGCTTCAGGAGGCGCAGGAGCGCCGCAATGCCGCCTCCAAGGAAATCGGCAAGGCCATGGCATCCGGCGACAAGGACCTCGCCGAGAAGCTGAAGGCCGAAGTGTCTGAGCTGAAGAGTTTCGTTCAGGATGGCGAGGCTGAAGAGCGCCGCCACGACGCCGCGCTCAACGATGCGCTGGCGCGTGTTCCCAACATCCCGCTCGAAGATGTGCCGGTTGGCGCGGACGAAAACGACAATGTCGAAGTGCGCAGGCATGGCGAGCCGAAGCACGCCAACTGGTCGAAAGAGCATTTTGAGATCGGCGAGGCGCTCGGCCTGATGGATTTCGAGCGCGCGGCAAAGCTTTCGGGCTCGCGCTTCACGGTGCTATCCGGCCAGCTTGCCCGCCTTGAGCGCGCGCTTGGCCAGTTCATGCTCGACCTGCACACGCAGGAGCATGGCTACACGGAAGTGCAGCCGCCGCTTCTGGTGCGTGACGATGCAATGTTCGGCACCGGGCAGTTGCCGAAGTTCACCGAGGACCTGTTCCGCGCCGGTGACGATCACTGGCTGATCCCGACGGCGGAAGTGTCGCTCACCAACCTCGTGCGCGAGGAAATTCTGGAAGGCGACAAGCTGCCGCTGCGCTTTACCGCGCTGACGCCGTGCTTCCGTTCGGAAGCGGGTTCTGCGGGACGCGACACGCGCGGCATGCTGCGCCAGCACCAGTTCTACAAGGTCGAGCTGGTTTCCATCACCGATGCCGAAACATCGATTGACGAGCATGAGCGCATGACGGCCTGTGCCGAGACCGTGCTGAAGAAGCTCGACCTGCCTTACCGGACCATGGTTCTGTGCACGGGTGATATGGGCTTCGGTGCACGCAAGACCTACGATCTGGAAGTCTGGCTGCCGGGGCAGAACGCCTATCGTGAAATCTCGTCCTGCTCGGTCTGTGGCGATTTCCAGGGGCGTCGCATGAATGCGCGCTACCGTGCGGCCGGCAAGAAGCAGACCCGCTTCGTGCACACGCTCAACGGTTCGGGAACGGCTGTTGGCCGTGCGCTGATCGCGGTTCTGGAAAATTACCAGAATGAGGACGGCAGTGTCACGATACCGTCAGCCCTCAAACCCTATATGGGCGGCCTGGAGAAAATCGAAGCATCGAAGGATTGAGACTTTGCGCATTCTGTTGACCAATGACGATGGCATTCACGCAGAAGGACTGGCGACGCTGGAGCGTATCGCCCGCACTTTGAGCGATGATGTCTGGGTTGTGGCGCCCGAAACCGACCAGTCGGGCTTTGCCCATTCGCTGTCATTGTCGGAGCCGCTCAGGATGCGCAAGATCGATGACAGGCATTTTGCCTTACGCGGCACGCCCACCGATTGCGTTATCATGGGCGTGCGGCATGTGATGGACACGCCGCCGGACCTGATCCTGTCCGGCGTCAACAACGGCACCAACATTGCCGATGACGTGACCTATTCGGGAACCGTGGCCGGTGCGATGGAAGGGACGCTTCTGGGCATTCCGTCCTTTGCGCTGAGCCAGGCCTACGACTTCACCGACGAAAGCCGCTACATTCCCTTCGGCACCGCCGAGGCGCTTGCGCCGCCGCTTCTGAAGAAGCTGATCGACCGGCCCATGCCCGAAGGCGTTCTGATCAACATCAACTTCCCCAATTGTGCGCCGGAAGACGCCAAGGGCACTCTGGTGACCGCACAGGGCAAGATGGTGCACGGGCTGAACGTGGAAGAGCGCCGCGACGGGCGCAACTATCCCTATTACTGGCTGCGTTTCGGCCGCAAGCAGGCCGATATTCGCCAGGGCAGCGATCAGGCAGCGATCCGTGACGGCTATGTTTCGGTGACGCCGCTGCATCTCGATCTGACGGCGCATGAAGTGCGTGACCAGCTTTCCAAGGCTCTGGCATGAACGAAGCGGGGCAGGAGCGCGAGAGCTTTGCCGCGTTCATGCTGCGCATGCGCGCACGCGGAATTGGCGGCAAGGAACTCTTTGCCGCCATGGAAGCGACACCGCGCGCGGGCTTTCTTCCATCGGAATGGTATGCGGCGGCGTGGTCGCAGCGCATGGTGCCTATTGCCTGTGGCGAGGCCATTGAAGGCTGCGACCTGCAGGCAAGGGCCATCGATGCGCTGGAACTCTCTTCCGGGCACCGCGTGCTGGAGATCGGCACGGGGTCGGGCTTCACCGCTGCGGTGATCGCGAGGCTGGCGGGCCGGGTCCTCACGCTCGACCGTTACAAGACGCTTGGTGTGGAAGCACAATTGCGCTGGGAGAATCTGGGCCTCACCAATGTGTCGGCCCGGCATGCAGACGGTTCAGAAGGCGCACCCTCCGACGGGCCGTTCGACCGAATCATCGTGTGGGCCGCTTTCGATGAATTGCCGCGCCGTTTCGTCGACCAGCTTGCCACCGGCGGCATTATGGTCGCGCCAATCGGACCGGGCGACGATGTGCAGATGATGACGAAACTGGCCAAGGTTGGCAGTCGTTTCGAGCGCACAGACCTTGAAAACGTGCGGTTACAGCCTCTTTTCAAAAGCGCTGCCGAGGCCATCTGACGCCCCTGGCGAGGGGCGTTCATCTCAAAATCTCCCCGCAGCTTAACCGCTGAGTAACATTAACGCGATTTAATTGCCCGTGTTCAGGTATTGGGTACGCGGGTAGTCACATGCGTTGCATTACACGGAGTTTCGATCGCGCTATGTTGCGCGGAGCCGCTGTCATTTTGATGGGCGGCGTTGCGGCAGGATGCAGTTCCGATGTGTCCCGCTTCAAGTCCAGCGATTTTGCAGATGCACGGTCGACCAACCGGGCGGTGGCCATGGCCCCTGCCAGCCAGCCCTATCCGGGCGATGTCGGCGGTGTTGACACCACCTACACGGGTTCGATCAGCCGTCAGGGCTCCAGCCCGCGGCCGAACGGTCTCGTGGGCGGTGCCGTCAGCCAGCCTCTGCCCGCGCCGACCAACACACCGGTTCGCGCAGCGACCAGGCCGGTTGACCTGACCAATCAGACCGCTTCCAACGTACAGCGCCAGGCGCTTCCCGCGCCGTCGCAGCCGCAGCCGGCACGCGTTGCCGCAGCGCCCGTACCGGCGCAGCCGCAGCTTGACCGCACGTCGACCGGATCGGTGACGCGCCAGCCTGCGCAGACCGGGCAGGGCGCTGGCCAGAAGATTACGGTGCGCGAAGGCGAGACGGTGTTCAACCTGTCGCGCCGGTTCGGTGTGCCGGTTGCCGCCATTCTGGGCGCAAACAATCTTTCCAGCGCATCGCAGCTGCGCACGGGACAGACGCTGATGATCCCGAGCTATGCCTATTCGGGCAATGCACCGGCTGCCGCATCTGACAATGGTGCGGCCACGCAGCGTCAGGCCGCTGCGCCGCAGCCTGTTCCCAAGGAGCCGACGCCTCAGAGAGAGCCGCAGGAGCGCCTTGCGGTTCTGCGCGAGACGCCGCGACCCAAGCCGCGCCCGCAGGGTTCTGAAACGAACAATACCGCGAGCAACGCCAATACGACCAGCCAGCCGGCGCCGGTGCAGGCCAAGACGGCTTCTGCCGGTTCCTACACCGTGGTTTCGGGCGACACGCTTTACGGCATTGCCCGCAAGACGGGGGCGAGCGTCGCGAACATCAAGGCGGCCAATGGTCTTGCCGATGGTTATCTGAAGGTCGGTCAGATTCTGACCATCCCGTCCGGCAATGTGAGCCAGCCGACGCAGGTTGCAGCGGCTCCGAAGACGGTTGACCGCACGACGACCAGCGCCACGACCCGCGATCCTGCACCGGTGGTGAAAACCTCGACGCAGGCTCAGACACAGGTTGCCGCCGTGGCGAAGCAGAGCAATGAAGTTGCGCCGGACTCGACCGGCATCGGCAAGCTGCGCTGGCCGGCGCGTGGTCGAATCATCTCGGACTTCGGCAGCACCTCGGGTTCCGTGCGCAATGACGGCATCGACATTGCCGTTCCGGCAGGCACGCCGGTCAAGGCAGCCGAAAACGGCGTCGTGATCTATGCCGGCGACGGGCTGAAGGAGTTCGGCAACACGGTTCTGGTGCGCCATGACAACGGCATGGTGACGGTTTACGGCCACGCCAGCGCGCTTCGGGTGAAGCGTGGCGAGAAGGTCCGGCGCGGTCAGGAAATCGCCCTTTCGGGCATGAGCGGCAGCGCCGAGCGCCCGAAACTGCACTTCGAAGTGCGCAAGGACGCCACGCCGGTCAATCCGACCGGTTATCTGGAATAGACGTTCCCTGAATAACGAGAAAAAAGCTGCGGCCTGCCAGACCTCCGGTCAGGCTGCCTCTTTGACCCGCCCGAAAGGGCGGGTTTTTTATTGAGGCGAAGCGTTGGGTCGGGGGGATACGCCTTAGGCGTCGAGACGCTTGCCGAGGCGGCCGGCGAGATCCTGAATGAACTGCCAGGCGACGCGGCCCGAACGGCTGCCGCGCGTGGTGGCCCATTCGAGTGCTTCGGCGCGCAGGCGCTCCGAATCGATCTCGAGGCCGTAATGGGCGACATAGCCGTCGATCATCGCCAGATATTCGTCCTGCGAGCATTTGTGGAAGCCGAGCCAGAGGCCGAAACGGTCTGACAGGGAAACCTTTTCTTCGACGGCTTCCGACGGGTTGATGGCCGTCGAGCGCTCATTCTCGATCATGTCGCGTGGCAAGAGGTGCCGCCGGTTGGAGGTGGCGTAGAGAATGACATTGGCGGGCCTGCCTTCAACGCCGCCTTCCAATGCTGCCTTGAGCGATTTGTAGGAGGCGTCATTCTGGTCGAAGGACAGATCGTCGCAGAAAAGGATGAAGCGGAACGGCGCGGCTTTCAGGAAAGCCATGAGCTGCGGCAGCGTTTCGATATCCTCGCGATGGATCTCCACCAGCTTCAGCGGCGGCTGGCCGGCAGGGGCGGCGCGGTTGATCTCGGCATGGACGGCTTTGACCAGCGACGACTTGCCCATGCCGCGCGCGCCCCACAGAAGCACGTTGTTGGCGGGTAGGTCGCGGGCAAAGCGCTCGGTGTTGTCGGCCAGGATATCGCGCACGCGGTCGACGCCGCGAATCAGCGAAAGTTCCACGCGATTGACCTTTTCGACGGGATCCAGCGTCCGGCGCTCCGCATTCCAGACAAAACAGTCGGCTTGCTCGAAGCGCGGCGGCTCGGGCTGCTGCGGGGTGAGGCGGGCGATCGTATCGATCAGCCGGTCGAGTTTCTCGGACAGCGCTTCGATGGTGTTTTCGGACATGATTTCCTCGCAAAGCTCATGCGCAGACGGGTTGCGTACCGTACGGTACGGTTCTTCCATAAGGGGGCGGGATTTGCAAGTGCGGGAGGCGGCGCGGGGGAGTGTATTGCCGGACGCAGCGTCAGATGTCTGCGCATAAGCGGCCTTGCGGGCCTGTGCACACTGCGCCAACAGTTGCAATGAAGGGGTGAAAGTCTATATTCCGGCCACATTTATGACCAGCCGGACGTCCGGCAGATATCAGGAGTTTTCGATGTTCATCACCCCGGCATACGCACAGGCTGGCGCAGGCGGAGCGCCCGACATCTTTGTCAGCATTCTGCCGTTCGTTCTGATCTTCGTGATCATGTATTTCCTCATCATCCGTCCGCAGCGCCAGCAGATGAAGAAGCGCGCCGAGATGCTGTCGGCTGTTCGTCGTGGCGACACGGTGGTGACGGGCGGCGGCCTGGTCGGCAAGGTGAGCAAGGTCATCAATGACAGCGAGCTCGAAATCGACCTGGGCGGCGGCAACAAGGTTACGGCCGTGCGCTCCATGCTCGCAGAGGTTCGCGTGAAGGGTGAGCCGGTTGCAGACAACAAGCAGCCCGCCAAGAAATAACCGCAATATGACGTGATTGCCGGGAAGGGCCGGCAAAAACGGCCCTCCCAACCTGAACAGACGAGGCCCCATGCTACACTTCTCGCGCTGGCAAACGATACTTATCTGGCTGGCCGTGGCGCTTGGCGTCGCCTACGCGGCGCCGAACATCATTCCGGCATCCTATTTGTCCTCCATGCCGAGCTGGGCGCCTTCGCGGCCAATGACGCTGGGCCTCGACCTTCAGGGCGGTTCGCACATTCTTCTCCAGATCGAGAAGAAGGAACTGATCGAGGAGCGCATCGTTACGACGCGCGACGACATCCGCCGTACGCTGCGTGACAAGCGGATCGGCTATACCGGTCTCACCGGTTCGGGCCAGAGCGTGCAGGTTCGCATTCGCGACGCCGCTCAGATACCCGAAGCCAAGGAGGCTCTGCGCGAGCTGACACAGCCGGTGAATTCCGGCCTGTTCAGTGGCGGCACGGTGACCGAGCTTGCGCTCACCGAACCGGAGCCGGGCCTTCTGCGCTTCACGCTGACGGAAGACGGTATCAACTACCGTGTGTCCTCCGCGCTTTCGCAGTCCATTGAAGTGGTCTCCCGCCGCGTCAACGAGCTCGGCACCACCGAGCCGGTGATCCAGCGGCAGGGCGAAGACCGCATTCTCGTTCAGGTGCCGGGCCTTCAGGACCCGCAGCGCCTGAAAGACATTCTTGGCCAGACCGCCAAGCTGAGCTTCCAGATGGTCGACCAGTCGGTGCCCGTGCAGGAGGCCATCAACAGCCGCCCGCCCATCGGCACGACCATCAAATACTCGGTGGACGATCCGCCCGTTCCCTACCTGATCGAAGACCGCGTCATCGTTTCGGGTGAGAACCTCGTGGATGCGCAGGCGACCTTCGACCAGCGCACCAACGAACCGGTGGTGAGCTTCCGCTTCGACACGAAGGGCGCGACGCGCTTCGGTCAGGCGACGCAGGAGAATGTCGGTCGCCTGTTCGCCATCATTCTCGACGACCAGGTGATTTCGGCTCCGCAGATCCGCGAGCCCATCCTCGGCGGCACCGGCCAGATTTCGGGCAATTTCAACGTCCAGTCGGCCAATGATCTTGCCGTTCTTCTGCGCGCGGGCGCTCTGCCGGCGACGCTGACAATCATTGAAGAGCGCACGGTCGGACCGGGCCTTGGTCAGGACTCCATCGACGCCGGCAAGATCGCCTCGTTGATCGGCGCGGCTCTTGTCGTTGTGTTCATGATTGCCGCTTACGGGCTTCTCGGCGTGTTCGCCGTGATTGCGCTTGCCGCCAATGTGACGATGATCATCGCGATCCTCTCGGCGCTCGGTGCAACGCTGACGCTGCCGGGCATTGCCGGTATCGTGCTGACCATCGGCATGGCGGTGGACTCCAGCGTGCTTATCTTCGAGCGCATTCGCGAGGAGAGGGCTGGCGGGCGTTCGCTCATTCAGGCGGTCGACACGGGCTTCTCCAAGGCGCTGGCAACCATTGTCGACGCCAATGTGACGACGCTGATCGCCGCCGTGATCCTGTTCTATCTGGGTTCGGGTCCGATCCGCGGCTTTGCCGTCACGCTTGCCATCGGTATCGCGACGACGGTCTTCACCGCCTATTCGCTGACGCGCTGGATCGTCGCCGAGTGGGTGCGCCGCCGGCGTCCCCGTGAGCTGCCGCGCACGCCGCTGCGTTTCGTGCCTGACAACACGAAGATTGGCTTCATGAAGCTGCGCCGCGTGACCTTCACGCTTTCGGCTCTGGCTTCCATCGCGGCTGTGGCGCTGTTCATGACCGTCAACATGAACTACGGCATCGACTTCAAGGGCGGCTCCTCCATCGAGGTGCAGTCCCGCGAAGGACCGGCTGACATCGGCGATATCCGCGCGCGTCTGTCGGAACTCAATCTGGGCGACGTTCAGGTGCAGGAGTTCGGCGATCCGCGTGAGGTGCTGATCCGCGTTCAGGCGCAGGACGGCGGCGAGAATGCCGAACAGACCGTCATCGCCAAGGTGCGGGGCGAGCTTGAGGACGCCTATGAGTTCCGCCGCGTCGAAGTGGTGGGGCCGACCGTCTCCGGTGAGCTTGCGCGTGCCGGCACGATTGCGGTTCTGGTCTCGCTCCTGGCGATCCTGATTTACATCTGGCTGCGCTTCGAGTGGCAGTTTGCCGTGGGTGCAATTCTTGCCACACTGCACGATGTGATCATGACCGTCGGCTTCTTCGTGATAACCGGCATCGAGTTCAATCTGACGAGTATCGCGGCGATCCTGACAATCGTGGGTTACTCATTGAACGATACGGTCGTGGTTTATGACCGCGTGCGCGAGAACCTGCGACGGTTCAAGAAGATGCCGCTTCCGGAGCTTCTGAACCTGTCGATGAACCAGACGCTGTCGCGCACCATCATGACCTCGGTGACGACGCTTCTGGCGCTCGGTGCACTGTTCGTCTTCGGTGGCGAGGTGATCCGTTCCTTCACGGCCGCGATGATCTTCGGTGTGGTGATCGGCACCTACTCGTCGATCTTCATCGCCGGTCCGCTGCTGATCCTGTTCCGCATGCGCTCCACCGGGGCGCTGGGCGCAGAGCAGAAGGACGATGATGCGACCGGTTCGGACACGACCGGACAGATGCCGGCCAAGTGATGGCGGGCGGCATTGAAATACGCGCGGCCCATTTCCCGGGCCGCGCTCCCATCGACGCTTACGGCAATGGCGGTTTTCGCTTTGCCGACATGTCGCATCGCGGTTCCATCCTGTGCATGCCTTCGGGCATTCACGGGTGGGACGTGGCGGCTTTCGAAGGGCTGGGCGAGGGCGACTTCACCAGGCTGTTCGACGAAGCCGCCGACTTCGACATTCTGCTTCTTGGCACCGGAAAGACCCTGATCCCTGTGCCAGCTGAACTGCGCAAGCGCTTCCGGGCGGCCGGCGTGGCGGTCGAGCCCATGGCGACGGGCGCCGCGGTACGCACCTACAATGTGCTGCTTGCGGAAGACCGCACGGTTGCAGCAGCGCTGATCGCTGTCGACTGAGATGGCCGAAACGCAGCCTTTTGTCATGTCGGTGGTGCGCGACGCCGATCCGGACCGCTATCTCTCCGTGCTGTACGCACCCGAGGAAAAGCGCCCGGCGCTGTTTGCGCTTTATGCATTCAATTCGGAAGTTGCGGGCATTCGTGACCGGGTGAGCGAGCCGCTTCCCGGCGAGGTGCGGCTGCAGTTCTGGCGCGATGTGTTGACGGCGGAGGCTGCGCCGGAGAGTGCGGACGGTTCGCCGCTCGCGGTAGCTCTTCTGGAGGCAATCCGCACGCATGGGCTGCCCGTGCAGCCGCTGCTCGACCTTCTCGAAGCGCGCATCTTCGATCTCTATGACGACCCGATGCCAAGCCGCAACGATCTGGAAGGCTATTGCGGCGAGACCGCTTCGGCTCTGATCCAGCTTGCCGGACTGGTGCTCGACACGCCAGCCGCCATGCGCGCCTCGGAACTGGCAGGCCATGCCGGCTGTGCACAGGCCATTGCCGGGCTTCTGCGCATGCTGCCGATCCACCGCCGGCGCGGGCAGTGCTACATTCCGGGCGATCTGTTACGGGCCGCCGGCACCACACGCGAAAATCTTCTGAGCGGCGAGGACCGTGACGCTGCGGCGCGCGCCGTGGCGGCAATGGTCGCCCTTGGCAAACATCATGCGGCGGCATTCGAGGCAGGCGCGAAGGCGCTGCCGGCTTCTCTGCGTCCGGCATTCCTGCCTGCGGGGCTTTCACAGGCCTATCTCAAGCGCCTTGAGGCCAGCGGGGCTGCGGCACTTGAAGACATCGTGACGCTGCCGCAATGGCGACGGCACTGGCTGATGTTCCGGCGCGCCACGAAGGGATGGGGATAACCCCAGGACCTGGACCTCAAAGCGCGATCCGTTTTTCGGTTGTTCCGACGCTTCATTTACAATCCGGATTGTCCCTGGTGCGCCCGAAGGGGCGCACGGCGATTGACGATGCCGTTGTCCAATTTACGCCGCGTCCGCATGGTCTCTGACTATCGGCTCATTGATCGGGGGAAGGTTTGTGGCTGAAAATCTGAACAGAAATCATGCGGCCACGGGGTGGCTCGCATCAGCGCTTGAGGCGCTTGTCGCCATGGGCGATGCCGTGGCGCGCTTTCCCGTCACCGTGTTTTTTCTTTTTTTGACCGCCACCTACGCCAACGCGCTTGTTGCGGATATCGATCTTGTGCCCGCCGCCCTTCTTGGTGCGGCCAACAAGGATGACCTCCTCTTTGCGCTGATCGCCGCCGTGATTGCCTCTTTTGCCGCAACCCTGTTTGCGCAGGCCCGGCAGCTTTCAGCGTTGATCAGCGTGGCATTGCCGGTGCTCGCCGGTGTTGCCGCCTTTGCCGTCATGTGGCCGGACATCACCGAGCGCACAGTGGAATGGGCGTTTGTGCTCTCCCTGATGGCGCTTGCGCCCATTGCGCCTTTCGCATGGCGGGGGACGGGCGATGCGTTCTGGATGTTCACGGCGCGGCTGGTATTTGCCGTGGGGCTCGGCCTGTTGGCGTTTGCGCTGTTCGGCGGCGGGATTTCGGCCATTCTGGCAAGTCTGACCCATCTCTTCGGGATCGATGTTCCGAATGATCTCTATGAGCATATCTGGGCCTCGATCGGCCTGTTCGTCGCACCGCTGTTCGGGCTCGGGCAGACGCCGCGCACCTTCGATGAAGAGCCGGGCGGCCATGAGCATGCGCTGATGCAGAGCGGGATGCGCGCGCTGGGTGATTTCGCCGCCGTGCCCATGCTCATCATCTATGCGCTCATTCTGCACCTCTATGCGGCCAAGATCGCGATTACCGGAGAGGTTCCGCAGGGCCAGATCGGATGGCTGGTGCTCACATATGGCGTGTGCATTGTCGCCGTTCTTCTTCTGACAAAGCCGTTTCTGGACACCGCCCGTGCGCCGACGCGCTTCTTCGTGCGTTTCTGGCCGCTGTTCCTTCTGGCGCCGCTGGGGCTTCTGTTCTACGCGCTCGCTCTGCGGGTGGGGGCGTTCGGCTGGACGCCGCAGCGCTATTTCCTCGGCCTGTTCGGTCTGGTGACGCTCGCGCTGGTCGGGATGCAGGCGCTGCCGCGTCTGCGGGGCGATATCCGCCTCATCGCCGGCATTCCGGTTCTGGCGCTGCTTTTGGGCAGTTTCGGGCCGCAGGGTGCGCTCGACTGGTCGGTGCGGTCGCAGACGGCGAGGTTTCTGGAACTCGTCAACGATACGCCGCTCAGCGTGGCAGCGAAATCCGAGGCGCTTTCGGTGCTGCGTTATCTCAACGGAGAGGACGCCGTTGGCGCTGTGGAGCCTGAAGGTTTTGCGCTGAGCCCGGACGGCAATGCATATCGCGAAGTGGCCATCGCCTGGGGGCTCGATCCCGACAATCCCGTCCATGTGGATCGAAACGGGGTTTTCTACAGCAATCCGTTGATTGTTGCGTTCAAGTCGGATGGGTTCGATGTCGTTGTCCAGAATGCGATCTTCCTGGACGGGGAGCCGGGTACTTTCGATATCGTTCTGCCGGATGGCGGAAAGATCGCGCTTCTGCTGAAGCAGAATGCGGTTTCGGTGAAAACCGCGAACGGGGTTGAAGGGCTGTTTCCCTTGGAGGAAGAACGCATCGCTTCTCTCGCCTCACAGGATGGGCAGACGGTGATGTTCTCTCTGGAGGCTGAGGGGCGAAAGATCCTCATCGTGCCATCTCATCTCCACGCCACGTTTGAGCCGGAGCTGGAGTTGCGCAACATGACCGGGACGCTGCTGCTAAGGCTTGAAGATTGGAAGTAGGGCGCAGCCAGGACTGAATAAAAAAGGGGAAGCCGGCATTGCGGCTTCCCCTTTCTCTTTGTGGGCTCTCGTTCGAGAACCTGCCTATTCGGCGGCCTGGCTTGCCGGCTGTGCAGCGAGCCATTCCTTGAAGTCGACCAGCGCGCGCGCCGTCATCGCCTTCTTCTTGGCGACAGTCTTCTCCTTGCCGCGGAGGCGCTTGCCTTCGGGCTTCGGTACCTCGACGGGCGGGAACAGGCCGAAATTGACGTTCATTGGCTGGAAGGAGCGTTTGCCCGGCTCATCGTCGGAGATGAGATGCCCGCCGGTGATGTGGTTGAGCAGCGCGCCGAAGGCAGTGGTCCCGGGCGGCGTGGAGATCGGCTGACCCAGACGCTCGGATGCGGCAAAGCGACCGGCGATCAGGCCCATGGCCGCACTTTCCACATAGCCCTCGCAGCCGGTGATCTGACCGGCAAAGCGCAGGCCGGGGCGGCTTTTCAGCTGAAGCCGGCCGTCGAGAAGCGCAGGCGAATTCAGATAGGTGTTGCGGTGCAGGCCGCCGAGCCGTGCGAATTCCGCATTTTCCAGACCGGGGATCATGCGGAAGATGCGCGTCTGCTCGGCATATTTCAGCTTCGTCTGGAAGCCGACCATGTTGTAGAGCGTGCCAAGCGCGTTGTCCTGGCGCAACTGCACCACCGCATAGGCCTTTACGTCGGGATTGTGCGCATTGGTGAGGCCCATCGGCTTCATCGGTCCGTGGCGCAGCGTCTCCGGTCCGCGTTCCGCCATCACCTCGATGGGCAGACAGCCATCGAAATAGGGCGTGCCTTCCCATTCCTTGAACTCGGTCTTGCCGCCGTCGAGCAGTGCCTGGATGAAGGCTTCATACTGCTCCTTGTCCATGGGGCAGTTGATGTAGTCCTTGCCGGTGCCGCCGGGGCCGACCTTGTCGTAACGCGACTGGAACCATGCGGTGCCTAGATCGATGGAATCGAAGTGGACAATTGGGGCGATCGCGTCGAAGAAGGCGAGCGACTGCGCGCCCGTGGCCTCCGAAATGGCTTCCGCCAGCGAGGGCGCGGTCAGCGGGCCGGTGGAGATGATTGCCTGATCCCACTCTTCCGGCGGCAGGCCGGTGACTTCCTCGCGCTCGATGGTGATGAGCGGATGCGCCTCAAGCTCTGCGGTGACGGCTTCGGAAAATCCGTCGCGGTCCACGGCCAGCGCGCCGCCGGCGGGCACCTGGTTGGCGTCGCCGCAGCGCATGATGAGGGAGTCTGCGAGCCGCATTTCCGCATGCAGCAGGCCGACCGCATTCGTTTCCGCATCGTCGGAGCGGAACGAGTTCGAGCAGACCAGCTCGGCAAGCCCGTCGGTCTTGTGCGCATCGGTGCCGCGCACCGGCCGCATCTCGTGGAGAATGACGGGAACACCCGCTTGTGCCGCCTGCCAGGCAGCTTCGGAACCGGCGAGACCGCCGCCAATGATGTGTATCGGTTTCATGGGGGAGGAGATAAGCCGCCGGACCATGGAATGCAACGGTGGATGGCGTGTGGCGCTAACCAATTATAGAGGCGGCTCTGACATCCGGTTTCGCAATCAACAGGGGCGTTTTATACTGTGCGAATGGAATTTGGAGCATCACGGGCGGGGCTGCTTGCAGCGGCGCTGTGTTTGGCATGTGTGACCGGGCCGGCGGCGGCGAAGGCGGAGCGCATCTATCTGTGCAGCGGCTATGGCTGTGTCTACAAGAAGAGCATGAACCTGGGGGCGGCTGCGAAGCAGCGGCTGGCCGCAATCATGGCGGGCGGCAGGTCTTCCGCAAGCGCCGAACGGGCGGCCATCAGCAAGGCGGTCCGCTATTTCGAGACGCTGGCGACACAGACCATGGGCGTGCGCGATAGCGCGAAGTCCGGACCGGGCGGCGCGCGGGTCTATGGCCAGATGGACTGCATCGACGAGTCGCGCAACACGCGGACGCTCCTGACCTATCTGCAGCGCCACGGGCTGCTGCATCATCACACCGTGCGCAGGAACGCCGCACGCGGCTTCTTCATCGACATCCGCTACCCGCACGCCACTGCCGTGGTGCGCGCGAAGGATGGCCGGGACTGGGCTATCGACAGCTGGTACGAGCCGGCTGGCGGTGCGCCGGACATCATGCAGCTTTCTGAGTGGAAGAAGCGCGGCGTGCGCGGCGAGCGCTAGCGCATCCGGCGCGCGTGCATGGAAGCGGAGGGGATAAAAAAACGACACCCGCCGAGGGAGGAGGTTCGGCGGGTGTCGTTATAGGGTGACCGGCAATTTTGGGAGGAGGAGGTTGCCGGTCTATTCGTCAGGGTTGGGAGGAGGTAACCCGGACGAAATCTATGAAACTCAAATCCTGACAGCGCCCATATAGGAAGGCTTCTGCCCGGAAACAACACCCGCCGAGGGAGGAGGTTCGGCGGGTGTCGTTATAGGGTGACCGGCAATTGGGAGGAGGAGATGCCGGTCGTTTCCTTCGAAGTTGGGAGGAGGATAACTCCGAAGGAATCTCTAAAACTCTGTCTGGCGGGCTCTTACGAGGCTTACCGCCCTTTTTACAACCCCTGCCGAGGGAGGAGGTTCGGCAGGGGTTGTTTTGGGTGACCGACAATTGGGAGGAGGAGTTTGTCGGTCATATCCGTCAGGATTGGGAGGAGGTAATCCTGGCGAAACTGAATTAGCTGCTGTCCTTAGACAGACTTGCGTGCAACGAACGGGATGTCGCCGCGGGAGATGCCCAGATCGTTCAGTTCACGGTTGGACAGGCGGCTCAGCTCGTTGACGGTCTGACGGTAACGGCGCCAGTTGCGGTAGTTGCGAATGATGTTCATCTTGCTGCTCGCTTCGTTCGAATATTCTGTGTTCGTCTTGTGAGCAGGAGATAGTCCCAAGCCGCCCGGCTTTGAAGTGACAATGTTGCATGACAGCAATGCGATTTGTGCAATGCAACATGGCCTTTTTGCGGCTGCTGCATGGCTCGGGTTTGGCGCGGTTCTAATCGGTTTATAAAAAGCACGGTGGGAGCGGGGGATGCAGCCGGTATGCGCAAGGGGGCCGAAGCGATCAAAAAAGCCCTGAATCTTGCCAATTTTGCTTTGATAGACTAGGTGCAGGTGATATAGAACCCGCGCTTTCGGAAGCTTAAGGCGTTCCTTGGGTCTTTCGAAGCGGGTGTGGTGGAATTGGTAGACACGCAGGATTTAGGTTCCTGTGGCGCAAGCCGTGGGGGTTCAAGTCCCTCCACCCGCACCAGAAGGGCCATTCCCGGTAAGTATCCCCGACAGGAAGAGCGGTGGGCGCCGTGAACGCGGCGGCAAAAGCGAATACAAAGGTATGATGGATGCAGGTAACCGAAACTCTCAATTCAGGGCTCAAGCGCGAACTTAAGGTCGTTGTTCCTGCCAAGGACATGGAGGCGCGCCTCGCTGAGCGTCTCAACGACGCAAAGGACAAGGTGAACCTCAAGGGTTTCCGCCCCGGTAAAGTGCCCGCGCAGCACCTGCGCCGCGTCTACGGCAAGTCTTTCATGGCTGAAGTCGTGAACGAGATCCTCGCAGGCACGCAGAGCATCCTGACCGAGCGCGGTGAGAAGCCGGCCATTCAGCCGGAAATCTCGATGACCGAGGACGAGAAGGAAGCCGACAAGGTTCTCTCCGGCGATGCCGACTTCGAATTCTCCATGTCCTATGAAGTCATTCCGCCGATCGAGCTGAAGGATTTCTCCGACATCAAGATCACGCGTCAGGTCTATGACGTGACGGATGAGGAAGTCGAAGAGCAGGTCAAGCGCGTTGCCGACTCCGCCCGCACCTACGAGGTGAAGAAGGGCAAGGCGGCTGACGGCGACAAGGTCAAGATCGACTATCTCGGCAAGATCGACGGCGAAGCCTTTGATGGCGGCGCTGCCGAGGATTCCGAGGTCGTGATCGGCATGAACCAGTTCATCGCCGGTTTCGAAGAGCAGCTCGTGGGCCTGAAGGCCGGCGACGAGAGCACGATCAAGGTCACGTTCCCGGAAGAGTATGCGGCAGCGCATCTCGCCGGCAAGGAAGCCGAGTTCGACATCAAGGTCAAAGAAGTCTCCAAGCCCAACGAGATGGAGATCAACGACGAGACCGCACAGCAGCTCGGCCTTGAATCGGCTGACAAGCTGCGCGAGATCGTTCGTGGCCAGCTCGAGAACCAGTTCGGCCAGGTGACCCGCCAGAAGGCGAAGCGTCAGATCCTCGACGCGCTGGATGAGGCTTACAAGTTCGAAGCGCCGTCCAAGCTCGTGGAAGCCGAGTTCGAGAACATCTGGAACCAGGTGACCCGCGATCTCGAGGCTGCCGGCCGCTCCTTCGAAGACGAAGAGACGACCGAGGAAGAGGCTCGCGAAGAGTATCAGCGTCTTGCTGAGCGCCGCGTACGTCTGGGCCTGGTTCTCTCCGAGATCGGTGAGAAGGCAGAGGTCAAGGTTGGCGACGAAGAGATGCAGCGCGCGCTCATCGAATCGATCCGCCGCTACCCGCCGCACCAGCAGCAGGAAATCTACGAGTTCTATCGTCAGAACCCGCAGGCCATGGCCAACATCCGTGCGCCGCTCTTCGAGGAGAAGGTCATCGACCATCTGCTCGCTGAAATCGCGGTCACCGACGAGAAGGTCTCCCGCGACGAGCTGATGGCTGACGACGAGGACGAGACCGAGGCGAAGCCGGCGAAGAAGGAGAAGGCTGCTCCGAAGAAGAAAGCCGCTCCGAAGAAGGCTGCTGCCAAGAAGAAGGAAGAGGGCGAATAAGCCTCTCCTTTTTGAAAGTTCGAGAAAGGCCGTCCTTTGGGGCGGCCTTTTTCTTTATGCGCTGTCTGGCTTGTGGGCCGGTGCGACGGTGTGGACATTGCCGCTCTTAAACGGGCATGCGAAGAACCTGCCTGATTTCCGAATATGACACTTGCGGTATTCGGACGAGCCCGGAGAGACTGTGATGTTCGAGCCGTATCTGCGCCTTTGGAAGCTCGCCATTGATGGTGAGCCGATCGTTACCCCGGCAGCGAACCTTCTGCCGGTGCTTCGAGGGGACGAGCCGGCAATGCTCAAACTGTTCTCCAGCGCGGATCAGAAGCGCGGGGCGAGCCTTATGACATGGTGGAGCGGGGACGGGGCGGCAGAGGTTCTGGCGTGCACTGAAGGCGCTCTGCTTCTTGAGCGCGCCACCGGCGCTCGCTCTCTGGCGGACATGGCGCGTGGCAAAGATGATGATGAGGCCTGCCGTATTCTCTGCGCCACCGCCAACCGCCTGCATCGCAGCAGGCCCGGCCCCATGCCTGAACTCGTTCCTTTAAAGCGCTGGTTCCGGTGCCTCGAACCGGCGGCGGCCAGGCATGGCGGTATCCTGATTCACTCGCTTGAGACAGCGCAAAAGCTTCTTGCCGAGCCAAAAGAGCAGGTCGTCCTTCACGGCGACTTGCACCACGGCAATGTGCTTGATTTCGGCAAGCGGGGCTGGCTGGCCATCGATCCGCATGGCCTGACGGGTGATCGCGGCTTCGACTTTGCGAACATTTTCACCAACCCCGATTTGAGCGATTCCAGCCGACCGGTCGCAACGCAGCCCGGCCGCTTTCAGCGACGCCTGGCGGTCGTTTCCGAGGCGGCGAAGGTGGAGTGCCGCACCCTGCTTCAGTGGATTCTCGCATGGACCGGCTTGTCGGCGGCGTGGTTTCTCGAGGATGAGAACCCATTGGCGGAAGTGGATCTGAAGATTGCCGCTCTGGCGGCTGCGGAGCTTTCGCGGTGAGACGTCGCTTGCGGCATGTTGAGGCGAATTTTCTCCCTGTGAGAGGGGAGCGGAGGCTCGTGCTTGTGAGAAGGCCATGCAGATGAATATCAGACGGCTTGGAGCCGAAGACGCGCGCGCGTTCAGAGAACTGAGGCTAGAGGGGCTAAAGATGCATCCCGAGGCGTTCGGCGCTTCGTTTGATGATGAGCTTGCCCAGCCGCTCGAACGGGCAGCCGCACGTTTGGCGGAGAATGTCGTTTTGGGTGGATTTGACGCTGCTGGAGCCTTGCAGGGGATCATCGGCCTCCGCAGGGAAAAGGCGGCCAAGATCAGACACAGGGCCGGCATCTGGGGGATGTATGTGGCTCCTTCTGGTCGCGGCACCGGTCTGGCGAAAAACCTGCTGCAGGCAGCCATCAACGAAGCCATGGTTGATTGCCAGTCAGTCCTGCTTTCCGTGACCGCTTCAAACGAAGCGGCAAAAAGGCTGTATCAGCGCGCGGGTTTCAGGGAATGGGCGGTTGATCGGAAGGCGCTCTGCGTTGAGGGGGCATTTGTTGACGAAGTGCTGATGCGTCTCGACTTTGCCTGACAGCTGAGCCGACAGAGCCGCCCCGTCGCCGAGCGCGACTGCTTCCATCGCTCAAATCAGGGCGCATGCCGCGTTTTCAAGAGAAAGCCCCCGCGCATGGCGCGAGGGCTTGAGACCGTCGTCGGGCTTTGATCAGGCAGCGCGGACCCGGATCGGCAGGCCCTGGCGCACGGATGCGCCTGATACGGGCTCCAGCCAGGTGCCCAGCGTCTGCCGTGTCGGGTCGGCAAAGCCCAGATCGTTGATGTTGACGCCGGCCGCAATCCACGGATTGCCGGCCATGGTCCTGTCGTCGATCAGATGATCGCGCGCGCCCAGCTCCGTATGGCCGAAACTGTGCTCGATGCCGATCGTGCCGGGCATCACGCCATTGGTGACGATCGCCAGTCCGCGAATGGCGCCACCGGGGCTTTCCACCACGATCTCGTCACCATGGGCGACGCCGAGCGCCGCCGCATCCTCGCTGTTCACGAGCATGGGGTTGTAGGGCTTGATCATGCGCAGCCGCTCAAGCCCGATGGCATAGCTGTTCATCACGTTCGACTTGTAGGAGAAGGCGAGCATCGGCCATTCCTCCTCGGTGAAGTGATCGCGCATGGGGGAACCATCGGCCATGACCGGAGGCTGCAGCTTTGCCGTGCCGAACAGGCGCTTGCCGGTCATGCTGTCGACGCAGGTGCCCACATCCTCGTTCCAGACGCAGAGCTGGCGCTTCCACAGATTGCCGAGCGTATCCCCCTTGCGCGCGTCGGCGAAAGTCTGGAACCGGCCGCCACGCGAATAAAGATGCGCCACGGGGCCGCGCTCTTCTGCCGGCAGGGTGGCCTCGATGGCCGGCAGAAGGCGTTCTAGGCCCGAGAAGCGGATGTCTTCTTCGCTGGCGTCGGGAAGCGTCTCGCCGGTGAAGGCGATGTTGGCCGCCGCACGCAGGTAGAAGTCTTCCGCCCGGTTGAGCGGATGCTTGCCGCCATTGGCGTCGGTGATGGCTGCATCGCCAAAGCCCTTGAGGCCGAGACGCTTGGACAGTGCGATGAAGAAACTGTCCATGCTCACGGGCTCGCCGTCCTGCGTCTTCGCCTGACGTGGCTCGACGATGGGCCAGCAGGCCGTGGTCATCTTGGTCAAATTGCCCGACCAAGCGCCCGTGAAGCCCCAGACTTCATACATGACCGAATCCGGCACGATGTAGTCGGCATAGGTGTTGGTCTCGTTGATGAAACCATCCACGGCCACATAGAGCGGCAGCACTTTGGGATCGGCAAGCTTGTCGCGCAGCACGGCCTTGAGACCGGCCTGGCCGTACATCGGATTACACATGACGCCGATCATCGCCTTGATCGGGTAGGGATATCCTTCCACGGCTGCGGTGATGTGGTCGGTCAGGACCGGCGGCGCCAGCCGACGCCAGGGCGCACGGGCCGGGTAGGGGTTCTTGCCCTCGGCCTTGAGACGCTTGAACTCGCTCGTCTTCTCATAGGGGAAGCGCGAGCGCGACAGGAACACGCCCTTTGGCTTGCGCGCGCCTTCGAAGCCCGCGAGGTCATAGCGGGGGCCTCCGGCAGTGCCGTTGAAATTGCCGCCGCCATGGGCGTTGCCGCCGGTGTGGTTGATGTTGCCGAGAAGCACGTTGAGCAATTGCAGCGAGAAGGCTGCATAGAAACCGGCACCCGACATCATGCCGCCATGGCAGTCGACCACGGCGGTGCGGCCATGCTCGGCCAGCTTGTCGGCCATCTCCTGCATGCGCGCGACGGGGATGCCGCAGGTCTCGGACATTTCGTCCAGCGTGTGCGCTTCTGCCTCGTCACGAAGCAGACGCAGGCCGGTGCGCACCTCAATGGTGTTGCCATCCGCCAGCGTGACGGTCTCAGCGGCAAAGAGCGCTGCCTGATCGACGGCGTTGGCCGGCACGATCTGGCCATTGGCATCCACGACCATGGGCGCATCGTCCTCGCTACCGGCTTCCTTGAGGCCGAGATCGGACTCGCGCAGGAAAGCGCCGGCGCGCGGATGGTTCTCGTCGATGATAACCAGATGCGTCGCATTGCTGTTGGAAGGCTCACCGGCGGCTCTGGCGGCATCCGGGTTGGGGATCGCCAGATAGTCGGCCGCATAGCCTTCATTGTCGAACAGGAGCTTGATGAGCGCCATGCCGAGCGCGGCATCGGTGCCCGGCTTGACCGGCACCCAGTTGGCGCGTTTGCCGGCGGCGCGCGCGACCGAGGCGTTCAGCGCCGGATCCACGACCATGTATTCGAGCGAACCGTCGACACGCGCCTTGGACAGAAGCCGTCCCTGCCGCTTGAACGGGTTGCCTGCCTGCGATGGCGCGGTGCCGACGAACAGGCCGAACGTGGCCTTTTCATAGTCGGGTTTCACATGGGCGTTCTTGGCGAGATCGTTCATCATTGCGCCCGCACCCATGCGGAAGGCGAGGCCGCAATAGGAGCCGTGATGGCCATAATTGCGGGTGCCGAACGCCTTGTCGGAGAAACGGCGCAGAAGGGCTGAACGTCCATAGTCGGTGGCTTCCATGACCAGAAGCTGGTTGGTCATGGGGCCGTATTCGGGGTTTTCCGGGTCGAGCGGCGTCTCATAGTCGTTGATCGCGGCAAGTCCGTCCACCTGGCCTTCGCCGAACAGATCGCCGCCCTCGACGATTTCCTCGATGAGCTGCTCGAAGCTGATCGTCTCCCACTTTCCTTCGCCGCGCTTGCCGCTGCGCTTCAGACACGCGGTGACGCGCTGCGGGCTGGTCATCTGTGCGATCATGGCATTGCCGCGCGCGCAGGTGGTGGAGCGGTTGGCCCAGCCCTGATCGGCATAGGCGGTGGTGCGCAGGAGCGCATCCTTGACCGGCATGGTCTCGTCGGTGTGCACCTCCGAGGACAGCGGGTTGAACGGGTTGCCGATCGAGCGCAGCACCTCCTCGGTGTTGTTGTCGATGCGCACCCGCACGCCGCATTTGGTGGTGCAGCCATAGCAGACGGTGAAGGCGACGCGCTGGTCGGGATTGAGCTCCATCGCGCCGGTTTCAAGATCGACCCTGTATTCGGGATCGAGCGCATTGCCGTAGACGGGGTGGCGGGGTTTTTCGCCCGAGCTGCCGGTCAGGCCCTTGGCCATTCGGGTCAGCGGCTCGGAATAGCCGGCGACGAAAGTGGCTGCGCCGGCGGCGGCAACGCCACCCTTGAGCAGGTTGCGGCGGTTCTTATCCATGGCTGGGAACTCCCTTGGCGGAGATGTCGGTCTTTTCTGCGGGCGCATCGGCGGGGCCGTCGAGCGCCTGTTTCCACGGTACGAACATGTCGATGACGAGCAGGAGGGCGATCCAGAGCCCGAAGGTTCCGATCACGCCGAGCCAGCCGCTGGACCCCCAGCCAACCACATATTCGAGATAGCCGGCGGTCTGCTTTTGCACCGTCTGCACGTCCATCAGCACGTTCCAGCGGGCCATCCAGGCGAGATGCAGCGCCACCAGCCCGATGATCCAGCCCCAGATGCGCGCGCCGTTGCGCCATACGAGCAGGAAGCTGACAAGCGTCATGGATGCGCCGATGGAGAGGCTCCAGATGGCCGTGGATCGCCATTCGGCGCTGTGGCGCACCGACTGGATGGCGGCTGCGACGGAGCTGTCTTCCACGAAGATTCCCTCAAGCGCCCAGGCAAGGGCCACAAGCGCCGTCACCACCGCAGCGGCGACAACCACCATCAGCATGTTGCGGTCGGTGTCGGCGTCGCGCGCGCCGGTGAAACGGTTGAGAACGAGCACCAGACCGGCAGCGCCGATGAAGCCGGTGGCTGCGAAGAAGGGCAGGAGCCATTGCGTGTTCCACAGCGGACGACCTTTGAGGATGGCGACTTCGCTGCCGGTATAAATGGCAATGGCGAACGACATCACGGCGGCGAACAGCGCAAGTGCAACGACTGCGAAGCGCGGGGTCTGCCAGCCGCCAAGCGTGGCGATGCGGGCGATGAGGCCGGTCATGTCGTCACGCGTGCGCCAGGCCAGCATGGGCTCGCGCCAGACAAGCCAGGCGAGCGCTATGATCGCGAAGACGAAGGGCGGCAGCATGAGGCTGCCGATGGACATCCACGACCACGGCGTGAAGTAGGCATAAAAATGCCAGAACCGCAGCGGCTGATGCAGATCGGCCAGAAGCGCGATTGGGGCAACGATGGCGGTTGTCATCGCGCCAAGGAGCGCATAGCGCGCCGTCGCCTTCCAGCGGCGTGCGCCGAGAAGACCCGGTAGGGCCAGCCAGAGCGAGGCATAGGCCAGCGCAATCATGAAAAAGTACTGCACGGCCCATGGGTACCAGGCGATCTGGTAGCGTGGCGCGAGGATCTCAATGACCGCTGAATTCATAGTGCAACTCCTCATTGTCCGTGCCACGGATTTCCCAGATCGAGGCGAAGGCCTCGGGGCGGTCGACGAAGCGTTCATCCATGCCGAGATAGAAGACGTGCGGCAGCGTTCCCTTTTCGGGCTGCAGAACCTGCAATTCGTCCCGGTGCTCGGCGATCATGCGGGCAATGGTGCTTTCGGGATCGTTCAGATCGCCGATGATGCGCGCGCCGCCGACGCAGCTTTCAACACAGGCCGGCAGAAGACCGGCTTCCAGCCGGTGGGTGCAGAATGTGCACTTGTCGGCGGTCTGCGTCTTGTCGTTGATGAAGCGCGCATCATAGGGGCAGGCCTGTACGCAATAGGCGCAGCCGACGCAGCGTTCCGCATCGACGACGACGATGCCGTCTTCCTGCTGATAGGTGGCCTGCACCGGGCAGACCGGCACGCAGGGCGGGTTGTCGCAGTGATTGCACAGCCGTGGCAGGAAGAAGGTCGACATGTCGCCCGTCTCCGGATCGTCGACCTCATATTGAGACACGATGGTGCGGAACTTGCCCAGCGGCGCATCGTTTTCCAGATGGCACGAGACCGTGCAGGCCTGGCAACCGATGCAGCGGCGCAGGTCGATCAGCATGGCGTAGCGCTTTGTGGGATCACCGCCGCGACGCGGCGGCTGGTCGTTGATGGCGGCTTCCGCCACCGTGGCCAGTGGCACGAGGCTGGCGCCCGCGGCAAGCCGCGCGAGCTGCCCCATGAACATCCGTCTTGCAAGATCCATGTGACCTCCAATGAGTTTGGCTAGCCCGCGAATCTGCAGGCAGGCATTGCTACGAAAGTCGTAGCCCGGAGGTGCGAGGTGGAATTTGACCAGAGTCAAAATTCCAAAAATATCAATGAGTTATGCTTTTTAGCATGGGTGCGATGCATTTCTGCATGCCTTGCCGGCAATGGGAGCCGCGTAGCAGCGCTGCCCTGCCATTGCTGTCCGGCGGGGCTTCCCGTTTCGCGCGTGCCGGAGCGCGCAGGTTAGAGCATCGGCCTGAAAATCGGAATCGATTTTCGGAAAGCACGATGCGCAGATTCAATAGGTTAGAGCGTCCTTTGTGCATCCGAATGCACGGCGCTTTAGAAGAGCTGCAACCCCTTGAAGCTCACATGGCCGTTCTTGCCGATGATGATGTGATCATGCACGGCGATGCCGAGCGGCGTCGCGGTTTGCACGATGGTTTTGGTCATCTCGATATCGGCGCGTGACGGCGTCGGGTCGCCCGATGGGTGGTTGTGCACCAGCACCACGGCGCTCGCCGACAGTTCCAGCGCGCGCCGAACGAGTTCGCGCGGATAAACCGGCGTGTGATCGACCGTGCCGGTCTGCTGCACTTCGTCGGCAATGAGCTGATTCTTCTTGTCGAGGAACAGGACGCGAAACTGTTCTATCTGCTCATGCGCCATGGAGGCCATGCAATAGTCGATGACCTGTGACCAGGAGGTCAGCAGGTGGCGGCCGCGCAGTTCGGCTTTCAGCATGCGTCGGGCGAGGGTGGCGGCAATCTTGAGATCGCGCGCGGCAGCCTCGCCAATGCCTTCCACTTCCTGCAGAAGGCGCTCTGGCGCGCCGAGCACTTCGGGAAGCGAGCCGAAGCGCTCCAGAAGGGCCTTTGCCGGCCCCTTGGTGTCTGCGCGGGGAATGGAGCGGAAGAGGAAGAGTTCGAGAAGCTCGTAATCCAGAAGCGCTTCGCTTCCATTGTCGGCGAAGCGCTGCCGTAACCTGTCTCGATGGCCATGATAGTGCGGTTTTCGCGCTGGCTTTGCGCGTTCTATCTTTGTAGTCGGTCCGACTGGCCCTTCAGCAAAGAATGTGTGCTCGTCCTGCCTGCCCATAAGTGCCTCCCCCTTGCACCGCTCAAACAGGCGTGAGTCCGCAACGGACTGCACGCACCGGTAGAGCAGTTTAGGCGGAGAGGCCGGGGCGGTCGAGCCCTGCAGGCGAAAGGGTGAAGATTTCACAACCGGTTTCGGTGACGCCGATCGAGTGCTCATACTGAGCCGAAAGTGAGCGGTCGCGCGTCACAGCCGTCCAGCCATCCGAGAGCACCTTCACATGCGGACGACCCAGATTGATCATCGGCTCGATGGTGAAGATCATGCCCGGCCGCATCTCGACGCCTTCGCTCGGAGTGCCATAGTGCAGAATGTTCGGCGCGTCGTGGAACAGCTGTCCGAGGCCATGGCCGCAGAAATCGCGCACCACGGAGCAGCGCTCGCCTTCCGCATAGGACTGGATGGCGGCGCCGATTGCGCCGGTGCGTGCGCCAGGCTTTACGGCGGCGATGCCGCGCATGAGGCATTCATGCGTGACTTCGAGTAGCCGTTCGGCCGCGCGCTTGATCGTGCCGACCGGATACATGCGGCTCGAATCACCGTGCCAGCCGTCGAGAATGTAGGTGACGTCGATGTTCACGATGTCGCCTTCGCGCAGCGGCTTGTTGTCTGGAATGCCGTGGCAGACCACATGGTTGATCGAGGTGCAGGTGGACTTTGTGTAGCCGCGATAGTTGAGCGTCGCGGGAATGGCGCCATGGTCCATGCCGAACTCGAAGACGAAACGGTCGATCTCGTTGGTCGTCACGCCCGGCGCGACGCGATCCGCCAGCTCATCAAGGCAGCGCGCCGTGAGGTTGCAGGCCTTGCGCATGCCTTCAAAGCCCTCTTCGCCGTAAAGGCGGATCTGGCCGGTATTACGCATGGGGGCGGAGTCTGCTTCGAGATAGGTGACCATGGGGCTTTGGTTCGCTTGCGCTTTGTTCAATAATCGTTGTGCCGGATTTTGCGGCTTTTATCGCACGATGTCTATCAGACGATCCGGGCGGATGGCTTCAGGAGTGATTTGGCATTTGATGGCGTAAGCTTCAACCCCGGCGGCGCTGGCCTGCGCAAAAGCCGCAGCATAGGCGGGGTCCAGATCGCCACAGAGGCGGAAGCGGTCGCAGTCGCCGCGCTGCACCAGATAGATCATGATTGCGCGGTGGCCGGCGGCGCGCATGCCGATGAGCTCATGCAGGTGCCGCGCGCCGCGCTCCGTGACCGTGTCGGGGAACTCGGCCAGCCCCGGCTCGCGCATGAAGTGGACGTTCTTGACCTCCACATAGGCGCAGGCGCGGTCTGCGGCCTCCAGAAGCATGTCGATGCGCGAGCGCTCTCCGTAGCGTTGCTCGCGCTTCAGGACGGGGTAGGCGGCAAGATCGGAAACGAGGCCGGCGTGGATTGCTTCTTCGGCGAGCCTGTTGGGCAGGCCGGTGTTGATTCCGACCAGCGTGTCGTCCGCCTCCACGATCTCCAGGCGATGGGCGTATTTGCGCTTGGGGTCGTCGGAGCGGGAGAGAAAGACGCGTGACCCTTCAGCGGTCAGGCCCAGCATGGAGCCGGTGTTGGGCACCGAAACCGTTATCTGTGTCCCGTCCTCTAGGATGACATCGGCCAGGAAACGCTTGTAGCGGCGGATCAGCCGGGCTTCTATCAGGGGCTCTGGAAACTGCATTGCGGTCTTTCCGAAGGGAGAGTCTTTTCAGCGGGTTGCGTGGGCTTCTGCAAGCGCTGATTCAGGTGGACGGCTGGCCGTGGGCACTGATCGCTGCGCGCTTGCGGTAATAACGGCCGAGCACGAGCGGCGTCAGATACATGGGGATCTGATAGCAGCCGATAAAGAGCAGAAGTGAATCGGTGACGCTCGCAGGAAGCGCAGTGAGGAAGAGGCCGATATTGCGGTTGCCGGCGGCAATGCCCAGAGGCGCTGCAATGGCTTTGGAGCCGGAGCGTTCCAGCAGCGTGGTCACGGCGAGCTGGAGAAGAAAGTTCGCCGCGAAGGCAATGGCGAGGTTGAGGCCTACAAGAGCGGGGTCGATCAGCAGGGTTTCGCCAACGGCGGACATGAGCCCCACAACGACCACACCCATGAGAATCGCGGAAAGACCGTCGATCGAGCGTATGGCGCCGGGGCCGGGACTGCGTAACGCGAATCGGCGCAGCAGGAAGGCAGCAGAGACCGCCAGCGCGATAACGGCCAGCAGACGGCCTGCGGCCGCCAGAATCACGTCAGCGCTCCCCAGCGCGGGTGTGAGCCAGAATACGGGCAGAACGGTGAGCGGCAGGAGCGCGGTGCCGAGCGTCATGACCCGCATGACCGGTGCAGGATCGTTTCCCGTCATGATCGCCAGATGCGGGCTGCCGGAAACGGGCGCGGCTGCGGCCATGAGCACCAGAGCGGTGGGCAGGACGCCGGTCCAGCCGATGGCGAGGAAGAGGAGGGCGAAAACGAGCGGAAGCGCCAGCTGAAAGGCGAGCGTGGCGACGAGGGACTGCCGCAGGTCGCTCAATGCGCCGATGAGGGCTCTGGGGCCGACGCGCAGCGCTGCAAGAAAGAGCAGGCCGGCGATCATTTCCGCAATCCATGGCTTTGCGGCGTGTGCTGCTGCCGGAGAAGCGATTCCCGCCACAAGCCCGGCTATCAGAAAGAATCGCGCATGCGAGGCTGCAAAGCCGAGCGTATTCGAAATGGCGGTCAGTACGCCCTGCATTCTCCCCGCCTTTCTCCCAAGGTCTCGACGGTAGGCGACTGGCCATGTGTCGAAGACATCTGCATCCGACAAGTACGCGGACTGCGAGAGCGGGTCAAACCGAAGCATTCGGCTGACGTTTTACTATGTGCAATTTCGGGAAAGAAACTGGCACGCCCAACGGGACTCGAACCCGTGTTTCCGCCGTGAAAGGGCGGCGTCCTAGACCGCTAGACGATGGGCGCGCTCGAGAACGAGACGGCTTATAGTAAGCTTCGCTGCATGGGGCAACCCATCAATTGATGGAACATGCATTTTTTTCAAAATTATTTTCTGCGGCGGCAGCGCCAGTTCCAATCGCGCTCCGGACCGACGTCCACATGCACGGATTTCGTGTGGCAATAGGTGCCTACACCACCACGGCCCGGCATGGAGCGAACGAACTTGGCCAGCTCCCATTTGCTGACGCCGGAAATCTGGATGTCGGCTGCCGCGCAATACATATGCAGCGACTTGCGGGCGCCGCGGACGCGACGGTTGTAGTTGGGGCTGCGATAGCCGGAGGTGACGACGATTCGCTTGCCATAGTGGCGCTCAATGGCCTTGAGCATGCCAACGAGCGCTGGCTTCAGGCAGGCAGTGTCGACGCTTTCGCGCTGCTTGAGGAGGCCATTGGGCGCAAGGCGCGCCATGCCGGCCGCAGAGGCGACCTGATAGGCAGGCTCTTCTTCGTAGATATCTGCATCTGCATCATCGTCCGCGCCGGACTTGCTCGAGAATTCGAACAGGCTGTCACCCTGGCGCACGCCGGGAAGGGCCGCGCCGGTGCCGAGGGATGCCGTTACGGGCCGGCTCTCGGAGGTGGCGGCGAGAACCACTTTGGGTTTCTCTTCGGCCTTCTTTTGCGTCTTCTTCGGGTCGATGAGAGGGCGGGCCGCTCTTTCCGCAGCCTGGGCGGCCTTCGGTTCGCGAGCCGAGAAGAAGGCGGCAAGGAAAGTCTGTTTCTTGGCGGATGCTTCCGCCTCGGCTGCTGCGACGGCTTCTGCCTCCGCAGTTTCTGTTTCCGCCGGGCGCGCTGCAGGCTGGGGAACCTCTGCGGCGGCTGTCTGTGTCGTGGTTTCGGCAGCCTGTTGCGCTGCGGTCTCTACCGGCGCTGTCTCGCCGGCAGGGGGCTGCTCATTCGTCTGAGCGGTCTGTGTCTGGGGTCCCGGGGTAGAGGCTGCTGCCGTTTCTGAGCCGGGGCGCGCTGCCGGGAGTGGAACACTGCTGCCTTCAGCGGCATTCTCTTCGCCAGGTGCAGCGGCAATAAGGTCGCTGTCGCTGGCCTCAAACCCGTCTTCGCCGGCGCTCGCCTGCAAATCTGTCGGTGTCAGGCCGAACTGCGTTACCGGATCTGATGTGGTGGAGCATGAAGCAAGAAAAAGAGCGCAAAGAACGCTGGCAAGGCTCGCACGCCCGCAACTCATCAACTTCATACAGCGCTTTCCGCTCTCGTCCCCCAGCAACAGAAGTCTGCCCCCTCATATGAATTCACGAACCAAACAACCCATGCCCGGTTACGGGCATGCAGCCACCGTTTGTCTGCTAACGAATCTTGGTCCCCATGTGGATAACTATCATAGGCGTTAGAAAACAATTAAGGCAACAACATGTTAGCTTTTAAGCATAGGCCAGAGACCCGGCTCGGTGCGTAAAAGCTTCTTTCGTTCGGTTACAACGCGTGATCAAGGTTTTGGTCCTGATCCAAGGGCGTGATCAGGCGCGGGTGCGAACATAATCTCCGGGGGCGTCGGCCAGAGCTTTCTTGCCTTTTGCGGGTTTGCGCGCCTTTACCTCTTCATTGTCGAGGCCGGTGATCCATTCGTGCCATCTGGGCCACCAGGAGCCCGCGTTCTCCTTCGCCTGCGCCATCCAGTCGTCCAGTTCGCCTTCAGGCTTCGGTCCGCTCCAGAACTGGTATTTCTTCATCTCGGGCGGGTTGATCACGCCGGCGATGTGGCCGGACCCCGCGAGCACGAACTCCACCGGTCCGCCGAAGAAACGGCTTCCCAAAAAGACGGATTTCGCAGGCGCGATGTGATCCTCGCGGGTGGCGAGGTTGAAGATCGGTATGTCGACATCTTCCAGATGCAGCGTCCTGCCGCGCAGCACCGCGCGACCCTGCGAGAGATTGTTCTCCAGATAGCAGTTGCGCAGGTAATAGGAGTGGTTCGCCGCTGCGAGCCGGGTGGAATCGGAGTTCCAGTAGAGAAGGTCAAAGGGCAGGGGCGCCTGACCGCGCAGGTAGTTGTTAACCACATAGGGCCAGATCAGGTCGCCCGCGCGCAGCATGTTGAAGGCGGTGGCCATGCGTGTGGCGTCCAGAAAGCCGCGTTCACGCATTGCCGCGTCCAGAGCCTTTATCTGCTCTTCATCGACAAAGACCTTGAGATCGCCGGCAAAGGTGAAGTCCACCTGCGTCGTCAGGAAGGTTGCAGACGCGATGCGTTGCTCACCCTCTGCCGCCATCAGCGCGAGGCCTGCGGCAAGCAGCGTGCCGCCCACGCAATAGCCCATTGCGTTGACCTGCTTCTCGCCCGTTGCCTGTTCGATCGTGTCGAGCGCGAAGCGAATGCCCTCATCAATGTAATCACCCCAGTCCAGACAGGCGTGGCGCTCATCCGGGTTGATCCACGAGATGACAAACACCGTGTGGCCCTGTTCCACCGCCCAGCGGATGAAGGAGCGCTTGGGGTTGAGGTCGAGAATGTAGAACTTGTTGATCCATGGCGGCACGATGAGCAAGGGCCGCTTGAACGCTTTCTTGGTGGTCGGCTCGTATTGCAGCACTTCCACAAGCCGGTTGCGGGCGATGACCTTGCCCGGCGTGGTGGCGATGTTCTCGCCCACCTTGAACTTGGAGGCGTCGGACTGGCGCAGTTTCAGGTCGCCCTTGCCAGCGGCGATGTCCTCGGCGAGCATGCGCATGCCGCGCACGAGATTTTCGCCGTCGCTCGCCATGGTTTCACGGTAAAGCTCGGGATTGGTGAGCAGGAAGTTTGACGGCGAGAGGGCCTGGCTCATCTGCTCGACATAGAAGCGAGCCTTGTGGCGCGTCGCCTCATCCAGATTGTCGGCTCCATCAACCAGGTCGGCCGCCCAGCGCGCGGTAACCAGATAGGCCTGTTTCAGGAAGCTGAAAAAGGCGTTGCGGCCCCATTCGGGGTCCTGAAACCGCTTGTCCCTGTCGGATGCCGGCGCATAGTCGGCGATATTGTCTTCGCTCATGCGGCGGATCGCATTCGCCCAGATGCCCATGAACTCGCCAAAGAGCCGCGTCTGCGCCTCCAGTGCGCGCGCCGGATCGCTCAGCCAGTATTCACTGACGCGGGAGAACGTTTTGACCATGTCGGCGAGGGGCGCTGCGGAAATGTCGGTCGATTCGCCACTTTCGCGGGCCTGCCTCCAGGAGGCGGCCGCCTTGCCGAGCTCTTCGAGCGCCTGCGCCAGATTCTGCGCAAAACGCTGCGGATCTTTTGCGAAATACTGCTCTACCGTGCTGTCTGCTTGGTTTTCTGCGCCATTGGTCTGCTTTTCATGAGCCATGTTCTGCGCCTACAACCTAAACGCGCCTTTCAACGGGCGCGGTGTTAACATAATCTGACGGGAGGCTCCCCCTCTGCCATCATGCATGGTAGTGGCTTGAATCGGAAGAGAATATGAAAATCAAATCTCACGGCGGTTTTTTTCGCGCAGTCGCGCTTCTCGCTCCGGTGGTTGCGTTGCCGCCGATTCTGGGGGGGTGCATGAGCGCAAGCCTGGAGGATGCAGCGCCCGCCGCCGCCCTCCGCACGCCGCCAGTGGTTCCACAACCCGCCCCGCGCACGGCGGCAACGCCGTCGCAGAAGCCGACACCAGGTGCGCCCACACCGGGTGCAAATGTGACCGGCGCTTATCCTGACCTGAATGTGCCGCCGGCCTCGGCGACAGCGCCCATCGCGCCTTCGGAAAAGGATGCGCTGATGCGCGACCTGACAGCGACGCGGCAAAGGCTGGAGAACAGTGCGCCGGCAAATAATGCGGATACCGAGGCGCGCCGTCTGCGCAATCTGGCGAAAACCCATGCCGAGCGGCAGCTTCAGGAAATCGAAAAGACCGAGTAGGGACGGGGTTCCTGCTCTCGACCGTTGACGGGATTGGGTATATGAGGACCGGGCGCGGCATCGCGCATCCCGTTTTGAGGTACGATGATGGAAGAATTCCATAAGATCCGCCGGCTTCCGCCTTATGTTTTCGAACAGGTAAACCGCCTGAAAGCCAGCGCGCGAGCGCGCGGCGCGGACATCATCGATCTCGGAATGGGCAATCCCGACCTGCCGACGCCGCAGGCCATTGTCGACAAGCTGTGCGACGTGGTGCGCGATCCGCGCACGCATCGCTATTCTTCTTCGCGGGGCATTCCGGGATTGCGCCGTGCGCAGGCGGCTTATTATGAGCGCCGCTTTGGTGTGAAGCTTGATCCCGAGACCCAGATTGTCGCGACGCTTGGCTCGAAGGAAGGTTTTGCCAACATGGCCCAGGCGATCACCGCGCCGGGCGATGTGGTTCTTTGTCCGAACCCGACCTATCCGATCCATACATTCGGCTTCATCATGTCGGGCGGCGTCGTGCGCGCCATTCCCGCCGAGCCGGATGAGAATTTCATTCCCGCGCTTGAACGCGCGGTGCGCTATTCGACGCCAAAGCCGCTGGCGCTGATCCTCAACTATCCGTCAAATCCGACGGCCTGTATGGCGTCGCTCGATTTCTACAGGGACGTCGTTGCGTTCGCCCGCAAGAATGACCTCATCATTCTGTCGGATCTCGCCTATTCGGAAATCTATTTCGACGGCAACCCGCCGCCCTCCGTTCTCGAGGTTCCGGGGGCAATGGATGTGACGGTGGAGTTCACCTCCATGTCGAAGACCTTCTCCATGCCCGGCTGGCGCATGGGGTTTGCGGTCGGCAATGAGCGTCTGATCGCAGCGCTCTCGCGGGTGAAGTCCTATCTGGACTATGGCGCGTTCACGCCGATCCAGGTGGCTGCTGCCGCCGCGCTCAATTCCGATGGCTCCGAGATCGAAGAGGTGCGCGAGGTCTATCACCGCCGCCGCGATGTGCTCGTCGAGTCTTTTGGTCGCGCAGGCTGGGAGGTTCCGCCTCCGCCGGCCACCATGTTTGCCTGGGTGCCGATCCCCGAAGCCTATCGCGCGCTTGGCTCGCTTGAGTTTTCCAAGCTGCTGGTCGAGAAGGCGGAGGTGGCGGTCGCGCCGGGCATCGGTTTCGGCGAGTTTGGCGATCAGCATGTGCGCATTGCACTGGTGGAGAACGAGCACCGGATTCGCCAGGCGGCGCGCAGCATCAAGCGCTTCCTTGCAACGGCGCCCGAAAACACCGACAACGTCATCCCGCTCGGCGCCCGTCGCTGAGTCCCACTTACAGACTGTTCAAGAAGGAGCACGCCGCATCATGTCCGAAGCGTTGCGTATTGGAATTGCGGGTTTGGGAACCGTAGGAGCTTCTGTCGTGCGCTGCATGACGGAGAAGGAAGCGGAACTGACCAGGCAATGCGGACGCATGATGACGCTCACGGCTGTCTCGGCGCGCGACCGAACCCGTGACCGTGGCGTCGATCTCGGCAATGCAAAGTGGTTCGATGATCCGGTGGAGCTCGCCCGTTCCTCTGATATCGACGTGTTCGTCGAACTGATCGGCGGCGACAGCGGCCCCGCCTATGACGCGGTGAAGGCAGCGCTTGAGGCCGGCCATCACGTGGTGACCGCCAACAAGGCGCTTCTGTCCAAACATGGCGTGGCGCTCGCGACGATTGCCGAGGAAAAGGGCGTTCTCCTCAACTATGAGGCGGCGGTCGCTGGCGGCATTCCGGTCATCAAGACCATGCGCGAAGCGCTGGCCGGCAATGATGTGAGCCGCGTGTTCGGCATCATGAACGGAACGGCCAACTACATTCTGACGCGGATGGAAGAAGAGGGGCTTTCCTTTGAGGACTGCCTCGCAGAGGCTCAGCGTCTTGGTTATGCCGAAGCCGATCCGACCTTCGATATCGAGGGACACGACACGGCGCACAAGCTCTCGATCCTCACGAGCCTTGCCTTCGGCTGCCAGATTTCGGCTGACGACATCTACATGGAAGGCATTTCCAACATCAGCCAGGCCGATATTCGCGCCGCCAGCGAACTCGGCTACCGCATCAAGCTTCTGGGCGTCGCGCAGCGCACCGACAGCGGCATCGAGCAGCGCGTGCACCCGACCATGGTGCCCACGCAGTCCGTGATCGCTCAGGTGCACGGCGTCACCAATGCAGTGGCAATCGAGACCGATGTTCTGGGCGAGCTCCTGCTCTCCGGCCCCGGCGCCGGCGGCAATGCGACGGCCTCTGCCGTGATTGGCGACATGGCGGATATCGCCAAGAGCCGGCCCGGCTTCCAGCATGGCCCGGTCTTCGGGCGTCCGGCCGCGAAGCTGAAGCCTTACCAGCGTGCGCGCATGCGTGCGCATGAGGGCGGCTACTTCATCCGCATGACCGTGCATGACCGCGCCGGCGTGTTCGCAGCCATTGCCAAGCGTATGGCCGACAACGAGATTTCGCTGGAATCCATCGTTCAGCACGCCGATGGCGGTCTGCCGGAGGATCAGAAGAACGTGATTCTCGTGACCCATGAGACCACCGAGGAAGCCGTGCGCAAGGCGGTGGATGGTGTGATTGCGGACGGTCACATGGTCGACAAGCCCCAGGTTATCCGCATCGAGCGGGCAGCCTGACGCAGGTTTGGCGTCTGTCACATTTATTCAATCGATTCATGTTTTTGACGGGGCGGTGAGGGACTTGCCGTCCCGCGCCGTCTTTGTCACAAGAAGCCGGCCCGCTCATGGGGAGCGGAAGAACATCAGGATTTGAGTCAATGTTGAAAGCCTCGCAGGCGGGTCTCGACCGCATTCTCACGCTGGAACTCGTTCGTGTGACGGAGCGCGCGGCTGTGGCTGCAGCGCGGCTGCGCGGACGTGGTGACGAGAAGGCCGCCGATCAGGTGGCCGTCGACGCGATGCGCTCCGAACTCAACCGCCTGCCCATTCAGGGCACGGTGGTGATCGGCGAAGGCGAACGCGACGAAGCGCCGATGCTTTACATCGGTGAGGAAGTGGGCGTGGGCGAAGGCCCGGAAGTCGACATCGCGCTCGACCCGCTGGAAGGCACCACGATCTGCGCCAAGAACCTGCCGAACTCGCTGGCGGTGATCGCCATCGCAGAGCGCGGCAGCCTGCTTTATGCGCCCGACGTCTACATGGAAAAGATTGCCGTCGGCCCGGGCTATCCCGAGGGCGTTGTTGATCTCGATGCGCCAGCCGTGGAGAACATCGAAGCGCTGGCCAAGGCCAAGGGCGTTCCGGTCAATGAGATCACGGCCTGCATTCTCGATCGTCCGCGCCATGCGCGCCTGATCGAGGAAGTGCGCGGCACCGGCGCTGCAATTCGCCTTATCGGCGATGGCGACGTGGCCGGCGTGATCCACACGACCGACCCGGACGAAACCGGCATCGACATCTATCTGGGCATCGGTGGCGCGCCGGAAGGCGTTCTGGCGGCTGCCGCCCTGCGCTGCATCGGCGGCCAGATGCAGGGACGTCTGCAGCTCAACACCGAGGAAAAGGTGGCGCGCGCGGCCAAGATGGGCATTTCCGATCCCGCCAAGGTCTACCGCATGGACGAGATGGCCAAGGGCGACGTTCTGTTCGCTGCGACCGGCGTGACGGACGGCAACCTGCTTTCGGGCGTGAAGTTTGGCCGTGACCAGATCTCCACCCACACCATCGTCATGCGCTCTTCTTCGCAGACGGTGCGCGAGATCATCGCCCGCCACCAGGATCTGGACAAGTTTTAGAGCATCGGACCGAAAAGTGGGATCCGGTTTTCGGGTCATTCCGATGCTCCATCAATGATTTAGATCGTCCTTTGTGCGTCCTGATGGACGCACGGCGATCTAATGCATCGGACCGAAAAGTGGAGGGGCGGCTTTCGGGGCGCTCCGACGCTTGATCAATAGGTTTAGATCGTCCTTTGTGCGTCCGAGAGGACGCACAAATATCCAAGCGGGTTACGGCCCGCTTGCCTTTGTTCGGCCGCTGTGAAACGTAGGCGGTAATGACTGGCGAAAAACGGTATTTCCTTGATGTCCGGCACTCCGCACGCGGTCTTGCGTGGGAGCATCGGCTTGACCTGCGCGGCGAGAACGCTGCGCTGGCCATGGCGCAGACCCATGGCATTCCCGAAATCGTGGCGCGGGTTCTGGCCGGTCGCGGGGTGGATATCGACGATGCAGAGCGCTTCCTCGATCCCACCATTCGCGATCTCTTGCCGGATCCGGCAACGCTGACCGACATGGACAAGGCTGCCGAGCGGCTCGCGCATGCGGTGCGGCGCGGCGAGAAGGTGGCGATCTTCGGCGATTACGACGTCGATGGCGCTGTTTCCTCGGCCATGATGAAGCGCTTTCTCGGGCATTACGGCATCGACGCCGAGATCTATATTCCCGACCGCATTTTCGAGGGCTACGGCCCAAATCCCGACGCGATGCGCGACCTTGCGGGGCGTGCGAGCCTCATCGTCACCGTCGATTGCGGCGTCAACAGCGCCGCCGCCATCGCCGCCGCCAATGAGGCGGGTGCGGATGTGGTCGTGCTCGATCACCACCAGGTGGGCGGCGATCTGCCGGATGCGGTTGCTGTGGTGAACCCCAATCGCGAGGACGATCTTTCCGGCCAGGGGTTCCTGTGCGCTGCGGGCGTCGTGTTTCTGGCGCTTGTCCAGACCGCGAAGCATCTGCGTCAGGGCGGTGTCTCCAAGCCGCCGCCGAACCTGCTCGGCCTTCTTGATCTGGTGGCGCTGGGCACGGTCTGCGATGTGGTGCCGCTCGTTGGCGTCAACCGCGCTTTCGTGGTGAAAGGGCTTGTGGCCGCGCGCCAGATGAACACGCCGGGACTGGCTGCGCTGGCGCGGGTGTCGCGCATCGGCGAACCGCTCAACCCCTACCATCTGGGCTTCATGATCGGCCCGCGCATCAATGCGGGCGGGCGCATCGGCAATGCGGCGCTGGGCAGCAATCTGCTCGCCAGCGACGATCCGGCCGAGGCTGCCAAGATCGCCGAGACGCTCGACCGGTTGAACACCGAGCGGCAGGAAATGGAAACGGTGATGCTGGCCGAGGCGAAGGCGGAGGCCGATGCAGAACTGATTTCGGGCGAGGGGCCTGCGGTTCTGGTAACGGCAAGTGACCGCTGGCATCCGGGCATTGTCGGGCTGCTCGCCTCCCGTCTCAAGGATCACGCAAGGCGACCGACCTTCGCCATCGCCTTCGGTCCGAATGGCAAGGGCACGGGCTCCGGCCGCTCCATTCCCGGTTTCGATCTCGGCAAGATCGTGCGCGAGGCGGTGGCCGAGGGCATTCTGGTCAAGGGCGGCGGGCATGCGATGGCTGCCGGCATCACGGTTGAGCGCGAGAAGCTTGGGCCGCTGCGCGCCTTCTTCGAGGAGCGGGCGGCGAGTGCAGTGAAGCGGCTGCGCGACACCGAGAGCCTCAAGATCGATGCAGCGCTTTCTGCCGATGGCGCGAACCTTGCGCTGCTCGATGCACTGGAGACGGCCGGGCCTTTCGGGTCCGGGCATTCGACGCCGGTTCTGGCGCTGCCGCGCCACCGTCTGGCGGATGCGCGTGTGGTGGGCAATGGCCATATCCGCGCAGAACTGCGCTCACAGACCGGCGCGCGCATGGAGGCGATTGCTTTCCGTGCGGCGGAAACGGATCTCGGCAATTTCCTGTTTGGCAATCGCGGTGCGACCATTCACGTGGCGGGCACGCTGACGGCCAATCACTGGAATGGAAACAAGCGTATCCAGTTGCGGCTGCAGGATGCGGCCAGCGCCTGAGGGCTGCGCCTATCCAAGGACCGTGAGCAGGCGTTCGAGTTCGGTAAGCCGGGCCTGCGTGGTTTCGTAACCGATGGTGATCGCCTCGTCGGCGCGGTGAAATTCCGTCAGGCCGATATGGCCGAGCTTGGGCTGAAGCGACAGGTCGGGCGGGTCGCCGGCCATGCGCGCCCGTGAAATGCGATCCTGAATGATGTTGAACGCCTCGACCATGACGCCGGTGATGCCAAGGCGCTGATCGCGCTGCTGCGGCCCCTTGTCGACCACCAGAGACGCAGTCTCGCCTTCCTCGCTTTCCTGCGGCATGTCGGCGGAATGCTTGATGACGGCGGCGCGGCCAAACAGGTCGTAATGCAGGTTCACCGCCATGACCAGAGGCTGCTCATAGGCGCGGCAGGCGGAAACGGGAACCGGATTGACCAGCGCGCCGTCCACCAGAACGCGGCCATTGCAGGTGACGGGTTCGAAAACGCCGGGCAGCGCATAGGACGCACGCATGGCGGTGATCAGCGATCCTTTCGACAGCCAGATTTCATGACCGGTGCGGATTTCCGCCGCCACACAGACGAAGGGTTTGGCGAGGTCATCGAAGGTGACGTCCTGAAGGTGCTCCTGCATGCGGGCCGTCAGCTTCATGCCGCCGAACAGGCCGCTGCCGCCAAAATTGATGTCGAGCAGGCCGAAGATGCGGCGTTTGGTGAGGGACCGTGCGAATTCTTCCAGCTCATCAAGCTTGCCGGCCAGATAGCAGCCGCCGACCAGTGCACCGATGGAGGTTCCGGCAATCATGCCGACGGGGATCTGGGCTTCATCAAGGGCGCGGAGGACGCCGATATGCGCCCAGCCGCGGGCCGCGCCGCCGCCAAGAGCCAGGGCAATGCCGCCTTTTTCAGGCGCGGGCGCTGGATCAAGCGGGGGCGGTTCCGGCGAAATCACGTCGATTTCCCGGTTTTCCTGTTTCCTGCGTAGAGATGCCCAATCGAGCATGTTCATCTCCTCGTCCCCGGAAGCATCATGCCCGAGGACTGTATCGAATTGGTGAATATGCGTCGCTGTGGCGAACCGAATGGTTCAACGCTGCCTCACCGAGGAACGCGGCTACTACCCCTTCCCAGTAGATGGGCGCTCCCGAGGAGAAAGTCTACGCTTCGGGCGTTCAAGAAATCGAGACCGACTTTCGGTCAAGCATGTCCGTCTTTGTCGTCCAAAGGCTTCATGCCGAGGTCGACCAGAACCGGTTTGCCGTCGCGAATGCTCACATTGCGGTAGAAGCAGGTGCGGCGACCGGTGTGGCAGGTTGCGCCATCGCCGGCGACGCGTACGCTCAGATGCACCGCATCCTGATCGCAGTCGGTGGCGATGGAGACGATGTGCTGGACATTGCCGGAGGTCTCGCCCTTCTTCCACAATTTGCCGCGCGAGCGCGACCAGTAGTGGGCGATGCCGGTTTCAAGCGTCATGGCGAGAGACGTGGCGTTCATGTGCGCCACCATCAGAAGTGCATTGGTGTCGGCGTCCGTCACCACGGCCGTGATGAGGCCATTGGCATCGAAGCGCGGAGAAAAAGCCGCGCCCTCTTCGAGCGCGGCCTTGTCGGATGGGGCAGGGGGAAACGTGAGTGTGGTCATCAGCCGTGTTTGTCGCGCAGCATGGTCATGAAGCGCGCCTGTTCCTGAAGGTCTTCGCGATAGGCGCCGGTGAAGGTCGTCGTCAGCGTGACCGAACCCTGTTTGCGGATGCCGCGCATGGCCATGCACATGTGCTCGGCTTCCACGAGAACGGCAACGCCGCGCGGCTTCAGAACGTCCTGAATCACATGGGCAATCTGCGCCGTCATGGCCTCCTGCGTCTGCAGGCGGCGGGCGAAGATGTCGACCACGCGGGCGATCTTGGATAATCCGACCACCTTGCCGTCCGGCAGATAGGCGACATGCGCCTTGCCGATGATCGGCACCATGTGGTGTTCGCAATGGGAATGGAACGAGATGTCCTTGATGAGGACCATGTCGTTATAGCCCTGCACCTCCTCGAAGGTGCGGCCGAGTTCTTCGGCGGGACACTGGTCGTAGCCGGAGAACATTTCGCGATATGCCTTGGCGACGCGCTTGGGCGTCTCGATCAGGCCCTCACGGTTGATGTCGTCGCCTGTCCAGCGCAGCAGCGTGCGAACGGCGTTTTCGACCTCTTCCTGAGAGGGGCGATCAGTAACTGCTTTGTCCATATAGGAATTCTTCTCCGCAGTGGCTTCACCCTTATCGGCATGAGGCGGAAAGTTCTTGATAATGGCGTCCATAGAAGGCGTCTCCCGTAGTTCCTGTCTCAGCAGGAACGAGTTGAACGGTTCACGGCCTTATCCAGCGGGTATTGGAGAAAAATTCTCAGCCCGGCCCGACAGTGGCGTGCGCGAAACTGGAACCCGCAGCGGCATCATGCCTTGTCGCGGGCCCATAGCGATCATTATATAAGTGCCTTGAAGCAGAAGGAAAGATGCCGAAACGACTTTGATTTGTTTCGGCTGCGGCAGAGCGGGAAAACCATGCTGGACGATGTCTATAACGCAAAAATTCTTGGCTTTGCCGGCAATATTCAGCGGGTTGGACGGCTGGATAATCCCGACGCCACGGCAAAGGCGCACTCAAAGCTTTGCGGCTCCACCGTCATTGTCGATCTCAAGATGGATGGCGACACGGTCACAGACTTCGCGCATGAGGTGAAGGCCTGTGCGCTCGGTCAGGCATCGTCCTCGATCATGGCTGCCCATGTGGTGGGGGCGAAGGCGGATGAGCTGCGCCATGTGCGTGATGCGATGTACGCCATGCTCAAGGAAGAAGGCCCGCCGCCGGCCGGCCGCTTCGAGGACCTGAAATATCTGGAGCCGGTGCGCGGCTACAAGGCGCGTCATGCTTCAACGCTTCTCACCTTCGATGCGGTGGTGGATGCCATCGACCAGATCGAAAAGGCGCGCGCTGGCGCTGCCGCCTGATCATGGCTCAACCCATTCGCAGCCGCAACTGGCAGGGCCCCTGGCCGAAGACGCCCGGTCGCCTGTTCGGAACGGCTTTCGTGCGCCTCTACCAGCTCACCCTGTCGGGCTTCATCGGCAATTCCTGCCGGCATTTCCCAACCTGCTCGGAATACACCTATGAGGCGATTGCCCGGCATGGGCTGTGGTCGGGCGGCTGGATGGGACTTTTCCGCGTGGTGCGGTGCGGGCCGGGCGGCACGCATGGGATCGATCCGGTGCCCGATGTGCTGGAACAAGACCTGAAATGGTGGACGCCGTGGCGCTTCTGGCGGGTGGCGCGGCAGAAAGGCGAGCATTCATGACGGTGCCGATGGACTATCTTTACGCCAGCCGCGATTTCCGGCGTTTTCTCGATGCGGTGAAAAAGCAGTCCATGCGCGGTTCGCATAATCAGAGCTATGCGATGACGCGCGCCGTGCTGCACGTGTTTCGCAGCCACGTGCCGGTGAAGGACGCGCTGGCCTTTGCGGAAGTCCTGCCACCGCTCTTGCGGGTGATCTTCATTGAAGGCTGGGATGTTGAGGCGGAAGTCACTCCGTTTCCCGATCGTGAAACGCTGCACCGGGAGATGAAGGCCGTGCGGGAACCGCACAACACTGCGCCTGAAACCGCCATTGGAGATGTCGCCGCTGTCCTGCGTGCGGAGGTTGGCGAGGAGCGGCTGCGGCGGGTGCTTGGCGCCATGCCGATAGGGGCGGAAGACTACTGGCTGAAATAGCCGCGACACTACTGCCGCCGGTTTGCCCTTTACCTTCGCTGGCGAAATGCTTATTTCGGGCCCGCAAACCCAGAATGCCCAAACCACCCGCGCTCGTTGGCGGGACTGGATAAGGAGAAGACTTATGGCCGAGGCCGTTTCCCTAAAATTTCCCGATGGCTCCGTTCGCGAGTATGACGCGGCGACGACCGGCGCTGACATTGCAGCCGGCATCTCCAAGTCGCTCGCCAAGAAGTCCGTCGCCTATGCGCTTGATGGCACGGTGCGCGATCTGTCGGAGCCTGTCGGCACGTCCGGCGATATCGAGATCGTCACCCGTGACGACCCGCGCGCGCTGGAACTGATCCGTCACGATGCCGCGCATGTGCTCGCCGAAGCCGTGCAGGAACTGTGGCCCGGCACCCAGGTCACCATCGGTCCGGTGATCGAGAACGGCTTCTATTACGACTTCGCCCGCAATGAGCCCTTCACGCCCGAAGACCTGCCGGTCATCGAGAAGAAGATGGCGGAGATCATTGCGCGCAACAAGCCTTTCACCAGGGAAGTCTGGTCGCGCGACAAGGCCAAGGAAGTGTTCGCTGAAAAGGGCGAGAGCTACAAGGTCGAGCTGATCGACGCGATCCCCGAGGATCAGGACGTCAAGATCTACGCGCAGGGCGACTGGTTCGACCTCTGCCGTGGCCCGCACATGGCTTCCACCGGTCAGGTCGGCAAGGCTTTCAAGCTGATGAAGGTGGCCGGCGCCTATTGGCGCGGCGATTCCAACAATCCGATGCTGACCCGCATCTACGGCACGGCCTGGCACACGCAGGAAGAGCTCGACCAGTATCTCCACATGCTGGAAGAGGCCGAGAAGCGCGACCACCGTCGCCTTGGCCGCGAGATGGACCTGTTCCATTTCCAGGAAGAAGGCCCGGGCGTCGTGTTCTGGCACTCCAAGGGCTGGCGCATGTTCCAGAACCTTGTGAGCTACATGCGCCGCAGGCTCGCAACCGATGGCTATGATGAGGTCAACGCTCCGCAGGTGCTCGACAAGAGCCTGTGGGAGACCTCCGGTCACTGGGGCTGGTACAAGGAGAACATGTTCAAGGTCGAGTGCGCGGACGACGAGGCGGAAGACACCCGCACCTTCGCACTGAAGCCGATGAACTGTCCCGGTCACGTGCAGATCTTCAAGCATGGCCTGAAGTCCTACCGCGACCTGCCGATCCGGATGGCCGAGTTCGGCAATGTGCATCGCTACGAGCCTTCGGGCGCGCTGCACGGCCTGATGCGTGTGCGCGGCTTCACGCAGGACGACGCGCACATCTTCTGCACGGAAGACCAGCTTGCGGCTGAATGCCTGAAGATCAACGACCTGATCCTCTCCACCTATGCCGATTTCGGCTTCAAGGAGATCACGGTCTTCTTCTCCACGCGGCCTGAAAAGCGCGTCGGATCGGATGCGCTGTGGGATCACGCCGAGGAGATCATGACTGGCGTTCTCGAAAAGATCGCCGCCTCGGACAGCCGCATCAAGACGGCGATCAATCCGGGCGATGGCGCGTTCTACGGGCCGAAGTTCGATTATGTTCTGAAGGACGCCATCGGCCGCGAATGGCAGTGCGGCACGACGCAGATCGACTTCAACCTGCCGGAGCGTTTCGGTGCGTTCTACATCGATCAGGATTCGGAGAAGAAGCAGCCGGTCATGGTGCACCGGGCGATCTGCGGCTCGATGGAGCGTTTCCTCGGCATTCTGATCGAGAACTTTGCCGGTCACTTCCCGCTCTGGTTCGCACCGGTGCAGGTGGTGGTGGCGACGATCACGTCCGATGCCGACGAATATGCACTGAAAGTGACGGAGACGCTGAAGGAGGCCGGACTTCTGGCCGAGGTGGATCTGCGTAACGAGAAGATCAACTACAAGGTCCGCGAGCACTCGCTGGCCAAGGTTCCGGTGATCCTCGTCTGCGGCAAGCGCGAAGCGGAAGAAGGCACGGTGAACATTCGCCGGCTGGGAAGCCGCGATCAGGCGTCCATGTCGCTGGCCGATGTGACCGCCATGCTGGTCGAAGAGGCAACGCCGCCGGACCTGAAGCGCAAGGCCGCAAAGGCCTGAGCTGTAAGGCGCTCAAAACGAAGAAAGCCCCGCTGGATGCAGCGGGGCTTTTTCATTTCTGCGATGTGTTCCGGTTTTCAGTCGGGAAACTGATTGCGCGTGTCGAGCAGATCGGTCGGCAGCAGTTCCACATCCTGATTGCGGCCGGGCACGACCGAAAAATCGCGCTGGTAGATGCGGTCGCGGTTCTTGGCGACAATCGTGTAATTGCCTTCGGCAAGAACCATGGAGGCGTAGGCGCTGACCGTTTCGTAGACGATTTCGCCCGTGTCGGTCAGAACCGACCAGGCGGTATCGGCAATGGCTTCGCCGCCGCGTTCGCGCACAAGCTTCATGGTAAGGTCGGCGGCGCGGTGCTCCACCGTCGCTTCCGTCAGCTTGCCGGCTTCCACGCGGATGTCGGAGCGGATCGCTGCGTTGATGTCTCCGTAATTGGAGACCACGTGATAGGTGCCGGAATTGAGCCGGACGATGCTGCCGGGCTCGACCTTGGGCAGGATCAGCGCACCGTCGCCGATATTGTCTTCCGTCGCCTCATAGATGGCAAAGCGCAGCTGGTTCTGCGGAATGCGCACGCCGCCGGGCAGGATCGCGTTGAGCTTGAGACCGCCGGCATCGAGGAACAGGTCTTCGCGCATGGGCTCGCGGCTGACCGTGATGCGCTTTGTCACGCCTGCGCGTCCATAGGCGGCATGGACGAGATAGCTGCCGGGGGCGAGTTCGAAGACGCTGTTGCCGCCGCGCGCGGTTGCGACGAGCGGCAGTTTGTCATCGGGGCCGGGCTGCGTGCCGAAAATACGCCAGACGAGACCGTTCGGGATTTCGTCGCCGCCTTCGTTCAGATGCGCGACCAGTGTTACCTCGCCGGTGTCGGCAATGGCGAGCGCATCATCCACGGAGGCGGGGGCATAATTGTTGAGGCCGGGCAGGCGCAGGCCGTCGACGGCTTTCGCCGCATCCTCCTGCGCCATGACGTTCGACGCCTGAAAGGACAGCGTGCACAGGGCGAGAAGAGACAGAGTCGTTTTAAGTGAACCGCGCATAGCTGACATGAAGCCCAAGGCGGTGGCAATTTCAAGGCGATTATGCGATCTGGTTCCAGCGAAAAGCCAGCTTTTGCCAGCCAGACAACCTGTTTCAGGCAATGCAGATCCCACAGGAGACAGACAGTGCATCCATCCGTGCTTGATTTCATGCTCGCGCGCCGCTCCACGCCGGTGAAAGACCTCGCGGAACCAGCTCCTTCCGACAAGGAAATCGAGACCATCCTGACCGCAGCCTCGCGCGTGCCCGATCACGGGCGACTGACACCCTGGCGCTTTATTCTCTATCGTGGCGATGCGCGCACCGAGATTGGCGAGGCACTGGCCAAACGCGCCGTCGAGCGTGAGGGCGAGCTGCCGGAAACGCGTCTGGAGCAAGAGCGCAACCGCTTTTCCCGCGCGCCGCTGGTGATCGGTGTGGTTTGCGTGCCCAAGGAAAGCCCGACCATTCCCGAATGGGAGATGTTCCTGTCCGGCGGCATGGCGGCCATGAACCTTATGATTGCAGCCAATGCGCTCGGCTATGGCACCAATCTCATCACCAACTGGTATTCCGACGATGCGGAAGGCCGCCGCATTCTGGGGCTGGCGCCGCAGGAGCGCGTGGTCGGCTTCGTGCATATCGGTTCCTATGATGTGGAACTGGTCGAGCGGCCGCGCCCTGCGCTGGACGCCATTGTTTCCGATTACTCCGGCCCGTGGGAAGCATGATGTTTTTCGAACCCTCCAAGGGGCACGGCCTGCCGCATGATCCGTTCAAGGCGATCGTCTCGCCGCGCCCGATCGGCTGGATTTCGACCCTGTCGAAGGACGGAACGGCAAACCTTGCGCCTTACTCCTTCTTCAATGCGATCTCGTCCAATCCGCATCTGGTGTTTTTCTCCTCGGAAGGGGCGAAGGACAGCGCCACCCATGCGGAAGAGACCGGCGAGTTCGTCGTCAATCTTGCAAGCCATGATCTGGCCGAGCAACTGAATGCGAGCTCGGTCGATGCGCCGCGCGGTGTCAGCGAGTTTGCCTTTGCCGGACTTACGGAAGCCCCATCGACGCTGGTTGCGCCGCCGCGCGTGGCCGAATGCCACGCCGCGCTTGAATGCAAGGTGACCGAAGTGCGTCGTCCGCTCGGCCTCGATGGCGCGTGGGCAGGCGTCATCGTGGTGACCGGTGAGGTGGTCGGCGTTCACATCAGCGATGCCGTTTTGAAGGACGGCATGTTCGATGCCGTTGCTGCCGGCAATCTCGCGCGTCTTGGATATCGTGACTATTCGGCTGTGACCGAGGTCTTCCAGATGACGCGCCCCCAGTGGAAGGGTGACTGACGCGCCAGGGCAATCGGAGTAGCCCGGTTTTCGGGTTAATCCGATGCTTCTCCCCACTCTAGTCTGACGACGCGTCGGCTGCGCGTGCAAGCACGCGTTCGGCAAGCGCCAGGTGCGGGCGGTCATACATCCGCCCGCCAATATTGACCACGCCGGCGTTTCCGGCGGCAGAGAAGGCCTTCACCACGGCGCGGGCCTTCTCCACCTCCTTGGCGGAGGGGGTAAAGGTGGCGTTGATCGGTGCGACCTGCGCCGGGTGAATGGCCATCTTGGCGACGAAGCCATCGCGCGCCGCCAATTGGCAATCCCTTGCAAAAGCCTCTGTATCCGAAAAGTTCGGGAATACCGTGTCGATGGCCGGAACGCCTGCCGCCGCAGCCGCCAGCAGCGTCATGCTGCGGGCGAGCTGAAAGAGCGGCGTATAGCTTCCGTCTTCATGGCGCGCGGCGAGCGCGCCGATATGGGCTGACAGGTCTTCCGCGCCCCAGGTCAGCCCGGCCAACCGGTCGCTCGAATCCCGGTAGCTGGCGGCGTTGAGGACGCCCAGCGCCGTTTCCGTGATGATCGGCAGGATGCGTGTGCTTCCGTCTTCAATGCCGTTTTCTGCTTCGTGCACGCGCAATGCGGCGGCAAGGCGCGCCACATCTGCGCCGCCCTCGGCCTTGGGCAGCATCACGCCATCGGGACCCGCCTGCATGACGCCGGCGAGGTCGTCTTCCGTCAGGCCGCTCGACAGATCGTTGACCCGTACATAGAGCTGCGCGCCCGTACGGCCGCGCGCGTCCTCCAGGAAAGCGGTGGTGATGCGCCGGCCTTCGGCCTTGCGGTCGGGGCTGACCGAATCTTCCAGATCGATGATCAGCACATCGCTTGCGGAACCGAGCGCCTTTTCAAGCTTGCGCTCGGAATCCCCGGGCACGAATAGAAGCGAACGCATGATCAGGCGTCTTTCTTCTTGAGGATCATGGCCTGACGCAGGCAGCGCGCCACCAGCCTGTCATTCTGATTGTAGGCGCGGTGCTCGAACTCGACGATGCCGCGGTCGGGCTTGGATTTGGATTCGCGCACCGATTTGACTTCTGTTTCAACCCGGATCGTGTCGCCGTGGAAGACCGGGTGAGGGAAGCCCGTCTCCGTCATGCCCAGATTGGCGACCGTCGTGCCAAGCGTCGTATCGTGAACGGAAATGCCGATCATCAGCCCCAGCGTGAAGAGCGAGTTGACGAGCGGCTTGCCCCATTCGGTCTTCTCGGCAAAGGCGAAATCGATGTGGAGCGGCTGCGGGTTCAGCGTCATGGTCGAAAACAGCATGTTGTCGCTTTCGGTCACGCTCTTGCGCAGGGTGTGCTGGAACACCTGTCCCGGCTGGAATTCCTCTAGGTAAAGACCGGCCATCGTGTCCTCCGCATCCCGTTTGACCAATGCATCCTCCCTTTCTTGATAGGCGGGCTGCCGGCCCCTCGCAAGCGGGCACTTATGGTAAACGTTTCCTATACGAATTCGCGCTAGGGTCATTCCAGACAGGGCGGGAGCGTGACTTCAGTGCAAGTGGTTCAGCATTTTCTTAAATGGATGGAGACTGCCAGAGTGGTTGACAGAGCAGGGGCTGCCACAGCTCTCGCCAGAGCCTATCTCGACCGGGAACTGCCGTTTGAGGACCGCTACGCGGCCGAGGCCGCGCTGACGGCGCTGCTCGACGATCCCTCATCCAAAGTGCGCGCCGCACTGGCCGAAGCGCTCTCCATGAGCCGGCATGCGCCCATGCAGGTGATCGCCGCTCTTGCCGCCGACCAGCCGGACGTGGCTGCGCCGATCCTGGCGCGCTCGCCGATGCTTTCCGATTCCGACCTTATCGACCGCGTGGGCGACGGCCGCGAAGGGACGCAGCGGCTTGTTGCACAGCGTCCGCAGCTTGCCATGGGGGTTTCGGCCGCCATTGCAGAGGTGGGGTCGCTCGAAGCCTGTCTGGCGATGGTCGACAATCCGAGCGCGGAGATCGCCGCAGTGAGCTTTCGCCGCATGATTGAGCGTCATGGCCATGAGCCGCGCATGCGCGTGGCGCTGGCGGCCGATCAGCGTCTTCCCTCCGATTGCAGGCACACGCTTCTCGTGCAGCTTGGCGAAGCCCTGCGCGAAGCGCCGCTGGTTAAGGCGCTGGTGGGTGCGGCGCGGGCCGAGAAGCTGACGCGTGATGCATGCGTGCGCGCCTCGCTCACGCTGATCGAGACGATTGACCCGGATGAGCACGAAGCGCTGGTGGAGCATCTGCGCATGCGTGGTGATCTGACGGCAGGTTTCATCGTGCGCATGGTGGCGCATGGCAAGATCGATTTCTTCGGCCATGTGATGATGGCGCTCACCGGGCAGTCGCACACGCGCATTCGCGGCCTGCTCGTGAACGGACGCGATCTGGCCGTATCGGCGCTTTTGCAGAAGGCGGGGCTTGCAAAGCCGTTTCACCGCCCCCTGGTCCGCGCGCTGTCGGTCTGGCGTGACGTGGCGCAGGGGCGGCGGGTGGCCGGTGCGCAGGAGGTTTCCTGGCTGATGATGGAGAGCATTGGCGCGACGCCCGGTCAGTCCGGTCCGGCAGCGGAATCTGCGGAGCTTGCAGGCCTGCTGCGCTCAATCCACCTTGATGCCCTGCGTGAGAACGCACGCCTTCAGGCGCAGGCGATCGCCGCCGCCTGACAGAAGGGCGTCCGCGTCGCCGGCATCAATGCCGGCTTTGCGCGTCAGATATCCAGTTCTTCAGCGAACTCGGCATTGTCCTGAATGAAGCGGAAGCGCGCTTCGGGTTTGGTTCCCATCAGGCTGTCGATGGCGCCCTTGGTGGCTTCCTGACCGTCGAGCACGGTGACGCGCAGCAGCGTGCGCTTGGCCGGGTCCATGGTCGTTTCCTTGAGCTGGCTCGCCATCATCTCGCCCAGACCCTTGAAGCGGCCGATATCGATCTTGCCGCGCCCCGTGAACTCCGTTTCCAGAAGCTCGTCCTTGTGGGCGTCGTCGCGCGCATACATGGTCTTGCCGCCCTGGCTGAGGCGGTAGAGCGGGGGAACAGCCATGTAGAGATGGCCATTCTCGATGAGCTGCGGCATCTCCTGATAGAAGAATGTGATGAGCAGCGAGGCAATGTGCGCACCGTCGACGTCGGCATCCGTCATGATGATGACGCGGTCGTAACGCAGATCGTCTTCACGGTATTTCGAGCGCGTGCCGCAGCCGAGCGCCTGTGTGATGTCGGAAATCTGCTGGTTGGCGGCGAGCTTGTTGGAGCCGGCGCTGGCGACGTTGAGGATCTTGCCGCGCAGCGGCAGAACGGCCTGACTGGCGCGGTTGCGCGCCTGCTTGGCGGAGCCGCCAGCCGAGTCGCCCTCGACGATGAAGATTTCAGCACCCGCTGCCGCGCCCATGGTGCAGTCGGCGAGCTTTCCGGGCAGGCGCAGCTTGCGCACGGCGCTCTTGCGGCTGACCTCGCGCTCCTGACGGCGGCGAAGGCGCTCATCGGCGCGCGCCACCACCCATTCGAGCAGTTTGGAGGCTTCCTGCGGGTTTTCTGCAAGCCAGTGGTCGAACGGATCGCGGATCGCGTTTTCGACGATGCGGGTGGCCGCAGCCGTCGCCAGCTTGTCCTTGGTCTGGCCAACGAACTCCGGTTCGCGCACGAACACGGAAAGCATGCCGGCGGCCGAGATCATCACGTCTTCGGAGGTGATGATGGACGCGCGCTTGTTGCCGGTCAGCTCCGCATAGCCGCGCAGGCCGCGCAGGAGCGCGTTGCGGAAACCGCTTTCGTGGGTTCCGCCCTCGGGCGTCGGCACGGTGTTACAATAGGAGTTGAGCATGGCGTCGCCGCCATACCAGGTGATCGCCCATTCCACGGCGCCATGACCGGTGGTCTTTTCGCTGCGGCCGGAGAAAATCTCCTTGGTGACCTGGAACTGCCCGTCGAGCGAAGCGGCCAGATAGTCCTTGAGACCACCGGGGAAGTGGAAGGTCGCCTTTTCGGGCGTCTCGTCCTTCTCGCCGATCAGGGAAGGGGCGCAAATCCAGCGGATTTCCACGCCGCCGAACAGATAGGCCTTGGAGCGGGCCATCTTGTAGAGCCGCGCGGGCTCGAACTTCGCGCCCTTGCCAAAGATTTCTTCGTCCGGCTTGAAGCGCACCTTGGTGCCGCGCCGGTTGTGCACGTCGCCGAGCTTCTCCAGTCCGCCCTGCGGCAGGCCGCGCGAAAAAGTCTGGCGGAAGAGCTGGCGATTGCGGGCAACCTCCACCTGAAGGAGTTCGGACAGGGCGTTGACCACGGACACGCCAACGCCGTGCAGGCCGCCGGAGGTCTCGTAGACCTTGGAATCGAACTTACCGCCGGCATGCAGCGTCGTCATGATGACTTCGAGCGCCGACTTGTCCTTGAACTTGGGGTGCGGATCGACCGGAATGCCGCGGCCGTTATCGGTGACGGAGAGATAGCCTTCCTCGTCGAGTTCCACTTCGATGAAGGTGGCGTGGCCGGCCACCGCCTCATCCATGGAGTTGTCGATGACTTCGGCGAACAGGTGGTGCAGCGCCTTGTCGTCGGTGCCGCCGATATACATGCCGGGACGGCGACGAACGGGCTCCAGACCTTCCAGAACCTCAATGTCGGCCGCACTGTAGCCGTCGCCCGACGGGGCGGGCGATGCAGATGGCGCGGGACGCGCAGCGGGCTTGCGCTGAGGCGCTGCCGGCTCGGGCGTTTTCGCACGTTCCACATTGGCAGGCGTCCCGGCGGCAGGCATTCCGGCGAAGAGGTCGTTGTTGTCGTCCATGAAGCGTGTTGTTTCCTGTCCGCGAATCAGCCCGCAGTTTGCCATGGTTTGCAAGGCAAAGCGAAGCCTGTTCCGGTTCCGTTCGGAGTGTGTGGACGACGCTTTACCAGAAAGCGAGGGCGCGCGCCAAGAGGTGCGCGGCAATTGAGGCGATCATCTCCCCAGCTTGGGGAGATGATCCGTTTCATCGTGGTCAGCTTGCCAGCGCTTCAATGGGCGGGCAGGCGCAGACCAGATTGCGGTCGCCACCGACATTGTCGACGCGCGAGACGGGCGGCCAGTATTTGGACGCTGCCTCGAGCGAACCTTCGGGGAAGGCGGCTTCGCTGCGGCTATAGGGATGCGTCCAGTCGTCACCCATCAGCTCCATCGCGGTGTGCGGCGCGTTGGCGAGCGGATTGTCATCCTTCGGCCATTCGCCCTTTTCCACCCGCGCAGCTTCTTCGGCGATGGAGATCATCGCCTGGCAGAAGCGGTCGACTTCGCTCTTCGGCTCCGACTCCGTCGGCTCCACCATCAGCGTGCCCGCAACGGGGAAGCTCATGGTCGGGGCGTGGAAGCCATAGTCGATGAGTCGCTTGGCGATGTCGTCGACGGTGATGCCGGCGCGATCCTTGAACACCCGCGTGTCGAGAATGCACTCATGCGCAACACGGTCGTTGCGGCCCTTGTAGAGCACCGGGTAGTGTTCCTTCAGGCTGTGGGCGATGTAATTGGCGTTGAGGATTGCCATTTCCGTCGCCCGCTTGAGGCCGTCGCCGCCCATCATGCGGATATACATCCATGTGATCGGCAGGATCGACGCGCTGCCATAGGGGGCTGCGGCCACCGCATGGCTGCTGCCGAGCGCCACATGTCCCGGCACGAACGGCTTCAGATGCGCCTTGACGCCGATCGGGCCAACGCCCGGTCCGCCGCCGCCATGGGGAATGCAGAAGGTCTTGTGCAGGTTCAGGTGGCAGACATCCGCTCCCAGATCGCCCGGACGGGCAAGCCCGACCATGGCGTTGAGATTGGCGCCGTCGAAATAGACCTGGCCGCCGTGTTCGTGGATCACCGCGCACATGTCGCGCACGCCTTCCTCGAACACGCCGTGGGTCGACGGGTAGGTCAGCATCAGCGCCGCCAGCTTGTCGGCGTGCTCTTCCGCCTTCGCCTTCAGGTCGTCCTGATCGATATTGCCATCTTCCGTGCAGCGCACGACCACCACCCGCATGCCGGCCATGGAGGCGGACGCCGGGTTGGTGCCATGGGCGGAGGAGGGGATGAGGCAGATATCGCGGTCACCTTCGCCGCGCTCGGCGTGATAGCGGCGGATGGCCAGGAGACCGGCATATTCGCCCTGGCTACCGGCATTGGGCTGCAGCGAAACTGCGTCGAAGCCGGTGATTTCCGAGAGCCAGCGGTCCAGATCGTCGATCATGCGACGATAACCCACCGTGTGCTCCGGCGGAGCGAAGGGGTGAAGGCCACCCACTTCCGGCCAGCTTACGGGCATCATCTCGGCAGCGGCGTTGAGCTTCATGGTGCAGGAGCCAAGCGGGATCATGGCGCGGTCGAGCGCAAGATCCTTGTCGGCGAGCCTGCGCAGGAAGCGCATCATTTCCGTTTCCGAGCGGTGCGAGTGGAAATCCGGCTGCGTGAGGAAGCCTTCGCCGCGCGCTGCGGCCGGGGCAAGGCGCGGTGCGCTTTCCGGCACGGTGGCGCCGAACAGGGCTGCCAGTGCGGCCAGATCGTCTTCGGTCGTCGTCTCGTCAAAGGCGACGCTGACGCGGTCCGCGTCGAGAACGCGCACAAGCCGGCCCTCGGCCTCGGCTCCGGCCGCGATCTCCTGCGCCTTGCCGGGAACGGTGACGGTGACCGTGTCGAAGATGACATCGCCTGCAAGCGAAAGGCCGGCAACCTTGAGGCCCGCATGGAAGCGGGCTGCGCGCTCATGCACCTGCTCGGCAATTGCAGCGAGCCCTTCCGGGCCATGCCAGATGGCAAAGGCTGCGGCCATGTTGGCAAGCAGCGCCTGCGCGGTGCAGATGTTGGAGGTCGCCTTGTCACGGCGGATGTGCTGCTCGCGGGTCTGCAGCGCCAGACGGTAGCCCGGACGGCCATGCGCATCGACCGACTGGCCGACGAGACGGCCGGGCATGAGGCGCGTCAGCTTGTCCGATACGGCGCAATAGGCCGCGTGCGGACCGCCAAAGCCCATTGGCACGCCATAACGCTGCATCGAGCCAACGGCGATTTCCGCGCCGAGCGCTGCCGGCGTTTCGCTCAACAACAGGCCGAGCGGGTCGGCGACCATGATGACGATGGCGCCTTTGTCCTTTGCCTCGGCGATCAGCGCGCCGTGGTCACCATGAACACCGTAGGTGTCGGTCCACGGAACGATAAGGGCGAAGGTGTTGTCGTCGATCGTGTCGCCATCGACCTCGATGCCCAGCGGCTCCGCGCGGGTGACCACCACGTCACGGGTCTGCGGGTGCAGTTCGCCGGCAATCGCCAGCTTGCTGCGCTTGGAGCGATGATGACGCCAGGCAATGCCCACGGCTTCGGCCACGGCCGAACCTTCGTCCAGCAGCGAGGCGGAGGCGACCGGCAGGCCGGTCAGTTCCGTCACCAGCGTCTGGAAGTGGAACAGAAGCTCAAGGCGGCCCTGGCTGATTTCCGACTGGTAGGGCGTGTAGGCCGTGTACCAGGCAGGGTTTTCAAACAGGTTGCGCTGGATGACCGGCGGAACCTTCACGCCGTGATAGCCGGCGCCGATGAAGCTCTTGAGCACCTTGTTCTGGCGCATGGCTGCGCCGAGCTCTTCGAGCGCCTCGGTCTCACTGGCTGCCGGCGGCAGGTCGAGCGGACGGTCGAGGCGGATCGAATTCGGCACGGCCTGCGTGATCAGCGTCTCGAGCGACGGAACGCCGAGCGTGGCCAGCATGGCCTTGGTTTCTTCACCGCGCGGGCCGATATGGCGGGCGGCGAAAGGGAGTGTGTTGGCGGACATGGTGTTTCCTCAGGCAATCGACGCCTTGTAGGCGGCTTCGTCCATCAAGCCTTCGAGCTGGCTTTCATCGGAGAGCTTCATCTTCCACAGCCAGCCATCGCCGGTGGGGGCGGAGTTCACGAGGGCCGGGTCGCTTGCAAGCGCTTCGTTGACCTCGGAGATCTCGCCATCGGCAGGCGCGTACACATCGGAAGCGGCCTTCACGGATTCAACCACGACGGCGGTGTCGCCCTTGGAGAGCGTTGCGCCGGTTTCGGGCAGTTCCACGAACACCAGATCGCCGAGCTGTTCCTGAGCGTGATCGGTGATGCCGACGGTTGCGACGCCGTTCTCGACTTTGATCCACTCGTGGTCTTCGGTGAAATAGGTCTGGCTCATCTGGCTGTTATCCTTTTTTGTAGCGCTGCGGCGTGAAGGGCAGGGTATGGACATCAAGTGCGATGCGGTTGCCGCGCACTTCGGTGAAAAGACGGGTGCCGGGTTCGGAAAGCGCCTTGGCGACATAGCCCATCGCCACCGGATGACCGGCGGAGGGGCCGAAACCGCCCGATGTGACGCGGCCGACCTTTTCGCCGGCTTCGTTGATGAGCGGTGCGCCGGCGCGCACCGGCTGGCGGCCTTCCGGCTTCAGGCCGACGCGCTTTTCCTTCGCGCCATCGGCAATGATCTTCTGCAGGGCCTCAGCGCCGATGAACCGGCCTTCGGAGCGCAGCGCCTTCGGCACGGCCCAAAGGATGGCGGCATTGGCCGGATCGGTCGTCTCGTCGAGATCCTGACCATGCAGGCAGAGCCCGGCTTCGAGCCTGAGGCTGTCGCGGGCGGCAAGGCCAACCCACTGGACGCGCTCGTCGTCGAGCAGTTTGCGGGCAAAGCGCTCCGCCTGATCGACCGGCAGCGCCACCTCGAAACCGTCTTCGCCGGTGTAGCCCGAACGGGTGGCGAACCAGCCCTCATGCGGCTCCGTGCCGGTCATGAAGACGAGATCGCTGAGGTCGAGGCCGGCGGCGATCAGGATGGCTTCTGCGTCGGGGCCCTGAAGGGCGAGGAGGACGCGCTCGAGCGCAGTGAAGGAGATGTCGAAATCTGCGGCGATGGCGCGGAGATGCACTTCATCCTTCGCGGCATTGCCGGCATTCGCCACGATCATGTAGCGGTTTTCGCCGAGCCGGGTGACGATCAGGTCGTCGATGATGCCGGCATTCTCGTTGAGAAGGACGGTGTATTTCGACTGGCCTTCCCTGAGCGCCGTCGCATCGAGCGGGCAGGCGCGCGACAGGAAGGCTGCTGCGTCTGCGCCTTCAACCTCGAAGAGCTGCATGTGAGAGATGTCGAACAGTCCGGCGCTTTCGCGCGTGTGGATGTGTTCTTTCATCACGCCGGCGGGATAGGTCAGGGGCATGCGCCAGCCGGCGAATGCGCCAAAACGTGCGCCGGCATCTTCATGCAGCGCTTCCAGCGGCAGATGTTTCAGGGATTCGGTGTTGCTCATCATTCCTCCAGAATCGCACGCATGCCGCGGGAAGCGACATGTTCGTGCCCCTCTGTCGGAAGCCTGAGAGACTCGCGCAGCCGGAACTCTGTCGACCACGCTTACACCTTCGGCGCGGGGATCGCTCCCCGACTTTCCAGAGTGTCTTGACCTGTCTACGGTTCTTTTGCCTGAGAGATTTCGGGCGATTTCCCCTTCGGCGTCCGCCCCGGTTTTTCCCGGTTTGGCTCTCTCCCGCAAACAGGTAGGGCTGCTGCCCTCGACGGCTGGAAACTAGCGCAGGCCGCTGCGTTTGTCACCTGTCATAACGCCGGTCGCGGTCGTGGCATCACGCTTTCTGTGCACAATGTCGCATCAGAAGAAATCCGCGCGTCAGCCAGCGCCTTCAGCGCGCGCAAGGTCGGTTTCGATCTGCGCGACAATGCGGTTGGTTTCTTCCTGGAGCCTGCGGATGCGCTTCAGGTTGGCTGCGACGGCGTTGACCAGTTCCGAGCGGCTTTCGTCGGCGGGCGAAACGCCCACGCCGTGCAGCAGCCAGGAGAGGCTGACATTGAGAACGCCGGCGAGCATGGCCAGCCGGTTTGCGCGCGGCTGCGAGCGGTCGCTTTCCCAGGCCTGTATCGTGGCCGCCTTCACGTCGAGGCGACGGGCGAGTTCGGCAACCGAGAGGCCGACGGCGTCGCGCGCCCGGGAGAGGCGGCCGCCCATCGTGTCGCGGTCGGGTGTGTCTGAATAAATATGTGCTGTGTCCTGCACCGGGCAGCACCTCCGTTTTCGATCATCATTGGGTGGCATTCTGAGCTCAATGATCCCGCATTTTAGGGCGGGTTTGCTCCCGAAAGCATGCCGGATGCGACGCGCCGGCACAAGTTTGCGCCGGCGCGTCAATCGTCGTGGAGGTGAAAAGCCGTTTGCTGGCAGAATGTTAGCCGAAGAACATGAGGAGATGATTCATCGGCTTCATGTGTTGATTCAGGTCAGCTGGCTGCGAGGCGCTTTGCGTGCCAGGCAAGGTGGTCGTCCATGAAGGTCGAGATGAAGAAGTAGGAGTGGTCATAGCCCTCACGCATGTTGAGCGTGAGCGGAATGCCGGCCTTTTCGCAGGCCGCTTCGAATAGCCATGGCCTGAGGCCCTCGTCCAGGAAGCCGTCAGCCGCGCCCTGATCGATCAGGAATTCGGGAAAGCGAGCGCCGTCGGCTACCAGCGCGCAGGCGTCGTGTCCGCGCCACGTGGCTTTGTCCGCTCCCAGAAATTTCTCCAGCGCCGGTTTCGACCAGCCCGCAGTCGAGGGTTCGACGATGGGGGCGAAGGCGGAGCAGCTTTTGAAGCGGTCGGGATTTTTAAGCGCGATGGTCAGCGCCCCGTGGCCACCCATGGAGTGTCCGAAAATGCCCTGGCGATCCATGTCCGCCGGAAAATTTTCGGCGATCAGCGCCGGCAGTTCCTCTATGATGTAGGAATACATGCGGTAGTTCTTGGCGAAGGGCTCCTGCGTGGCGTCCACATAGAAGCCTGCGCCCTTGCCGAACTGCCAGTTGTCCGCCTCGTCCGGCACGTCGTCGCCGCGCGGGCTCGTGTCCGGGCAGACCACGATCATGCCGAGTTCGGCGGCCATGCGGCGGTATTCGCCCTTGTCCATCACATTGGCGTGCGTGCAGGTGAGGCCTGACAGATACCACAGGACCGGGCAGGGGCCATCAGCTGCCTGCGGCGGCACGAACACGGCGAAAGTCATGTCGCACTGGCAGGTTTTAGAGGTGTGGCTGTAAACGCCCTGGACGCCGCCATGGGAGCGGGCGGTGGAGACGGTCTTCATGAGGTCAGTCCCTGTTTTCTTTCAAAGCGCGGCGCACGGTGCGGTCGAGCGCCTGCAGGAAGTCGGAGCGGTCGCGTGCGGTGAAACCGGGATTGTATCCCTTGATCTCACCGGATTCGCGCAGATCCTGTTTGAGGTTGCGCATGGCGACCGCCATGCCGATGGTTTCGGGCGTGAACGGGCGGCCGGTGGGGCCGAGCACATGCACGTCCATCTCCACCAGGCGCGCGGCCAGCGGCACGTCCGCCGTGATGGCGATGTCTCCGGCCACGGCATTCTCCACGATCCAGTCATCGGCGGCGTCGGCGGTGCCGGGCACCACCACATGCCGCACCATGGGATCGCGTGAGGGGCGCAGCCCGCCATTGGAGACATAGACGATGACAAGCCCGTGCCGCTCGGCGACACGGGCTGCTTCCGGTTTCACCGGACAGGCGTCTGCATCCACATAGATGGTCGACAAGGTGATGGCCTCAGTAGACCACCACGGAGCGGATGGATTCGCCCGCATGCATGAGGTCGAAGCCCTTGTTGATCTCGTCCAGCGACAGGGTGTGCGTGATCATCGGGTCGATGTCGATCTTGCCCTCCATGTACCAGTCGACGATCTTGGGCACATCCGTGCGGCCGCGTGCGCCGCCAAAGGCGGTGCCTTTCCAGGTGCGTCCGGTGACCAGCTGGAAGGGGCGGGTGGAGATTTCCTGACCCGCACCGGCCACGCCGATGATGATGGACTCGCCCCAGCCGCGATGCGCGCTTTCCAGCGCCTGACGCATCACATGAACATTGCCGGTGCAGTCGAACGTGTAGTCCGCGCCGCCGATCTGGTCTGCGCCGCGCTTGGTCATGTTGACGAGATAGGGGACGAGGTCTTCGCCGGCTTCCTTCGGATTGACGAAATGCGTCATGCCGAATTTCTCGCCCCATTCCTTCTTGTCGTTGTTCAGGTCCACGCCGATGATCATGTCGGCGCCGGCAAGCCGGAGGCCCTGGATCACGTTGAGGCCGATGCCGCCGAGGCCGAACACGATGGCCGTCGAGCCGATCTCGACCTTGGCGGTGTTGATGACCGCGCCGACGCCCGTGGTCACGCCGCAGCCGATGTAGCAGATCTTGTCGAAGGGCGCGTCGGGGTTGACCTTGGCGACCGCGATTTCGGGCAGAACGGTGAAGTTCGAGAAGGTCGAGCAGCCCATATAGTGATGCAGCTTCTCGCCGTTGAGGGAGAAACGGCTCGTGCCGTCCGGCATCAGGCCCTGGCCCTGGGTGGAGCGGATGGCGGTGCACAGATTGGTTTTCTGCGACAGGCAGGACGGGCACGCACGGCACTCGGGCGTGTAGAGCGGGATCACGTGATCGCCCTTCTTGAGGCTCGTCACGCCGGGACCGACATCAACGACGACGCCAGCGCCTTCATGGCCAAGAATCGCCGGGAAGATGCCTTCCGGATCTGCACCGGAGAGGGTGAACTCATCCGTATGGCAGATGCCGGTCGCTTTCACCTCGATCAGCACTTCGCCTTCGCGCGGGCCATCGAGGTCTACCTCCATGATTTCAAGTGGTTTTCCTGCCTGAACGGCAACAGCGGCGCGGGTTTTCATGGACAATTCTCCTGCAAGTCCGGAATCTAAGCCGAAAGTTTCAGGAATTGTTATGTCCCGCAAGCCCGTTCCGGCCATAGGATGACGCAATCTGACAAACCCGCTTCTCATGCGACAATTGTGTGAAACGCTTGAGCGGGGGCAAGCAAAGCCATAAAACAGAAACGACGTCGCTCGTTGGGGGGAAACACCGTTCATGTTCAAGAAGATCCTCGTCGCCAATCGCGGTGAAATCGCCTGCCGGGTCATGAAGACAGCGAGGAGGATGGGCATCGCCACCGTCGCGGTCTATTCCGACGCCGATGCCGACGCGGTGCATGTGGACATGGCCGACGAGGCCGTTCACATCGGACCGCCCGCCGCCAGTCAGAGCTATCTGGTCGCAGACAGGATCATCGCCGCCTGCAAGGAGACCGGCGCAGAGGCCGTGCATCCGGGCTATGGCTTCCTTTCCGAGAATGCAGGGTTCTGCGAGCGACTGGAAGCCGAGGGCATCGTTTTCATCGGCCCCAAGCCGAAGGCCATCAAGGCCATGGGCGACAAGATCACCTCCAAGAAAATTGCCGCCGAGGCCGGAGTCTCGACCGTTCCCGGTTTCATGGGACTGATCGATGATGCCGAACATGCGGTGCGCATCGCGGGTGAAATCGGTTACCCGGTGATGATCAAGGCATCGGCGGGCGGCGGCGGCAAGGGCATGCGGATTGCCTGGAACGATGACGAGGCGCGCGAAGGGTTCGAGCGCTCAAAATCGGAAGCTGCGTCCTCTTTCGGCGATGATCGCATCTTCATCGAGAAATTCATCGAGGAGCCGCGCCATATCGAGATACAGGTTCTGGCGGACGCGCATGGCGCGTGCCTGCATCTGGGCGAGCGCGAGTGCTCCATCCAGCGCCGCAATCAGAAGGTGGTGGAGGAGGCTCCGTCGCCCTTTCTGGACGCCGAGACGCGCGCGGCCATGGGCGCACAGTCTGTGGCGCTCGCAAAAGCCGTTGATTATCAAAGCGCCGGCACGGTCGAGTTCATCGTCGACAAGAACCGGAATTTCTATTTTCTGGAGATGAACACGCGCCTTCAGGTGGAGCATCCGGTGACCGAGCTTGTCACCGGCATTGACCTGGTGGAGCAGATGCTGCGGGTGGCGGCAGGCGAGCCGCTGTCCTTCGGCCAGGCCGATGTGAAGCTCAATGGCTGGGCCATTGAAAGCCGTATCTATGCCGAAGATCCGGTGCGTAACTTTCTGCCGTCCATCGGCAGGCTCACCCGTTACCGTCCGCCGCAGGAGGGGCGTTTGGGCGATGCCGTCCTGCGCAACGATACGGGCGTGGCGGAAGGGTCGGAAATCTCGATGTTCTACGACCCGATGATCGCCAAGCTCTGCACCTGGGCGCCCGAGCGACTTGATGCGATCAACGCGATGAGCGAGGCGCTGGACCGTTTCGTGATCGACGGGATCGAGCACAACATTCCATTCCTCGCGGCTCTGATGAGCCATCCGCGCTGGCGCGAAGGGCGTCTGTCGACCGGCTTCATCGCGGAGGAGTTTCCTGACGGGTTTGCGCCGCCATCGCCCATGGCGGGCGAGCGCACGGTGCTGGCTGCGGTGGCGCTGGCCGTGGAGCTTCTGCGGCGTGACCGTCTCGACCGGCTGACCGGCCGTCTTGCACCGCATTCGGGCGAACTGAAGCGCGACTGGGTGGTGCGGCTCGATGACGATTATCTGTCCGTCAGCCTTGTCGAAGGCATGATCTCGATCCCGCTGGAAATGGACATTCGCATTGGCGATGCCGATCCGGTGACCGTGCGCTCTTCCTGGCGTCCGGGGGAGCCGGTCTGGGAAGGCGATGTCAATGGCCGCACTGTCGCCGTTCAGGTGCGTCAGATCCTCAACGGCGTTCAGGTCGCCTGGCAGGGCGTGGCTGCGAATGCGCGCGTGATGCTGCCACGCATTGCCGAGCTTGACCGCCTGATGCCCGTGCGCGAAGCGCCCGATACGTCGAAAATGCTGCTTTGCCCGATGCCGGGTCTGGTCGTGTCCATCGCGGTCACCACCGGGCAGGAGGTCAAGGCGGGCGAAATACTCGCCGTTGTCGAGGCGATGAAGATGGAGAATGTCCTGCGCGCCGAGCGCGACGGGATGGTGGCAAAGATCAATGCCGCGCCCGGTGACAGCCTCGCCGTGGATGCGGTCATCATGGAATTCGAATAGGAGCTTTCCGAAAATGGCGCAGATGGAAAAGCGGGCAGCGGTGCTGTTCGATCTCGACGGCACGCTGACGAACCCGTTTGTCGGCATTTCCAGCTGCATCCGCCATGCAATGGAGAAGATGGGGCGCACGGCCCCGGATGACGCCACCATTCGCTCCCATATCGGGCCACCCCTGCAGGTCACCTTCGCCACGTTTCTGGAAACCAGCGACGAAGGGCGCATCTGGGAGGCCGTCGGGCACTATCGCGAACGTTATCAGGACGTCGGAAAGTTCGAGAATGAGCTCATTCCCGGCATCAGGGAGACGCTTTCCCATTGTGTCGATGCAGGGCATTTCCTCTCCGTGGCGACCTCGAAGATGGAAGCCTACAGCAAGGATATCATTGCGCATTTCGATCTCGCGCGCTTCTTCGATGCAGTGCACGGCTCTGCCCCCGATGGGACCAATGCCAACAAGGCGGACCTGATCCGGCACATCATCGCCAGTGAAGGGATCGAGCCCGAAAACACGGTGATGATCGGCGACCGGCTTCACGATGTTGCCGGCGGCAAGGCGAATGGCGTGCCGGCCATTGGCGTTCTCTGGGGATTTGGCGATCGGGCCGAGCTGGCGGAGGCGGGCGCGGTCGGTATCGTGGAAGAGCCGGCAGAGCTGGCCGTCGAAATCGACCGGGTTCTGGCTGCAGAGACGGTCTGACGCGTTCAGAAAGCCGTGTGCTGCCGGGTGACGGGCCTTTACCCCCGGTGCCCGATGCGGGACAATGTGCTTTGAGTCTTCAAGAAGCAGTTGGCAGCAATTCATGGCGAGCGACAGGCGTTTGCGCGATCCGATTTTCGCAGCGGCGGAGCGTGAAAGAAACCGGCCCGAACGGCCCTTCATTCACCTGCGGGTGCATTCGCCCTATTCGCTGCTGGAAGGCGCGCTGCCTCTTGGAAAGGTCATTGGCCATGCGCTGAAGGATGAAGCGCCGGCCATCGCCATCACGGACACCAACAATCTGTTCGGCGCGCTGGAGTTTTCCCAGAAAGCCTCCAAGGAGGGGCTGCAACCCATCGTCGGCTGCCAGCTTGACTGCGCGTTTGAGGACGCGCTGGCGGAAAGCCGCCGCGGCAATGGCCGCAAGGGTGGGGGCGCGCAGTATGAACCGCTGGTTCTGATCGCTTCGACCGAGGCAGGTTACGCCAATCTCGTGCGGCTCGTCAGCCGCGCCTATCTCGACAATGAGCCGGGTGAGGCGACCCATATCACCACGGAATGGCTGACCGAGCTGGCCGACGGCATCATCTGCCTGAGCGGCGGTCCGCGCGGGCCGATCGGCGCCGCATTGAAGGCCGACCGGCCCGAGGTTGCCGAGGAGCGGTTGCTTTTCCTCAAGGAATGCTTTGGCAACCGGCTCTATGTGGAACTGGAGCGTTTCGAGGGGTACGACCGGGTTGTCGAGGCGGCAACCGTCGATCTCGCCTACAAGCTCGAACTGCCGCTGGTTGCGACCAATGAGGCGTTTTTTCCCGCCCGCGAGGATTACGAGGCCCATGACGCGCTGATCGCCATCGCCGAGGGCGCGGTGATCGCCATGGACGACCGCCGCCAGCTCACGCCGGACAATTATCTCAAGAGCCAGGCCGAGATGGCGCGGCTCTTTTCCGATCTGCCCGAGGCCATCGACAACACGATCGAGATCGCCCGGCGCTGTTCCTATTTCACGCAGACGCATCCGCCGATCCTGCCGCGCTTTACGGGCGCGGATGCGGCCGACGCCGAGGCGGCGCTTCAGGCCGAGGCTGACGAATTGCGGCGTCAGGCCCGCGAAGGTCTCGACCACCGCCTCAATTCACAGGGTCTGGCCGAAGGCTATACGCGCGAGCAATATGCCGAGCGCCTTGATTATGAGCTCGGCATTATCGAGCGGATGAAGTTCCCGGGCTACTTCCTGATCGTGTCGGACTTCATCAAATGGGCGAAGGCTCAGGATATCCCTGTGGGGCCGGGGCGTGGTTCGGGTGCTGGCTCGCTCGTCGCCTACGCGCTCACCATTACCGATGTGGACCCGCTGCGCTTCTCGCTTCTGTTCGAGCGCTTCCTGAACCCCGACCGCGTGTCGATGCCCGACTTTGATATCGACTTCTGTCAGGATCGCCGCGAAGAGGTGATCCGCTACGTGCAGCGCAAATACGGCCGCGATCAGGTGGGCCAGATCATCACCTTCGGTACGCTGCAGGCCCGCGCCGTTCTGCGCGATGTGGGGCGCGTGCTGCAGATGCCCTATGGCCAGGTCGACCGGCTCTGCAAGATGGTGCCGTCGAACCCGGCCAATCCCACGCCGCTGCCCAAGGCCATCGAGGATGAGCCGCGCTTCGCCGAAGAAGTGGAGAAGGAGCCGATTGTCGGCACGCTTCTCGATTATGCCCAGAAGCTAGAAGGCCTCTACCGCCACGCCTCGACGCACGCCGCCGGCATCGTGATCGGCGACCGGCCGCTCTCCGAGCTGGTGCCGATGTATCGAGACCCGCGCTCCGACATGCCGGTCACCCAGTTCAACATGAAATGGGTCGAGCAGGCGGGGCTGGTGAAGTTCGACTTTCTCGGCCTGAAGACGCTGACCGTTCTGGAAACGGCGGTGAAGCTCATCCGCCGCCGGGGCATCGAGATCGATCTGGCGCATATCCCGCTCGACGATCCGGAAACCTACGCGATGCTCTCGCGCGGCGAGACGGTCGGCGTGTTCCAGGTGGAATCGGCCGGCATGCGCAAGGCGCTGATCGGCATGAAGCCCGACCGCATCGAGGACATTATCGCGCTGGTCGCGCTCTATCGTCCCGGTCCGATGGAGAACATCCCCACCTACAATGCGCGCAAGCATGGTGACGAGGAAATCGCCTCGATCCACCCCAAGATCGACCATCTGGTGAAGGAGACGCAGGGCGTTATCGTTTACCAGGAGCAGGTGATGCAGATCGCGCAGGAGCTGGCCGGCTACACGCTCGGACAGGCTGACCTTCTGCGCCGCGCCATGGGCAAGAAGATCCGTGCGGAGATGGAGAAGCAGCGCGGCATCTTCGTGGATGGCGCGACCGAGCGCGGCGTTTCCAAGCAGCAGGCAAACTTCATCTTCGACCTGCTCGCCAAGTTCGCCGACTACGGCTTCAACAAGTCGCACGCCGCTGCCTACGCCATCGTCTCCTATCAGACGGCCTATCTGAAGGCGCATTACCCGGTCGAGTTCCTCGCCGCGTCGATGACCTACGATATGGCCAACTCCGACAAGCTGAACGACTTCCGCCGCGACGCCATGCGGCTCGACATTGAAGTCGTGTCGCCATCGGTTCTGACCTCGCATCGTCCGTTCGAAGTGGGTGAGAACAAGATTTTCTACTCGCTCGCCGCCATCAAGGGCGTGGGCGACGCGGCGGTGGAGCACATCGTCGAGAAGCGCAACGAGAAGCAGTTCGAGAGCCTTGAGGATTTCTGCGCCCGCATCGATCCCAAGATCGTCGGCAAACGGGTTTTGGAAAGCCTGATTCAGGCCGGCGCATTCGACTGTTTCGGTCTCGACCGCGCGGCCCTGTTCGGCGGCATCGACCGGCTTATGGGCATGGCGGCGCGCGCGGCCGAAGACGCGGCCATGGGGCAGGGCGACATTTTCGGCATGTCGGGCGGCGGCGAGCCGCAGAAGCTCCATCTGCCGGTGGTCGAGCCATGGTCCGCCGCCGACAAGCTGCATCGCGAGTTCCAGGTGGTCGGCTGCTATCTCTCGGCGCATCCGCTGGATGAGTATGCCGAGATCCTGGAAAAGATGCGCGTGCAGAACTGGGGCACATTCCAGGCTGCAGTGAAGCGCGGGGCGACCGCCGGGCGGCTTGCCGGCACCGTCACCTCCAAGCAGGAGCGGCGCACGCGCACCGGCAACAAGATGGGCATCATCCAGTTGTCCGACGCCACCGGACAGTATGAGGCCGTCCTGTTTTCCGAGGCGCTCGCGCAATATCGCGATCTTCTGGAAGCGGGTTCCTCCGTGGTCATCATGGTGGGGGCTGAAAACCGGCCCGAAGGCGTCAATCTGCGCATTCAGGGCGTGCAGTCGCTTGAGGAAGAAGCCTGCCGGATGCAGAAGGCGCTGCGCATCTATCTGCGCGACCCCAAGCCGCTGGCGGCCATCTCCTCGCAGCTCACCCAGCGCGGTGATGCGCAGGTGAGCCTCGTCGTCATCAAGGAAGGCGGGCAGGGCGAGATCGAGGTCGGGTTACCCAACCGCTACCGGATCTCACCGCAGGTTGCGGCCGCAATGCGGGCCGTGCCTGGCGTTGTAGAGGTTGAACTTGTTTAGGCGTTGCGCCACAAGGTGAGCGCAGCAACTTCTGGTCGTTTTTGCAAATTTCCGCGATCAGGGATTTTTCATTATTTTTTAGTTTTGGGGCCTGTTTTTCATGAATTACGTTGAGACGGCGGCGGAAAGCCGCCAAACGCCTGTACATCTGCCGTTTTCCTTCACCGGGCGCGCTTCTGAGTATTTCGGCATCTGGATCGTCAATCTGTTCCTGTCGATCATCACGCTCGGCATCTACACGGCCTGGGCGAAGGTGCGCCGGTTGCGCTACTTTTATGGAAACAGCTGGCTCGACGGGCACAATTTCGAATACCACGCGCGGCCCACCAGGATCCTGATCGGGCGCATCATCGTGGTGGCCTTTCTGCTTGCCTACAATGTGCTGATCAGTGTTTCGCCATTCTTCGGGTTGCTCATCATCCCTTATCTGATTGCCTTTCCGTGGCTTCTGAACAAGTCGATGGCGTTCAACGCACGGATGACCAGCTATCGCAATGTGCGGCTGAATTTCCGCGGGACCTATTGGGGCGCGTTTTTCGCCTTCGTGATCATGCCGGTGGTCGCCCTTGTATCCGCAGGGCTTCTTGCTCCGGTGGCTTCGAAATTGGCGCGCAACTATCTCGGCCGCCATCTGGGCTATGGATCGACGCGTTTTGAGACCCAGGCGCCGCTCACAGCGCTTTACGCAAATCTGGGCGTCACGGTTATTTTCATAGGGCTTGTCCTGGTGGTTTTCGTCGGAGGGGGCTTTCTGATCGGGGCCGGACTGGTTTCGTCGGGAGGCGGGCTTCAGTTTGGTCCGGATGAGCTATTCGATGTCTTCAATTATGGATCGATGGCCGGCATCCTGACTGGCGCTTCCATAGGTGCCTATATTGCGCTGGCGCTTGCCTATCTCTTCTATGAGGCCGGTGTGCGCAACATCGCCTACAATCACACCGTGCTTGATGGCCAGCACCGCTTCAACTCCCGCGTGGGGCGGCTTCGTTATGTCTGGATTCTGGTCTCAAACCTGTTCGCCACCATTTTGACGCTTGGCCTCTTGCGGCCGTGGGCCGCAGTGCGCAGCTGGCGCTATCTGGTGGTCAGCACTGGTGTGTTTGCGGTCGGCCCGCTTGACGATTTCGTCGATGAAGCCGCACCGGAGGGCAATGTCGGCGCGGCCGAGTTCTTCGATATCGAAGGCATCGATTTCGGACTTTGAGGGCTTGCGCCATTCTCCAGACCAGCATGGTCGATTGCGTCGAAACAGGGATAGGCCATGATTGAGGGACGTTATTTCCCACCCGGTTCCTCGCGTGTCGTGGCGGCCAGCCTTTCCGGCGTTCCGGAACGGCTGGTGCTGCGTCTTGCCGACGAAACGGAGGCGCTGGAGCCGGTAATCGCTTCCGTCTCCGACCCGGTTGCCGGCGTTCCGCGCAAGATCACCTTTGCCGATGGCGGTGTTTTCGAAGCCCCGCTTGGTGCCGATGTGGACGGCTTCCTGAAGACGGGTGGCAGCTTCTTCGCCCGGCTGATGCGCCTTGAGGGGCATCTGGGCTTCGTGGCGGCGGCCGCCGTGGTGACGATGGGGCTGATCTTCGTCGTCTACCGGTTCGGTGTCCCGCTTCTGGCGTCGGGTGCGGCGCTGGTGACGCCGCAGCCCATCATCGTCGCGATGGACCGGGGAACGCTTGAGACGGTGGATCGCACCGTGTTCTCCCCCACGGAACTTGCCGAAGAGCGCCAGAAGGCGCTGCGCGACATGTTCGGTGAACTGGCGCAGATTGCCGGCGGTGGTGGTCCCGCGCTCAGGCTTGAACTCCGGCAGGGCGGCATGATAGGCGCGAATGCGCTGGCGCTGCCGGGCGGCACCATCATTGTTACGGACGAACTGGTCGGGCTTGCCCGGTCTGACGACGAGATTGCCGGCGTCATCGCCCATGAGATCGGACACGTGCGCGAGCGGCACTCGCTGCAGCAGATCTATCGCGTTCTGGGCATTGGTTTCATGGTGGGGCTGATCGGTGGTGATGCGAGCCAACTGGTCGATGATGTGATCGTGCAGGCAAGCGCTCTGCAGACCCTTGTCTATTCGCGTGAGTTCGAGACCCATGCCGATCTCTACAGTGTCGGACTGATGGCGAAGGCGGGCCGCGATCCGTTGGCTTTTGTGGGGCTTCTGGACCGTGTGGTTGAGGACGCTGGCGGTTCCGATGAGACAGGCTGGTTCTCCACGCATCCCGGCACGAAGGATCGGCGTGAGGCGGTTCGGCAGCGTGTTGAGGAACTTCGCGGCCAGTAGGGCAGGCCTCAAGCAGCTGGCTCAATCGTCGCCGTCACGCTGTGGGCGCGCGACTTTGGAGCGCCCGAACGTATAGCCGGTCTCGACGGCCTGTTTGCCGAATTTTTCGCGCAGGCTGTCGATGGCGCCCTCGGCGAGTGCGCGCTTGTGGGAAAGCCCGTCGACAAGGTCTTGCGGATCGGCCCTGCCGGCGTCGGTCAGGTCGCTGACACCGATGCCCAGAAGGCGAAAGCGCGTGCCATCCACCTCCCGTTTCAGGAGTTCCAGCCCCGTGTGAAAGATGCGGTCGGCGAGCCGTGTCGGGTCTCCCAGCTGCCGGTTGCGTGTGCGCAGCCGGAACTCGGCGGTCTTGAGTTTCAGAACGACGGTTCGACCGGCAATGTCGGCCTCCTTAAGCCGGGCGGAAACCCGCTCGGAAAGCGCGCGCAGCACCGGCACCAGATCCTCCATCCGGGACAGATCCGTGTTGAACGTGGTTTCAGACGAAACGCTTTTTGCTTCACTGCGCGGTTTCACGCCGCGTTCATCCATGCCGCGCGAAAGGTGATAGAGCCGGTCGCCCATCGTGCCGTAACGCCGCATCAGCTCGTTGCGCTCCATGGTCTGAAGCTGGCCGATGGTGCGGATGCCATCCTTGCCGAGTGTGGCGGCAAAGGCCTTGCCGACGCCCCAGATGAGCGTGACGGGCTGTTTCTGAAGAAAGCTGACGGCCTCTTCCTGGCCGATCACGGAAAAGCCGCGCGGCTTGTCCAGGTCTGAAGCCACCTTGGCCAAGAATTTGCAGTAGGAGAGGCCGACCGAAACGGTGATGCCGACTTCCTCTTCCACCTGCCGCGCGAAGCGGGCGAGCACCAGGGCGGCGGGCGCACCATGCAGTTTCTCCGTGCCGGCGAGATCGAGAAAGGCTTCGTCGATGGACAGCGGCTCGACCATGGGGGTGAGCGCCTCCATCATTGAGCGCACCTGACGGCCGACCCTTGAATATTTCTCCATGTCCGGCTTGACCACGACGGCCTCGGGGCATGCTTCGAGCGCCTTGAACATGGGCATGGCAGAGCGAACGCCGTGGATGCGGGCGATGTAGCAGGCGGTGGAGACGACACCGCGTTTGCCGCCACCAATGATGACCGGCCTGTCGCGCAGGGCCGGATTGTCCCGCTTCTCGACCGAGGCGTAGAAGGCATCACAGTCGACATGGGCGAGAGACAGGCGGTCAAGCTCGGCATGGGCGAGCATGCGCGGGCTCCCGCATGACCGGCAACGCCGCGATGCGGTGTTCGCCGGGGTCAGGCAATCGCGGCAAATGCCATGCGTGAGGGCGTTGACAGGCATGATCGATCATGTGAACATAAAGTGAACATGCATCTTACTTGAAACACCGCCATGGCACAAGCTGCGGTCTGGAGGAGGCGGGTTGCCAGAAGCCGGGTTGCAACAGGTCAGGGTGGACTATCGGATTGCGCCCCTGACGCCGGATTTGTGGCCGGCATTCGAGGATCTGTTTGGCAGGCAGGGCGCCTGTTACGGTTGCTGGTGCACGCATTTTCGTTTGCCACCGGCGGTGCGGCGACAAAACGACCGCGAGAGCAACAGGGTTCACATCAAGGCGCGAATTGCAGCCGGCCCGCCTCCGGGGATCTTGCTCATGGATGGCGCAAAGGCGGATGGCTGGATGCAGATCGGGCCGCGTGCCGACATTCCCGAATGGAACAACAAGGGGCGTGTCTCTGCGCCGCTGGGAGAGGGCGAGGAGCGTGAGGTGGATATCTGGGCGATCTCGTGCTTCTTCCTGCGAAGCTCGGCGCGCCGAAAGGGGCTGTCTCACGTGCTTGTTGCCGGCGGGATCGATTTTGCCCGGCAAAACGGCGCGCGCCTGCTGGAAGCCTGCCCGATCACCCGGTCGAACGACAAGCGTTCCATCGGCCTGTTCGTGGGCTCGACGCGGGTCTTTGAAAAAGCCGGGTTCCAGGCGGTCGCCGAGCGCAAGGCGGGGCGGCCGCTGATGCGGTTTACGCTTTGACTGTGTGATGCCGGGATGCGCTGTGGTTCTGGCCGGGCGCGGCGTTGTCTTTGCCAGGCCCGGCAGGTGCGGTGTAACTGTTTAGAGCGTTGCTGACGAGAAAAGGTTCACCGGTATTGCGCTATCTCATTGATTTTGCGAAATTTTGGCAGCAAAACCGGTTTCCGCTTTTGCTGCAATCGCTTTAGATCCGCAGTGAGCGGGCGATCTTCTCGCCGGCCTCTTTCCAGTGTTCCACCGCCGTTACGCCCTCGGGGATTGGCGGCATCAGCGTGCGCACGGAATTGTCGGCCATCAGGTGGAAGAGATGCGCGTCCTCCACCGTGTCGCGCACCGAGACGAGGTTGTAATACATGTCGTCGACGAAGGCGACGGGACGCTGATGCTCGCCCCGCAGGCGCTGGATTGCCGGGCCCTTGGCGCGCTCGGTCGTGAGCAGCGGATAGTGCATTTCCAGCTGGTCGAGCAGGGTGCGGCGCGTCTGCCGGTAGCGGTGGGGCATGGCGGTCAGGAGCACCACCTGGCTTGCTTTCGAAAGCCGTGCAATGGTTTCGGAGGCGTCTTCGGCCAGCGCCTGCCAGTCATGCTGGACCTCGAAAAACGCATCGACGAGCTGCGCCACGGTTTCATTGCTCACGCGGTCTCCGGAGGCGAGGTCGGTGACGTTCCCGTTGAGGCCGAAGCTTTCGAGCTTCAGCTCGAAGCCGCGCGTGCGCAGATATTCCGGAAACGGCCGGATGAATTCCAGGATCACGTCGTCCACATCGAGCACCAGCAGGGGATCGCTGCTGAGCGATAATTCGTCAATTTGCCGGGAGGTTTCCGGATCGATCATCATGTTTGTGCCGTCCAAATCGTGTCAGGGCTGAATGTCGTAAGATGTGTTGCCATGGGGCAGGGCGGCTGGCGCGCGCGCAACCCGCTCGGGCGCGATGCCGCTTTCTTCGCAAAAGCGCAGCACTGTCGGCTCATGCGCCAGCACGAACTGCAGAACACCCGCCAGAAAACCCGGTTCGGCGGCGGCAGCGCGGATCTGGTGGGCCTCGATGCCGGTCAGCGACAGGAAGCGCGGCAGAAGTTCGCCGTCTGCCGCAATGAAGGCCAGGGCGGACACGGCAATGGTTTCGGCTTCCTCGCGTTGCATGGTTCATCCTCAATATAGGGTGTTTGGCCCGCTGCTGCATTTTCAACACGTGAATTGCGCGCAAAACCAGGGCCGTTATGCTGGAAGACTACGATTCGCAGGCGTCCATTACCGATTCATAAATCAAATCGTGCAAGGGTGGCGTCTGAAATTTCGGTGTATCGCACATCGCGGTCGGCAACCGGCGGTCTGCTGTTACGGCGGAGTTGAGTGGGACGGGGTTTGATGTCGAAGAAAGTCATGATCGTCGAAGACAATGAGCTCAACATGAAGCTCTTTCGCGATCTCATCGAGGCAAGCGGTTATGAGACAGTGCGTACGCGCGACGGGCTGCATGCGCTTGATCTTGCGCGTGAGCATCGGCCTGACCTCATCCTGATGGACATCCAGCTGCCGGAGGTTTCTGGTCTGGAAGTCACCAAATGGCTCAAGCAGGATGACGATCTGCACACCATCCCGGTCATCGCGGTCACGGCCTTTGCGATGAAGGGCGATGAGGAGCGGATCCGCCAGGGCGGATGCGAGGCTTACATTTCCAAGCCGATCTCCGTGCCGAGCTTCATCGAAACGATCAAATCCTATCTCGGAGACGCCTGATGCTGCACCCGGCCTCTCCAGTATTCATCTGAGGAGCCGACCATGACCGCGCGCATCCTTGTCGTCGATGATGTCCCTTCCAATGTGAAGCTGCTCGAAAGCCGGCTTCTGGCCGAGTATTTCGAGGTGGTCTGCGCGCATAGTGGCGCAGAGGCGCTGAAGATCTGCGCGGACGGCAAGGTGGATGTCGTGCTTTTGGACGTGATGATGCCGGAGCTCGATGGGTTCGAGGTGTGCCGCCGGCTGAAGGCCGATCCGGCTACGCAGCACATTCCCGTCATCATGGTCACCTCCCTTGAAGAGACGGCGGATCGCATCAGGGGGCTTGAAGCCGGTGCGGATGATTTTCTCTCGAAGCCGGTCAATGATCTGCAGCTTGTGACGCGGGTGAAAAGTCTGGTGCGGCTGAAAATGCTGACGGACGAATTGCGCCTGCGCACCGTGACGGCGCGCAACGCCGGTTTTGACGATGGAATTGAAGAGGAGCGTCGTGCTGCGCCCTCCATTCTGTTGATCGATGAAGACGCGCAGTCTTCTGCAACCATCGCCAACATGCTGCGTGATGGCTACAGGGTTGATGTCGAGGATGACCCGCAGGCCGGTCTGTTCCGCGCCGCCGATGGCAGCTACGAGTGCATTCTCGTCACATCTGCTTACACGACTTACGATCCGCTGCGGTTGTGCGCACAATTGCGGGCGCTGGATCGTACGCGGCTTCTGCCGGTCATGCTGGTGGCCGACAGGGGCGACGATGCGATGATCGCGCGGGCTCTCGAACTCGGCGTGAACGACTATATCGTGCGCCCGGTGGATCAACAGGAACTCATGGCGCGCCTGCGCACGCAGCTGCGCCGCAAACGCTACAATGACCGTCTGCGCTCCAGCGTGAGCGAGAGCTTCCAGATGGCCGTAACCGACCCGCTGACGGGGCTTCACAACCGACGCTATCTGGACACGCATCTGCCGAGGCTGCTTGCCCGTGCCGCCGCGCGCGGGCGGCCTCTCTCGGTGATGATGGCCGATATCGACTGCTTCAAGGCCATCAATGACAGCTGGGGGCATCAGGGCGGCGACGATGTGCTGCGCGAATTCGCCGACCGGCTTCGCCAGAACATTCGTGGCATTGATCTCATCTGCCGTTTTGGCGGTGAGGAATTCGTGGTGGTGATGCCGGATACCCCGCTCGATGTTGCAGAGACCGTGGCCGAGCGTCTTCGTGTCGCCATTGCCAGCGACCCGTTCACGGTCGATGGTGGCAAGAATGCGATTGCGGTGACGACCAGTGTGGGCGTTGTGGCCACCGCCGGCGCGCATGACGACCCGGCCACTCTGCTCAAACGTGTCGACCTGGCCCTGTATGATGCCAAGAATGCAGGGCGCAATTGCGTGGTGGCTCCCGCCGCGTGAGGTGGCGTGCTGCGATCTTTTGATAAAATTTATTGTGTAAAACTGTCGCAGTTTGAGCGCTCGTGCACTTAAACTTGACTGTAATAATCATGTTTTTTCCGTGGCGGATAACGGTTTGCCGCGGTCTGAGGCATTGCCCAGTGGTTTTGGGAGCCCGTTTGACGTGCTGATGCCGCGAGGCTAAGCAAAAGTACATTCCAGCAAGCAAATGTTCAGCCAGCCCGAAATTCTGCTTTAGTCCGACAGGAGGTTTCGTTGGCTTTGATCATCGATGATTCCCGCAGGTTGTTTGCGGGAAGTGTCTTCGCTTGTTCTTTCTTATGTGCGCATGCAGCCTTTGCCCAGGAGCAGGCATCACCGGCAGAGGAGGAGGTGGAGCAAGCTGTTTCGGGTGACGTGGGTGAGGGCAGGACCCATCGGCTGAAACGGCTGGTGGTGGTTGATGACCAGACGCTTCTGCCCTCGGGCGAAGCAGTCTACACCACGCCTGCGGCGGTCGGCTCACTTGATGAGCAGGCACTGCAGGAGCGCTTCGGCGGCGATGTGCGAACGGCGGTGCGTTCAGTTCCGGGCGCCTTTACCTATTCGCCGAGCACCAATCCGGCGATTGAGGTCAACATTCGCGGACTGACCGGCTATGGCCGCGTCAATGCCATGATCGACGGCGTGCCGCAGACCTTCCGGAATGTGGGCGGGCATGGTTCGTCAGGCGGCAATCTGCTTTACGTACATCCCGAGCTTCTGGCCGGTGTGGATGTGGCGCGCGGCGCGGTTTCGGGCGCGGCCGGTGCGGGAACGCTGGCCGGCGCTGCCAATTTCCGCACGCTTGAGGTGGATGACGTTCTGAAGCCGGGCGCTGACATCGGTGCGCTCACCCGCTTCAAGGCCGGCACCAATGGTTATCGCTGGTCAGGTCTGCTCGCTAGCGGCGCGCGGGGCAAGATGTTCCCCGGTCAGACTGGCGATGTGAGCATTGTCGGCGCGCTCGCCTATTCCGATTTTCACGATTATGAAACGGCGGATGGCGTGGTGTTTCCCGATTACGACAGGGTTGCCAATGCGCCTGCGGGTGGACTGGTCAAGCTCGATTTCGAACCCAATGGCGAGCATCGGCTCAAGCTTGGCGGGCGCTGGTATGACAACCGCTTCACCAGCAGCAATTACGAGCAAAGCCTGAAGAACCAGACCTACACGCTCGATTACACATATGATCCGGGGTCGGCGCTGATCGATCTTGCGGCCAATGTCTACTACAACGAAACGGAGATGACCTACGATTCCGAGTTTGGCGGCGGCTATCGCGGTCGTGAATCCCGGGATCGTTCCTTCGGTGCGAGCCTCGCCAACACGTCACGCTTCGTGGTGGGCGAGGGCGTGGACCTTTCCTGGTATTACGGGCTTTCCTACGGTTCCACGGATTTCGAGGTGCTGCGTCGCCGTGGCGCGAACCCGCCGGGCAGGATGCAGAAGGCGAGCGCCTTCTCCGATGTCACGCTGGACTGGAACATCTTCTCGCTGGCGGCCGGGCTGCGCTATGATTACTGGAACATGTCCGGGCAGCAGACCGCATACAGTGCGGGTACGGGTGACTGTCCGCCCGGCGGGCCGGACTGCGGCAACCGGAAGGTCTCGCGCTCCGGTGGTGAATTCCTGCCCAGGGTGACACTGGCCGCCGATCCGCTCGACTGGATGCAGCTTTACGCCACCTATGCGCACACGGCGCGTCCGCCCACCGTTCAGGAGATGCTGTGGACGATGATCCCGTTTGGTGATGGCATCGGCTCGGCCTATGCGAACAATCTGGGGCTTGAGCCGGAGGTTCGCAGAGGCTGGGATGTGGGCGTCAATCTGCACAGGGATGGTGTCCTGCTGCCCGACGACCGCCTGCGCCTGAAGGTCGGCTATTACAGTCACGACATCGAAAACTACATCGTCAACGATCTGGCGGATGTGACGGGAATTCCGTGGCAGGTCGCCAAATGGGTGAATGCGCCCGGCACCACCCGCATGTCCGGCTGGGAAGTGCAGGGCAGCTATGATGCGGGAGCCTTCTACGTGAATGCGTCCTACACCAATGCGGATACCGATCAGCCGGTCGGCTTCGGCACGGGCTGGGGCAATGGTGATGCCGGCTTCCTGCCCGAGACCTACGCCACGGTGGATGTGGGCGTGCGTCTTCTCGAGCAGCGGCTGAATCTTGGCGCACAGATGCGTTATGTCGGCCCAAGCCGGCAGGCAAACGGCATGATGGAGCCGGAGGACCTTGAGGCCTACACGCTCTACGATGCCTATGGCAGCTATGAGATCCGCGAGGATTTCAACGTGTCCTTCACGGTCGAAAATCTGTTCGACAAGAGCTACGCGGTGGCCGCGTCCGGGCCGGAATCGATGAATTCAAAAAGAGGCAGGGGCCGGACCTTCATTCTGGGAGCGACTGCGAAATTCTAGGTCGCCATCCCTTCGCCGTGCGGTTTCGGTCGCACGGCATTCCTGCCGTCAAGAGCGCCGCATATCCTCCCGGATGTGCGGCGTTTTCGGTTGTGGGTGGGTGGCTTTGTTTCGGGTGTGGTAGGCCGGTCATCTGTCAGGCACGAAAGAGTGATGACGGTCTCACCCTATTGGGGGCTGACGCAAAGCCGGTCGCGCGCCATATTTACCCTAACGTCAGGGAGTTGGCGGCAATGGTTAAGTAAGTGTTGATTTTCTTACTGCCCTGCGCAAATCTCTCGACCGATAAGGGCAGTTGCATGGTCGGGCCGATATGGCTCTGACGCGCCATGCCCCAAATACCCCATGATGCTCAGGTCCGCCGCATCTCCTGGGTCCGTGGGGTCGGTCGGTCGGCGCTGGTCTTTAGTGGCCTCCTCGTACCGCTGCCAGTTTGCCGACCGACCCCCATTTCCTTTAACGCGCATAGAAGTTCGTGGGCTCCGCCAGGCATAGAAGCGTGACGGTCAGGCCGTTTCATGCGCGCATAAAAAAACGCCGCTCGGGGCGGCGTTTTTGTACGGCTAAAACGGGATCTATTTGATCTTCGTTTCCTTGAACTCCACATGCTTCTTCGCGATGGGGTCGTATTTCCGCTTGGTCATCTTGTCGGTCATCGTCCGGCTGTTCTTCTTCGTGACGTAGAAGAAGCCCGTGTCGGCCGTCGACTGGAGCTTGATCTTGATGGTCGTGGCCTTCGCCATAGCTGTCGTCCGTTCCTGATGTTTGTTGGTCGCGCATCAGCAGAATCTCTCCACCAGGCGCTTAAAGAGTCTGGCGGACACATAAAGGGTACGCGCGGAATGTCAAGCCGGTCTTGCTGGCGGGGTGCCGGTAAGCCGCGATCCGTTGCTTTGCCGATGCCGGAAAGCCGGTGGCGTGGGGCCGGTGCGGCCGGCGCTGAAACCGTAAAGATACGGCACGGCAACTCATGTCGCGGCGCGATCCTCACTAGAGTGCGCGGGACTAACTCTCAATCCCGCTTTCGCAGTGTTCGGCCTTGTTTCGATAGTCGCGAGTTTCAGGTCTTTTTAGGGGTACATGAACGCTGCGCCATTCCAGGTGACCTCAATGAACGTGCTGCTGATGAATGTGCAAAGGTTTGCTGCTTCTTTTGCTGTGGCAGGCCGGTTTTGGTTGCGGCTGGCCAGTCGTGAGGGAGGGCTGTCTCTCCTGTTGCTCTTCCTTCTCGTTGTGGCGGGGGGCAGTTCATTTTCCTTGCCGGGCTATGCGCAGCACATTCCGCCCACGGCACCCTGCGTCTTTGGGGAGGACACGACGCCGGCTGGTTGGTTTAAGGCGGCAGGGTCACCGGACTGTTCCAACCTTGAAAAGTGGGGCTGGGGGAATCGGTGGATTGATGGCCCCCTTCCAGCGCTTCCGACTGGCGATGAGACATTTTCTACAATGTGGGCCAAAGCAGATCATGCGGAAGCTATTTATACAAATATAACAGGATTGGTTGTCGGGCGTTCTTACAAGATTCCCTTCTATGGGCTGATGCGGGGGGCGCAGCGTGTTAATCATAACGAAGCATGTGAGGGGCTGCGCTTGCGAATTGACCAAAAGACGCCGCAAAAATTTCCAATGCCATCGACAACCTGGACCCAGTCGGTACTCGAATTCACGGCCACTGCGACAAAGCAAAGACTGACCGTGAGCGCTTATAAGAAGACCGGTGCGTCCTCCTCTGAGTCCTGCGTCGCCCACTTTGCTATTGGTGCCTATCCCCTCGAAGTGATCAAGACAGCGTCGGTGGGGCAAGCTTTGGCCGGTGAAGATGTAACGTTCTCCTTCTCCGTCAAGAACACTGGTGCTGATCCGATGACCAATGTCCGGATCAAGGAGGATTTCCTTGAGCGTTCGGACGGCACCGCGCTGACGCTGACCACCGGGCCGACCTTTGTTTCCAACAGCGGTTCATCTCCGGAAGGGTCCCTGCAGCCCGGTGAGACTGCGACTTTCAAGGCTACCTACAGGCTCACCCAGGCCGATGTGAATGTTGGCAAACTCAGCAACCAGGCCGTTGGGGCGGGCACATTGCCCGGCGGTCAGGAAATCACGATCTACTCGCAGGCGAAGGCCGATGGCGATCAGGCCCCGACGGTCATAAATCTGCCGAGGACGTCCGCGATCGATCTGGTCAAGAAAGGGGCCTATCAGGACACCAATGCGAACCAGCTTCTCGATGTCGGCGATCGCATCATCTACAGCTTCGAGGTGGAGAATACCGGCAATGTCACCCTGACCGATGTGAAGGTGACGGACCCGCTGGGCACGGTGAATGGCGGCCCTCTGGCGACGCTGGCTCCCGGTGTCAAGGATACGACGACCTTTTCTCTTGCCTATGAGCTCACGCAGGCGGACATCAACAAGGGCGAAGTGATCAACGCCGCGAAGGTCGAGGCGAAGGATCCGGACAGCAAGACAATAAGCGACACCGCCTCGCTGACGACCGGGCTGGGCAGCAAGCATTCGATCAAGCTTGAGAAGCGTGGTGTTCATGTGGATGCCAACAACAATTCGGTCGTCGATCTCGGCGACCATATCCAGTACTCCTTCACCGTTACCAATTCCGGCGATGTCGAACTGAAAGACATCAGCCTGACCGATAACAATGCGTCGAGTGTCACCGGCGGTCCGATCGCCACGCTTGCCCCCCGCGTATCGGACAGCACCACATTCACGGCGCGCTACGATCTGAAGCAGAGCGACATCGATAATGGCGATGTGAAGAACACGGCGACCGTGACCGCGAAGGCGCCGGACGACACGCCCGTGACGGACAGCGCGTCGGTCACCACCCATGAGGAAGGCACGAGCAAGATCGTGCTCGAAAAAGCGGGGGTGTATGTCGATGCGAACGGCAACCAGAAAACCGATGTGGGCGACCGGATCAAATACAGTTTCAAGGTCAAGAATGCCGGTTCCCTGACGCTTTCCGACATCAGCATCACGGACCCTTCTGTCAGCGTTTCCGGGGGCACGCTTTCGCAACTCATTGTTGGGGATGAGGATAGCACCACTTTCTCGGCCTTTCATACTTTGACGCAGGCCGATCTGGACAGGGGCGAGGTCGTGAACAAGGCCACGGCCAGCGCCAAGGATCCGCACGGTCACGCGACGAGCGACACATCTGAAGTGACGGTTTCCATCGACACGAAAGAAGCTGTTTCGCTGGATAAGACCGGTAAATGGGTGGACACCAACAACAACAAGGTTGCTGATCTGGGGGATCGCATCGAATACACGTTCGCTGTGAAGAATACGGGCGAGGTAACGCTGAAGGATATCAGCGTGTCGGACCCCCTGATCAATGGCAGTCTCGCCGTTGCAGGGACGCTCGCGCCCGGGGATTCAAACACGACGCCTCTGACCGCGAATTATGATCTGACCCAGGCCGATCTGGACCGTGGCTCGGTGGTCAACACGGCGACCGTGAAGGCGAAAGCGCCCGATGACGGTGATGTGGATGACACCGGCTCGACATCAGTCAGCCTGCCCGAGGCGGCATCCATCAAGATCGAGAAAACCGTGACTTTTCAGGATCAGGGAACCATCGGCGTGATGGAGCCTGGCGACCGTCTGAACTACCGTTTCAAGGTTACGAACAATGGCAATGTGTCTCTTTCGGGCATCAAATTAAGTGATCCGGGCGCCGTTTTGTCGGGCACGACGGTTCCAGACCTCACGCCGGGCGCGAGCAATGATACGGCGGTCACGGGCTATCATGTTCTGACGCAGGCGGATGTCGACAACGGCGCCTACTCGAACACGGCGTCCGTGGAAGGGACGTCGCCGAGCGGGAAAAAGGCGGAAGCTCTTTCCACTGCCTCCTTCAGCATTACGGTAGCGCCGGCCATGAAGCTTGAGAAGACAGGCGTTTATCAAGACACGAACGGCAACGGGTTCGCAGATCCTGACGATCACATCAAATTTGCGTTCAAGGTCACGAACACCGGCAATGTGACGCTCGCGGCCGTCAAGATTACCGACCCCGCTCTGTCGCTCTCCGGGACGACGGTTCCGGATCTGACGCCGGGCAACAGTGATTCGACGGTGAGTGCGCTCTACAGGCTGACGCAGGCTGACATCGACAAAGGCAGGGTCGACAACAAGGCCACCGCGACCGTGCCGGTTGGAGAGGAGGAGACCGTAACGAGTGAGGCCAGCGCGACGGTCGAGATTGCGCAGTCCGCGTCGATCAAACTGACCAAGACGCTCGTCCGCACGGAAGACCGCAACGAGAACGGGGTCACCGATGTTGACGATGCGCTGATTTACAAGTTCAGCGTGGAAAATACCGGCAATGTGACGCTCAGCAATGTCCGTGTGACCGATCCGACTGCGCAGGTGACCGGCGAACCGCTTGCGACCCTTGCGCCAGGCGACGTTGATGAAGATACATTCACCGCTGCCTATCTTGTGAAGCAGGCCGATCTGGACAAGGGCAAGGTGTTGAATGAAGCGCAGGTCGCGGCGCTTGATCCATCGAGCCAGCAGGTGACCGGTTCCAGCAGTCTCGAGGTTCCGCTGACTGCCGCTCCCAAGGCGCGACTGATCAAGCGGGCGGTGCATGTCGACAGCAATGGCAATGGCCGCGTCGATGCCGAGGATCATGTCGAGTACCGCTTCAAGGTTGAGAATATCGGCAATGTGACATTGAGTGATCTCAAGGTGGAGGACGAGAAGGTTGAGGTCGCCGGCGGCCCGTTGAGCAGCCTGAACGTTGGCGATGCGGATGAAACGACATTCAGCGCCGACTACGAAATCACGCAGGCGGATGTCGATGCGGGGGAGGTGCGGAACACTGCCACGCTGCATGCGAAGGCGCCGGATGGAACTGCTCTGGAGGTTGTGTCGGAGACGGATGAGGGGGCTGGCGATACCGTCCTGGTGATTGAGCACAAGCCGGCCGTGGAACTCGTCTTGACGGGAACGCTCGTTGACGGGGATGAAAACGGTTATCCGGATGCCGGTGAGATTGTGCAATACGAACTGGCCGTAACGAATGCGGGGAACACGACCCTTTCCGGTGTGTCCATCCCGTCTGTGACGCTTACCCTGCCTGACGGCCGGGAGGTGCAGGTTCCGGTCAGCGGCGGGCCGCTGGACGGGTTTTTGCCGGGCGGGACAAACACGGATGCGTTTACCGCAAGCTACAGGTTGACGCAGGATGACATCGATCAGGGATTGCTGAACGCTGCTGCGACGGTAACCGGTTCGGATCCGTCCGGCGAAGAGGTTTCCGCAAGTTCTCAACATGAGTTGCCGCTGCCGCAACTGGCGTCTCTCGCTCTGACGAAGACGGGTGAATATCGTGGCGCTGGCGGGGTGCAGGCGCATCCCGGCGAAACGATCCACTATGAATTCGAGGTGGAGAATGACGGCAATGTCACGGTTGACAATGTTGCGCCGTCAGATCCCGGCCCGCTCTTTGGCGGCGCGCCTGCAAGCGGCAGTCTTTCGGCCTTTGCGCCGGCCAGTGCGACGCTGGCGCCGGGTGACAAGGCGAGGTTCACTGCCGACTATGTCCTGACTGCGACGGACATCCGCAATGCCCGGTCTCATGAGGCTGGCGCGGTGAATACCGCAGTGGCGCAGGGCGCGACGCCGCATGGGCGCAATGTGGTGTCGCCGGAGGCCGAGGCCAGCGTGCCCATGCCCGGTGTTTTTATTGGCAAGAGCACCCCGCTTTCGCAGGTGAGGCGCGGCGACCGTGTGCCCTATCAGTTGCGGGTCGCGGCTTACGCGCTCAAGACGGCGGTGGAGGTGAACGTCATTGACCTTCTCCCGCAGGGCTTCACCTACCAGACCGGCAGCGCGTCCGTGTCCTATGGACGTTTGGCGCCGAGACTGGAGGGGCGCAGGCTCATCTTTGAAAATGTCGAGCTCCAGCCGGACGAGCCACTTCTCATCGACCTGACCCTGCTGGCGACGGCGAGTGTGAAGCCGGGTGAGTATGTCAATCAGGCCTGGGTGGAGGATCTATCCGGAGAGGTTTTGACGGGAGTTGCCACCGCGACTGTGGAAGTGATTGTTGAGCCGGTGTTCGACTGTAGCGATATCACCGGTCTCGTTTTCAATGACCGCAATCGCAACGGCTATCCGGATGCCGGTGAAGAGGGCATTGCGGGTGCGCGGGTGGCCACGGCAAAGGGATTGCTGGTCACGGCCGGACCGAAGGGCAAATTCCATGTGGCCTGTGCTGATCTCCCGGATCAGCGGATCGGTACGAATTACATCATGAAGCTCGACCAGCGTTCTCTGCCGTCAGGTTATCGGGTGACCACGGAGAACCCGCGTGTTGTCCGGCTGACCGCCGGTAAGGTGACAAACATTCTGTTTGGCACGACCATCGGACGGGTGGTGCGGCTGGATGTGTCTGACGCTGCTTTCGCGCCGGATGGCGTTGAGTTGCAGGACGCGTGGCAGGGGCAGATCAAGCAGCTCGTCACTCTGCTGGATGCGGAGCCTTCCGTTCTTCGTCTTGTGTACCAGAGCAGCAATGCGGGAGGACGGCTGGCGGCGCGACGCATGCGCGCATTACGGCGTCACATTGCGGGTGAGTGGCAGAAGGTCGGTGGTCGCTATCGTCTCGAGGTGGAGACCAGAATGATCGGCGATACGAGATGATGACCGTATGGAATGCCGTTTGGCTCTAATCATCGCTGATGAATTGTTGTATTTCGTTCCTTCATGTTTGAGAAGTGTATCAATTAATATTTATAGTCCCATTTATATTAATTGAAGAGTAATAATTTCATCATTGGACACAAATGAGATTATTATGAAAATAGAAGAATATCTCAATCGAACGAAACCCCATAAAGGCCGCATGCGCCTTGGTCTGTTCGCTGCTGCCATGGTAACCGTTCTGGTGTCCATGGATGATAGTCGGGCGCAGGTTCCTGATTTTTCCACGTGCGATGAACGTTTGTGGCTGACCCAGGGAAATCCGACAAATCTGCTCTCGGTGGGGATGACCACAAATCCCTTTACCTTCACCAATGAGGGCGGAGAGACGTTCGCGCACAACGCGGCAGGTTTCCATCCCACAGACTTTTATGGCTATGCCATTCAGGCGGGTACGACTCCCAATCTGCTGCGCCTTGGCTCGAATGGACAGACACAAAATCTGGGCGCCATCGCCGGGATTCCTTCGGCCCCCAACATCAATGCAGGTGAGATCGCGGATGACGGGAGCTATTATGTGATCGGCAGCGCTGCGCCGAGTACCCTTTACAAGATCGATGTCGGGGCGGTCTCTGCGACAGCAATCACACTCAGCCGTGCCATCAACATTTTCGACCTGGCATGGTCCGGTGGCCGCCTCTACACAAAGGAGGGGGGCGCTACGGATCTAATCGCCATTGATCCGGTGACCGGCTCGGTGACAAGCGTCGGCAATACCGGCCTGGCCGCGGGAACGCAGTTTGGTGCGATGTTTGGAACGCCGGATGCCGTGTACGGTTCCGACAATGGCGGGAACGGCTTCTACAAATTCAATACCACGACGGGCCAGTCGACCCTTATTTCATCCTCGCCCGGCTCGGGAAACAATGATGGCCTGAAATGTGTGACGTCGTCTCTTCAGTTCGAGGCGGATATTCAGATCACCAAAACGGACGGACAGGAAGCCTATACGCCCGGGCAGGACGTCACCTATACGATGCAGGTCACCAATAATGGCCCCTTCGGCGCAGAGGCCATCGAGGTTTCGGACCCGCTGCCGGCAGGCATTGCCACCGCGAACTGGACATGCGCGGGTGCGAGCGGCGCGACATGTGAGAACGCCAGCGGGACCGGTGGCATTGATGCAGAACATCTCAACCTCCCTGCCAACGCGTCGGCCACCTACACGATCACCATGTCGGTTCCGGACGACTTCACCGGCGAGCTCAGCAACACGGTTTCGCTCGTGCTTCCCGATGATGTTGTCGACAACAATCTTGCCGACAACACGGCGACGGATGTGACGCAGGAAGCGTCCATGTCCCTCACCAAGGAAGCGGAGCTGCAGGACACCAACAATAACGGCGTCCCGGACGTTGATGAGAAGATCATCTACACTTTCACGGTCACCAATACGGGCGCAGCGCCGCTTTCGAACGTGACGGTTGATGATCCGGGCATCGTGACAAGTGGCTCGATTGCAACGCTGCCGCCGGGCGTGACGGACAGCGAAACGATTATTGGCGAGTACACCCTGACCGGTGCTGATATTGATTCTGGCTCGGTGGAAAACCACGCCACCGTGAATGCTCAGGACCCCGATGGTGATCCGGTCAGTGCTGAATCGGCACCTCCAGGCGGTCAACCGGGAGACGCCACGACCATTGACCTGCCGGGAAGCGCAGCAGTCGAGATCATCAAGACATCAACTTTGAACGATACCATCGCTAACGGTCGTCCCGACGCCGGCGAGATGATCGAATACACGTTCACCGTCACCAATTCGGGCAATCTCACGCTTACAGACATCGTGGTTTCAGACGACCGGGCGGATCTCGTGGGTAGCCCGATTGCAGGGCCGCTTGCGGCGGGCGACAGTGATACAAGCGTGACCGGAACCTATAAGATCACACAGGCCGATATTGATGCCGGTTCTGTCGCAAACCTGGCGTCAGCCACCGGTAAGGATCCGGCTGGAAATGATGTCACGGCTCAATCGAGTGCACCGGGAGGCGTTGCTGGCGAACCGACTGAAACGGAACTGCTCCAGACGCCGGAGAGTGATTTCGTCAAGGAGGTGTCTCACGTCGATGCCAATGGGAATGGCGCTGTGGATGCGGGTGAGCGGCTTGAATACACGTTTACGGTGGAGAACACGGGCAATGTGACGCTCACCAACGTCACTGTCAGCGATAGCAAGGCGCAGATCGTTGGTGGCCCCATCGCCTCTCTAGCCCCCGATGACGTGGATTCGACGACAATCACGGGCTACTACGATGTCACCCAGGCGGATGTCGACAGCGGTGGCGTGGACAACGTCGCTGAAGCCACGGCTTCGGACCCCAACGGGGCTCCTGTAAAGCGTACCTCGCGGCCGCCGGGCGGGATTCCCGGCGACAACACCACGCAGCCAGTGGTGGCGCAGGGCTCCATGGACGTCGTCAAGGAAGCGATGCTGAACGATGCCAATGGCAACGGTTTTGCTGATGCCAATGAGACAATCGGCTACACGTTCACGGTCATGAACACTGGCAATGTGAGCCTGACAGACATTGCAATCGAAGACGACAAGGCTGAAATCTCTGGAAGCCCGATTGCCGGACCATTGGCTCCGGGGGAAAGCGACACGAGTGCGACAGGCAGCTATACGATTACACAGGCCGATATCGATGCCGGGTCTTTTGCAAATGTTGCCACCGCTACCGGCGTGGACCCGCAGGGCGAGCCGGTTTCAGCTGAATCCCGCTCTGCAGATGGAGAAGCGGGCGACCCGACGACGATCGAGTTCCAGCCGAACCCATCCATCGAAGTTCACCTGGTGGACCAGTGGAGCGATTCTGACGGTAGCGGTTTCCCGGATTCGGGCGAGCCAGTACATTATGCCTTTACGGTGAAGAATACCGGTAACGTCACGATCAACAGCATCACCATTCCTTCGCTGGAAGTGGTTCCGGACCCCAATGTCAATCCGGCGGATGTTAGAATTGGTGTGAGGGCAACGGTTCCCGTTGCGGGCGGTACGCTCGCAAGCCTTGCTCCAGGCAGCGAAGATGGAACCACGTTCACCGCGTCCTATCCGTTGACGGCGGCCGAGATTGATGCCGGCGGGCAGACGGCGACTGCAGAGGTAGAAGGTCTGACCCCAAACGGTGAAGAAGTGTCTGATCTCTCCGACGATCCTCATGATGGCGAAAATGTCGAAGAGGAAGGGGATGGTGAGCCGGACGATCCAACCGCCACGCCCCTGCCGCAAAAGGTGTCGCTGGTCCTCGAGAAAAGCGGCGCATACCAGGGCGTCGGCACCGGCTTTGCCGAACCCGGTGATACGATTCTCTACACCTTTGCGGTAACGAATGACGGAAATGTCACTGTTGATGATGTGGTTCCGGTTGATGCAGGGCCGCGTTTCGATGGACGCCGGGGCAGAGGAAGCCTGTCTTCCTTTACGCCATCAAGTGCGGATATCGCAGCCGGTGACAGCGCAACCTTCACCGCCACCTATACTCTGAGCCAGGCTGATATCGATACTGCTCAGGGGATTGAGGATGGGGTGAAAAACACGGCGACGGCCACAGGTACGGGACCGCGCGGCCAGAAGGCAGCGGCAGCGGAAGCGGAAGCGTCGGTCGATCTGCCGGGGTATGCGATAAGCAAGATGTCTCCTCTGCGCGAGGTTCGCCGTGGCGGCAAGGTGCCCTATACGATCCGGGTCAAGATGCTCGGCATGCCGGGTTCGAGTACGGTCAATGTCATCGACATGACGCCTCCCGGGCTTACCTTCGTACCAGGTTCGGCGATGCTCGGTGATACCGGGATTGCACCGGTCGTGGCAGGTCGCAAACTCACCTTTGAGAATGTCGTTCTGACAGGCGATGAGGCCGTGGAAATCACGTTGGATCTGGCCGTCACTGCGGCTGCCAAGCCCGGCGAGTATGTGAACCGGGCCTGGGTTGAGGACCTTGAGGGTAATCCGATCTCGCGTGTAGCCACTGCCGTTGTCGAGGTGGTTATCGAGGCGGTCTTCGATTGCGGCGATATTATCGGCAAGGTGTTCGACGACAAGAACCGCAATGGTTATCAGGACAATGGTGAAATCGGCCTTGCAGGTGTTCGGGTCGCTTCGGTCAAGGGACTGTTGGTGACGGCAGATGCGGAGGGTCGCTTTCACATTGCCTGTGCTGACCTCCCGGACCAGCGTATCGGAACCAACTATATCCTCAAACTGGACCCGCGTTCGTTGCCTTCAGGGTACCGCCTGACTACCGAAAACCCGCGTGTGATCCGACTGACTGCCGGCAAGGTGTCGAAATTCACCTTCGGCGCTTCCATCGGAAGGGTTGTGCGTCTTGATCTGAGCGATGCCGCTTTCCAGGAAGACAGCACGGAACTTCGCCCGGAATGGCGGACCAGACTTGCTCAGATGATGCATCTGCTTGAGCAGGAGCCATCGATTCTGCGGCTGGTTTACACGGAAGCGGGTGAGGGGAAAAAGCTGGCGCTGAAGCGTAGCAAGGCAATGCGCAAGCACATTGCCCGTGAATGGCGTGAGGTCGGTCGTCGTTATCGCCTCGAGATCGAAAGCCAGCTTCACACCGCTGTTGGCGATGTGCCCGTGGAGCCAGTGAACGATCTTACGCTCTATAAGTAAGTCCCAGGTGCCCTTGCTTCACCTCGTATGATTTCGCGCATCTCGTTGGCCCACAGGCGGCGGGATGCGTGGAACTCTTCGGTCTGACCGCACAAGGGGCCGTTCATTCAAGCCTGTCCGCTGTTTCAGGTGGCGCTGATCTTGCTGAATGATCCCGTACTGGTCCCGGGTCTGTCGTTTCCTGTCTTTGCGCATTGGCGTGGCTGTTGCTGAAGCGGTCTTCTCCGTGTCGGAGAACGCATATTGGCACAGGTACATTGTCAGAAAACTCAAAACGAAGATCGATTGCCATGACTGCACGGCGCTTGGTTCACGGACATTTGAGGCTCATTGTACTCGCTTTCTGCGTGCGGTTCGCAGCAGGCCTCTCCAGACAGGCTCAGGTTTGTATCGTGATTTCAATGATTGCCCTGCTGGGCGGCGTCGAGCGCGCGCGGGCTGTTGAGGGTCTGGGGGTTTCTGGCACCTATTACGGCGGGCTCATCGGCTCCAACAAGGGCCACACCTCAATTACGCAATGCCCTGCAGGAACATTTTTGAGGGGAGTGCGCCATACAGATCATAACTTTACTGGCACCAGCAGCACCCACGGCATGACGGTGAGAGTGGATCTCTATTGCTCGCGTGTGACGACGGACGGCACAACCATTAATCTGGAGCCGCTTTTCACCGTGAATGGCTATGCATATCCCCGTCCGGGCAGTATACGAGTTAAGACCTGTCCTGCCGGGATGATCGCCAGGGCCTTTTATGGTCGGCATCGATCCACCGCCTCTGTACCCTGGACCAGCCAGGTTGGAATCCTGTGCACCAAGCTGGAGCTGAAAGCCGGACAGTGGATTCACTTCAATACGGCGTCCAACTCCAGCCGTCTTGATGCCGGCGTGATTGAAGGCAACGCGGCTCACTACAGTCGCGGCCCGTTTTGCGGAGGCAGCGATGACAGACTGTTTGCCGGTTATGCGCCTCAGCGCGGTGGCGCAGGGTATGACGGCATTCGCGCATACTGTGGCTATTTCGCCCAGGCCAGACTTTCGGCAACGATTGCCTTCAGCGATTTTGCATGGGACAAGACAATTGGCGGAAGCGGCTGGAACACGGCGCTGGCTCAGGGGGGCACGGCGCTTACAAATGGAGCCGCTGCCGATGTCTATGCGCAGCCAGGCGACAATGACGCTATGGCCTTCCAGAGCGCGCACGAGCTCTATGTCACGCCAGCGAGCAATTACGGAGCGCTGGTTAATCAGCGCCCGACCGGAATAAATGCGACCACCTATGTGGAAACGGGGTCATGCGCCGGGGGCAATGCATTTGCTCTTGTCGATGAGCAGGACGGAACCTGTGGACTGACGATCAATGGCCTGCCCGATATAGGTGTGAGCGGCACCGCCCCGGCGAGTTCCTTTACAGGCTATGGCGTTGCGCAGAATTTCACCATGACGGCCACGAATCATGGCCCTGGTGCGACCGATGGCGATGACGGGTTTACGCTGGTTGCCACGCTCCCCGCTGGTTGGTCGACCAGTGGCACATTGCCGGCGGGTTGTACGGAAAGCGGTGCGGTGGTTACCTGCAGCCTTAATGCAACGGCGCTTGCGGCCTCGTCAGGGCCGGGTGTTGCGGGAGGGACGGTCAGCTTTGCTATCCCTGTTGCTGTCAACCTGCCAGCGATGGCAGGCGATTACAGTGTAAGCGTTGTTCTGGGGCGATCCGCGCCGGATGGAGACGCCGATGCGACGAACAACGATTTTAACACCGGCAATGACAGCGCTAGCGTTCCCCTGAGTTTCCCCGCCGCGCCATCTTTATCGGTCCTGAAGACAGCTGTCCTGAACAGCAATGGAACGATCAGCTACACATTCAAGGTGGAGAACACGGGCAATGTGACGCTGACGGATGTTGCGCTGACCGATAATCATGCGGCAGTGACGGGCAGTCCGATTGCGACCCTTGCACCGGGTCCCACCAATGCGGTGACGCTGACGGGAACCTATACGGTGTCGCAGGCCGATATCGACGCCGGTCATGTGGACAATCTGGCGAGCGCCACGGGCAAGGATCCAGCCGATGCGGATGTGACGGCGCAGTCGCATCCGACCGGCGGGACGGCGGGCACGGCGACGCGGACGGACATTGCGCAGACGGCTTCGAGCGACTTCATCAAGACGGTGACGCATGTCGACA
>NZ_JAFKDE010000011.1 GCF_017255295.1 Nitratireductor aquimarinus
GCATAACGGCCCCGTGGCGCAGGCCGCGATCAGAGGCCTGACACACGACCGATAGAAGCAACACGCTGCAAAAGAAGTCGGAAGAAAAACCTTGCAATGTAGGGGGCATCCACACACGCTCCGGGTTTGCCGGAGGCTGATTTCGGTTGGTTACGCGTCAGTTTTGATTAGATGGAGTGGTTGCCGACGGTTCTGGCGGCGGCCTTTCCTGCCAAATCACCCGCAGCAGTGAAACAGACAAGGCCGTCCGCGTGAAACCTTAAATCGACTCTGCGTTCATCGAAGATGCTCTAGTTGTGAGCGTTATTGAGTGTCGGATCCAGTCGATCCCGCAGCCAGTCGCCTGCAAGGCTGATCGACAGCGTTGTCAGGAAAATCACCACGCCCGCAGGCACACCTACCCACCAGGCCGAAGCCAGGTAGGTGCGTCCGTCCCCTAGCGCCAGCCCGAGGCTCGTCTGCGGCGGCTGGATCCCAAGCCCCAGGAAACTCAGCGATGTCTCCAGAAGGATCAAATCGGGAAAATTGAGGGTCACCTGAACGATCAGGATGGACAGGATGTTCGGCAGGATATGGCGTAAATAAATCTGCACCGGCGGGATTCCGAGGGTGCGGATGGCGAACGCATAACTTTGGCTGTTTGCCTGCAGAACCAGCCCGCGGGTGACACGCGCATATGTTTCCCAGCCATGCAGCCCCACAATGAGGATGAACAGTTCGATCGAGTTTCCGAAGAAAGCCAGAATGGCCAGGACGATTATCAGGAAAGGCATGGCCGCCTGCAGGTCGACCAGGGTCATGATCGCTTCTTCAACCCAGCCACGGAAATGTGCAGCGACAATGCCAATTACCGTGCCAACCGTTGCGCCGATCAGGGAGCCCGCGAGCGCGATGATCACGCTCATCCGTGTGCCGTAAAGCAGTCGGCTGAGGACATCGCGGCCGAGGTTGTCGGTACCCAGTAGATGAGCGGCATCGCCACCTGCGAAGACGGGGGGCTTGAGGCGGGAAAGCAGGCTCTGCTCGGTGTAGGAATACGGCGCGAGGAGGTCAGCAAAAATGGCTACGAACACCACCAGCGCCAGCCAGATGAAAGAGAGCTGAACCATGGGACCGGGAGCAGTTGCGGAACGTTTCGCACGGGCCCTTCGCCGCCAGAAGACGTCGGGACGTTCTGGCGTGAGGGAGAGATCTGGAGTGCTCATCCTGCGTCCTTTCCTGCGGTCGCGATGCGTGGATCGAGCCACCGATAGGCCAGATCCACCAGATAGTTGGCCGTGACCATCGTGAAGGCGATCAGGATGACGATGGTCTGGACCACAGCCAGATCGCGCTGCCCGACCGCAGTCACAAGCAGTTGCCCGATGCCCGGCCATGCAAAGACGGTCTCGACAACCACCGTGCCGGAGATGAGCCCCCCCATACGCAGGCCCAGAACTGTGATGACTGGGATCGCTGCATTCGGCACCGCATCGCGCAGAACCCGTGTCCGCACCGGTACGCCCTTGGCGCGGGCGGTTCTAATGTAAGGCTGGCTGAGCACTTCCAGCATGGATGATCGCGTGAAGCGCGCGATCGCTCCTGCCCCTCCAACGGCCAGCGTCAACGCCGGCATGACCAGGTGGGCCGGCGTTCCCATGCCGGCGCTGGGCAGGATCCGCCAAGTCATGGCGAATAGCAGGATCATCAGGATGCCCAGAAAGAAGCTCGGCATTGAATGGCCGAAGATGGAAAAGCTGATGACGGCATGATCCACTGTACTGCCGCGTTTGAGCGCAGCAATAACGCCGGCCACCATGCCGAAGATGGTGGACAGGGCGAAGCTGACCAGCCCCAGCAGCAGTGTTGCAGGAACACGGCTCATGACTGTGTCCAGTGCTGGCTGCTGATCCCGGAATGAGTAGCCGAATTCACCCTGTGTCAGTCCCTGCAGATAGCGCAGATATTGCACTGGCAGTGGCAGGTCCAGCCCGTAGACGTGCCGGTAGTGTTCCAGCACATCCGGCGGTGTGTCATCGGGCAGCATTAGGCGCATCGGGTCGCCCGCGAACCGCAGGATTAGGAAGACGAAGGTGACGGCCAGAAAAAGCGTCAAAATCCCGCGCAGTAATTTCAGAGTGACGAAGCCGAAGGTCATTCGCTGGCGCCCTTCGTTTGATTTAGCAAATTGCGGCACGCAGCCGGGTCGTTGACGAGGAAGCCGGATGCACCCATTTCGGCCAGCCCGAGAAGGTTTGATGCATCGTGATCTCCGACCTGGCGTCCGTCAGTTCTACCTGTGGTGATCCAGACTGCGTGCTCCGCCTGTACATGTTGGCGCAGTCTTTCGGGAGCTGACAGGGCGTAGTCTTCCCACATTCTGAGGACGGTTCCGCTTTCGGCGAAAAAAGCTTCCTGTTCCTCCATGTCCACCAGCAGACCGAGCACGTCTCCGCGCCAGCCGAGTGCTCGGAGACGAACCAGGCTGTCCACATGGTGCACACCAAATATCAGCGCTTTGCGGCCACTGGCGAGTGACGCCTCGACCAGCAGCGCCAGTGCCTCGGGGCGTTCATCCTTTATGTCGTAGAGCAACGCCTGATCGGTCGGTACAGTGGCAAAGAGCTCGGCAAGTGCGGGTGCTGCCGGTTCACCCTCGGCAAGCAGTTCCTGAAGCTCGGAGAAAGTTGTCTGTGCGACAATCGCAGGCTGTCCGGCCACACGGGTCAGATCTGCATCATGGCTGATGACGATGCGATGATCTTTGGTAATGCGGGTATCGGCTTCGATAATGTCGGCGCCCGCGGTCACGGCTCCACGCCATGAAGAAGGAGAGTTTTCACGGTAATGGCTCGAGGCCCCACGGTGAGCAATCAGAAGGGGTCGGTCGATCATTGTTACAGTCTTTCCATGGCGCGGGGTTTTGCGACCGGGGTCTGTTCATTGCCTTGAGCGCGGGCAATGTGGCGGGGTGCACGCTGAGTTTCATCACGTGCGCGCCTTGCGGCAGGGGTCGCAGCTGGCACGGCCGCCAGCAAGGCCCGGGTGTAGTCGTGTTGAGGTGTGGTGAAGACTTGATTGGCTGAGCCGCTTTCAACGACCTTGCCCCTGCGCATGACCGCGATTCGGTCGGAGATGTGCCGCACCACGCCGAGATCGTGAGAAATGAACAGGTAGCTTATTCCGAACCGCTGTCGCAGATCTCCAAGTAAATTGATGATCTGTGCCTGCACCGAGACGTCGAGTGCGCTGACCGCTTCATCGCAGACCACCAGCCTTGGTTCGAGAGACAATGCGCGCGCGATTACGGCGCGCTGCTGCTGACCGCCGGAGAGCTGGTGCACGAACCGCTCTCCCAGCCCGTCGAGTCCTGTCAGATGCAGATACTCCTCCACCCTGTCGCGCCGCAGTCTCCGATTGCCTGACACGGGCAGCCCATGAGCTGCCATGGCTTCGTCGATCTGCGCTGCGATTGACATGCGCGGGTCCAGCGCGCGCGAGGGATTTTGCCAGATCATCTGGATACACGCCCGCTCCCGGCGCCATGCAGCTGTGCCAATGCGCGGCCCCCGGGCTCCATCGATCAGGACCTCTCCGCTGGTGGGTGGTTCAATACGGGCGGCGATCCGGCCGAGGGTCGATTTGCCGGACCCACTTTCGCCAACGATGCCCAGTACTTCACCGGGTGCGAGGTTCAGGCTGACATCATCAACCGCGCGCACTGCAGGACGGCGGCTGAGGAAGCCCCCGCCGTAGACACGGCTAATCCCTGTCAGCGTCAGGATATCTCCGCTCATCGGTCATCCCCGGGGTAGTGGCATGCGACACTGTGGCCCTCTTCTCGGGCCGTCAGAGCGGGCATCTCAACACAGGTCGTTGTGACCTGTGGACAACGCGGCCCGAAGGCGCAGCCTTGTGGACGCGCGGTCGGGTTGGGCACAACGCCTTCGATGGCGGCCAGACGTCCGGTGTTGTGGGTGCCCGCGTGCAGGCGACAGGCCATCAAGCCTCGGGTGTAGGGATGCGAGGGAGCGTCGAAGAGGGTGTCAGCGGTCGCCAGTTCGACGATCCGACCAGAATACATGACCGCGACACGGTCGGCGATTTCTGCCACCACCCCCAGATCATGCGTGACGAAGATCATGGCAGCACCGGTTTCCGCCTGCAGCCTGCGCAGCAGTTTCAGGATCTGCGCCTGGGTTGTTACGTCGAGCGCCGTAGTGGCTTCGTCGGCGATTATCAGCTGGGGTTTGCAGGCCAGCGCCATGGCAATCATGATCCGCTGGTTCATACCGCCGGACAGCTCATGCGGGTATGCACGCAGACGCGCGCGTGGGTCTGGAATGCCGACCATCTCGAAAAGCTCTGTCGTTCGGTCGCGAGCCGCGCGGGACGTAAGCCCTTCGTGAAGGGACAACACCTCGGCAACCTGATCGCCGACCCTGCGAACCGGGTTCAAGGCAGCGGTGGCATCCTGAAAGATCATCGAAACCTCGCGCCCCCTGAGGCGCAGAAGAGCTGTTTCAGACAGACCGGAAAGCTCCTCACCAGCAAACATCACTCGTCCGGCCTTGCGCTTCACCGGCGCGGACAGCAAACCCATTGTCGCCAGGCAGGTAAGGGACTTTCCGCAGCCGCTTTCGCCGACAAGGCAAAGGGTTTCTCCCGGAGCCAGGTCGAAGGAGACATCCAGCACCAGATCAGAGTGTTCCGTGCCGACGCAAAGCCCATCGACCCGGAGCAACGGCTCAGATCGCGAAGCCATTGCTCCGGCAGGAGCGCAGGCCATCGATACGCGCCGGCTATTTCCGGCGCGCATCATGTTTGCCATCAGGGTCACTGAGTAGCGGCCTGATCTTCGAAATTGTAATTTCGCAGGTCAAGATAGAAGTGCGAATAGGGGCGCCACTCGAGCGATGAACGCACGCCATACGTTTCCAGCGGCTGGTAAAGGATAGTCCCCGGAGCTTCGTCTTCCCAGATGTCGAGCATTTTCTGGAAAACCACTTTGCGTTCCGCCAGATCAGATGTCACGTCCAGCTCTGCACCGAGCACATTGAAGTTCTCTGGCGTCCACTCATTCTTCCGCTGAACACCCTGATGGGGGCCCCAGAGGTTCCACAGGCCACCGGCGGGATCGGGGAAGCGGGTGGTATTGGACCAGGTCCGTACCATGCGCTCGTTCTCAGGCACGCCCATGACGTCCTCGACGAGGTTCAGCTTGCCGTTGATGCCGACGGCCTTCCACATCTCCATGATCGCTTCTGCGGCGGGCACGGTATTGACGTAGTAGTTGGGGTTGGTGCTGTAGTAGATGGTCTCGCCGTTATAACCGGCTTCGGCCAGCAGTTCCTTCGCGCGTTCGGGATCATAGGTGAGACCTTCGCGGTTCGGCTCGAACAGTGCGCCATACTCCTTGTACTGGTGCGACAGCGGCACGACGGTCTTGCCTGCCCAAAGGGCCTGCACCAGAAGGTCACGGTCAATGGCCAGATTCATTGCCTGGCGGATACGCTTGTCGGCGATCACCGGGTTCTTGGTGTTGTAGACGAGGACGTGGGAGTTCGACAGCACCACCGAGCGCGCTTCGACATTGTCGTAGCTGTCGATCTGGGCGATCTGATCCGGGCCGATGGTCGTGACGATGTCGAAGTCACCGGCGACGAGACCGGCGATGCGCGCAGCTTCTTCGGGCACCTTCACGAAAGTAAGAGACGCCGCCTTGGGCTTGCCACCGAAATAATCGTCGAAGGCCACGAGGCGGATCGACTGGTCTGGCTTGTATTCGTCCAGCATGAAAGGACCGGTGCCGACAGGAAACTGAGGATAGCTGTCGCCGGCATTTTTCAGCCAGTCGCTCTTGTTGACGACCCATGCAGTCCAGGAGGCCAGGCGCTGTTCAAAGATCGCGTCAGGCACTTTCAGGGTGAAGGTCACTTCGAGCGGGCCGGTTGCCTCGACGCTCTCGATGTTGCCGAAATAGCCGCGGCCATTGGCCATTATCGCCTCCGGGCCGGACAGGCGTTCGGCGGAGAAGGTGAAGGCGACGTCTTCGGCGGTCATTGTCTCGCCGTTGTGGAACTTGACGCCTTCGCGCAGCTTCAAGGCGAGCGTGCGGTCATCGGTCCATTCCCAGCTTTCAGCGAGCGCGGGAACCAGTTGCGAGCCCGAGCCATCTTCTGCTGACAGGAAATCACGGCGGATCACGGTGTCGAAGATGTCATAGGTTATGCGGGTGCCGATATTGGAGAGTTCCTTGGCGGGCTCAAGGGTCGGCGGGAGATCCGGAACAGCGACGACGATGTCGGGGCGATCGCTGGCGGTTGCAGCGGACGCGCCGAGCACTGCAGTCAGGCCGAAGGCGACGCCTGCAATGGCGGACAGAATTTTCAATGGATTTCTCCGGGTGAGATGTTCACATGGCTTGCGCTGGGCAAGCAGAACCTCCCCCTAGAAACGTGACATGACACCTGCGTGACGACTGCCTTACAACCCCGTGACAATTTTGTCGGCTTCGTATTCCCAAAAGCGTTTCATGTTGAATGAATGCAATCTCATACAATCGATGCATTGCAGCTTGGTCGGGTGTGCAACGGCGATGTCACGTTAACGAGATCGGGACGCGATTGGATGTGTGGCGCTGTTTTCAGCGGCCGATGGTTACAGCGTTCCATTCTGCCATGGCGCGCAGGCGATGACTGCGAATGCCGAGAGCTGTGAGCGGGGCGGGGGATTGTCAAGTTGTTGCCTGGGGTCGAAGAAAGCTGGGCCTCCGCCTGTCACGCGGCCATGCCGTCCGTGCAATCGTTCCAGCGCTTGAATGCGGCGGCGAGGACGGAACAGGTCGGCGGTTTCATCATGGACGGAGAGGAACCTTTGCGCCTGCCTTGCCGATTTGAACCGGCCCTGGATCTTCTCGCGTTTCCGGGTGGGCCGGTGCGATTCCTCAATACCTTTGTTCAGTTCCTTGTGTGCCCGGTGGTCCACGTTCAGCCCAAGCTTCCGCAGGGCCGCGCCGTTGCTGCGCAGTTTGTCCGTCACGATGACACGGGGCTCGCCCCAGTGGGTGATCAGCCGTGAAATAAAGCGCTTCGCGGCCCGTGCATTGCGCCGCGACTGCACGAAGATGTCGAGAACTTCACCGTTGCTGTCCACGGCGCGCCACAGCCAGTGCCGCACGCCATTGATCATGATCACCTTTTCGTCCAGGTGCCATTTGTCGGTGGGCCGCCAGCGCGCAGCCCGGACCCGTTTCGCAATCTGCGGTGCGAATTTTCCCACCCACGCCCGGATCGTCTCATAGCTCAACACGATGCCCCGCTAGGCCAGCAGGTCCTCGACGTCACGCAAGCTGAGCGAGAAGCGGTGATACGCCCAGACCGTGTACGAAATGATGGAGCGCGGAAAGCGGTGACCTTTCAGGCGCGGTGCGGACACCTGACTGATCATCGCCCGGAGCTACCCGGCTGCCCTCCAAAGGTCAACAACTTGACGATCCCCTGTTCAGGGAATGGCAGGAACGGCGCATCGACGTCCGGCGCTTTTGACGGCCAATCAAACATTAAAGCGCCGCCCCTGTCGCTTCTTCACGACGTCCGATAATCTTGCATTATCGGACGTCCGCGTGCTAGATGGCGAAATGGCCTCTGAGATCGAGCAGAATACCAAAAACCGGCACTTAGCCCCGTCTGCGACGCGAGAGAGCACGTCGCAAAACGACGAATCTAGCACTCAGAATGCCATAACAACGTTAAAATGCGACCAACCGGCGCCAGAAAATCCTGACCTGCCGGACATTGTCGACATCGTTCTGGCCATGGATGAGCGGCAGGCCCCCTCCCCTCTCCTGCCCGCCGAAACGGGTCCACTCGTCGAAACGGCGCGCAATTACTACGCGCGCGCGGCCCGCTCGGAAGCCACACAGCGCGCCTACGCTGCCGATTGGCGTCATTTCGCCTCCTGGTGCCGGCGCGCGGGCTTCTCGCCCTTACCGGCCAATCCAGAGACCGTGGGGCTATACCTGTCCGCCTGCGCTTCATCTTCACCGCGGCCAACCGTTTCGACGTTGGAGCGGCGGCTTTCCGGGCTCTCTCAGGCGTTCTCGCAACGTGGGGACCGTCTCGACCGCAAGAATCCGCACATTGCAGAAGTCTTTGCCGGCATTCGCCGCAAACACGGCCGCCCGCCGGTTCAGAAGGAAGCGCTTTTGGCCGACGACATTCTGGCCATGCTCGAAACCCTGCCCCACGATCTGCGAGGACTGCGCGACAGAGCGGTGCTTCTGGTCGGCTTTGCCGGCGGATTGCGCCGCTCCGAGATCGTTGGCCTCGATGCAGGTGTCGACCAGACGGAAGATGGCTGTGGTTGGGTCGAGATGTTCGAAAACGGCGCGATTCTCACGCTGCGCGGCAAAACCGGATGGCGTGAAGTGGAGATCGGGCGCGGCTCGGCAGACCGTTCCTGCCCCGTGGAAGCGCTGAAAATCTGGATGCGGCTCGGGCGCGTGGCCCATGGCCCGCTGTTTCGCAGAATTCGCGGTGAGAAATCGGTTCAGGAAAGCCGTCTCAGCGACAAACATGTCGCCAGACTGGTCAAAAAGACCGCGCTCGACGCCGGTTTGCGTCCGGAATTGTCTGAAAAGGAGCGTGAAAAGCTGTTTTCGGGCCATTCCCTGCGCGCCGGGCTTGCCTCTTCAGCCGAGGTGGACGAACGCTTCGTTCAAAAGCAGCTGGGCCATGCAAGCGCTGAAATGACCCGCCACTATCAGCGTCGCCGCGATCGTTTCCGGGTCAATCTCACCAAGGCGAGTGGTCTCTAGAGCGGCTCCAGCATCGGTTTTGCGTCCCACACTCCATAGAAACAAAGGGATTGAGCGCTCTCGATACCGCGCATTCGCCCTCGATCTTCAGTCAATGAACGATAAGCGACGTGAATCGGTCACCGCTGATCGATTCAGCAAATGCGTTGGACGCAGCCGGCTTTTCCGGGCCTGCTATAGGCATGTCTACCAACCCACATCTCTGCTGTCTGAAACGCATCGATCCCGCACGCAACATGGCGCGCTATTACACGCTTTCCGTTGAGCCCACCCTGTTTGGCGACGCTGCTCTTGTGCGCCAGTGGGGCCGGATCGGCACGCGCGGGCAGTTCAAGATCAATCTCTTCGACACGACGGGGGCTGCGGAGACAGCCCTCCAGCGGCTGCGCAAAATCAAGGAAAAGCGCGGATATCATCCCGAAATGAGCTGAAACGAGCCATTTTCAGGTGAAAATACCGAGAAATCCCAAAAAAGATCTAAAGCCAGGAAGCCGCGTCATTTGGCAGTCTGTGCTCGGGATCCGTCACGGAAAGACCGGGCCCTTTCTCTCCATTCCAGCTCCACAGCGCGACGCAGCTTCCGCCGGGCGACATGAAGGATGGATAGATCACGCCGTGATAGCCTTGCAGAAGCAGTTTTTCGCGCAGGAGATGGGTTTCGGGCAGCTTTCCGGCATCCATATCCGCCCGCCACTCGCACTGATGCAAAGCTGGCGATTGCCCGACTGCCTCAAGCCCCTCTTCGCTCGTCAGATCCGCAAGGCGCGCTTTTGAAAGCGTCAGCTGGGCGATCAGTGCGGGGTGCTGCACAAATCCCTGATTATATTCAGCCCAGGCCGTGGAAAGCTCCCGCGCCGCGTAGATCGTGGCTGCTCCAACCGGGTTCCAGCGACCGCCAAAGCGTGCGGCCCCCTCCCCTGAAAGCGGCGCATGCGCCCAGCGCGGCACATAAGCCCGCCAGAGGGTCTCATTGCGCAATTCCTCAGGCATAGACGCCGGCACGCACCGCTTCGAGATAGGTCAAAACCTTGTCGGCCTTCCCCTCCCCTACCAGATCATAGGCGGTTTTTCCCGCCCAGCCGGGAATCGGCTGATGCTTGAACCAGATCACGGCCCGGTGCTCATCCCCGGCCATTTCCGTCGCCATTGCCAGAATGCGCACAACCGGGCTCAGCGCCTGATCAACCTTTCTCTGGCCGGATTTGGCCGTCAGCGTGTTGCGGGCAACGCCAATCAGCCGTGCGAGCTCCACCATTGTCACGCCCAGAAGTTCAGAAACCCGCCGGGCGGATAGAAACGGTGCGCGCTCGTCAGCGAAATGGGCCGCTGCGAAATCGAGTTCTGCCGCAGTCATGCTCTTTGACCTCCTGAATCAACGCGAAATGAGCACATAATGATCACTACCCGATTAAACTATGCCCAGAATATGTTCATTTCAAGCTTGCGCTCTCCTTGAGCCTATAAGGGCTCGCTGGCGGGCCGAAACGAGCGCATTGAGCATCGGCTTGACGGAGAACGAGCCGCCATGGGCCCTTTCGGTCAACCGCCGGAGATATGCGCCGGGCGACCGGATGGCCTCGGCCCGCTCCAGCATGGCTGCAATGGTGATTGCCGCGTTGATTTCGCCCATCTCTGTCCGCGCTTTCGCCCAGGCGTCCGGTGGAATTCCCAGCATGGAACGCACCGTTTCGGCGGCTTTCATGAGATCTCGCCAGTTTGTGAGGCCACCGGGCGCATAATCGCGCATTTGCGGACAGGCTGAGGTCACAATTTCCAGCCGCATCGTTGCGGTCCGGCAAGCATTTTCACTTGCAGAAGCCTGTTTTGTCGGTTGTGGGGCTCTTTCCAGCCTTCCGGATGGGTTTTTCCGGTGTGCTTTGGCAAGGGCTACGCTTTCATGAGCCTTTCGCGGCGTTTCCGCTTCGATGTCGTCTACCTCTATTTCAAAATTAGAGTCTGAGTCTGAATTATGAATATGGCGCTCATTTTGGGACTCATTGGCGCTCACTTTTGTGATTTCATTAACCATGCGCTCTGGATTTTGAGCCTCCAGCTCTTCGTCGCGAAGGTTATCGAGATATGCGTTTTCGATTGCGTCGCGCAGTTCCACGAGCGCGTCTCTGCGTGCTTTGAGCGTTTTCCAATCGGTGTTGCGGCCCAATCTTCCAGAAAGCGCCTCGAGACGCTCTGCAAAGGCTGCAAAACGCTCTCCCCTGCCCTCCTGGGCGGTTGCGTGAACAATGGCCGCAATATCCCTCAGATGGATCGTTACTTCGCTCCTGAGGGCTCTCAGGGCCTTAGCAAGCCGCCGTGTTTCTGCTGCGTAAGCCTCGATTTCGCCCGCACGCATGACCAGAGGCGCTAGATCGAAGCCGAAAGCTTCCTCGATCTGGCCTTCTTCACCACGGCGCGCAAAACGTTTTCCATTGGCGCTGTCGCGGCGCAGAATGAGCCCGGCCTTCACCAGCGCCGCCAGATGCCGACGCAGTGTTGCCGGCGCCATGCCACGGGCGCGAATGGAGAGTTCGGCATTGGACGGGAACACGACAAGTTCCCCGCCGGGATCCAGCATGCGTTCACTGTTGAAGCTCACAAGCGCCTCCAGAACCACAATCGTCCTGTCGGAGAGGCCAAGCGCCGGTCGTGCTTCGGTTACGGCCCGCAGCAAATGCCATTTATCCACGGTATTTTCAGAACAGGCACGTGCATCGCCCGAGCGCGTGTTCAGGGCCTTGCGGGCACGCCGAACCTGCTCACTGACTATGATTTGGGCACGCGCCATCCCTTTCCCGCCGAATGGCGAGATTGCAAATCTATCCGTCATTGTCTCACCTAGCATTAGGCAAGAAAAAGACGCTCACCGAGTGACCCGGTGCTTGACTTTGAACGCTGGAAGTGATTCTTTCAGATTGCTACATCGAAAGGGGCTTCCGGAATTTAAACGTTCTGGGGGCCTTTTTCTTGCGCGATTTTCCTCTCGCTCTACCTCTTCACTCTTCGTCTGACCGGCGTTTCCGCCGGATTTGTTTCACCGCATCTCGCGGCTGATGAACCTAGTTGCCGTCCGCCCGCTCTTTTTCAAAACGTTCGGACAGTTCGGGCAGAAGCCCGGCCACATAGTCTGCAAAGCCCGGCCGCGTCTTCTCGTCGAAATCGAGCCTGGGTTTGCTTCCCGGCGTCACCTTTGCAAGCAGACGGCCTTTCCTGTCTTCCACAGAGCGCGTTTTCTCAGCCTTCTTGGCTTTTGCCGACGCCCTCTTGGCGAGGCGTTCGTAGAGCCTGCGGAACCGCTCGTCTGAATCGGCGGCACGGAACGCGACGGACTGAATCTCGTCCTGTGCGAGGGCCACAGCTGCTTCACGCTTCAGATACTCTGCCAGCGCCATCCAGCGCGGGCGTCCGGCTTTCGGGGCAGGGCCAATCGCTGCTGCAATGTCTGCCGGAACGGCTTCAGCCACCTGCAGAAGCCGCGTCATCTCCGCCTTGTGCAGCGACAGTGCGCGCTGAACGACACTGCGGTCGAAACCATGGCGCATCAACGCATCGGCAAAGAAGGCGCGCTCGATGAAGGAGAGATTGCGACGCTCGGTGTTTTCCTTGCCCTGGGCAAGCACAAGATCGTCATCGCTCAGGGTCCGGACAATCGCCTGAACCGGCCTCTTGAGGCGGTTCGCGGCACGCACACGGCGATGACCATAGGCCACCTGAAAGCGGCCATTCTCCGTCGGATGGGGGCGCAGAAGAACAGGCACCTGCTGGCCATTCTCGCGTACGCTGTCCACCAGCGCAGAGAAATCTTCGTCGCCGTCATCTTCGAGGCTCAGGCGGTCGCGCACGATCGATGGGTCGATCAGGTGCGGCTCCACTTCGATCACGCGTTCGCCTTTGGCGAGGCTCTCGCGAATGGCCCGCGCATCTTCCACTTCACGTGTCATGGATGAGAGCGAGAGCCCCATCGCCTTGACCGCGCCGGAGGAACTGCGTGCAGGCGCATCTGTGCCAGACGGAGCAAGCTTTGCTGCAAGTCTGGCTTCCGGCGCGGACTGTGTGGGATTTGACTGCGCGGAATTCGACTGGGCGGAATTCGACTGGGCCGGTTTTGCCTGAGCAGGCTGCGGCTTATGGGAAGGCGAGGGGGCTTCGCCCTCACCTGCACCACCGAACAGCGCCTTCAGATGGTCCTTGCGCTTGCTCATGCCCCGTCTCCTGTCGCGTTACGACCCCAGGCGTTTTCGACCAGCGCTTCGACCTCGGCGTTGACAGATGTCAACGCTTCCATCGCGCGGTCGTAGGTCGAGCGTGTGAAGTTGTCCCGGCCCACTTCATAGAGTGTCTGCTTGGTCAGGCCCGCATCGGAAATCGCGGTCGACTTGACCATGGGCGCCGTCAGAACGCGTTCGCCAAACTGCGACCGCAGGAAGCCGACAATCTGCGTCTGGGGACCATCATTCGGCTCGTAGCGCGTTACGAGGTAGCGCAGGAAATCGAAGTTCAGCGAACCGCCTGCCTCGCGCACAACCGACAGAAGATCGGCCGTCATGTAGAGGAACTGGCTCATCGAGGCGACGTCCAGCATCTGCGGGTGCACGGTCACGATGACCGAGGTGGATGCGCACAGTGCGGAGAGCGTCAGGAAGCCGAGCTGTGGCGGACAGTCGATGATGACCACGTCGTAATCATCGGCAACCGTGGCAAGTGCGGCCTGAATGCGCGCGAAGAAGAATTCGTCCGCACCGTCACCCGCCTGGCGCTCGGCCAGCATGCGCGGTGTCGTGTGCTCGAACTCGTGCAGCTCGAGATTGCCCGGCACCAGATCGAGCCCGTCGAAATAGGTCTTGCGGATGATCTGCGAAAGCGGCCTGCGCTCTTCGTCATATCGGATCGCGCCATAGAGCGTGTCATTGCCCGAAAGATCGATTTCGGGCTGATAGCCGAAGAGGGCGGAGAGAGACGCCTGCGGATCGAGATCCACCGCCAGCACACGATAGCCCGACAGGGCCAGATGCTGCGCCATGTGCGCGCTGGTCGTCGTCTTGCCGGAACCACCCTTGAAGTTGGTCACCGAGATGACCTGCAGGTGCTCGTGCTCTGGGTCGCGCCACTTCACATAGGAACGGGCCTTGGCGAGGTTGCCCTTGGCCTTTGCCTGCGCCGCAAGATGCTGCCGGAGCGCGTTGATGTCTGAAAGGGAATAGTAACGGCGTCCGCCGGACCCGGTCTCCGGCTGCGGACCTTCGCCGGCAATGGAGAGCTGACGCAGATATCCATCTGAGACGCCGATCAGACGCGCCGCTTCACCGCTCGAGAATGTGCGGAGCGTCTTCTGGGCTGCCGGGGGATAAAGACGGTCGCGCATGACGCGCAGCTGTTCGGAAAGCCGTGCAGCGTCCGCCGCGATGGCCTGGTCAGCCGCCAGAACCGGCTGCGCGTCCGCGCCTTCCATCGCTACTTCAGCAACCTTGTCCAACTCCCGCTCTCCTTCATGGTCAATGGCCATGTCCATGCCGTGCCGCTCCTCGTCATCCAATCAAGTCGGCGCTGGTTGACAGGTGTCAACGCAACGCATCCCCTAGGCGGGCGCAGCGCGAATTGCCTTAACGTCACCACCCTCAAAAGGGCGCATGACGGAATAATATTGCGCAACGTAACCCGATTCGGAGCCATTCGGCGAGTGGCCTACGCTTGAGGGTATAGATACGCTTAAAATGCAAACGCGCTGAGGCAGGTTTGAAATCGGAAGTAACCGCTACTAACAGGTACGCATCGCGGTTACGCCAATCTCTCACATTCGCCGCCAGTTCCGTAACTAATGCCACGAGGCAGGCGGCCATCGTCAAGAAGTTTTTGGTTAACAAGACGTTAACGGAACATGTTCTGTGATGGAAGTGAGCCGAATAATCCAGCCGTTACCGTGACTTAAGTCACTCGGCGGATCAGATCGCATCGAAAACAAATCGACAGGGCCGGCTGGAAGTAGACCAAAACGCCGCCCGGGCCGCTGAAAAGGCACACATTTTCTTAACCGCGGCTCGCGCGCGGACAGAATCGGAGCGCTGCGCGCGCCGCTAAAAGATCTGGCAGGGGAGGGGAGGGCGTCAAAACCTGTTAATGACGCCTGCGGCCTCTCCGGCAAGCGGTGCGAAACGCCGACAGAAGCTCTCCGCATCCCATTCGCTGAGCGAGCCGGCAATGTGGATGGCCCCCAGCGGTCGTCCCTCCGGAGAGAGCAGCGCCGTGGCGATCGCGATCTCGCCCTGGAGCACTTCTTCGAGCGCCAGCGCATATCCATTCTCGCGCGCTTCCTGAACCTTGGCCCGGATGGCCTGAGGGTCGGTGATCGTCTTTGGCGTGATCTCGCGGCGCTCGGAGCGCTCGATGATTTCGTCCACTTCGTCGTCGCTCATATGCGCCATCATGGCGCGCCCGCCAGAGGTGCAGTAGATCGGCACGCTTTGCCCGACCAGCGTTGCGAAGAACGTTTCGCGCTTGCTTTGAAGGCGTGCAGCATAGATGAGCCGCAATCCGTCGCGCAGGCTGAGATCCACGCGCTCGCGCACACTGCGCCGCAGCTCCATCAGAACCGGGGAGGCCCGCGCCACCAGAGGGTTCAGCCGCAGATAGTCGCGTGTATGATCGAGAATGCGAATGCCCGGCACATAGCCGCGGTCGTCTGCGTCGCGCTGCACATAGCCAAGCTGGCGCAGCGTGTGCACCACGCGCTGCGCGGCGCTCTTGCCCATGCCGCCGGCAGCCGCAATCTCGTTCAGCGTCAGCGGTTTGCTCGCATCGTGAAAGGTCGAAAGCACCTGCATGGCGCGCGCAATCGCCTGCACGAAAAGGGGATCGTTCTCATCGATGCTTGTGCTCGGCGGGACACCGTATTCGCCCTTCTGAATGTAACGCACGCAGACTTCCAATCCCGCCAGAATTCGTTTGACACCCAATCCGCTGTATATCTATCGTTATATCGATACGAAAGTATCGTACAGCGATACTTGGTCCTTCACCCTATCACGCATTTTACGGGCGTCGACCCGAAAATGCGGTCTTGCAAAAGCGGGGCTTGTGAATGCGGCGTTGCATATTGATCGGCAGTCTCTTGCGGGGAGGCGTCTTATGAAAAGGCGCGTTGCACTCGCCGGTTTCCTTCACGAAACAAACACTTTCGCACCATCTCCCGCGACCTATGCGCATTTCGAGCAGGGTGGCGGCTATCTGCCCCTGTCGCGCGGAAACGAGATCATCGAGCGCTCGCCGGGCGTCAATCTGGGCATATCCGGCGCGGTTGCGCATGCGCAGAAAGCCGGCTGGGAAATCGTTCCGGTTCTGTGGACCGGCGCCATCCCGTCGGCTCATGTCATGCGGGACGCCTATGAGCGCATCGCCGGTGAAATCGTGGACGGGATCGCTGCCGCCGGTCCGCTGGACGGCGTCTGCCTCGACCTGCATGGCGCGATGGTCGCCGAACATCTCGATGACGGGGAAGGCGAACTGATCGCCCGTGTGCGCGCGGTCGTCGGTCCCGGCGTGCCGATTGCCGTGAGCCTTGATCTGCATGGCAACACGACGCAGCTCATGGTCGATGAAGCCGATCTGCTTCTCGCCTTCCGCACCTATCCGCATGTGGACATGGCCGAGACCGGCCGGCGCGCCGCCGAGGGCCTCGACAGGCTGATGGCGCGGGGTCGCTCCTTCGCCCATGCCTTCCGGCGGCTTCCCTATCTCACCTCCATTCCCTGGCAGTGCACTTTCATCGAACCGGCGAAAAGCCTCTATGAAGAGGTCGCCGCGCTGGAGGCCGGGCCGGTTGCAAGCGTGTCCTATTGGATGGGCTTTCCCGCAGCCGATATCGAGGCGTGCGGCCAGACCGTTCTCGCTTATGCAGAAACCCAGGACGCGGCCGACCGCGCGGCGGACCAGCTCTATGCGCGCATCATGGAAGCGGAGGAGGCTTTCGCCGGCCGCGCCTGGGGCCCTGATGAAGGCGTGCGCGAAGCCATGCGCATTGCCGAAGGGGCGAGCCGCCCGGTGGTCATTGCCGACACGCAGGACAATCCCGGCGCCGGCGGCGATTCCAACACGACCGGCATGCTCCGCGCGCTTTTGAGAAACGGCGCGCGCCGCGCCGCCATCGGCATGATCATCGATCCGCTTGCGGCCCTTGCCGCCCACGCGGCAGGGGAGGGGGCCGAAATCACCATTCCGCTGGGCGGCCAGTCCGGCGTTCCGGGTGACGCGCCCTTCACCGGCACGTTCCGCGTGGAAAAGCTCTCCAATGGCGATCTTCATGCGACCGGCCCCTATTACGGCGGCACGCATATGAATGTCGGCCCGTCCGCCTGCCTGTCGATCGACGGTGTGAAGATCGTCGTCGCCACGCACAAGGCGCAGATGGCCGATCTCGCCATGTATCGTTTCGTCGGCATCGAGCCGACGGAGATGGCCATTCTGGTCAACAAGAGTTCGGTGCATTTCCGCGCCGACTTCGATCCCGTCGCCGAGACCGTTCTGGTCTGCACGGCACCGGGGCCCATGCCGCTCGACCCGGCGGACCTGCCGTGGACGAAACTGGCGGATGGAATGCGCCTGTCGCCCCGGGGGCCGGTTTTCCGCCGCTCACAGAGCGAACCGCTCATGATGGAGGGCTGACAGGAGAAAAGCGCGGCAGGAGAACCGCGTTCGAGACGTCACGACGAACACAATTTCACTTTCCAAAGAAAAAGAGGGAACTCATGTCGCGTCTTCAGGATAGAATTCACCACTTAAAGAGCCATGTGCGCGGTGCGTCGCTTGGCCTTGCCGCCGGCGCAGCGCTGATCGCCGGCATCGGGGCGGCCACGCCGGCCCTTGCGCAGGACAACACGATCACGGCCGTCATGCATTCGGGCCTGCGCGTGCTCGACCCGATCATCACCACCGCCCACATCACCCGAAACCATGGCTACATGGTTTATGACGTGCTGGTGGCCGTTGACGAGAATTTCGCCCCGCAGCCGCAGATGGCCGACTGGACGATCTCCGACGACAATCTCACCTACACGTTCACGCTACGCGACGGTCTGAAGTTCCATGACGGCGCGCCGGTCACCGCAGCCGATGCCGTTGCCTCGCTCCAGCGCTGGGGCAAGCGCGATTCCGGCGGCCAGCTCATCTTCGATGTGACTGAAAGCCTTGAAGCCACAGACGACAAAACCATCGTCTGGAAACTGAAGAGCGCGTTCCCGGCGCTGCTCGACACGGTCGGCAAGCAGTCCGCCGTGCCGCCATTCATCATGCCCGAACGGGTTGCCAGCGGCTCCGCCGACGAGGCCATCACCGACTACACCGGCTCCGGGCCGTTTGTCTTCGTTGCCGACGAGTATCAGCCCGGCGTTTCCGTCACCTATCGCAAGTTCGAGGATTATGTCCCGCGCGATGGCGCAGCGAGCTGGATGGCCGGCGGCAAGAACGTGAAGGTCGATGAGGTGAAGTGGGTCACCATGCCCGATGCCCAGACCGCCATCAATGCGCTCATGTCGGGTGAAATCGACTATATCGAGCAGGTGCAGATCGACCTTCTGCCGCTGCTTGAGGCGAGCGAGGATATCACGGTCGAGACCCGCGACGATCTGGGTTACCAGACCATCGGCCGCATGAACTTCAAGCATCCGCCCTTCGACAATGTGAAGATCCGACAGGCCGCGCAGATGGCGCTCAGCCAGGAAGCGGTTCTCGCAACGCTGATCGGCAATCCAGACTACTACAAGGTCTGCGGCGCGATCTTCGGCTGCGGCACGCCGCTGGGTGATGAATCCGGCTCCGACACGCTCACCTCCGGCGGCGACATCGAAGGCGCGAAGAAACTCCTCGAAGAGGCCGGCTATGACGGCACGCCCATCGTGCTGATGCAGCCGACCGACGTGGTCAGCCTCACCGCCCAGCCGGTGGTGGCCGCACAGGCCATGCGCGAGGCCGGCTTCAATGTCGACATGCAGGCGATGGACTGGCAGACGCTCGTTACCCGCCGCGCCAGCCAGGCCAAGCCCGCCGAAGGCGGCTGGAATATCTTCTTCACCAACTGGATGGTGCCGGAGATCAACTCGCCGCTCATCAGCCCCATGCTGAACGGCCGCGGAGACGCCGCCTGGTTCGGCTGGCCCGAGGATGAGAAGATCGAGGAGCTGCGCGCAGCCTTCATCGCCGCCGATACGCCTGAAAAGCAGAAGGAAGTCGCCGTCGACATCCAGAAGCACACGCTGGACAATGTTCTGTATGTCCCGCTTGGCCAATATGTCATGCCGCAGGCGCGCACCAACAAGCTGACCGGCATGATCCCGTCTCCCGTTCCGGTGTTCTGGAACATCGAGAAAGCGGACTGACCGCGTGAACTCCTGCCCCGCCGGTTGTCTGGCGGGGTCATTCACGGGGCATTCGGGCCATGCGCCCGGCGCGATTCCCTTTCGCTCCCTGATCGGGATCGCGCGCCCCGCTTTTTTGCAAGGCGGCAGCCTTTCGCACGTCACAGGTCAAAGGACGTCACGTTCCGATGCTAGGCTATATTCTCCGGCGCGTTCTGGCCGTCATTCCGGTCATGGTCATCGTCGCCATATTCGTTTTTCTGCTGCTCCGGCTGACGCCGGGCGATCCGGCCGCCATCATCGCCGGCGACATGGCGACGCCCGAACAGCTTGAGCGCATCCGCACCTCGCTTGGCCTGTCCGATCCGCTGCACGAACAGTTCATCACCTGGGTCGGCCTTCTCATGCAGGGCGAGCTCGGCACATCGCTGATTTCCAGCACACCGGTCACCCAGATGATCGGCCAGCGCATCTGGCCAACGGTGAACATCGCCGTCCTGACCATTCTGCTTTCCGTTCTGATCGCCGTTCCCATGGGCGTGCTCGCCGCCTGGCGTCATCGCACCTGGGTCGACTACGCGGTCATGACCTTTTCGGTTCTGGGCTTTTCGATCCCGGTTTTCGTCATCGGCTACATCTTCATCAAGATCTTCTCGATCGAGCTGCGCTGGTTCCCCGTTCAGGGCTATGTCGCGCCAACGGAGGATTTCGGAAAGTTCCTGTCCCGCGCCATTCTGCCCTGTCTCACGCTCGCCACCATCTATGTGGCGCTTATCGCGCGCATGACCCGCGCCTCCATGCTTGAGGTTCTGGGTGAAGACTATATCCGCACCGCGCGCGCCAAGGGCGTGAAGGAAACCGTAGTCCTGTTCCGCCACGCGCTGTCCAATGCCGCCGTGCCGATCATGACGATCATCGGCACCGGCTTTGCGCTTCTGATTGGCGGCGTGGTGGTCACCGAAAGCGTGTTCAACATTCCCGGCATCGGGCGCCTCACGGTCGACGCCATTCTGGCGCGCGACTATCCGGTCATTCAGGGCATGATCCTACTGACGAGCGGTCTCTACGTTCTGATCAACCTGCTCATCGATCTCTCCTACACCTTCTTCGATCCGAGGATCCGCTACTGATGGTCGCTTCCCCGCAACCCGCATCCCGCATGCAATGGCTGTTCGGCGCGATGGCGCTGCCGCGCGGCTGGCGTCTCGGCGCCGGGCCGGTCATCGCCGCCATCGTGCTCTTCATCATCGTCATGCTGGCGCTTTTGGCCCCGCTCATCGTGCCGCACGATCCCATGGCCATCGATGCGCTCCAGCGGCTCAAAGGGCCGAGCGAGACCTATCCGCTTGGTACCGATGCCTATGGGCGCGACGTGCTTTCGCGCGTCATCACCGGAGGCCGCGTGTCGCTCTTCATCGGCATATCGGCTGCGGTCGTCAGTGTGCTCATCGGTCTTTTGATCGGTCTTGTCTCGGGCTTCTTCCGCACGGCGGACGCCATCATCATGCGCATCATGGACAGCCTGATGGCCATTCCCTCCATTCTGCTCGCCATTGCGCTGGTCGCGCTCAACGGGCCAAGCATCTGGTCGGTGATGGGAGCCATCACCATTCCCGAGATACCGCGTGTCGTGCGGCTGGTGCGCTCGGTGGTTCTGTCGGCGCGCGAAGAACCCTATGTGGAAGCCGCCATCGCACTCGGCTCCTCCATGCCGAAAATCCTCTGGCAGCATCTCATGCCCAACACGCTCGCGCCGCTCATCGTGCAGGGCACCTATATCTGCGCATCGGCGATCCTCACCGAAGCGATCCTGTCCTTCCTGGGTGCCGGTGTTTCGACCGAAATTCCCACCTGGGGCAACATCATGGCCGAGGGCCGTGTCTACTTCCAGCTCAAGCCGTCGCTCATCTTCTGGCCGGGCCTGATGCTCTCGCTGTGCATTCTGTCGATCAACCTTCTGGGCGACACCGCACGCGACATGCTGGATCCGCGTCTCAAGAAGCGGGAGGGGTGACCATGAAATTCAAGACCCGCAATTTCGATGACGCGCCGAATGTTCTGGAGATCGAGGAACTGACGGTCCGCCTTGCCGGAAACGAAACGGCGGCGCCCGTTCTCGACCATGTGTCGCTGAAAATCCGGCAGGGCGAGACGGTCTGTCTTGTCGGGGAGTCCGGTTCGGGAAAATCGGTCACATCGCTCTCCGTCATGGGGCTTTTGCCCAAGGGCGCGCTTGTAGCCACCGGCGGGCGGATCGGGCTTGAAGGCAAGAACCTGCTCGATCTTGGCCCGCAGGCGATGCGCGACATGCGCGCGCAGAAGATCTCGATGATCTTTCAGGAGCCCATGACTGCGCTTAACCCGGTTATCCGGGTTGGCGACCAGATCGAGGAAGTGCTCAACACGCACACCAGGCTCTCCGCGAAGGAGAAGAAGGCGCGTGTGCTCGACATCATGAACCAGGTGCATCTGCCCGATGTCGAACGCATCTACCGGTCCTATCCGCACCAGCTTTCCGGCGGCCAGCGCCAGCGCATCATGATCGCCATGGCGCTGATCCTCGAGCCGCAGCTTCTGATCGCCGACGAGCCGACCACCGCGCTCGACGTGACGACGCAGCAGCAGATCCTGACCCTCATCGCCGAGCTCCAGGAAAAGCACGGCACCGCCGTTCTCTTCATCACGCATGATATGGGCGTGGTGGCCGAGATTGCCGACACCGTTCACGTGATGAAGCTTGGCAAGATCGTCGAACAGGCCCCGGTCGAGCAATTGCTGCGCCACCCGCAGGAGGAATACACGCGCGAGCTTCTTCAGGCCGTGCCGAGCCTCACCCCGCGCGCCGCGCGCGATGCGCCCGGCGGGGAAGCGGTTCTCTCAGTAAGCGGGCTGCAGAAGGTTTATGGCGCGCATGGCGTGTTCAAACGCAGCGAACCCACAAAGGCGGCCACCGATGTGAACTTCGCCATTCCGCGCGGGCGCACGCTCGGTATTGTCGGCGAAAGCGGCTCGGGAAAATCCACCGTCGCGCGCTGCATCATGCGGCTGATCGATCCGACGGAGGGCGAGATCCGCGTTGCCGACCATGAGATCGCCACGCTTTCACGCCGTGCGCTTCAGCCGCTGCGCCGTCACATCCAGATCGTCTTTCAGGATCCCTTCCGCTCGCTGAACCCGCGATGGACCATCGGGCGCAGCCTCGTCGAGGGACCGCTCAATATGGGAACGGAGCGCAAGGCAGCACTTTCGCGGGCGCGTGAACTCCTGAAACTCGTTGGTCTGCCCGATGACGCCATCGACCGCTATCCGCACCAGTTTTCCGGCGGGCAGCGCCAGCGCGTCGCCATCGCGCGCGCCATTGCCATGGAGCCGGATGTGCTGGTGGCCGATGAGGCGGTTTCCGCGCTCGATGTTTCCGTTCAGGCGCAGGTGCTCGACCTTCTGGACGAGCTTCAGCAGAAACTCGGCATCGCCATTCTTTTCATCACCCACGATCTGCGCGTTGCCGCCCAGATCTGCGACGAGGTGGTTGTGATGCAGCATGGGCGCGTGGTCGAACATGACAGCGCCGCCAATGTGCTTTCCGCCCCCAGACACGCCTACACCCGCGCGCTGATCGAGGCAGCACCCGGGCGTCAGTGGGATTTCGCCAATTTCAGAGAATTGCAGACCGTTTGACGTGAAAAGCGTCAGTTTGGAGAAAAAATGCCCGTTTTGCCGAAAATCGCTGATTACTCAGATGAGCTGACGGAGATCCGCCGCGACTTCCACCAGCACCCCGAAATCGGCTTCGAGGAAGTCCGCACATCGGGCATCGTGGCGGAGCTTTTGAAGAAGTGGGGCGTGGACGAAGTTCACACCGGGCTCGGCAAGACCGGGGTTATCGGCGTCATCAAGGGCAAGAAGGAAGGCGACCGCACCATTGGCCTGCGTGCCGACATGGATGCGCTTCCCATGGATGAGCTGACCAATCTTCCCTACGCCTCGAAAAACCCCGGCGCGTTTCATGGCTGCGGGCATGACAGCCACACCACCATGCTTTTGGGCGCGGCGCGCTATCTGGCTGAAACGCGCGACTTTGCCGGCCGTGCGATCATGATCTTCCAGCCGGCGGAGGAGGGGCTTGGCGGCGCGCGCGCCATGTTGGCCGACGGGCTGTTCGACAAGTTTCCCTGCGACGAAGTCTATGGCATGCACAACAACCCGCTCGCGGAGCCGAACAAATTCGGCGTCAAGCCGGGACCGGCGATGGCCGGCGCGACCTTCTTCGACATCACCATCAACGGCGTCGGCAGCCATGGCGCGATGCCCCATCATGCACGCGATCCCATCGTCATTGCCACGGCGCTGGTGCAGAGCCTGCAATCCATCGTCAGCCGCAATGTGCAGCCGACGCAGCCCGCCGTGCTCTCGGTCACGCAGATCCATTCCGGCTCGGCCTATAATGTGGTGCCGGACAAGGCGGTGATCTCGGGCACCATCCGCTATTTCTCCGACGAGGTGCGCGACCTGATCCATGAGCGGGTGGAAAAGCTCTGCGCCGGTTTTGCCACGAGCTACGACGTGGAAATCGTTCCGGACCTGCGCCCCGTCTTCGATGTACTGATGAACGACGCCGACCTTTCCGAAGCCTATCGGGAAGCGGCGGCCGAGATTGTCGGCCAGGACAACGCGACCATCACCAGGGAGCTGGTCACGGGCAGCGAGGATTTCGCCGACATGCTGAAAGCGGTTCCCGGGGCCTATTGCACGCTTGGCCACAAGGGCTCGATCCCCGTTCACAATCCGGGTTTCATTCTCGATGACGGGATTCTGCCCGTGGGTGCGAGCATCATGGCCCGCATCGTCGAAAAGCGCCTTCCGCTCTGAGCCAGCCATATGAGCGTTTTCGCTGAAATGCGAAAACGCTCCAACCCATTGTTTTTGCGCAATTCCGAACGAAACCCGTTTCCACTTTTCCCGTAATTGCTCCAGTTCAGGATACAGACCATGAATTTCAAGAACCTGCCATTCGACACGGACACCATGCTGGCCGGGCTCAAACCCTGGATTCTCTGCGAGAGCCCGACATTCGACGCGGCTGCGGTGGACCGCATGATGGACCTCGCCGCCTATGAGCTTGCCGCTGTGGGCGCGGAGATCGAGCGCATTCCCGGCCGCATGGGTTTTGGCGGTTCGGTGCGCGCGCGCTTTCCGCACCGGGACTTCGGCAAGCCTGGCATTCTGATCTCCGGCCATCTCGACACGGTTCATCCCATCGGCACGCTGGAGAAGAACCCCTGGCGCATCGAGGATGGCCGCTGCTACGGCCCCGGCATTCAGGACATGAAGGGCGGCAACTATGTGAGCATCGAGGCGATCCGACAGCTCATTCTCGCCGGCATCGAAACCCCGTTGCCGATCACGGTGCTGTTCACGCCCGACGAAGAGGTGGGCACGCCTTCGACACGCGAGCTGATCGAGATGGAGGCGCGCAAGAACAGGATCGTTCTGGTGCCCGAACCCGCGCGCGAGGATGGCGGGGCCGTGACCGGCCGCTACGCCATCGCCCGCTACAATGTGAAAACGTCGGGCCGCCCGAGCCATGCCGGCTGGGCGCTCAAGGATGGCCGTTCGGCCATAACCGCCATGGCGCGCAAGATACTCGAAATCGAGAGCATGACCGGCGACGACTGCACCTTCTCGGTGGGCGTGGTTCATGCGGGCCAGTGGGTCAACTGCGTCTCGTCCTTCTGCGATGCGGAAGTGCTTTCCATGGCCAAGCGTCAGGCCGATCTCGACCGCGGCATCGAGCGGATGCTCGCGCTTTCGGGCGAGGAGAACGATGTGGTGATCGAGGTGACGCGCGGCGTGACCCGCCCCGTCTGGGAGCCGGACGCCGGAACCATGGCCGTCTACGACGTCGCGCGCGGCGTTGCCGATGAGATCGGCTTCGACCTGACCCATGCCAGCGCCGGCGGCGGCTCCGATGGCAATTTCACCGGCGCGCTCGGCATACCGACGCTCGATTCCATCGGCGTGCGCGGCGCGGGCCTGCACACGCTTGGCGAACACATCCAGATCGACAGCCTTGTCGAACGCGCACAGCTGATGGCGGGACTTCTGACGCGGCTGAAATGACGGGGACGGCGCGGCGCTCAGAAATCGAGCGCTGCGCCGTCCACCACCTCTTTCATCACGAAGAAGGTGCGGGTCTGGCGGACGCCGGGCAGCGCGATCAGCTGGCTGCCGTGCAGCCTGTTGAAATCAGCCATGTCGCGCACTCTTATCTTGAGGAAGTAGTCAAAATCCCCGGCGACCAGATGGCAGTCGAGGATGAAGGGCAGTTCGCGGATGGCGGCTTCAAACGCGGAGAAGCTCTCCGGCGTTGAACGGTCGAGCACCACACCGACCATGACCAGCGCGCCGCGCCCGACATGCTCAGGCGCGATTGAGGCGTGGACGCCGCGAACATAGCCATCCCTGAACAGCCGCTCGGTGCGGCGATGGCAGGTGGCCGCGCTGACGCCAACGCGCTTTGCCAGATCAGCATTGCTCAACCGCCCGTCTCGCTGAAGATGGCGCAGAATGCGCATGTCGGTGCGGTCCAACTCTGTGCCCATGGAAGGTTCTTGCATATCTCCTCCGCAACTTTTGCGGCTTGAAGCATAAGGCGGAACTTCTGCCGCTTTCCTGCTTCAAACCTCGTGAAACTATGGAAGCACCTTTCTTCCGTTTTTGGCTAGCCTTTCCGCCACGATCCAACTTCTGGAAAGGTCTGCCATGCTGGAAAAATTCGAGCGCTACCCGCTCACCTTCGGTCCCACCCATATCGAAAAGCTGGAGCGCCTGTCGGCGCATCTGGGCGGCGGGGTTGCGCTTTATGCAAAACGGGAGGACTGCAATTCGGGCCTCGCCTTCGGCGGCAACAAGCTGCGCAAGCTGGAGTACATCGTGCCCGACGCCATCGCCTCTGGCGCGGACACGCTGGTTTCCATCGGCGGTGTGCAGTCGAACCACACGCGCATGGTTGCCGCCACGGCTGCACGGATCGGCTTCAAGTGCCGGCTGGTGCAGGAAAGCTGGGTGCCGCACGAAGACGCCGTCTACGACCGCGTGGGCAACATTCTCTTAAGCCGCGTGATGGGCGCGGATGTGCAGATGGTGGATGAGGGGTTCGACATCGGCATCCGGCAAAGCTGGGAAGACGCCCTGAAGGACGTGGAGGCAAAGGGCGGCAGGCCCTATCCGATCCCCGCCGGCGCATCGGTGCACAAATATGGCGGGCTTGGCTATGTGAGCTTTGCCGAAGAGGTGCGCGCGCAGGAGGCCGAACTCGGCTTCACCTTCGACTATATTGTCGTGTGCACGGTGACGGGCTCCACCCATGCCGGCATGCTGGTCGGGTTTGCCGCCGATGGCCGCGCCCGCAATGTGATCGGCATCGACGCCTCGGGCACACCGGACCAGACGCGCGCCCAGGTGCTGGAGATTGCGCGCAACACGGCGAAGCTGGTGGAACTCGGCCGTGAGATCGAAGATGACGATCTGGTTCTGGTGGAGGACTATGCGTATCCCGCCTATGGCGTGCCTTCGGAAGAAACGAAGGAGGCGATCCGCCTCTGCGCGCGGCTGGAGGGCATGATCACCGATCCGGTCTATGAGGGCAAATCCATGCAGGGCATGATCGACCTCGTGAAGAAGGGCTACTTTCCCGAAGGCTCGAAAGTGCTTTACGCGCATCTGGGCGGCGTGCCGGCCATCAATGGCTACAGCTACGCCTTCCGCAACGGATAAGCATCTTAAACGATCCGCGCTTCGGTTTCCGGGTCGAACAGCAGCGCCTTGTCGAGATTGAAGGCGAGGCGGGCTGTCTGCCCGGCCGAAATGGGTGCGTCGGCGCGAAGCCGCGCGACGATCTCACGGCCACCGAGCCGCGTGACGGCGAATGTGTCGGAGCCGGCCGGCTCGATCACCTCGATGTCGCAGTCGAGTTCGCTCACATGGCGCGCATTGCGGTCGGCGCTGTCCGGATCGGTCAGCGCTTCGGGCCGGATGCCGAACACCACGTTCTGACCGTCGCGTCCGGCAAGCGCGCCATTGGCGCCGGCGAAGGGCAGGGCAAGTGGCTCGCCCTCGTCGCGCTCCATCATGATGGCCACATCTCCGCCGCTGGCCTTCACCTTTGCGGGGATGAGGTTCATGGAAGGCGAGCCCATGAAATCGGCGACGAAGAGGTTGTTGGGCGTGTTGTAGATTTCAGCCGGCGTGCCGAATTGCTGCAGAACGCCGTCCTTGAGCACGGCAATTTTGGTGGCCAGCGTCATCGCCTCGATCTGGTCATGCGTGACATAGACGATGGTGGTGCCCATGCGCTGATGCAGGCGCTTGATCTCGGTGCGCATGTCGACCCGGAGCTTGGCGTCGAGATTGGAAAGCGGCTCATCGAACAGGAACACCATCGGATCGCGCACCAGCGCGCGGCCCATGGCGACACGCTGGCGCTGGCCGCCGGAAAGCTGGCTCGGCTTGCGGTTGAGCAGCGCGCCGATCTGCAGCGTCTCGGCCACTTTGGCGATGGCCGCATCGCGCTCCGCCTTGGGGACGCCGCGGATTTCCATGCCAAAGCCGATGTTTTCGGCCACCGTCATGTTGGGGTAGAGCGCGTAGGACTGGAACACCATGGCGATGTCGCGCTGCGAGGGGTGCAGGTCGTTGACCACCTTGCCATTGATGCTGATCGAACCGCTGGTGATGGGCTCGAGCCCGGCAATGGTGTTGAGCAGGGTGGACTTGCCGCAGCCGGACGGGCCGACGAGAACCAGAAACCCGCCTTCCTCGATCTCCAGATCGATGCCCTTGAGCACATCGACCTTGCCGAAGGATTTCCTGAGATTGTCGATCTTGAGAAAGGCCATGGCTTATCCTTTGACGGCGCCGGCCATGAGGCCGCGCACGAAATAGCGTCCGGAGACAATGTAGACGACGAGCGTGGGGAGTGCGGCGAGGATCGCGCCGGCGAAATGGACGTTGTACTCCTTCACGCCGCCCGACGAGGACACCAGATTGTTGAGCGCCACCGTCATCGGCTGGGAGTCGAAATCGCCAAACGACACGCCAAACAGGAAGTCGTTCCAGATGTTCGTGAACTGCCAGATCACCGTGACGACGATGATCGGCGCGGAGGACGGCAGGAGAATGCGCCGGAAGATCTGGAAGAAGCCAGCGCCGTCGATCTGCGCCGCGCGTACCAGCTCGGTGGGGAAGGCGGCGTAGTAGTTGCGGAAGAAGAGCGTGGTGAAGCCCAGCCCGTAGACCACGTGGATGAGAACCAGCCCCTGCGTCGTGCCGGCAATGCCCAGCATGCCCAGAATGCGCGCTGCGGGAATGAGCGCGATCTGGAACGGGATGAAGCAGGACAGAAGGATGAGCCCGAAGACGATGTCGTCACCCCGGAAGCGCCATTTGGTGAGCACATAACCGTTGAGCGCGCCCAGAACGGTGGAGATGGCCACTGCCGGAACGACCATCAGGATGGAGTTGAAGAAATAGGGTTTCAGCCCGGTCGGCTGCACCCCAATCTGCGCGCTCGACCAGGCTCTGGCCCATGGCTCGAGCGTAAAGACGTCCGGCAGCGCAAGCATGTTGCCCTGACGGATCTCGTCCAGCGGCTTCACCGAATTGACCAGCATCACGTAGAGCGGCAGGAGATAATAGACCGCGAAGACGATCAGCACGGAGTAAAGCAGGGCGCGGGCAAGCCTGTTGCCGCTGACGCCAACGGTTTTCCCGGCGCTCATCTTTGCCTCCCCGGTTTCAGCTCGGAATAGAGATAGGGAATGATGATCGAGAAGATCATCACCAGCATGATGATGGCCGACGATGCGCCAATGCCCATCTGGTTGCGGGTGAAGGTGTAGGAATACATGAAGGTTGCCGGCAGTTCGGTCGCCTGACCGGGGCCGCCGCCTGTGAGCGCCACGACCAGATCGTAGGACTTGATCGCCAGATGCGCGAGCACCACGAAGGCGGAAAGAAAGACGGGGCGCATCATGGGGATGATGATGCGGCGATAGATGGTGACGTTCGACGCGCCGTCCATCTGAGCGGCCTTGATGATCTCGCTGTCGACACCGCGCAGGCCCGCAAGGAACATGGCCATGACAAAACCGGAGGATTGCCAGACAGCGGCGATCACCACCGTGTAGATGGCCAGTGTCCGGTCCTTGATCCAGGCGAACTCGAAACTCGCCCAGCCCCATTGATGCATGGTGTTCTCAAGACCGATGCCCGGATCGAGAAACCATTTCCAGGCCGTGCCGGTGACGATGAAGGAGAGCGCCATCGGATAGAGATATATGGGACGCAGGAAGCCTTCGCCGCGGATTTTCTGGTCGAGCAGGATCGCCAGGAACAGACCGAGCACCGAGCAGATCACTATATAAAGAGTGCCGAAGATCGCCAGATTGGTGAGCGCCCGCCACCAGTGGCGTAAGTTCCATAATTTCTCGTAGTTTTCGAAACCGACAAAGCCGTAGGACGGCAGCATGCGCGAGTCGGTCATCGACAGGTAGAAGGTGTAGAGAATGAAGGCGTAGACGAAGATCAGGATCAGCGCCATGCTCGGACTGAGCACCAGGCGCGGAATGATCTCCTGCAGGCGATTGCGGTTCATGCGGGGCTTCCCGTTGAACGGTGCGGCGCGGCAGCCGGATCAGCCAGGCGGAGCGAAGACCCCGCCTGACGATGCGTTGCACTGGCCTGTTTTACTGTGCGGCAGCGACGGCGTTCTGAAGCTCTTCGACTGCTTCTTCCGATGTGAGGTCACCGTTGAAGTGCTGCGTGACCACATCGTTTACCGCGTTCTTCACCGCAGCCGGCGCGCCATGACCATGGGCCATGGAGCCGAACAGCGAACCGCTGGCATTGGCTTCCGCAAGATCGGCCATGCCCTTCTTGCCGCAATCGTCAAAGGCCTCGTTGGGCACGTCGGTGCGTGCGGGAACCGAGCCCTTCACCACATTGAAGGCGGACTGGAATTCCGGGTTCATGACGGAAGACGCCATCATCTTCTGGGCCTTCTGCTTGTCTTCACCCACCTGGAACATGACGAACTGGTCGGAGTTGAAGGTCACGGAACCCTGCGTGCCGGGGAAGCGGATGCAGACGAAGTCCTCGCCCGGCTTCTTGCCGGCCTTGAGGAATTCGCCCTTGGCCCAGTCGCCCATCATCTGCATGCCGCCGGTGCCCTCGATCACCATGGCGGAGGCCAGGTTCCAGTCGCGACCGGAGAAATTGTCGTCCACATAGGTGCGCAGCGTGGCCATGCGGTCGAAGGCTTCCTTCATCTTGTCGGAGCCAAGCGCCTCGGGATCAAGATCGTTGAGGGCAGACTTGTAGAAGTCGTTGCCCAGAGAAAGCACCACCGCCTCGAACACCGTGGCGTCCTGCCAGGGCTGACCGCCATGGGCGAGCGGGGTGATGCCGTTCTCCTTCATCTTGTCGAGCACGGCCACGAGCTCTTCCCAGGTTTCCGGGGCCTTGCCGCCGGCAGCATCGAGCGCGGCCTTGTTGATCCAAACCCAGTTGGTTGAATGGACGTTGACCGGCGAGGCAATCCAGTTGCCATCATATTTGGAGAAATTCTGAAGGGCGGCGGGAACCACTTCGGCCCAGCCCTCTTCTTCGGCGACGTCGTTGAGATTGCCGACCACGCCCTGTTCGGCCCAGTCGAGAATGTCGAACCCGAGCATCTGCACGGCAGTCGGCGCGTTGCCGGCGGTCACGCGGGCGCGCAGGGCGGTCATCGCGGCTTCACCGCCGCCGCCGGCCACCGGCATGTCCTGCCAGGTCACGCCCTTGGATTCCAGATCTTCCTTGAGCACGTTCAACGCGGCTGCCTCGCCACCCGAAGTCCACCAGTGCAGAACCTCGACATTGTCTTCGGCCATGGCACTGCCAGCGGTGAGGGAAAGAACGGCTGCTCCCGCCGCAAGCGCGGCGAATTTGCGAATGATCATGATACTCCTCCCAATGGGATCGCTTGCTCCTCTGCGATCTATATATTTATAACGTTATAAATCCGGGGAAGGTCAATCAGTTTCTTGTCTGATTGGCGGAAGGAGGTAGAACGTTGAAACTCAAAACGAAATCACAACAGGCAGGTCGCGCCTCGAGCGCAAATGATCCGATTTATATCGATTGAAATGAACAAAATCAGAAATTCAGACGCGTCCGGGGGCTGGATGACGTCTGCCGGCGGAGCCTGACATGGCGCGCCGATCCGACCGACCGACGCTGCGCACCATCGCAGAGATTACCGGGCTTGCCGTCACCACGGTTTCGCGGGCGCTGCTCGACGCGCCGCAGATCGCGCTTGAGACGCGCCAGCGCGTTCAGCGCGTGGCGCGCGAGATCGGCTATCAGCCAGACCGTGCGGCACGCCATCTGCGCACGGGCCGCACCAATGTCATCAGCTTCGTGCTCGACCCTCATGACGAGCTGCTTGGCTTCTCCACTTCCATGATCAGCGGTCTCACACGTGCCCTGCGCGATACGCAGTATCATCTGGTGATCACGCCGCATTTCGCCGAAGCGCCCACGCTCGATCCGATCGAATACATCCTGCGCAACCGCACGGCGGATGGCGTCGTCTTCTCGCGTACCGAACCGGATGACCCGCGCGTAAAGCTGCTGGTCGAAAACGATTTTCCGTTCGTCTCCCATGGGCGCACCGATCTTGGGATCGAGCACGCCTTCGTCGATTACGACAATGCGGGCTTTGCCCGCATGGCGGTGGAGCGTCTTGTCGCGAAGGGCAGGCGACGCCTCGCGCTGATCCTGCCGCCGCAGCGCTTCACCTTTCACCGATATCTGCGCGACGGCTTTCTTGCCGCCGCTGCCGAAAACGGTGTCGAATGGGAGCTGCCCGCCGAGATCAATCTCGACAGCAGTGCGGCCGATCTCTACGCGTGGCTGGGCTGGCGGCTTGAACAGCCCGCTCCGCCTGACGGTGTGGTGTGCGCGGGCGAGGTCTCGGCGCTCTCCATCATGGCGGCGTTGAGCGACCGGGGGCTGAAGGTGGGCGAGGACTTCGACCTCGTCGTCAAGCAGACCTCGCAGCTCTATGACGAGGTGCGTCCACGCGTGGATGCCGTCTATGAGGACATTGCAGAGGCGGGCGAATTGCTGGGGCGGCTTCTTGTCCGGCGCATCGCCGGCGAACCGGTCAGCGCTTTACAGCATTTGCAGGAGCCGATCCCACGGTTTGCAGACCGCAGCCATGGCACGCGCGCGGCAGTGGGAGCGCGGCAAAGCGCCTGACGAAACTGAAAACGACTCAGGCTGGCTGTGGCGTCTGGCCGTCGAGCATGCCGCGCAGGGCGGCGACCGTTTCGGAAATTTCCTGATTGTTCACCACGTTGATGGAAAGCAGCTCCATCGCCCGCACGCCATGCACGACGAGAAGGGTGATGACGGCCAGCGCGGGGTCGCTTGCCGTGGCTCGCATCTGGTCCAGAATCTCACGCTCATAGGCCTGAACCGGTTTTAGAAAATCCGGGTTCTCGGCAAGGGCGGCCAGCAGGCCGGAGGGCGGCGGCTGGCACTTCTTGCGGTCATCGACAAAGAGATCGAGATAGGCATGGACGCCGCCATTGGCGCCGCCTTCGTGATGCTTCTGGCGCTCCTGAAAGCGCTCATATTCTTCGGAAACGAACTCTTCCACCATGGCTTCGAACAGCTTCGCCTTGCTGGAAAAATGATAGAGCAGGCCGCCCTTGGAAACGCCTGCCCGCGCTGCGACCGCGTCGAGCGACATGTTCCCGGCGCCGGCCTCACGGACAATCTCCGCCGCCGCCGCCAGGATCTTCTCCCGCGCCCCTGAGCCTGTTCTGGCCACAACAATTATCCTGTGTCTTGACAATACCGTCCAGACGGTACAGTAAATGCGCCGCAGTTTGCAAGCCAGGATCGTGACCATCCCCACTTGTGGGTGAACAGCAACGTCGCTATCTCCGCCATTCTTATGTAAGCGAACCATTATTTTTCAGATACGCCTTCGGGGGCCGACGACATGATCAAGCGTCTTCTTATTGCCATTGTCCTGCTTGCGGTTCTCGCAGGCGGAATAGTCGGCTTCAACATGTTCCGAGATCAGGCGATCGAGCAGTTCTTCGCGAACATGCCCGTTCCCACCGTGACGGTTTCCACCGTCGAAGCGGAAGAGGCGAGATGGACGCCCAGCATTGAAGCCATTGGCACGGTTAATGCCAATCAGGGTGTAGACCTGACCGTGGAGACCACGGGCATCGTCACCGACATTCTCTTCGAGGCAAACCAGCAGGTGGAGAAGGACCAGATCCTTCTGCAGCTCGAGGACAATGTGCAGCAGGCCGACTTAAGCGCCTCGCGCACGCAGGCCGCCCTCGACAAGCAGGCGCTCGACCGCGCCCGCGAACTGCGCAGCCGTGGTGTCAGCTCCGGCGCTTCGCTGGACAATGCCGAAGCCGCCGCCCAGGCATCCGCCGCACAGGTGGAGAAGGCAGAAGCCGTGGTGCAGCAGCGCCAGCTTCGCGCGCCTTTCAGCGGCACGATCGGCATCCCGCGCGTTGATCGCGGTCAGTATCTTTCGCCGGGCACGATTGTCGCCACGCTGCAGGACACCGAGACCATGCGCGCCGACTTCACCGTTCCAGAGCAGCGCCTTGGCCTTCTGAAGATCGGTCAGCCGGTTCGCCTGTGGCTGAACTCCGGCAATGACGTGTTTGAAGGCACGATCACCGGTATCGATCCCAAGGTTGACCCGTCGAGCCGCCTCGTTTCGGTGCGCGCCCGCATCGACAACACCGCTGGCAAGCTCACCCCCGGCCAGTTCGTTCAGGTTGGCGTGATCCTGCCGGAAGAAGACGGCGTCATTTCGCTGCCGCAGACGGCCGTCGTCACCAGCCTCTACGGCGATTACGTGTACGCGGTTCGCAAGCCGAAGGACGCCGGGGAAGGCGATGAAGAGAAACTGGAGACCCGCCAGGTCTTCGTCAAGGTTGGCCGTCGCTCCGGCGACCGTATCGAGATCAGCTCCGGCGTCGAGCCGGGCGACATCATCGTGACCGCAGGCCAGAACCGTCTCTCCAACGGAACGCCGGTAAAGATCGACAACCAGATCAACCCTGGCGCCCCTGGCACCCCGGGCGCTCAGAACGCCGCGACCGAAGACACCAACGCCGAAGACAGCAAGGCTGAAGAGGCAGCGGACAAATGAGTTTTTCTGACATCTTCATACGCCGACCGGTCCTTTCGACCGTTCTCGGCCTCATGATCCTGTTGCTTGGCTTCCAGGGCCTGTTCAATCTCCAGGTGCGTCAGTACCCGGAGGTTGAGGAGACGGTTATCACCGTCACCACGATTTATCCCGGCGCGAGCGCCGATCTGATTCAGGGCTTCATCACGGCCCCGATCGCGCGTGCGGTCGCGACGACCGAGAATGTTGACTATGTCACCTCTCAGAGCCGTCCGTCCGCCAGCACGATCAGCGTGAAGATGCGCCTCGGATCGGATCCCGACGTCGCGCTGACCGAGGTCATGTCCAAGGTGCAGGAGGTGCGCAGCGATCTGCCGCCGGACGCCAAGGACCCGACCATCGTCAAGGGAACGGGCATGCAGTTCGCCACCATGTATCTGGCGATGCAGAACCCGAACATGACGAGCGAGCAGCTCACCGAATATATTGAACGCGTCATCCGTCCGCGCATGTCCACGATCCCCGGCGTCGCCGAGGTTCAGGTCATGGGTGCGGCGGAATACTCGATGCGCGTGTGGATCGATCCCGTGCGCCTTGCGGCGCGCAAGCTGACGGCGGCTGAAGTGCTGGCCGGCATTCGCGCGTCGAACTTCCTTGCCGCTCCCGGCAAGACGGAGAATGACTACGTCTCCTACGCCATCCAGATGGAATCCACGCTTCAGACGCCGGAAGCCTTTGGCGCGATGCCGCTCAAGGCCGTCGGTGACGAGGTCGTTCGCCTGCGTGATGTCGCGGATGTGGAGCTGGCAGCCGAAAGCACCGACACGCGCGTGAACTTCAACGGGCAGCCGGGCACCTTTATCGGCGTCTTCCCGTCGCCGAGCGCAAACCCGCTCGACGTGTCGGCAGCGGTGCTCACCGAACTGCCGTCCATTCAGGACAGCCTGCCCGAGGGCATGACCATTGAAGTCCTCTATGATGCGACCGATTCCATCAGCGCGTCCATCGAGGAAGTGTTCAAGACGATCATGGAAGCGGTGCTGATCGTTATCGTCATCGTTCTTCTGTTCCTCGGCTCGTTCCGCTCCGTTCTCATGCCGATCATCACGATCCCGCTTTCGCTGATCGGCGTGTGTTTCGTGCTGTTCGCGCTCGGTTACTCGATCAACCTTCTGTCGCTGCTGGCCATGGTTCTGGCCATCGGTCTGGTGGTGGATGACGCCATCGTCGTGGTGGAGAACATCCACCGTCACATCGAGGAGGGGCTTTCGCCCCGCCGCGCCGCCTTTGTCGGCATGAAGGAGATCACCGGCCCGGTCATCGCCATGACCATCACGCTGGCAGCCGTGTTCGCACCGCTCACCTTCATCGGCGGTCTGACCGGCTCGCTGTTCCGCGAATTCGCCATGACGCTGGCGGGTGCGGTGGTGATCTCGGGCATCGTCGCGCTGACGATCACGCCGATGATGTCGGCGCGCATTCTGAAGCGCGGCAACCACAGCCGCTTCCAGAAGATCGTCGACAGCACGTTTGACCGGCTGGCGAACTTCTATGAGAGGATCGTCAAGGGGTCGCTCAACTATCGCCCGATCACCGTTCTGGTGGTGCTGGTTCTCGTCGGGCTCAGCGGGTTCATGTTCATGAACACGTCCAGCGAACTTGCGCCGGAAGAAGATGAAGGCGCTCTGTTCTCGCTGGTCACTGCGCCTCCTTACGCGACGAGCGATTACACCACGCTCTACACCGACCAGATGCGTGAGCTGACCAAGGATCTGCCCGAACTCAAGGCCAACTTCTCGATTGTCGGCATTGGCGGACAGACCAATTCGGGCATCGCGCTCTGGGCGTTCAAGGACTGGGCCGACCGTGAACGGTCGCAGAAGGAAATCCAGCAGGATATCCAGCAGCGGCTTTCCGGCATCGCCGGCGTTCAGGCTCTGGTCTTCGCACCGCCTTCGCTTCCCGGCGCGGGTGGTGGCCTGCCGATCTCGCTCGTCATCCAGTCGACCGACGACTCGTCCCGCGTCTACGAAGTTGCCGAGAAGATCAAGGCGGAAGCCGAGGCTTCGGGCCGCTTCATCGTCGTGCAGAACTCGCTCGCCTACGATGCGCAGCAGGTTGTCGTGACGGTGGACCGTGATCGCGCGGCCGCGCTCAACCTTCCGGTGAGCGACATCGGCAGCACGCTCAGCCTGCTTGTCGGCAGCGGATCGGTCGCGCAGTTCGACCGCGATTCCAACAGCTACGACATCATCATGCAGGTGCCGCAGGAATACCGGAACAACCCGGAGCGTCTGGGCGACTTCTTCGTGCGCAGCGCAACGGGCGAAATGGTTCCGCTCTCGGCGGTGATCACCGTGTCGACCGATGTGGCGGCTGCGGCCATCGAGCAGTTCAACCAGCTCAACTCCGCGACGATTTCGGCGCTTCCGGTGCCGGGCGTTTCGACAGGTGACGGACTGGCCGTGATCGAAGACATTGCCCGGAGCACCATTCCGGACGGCTTCTTCATCGAATATTCCGGCCAGTCGCGGCTGGAGGTGGAGCAGGGCAACACGATCGTGATCGCCTTCTCGCTCGCCATCGTGGTGATCTATCTGGTGCTTGCGGCGCAGTTTGAGAGCTTCCGCGATCCGCTCATCATCCTGATGACCGTACCGCTGTCGATCTTCGGCGCGCTCCTGCCGCTCAACCTCGGCCTTTCGACGTTGAACATCTACACGCAGGTGGGCCTCATCACGCTGATCGGCCTCATCACCAAGCACGGCATTCTGATGGTGGAGTTCGCCAACCAGCAGCGTGAAGAGCATGGAATGTCGCGCCATGAGGCGATCATCGCCTCGGCCAAGGTGCGTCTGCGCCCGATCCTGATGACCACCGCCGCCATGGCGCTGGGCGTCGTGCCGCTCATCCTCGCGGATGGTGCGGGTGCCGCGGCGCGTTACTCGATGGGTCTGGTCATCTTCACCGGCCTGATCATCGGCACCATGTTCACGCTGTTCGTGGTTCCGATGTTCTACACCTACATTTCGAAGGCGCAGCTGGTTCAGGAAGAAGACGATCATCCAGACCAGCAAATACAGCCCGCTCCGGCGGGTCACTAGAACGCCATTCCAAACAAAAAGATTTGCCCCGCTTCGGCGGGGCTTTTCTTTGGTTGCATCAGAAGACTCATTTTTTGTTTTTCCCGGCAATCCGAATTGATTGGCGGGTGCGGCGTCTTCTTTCTTCTCGCCACATTCTTCATGAGGGTGGCAGCCGGGATGAACCCGGGGTCGGGCCATGCATGGTCCCTCGTGGAGGGACACCCGAAAGGAAGGAGTTCCAGTATGATTCTTCGCACCAGGCTGCGCACTGCCGCCACCGCAATTGCCTTTACCGCCAGTGCGGCCGTGTTCTCACCGGCCATGGCGCAGGATGCGGTTCCGTCACCTTCGCCGGCTCCGCAGGCGCAGACGCAGTCGTTCGACGATCAGAAGCTGCAGGCCTTCACGGTCGCGTTTCTCGCCGTCAGCGACGTGAAGGAGCAATACACCAAGCGCTTCCAGGGCGCGTCTTCAGACAATGACAAGCAGCAGGTTCAGGCGGAAGCCACACAGCAGATGGAGCAGGCCGTGGAGAAGACCGACGGCATCTCGGTCGATGAGTACAACCAGATCATCCAGTCCGCACAGACGGATGAGGCGCTGGCCCAGAAGCTGAACGGAATGATCGGCGAGACGGCCAAGGCCCGCAACTGATCGCATTCCATAAAAGGAGAGGGCGCTTTCAGGCGCCCTTTTCTATTTCATGGAACAAGGCGACGACTTCGTCGCGGGCGACCGCGATGTGATACCGAAGGGCCTCGCGCAGCTCTTCTCCGTCGCGCTTCTTGAGCGCTTCCATGATTGGCTCATGCGTTTCAGCCATGCGCTGCGGATCGTCATAGAGCTTGCCGATCAGCGTGATGCCGGCGCGCATTTCCATCGCCAGTTCGTCATAGACTTTCAAAAGGCGCGCATTGCCGCCGGCCTTGCAGAGCATGCGGTGAAAGGTGAAATCCTCGAACATCTGCGTTTCGAGGGAGGCCTGGCTCCCCTTCTGGTTCTGGTAGAGCAGGCTGAGCTGCGCTTCCAGACCGGCGATATCGGCTTCGGTGGCGCGTTCCACGGCGAGACAGCCCGCATGAAGCTCCAGACCGATTCTCAACTCATAGATGTCGCGCATCTCGGTGGCGTTGAAGGTGCGGACGAAGAAGCCGCGCCTCGGAGAGAAGGTGACGAGCCCCTGGCTTTCCAGTAGCCGGGCGGCTTCACGCACCGGCGCGCGGCTGGTGCCAAACTCCCGCGATAACTGCAATTCGGTCAGGCGTTCGCCCGGCTTCAACTGGCCGGCGACAATCGCCGCAGTGATCTGCCGGGCGATCTGTGTCACCAGATCTGTCGTTGAAACTTCCGAGAACAAGCTCACGCATACCGTCCGTGCATCTGGTTAGGCCACCCTGCCAATTGCCACCAGGGCGGGTAGCCGCGGCTGGGAGTATGGCACCATCAATGACGATTGTCGACAATTGACACTTACCCCCGCCTGTGTTTGCCTAGACGCTTCTTGCACGGCTCTGAGGGGAGTCCGTTGGCAAGACAAGGCGCCGGCAGGGCCAAAGCCCGCAGGCGCACAGAAAGCAGGGAGAACTGGATGAGCGCACAGCCGCAGCTTGTCGCCGATACCGACATTCAACAGCCGCAAGAGCGAATCGAGCTGGCCGCCGCCTATCGGCTGGTCGCGCACTACAATCTTGACGACAGCATTTTCACGCACATTTCGGCGCGCGCGCCGGAAAATGAAGGCGAGCACGCCTTTCTGATCAATCCGTTTGGCCTGCGCTTTGACGAGGTGACGGCTTCCAATCTCGTTACCGTCGACATCAATGGCGACATTCTGCGCGACAGCTATGGCGCGGGCATCAACAAGGCCGGCTTCACCATTCACAGCGCCGTTCATGCCGCGCGCCCTGACGTGCACTGCGTTCTGCACACGCATACGGTCGCGGGCGTTGCGATCTCCTCCATGGAAGAGGGCATCCTGCCGCTGAACCAGTGGTCGCTGCAGTTCCACAACCGCATCGCCTTCCACGACTATGAGGGCATTGCGCTGGATCTGGACGAGCGCGAGCGGCTCGTTGCCGATCTCGGCGACCGCAATGCGATGATCCTGCGCAATCACGGTCTGCTCACATGCGGCCGCACGGTGGGCGAGGCGTTTGCGCTGATGTTCAACATGGAGCGCGCCTGCCGCGCCCAGCTTGCGATCATGTCTTCCGGCGGCAAGCCGGTGCGGGTGAATGAGGAACTCGCCGAAAAGACCGCCCGTCAATACGAAGGGTGGGACAAGCACCACGCCGGCAACAAGCCGGACCCGCAATGGGAGGCGTTCCAGCGCCTTGCCATCAAGCACTATCCCGACCTCGTTACCTGAGGCCAATCCATTTTCCGGTGCGGGCAAAGGAGAACGCCCGGCGCCAGTCAGCAAGAAGGGGAACAATAGCCATGCTGAAACGACTGACCCTACTCGCCGCCGCCTTCATGGTTACAACCGCGCTGCACGCCGAGCCCGTTACGGGTGGGCGCGCCAATGTGGTGATCCAGCCCGAACCGCCGAGCCTGATGCTGGGCCTCGTGCAGAACGGCCCGACCCAGATGGTCGCCGGCCAGATCTATGAAGGCCTTCTGCGCTATGACGAAAAGCTGCAGCCCATGCCGCAGCTCGCCAAGTCCTGGGAAGTCTCCGAGGACGGCCTGACCTACACGTTCAACCTGCATGACAACGTCAAATGGCATGACGGTGAACCTTTCACCTCTGCTGACGTCGTGTTCTCCGCCGATGTGTTCCTCCGTGAAACCCATGCGCGCCTGCGCACGTCGCTCGAGCATGTGGAATCCATCACCGCGCCCGACGACACCACTGTCGTCTTCAAGCTGAAGCAGCCTTTCGGTCCGTTCCTCGGCATTTTCGAGGCCGGCACCATGCCGATGGTTCCCAAGCACATCTATGAAGGCACGGAGTACAAGAGCAATCCGGCCAACAACACGCCGATCGGCACCGGTCCGTTCAAGTTCGCGGAATGGGAGAAGGGTTCGCACATCCTGCTCACCAAGTTCGAGGACTATTATGAGGACGGCAAGCCGTATCTCGACGAGATCTACTGGCATGTGATCCCGGATGCAGCCTCGCGCGCCGTTGCCTACGAAACCGGCGTGGTCGACATCCTGCCCGGCGGCTCGGTCGAGAATTTCGACGTGCAGCGCATCGCCGACATGGAGAACACCTGCATCACCGACAAGGGCTGGGAGTATTTCGGTCCGCTGTCGTGGATGTGGCTGAACAACCGCGAAGGCCCGACCGCCGACAAGCGCTTCCGCCAGGCCGTCATGTACGCCATGGACCGCAACTTTGCGCGTGATGCGCTCTGGAACGGTCTCGGCAAGGTTTCGACCGGTCCGGTCTCCTCGTCCACGCGCTTCTACACCGATGACGTGAACCAGTACGACTACGATCCGGAGAAGGCCAAGGCCCTGCTCGAAGAGATGGGTTATGACGGCGAGACCGTGCGTCTTCTGCCGCTGCCTTATGGCGAGACCTGGCAGCGCTGGGCCGAAGCCGTGAAGCAGAACCTCGGCGAGGTCGGCATCGATGTCGAGATCGTCTCCACCGATGTGGCCGGCTGGAACCAGAAGCTGGCCGAGTGGGACTATGACATGGCCTTCACCTATCTCTACCAGTACGGTGATCCGGCACTTGGCGTCGCCCGCAGCTACATTTCCACGAACATCGCGAAGGGTTCGCAGTGGAACAATGTCGAGGGCTACGAAAACACGGAGGTCGATGATCTCTTCGCCAAGGCTGCGGTGGCCGTGACAGCCGAAGAGCGCCAGAAGCTCTACGACGAGGTTCAGCAGAAGCTGGTGGACGACGTGCCGGTGGCCTGGCTCCTCGAGCTCGGTTTCCCGACCATCTACCGCTGTAACGTGAAGGATCTCGTCACCACCGCCATCGGCGTGAATGACGGCTTCAAGGACACCTATATCGAAAAATAGGCCGTCACCCTGATCCGGATGCGCGGGCCAGACCGTCCGCGCATCCCTGCCTTGATTCTGATCCTGCAGGGGCTCGATGCTACGTTTCATACTCATGCGCCTGGGCAAGGCGGCGATCATCCTGATCGCCATCCTGACGCTCAATTTCTTCCTGATCCACGCCGCCCCCGGCGATCCGGCCGCCGTCATGGCGGGCGAAGCGGGTGCTGCCGACGCCAAGTTCATCGCCCAGCTGCGTGAACAGTTCGGCCTCGACAAGCCACTGCTTACCCAGCTCGGGATTTACCTGAAGGGCGTGCTGCAGTTCGATCTCGGCTATTCCTACCGGCAGCAGATGCCCGTCGCGGACCTGATCCTCGACCGTCTGCCTGCCACACTGCTTCTGACGATGACGGCCTTCGTCATCTCGCTGGTGCTCGGCACCGCAGCCGGCGTTCTCGCCTCGGCGCGTGTCGGCAAATGGTCGGACACGGCCATCTCCACGCTGGCGCTGCTCTTCTACGCGACCCCGCTCTACTGGGCCGCGCTGATGGCGGTGCTTCTGTTCTCCGTCTATTTCAACTGGCTTCCGGGCTTCGGCTACGAAACGGTCGGCGCGAACTACACCGGCTTCCGCCGTGCGCTCGACATCGGCCAGCACCTGATCCTGCCTGCCACCACGCTCGGCCTGTTCTTCATGGCGGTCTATATGCGCATGACGCGCGCCTCCATGCTGGAGGTCAGCCAGCTCGACTTCGTGAAGACGGCGCGCGCCAAGGGCCTGAAATCCGGCATCATCCAGCGCCGCCACATCTTCCGCAACGCCATGCTGCCGGTGGTGACGCTTGCGGGCCTCCAGGCCGGCCAGCTCGTCGGCGGCGCGGTTTTGACCGAAACCGTTTTCGCGTGGCCGGGCATCGGACGCCTGATGTTTGAGGCGCTCGCCCAGCGCGACTACAATCTGCTTCTTGGCGTGTTCTTCGTGTCCGCCGCCATGGTGCTCGTGTTCAACCTCATCACCGACATTCTCTATCGGTTCGTTGACCCAAGAATCCGGGTGGCATGATGGCTGATTTCTGGAAACGTTTCTCACGCAATCGCGGCGCCGTGATCGGCCTTGCGATCCTCGCCATCGTCGTTCTCGTGGCGATCCTTGCGCCGCTTCTGTTCCCGCAGTCGCCCTGGCGCATGGTGCAGCGGCCCTTCCTGCCGCCTTTCGCCATGGACCAGTATCCGCTGGGCACCGATGCGCTCGGCCGCAATGTCATTTCGGGCCTTGCCTATGGTGCACAGGTTTCACTTCTGGTCGGCCTCGTCTCGACAGTGGCTGCCCTTCTGATCGGCATTCCGATCGGGGCGCTCGCCGGCTATTTCGGCGGCTGGGCGGATGATGCGCTGATGCGCTTCACCGAGTTCTTCCAGACCGTGCCGAGCTTCGCTCTGGCCATCGTTCTGGTCGCCATTTTCGAACCGTCGATCCAGTCGATCATCGCCGCCATCGCCATTGTGAGCTGGCCGCCGGTCGCCCGTCTTGTGCGCGGCGAGGTGCTGTCGCTGCGCTCACGCGAATATGTGGAAGCGGCGATCCTTTCAGGCCAGACGAGCCTGACGATCATTCTCAGGCAGGTTCTGCCCAACACGATCTCGCCCATCATCGTGCTTGCATCGCTGATGGTGGCAACCGCGATCCTGCTGGAATCCTCGCTGTCCTTCCTCGGGCTCGGTGATCCGAACCTGATGTCCTGGGGCTACATGATCGGCGCTGCGCGCACGGTCATCCGCCAGGCCTGGTGGCTCTCCTTCTTCCCCGGCGTTGCCATCCTGCTCACCGTTCTGGCGCTCAACCTGATCGGTGAGGGCCTGAATGACGCGCTCAATCCCCGCCTTGCGCGGCGTGGCAAATAGGAGGGCGCGATGAAAGACCCAGTGCTCAGCATCAAGAACCTCAAGATCGCGCTGCCGGAAGGCGCCGACCGCGACTTCGCCGTCGATGATGTGACCTATGATCTGTTTCCCGGCGAAATCCTCTGCATTGTCGGTGAATCGGGTTCCGGAAAATCCATGTCGGCCAATGCCGCGATGGGCCTGCTGCCCGATCTGGTGCGGCCGGTCGGCGGCGAGATCATCTTCGACGGCACGGATGTTCTGAAACTGTCCGAAGCCGAGATGATGGATTTGCGCGGCAAGAAGATCGCCATGATCTTTCAGGAACCCATGTCGGCCCTCAACCCGCTGATGCGGGTGGAAGATCAGATCGCGGAAGTGTTCGAGGCGCATGGTCTGCTTACGCCGAAGGAACGCGCTGCCCGCGCCATCGAACTTCTGACGGAAGTGGGCATTCCCGATCCGCAGAAGGCCGCGCGCGCCTATCCGTTCCAGCTTTCGGGCGGCCAGCGCCAGCGCGTCATGATCGCCATGGCGCTTGCGCTCGAACCGCGCATCCTGATCGCCGACGAGCCGACCACTGCCCTCGACGTGACGACGCAGGCGCAGATTCTGGAGCTGATCCGCAATCTGCAGGAAAAGCACGGCATGGCGGTGATGTTCATCACCCATGATTTTGGCGTGGTGGCCGAAATCGCCGACCGCGTGGCCGTGATGCAGTATGGCAAGATCGTCGAGGCGGGAACCGCTGACGAGGTGCTGGACAATCCGCAGCACGAATATACGCAGAAGCTGATCGCTGCGATCCCGAAACTTGCGGCCGAAGAGACCGAAGCACCCGTGGGCAAGACGCCGATCCTTGAGGTGGAGGGGCTCAACAAGACCTATGTGACCGGTGGCGGCCTGTTCTTCTCCAAGCCGCGCGTCGTGCATGCGGTCAACGACGTGAACCTCACGCTCTGCGAAGGTGAAACGCTCGGCATCGTGGGTGAATCCGGTTCTGGAAAGTCCAGTGTCGGGCGCTGTCTGGTGCGACTGATGCAGCCGGATTCCGGCACGGTGAAGCTTGCCGGTCATGATATGGCGCAGCTTTCCGGCGATGCGCTGCGCGAGGCGCGCAAGTCGATCCAGATGATTTTCCAGGATCCCTACGCCTCGCTGAACCCGCGTTCCAAGGTGGGGCGCATCATCGCCGAGGGGCCGATGGCGCACGGGGTTTCCAAACAGGAAGCCTATGCCCGCGCGGTCAAGCTTCTGGAACTGGTGGATCTCGATGCGCTTGCCATCGACCGCTATCCGCACGAGTTTTCAGGTGGCCAGCGCCAGCGCATCGGCATCGCCCGCGCGCTGGCACTGGAGCCGCGCGTCATCATCGCCGACGAAGCGGTTTCCGCGCTCGACGTGTCGATCCAGGCGCAGGTGCTCGATCTTCTGGCCGATCTGAAGGAGCGGCTGAACCTGGCCCTGATCTTCATCACCCACGATCTGCGGGTCGCCGCACAGATCTGCGACCGCATCGCGGTGATGCAAAAGGGCAAGGTGGTGGAGATGGGACCGGCGCACGCCATCTTCAACAATCCGCAGAGCGACTACACCCGGACCCTGATCGAGGCCATTCCCGGCCGCGAGAAGGAGCTGGCGGCAGCGGGGTAGGCCCGGTGACGACAGGAGCTCACTTCAGCGTGGTGCGTGCCCATTCCCTCGCCCTTCGACAAGCTCAGGATGAGGGAAGGGGCATGGATAGGCTGGTGTCTATGACAGGGGATTGCACAACGCTTGCGTTTCCAACACCAGCCCTGAGCCGGTTCTCACCAACACCAACACCAACACCAACGCTCAGCCAGCTATCACCGCCACCAGCCCTCATCCTGAGCCTGTCGAAGGGCGAGGGCGGGATGGCGCGCGCAGGCATTCGACGTTCTGCTGATGCACGACCTGTAACGGTGGGAGAAGCAGCGCACACCATCTCCCACCATCCTCAATACTAATCTGCAGGAACCACCAACGTGGACGAACAACTGGCACAGAAGATCCTCGCCGCAGTCGAGGAAGGTTTTGAAGAGCAGATCGGCTTTACGGAAGACCTGATCCGTTTCCCCTCGCTGCGCGGCAAGGAAAAGCCCGCTCAGGAATTCGTGCACAAGGCGCTCGAAGCGCGCGGCTACGCGGTTGAGACCTTTCACATCGATGAAGACAAGATCAGGGATCATCCCGGTTTCTCGCCCGTGGCCGTCGATTATTCCGATGCGGTCAATGTGATCGCCACGCATGCGCCGCGCGTCGAGAAGGGCCGTTCGCTGATCCTCAATGGCCATATGGATGTGGTGCCGGAAGGCCCGCATGATATGTGGGAGGTTTCGCCGCCCTATGAGCCGAAACGCGTGGGCGACTGGCTCTATGGGCGCGGCGGCGGCGACATGAAGGCCGGCATCGCGGCGAATATTTTTGCGCTCGACGCACTGCGTCGCATCGGCCTGCAGCCGGCGGCAAAAGTGCATGTGCAGAGCGTCGTGGAGGAGGAGTGCACCGGCAATGGTGCGCTCGCCTGTCTGGTGGAAGGCTATACGGCGGACGCCGCCATCATTCCCGAGCCGGAAGACGAAATGCTGGTGCGGGCCAACACCGGCGTTTTGTGGTTCGAGGTGAATGTGTCGGGCCATCCGGTGCATGTGCGCGAGGCCGGCACGGGCGCGAACGCCATCGAAGCGAGCTACCGCGTCATCGAGAGCCTGAAACGCCTGACCGAGGAATGGAACGCCGAAAAGGTGAACTATCCCTATTTCGAGGAACTCGATCACCCGATCAACTTCAATGTCGGCAAGATCGAGGGCGGCGACTGGGCGTCCACCGTTGCCGCATGGTGCAGGATTTCCTGCCGCATTGCCATCTATCCCGGCGACGACCCGAAGGACCGGGCAGCGCAGATCGAGGCGCATCTGGCGCGTGAGCTGGCCGATGATCCGTTTCTGGGCAACCGCCCGCCGGAGGTGATCTGGAACGGGTTCTTCGCGCGCGGCTACGTTCTGGAAGAAGGAACCGAGGCCGAGCAGGCGCTGGCCGAAGCCCATCGCAAGGCCACATCGAGCGAGCTGAAAAGCTTCGTCACGCCGGGCTATCTCGATGCGCGGGTCTTCGTGATCTATGCTGGTATGCCGTGCCTCGTCTATGGCCCGATCACGGAGAACATTCACGGTTTCGATGAGCGCGTCAGCCTGTCCTCCATCAAGCGCGTGACGGGCGCGATTGCGCTTTTCATCGCCGACTGGTGCGGTGTCGAACCGATCGAGGGAGAGGCCGGCAATGGCTGAGCAGGACGTGATCGAGGGCGTCTTTCTCAGTGCCGCATACGATCTTCGGGAGATTTTCGCCGAGGCGCTGGCACCCCATGCAGACACGATCCGGCTGCGCCATCCCCATGAGATCGACGATCCCGAAACGATCCGGTTCGCGCTGTGCTGGCGTCCTGCGGACGACGCCTTCCTGCCTTATCCAAATCTGCGGCTGGCAAGTTCCATCGCCGCCGGTGTCGACAGCATCATCAGCTGCCCGAGCCTGCCAGCCGATGCGCTGGTGACGCGTGTGCGCGACGAGGATCAGGGCGATGTCATGGCCGGTTTCGCGGCGTGGCACGTGGTCTGGCATCACCGCAACATGCGCCATCACATTGTGCATGAGGCGAAGCATGAATGGGCGCGGCTGATCTCGGCAAGGATGAAGCCGCCACGGGAAACGCCCGTCGGCATTCTGGGTTTCGGCCTGATGGGCCGCGCCATTGCGCGCGCGGTGACAGCGATGGGGTTTCCCGTTGTTGCGGCCGTGCGCAACGCACCACGCGACGCCATGCCGGGTGTGCGTTTCGAAAGCGGGGAGGGGGCTGCCGAGCGGGTTGCCGAGCAGGCCGCCATCCTCATCAACGTACTGCCTTTGACCGCGCAGACGCGCGGCCTTCTCGATCTCGATTTCTTCAATCGCATGCCCGTGGCCGCGGCGCTGATCCAGCTTGGGCGCGGGGAACATCTGATCGAGGCCGACCTTCTGAAGGCGCTCGACAGCGGACGCCTTTCCTCCGCCTCGCTCGACGTCTTCGACATCGAGCCGCTGCCGGCGGAGCATCCCTTCTGGGCGGATGAGCGCATTCTCGTCACGCCCCATCAGGCAAGCGACTGCTCACCCCGGCGCATGGCGGAACAACTCGCCCGCGCAGCCAGGGACGTGGTGGCAGGACGGATACCGGAAACGGTGGTCGACAGAGCCAACGGATATTGAAGGATGACAATGAAAGCCATTTTCGACGAACGTCAGCTGTTACATACGCCCGCCCGCTATTTCCGGCGCGGGGCCTACATGCCGCATCCCGAGCAGGCCGAACGCGCCATCCTCATCCGCGACATGCTCAGGCGCAACGCCTTCCCCATCGAGACCCCGCGCGATTTCGGCGAGGACCCGATCAAGGCCGTGCACGATCCCGATTACGTGGATTTCTGGAAGGACGCCTATGAGCGCTGGCGCGCCGAAGCGCCGGATCAGGAGCCGATCCCGAACTGTCATCCCGGCCCGCGCCGGGGGCGTCCGTCATCCTCCGTTTTCGGTCAGCTCGGCTGGTGGGCGACCGACACGTCGGTGCCATTGACGGAAGGCACGTGGAACGCGGTCTACTGGTCGGCGCAGACGGCGCTTGAAACCGCCGAACGGGTGAAGGAAGGCGCGCGCATGGTCTATGGCCTGTGCCGCCCGCCGGGACACCACGCGCTTTCCAACGCCTCGAACGGCTTTTGCCTGTTCAACAATGCGGCCATTGCCGCGCAGAGCCTGCGCTCGCATTTCGGCAAGGTGGCGGTGCTCGACATCGATACCCACACCGGCAATGGCACGCTCGACATCTTCTATGATCGCGGTGACGTTTTCGTCTGTTCGCTGCACACGGACCCGGATCTCTATCCGACCTATTATCTGGGTTATGAGGATGAGCGTGGCGAGGGCGAAGGCGAGGGCGCGACGCTCAATCTTTGCCTGAAGCCCGGTTCCGACACCGAGACGATCCTGATGCGCTTCCGCGAAGGGCTCGCGGCGCTCAGGGATTTCGGCACGGAAGCGCTGGTGGTTTCGCTCGGCCTCGACATGGCGGAAGACGATCCGCTGTCGGAGGTGAAGCTGACAGGCGAAGGGTTCGCGACCATGGCGCGCGAGATCGTCGGGCTCGGCCTGCCGACTGCGCTGATCCAGGAGGGCGGTTATCTCGGCCCGTCACTGTCGAAAAACGCGGAAATCTTCCTCACCGCCAGCCGCGATGCGCTGGCGAGCGCGGCGGACTGACAACGGACATGCCGTCACCCCTGGTTTCAACCGGGGTGACGGCGCGCTGCTCGATCTGCTCTCGTATTTGTGCGGATTTCAGCTGAAAGCGAAACGCGCTATCCGCGAAGCGCCTTCACCAGACGCGCCGAACGGCGCAGCGCAGTGAAGGCCGCGCCGATGGCCACGATCCAGAGCGCCACGGTCAACACTTCACCGCGCCCGTCCCAGAGCGGCTCGAAGAGCGACAGCACGGCCGCCGCCGTGATGGTCGCCATGCGGTGTGGCTTGGCCATCGGGCCGGAAAAGTCTGCCTGCTGGCCGCAGGCGCGACCGAGCTCGCGCACATAAGCCGTCAGGACGGCAAAACCCGCCGCCGCCCAGCCAAGCGCGGGCAGGCCAAGGCCATAACCGGCGCCGACGAGGATCGCGATATCGGCGACCCGATCGGGAAACTCGTTCCAGAAAGCGCCGTCCGGCGCGCTTTTGCCCGCCTCGACCGCAACCATGCCATCGAACAGATTGCACAGGAGGCGGAACTGCACGAACAGCCCGCCCAGAATGAGAAGCACTGCCCGCATCACGCCATCGGCAGACCCCGCCTGCCACAGGGCGAGACCGGCGAGGGCCGCAAAGCCCATGCTCGCCATGGAAATCTGGTTCGGAGTGATGGATGTGGCGGCCAGCCAGCGCGTGATGCTGTGCGCCCAGCCGGTGTCGCGGCTGGCCAGCGGACGTCGGTTCTCAGTATCGCTCACGGTCGGGCGCTCCATAGGGTGTAGGTGTAAAGGGCGGCATAGGATGTGGCGACCGTCAGCGGCAGGGCGACCGTCGCAAGGATTTCGGGTGTGCCCGCCGCCGCGTGGATCGCGGACAGAAGCGTTGCGGAAACGAGGCAGGCGATGAGCGGCGGCAGAACCAGCGCGCCAAGGCCGGAAAAGCGACTGGTCAGCCACTCCACGATGCGCTTCAGGAACAGTGTGATGCAGGCGGACAAAAGCCCCTGCACCATGCCCGCCACCAGCGGACGCGGCATTGCGTGCCCCCGGTTGGCGAACACGGCCCAGCTTCCCATGGCGAGAAACGCGAACGCCATGTGAACGGCGCTCGATCTCGCCAGTCGGGCAAGCGCAGGGCTCATGTGAGCGACCACCAGTAGCGCACCAGGTGGAAGAAGATCGGGGCCGAGAAGATGACCGAATCCAGCCGGTCGATGAAACCGCCATGCCCGGCGATCAGATGCCCCCAGTCCTTCACGCCGCGATCACGCTTGATGGCCGACATGACGAGCCCGCCGAAAAAGCCCAGAAGCACGATGACGAAGGACAGAAGCCCGGCCTGAACCGGGGTGAAGGGCGTCATCCAGAACAGCCCCGCGCCCACCAGCGTTGCACTGAGCGCGCCACCGATCAAACCTTCCAGTGTCTTGGAGGGCGAGAGGTTGGGCGCGATCTTCGTGCGCCCGAGCAGCTTGCCCCAGACATATTGCAGGACGTCGCTCGACTGCACGACCACCACGAGGAAGGCGATCAGAAGCAAATTGCGTCCCTCATAGCCGGGGATATCCAGCGTGAGGAGCGCGGGCACGTGGGACACACAGAAGACGCAGATCATCAGCGCCCATTGCACCTCCGCCACCCGGACGAGGAAATGATCCGTATCGCCGCGCACCGCCGAGACAATGGGCAGAAGAAGGAACGCATAGACCGGCACCAGGATCGAATAGAGGCCGTACCAGTCGATATAGATGAGATAATATTGCAGCGGCAGGAAGATGAAGAAGGCCGAGGCGAGCGCCCAGTGGTCGCCGCGCCGCGTGTTGGTCAGCGTTACGAATTCGCGCAGTGCGGCGAATGATGCAAAAGCGAACAGCAGGATCGCGCCAACCCGGCCGAACATGAGCGCGCCGCCCATGAGGATGATCATCACCCACCAGGCGTTCACCCGGTCGTTGAGGTTTTCGATGGCCGTGTTGGAGCCATCGGGCGAGAATTTGCGCTGAAGCACATAGCCCACCAGCGATGCCGCAATCAGCACGCCGGCCAATCCGCCGAGCAGTTTCAAAAGGTCGATCTGATGTTCACTCATCACGCGTCACCTTCCGAAGTTGCCGAGAGGGAAAGAAGCGCATCGCGCGCCCGGGTGAGGAAAGCCTCTTTCGTTTCGTCATCGCCGACCCGCATGGCTTCACCGAACGTGACCGTGCAGATGAGCGGTACGGGCACGAATTCGCCCTTGGGCATGACGCGGTTCAGATTGTCGATCCACACCGGAACGAAATCCACGTCTGGCCGCGCCTTGGCCAGATGGTAGATGCCGCTCTTGAAAGAGAGCAGCGGCGCGTCGGTCTCGTTGCGCGTGCCTTCGGGAAAGATGATGAGGGAGGCCCCGCCATCCAGCGCATCGGCCATTTGCCCGATGGGGTCGCTTGCGCGCGTGTCCCGGTTTCTGTCGATCAGCACCGCATTGAACACGTCACGGCCGATGAAGCGCCTGACGGGTGATTTCAGCCAGTAATCGGCGCCCGCCACGGGCCGTGTCTGCCGGCGCATGCGCGGCGGCAACACCGTCCATAGCAGGATGAAATCGCCATGGCTCACATGATTGGCGAAATAGACGCGCTGACGGGGAACCGGCTCGATGCCCTGCCAGTCGGCGCGTACAGCGGTGATGAAACGTGCAAACAGCGTGATCGCGCCTGCCGCCACCCGCGACAAAAATGCCATTGTGTCCCCTGGAGCTTTGCGTGGAAACCAGATTCAGACGCTGTATAGAACGGTTGCAGCGTGCGGCCAAATAATAACGGCGATTGAAAACAGCATGAATTCTCCATGCCCGAAAAGGCATGGATGTAATGGAGCCTGACACGTTAACAGCGCCACGGGTCGTGCTCGACTGTCCCGTGGCGGTGCAGAGCGGGCATTTTCATTTCCTGTACTGTCATCGCCTCCGCTCAGGTTGAAGGGCGGGCCATGCGGGGCTTATTGGCACATAAGCTAGTTTTCCTATTTTGAAATCGTCGTTGCACCCGGCCTTGCTAACCACGACGTCTTCGCTTGCAGATTGAGAAGGTGTTTACACGGCGTGTCGCCGTTTACATGCGCAAGTATGTGGATCGTTACAGCTCGCTGTGATGGCACTGGAGGAGGCCAGCAGGTTTTCGAGACCGTGCGCGAGCCGGGAAAGAGGCAGCGTTACAACGCCCGCACAATAACCCCTGTGGTTTCACGATGACGGATGGCTGTCCGTCAGCCCGGTCGTCAGATTCAGTCAGTATTGGTCAGAATTGGTAGGTGGAATCTGACCTGAAACACTCTGTATTGAAAGTGATATCGGCTGGAACACGTGTCTTCCGGGAGGATATTGAGGCATGACGGATCGGATGGTTGGTTTCTGTGCGACGGAAACCGGGAGGGGTAGCAGGACCTTATCCAAGGGTGTCCGGCTCTCCCGCGCGCTGTACGCGTCGCTCATGCTGACCACGGCGCTCGTTCCCGCCACCGCCATGGCCGATGACGTTCTGCCCACCGGGGGACAGTTTACGACCGGCAACGGGACAATATCGGCAAACGGCCCGCGGTTGGATATCCGCCAGACGACCGAAACCGGCGTCGTGAACTGGAGCGGCTTTTCTGTAGGGTCGGGCAATCAGGTTCATTTCGACAACGGCAACGGCGCGACGCTCAATCGCGTCACCGGCAATGTTTCAAGCCAGATCGACGGCAGCCTCACCGCGACCGGCAGCGTGTTCCTCATCAATCCAGCCGGTGTGGTGGTCGGCAGTGGCGGTCTGGTCGCTACGGGAGGTTCGTTTGTCGCCTCCACCCATGACGTGACCGACAGTGATTTCCTCAATGGCGGCGGGATGACCTTCTCCGGCAACGGCACCGCCGAGGTGACGAATGCCGGCACGATCCGCTCTGCACAGGGCGACATCGCCCTGATTGCCCGGCGGGTGGAGAATACCGGCACACTGGAAGCCCCCAACGGCACCGCCGCGCTTGGCGCAGGCTACAAGGTGCTGATGAAAGATGCCGCCGATACGGACGGGCTCCTCTCCGTGGAACTTGGTGGCCCGGACACAGAAGCGGTGAATTCCGGCACGATTGCTGCCGCGAATGCCGAGATCCGCGCCAATGGCGGCAATGTCTATGCACTGGCCGGCAACACGGACGATGTCATCAAGGCGACGGGCGTCACCAGTTCCGGCGGCCGCATTTTTCTGACCGCCGGGGCCACGGGCAAGGTCAGGGCCAGCGGTCGCCTCAAGGCCCGCAGGATGGCGGCGAACGTGCCCATTCCGACACCGCGTCCTGCGCGCGAGGGCGGAACGATCACCGTCACCGGCGGGGACATCACGGTCACCGGAACCTTTGACGCCTCCGCTGAAAGCGATGGCGACAGGGGCGGCGAGATCATGATCTTCGCCGAAAAGGACACAACCGTCTCCGGCGCGCTCAGCGCGCGGGGCGGGACCGGCGGCACGGGTGGCTTTATCGAGACTTCGGGCAGGAAGACCGTCGACTTCAACGGCGTCTCGATCGACACATCCGCTGCGGGCGGTACGACGGGCAACTGGCTGATCGACCCGGAAGACATCATCATCACTTACGGGCCGGCGCAGACGATTCAGAACGCCCTCGCAAACTCGAACGTCACGCTGCAAACGACGGCGACGACCGCAAACGGCCCCGTGGCCGGCACCCCTGGCGCCGGCGACATTATCGTGAACAATGGCCTGGCCTGGAGCAGCACAAACACGCTGACGCTGGACGCCTACAACGATATCGAGATGAACGCTGGCGTGTTGGCGCCGAATGGCGGCCTGACGCTGATCGCAAAAGGTCAGGGCGGACCCGATAGCGTCGGCACGATCCACACCCATTCCAACTATGCCCTTGTCGATGTCGGGACCTTCACCCTTCAGCGCGGCTATTGGGGGCAGGTCGGGGCTGCCCTGCCATCATTCAAGGCGGGCGACTTCCGGGTTGATGAGTATGCTGGGCAGTTTGTGCGGGCGCGCGGCGGGGACGGGACCGCAGCAAACCCGTATCAGCTCTCCGATATCTACGGGCTTCAGGGAATCACAGACAGGGATCGTCGAGCAGGGGTGTTTGCTCAACTCAGTTATCAGCTCGTCAGTGACATCGATGCGTCGCCAGTGTCGGGGTGGAACAGCGGCGCAGGGTTCAGGCCCGTCAGACTGGCAGGCAATCTGGACGGCCAGGGCCATACGATCGACGGGCTGTTTATAAACCGGCCCTCAGGTCACAATGTTGCACTCATTTCTTATTGGGGGGGGGGCCGTTCCGTCGGAGCCGGAAATCAAGGACCTCAACGTCACCAATGCCAGCGTGACCGGAGGTTCCCAGACAGCGATCCTGGTCGGTGAGAACAGCGGCGGGGCCATCGGTCATCACATGTCGAATGTCACTGTCAGCGGTACGGTTGAGACAGAAACGTGGGGCGCAGGCGTCGTAGGCCGGTTTCATGGAAACCTCGACAGATCGACGATGACCAATGTGCATGCGGATGTTTCTGTCACGGAAAACGGCACGGGCAGCGCCGTCGGTGGCCTGGTGAGCATTGTGACTGAGGGGCTGACCATATCGAATTCCAGCTCGACTGGAACAATAACCGGATCGCGTTCTGGCGGACTCGTTGGAACCGCCAATGACAACAGCAACAGGGTCGAAAATTCCTACTCGACCGCGACGGTTGTTGCGTCAGGCAACTTCCGTGTGGCTGGAGGTCTTGTCGGGGGCTCCGAGGACCTCACGATTGAGAACAGCTATTTTGCCGGACAGGTGCTCGGCATCAATGGTGCTTCTGCGGGTGGTCTCATTGGCGAGGCCGACCGGTACACGACCATTATGAACTCCTTTGTCACGGGGCGCGTGGCGACCGATGGCTATGCGGGCGCACTTATTGGTACGCTCCGGAATAACAATGTATCCATGACCAACGCGGCCTGGGACATTGGCACGACCGGACAGAGCGACGCGATCGGATATACGGCGTTCTATACTCCGACAGTTACCAACACCGGCAGCCGGACCACCGCGCAGATGCAGGGCTCGCTCGACTTCGGGCTTGGCTTCAGCCTGAACAACACCATCTGGGCCACTGGCAACGACCTCTACCCCTATTTCGGCTGGCAATATGCTTCGACGCCGGTTGCCGTTTCGGGCACGGCCTATGCTGACAGCGGCAGCACACCGCTTTCCGGGGCTGATGTCAGCGGCATTTCCGGCGGCAGCCTGTTTGGCTCTGCTGTTACCGGCGCCAATGGCTACTACTATATCCTGACCGATGCGGGATCGCTCGACGCTGCCGGCGTTCTCACCTATCTCGATGGCGAGAGCACGCAAAGCGCAACCTATTCCGACCGCATGACTGCCAGCGGGGTCTCCGGCGCGGACATCTGGGGCAACACGTTCCGGCTCGAGACGGACGCCGCGGCTCTTACGGATGTTTCCACGAACCTGCAGGCCACGCTGGGTTCGTTCAGCGACAGCGATCTGGATTTCATAACCAATCTTCCGGGCAGCGTTCTGAGATCGGACAACAATGGCAAGAGCCTTGATATTGTTCTGGACGCCGGATCTGACTTTTCACTCAACATGAGTATGCACGCAGGGGGCGGGCTGACCGCTTCAACCGGCGGCACATTCTCTGTCGACAAGAGTTCCGTGTTTGTCGGGGCCGTCAATGGCGACCTGACGGTAAACGGGGACCTTGCCTGGGCGAGTTCCAATGAACTCACTCTCTACAGTCATGCCAGCAACACTTCGATCACGGTCAACGGATCGGTGACGGCCGCCAGTGGCAGGCTGCGCGTTGACCGGACAGGCACCGCAACCAACGTCGCCGCCATGGTGACCGGCGACATCTATGTCGACCGGTTCCAGTCTGACGCCAGTTGGACGCAGGTCGGCAGCACACTTCCGGGTTTCCACGCCAATGATTTCAACATAGCGGGCGGCGAGTTCCTTCGTGCGCTCGGGGGCGATGGCTCATCTGCAACGCCCTATCAGATCGCGGATGTCTATGGATTGCAGGGCGTGGGATCGAGCGGTCTTCTCGGCAGCGCCTTTGTCCTTGCCAACGATATCGATGCATCGGGTACGGCAGGCTGGAATGGCGGTGCAGGCTTCGACCCGATCGGCGTCTACGGCGCCGAATTCAGCGGCAGTCTCGACGGACAGGGGCATGCGATCAGCGGTCTGACCATCGACCGCGCAGCCGACGACTATGTCGGCCTGTTCGGCTATGCCGCTGCCGGTTCGTCCCTGTCGGATCTCATCCTGTCCGGCGGCAGCGTCTCCGGCAATGGTCATGTTGGCGCACTGGCTGGATACGCCGGATCCACCATCGGTGATGTGCAGACCTCGACAGACGTTTCCGGCACAGCCCACAGCATCGGCGGTCTGGTCGGCACGCTGGATGGGACGGTCGCCCGATCCTCCGCCACCGGTGCGGTGACCGGCATTGGCGGCGTCAGCGATATCGGGGGGCTGGTCGGTGTCACCGATAGCGGATCGACGATCCATCAGTCCTACGCCACCGGCAATGTGACCGTCGGCGGCGCGATCAACCTGAACTTCAACTTTGGCGGTCTGGTCGGGTACAATACGGGCTCCATCACGCAATCCTTCGCCACTGGCAATGTGACGGCAGGCGGCAACGGGGCCGGTGGCCTGGCCGGCGTGAATGACGGGTCGATCACGGATTCCTATGCGACGGGCGCCGTGTCGGCTGCCGCGTTCGCGGGCGGCCTTCTGGGGCAACTGGCTCCATCCGGATCGGTTGCAAGAGCCTATGCCACAGGCTCCGCCTCTGCCGGCGACGGCAATGAGGGCGGCATTGCAGGGCTCGTTGATACCGGCGCTTCCTTCAGTGCGACTTTATGGGACACCGATGCGTCTGGCCTGACGGATCCTGTCGGCTTCTCGTATGATCCCACGGTTCCCGGCGTGACCGGCCTTACAGGCGCGCAGATGACGCAGCTCTCGACCTTCACCGCTTATGGCTTCAACATTGATGATGAGGGCGGGACAGGCGCGGTCTGGCGCATCTACGACGGTTACACGACCCCGCTCCTGCGCGGTTTCATGACCGGTCTCAGCGTGACGGGCGGCAGCGTCAGCAAGGTTTATGACGGCAGCGCAGCAAGTTCCGATGTGGGAACGCTCGTTTATGGCGGCCCCTATGACGGCTCCCGGATTTTCGGCACGGCAGGCTATCTTGCAGCCAACGCAGATGCGGGAACCTACACGGGCGGCAATCTGACCCTGGCGGGGCTTTATTCCGGCCAGTTTGGCTACGATCTGACGCTTGAATCGGGTTCTCTCGCCATCACGCCCGCCACCCTGTGGGTGACGGCAAATGCGGCGAGCATGACCTATGGCGACGGTGCGCCGACCCTTGGATATTCCCACAGCGGACTGGTCGGCGGCGATGATGCATCGGTGTTCACGGGAGCGCTGTCCAGTGGCGCGACCTCCACCAGCGATGTGGGCGCCTATGGGATCACGCAGGGGTCGTTATCGGTTGGCGGCAACTATCAGATCGCCTTTACCGGCGCTGACGTGACCGTCAACAGGCGCGCAGTCACGGTGCGGGCGGACGATCTGCAGCGCGACATTGGCGAAGCCAATCCCGCGCTGACCTACGCCATCGTTTCCGGATCGCTGGTCAATGGCGACCAGATGAGCGGCAGCCTGTCCACGACGGCGAACCTGAACTCACCGGTCGGCGCATACGCCATTGGTCAGGGCTCACTGGCGCTCTCGCCCAATTACGAACTGACCTATCTCGGCGGCATTCTCACCGTCCTCGACGGGTCGAATATCCCGACACCCGATATCCAGCCTCAGGCATATGAGTCTTCACCGCCTCTGCTGATCGAAGCAGGAGATGGAGAGACCGAGACCTGCGAACCGGTGGCTGTCAGCGAAAGCGGCCCGCTGGCCGTCTACCCCTGTAACCGATCTTACGGCGCATGGCTGAGCGCTGCGGTGGAATGATGATGACATCAGAGTTTTCGATCCGTCAGCATCTGCTGACGCTGCCCATCGCACTGAGCGCTGGCATTCTCCTCTTTCAACCCGTTGCCTTTGCGCAGTCCGCCCTTGAGCGCAACCTGCCGCAGGTTGCGCCGGGTGAGCCGGTTTCTCTCGGCGTTGATGAACAGGAGTTCGGTGCGACAGACACGACGCCGCTCGGGGTTGATCTGGCCGGCGTTTATCTGATCGGGGAAGATGATGCGGCTGCCGCTGCACCGCCGAAAGGCGTCGGGGGAAAAATCGAGATCATCGACCGGCAGGCCGCCGAGACTGCACTGGGCGCGTTCATCGGCGAGCCGTTGACCCTGGCGCTGGCGGGCAAAATCCAGGCGGCAATCGCCCGCATTTACAGGGAGGCCGGTTATCCGTTTGTCTCCGTCACCCTGCCGCCGCAGGAAATCACCAGCGGTGTGCTGCAGGTTCGCGTCATAGAGTTTCGCACAGGCGAGGTGACGGTCGAAGGCGTCGCTGCCGGCGAAGCCGAGGGCATCCGGAAGGGGCTGCGCGCGGCGCGCGGAGAGAAAATCGATGCACGGGCGCTGGAAGAGGATCTGAACTGGCTGAACCGCACCCCATACCGGCGCGCCGAAGGGGTGTTTCGGCCCGGCGAGGACACCGCGCTCAGCAATCTTGACGTCATGATCCGGACGCAGCGGCCCTGGCAGGTTTTTGCCGGCTGGTCGAATTCCGGCTCAAGCGACACCGGGCGGGACCGCTATTTCCTTGGTGGTTCTGCGCGTCTGCCCCTGCCGGGCGCACCCTGGATTTCCTATCAGATGACGGCAAGCGACGACATCTGGAGTGATCCGGGGATCATTATTCCGCGGGGGGGTGATTATCCGGGATACATCAGTCATGCGGGTAGATTGACCATCCCGACCTTCGCCCGCCAAAGTCTGGAAATCGCCCCGGCCCTGGTTGCGAGCAGCGACCGGCCGAACCGCTTTTTCACCATTGAGAACACCACGTTCGAACTGCCGGTGATCTATCGGTCGGCGGTCTCCAACATCCTGCCGGGACGCTATTGGGGCGACATCTATGGCGGTGTCGAGTTCAAGCGTCTCGAACGCCGTACATTGTTCAACGGCGTGTCGGTGGCAGAGGGAAGTGCGGAGCTTTTCCAGCTGGTGCTGGGCTGGAGCGGGGATTTCGAAGACCGCTGGGGCAAAACGGTCGTCGATGTGCGCGTGAAAGCCAATCCGGGCGGCGTGCTTCACGGCAACGACATGGCCAGCTGGCACCCGTTTTCCAACGGTCGTATCGATGACCTTCGATATGCCTATCTGGCCATGGATCTCACCCGCGCCACGCCACTGCCGGCTCAGCTTTCCTGGATTTCCTCACTCTCGGGAACCCTTGCCGGCGAGGCGCTGCCGGATACCGAGCGCGTCTCTCTTGGCGGGCGCTATGCGGTGCGCGGTTACAATTACGATGATGTGAGCGTGGACAGCGGCATCATCTGGCGCAACGAGCTGCGTCTGCCGAACATCTCGCTGCTGGGAGACGGGGTCGGGGGCGATTGGCTTCCGCCCGTTCAGGACAGCCTGTCCCCCTACTTCTTCGCCGATCTCGGCTTCGGGGGCGATCACAGCACGGACCGGAGCACGACGCTGGGCGGGCTTGGAGTGGGGTTCGATTACAATGTCGGCGAAACCTTCTCAGCCAGTTTCATAGCCGGCGTTGCTCTCAGTGACGGTGGAAACACGCAGGCCGGTGACTGGAACCTGCAGGGTTCCATAACGGCGCGTTTCTAGCAGCCTGGACCGACGCCGTCCCATGCGCGCCGGCTCATGGCATTGACGATTCGGATGTTCCTTCAGGCCGTGAGACGGCTGCTGTCGCCAAGTGATGGCGGCTGTTCCCCGTCGCCCTGCGCGGCTGCAATGCCATCCACAATTAAATAAATGCAATTGTCGTGGCTGCCAGGCGCGTTGTCTGAATACCCTGCCAATTGATGCACACTGCCGCGGTGACACGCGAAAGCAGTGTGCTTCCGCGCGCCGCACCCGCGACAAAAACGCCGCATCGAATGCCTCTTTCGCTATGCCAAAAACGAAGGTAAATGAAAGCAATATGAAAATTCTGTGTCCGACAGGTATAGACATATTGTTCTTCAGGTGTTGTCATCCAACGGTAACAATAGCTGGTCAAGAGAGATCGGTTTCAAAATCGGCGACCAGCTCTACAGGGAGATAAGAGATGAAATTTCGCGCAATGCTTTCCGCCGCGACTGCTTTAACGGTGGCGCTGCCGGCAATGGTCGGCGTCGCACAGGCCGAAGCAACCCAGATCCAGTTCTGGCATGCTTTCACCGGTCGTCTCGGTGAACTTCTGGACAAGCAGGTAGCGGACTTCAACGCCAGCCAGGACCAGTATGAAGTCGTTGCCACGCTCAAGGGCAACTATTCGGAAGCTCTGAACGCAGGCATCGCCGCTTTCCGCGCCGGCGAACAGCCGCACATCCTGCAGGTGTTCGAAGTCGGCACCGCGACGATGATGGCTGCCAAGGGCGCGATCAAGCCGGTCTACGAAGTGATGGCGGAAGCCGAAGCCGATTTCGACCCGAGCGCGTATCTCGCGCCGGTTGCCGGCTACTACACGAACACCGACGGCGAGATGCTGTCGCTGCCCTACAACTCCTCCACGCCCGTTCTCTACATCAACAAGAACGCGCTTGAGGCTGCCGGTCTCGACCCCGAGACCAAGCCGGCTACCTGGTCGGAAGTCGAGGAAATCCTCGTCAAGCTGAAGGAATCGGGCTCCGAGTGCCCGCTCACGACGGCATGGCAGTCCTGGATTCATCTTGAGAACCTGAGCGCCTATCACAATGTGCCGTTTGCCACGGAAGCCAATGGCTTTGCCGGCACCAACACCGAGCTCGCTTTCAATGGCGACCTGCAGGTGAAGCACATCGACAAGATGGGCGCATGGGCGAAAGACGGCCTGTTCAGCTATTCCGGCCGCCGCAATGAGGGCGGTGCGCGCTTCCGTTCGGGCGAGTGCGCCATGTTCACCGAATCCTCCGCTGGCTATGCCGGTGTGAAGGCCGAGGCCGACTTCCCGTTCACGGTGACGAACCTGCCTTACTGGGCGGATGCGGAAGGCGCGCCCTTCAACACGATCATCGGCGGCGCATCGCTGTGGGTCATGTCGGGCCATGAGGGCGAGGAATATGCCGGCGTTGCCGACTTCCTGAACTACCTCTCCAGCGCCGAAGTGCAGGCTCAGTGGCATCAGGACACCGGCTATCTGCCGATCACCACCGCCGCTTACGAGCTGACCAAGGAGCAGGGCTTCTACGACGAGAACCCGGGCACCGACATCGCCATCCTGCAGATGACCGGCAAGGCCCCGACGGACAACTCCAAGGGCATCCGTCTCGGCAATTTCGATCAGGTCCGCGCCATCATCGACGAGGAACTGGAAGCCGTATGGCAGGGTGAGAAAGACGCCAAGACCGCACTCGACGAAGCTGTGAACCGCGGCAACCAGCTGCTGCGCCGCTTCGAGCAGTCGACGCGCTAATCTTGTAAAATTGCGGGGCCGGCACAACAGCTGCCGGCCCCGTATCATTTGGTCGGCCCATGGAAAAACGCGTTACCTTCGACAATCGATTATTGCCATATCTGCTACTTGCGCCGCAGCTTCTGGTGACCATTGTCTTTTTCTTCTGGCCTGCCGCACAGGCCCTCTACCAGTCGCTGCTTCTGCCTGATCCGTTCGGTCTGGGCGCGCAGTTCGTCTGGTTCTCGAACTTCGAATATCTCTTCAGCGACCCGTATTATCTCAAGTCGTTCATCACGACGGCGGTCTTCACCTTCTTCGTGACGGTGGTTTCCATGTCGGTCGCGCTGCTTTTCGCCGTGATGGCTGATCAGGTCATTAAAGGCGCGGGGACCTACAAGACGCTGTTGATCTGGCCCTACGCCGTCGCGCCTGCCGTTGCCGGCGTGATGTGGCTGTTCATGTTCCAGCCCTCCATCGGCGTCATCGCATTCTACATGAAGGCCATGGGCATCGACTGGAACCCGGTTCTCAATGGCGGTCAGGCCATGTCGCTTGTCATCCTCGCTGCCGCGTGGAAGCAGATCAGCTACAATTTCCTGTTTTTCCTGGCCGGTCTGCAGGCCATTCCGAAGAGCCTGATCGAGGCTGCCGCCATCGACGGCGCGGGCAAGTGGCACCGCTTCCGCACGATCATCTTCCCGCTTCTGTCGCCCACCACCTTCTTCCTGCTGGTGGTCAACATCGTCTATGCCTTCTTCGAGACGTTCGGCATCATTCACACGATGACGGCAGGCGGCCCCGGTCAGTCGACCACCATTCTCGTCTACAAGGTCTATTCCGACGGTTTCGTCGGGCAGGACCTCGGCTCCTCCGCCGCCCAGTCCGTCATCCTGATGGTTGTCGTGGGCATCCTGACCGTCATCCAGTTCCGCTTCATTGAGCGGCGCGTGCATTACTGAGGAGGGCGGATCATGGTCGAAAAACGGGGTTTTGGAACCATTCTGATGCATGCGGTGCTGATCATCGGCATCGCCATCGTCTGCTTCCCGATCTATCTCACCTTCGTCGGCTCGACGCTGACGCATTTTGATATCATCCGCCCGCCCATGCCGTTGCTGCCCGGGCCGCATCTCATCGACAATTACAGCGAGGCGCTGGCTTCGGGCGTGACCGCGCCTGTCGGGCGCATGCTGTTCAACTCGTTCATCATGGCCATGGGCATTGCGATCGGCAAAATCGCGATCTCCATCCTGTCGGCCTATGCAATCGTCTATTTCCGCTTCCCCTTCCGCATGCTCGCCTTCTGGGCGATCTTCATGACGCTCATGCTGCCGGTGGAAGTGCGTATCGTGCCGACCTATGAGGTCGTGGCCTCGCTTGGCCTGCTCAATTCCTATACCGGCCTGATCCTGCCGCTCATCGCCTCGGCAACCGCCACCTTCCTCTTCCGCCAGTTCTTCATGACCGTGCCGGACGAGCTGGTGGAGGCTGCGCGCGTCGATGGCGCGGGGCCGCTGCGCTTCTTCAAGGACATCCTGCTGCCGCTCTCGGTGACGAACATCGCAGCGCTGTTCGTGATCCTCTTCATCTACGGTTGGAACCAGTTCCTCTGGCCATTGCTCATCACCACAAAGCCGGAGATGAACACCATCGTGATGGGTCTGAAGCAGATGATGCCGACCGCCGATGACTACGGCAACTGGCCCGTGACCATGGCAGCCGCCATGCTGGCCGTTCTGCCGCCGGTGGCTGTGGTGATCTTCATGCAGCGCCTGTTCGTCAAAGGCCTCGTCGAGACAGAAAAATAGAAGGACCGAAATCGGCATGGCGACGATTTCCATTCGCGATATCCGCAAATCCTACGCAAAGACCGAGGTCATTCACGGCGTAAGCCTCGATGTGGCCGATGGCGAGTTCATCGTCATTGTCGGCCCCTCCGGTTGCGGCAAGTCCACGCTTCTGCGCATGGTCGCAGGCCTTGAGCGCATCACCAGCGGCACGATGGAAATCGACGGCCGGCTGGTCAACGATCTGGAACCGCGCGAGCGCGACATCGCCATGGTGTTCCAGAACTATGCGCTCTATCCGCATATGAGCGTGTTCGACAACATGGCCTATGGCCTGAAGATTGCCGGCAAAACAAAGGACGAGATCCGCCAGCGCGTCGACAAGGCCGCCACCATGCTGCAGCTCGAGCCCTATCTCGACCGCAAGCCGCGCGCCCTTTCCGGCGGTCAGCGCCAGCGTGTCGCCATGGGCCGCGCGCTCGTGCGCAATCCCGCCGTCTTCCTGTTCGACGAGCCGCTTTCCAACCTCGATGCCAAGCTGCGTGTGCAGATGCGTCTTGAGATCAAGCAGATGCAGCGCTCGGTGGGCACCACCGCGCTTTACGTGACGCATGATCAGGTGGAAGCCATGACGCTGGCCGATCGGCTGGTGGTCATGAATGGCGGTATTGCCGAGCAGATCGACACGCCGATGAATGTCTATGAACGTCCGGCCACGCGCTTTGTCGCCGGCTTCATCGGTTCGCCGGCCATGAACATTCTGCAGGGCAGCGTCTCGGGCTCGGATTTTGAGCTGGAAGGCGGGGGCAAGCTGGCGCTCGACGCCCAGCCCGCAGAGGCTGGCCGGCCGGTTCTCTTCGGCGTGCGCCCGGAGCATCTGCAGCTTGTTTCGGCGGATGAGGCCACGCTCAACCTGTCTGTCACCGCAGTGGAAACGCTTGGTGCGGACACGCTTGCTCACGGCAAACTGTCCGGCGCCAATGGAGCGGGCGGCGAGCTGATCGCCCGGCTGTCCGGCAGCGCGCAGGTCGCTCCCGGCGACACGCTGCCGCTCGCCATCCAGAAGGGCATGACGCATCTCTTCGATGCCGAGACCGGCAAGCGCCTCTGACAAAAAGCGCCGCCGGGCGAAAGGCCCGACGGCGCTTGAAAATGTTAGCGCAAGCTTATGAAAATCAGGTGCAAAGCGGGTTCGGCATGTAACCGACAAAGCCGGTGATCTTCCAGCGCCCGTCGATCTTCGAGCAGAAATAGAGCGTCTGCCAGTTCAGCCGGTCGACGGTGCCGTCGGCCTTGGCAACCATGCCGTTGAACTTCTTGTGCAGCACCGCGCGGTCGCCATCGATGTCGATGTCGCGCATGTTGGTAACACGGAACAGGGCTTCGCGCAGCGGCTCGGCAAACGTAGTGGCCGCCGTCTCCTTGCCCTGACGCAGCCACTCGTCGCGATAGGTCTCGACGTTGGGAAACTGAAGCCGCCAGGAATCCGCATCGCTCAGAAAATGCGCGTGCATGCCGAAGAACCGGTCTTCGGCAAAATCCCCTTCCACCATCGACCAGTCCTGCGAGAGGAACGCGTCGATATCGCGCCGCACCAGCATCTCCCATAAGTAATGACGGTCGGCGTCGCCTTCGGGAAAGGGATTCTTGTCGTAGTTCATCAGCTCCTCCGTCTTGATGATGGGGTTTGGGGGCAGGGTCTAGAGCGTCCCCACTTTTCGTTGAATCGCGAAAACCCTCTAATTCACTGTTCTTGCGCAATTCCGGACGGAAAACCGGTTCCCACTTTTCCTGGAATTGCTCTAGGTCAGGCGGCCACGCGCGGCGACCGGAACGGTCTCGGTGACGATGTCGCCATCGGCAAGGTTCACCTCGTCATAGAGGTTGGACACCGGGCAGACATGGTTGGGAATGATGCGCACTTTCTCGCCGATTTGAGGTTTTTTGGCAGAGCCTGAAAGATCGATGACGCCGTGCTCCTCGCTGAGCCCGGTAATCACCGCATCGGGATATTCCACGATGTGACCATGGCCGGGCACGGGCGCGAGGTCGGCGGCGAGCGCCTTGGAGCCGGCATCGATGACCGCGCGGTTTTCCGTCGGGCGGCTCACCACCGTCGCAAGCACCGTGAACGCGCAGTCTTCCAGCGTGCCATGGCCGAAAGCCACCTGCATCCGGTCTGAATAGATATAGGTTCCGGGCCTGTGCTCGGTCGCGCTCTTCACGCTTCCCGCCTCGTAGAAATCGGGCGAGCCGCCACTGGAAACCGTGTTCGCCCTGAGGCCGTTTTTCTCAAGTGCGGCGATGGCCTCGCTCAGCCATTCTTCCACCTCGGCGAGTTTCCCGCGCGGCGGATAGGTCATCAAGCCTTCGAAGCGCAGGCCAGGTGCTGCGTCGATCTCTTTCGCGAGCGTCACGACCTCTTCCATCGTCTGCACGCCGCAGCGCCCCGCGCCCGTATCGCACTCGATGAGAACCGGAAGGGGATGATCGGGATCGGTGAAATGCGCGGCATAGCCTGCCACCGTCACCGCACTGTCGGCGGTGATCGAGAGGGTGATGCGCCGGTGCAGCGCCAGAAGCCGGTCGAGCTTGCCCGCGCCCAGAATGTTGTAGGGAATGAAGATGTCGGTAATCCCGGCATCGGCCATCACTTCGGCCTCACCGATTTTCTGGCAGGTAATGCCCACTGCGCCGAGGTCGCATTGAAGCTTTGCGAACATGGGCAGTTTGTGCGTCTTGATGTGCGGGCGCAGCTTCAGAGCATGTTCGTCGGCATAGGCCTGGGCACGAACAAGGTTGGCTTTCGCCCTGGCGCGGTCGATGACCACCGCCGGCGTTTCCAGGTCGAGAATGCGCACGGCATCAGTCTCCAATGGGCAGTTCGGGATCGCGGATATTCTGGCTGGCAAGGCTATGGCGCACGCGGCGCAGCGGTTCAAGCACCTTCTTGCCGAGCGTCAGGGCCGTCGCCATGGCGATGATGTCGACGCTCGCCAGCAGCGCATACCGCATGGAGGAAGGTTTGTAGAGATTGCCGTCTTCCTTGAAGGTCAGCGGCAGAAGCGCGTCGCCGGCCTCGGCCAGCGGCGTGTTGGGCGTCGTCACCACGTAGGCCCGCGCGCCATACTGGCGGGCGATGGTCACCGCATCCATGACGGAGGGCGCCTGGCCCGAAACGGAAAACCCGATCACCACCGCTTTCGGCTCCAGAACGGAAGCGCTCATGCGCTGCAATTGCGGATCGGTGTGGGCGGTGACGTGCAGGCCAAGGCGAAAGAGCCGGTTCTGCAATTCCACGGCGGCAAAGGACGAGCTGCCGCCAGTGCCATAGATCAGAATCTGGCTTGCCCGGCTGATGCTGCGGGCCATCGGCTCCAGATCGATATCGGCCAGCGCCATCGACATGAGGTCGAGCGCGGCATGTGCGCCCGTGGCCACCTTGGCCACCACTTGACCGGAAAGCGGTAGCTCCTCCACCGGCGCGCTCGGCTCGCGCAGATAGGCCCCGCCAATGGCGAGCGCCTGCGCAAGGTGAAAACGCATGTCGCGCGTGCCGGGGAAACCGAGCGCCCGCGCCAGCCGCGTGATGGTCGGTTCGCTCACGCCCGCCCGTTCGGCGATCTGCGCAATCGGCGCGTGCGCCGCGAAATGCGGATCGGCCAGAATGCTCTCGACCAGACGAATTTCCGCGCCGCGCCCCCGCTCCAGCCGGTCCTGCAGCCGGGCGATGATATCGACCGTACGTTCCGTGTCGTTGGGCGCGCGTTCGTCCATTTTCAGGCTGCCTTCAGTCGCTGGCCATTGTCGTGGTCGAACAGATGCACGTGCTCGACGGGCACCGCAAGCCGCAATTCCTCACCGGGCCGCGGCAGATCGCGGTCGCGCAGGACGACGCGCACATCCTCGCCCGCAATCGTTCCGAACACATGGATTTCCGGCCCTGTCGGCTCCACCACCGCCACTTTGAGCGCCAGCGGTCCCTGCGGGTCACGCACATAGGATTCAGGCCGGATGCCGATCGTGACCGGGCGTCCGTCGCCCGCGCCGGCGGCGATGGGCAGTTTGCTGCCATCGCCCAGAACGGCAACCGGCGCGCCATCTGCGCTTTCCGTCCGCGCCTGAAGGAAGCTCATGGCCGGCGAGCCGATGAAGCCGGCGACAAAGGTGTTTGCGGGGTTGTCATAGAGCTCCAGCGGCGTGCCCACCTGCTCGATATTGCCGCCATTCATGACAACGATCCGGTCGGCCATTGTCATGGCTTCGATCTGGTCGTGGGTCACATAGACGATGGTGGTGCCGAGCTTCTGGTGCAGCGCCTTGATCTCGGTGCGCATCTGGATGCGCAGCTTGGCGTCGAGATTGGATAAGGGCTCGTCGAACAGGAATACTTTCGGATCGCGCACGATGGCGCGGCCCATGGCGACGCGCTGGCGCTGACCGCCGGAAAGCTGTCCCGGCTTGCGATCCAGATAGTCGCCAAGATTGAGAATTTCAGCTGCCTTTTTGATGCGGCGCTCCGTCTCGTCCTTGGGCTCGCCGCGCACGCGCGGACCGAAGCTGATATTGTCGCGCACGCTCATATGCGGAAAGAGCGCATAGGACTGGAACACCATGGAGGTGTCCCGCTTCTGTGGCGGGATATCGTTGGCGCGCGCGCCGCCGATCATGAGGTCGCCGGCGCTGATCGCTTCCAGCCCCGCAATCATGCGCAGAAGCGTGGACTTGCCGCAGCCGGACGGCCCGACCAGAACGACAAACTCGCCATCGTCGATGGCCAGAGACAGTTTCTCGATGACTGTCAGAGAGCCGTAGCGTTTGCAGATATCCGTCAGTTTCAACTCAGCCATGAAGGGGCTCCTTAGCCGGCGATCTGTTCGAGAAAGGGCAGGTTCCCGGCGGAAATGCCTGCATCCACGGGAAGCACCGTGCCGGTGATGCCGCTTGAAAGCGGGGAGGCGAGGAAAGCGGCGGCGCGCGCCACCTCCGCAGGCTCCACCATGCGGCGCAGCGGATAAAGCGCTCCAACCTTGCCGAGAATCTCCGGGTCGCGCTCGATGCGATGATCCCACGCCATGGTGCGAACGGAACCAGGCGTGATCGCATTGGCGCGGATGCCGTGCCGGCCTTCTTCCGTGGCGACAGCGCGCATCCAGGCGATCAGCCCCGCCTTGGCAGCCGCATAGGCGGGGTTGCCGTAATGGGAGAGCGCGTTGATCGAGGAGATGAAAACAAAGGCCGCCCCGCCTTCGCGCTGGCGCAGGGCGGGCAGAAACGCCTGCGAAAGACGCGCCGCGCTGCGCAGATTGAGGTTCAGCTCATGGGTCAGCGCTTCGGGCGTGACATCATCCAGCGTTTCGGCGCGTGTCCACCCGGCATTGGAGATGATGGCGGAAGGGACCCCGTTTTCGCAGATCCGTTTTGCAGCCGCCTCGACCGCTTTATCGTCCAGCAGGTCGAAACGCTGCGCCTCTGCGACGCCGGCGAAGGATAAATCGGCCTCATCCAGATCGCACGCGACGACTGAAGCCCCGAAACCCGACAGAACCTCCACCATGGCCCGGCCAATGCCACCGGCCGCGCCCGTTACGACGATTCTCTGGCCACCAAGATCGATCATTGCACTCCCATTCATTCGCTCGTTTCGTCCGCCGCTTTTGTGCTCGTGTTTTTCGTTTCACAGGCAGACGGGGCGTCGGCAGTTACACCAGCCGACATCTAAAGCTTGCCGAAAAATCGTAATTTAGCAACATGATTGTGCGATTTTCCTTGCCAGAAGCTAATTTCTGTAAAAAAATTACATAAAAGATTGCCGCTCACGCCGAGAAGGCAACCGGGAAAACAGGTCAGGCCGCCGCCTCCCGAACGGGAGATGGAACAGGAACCCAAGAGAGGAACAGGGAGACAGACATGAAAAGGACTGCACTCAGGACAGCCGTTGCCGGCGCTGCTTTGTTAGCCGCGATGGGATGGGCGCATGCAGAGACCGTGCGCGTGACCGTTGCGGAATACAGCTCGAAAACCGGCCCGTATTTCGAGGAAGCCGCAAAAGCCTTCGAGGAAGCCAATCCGGGCTCCGAAATCCAGGTCGAAGTGGTGCCGTGGGATGTGCTTCTGCAAAAGCTGACCACCGATATTTCCGGCGGCGCCAATGCCGATCTCTCGATCATCGGCACGCGCTGGCTGATCGACTTTGTGGATCAGGGCATTGCCGCGCCGCTCGATGATTACCTGACTCAGGACTTCAAAGACCGCTTCTTCCCGGTCTTCCTTGAGCCTTCGGTGATGCAGGAAAAGACCTATGGGCTGCCGGTCGCCGCATCGGCCCGCGCCATGTATTACAACAAGGACCTGTTCGAGCAGGCCGGCATTACCGAAGTTCCCGACACGTGGGATGAGCTTGCCGAGGCAGCCAGGAAGATCGGCGCGCTGGGCGATGATATTGCCGGCTTCGGACTTCAGGGCAAGGAAATCGAGACGGACGTCTATTTCTACTATGCGTTCTGGGCCTATGGCGGCGAGCTGGTGGAAGAAGACGGCACGTCCGGCCTCGACAGCGACGCCGGCTACAAGGCGGCGGAAATGTACAAGTCGCTGATCGATTCCGGCGCAACGCAGCCGGGCGTCACCTCCTACAATCGCGAGGACGTGCAGAACCTGTTCAAGCAGGGCAAGGTCGGCATGATGATCACCGCGCCGTTCCTTTCCAACCAGATCAAGGAAGAAGCGCCGGATCTCAAATATGGCGTGGCGGCCATTCCGGCCGGTCCCGAGGGTGACCGTGGCACCTATGGGGTGACCGATTCCATCATCATGTTCGAGAATTCCGAGAACAAGGATCTGGCCTGGAAGTTCCTCGATCAGCTGTTCACCACCGAATGGCGCGCCAAGTTCACCTCCGGCGAGGGCTTCCTGCCGGTCAATCCGGAAGTCGCGGCACAGCCGGCCTTTGCCGACAATGCCGATCTGAAGGAGTTCACCGCGCTTCTGCCGGACGCCCGCTTTGCACCGGTCATCGCCGGCTGGGAGGAGATCGCGGCAACCACGTCGGATGCGGTCCAGACCATCTATCTGGGCAATGGCGAGGCCAAGGCCACGCTTGATGCCGCTGCCGGCGAGATCAACAGCATCCTCGGCAACTGATCACGGCCTGACCGAACCGGCATGCGCGGCCCAGCGCCGCGCATGCCGACTTCCAAGTTTCATCCGGCGATGAGCCGGCAAAACGTGACGGGACCATGATCCGCTCGCCTTTGACCAATCCCTATCTGCTGATCCTGCCGGGGTTCCTGCTCGCCGCGTTCATCATCCTGTGGCCGCTCTACCAGCTCGGCACGATTTCGCTCAATGACGTCAATCGTTTCGGCCAGTTGCGCGGTTTCAACGGTGTCGAAAACTACGTGGCGGTCTTCACCGATCCGGATTTTCTGGGCGCGCTGTGGCGCACCTTCATCTGGACTGGCGCCATCGTCATCGGCACGCTCGTCGTTTCCGTGCCCGTCGCCATGATCCTCAACGAGGATTTTTATGGCCGTGCGATTGCGCGCGTCATCATCATGCTGCCCTGGGCCGTGTCGCTGACCATGACCGCCATTGTCTGGCGCTGGGCGCTGAACGGCGAAAGCGGCATGCTCAATTCCGGCCTTCATGGTCTCGGTCTGATCGACCAGAACATCCAGTGGCTCGCCCGCGCCTCCACCGCCTTTCCGGTGCAGATCATGATCGGCATTCTGGTCACGGTGCCCTTCACCACGACGATCTTTCTCGGAGGACTCTCCTCCATTCCCGACGATCTTTATGAGGCGGCGAAGCTTGAGGGCGCGTCGCGCTGGCAGACATTCCGCGAGATCACCCTGCCGCTGATGAAGCCGTTCCTGAACATCTCCATCGTGCTGAACATGATCTATGTGTTCAACTCGTTCCCGATCATCTGGGCCACCACGCAGGGCGGTCCTGCGAACTCCACCGACATTCTCGTCACCTATCTCTACAAGCTGGGCTTCCGCTTCGGGAAACTCGGCGAGGCCTCGGCCCTTTCGGTGATGATGTTCGTGCTGCTGCTTGCCTTCACCGTTCTCTATGTCTCGCTGGCCATGCGGAGGGAGCGCACATGAGCCCGAAGCTGAAGAAATCCTTCCTCTACTGGGCGCTGCTCTCGCCGCTCATCGTGTTGATCCTGTTCCCGTTCGCCGTGATGTTCATCACCGCGATCAAGCCGGCAAATGAAGTGCTCTCGCCCACCTGGTGGCCGCGCGAGCCGGCATGGCGCAACTTCATCGACATGTGGGCCGTAACCAATTTCGGCAATGCGTTGTGGAACTCGGTCTATGTTTCGGTTCTGTCGACCGTGCTGGCGCTCGCCGTCTCCATTCCCGCAGCCTATGCGATGAGCCGTTTCCGTTTCGCGGGACAGGGCTTCTTCCGCCAGTTCCTTCTGGTCACGCAGATGCTGTCGCCCATCGTGCTGGTGATCGGCCTGTTCCGACTGGTCGTGTGGCTCGGCCTGCTCGACAATGTGAATTCCATCGTCTTCGTCTATGGCGCGTTCAACGTCGCCTTCACGGTGTGGATGCTGCAGAGCTATTTTTCCACCATCCCGAAGGATCTGGAGGAAGCCGCCTGGATCGAGGGCGCGAGCCCGGCAAAGGCGCTGGTGATGGTGTTCCTGCCGCTTGCCCTTCCGGCCATGACGGTCACCGCCATCTTCTCCTTCATCAATGCCTGGAACGAGTTCGTGATCGCACTCACCATGCTGCGGCGGCAGGAGAGCTACACGCTGCCGATCCAGATCTTCTCGCTGGTTGCCGGCCGCTACACGGTCGAATGGCACCATGTCATGGCGGCCACGTTCGTCGCCACAATTCCCGTCGCCATCATCTTTGCCTGGTTGCAGCGCTATCTCGTGCGTGGCCTCGCGATCGGCGCGGTGAAATAGGTCTCAAAACGGAGTTTATCGATGACCAAGCAGTGCTTTGGCACATCCCATGTGCCGCTTTCCCCCGCCGTTCGTGCCGGCGACTTCGTCTACATTTCGGGCCAGGTGCCCGTTGGTGAGGATGGCGTTGTCGTTCAGGGCGGCATCACCGAGCAGACCCAGCAGGTGATGGCCAACGTCAAGGCCGCGCTGGCGCTCGCCGGCTGCTCGCTGGACGATGTGGTCAAGACGACCGTCTGGCTGGAAGACGCGCGCGATTTCGGCCCCTTCAACGCCGTCTATGGAAAGCACTTCCCCAAGGATCCGCCGGCGCGCACCACCGTTGAATCGCGGCTGATGCTCGACATCAAGATCGAGGTCGAGGCCGTCGCCTACAAGCCGCTCTGATCCAGACAAACCGGAATCTCATCGCATGCGTGTCTTCACGGCGTCGCTCGCCACCGAAACCAACACCTTTTCGCCCATCCCCACGGATCGCGGGGATTTCGAGATGGCTTTCTACGCCGGACCCGGCGACCATCCCGAAACCCCCACGCTCTGCTCCGCGCCGATTCCGGTTCTGCGGCGGCGGGCGAAGGAGGAGGGGTTCACCCTGATCGAGGGCACCGCCACCTGGGCGGAGCCGGGCGGTTATGTCCGTCTCGATGTCTATGAGGCGCTGCGCGATGAGATTCTCGATCAGCTGCGGGCCGCCATGCCGGTGGACTGCGTGGTGCTCGGCCTGCACGGCGCGATGGTGGCGCGCGGGCTCGACGATTGCGAGGGCGATCTGCTTGCCCGTGTGCGCGAGATCGTCGGCCCCAATGTGATCGTTGCCGCTGAACTCGACCCGCACAGCCATCTGACGGCGAAGCGCGTTGCGGCGGCGGACATTCTCGCCGCCTTTCTGGAGTTTCCGCATACGGATTTTCTCGAGCGCGCCGAGCATGTGGTGGATCTGGCGCTGCGCGCCACGCGCGGCGAAATCCGCCCCGTGATCTCCACCTTCGACTGCCGCATGATCGACGTCTTTCCCACGAGCCGCGAGCCCATGCGCTCCTTCGTGGACCGCATGAAGGCGCTTCAGGGCAGGGGGGACGTTCTTTCGGCCTCGCTGATCCATGGCTTCATGGGAGGCGACGTGCCCGAGCTTGGCACCCAGGTCATGGTCGTCACCGACAATGCGCCGGAGGCCGGTGACGCACTGGCCGAAGAACTGGGGCTGGAGGTGCGCGGCATGCGTGGCATGACCGCGATGAACAGCCTTTCCATCGAAGACGCCATTGCGAAAGCCGGTGCCGGCGGCAGGAGCGGAAAACCCGTCGTGATCGCGGATATGTGGGACAATCCCGGTGGCGGAACCGCAGGCGACAACACTGCGCTTTTGCATGCGCTTGTTGAAAGCGGCATCACGCGCGCGGGTGTCGCGACCATCTGGGATCCGCAGGCCGTCGGCTTTGCCCATGGCGCGGGCGAGGGCACCATTCTCGACATGCGCATCGGCGGCAAGGCGAATGCGGCCAGTGGCACGCCATTTGACGGCACATTCGAAATCCGCAGGCTGGCGGAAGAAGGGTGGCAGACCTTCGGCACCAGCCGCGTCACGCTTGGCCCGGCGGCTGTGGTGCGGCTTGTCGGCACCGAGATCGACATCGTGCTCAACACCAACCGCACCCAGACCTTCGAACCGGATATCTTCTCCAATCTCGGGGTCGATCCGTTGGAAAAGCAGGTGCTTCTCATCAAGTCGACCAACCACTTCCATGCGGGTTTTGCGCCCATCGCGGAAGAGATCATCTACGCGGCGGTGGAAGGGTGCTATCCGAACAATCCGAAGACGGCGGGATACACCAAACTCGCCCGCCCAATCTGGCCGATAGACGAGAACGCATTCCAGTAGAAAACCTGCGCTCAAATGCGGCCTGTTTGACCAATCGCAAAGTGTGCCTCCATGTCGACGGCTAGAAGGAGCCGTCGATATCAAGCGTTCGAAGCCGAACCCAGGAGACCATTCATGAAAGCGATCAAAACCGCCGCCGTGGCACTTGTTGCCGGCCTTGCCCTTGGCATCGTCGCAACGCCCGGCTTCGCCGCCGAGTTTGAGATCAGGATGCTCAACAAGGGCGAGAAGGGCGTGATGGTTTTCGAGCCGGATTTCGTTCGCGCGCAGCCCGGCGACACGATCAATTTCGTCTCGGTCGATCCCGGCCACAATGCCGAGACCATCAAGGGCATGGTTCCTGAGGGCGCCGAAACATTCCGCAGCAAGGTCAGCAAGGATTTCTCGGTGACGCTGACGGAAGAAGGCATTTACGGCGTCAAATGCACCCCGCATTACGGCATGGGGATGGTCGCCCTGGTGGTGGTCGGCGAGCCGGGAAATGCCGACGCTGCGGCGAAGGTCAAGCACCCCGGAAAGGCGAAGAAGCACTTTGCCGAACTGTTTGAAGCGCTGCCGGAAAAACTCGCCGCCAACTGATCCGGGCAGGGCTATGCCGGGCGGGTTTCCTGCCCGGCTTTAATTCAGGGCCGGGGCCGCGGGAGGCTCCAGCGCAAGGCCCAGAAGCCCGGCAAGTGCGGAACGCTCGGCCACGAGATCGGCAAGCGAATAGCGGTCGAACACCGCCAGATATGCATCCAGCGCTTCGGCCACGACGCCCCTCAGGCGACAGGCCGGGTTCAGTGCGCAGCGCGTCTCGCCACCGCCCATGCAGGCGACCAGCGCGAAACTTTCCTCCATCTCCCGCACGACCGCACCAAGGGTGATTTCCTCCGGCGCACGCGCCAGCGCGATGCCACCGGAGCGGCCGCGCTCCGTGGTCACCACACCCATCTGCGAAAGCCGACGCGCGACTTTCAACAGATGGTTGCGCGACAGATCATAGGCATTCGCCACCTCGCTCACCGTGCAACCGGCATCGCCCCGCAGCGCCAGATAAATCAGCATCCTGAGCGCATAATCCGTCTGCTGCGTCATACGCATGGCGTCACCCCTGCGCTGCGCCGGAAACCCTGTGGGAGCGCACCAGACCGAACAGGGCGCAGAGCGATGCGCCAAGCAGGAGGAGCGCTTTAAGGCCCTCGCCGGAAGCGTAGATGAAGTGGTGCATGGAGGCCGGCAGCGGCGAACCGGCAATAACGGCCGCCATGCGCGTGTCAAGCACGGGCAGAAGCCAGAAGGATTGCACAGCGAGGATCACCACCAGAAGCGCCGTCGCCAGAAGAAGCACGCGTCGCCGATAAACGAACACCGTCGCCATCATCAGCAGGACGGCCAGCGCCCATTCAACGCGCGAAAAGGCTGCGAAGGTGACATTGCCGATCTCCAGCGCGACAGGCAGCGACATCGAGCCCGCCTGAAATTTCACCGGTGTGGCCAAAAAGGAAACGCCGCACACCATGCCCAGCCAGATGAGGGCGATGAAGCCATAGGCGGCGAGCGCTGCGGGGCTGGTTTCGTTCTCACGCATTGCCCGCACTCCTCGCACGCGCCGCATCCGGTCCGAGCGCCGCAGGCAGGCGGAAGAACATGGCCAGCCGCAGGCTCCTTGCAATGCGCTCGGCCCGCTCGACGAAGACCGCCGCGGTGCCCGGCGCGCACAGATCTGCAACCGTCTGCCGGAAGATGCCGAGCCAGATGTCGAAGTCGGATTCCTCGACGGTGGTGAGCTTCACATGCGCAGGCACGGGTCGGCCGTGATAGCTGCCATCCTTCAGGATCACGGCGCACCAGAAGTCCGTCATCTTTTCCAGATGCGGTTCCCAGTCGTCCTTGATCTCTCCGGCGAAAATCGGGCCGAGACGCGCATCGCTGCGAACACGGCGATAGAATTCCCGCACCAGACGGCCGATGAAAGCGCGGTCCACCGCCGGGTCTTTCAGGGCCTCGTCAGGCTGCGGCCTTGGGCGCGCCGACAATGCATCGCTCATGGCATGCTCCTAAAGTGATATATTTGATGCCACTTTTATCATGAAGGCGCGTCCACTCAACAGACGCGATGTCGCAGCGCCGATCTGCCTGGCAGGCGAGGGGGCGGCGGTCTCAGCCATGGGTTGTGCAGCGCCTCTCATTTAATCTTGACAAAGATACTCATATTAATGATGATTGGGAACGAAAACAGCGGATCACTCGTGATGCAGTATCGTCTCCTTTCGCCAGAAAGCCTGATACCGACCGAAGACGTCGACCCCGACCGGGTTGCCGGGCTTCAGGACGCTATTTTGCGCCATGGCTTCTGGACCGTGCCCATCGCGGTCGAGAGGAACGCCCTGTTCGTGATGGATGGCCATCATCGTCTCGCCGTCGCCCAGCGCCTGCGTCTTGCCGTCGTTCCGGTTGTGTTGCGCGACTATTGCGACGTGAAGGTGGAGAGCAGGCGGCCGGGCATGACGATAACGCCAGCGCGCATCTTCGCGATGGCGCGCAGCGGCCGCAAATTCCAGAGCAAGACCACGCGGCATGTATTCGTAGAGGAACTGCCCGACTGCGCGCTGCCGCTTGGCCATTTGCGTCACCCGGGCATCGCGCCGCGTTTCTTCAGGTCAGCGCCCGAGGCGCGCCCGTGACGTTTCATGGCCACAAGCCCAATGCCGGGCTCTCCCCCGTCTTAAGCCCGGAAATCGCAAGAGTTCTGGCCGAAGAAAGCACGCTTCTAATGGAGTGGATCGACCGGCACGGCTCCCCGCTCAACCTGATCTGGCCCGGACAGCTGGCGAAGAACCTTGCCGCGATGGAGGCGGTTTTCGCGCAGTGTCGCGTCGCCCATGCGGTCTATTATGGCGCCAAGGTCAACAAATCACCGGGCCTCATGGCCACGGCATTGAAAGCCGGTGCCGGGATTGACGTGTCGAGCCTCTATGAGCTTCAGGACGCCCTGCATCTCGGAGCCGATGGGGGAAAGCTCGTGGCAACGGGACCGGCAAAATCCCGGGCGTTTCACGAAGCCCTGATCGATTGTCAGGCCCTGATTTCGGTCGATTCACCGGAAGAACTCGATGATCTGATCGCCCGCCTTCCAGACCGGGAGTGCGTGCAGCCGGTGCTTTTGCGCCTGCAGCCTGCCGGTCATGAAAAGAGCCGTTTCGGCATGCCCGCACCGCGCCTGCGCGCCTGCCTTGCGCGCATTGCCGCCGAAAAGAGACTGCGCTTCGATGGGCTGCACTTTCATATAAGTGGTTATGCCTGGGAAGAGCGCGCAGAAGCATTGCGTGAAGCCGCTCCGCTGATCGCTGAAGCCCGCGCCATGGGGTTCGCCCCGCGCATGATCGACATTGGCGGCGGATTGCCGGCGCAATATGTCGATCCGCACGCCTATCGCGTGCATTTGCAGGCGCAGAGGCCTGACGATTATCGAACCGGAAGAGTGCCATCCGCGTTCTATCCCTATGGGGGCGCGCTTTCCGCCGCCGACTGGCTGCGCCATTTGCTCGACGCTCCCATGGGCGATGGCCTCAGCGTTGCGGACTATCTGAAGCGCGAAGCGCTGACGCTCGGGCTGGAGCCGGGGCGTGCACTCGCCGATCAGACGGCGCTGACGCTCTTTCGGATACTGCGGGTCAAGGCGCTCACGGCCGGAGACCATGTGATCTTTGTCGAAGGCAGCAGTTTCAGCGCCTGCGAGACTTGGTTTTCGTCCGAATTTCTGGTCGATCCGGTCCTTTTGCCGACGGGTCGCTCCGCACGCTTACTCAGGCCCGTTCGTGCCTACATCGCAGGCCACAGCTGCCTGGATGAAGACGTGCTGTGCAACCGTTGGCTCACCTTTCCGGTTGCTCCACGCGCCGGAGACATTCTGGTCTGCGCCAACACCGGCGGCTACCAGATGGACCTCCTCGAAAACGAATTTCATCGCCACCCGATGCCGGGCCGCCTTTGCGTGGTTCAGGACTCAAATGGGCAGCCAGCTCTTGTTCCTGACACACTGACGAGAGGCGCACATGCTTTGCAGCACCATTGGCCAGTTGATCGGTTATACGCCGGTCATGACGATCCCTGTGCCGAATAGCGACGCTACGCTGGCACTCAAAATCGAGAAGAACAATCCAGGCGGTTCGATGAAAGACCGCATGGCGCGCAGCATGGTCATTGCCGCACTTGAAGACGGAAGGCTTTCCCCCGGCGGGACGATTGTTGAATCCTCTTCCGGCAATACCGGCATAGGCCTGGCGCTTGCCGCACAGGAGTTCGGTCTGCGCTTTATCGCCGTGGTTGACCACCACGCCGCACCCGACAAGATCCGCACCATGCGGGCGCTCGGCGCGGAGATCCGCTTTGTCGAAGGCGATTTTCGCGAAGACGAGGTTGCGGTGGTGGAGCGGCAGCGGCTTGCCGCACAGCTCGGTGCGCAGCTACCCGGCGCGCTCTTCATGAACCAGTCCGACAACCCGGCGAACCCGGATGGCTATGCCGGCTTTGTCGATGAATTGCTCGTTCAGTTTCCCAGAGGGATCGACGCCTTTGTGGGCTGTGTCGGTACCGGCGGCTCCATGACCGGCATCGCCCGGCGTCTGAAGCGGCACAATCCGCGGATTCGCACGATCGCGGTGGAGCCGGCGGGCTCCATCGTTTTCGGCAAGCCGGGGCATGCCTATTATCAGTCTGGCACGGGAACACCGGCCGGCGACGAAGTGGGCAAAGTGCTCGATTACACCTGCATCGATGAAGGCGTGCAGGTTACCGACACGCAGGCGTTTGAAACCGCGCGCCATGTCGCCCGCCATCATGGTCTTCTGGTCGGGGGCTCCACGGGCGGAACCATCTACAAGGCGCTGGAATTCATCGCGTCCGGCCATCTTTCGGGCACGGTTGTTACCGTGGTGGCCGATGGCGGCGAGAAATATCTGGGCTCCATCTTCGATGATGACTGGATGCACAAACGCAACCTGCTCGACCCCGCGATTGGCGAGCAGCTCGAGTTCTGGCTCTCCGGCATGGCGTGCGCGGCATGAAGGTCACGATCTGCGGCGCGGGCCGCACCGGACATCTCAACGCAGTGCTTTTCAGGCAGCAGCCGAATGTCAGCGTTTCCGTCTTCACCCGGAACGCCGAACTGGCTGAACTTTGGGCCTCTGGCGAGAGCCAGTGGGAGGCGCACACCGCTGACGGCGGTGTGCTCTCGGCGCGGCCAGACTATGTGGGCGTGGATGCCGAACGGGCGCTCTCGCAGACGGATCTCGTCGTGGTGACCCAGCCCGCACAGGCGCGCGCCGGGCTTCTTGAACAGCTTGCGCCACACCTCCCGCAGGAGAGGCGCGTCTTTCTCGGCGCGATCCCCGGCTTTTGCGGGTTCGACTGGCTGGCCGCCGAGATTCTGGCTGGACACGACAATGTCGTGATCTGGGGCATGAAGGATGTGCCCCACACGGCGTTCGACCTGACGCCTGGAAAGCGCGTGCGCATGGGCGGCGCAAAGGCGCAGCTTTATGCAGCGCTTCACCGCCGCGAGGATGACGCCCACGGTGCGGAACTGGCTGGCATGCTTGCCACGCTGTTTGCGGCCCCGGTGACGATGCTGCGCGACTATCTGGAAATCACGCTCACCCCCGGCAATGCACTCATGCACCCCGCCGTGCTCTATGGCCTGATCGGCCCGGACGGGCCATGGCAGGGCAGAGCGTTCGACGCACCCGTCTGCTGGTGGAGCGATTGCCCGCAAAAGGGCGCGGATCTCCTTGAGGCGTGTGATGCGGAAAATCAGGCGATCCGCCATGCGGCAGAGGCGAAGCTCGGCATCGATCTCAGCAGCGTCAAGCCGCTCCGGCAGGAATTGATCGAAGCCTATGGCGACCAGATCGGGGATGCCCGAAGCCTCTATTCGCTCCTGCGCACGAACCGCGCCTATGCCGGTATCAAAGCCCCCATGACGCCTGATCCGCAGGGGCAGGGGCTGGTGATCGACCGCGAAAGCCGCGCCTTCCACGAGGACATCGGTTTCGGGCAGGCCCTGCTGGTGGAGATGGCGAAACGGCTCGGCGTGGCGGTTCCCAACATCGCGAAAACCTATCGCTGGGCCTGTGATTATCACGGCGGGTTGGCCGATGCCGCGCCGGCCTATGTGCCCCGCAACTGGCCGGAGGCTGCGTGATGGATGACATTCGCCTTTACACCGCCGCCAGTCTCGATGAAGCGCCTTTGCGGGAAAACGCAGTGCAGAACGCACTGCGAAGGCTCATCCGCTGCCTGTTCGCCGAAGGCCTGCTCGATCCGGCGGCCCTGCAATGGGCCGGGGACAGAAATGAGGCGGAACTTCCGCTCTGGCCATCGCGCCGGGTTCTCCATTTCGCTGATCTGCGTCGTGCGCCCGCCGGCACACTGCGCAATTTCGGACCGATGGAGCTTGTCGATGCGGCAGGCGTTCGCGCCCGCATCGAGCACCCCGTCACGCTGGTGCGGGCGATTGCCCCGAGCCTTGCCATGTCGCCCGCGGCCAATGGCATCACACATCTCCTGCGCGACATCGAAAACAGCATGGCAAACGACATTCTGGCGCGTCGCTACCGCGCGGATTGGAGCGCGGGGCTGCGACGCCGGATCGATGATGGGAAGGCCCCCGGCCTCCTTGCCTATCTGCAGGAGACCCTGCCGCCCCATCTGGCGGCGATGTTCCTCGATCAATGGGGCGCGCTTGAAGGGCACCCCTTCTATCCAACGTGGAAGGCGCGCCCGGGCCTCTCGGCAGAAGACGTGGAAGCGTTCTCGCCCGAGTTCGGCGCGCGGGTGCCGGTGCGTATTGCCGCGCTGCGCAGGGACTGGGCCCATGTCGAGAGAATGCCTCATGTGGCCGATTATTCCGACTGGTTCGCGCAGAATTTCCCCGATTGCTGGCGGGACTGGTCGCACCGGTTGGAGGCGTGCGGCCAGGTGGTAACGGAGTGGATACCGCTGCCGATCCATGCCTGGCATCTGACGCATTTCGTGCGCCACGAATTTGCAGACGAGATCGCCCGTGGCGTGCTCGACCCGGAAGGCCCCGACTTGGTGACGCTGCCTTCCATGTCGTTCCGCACCATGCTGCCGGAGACGCAAACCCCGCGCCCCTTCATCAAATTGCCGGTCGCGATCTGGATGACCAGCGAGCAGCGCACCCTGCAGGCCAAGTCCATCCATATGGGGCCGCGCCTCAGCACGATGATCCGCGATATCCTGATGCGCGAAGGGGAGGCGCTAACCGACAGGCTCGACATTTTCACCGAGGAGCTGGGCGCGATCCTCCGCGATCCCGAAACGGGCGATGAGCATCCCGGCCGCTTTCTCTCGGTTGTCTATCGCAACACCGATGTGCTGAAGCTTGCCGACGGTCAGATCGCGGTCGCCGTTGCCGCCCTTCTTGCCGAAAGCCCGCTCGATGGCCGGCCTCTCATCTGCGAGCTGATCGCCCGGGGAGACGAGGGCGGCGAGGGCGATGCGGCGGTGGAAGCCTTCTTCCGCTCCTATGCACGCACCATCATCGAGCCCGTGCTCACCATGTATCTGCTCTATGGCATTGCCTTCGAGGCGCATCAGCAGAACAGCACCATCCTGTTCGATGCGGCGGGCAGGCCACGAAAACTGCTGATCCGCGATTTCGGCGATGGCCGCAGCTTCGCACCGCTTTTCGAGGAACGTGGCTTCCGGCTGAAACCCTTTGTGCGGGAGGGCATTCTACCCACCACGTTCGACGAGGATATCGGCCCGGTGCGGTCCTTCCTCATCGATGCCTGCTTCGTCTGCCATCTGCACGAGATCGCGCTCACCCTCACCGATCACTATGAGCTCCGCGACACAGGCCTGTGGCGCATTCTCAGAGAAGAAGCGGAAAGCGTTTTCGACGCGCTGCGCCCGCGCATGCTGAGCGACGCCTTCTGGCAGCGGGAGCGTGCGGCGTTCCTTGAAGAGCCCTGGCCGACGCGCTCCGTTCTGCGCATGCATCTGGAGCGATACCGCGACTACCGCGCCGAGCACACGCTGCCCAACCCGCTGGCGGAGGCGCAATGACGCTCACGGCAACGGTCATTCGCGGCTTCGGGCCGGTCTTTGTTCTGCTCTTTGCGCTGCAATTCGTTTCCATGGGCGCGATGGAGATGAGCGGGCCGTTCTGGCCGCTGCACATCGAGGCGCTGAGCGCTTCTGAAAACGCCTTCGCCCTTGCCGGCATCGGCGTCTACGTGCTTCCCATGCTCGGCATGTCGCTGACCAGCGCTTTCTGGGGGTGGATGGGTGACCGCTACGGCAACCGGTTGATGATGGTGCGCGCGCTTGCGGGGCTGGCCGTCACGCAATTGCTGGTGGCCTTCGCAACCGATGTGTGGACCATCATGGCCCTGCGCTTTCTGCAGGGGGGATGCGCGGGCTATATCGCCCCGGCGCAGGCCTATGGGGTTCAGGTCACCGGGGGCAGGGACCGCACAAGCCTGTTCGCCTGGCTCCAGGTGGCCACCAATGTGGGCTCGCTTGGCGGCGCGTTTCTGGGCGGACTGATCCTCGATGCCTACCCCTTTGCCGTGATCAACCTCACCGCCGGCGCGGTCTGCGCCCTCTGCGCCCTTGTCGCCTGGCTAAGCCTGCCGACACCGCAGGGCGAAGCGCCCGCCGTGGGCGCGTGCAGGGTGCAGGCGCGGCCGGCCGAGGCGCCTGTCACCGCGCTCTTTGTTTTGATGGGCACGCTCATTGCCAGCCGCATGGTGCTTCAGGTTCCGTTCGCGCTCTACATGACGCAGGTTTTCGGCGCGGCCCACTGGGTTGCCGGCTTCAGCTACGGCCTGCTCGCTCTCGGTTTCGTGCTTGCCGCGCCGCTGTGGGCGCGGTTCCTCGAAGAGCGGCCCAACGCCTTTGTGCTGGGCTGGAGCGTGCTGATCTCGACTGCGTGCCTGCTCGTCACGCATCTCGCTGGGGCCACCAGCTCCGTTGCGACATTCACCATGCTCTATTTCCTCTGGGGTGTGCTTCTGGGCGGCACCACGCCCGTTCTGCTCTCGCTTGTCTCGGCAGCCACGCCGGGCGACCGGCAGGGGCGGGCGCTTGGCCTCGCGCAAAGCTGGCAGCAGGGCGCATCCGTGATCGGCATCACCGCCGGCGTCATCGCAACGCGGCTCCTGGGACTGGAAGCCGCGTTCCCACTCGTCTCATCCCTCTACGCCCTCTCCACCTGCATTGCGCTCGGCACATGGCTGAGGGAGCGACACTCAAACAAACAGGAGATTTCAAATGACTGAAAGACGAACCCTGCTTGGCTCCATCGCCATGGCAGTTCTGCTGACCCTGACCGTGCCATCAGGGTTGGCTCTTGCCAATGACAAGCCGGCGGCTCAGGCGCAGGCACCGCTTGTCGTGACCGATATTGCAGGCCGCGAGGTCACCGTTCAGGCGCCCGTTCAGCGGATCTTGCTGGGCGAGGGCAGACAGCTTTACCTCATTGCATCGCTCGCCCCGGAAAACCCGCTTTCGCGCATCGTCGCCTGGCGCAACGACTTGATTGAGGCGGACCCTGCCACCTATGCGCAGTATCTGATGGCGTTTCCCGAGCTTGCGGACCTCACCACGTTCAAGGGGCAGGAAGACAGTCTGATCGATATCGAGTCGGCCATCATCCAGAAGCCCGATGTGGTTCTGCTCAACCTCGAGGCCATGCGCGCCAATGAGGACGCCGAATATGTCGAGAAGCTCGCCGCGCTCGATATTCCGGTTCTCTATGTGGACTTCCGGCACATGCCGCTCGAAAACACCGATCCGACAATCCGCCTTCTCGGCAAGATCATGGGCCGCGAGGACAGGGCGGAGGAAATCGTCGCCTTTCGGCGCAAGGCAATGGCCGAGGTGACCGATGTCATCGCCGCGCAGAGGCCTGAACGACCGAACGTGTTCATTGAGCGCATCGGCGGCTATTCGGAGGAATGCTGCCTCACATTCGGGCCGGAGAATTTTGGCAAATATGCCGAGCTCGCCGGCGGCCACAATATCGGCAGCGATTTCCTGCCCGCCACCTTCGGCCAGCTCAACCCGGAACAGGTGATCGTCTCCAACCCGGATCATGTGGTCGTTACCAGCGCGGACTGGGAAGCCTATGTTCCCGGCGGGCGCTGGATACCGGTCGGTCCGGGCGAAGACACCGAAAACGCGCGCGAAAAGCTGGACTGGTACACGACGCGCAACGCCTATGCCGGCACCGAGGCGCAGGAAAAGCAGAATTTCCACGGCATCTGGCACCAGTTCTACAACAGCCCCTATGATTTCGTGGCCGTGCAGCAGATGGCGAAATGGTTCCATCCCGAGCTCTTTGCCGATCTGGACCCGGACGAGACATTTGCGGAATATCACCGCCGCTTCCTGCCCGTAGACTATCTGCCGGGCTACGCCGTGAGCCTGTCCGACAATCCGTCATGACCGGCATTCGCAGTGAAACAGCGCCCCTTTCGGGGCGCACCTCCTATCAGGCGCTGACCCTGCGGCGAAAGCTCGTTCTCGCCGCTCTCTCCATCGCTCTCGTTCTGGCGCTGATCGGCGACATCGCAACAGGGCCGGCAAGCTATGGCCTTTGGGATGTGGCGCGCACGCTGATCGCGCCGGCCGAGGCCGATGCGCAGATGCGTGTCATCGTCTGGTCCATCCGCACGCCGGCCGCCTTAATGGCCATTGTCGTGGGCATGGCGCTCGCCATTGGCGGGGCGCAGATGCAGACCATTTTGAACAACCCGCTGGCGAGCCCCTTCACGCTGGGCATTTCAGCCGGCGCGAGCTTCGGCGCGGCGCTGGCCATCGCTTTCGGTGTCGCCCTCATTCCGGCAGCGGGCGAATATGTGGTTGCGGTCAACGCTTTCGTGGTCGCCATGGCGACGGCCTGTCTCATCCACATGGCGAGCATCAGGCGCGGGGCGTCCATCCAGACCATCGTTCTGTTCGGCATCGCGCTTGTCTTCAGCTTCAACACCGCGCTGGCCATCACCCAGTATTTCGCCAATCAGGAGGCGGTTGCTGCCATCGTGTTCTGGACCATGGGGAGCCTCGCCAAGGCCACATGGCCGAAATTCTTCATGACCGCGCTCGCTGTGGCCATCACGCTGCCGATCTTCCTGCGCCGCCGCTGGCAGCTTTCCGCGCTGCGGCTGGGCGAGGCGAGGGCGGCCAGCTTCGGCATACCGGTGCGCCGCCTGCGGCTTGAAACGCTGATCCTCGTGTCGCTTCTCTCGGCCATTCCGGTGGCCTTTGTGGGCACGATCGGCTTCGTCGGGCTCGTTGGCCCGCATATCGCGCGCATGATGGTGGGCGAGGACCAGCGTTTTCTCCTGCCGGCAAGCGCGCTGACCGGCGCGCTGATCATGTCGCTGAGTTCGATCCTGGCAAAGGTCGCTGTGCCCGGCGTCGTGCTGCCCATCGGCATCGTGACCGCGGCCGTTGGCCTGCCGGTCTTCCTCTATCTGATCCTCAAGAACGGGAGAGAGATATGGTAGTTTTGAGCACGGATCGCCTGGGTGTTCGCTTCGGGTCGCGTGATGTGCTGCGCGACATCACGCTGCCGCCCTGCGACGGCGGCAAGGTGGTTGCCATTGTCGGCCCCAACGCGGCGGGCAAGTCGACCCTCTTCCGCCGCATCGCCGCCCTTCTGCCGGGGCCGGGCTCCTTCAGCATCAGAAATGTGCGCGATCCCGCCCGGGCCATCGCCTACATGCCGCAGGACCAGAGCGGCAGTGCGGTTCTGACCGTCTTCGAGGCCGTTCTGCTGGCCCGCAAGCAGGTGAGCGGCTGGCGGCTGCGAAACGGTGACCTGATGGCGGTCGACCAGACGCTTCAAACGCTTGGCATCGACCATCTCGCCGACGAGGTGCTGTCGGAACTGAGTGGCGGGCAGCGCCAGCTTGTCGGGCTTGCCCAGTGCCTCGTGCGCGATCCGCAGGTGCTGCTTCTGGACGAGCCGACCAGCGCGCTCGACATGAACCGCCAGCTGGAAGCCCTGAGCTGTGTGCGCGGGCTGGCGCGCGAAAAGGACATGCTCGTCCTGATCGCGCTGCACGACCTCAACCTGGCGCTGAAATTCGCCGACGAGGTGGCGATCCTGTCAAACGGAACGCTTCATGCTTTTGGGCCGGCGGCCAATGTGCTGACCCCCGACAACCTCGCCACCAGCTTCCGCGTGCGCGCCCGCGTCGAGCCCTGCTCACGGGGTGAACCGCATCTCATCGTGGATGAGGCGATCTGAGGGAGCCATTCGACGTTCAGTCTTGCGCGACCCGCCCGGAAATGCTTCGAACCGGCTGCAATCTTCAACTCTTGTGGCTGAGTGCATCATGGCTTGCCTGATCGGCGCCTGCGCACATCTCGGCCGATTTCGGGAGCGGCAACATGCAGGACCCATTCAGGCGCGCCACGCTGGGGGCGGGCGTCTTCTACCGCGATCCGACCGCCGCGCTGGACTGGCTCGAACGGGCATTCGGTTTTGAGCGTCATACCGTGGTGCGGGACAGGGACGGTGAACTCGTTCACTCCGAAATGCGCATCGGGGATGCCTGTATCATCGTCGATTCCGAATGGTCTTCCCATGTCGCCAGCCCGGCCTCGGTGGGCGCGAAGAACACGCAGGCTCTCTACATCAAGCTCAAGGGCGCGCTCGACGATCATTGCGAGCACGCCCGACAGGCCGGCGCAGAGATTTTGCAGGAGCCGGAAGACCAGATCTACGGCGACCGCACCTATCGCGCACGCGATCCCGAGGGACATGTCTGGACATTCATCCAGCCTGTCCGATCCGTTTCCCGCGAGGAGGTTCAGAACCTGACAGGCTGGTCCATTGAGGGCTGGCACGGGGAGTAGGTGTGTGATGGGAGTAGTGAAGCCAGAGCGATGGCGGAGAGTGAAACGCCGGCGGCTGCATGCTTGTTACGGAGTTGTATAGTTCGTCCCTGAGGAACCGGAAGTCTGTCATGAGCCGGAGAACTCCACGCTAGCATGGCTCCTTACGCGAATTGGCTCGCCGAAAACCAACGTTCCAGCGCCTGCCTGCATCCTCTTGAAATCGATGGTGAGACGGAGCCGCTTGTTTGAAGATTGCAACAAGTGTAGCCTTTTAGGGTGCCAATGGGTGGATTTTTGTGAGGTACACGATGGTTCGGAATATGCTTGTCGTTGCAGCAGCCGCCTTTGCCATAGCTGGCTGCACCACCACAGAGCGGGACGTTGGCGTGGGAGCCACAGCAGGTGCTGTTGTCGGCGGATTGGCCGACGGTGGTCGAGGAGCGCTTATTGGCGCCGGCGCAGGGGCGTTGGGCGGGCTTCTCGTTCGAAACCTTCGCAACGGATATTGCGAATATCGCGGTCGCGACGGTCGGATCTACAGGGCCCGGTGCCGTAAGTAGTTCCCGATCCGAATGTGCAGGATTTTCAAGTGGCGGAATTAGACGTCCGACAGGATTTTCTGCCGGACGCGCCGCAATCCCTGAGGCATTGACAATCGTTCGTGCCCAGGGAGCTGCATTGCTCGGGCCGGTGACGCTTTCGCGGGGCCTTAGACAGTTATGAATTGACGCGCTTCATTTTCGTGATCTTCTGCGGGGATGTTCGGCGTTGCCGTTTTCTCACCGCAGGCTGATCCCTGCTGGCTTCGCACCATTTCTTCTATCCATAGTCCTCTGGCTTTTACTTTGACAGCCTGATCGTCTCCTTCTGGAGAAGGACAGGTGGCGGCTCCATCTCTGTCATCCCATGAGTACTGGCGGTTGCCGTCTACGCTGGCGTTCCCAGCGTAGACGGCAACCGGAGAACCCCATTCCTTGTCGTAATAGTCGAGGAACTCCGGCGCCGCACCTGACCAGCTACAGCGTGGTTCACCATCGGCTCATGTGAAGAGCTTTGGCATCGTTCAGGCTTTCAAGAAGTCAAGCGCGGGTGTTGTCTTCTTGACGTCGACTTCGGTGATCTCGGCAATGACGACATTGTGCTCTACGAACGGATCGGTATTGATACGCCTCTCGATCTCTTCGCGGCTTTCTCCTGTCGCCAGAATCGCGCCGCCGCCTTCCGGTGTCAGAGAGCCCACACATTGAAAGATGCCGTCGCCGAAACCCTGAGCGATCCATTCGTTGTGGGCCGGCATGAAATCCGAGGCGGCTGATTTGTTTTCGGAGAAGCGGAGATAGATGATGAACACTGTTGTCTAGTCTTTCGTTGAGGTTTGAACGGGAAGTCGGTCAAGCCACGCCTCCAGCGCGGAGACTTCCGCCCTGAGGAATGCCTCATCCTTGAGGGCGGAGACCATCACTGCGATGCCTTGCGAGCGGGCGAGAACATGCAACGCCAGAGCATCGGCATCGTCCTTATGCCCGAGCGCGCTGAACTGATCCGCAAGCCAGTCGCGAAACAGGCCGAAAATCTCTGCGGCGCGCGATTCTGCGATGTGATCCAGCTTGGCCAACTCGGTCGTTAGCGTCCCGACCGGGCATCCGAATGCCATGATCTTGGTCCGATTGGTGATGAGGATACGGATGAAAGACCGTATTCGGTCTTTCGGTGCGGCATCCGTTTCCCAGGACTCGAGCAGTGTCTGTGTTGCTGCCAGGCGACGGTCAATGACCGCGTCGAGAATATCGTCCTTGGATTTGAAGTGGTGGTAGAAATTGCCGCGGGAGATGCCGACCGCTCCCGCAATGTCCGCAAAGGATGTCGCCTCGAAACCTGCTTCGTAGAACAGCGCATCGGCCTTTTCTTCGATACGTTTGCGAGTGGCTGATCGTGACATGGAGGCCCCTGAAGAGTCGCTGTAGTCAAGATTAGGACGAGCGTCCTAATCTGTCAAGCGCGAACTCCGAAAGCGGCTGTCATGCATCGCGCAGCATTCGGTAGCATGGGCTCAGAGCGGTCGCCGGGGCCGTACACCAGCAATCCGAATGGCTGCTGTCAAAATGGCGGGTTGGAGCCCGGAGTGCGTGATGCTGCGCAGCCGCTGAATGTCGGCTTTCTTCAAGACCGCCGTCCCATCGCGGCCTATCGTTGTGGTCGCATTGTTGGAGACACCTCACATGATCTTTCGCTACACGATTCTCTACGTGGATGACGTCTCGTCGTCGCTCGACTTCTTCGTAAAGGCTTTTGGGTTCGAACGCGGCTTCCTTCACGAAAGCGGCGATTACGGCGAGTTGCTAACAGGGGAAACCAAACTGGCTTTCTCCTCAAGAACCCTCATGCGTCAGTTGGACAAGGACCCGGCGCTGCCGAGACCGGACGCCCCGACGTTCGAGATAGCATTCGAGACGGAGGATGTGGCTGGCACCCTGCAAAGGGCGCTCGACGCGGGGGCCACGCTCATTCAGGACGCGCGCGATGAACCATGGGGGCAGACAACGTCATACGTGGCGGACCCGAATGGGTATCTGATCGAAATCTGCACAGCAGTACAGTTGCCGGGTTGAGGCCATGATGGAGGAGTCAGAGAAAGCCAAAATTGTCGCTCAGTTGAAAGCTGTTGTCGCAACGGTCGAGCCGGAGGCGGCCTTTGTCGCGAAATATGGGGGAACCATGGTCGAGAGCGTTCCCGGGCAGCCCAAATCGCAGTTCTGCGGGATTTTCGCCTACAAGGACCACGTTTCCCTAGAGTTCACCAACGGCGCGCAGCTGGCTGATCCGGAAAAGGTGCTAGAAGGCGGCGGAAAGCACCGGCGTCACATCAAGCTCGCCAGCCTCGCCGACATCGTGGACAAGCGATGCGGGCATTTCCTACGTCAGGCCCGCGATCTCCAAGCCGATTTCCAATGACCAGTTGCCAAGCCCGGGTTGCGCCAGATCGGCAATCGCAGCAGGGTTCCGGCGGAGTTGGACGGGCGTCCAGCCGAACCACCGCACGAACTCTCGCGTCATGTGGGCCTGGTCGCTATAGCCGTAGTGCGCCGCGATCTCGGCAAGCGGAACACGACATGGCAGGGCCTGAACCGCCCGCCGGGCCCGACCCAGCTGACGCCAGAAGGCCGGGGTTGGAAGCGACAGGTGCCTGAACCGACGTTGCAGGGTTCTTTCCGATACGCCCTGTTGCCGGGCCAGGCGATGAACGCTGTTGCCCGGCAAGCAAAGGGCATCGATGATTTCCGAAATCTCTTGGTCATGCCGCGTGAGGGCTTCGATCTCTGTATCAAGGTTCGACACGTCACGGTCCGCGATCTCGAATTCGGCAAGGTCTAGCGTGGTGCCAGGCCGCAGCCGATATCCAGTCAGGCAGGTTCCTGCGTCGAGCCTGACCAACCTTGGCGCGAAGTCCCAGTCAGTGACTAGAAGAACCTCGCTTCCCGCCCTGCCGCAGGACAAGACAAGCAGATCGACACAACCATCTGGAAGAACCACCGAGACTTCGTTGGCCCCGACTGCGTAGGTCCAGCGATGAACGCAGGGGGAGGTAGCTTGGGTCAATGCGGGCATGACAGTCAAAGTAAACGAATAGCTGCCGTTGATCCAGAGCGAAGCAACGGCTGGCTCGTCCGCATGACAGTCATTGGGGGCTGCTGGCAGGTGGCTTTGTCACGAATGCCCGCTATTTGACCTCGCGGAAAATCGTTGAACGATGCCGGTCGAGTTTCGCGGCGTTGTGGTCAACGCTAATGCCGGCTATCCGCCAGCGGGCAATCTTGCGGCGTTCATCCACGCCAATCTGTGAGTAGGTGCGTTTCATGGGGGGCGAGAGATAAGTCATTGTTATCTCCTGCAAGTCGCAAGTCGCAAGTCGCAAGTCGCAAGTCGCACTTCAAGATAGGACTCACCCTGCTATATCAAATGATCGCATAACATACATTATGGAACCAATCTAACCCTCCGAGCGCTCCGGCGGTGCGATGAGTGAACCGGCGGTGTAGACGAGGATCGAAAGTCCCACCGCGCCCAGCGCCGCGATGCCGAGGAAGATGATCACATCTATCGGCCCGCCGAGATCCGACAGGCTGGATTTCGTCACCCACAGCACCAGCGCCACCGCCGCCACCGCGCCGAACGGCATGGAAAGCTGCGCCCACAGGAACTTCTTCATGGAAACCGAGCGGTCGCGGATCAGCACATAGATATAGGCCAGCGTGATCACCACGGCCGCCACAACCAGAAACCAGAACAGACCGCGTCCGAACATTTCTTCGAACACCGCGATCATCGTGCCAAATGTAAGGTCTTTCATGATCCTGTCCTCTCAGGCTTCGCCGCGCAGCATCGCGTTGTAGGTCGGCTTGAGCGCCAGCTCCTTCATCAGCCAGCTGATCCATAATTCTTCCAGCGGCGCGATGATGCCCGGGAAGGATGGAACGAGATTGTTCTGATAGTCGAACTCGACCAGCATCGCCCGGCCTACGCGGGTGATCATCGGGCATGAGGTGTAACCATTGTAGCTTGCCGTGCCTTCGCTCCCCGCAATGGCCGCCACCAGATGATCTTCTACCACCGGCACCTGCCATTTCACGCTGGCTGCGGTCTTTCCCTTGGGCACGCCGGCCACATCGCCCAGCGCGAAAACATCGGGATAGCGCAGGTGGCGTAGCGTCTGCATGTCCACCTCGACCCAGCCCTGATCGGTCCATTTGTCCGCCCAGGAAAGGCCCGACTGGCGCACCACATCGGGCGCGCGCTGCGGCGGGATCACGTGGAGATAGTCGTAACCAAGCTCCTTCTCGCCCTCCGGCGTGTCGAAGGTGGCGATCCGGCGGCCGGCGTCCACACGCTTCAGCACATGCGAGAGCGCCGGCGCGATGCCGCGATCCTGAAACAGCATGCGCACCTTCTCGGCCACGATGGGCACACCGAATAGCGCCTGCGAATTGTTGGCGTAGATGATCTCCGTCTTGCCGGCATTGCCGTTGGTTCTGGCAATGTCGTCGATGAGGAAGGTGTGCTTGAGCGGCGCGCCCGCGCATTTCATTTCGGTGGCGGGCCGTGTGAACACGCCGACACCGCCCTCCTCGGTGAATTTCGAGGCCGCGGCCCAGGTCCGCGCGGCATGGTCCGGTCCCGCATAAAGCGCGCCGATGCCGTTTTCGCCGACCATGTCGAGCGAGAACCCCTCGATGGCGTCGTGATCCAGAACCAGGCCCGGTGCCACAACGAGGAAATCATAGCGAACCGTCTGGCCGCCGCTGGTCGTGACCGTGCGGGCTTCCGGGTCGATTTCCGTGGCGGCCTCGGCAATCCAGTCGATGCCGTCCGGCAGCCAGTGCGCCGTCGAGGAGACGACGTAATCTGCCGGTTTCAGCCCGGCTGCAACGAGGGAGAGCCCCGGCTGATAAAGATGCCGCTCGCTTGGATCGACGATGGTGATCTTCGCGCCATCAAGCCTGCGCACCAGGCGGTTGGCGAGCGATGTGCCGGCGGCCCCTGCGCCGATGATCACGATGGAAGCGGATGTTTTCACGGTCTGGGCCGGCGCGGTGTGGGCGGATGCGCCAAGAAGGGCGCCGGCGGCGGAAAGAGTGATGAACTGGCGTCTGTTCAAGGTCAGAGCCTCCCTGCTTGTCGTGGCCTGCGGGATACTTCATCCGGAGCCACATTCATTATGATGGATAAGACAATAGACGGCTATTTTCCTTGATTAAGATCAAGCGGGGTGATGCAATACTGTCGACGCGCAGATCTCGCATCCTGTCGACAGGAATGGAATGCCCTTGATCTGCATCAACGACTTTCAGTCGGTTTCGGCTGAAGGTCAGAGGCAATGGCAGCAGCAGGAAACAGGCTCGATGATCATTCGCTCCCTGACAGAAGAAGAATGCGTCGCGGTGCTGGATCGCAACCGGCTTGGCCGGCTTGCCTGCGCCCGGGATGGCGAGCCCTATCTGGCGACGATCCACTATGTGCATGCGCAGGGCAGCCTTTATGCCTTCTCGCTTCCCGGTCGCAAGATCGATTTCATGCGCGCCAATCCGCGTGTTTCGATGCTGATTGAGGAGAAGGACGAGAAGGGCTGGCGCAGCGTGGTCGTCAATGGCCGTTTCGAGGAACTGCCAAACGAGATCGGCCACAAGAAGCAGCGTGAGCAGGCGTGGCAATTGCTGAGCCAGCACGAAAACTGGTGGCTGCCTGGCGGCCTGAAGCCGGTTCTTCCCGTCACGACGAAACAGCCGCACCTGTTCTTCCGCATTGCGGTCGAGGAAATGTCGGGCCGGCTGGCCGACCGTGAGGCGGAATAGAGCCATGGCGCAGCCTTCCGCCTTGATCCAGAACAAGGCGGATGGGCCGGACAGGGAGCATACTTGATTGCATTCAACGGTTTTGGGAGAGCGACGATGTCTTACAAGACAATACTCTGTGTGATCTCTGCCAGTCAGGGCGACAATGACCTGAAGCAGGCGCTGACGCTTTGCGAGCAGAACGAGTCTCATCTGGCCGTTCAGGTGCTCGGCATCGCCGCTCCACCGCCGGTTGGCACCTATGCCGCCACCGTTTCGGAAACCTGGGCCGTCGAGCGCCAGGCTGATATCGAGCGCCTCAGCCAGCGGGTGAAAGAGGTCAATGATATCATCGCCAGGGCGCAGGTTTCGGCGGATGTCGACAGTGTTTTCGTGGAGCGGACCGTGGTGGACGATGTGGTCGGCCGCCGGGCGCGCTATGCGGATCTCGCCGTCATTGGAGCGGATCTCAGAAACAACGAGGATCTGCGCGGCCCGGTGCTGAACGGCCTGTTCTTCCATGCCCAGATTCCCGCCATGATCTTCCCGGACGACAGGCCCATGGCGCTTGTCGCGAGCAACATCATGATTGCCTGGGATTGCCGTCTGGAGGCGTCGCGGGCCGTGCATGAGGCAAGGCCCCTGCTCGCGGCTGCCGGCAATGTCCATGTGGTGATGATCGACCCCGAGGCCGGCGAGCGCGCGGATGGCGAAGAACCGGGCGCGGACCTCGCGACTTATCTGGCCCGCCTGGGTGCGAAAGTGACCGTGGAGCGCGTCACCAGCTCCGGCCGCAGCGTCGCCGATACGCTTCAGCGTCGCGCGCAGGACATGCAGGCCGATCTTGTGGTCATGGGCGCTTACGGGCATTCGCGGCTGCGCGAACGCATTTTCGGCGGCGTCACGCGGTCGATGATCGAAGAACCGGCAGTGCCGGTCTTCATGGCGCGCTGAGCGCGGGGCACGCTGAATGGGGGCACGCTGAACGAGAGGCGCGCCAAACCGACGAAAGGGAAACGTCTGCAATGTCGATCACACCCGAACAGTGCCGCGCGGCGCGGGCCATGACCCGCGTTTCCAGAGAGGTGCTGGCCAATGCCGCGAATGTGCCGATCTTCGTGATCGAGCAATATGAGCAGATGCTGTCGGAACCGGATGATGCGCAGCTTGAAAGCATCGAGACGGCGCTTGAGACGCTTGGCGCGGAATTCATCGATGAAGACAGATATGGCGGCGCAGGTGTGCGCCTTCGGTTCGATGCGACCCTTTCCAGAAGCATGTCCGACTGGGAGAGCGAAGGCGGCCGCGCCGCCGACAATGATGTGCCCTGAGGGCCTTCTTCAGGAGAGAACGCCCTGCTCGCGCAGCATACCGATCTCGGCGCGGATCGTGTCGATGAAGGCGTTTTCGATGCGGCTCAGCGGGCGGTCTTCGTGATGGAAGATCGCCATTTCCCATGGGATGGAGGGCTTTAGCGGCCGCTCGATCACATCGTCGCCCGAAGGCAGAAGACTGCTGAACGGATCGACGATGGCAATGCCGACGCCACGCCGCACGAGGCCGTGCACCGCGCGCAGGGTGCGCGCCTCCGCCGCGATCTGGCGCTGCGCGCCGGCGGTCTGCATCATGTAGTCGACGCGGGTGCGCAGCGGGCTGCCGATGGCCAGTTCGACAAACACTTCGCGCCGCAAATCTTCAATCTGCACCACATCCCTGCCCGCCAGCCTGTGCCCTTTCGGGATCAGGCAGCGCGCCTCGCAGGCCCCCAGGTTAATCAGGCTCGCGCCATAGGGGCTCGCATCCAGCGTGATGCCGACGCCCAGATCGCAGCTTCCCTCGTTGAACATGCGCAGAAGCTCTTCAAGGCCCGTATCGACGATCTTCACCGCCACGTCCGGGTGCGTCTGTTTGAAGCGCGCCACCACATCCAGCAGGAACGTGTCCACATAGATCGGCTGTGCAGCCACCACGATGCGCCCCACCTGCCGGTTGGCGATGGCGCGCGCTTCGCGCTCAAGCTCCTGAAACGCGGTCAGTGAACGCGAGACATTTGTGTGGAACAGGATCGCCTCATGGGTCGGCATGAGCTGGTTGCGTTTGCGCACGAACAGGGGAAAGCCAATCGTCTCCTCCAACTGGCCGAGAAGGCGGCTCACCATGGGCTGGCTGATCTTCAGCGCCGCAGCCGCGCGCGTTGCGGAACCATGGCTCATGAAGGCGTCGAACGCCTCGAGCTGCTTCAGGTTCATCTGCGCATCCTCAATAGTCACTATTAATAATAGTAATACTAACAGGCATAATTTGCGAAATAAAGCATACTGTGCAAAAAAAGCGTGCGCTCGGTCCATCCGGGCGAATGGCTTCACTCTCCCAGGGAGGACCCTGCATGAAATCTGTACTGAAAAACATTGTGGCTGCTGCCGCTCTCGTTCTCGCAGCCGGCACGGCGCACGCGGGCGATTATCCGGAAAAGGCCGTGACCATCGTTGCGCCTTATGGCGCAGGCGGCGCTTCGGACATGGCGGCGCGCGCATTGGCCGAGACCGCCCGTGATTATCTCGGCGACCAGCCGGTTGTCGTGGTCAACAAGCCGGGCAATGGCGGCATGATCGGCGCTCGTTTCGTTTCCGAGATCGAGCCGGACGGTTACACGCTTCTTCTCGCCCGCGTCGGCATGGCGCTCTACCCGGCGGTTCAGGAAAGCTCCCCGGTCGGTTGGGATGGCTACACCTTCCTCGGTTCGCTCGAAGCAACCCCGATGATCCTCGCCGTGGCGGAAAACTCCCCCTACAAGTCGGCTGAAGAGCTCATCGCGGCGATGAAGGCCGAGCCGGGCGCCCTCACCTATGGCGCATCCGGCGCGACCGCCATTGACGGCTTCACCGTTCAGGCGCTGCTGGCCGACAATGAACTCGACCCGCTGACGGCAGCGACCCTCGTGCCCTACAAGGGCGGCGGCGCTCTCGCGACCGCGCTTCTGGGCGGCCATGTGGATTTCCTCGCCATCGCGGCCGGTTCGCTGATGCCGCATATCGAGTCCGGCAAGATGCGCGCTCTGATGGTCTACGCACCGTCGCGCATGGACACGCTGCCTGACGTCCCGACCGCAGCCGAGCTCGGCTTCGACAAGGCTGGCCAGATCACCGGCTGGAGCGCACTCTACGGCCCGAAGGATCTGCCGGAAGAGGTCGTGACCCGCTGGCAGGAAACCCTCAACAAGGTTGGCGAGGACGAGACCTGGCTTGAGCTGGCCAAGCGCCGCGGCTCCATCTCCACGGCTGGCAAGGAAGACATGCCTGCCTATGCCAAGTCGCAGTACGAGCTGTTCAACGGGCTCGCCCGCGAGTTCGGCTACATTCAGTAAGCCAACTTAAGAACCAGGAGGACGCGGCATGCTGAACAAGGGAATGCTCCGGGGCTTTTTGATCGCCCTTTTCTTCGGCGTGGTGCTTTTTGCACTGATCCCGATCCACGTGCCGCGTCCTTCCTTCATTCCAGGCTTCGCGCCCCCGCCAGACATGTGGCCGCGCACCGTCTCGATTCTGGGCCTCGCGCTCGGCATTCTGGCGATGGTGCTTGTGGCTCTCAGCGGCGGGCGCGCAGCTCCGGAAGAGGCGGAATATTCGCCTGCCTCGCCTGCGGAATGGCGCAACCGGCTGATCCGGCTCGCGCTGGCGCTCGCCGCATTTGCAGGCTTCGTCTTTCTTGCGCCGCGCCTCGGTTTTCTGCCGTCATCGATGCTGCTGGCGCTCGCTGCCTTCATTCTCGCCGGAGCTTCGTCGCGCTGGGTCGCAGTGCTTGCGCTGGCCGTCCTGCTGCCGCTCGGCCTGCAGCTCTTCTTCGGCAATGTAACGCACACGCCCTTCCCTCAGGGGAGCTGGGGCATCTTCCCCACCTTCAACTGAGAACGCCACCAGGACCGCTCAACACATGTGGAACGATCTTCTTTTCGCATTCGAATCCGTCGCCACGCTGGCCAATGTGCTGGCCATGGGCGCAGGCATCCTGGCCGGTGTGATCATCGGCGCCATTCCGGGCATGACCGGCACCATGGCGGTGACGCTCGCCCTGCCCTTTACCTTCTATCTGTCGCCCGTCACCAGCATTCTGCTGCTCGTTGCGCTCTACAAGGGCAGCACCTATGGCGCGTCGATCTCGGCGATCCTCATCAAGACGCCGGGCACGGCGTCCGCTGCCTGTACGGTGCTTGATGGCTGGCCGCTCGCCCAGAAGGGCAAGGCCGGCAAGGCGCTCAACATGGCGCTCATCTCGTCCTGTATCGGCGATTTCCTGTCCAACATTTCGCTGATCTTCCTCGCGGCCCCGCTGGCGCTTCTGGCGCTGCGCGTTGGTCCGCCCGAATATTTCATGCTGATGGCCTTCGCGCTGACCATGGTCGCCTCCATTTCCGGCGGCTCGCTGTTGCTCGGCGTCGTGTCGGCCTGTTTCGGTCTGCTTCTGGCAACCGTCGGCGAGGACATGTACGGCTCGTTCCGCTTCGCCATGACCGAGGACATGAAGGGTGGCCTTTCCGTGGCACCCGTTCTGATCGGTCTGTTCGCCCTGCCCGAGCTTCTGCGTCTCATCGTTTTCCGCGAGGAAAACCATGGCCAGGCCATGAAACTTGGCGACAACCGGCTGACGCTGGCGGAATTCCGTGGCTCGGTGAAATCCATCATCCGCGGCAGCTTCATCGGTGTGATTCTGGGCGCCATTCCGGGCATCGGGCCGTCGGCCGCCGCCTTCTTTTCCTATGGTGAGGCGCGTCGCTCCTCCCCCAACAGCGAGAATTTCGGCAAGGGCGAGCTGGAGGGCATCGCGGCTTCTGAATCGGCCAACAATGGCTGCTGCGGCGCGACCATGATCCCGCTTCTGGCGCTCGGCGTTCCCGGCGACGTGATCACCGGCGTCATGCTCGGCGCGTTCATGATCCAGGGCCTCACGCCCGGCCCGCTTCTGTTCCAGAACAATCTGAACGAGGTCTACATGCTGTTCATCGGCATGATGTTCTCCTCGGTTCTGCTGTTCGGTGCGGGCAAGCTGACGGTGCGCTTCTTCTCGCACATCGCGTCGATCCCGCAGGTGCTTCTGACGCCTGTGGTCCTGATGCTGTGCGTCTATGGCATCTATTCGATTTCCAGCAACATGTTCGACGTTACCGTCCTGCTCATCATGGGCGTGGTCGGCTTCATCATGCTGCTTTTGAACATCCCCCCGGCGCCGTTCCTGATCGCCTTCATTCTGGGGCCGATGTTCGAGGACAATCTGCGCCGCGCGCTGGCCATTTCGCGCGGTGACCCGTCCGTCTTCTTCCAGTCCGCCATTTCCTGGATTTTCGCAGGTCTGATCGTGTTCTTCGTCGGCCTGACGATCCGCCGGGAGTGGCAAAAATACCGAGAGAACCGTGCTGCACAGAATGCCTGAGGCCGAAAAGTCCACCATGTCACTGCTTGAGAATGCCAAGAGCCACCTGAAGGATCTGGTCGCCTTCGATACGACGAGCCGCTACTCGAACCGGCCGCTCATCGACCACATGGCGGCGTTCCTGCGGGAATACGGCATCGAGCCGGTCATACTGCTGGACGAGACGGGCGAGAAGGCAAACCTGATCGCCCGCATCGGCCCTGCCGACGTTCCCGGTGTCGTGCTGTCCGGCCACACCGATGTGGTGCCGGCGCTGGAAAAGGGCTGGACTTCCGGTCCCTTCGACCTGACCGAGCGCGACGGAAAGCTCTATGGCCGCGGAAGCTGCGACATGAAGGGCTTTGCCGCCTGTGTCATGGCGATGGTGCCGCAGCTTGCAGCCGCGAAGCTGGAAAGGCCGGTCTGGCTCTGCTTCTCGCATGACGAGGAAGTGGGCTGCCTCGGTGCACCGGCCATCGCCGAATGGCTGGCCGCGCTCGACGTGCCGCCCATGCTGGCGATCATCGGCGAGCCGACCGACATGACGCTGGTGACCGGCCAGAAAGGCAAGATCGCCATGCGCTGCCATGTGCATGGCACGTCCGGCCACTCCTCCTTCGCGCCTGATCACGTCAACGCCATCGACTATGCGGCGCGCATCGTTTCGATGATCGCCGAACGCGGCGAGCAGATCGGCGAGGAAGGCCCCTTCGACCGCGACTTCACGGTGCCGCATTCGACCATGCTGGCGACCATGATTTCCGGCGGCGTCGCCACCAATGTGACGCCGGATCTGTGCAGCTTCACCTTCGAGATTCGCAGCCTGCCGACCCATGATGCGCGGGCCGAACTGGAATCTCTGAAAAAGCGCGCAAACGAAGAAATTTTGCCGAAAATGCAGGCGAAATGCGCCGAAACCGGCATCGAATGGGAAGAAATTTTCGCCTATCCGGCGATGGGCGACAGCACGTCGACCGACGGCTTCGCCTTCTTCCGCGACATCATGCCGGAGTGGTCGGGCAAGGTGTCCTACGGTTCGGAAGGCGGTGTGTTCGAGACCATCGGCGGCATCCCGTCGGTAATCGTCGGCCCCGGCTCGATCCGCCAGGCGCACAAGCCCGACGAGTTCGTTGCCATTGAGCAGCTGGACCTTTGCCTCGATTTCCTGGGCAAGGTCGCCCGGAAGGTCACCGAACCGGCCTGACCTAAGCATTCCGGCCCGGCCGCTCATCGCGGCCGGCCCTCCCCTGACGCAGAGTTCTGCACAACCGCGTCAGCCTGCTTGACAAGCAGCACCGCCTTCGCCCACCCTAACGCCTCACCTGGGGGGTCCCGCCAAGGGGCTGAGATTCTGCTGGCATGGTTTTCCATGCAGCGCAGTGACCCGATGAACCTGATCCAGTTCATACTGGCGTAGGGATGGTGCATGCTTGGCGGGTCACAGGCTTATCGCGGCCGAAAACCGTTTCCGTACAGGAACGTCACAGCTCTTCCTCCTCTCGGCACGAACTGGGTCTCCATTGCTGAACGAGCAGAGGAGGCTCTGAACCCATGGACGCATTTGCCCCGACCGTAACCACCGGCCCGTTGCCGGCGTCGCGCAAGGTCTACAAACCCGGAACGCTTCACCCCGAGATTCGCGTGCCCATGCGCGAAATCGCCGTGCATCCAAGCGCCGGCGAACCGCCGGTGACCGTCTACGATTCCTCCGGCCCATACTCTGATCCCGACGTGCTGATCGAGATCGACAGGGGCCTGCCGCGCATCCGCGAAGCCTGGGTAAAGGCGCGCGGCGACGTGGAAGCCTATGAGGGACGCCACGTCAAACCGGAAGACAATGGTTTTGCCACCGGCGACCGGCTGACGCCGGAATTTCCCATTCGCCATCAGCCGCTGAAAGCGAAGGACGGCAAGGCCGTCACGCAGCTCGCCTATGCGCGCGCCGGCATCATCACGCCGGAGATGGAATTCATCGCCATCCGCGAAAACCTCGGACGCGCGCAGGCCAAGGCCGCGCTTGCCCGCGACGGCGAGAGTTTTGGTGCATCGATCCCCGATTTCGTGACGCCGGAATTCGTGCGTGACGAGGTGGCGCGCGGCCGGGCCGTGATCCCCTCCAACATCAACCACCCGGAAGCCGAGCCGATGATCATCGGCCGCAACTTCCTTGTAAAGATCAACGCCAATATCGGCAATTCCGCCGTCACCTCCTCCATGGCAGAGGAAGTGGAAAAGATGGTGTGGGCGACGCGCTGGGGTGGCGATACGGTGATGGACCTGTCGACCGGCCGCAACATTCACAACATCCGCGAATGGATCATCCGCAATTCGCCCGTGCCGATCGGCACCGTGCCGATCTATCAGGCGCTGGAAAAGGTGAACGGCATTGCCGAAGATCTGAACTGGGAGGTGTTCCGCGACACGCTGATCGAACAGGCCGAACAGGGCGTCGACTATTTCACCATCCATGCGGGTGTGCGCCTGCACTACATTCCGCTGACGGTCGACCGTGTCACGGGCATCGTTTCGCGCGGCGGATCGATCATGGCCAAGTGGTGCCTGCACCATCACAAGGAGAGCTTTCTCTACGAGAACTTTGCGGAAATCTGCGACATCTGCCGCGCCTATGACGTGTCGTTCTCGCTGGGCGACGGCCTGCGGCCGGGCTCCATCGCCGACGCCAATGACGCAGCCCAGTTTGCCGAGCTGGAAACGCTGGGCGAACTGACGAAGATCGCCTGGGAGAAGGACTGTCAGGTCATCATCGAAGGCCCCGGTCATGTGCCCATGCACAAGATCAAAGAAAACATGGACAAGCAGCTCGAGGTCTGTGGCGAGGCCCCGTTCTATACGCTTGGGCCGCTCACCACGGACATTGCGCCGGGCTATGACCACATCACGAGCGGCATCGGCGCGGCGATGATCGGCTGGTATGGCACGGCCATGCTCTGCTACGTCACGCCGAAAGAGCATCTGGGCCTGCCCGACCGTGACGACGTGAAGACGGGCGTCATCACCTACAAGATCGCAGCGCATGCGGCGGACCTCGCCAAGGGGCATCCGGCGGCGAAGATCCGCGATGATGCGCTTTCGCAGGCGCGCTTCGAGTTCCGCTGGGAGGATCAGTTCAACCTCTCGCTGGACCCGGAAACGGCGCGTAATTTCCATGATCAGACCCTGCCGAAGGAAGCGCACAAGGTGGCGCATTTCTGCTCCATGTGCGGCCCGAAATTCTGCTCCATGCGCATTTCCCACGACATCCGCGCCGAGGCGCAGAAGGAGGGGATGGCGAAGATGGCGGAGAAGTTCCGCGAGGGCGGCGATCTCTACATGCCGCTCGACCAGGTGGCGGCGGAGAACGGGGACTGACCCATGCATGTCCTCATTCGCGGGGCCGGCATTGCCGGCCTCACGCTGGCCCATGAGCTTGTCCGGGCGGGCGCGCAGGTGACTGTCTGCGACGTTCGCGCCGGACCGGCGGGCAGCGCCTCATGGCTTGCCGGCGGGATGCTTGCGCCCTGGTGCGAGCGCGAGAGCGCGGAGGAGCCGGTTCTGACACTGGGACGCCTTGCTGCGGACTGGTGGGACACGGCGCTGCCCGGCCATGTGTTGCGCAATGGAACGCTGGTGGTCGCACCTGCGCGCGATGCAGCGGAACTCAACCGCTTCGCCACCCGCACGGGCGGCCATGCGTGGCTGGATGGCGACGGCGTGGCCGCACTGGAGCCCGATCTCGCCGGACGGTTTCGGCGTGGGCTCTTCTTCCGGGACGAAGCGCATCTCGACCCGCGCCGGGCGATGACGGCGCTGATCGCCGGGTTGAAAGCGGCAGGTGTACGCTTCGCTTACGGTAATGATACGTCGGTTGAGGCGGACAGGATTGCCTATTGCACCGGCATGGCGGCCGCTGACGACGGGCTGCGCGGGGTACGTGGCGAAATGCTTCTGCTGCGCACGAAAGAGATCAGCCTTTCACGCCCGGTGCGTCTGCTTCATCCGCGCATTCCGGTCTACATCGTGCCGCGCGAGGGGCATCACTTCATGGTCGGTGCGACGATGATCGAAAGCGATGATGACGGGCCGATCAGCGCCCGCTCGACAATGGAACTCCTGAACGCAGCCTACAGCCTGCACCCGGCCTTTGCGGAAGCGAAGATCGTGGAGACGGGCGCCGGCGTGCGCCCGGCCTATGCCGACAATCTGCCGCGGGTGAAGCAGACCCGGGAGGGGATCAGCGTGAACGGTTTTTATCGCCATGGCTTTCTGCTCTCGCCCGCAATGGCGCAGGAGGCGGCGGCCCTGATCCTGAACGAACGCGTGGAGGCTCTGAATGAAGCTCACGGTTAATGGCGAGGAGCGGCGCGTGACGGCAACGACGCTTGCCGCCCTTCTCGACGAACTCGACTATGCGCCCGACTTTCTCGCCACGGCGCGCAATGGCGAACTGGTGCGGGCGGGGGAACGCATTCTCTGCACACTTGATGAAGGCGACCGGATCGAAATTCTCTCGCCCATGCAGGGAGGCTGACATGCTGACGCTCTACGGTGAAACACTGACATCGCGGCTTCTGCTGGGCACTGCGCAATACCCCTCCCCCGCCATCATGGCCGAGGCGGTGCGGGCTTCGGCCTGCGATATCGTGACCGTGTCGCTGCGACGCGAGACGGCGGGAAACCGCACTGGCGGGCAGTTCTGGGAGCTGATCCGGGAACTGGGCGTGCGGGTTCTGCCCAACACGGCCGGATGCCACTCGGTGAAGGAAGCGGTGACCACGGCGCAGATGGCGCGCGAGCTTTTCGGCACGGACTGGATCAAGCTCGAAGTGATCGGCCACCATGACACGCTTCAGCCGGACGTGTTTGGCCTCGTGGAAGCCGCGCGCATCCTGAGTGCCGAGGGTTTCAGGGTGTTTCCCTACACGACCGACGATCTGGTGGTGGCCGAACGGCTTCTTGAGGCGGGATGCGAGGTTCTGATGCCCTGGTGCGCGCCCATCGGCTCGGCGCGCGGGCCTGTGAACGTGGACGGATTGCGGGCGATTCGGGCGCATTTCCCCGACATTCCGCTGATCGTGGATGCGGGACTCGGACGCCCCTCGCATGCGGGCATGGTGATGGAGCTTGGGTTCGATGCGGTTCTTTTGAACACGGCCGTTGCAAAGGCCGGCGATCCGGCAGCGATGGCGGCAGCCTTTGCCGGGGCGGTCGAGGCCGGCCACGTGGCCTTTCGCGCCGGGCCGCTGGAGCCGCGCGACATGGCCGTTCCCTCAACCCCGATTATTGGCAAGGCCGTTTTCGAATGAAGCTTGATCCCTTTTATCTCATCGTTGACAGCGCGGCGTGGATTGCCCGGCTTGCGCCTCTGGGCGTGAAGCTGGTGCAGTTGCGCATCAAGGAGATGGATGCGCAAAACCTCAAGGCCGAGATCGCCGAGGCAAAGCGCATCTGCGCCGGTCACGACTGCCAACTGATCGTCAACGACCACTGGCGGCTTGCCATCGAGACGGGCTGCGATTTCATCCATCTGGGACAGGAAGATCTGGCGGAAGCCGATCTTGGCGCGATCCGCGCGGCGGGGATGAAGCTTGGCATCAGCACCCATGATGGAGCGGAACTGCGCACGGCGCTCGCCGAAAAACCGGAATATGTGGCGCTCGGCCCGGTCTATCCAACGATCCTGAAGAAGATGAAATGGGCGCCGCAGGGGCTCGACCGGCTGGCCGACTGGCGAAAGCGTGTCGGCGATGTGCCGCTGGTGGCGATTGGCGGGCTGAACCCGGAGCGGTTGCCCGGCGTGTTTGAAGCGGGTGCGGACAGCGCCGCCGTGGTGACGGACATCACTTTGAACCCCGATCCGGAAGCGCGCACCCGCGAATGGCTGGCGGCGACGGAGAAATGGCGATGAGCGCTGCGCATGTGCTGGTGGTCGCCGGCTCGGATTCCTCCGGCGGGGCCGGTATTGCGCGCGACATCGAGACGATTTCGGCGTTCGGCGTGAAGACATGCCTTGCCGTGACGGCAGTGACCGTGCAGACGCATGAGGCGGTGAGCCGCGTCGACCTCTGCGCCCCTGAGATGGTGGAAGCGCAGATGCTTGCCGCCCTTTCGGCCAACCGGGTGACGGCGATCAAGATCGGCATGCTGGGAGCCGGTGAGACGGTGGAGCGCGTCGCGGCCATTCTGCGCGCAAATGCCGACATTCCGGTGGTGCTCGATCCGGTGATCGCTTCGTCTTCCGGGCGGGCGCTGCTTGCCGAAGACGCGATTGAAACCATGCGCGAAAAGCTGATGCCGCTTTGCAGCCTTGTGACGCCCAACCTGCCGGAACTGGCGCTTTTGACGCGAGAGGAAGAAGCGGAATGCGAGGCTGACCGGCATGCCCAGGCAGGCCGGATGCTTGCCGGGGGCGTGCGCGCGCTGCTGGTGAAGGGTGGACATGCGCGTGGTGTTCGCGCGGTTGACACGCTCTTTCGGGCGGACGGGCCACCGCTTCATTTTGATGGACCGCGCCTGCCCGGCGCAATGCGCGGCACCGGCTGCATGCTGGCGAGCGCCGTCGCGGCTGACCTTGCCCGGGGCGATGCGCTTGAGGCAAGCGTGCGGACGGCCAAAACCCATCTTTCCGAACGCTGGCTGGCTGCCTGAGGCAGGCTGCGCCCGGCTGTCACTCAGCGTCAGCCTTGGTGAGACACTAAAACCATTTCAATCCTCGTTCGATGGCGTATAAAACGCCCCGCGCCTGCGGGCGCTTTCCCTTTCAGATCACAAGTTCAGGCAAAGCCATGACCGAGAAGACGTTTCACATCAATCTTACCTGCGAAGATCGCCCCGGCATCGTGGCGGCAGTGACGACGGAACTCGCCGGTCTGGGTGCGAACATCGCTGAATCCAACCAGTTCTGGGATCGCCAGAGCAACCGCTTCTTCATGCGCATTGCCGCGACCGCGCCCGAGGGCGTGGAACGCGACGGGCTGATGCGCGCGCTGGAGCCGGCCATTGCGCGCTTCGACATGAAGACCGCGATGAGCGACTCGACGCGGCGGCCGAAGATCATCATCATGGTGTCGAAGTTCGACCACGCGCTGCTGCACCTGCTCTACCAGATCCGTGTCGGCTGGCTGGACGCCGAGGTGGTGGCCATCGTTTCGAACCATGAGGATTCACGCCGCACGGCGGAGATGGAGGGCATCCCCTATCACTGCTGGAAGGTGAACAAGGAGAACAAGCAGGAGCAGGAAGCAAAGCTGCTTGAGCTGTTCAAGGAGACGGGCGCGGATCTCGTCATCCTCGCGCGCTATATGCAGGTGCTTTCGAACGAGCTCTCGAACCGTCTCTACGGCAAAGTGATCAACATTCACCATTCGTTTCTGCCGAGCTTCAAGGGCGCGAAGCCCTATCATCAGGCGCATGAGCGCGGCGTGAAGCTGATCGGCGCGACGGCGCATTATGTGACGCCGGATCTCGATGAGGGGCCGATCATCGAGCAGGAAACCGAGCGTGTGACGCATGCCATGACGGCAGAGGATTTCGTTGCCACCGGCCGCGACATCGAAAGCCGGGTTCTGGCCCGCGCCGTGAAGCTGCACCTGGAAAACCGGGTGATGATGAACGGGCACAAGACGGTCGTCTTCGGGTGACACCTGTCAACAGAGTGTCGTGAAGGGCGCTCGGGTGTTTTGATCCCGTTCTCCGGTTTTCGTCATGCCCGGCCCTGAGCGGGGTATCCATGCCGTCGTCGGCGCAAATGATTGCGGTTCTGGCATGGATCCTCGGGTCAGGCCCGAGGATGACGAAGTGTGGAGGTGGGCTGGGGTTGGTTCGGCCTGTTGTCGCGTGGTTTTGCCTCTGCGCGTGGAAAGTACGCGTGGAGAGCATGTAGGACGGTGAGGCCTGACATGCGCAGGATTGTTGCCGGTCACGCTGAAGGTTGGGCGTCCCGCCTTGCTCTCCGGTTTTCGTCATGCCCGGCCTTGAGCCGGGTATCCATGTCGTTGTCGGTGCAGATGATTGCGGTTCTGGCATGGATCCTCGGGTCAGGCCCGAGGATGACGAAGTGTGGAGGTGGGCTGGGCTGTTTCAGCCCGTTGTCGCGCGGTTTTGTCTGTGTGCGTGGAAAGTGCACGGTACGGCGAGCAGGACGGTGAGGCCCGGCATGCGGAGGATGTCCCCGTTCACGCTGAGGTTGGGCGTTCCGCCTTTCTTCCCGGTTTTCGTCATGCCCGGCCTTGAGCCGGGTATCCATGCCGTTGTCGGCGCAACTGGTTGCGGTTCTGGCATGGATTCTCGGGTCAGGCCCGAGGATGACGAGGTGTGGAGGTGGGCTGGGGGTGGTTCAGCCCGCCGCAGCGCGGTTTCGCCTGCGGGCGCGGAAGGCGAGCAGGAAGGCGAGGCCCAGCATGGTTGCGGTGATGGCGTAGAGTGTCAGCGCGATGGGGCTTGAGACCAGAATCTGGAAGTCGCCATTCGAGATGGAGAGCGCGCGGCGCAGATTGTTTTCCATGTCCGCACCCAGAAGCAGCCCCAGAATGACCGGCACCAGCGAAATGCCCAGCATGCGCAGGATGTAGCCGATCACGCCGAACCCGACCATGACGAACAGGTCGAAGGTGGAATGGCTGATCGAGTAGACGCCCAGGAAGCTGACCATCACGACGAAGGGCATCAGCACCCATTGCGGCATTGAAAGCATGCGCGTGAACAGGCCGATCATCGGGATGTTCATGATGAGCAGCGCGACATTGGCCAGGTAGAGCGCGGCGATGAGGCCCCAGACCAGTTCCGGCTGCCGGTCGAAGAGCAGCGGGCCGGGCTGGATGTTGAGCGAGATGAGCAGCGCCAGCATGACGGCGGTGGTGCCGCTGCCGGGCACGCCGAGCGTGAGCATGGGGATGAGCGCGCCGCCGGACGCGGCGTTGTTGCCGGCCTCGGGCGCAGCGATGCCGCGCGGGTCGCCCTGCCCGAATTTGCCGTCCTTGGCGCTCCAGCGCTGTTCGGCGATGTAGGACATGAACGCGCCGAGTGATGCGCCGGCGCCCGGCAGGATGCCGCAGACAAAGCCGATGACCGAGCCGCGCAGATTGGCCCAGCCGCCGGACATCATGTCCTTGAAGCGCGGCAGCGCACGGCCAAGCGGGACCATTTTGGTTTCGCCCTGATGCACCCGCTCCAGATAGACCAGCACTTCGGAGATGGCGAACAGGCCGACAATTGCGACGATGGGGTCGAACCCGTCATAGAGATGGAACGAACCGGCGGTGTAGCGCGCGGTGCCCGTGGCCGGGTCGAGACCGACCGTCGCGATCATCAGGCCGATGAAGGCCGCGAGCAGCGTCTTGAACGGATTGACCGAGGTGATGCCGCCAATGGTGGCGAACGCCATGACATAGAGCGCGAAATAGTCGGCGGGGCCGAAATAGATGGCGGCCTTGGCCAGAAGCGGCGCAAACAGGGTGAGGCCGATGGTGGCGAAGGTCGCGCCGATGAAGGAGGCGACGGCGGAGATGGCGAGCGCTTCCGACGCCTTGCCGGCGCGCGCCATGGGGTAGCCGTCGAGCGTTGTCATGATCGCCGGTTCATCGCCGGGGATGTTGAGCATGATCGACGAAATGCGCCCGCCATACATGCAGCCATAATAGATGCATGACAGCATGATGAGCGCCGAGGTGGGCTCCAGCCCGAGCGAGAAGGCGAGCGGGATGAGAATGGCAACGCCGTTTACCGGACCAAGGCCCGGCAGCGCGCCGATCAGCGTTCCCGCAAAGCAGCCGAACAGCGCCAGAGCCAGATTGGTCGGCGTGATGGCGACCGCAAAGCCTTGCGCAAGGGCGGAGAGCATATCCATGAAATCAGCTCACGAATTCTGGGAGAAGCGGCAGCGGCAGGCCGAGCAGCTTGTCGAAGGTGAGGAACAGGAACGCGCTCATGATTGCCGCCGAAGCGATGGATTTCGGCCAGGAACTGCGCAGAATGCGCCCGAAAAGCGCGACGGCGATGAAGGTGGCAAGCGGAAAACCGAGCACTTCCAGAAAGCCCGCATAGGCAAGCAGCAGCGAGACCGCCGCCACCTGCAGCAACAGCGGCTTGCCCGTGACCCAGGCCGGTTCCTCATCGGGCCGGATGATCATGACCAGGCTGAGAATGGCCGCAGGCACGGACAGCATGACGGGGAAGGCCGCGGGGCCAAGAGGGTCGCCGAAGCTCGCCTCATAGTCTCCCGCGGTCACGCCGTACCAGATCGAAATGGCCAGAAGAAAAAGGCCGACGATCCTGTCTGTCACTTGATGACTCCGATCTCCTGGGAAATCTTGCGCATCTGCTCGGACTGATCCTTCACATAGGCTTCGAATTCGTCGCCGCCGCGCCAGACCGGAACAAGGCCGTTGGCCTGCGCCGTCTCTTTCCAGTCATCGGTGTCATAGAGGTTCTGCAGACGGTCGACCCAGGCGCTGTAGCCCTCGTCGGACACCTCGCCGCCCGTGTAGAAACCGCGCCAGTTGTAGCCGGTCACGTCGAGGCCCTGCTCCTTGGCAGTCGGGGCGTCGGGGAAGGCAGGAATGCGGTCGTCGGAAAGGGCTGCGAGAATACGCACATCGCCCGATTCCACAAAACCTGCGATCTCGCCGAGATCGGTGGAGACCGCCTGTACCTGACCGCCGATCATCTGCGTGACGGCCGGGCTGCCGCCGTCGAACTGCACCCAGCGGATCTGCTTGTAGTCATCGCCGGAAAGGCCTGCGGCCTGCGCCAGCATGAGAAGGCGGATGTGGTCCCAGCCGCCCGCACCGGACGAACCGGCGACGGCAAGCGCGCTCGGGTCTTTCTTGAGCGCCGCAACCAGATCGTCGAGCGTCTTGAATTCGGAGTCCTTCGGCACGAGAATGACGCCGACATCGGTGCCGAGCATGGCAACCCAGCGCATCACGGATGTGTCTGCCGGATATTTGCCCTGCGCGATCTGCGTGACGCCCACCGTGGAGGTGGCGACCATCAGATCCGCGTCATCGGCGCGCGAGGACATGACCTTGGCATAGGCAACCGCGCCCACGCCGCCCGGCATGTTGGTGACCTGCACCGGGGCGTCCACGCGTTTCTGGTCAAAGAGCATCTTGCCGATGGTGCGGCAGGTGAAGTCCCAGCCGCCGCCGGGGTCGGCGGGCGCAATGCATTCGGCTGCCGTCGCGCCGGCAACGGAGAGCGACGTCCAAACGACGGCCGCGCCAAAGAGCTTCGATAATTTCCTCATCAAGTCCTCCCTTGTTGAAACCGAGATGCGAGATCCCGAAACCGGTTTCCCTGACCGGCCTCAGCCTCCTTCCACGAATCCGCGCGCGCCAAAAAGACGACGCGAATCCTCCAGCGCCTGCAGGATCTGCCCACGCACATCCTGCGCATGCCTGCGAATGGCGGCGGCGGCCTCCTCAGTCTTCCGCTGCCTTACAAGCGCTATGATTTCATTGTGTTCGCGATGGGCAATCGCGCGCGCCTCCGGCGAGCTGGCAACCAGCCAGCGGGCGCGGATCGTGCGGTTGACCGCATCCTGCACCGCGTCGCGCAAAAAGCGGTTTCCCGAAAGGGCCGCAAGCTGCACGTGAACGTCGAGCCCGGCCTCGAACCAGTCGTCCGGCGTGAAATCGCTTAAGCCCTCATCCACCGTGCGCAGAATGACGTCGAGCTCTTCGGGCCTGGCGCGTTCACAGGCAAGGCGGATCGCCGCATCCTCTACGATCTCGCGGTATTCGAAGATCTCTTCGAGCTGCTGGAGGTCGAACGGCGCAATGGCGTAGCCGCGCTCTGCCTTGACCACGAGCCCTTCGCGGATCAGTTCCGCCAGCGCCTGCCGGATGGGCGTGCGCGACACGCCATAGGCTGCCTCCAGCGAACGCTCCGAGACGACCTCGCCCGGCGCTAGCTTGAGCGACAGAACATCGCCGCGAATGCGCGACAGGACGCGCTCGCCAAGCGGCTGTTCGGACATGTCGCGCGCGGCCTCACCCATGGGTCGTCTGTCTTCCTCCCGGATGCGCAGCCGATGCCCGGGCCGCGCCATTGTTCTTCCGGTCGCCATTTTCTGAAGGGCCATTGACCGGACTTTGCGAGACGGTATACCAATCCGGTCTACCGATGCAATCAGGTGGGAGGAAAAATCGTGACAGCAGCAACCGGCCACCATGTGAAGGGCTTCCCCGAGACCGTCAGCGTCATCGAGGTGGGGCCGCGCGACGGATTGCAATCGGAACCGGAATTCGTGCCGACGGACCGGAAAATCGCCCTCGTCAACGGGTTGATCGATGCCGGCATCCGTCATCTGGAGGTGACCTCCTTCGTCTCGCCGCGCGCGGTTCCACAACTGCGCGATGCAGCAGACGTTCTGGCCGGGATCGACCGCTCGAAGGGGGCGGTGCTGACTGCGCTGGTGCCCAACGCAAAGGGCGCGGTTCGTGCAGCCGAGGCCGGCATCGACGCGATGGTCGTTTTCATGTCGGCGTCGGAGAGCCACAATCTGAAGAATGTGAACCGCACCCGCGCCGAGTCTCTGGAAGGATTTGCGGACATCGTGCGGATTGCCGGAGAAGCGAACATTCCCGTCTTCGGCGCGATTGCGACGTCGTTTGGCTGCCCGTTTGAGGGCAATGTGCCGGTGAGCGCCATCGTGGACATTGCACGGGCCTATCGGGACATGGGCATCACCACGCTTTCGCTGGGCGACACCACCGGCATGGCCACGCCGCCGCTGGTGCAGGAGCGCTGCCGCGCGCTTGGCGAGGCGGTGCCGGAAGCCGACATCGCGCTGCATTTTCACAATACGCGCGGTGTGGGGCTGGCCTGCGTCTATGCCGGGCTTCTGGAAGGCGTGACCCGCTATGAGGCAAGCATTGGCGGGCTCGGCGGCTGCCCCTTCGCGCCGAATGCGACGGGCAATATCTGCACCGAAGATCTGGTTTACATGCTGGATGAATGCGGCGTGGAAAGCGGCGTCGATCTCGACAGGCTGATCAGGGTTTCGCGGGAGGCGGAAGCGGTGATCGGGCGCACCCTGCCCGGCCAGGTTATGAAGGCGGGGCCACGGCTTCAAACCTACGGCATGGACAGTGTTGCGACGGCCAATGGCTGACGGGATGACCGACATGAAAGCGCCTCTCGACGGTATTCGCGTCATCGACCTGACCCGCGTTCTCTCCGGCCCCTTCTGCACCATGATGCTGGGCGACATGGGCGCGGAAATCATCAAGGTGGAGCCCGCAAAGGGCGATCCTATCCGCGAACAGGGCACGCTGCGGGATGGGTTTTCCGCCTATTATGCGAGCTTCAACCGCAACAAGAAGTCGGTCGTCATCGATCTTTACAGCGATAGCGGTCGGCAGGTTCTGGAACGCCTGATCGCCGGCGCGGATGTGCTGGTCGACAATTTTCGTCCCGGCGTGATGGCCAGGATGGGTTTTGGCGAAGAGCGCCTGAAGGCGCTGAACCCGAAGCTGGTGACCGCCAATGTGAACGGCTACGGCTCGACCGGCCCTTATGTGGAGCGCCCGGCTTTCGACTTCATCGCACAGGCGATGAGCGGGCTGATGGGCGTGAACGGTGCGGAAGGCGGGGAACCCATGCGGGTTGCGCAGCCGATCACCGATCTGGTGGCCGGGCTCTACTGCGCTTTCGGCATCGTCAACGCACTGCGCGCCCGCGATCTTAATGGCACGGGACAGCATGTGGAAACCGCCATGATGAATGGCGCAATCAGCATGATGGCCTATCTGGCGTCCGAATATTTCACCACTGGGGAACTGCCGGCCCGCACCGGAAACGACCACCCGCTGGTCGCCCCTTACGGGCTGTTCCGGGCGAGCGATGGCGAAATTGCGGTGGCTCCATCGAATGATGTGATCCTGAAGCGCTTTCTCGATGTGCTGGGGCTTGGCCATCTGCTTGAGGACGCGCGCTATGACACGAATGAAAAGCGTTTCGGCCGACGCGCCGAACTGAACGAGATGATCAACGGCGCGGTCGGCGGCGACACGCAGGAGGCCTGGATTGCGCGCCTGAACGCAGCCGGTGTGCCCTGCGGCAAGGTGCAGAACCTGGCCGAGGCGCTGAATGACCCGCAGACGCGCGCGCAGAAAATGGTTATCGAGGTGGATCAGCCGAACCATGGGCCGATCCGGATGCTGGGTTTCCCGGTGAAGCTGAGTGGAACGCCATGCCGATTACGCCACCCCGCCCCCGCACTGGGGGAAGACACCAGGGCGGTTCTGGAAACGAGTGGTTTCTCTGCAGACGAGATTGAGGCGCTGGCAAGAGAAGGTGCCATCGGTAGAAATTAGGCTGTGGCATTCAACGCGCCACCCTTGGATCGGCGTTGAACGGCACCCATATGCCGGGGAGTGTCCTGCCCCTCCGGAGTTTCCCCATGGTTCCGTTTTCCGTTCTCGATCTGGCTCCCGTTCCCGACGGTTCGAGTGTTGGAGACGCCCTGCGCAATACGCTTGATCTGGCGCGCCACACCGAGAGCTGGGGTTATCGCCGTTTCTGGCTGGCCGAACACCACAATATGAGCGGCATTGCCAGTGCGGCCACCGCAGTGCTGATCGGCCAGGTGGCGGCGGCGACACAGTCGATCCGCGTTGGCGCGGGCGGCGTGATGCTGCCGAACCATGCGCCGCTGGTCATCGCAGAACAGTTCGGCACGCTCGCGACGCTTTATCCCGACCGCATCGACCTCGGTCTTGGTCGCGCGCCCGGCACCGACATGGCGACGGCGCGGGCGCTGCGGCGCGGGCTGGAAGATGGCGACGGCTTTCCGCGCGACGTGATGGAACTGATGGCCTATCTCGGCGACGGGCAGCCCGGCCAGCAAGTGCGCGCCATTCCCGGCGCGGGCACGCATGTGCCGATCTGGATTCTCGGTTCAAGCCTTTATGGCGCGCAGCTTGCGGCGCATCTGGGCCTGCCCTACGCCTTCGCCTCGCATTTTGCACCCGCGGCGCTGGAACAGGCGAGCGAGATCTATCGCCAGACCTTCCGTCCTTCGGAGCACCTGGAGAAGCCGTATTTCATGATGGCGCTGAACGTTTTTGCAGCCGATACGGACGCGGAAGGCATGTTCCTGAAGTCCTCCATGCAGCAGGCTTTTGCCAATCTGCGCCTCGGGCGGCCAGGCCCCCTGCCCCGGCCGATGGAGAATGTGGAAGCAACATTCGACCCGGCAATCGCGGCAGGTGTGGCGCAGGCGCTGGCCTGCACGGCGGCGGGCAGCCCGGATACGGTGCGCGATGCGCTGCATGGTTTCATCACCCGCTACGGGCCGGATGAAATCATCATCACCGGCCAGATCCACGACCCTGAGGCGCGCCTCAAATCCTTCCGGATCGCGGCGGAAATTCTTTCTGAAACCCGGGCTTCGCAGGAGGCCTGAGGTCACAGGATGACCCCATAACAGCTCTGTTAGAGATATGCTTTAAGCCTGAACTGATCCAAGGATTTTGGAAAATTTGGTCTGATCGACCTTGAAATCGGCAAATTAAGACCAAACGAGTTTTTGCTCCTGTTATCGTCAAGTGAACAAGAGCGCGGGGAAAACGCGCCTTTCTTCGAACGATAATGGGAGAGAGACATGTCGTCCTCGCAAAAGGCATTGCCGAGCTTACCGCTTGCGCTCACGCCGGTGCTGCTCACGCTCATCGTGCTTGGCGTACAGCTATTCTACTTCGACGATTTCACCCCGCATGTGCCATTGGCCATAGGGCTGGCGATTACCGGCCTTGTCGGCGTCAAGCTGGGGTTTGACTGGGAAGACATCGAAAAGGGCGTGTTCCACGTCATCCACGTGTCACTGCCTTCCGTTTCGGTTCTGATCACGGTTGGCATGATCATCGGCGTGTGGATCGCGAGCGGCACGGTGCCGACGCTGATCTATTACGGTCTCACCATCCTGTCTCCGCAGATATTCCTCGCCGCCGCCATGCTTTTGTGCGCGGTCGTTTCGCTGTCGCTGGGAACCTCGTGGGGCACGGTCGGCACGGTCGGCCTGGCGCTGATGGGCATTGGCGCGGGATTCGGCATACCCGTCTACTGGACGGCAGGCGCGGTGGTTTCCGGCGCGTTCTTCGGCGACAAGGTTTCGCCGCTCTCCGACACGACGAACCTTGCTCCGGCGGTGACGGGTGTCGACGTGTTCTCGCATATCAAGAACATGATGCCGACGACTATCCCCTCCATGCTGATTGCGCTCGGTATCTACCTTTTCGCCGGCTATGCGCTGATCGAGTCCGGCGGTGCATCCTTTGACAAGATCACCGCGATCACCTCGTCGCTGCAGGACAATTTCGTGATTTCGCCCTGGCTGCTTCTGCCGGCCATTCTGGTGATCGCGCTGGCCGTGAAGCGCATGCCGCCTATCCCCTCTCTTTTTGCAGGCGTTCTGGCTGGCGGCCTGACGGCGATGCTCGTGCAGGGCGTCGGGCTGCATGATGTCTTCACCTACGCCAATAGCGGCTACAAGATCGACACGGGTGTGAGCGAAATCGACTCGCTGCTCAATCGCGGCGGCATCCAGTCGATGATGTGGACGATCTCACTGGTGCTGATCGCGCTCGGCTTTGGCGGGGCTCTGGAGAAGACCGGCTGCCTGGAGACGATCATCCGCGCCATCATGATGAAGGTGAAGAGCTTCGCCGGCATCCAGACGGCTGCCGTCGGCACCTCCATGGCGACCAATCTGGTAGCAGGCGATCCCTATCTTTCCATCGCGCTGCCAGGCCGCATGTATGCGCCGGTCTATCGCGGCATGGGCTATTCCACGCTCAACCTGTCGCGGGCGATCGAGGAAGGCGGTACGCTGATTTCGCCGCTGGTTCCGTGGAATGCTGGCGGCGCATTCGTCATCAGCGCGCTGGCGCTCGGCGTCTCGGACGGGCATCTGGAGAACCTGCTCTACATTCCGCTCGCCTTTGCCTGCTGGCTCTCACCGGTGATCGGGCTCGTCTATGCCTATACGGGGCTTTTCTCGCCACGGGCGAGCGAGGCGGAGATACAGGGCTGGCACGATAGCGGTGAGACCATCGCTGACCTGAGCGACCATGGCTGGGAGACACCCGCCATACCGAGCACGACACCGGCGGAATAAGCCGCTGTGACACGGACAGGCCCCTTGGATGGACGCGCGGCGATCTACGGGGCCTGTTTCACATTCAGCGGGCGGGGTAGTGAAACGGCTCGCCCGCAAAAGCTTCTGCGCCACGGCCGATCTGGTGGATCGCGCGGATCATCCGGCCTTCGCGCTCAAGGAGCCGGTCGCCCAGTGCGACGATGCGCCGGTTGGGCGTGGCGCTCGGGGCGCGCTCGCGCAGCATCTGCGCAAGGGCGAATTCGTCCATCTCGCGGGCGAAGGCGTTGGCGATGACATAGGCGGCGGCCGTGGAGCGGCTGATGCCCGCATAGCAATGCACGACCATTGGCGAGCGCCAGTCCCAGTCCTGTGCGAAATCGAGCAGGCGTTCGACATGATCGAGTTCCGGCGCGATGAGGCCGGGACGCAGATCCGCGATGTCGTGCATGGCGAGATGCAGGCGGTTCGGCACGGCGCTGGCATCATCCAGAGCCGGGGGCTCGCCGTTCGAGGTGAGCGAAATCATGTGCTGTGCGCCGGTGGCCTTGAGCATGCGCTGTAGATGCGCGCCGGGGCAGACATAAAGCATTATGCCCCTCCCCCGTCCCGGCTTTGAAGTGCGGCGCGCACGCGCTCGAAAGCCTCATCATCGCCCGGCAGGCCGATGCGCAGGCAATCCGGCCGTCCGGCGAAGCGCCGAACGAGAATGCCGCTGCGGCCAAGATGATCGAAAAGATCCGCCGCGCGCGGATGGCGCAGGAAGCGGAAGAGATCCGTTCCGCCTGCGATGGTCAGACCCTTTTCGTGAAAGAGCGCGTCGAGACGTAAGCGCTCTGCTTCGAGCCTCTGGCGCATGGCGCTTTGCCAGCCATGGTCTGCAAGCGCCTCGAGCCCGGCGTGGAGGGCCGGCCCTGCAACAGCCCACGGACCGAGCCAGCCTGAGAGTTTTTGGGCGCGTTCAATGGAGGTGAGCGCGAACCCCAGGCGCAGGCCTGCGAGACCGAAGAACTTTCCGAACGAGCGCAGCACGAGGATGTTGCCGGCTTCCAGATCGCCGGCGAGGCTTTCGGCCTGCGGGCCGACATCCATGAAGGCCTCATCGACCACCAGAACGCCGCCATTGCCGCGCAGGCTTGCGGCGAGATCGAGAAGGTCGCTTCGACCGATCAGCCGCCCGTCGGGATTGTTTGGATTGACCACCACGGCGAGCCGCGCGCCACGAAGCGCATCGAAGCTCTCCACCTCTTCGACCGCATGCCCGGCCAGTGCGGCTGCGCGCGCGTGTTCGGCATAGGTGGGGCCGAGAATGCGGGCCGGGCCGGGTGCCAGAAGCGATGCGACCAGCGGGAGAAGAAGCTGCGTTCCGGGCGCGGCGATGACGTTTGCCGCAGACGGCGCGCCGTAATGCCGGGCCGCGTGCCCGGTCAGCGCGGCAATGTCGGCTTCTTCGGGCAGGCGCTCGACGGCGCTGGCAGGCAGGGGCGAAAAAGGATAGGGGTGCGGGTTGATGCCGGTGGACAGGTCGAGCCAGGGCGTCGGCGCGTCTGGAAACTGCGCCGAAGCCCGAACGAGACTGCCGCCGTGATCGGTTACCTTCTCCGCCGCCCGGTCAGCCAGTCGAGGCCTGATGTCCATTCTGATCGCCCTTTCATCCATGCTGGTCGAGCTCGCCATCGGTTATCCGCAGCAGCTCTTTCGCCTGATCGGTCATCCCGTCACCTGGATTGGCCGTCTTATCGCGCTGGCGGACGCGCGATGCAATGTTGAAACCCTTTCTCCCGGTGCGCGCCGCCTGAATGGCGCGCTTGCGCTGGTCGGCATTCTGATGCTCGCAGGTCTGGCCGGCTGGTTCATCCAGACGGCCCTTTCCGGCTGGGCCGGGCTGCTGGTCGCCGCTCTTGCCGGCAGTTCGCTGATCGCCCAGCGGAGCCTTGCAAGCCATGTGAAAGCGGTGGCGGACGGGCTGGACGCCGGCGGGCTTCCGGAAGGCCGAAAAGCGGTTTCGCAGATCGTTGGCCGGGACCCCGAAAGCCTTGATGAGGCCGGGGTTTCGCGCGCGGCCATCGAGAGCCTTGCCGAAAACTGCTCCGACGGCGTGGTTGCGCCGGTGTTCTGGCTGGCGGTTGGCGGACTGGCGGGCGGCGCGCTCTACAAGGCTGCGAACACGGCCGATTCCATGATCGGCCACAAGACCGCGCGGCATCTTCATTTCGGCTGGGCGGCGGCGCGTTTCGACGATCTGATCAACCTCCCCGCTTCGCGCCTGACGGCGTTTCTCTTCATTGCCGCCGCGTTCTTCATGCGTGATGCCTCGGCCGGAGCGGCATGGCGCGCGGTGCGCCGCGATGCGCGCCATCATCGCTCGCCCAATGCGGGCTGGCCGGAAGCGGCGATGGCGGGCGCGCTGGGCCTCGCCCTTGCCGGCCCGCGCCGCTATGGTGGCGAGGTGGTGGATGACGCGGTGATGGGCGATGGCGGCCGCCGCGCCGCCAATGCCGGCGACATCCGCCGGGCGCTCACGCTCTATCGGATTGCAGACGGGCTTTTGATCGGGCTTGTGGCGCTTGCCGCCGGGCTCTGGCATCTGGCTTTCTGAGATTGGCGGATTGGGGCGGAGGCGTGGGGGCCGATTGCCACGCTCTCTGATCTTCTGGCAACTACGTGGTGCGTGGTTCGACAGGCTCACCATGAGGGAGGGGGAGGCGCTGCAACTCCGTTCTCCATGTTGATGAACAGGCTTTCAGGACACCACCTCCCTCATGGGAGCCTCCTGAGCCTGTCGAAGGCGAACCACGCACCACCTCAAAGCAGGGCGATCTAAAACTCGATGCCCTTCTGCGCTTTCACACCAGCGGCGAAGTGGTGTTTTACCTGCCCCATTTCGGTGACGAGATCGGCGGCCTCGGTGAGTGCTGGCTTGGCGTTGCGGCCGGTCACGACCACATGAAGGTCGTCACGCCGGTTGGTCAGCGTGGTCACGACGCGTTCAAGATCGAGATAGTCGTAGCGCAGTGCGATGTTCAGCTCGTCGAGAACGACAAGACCGATCGTCGGATCGGCCATCAGTTCCTCGGCCTTTTCCCACGCCCGCTCGGCGGCGGCGATGTCGCGCTGGAGATCCTGTGTTTCCCAGGTGAAGCCCTCGCCCATTGTGTGCCAGGAGACCTGATCGCCAAAGGCGGCGAAGGCATCCTTCTCACCGCAATGCCATGCGCCCTTGATGAACTGCACGACACCGACGCGGCGGCCATGGCCGAGCATGCGCAGCGCAAGACCGAAGGCAGCGGTGGACTTGCCCTTGCCCGGCCCCGTATTGACGATCAGAAGCCCCTTTTCGACCGTCTTGTCGCGCACCTCGGCATCCTGAACGGCCTTACGTTTGGCCATTTTTGCCTTGTGGCGCCCGGCTTCGTTTGCGTCGATCTCTCGCATGTCACTTCACTTTCATGGGCAGGCCGGCAACCACCAGCGTGACGCTGTCGGCAGCGGCGGCGACTTTCTGGTTCAGGAACCCCGCCTCATCGCGGAAACGGCGTCCGAGCGGGGTTTCGGGCACGATGCCGAAGCCGACTTCATTGGAAACGAGAACCGTGGTTCCCTCTCTTGCGGCAAGAGCTGCAAGCAGTCGCTCGGCGGCAGGTTTTAGCTCTTGGTCGTTGAGCATGAGATTGCTGAGCCACAGGGTGAGGCAATCGACCAGAACCGTTTCGCGGGCAGGCAGGGTTTGAAGCACGCCCGGCAGGTCGAGCGGGGCGTCGTGCGTCTGCCACGCCCCCGCCCCTTTGCGCCGCGCGCGGTGAATGGCGATGCGCTCGCGCATCTCGTCATCGAAGGCCTGGGCCGTGGCGATGTAGTGCCAGGGCGCGGGCGCGGCTTCGATCAGCGTTTCGGCATGGCGGCTCTTGCCGGAGCGCGCGCCGCCCAGAACGAAATGAAGTGAACGCATCGTCAGATCCGCTGGCTCAGCCGAGAAGTTGTCCGGCAAGGAAGGTTATGCCGACACCGACAATGGCGGCGCCAGCAAGCCGGGGCTGCATGGCCTCAACCGCCCAGCCGCGCGAGCGGACGAGAAAATAGACGCCAAGCGCGATGGCGCTCTGTATTGCGGCAAGGCCTGCGAGATAGGCGATGAGCGGCGTCTGCTCGCTGCCGACAATGGCTTCGCCGAAGGCATAGCCATGGAACACGCCGACCACCAGGAACAGGGCGAAGACGAGCATGTGGCTTTCCACGGCCCGACCGCGCGCCAGAAGCCAGCCGCCAGCAAGAACGCTTGCCGCGATGACGATTTCGGCTGCCGGAAGATCGAGCAGCATCAGGTGCAGGCCGACGCCGACAAGCGAGCCGGCAACAAAGAGAAGCGGCGCGAAAAGGCTCATGCCGGCGACGGCGGCAAACAGGCCGGCAGCGACGATGAAGGCCAGGTGATCAAGCCCGATCACGGGATGGGCGAGCCCTGAGACCAGCCCTTCGTAAAGGGTCGTGGGCGTCTGCCCGTCCATGGCGTGATGGGCGTGGGCGCTGGTTGCGAAGAGCGATGCAAATGCGAATGCGGAAAAAGTGCGCAGGAAATGCGTGTTCATGTCCGGTCCTTTCCCCTCCACCCGAGGGTTACGGTGTTTCTTTCAGGCCGTCGGCAGGTTTCCTGGCTCACGGGTCGATGCGCTTTCCAGCCTTCCCAAGGCGTCATGCCTCAGTGGCGATCAGGAAAACGCTCTCCGCTTACAGTTGCGGGGGCAGCCGTGGTTTTGGCGCGATTGCGCCGCACCACGTTCCCTCTGGGTCCGCTTCAGCGGAACCGACAGCGGGCGGAGCATACAAGAATCGCCACGCCCCGCAAACGCTTTGTTGCCCGCATTGACAGACGTGGCGGGCGAGCCGTAAATGCGCAGCAGACGGTCCTTCTCCCGCAATGGAGAGGGCTAAGAGGGAATGCGGTGCGGGCCTTGCCCAATGCCGCAGCTGTCCCCGCAACTGTAAGCGGAGAGCGCACCTGACACGCCACTGGGGTTTGCCCTGGGAAGGCTGGAAAGCGCATCGACCCGTGAGCCAGGAAACCTGCCGTCTGCGAATGAAATCCTGACCGCCTGGCGGGTGTCCCGGGCAAGGAGTGTGCATTGTGACTGCTGACAGCGCCGCTGCGCGCCTTCTCCCGACCATTCATGGTGTCTCTGCCAGTACGCGGCCGCAAAAGGCCCGTGCGCCCCTCACCCGCGTCTTATCGTTCTCCACACTCCATCACCTGAAGGATATCCCATGACCACGAGTTTCGACCGGGTTCCCTGCACCGTCGTGACCGGCTTTCTCGGCGCCGGCAAGACGACGCTGATCCGCAATGTTCTGGAAGGCGCGCATGGCAAGCGGCTGGCGATCATCGTCAATGAATTCGGCGATGCCGGCATCGATGGCGAGGTGCTGAAGAGCTGCGGGCTGGACAATTGCCCCGAGGAAAACGTTCTCGAACTGGCCAATGGCTGCATCTGCTGCACGGTTGCCGATGATTTCGTGCCGGCGCTCGACCAGATCCTCGCACGTGAGCCGAAGGTCGATCACATTCTGATCGAGACGTCCGGTCTGGCGCTGCCAAAGCCGCTGGTGCAGGCCTTTCAGTGGCCGGCAATCAAGAACCGTGTGACGGTCGATGGCGTGATTGCCGTGGTGGACGGACCGGCGCTTGCCGACGGTCAGGTGGCTGCGGACATGGACGCGCTGGATGCACAGCGCGCAGCCGACGATTCGCTCGACCATGATGATCCGATCGAAGAAGTGTTCGACGACCAGGTGGCCTGCGCTGACCTGATCGTTCTGTCGAAGAACGATCTTCTGGATGAGGAAGCCGCCGGGCGCGCCCGCGCGCGGATCGCGGGGCATCTGTCGCGCAATGTGCAGATCGTGCCGAGCGCGCATGGCAAGGTGGACCCTGCCCTGCTGCTGGGTCTCGGGCTTGCCGTCGAGGACGACATCGAGAACCGCAAGACGCATCACGACGATGCGCATGACCACGAGCACGACGATTTCGATACATTCGTTGTCGATCTGCCATCGGTTCTGCGGCCCGAAGATCTGGAAGCGCGTGTCAATGCGGCGGTGGAGACCGGCGAGGTTCTGCGCCTCAAGGGCTTTGCGCATGTGAAGGGCAAGCCGATGCGCCTGCAGGTGCAGGCGGTTGGTCCGCGCGTGTCGCACCATTACGACCGCCCGTGGAAGGCCGGCGAAGCCGCCGAGACGCGGCTCGTGGTGATCGGCCTCAAGGGCATCGACCGCGCGCGTATCGAAAGCCTTCTCTCGGCCTGATCCGATGCACATCCTCGCCACCACCAGTGCCTCACTCGACGATCTGATCGAGCCTGTCGATCTGCAGCAGTCGCCGGCGGACATGGTGGCGCTGTCGTTCACCGACAGCGATCTGGCGGGGATCGCTTCTGCATGGCAGGCGCAGCGCGAGGCCCTGCCCTCGCTGCGCCTCGCCGCACTGCGCGACCTGAGACACCCCATGTCGGTCGATCTGTGGATCGACAACACGGCGGCGCATGCCCGCGTCATTCTGGTGCGGGTGCTGGGCGGCTATGAGTGGTGGCGCTATGGCTGCGACCGGCTTTCCGCACTGGCCCGGCAAAAGGGCATCGCGCTGGCGCTGCTTCCCGGCGAATGCCATCAGGACGACCCGCGCCTGGCCGAGCGCTCCACCGTTTCGCCGGAAGCGCGCGCGGCGCTGCTCGCCTGCTTCCGCGAAGGCGGACCGGACAATATGCGCGCGCTGACCATGCAGCTTGCGTGCCTTGCGGGGCGGGACATTGAAGCGCCGGAGGCGGAACCGGTGGCCAAGGCCGGTTTCTATGCGCCGGGCCATGGCATTGTCGAAGCGTCGTTCTTCCCGGCCAGTGCGAATGCCGACCGGCCTGTCGTGCCGATCCTCTTTTATCGCTCCATGCTGCTGGCAAGCGATGTTGCGCCCATCGACGCGCTGGTGGAGGCGCTTGAGGAACAGGGGCTGTGTGCGGTTCCCGTTTTCGTTTCCAGCCTGCGTGACCCGGTTGCCGTCGATCTCGTGCGCAACGCCGTGGAGGCGTTGAAGCCGCAGGCGCTCATCACCGCGACGGCCTTTTCGAGCGGCGCGGAACCCGGCGAAAAAACGCTGTTCGACCGCTTCGGCGTGCCGGTTTTTCAGGTGGTCACCGCCACCACGCGGCGCGAAGCGTGGCAGGAAGGGCAGCGCGGTCTCGCGCCTGCGGACCTCGCCATGCATGTGGTGCTGCCGGAACTCGATGGCCGGCTGATGGCCGGCGCGATTTCCTTCAAGGATGAGGCGGCGCTGGATGAAGGGCTTTCCTTTGGCGTTCAGCGCAACCGGCCCGAACCCGCGCGCATCCGGCAGGTTGCGGCGAGGATCGCCGCCTTTCTGAAGCTCGGTGGCACTCCGGTGGCTGAGCGCCGCATTGTCGTTCTCATCCCGGACTATCCAAGCGCGCCCGGCCGCACCGGCTATGCGGTGGGGCTCGACGTGCCATCGAGCGTGCTCGCCATGCTGCATGACCTTGATGAAGCGGGTTATGCGGTTTCTGGTGTTCCGGAGACCCCAAGGGCGCTGATGCAGCAGCTTGAAGAGCCGTCGGAAGCGCTTTCGCTGGATGAATACCGGTGCGCTTTTGATGCGCTGCCCGAAGAGGCGCGTGAAACGCTGCTCGCCACCTGGGGACCGGCGGAAGGCGATGCGGAAGATGGCGTCTTTCCGTTCCGCGCGGCGCGGTTCGGCAATGTCACCGTGGCGCTTGCGCCGGATCGCGGGCGCTCGGCAGACCGACGCGTGGACTATCATGACCCGACGCTTGCACCGCGCCATGCGCTCGTCGCCTTCGGCCACTGGATGCGGGAGGGGCTCGATGCCCATGCGCTGATCCATGTGGGTGCGCATGGCACGCTGGAATGGCTGCCGGGCAAGACCGTGGCGCTGACGGAAACCTGCTTTCCGGAGATCGTGGCTGGTGCGCTGCCGGTGGTCTATCCCTTCATCGTCAGCAATCCGGGTGAAGCGGCGCAGGCCAAGCGCCGGATCGGCGCTGTGACGCTTGGGCATCTGACGCCGCCGCTGGCGGGCGCAGGGCTCTCGCAGGACCAGCAGGAGTTGGAACGGCTGGTGGACGAATATGCGCAGGCCGACGGGCTGGACCGCCGCCGCCGCGACCGGCTGGCGCAGCTGATCGTGGAAACCGCCGAGCGCACCGGTCTGACCCGTGATGCCGGCGTTGAGGACACGGGCGACACGGATGCGGCGCTGATGCAGATCGACGCCTGGCTCTGTGATCTGAAAGATTTCGCCATCAAGGACGGGCTACACATCTATGGCCGGGGCAGCGGCATGGATGAAGGGCCTGAACGCAGCGCCTGCGCGGAGAGCGAAAAGCGCGCGCTTCTGGCCGCACTCGATGCCCGACACATCGCGCCCGGCCCCTCCGGCGCGCCGGCGCGGGGGCGTACCGATGTGTTGCCGACCGGCCGCAACATCTTCACCGCCGATCCGCGCACCCTGCCGACGCCGACCGCAACCGCACTGGGCAGGATGGCGGCGGATGAGGCCGTGCGCGGCTATCTGCAGGAGCATGGCGACTGGCCGCGCTCGCTCGTCATCGACCTGTGGGGCAGCGCCAGCCTGCGCACTGGCGGCGAGGAGATCGCACAGGGTCTGGCGCTGATGGGCTGCCGGCCGCAATGGGATCAGGCGACGGGGCGCGTGACGGGCATTGAAGTGCTGCCGCCGGCCAGCCTTGGCCGTCCGCGTATTGACGTGACGTGGCGCATCTCAGGCCTGTTTCGCGACATGTTCCCGACCCAAATCGCGTTGCTCGACACTGCGGTCGCCGCCGTGGCCGCGCGCGACGAAGACGAGAGCGAAAACCCGCTTGCCGCTGCTGCGCGCGTGGCCGGCAAGGCTCCGGCGCGCATTTTCGGTTCTGCGCCGGGCACCTATGGCGCGGGACCGGAAGAAAAGCTGGCGCGCGGAGACTGGCAGGAACGCGCCGAACTCGGGCAGGCCTATCTGGACGCCGGCGCGTTTGCCTTCGGCGGTGCGGAGGGCGAAGGCCGGCGGGAAGATGGCGCGTTTGCGCGGCAGGTGGCGGATGCCGATATGCTTCTCCACACAGGCGACGATGCCGGGCGGGACATTCTCGAAGGCTCGGCGGATGTGGCCTTTATCGGCGGGTTCGCGGCGGCGGTGGAAGCGCTGGGCGGCAAGGCTGATCTGGTGGTGCTCGACACAACCGATCCGGAGCGCCCGCGCGCCCGCTCGCTGGCGCAGGCCATTGCCCGCACGGTGCGCGCCCGTGCGGTCAATCCGCGCTTTATCGAAGGGCAGTTGCGCCATGGCCCGCGCGGCGCGGCGGAACTGACGGAAACGGTCGACCGGCTGATCGGCTTCGCCGAGACCACGGATGCGGTTTCAGGCAGCCTGATCGATGCCGTGTTCGATGCCTATCTCGGCGATGAGCGTGTGCGCGATTTCCTGCTTGCAGAGAATCCGGCGGCGGCCCGGGCGATGGCGGAACGGTTTCACGCTGCGCGCAGGCGTGGCCTCTGGCACCCGCGGCGCAACTCTGTCGATGACGATCTGGCGGCACTACTCGCGGAGGCGACGGCATGACGATGCGGCGCGGCGCATGCCCCACACTCTCCGCCCCCATGAAAACCGGTGACGGGCTGCTCGCGCGGATTGCGCCGGCTCATGGCGCACTGACGCCTGTGAAGCTGGCGGGCATCGCGCGGGCCGCGCGCCGCCACGGCAATGGCATTCTGGAAGTGACCGCGCGTGGAAAGTTGCAGATCCGGGGCCTGACCGCTGAGAGCACGCCTTTGCTCGGGGCGGAAATCAACGCGCTCGATCTTGGGGCCGTGGATGGCTTCGCGGTGGAGACGGGAGCGCTTGATGGTCTGGCGCAGGATGCGCTGGGTGACCCGATGGCGCTTGCCCGGCGGCTCGATGAATATGCGGCAGCGCACTGCCTTGCCCCGCGCCTTGCGCCCAAGGTCTCGGTGACGGTCGATGGTGGCGGGACGCTGCATCTCGACGCCATCGGAGCCGACATCAAGCTTGTGGCGCTGGGTGACGGTCTCTGGCAGATCGGCGTCGGCGGCAATGGCGCGACGGCGGACTGGTTAGGCCAGGGCGATGAGCAGGCGGTGGGCGGTGCAGCGCTTGCGGTTCTTGATCTGCTGGCGCAGACCGGCGGCCGCGCCCGTGATTTCACACAGGCGCAGAAGGATGCGCTCCGGGCCGGGCTTGAGCCAGCCGTGCAACATCCCGCACGGGCTGACAGTGCGCCGGTTGGTCTGTTTGCGCTGAAAGACGGGGATAGCGCGCTCGGGATCGCCCTGCCCTTCGGTCAGATCGCTGCGGAGGCGCTGGTCGCGCTTTGCGAGGCCGCCTCGGATGCAAGGGAAATTCGTCTTGCGCCGCGCAGCGGCCTGCTGCTGATCGGGCTCGATGAGCCCCGGCAGGATGCGCTGTCGCGGGGGGCTGAGGCTCTTGGCTTTGTCACGGACGGGCATGATCCGCGTCTTTCCATAGCGGCCTGCGCCGGTGCGCCGGCCTGTGCCTCGGCGCGGTTCGACGCCAAGGCGCTTGCCGCCGAGGCGGCGGAAGCCGGTCTGCCGGACGGTTCGTTTCGTCTACACCTCTCGGCCTGCGAAAAAGGATGCGCCCAGCCCGCCGGGGCTGCGGTGAACCTGATCGCGGCCGAGGGCTGCTGCACGCTTTCCTCCGTTGGCGTGGAGCCTTCCGAACGCCTTCGCACCTTCCTCATCGAGCGCGGCGAGAAGCTGCGCGCCGCCCTTCTTCGAAAGACAGGCTGAATGCAAGAAACCGAGTACATACGCGACGGCAACGCCATTTATGAAAAGTCGTTCGCGATCATACGCGCCGAGGCCGATCTCGCGCGCTTCAGTGCGGAAGAGGCCGATGTCGCCATCCGCATGATCCATGCCTGCGGGCTTGTCGAGGCGGCGGAGCATTTCGTCTTTTCCGAAGGGTTCGTTGCGGCAGGTCGCGCGGCGCTGAAAGCCGGCGCGCCGATCCTGTGCGATGCGGAGATGGTGGCGCGGGGTGTGACCCGCACGCGGCTCCCCGCCGACAATGAGGTGATCTGCACCCTGCGCGATGCGCGCACGCCGGAGCTTGCGCGGGAGATCGGAAACACGCGTTCCGCCGCTGCACTGGAACTGTGGCGCGAACACATGGAAGGAGCGGTGATCGCCATTGGCAATGCGCCGACCGCACTCTTCTACCTGCTCGACATGCTGCGCGCCGGTGCGCCGAAGCCTGCCGCCATCATCGGCATGCCGGTCGGTTTCGTGGGCGCGATGGAATCCAAGGACGCGCTCGCGGAGAGCGGGCTTGGCATTCCCTTTGCCATCGTGCGCGGCCGCATGGGCGGCAGCGCCATGACGGCGGCGGCGATCAACGCACTTGCGAGGGCTGGACTGTGAGCGGAACCCTGATTGGCGTTGGCACCGGACCCGGCGATCCCGAACTCATCACCGTCAAGGCGTTGAAGGCGCTGGAGCGGGCGGACGTGGTGGCGCATTTCGCAAAGCGCGGACGCCGGGGCAATGCCCGCAAGATCGTCGACGACCTCCTGCCGGAGGCGGCGGTGGAGCTGCCGCTGGAATATCCGGTTACGACCGAAATCGACAAGAACGACCCGCGCTATATCGAGGCCATCACCGGCTTTTACGAGGAGTCGGCGCGCGCGGTGGAAGTGCATCTGAAAGCGGGCCGAACGGTTGCGGTTTTGAGCGAGGGCGATCCGCTGTTTTATGGCTCCTACATGCATCTGCATGTGCGGCTTGCCGCGCTCTACCCGACGGAGGTGATCCCCGGCATCACGGCCATGTCCGGCTGCTGGTCGCAGGCGGGCATCGCAATCGTTCAGGGCGACGACATCATGACGGTCCTGCCCGGCACGCTCGATGAAGACGAGCTTGTGCGCCGCGTGAGCGACACGGAAGCCTTCGTCATCATGAAGGTGGGGCGCAATCTGCCGAAAATCCGCCGGGCGCTGGCGCGGGCCGGCAGGCTCGTCGGCGCGGTCTATGTGGAACGCGGCACGATGGACAATACCAGCATGACGCCGCTTGCGGACAAGGCTGACGACACCGCCCCCTATTTCTCGCTCGTACTCGGACCGGGCTGGCAGGCCAGGCCGCAGGAGGGCGCGGCATGAGCGGGCGCCTCGTCGTCATCGGCACCGGTCCCGGAAAACCGGCACAGACAACGCCGGAGGCGCGCGCAGCCATTGCGGCGGCAAGCGATTTCTTCGGCTATGGTCCCTATCTCGACCGGCTCGAACTGAACGATGGCCAGACCCGTCACGCCTCCGACAACCGGGAAGAACTTGCCCGCGCGAAGGCGGCGCTCATCATGGCCGCTGAAGGCAGGCATGTGGCCGTGGTTTCGGGCGGGGATGCAGGTGTTTTCGCCATGGCGGCGGCCGTGTGCGAGGCCATCGAACACGGGCCGCAGGAATGGCGCGCGCTCGATCTGGAGATCGTGCCGGGGCTGACGGCCATGCTTGCGGTGGCCGCCCGCGTGGGCGCGCCGCTCGGTCATGATTTCTGCGCCATATCGCTTTCGGACAATCTGAAACCCTGGGACCTGATCGAAACGCGGCTTGCGGCTGCTGCCGGTGCGGGCTTTGTGATCGCGCTCTACAATCCGATCAGCCGCGCCCGGCCCTGGCAGCTTGGCCGCGCCTTTGAACTGTTGAGCGGCATTCTCCCGGCCTCCACGCCCGTCGTGTTCGGCCGCGCCGCAGGCCGGCCCGACGAGCGCATGGCGATTGTTCCGTTGAATGAGGCGCGCGGCGAGATGGCCGACATGGCCACCTGCGTCATCATCGGATCGCCCGAAACGCGGATCATCGAACGCCCCGGCAAACCGCCGCTGGTTTATGCGCCGCGCTCGGCGACGGGAGCCGCCAGGTGAGTGTTGATCGCGCCGATCGCATCTTCGATGTCGGCCACGACGGCTGCGCCAGTCGGCTTTGGCCGGTCGATCATGATCACCGGCAGGCCGAGCCTGCGCGCGGCTGCGATCTTGCCATAGGTCGCAGCACCGCCGCTGTTCTTGGCCACCACGATCTCGATGCGGTGATCGGCGAGCAGCGCGATTTCATCGTCTTCAGAGAACGGACCACGCGCCAGAATGCATGCGGCATTCGCCGGCAGGTGGGACGGTTCGACCGGCTCCACGCTGCGCACCAGATAATGATGCTGCGCCGCCGCGCGAAACATTTGAACTTCCTGCCGGCCAATGGCCAGAAAGACGCGCCGGGGCTCAGGGCCGAGCAGCGTTGCCGCCTCGGCCATGCCGGACGTGATCTGCCAGTTGTCGCCGGCGACCGGCTGCCAGGCGGGGCGCATGAGCGTGATGAGCGGCACGCCGGTCAGGCTGGCGGCTTCCGCAGCATTGCGCGCCATGCGCGCGGCGAAGGGATGCGTGGCGTCCACCATCAGGTCGATGCCCTCGTCCTCGAGATAACGCGCAAGCCCCTCAGCACCGCCGAAACCGCCCACACGCACCTCACCCTGCAAGGCTTCCGGTGTGCGGGTGCGCCCGGCAAGCGAGGTGATGACGCGCAGCGAGCTGCGCGCGCAAAGCCGCTCCGCCAGAAGCCGCGCTTCGCCTGTTCCACCAAGAATGAGAAGGGTCTGCTTTGCCATGACGTCTTCTAGAGCATTTTGCAGTCAGGCGGAAACCTCAAGGCGCTGGCTTGCCATCGTGGGGATCAGCGAGGACGGTATGGCCGGGCTCGGTGAGGAAGCACGCCGCGCGATTGCCGATGCGGAGATCGTGTTCGGCGGTGCGCGGCACCTCGAACTGGCGGCAGGCCAGATTTCCGGCGAGACGCGGCAGTGGCCCTCCCCCTTTGGCAAGGCGCTTGATGAGATCGAAGCGCTGAGAGGCAAGAAGGTCTGCGTGCTCGCCTCCGGCGATCCGTTTCACTTCGGTGTGGGCGCGACGCTGACGCGGCGCATTCCGGCGGACGAGATGCGTGTCTTTTCCGCGCCTTCTTCCTTTGCGCTTGCTGCTGCCCGGCTTGGCTGGCCGCTGCAATCGGTCGAGGCAGTTTCGCTGCATGGCAGGCCCATCGCGCTGATCCGCCCGCTGCTTCATCCCGGCGCGCGCATTCTCGCGCTCACATCCGATGGCGCGGCTCCGGCTGCGATAGCCGAGCTGATCACGGCAGAGGGTTTTGGCCCCTCGCGCTTTCACGTGCTGGAAGCGCTGGGTGGACCACGCGAACGGCAGGTCAGCTTCATGGCTTCCGCGCTTTCCGCAGACAGTTTTGACGATCTGAACGTGGTCGCCATCGAGGTGGCGGCGGATGAGGATGCGCGCATCCTGCCGCTTGGAACCGGGCTGGAAGATGCGCTTTTCGAGCATGACGGGCAGATCACCAAATCGGAGGTGCGGGCCGTCACCCTGTCGGCGCTTGCCCCGAAACGCGGTGAACGGCTCTGGGATATCGGAGCGGGTTCAGGCTCCATTTCCATCGAATGGCTGCGGCTGCACCCATCGCTCAGCGCCATCGCCATTGAGGCGGACACGGAGCGCGCGGCGCGCATTGCCCGCAACGCGGAGCGCATGGGCGTGCCGCAGCTCACCGTGGTTGATGGAAAGGCTCCCGCCGCGCTCGCAGACCTTGCCGCGCCCGATGTGGTTTTCATCGGTGGCGGGGCGACTGCGCCGGGACTGATGGATGCGGCGATGGCCGCTCTTGGACCTGTGGGGCGCCTTGTCGCAAACGGGGTGACGCTCGAAACGCAGGCGCTTCTGATCGACTGCCACGGGCGGCACGGCGGAGAACTGATCGAGATCGCCGTCGCGCGCGCCGCGCCCGTTGGCGGCATGACGGCGCTGCGCCCGGCCATGCCGGTGCTTCAATGGCGCTGGAGGAAACCATGATCTGCGCCGGGCTTGGAGCCAGAAAAGGCGTCACGCGCGATGCTGTTCTTGCCGCGCTCGACGCCGCTTTGACAACGCATGACATCGCGCGGGACAGGCTCGATGCGGTGGCGACCGTGCCACGGAAGCGGGACGAGCCCGGCCTGACGGACGCTGCAAAGGCGCTCGGCCTGCCGCTTGTCATTGCCGATGATGCGGCACTTCAGGCGGCGGCGATGCATTGCCTGACCCGCTCGGAACAGGCGCGCTCAGCCACGGGCCTGCCATCGGCCTCAGAGGCGGCGGCGCTGGCCGTCTGCGGCCCGGCAGGCCGGCTTCTCGGCTCGAGGATCACACTTGACGGCGTGACCTGCGCCATCGCGACCACCGGAAGAAAATCATGACCGTTCATTTCATTGGCGCCGGACCGGGCGCTGCCGACCTCATCACCGTTCGCGGCCGCGACCTGATCGCGCGCTGCCCGGTCTGCCTTTATGCCGGTTCGCTGGTGCCGGAGGAGTTGCTCGCGCACTGCCCGCCGGGAGCGCGCATCGTCAACACCGCACCCATGTCGCTTGAAGAGATCGAGGCGGAATATATCCGCGCCCATGAAGCGGGTGAGGATATCGCCCGGCTGCATTCGGGCGATCTTTCCGTCTGGAGCGCGGTTGCCGAGCAGATCCGCCGTCTTTCGGCGCTCGGCATCGATTACACGCTGACGCCGGGCGTGCCTTCCTTCTCGGCGGCTGCGGCGGCGCTGGGACGCGAGCTGACCATTCCGGAAGTGGCGCAGAGCCTTGTCCTGACCCGCATTTCCGGCCGCGCCTCGAAAATGCCGGAGGGTGAAACGCTCGCCAATTTCGCAGCCACCGGCACGACGCTCGCCATTCATCTCGCCATTCACGCGCTGGACCGGGTGGTGGCGGAGCTGACCCCGCATTACGGACCCGACTGCCCGGTCGCGATTGTTGCCCGCGCAAGCTGGGCGGATGAGCGCATTCTGCGGGGCACGCTTTCCACCATCGAAGCAGAGATGGCGAAAGATCCCATCGAGCGCACGGCGCTCATTCTCGTCGGGCCGGGGCTGGGTGCCAAGGATTTTCGCGAGAGCGCGCTCTACAGCGCCGATTATCAGCGCCGGTTTCGCGGGCGGGAGGGATTATGAGCACGCTTGAGGCGCTCAACCGCCTGCCTTTTGAACCAACGCCTTTTGAGCCGGGCCATGTGTGGCTTGCCGGTGCCGGGCCTGGTGGCTTCGGCTGCCTGACGCTCGGTGTTCTGGCTGCGCTCGATGCGGCGGATGTGGTGATCTATGACGCGCTGGTGGATCCGGATATTCTGAAGGCCGCGCCGGACGCCCGGCACATTTTCGTCGGCAAGCGCGCCGGCCAGCCCTCCACGGCGCAGGATGAAATCAACCGGCTTCTGGTGGAACACGCCGAGGCGGGAGAGCGGGTGCTGCGCCTGAAAGGCGGAGACCCCAACATGTTTGGCCGTGGCGGGGAAGAAGCGCTGGTGCTGGCACTCGCCGGCATTCCCTTCCGCTTTCTGCCAGGCGTCACCTCGGCGGTGGGGGCGCTCGCCGATGCGGGCATTCCCGCCACCATGCGCGGCGTGAACAAGGCGGTGATCTTCGCGACCGGCCACGCCGCCGGCACGCCGGACGATCTGGACTGGGCGGCGCTGGCGAAAACGGGTCAGCCCATTGTGATCTATATGGGGATGCACAAGCTCGCCCTGATCGTGGACGCGCTCACATCCGGCGGCATGGCGGGCGATACGCCGGCGGCGCTCATCATGAACGCGACGAAACCGGAAGAACGCATTCTGACGACGGCGCTTTCCACGCTTGTCTCCGACGCATCGGTGGAAGGGTACGGCTCGCCGTCCATCATCGTGATCGGCGGCATCGTGGCGCTGCGTGAGGCGCTGATATGACGGCGCGGGCGATCATCATCGGTGCGGCCCGTTCGGGTTCGGGCAAGACCAGTGTGACCATCGGCCTGATGCGCGCGCTCAAGAGGCGTGGCCTCGCCGTGCATGGCGCGAAATCCGGTCCCGATTACATTGATCCCGGCTTTCATCAGGCGGCGACCGGGAAGCCCGGCGTGAATCTCGACAGCTGGGCCATGCATCCGGATCTGCTCGCCCATCTGGGAAGCCGGCAGGGCGAAGACGCCGACATGCTTTTGATCGAAAGCGCCATGGGCCTGTTTGACGGTATCGTGTCGGAGCCGGGTCGCTCCGGCGCTGCGGCGGATATTGCGCGGCTTTATGACGTGCCCTGCCTTGTCATTCTCGATGTGTCCGGCCAGTCGCAGACCGCAGCCGCGCTGGCAAAGGGGTTTGCAGCTTACGACCCGAAGGTGCGGATTGCCGGCGTCGTGCTCAACCAGGTGGCGAGCCCGCGACATGAAGCGATGGCGCGCGACGCCATTGAGGCCATCGGCATCAGGGTTCTGGGCGCGGTCTACCGCAACCCGGACATGGCGCTGCCGGAGCGGCATCTGGGCCTTGTGCAGGCGAGCGAACATGCCGCGCTCGAAGCCTTCATCGAGCGGCTTGCGGATGTGATGGAGCAGTCCATCGACCTCGACGCCGTGGTGGAAGCCGCCGTGCCGCTTTCCATGCAGGCGGGCGATGCGGCGCGGCTCTTGCCGCCGCCGGGGCAACGCATCGCCATCGCACAGGATGCCGCTTTCAGCTTTGTCTATCCGCATCTCGCCCGGCACTGGCGCGAGGTGGGAGCCGCGCTTCTGCCCTTCTCGCCGCTTGCCGATGAAGGACCGGCGGAAAGCGCCGACGCCTGCTGGTTGCCGGGAGGGTATCCCGAACTTCATGCGGGGCGGATCGCCGCTGCAGAGAACTTCCGCGCTGCGATGCAGGCATTTGCGGAGACGAGGCCCGTTCATGGCGAGTGCGGCGGGTTCATGGTTCTGGGCGAGGCGCTGGAGGATGCCGAAGGCGTTCGCCACGCCATGCTGGGGCTGCTCGGTCATGTGACGAGCTATGCGAAGCGCAAGATGAACCTCGGCTACCGGCAGGCAACGCTGATGAGTGACTGCGCCATCGGCAGCAAGGGCGAGACGATCCGTGGTCATGAGTTCCACTATTCGCGGCTGGTGGAGCCGGGCAGTGATGCGCCGCTCGCCATGCTCGCGGACGGACAGGGCCGCGATCTCGGCCCATCCGGTGCGCGGCGCGGGCATGTCTCCGGCACCTATTTTCACGCCATAGCGCGGAGCTGACGCGATGGCCGGACCCCGCTCGATGCTCGTGGCAGCCCTTCGCGATGTGGCCGCCTGTCTCGGCTTCTACACGCGGCTGCCGCTGCCTGCGTTCGAGATGCCGGCGCAAGGGTTTGCTGCCGCCCAATGGGCAGCGCCTCTGGCCGGTCTGGTGGTCGGCGCGATTTGCAGTGCGATGCTGATCGGCGCGGCGATGCTTGGCCTGCCGGCCACGATTGCAGCCGCCCTCGCGCTTGCAGTGGGGACGCTTGTGACCGGCGGGCTGCATGAGGACGGTCTTGCAGACGTGGCCGATGGTTTCGGCGGCGGTTCGACGCGTGAGAAAAAGCTCGCGATCATGAAGGACAGCCGCATCGGGTCCTATGGCGTTGCCGCACTGATCCTGTCGTTTCTCATGCGCTGGACGGCGCTTTCGTCGCTCGGGCTTGTCGCGGTTCCCGCCCTTCTGATGGCGCACACGGCCTCTCGCGCCCTGATGCCGGCGCTGATGCGCCTTTCGCCACCGGCGCGCGAAAACGGGCTCTCGGCAGGCGCAGGGCGACCGGAAACGGCTACCGTTCTCATGGCGCTCGCGATTGGTGGCGCGCTGCTTTTCATCTCCGGTCCCGGCTTCGTGCTTGTGACCGCGCCGCTTCTCTTGCTGGCGCTCTTCTTCATCAAACGGCTCGCCGAAAAACAGATCGGCGGACAGACGGGCGATGTGCTTGGCGCGCTCCAGCAGCTTGCCGAAACCACCGTGCTGATCGCCGCCGTTGCTCATTTCATCTGAAGGACTTCCATGACCCGCTTTCTCAAGATCGACGATCTGCGCGCCGCCTGTAACGATCGCCCCAGTGGCGACGAGGACGCCGCGCAGGCTGCAACCGCCCGCCAGGCAGTGCTGACCAAACCGCCCGGCAGCCTTGGCCGGCTGGAAGACGCGGCCATCCGGCTTGCCCGCTGGCAGGGACGCGAAAAGCCTGCGCTTGAGCGGGTTCATGTGCTGATCTTCGCGGGCTCCCATGGCGTGACCGCACGCGGTGTTTCGGCTTTTCCGGCCGAGGTGACGGCGCAGATGGTGGCGAATTTCTCCGCCGGGGGCGCCGCCATCAACCAGCTCGCGAAACAGACGGGGGCGAGCCTCACCGTCACATCGCTCGAGATCGAGCGTCCCACGGCGGACTTCACGGAAGCGCCGGCCATGGATGAAGCGGATTTTCTGAAGGCCGTTCAGACCGGTTTCGATGCGGTGCCGGAGGGAGCGGATCTCATCTCGCTCGGGGAAATGGGTATCGGCAACACCACCGCCGCAGCGGCCCTTGCCGCCGCGCTGTTCGGTGGCCGGGGAGCCGACTGGGTCGGGCGTGGCACAGGCGTTGACGATGCCGGCCTTTCGCGCAAGGCGGAGGCCGTGGATGCAGCGCTTGCCTGCCATGGCGAGGCGCTTTCCGATCCGCTGGAGGCGCTGCGCCGCGTCGGCGGTCGCGAGCTTGCCGCCATGTTTGGCGCGGCCCTTGCCGCGCGGCAGAAGCGCATTCCCTTGTTGCTCGATGGTTTCGTGTGCGGATCGGCAGTCGCCCCGCTTGCGCGCCTTGGCGAAGACGGTCTGGCGCATGCCATTGCCGGCCATGTTTCCGCTGAACCCGGCCACCGCAGGCTGCTTGGCGAGCTGGGCCTCAAGCCGCTGCTCGATCTCGACATGCGGCTTGGCGAAGGTTCTGGCGCATGCCTTGCGATCAACATTCTGCGCGGCGCGCTTGCCTGCCACAACGGCATGGCGACCTTTGCCGAAGCCGGCGTTTCGGACGGCTGATCATGCGCACGCTTTCGCTCATCGGCATTGGCACCGGCAATCCCGAACACATGACGGTTCAGGGCATCAATGCGCTGAACCGGGCTGACGTGATCCTTATCCCCCGCAAGGGGGAAGCGAAGGAGGATCTGGCGGATTTGCGCCGTGTCATCTGCGAGCGGTTTCTGGAAAACCGGCAGACGCGGATCGTGGAATTCGACCTGCCGGCGCGTGACGCCGCCAATCCGAGTTATCGCCGGGGCGTGGACGACTGGCACATGGCCATTGCCCGCGCCTATGGTGATCTGCTTGCGGCGCATACGGGCGAGACGGGCCGCGCGGCGTTTCTCGTCTGGGGCGATCCTTCGCTCTATGACAGCACGCTGCGGATCATCGAGCACATGCGCCGGGAAGCCGGGCTTGACGTCGCGCTGGAAGTGGTGCCGGGGATCACCAGCATTCAGGCGTTCGCGGCCAGCCACCATATGCCGATCAACACGATTGGCGGTTCGATCCTGATCACCACCGGTCGGCGGCTGAAAGCGGAGGGCTTTCCGCCGAATGCCGATACGCTTCTCGTCATGCTCGACGGCGACTGCGCCTTTCAAATGCTCGATGGCGATGCCTACGAGATTTACTGGGGCGCGTATCTGGGTACGCCGGATGAGCTTCTGATCGCCGGGCCGCTTGGGGATGTCGCCGGGCAGATTGTGGAGGCGCGGGTCAGGGCGCGGGAAGACAAGGGCTGGATCATGGATACCTATCTTTTGCGGGTCAGGGGGTAGGTTCGGCGGACTTCATGCCGCCCTCGCCCTTCGCCCTTCGACAAGCTCAGGAGGCTCAGGATGAGGGCTGTGTGGTGCGCCAAATGCTTTCATGCTCCTGCGGGGTCTCTGGCTGTAAGTTATAGCTTCTGAGCCCCTGCATCAGTCTCAGCTTTTGCCTGCCTTCTCCCTCATCCTGAGCCTGTCGAAGGGCGAGGGAGAAGGCAACCACCTCCCCTCAGGCTGCCTGCGCGCGCTGCCATCGCGGGAAAGGGTCCGCCAGCGCACGGTGCTGCGCTGGCTCGAAGTCGGTTTCACTGCCCACCAGCGCATCGTCCAGCGCTGCGGTGATGCGTTCGCGGTTCATGCCTGTGCCGATGAAGACCAGCTCCTGACGCCGGTCTCCGTAGGGTTCGCTCCAGTAGCGGTCCATGAAGGCTTTCGCTTCCGGGTGGTTTGGCCAGCGTTCGCGCGGTACGGCCGCCCACCAGGTGCCAAGCGGCTTCACGCTGGATAAAGCGCCGGCGAGGCTGAATTCGGCAACCCAGTCGGGCCGGGTTGCGATCCAGAAATGACCCTTGGCGCGGATGACGCCGGGCAGCGGGGCATTCAGCACCGCATGCACTTTCTGCGGATGAAAGGGACGCCGCGCGCGATAGACGAAGGAGGAAACGCCGTATTCCTCGGTCTCCGGCACGTGATCGGCAAAGCCATAAAGCTCCTTGGCCCAGAGCGGGTGCTGGTGAGCCGTCTCGAAATCGAAAAGGCCTGTATCGAAGATGCGGGCGGGCGCGACGCGGGAATGGTCTGTCTCGATGATCTGCGCATCGGGATTGAGCGCGGTGACGATCTTGCGCGCCGCATCAAGGCGCTCCGGGCCGGCGTCGCTGACCTTGTTCAGGATCACGATATCGGCAAACTCGATCTGGTCGACCAGCAGGTCCACAAGCGTGCGCTCGTCCCCCTCGCCTGCGACTTCGCCCCGGTCGCGCAGGAAATCATGGCTGGCGTAGTCTTCGAGCAGGTTCAGCGTGTCGACCACCGTGACCATCGTGTCGAGCCGCGCGACATCGGAAAGGCTGTGGCCCTGCTCGTCGCGAAACTCGAATGTGGCGGCCACCGGCAGCGGTTCCGAAACACCGGTGGATTCGATCAGCAGGTAATCGAACCGCCCCTCTGCCGCCAGACGCCGCACCTCTTTCAGAAGGTCGTCGCGCAGCGTGCAGCAGATGCAGCCATTGGTCATCTCCACCAGCTTTTCATCCGTCTGCGACAGGTTCGCCCCACCCTCGCGCACGAGATCGGCGTCGATGTTCACTTCCGACATGTCGTTGACGATCACCGCGACGCGCCGTCCTGCCCGGTTGTTGAGCACATTGTTCAAGAGCGTCGTCTTGCCCGCACCCAGAAACCCGGAAAGCACGGTGACGGGCAGGCGTTTGTCCTGGTTCGGCATGTTTGGTTCCTTTGCTGCAATATGGTATGTAATATCATAACACACACGAAGCGCAAGACGTGCCTTGGGGCCTTGAGGTGTGGAGGTGTGGAGGTGTGGAGGTGTGGAGGTGTGGAGGTGTGGAGGTTCGCTCCTGCCCTGGGTGATGGCAAGCGGTTTCTGTGGTTCGTGCCAGCCTGGAGGTGGAGACCGAAGGCATGCTCCGAAGCCGGATACAGTGCTGCCGATCATCGTTTCCCGGAGTTGCATGGCTCCAGCCGGCAATGCAGCGTTCTCCGGAAGATGGACGCCGGGTCGGAAAATGCCGGGGCGCACACTTTGGCGCGCCCCGGTTTTTTGTAGAAGTTCGATATCACCGAACAAGGGCGGAGAGTATCAACCACCCTGCCCTGAAATCAGATGGTCACGCCGCCATCCACGAGAACGGCCTGACCGCTGACGAAGCGGCTTTCGTCCGACAGGAGAAACACGACCAGCGGTGTGATGTCGTCGACCGTCGCAAGCCGCCCCATGGGCTGACGCGCGATAAAATCCTTCTCGGCCTGAACGGGATCCGGCGCAGCGGCGATGCGACCGCGCAGCGACGGCGTGTCGACCGTGCCGGGGCAGAGCGCATTGCAGCGCACGCCCTGCTTTACGAAATCGGCCGCAACGGACTTTGTGAGGCCGATCACGGCCGCCTTCGTGGCGCCGTAGACCGCGCGGTTGACGAAGCCTTTGATGGATGACGCCATCGACGCCATGTTGAGAACGGACACGCTGCCCGCCTCTTCGGCCCGTTCCAGCATGCCGGGTAGAAACGCCTGCGTCATGCGAACCATGGAGGTCACATTGAGATCCATGCTGAACGCCCAGTCGTCCTCGGAGACATCGAGAATGCTGCCGTGATGGACGAAGCCGGCGCAATTGAAGAGGCCATCGAGCTGGCCGACCCTGCCGGCGAGCGCATCGATTGCGCTGCGGTCGCGCACATCCAGCCGGTGCGTTTCGATGGACGCGTTTTCAGCGGCAAGAGAGGCAAGCCCTTCCTCGTTGATATCGACGGCCACGACCGACGCCCCCTCTGCTGCGCAGGCCAGCGCGCTTGCCCGGCCGATGCCCTGAGCTGCTGCCGATACCAGAATCCGCTTCCCCTGAAGTCGCATGCAAAGTTCTCCCCTCACTGTCGGACAGCAGCCCGCTACAAACGTTTGCATACAAGCAGCCTTTTCGCGTGGAACAAATGGGCCAGAGAGGATAATTTGTGCGCTAAACACTGATGTCCGCGCAGGATCATCAACATTGACGGTCCGTTAGACTGATTTTTGTTGCCGACCGGTCATCGCGCTGTAACATGGCGGGAATAACCGCTGCGATATCAACGCAGAAACAATGGGAGTGCTTTCATGACTTTGATCAAACGACGCAACTTCATCAAGGGCGCGGGCGCTGTGGCAGGACTGTCGCTGGCGGCGCCGCTCATCTCGCGCAGCTATGCGCAGGGCTCTTCCGGCGCGGTCAACATCTTCGCCTGGGCCGGTTACCTCAACGACGACATGATCGGCGCTTTCGAAAAGGCGACGGGCATCAAGGCCAATTACACCCCCTACGGCACCAATGACGAACTGCTGAACCAGCTTCGCGCCAACAATGGCGGCGGGTTCGACATCATCTGGCCGACGGTCGATCGCGTGCCCAATTATGTCGAGTTCGAGCTGGTGCAGCCGATCGACGAAAGCAAGGTCAACGTCGACAACTGCCTGCCGAGCGCCTGGAAGAATTCTGAAAATCTCGGCGCGGTCATCGACGGCAAGCGCTATCAGGTGCCCACCGACTGGGGTACGGAAGCGGTTTCCTTCGACAAGGATCAGGCTCCGCTGGAATACGGCACCGCCTCCTATGGCGACATCTGGAAGCCGGAAATGAAGGGCAAGGCCACCGTGCGCGGCCATTCGGGTCTTGTCGGTCTCGGCCTCTGGCTCGAAGCCGAAGGCAAGCTGCCCATGCCGATGGCGGACGCCTTCAAGTCCGAAGAGAACATGGTCAAGATCTATGACGTGATTCTCGAGGAAGCGATTGCCCGCAAGGCCAACATCGCGCAGTTCTGGTCCAACGAGAACGAAGCGCAGGGCGCATTCCGCATCAATGGCTGCACCATCGGCCAGACGTGGGATTCCACTGCAGCGGCTCTCGGCAAGGAAGGTCTTCCCGTCGGCTTCATCGCGCCGAAGGAAGGCGCGCTGGCGTGGATGGAAGGCGTTGCAATCCCGAAGGGTGCGGAAAACCTTGAGCAGGCCTATGCCTTCATCAACTGGTTCCTGACGCCGGAAGCCGGCGCCATGTACACCAATGCAACCTCGATCAACTCCACCGCCGTTGGCGCTGCCGACAAGACGACGGACGAGGCCAAGGCCTTCTTCGCCGCCGCATATCCCGGCGACGCGCTGGACAAGCTGTGGTGGTGGCCGATCCAGGAAAGCTGGTTCGTCGCCAAGCGCAACGAATATCAGGACCGTTTCCTCTCGGCCTGAGGCACGCTAAACAACGGACGATGGCGTTCGCCCCTCATCCGCCTGCCGGCACCGTCTCCCCGCGTACGGGGAGAAGGACGAAGCGGAGGGGCGAGCGCCGACATATTCAAAAGAACGCGGACCATAATACCGCGCGCACCAGAACCGGGGGACCATGTCACATTCCGTAGAGCTCGATCATGTCGGCGTTACTTTCGGGGCGACCCGTGCCGTCGACGACGTCTCCTTCACGGTCGAAGGCGGAGAGTTTTTCTCCATTCTCGGCCCCTCCGGCTGTGGCAAGACCACTCTGCTGCGGGTGATCGCCGGCTTTTTGAAGCCGACCGAAGGCCGCGTTCTGATCGGCGACAGGGACATGACCCCGCTGGGGCCCAATCAGCGCCCCACCGCGATGATCTTCCAGTCGCTTGCGCTCTTCCCGCTGATGCCAGTCTGGGAAAACATAGCCTTCGGGCTGGAGGCGCGTGGCATCGCAAAGGCCGAGCGGCGCAAAAAGGCCGACGAGCTTCTGAAACTGATCGCGCTTGAAGGCTATGGCGACCGCATGCCGGGCGAGCTTTCCGGCGGTCAGCGCCAGCGCGTGGCCATTGCGCGCGCGCTCGCGGTCGAGCCGCAGGTTCTGCTTCTCGACGAGCCGCTTTCCGCGCTTGATCTCAAGCTGCGCCAGCACATGCGCGCCGAGCTGCGGGCGCTGCAGAAACGCACGGGCGTTACCTTCATCTACATCACGCATGACCAGTCCGAGGCGCTCGCCATGTCGGACCGCGTTGCGGTGATGAGCGCCGGCGTGGTGCAGCAGGTGGGCGCACCGCGCGAACTTTACGACAATCCGGCCACGCCTTTCGTCGCCACCTTCGTTGGCGAGACCAACGCCCTGCCCTGCACGGTGAAAGGCATCGAGAACGGCATCGCGACGGTGGAGAGCGCCCATGGCACGCTGAGCGGCCGCGCGGGCGACGGGCTTTCAGCGGGTGCGACAGCGAAGCTTTATGTGCGCCCCGAGGCGCTGAAGCCGAACGGTGGAACCAACCGGTTGGCCGCCACCATCGAGCGGATCGATTTCGAGGGCGCTTTTGCGCTCGCGCACGGCATGGCCGGGGACGGCATGCCGCTGGTTGCCTCCATCGCCAGCACGGAACTCGCAGCCGCACCCGCCATTGGCGAGAAATCCGGTTTCGGCTTTGAGAGCGCAAACGCCGTGGTGCTGCCCGATGTCTGATCTCTACAGACGTTTTGGCGGGGGGCTTGGCACGCTGTTTCTGGCGCTGGTCGGCGCGTGGCTCGCCGGCATGGTGCTCGCGCCCAATGTGATGATGATCGACTACGCGCTGCGGCCCAACCTGCCGCCATCGCAGCTCGGCGGGCCGAATGATGTCTATTCGCTCGACAACATTCTCTACCTCGCGAATGAGGGTGTTCACCGTGCGATCTTCTTCAAGACCGTGTGGGCGAGCGCGCTTGTCGCTTTCATCACTTTTCTGGTGTGTTATCCGATGGCCTTCTGGCTTGCCCAGAACGCGACGGTGAACCAGACGGCCATCGTGCTTCTCGCGCTGACCATTCCGTTCTGGATCAACGAGGTGTTGCGTACGCTTGCCTGGTATATCCTGCTTGCGTTTCGCGGGCCGCTGAACGCCTTTCTTCTGTCGCTTGGCATCATTGATGAACCGGTGCGCTGGTATGGCGATGGCGGCGTGCTGGCCGGCATGACCTACGCCTACATCCTGTTCATGCTGTTTCCGATCTACAACGCGATTGAGTCTCTCGACAAATCGCAGATCGAGGCAGCGCGCGATCTTGGCGCATCCACCTGGCGCATTCATTGGCGGGTGGTCATCCCGCATGCCAAGGCGGGCATCGCCACGGGCTGTGTCTTCACCTTCATGCTCGCCGCCGGCAGCTATGTCGCGCCAGCCCTTCTCGGCGCGCCCGGCAGCCGCTGGTTCACCGAGATCATCTACAACTGGTTCTTCGAAGGCGGGGACTGGAACCGGGGCGCAGCCTATGCGCTGGTTCTTCTGGTGCTGTGCCTTGCAGTGGTGCTGATCACGCTGCGCATCGCCCGCGTGAGCCTGACGGAGGTGGCGAAATGAGTCTGGTGTTCATTCGTCCATGCAGGCGCTGCCCCTCATCCGCCCTTCGGGCACCTTCTCCCCGCGCACGGGGAGAAGGAAACGCGCCGAGATATCCGCAGCCTTTCCTCGCCCCGTTTACGGGGAGAGGATGCCGGCAGGCAGGTGAGGGGCAGCGCCAGCCTCTCTGGGTAGCCCCGGAGGTTCGCGCATGAGTGCCGCTGACCGCATCGCCCGGGCCATGTTCGGCTTCTATATGGTGGCGTTCTTTCTCTACCTGTTCGCACCGCTTGCGATCATGGGCATCGCCACATTCAACACCAGCCGCTTCCCGACCGTGACGCCGTGGCGCGGCACGACGCTTCAATGGTTCGATGCGCTGTGGAGCGACAGCGGCATGTGGCAGTCGCTGTGGACCTCCTTCATCGTCGCCTTCTTCGTTGTGATCACCGTTCTGCCCATCGGCACGGCGGCAGCGCTTGTTCTCACGAGCCTGCATGCGCGCGCCCGCAGCTTCATGTATGCGGTCATGGTGTCGCCGCTGCTCACGCCCGGCGTGGTCATCGGCATCGCCACACTGGTTCTGTGGCGGCAGCTCGGCGTCGGCGGCGGCGTGTTTCTGATCGTGGTGGCGCAGGCGAGCTTCATCATCTGCTATGTCATGCTGATGATCACGGCGCGGCTCCAGCGCTTTGACCCGACACAGGAAGAAGCGGCCCTTGGTCTCGGCGCATCGAAATTCATGGTGTTCCGCCGCGTGCTCCTGCCCTTCCTGAAACCCGCGCTCATCGCAGCCGGTTTCCTGGCGATCCTGCAATCCATCGAGAACTACAACACGACGCTGTTCGTGCGCGGTTTCGATACGCCGCTGACGGTCTACATCGCCACCAAGGTGCGCACGGGCCTGACGCCCGCCGTGAATGCGCTGGCGTTGATCATGATCGCGATCACGGTGCTTGGAGCCATCGCCTATGAGATTGCCCGCCGCCGCAGCGCCGCGCGGATGGCGGCGGATTAGAGCAATTCCGGACGGAAAACCGGGGCCCACTTTTTCCGGAATTGCTCTAGCCCAGCGATCTAACGATCGATCCGCGTCGACAGGATGATGGAGCTCATTGTCCGGTCGACGCCCTTCAGTGCGCCAATCGTGTCGATCACCGCATCAAGCTCGGCCACCGACGGCGCTTCGACGACGATGATCATGTCGAACGAGCCGCTGACGGAATGGACCGCGCGCACGGCCGGCATCTTCTCCATGGCTGCGATGACATCGCCGGAGAGCTTTGGCGAAACCGTTACCAGAAGATGCGCGCGGATCTGCGCGGCGTCATATTCGCCTGAGAGCCGCACCGCATAGCCGGCGATTGTGCCGCTGCGCTCCAGCCGCTCGAGCCGGCTTTGCGCGGTGGAGCGCGAGACCCCGAGCCGTCGTGCGATTTCCGACACCGACATGCGGGCATTCTCACGCAGGAGAGCGATCACCGCACGATCCGCTTGCGATACCGTCATATTGTCCAATCTTATCGTCAATATGTTTAAAATGATAAGTCAAATTACCCGATTTATCTCTTCGATTCAACGCAGATCGGGGTGACACTTGGTGCTCATTCTACAGAATCGAAAGGGAACGGAATGAAGGAAATCGTCGTCACCGGAGCCGGGCGCATCGGCGCTGCCATTGCTGACATGCTGGTCGCCTCGGGCGATTATTCGGTCACCGTTGCCGACCGTTCGGCCGAACAGCTCGCGGCCCTGCCCGAGCACCCGCAGATTGCGGGTGTCGAGGTCGACCTTTCCGACACGAAGGCGCTGGCTGCCGTTCTGAAGGGCAAGTTCGCCCTGCTCAACGCCGCGCCCTACAATCTGACCGTTCCCATTGCCGAGGCCGCAGCCGAAGCCGGTGTGCATTACCTCGACCTTACCGAGGATGTGAAAAGCACGCGTCGCGTGAAGGAGATCGCGGCGACCGCCGACACGGCCTTCATTCCCCAGTGCGGTCTCGCGCCGGGCTTCATCACCATCGCCGCCAATTCGCTCGCCAAGCGCTTTGACGAGCTGCACGATGTTCGGATGCGCGTCGGCGCGCTGCCGCAGTTTCCGGCCAATGCGCTCAATTACAATCTCACCTGGTCGCCGGAAGGCGTGATCAACGAGTATTGCGAATCCTGCGAGGCCATTGTCGATGGCGAAATGAAGGAAGTCGCGCCGCTTGAGGGGCTGGAAGAGTTCTCGCTGGACGGCGTGCGCTACGAAGCGTTCAACACGTCCGGTGGCCTGGGCTCCATCTGCGAGTCGCTCAAGGGACGTGTGCGCAATCTCAACTACCGCACGATCCGCTATCCCGGTCATGCCTCGATCATGAAGATGCTGCTGAACGATCTGCGCCTGATCGAGCGCCGCGATCTGTTGAAGGAGATCTTCGAGCACGCACTGCCGACCACCATGCAGGACGTGGTGGTGATCTTCGTGACGATCACGGGCCTGAAGAATGGCCGTTTGGTGCAGGAGAGCTACGCCAACTCGGTGTTCGCCGATCCGGCAGGGCCGCATGCGCGCAGCGCTATCCAGAAGACGACGGCAGCCGGCATCTGCACCGTGCTTGACCTGCTCGCCAATGGCAAACTTCCCGCAAAAGGCTTCGTGCAGCAGGAAGACATCGCGCTGGAAGACTTTTTGGCAAACCGCTTCGGCCGCACCTATCAGCCGGACAGCGGCCCGCAGGCAAAAGCGGCCTGATCGGGCATTTTTCGGCCAGCGGCGAAATAGGTCGCTGGCCGTACCGTTTCGGCCTCATGTGACATTGCGCGGGTCAGAACCTCTCCATAATCTCGCGCGATGACAAACGACCGGCCGCTAGTCGGCATCCTCCTGATGATCGGTTTCTGCGCGGTCGCCCCTCTGGGCGACTCGATTGCGAAACTGTTGGGCGAGACCATTCCGCTGTTCGAGCTTCTGGTCGTGCGTTTCGCCGCGCAGGTGGTCTTTCTTCTGCCTATCGTCTGGTGGAGCGGCACGCGGCTCGCACTGCCCGGATACGTCATGCGGCTGACGGTGCTGCGCACGGCGCTTCACATCACCGGCATCGGCGCAATGTTCATGTCGCTGCGCTATCTGCCGCTGGCCGACGCCGTGGCAATCGCCTTCGTCATGCCGTTCATCATGCTCGCTTTCGGAAAGTTCTTTCTTGGCGAAGCGATTGGCCCAAGGCGTCTTGCCGCCTGCACGGTCGGCTTCATCGGCACGCTTCTGGTCGTGCAGCCGAACCTCGTGACCGTGGGCGCACCGGCTTTGCTGCCGCTGGTCGTCGCCTTTGCCTTCTCAGGCTACATGCTGGTGACGCGAAAGATCTCGCGCGTGGCCGACCCGATTGCGCTTCAGGTGGTGAGCGGCATTTACGCCGTCATCGGTTTTGCGGCGGTCGCGTTCATTAATCTCGGCTTCGACCTGCCGCAACTGCGCATGGTGCAGCCAGACCTGCGGGAGACGCTGCTCCTGATCGCATCGGGCTTTTTCGGAACGTTCGGGCACCTGCTCATGACCTGGTCGCTGCGCTTTGCGCCATCGGCCACCGTGGCGCCGATCCAGTATCTGGAGATCCCCTTCGCCACCGTGATCGGCTGGCTGATCTTCCGCGACCTGCCCAACGGGCTCGCCGCTCTCGGCATCGCCATCACCATTGGCGCAGGGCTCTACATCGTTTTCCGCGAGCGGGCCATTGCAAGGGATATGCAGGCTCAGCCCTTGCCGGACGCGCAGTAGATTCCGTAGAGGGTCTGGAGCACCTGCTCCACTTCCTGTGCGGCAAGGCTGTAATAGATTTGCTGGCCGTCTCGCCGCGTCTCCACCAGCCCCAGCGCCCGTAACTTGCCGAGCTGCTGGGATAAGGCCGACTGGGACATGCCGACCGCTTCCGCCAGCGCATTCACGCTCGCTTCGCCATCGAGCAGGTGGCAAAGGATCATGAGCCGGTTCTGGTTGGCCATGGCCTTGAGGAGGTCCGAGGCTTGCCGCGCCTTGCTTTCAAAGGCGGCGATGTCGTTTTCGTTCATCTGAATACATGAATTTATGAGCATCTCAGATGTCGGGTGCGCGGGCAGTCATGTCAAGCGCTCTCGCGGGCTGCTGCACAATCCGATCCATATCGTTGCGGGAAAGTTCAATTCATCGGGTCTTGCATTTCACTCGTATATTAATATATGAAGACATCATAATATTCAAGGAGGCATAGCCATGACACTCGATCGCGCAGTTCTCGCCTTTGCTGGCATCATGATACTTCTCTCCGTGGTTCTGACCATGTGGGTCTCGCCGCTGTTCATCTGGTTCACGGTCTTTATCGGCCTGAACATGCTACAGTCGGCTTTCACGGGCTTCTGCCCGGCCGCGTTCCTGTTCCGCAAGCTGGGCGTGAAGTCCGGCACCGCGTTTTAATCACCACAGTGAGGCTCCGATGCGCGCCATACTTCTTCTCGCCGGGTTTCTTTCAGCAGGCCCGGCACTCGCCGAAAACATCACCCTGACGCCAACTGCGATAACCGAGTGGAAGCCGGTCTATGGCCGCGTGGAAGCCCGGGATACGGTGCCGGCGCGTGCGCGCATCGGCGGCATCGTTGTCGAACTGAATGTCAGCGAGGGCGACAATGTCACTTCGGGGCAGCAGATCGGCACGATCCGTGACGACAAGATCGCATTCCAGATCGCCGCTCTAGACGCGCAGCTGCGCGCGCTGGAGGCGCAGATGGAAACGGCGGAATCAGAACTCGCCCGCGGCCAGACACTGGTGGAACGCGGCGTTGTTACCACCCAGCGGCTCGACCAGCTGCGCACGCAGGTGGACGTGATCCGCAACCAGATTGCCGCCACCGAAGCACAGCGTTCGGTGATCGAACAGCAGGGTGCCGAGGGCGCAATCTTTGCGCCGCTCGATGGCCGGATCCTGACGGTTCCCGTCACAAGGGGCGCCGTGGTTCTGCCCGGTGAACCGATCGCCACGATTGGCGGCGGTGGGTTCTTCCTGCGTCTTGCAATCCCCGAACGGCACGCAGCTGCGCTCGAAGAAGATGCAGCCATTCACATCACCAGCCAGGGGCAGGAAGTGGAAGGCCGTCTCGCCAAGATCTATCCGCAGATCGAGAATGGCCGCGTTATCGCCGATGTGGAGGTGGAAAGCCTCGACACTGCCTTTGTCGATGCGCGTGTGCTCGTGCGTGTGCCGGTGGGCGAACGCGAAGCGCTGCTCGTTCCCGCCGCTGCCGTCACCACGCGCTCGGGCATCGATTTCGTCACCGTTGAAGCAGGCGGGGCAACCATCGAACGCACGGTGGTTCCGGGCGAAACCGTTACCCGCGACGATGGTGACTTTGTTGAAATCCTGAGCGGCCTCGCTGCCGGAGACACGGTCATCGCGCCATGAACCAAGCACCAGAAAAGCTGGGTATTGCCGGTGTGCTGACGCGCACCTTCATCAATTCGCCCCTCACCCCCCTCTTCCTGATCGCGGCTTTCGCCTTCGGGCTGGTGGCGCTTGCCACCCTGCCGCGCGAGGAAGAGCCACAGATCTCCGTTCCCATGGTGGACATCCACGTCCAGGCCAACGGGCTGAAGGCGGAAGACGCCGTCAAGCTCGTGACCGAGCCGCTGGAAACCATCGTCAAGGGCATTGACGGTGTCGAGCACGTCTATTCGCAGACCGGCGACGACCGCACCATGGTCACCGCGCGTTTCGTTGTCGGCACCTCGTCCGACGCCGCAGTGCTGCGCGTGCACGACAAGGTGCGGGCCAATATGGACCGCATTCCCGTCGGCATTCCCGAACCGCTGATCGTTGGACGCGGGATCGACGATGTCGCCATCGTCTCGCTCACCCTGTCGCCGAAGCCCGAGGCCGCCGACAGCACCACGGCGACCGATCTGACCCGGATCGCCCGCGAGCTGCGCACCGAGATCGCAAAGATCGAGGATGTCGGCCTGACCTATCTGGTTGGCGAAACCGGCGAGGTGATCCGCATCGCGCCCGATCCGCGCCGCCTGGCGCTCAATGGTATCACGCTGCAGCAGCTGGCCGGCAAGGTGTCGGGCGCAAACCGCGCCTTCCCCGTCGGGCAGGTGCGCGATGCGGGTGAGCAGATCACCGTTGTTGCGGGCGAAACGCTGCGCACGCCGGCCGAAATCGGCAATCTGCTGCTGACCGCGCGTGACGGACGCCCCGTCTATGTGCGCGATGTGGCCGATGTGAGCTTCACGACGGACGCCAGCGAAGCGCTGGTCTCGACCGTGACCCGCAGCGAGGATGGCGCAATCGAACGCGTTCCGTCCGTCACGCTGGCAGTCGCAAAGCGCGCCGGCGCAAACGCCGTGACCGTGGCGCACCAGATTCTGGAGAGTGTGGAGCTGCTCGAAGGCAATGTCATTCCCGACAGTGTCTCCGTGGAGATCACCCGCGATTATGGCGAAACGGCCAATGAAAAGGCCAATGAGCTGCTGTTCCACCTGGCTCTTGCGACGATTTCGATCATTGCGCTGGTGTGGGTTGCCATTGGCTGGCGGGAAGCGATCGTGGTGGCCATCGTCATTCCGGTCACCATCCTGCTCACCCTGTTTGCCGCCCGCGTGATGGGATACACGCTGAACCGCGTCTCGCTGTTCGCGCTGATTTTCTCCATCGGCATTCTGGTGGACGACGCCATCGTGGTGATCGAGAACATCGCACGCCACTGGGGCATGGGTGACGGGCGCGACCGCCGCCGCGCGGCCATTGAGGCCGTGGCGGAAGTGGGCAACCCGACCATCGTCGCCACGCTGACCGTGGTGGCCGCCCTTCTGCCGATGCTGTTCGTGTCCGGTATGATGGGGCCCTATATGAGCCCGATCCCGGCCAACGCCTCGGCTGCGATGATCTTCTCCTTCTTCGTGGCCGTCATGGTCACGCCGTGGCTGATGATGAAGACCGCCGGCAAGGCCCCCATCGCTGCACATGGCGGTGACGGTCATCACCAGGGCGGTTCGCTCGGGCGCATCTATAGCTGGGCTGCCCGGCCGATCCTCAAGACCAAGGGGCGGAGCTGGTTCTTCCTCATCGCCGTTGGTCTCGTGACGCTTGGCTCGCTCGGTCTGTTCTACACCAAGGACGTGACCGTGAAGCTGCTGCCGTTCGACAACAAGTCGGAACTGGCGGTGCTGATCGACCTGCCCGAGGGCTCTTCCGTGGAAGCCACGGATGCGGTTGCCCAGGCGGTTGCGCGCAACGTGCTCGAACTGCCCGAGGTGCGCTCGGTGCAGACCCATGCGGGCTCGGCCGCTCCGTTCAACTTCAACGGGCTGGTGCGTCACTACTTCCTGCGTGCTGCCCCTGAACAGGGCGACGTGGCGCTGAACCTGACCGGCAAGGGCGAGCGCGACCGCGCCAGCCATGACATCGCGCTCGACATTCGTGAGCGTCTTGCCACGCTGCCGGTGCCCGAGGGCACGAGCCTGAAGGTCGTTGAGCCGCCGCCCGGCCCGCCGGTCATGGCGACGCTGCTGGCCGAGATCTATGGTCCTGATGCCGAAACGCGCCGCCAGGTGGCGGAGCGGGTAGAGGCTGCGTTCCGCTCTGTTCCCTTCGTGGTGGACGTGGACAACTCCTTCGGCGACCCGGCCCGGCGTCTGCGCGCCACGGTCTCGACCGATGATGCGGAATTCTACCGTGTCGAGGAAAGCGACGTGTTCGACACGCTGGCCATCCTCAATGGCGGCCAGACCGTTGGCTATTCGCATCGCGGCGAAGGCCGACAGCCGATCCCGATCCGTGTTGAGCGGCCGAAGGGCGAGAAGACGCTGGACGAGGATTTCCTGACGACGCCGATCCCCGCCAATGTGCTGCCGGGCAGCCGCGGCGTGGTGGAGCTGGGCGATGTCGTGCAGATTTCCGAGGAGCGCGCCTCCTATCCGGTGTTCCGCCACAATGGCCGTGCGGCCGAGATGGTGACGGCAGAACTGGCCGGCGATTTCGAGGCTCCGCTCTATGGCATGATGGCCGTGCAGGAGGCGCTGGATGCGCAGGACTGGACGGGGCTCGAAAAGCCGACCATCAGCCTGAACGGCCAGCCCTCGGACGAAAGCACCCCCACGCTTCTGTGGGATGGCGAGTGGGAAGTGACCTGGGTCACCTTCCGTGACATGGGCGCTGCTTTCATGGTTGCCCTGCTCGGCATCTACATTCTGGTGGTGGCGCAGTTCGGCTCGTTCAAGGTGCCGCTGGTGATCCTGACGCCGATCCCGCTGACCTTCATCGGCATTCTCGGCGGGCACTGGCTGTTTGGCGCGCCCTTCTCGGCCACGTCGATGATCGGTTTCATCGCGCTTGCCGGCATCATCGTCCGAAATTCGATCCTGCTGGTGGACTTCATCCGCCATGCGGCGTCACCCGAGCGGCCGCTGACCGAGGTGCTGATCGAAGCCGGTGCGATCCGCTTCAAACCGATCCTGCTCACCGCCTTTGCGGCGATGATCGGCGCGGCGGTGATCCTTGCGGACCCGATCTTTCAGGGTCTGGCGATCTCGCTCCTGTTCGGTCTGGCGTCTTCGACGCTGCTGACCGTGCTGGTTATCCCCGCGATCTACCGCGTGCTGCGCACCTGATTGCGGCGAAAGCCCTCGCCTTCCCCCTCATGCGGGCGCAGATGTGCCTGGCAGGGGGAAGGCACTTCTCCCCTCCCCCTGACGCATTGTTTTTACGAAATTCCGGACGGAAAACCGGTTCCCGCTTTTCCTGGAATTTCTTTAGTGCGCTAACAGAAGCGGTGCGGGCGCGCTCTGGAGCATGGTGCGGGTGACACCGCCGAGGACAGCCTCGCGGAAGCGGGAATGAACGAAAGCGCCCATCACCATCAGCTCCACCTGCTCTGCCGACAGAAACGCATTCAGCCGCGCCGTGACATCGCCATCAATGGCGGTGAGTGTTTCAATCTGCGGGTCATTGACCCCGTGGCGGACGAGATAGGCGGCAAGGTCAGCCCCCGGCGCCATGCGCGAGAGATCCTTCTCGCCGGTCACCGAAACGATGAACACCTGCTCTGCTTCCTGCAGGAAGGACAGCGCATCGTCCACCGCACGCGCCGCACGGGCGCTGCCGTCCCAGGCAACCGCAACACGCTTCGGCGCTGGATTGCCACCCGCCTGCGGCACAAGAAGCGCAGGCCGGCCGCTGTCGAACAGCACATCCTCGACCACATCGCTTTTCATATCCGAGCCTTCGCCCGGCGCGTCGAGAACGCACAGATCGTTGACCCTTGCGAGGCGCGCAAGGCGTGCGCTGCGTGGCTCAAGCCGCGAAAGCGACTGCTCGGTCACGCATTCCACGCCGGCCCCTGCGGCAAGCCGCGCCGCAGCCTTCGCGGTTTCGCGCGTCGTGGCTTCCAGTGCGTCCAGCTCTTTCTTGACGATGCTGGCCAGGCCGCCACCGGTGCGCGAGATCGGCAGGTAGATGGATGGCGGCAGTGCGCATACCGTGAGACAGGAACCATGATGGGCGGCAAGCGCCACCGCATAATCGAGCGCCGGCGTGGAGGTAAACCCCTCGCTGGCCTCAAGGCCGACAAGAATGCATTTCGGTTTATCGGCCATGGTTCTTCTCCTTCTTAAAAAAGCGCTACTGGAGCGTGGCGAGATAAGTCAGGATCGCGTCGATCTGGTCAGGCTCGGCGATGAAGACCGGCATGTCGGGATGGCCCACGACAATGCCTTCTGCAAACGCCTCTTCCAGCGCCTCCAGCGGATAGCGCTGCGAGAGCTCGCGGAAGGGCGGCGCCTCCGGATGCGTGCTCTCATCGGTCGCGCCGACGGCATGGCAACTGGAGCAGTTCGTCTCGATCAGCTCCCGGCCATAGGCCACGAGTTCATCAGCTTCGTCTGCCATCGCCTGAGCGCAGGCTGCTGCGAAGAGCGCCGCGAAGACGCCCGTGCGGAGCGTGAAGTTCTGCATTTCCAGCCTTTCGGATCATAATTGATTCAAGAACTATCAGCTTTAGCATAGCAAACTTTGATGCGGGTCAAGGAACAGCGGCAAACAATGACTTGATCTTTGTCAAAGCGCCTTCAGAATCGGCTTTCTAGGGTGGTGAAGAACGAAAGGATCCAGCATGACCACAGTTTCTGACCTCTCTCCGAAATTTCGCCATGTCCGGCTCGAACTCGCCCGCGAAAAAGGGCACCCGATGGGTGAGCATGACGAGGGCTACGATCTGCTCGTACCGCTGGACACGGAGGGCCGCCTCGACCCCGTGGAGTGGAAGAAGCACCAGATGCAGTGCCGCGTGCGCCGCTTTGAACCGGACGCGCAGGACAAGATTGGCCGGTTGCGCCGCAAGCCCGGCGGCCAGTGGTATTTCGACTATGAGGAAGGCGAGCGCGATGACGAGATCGGCTTCCGCCTCGGGGAGGAACGCTTCCGGCAGGGCGAATATGTTTCCATCTCCCGTGAAGGCCAGATGCACACCTTTCAGGTGAAGCTGGTCGAACGGCTCTAGCGGCCCGATGACCCGGCGCATCGCCATCGTGCTGGGGCATCCCGACCCCAGCCCCGACCGGCTCTGCCGCGCCTTCGCTGCCGCCTATGCGGAAGGGGCGCGGGAGGCCGGGCATGTGGTCGAAATCATCGATCTGGCGGCGCTGGACTTCCCGCTTTTGAAGTCACAGCAGGACTTTCTGCACGGAGCCCTGCCCGACGCGCTGAAACCGGCGCAGGAGGCCGTGACCGCCGCCGAACATGTGGTGTTCATCTACCCGCTGTGGCTCGGTACGATGCCGGCGCTCCTGAAGGGCTTTCTCGAACAGCTCCTGCGTCCGGGCGTTGCCTTTGCCTACAAGGAGAAGGGGTTTCCCGAAACGCTGCTCAAGGGCAAGTCGGCGCGGGTTATCGTCACTATGGGCATGCCGGCGCTGATCTACCGGCTCTGGTTCCTCTCGCACAGCCTGCGCAGCCTTCGCCGCCACGTGCTGAAATTCGTCGGTTTTTCGCCTGTGCGCGAAACCCTGTTCGGCGCAGTGGAAGAAGCGGGTGAAGAAAAGCGCAAAAGCTGGATCGAAGAGGTCCGCGTGCTGGGCAAGAGTGCTCTCTAGTTGTGAAATCCACACCGGCCGGGGTGACAGACCCGGCATAACAAAGCATCTTGCGCATATGGATTCACGGATCCAGACGTGACGACGCATCATCATCAGGAGGGCATCCGCAATGGCGGGAAAGTTCGAACTCTACAAGGACAAGGCGGGTGAATTCAGGTTTCGCCTGAAAGCCGGCAATGGCGAGATCATTCTGGCCAGTGAAGGCTACAAGCAGAAGTCGAGCGCGGAGAACGGCATCGAGTCCGTTCGCACCAATTCTCCCAAGGACGAGCGCTACGAGCGCAAGGATACTTCTTCGGGCAAGCCCATGTTCAACCTGAAGGCCTCCAATGGCCAGGTGATCGGCACGAGCGAATCCTACAGCAGCGAAAGCGCGCGCGAGAACGGCATCCAGTCCGTGAAGAACAACGCCCCGGACGCCAAGCTGGAAGATCTGTCGGCCTAGAGCAATTCCAGGAAAAGTGGGAACCGGTTTTCCGACCGGAATTGCGTAAAAACAATGAGTAGGGCGTTTTCGCGATTCAACGAAAAGCGGAAACGCTCCAAGCCCGGCTTTCCCTTTAGTGCTCCATGACCTTGCGTGGAGTGGAGGTCGCCTCCGCTCCACCATTCAGAATGCGTATCCCCGGCACGGGCAGCGGCAGGCCTGAATTGCGCAGGGCCGCATCGATCTCGGCGAAGATCGCATCCCGGCAGTCGATGTCATCGGCGAAGCTGGGCACCCAGAACCGCACATTATAGCGAATGCCTTCCGGATCGTATGACGCGACCCGAACGTCCGGCGCCGGCGTCTGAACGATGATCGGTGAACGGCTGGCGGCCTCGGCCAGAAGCTTGCGCGCATCGCTGACAGCAAAGGCGTGAGACAGCACCACTTCCACCTGCGTCCGGTATTTCCGGTTCGGAGCGCTGTAGTTGGTGAGCTTCTGCCGTGCGATCTGACTGTTGGGCAGGATCACATAGGTGTCGTTGCGGGTGAACAGGCGCGTGGTGCGCCAGCCGATCTCGATCACCCGCCCGCGCGTCTGGTCGTCGATGGAAACCCAGTCGCCTATGCGATACGGCGCTTCGATGCCCACCGCGATGCCGGCAAAGACATCCGCCAGTGTGCTGCGCAGCGCGAAGCCCAGAATTGCGATGATAAGCCCGGAACCGGCCAGCGCGCCGCTCCAGCTCTGTCCGATCACCAGCATCACCGTCGCCAGCGTCGCGGCCAGGAACAGGGCAGCCGAGATCAGCTCCGGCAGAAGCTTCGGCACCTGACGGCGCTTTCGCCCGGCCCGCTCCAGCGCCATGGCGACAAGACGCCCGCCCAGCCACGCCGCCGAAAAATAGGCGACAGCGCCTGTCAGCACGCGAATGGGTTTGGGCGGGATGCCCAGTTCCAGCCACTCCATGACCGGCTGGTGCAGCATATAGGCGGCAATGGCGAGCCCGGTGCAAAGCAGCGGCCAGAGTATGCGCAGGAAGGTTTTGCGGATCGCACTCATATCAGGCTCACCTCCAGGTCGACATGGCGGAAGCCGCGACCGGGGCGCTCGCGCGGGCGCGCAGGCAGTTTGACCGGTTGATCGTCCGGGCGAATGGGGCTCAGGCAGTGAAGGCACCGCGAAGCGGCGCGCGGAGACAGGCTTCCGCAATGCGCGCAAACCAGAGGCTGAATTTTTCTCGACATTGGTGATCTCTTCCAGGCACTTGGATCGCCGTGCACCCATTCGGACGCACCAAAGACGGTCCAGAGTTTCGATGGAGCATCGGAGGAAACCGAAAACCGGCTTCCACTTTTTGGATCGATGCTCTGGCTGGCACCCGGGACGGAAGAGAACTTATGCTTATCTCAACGACACACCGCCCCGGGAGAAACATGAGTTTCCCGGGCGCACCTGATCGTCGCGTTTTTCAGATTCATAAGCATGGTTTTGATTTAATTATAAAAATTTGGTTTTCAAGCTCAGAATCCAATAATAATCAGAAACCATCGCTCAAATGAGACATTCGCTTATGAATGGAGCCATTTGTTTGGTTTTTATTGGCATTTCCCGTCTGATTAATTTCCATGAATTGTGGTTGATTGACAAATTTCTTGAATCTGAAATTTTCTATTGCCCTTACGTAAGGAAAATGCAGATTCACTTCATTCATTTCACTCGCTGAAAACCACGCTTCACTGGCATGAACGACCGGCTTGCCTCCACTTCCGATTTCCTGCTCGAACTCTATTCGGACGCGGCCGACTGCCATCCCGAGGCATTTCGGCTTCGTACGCTGGAGCGGCTCACAAAGCTAATCGATTTCGATTTCGCGGTCTGGGGCGGCGGAGCGGCTGAAAGCCGCGACGTGACGGATCTGGTTACCTATGAGCAGTCTCCCGCAATATTGCATGATTGGTCGCAGGTGGCCGATCAGGATGCCTTTTGCGACATCACGCTGGGGCAATTGGGAAAAGCCGCCCGTTTCGACGATATCCGGAATTATCGGGACAGCATCGCCTATAATGATCACTGGCGGCGCTTTGGAGCGCGGCAGATGATGGCGACGATCTCGGCCGAGCCTCTGGATGGCTATGTCAGCTTTGTGGGCCTGTGTTCCGAAGCCAGAACAAACGTCTTCTGCGACGCCTCCCGGATGATGAAGAACGTGATCGTGCCGCATCTCTCTGCAGCGCTTCGCATCAACCGGCAATCCTCGCTCATGCGTCACGGCCGCGAGAGCGAAGCCATCGGCCTTGTGGATCGGGGCGGCTGGATTCTGGTGGGCCTCGACCGGTTTTCGGAGCTGGCGCGCGAAGAAGGGGCGCTTTCCAACCGCTTGCCGCATGGGATGTGGGAGGGGCTTGTGCAGACCGGCGCCTGGCAGGGCACGGCGCTTCTTGCCAGCGCCGAGCGCCGGGGTGCGCATTATCTCGTGCGGCTCACACCACTTGGCGCATTTGCGCGCCTGACCCCTCGCGAAATGGAGATCGTGCGTTCCTACGTGACCGGGCTGACTTTTCGGGAAATCGCGACGGAGCTGGCCATCGCCCCTTCCACGGTGCGCAACCACATCGCCAACATCTTTGAAAAACTGCACGTCGCCAGCCGGACAGAGCTGGTGCAACTGCACCTGGCGACCTTTGGCCAGTTCACCGCTCCGGACACACCGAAAGCCCCGGGCGCAAGACCGTAGTGCATCTGCACTATTTCCTTTTGTCTTTATCGCCGCTTCTTTCGCCCTGCCCGGCCGAAGCGCGCCGGCGGGCGAAAACGAAGCAAAGGCACGATGGAATGAGAAAACTGATCGCGGGGTTTCTGTTTGCGCTGACAGCAATGTCGGCCCCGGCTTCGGCTGAAATCGACGGGCATGGGCCCGATAGCTGGCGGGTGGTTGGCGTCTCCAGAAATGACGCGCTCAACGCGCGCATGGGCCCGGGCACACGCTATGCGGTGATTGAGCGTTTCCGCAGCAATGAAGGCGGCCTGAAACAGGTCACATGCGTTCCATACATCCCGCCGGCACATTTTCAGCGCATGAGCGAAGCGCAGCGCCGGGCGTTGCCGCCGCGCTGGTGCCTGATGCAGGATCGCGCTCTGATCCGGGCGGGATGGGTCAATGCGAACTATCTGCGGCCTGATTTTGGACAGCCAGCAAAACCACAAAAGCCGGCCAAACGCGTTTCCGTGGAGCCTGGCGGCGACCTGATCGCCAGATCGGAAGGGCTGGTGCGCGCGCTGTACGAACTGCGTTCGCTTGAGGATCAGGGTATTCGAACCGAGCTTTACACGCGCACGGGGGCCGGGCGGTTCTTCCAGAAAGCCATCGTGCAGCGCTTCATATCCGGCGCTGCGGGGGCCGACCCCATTTATGGCGCTCAGGATTTCGACGGCGCATGCGAAGAGCCGCGTCGCCATCCCACGCAGCCCATGTATCGCGGCATGATCACCGTCATTGTGGACTGTGTGAATTTCGGGCGGGCGCAGCGCACCGAATACGCCCTGCGTATTGATCCCGATCAGCCGGACGGTACACCGCGCATTTTCCGCATCAGCCACAAGGACTGGGATTTCCCGTGATTCCGGTCCCCTCACCTTTCCCTGAACAACCCAGGAGCACTTACATGAAGCCCACTCTGCGCCTTCTCTTGCTGGCAGGTTCGCTCGTTACATTCCCCGCCATGGCGCTGGAAGGCGAAACGATCGGCAGCGTGACGGCAACGATCGATGGAACCGGATATACGGGCGAGACACTGGCGTTCCCCTCCGAAGGCTCGGCCATGGCGACCTTCGTGCCTGTTGGCCCCTCCGTGACTGTCTCGGTTCAGGCAATGGACCCGCAAGCAGAGTCACGCCTCAACAACATGCTGGTGATCGACTTTACGGCGCTGGGAACGGACGCCACGGCGCAGATGATCACCGGCAGCATCAGCTGGTGGCCGGAAGGGATGGACAGCCCCTTCTATATCAGTGACGAAAATGCGGGGCATGCCGGCATCACGCTCGACAGTCTCAGCCTTGATGGCGAAGCGCGTGTGACAGGGAGTTTCGACACATCCATCTGCCGCAAGGACGGGCCGTTTTCCGAAGCGGATACGAGCAAATGCGTGAAGGTGTCGGGCAGGTTCGACACGGCGCTCCATGCGCAATAGCAGTGCTCCGCGCGTGAGTGCCTGGAGCAATTCCGGAAAAAGCGGAAATGCTTTAGAAGCGGAAAAAGGAATCCTGCAGCGCCGAGTTGGAATATTCGACCGGCGTTCCATCTTTGTCGACCACGACGCGCTGTACCCGAAGCAGCGGCGAGGCCTGTGGGATCGATAGCGCTTCGGCCTCTTCCGCCGAGGCCGTGAGCAGCGAAACATGTTCGCGGGCGAGGAATATCTCGCCTGCAAGCGCCGTGCGAAGCATGGTGTAGAGCGACGTGTCCGCGAGTTTGGCAACGTCCAGCCGCCGGGCCAGAGCCGCGGGCAGAAGCGAGGTCTGGTGAACCACCGGACGGCCCTCCAGTAGGCGCACCCGCCGGATCTCGAACACCTCGCTTCCAAGCGGAAGGTTCAGCGCGTGGGCGGCTGACAGGCATGCCTGACGACGCGCGGTGGAGACGAGCCGTGTGGAGGGGCGAAAGCCCGCTTCGCGCGCAGCGGTGGGGAAATCCACCAGCTTTTCGCTGCTGCGCCCGATGGCGCGTTCACGGTAGACCGTGCTGCGCCCCTGCCCTTTGGAAACGAAGCCCTCGCGCTGGAGAAGCTCCAGCGCCTGACGCACGGTGCGCCGTGAGACGGCATAGGCCGTGGCCAGCGCGTTTTCCGATGGCAGCGGATCGCCATTGCGCCACAGACCGCCGGTCAGCTCGCTGATGAGCCGGTTGGCGAGACGCTGATAGGCGTGATCCGCACCCATGCGCTCAGGCCGTCCTGCCGCCGATGTTGCGCACCAGCACAGCGCCGATGATGATCAAGCCGGTGAAGATGTCCTGCAGGTAGTTCGGCACACCGAGAATGGTGAGACCATTGGCGACCACGGCGATGATCGCCGCGCCCAGAAGCGTGCCGAGCGCATTCGCCTGCCCGTCGCGGAAGGCGGTCATGCCGAGGAATACAGCCGCATAGGCCTGAAGCAGGAAACCGTTGCCGCCGGTCGGATGGGCGCTGCCAAGGCGCGCGGTGAGAAGCAGGCCCGCAAGGGCGGCAAAAAGCGTGCACAGGCCGAAGGCCCACACACTGTTGGGCACGATGCGCACGCCGGTCAGGCGCGCGGCCTCGCGGTTGCCGCCAATGGCGAGGATGCGGCGGCCAAGCTCCGTGTGGTCGAGGATGAAGGCCGCAAACAGTGTTGCCGCGAGCGCCCAGAGGGTCAGAACGGGAATGCCGGCGAGATAGCCGCGGCCCAGATCGCGGAAGCCCACCGGAATGTTTCCGAAGAGCGTTGCGCCATCGCTGATCCAGTAGGTGATGCCGCCGACAATGGTGCCCATGGCAAGCGTGACGATGAAGCTGGGCATGCGATAGGTGGCGATGGCGAGCCCGCTGACTGCGCCGACGGCGAAACCCGCAATGAGCGTGACCAGCATGACCGGCACGATGCCCCACCCCGCCCCGAACAGCGTGACGGAAACAATGCCCGCCATGGAAACCACCGCGCCGACCGAAAGATCGAATTCCGACAGCGACATGACGAATGTGGCCCCCAGCGCAACGATGGCCAGAAGGGACATCTGCTGGGTGATGTTGATGAGGTTCGAGCCCTTGGCGAATGCCTCCGGCGACAGCGCTGCAAACAGGGCGACGATGGCCAGAAGGCCGATCAGGGTTCCGTAGCGGGCGGAAAAGCTCAAGGTCGTGTCTCCGGCTGGGAAGGCGCAGGCGGCGGGGCATGGAAGGTGGCGTCGATGACGGACTGGCGCGTGACGGCGCTGTTGGGCGCATCGAGCGTGACGGCCCCCTGCGCCATGACCACGACGCGGCTTGCGAGCATCAGGAGTTCTTCAAGATCGCTGGTGGCGAAGAGAACGGCCGCGCCCTCGCCCGCAAGGCGATTGCACAGTGCATGGATTTCGGCCTTGGAACGCACATCCACGCCGCGCGTCGGCTCATCGAGCAGGAACAGTTTCAGCGACGGATCGAACCAGCGGCCTATCATGATTTTCTGCTGATTGCCGCCCGACAGGGTGGAGATGCGGTCACCGAGGCCGCCATATTTGACGCTGAGCCCTTCAAGCGCGGAGCGAACGCCGGCCCGCGCCCGCCGCCAGGAAACAACCGGCAGGGCTTCCATCGCGCGATGCCGCTCCAGATGCGGCAGGACGGCATTGTCGAGAATGGAATGGTGCATGACGAGACCGGTGTTGCGCCTGTCTTCGCAGACATAGGCGACGCCGGCGCGTTTGCGGCTTTCAATGCCGGATGGTGGGAGCAATGCTCCTTCGAGCGCGATATGGCCCTGCGCCTGTCCGGCCGCCCCCCAGATCGCCTGCAACAGGCTTGAGCGCCCGCTGCCGACCACGCCGTAGAGCCCGACGATCTCGCCGGCGCGCACGGTCAGATCGATGGGCGACCGCCCGGAGCCCGCGCGAAGATTCGAGAGCTCCAGAACGGGTTCACCCGGCGCGCGCGCATCGCCATGGCGCTCATGGCGAAACGCCTCGCCCGCCATGAGCGCGACGATCCCGTCGCGCGAGGTGTCGGCGATCCGCCCGCTGCCGACAGATCGGCCATTGCGCAGCACCGTGTAGTCATCGGCCAGCGCGAACACCTCGTCAAGCCGGTGCGACACGAAGATGATGGCGCAGCCCTGATCGGCCAGATCGCGCACGATGCGGCGCAGGACGGTCGCTTCATCCTCGCTCAGCGAGGCGGTGGGCTCGTCCAGGATCAGCACCTGCGCATCGTCCATCAGCGCGCGCAGGATCTCGACGATCTGGCATTTGGCAACCGAGAGGCGACCAACCGGCGCGTCGATATCCAGGTCGAGACTGTAACGGTCCCGCAGGGCCGCGAAGCGCGTGCGCATCGCCTTCCAGTCGACGCGGCCGAAACGGCGGGGATAGGCCCGGCCCACATAGGCGTTTTCATAGGGTGTGAAGCCGGGAACGAGATTGAGTTCCTGATGCACGGAGCGCAGACCGGCGGCTTCCGCCGCGCGGGGACTGGCAGGCTCAAAATCCCTGCCGGAAAGGCGCATTGCACCGGCATCCGCCCGGTGCACGCCGGAGAGGCATTTGAGCAGGGTGGACTTGCCGGCCCCGTTCTCCCCCAGAAGGGCATGCACACGGCCGGCGGCGACGTCGAGGTGCACGCCATCGAGCGCCGTGACGCCGCCAAACCGTTTCGTGAGCCCTGCGATCTCCAGCATCTTTGCGGGTTTTACTCGCAGTTTGAGCCGAGCGTTTCGCGGTCGATCACCTTGGCCTCCACGAAAATCTCGCGGGAGGAAGGTTCGCCGCCGCCCAGAACGGTTTCTATCTCACCGACTGCGGCGCTCGCAATGCCCGGAAAATCCTGCCGCACCGTGGCGGCGAGGTTGGTGCACTGTTCGATCAGGTCGATCGCCTGCGGGTTGCCGTCAATGCCGGCGATGACGATGTCTGCATCGGGCATGTCGCTCTGGATGGCGAGCAGCGCGCCAACGGCAGGCTCATCCCAGGCGGCCCAGACGCCGTCGATCTCCTCGCCATACTGGCGAATGAAGGTCTCCATGGCTTGGCGCGCATTGTCGATGGGGCCCGGCACCTGCACGTAATGCTCGGCAATGACCTCGAAATCCGGATCCTTCTTCAGCGCTTCATCCAGCGCCAGCTCACGCTGGCGAACGCCCGGATGCGCAGAGTGGAAGAATTTGACGATTTTGCCTTCACCGCCCAGCGCCTCGAACAGATAGTCCGAGAGGATGGTGCCAAGTGCGAAATTGTCGGTGGTGATGTTGGCGGTCACGCCATCGGCAAGCGCGCCGTCCAGCACGAAAACGGGAATGCTCTTGCCGGCTGCGGCTGCAACCTGATCGCCGATCTGGTTGGGATCGACGCTGACCAGCACGATGGCGTCCGCGCCTGCATTGGTGACGTCTTCCACACGGCTTGCGAGCTGCTGAAAGTCGCCGCGCGTGTCGACCACATTGACCGTCCAGCCCTTCGCCTGCGATTCCTTCGTGAAGGTCTCGACCATTTCATTGGTGGCAACGGAGCTCAAATAGGGCGTCAGCACCGCGATGTCCTCGGCATTGGCCGTAGTTGCGTGAGCGAGACCGGCCAGTGCGGCTGTGGTGAGAAGCAGGCGTTTCATCATTTCCTCCGATCCGTTGAACGGTTTTCGTTTCTTTCGTTTACGTCAGCAGGCGGGCCTGTTCCCGCGCGAAACGGGATGCTGCGAGATAGGCCTCATAGCGGCTGTCGCAGCGTTCGGTATTGGTTGTATCAGGCGCGAGAACGGGCGGCGCATCCATGGCGGCAAGCGAGAGACCGGCCTTTGCGGCGATCATGCGCAGCGCGCCCAGCGCCGTCATCTCCTGACTTGCATCGGGAAAGGCGATCTCGCGCTTCAGAACACCGGCGAGCGTGCGCCGCTGGAGCGCATCGCGCGCCGCACCGCCAATGACGGTGAGCGGCGACGGCGGCAGGCCGGCGGTTTCCAGATTGTGGCGGATGGCGAAGGCCACGCCTTCGAGCACGGCGCGCGCCATTGCGCCCTTGCCATGGGTGCGGTCGAGGCCAAGGAATGCACCGCGCACGCGCTGATCCTCGAATGGAGCGCGCTCGCCGGAGAGATAGGGCAGGAAGAGCGGCGCGGCGCGCGCATCGTCCGCCGTCGCAGCCGCTTCCAGCAGGGCTTCGACACTCTCGCCCGTGATTTCGGCGAGCCAGTCCATGGCAGCGCCCGCCGTCAGAAATGGCGAGATGATGATGGCGCGGTCGGGGTGGACCGGATCGGCAAGCGTGTAGATGTCACGCGGGGGCGCGGCATCCTGCATGGTGAGCGTGGCTGCGACCCAGCCGGTAGTCCCGAGATAGGCGTAGGCCCGGCCCGGCTCGTCAGCGGCGGCGCCCCAGGTGGCGGCCGCGGCATCGCCCGCGCCATTGAACACCGGGATGCCCGCGACAAGGCCGAGCGCTGCGGCAGCTTCCGCGCGCAGTGGACCGACGATAGCATCGGCCGGGAGGATTTCGGGCAGGCGCGACGCCTCGACACCGGCAGTGGCGAGCAGTCCGGCATCCCAGCACCGCTCTGCGATGTTCATCAGGCCTGTGGTGGAGGCAACGGTTGGATCGATCACGGCCCGGCCCGTGAGCCTGAATGTGACGGCATCCTTCGCGCCGAAGAAGAAGCGGTGTTCGCCCGGAAGATCCGGTGCGAAACGGTCAATCCGCATGAGCTTGAAGATCGTGTGCGCAGGGTCCGGACGGTTGCCGACACGCTTTGCATAATCGCCCGGCAGGCGGGCTTCGAGCGCGGCAATCTCGACTTCATCGAGGCGGCGGTCGGAATAGAGCGCGGCGGGCGCGAGTGCTTCGCCTTCGGGCGAGAGAACAATCAGGTTCTGCATGGAGCCGGTGAAAACCAGCGCCGCGACATCCGGCCTGTGTGGCATATCGGCAAGCGCGCTGACCAGCGCGGCCCACCAGTCTGCCGGGTTCTGGGTCTGCGAACGGTCTGCACCGGAGACGGTGGAGATCGCCGCCGAGCGCGTGGCAAGCATTGCGCCGTCCTGCGAAAACAGAACGGCTTTCAGGGCCGAAGACCCGATATCGATTGCCAGAACAGCCCGGCTCAAAACCACCCTCCCTCTCACGGAGTGGACAAAACAATGTTGCCCACCGTGTCGCCGCGCACGCGCCTTTTTGCAAGGTCAGTTCCCGTTTTTTCTTGCGCGGTGATCCGTGAGTGCAGGTCTGGACGTGTCCCGTGTCAACGCCGGGGCGGCGCGTGGCTGCATTTCGCTTCCCGAATGGGACAGATGCTTCCGAAAATGCGTCAGGAAAGGGTTCTGGAGCGTGCGGGGCTGTGCCCGCAGTAACGCCGAAAGGCGGCGGCGAACCGTCCCGCATGGGCGTATCCGACGCGGGCGGCGATTGTGGCGACCGGCAGATCACCGTGCTCGAGCAGAAGCCGGGCATGTTCCATGCGGCGCATGGTGAGATAATCATGCGGGGAGAGCCCGGTGAACCGTCGCATGCCTGTGGTCAGCGTGCGCTGGGACACCTCAAGCCGCTCGCACAGTGTCGATACGGTGAGCGGAAGCGCGGACGGGTCGTCGAGCAGCGCCTTGAAGCTCAGCACATAGTGCGGCAGCGGACCGGCGGCGGCGAGAGCCGAAGGCTCTGCCTCGCGGCAGGGCACATGGGCAAAGAGTGTTTCCAGAACCGCATTGACGAGAGGCATGGGCGAAAGAGCCGTGCTGTCGGCGGCCTCGATTTCTTCCGCGACCATGAGCCCGAAGAGACGCGCCAGCCGTCGCCCGACCGGCGTGTCGAGGTCGATCTCCGGCTTGAAGAACGGTGTGCGGCGCACCGGGTCGCCCGTGTAACGCTGCCAGGAACGCTCGACGAAATCGCGCTCCAGCCGCAACATCACCTGCGTGGTGCCCGGACGCCAGTTGGAGCGCACGAAAGGCCCGGGAGACAGGATGAGGCCATGACCCGGACGCGACGCGACACGGTCGCGCCCATAGAGAATGTCCACCCCGCCGGAAAGCGGGAACTCCAGCATGTAGAACGTGTCGAAAATGCCGGCTTCGACCTCGATGTCGGGGCCATAGCGCAGGAGATTGAGAGAAGCCCCCTCGCCCGCGACGGCATGGTGCCGGAAGTCGAGTGATGCTTCGCCGGACGGCATCAGAAGGCGATGCGGCCTGTAGCGCGCGCCGATGGCGGCCTCGGCCTCCGCAACGTCAAGCGAATGCAGGCCGGGAACCCGGCCAAGCCTTTGCGACGCGTCGATGAGATCAGTCACCACCATGGGGCGTGAAGATATCAGGCGGGATCATCCTGTCCACTGGAAGCTGAGCCGCGAAAGGGACAAGTCGCGGGTAACCGAACATCGGCGGACGGTGATTTCGGTAGATATTTCAATAAATTGCTGAAAGTCTTGCGGTGAGACATGTGTTTGACTTGTCCCTGTCCGCCATGTGTGAATGGGCGAAAAGCAACAAGGGGACGCGCACGCATGACTGCACCCATTGAACCCAATTCCTTCCGGATTGGCCCGGATGATGACGGCATGTTCGGCATCTTCGGCGGCCGGTTCGTTGCCGAAACGCTGATGCCGCTGATCCTCGATCTGGAGAAACACTGGAACGAGGCCAAGGACGATCCGGCATTTCGGGCCGAACTCGAATATCTCGGCCGTCACTATACGGGCCGTCCCTCGCCGCTCTATTTCGCAGAACGCCTGACCGAGCATCTGGGCGGCGCGAAGATCTACTTCAAGCGCGAAGATTTGAACCACACCGGCTCGCACAAGATCAACAATTGCCTCGGCCAGATCCTGCTCGCCAAGCGCATGGGCAAGACTCGCATCATCGCCGAGACCGGGGCCGGTCAGCATGGCGTGGCCTCGGCCACCGTGTCGGCCCGCTTCGGCCTGCCCTGCGTGGTCTATATGGGCGCGACCGATGTGGAGCGGCAGAAGCCGAACGTCTTCCGCATGCATCTTCTGGGCGCCGAGGTGAGGCCGGTCTCTTCGGGTCATGGCACGCTGAAAGACGCCATGAACGAGGCGCTGCGCGACTGGGTGACGAATGTTGAAGACACCTATTACCTGATCGGCACGGCGGCAGGCCCGCATCCCTATCCCGAACTGGTGCGCGATCTTCAGTCGGTGATCGGCACGGAAGCACGCGAGCAGATCCAGGAGCTGGAAGGCCGGCTGCCCGACGCCATCGTGGCGGCGGTGGGCGGCGGCTCGAACGCCATCGGCCTGTTCCACCCCTTCCTTGATGACCGCCAGGTGGAGATCCACGGCGTCGAGGCCGGCGGACACGGGCTGGACGGCGACGAGCACTGCGCTTCCATGACGGCTGGCCGTCCGGGCGTGCTGCATGGCAACCGCACCTATCTGTTGCAGAACGATGACGGGCAGATCCTCGACGGGCATTCGGTGTCGGCGGGGCTGGACTATCCCGGCGTCGGGCCGGAGCACAGCTGGCTGAAGGATTCAGGCCGTGTGATCTATTCGCCCGTTCTGGACGATGAGGCGATCGAGGCGTTCCAGATGACGACGCGTCTTGAGGGCATCATCCCGGCGCTGGAATCGGCCCATGCGATTGCCCATGCGATCAAGCTCGCGCCGACCATGGGCAAGGACCAGATCATGATCGTCAATTTCTCCGGTCGCGGAGACAAGGACGTGCATACCGTTGGAAAGATGCTCGGCATGGAGATCTGAGCCGCAGGATCCGAACCCACAATCTGTCCGAAGAGAAAGCATCCTCCCATGACCACCCGCATTGACCGCCGCTTTGCGCGGCTGAAGGAAGAGAACCGTCCCGCGCTCGTGACCTATTTCATGGGCGGCGACCCGGACTATGAGACCGCGCTGTCGATCATGAAGG
>NZ_JAFKDE010000012.1 GCF_017255295.1 Nitratireductor aquimarinus
TTCTTTCCGTCCACGTAGACGGCATCCACCGAAACCATTGGGACGCCCGCATCCAGTTCGACGGAAAGCTCAACCTCGCATTCCAGGTCGTAGACGACGCCAATTCCAAGCTTCTCGTCTTGGATCGTGTGGCAGAAGTCGTATCGGCTCATCGTTCTCTTCCTCTCCATCGTGTCCGGCAGATCGGCGCGGAAGCGCTTCTTCGTGCTGCAGTATCGTGAAGGTACATATCGTACCCAATAGCGTCAAGCTAAAAAGATACAAATCGTACCCGATTTTTGACAGGGGAGGAATCGCGCCGTACAAATGGGCGTGTCTCGCGATGGCGCGAGCGACAGAATTTCAGGAATAATCAATGAACGACGAGACGGAACTCACACCGGCGGGGCGATGGTATCGAAACCGGGATGAATGGATCAGGCACGTTCTGGGGCGGGATTACCTGACTGCCGATTGCCAGCGGGTCGGCATCTTCATCGCCATGCACATGAACCGGCGGGACAACCACACGAAGCACCAGCAGACGACAATCGCTAAGGATCTGGGGCTGGGCGTTGCGACAGTGAAGCGGTCAATCAAGAAGCTTCGAGAGGAAGGGCTGATTGACCTCGAAAAGGTGACGCGGGGTCGAAGGAATAGGGCGGTGAACCACTATTTTCTGATCTTCCCGTGGGCGTCCTAAGTATCACCAGTGATCCCTAGACTGGGTGTCACCAGTGATACCCCTAATAACGGTAGATCATAATAACGGTAGTTTATGATTAGGGTTATAGGGCTCTGGAGAGGGAGTATTATATCTCTAGGGCCTACCTCTCAAACGTAGAAGGGAAGGGCGCTACGAGCAGGAAGTCACTCACCAAAGCTCATTGGACCATGGCGGGGCCATGCAAAGACGGGACGCACCGTCTGGTATTCACTGGCAACGAAGGCGAGATCGAAATCACGATGTCGCTGTACGATATCGGCATCCTTCAAGGCGTGACGAGCCATCTGTTGTATTCGGCTGCGTGCCCCGATCTCGAACAATTGCGGGCCAAGCGGTGGGAAGACGAGCAGGTGTCATCCTCCTAGATTGTTCCATTCCTCCAGGTATTGCGGGGCGATCTGTGAGAGAGGATAGCCGGCATCCTTGTCGTGGCCGCCCTTCGCAATCAACATCGCTGCGCTTGAAGCGTGAGGCCCACCATATCCGGCGTGCACTTCTGGACCATCTTTCGGTCGCCAGATCACTTCGGAAGTTGTCCCCGGTGTCGCTGCGCGAAGAATGATCGTTCCTTCAGGGGGCCAGTGCGTGAATTGCGGTGCCGGCAGATCGCCATTCCATTGCCAAAACCGGAAAGTTTTTTCTTCCATATCGCTCGATGGCAGCGGTTCGTCTTCCATCTCCCCTCCCTATTCGCCGGCTGGTGTTAGCGCCAGATGGAAAACCTCATAGACCACCCAGACGAAGGCTGCGGCGATCACGACGGACATGAAGAGCAGGAGCCAGTTCATCTCCCTCTGCTCTTGCTTTGGCTTCTTGCGATCCACGACGCTCCCCCTATTCGTCTTCCTCATCCAGATCATCGATCTCGATCAGACCGGCTCCGATTCCCCAATCCAGTATGATCGCGTTAACGGCTTCATCCCGGCTCATCTCGTTTTCCTTCGCGAACTCATCCGCCAGATCGGCCACCTCTGAAATCAGGGTGAGGTCACCGGCTTTGACGAGCTTGCCTTGAAGGCGCAGAGCCGCGCGCCGCAACAGCACCTGGATCTCGACAGGCGTGAAGTCGTGCAGCGTGTCAGCTGCTTTCAGCAGTTCGTCAGCGAGCTTGTCAGTCATGGCTCTCGCCTCCCTCTCGGATGCGCTCCCACTCTTCTGGCGTCAGCGCGGCCTTGAGAACGATGTCGACCTCCGGCAGGAGACTTTCCCACATTGGCCGGCCTTCGAACTTCGTGTTCTCTGGCAGTCCACGGGACGTGCACAAGGCGCGGGCGGCGCGTTCGCGGGGAGGCTTGGGTTTTCTCATGACGCTTATTCTCCGCAGAGTGAGCGCATTATCTCGAAGGTCTGTTTTGAGCCGACCGACGTAAAGACGCCCTGTTTCTTCTCGGTCCGGAATGGTACGTCGGCACCGCTCGCCGCTTCAAATATCTCGACAATTGAGACGGAATCTTCGGGGCTGGCGATAAGCCTCTTCCCAAAGTGAGGAACCTCGCCGGCCGTGAATGTGAAATCCAAGGTCTGGTCCCCATGGCGGAATGTCGCCTTCGCGGTTTGAACGAACATCATGAAGCGCTCGGGCTGGAAAAACGACACCAAGTCGCCCGACGAGGCGCATGCGAAAGCGATCAGTGCTTTGTCAAACCCGTCACCGGATTCAGACATCATCGCAAGCGGCAAAACGCTTTTGTCGAACGTGTCTTGGCGGAACTGAAGGCCCCAGCCTTCCTTCATCTCTTCGCTGATGGCTGTTGTTGTGCATGCCGCGAATAGCGCGCCGGCTAAGATAAGCCGCTTCATTGCAATCCCCCGCATGAATTATCTCTCCCATTCACATCGATAAGATCGTTTTGCGCACACGTCCGATGATGTCCGGCTCAACGCCGACCGGAAGCTCGAACGGCTTATGTTCCTCATTGGTCGAAACAGGCTCCCACCTATTTGGCGGGCGAAAGCGCTTGTAGGTCGCGCCGCCGTTCCCGTCTCCGATGACGTAACAGGCGTTCGGGACAAGGCGCTTGTCGTTCCGGTTCACGAAAATGATGCTGTCGTGAGGCGATATGCGGTTCATGGAATCGCCATCGACACGAAGCGCAACCCAATCGCCGCTTGGATCTAGGTCGGGGGCGTAAACCATCGGTTCGTCATCGAAGTGGGTGACGGTATCCGACTGCAACAGTGCACCCGCGCTAACCCACGAAATCAGCGGCGCGTGAACGAATGCTGTCTCGGCAGGGATGTCGTCATCATCCGGATTCCCTGTTCCGTAATTCAGCCATTGCAGTGACACGTTGAACAGCGCAGCGAATTTACGGGCGTCATCCAGCCCGAACCCGTTTCGCCCCTGCTCATAAGCCTTATAGCTGTTGACGTTGATCCCGAGCTTGTTCGCTACAGCGGTCGGCCCCGAATATTCCGCGCGCTTCCGTGCCCAGACCAAGCGCTGCGCGCGTTCTTCTCTCAGTCGTTTTTCTTCGTTACTCGCCATGGTGCAAAAAATACCCGCTCAATCGGGTACAAGTAATGCCTTTCCTGCTTGACAGTGAGGGTATGTTATGTACCCTATGCGGCATGACACACGCGGACATCATCAATCTCTGGCCATCGCTTTCCGAGTTTGCGGACGACCTTTCGGTTGCATACGGGACAGCAAAAGCCATGCGCAGGCGGGCATCGATCCCGCCGATGTATTGGACCTGCATCGTTCGGAAAGCGGGCGATCGCGGTTTTGAGGGCGTGACGCTTGAGGCTTTGGCCGAGGCCGTGTCCGCAGACGCGGAGACAACGGCATGAGCGATATACAGCCCACCACGTTCAAGCTCCGCGCTTTTGCTGAATGGATCGAAGCACAGGGCGGCAGCGTCGATGCACCCACCAGCGAGTGGGAAGTTCTCCGCTACCGTCTCACCGGCAAGTCGCCCCTGATCATCTACCGCAACAAGAAGGGGAAGCTGACGGTCTCCGACGAAACGAGGGCGGATTATCGCCAGTTCCTCGATGAGACCGGGGCAGGGGGCGAACAGGCCATCCAGAAGATGCGCCGGCAGAACGGCGCGGCTCTGCGCAATTCGATCATTGACCGGCTGGAGCGGGAAACTGGCTACGCCTGCTGCTGCTACTGCGGGCAATTCGTCACGCGTGAAAGCTCGACGCTCGAGCATTTCGTTCCGATCTCGAAGGGTGGGCCGAACCACGAGTTCAACCTCGGCATCGCCTGCGAGCCCTGCAACCTGGCAGTCGGAAGCAAGCCCGTTGTCGAGAAGCTGGTTGTTCGTGATCAGATCCGGGCTGCGGTTCAAGATATCGCTCCTTGGGATGATTTCGACGCGCGCACCATCATGGGAGCCGCCGCATGACCTCCCACCAGACACAAGAACGCCGCGCTTTTCCCCTCCGCGCGGCTACAGCCGAGGGGGCTACCCGGTCCCCCCATGACGCCCCCTCGGCACCCATTCGTCATCTGATCTCTCCCCAGCTTCTCATTGCCTGGGTTGTCCTACTCGCCGTTGGCCTTTGCTCGTTGGCGGGCTGGGCTGCGATCTGGCTTGCGGTTTCTGGCGTTATCGACTGGATCGAGAGGATTGCGGGATGACTTTCGAGAACCTCACGAATTTCCCCGGCCCGCACTCTCCCACGGTATCCGGCGGCATACCGGGCACACCAAGCAGCGATGCTCTGCGGGCGCAAAAATCTGACGGGACCGGAATTCCCGTCAGAGGCCGGGACGCCGAAGGCGTTACCCATCACCGCAAATCGCTGCGCGCCGCCAACGAATTCACTGACTCTCCGGCACCCATCCGCAAAGGCTGGACCACGGAAGATGATCGCCTGATGCGTGAGATGGCGCTGGCCGGTCGATCTGCCACGGATGTGGGAAATGCCCTTGGCCGGTCGCGCAATGCCGTCCTTGGCCGCGCCACCCGTACCGGTGTCAAGTTCTCCGCCACTGGTGGTCCGCGTAAGAGATTGCGCCCGGTGAAGGTGCAGCCTGTGCGTCCGGCCAAACCGAAGAGCACTGCAAAGCCGGCCCCGCGCGTCTTCTCTCATGATGTTGATTTCCTGATCGCGGATTGGAAGGCAAAGCATGGCGAGCCTCGCAGGTTCGAGAGAGGCGACAATACGGACTACCTCTCGATCAAGGCCTACTTGGAGGAATGGGGCTATCGCCTGAATTTCCAGAGGGCCAAGTACAGCATCAGCAACGGGCGCGGACGCCCGAAGGTCGTTGCATGGCGGCAGGTGCTGGAATTGGTCGACGAGTTCCGGACCGCCGAGGGGTTGGCGCCGATCCTTGCGGAGGCGTCATGACCTGGTACCTCAATCTCAAATGGACCGTGGCCGATACCGACCTGATGCTCGCGGCTGCGCGGCGCGGTCAGACGCCCACGCATATTGCGAGAACTATCCGGCGCGAAACCGGCAAGCCCTGCGCTCCCCATGATGTTGAGCGCGTTCTGAGAAACGCTGATGGCCCGTTCGCGGAGCAGTCCGTATGACGATCCTCGCGATCTCCCTCTATATCCTAGGCGTGATTGGCGCGGTGGCCTCTGTAGGCCGGGACGCCTATGGGCGGAATGTACCCACGGGCCCGCGCGAAATCGTCGTCTGTGTGCTCTGGCTTCTGGCGGTTGCCGCCGCCATTGCCATGAGCCCGTTTCAGCGGGGGCGCAAATGACCTCCGCTCACCTTCGAACAAATCAAGCTGACGCGCATCCGTCTGAGTTTGGCTATTCCGTCGAGTGCGCATCCTTCACCTCTTTCATTCCTGCTTTCGATTTCAAGGGGCCGTTCGCCCCATGGAGGCAGGATGAAACCGCCTTCCACGCAAAGAAACGTACGCGTGAAGGTGTTCCATGTCCGACAAAAGATGTGTCGAGAACGACACAAAACGTGGCGGAGGCGTCATGAGTACCGCTGTTCAACAGAGTGCGAGTTTCCTGAATGCACTCGCCCAGCTTCATCACAGAGGCCGGGGAGATACCTGGGGCGCGGCCCGCGACAGGGCGGCGCATTCGGCAGGGATCGAGCGTTCATATGCCAAGCGAATTTGGGACCGCTGGCAGACCATGAACGATGTGTCGGGCGAGGCGTACATGCGCCTCCGTGCGGCCTACGAGCGCGCTTGCGAGCGCAACGAGGAAGCCGCCCGCTCCATGAGGGCCGAGCGGCTGGGACTTACGGGACAAACCAATGCGGTGGATCAAGAGCGCCCTCTGGAGGGTGTCGGAATGGGTGTGCCTGAAATGGCATCGCCGGAAAGGGAAGAGACATGACTGAAATGAACTGGCCGGAGGCATTTGCTGCCGTTGGCTTCGCCTTCGCGGTCGCCCTGATGGTCTGGTCCGTCAGACGATAACCGTTGCGCCGGGGTTATCGGCGAACCCCCTTAAATCGAGGATGGGGACGGAATGAACAATCCACTCAAAGTTCTGATCGCGTGCGAGTTCTCTGGGACCGTCCGCAATGCCTTTCTGCAGCGCGGCCACGATGCCTGGTCCTGCGACCTTCTCCCTTCTGAGGATGGAAGCAACCGGCATATCCGGGGCGATGTTCGGGACATCCTGAATGACGGATGGGACTTGCTCATTGTCGCACACCCGCCATGCACCCGGCTTTGCAATAGCGGAGTCCGCTGGCTGCATACTCCGCCGCCCGGTCGCACCCGAGAAGAGATGTGGGCAGAGCTTGATGAAGGCGCGGCGCTGTTCTCCGATCTCTGGAATGCTCCAATCGATCGTATCGCAGTCGAGAACCCGGTCATGCACAAGCATGCCAAAGAGCGGATCAAGGGCTTTCAGGAACATACGCAATCCGTCCAGCCGTGGCAGTTCGGTGATCCAGAGGCCAAGCGCACTTGTCTCTGGTTGAAGGGCCTGCCGTCGCTGGTCCCTTTACACCACAAGAAACCGGAGAACTTGACCCATCGCGTCTGGCGGATGCCGCCCGGGCCCGACCGGCAGAAAGAGCGTTCTCGCTTCTTCCCCGGCATCGCGGCCGCCATGGCCGATCAGTGGGGCGGGTATGCCCTTGAAGAAGCGAGGGCCGCAGCATGACCGAGCGCACCCGTTTCATGATCGTGAACTGGACCATCGCCATTGCGGGCATTCTCATCCTTGGCGCGGCTATGTGGGGAGGGGAGTGATGGCGCAGAATACGTCTTCCGCAGTCATGCAGCAGCGCTCAGAGCCGAACGATAGTCTTGACGATTTCCCGACACCACCATGGGCAACGCGAGCGCTTCTGAAACACGTCATTATGCCGATGACCGGTCCTGTGTCGGATCAATCGTGCTGGGAGCCGGCTTGCAATCGCGGTCATATGGCGCGGCCTCTTGGCGAGTTCTTCCGAGAAGTGGTGGCATCCGATGTCCACGACTATGGCACCGGGCATGTGATCCTCGATTTCCTTTTCCCGGGTGATGTCAGGAAGGTCGATTGGATCATCACCAATCCGCCGTTCCGGCTGGCCCAGCAGTTCATTGATCGGTCTTCGCAGATCGCGCGGCACGGGTTCGCGATGATCGTGCGCAGCGCCTTTCTGGAAGGCGTGGGACGTTTCAACGGCCTGTTTTCGGTCAATCCACCATCGATCATCGCGCAATTCACTGAGCGCGTCGTCATGGTCAAAGGTCGGCTGGAGCCGAAAGGTTCAACGGCCACAGCCTATTGTTGGCTGGTCTGGATCGATGGTGAAACGGATACTCGGTTCCAGTGGATCCCGCCATGCCGGAAACGGCTTGAACGCCCCGAAGATTATCAAACGGAGGCAGCGTGATGGCACTCATTCTCGACCTTCCATGGCCCAGCAAGAACCTCAGCCCGAACGGAAGACCTCATCGCATGGTGAAAGCCGCATCGGTGAAGAAGGCCAGACGCGAGGCGAGGGCGGTCACGTCATCCCATGCCCGCCAGATCGGCCCGATCACCGCTGACGCTCTGTCCTTTCAGGCCACGTTCTCGCCGCCAGCCCGATACCGGTACGACGACGACAACCTCATGGCGTCGATCAAGGCCTACCGCGACGGCATAGCCGATGCGCTTGGAGTTGATGACCGGATGTTCCGCACAATGCCGCCAGTGATTTCCGAACCGGTGAAGGGCGGCAACGTCAGAATTGAGATCAAGGAGATTGCAGCGTGATTGAGATGAAAAGCGGGGCAGTGTCTGCCGACCTCACCAAGCAGGAAGCAAAGGAGATCACCGACCGGATCAGGGATTCCATTGAGAAGACCTATGAACTGGTCCTGCGGGCTTACGAGCGCAAGGCATGGAAGGCTTTGGGCTACAAGACCTGGGAAGCCTACGTGCAGACTGAATTCGATATGTCGCGGCGGCGGTCATACCAGCTTCTCGATCAGGGGCGGGTGATCCGCGCGATTGAAGAAGCGGCAGGCGGAAATGTGAACCATGGTACACAAATTTCCGAACGTGACGCTAGAGAAATAAAGTCTAAGTTGCCGGAAATAAAGGAAGAAATCCGCAGTCGCGTCGAGGCGGGGCAGGAGCCAGACAGGGCGGCCGAGAAGGCCATCGCAGAAGCGAAGCGCGCGGAGAAGGAAAAGGCCAAGGCCGAGAAGGCAGAGAAGCAGGCCGAGCTCGACCGGCAACGCGAGCAGAACGCGGCGGCACTCCCAGACAGCATCAAGCAGCACGAGGCCAGAAAGCAGGAGGCCATAGCCGCCAGACAGAGGCAGAGTTCTGATAATGGCCTTTCGCCGGAGGACCGCCTTACAGAGCTTGAAGAAGCGAACCGTCTTTTGGAGGAAGAGAACGCGGCGCTGAAAGAGACTGTCGCGAAGTTCTCGAAGATGGAGGCCGAATACAAGGCCGGTGGTTTCGAGGAAATCATTGCCGGCAAGGATGAAGAAATCCGTGTTCTCGAAACGAGGCTCTATCGCGAGAGCGAAGACAAAGCCTCGTGGATGAAATCATCGAAGTTCTGGAAGGCCGAGGCGATCAAGCTTGGCTATTCCAATGACGTCGTGTTCGACATCGAAACGGGGGAGGTCGTCAATGGCTAAGGTCGAAGACCTCATCGCCCGCATTCGCTCCCATGGTTCGAATATCATGATCGATAGCGGCAAGCTGAAACTTGTGAACGCCCGAAAGCTTCCAGAGGGAGCGATGGAGTTCATCAAGCGCAATGGCAAGGCGATTGCCGAGTACCTCGATCAGGAAGCTGCATTCGAAGAGCGCGCAGCAATCATCGAGTTCGATGGTGGCGTACCACGTGAATGGGCTGAGAAATTCGCAACCTTCTGCATCCAGCATCGGCCTGATGGCGTCGATGATGTGGACTGGTCATGGTTCATCTCGCAGTGCGGGAGGATCATTGACGAAGCACCGGAAAGGAGGGCGGCTTGAACCTCTTTACCGAACCCAGAGAGATTGAGCTTCGCGGATACCAGGAAGATGCCGTCGAACGCTTGCGCGATGGCATTCGTGGTGGCTGCCGCCGCCAGATACTGGTGGCGCCGACCGGGGCCGGCAAGACCGTCATGGCGATGCATCTGGTCAAGGAGAGCCAGAGGAAGGGCGCGCGCTCTTGGTTCATCGTGGACCGTGTGGCGCTGATCGACCAGACCAGCGATTCATTCGCGGATTATGGGATCGATCACGGGATCATTCAGGCGCAGCACTTCCTTACTGCACCGGAGAAGAAGACGCAGATCGCCAGCGCGCAGACGCTTGCGCGACGCTCAATCAATGACCTTCCAGACCTCATCATCGTTGATGAAGCGCATTGCCGGTATAAGTCGGTCCGGGATCTGGTGGAGAAGCTCCAGAATGCCAAAGTGATCGGACTGACCGCAACGCCTTTCACCCCAGGTATGGCCGATGATTGGGACGGTCTCGTCAACAGCGCGACCGTGAACCAGCTTCTCAAGATGAAGGCTCTGGCACCGCTCAAGATAAAGGCCTGCGTGACGCCAGACATGCAGGGCGTGAAGACCACGCGTTTCGGGGAATACGACGAGGAAGAGACCGGCGCGCGCGGTACGCGCATCATAGGCGATGTGGTGAAGACGTGGGTTCAGCAGACCCGGCAGCACTTCGGGCGACCCGTGAAAACCATCGTCTTCTCCCCTTCCGTGAAGCACGGCGAAGAGCTTTGCCGCCAGTTCGCGGATGCCGGGTTCAACTTCCAGCAAATCAGCTATCTCGACGTATCCGACGATGATCGGCGGGCGAAGATTGCAGAGTTCCGCAAACCTGACAGCGCCATTGATGGGCTGGTGTCATGCGCGGTTCTGACCAAAGGCTTCGACGTGCCTGACGTGCTGTGTGGGATTTCCTGCCGGCCATATCGCAAGAGCTTTTCCAGCCATGTTCAGGAGATGGGCCGCGTAATGCGGATTTCTTCGGGCAAGGAGTTCGGCCTCTGGCTCGACCATTCCGGCAATTCAGTTTCTTTTGCGGACGATACGGCATGGCTGTTTGAGTATGGTGTCGACAGCCTGTCGGATGCGCAGAAGCGCGATAGCGAGGTTCGAGAGCCGTCCGAGCAGAAGAAAGCCACGCACTTCTGCGGTGAATGCGGGATGAAGATGGAGCCCCGATCCGATGTCTGTCAGGCATGCGGTTGGGAGAGGCCAAAGCGCGGTGAAATCCAGGTTGTTCAGGGCGAGCTTATTGATCTGGAGATCAGCACCAAGGGCGCTTTCCAGCCGAGGCAAGGGCTGAGGGCAGAATGTCTGAATGACCCGCGCGGGGTTTGGAATGCGGCTCTCGCCTTCTGTCTCTCGAATAGCCGCAAGGGCGAGGAAGCGGCCCGCAGGTGGGCCTATGGTATCTGGTCTGGGGTTTATCCCGGCTCAAAGCTCCCACGGGGATTTTTCGATGCTCCATGCGCTCACGATCAGGTGCAGCCAGACCAATGGGGCCTTGTCGAGCGGGAAGTGAAGCGGTTTCGCAAAACAGGTAGGAGGAAAGCGGCGTGAATATCGAAGATGCGCTTTCTCAGGCGTGTGATCAGGTCGGCATTCGCCCACCGCGTACAGTTGGTTACGGCAAGTGGATTCTCGCAGACACGTTGGATGGAAAGCGTGGCAAGGGCGACGGCCGCGTCATGATGACCGATCATTATGTGACCGCCTTCAACTGGAAGACCGGACAAAAGGCAACCGTGAGCCTCACGGGGCAGATGGACGTGAAGCAGCAGCGGCGTATCGCCCATGACGTTCGCGCGGAAAAGGAGCGTCAGAAGGCGAGGGCTGAACGGGCAGCCAGAACGGCAAGCAATATTGTCGACGCCGCCCAACCAGCGCAGCACCCGTATCTGGTCGGCAAAGGCTTCCCAGGCGAAAAGGCACTGGTGATCGATGCTGAATACCTCAAGCGTCATGTCGGAGATTATCTGGTGTGCGGTGAGCGAGCGATTGTGATGCCGGCGCGCTTCGGGTCGCGCGTCACCAGCGTTCAACTGATCTGGGAAGATGGAACCAAGAAGTTCCTTGCTGGCGGAGAGATCGGTGGTTCCTGCGACCGGATCGGGAAGGGGGCTGATACCTGGCTGTGCGAGGGCCTTGCTACCGGCCTTTCCCTTCGCGCCGCTCTCAAGGGGCTGCGCCGGGCGGACACCATTCTTTGCTGCTTCTCAGCCTCCAACGTTGCCCAGGTTGCGCGATCGGTCAAAGACCGGACGTTCATTGCTGCCGATCATGACAATCCCGTCGAGCAGTTCGGCTGGAAAGGGACCGGCGAGTACTACGCGGAAGCCGCCGGCAAGCCGTATTTCATGCCACCCGATGAGGGAACGGACATCAACGACTTCCATATGGAAAAGGGGATATTCGCATTGCAGAAGCTTGTGGCGACTTTTCTCAGGAGGGCCGGGAAATGAACTGTTTTGCAACCCGCGCCAAACGCTCTGGCATGGACTGGATCGGTCAATTCCGAGCAGGGGAGCATGGCGCTTGGCAGACGGTCTGCCAAAAGGGCGAGCCCCAGCCTTTCCCAGATGCCCGGTCAGCAAAGATTGCCGCGCAGGCCGCGCTGATCGCCTACATGAATGGCAACTATGTCAGCGCGAGAGCAAAGGCCGAGCACGAATGGCGCGCTGGCACCATTCATCGCGCCGGCAAACGCCCGGTGGAGGTGGTCAAGGCGTGAGCGATCGCACTCCCTGCATCAACCCGCGTTGCCGGCGCACAGGCCCGGCGGATGAGTTTCCCGGAGAAATGATCTGCGGCAAGTGCTTCCGGTCATTGCCGGAGGGCGTGCGCAGAGAACATCGACGGCTGTGGCGCGAGATCAGGAAGTGGGAGCGACGCATCACGCGCACCAGCGATGAGATGAAGATCGTGAAGATGCACAACATCGTGACGCGGCTCTCATGGCAACTCAGCAGGCATTGGGACAGGGAGATCAAGACACTGTTCCTTGCGCCTGAGAAGCCCGAAGGTCTCGACGCGTTTCTAGAGGAGATGGGCCTGTGACAGCCATCCCAGCTCATATCCAACGCCTTTGCGATGAATTCGGCATCAAAGTCATCGATGGCCATCGTTATCCCGAAGTGGGAGAAACGCGAGCAGTGGTGACGCTGGATCGGATCTACCGCAAATTTGGAGAGGCCCATGTAAGATTGGTGCTGACCACGATCAGGGAAGCCGGCAACAACCTGCTTTTGATGGATGAGAGCGGCTTCTGGATGGTCTCGGATATGGTGAGGGCCTGTCAGGGCATCATCGAACGTGACGCAAGCGCATGGCTCGAGACCTGGGACATGATCCCCGGCGGTGAGCTGCAATTTGTGGCGCAGGAACTGAGGAGCGTTGTCCCGACACGCTTCGCCCTTGGCGGGATGGTCTATGAGCGGCTGTTTCGCCGTTTCGGTCCGAACTCGGATCAACTCGACATGCTGGATGATCGTCGGAGGATGACATGAACATCGAAGAGATCGCAGAGCGCCTTATCAGGGCGGCGGAGATCGAGAACGTGGGCAACCGCGTGGGACCGGCCCCGCTGCGCGCCCAGCAGCTTCCCTACGTCCATTCCGACGACGACATGAGGAACTGGGGCCACAGGCGAGGGGAGCGCCGCAGCCGCGATCCTCTGGCCGATGCCTGCCGCCTTCTCCGCGAGGACGAGGACGCCCATGCGCTCTATCGGCGGGAGTTCTTCGAGAAAACCGAATACACGGCGCGAGACATCTCGGAAGCCGAGGAGGCGCAGGGCTGGTATGCTCTGGTCGACAACGAGGCCAACAGAGCCGCGCTCGCCGCCTGGGTGCGGTGCATGGCCGACCACAAGCGGCTGTTCTTCAAGGACTGGTGCGCCGGTCAGTACATTACGGCGAAGACGGGAAGGGCGCGGAAAAATCGCGCTCTTTCGTCAATTCTTGCACATCTGGCTCGCAGGAGTGTACAGAATTGCAATAACCTCGAATATGAGGGGTTCCCTGTTCCCCCGGAAAACGGGCATATTGAGCCCAACATCGAAGACGAGCGCGCTGACGAAAGGGGCGTCACGTCATGGGCCTCAGACGAGGCGTTCACCAGCTACTTCTCAAACGATCCAGCGGACTTCTCCTGGTCTGATCGACGCAATGAGCGCCGGAGGCAGAGAGAGGCCAAGAAGCGGAAGCAGGAAGCGGCTTAGACCAAACTTGGAACAATCGAACGGCTCACGACTTGCCCCCACATTCGTGGAGAGATGTGGAGGAGAGAATGAGCTATGTCCGCTTCGGCGCAATGATCGCCACTTCGACGCTCGTCATGTTCGGGCTCATGTACCTCAACACGTACGCTGTCGATCATATCTGGTTCAGCCAAACACGTGCTTGGATGGCCCTCCTGATGGGCGCAACCATGGCCGTGGTGATGCTTTCGTTCATGTGGGCCATGTACAACAGCCGAACTGCCAATATCGGTATTCTGGCAGCCGGCGCTGTCGCGTTTGCCCTGTCGCTCTGGCTGGTGCGTAGCCAGGAGACGGTCGATGACGTCTCCTACATGAAGGCGATGATCCCGCATCACTCCATCGCCATTCTGACGAGTGAAAGGGCGCACATCAAAGACCCGCGCGTTCGCGAACTGGCCGATGAGATCATCGAGGCGCAGGTTCGCGAGATTGGCGAGATGAAGGCGTTGATCGCGGATCTTGAGAAGGACCCTGTGCCGGATGGCGCGCCCGATCTGCCGGCGCGGTCCACAGACGAGGGATTGGCTTCAACAGCACCGTAGAGCAGTGGTAGCTCGCTAGGCTCATAACCTGGAGGTCGCGCGTTCGATCCGCGCCGGTGCAACCACCGATCACAACTTGGAACCTGGCACTCCGCGATACGTTTTCCATGCAGCACACCAACCACCACAGGAGGTGATGATGCGCACTCGAACGTATATGACAGGGATGCTCGCGCTTCCGATCAACGCCATGCTCTTCGGAGCGGGAGCCGTGCTGGTTCTATCAGTCCCGGCGCTGTTCTCGATGGCTGAATATCTGCTGCCGGTCGTGATCGTGACAAGTATCGCGTTGACCGTTCCGCTGGCGTGGTGGCTCGCCCCCATGCTGAGGTCTCGCAACCACTACCCCGAGTTCAATCGGAAATGGTAGCCGGCGACCTCTGGCGGGAGTGGCAGGGGTCAGTAGGTGTTTCGTTCCCGCTCCCGAGAGCCCTGCAGCCACAGGGCATAGAAGATCAGCGGCGCGGATATGATTGTGATCAGGATGGATCGCACGAGTGTCGCAGCCATCGTGTGATGGTCTTCGAAAAGCATGACGGTGATCGCCGCCGCAACGTGTGCCAGAGCGGCGATCAGAAAGCCGAGGACAAGCGCCCTCCATGCAAGCAACAGCATGAGTTTATGTCCGGTTGTTTATTGGTCTCGCGCAAACGGACCTAATAAACGGCGAACAAATGGCCGCACGCTGCGACAAATGCACACGGCTGCTATTGCATCCCGGCAGCGCGGGAAATCGCTGAGCCTCTATGAGAAAGGAAACCACATGCGCATGATCCGAAGTTTCTTCTTCGGCGGCTTCGCCATGCTTGCGGCCGTCATGTTCCTGTCCGCGCCCGCCAGTGCCTCGGGTTACGACCCGGGCGTCTATGCATCCCCGTTCGAACTGTATGTCGTGGGCACAGTTCCTGACCCCGCGCCGGCCGCCGTGATTGCGGAAGCGGAGCGATTGCCCGCGCCGAGCATGAACCGCGATGCCATCGCCTACGCCAGTCAGAACCAGCCTCACACCTCTTGGCGCTTCGCAGTCGACGCCTATTCGCGCATCGATCCGCACATTCTGGCCGTCTGACATCGTTATTGGGCCGGTATCCTACAGCGGAGCCGGCCCGTTCCGCTTCTGAAAGCTGCGCACGGCGCGGTTTCCATAAACGGATTGATCGAGGGAACGCCCTCTGACTTCTTTGCAAAAAATGCACAGAACGCCCCGGCCATGCGCTGGGGCTTCTCGTATGTGGAGACATGGTATGACCATAGCTTTTCCTTGGTGGCAGTTCCGGCGCTCGTCACCGTCTTTCTGTTTGGGCGGGCAATCGCGATACCGCCGCAGAACCGTGGTGATTACGGCTTCGACATCATGCCGCTGCTTCGCTTTGGCGCAGCCGTGATCGGCTCGCTTCTGGCTTGGCTCGTTTGGGCGCTGATCTTCTGATGCAGCTGATTGCTGAGTACCTTCCATGGCTGCTCTCAGCCATCACGATCTACATGACGATCCTCGCCGGGAACCGAGCGCGCCATGCGTGGCTTCTGGGTCTCGTCAACCAAGGCCTCTGGCTCATCTGGATCGTATCGACCGCATCGTGGGGACTGATCCCCATGAACCTGGCACTGTGGGTTGTCTATGCCCGCAATCACCTGAAATGGACGGCATCGAACAAGGCTCTTCAGTAGAGCGCGCCAAACGAGTGAGCCCGAAAGACCCGCAGGCATTTGCCGGTTGAAGCTCTTAGGGCGCGCCCGTCCATTCGTATTTTGGAGACGTGGTATGCGCGAACGGCTCGAAAACGCGGCATTGATCCTATTGGGCAGCCTCATGGCGCTCGCCGGCTTGGCCTTCACGCTCTTCATGTTCGTCGTCGTCACCGCTCCCTTTTGGAGCATCGGCCTTATCGCCCTGTGGGTGGTGGGGCTGATTTGATGCAGTCGCAGCCGATCAGCGAGGCCCGCGACATCCGATATGGAACGGTCGCTGATCTCAAGATGTCGTCGGGCCGGGTCTATCGCGCCGTCTATGGTTTTCGCGGCAAAGGCTGCGCATGGTGGCCGCTGCCCGGTCAAGCAAGGCGAAGCCCAATCGGAAAGCTCGCGCCGGTCGCGTTCGCTGTTCAGGCCGTGGGCAATGTCCAAGCCGGTGATTGGAAAACTGCAGCAAGCCAGGGGCATGCGTCGTGGTGAGGGCATGCACCCACTTCGTCGGCTTCCGTGGCGAGGAATATCACTCAGCGGTCAGGGCCTTCGGGCCTCCCGATTTCATCCATCGTGGTTGGGACCGGCGCGCCCAGCGTGAAATCGCTGACGGTGACATCGTGGTGTTCGCCAAGGGTACGGCGGATCAGGAGCCAAGGGCGCGCAGCTATGACGACATCCGGGACACCTGACATGCTCGATGCTGGCCCCCGCATCCACCCATCACGCCCCCTTGCTGACGGCATCTGCTTCAACGATCTCGACGGCTTCGACACGAAACAATGCAACATGCTCGCATCCCGTGGCGTCGTGTTCTGCACCCAGTTCAAGGCCAATGGTCGTCCGTATGGCGGATGCATCATTGCAACGTCATGGCCTCACGCTGAGGAAATCGCGTTCGGTCGCGGTCTTGGTGAGGAAGTGATTGGCGTGCTGGCCGAGACAGGGACGTATGACTGATGATTAAGCGAGGTTCTGACATGAAACGCCGATCCTTCCTTCGCTTCCTTGGCGCGGCACCTCTCGCTGGTGTGGCGGCCGTTGCTGCAATGCCAGAACCGACACAGGCCCGCACTATCAAATGGCCGGAAGGCATCAAGCTCATCAAATTCGATGCCAAAGACGTTCATATCTGGTCGGAGGAGGTGGAGGCAGCGTTCCGCAGGGATATCGACGTAAGGATCGACAGGCGCATCGCAGCGCGTGAGGTCCGCCGCGTTCGCATCTGATGCCTCGCCCAGACCCACGGTCTCTAGAGGCCAAAGCCTATCGGCCATGGTACAGCACCGCCCGATGGCAGAAGCTCCGATGGAGCATCCTTGTGAGGGACCGCTTTACGTGCAGGAGGTGCAAGCGCGTCGAGCCCAACACTAGCCTGCTCGTTGCCGACCACATCAAAGAGCATAAGGGAGACGAGCGCCTGTTCTGGGACCGCGACAATCTCCAGAGCCTGTGCAAGCACTGCCATGACAGCGCGAAGCAGTCGTTCGAGAAGACCGGACGGAAGCGCGCCCTCATAGGACTGGATGGCTGGCCCATAGACGAAGGGTAGGGGTTTCTCGGTCGGCGCCCCGGTAAAATGATCAGCGCCTCTCCATGGCCTTCCATGGCCCGCTGTGGGCGCGAAAAGGGGGCGGGGGTATCGGGAAATCGGGATCGGGTGCCCCTTCTAGACCGCCTCGGTAATTCAAAACAGAATTAGTTTCTCTGCGGTGATGGTTTTGCCGCTTCCAATCACAAGGATTGATGCATGGGACTTCGCGGGCCAGGTGCCACTCGGGCAAGGCTGGCGCGGGAACAGGCAGAGAAGTCGAAGCGCCGGCTCCCATGGAAGAAGAAAGGCCTTACCCGCGTCGGGCGGGTGATTGCTTTCCTCGAATTCCTGCCCATCACCAAGGGCAAGCTCGCCGGCAAGCGCATGAAGCTGCTGCCGGAACAGCGGGAGTTCGTGAAGAAGGTTTATGGGCGATCAGGTGCGAATCGGGTCCGTCTTGCGATCAAGTCGGAGCCACGTGGCAACGGCAAGACTGGTCTGATTTCCGGGCTGGCGCTGTGTCATCTGCTTGGTCCTGAGAGCGAGCAGCGCGGCGAGGTTTATTCGGCTGCCATCGACAGGCAGCAGGCCGGTCTGATCTTCAACGAGATGGAGGCAATAATTCTCGCGGTGCCTGAGTTTGCGGCGCGTGTGAACCCGCAGCGCTTCCATAAGCGAATGGAGGTTCTGGACGGTGACGGGGCGGGTTCGATCTATGAAGCACTGTCGGCTGATGCTCGGCGCGCTCATGGTCTGGCGCCGTCGTTCTGGGTCTATGATGAGCTTGCGCAGGCGCGCGACGGCGAGCTGCTCGAGAACCTGCGCACTGCGATGGGCAAGCGGAAGGCCGCGTTGGGGATGGTGATCTCTACCCAGGCTCCGACAGACGATCATCCGCTGTCGATGCTGATTGACGATGCGCTTGAAGGCCATGACAGCAGTATCGTGATTGACCTCCGAAGCGCGCCACTTGATGCGGATCCGTTCTCACGAGAGACCATCAAGCAGTGTAACCCCGCTGCCGGGGTGTTTCTCGATCTCGATGATGTGGTGAAGGAAGCCGAGCAGGCCCGGCGCGTCCCTATGTTCGAGGCGCGATACCGGAACCTGCGCCTCAACCAGCGGATCGATGGCAATGCCGAGAACAGGATCGTGACCCGTCCGATCTGGGAGGCCTGCAAAGCGGAGATCGACGTGGCCGATCTGAAAGGGCGAAAGTGCTTCGGCGGCCTCGATCTGTCAGGCAAGCACGATCTATCGGCGCTTGTTCTGGCATTCCCGGATGATGACCCGGAACCGGGATTTGACCTCCTGTCATTCTTCTGGACGCCGGATGGTCAGATGGAGGCGCGCCGGGATCGCGAGCGTGAGTTGTTTCGGGTCTGGATCAGCAAAGGCCACATAGCTGCGGTGCCCGGACCTGTGATCAAGTTCCGATACATGGCGGCCCAACTTCGCGACCTGATGCAGGCTTTCGATATCCAGGCTATCGGATTCGATCGCTGGCGCATCGATGACTTCAAGGTCGATATGGCTGATGAGGGTGTCGACCTTCCGCTCGAGCCGTACGGGCAGGGGTTCAAGGACATCTCGCCGGCCATCGAGTTTTTCGTCGAGCTGGCACTGTCTGGCAGGCTTCGACACGACGGCAATCCGGTCATGAATTCGTGTGTCGCCAATGCGATCACGGTCAAAGACCCGGCCGGTAACATGAAGGTCGACAAGGAAAAATCGAACCGATCTTCGTCTGTCAGGATCGACGGATTGCAGGCGGCCCTGATGGCACTTGGCACGGCAAAGCGGTTCGCTCCTGAGACGAAGCCCGAGCCCAAATATCAGATGTTCGCCTTCGGCTGACATCGCTCCCTGAAAATCAAAACTCTGGAGGTCCGTCATGACTGTGACGCGCCGCGCATACTCGTATCTGCACATCAAGGCAGTGAACGAGGATAAGCGCATAATTCGCGGTGTCGCGACGACGCCGGCGGTTGATCGTGTTGGCGATGTTGTCGAGCCCATGGGGGTGAAGTTCCAGAACCCCATGCCGTTCCTGTGGCAGCACGATTCCGGGAAACCCATCGGCACGGTGAAGTTTGACGAGCCGACCGAGGATGGCATCACATTCGAAGCTGAGCTCCCCGTCATTGAAGAAGCCGGGACGCTGAAAGATCGCGTTGATGAAGCCTGGCAGTCGATCAAGCTGGGCTTGGTCCGCGCCGTTTCCATCGGCTTCAAGGCCATCGAGTACGCCTTCATCGAGGGCACCAACGGCATTCGCTTCATCGAAAGCGAAGTCTTCGAGCTTTCCGCCGTCACGATCCCGGCCCAGCCGGAAGCAGTCATGACGAGCATCAAGAACATGGACGCGGCCGGTGTCGCGCTCATCAAGTCCTTCGATCCGAACGCTCCCGCCGCGACTGGCACGATTGAGCGTCCGGCGAAGACCTCTCCCGGCGCTTCGGGAAAATCTCACAAACCCGTCAATTTGCGCCCGAAGGAGGGCAAAGACATGAAAACGCTCGCTGAGCAGATCACGGCTCTGGAAGCCAAGCGTGCCGCGAATATGGCCCGCATGGAGGAAATCCAGACCAAGGCGTCTGAAGAAGGGCGCACCAAGGATGAGGCCGAACGCGAAGAGTTCGGAACCCTCGCCGACGAAAACGACACCATTGACGATGAGCTGAAAGACCTTCGCCGCATGGAGAGGGCAAAGGCTGTCGAGGCCAAGCCGGTCAACAAGGCTCCGGCACCTGTGTCCGCTGACGCGCCGGCTCGTGCGGCTGTCACCGTCAAGGCACCGAAGCTGGATGCCGGTATCGAGTTCGCACGGCTCGCCCGCGTCAAGGCCATCTCTCGTCTCGACAATGAGCCGCAGCGCGAAGTCGCAAAGGCGATGTACGGCGAAGATTCGACCGTCTATCGCATCGTCTCCAAGGCGGCTGTCAGTGCGGCGACGACGACGGACGCGACCTGGGCTGGCCCGCTGGTCGGCGATGAAACGTCCGCCTTCGCGGATTTCGTTGAGTTCCTGCGCCCCCAGACCATCCTTGGCCGGTTCGGTGCCAATGGTGTTCCATCCCTGCGCCGCGTACCGTTCCGCACTGCCCTTATCGGGCAGACCAGTGGCGGCGACGGCTACTGGGTGGGTGAAGGAAAGCCGAAGCCGCTGACGGATTTCGATTTCAGCCGCACTACGCTCGATCCGCTGAAGGTGGCAAACATCGCCGTTGTCACGGAAGAAACCCTCCGCGACTCCAGCCCGTCGGCAGAGATGATTGTTCGCGACCAGTTGGCGGCCGCACTGCGCGCCCGACTGGATACCGACTTCATCAATCCGGCCAAAGCTGCCGCTGCTGGTGTTTCGCCGGCATCCATCACCAACGGCATTGTTGCGATCACGTCTTCGGGCAACGACGCTGATGCGATCCGTGAAGATGTTCGGGCACTGTTCGGCACGTTCATTGCTGCGAACAACGCGCCGACCAGTGGCGTGTGGATCATGTCGGCCACCACAGCGCTTGCGCTCTCTCTGATGCGCAATCCGCTCGGTCAGCGTGAATTCCCTGGCATCAGCATGACCGGCGGTGACTTCGAGGGCCTTCCGGTTATCGTGTCGGAGTACTTCGCGCCGGTGTCCGCTGGTGGCTTTGTCGCTTTGGTGAATGCGCAGGATGTCTATCTCGCAGATGAGGGCGGCGTTGCTGTCGACATGAGCCGTGAAGCCTCGCTCCAGATGAACGATGCGCCGACGACGCAAGACGCCACGACCGGCACCGGTACATCGCTCGTCTCGCTCTGGCAGACCAATGCTGTCGGCTTCCGCGCCGAGCGCACCATCAACTGGGCTCGCCGCCGCGCATCGGCTGTGGCCCTTTTGGATGAGGTCAACTGGGGCCTGCCGGCGGCTTCCGTCTAAGCAGTCCTGAATGACATTGCCGGCCGCGGGCAACTGCGGCCGGTTCCCTTCACCCGACATTCTCAAATTCCTGCGCGTGGGAAGCGGCTCGTCACTTCGTCGGGTCGTGGCGGGCCGCACACGCGCGAACCCGACAGGAACGAACATGACCTGCATTGTAGGGCTCGTGGACGGCCAGACAGTCCATATCGGAGGCGACAGCGCCGGAGTTGGCGGATATTCGCTCACGGTGCGCGCGGATCGCAAAGTGTTTCGCAACGGTGACTTTGTGATGGGCTTCACCACGAGCTTTCGCATGGGGCAGCTACTTCAACATGCGTTCGTGCCTCCAAAGCGGCATCCAGACACAGATGTCGACAAGTTCATGGTGACCACGTTCATAGACGCTGTGAGGGATTGCCTGAAAACGGGCGGTTACGCGGAGCGGCACAACGAGGCCGAACTCGGCGGAGTGTTTCTCGTCGGATACGCCGGTCGGCTGTTCCGCATCGATAACGACTATCAGGTCGGTGAAGCGGTGGACGGTTTCGATGCTGTCGGATGCGGGGAGCAGATCGCGCGGGGCTCACTCTATTCCACTGCGAGCATGAAACCTCGCGAGCGGTTGAAGCTGGCACTTGAAGCCGCCGAGCGGTTCAGCGCTGGTGTCCGTGGTCCCTTCCATACGGAGAAGACCCAATGAAATCCAACTATCTGACGCGCGCCATGAACGCCCGCGATCCGCGCTATGCAAAGATCGCTGAAAAGCTTGGTTATGGCCGCCGCGACGTGCAGGCGAAGCCGCGCAAGCCGGTCGATGACATGAAGGCGTTGCGTGCGCGCTATGTCAAAGTCGTGGGCAAGAAGCCCTATCATGGTTGGGACGCGGACACGCTGCGCACCAAGATCGCGGAAGCGAAGGGCTAAGCCTATGCGTGTTCTCGGCATGCCGGTCCCCTTTACAGGCGAGGGCAAGAAAGACCTGTCACCGGTGAACCCGAACCGGGGTGGCTGGTTTCGGATCCTCGAAAGCTTCTCCGGAGCCTGGCAGAACAATGTCGAGGTGGACTTCAGCTCGGTCCTGTCGTTCCACGCGGATTTTGCATGCCGCACTCTGATCGCTTCAGATATCTCGAAGCTTCGGGTCAAGCTCGTCAAGAAAGACGATGACGGCATCTGGACGGAAGTCAGCAGCCCGGCCTATTCGCCCGTCCTGCGCAAACCGAACCACTTCCAGAACCGCATTCAGTTCTTTGAGACATGGGTTCTGTCGAAGCTCCAGCGTGGCAACACATACATCCTGAAGCAGCGCGACAATGGTGGCAGTGTCCGCCAGATGTTCGTTCTGGACCCGCTTCGTGTAAAGCCACTGGTGGCGGATGACGGGTCTGTCTTCTACGAGCTCAATACCGATGAACTGAGCGGATTACCGGCGCGTGTGATTGTGCCGGCGCGTGAGATCATTCATGACCGCTTCAACTGTATGTTTCATCCGCTGGTCGGCATGTCTCCGATCTATGCCGGCGGGCTGGCTGCCATGCAGGGGCTGGCGATCCAGAGCAATTCGACGAGGTTCTTTGAAAACGGAGCGCAGCCGGGTGGTGTGCTTGTGGCTCCGGGTGCCATCTCGGACGAAACAGCCGGTCGCCTTAAGGAATATTGGGACAACAACTTCACCGGCAAGAAAGCCGGGAAGGTGGCGGTTCTCGGCGACGGTCTGAAGTATGAGGCCATGGCGGCCAAGGCCATCGATTCCCAGCTCATCGAGCAGTTGAAGTGGTCGGCTGAGGTGGTGTGTTCGGTCTATCACGTCCCGCCGTACAAGATCGGGGTTGGGCAGATGCCCAGCTACAACAACGTGCAGGCGCTCAACACCGAGTATTACTCTCAGTGCCTCCAGAAACTCATTGAAGATATTGAGATTTGCCTTGACGAGGGTCTAGGCATGACCGGCGAAAAGATCGGCACGGAGTTCGATCTGGACGGCCTTCTTCGGATGGACAGCGTGACGCAAATGCAGGCCCTGAAGGAAGGTATCAGCGCCGGCATCATGTCGCCCAACGAAGCGCGCCGTCGCCTCGATCTGAAGAAAGTGGCGGGTGGCGAAACTCCCTACCTCCAGCAGCAGAATTATTCGCTGGCGGCCTTGGCGAAGCGGGACGCACAGGAAGACCCGTTCGGATCACCGACGCCTCCCACGCCGCCAGCAGATGACGGCGCTGCAAACGACAATGCCGAAGCCGAGGCCCGCGCCGCACTGGTCGAAATTTACAAAGGACTGCGCTGATGACGTTCGACGGGAAGGCCTTCGGCAAAGAGATCGTTGGCGTGGTCAAAGAGTATGTGCGCGATACGATTGCGCCGATACTGGTTCGCCTTGATGCCATCGAAAAGCGCCAACCTGAGAAAGGCGAGCGCGGCGAGAAGGGAGACAAGGGCGATCCCGGTGCAAATGGGGCTGACGGTGAGCGCGGTCCACAGGGAGAACCCGGCGAGAAGGGCGAGCGCGGCGAACGAGGTGAAAAGGGGGAGACCGGTGATCCCGGTCCAGAAGGTCCGCCCGGAAAGGATGGCGCTCCAGGTGTCGTGGGCGAAAAGGGCGATCCGGGCGACCCCGGCCCGGCAGGTGATCCCGGCAGGGACGGGACCAACGGTAAAGACGGCGCCGATGGCGTGGGCTTGGCCGGTGCGGTTATCGATCGTTCCGGCGGTCTTATCCTCACGCTGACAGATGGCACCACACGCGAGCTTGGCCTTGTGGTCGGGCGCGATGGTCAGAAAGGCGAGCCCGGTCAAGATGGCGTGGACGGTGCGGACGGGATCGGCTTCGATGATCTCGAAGTTGTTCACGATGGCCTGCGCACCTTCACATTCCGCTTTGCCAAGGGCGAGAAGGTGAAAGAGTTCCCCTTCACACTTCCGGTCGTTCTGGACTGTGGGGTGTTCAAGTCTGGCAACTCCTATTCGAGCGGCGACGGTGTGACCTGGGGCGGTTCCTTCTGGATCGCCCAGAAAGACACCACGGACAAGCCCGGTGAAGGCGACGGCTGGCGTCTCGCTGTCAAGAAGGGCAGGGACGGCAAGGACGGCATCATGAAGGCCGAGAAGCCGAAACAGCCTCTGAAGGTGGGATGATGGTCAAACTGGTCTCTCTCGACACCGTGAAGCTTGCTCTGCGCATCGGTGAGATCGAGGAAACGAGCGGCGGTTGGAATGTCCTCCCACATGAGGATGACACGCTGCTCGACGCCTATATCGAGGCCGCATCTGCCGCGATCATCAATTACTTGAAGGATCAGGCCGAAGTCATCTTGAACCTGGACAGCGGCGGCGACGTTCCTTCAGGAACCGAAATCCCGAAGGAAATCGAAACTGCGGCAATCCTGCTCGTCGGTCACTTCTATCGCGAGCCGGACGGCGACACCGAAGAAGCCTTCGACCGAGGGTATCTCCCGAAGCCCGTCACCGCCTTGCTTTATCCGCTCCGAGACCCTGCGCTTCGATGACAAAGCCTGAGTGGTGGCCCTCATGGGAGGGAGAGACGGTCGTGATCGTGGCATCCGGGCCGAGCGCAAAGAACGCCCCGCTGCATGTCGCGAAGGGCAAAGCGAAGTTCATTGCGATCAACAAGTCATGGGAGTTGGCGCCATGGGCCGACATTCTCTACGGCTGCGACTTTGCATGGTGGCGGCACGTAGAGGGGTGTCCGGGCTTCACTGGTCTCAAGCTCACGGTCGACAGGGCCGCGGTGAAGGACTTCCCAGAACTCAAACAGGTGGAATGCCGGAAGCCGGATGATCGCCTGTTTCTGTCACCTCTCGGCACCGTGGGCTGGGGCGGCAATGGTGGGTTTCATGCACTGAACCTCGCAGTGCAGTTCGGTTGCAGGAAGATCATTCTGGTCGGCTATGACATGACCACCCGTTACGGGCTTCACTGGCATGGGGCGCATCCGGGCAATCTGCACAATCCGAAAGAGGCAAGCGCGGCACGGTGGCGGCGCGCTGTCGACAACGCGAGCAAGGTGATCTCCCCGCTCGGAATTCAGGTAATCAATTGCAGCAAGGTTTCGGCCCTGACCAGCTACCCGAAGATGGAACTGGACAAGGCGCTTGCCGCATGAGGGTCGCGCTGGTTTTGCGGTCAGGGGGTGACTTCGATGCTTCCCATATCGCCCGACTTCACGGACAGGTGACAGACCACCTTCCCGGCGCTCAGATATTCTGCCTGTCCGATGTCGAGGTTCCGTGCCCTCGTCTCGAGCTTCGATATGATTGGCCGGGCTGGTGGTCAAAGATGGAGCTGTTTCGCCCTGATATTGGGGGCGACCTTCTGTTCATGGATCTGGACACGTCAATCGTCGGCAGCATTGAAGACGTTGCGTCTGTCGGCTGCCTCACGGTGCTGTCGGATTTCTATTGGCCAACGACTGGGCGCATTCAATCGTCGCTCATGTTCATTCCAGAGCGTGATCGACAGGAGATTTGGGATGCATGGATAGCTGATCCTTCACGGCACATGCGCGAATGCGTGACGCGCGAGAAATGGGGCGATCAAGGGTTCCTTGGCCAATTCTGGCAGGGCCGGGCGCAGCGCTGGCAAAACACGCTGCCCGGTCAGGTGGTTTCGTACAAATGCCATGTCCGCAAGAAAACGCGGTCAGACAAAGAGTTCGGTGACGGAACGTTGCCGGAGAACTCGCGTGTCGTGATCTTTCACGGCAAGCCTCGGCCTTGGGAAAACGGATGGTAATGCGCCCCTTTGAACAGCGAGCACAGACGATTATTCGCCGGTTGCCGTCCCACGCGCTGGCTGCCGAAATCGGCGTCCTGCGCGGGCAAGTAATTGAGGCTTGGTTCCCGAAGGTGAAGTCTGGCGGCTGGATTGGCGGTCACGATTATCAAAACCCGGATGCACGCTTCTGTTTCGGCGTCGACCGCGCAGTAGATGAATGGATCGAGGAAACCGGCCGCACGCTGGAAACCGATCTGAATTTCACATGGTGGGCTCGGGTCTGATGGCAAAGCGCTCAGCGGGTTCGCTCGACCGGACAATCACGGTTGAGCGGTACCAGGTCGTGGGTACGAACGACTTCAACGAGGATATCCGGGAATGGGCCGGGTTCATTACGGTCCGTGCCGCGCGCCGCGACGTGTCAGACGGTGAAAAGTTCGCCGCCGGCCAAACAGGTTCCTCGCTTCGCAGCCGGTTCGTCATCCGGGCCTCAACCAAATCGAAAACGATCTCGCCAGTGGATCGCCTGTCCTATGACGGCGGCATCTGGAACATCGAGGGTGTGAAGGAAGGCGACCAAGGCGATATGCACGGGCGCTTCATTGAGATCACGGCGGTTCGGAGCAACGACTGATGGCGGCCAATGTCCGGATTGAGGGGCTGCGCGAGCTTGAAAGGGCGCTCGCGGAGTTGCCCAAATCAACTGGCAAGAACGTCCTCCGGCGCACGCTGCGGGAAGCCGCAAAGCCGCTCATCAACGATGCGCAGCGCTTGGCTCCTGACCGCCCCGGCCGCCCACGGAACGATCTGCCGACCTCGATCACCATTTCCACACGCCTAAACAAGAACCAGCGAAAGGCCACGCGCGGCACCGATAAATCGTTCGTCGAGATGTATGTCGGCCCTGACGTTTCGGTCCCGCACCCTCATGGGCACTGGCAGGAGTTCGGAACGGTTCAGCACGGCCCGCAGCCCTTCATGCGCCCAGCCTGGGATGCGAACAAAATGGAGGTGCTGGACGTGATCGGTGATCAGCTTGGTGACGAAATCATGAGAGCCGCGAAACGCCTCGCCAAGAAGCAGGCAAAGGCCGCTGCCAAGGGCAAATAGATGACCTGCCGAGTGTGTGAAATGGCCCGCGCCGCGCTGGCCCGTCTGATCGAGCGCTCACAGCTACCAACAGGACGCAAGCCGAATGATCGAAGAACGGATAACCGCGCTCCTAAGCGGCGTGGCTGATGGCAAGCGGTATTGGGTGAAGGCACCGCGCCGGGACGATGGCTCGCTCGCTGTCACGCCTCCCTATCTCGTTCTTCACCGCGTCGACGGCCTGCCGAACTATCACTTCTGCGGGCGCGGCACCGTGGAGAGCCGCGTGCAGGTGAATTGCATCGCAGAGACCTATGGAGCTGTGAAGGCCCTAGCACGTGCCGTGGTGACCACTCTCGACATGTTCAGTGACCCGGCAGCCGGCATCTACGGGGTCTTTGTCGACGGGGAGGGGCGCGATCTCACCGAAGACGCTCCCGGTGGCGTGAATACCTCAGACGCAGGCTCAAAGCTCTTTGGCGTGGCCGTGGACTTTCGCATCCACCACGCCGGTTGATCCGGCCCGGCCGGTCTGCCCGCAATCGCCCTTGGGCAAGGCATTCTCTGAAAAGGAAGCCGTAAAATGGCAAGCAAAGCAACCATCGGCTGGGATACGATCCTTGAGGCGTATGATGACGCCAGTTCGCCACCCGGCTTCGTTCAACTCTGTGAGGTCTTCAACCTGTCGCCCGGCGCTCAGGAAGCGGACCGCATTGATGTCACGCACTTCTGCAGCCCGGATCGGCGCCGTGAGTATATTCCGGGCCTGATCGACAATGGCGAGGCGAGCTTCGAGGCGAACTACATCCCAGGTTCTCCTGAAGATCAGCTCATCCTCTCGCTTCTGAACAGCGGCGACGTCATCCAGTGGCGTATCACGTTCCCGCTCCAGCAGGGCGATACGGACCGGCATCGTGTGACCTTTGAGGCGTCTGTGACCGGCTACGAGCGCACGATCCCCGTGGATGACCGTATGACGGCCACGATCACGCTTGCGCCGTCCGGCTCCGAGGTCTGGGACACGATCTCTGCGGGCAGCGTGTAATGGCGAATGTTCATCGCGGCGGCGTGACGCTCAAAGCCGGTGAAAATTCTTACACGCTCTCGTTCTCGATCAACGCGATGTGCGAGCTGGAGGATGCTTTCGGAAAACCGGTTATGGAGGTCATCGAGGACTTCCAGAATGTCGGCACGAAGGGCGCTGCCCCAAGCATCAAGACGGTGAGAACTCTGATCTGGGCAGCGCTCATCGATCATCATCCAGAGATGACGGTCGAGGATGCCGGCCGGATTTCACTTTCTGTTGATGTCAACACGCTCATGGAGAAGGTTGGCACGGCGCTCCAGCGCGCGTTCCCCTCGCAGGAGGTAGATCAGGGCAAGGCAAACCCTCCGAAGGCGAAAGCCGAATAGATTGGCTTTCGCTGCAACAGGACTGGGTGAGCGTCGTCGGCGGGAACGGTCAGGACTTCTGGGGCCTGTCTCTCCGCGAAATTCAAAACGTTCTCGCCGGCCACAACGAAAAGCGAAGGCGCGACAGCAATCTCGTGATGTCACAGGCGTGGCACACGGCGGCGTTTCAACGCATCAAGAAGATGCCGAAGCTCAAAAACGTTCTCGATGAAGGTCCGAAGCGCGCAAGCCGCCACATGAGGCCCGTCCAGGTGGATGAGGTCAAGGCGTGGCTTTCGAAAGCTCCGAAGATGAAGCGGCAAGGTAGGTAGACATGGCGCAAGGCGTTATCGGTTCGCTCCGTGTGAACCTCGGCATCGATACTGCTGCTTTCTCCAAGGGGTTGAAGAGTGCAGAGTCCGGCCTCCAGCGGTTCGGAAAGCTTGCGAAGACCGGTTTGCTTGCCGCTGGAGCTGCTGCGGCCGCTGCGGCTGGGGGGCTCGCTGTGATGGTAAAAGGCACCATCAACAGCGCTGATGAGATGGCGAAGGCCAGCAGGAGCTTCGGTGTCCCTATCGAAGAGCTTTCGCGCCTCAAATATGCGGCTGATCTCTCCGGGGTGTCGTTCAGCAATCTCGGCAACGCTCTGCGCACTCTGAACAAGAATGCCTTTGATGCGTCGAACGGGACCGGTGCGGCCAAAGATGCGTTCTCCGAGCTCGGCGTCAGTGTGGAAAACGCTGACGGGAGCCTCAAATCAGCCACCCAGCTTATGGGAGAAGTGGCGGACGCGCTGAAGAATGTCGATGACGAAACGCGGAAGGCGGCGCTTTCGGGCAAGATCTTTGGTGAGCGGTACGGCCCGCAACTCGCGTCGCTTCTGGCTGGAGGCTCCGAAGGGATCAACAAACTCACCTCGGAAGCCGATCAGTTCGGACAGGTATTCACCGAGAAGATGGGGGCTAGCGCGGAGGCCTTTAACGACAATCTGTCCCGGTTGTCAGGAGCCTTCGGGGCGCTGGCAGCCGATGTGGCAGAGAGACTGCTTCCTTATCTGGAGCGCTTCACAAACTGGCTTGTCGAAAACAGTCCAGCCATCGCGCAGTTTGCTTCAGACACAGTGGAGGGCTTCGCATGGTTGATTGAGAAGATCGGGCAGGTGATTCAGTGGTTTGATGATCTTGACGCTTCAATTCGCCGCTTCGGTGATGACCTTCGCGCAAATATCAGTGTGGTGCAGGAATTTGCAGCGGAGCTTCTCAGCGCTTTCACGGCACTGCCAGGTCAGATGTACCAGATCGGTCTCGATATTGTTCAGGGCCTCTGGAACGGCCTGAAAGCGCAATGGGAAACGGTCAAAAGCAGCGTGACGGGGTTCGCCTCTGATGTGGCTGGCAGCTTCCGGTCCGTGCTTGGGATCAAGTCCCCGTCACGGGTGATGTACGAGATCGGCGTCAACATCATGGAGGGCCTGCACAACGGCATGACCAGCATGTCCGATGGCGTGAAGGGTATAGCGAGCTCGGCGGCCGATGGCATCACCGGCTCGTTCGAGGGAATTGGCACCGGCATCGCAGAGGCGATCAAGGGCACCAAGGAGTGGAAGGACGTGGCGCTCGACGCGATCCGCTCTGTCGCTACCTCGATCCTCTCCAACATGAACTTTGGTGGCGGCATCTTCGGCGGGCTGTTCAAGGGTTTGTTAGGCGGTCTGGTCGGTTTTGCAAATGGCGGCTCGTTCCGCGTTGGCGGCTCTGGCGGCATCGATAGCCAGCTGGTCGCGTTCAAGGCATCTCCGAACGAAACCGTTGATATCCGAAAGCCGGGGCAGGATGCCGGCGGCGGTGGAATGCGTGTGACGTTTGCCGCCGACGTCGACAAGAGCGGAAATCTGCTGCCCTTCGTGACCTCAGTGGCCCGAGAGGAAAGCGCAGCGACGACCGGTAAGCTCGCTCGCAATGTGCCCGGAATGGTGGATCGTCGCAACGACATCCGCAATACCAGAAAAACGAGGGCGTAATGACCGGAAGGCTGGTATCTCCGCCGCTTGGACTGGGGCTGGTGAGCGTGGAGCCTCTTAGCAGCCCGCGTACCATCGGTGCAGCGAAGGGAGGCACCATTGGCAATTTCACGCAGACGGTCTCATCGCCGTTTGGGGCGTGGCACTTCAGCTTTGCATTCCACGCCATGCGTGACGCTGAGTTTCGGGATTATCGCGGCTGGGTGACATCGATGCAGGGCGGCGCGAATGCGACCCGTTGGGTGTTCCACGACCCGGATATGCGAAATCCCTTCGAAAGCGGCATTGATGTGTCGCCTCATGTTCGGTGGGACAACATTCCGGGGCAGAACTGGTCGAACGATGAGCCGTGGTCAAATGGTGAGGCGTGGGCAGTTTCGCCGCCAGTCGTTTCGGTCTCTGCTGCGACTGCGCTTGGGGGCACCAGAATCCAGTTGGCTCCTGCTTATTGGGGGCATCTGCTCCGCAGGGGCGAGTACATCGGGTTCTTCCCTTTTCATTTCGGACTCTACGTCGTCACCGAAGTCATCGCGCCGGGGCAATACCGGATATGGCCGCCTCTGCGCAAAGCCCTCACACTGGGCGATATGGCGACACTCTGCCCGACACTCGCGATGCGGCTGGATGGGGAAGATGCAGCAACGGCTGCTCGCGGTCTCGTGGTTGCGGATGGGCTCTCAGTAAGCATGGTCGAGGTGTTCGACTATGACGTGCGCGACTGGTTTACGGGGTAGCGGTCATGGCTCTGTTTTCTGCTCAGGAAGCCGAATACCTCTCTGGCCCGCATGTGGCGCCCACGCGGCTGGCAGAAATTGATCTGCCGTCCGGTCTGCATCGGCTGCATGAGGGCGTCGGGCGGATCTCGGTCAACGGACATGAGTGGTTTGGGATAACGACGCCCGGCGGCCTGCAGCTCGTTGACATGGAGATGGTCGAGGATCCGCGCTTCGGACAGGCCGCATCCGTGGTCATCACACTTGGCGGTATCACTGCGAGCGCCTGGAAAGAGATCAAGTCCATGGCGCGCGAGATCGAGGGGCGGCGCTGTGACCTCTACTGGTCGGCGTGGAACCCGGAATATGCCGAGGTCGAGATCAGCCCCAAGAAGTATTTTCCGGGCAAGATCAGCGCACCCTCGCTGCACCGGCAGGGCATCGGCGTGCGCTATGCGACCTTCACCATCGAAAGCGTGTGGCAGTCGCAGAACTATCCATTCGGCGGTGAGTGGTCATCCACCGGTCAGCAGAAGCGATATCCCGGTGACATGGGCGGGCAGTTCATCGGCGTGAAGGTGCATGAGACGTTCAATGGCTGACGACATGACCGCGTGCCTGTGGGCCTTTCTGGAGCCGTTCGACGGCAAGCCGGTGGAATGGGGCGTTGACGATTGCTCGGCGTGGTGTGCCGCCTGGGCGCGCGATTGCGGCCATGATGTGCATCTGCCGGCCTATGCGAGCGAGGATGAGGCACGTGCGCTGATCGATGCAGCCGGCGGGCTGGTGAATGTCTGGGACGATGTCTGTGTATCAGCGGGCGTTTGTGAGCGCATCGGTGATCCTCAGATCGGTGATGTCGGCATCATCCCCACAAACCGGTTTGGCCCGGTCGGCGTTATCTGGGCAGACAACGGCCTTGCCTGCTGGCGGCTCAAGACAAGCGGCCTGTGGCTCAAGCCGCGCACCTTTATCAAGACCTGGGCGATCACCTGACATGAAGCTCCTGAAACTGTTTCTGGCCGGCGGTGCTTCGCTGCTGGCGATGACGGCGCATGCGCGTGCGGATTTCATCATCACGCCGATTGCCTTTGCTCTGTTCGCCGGGCCGCTGGGCGGTGTGTTCAGCTTTGCCGCCCTGTATTATGGGACAGCATTTGCGGCAGCGGCGGCATTGTACGGCGCGCAGTACGCGCTTGGTCGGCGCGGACAGCAGAAGATCGACCCCGGTGAGGCAAAGACCACCTATCAGGAAGCGGAATCCTCTGAGGTTCGTGCGGTCGGTCGCGTTCGGCTTGGCGGGCTCAAGGCCTTCGGCAACACAAAGCATGACAAGATCTATCGCCTGATCTGGCATTCGCGCGGTCAGGCCGCCGGCATCGAGAATTACCATGTCGGCGGGCGCGAGGTGACGGTTGATCCGGGTGGTGCCGTTTCTTCGCCGCCGTGGGCTGCCAGTTGGGGCTCGTGGATGCGGATTGAGACTAAGGCCGGTGATGGGAGCGAAACCGCATGGCCGGAGTTGATGTCGCAGTTCCCCTCTCTGTGGACGCCTGCCCATCGCTGCAGGGGCGTGTTCCAGTCTCTCGTGCGGTTCCAGACGCCGGATCTCGACAGTGAGGGCGGCAACAAGAAGTTCCAGAAGCTCTATCAGGGTGGCGCACCCGATATCGAGATCACCGCACGTGTCGGTGTCGTCTACGATCCACGAGACCCGGCGCAGGATCCGGACGATGAGGCGACATGGAAATGGACCGACAACGGCATTCTGTGCGCTGTCCACATCATGCGGGCCTATCCCGATCTTACCGCCGCTGATTTCGACTGGGCCTTTATCGCCGATGAGGCTGATCGGGCCGATGCGGTTGTCGCCACCAAGGGCGGGACGGAACCGCGCGCGCGTTGCTGGGGTGTCTGGCTTTCGGAGAGCAAGCGCGGCGAGGTGATGCAGCAGGTGCTGGACTCCATCGGCTCCGAAGTCATCATGAGCGAAACGGGGCTGATCCGCCTTCGTCTGATCGATGATGCGCCGCAACCGGAACTGACACTGCCATCGCTGCATCAGTATGAGCTGGCCCTAAAATCCGGCCCCGAGGCGGTGGAGCGCCCGAATGTCTGCCGCATCCGCTATTACTCTCCGGAGCGCGGCTATGACATGGCGGAAATCAACCTGACCGGCATGGCGTGGGCGCGGGTTGAGGATGAGATCGCCCGTTATGGCGAGAAGGTCTTCGATATCGATTTGCCGTTCTGCCCATCGGCCAGCCAGGCGCAGCGGATCGGCCGCAGGCTGTTCATGCAGGCGAGGGCGGATTCCGGCAGCATGAAAACCACGCAGCTCGGCATGGCGGCGTGGGATCGCTACTACGCCCTTGTCGAAGACGAAGACGCGGAAGAGCAGATGCTGTGCCGTCTTGCGAGCCCGCGCGAGGATCGGCAGAGCGGCAGCGTGGATATTCCCTTCATTGTTTGGCCGCAGGCGCTGATTGACGAGCCGTGGAACCCGGCCACCATGGAGGCCGACCCGCCTGATCCGGCACCGGATATGCAGTTCGAGAGCGATCTGGACACTCCAGACGTTCTGGCAACTTCGGTGGTGCAGTATCCGGGCGGAGCCTATGAGACACGGGTGAAGTTTTCCGGGGTGTCTGGTGGCGCGACAGCGGAGGCGAATTACCGGACCTACACGGATGGTCTGCCAGATCTCTGGCTTCCCATGATCGAGTACAGCGAGCACGGCCACTACGGTTATGTGGCGGCAAACACCGTCGGCAAAGAGGCGGACTTCCGGGCACGCTGGTTCAATGGCGAAGACGAGGCGTCCTACTTCTCGGATGTCGTGAACGTGCCGGACATGCAGATCGACAACTCAGCGCCGCCCAAGCCGTATCTTTATGTCCAGGTCACGCCGAATGGCACAGGAGAGTTTACTTTCAGTGCTGTTGCCTACTCGACTGCCATGAACATGGCTCGCTTCGGTTTTACGGGCCTAGGGGCGAATTACAATGGTGATGCCCGTCCGGGCCAGACGTTCAATGCGAGCGCGACATATTCGTATGGCCCTGTCGAACAAACGGTGACGATCGCCGCCAGGGCTTACTCATCGAACGGTACCCCGAGCCCGGTTGCGATTTTCACCTATGTGATCCCGCAGGATCCGAACGTACCGGACTAACCCTTCCAGCCGCCGCAGCCAGCGCGCCTCGGCCGGCGAAGCCTATCCAAAATCGGAGATACTCCATGTCGATCTTTTCCAAGCTCGGCGCGCTGATCTTTGCGCCTACGGATGCAGCCGGTAACTCGCGCCAGGTCAACAACCACGATGCTCAGGTCTGGTCGACAGAGGTTGAGCGTATCATTCAGGTGGCGCTCGAGGGCGGTGATCTGCTGGTCTATAGCAGCCTGTCCGCGCTGAATGCTGACCTCGACCATGCAGCCAATACCGGCGCCATCCTCATCGGCGAGAGCATTGCCGACGATGGCCTCTATATGAAGCAGGGCGCGTCCGGCTCGGGCTCGTGGGTGAAGATCGGCAACGTTCCGGGGCAGGGCTTCGTCAAGGCCACGAATGCGGGGGCAGGGACAGCAAACGCCATTGCCGCCACCACGCCTGTGGCCGTGAACGAAACGCAGCTCATCCTTCTGCCCATCACGGCCGCGAACACGGCTTCGCCGGTCACCGTGGCGTTCAATGGCGGGGCGGCGCTGACGGTGAAGACCGTCTCGGGCAATGACGTGGCTGCCGGCGGTCTTCCTGCGGGCTCGGTGATGCTGGGCGTTGTGCAGGGCGGAGATTTCCGCCTCTTGTCGGATCAGGCGAGCGCCGGCATTCAGGCTGCTGCCGAGGCCGCGCAGGTTGCGGCAGAGGCCGCGCTGGCCGAGATGCGTGAGAAATCCGTTGGCGCGTTCCCGGACAATGCTTCTGCAGACGCCTTTCTGACCGCTGAAGGCCTGACCAAGCAGAAGGGCACGATCTATTTCAACACCACGGCTGATGTCTGGCGCTATTGGGATGGCAGCGCGTGGCAGACGTTTCCTTATGCAACCGTTGCCGATGGGGTCGTTACGAGGGAGAAGCTTGACGCTGACTTGTCGCCCTCAATTGCTGTCAATATCAAGGAACATGGCGGCAACGGAGATGGGGTGACGGACAATGCGGCAGCGATTACCGCCGCCGATCTGGGCGTTGCTGTTGAGTTCCCCAGCGGGGTCTATTTCACAACGGTTGTTCCCCCATACCCCGTTTTCACCAATGGTGGCGGCGCGATTAAAATTGGCACCGAAACCTATAAACTTGGGAAAGTGCCGCAGGTCATCTCAAGCTATGAGCAGACAGAGGTGGATGGCCGTACAGTCAGGTATTCCAGCTACGTTGACGGACAGGATGCAGCCCCTTCTTTGGAGAATGACAGCACCAGCTATGCCAACATTTTCCTTGGAACGTCTTCTGGTGAGTTGGTCACTGCTGCCATCCGGGCGACGGGCATTGGTGAGTCCACGCTTCGCGAGGGCGTTAAGCTCTATTCCACCACGGCTCTTGGGACGAACTCCCTTCAATACTGCGGGTACGGTGATCGCCTGACATTCATCGGAGACAACTCTGGCAAGAATGTCGGCAATACGGACGTTTCTGAGCGTCACCAGTATTTCACGACTGGGGCAGACACGTCATTCTTCGACATCAATTGGCCTACGTGGCGCACCTGGGCTGGCTCCATTGCTTCGCCGAATTTTGAGATGATGGTTGGAGATTATCTGTCCAAGGCAACGCATTGCATTGGCATCGGTCGGAATGCGCTCGGCTATGCAATCGTACCGGTTGATAGTGTGGCGGTCGGCTATGATGCCGCCACGAGCGCACTTGATGCGAACGGCGTTACCGCTGTGGGTGATCGCGTCATGCAGATGACGCTTAAGGCTTTCCAAACTACGGCAGTCGGCAAGGGGGCGTTGAGTGAAACGCTTGAGAGCACGAATGATGTTGCTGTCGGCATCAATGCCATGTCTCGATTTGTCCATGCAGAAAAGAATGTGGCGGTGGGTTCGCAGGCGCTTCAGGGCGCTGCGGATCGAGCGATTACGGACACACCAAGCGGCAACGTCGCCATTGGTCGCCAGGCCATGCAGCTGGTAAAGGGTGATGCCACAAACAACGTAGGCATTGGCCAGCAGTCGCTTGTCAGGGTGACTGGCGACAACAATACATCGGTTGGAGCATCCGCGCTCAATAATCTGACAAGCGGTAACGGCAACAATGCATTCGGCCAACTTGCTCTGTCCGTCATGCAGGATAGTTCGCCCGCCACCAGCCTCACCAACGCTATCGGCATCGGGAACACGTCGCGCGTATCCGGGAATAACCAGTGCCAGCTTGGTGGCTCGGCCATCACAACATACGCTTATGGCGCGGTTCAGGATCGCTCTGACGAGCGCGACAAGGCTGATATTGAAGACAGCCCGCTTGGGCTTGATTTCCTGTTGCGCCACCGAGCCGTGCAATACCGGTGGGACTACCGCGAAGACTACGTAGAATTCATCTCGTCGGGTGAGGATAAAGACGGCCAGCCGCTGTTCGAGATCGTCCGCCTTCCGAAAGATGGATCGAAAAAGAGAAATCGAAAGCACAACGGTTTCATTGCGCAGGAAGTCAATGCCATCTGCGAAGATATGGGCATCGACTTCGCAGGGCTTCAGCACCATGCCAAGAACGGTGGGAATGACGTTTGGTCTCTTGGATACGCTGAATACATCCCCATTCTCGTCAAAGCCATTCAGGAGCTTGAGGCAAAGGTTAGGGAGTTGCAGGAGGGGGCGAGCAGCAGCCCCACCTCCTAGAAGTCTCTTTCGATATATTCGAAAAACTCGTCTTCATCCTCTACGCATTCGTTTGTTTTCTTGCCTTGGCGCGATAAGGCGAAGACGAAGGCCGCGCCACTGACCGCGCCGAGCAAATACCAAACGAAATACGCCATAGGGTCCTCCCAGATTACCTAGCGTCAATTATGCGTCTGGACGGGTCAGGAATGCAACTAGGAAGTTTGTTCCGGCATTTTCTGCGCGTCGGTCTGTGACTGGATTTCAAAAGAGGATTGGCCGGGAAAGTAGAGTTCGAGGAAACGCAAAAGCTCATCCTCATAGCCATCTATGGCGCTGCCCTTATGAGCGTCATTAAGGCAAATGGCGTCGCTGGCCTTACCCGTGCCACGCGAGGCCAGGATTTCTTCGTATACTGACGGCGCGATCTGGTCACGAACCGGAACGTAGAAGGTCCGGTTACCCCTGAACAACCCCTTGCCGGTCATATAGGCCGTGACGGTGTTGAGCGTTGAGCCTATCACAAGGTCGTCGCGGGTTCTGAATTTGTTCAGGCGGGTGGCGTGGATCTGGTCCGCAAAGCGCCGCTCAACATCTTCTCCGACAGACCGCCGTTGCGGATGATAGGAGTGCTTGAAGCGGCGATCAAACCAGACGCCCCATTCCTTGTAGATAAGGGCCTGAGCGTTCTTCTGGGCCCACACGCTCATGGCATCGCTCTGGCGCAATGATCTATTCGGCAACGAGGCGCTTGACAGGAAGCCATAGAGCAACCCGCCAGCCGTGAAGAAATCACGCTCTTCCATCGGACGGGAGAGCATGATGTCGTCGTTGAAATAGATGTAATGTTCCGACAAGCCAGGTATGCGGTGAAGGGCGCTCCCGATCACGTGGCTGTTGAAGGTCGGCAGATATTCCGGATCAAGGATCTGATCGTGCGAAATGACGGTCAGCTTAGGCCCCTCGACAAGCCAATGCGGGCGCTGACCATTTGTCACGACATAGATGTGATTGACCCACGGGGCGTACTTCTCGATGGAGCGAAGGCTGAACATCAGTTCGTCGTGGTTGTGGAACCGCTCCGGCTCCCTCTTCGCATCTGGCGGCAGAAACCGGTTCATCGCGTCAATATGGTCTGGATCGCTGCCGTCAACCCATGTGTAAACGATATCGATGGGGAATGCCGGATCGGCCAGTTCATGCACGGGGACTATGGCGCGGCTCGGAAGATCGGAGCGTTTCGGCTCGCGGGCGACCTTCGCCACCTTGCGGATAATCTTCTTCGCGTAGTTCTTGAACAAGGCATTCCTCCGTCTTCGCCCCGGAGGCAAACTCTCAAATAAGCCCCCTGTTCCACATGGTGCGATAACGCACCATCTCAAGCAACATCCATGCTCGCCGGATGCTCGCAGCGTTGGTTCTGATGCTGTCTGTTTAGCCGAGGGCGAACGAGGCAGTTCTCAAAAAAAAAGCTGCCGGTGGCTTAGGGCCAATCCGGCAGTGAGTGGTAAGCAGGATGCGGTTCCACGGCTGGGAGGCAGCGCGTAACCGCGTAAAAAGGGTAGGTCATCGCAATGCGCCGAAGAATGGTGTTATAGCGCACCGGAGAAATGGACCTATTCCGCTTTGCGGTTCAAATACTCGTCAGCTCCCACGCATCAAGACAAACGCCAAAGGCAGCATGACCGCCGCGCCGATCACGCCTAGCATGAAGCAGTACAGCAGTGCTCTATCAAGTCGGTTCATCGGCGTCGGCTTACGGGAGTTCGCTAAAGGCAAATCATGGCTTTGAGTGCCGACGAGCGAGGGCGTTCTAATTCACGTCCTAAGCTAGGGGGCCAAGGCGCAGAACCTCGCTCGCCGGCAGTTCACGGTATCGAAATGATCTGATCGCGCCATTGGTGTGATCGCGTAATCTAGGTACCGTCGGGCGGAGTGGCGTTCTCGACAATCCGTATGTCCATCCGGATTAAGGCCCGTCGGCAGGCTATTTTAACGCTGGGAGCGCTCTGTCGCAATCTGGGGAGGTCTCGCTGGTCGCCTCAAAGAACTGTGCTGTTCTGAAACGGCGCTGGCGGGTGCTTGCGAGGGTGGTTCGTGACTGTCCGGCGTGATGAAGAACCGGGTATCCCGCCAGCATATGGGTAAATAGGCCGGATACTAATAAAGGAAAGCCCCTGCCGGCTAAGAACGGGTGAGGATCATTCACCGGCAGAGGCAATTGGCTTCCTGTTGGCGGACGAAAACCTGCCATAGGTGACAGTCAACAGAGAGCCGTGCCCCGGGGAAGGGCGTGCTGACCGTAACATCAGAGCTCTGCGAAAGTGAAGGTGCTGGCGGGTGATCCTGCTTTGGGGGAAGGCTCATATGCTCGAAACGGGGATGTTCAGAGCGCCCGCCAGCAGGCGCGACCATATCGAAAATCGACAGTAAGAAAAGCCCCTGCTGGTGTGAGGACGGGTGGGAATGCCGCAGAACCAGCAGGGGCGAACTGGCTCCCCAAGGCGGACGTATGACGGTCCGAGGTTATAGCCAATAGGAAGCCAGGCCCCGGGAAGGGCAGCAACAGACTACCACTGAAAATCTGAAAGGGAAGTCCGCTGGACTGAACCGTGCCCGCCGGCGCGGCGCTTTCGCATGGGCTCATCACCAGAAAGGAAACGACATGACATGGCGTCTCGCGCGCAGCCTCGGACGGCTGCGTGAGCAAATCAACGCGGCTGCGCCGCTTCGTTCCAAGGCCAGCGATGGCACGATTGGTGATGCGGCTCATGCATCCCGATCCTCCGATCACAATCCTTGGGTGAAGGATGGCGCCACCGGTGTGGTGACGGCGCTCGACATCACGCATGATCCCGCCGCTGGCGTCGATATTCAGAAGCTGGCCGACGCGCTGGTGGCCTCGAAGGATCGTCGCATCAAATACATCATCTGCAATGGCCGGATCGTTTCCGGGGCCGGGCAGAAGCAGCCGGCGTGGAAGTGGCGGGCCTATGGCGGTTCGAACCCACATAGCCGCCATATCCATATTTCCGTGAAGGCGAGCAAGGCGCTCTATGACGACGAACGCGATTGGCGTTTCGACACTGCGGAGATCGCCGAGCTCGCGCCGTCAGAAAGTGTGCTGCGGATCGGCTCACGTGGCCCGTTCGTGAAGGAGCTTCAGGAGAACCTCGCCCGCCTTGGATATGTGATCCGGGCAGACGGTCGGTTCGGTGACGAGACTGATCGCGTCGTCCGCATGTTCCAGCGGCAGAAGGGCCTGAAGGTTGATGGCTGGGCTGGGCCTCGCACGCTGGATGCAGTTGGCCGCGCTATTGCCGAACTGGCATCGAAGCCGAAGATCGAGGCCGCGCGCGAAAACGCCAAGGAACAAGCTGCGGAACAGGTCGAGCGGAAAACTGGATGGTGGCAGAATGTCACCGGCTTCTTCGGTGCGGGCAGCGTGGGTGGCGGGCTGCTTTGGGGCGTCGATTGGCAAACCCTTTTGGTGATCACAGGCGCGGCCATTCTCGTGATGCTGCTGATCGTGCTTTTGCGCAGGCAGATCGTGGCGGCCGTGCGCGATATTCGTGAGGGGCTCGCCTGATGTTCGGCGTTGTCCTCAGCTTCCTGCTCTCGCCGCTGGGGAAGGCTCTGGCTGCGGTTGTGGCTGTCTCCGTCATCGCCGGCGGGATTTACCTCTACGGCCACCAGCGGGGCGCTGCGTCGGTCCTGCAGCGCCTTCAATCCGACCGCATCACAATCCTGAAAGATGGAAGGAAGATCGATGAGGAAGCGCTTGGCGCTGACGACACTGGCCTGTGTGCCCTTCTTGGCGGCTGCGAGCTGCCAGACGGCGGCAATCACTGAGCCCTGCGACGTGCTGGTGCCGATGAATCCGGCGCCGGCCACAAACTCTTACCTGGTGGCGAATGACCGCGTGACCGCCGTCGCCATCGCGCAGCATCGTGGCCGGTATCAGAAATACCGCTGCGGGAAGTGAACCCACCCCACAGGCAACGCATTGGAACAGGAGCGGGGCGTGACCGAAAAGGCACCAGACATGGATCACGACATCAGAGCTCGCGTTGTCACGCTCGAGCATTCAACAGCGGACAAGGAACGGCGATTGTCTGAGCTTGAAGCGTGGAAAGCTCAGCGGGAGATCGAGAGCGCGCGGCACGATGAAAAGTGGAACGCGATGGAAGCTCGGATCGATACCCGATTTTCCGGTCTTGAGACCTCGGTCGGAGACATCAAGAAAACCCTGTCGCACATCAACTGGCTGATCATTGGGGGCATCATCACTGGTGTGGTGGCGTTCCTGATCAAAGGTGGTTTCGCGCCCTGATCTTTCCGCATCCTCCCCAACTGCCCCGCTGGCTTCGGCTGGCGGGGGCTTTCTGCATTCTATGCCCGCAAAAGAGAAAGAGCCCGAACATCAAGTCCGGGCTCTCTCGTCGGTGATATTCGGACGTAGCCGCAGACCTACATCAGCTTGAACTTGAGGCCTGCACGCACGGTGTGCGAGGACGGATCGACTTTGAACAGCCCGGCCGAACCAAAATCCTCGGATCCAAAGTCAGAGTAGCGATACTCGAGGTTGAGCGTTGTGCGGTCCGTAACGGCCGTTTCAATGCCGCCGCCAACTGAGAAGCCGTTTGCGTTCCAATCATACAGATTGCCAAGGCCGCTGACATTGACCTCGAAATGCTGGTGGCTATAGCCGGCGAGACCGTAGATGAGTGTACCAGCGCCAACCTTGTAGCCGAGGCGGGCGAGCACGTCGAAGCCGTAGTCTGCGTCAACGGAGGCGTTGCCGCCAGGCGCGGAAAGCTCGCTGGAGATCGTGGAATAGCGCGCGTTGGCCATCACGCCAGCGACCCAGTTACCGCTGAACTCCATGTCGTAGCCGATCGAGGCTTCCGCGAAGATGCCTTCAGCGCCGATCCCGTTGAAGCCGAGGCCGAGGCCAGGCACTTTGAGATCATGAACCAGGCCACCGGCACCCACTGCCGCACCAATTGTCAGGCCATTCCAGCTGTACGAAGGCGCATCGAAGCCCGCACCGCCGGAGTTCATCCCAAAGCGATAGTTCAGCCCTGCATGGAATGTGTGCATCGACGGCGTAACCTCGATCACGCCCGCAGAACCGAAGTCTTCCGAGCCGAAGTGCGAATACCGGTATTCCGACTTGAGGGTCCAGTTGCTCGCGATTGCCGTTTCAATGCCGGCACCAACCACGAAGCCGCTGCTGTCCCAGCTGTAATCGAGGCCGGCCGGGTTTGAGGAAACGTCGAAATGCTGCCAGCTGTAGCCGCCGAGAACATATGCCAGCGTCGACGGCGTAAGCAAATAGCCGGCGCGCACGCCCACGTCGAACCCGTAGTCGGCCTTGGCGTCAATGGAGCCCGGACCCATCGACAGCTTCGCTCCGATATTGCCGATCCGAGCGTCAGCAAACGCACCGATGAGGAAACGCGGCGACATCATGTAGTCGTAGCCGATGGTGAGTTCGCCGAACACACCTTCGCCGCCGATGCCGTTTGCCGAGGCGGCAAGCGGGTTGATGTCCACTTCGCCGACGAGCGCGCCTGCGCCGCCGCCAAAGCCAACATAGACGCCGGACCAGTTGTAGCCGGACGTTGCGTTTTCCGTGAGATCAGCTGCCGTGGCAGACTGCGTGGCAAGCGCCAGTCCGCAGCCTGCGGCAACTAATGCGATGAGACTCGTTTTCATGTTTCCCCCACTCTCTGAGATGTAGTCTGTTGGCTTAATACAGTTGTCCTGCAGAGAGTCCATATGGTCGTGTTGCCAAATTGTGAAAACGGATAGGTTGTGCTCTTTGTGCAACATTACTTAGGGGAAGAAGTAGCTGGGGCGGTGGTAATGCTCGAAACTCACCGGCTTAACGGTGCGGTCTCGGTGTAATCACTCGGGCAGGTCCGGCGCATCCACGATCATCAGCTTGTCGTCGGGCAGGGGGCGTTGCAGTTTCTTCGCTTCTTCCCATGGCTCGGTGAGCCATGCAGCCATTTCGTCCTCGGTGGTCAGTATGACCGGCATCGCCTTCTTGTGAACGGGCTCGACAACGCTGTTGGGCTCGGTGGTCAGGAAGCCATAGACCTCATGGTCTTCTGGCTCCTCGCGCGCCATGCGCTTGCCGTGCCATTGCGTCCATAGGCCGGCGAAGACGAAGAGTGGCCGATCCTCATTCAGCGCGAACCATGCGTTCGGTGTGCGCCTGTCGCCTTCCTTCCGGCTGGCGGGGGCGGGCTCGGCAAAGCTCGTGACCGGCACAAGGCAGCGGCTTTCCGGTGAGAGCCATTTGCGCCAGTGGGCGGATGAGGTGTTGCGGATGTTCGTGACGCCGCTGTCGTGCTTTCCCTTGATGAACATGGGCGGCGTCGGCATGCCCCAGCGGGCGCGCACCATTTCCCGCTCTCCATCCTCTCCCACGCGAATGATCGGCGCATAGCGGTTCGGATAGACCTGCAGTGACGGCTCGTTGAAGGCATATTCCCGTGTCGTCTTGATGAAGTCGCGGATTGCCTGGCGTGTCGTCGTCATGTTGTAGAGATTGCACATTGGTCGGGATCACCTCGGCCATTGATTTATGACCATGATGGTATTGCCACGGGCGTTTTGGCAACTTCGGCAGCGCAGACGCTTCTCCAGATCGATGGCTGTTGCGTCCCGTCCGTAGCGCCGCTCAAGCGCGCGGCGGTCCAGCTCTGATATCGATTTGCAGTGCCGGCAGATCGCGCCAAGCACATAGTAGGGCTGAATGTCCTTCAGCCGGATCTGGCCATCTCGTGTGAAGAAAACGACCTCTGACAGGTGGAGTGGCTTGAACTGGCGCATCTGGCGGCTCCGCAAAACATGTGCCGCACCATTGTTTCCTTCATCAGCGCGCCGTCCCAGCGCGCACAAATCCCCAACTGACAGATCGCTCCAGCGCTTCCACGCGCCCGGCGAGGTAATCCCGCTCGCCCAAGAGCGCGATGACTGCCTCGCGAGGATCGCCGCCGCAGGCCTCTATGATCGCCTCGGCCGCTGGCTCATAGGGATCAGGTTCGCCATCTGCATTTCTTGATGCGTGCTGCTGGTGCGGTGGGCGTCGGCAATGCTGGCGCCCGCCGCCATCCGTCTTGAGGGCGGTTTCGCTGGTCATTCTTTTCTCCATCAGAAGCGCAGATCGTAATCCAATCGCCCTTGACGAGTCTAGCGTTTGTTCCACATTTGTTCATGTTACGCATGCGGCGACGTGACGGGTGAAATTGAGAAGGAGCAGACGATGTCACGTCGCAAAGGAGAGCCCACCGGGGCTCAGATTGACCGCGCGTATCCGCACCAGGTGGCGCTCCCGGAGGATCGGGTAATGGGAGCCAACTACGATGTCGTTCACGGCTTCTGCAAAGGTCTGTCGCTCCATCGCCGGACGCAAAGCGTCTATGCGCAGTGGGCCGAGCCGAGAGGCGGCTACTTCAGCATCTTCTGCTTTGCCGAGAAGGAGGATGCGGAGCGCTTCGCATCCGCGTTTGACGGCACTCCATTCGATCCGAAGCGAGACAGGGGGAAGGGGGATCGGAAGCGGTTTTGGGACAGAGTGCCTGCCGAGTCGCCTCATTCACGCGGATGAAGGGCAGGGAGGCGGCGTTTAGGTGCAAAAAAAGAGCCCCGCCGACGTTCTCGGCCGGCGGGGCTTTTTCTATTTGCTCGAAGATGTCGCTTAACTCCCCTTAGTCCAAGTAAGTGGCCTCAGTGCGCGCATCCATGTAGATCTCGGAAACAATGAGCCAACGACCGCTCGCTTGACGATGCAGGACTTTGAGCGAATGATTGTGGCGGGTCGGAAGAGCTTCTCCGTCCACGGTTTGTTGTCCCTCAACTTTGACCTGCGTCTTGGCGACGACCACATCACTGCCGATGGAACGGATATTGATATCCGGTTGGCCCAGCATCTTCCCGGCCGAAAAATTTGGATCAGCAAACAAGCCGGTAAGATAGTCGATTATGCGATCACGCCCGGAAAGAGCGGTGCCAAAAGCGTTGGTCCAATCTGCGTCCTCGACATAAACCTCACGTAAGATGCTTGCATCGCGCTCCTGAAACGCCGCCAGCAAAGTCCGCAAGGTTGTTTCGATTGCGGTAGCATCGGGGTTGCCTCGAAGGTCACTCACTTGTCTTTCTCCTCGGTCCTTCAGTCGAAGCTTATCTGTGGCGTAGTTTCCCGCTAATGGGGCGGCCAGACACGCCGTCTCGAAGCTCAGCGAGCGCGTTTTCTACTCGCACCATGCTGACCTGTACCCTGGCTTCCAGCGAACGGCATAGCCATCCGCCATGAGGATTTCCCCCGCAGTCTTCCCGTTTGGCATCCGCACCCAAACGAGCGGACGCTTCCAGCGATCACGCTCGCCGCTGTCCTCGATCTTCACGTCCTCCCGCAGAAGCTCGGCAAGCCGTAGTTTGGCCTGCTTGCCCAGTAGCTTCTCCTGCGGGCATTTCGCGTTGCGGATCTCTGGAGTGTCGATCCCGGACTTGAACGGCGCGCCCGGTCCCATGATGCGCATGTTCTGCCCGTTGCACTTGATGGTGTCTCCATCGACGGCAGACAGGGACAGGCAGGAAATGAGGGTGGCTGCGAAAGCGATCATTCAGAGCTCCAAAACACACCGCATGTGAGCAAGTCGGGGCTCCCTCTTCAATGGGGCGAGAGCGTAATTTGGCTCAGCCCTCCACGTCGCCTGTATGCCTGCAAAGCACTACTAGATGGCGCGTTTCAGTTTACACTTGACGGCGGAACCCCTTGGTTTTGATGGGGGCTAGGTGGTGGCTGATGTAAACTGCGCTCCAGTAAGGTGTTGAAGTCACGAGGGAAATCGCTTCGCCGCCAAGTCTGGGGGTCAAGGGGTCGTGGGTTCGAATCCCGCCGCTCCGACCATTTTTTCCTTCGCATTTTTGGCTTCGCTACCAGCCAGTCTGCCAGGACGCATCGCGCGTTTCTTCTCTTTCCAAAAAAATGACCAGAGCCATTCCTGAGGCGAATCCCCCATCGGGCTCACGCGTACACGCTTTCGCGACCAATTCCGCATGCAAGGCGTTTCTCACAAGGGCCGAATGACTGTGGCAGTAATTCATTAACCATAACTGTTTACTAGTTGCTCGTTGCCGTGATTCAGTTTCGAGGTGTCGATGTCGATCTCCCGCCGCAGTTTTCTTATGGGGCTTCCGCTTTTTGTCGCGGGCTGCTCCACCACAACGATCCGATCCGACGCCTTGAACTACGCGTCCATTCGCGATGAGCAGTTTCCCGTTGCTGCACTTCCCTTGTCCAAATTCGATCCCGAGCTGCGCCGCAGGGAAGTGGCTTTCGATGGTGATTACCCGGCTGGCACAATCGTTGTGAACACACCGGAGCGCCGCCTCTATTACGTCCTCGGCAATGGCCGCGCGATGCGCTACGGCGTTGGCGTGGGCAAGCAGGGGCTTGCCCTTCGTGGCAACGCCACCGTTGGCCGCAAGGCGGAGTGGCCGAGCTGGACGCCGACCGCCAACATGATGCGCAACACGCCGCGCTACCGGAAATATGCCGGCGGCGTTCCAGGCGGACCGAACAATCCCCTGGGCGCGCGCGCGATCTATCTCTATCGTGGCGGCCGCGACACGATGTTCCGCATCCATGGCACCAACCAGCCGTCCACCATTGGCGGCGCGGTCTCCAGCGGCTGCATCCGCATGACCAATCATGACGTGATCGATCTTTACGAGCGCGTGACGCCCGGCGCAAAAGTCGTGGTCATTCAGGCCTAGAGGATTTTTGGGCGCGTTCGCTTCAGCGCGCCCGTCCTGCCTCAACTCAGGCAGTTGACGATCTGTCCCAACCGACGCACCCTCCCGTAAGGTCGGGTGGGCATGATGAGCGAAACGCAGTCATCTCGGGTGGAAGTACTCAAAGCCGTCGGTATCACCAAGGTGTATCGCAGCGGCACGGTGGCTGTTGACGCGCTCAAGGGCGTTGATCTTGCCCTTTACGAGCGGGAAATCGTTGCTCTTCTGGGCGCTTCGGGATCCGGCAAGTCGACCCTTCTCAATATTCTTGGCGGTCTGGACCTGCCCACTGACGGGCGGTTGTTCTATCGCGGCCGCGAATTGTCGGCCCTGTCCGATGCCGGGCTGACGGAATTTCGCCGCCGGCATGTCGGTTTCGTCTTCCAGTTCTATAATCTGGTGCCAAGCCTCACGGCCCGCGAGAATGTCGCGCTCGTCACCGAAATTGCGGAAGACGCGATGACGCCCGAGGAAGCGCTCGACCGGGTGGGGCTTGCCTCGCGGATGGATCATTTTCCAGCCGAGCTTTCCGGTGGCGAGCAGCAGCGCGTCGCAATCGCCAGGGCCATCGCCAAGCGTCCGGACATTCTTCTGTGCGACGAACCGACCGGCGCGCTCGACAGCAAGACCGGCGTCACGGTTCTTGAGGCGATTGTCGAGGTCAACCGCACGCTCGGCACGACAACGGCCCTGATCACCCACAATGTCGCCATTCGCCGGATCGCCGACCGGGTGATCTACATGGCGGATGGAGAGATCGCTCGGGCGGAGGAAAACGCCGACCGCCTCGCGCCGGCCGAGGTGAGCTGGTGATGCGCGCGCTCGACCTGAAACTCGTTCGCGATCTGCGGCACATCTGGATCCAGTCGCTCGCCATCGCGCTCGTGCTTGCCTGCGGCGTCATGGTGCTGATCCTGTCGAGCGGAACGCAGCGTTCGCTGTCGGAAACACGCGAAGCCTACTACGAACGCAACCGCTTCGCCGATGTGTTTGCCAGCCTTACCCGCGCCCCGCGCAGCCTGCTTGACGATATTGCCCGGATCGATGGCGTGGCCCGCGTGGAGGGGCGCGTGGTGTTTACCGCCATGGTCAATCTGGAGGGCATGACGGAGCCGGCCTCCGCGCGTGTCATTTCCCTGCCACAGACGGGCCGCGCCATCCTCAATGTTCCCGAAGTGCGGCAGGGCCGGTTGCCCGAACCGGGACACGCCAGCGAAGTGGCCATTTCCGAGCCTTTCGCACAGGCCAACGGGCTGGAGCCAGGCGATCACTTTCGCGCCGTGCTCAACGGGCGTCTCAAGGAGCTTGTCGTAACCGGCCTCGTCCTGTCACCGGAATACATCTACACGATCGGGGCAGGGGCGATGATGCCCGACGACCGGCACTTTGGTTTGATCTGGATGGGGGAAAGCGCGGCTGCCGCCGCCACCGATCTCGAAGGCGCATTCAACGATCTGTCGCTTACCCTGTCGCGCGGGGCCGATGAAAGACCGGTCATCGCCGCCATTGACCGCATTCTCGCTCCCTATGGCGGCACCGGCGCGTTCGGACGCGACCGACAGGCGTCCAATGTCTTCATCGACGGAGAACTGAAACAGCTCGGGGCCATGGCCACGGTGCTGCCGCCGATCTTCCTGATTGTCTCGGCCTTTCTGGTCAACATGGTGCTTGGCCGCCTTGTCGCGCTCGACCGGGCTCAGATTGGTCTCTTCAAGGCGGTCGGATACTCGACCCGCGCCATCGCGGTGCATTATCTGAAAATGACCATCGGCATCGGCATTGCCGGCGTCGCCATCGGCTGGCTGTCCGGCTGGTGGCTGGGACATGAGCTGACGAAGATCTATGCCGACTTCTTCCGGTTTCCCTGGCTCATCTATCGGCCCGGTGCAGGCTCGCTCGTGATCTCCGGCGTTCTGGGCATTGGCTGTGTCGTTCTGGGCGCGCTCAGGGCGGTCCTGTCCACGGTGCGGCTTGCGCCCACCGTGGCGATGCAGCCGCCCGCGCCACCGGTGTTCCAGCGCGGCTGGCTCGATGGCGTCAGCCTGGCGCTTCGGCTTCGCCAGACCACGATGATGATCCTGCGCTCCATCGTGCGCTGGCCGGGCAGGGCGGCGGTCACGCTGTTCGGCGTCAGTGGTTCCGTTGCCGTTCTGGTCGCCTCCTTTTTCACCTTTGACGCCATCGACATCATCATGTTGGAGATCTTCGAACATGCGAACCGGCAGGACGCCACGCTGACCCTGACAAGCGCGGTGAACGCCCGCGCCGAGCAGGATGCGCTGGCGCTGCCGGGCGTGCTCTCCGCCGAAGGCATTTTCGCCGTGCCTGTCCGTCTCATCAACGGAACCCGCTCCCGGCTGGTCAGTCTTCAGGGGCGGCCGCCTGAGGCGCGGCTGGCCGTGCTTCTGGACGAAAAAGGCGAAACCGTCGCCATGCCGAGCTCCGGCATCGTGCTGGCGGAGGGACTGGCCGACTGGCTCGATGTGGGCGCGGGCGATCCGCTCAGGGTTGAAGTGCTGAGCCCGCCGCGCGAGACGTGGGACATCCCGGTGTCGGCGGTGATCCGCCAAAGCCTCGGGCAGGACGCCTTTATCGACCGCGACGCCTTCTTCCGGCTCGCCAGACAGGCCCCGCAGGTCAATATGATCCATCTGGCCATCGACCGGAATGCCCTGACCGAGCTGGAGGCCAGGGTGCAGGAAACGCCGGCCATTGCCGGGTTCACCCTGTGGACGAATGTGCAGAAGGAATTCGAGACCACGCTCAATGAGAGCCTCGTCACGATGACAATCATCTTCGCGGCCCTGGGCATGCTGATCACCATCGGCGTCGTCTATAATGCGGCGCGTATCCAGCTTGCCGAACGGGCGCATGAGCTTGCCTCGCTCAGGGTTCTGGGTTTCAGGCGCGGCGAGGTCGGCTATGTTCTGGTGGCGGAACAGATGCTCCTGACGCTCATCGCCATCCCCGCTGGCTGGCTGGGTGGCTACGCATTGTGCGCCCTGATGGCGCAAGGCTTCTCGACCGAGGTGGTGAGCATCCCGCTGGTCGTCACGCAGCGCACCTTTGCGGCTGCCGCCCTGATTGTCATTTTCACGGCCCTGACCTCCGCGCTTCTGGTGCGGCGGCGGCTTGATCGTATCGATATCGTTAGCGCGTTGAAGCAGAAAGAATGACCCACACAAGGCATCTCCGCATGGCGACCGCCGCCCTTGTCGGCATCGCCCTCATCGCCGCCCTGGTCTGGGCGCTCCTGCCGGCGCCCGTGCTGGTGGACCTCGTCGCCGCCCGTCGCGCGCCGATGCAGGTCATCGTTTCGGCCGAGGGCATCGCCCGAATACGCGAAACATGGACGGTGACCGCGCCGGTGACCGGCAATGTCATGCGCTCACCGGTTCAGGTCGGTGACGAGGTTGTCGCCCGTGAGACCGTCGTCGCGCTGATCGAGCCCGCCGAACCGGCGTTTCTCGATGCGCGTGCGCGCCGCCTGGCGGAGGCCGCCGTCGCCGAGGCGCAGGCGGCCATCCATGTGGCCGAGGCCAATCTCGTACGTGCGGAAACCGAACTGTCCCATCTGGAGGCAGAGGTGGAGCGTTACAGGAAGCTCTCCGAGCGTGGAACGCTGCCCGCAACCACGCTTCTCGACGCGCAGCAGGCCGTGGCCTCTGCAAAGGCCCTTCGCGATGCGGCGCAGGCCGATCTGGAACTGAAGCGCGCGACGCAGCAGCGCATGGAGGCGCAGCTCTCAGGGCCGGAGGTTCCGATTGTCGATGCGCCGCCAGCCCAGTGCTGCACCGAGCTCAAAGCGCCGCGCTCGGGCGTCGTGCTCAATGTGACGGATCTGAACGCGCGTCTGGTGCAGGCGGGCAGCCCCCTGGTGACGGTGGGAGATCCGGCAGATCTGGAAATCAGGGTCGACCTCCTCTCCAGCGATGCCGTTGGCGTGGTGCGCGGCACAAGCGCCTTCATCGACCGCTGGGGTGGCGAGGGCGTTCTTGAAGCGGAAGTGCGGCAGGTCGAGCCCTCCGCCTTCACCCGTGTTTCCGCGCTCGGCATCGAGGAACAGCGTGTTCCGCTGGTGCTCGATGTGCTGACGCCGCTTGAGGAGCGCAAAGGGCTGGGCGACCAGTATCGCGTCTTCGTCAACCTCGTCACATGGGAGGAAGAGGACGTGCTGCAGGTGCCGCAGAGCGCACTCTTCCGCAGTGCCGGCGAATGGGCGCTGTTCGTCGAAGAGGAGGGCCGTGCAGCGCTCCGGCAGGTGGATGTGGGCAGGATGACGGGCGAATGGGCGCAGATCCTTTCAGGCCTCAGCGACGGCGAGCGCGTCGTCGCCTATCCCGGATCGGCCATCGAGACCGGAACGCGCCTTGAGCCGCGCAATCTGGATGAGGGTCAGGGGCAGGACATGGAAGGGGCGTAGCGGGCAAAGCCGAAGCGCTGCGCCATGTGCCTCTGCTCCAGCGCGATCATGCCCCACAGGAGCCCGAGAAGCAGATAGAAGTGCCGCCAGTGATCCGTGTCGATCACCGTGCCGAGCGCCACATGGCCGACGAACACGATGTAGACGCAGATCAGGTAGGGCTGCCATGGGCGGCGGCGGAAGAGAATGCGAAAGCCCGCCGCCAGCGTCCACAGGATGAGCGTCAGATAGGCTGCGAAGCCGAGCCACGAGTAATCGAGCAGCGCTTTCAGCCAGATATTGTGCGTGTCTTCGCCGAGAATCTGCCCGAACTGCAACGGCCCGATGCCGAGCGGGTGCTCGGTCGCCCAGCCAAAGCCGATGCCGAAACGCGCAAACCGGCCAAGACGCGCGCCGTCATAATCCTGCACAAGCTGCGCGCGCTGGAAGAAAAGCTCCGAAACGGCCGGTATCTGGAGTGCGAGCAACAGCACCAGCGCGATGCCCACAAGCGCCAGAAACGCGGTGACCGCGATGCGCAGCCGCGCGGCGGCCGTGTCGGCATTGAGGAAAACCGCCAGCACCAGTAACCCGCACGTCATGATGAGCAGGCCCCACGCGCCGCGCGAGAAGGAGAAGAAGATGCCGCCGGCGACGATCAGAAACAGCGGAACGCACAGAAACGCCGTAACCGGGCGTGCGGTCAGCACCAGATAGAGCAGATAGACCGCTGGCAGGGTCAGAAACGGGCCAAACACGTTCGGGTCTTCGAAGACACCGGCAGCGCGTTCGAACTTGGTGAACATCTCCGCGCCCGGAAAGGCGTGGAAATAGCCCAGAATGCCGAACAGGGCCGTGGCGGAGGCCGCCGCCACCCAGGCGCGGAACACGACGGCGAGCAGGTCCGGATCGTCCTCCACGACGGCTGCGAAGAACACCGATGTCAGCGCGAGGAAGAGCGAGACCGCGATATAGAGCGGGATCGTTCCAAGGCTCGCCAGCTGCGACATGGAGATGAGCCCGCCAATGTTGAAGGCGATCAGAAGCGCCAGAAGCGGTGCGATGCGGCGTGAAATCTTCAGGCCCGCCAGCGCCCAGATGGCGATGAGCCCCACCATGTAGAGCTCATAAGGCGCAGGCTCGCGGATGACGAAGCCGGACAGAAAAACGCCAAAGCCGATGGCTGCCAGTTTCAGAAGCGAAACCAGTTTGGCGTCGACCGCCGCACGGGGCAGAACCGGCGGCGCGCTATCATAGGCGAGCAGGCTCAATATGCGTTTTCCGTGTCGAGAAGCCGGATCGGCGTCAAAAGCAGGATCTTGAGGTCGAACCAGAGCGACCAGTTTTCGATGTAATAGAGGTCGTATTCGGTGCGCTTGCGGATCTTTTCATCCGTGTCGATTTCGCCGCGCCAGCCATTGATCTGCGCCCAGCCGGTCACGCCCGGTTTCACCTTGTGACGGGCAAAGTAGCCGTCCACCACCTCTTCATAGAGGCGGTTGTGGGCCTGTGCAGCCACGGCATGCGGGCGCGGTCCGACCAGCGAAAGCGAACCAAAAAGCGCGTTGAAGAACTGCGGCAACTCGTCGATGGAGGCCTTGCGGATGAAGCGACCGACGCGCGTGACGCGCGGGTCGTTTTTCGTCACGGCGGCCTTCGCCGTCGGGTCGCACTGCTCCACATACATCGAGCGGAATTTCAGAACCTCGATGGCTTCATTGTTGAAGCCGTGCCGTTTCTGTCTGAACAGAACCGGGCCCTTGCTGTCGAGCTTGATGGCGATGGCGGTGGCCAGCATGATCGGTGAGAAAAGCACAATGCCGATCAGGCTGAAGACGATATCAAAACCGCGTTTGGCGACCGAGTCCCAGTCATTGATCGGGCGGTCGAAGATATCGAGCATCGGCACCGAGCCGATATAGGAATAGGCGCGCGGACGAAAACGCAGATGGTTGGCATGGGCCGAGAGGCGAATGTCGACCGGCAGGACCCAGAGCTTCGACAGAAGCGAGAGAACGCGCTTCTCCGCCGAGATCGGCAGGGCGACGATCAGCATGTCGATGCGCGCGATGCGGGTGAACTCCACCAGTTCCGTGATGGTGCCGAGTTTTGGATAACCGGCGACGACGGGCGGCGAGCGCAGGTCGTCGCGGTCGTCGAACAGGCCACAGATGCGGATGTCGTTATAGGGCTGCTGCTCGATGGAGCGGATCAGGTCTTCGGCATTGGCGCCGCCGCCGACGATCACGGCGCGGCGCTCGATGGTGCCGTTGCGCGCCCAGCGGCGCAGGAGCTGCGAGGCGGTGATGCGCAGCATGAGCAGCGCACCGAAGCCGCACACGAACCATGCGCCGAGCCAGAAGCGCGAGAAACTGTCAGAAATTTTCAGGAAGAAGCCGGTCAACGCCAGTGCGGCGAATGTGGCCATCCAGGCAACGAAGATGCGCCCCATGGAGCCCGACGGATTGCGCAGCGCGCGCATGTCGTAGCAGCCGGTGAACTGGTAGATGACGATGGCCAGAACCGAGCCGCCGCCGACAACGGTCATGTAGTGCCAGAAAAGCGGTGCGGAAAAACCGACATAGGCGAAGTAGAGCGCGATGCCGGTGAGGAGGAGCATGGACAGCTCAACCAGCCGCATGACACCGAGCACCATGACAGGAGACATGGTTTCGCGCTTGTATTGCTGCGCGACCTGCCAGGCGATCGGATTGAGCTTGGTCTGCTCGCTACCGGCCTTCAGGATTCCCGTCTGTCTCGCCTTCGATGCATAGATCCGCTTCGGGTCTACCTGGTTCATGAACGGAATACGCCCCCTGCTTTTTATGCGCGCAGCATATTTTGCGGGGCGTAAGATTCCCTTTCATGAAAGTACTGGCTGGGAATATTTTCCGGTTGTGCTTAACGAGTTATTGGCAGGCTCGTCCGGTAGACCGTTTCAATGGCCTTCGCCATCACATCCGCGCCGAAACGGGCGCGCAGTTCTTCAGGCGGCGGCATGAGGGCGTGAAAGGCGCGCTCGTCATCAAGGGCGCGCTGCATGGTCCCGGCAATGGCGCCGGCGTCGGGCTCGGTGAGGGCAGGGGACGCCTCTCCGAAGACCTCCGGAATGCCGCCCACGGCGGTGGCGATGAGCGTGCGCCCGGCGGCCAGCGCTTCCAGAACGATATAGGGCATGGCTTCGGCGCGTGATGGCACCACCATGATCCGCGCCAGTCCGAAGGCCTCGCGCGCGGGCATGGCCGGGAGAAAGCGAATGCGCTCCCCGAAGCCGAGCTCGTCGGCCTGACGCCTGTACCCTTCAAGACCGGCCCCGTCTCCGACCATGACGGCCGTAAGGTCGCGTCCGAGCAGGTCGCGGGTAAGCGCCAGTGCGTCGATGAAGAGATCCGGTCCCTTCAGGTCGCGCATCATGCCGATATAGAGAAAGTCCGCCGCATTCCCGACTGTCCGGACAGGCTCAAACTCGGCCGGCGTCAGTCCGTTATAAACAAGCGAGAACGGTGCGCGGGGCTTCCCCACCTTCTGCTCGAAGGTGCGTTTTTCGTAGTCCGAAACGAACAGGATGTGATCGGTGAAGCGGTCCATCAGGCGCTCGATGGCGAAGAACACGCGCCCCGTCGCCGTCTCCGCCGCATAGTGCAGGCTACCGCCATGGGGCGAGTAGATGCGCGCGGGCCGCTGTCCCGCCATGCGCATCATCGTGCCGAACACACGCGCATAGACGCCGCCTTTTGCGCCATGGCCGTGAAGAACATCGGGCCGCATTTCGCGCACCACGTGATAGGCGCGCCGTGCAGCTGTCAGATCGCCGATCCCGATATGGCGCTGCATGGGCGTGCGGCGCACACCGAGAGAGAGGCTGGGCTCCAGCGCGGCGATCAGGCTTGCCTCATAGTCGCCGCCAGTGGTGGAATCGCAGATGATGCCGACATCATGCCCCGCCGCGCGCTGCGCGTCGCACAGGTCGCGCACATGGCGGAAGATGCCGCCGACCGGCGAACGAAAACAGTGAACGATGCGCAGCTTCCCACCACCAGCCTCAGCCGGCAGGGGCGTTTGCGGGGGAGATGTCTCAGAACAGGCGTTCACGGACATAGACGGTGTCACCGGGAAGCAGCGGGTCCGTGGTGACCACGCGACCGGTCAGAACCTTGCCATTGATGTCGCGGGTGATGTCCACATTGCCCTGATTGGCGCGCGGGCTGAAACCGCCGGCCGCCGCAACGGCCTTCTGTACGGTCATGCCCGGCACATAGGAATACTGACCCGGTGCGCCCACTTCGCCCATGATGAAGACCGGGCGGTAGCGGTCGACCTCGACGGTCACGTCGGGATCGCGCAGATATCCCTGGCGGAGCATGCTGGCGATGGACTGCTCGACCTGTTTGGAGGTCTTGCCGCGCGCCGGCACCGATCCCACCAGCGGAAACGCGATGTAACCGGACTGGTCGACATTATAGGTGTTGCTGAGGTTGTCCTGGTCGAAGACGGTGATGCGCAGCGTGTCGCCTGCATCAAGCACATAGGGCTGATAGAGCGCTTCGTGAAACGCCGCCGGCGCCGGGCGATAGCCCGAACAGCCTGAAGCGACAACGAGCGCTGCCAGCACTGGCAAGAATTTGGCTTTATTCTTCATGACGGACTGCAAACCTCTGGCGTCATCTTGACCCGCAAACACAGGTCCCATGGCCGTTTTATCCATCCATTAGGGTTAATGTCGGGTAAAGCGCGCTCTTATACCCTCATAGCGCGCATACCGTAACCGTCTAGCGGTGTGCGTGAAGCTTTAACCCGCTGGTTACTATGCGCGTTTACCTTGGCGCGGACCAATTTGGGAGCAGACCGCATGAACAGCGATCAGATCGCGCATGGTGACGTGGATGTCGACCTGGGCCGGCTTTTTGCCGCTGTCCGGCGCAAATGGCCGCGCATTCTGTTTGCTTCTCTCATTATTACGGGACTGGTGTTCGCGCTTGCCTATATGGCCACCCCGCAATACCGCGCGCAGACAAGGCTTCTGATCGAGACGCGCGAATCAATCTACACCCGTCCGCAGGGCGTGGGCGATGGCGACCGTCCGATTCTTGACGGGGAAGGGGTCACCAGCCAGGTCGAGCTGATCACCTCGACGGAAATCCTCGACACGGTGGCGCGCGATCTCAACCTTGCAAACCGCAAGGAGTTCTCCGGCAGCGGGGGCTCGCTTGTCTCGCGCATCCTCGTCATGGTCGGTCTCAAGAACGCGCCGGTCGAGGGCACCGACGAAGAAAAAGTGCTGCGGGCTTTTCGTGAACGGCTGACGGTCTATCGCGTCGAGAATTCGCGCGTCATCGTGATCGAGTTCTCCTCGGAAGACCCGCAGCTTGCCGCAGAAGTGCCCAATGCGGTGGCCAACGCCTATGTCGCCATGCAGAGCGACGCCAAGCTTCAGTCCAATACCAGTGCGACCCAGTGGCTTGAGCCGGAAATCGAGGACCTGCGCGAGCGCGTGAAACAGGCCGAGGCGCGGGTCGCGGAATACCGCGCCCAGTCGGATCTCCTGCTTGGGCAGAACAACACCGTGCTGGCCACGCAGCAGCTTTCGGAACTCTCCAGCGAGCTTTCGCGCACCCGCGCCAACCGTTCGGCCGCAGCCGCGCAGGCGGCATCCGTGCGCAGCGCCCTTGAAAGCGGTGTGGCCGTCGAGAGCATGCCGGAGGTTCTGGCGTCGCCACTCATCCAGCGGCTGCGCGAGCGGCAGGTGGAATTGAACGCGCAGATCGCCGATCTGTCGACCACGCTTCTTGGAAACCATCCACGCATCCGCGCCCTGCGCTCGCAGTTAAGCGATCTCGATGTCCAGATCCGCAATGAGGCCACCAAGGTGCTCGCGGGGCTCGAAGCCGAGGCTGCCCGCGCGGAGCGCCGCGAGGAGGAGCTGCAGGCCGAACTCAACCGCCTCAAGGTCGCCTCGGCGCGCGCCGAAGAAGAGCAGGTGGAACTGCGCGCCCTGGAGCGCGAAGCCGCCGCACAGCGCGAATTGCTGGAATCCTATCTGACCCGCTACCGCGAGGCTGCCTCGCGCAGCGACCGCAATTATCTCCCCGCTGATGTGCGCATCTTCTCGCGCGCCATCACGCCGAGCGAGCCCTATTTCCCAAAAATCGTGCCGATCACGGCGGCGGCCTTTGTCGCTTCTTTGCTGATCATGGCCGTGATCACGCTTCTGCAGGAACTGTTCTCCGGCCGCGCCATGCGCCCGTCGGCTGTGGCACCCGCGCCGCTTCCAGCGGCCGTTCCCATGCGGCGGGCCGAGCCTGCTCTTGATGCGGTTTCGGCGCCGGAACGGCCTTCGGAGCCGGTCCTGCCGACGCCCGAGGTCGCAGACCTTCCTTTTCCGAAGCCCGTATCGCGGACGGCCCGCTATGGCGGCATGGATGTGGAGCAGGCCTCCGAGCGGCTCGTCACCGGGGGCGTTACCCGGGCGCTGTTCATTTCGCCGGAAGGGGATGAGGCGGCTGCCGCTTCGGTTCTGGTCGCGCGGGATGTGGCTGATTCCGGCATGCGGGTCCTGCTGCTCGACCTCACTTCATCGGGTGCCGCATCGCTTCCCATGCTGGAAAGCGTTGCCTATGCCGGCATCACCAATCTTCTGGCATCCGAGGCAAACTTTGCCGATGTGATCCACACGGACCTGTTCTCCGAGTGCCACATCATCCCCGTTGGGACGGCGGACCCGCAGCGCGCCATGCGCGCCGCCGACCGGCTGCCCATCATCATCGAATCGCTGTCGGCGGCCTATGATGTGGTCATCATCGAGTGCGGTCCTGTCGATGCGCAGGGGATTGGACGTCTCATGTCGTCCGATACGCAGGTTCTTGTCAGCATGATTGATCCGGAAGCCGGTGAGCTGGCCGCAGAAACGGCCGAGGAACTGCGCGAGAGCGGCATTGCAACGCCCATCCTCGTTTCGCCGACTGGCGGTTCCAAGCCGCCCGCACCGCCCGGACGCGACGCCGCCTGACTGCAAAATACCCTAGCGCCTCAACGCCGAAAGCCGTTTGCGCAGGCCCTTGGCCATGGCCCAGAGGCGCGGGTCGTTGATGACGATGCGTTTTCCGCCCGCAATGGCGCCGCGTGTCAGGGCCATTGCCCGCCCTTTGACCGTTAGCGGAACAAAGCTGTCGAACTGTACGGTCTCCAGATCACACCACAGGCGCTTGTAATATTCGTCGCCGACGCTGAAGTCATAGACCTTCAGACCCTGTTCGCAGGCTTCCTGTATGTTCTCGAAAAACAGAAAGCGCCCGGGGCTGATCTCGGTCAGCTCGTCGTCTGAGATTGAGCTGAATTCGCAGATGATGCGATCATCGGTGAGGCTGGAGCCGGTCACGGCGCGAAGCCTGCCGGCAACCTCCAGCCCGTGAAGCACGAATTTCGGATGTTCGCTTGCCGTTGCTTCGCCAAACAGCGTGTGAAACGCAGCCTGGACCGGCGCTGGCGCAAACACGTTCTGGATGCCCATCTGTGCAAAGCGCTCCGCCTTCATGGCGAAGAAGGCCTCCAGCATCGCATCCGCCTCATCCGGCGTTTTCGCCATGCGCCGTTCAAAGCCGCCAGCGGCTTCAAGCTTGCGCGCCTGCGAACGGTGCTGCTTGCGTTTTCGCTTGCCGCTGGCGCGCAAAAGCGCCGCGTCGAATCCGCCCTCCAGATCGACCGCAAGCGACAGATTGGGGCTTTCGCTGTGCGGCCAGAAAAGAAGTGGATTGGCCACGCCATCGCAGGCATGGAGCTGACGCTCCAGGCTCAGAAGATCGATGTCCGGCCTCTGGTCATGGATGTGGTCGAGGAGGTCCCGCAGCTGGACAGAGCCGATGCGGTCGTCCGCCCGCCGGTCGGTCAGCGGAAAATTGCCATTGGCATGCCGGTCGCCGATGAAGCGCGCCACGCGAAAGCGCCCCTGCGCAGCCAGCTCCAGCGGAAGGCTCAGAAGATGGCCTTCACTGTCTGAAAGCCGAACGATCAGCGTCTCGTGAACACTGTGCCTTGCCCAGGCGGAAACCCATTCAGGGCTCTGCGCCGGCATGAAGCAGGAGGCAGCGCTGTCCTCGCGATAGAGAGCCAGCGCCGCTCTATCGGCCGGGCGCAATTCGACTGTCAGCCCCGCAGCGGGGCTTGCCGTGGCGCTCGGTGTCCGTTCAGGCTGGTTGGAAACCGTCATCATCCATCGCGATCAAAAGGACCGCCGCACGGGCGGCTTTGATCCTGTGTAACCGCAAAAGGTGAAAGAAAGATCGACGGATCAGGCGTCGTTCTGCGGTCGCCCGATCATCCAGCGGATGATGAACATGGCGGGAATGATCCACAGGAGGCCGGTCAGGAAATAATAGGCAAGGTGCATCAGCGGACCGGCATCGGCCAGCTGCGCCACGGCGATTGCCGTCGACAGGATGGCGTAAACCACGACCAGCGCCACGAGGGCGACCATACCGATGAATTTTCGCAGGCGTACGGGCATTGGGAAGACCTTTCCGCCGCTTCATAGAGTGAGCCGCCCCGCGATGCAATCGCAGGCGTTCACCTGCGCGACGGCTTGTCGCGTAATTGGCGCTGCGGCTTGCAACTTGCCGGGCTTTGGTTCACCTACAGACTTCTTCCGAAACGATGATGGCTGACGCTGTGGATATGACTGCTACCAGTGCTGCAACCGCGCAAGTTCCGCAGGAGACCCTGCTGCGCAATCGAAAATTCGTGCGCCTCTGGCTCTACTTTGTGCTGTTTACGCTGTTTGCGCTGGTGATCGTCGGCGGCGCGACGCGGCTGACCGAATCCGGCCTCTCCATCACCGAATGGAAACCGATCCACGGCGTGATCCCGCCGCTCAGCGAAGCCGAATGGCAGGAAGAGCTGGAGAAGTACCGCCAGATCCCCGAATACCAGCAGATCAACAAGGGCATGAGCCTTGGCGAGTTCAAGACCATCTTCTGGTGGGAATGGGCGCACCGGCTTCTGGCGCGTGGCGTCGGCTTCGTTTTTGCGCTGCCGCTGGCGTTCTTCTGGATGACCGGGCGGCTTGAAAGCGATTTGAAGCCCAAGCTTCTGGGCATTCTGGCGCTTGGCGGGCTTCAGGGCGCGGTCGGCTGGTGGATGGTCGCCTCCGGTCTTGTCGACCGTGTGGATGTGAGCCAGTACCGGCTCGCCACACACCTCACCATCGCCTGCTTCATCTTCGCCGCCACCGCGCTGGTGGCGCGCGGGCTTGCGCCCCACTCGACGGGGCGGGCCGAGGAGGGCATTCGCCGCTTCGCCGGCTGGATGGTGGTCGCCGTCCTCTTCCAGATCTATCTGGGTGGTCTCGTGGCCGGTCTTCGCGCAGGCATGACCTACAACACCTGGCCGCTGATGGACGGTGCACTGGTGCCGGGCGGTCTGTTCGCGCAGACGCCTGCCTGGCTCAATTTCTTCGAGAACCCCAAGATGGTGCAGTTCATTCACCGTCTCGGCGCTTACGCGCTTCTGGCGCTGGCGCTCTGGCAGATGGTGTTCGTGCTCCGCCGTGCGCCCTCCACACCGCATGCGCGCCGGGCGGTCCTGTTTGCCGCTCTCGTTCTGGTGCAGGCGGCCATTGGCATCGTCACGCTGCTCATGGTCGTGCCCATCGACGTGGCGCTCACCCATCAGGGCGTGGCGCTGGTGGTTCTGTTCTTCGCCTGCGCCCACTGGCGCGCGACGAAGGGGCCTTATCCGCTGCCCGGCGCTCGACGTCTCAAGCGTGACGAAGACGAGGTCTACGCGGCGATCTAGCCGCGCAGAGCGTTCCAAACAAAAACGCCCCAAAACAAAAAAGGCGCGCCCCACGGGGACGCGCCTTTTTTATCGGGCGATGTCTGGAGGCTCAGAGCCCCTGAAGCATCAGATCCATGTTCTGCACGGCAGCGCCGGAAGCGCCCTTGCCGAGATTGTCATAGACGGCGACCAGCAGGGCCTGCGCGCGCGCATCGTTGACGAACACATGCAGCGTCATGTCGTTGGTGTTGTTGTGGGTTTCCGGGTTCAGCTTTTCCGTGCGCTCGATCACGCCGTAAGGAGCGACCTTCACCACACCATCCTTGATGGCGCTGTAATGGTCGGCGAGCGCGGCATGCATCTCGGCGCCCGTCGGCACGCTGTCGAGGTGACCAAGCTGCAGGGGCAGGGCGGTCAGCATCCCTTGCGCGAAATCGCCGACAGCCGGCTGCATGAGCGGCGCGCCGGCAAGGCCCGCATAGGCCTGAAGCTCCGGCAGATGCTTGTGGTTGAGCGACAGCCCATAAGGCATGAACTCCGGCGCAGCGTCACCCTTCGCTTCGTAATCCTCGATCATGGTGCGGCCGCCGCCGGAATAGCCGGAAATGCCGTTCACAGTGATTGGCAGATTGGCCGGCAGCAGGCCGGCGCGGATCAGCGGGCGCAGGAAGGCGATGGGTCCCTGCGGCCAGCAGCCGGGATTGGCGACACGCTTTGCCGTGCGGATCGCGTCGCCCTGCGCCTTGTCCATCTCGGCGAAGCCATAGGTCCAGCCTTCGGCCACGCGATGCGCGGTCGAGGCGTCGATCACGCGGGTGCTGTCGTTCTCGATCAGCGAGACGCTTTCGCGCGCGGCATCGTCGGGAAGGCACAGAATGGCGATGTCGGCAGCGTTGAGGAATTCGGCGCGGGCAGCCGGATCCTTGCGCTTTTCTGGCGGAATGGAGATCACTTCGATGTCGCGGCGCTCGGCCAGCCGCGTCCTGATCTGCAGGCCGGTGGTGCCGTGTTCGCCATCGATGAAGATTTTCGCCGTCATGGTGTCAGTCCTGGAAAAGATTCGGATTTCAACTGGTTATGCGCGCCGGCGGAATCAATCCGCAAAGCGCTTGAATCGCTGCTTCAGCTCTTATCGTCGCTTTCGCGCCGCGAGAAGGCCGAGATAGTGCATGGCGATGGTTGCCCCCGCGATGGCCGTTATGTCGGCATGGTCATAGGCTGGAGCGACCTCCACCACATCCGCGCCGACGATGTCGAGCGCGCCGAGCTGGCGCAGAACGGAAAGCATCCGGGCGCTGGATGGGCCGCCGGCCACCGGTGTTCCGGTGCCGGGCGCATAAGCGGGGTCGAGGCAGTCGATATCGAAAGTGACATAGGCAGGCCGGTCGCCGACGCGGGCCATGATGGCCTCGGCGATCTCGCCGGCCTTCATCTCTTCCACGTCATGGCCGTGGAGAATGGCGATGCCGCAATCCTCGGGCGCGTGAGTGCGAATGCCGACCTGAATGGACGCCGCCGGATCGATGACGCCGTCGCGCACCGCGCGGCCGACAAAGGAGCCGTGGTCGATGCGCTTGCCGTCATCATACCAGGTGTCCTGATGCGCATCGAACTGCACGAGGGCGAGGGGCCCGTGCTTTGCTGCATGCGCTTTCAAAAGCGGCCAGGTGACGAAGTGGTCGCCGCCAAGCGAAAGCAGAAACGCATCGGATTTGAGGATCTTTGCCGCTTCGCGCTCGATGGTCGCCGGCGTCTTCTGGTGATTGCCGTAATCCAGAAGGCAGTCACCATAATCGATGACGGCCAGCGCCTCGAACAGATCGGCGTCGAACGGATATTGCGGATCATTGTCGAAGATCGCCGAGGCGCGGCGGATCGCCTGCGGGCCGAAACGCGCGCCCGGCCGGTTGGAAACGGCGGCGTCGAAGGGGATGCCCCACACGACGGCGTCGGCGCCCTTCAGCGATTTGGTGAATTTGCGGCGCATGAAGGAGAGCGCTCCCGCATAGGTCGGGTCGCTGGCCGCACCCGTCAGGCCGCGGGCGGTGAAGGCATTGTCGATGGAATTCGACGGCATGGCGCTCCTCCTTCAGAGCATTTCGCAGTCAGGCCCACCCGCCTGACATCCGCACGAATGCGGTGAAACAAAAAGACAGAGCCCGGCTGCGACGCCATGAGGCGGTGAACCGCTCCATCGGCCCAATGGGTAGGGGGAAGGTAAAATCTGCGCAAGAAAAAAGCGGACCCGAAGGCCCGCTTTTCGTTCTTGGAAGTTCGTGAAGCTTAGCGCTTGGAGAACTGGAACGAACGACGAGCCTTTGCCCGGCCGTACTTCTTACGCTCAACCACGCGGCTGTCGCGGGTCAGGAAGCCACCCTTCTTGAGGACGCCACGCAGCTCCGGCTCGTAATGGGTCAGAGCCTTGGAGATGCCGTGACGAACTGCACCGGCCTGGCCGGACAGGCCGCCGCCAACGACAGTGGCGACGACGTCGTACTGGCCATTGCGGTCGGCAGCAACGATCGGCTGCTGCAGGATCATCTGCAGAACCGGGCGTGCGAAGTAAGCCGCGAACTCTTTGCCGTTGACGGTGATCTTGCCGGAGCCCGGCTTGACCCACACGCGGGCAATTGCGTTCTTGCGCTTGCCGGTGGCGTAAGCGCGGCCATGTGCGTCCAGCTTCTGCACATGCACCGGAGCAGCTTCCTGCTCGGCGTTCTGCGCAGCGGTTGCCGCACCCAGCTCTTCGAGGGAGTTGATTTCGGCCATTACTGGGCCCTCACATTCTTCTTGCTCATGGCGGCGACGTCGAGCGTCTCCGGGTTCTGGGCGACATGCGGGTGCTCGGCGCCTGCATAGATGCGCAGGTTCTTCATCTGGCGACGGCCAAGCGGGCCACGCGGAACCATGCGCTCAACGGCCTTCTCAACCACGCGCTCGGGGAACCGGCCCTCGAGCAGCTGGCGCGCAGTGCGCTCCTTGATGCCGCCGGGGTGACCCGTGTGCCAGTAGTATTTCTTGTCGGTGTATTTCTTGCCGGTGAAGACCACCTTGTCGGCATTGATGACGATGACGTTGTCGCCGTCGTCCACATGCGGGGTGAAGGTGGGCTTGTGCTTGCCGCGGAGACGGTTTGCGACGATGGTGGCCAGACGACCGACGACGAGACCTTCGGCGTCAATCAGGATCCACTTCTTCGTCACTTCCGCAGGCTTCTGCGAAAAGGTTTTCATGGGTCTTTTCCGTTTTATTGGACCCGGCCCGAAGGCAGGGCGTTTCTTGTTGCTTGTGTTCGCGGCGATCTTGTCCGGTTCGGATTCGGCCAGCGCAAACCAATGCAGCACCACATTCGAGGTGCAGCGATGGTTACCTATAGACGGACCGGGGGATCGTCAAGCGCAATGTTTCGAGTATTGCGCTGAAAAAATCAATAAAAACAATGGTTTAAAAATATGGTATTATAATACCGCATGAATTGACGCCCGTTTGGCGCACTTCAGCCGTGCAAAAGCCTATTTTGAGGGTGGAATGGAGTAGGTTCCGGTCGCGTGGGCAACGGTTTCGCCCGTGTCGCCAGCCACCAGCTCGGCCTCGAATACCATCAGCCGCCGGCCCAGTTTCAGGATGCGGCAATGGCCATCCACCACGCCCGCATTGGCCTTGCGCATGAAGTTGATGTTCAGGTTGGTGGTCACGGCCAGCGCCTTGCGCCCGACATGGGAGAGCGCGCAGACATAGCCGCCGATATCGGCGAGGGCAAAGAGCGAGGGGCCGGCCACCGTGTCGCCCGGGCGCAGATGCTGAAAGCCTGCTTCCAGACGCACCGTACAGCCCCCCGGCCAGACTTCCAGCGCGCGATAATCGGGCGTCTCCCCGCTGCAGGCCTGGGGAAAGACATCGCGCAGATAGAGATTGACCTCTTCCGCGTCCATCACCGGCTGGAGCACGCTGTCCGGCCTTGTGCCTGCCCGCTTCATATCCATGATCCTGACCTCCCGATCGACGCCGGCTGGATCTGTCGCAAAAGGCCGGCTGCGAAGAGAATTGCCGGATTGCCGTTGCAACACAAGCGGCACTATGGTGACGGCGGTTCATGAACACGGAGGAAGACCATGGCCAATGCGGCGGCAGTGCAGGAGAGCGTCCAGGCGCCGGTTTCAGTCAGTGAGGCGGACGGCATTGTGCAGATCACGCTCGCGAGCCCGCCGGCCAATGCCCTCTCGATCGCCATGATGGAGGCGCTGAAGGGAGCGCTCGACCGCGCCCGCGACGATGATGCGGTCCGGGTCATCGTGCTGCGTTCCGAGGGCAAGGTGTTCTGCGCCGGTCATGATCTGAAGGAACTCACGGCCCACCGCGCCGATGCGGACCGGGGCAGGGCGTTCTTCGAAAAGACCATGCTCCTCTGCTCGGGCCTCATGCAGACCATCGTGCGTCATCCCAAGCCGGTGATCGCCGAAGTGAGCGGCATCGCCACCGCTGCCGGTTGCCAGCTTGTCGCCTCCTGCGATCTGGCGGTTGCGAGCGAGACGGCGCGTTTTGCCACGCCGGGCGTGAATATCGGCCTGTTCTGTTCCACGCCCATGGTTGCCCTGTCGCGCAATGTCTCGCGCAAGCATGCGATGGAGATGCTGTTGACGGGCGAGATGGTCGATGCCGGGCGCGCGCATGCCTTCGGTCTCGTCAACCGTGTCGTGCCGCAGGATGCGTTGAATCAAACCGTGATGAATTTCGCGCAAACCATTGCTTCCAAATCGCCTTTGACGCTGAAGATCGGCAAGGAGGCGTTCTATGCACAGGCCGAGATGGAGCTGTCACAGGCCTATGATTACACGGTGCGGGTCATGGTCGAGAACATGCTCGCCCGTGATGCCGAAGAGGGCATCGGCGCGTTCATCGAAAAACGCGCTCCCGAGTGGAAAGGGAAGTAGGCATGGAACCGCGCATCTCGCTGATCACGCTTGGCGTAGACGATCTGGAGCGCGCGGTGGCGTTTTACGAGGCCATGGGGCTTGAGCGTAATCGCAAGATGACGGGTGGTGTCGCCTTCTTCCAGATGGGCGGGATGATCCTGGCGCTCTGGCCGCGCGAGGAGCTTGTGGCCGATGTCGGCGAAGAGAATTATCGCGCAGCCCATGAGGCGGCGGCCGGGCATTCAGGTGTGGCGCTCGCCTACAACACGCGCAGCGAGGACGATGTGATCGTCGTGCTCAACCGCGCCGCCAAAGCGGGTGGCCGGATCGTGAAACCTGCCGCTCATGCCTCATGGGGCGGGTTTCAGGGGTATTTTGCCGACACAGAGGGGAACCTCTGGGAGGTCGCGTTCAATCCGGATTTTCCGATCAGCGACGACGGCGCGATCTCGCTGCCGGATTGAGCGATCTACGGGGGCGACAAGCGCGCCGCCTCCGCAAATGCCTGGCGTGAAGCAGGCGATCTAGTCGTCGCTCCAGCACACATGGGCAGGGCACGCATCGGTATCGAGCGCCGGTAAAAGCCGCACTTTGAGTGTTTCATAATGCGCAGGGCATTCGCTCTGATCCGCGACAAACCGGTCGTAGCGCCGGGGAGCCTGTGCGGTGCTCGACGGATAACGCAGGATGACCGCCCCGTTTTCGCTGATGGAATCCTGAAGCTCCCTGCAGGTCTGACCACCTGCCTGAGCGCTGCTGTTGGGGTAAAGGAGGACGCAGGCAACGGCTAACATCAATGACTTACGCATAGCTTCCCTTTCTGAAATTTTTGACTTTCAAACACGCGTTTCGCCGGCCAGAAATGCTGGTGGCTTCAGGGGCGCGCCGGGACGTTATGCAGCAGGAAAATTGCCGGTAAAAGCGGCTATAAAGTTAAATAAATCAATGATTTTTGAGATGTTCTTTTATAGCAATATAACGCCGGACGGTTCTCATGGAGACCGCATCCGGAGTACCTTTCTTTGGGCCGTTCCCGTCAGTTCCGGAATATCCACCGGCGGTCGAAAAGCCGCTCCCGCATCTCCGCCTTGCAGCGCAGAACCGGGCAGGATTCGCGGTCTGCGGTAGGGATGTAATCGCGCACGGCGATGTGCGCCACCGGGCAGAAATTCTCATTCGCCACATAGCGGTCATAGCGGGGCAGGCTCGGATTGTTGCGCGACTGGTAGCGCATGATCGCCGCACCCTCCGCATTGATCCTGGCTTGCGCCTCGGCACAGCTCATGGCAGTTGACGTGTAGCGGGATATGGCTCCGGCAGGGCTGGCCAGAACGACCATTCCAAGGGTCAGGGCGATGTATCTCAACATGATCGGTCACTTTGCTTTGAGCAGGCTGCAACGGGTGCAGCGGATAACGATTATCATATCATAGCCTGCGGCTTTGCCGAGATTGAGGCGGCATTCGCAGGGTTCGGGAGCGACGATGAACCACGACAGTTACGACGACGCCTATATTTCCGGCATTCTGAACACGGTGAAGAGCGTCGCCATTGTGGGTGCTTCGGCCAATGAGGTCAGGCCCAGCTTCTTTGTCACGAAGTATCTGATCGACAAGGGATACACGGTGTTTCCCGTCAATCCCGGTCAGGCCGGCAAGGAGATCGCCGGTCGTCCCGTCGCCGCAACGCTTGCCGATCTCGCCGAGCCCGTCGACATGGTCGATGTCTTCCGCCCATCCTCCGCCATTCCGGGCCTGACGGACGAGATCCTCGCCATGGAGACGCTCCCCAAAGTGGTCTGGATGCAGCTAACTGTGCGTGACGATGCGTCCGCAAAACGTCTTGAGGAGAAGGGCATTCAGGTCGTGATGGATCGCTGCCCGAAGATCGAATATGCGCGGCTTTCACGCGAAATCGGCTGGAACGGCGTCAACAGCCGCGTGATTTCGTCGAAAAAGCCGATCATGCGCAAAGGTTTCCAGAGCTTCGGCATTCGCCAGCGCTGATTTTTCAGTGCAGCCGGTCGGCGGGGCATAAATCTCCTTTGCCTGCGACCAAGGGCTCTGTATTGATGCCCGCAACCCTGATTTTTGACATGGAGGGATTTTGACATGGAGGGATTGTCATATGAGTGAGCGTACTCCCGGTTTCGACACGCTGGCGGTGCATGCAGGGGCCCAGCCCGATCCGGCGACAGGCGCACGCGCCACGCCGATCTACCAGACCACCTCCTATGTCTTCGACGATGCGGACCATGCCGCTTCGCTGTTCGGCCTCAAGGCCTTCGGCAACATCTACACCCGCATCATGAATCCCACCCAGGCCGTGCTCGAAGAGCGCGTTGCAGCCCTTGAGGGCGGCACGGCGGCGCTGGCCACGGCTTCCGGCCATGCGGCTCAGTTGCTGACCTTCCACAATCTCATGCGGCCGGGCGCGAATTTCATCGCTGCCAAAAGGCTTTACGGCGGTTCCATCAATCAGTTCGGCCATGCCTTCAAGAATTTCGACTGGCATGTCCGCTGGGCCGATCCGGAGAATTTCGACAGTTTCGAAAGCCAGATCGATGACGACACGCAGGCGATCTTCGTTGAGAGCCTGGCCAATCCGGGCGGCACTTTCGTGGACCTGGAAAAGATCGGCGACATTGCGCGCCGTCACGGCCTGCCGCTGATCGTCGACAACACGATGGCGTCGCCCTACCTGCTGCGTCCCATCGAGCATGGCGCTGACATCGTGCTGCACTCGCTCACCAAGTTCATGGGCGGCCACGGCAATTCCGTGGGCGGCGCACTGGTCGATGGCGGCACGTTCGACTGGTCGAAGTCCGGCAAGTACCCGATGCTCTCCGAGCCGCGTCCCGAATATGGCGGCATGGTTCTGCACGAGACCTTCGGCAATTTCGCCTTCGCAATCGCAGCCCGCGTTCTGGGCCTGCGCGATTTCGGTCCGGCGATCTCGCCCTTCAACGCCTTCCAGATCCTCACCGGCATCGAGACGCTGGCGCTTCGCATGCAGCGCCACAGCGACAATGCGCTGAAGGTGGCCGAATGGCTCAAGGGGCACGACAAGGTGTCGTGGGTTTCCTATCCGGGCCTGCCGGAAGATCCCAACCACGCGCTTATGAAGAAGTATTCGCCCAAGGGCGCTGGCGCTGTCTTCACCTTCGGCCTGAAAGACGGGTTCGATGCGGGCGTAAAGGTGGTGGAGAGCGTCGAACTCTTCTCGCATCTGGCCAATATCGGCGACACCAAGTCGCTGATCATCCATCCGGCTTCCACCACCCACCGCCAGCTCTCCGACGAGCAGAAGGCGGCGGCTGGCGCCGGCGTCGATGTGATCCGCCTGTCTATCGGCATTGAGGACGTGGCAGACATCATCGCCGATCTGGAGCAGGCGCTCGCCAAAATCTGATCGAAGCGACTGATCGCGAATGCAATGACGGCGCGGGCTGAAAGGCCCGCGCCGTTTCTTATTGCAGGGAGGTGGGGGCGCTAGGAGGCGTCCCAGACGCAGTCCAGCCGCTCCAGTCCGTGAAAATGGTAGGTGTCGCCATAGACCGGCGGCACCTTCAGGGCGAGCGAGGGCAGGCGCTCGAACAAAACCTTTAGCCCCACCTGCATTTCCAGCCGCGCCAATGGCGCGCCGATGCAGAAATGAATGCCCGCGCCGAATGACACATTCTTCTGGTCGGGGCGACCGGGGCGGAAACTGCGCGGCTCCTCGAAAGCCGTCAGGTCGTTGTTGGCTGCGCCCAGGAGCAGGCCGACCGTCTCGCCGGGCTTCAGGGTCAGGCCCGGAGCGACCTCCACCGTCTCATAGGCATAGCGGGTGAACATGTGCAGCGGCGGATCGTAGCGCAGGCATTCCTCCACCGTTGCCGCCGCATCCGCGTCGGAGCCGAAGAAGCGCCGCGGATCGCCGCCCTGCGCCAGCAGGGTCGATACGGCGTTGCCCAGCTGGTGCACGGTTGCCTCATGCCCTGCGTTCAAAAGAAGAATGGCCGAAGAGACAAGCTCATCCTCGCTCAGCCGTTCGCCATCTTCCTGCGCGGCGATGAGCAGGCTCAGCAGATCATCGCCCGGTGTGGCGCTGCGCTTTCTGGCGTAGTCGCGGATGAAGGCGGCGAAGTCGCGCGCGGCCTCATCGGCGCTGCGCTGCGTCTCTTCGTCAGAGCCGTGCATATACATGGCGACCATGCGATGCGACCATTCCACGAGCTGCGGCCCCATATCCGTGGGCACGCCCAGCATCTCCGTGATGATCACCAGCGGAATGGGCGTTGCATAGGCTTCAAGCAGCTCCGCTTCGCCGGTCTTCTCAAAACCGTCGATCAGCGTGTGGCAGAGCGTCTCTACGCGGGGGCGCAGCCGCTCGACCTGGCGTGAGACGAAGGCGCGGTTGACGAGCTTCCTGAGCCGCGTGTGCACGGGCGGCTCGATCTCAAGCATCGAGTTGGCCTCGATGGCGTCGAAATGCTTCAGATGCGTGCGCGTGGCCGGGTCGGGCTTCTGGTCGGCGGGTTGCTCGCGTCCAAGGCGCCGGTCGCGCAGGGCGCGGTTGACGCTTTCATAGTCGGTCAGGCACCAGAAGCCGAAGTCGTCCCAGAAGAACGCGGGCGCATGGGCATGCAGATAGGCATAGGCCGGGTAGGGATCCTGAACGAAGTCCGGATCGTGCGGATCGAGCCGAACGGCTTTGCGATCATGATCGTAGAGGAGGTGGGCTGGTCTTTGGGGCATGATGGTGCGGTCCGGCTTGATGGGCGCCTCAAGGGGCCCCCGATGGGTACATTGCGTCGCGCGCAGGGCGCGGTATGGGCCTGTCAGAACCGGCGAATCGGACGCCGGCGATCATCAAGATAAAGGCTTGCTCTTGCGTCGGGGGAATGGGGCATCATATCTATCCCGTTGAACCAAACGATTCTGCCGCTTTTGCGTGCGCCAGCCAATCGGGCGTGCGACCTCAAACCGAAAGGTGTTTTCATGCCGAATCCCGTCGATACCGCCATGAATCTGGTGCCCATGGTCGTCGAGCAGACGAACCGGGGTGAACGGGCTTACGACATCTTCTCGCGCCTCCTCAAGGAGCGCATTATCTTCATCACCGGCCCGATCGAGGATAGCATGGCCTCGCTGGTCTGTGCGCAGCTCCTCTTCCTCGAGGCAGAGAACCCGAAGAAAGAGATCGCGCTCTACATCAACTCGCCGGGTGGCGTGGTGACGTCGGGCATGGCCATCTACGACACGATGCAGTTCATCCAGCCGCCGGTCTCCACGCTGTGCATCGGCCAGGCTGCGTCGATGGGGTCGCTGCTTCTGTGCGCCGGCCACAAGGACATGCGCTTTGCGACGCCGAACGCGCGCATCATGGTGCATCAGCCTTCGGGCGGCTTCCAGGGCCAGGCGTCCGATATCGAGCGCCACGCGCAGGACATCATCAAGCTGAAGCGTCGTCTGAACGAGGTCTATGTCCAGCACACCGGGCAGGATTACGACACGATCGAGCGCACGCTTGACCGCGATCATTTCATGACCTCGGACGAGGCGCAGGAGTTTGGCCTGATCGACAAGGTCGTCAGCTCCCGCGACACGCCCGAGAAAGCAGCCGAATCCTGATTCGGAACGCGGCTTTTGCAATCGGTCTGCCCGGCCTTGTGCCGGGCATGGCGCGGTTTGGCCGGCATTTGCCGCCGATTGCGTCATTTCCGTCACATTTTTGTGTTTGCAGCCGGTGTGTGAACGCCTACGTTAAGTCTATATTGAGTTTCCAGATCCAAGGTCTGGACAGGGGCTCGGTATGGTTGCCGCGTTTTCGGATTTGTGTTTCGTTTCGAGGACAGAGCGTGGACCGCCCGGGGCTATCGTGTTCCGAGGCACCATGACCGCCCGGCAAGTGCGGGTCGACCTGCCGGTGGTAGTGAAAGGACGTAAGACATGAGCAAGGCCAGCAACGGCAGCGGAGACTCCAAGAACACGCTGTACTGCTCCTTCTGCGGCAAAAGCCAGCACGAAGTCCGCAAGCTTATTGCGGGACCCACTGTCTTCATTTGTGACGAGTGCGTCGAACTGTGCATGGACATCATCCGCGAGGAAAACAAATCCTCGATGGTGAAGTCGCGCGAGGGCGTGCCCACACCGCAGGAAATTATCGAGGTGCTGGACGATTATGTGATCGGTCAGGCGCATGCCAAGCGCGTGCTGTCTGTGGCCGTCCACAATCACTACAAGCGCCTGGCCCACGCATCCAAGAATGCCGAGGTCGAACTCGCCAAGTCCAACATTCTGCTGATCGGCCCGACCGGTTGCGGCAAGACGCTTCTGGCCCAGACGCTGGCGCGCATCATCGATGTGCCCTTCACCATGGCCGATGCGACGACGCTGACCGAGGCCGGTTATGTGGGCGAGGACGTCGAGAACATCATTCTCAAGCTGCTCCAGTCGGCCGACTACAATGTCGAGCGGGCGCAGCGCGGCATCGTCTATATCGATGAGATCGACAAGATTTCGCGCAAGTCCGACAATCCTTCGATCACGCGGGATGTTTCGGGCGAGGGCGTGCAGCAGGCGCTGCTGAAGATCATGGAAGGCACGGTCGCTTCCGTACCGCCGCAGGGCGGTCGCAAGCATCCCCAGCAGGAGTTCCTGCAGGTGGATACGGCCAATATCCTGTTCATCTGCGGCGGCGCTTTTGCCGGCCTCGACAGGATCATTTCCGACCGTGGCCGCAAGACCTCCATCGGCTTCGGCGCGACGGTGGCCTCTCCGGAAGATCGCCCGACGGGCGAGCTGTTCCGCCAGGTCGAGCCGGAAGATCTTCTGAAATTCGGTCTCATCCCCGAATTCGTTGGCCGTCTGCCGGTTCTGGCGACGCTTGAGGACCTCGACGAGGCTGCACTGGTGCAGATCCTCAGCGAGCCCAAGAATGCGCTGGTGAAGCAGTATCAGCGTCTGTTCGACATGGAGAATGTCGAGCTGACCTTCCACGAGAACGCGCTTGCCGCGATTGCCCGCAAGGCAATCGAGCGCAAGACCGGCGCCCGTGGCCTGCGGTCGATCATGGAAGCGATCCTGCTCGACACGATGTTCGAACTGCCGGCGCTGGAAGGCGTCCAGGAAGTGGTGATCTCCGATGAGGTGGTCGCCGGCAATGCTCGCCCGCTCTACATCTATGCGGAGCGCGAGCAGGAAAAAGGCAATGCGAGCGCCTGACGATTGTTCGGCGTTTCGATGTGCAAAGCGTTTCAGCGTCACCGGGGCTCCGCTTCGGTGACGTTGTGTTGTCTGCACTGTTCTTGTCCACCGTTTGCCCAGATCGAGAAGCCTGAAGGGCGCTTGCTGTGTGTCCGGCCCACGCATCATGCGTAAGCCCTTGATCTTCTCGGTCCATGTCTCCAACTAAGGGGGGAGCAAAGGTGGGGTGGTTTCCATTCACGCATCGCGCGACAATGCGGGTGCTTCTGGTGGATAACGCTCTGGCCGGATAGACTGAAGTCCGCGGCTGGCTCTTGAGCGGCTGCGGTTTGAAAGGCTGAAACATGACTGATACCCCCAAGACCGCTGGTGGTGCTCTGTATCCCGTGTTGCCCCTGCGCGACATTGTGGTGTTCCCGCATATGATTGTTCCGCTCTTCGTCGGCCGCGACAAGTCGATCAAGGCGCTGGAAGAGGTGATGGGCGCCGAGCGTCAGATCCTGCTGGCGACGCAGATGAACGCGGCGGACGACGATCCGGAGCCGAGTGGCATCTATGATATCGGTACGCTGGCTAACGTTCTGCAGCTCCTGAAACTGCCCGACGGCACGGTGAAAGTGCTGGTCGAGGGCACGTCGCGTGCGCGTGTTTCGCAGTTCAGCGATCGTGAAGAGTTTCACGAGGCAACGGCCGATCTGCTTCCCGAGCCGGAAGAAGACCAGGTCGAGATCGAGGCGCTGGCGCGTTCGGTGGTCTCGGACTTCGAGAATTACGTCAAGCTGAACAAGAAGATTTCGCCCGAAGTGGTCGGTGCGGCGAACCAGATCGAGGATTACTCGAAGCTGGCCGATACCGTTGCCTCGCATCTGGCGATCAAGATCCCCGAAAAGCAGGAAATGCTGGCCACGCTCTCCGTGCGCGAGCGGCTTGAAAAGGCCATGGGCTTCATGGAAGCCGAGATTTCCGTGCTGCAGGTGGAAAAGCGTATCCGCAGCCGCGTGAAGCGGCAGATGGAGAAGACCCAGCGCGAGTACTATCTGAATGAGCAGATGAAGGCCATTCAGAAGGAGCTCGGCGAGGGCGAGGACGGCCGCAACGAGGCTGCCGAGCTCGAAGAGCGGATCAAGAAGACGAAGCTCTCCAAGGAAGCGCGCGAGAAGGCCGAGGCCGAGCTGAAGAAGCTCAAGACCATGTCGCCCATGTCGGCAGAGGCCACCGTGGTGCGCAACTATCTCGACTGGCTGCTCTCCATTCCGTGGAAGAAGCCGAGCAAGATCAAGAACGATCTCGAATTTTCCGAGAACGTGCTCGACACGGACCATTTCGGTCTCGAGAAAGTCAAGGAGCGGATCGTCGAGTATCTGGCGGTGCAGAGCCGTCAGAAGAAGCTCAAGGGCCCGATCCTGTGCCTCGTCGGACCGCCCGGCGTCGGCAAGACCTCGCTCGCCAAGTCCATCGCCAAGGCCACCGGACGCGAATATGTCCGCATGGCGCTCGGCGGCGTGCGTGACGAGGCCGAGATCCGTGGTCACCGCCGCACCTATATCGGCTCGATGCCCGGCAAGGTCATCCAGTCGATGAAGAAGGCGCAGAAGTCCAACCCGCTCTTCCTGCTCGACGAGATCGACAAGATGGGCATGGATTTCCGTGGCGATCCGTCTTCGGCCCTGCTCGAGGTTCTCGATCCCGAGCAGAACTCGACCTTCATGGATCACTATCTCGAGGTTGAGTACGACCTGTCGAGCGTGATGTTCGTCACCACGGCCAACACGCTGAACATTCCGCCGGCGCTGATGGACCGTATGGAGATCATCCGCATCGCCGGTTACACCGAGGATGAGAAGGTGGAGATCGCCAAGCGGCATCTTCTGCCCAAGGCCGTGCGCGAACATGCGCTTGAGCCGCAGGAGTTCTCGGTGACCGACGGCGCGCTGCGCGAGATCATCCGCACCTACACCCGCGAAGCGGGCGTGCGTAACCTTGAGCGTGAGCTGATGAAGCTTGCCCGCAAGGCGGTGACGGAGATCCTGCGCAACGCCAAGAAGGACGGCGGCAAGGAAAAGGTCGAAGTGACCGAGGACAATCTGGCCGACTATCTGGGCGTTCAGCGTTATCGCTTCGGTCAGGCCGAGGGCGAGGATCAGGTCGGTGTGGTCACCGGTCTGGCCTGGACCGAGGTTGGCGGCGAGCTTCTGACCATCGAAGGCGTCATGATGCCGGGCAAGGGCAAGATGACTGTCACCGGCAATCTGCGTGACGTGATGAAGGAATCGATTTCCGCAGCGGCGTCTTACGTCCGCTCGCGCGCGGTCGATTTCGGCATCGAGCCGCCCGTGTTCGACAAGAAGGACATCCACGTGCACGTGCCGGAAGGCGCGACGCCCAAGGATGGCCCGTCGGCCGGTGTTGCCATGGCGACCTCCATCGTGTCGATCATGACCGGCATCCCGGTGCGCAAGGATATCGCCATGACCGGCGAGATCACCCTGCGTGGCCGTGTGCTTCCCATTGGCGGTCTGAAGGAAAAGCTCCTGGCGGCGCTGCGCGGCGGCATCAAGAAGGTGCTGATCCCCGAAGAGAACGCCAAGGATCTGGCTGACATTCCCGAGAACGTGAAGAACGGTCTCGAGATCGTGCCCGTCAGCCGCGTCGGCGAGGTGCTGGAACATGCTCTCGTGCGGATGCCCGAGCCGATTGAATGGGTCGAGCCTGCGGAGCCGGCCAGCAAGGTTGGCGTTGGAAATGAGGGGCCCGCCGTCGCCCATTGACGGCTTGCCCTGAACCGGTTCGGCAAAGCGGTCGAGCCGGTGCAGCACAAGGGATTGCGCCACTTTGTGGCCGTAATTTCGCTAAAATCGACAAAAGCCGGGCTTCGTGCCCGGCTTTTCTGTCGAAAACCCCGGAAAACATGGGTTTGCGAGTAGTTTTTGATCATTTCTTGCTTGGTTGGGACACTTGTTCTCCCTAGACTGCCTCGAGCTGAGTGAGTCGCATCACTTGGTCCTTATCAGGAAGGGGTAATTACATGAACAAGAACGAGCTCGTATCCGCAGTCGCAGAAGAGGCCAACCTCTCCAAGGGCGACGCCCAGTCCGCGGTCGATGCGGTTTTTGCCGTTATCGAAGGCGAACTCAAGAAGGGTGGGGACGTGCGCCTCGTCGGCTTCGGAAACTTCTCCGTTTCTCGGCGTGAGGCTTCCACCGGCCGCAACCCGCAGACCGGTGCCGCAGTTCAGATCCCGGCCCGCAACGTGCCGAAGTTCTCGGCCGGCAAAGGCCTCAAGGACGCAGTCAACGCCTGATTGCGCCCTTTTGGGAATACAAGAAAAGCCGGGTTTCGACCCGGCTTTTCTTTTGTCTGCTGTTCAGTTGCCCGCCTGCCCGTTGGCGTGGCCTGTCCTTCCCCTCCGTCCCCCGATCTTGTGCTGCCTCAGTCTCTCCGCTTGACCGCTGGGCTTGCCGCAGGGTGGGCGATCTGCATTATGCAGCGCATTGTTTGCGGTCGGGGAGGGGCGATGATGAAGCGCATATTGGTGGCTGTGGCGGCCGCGATCCTGTCAGGCCCGGCGCTGGCGGATGATTTCCGGGAACTCGAGCCGGTATTATTTTCCATGTCGCGCGATCTGCGGCCAGATGAGGCTGCCGAATACGCTTTCTACATCAGGAAGAAGGGGCATGACTGCCAGCTTGCGCTGACGGCGGAACTCGTTGAGGAAAGCGGTGACTTTTCGCGTTTTGTCGAGAAGGTTCTCTGCAGGCTTGAGGATGATGCGGCGGGAGTGCATCCGGCTGCCTATCGCGTTGAGGGCGACGATGATGCGGCGACGATTCTCATCCGCCCGTGGACCGACGCCGATACCGAGAAATACCGATAGAATCGTTCAGCCCATCAACGTAGCGCTGTGATTCTTGTGCGGGTGGTGAGAAACGCCTGAATTCGCTCATAGGGAAGATTCGCAGTGATCCGGCAGCCTGCTCGGGCGTCGGGCGCCTCAGACCGCGCGCAGTGTCATATGCAGGAGCGGGTAAGGACGGCCTCCACCGTCCCGTGGCGAGCGTGCATGCACCGCAAAGCCCATTCTGCGGTAAAAGGCGAGCGCCTGCCCGTTCTGCTCGTTCACGTCCAGCGTGAGGCGATTCCCGGCGATTTGGCGGGCATGGGTAATGAGAAGCCTGCCAAGCCCCTTGCCGCGCTCCTCAGTGGCCACAAACAGGCTGTCGATGTGCGATTTGTCGATTCCCATGAAGGCCAGTGGAGAATCGCGCTCATCAACGGCAACCCAGAGAGACGCGCAGGGCAGATATTTTTCCGAGACGTCCCGTTCGATGGCGCGGAAGTCGGATTCGGCCAGAAAATCGTGAGTCGCACGCACCGAGCCCCGCCAGATCTCGATCAGATCGACCAGATCGTCTTTCCGGGCTTTGCGAATCTCAGCCACACCGGCTCCATGCGGGAAAAACAGCACTCATAGCCTGAAAGTCCGCGTATGGCGGGGCAGGAAAAGCGCAAAAGTGAGGGAGGGAATGGTGGGCGATGAGAGACTCGAACTCCCGACATCTTCGGTGTAAACGAAGCGCTCTACCAACTGAGCTAATCGCCCATTCCAAGCCGCTTCCTTTAGGTGCTTCGCGATCGGATCGCAAGTGGAAAAGAGCTTTTTCAGAGCGAATTCGAATAAGATCAAGAAAGTTTCACAAAGTGGGTTTGGGGCGCTTGACACTCCCGCAAGAACCCCCTAATTCAGCGCTCATCGACGCGTTGCTGCCACGGCAGAGCGCCTCAAGCGCGGGTGTAGCTCAGATGGTTAGAGTGCCGGCCTGTCACGCCGGAGGTCGCGGGTTCGAGCCCCGTCACTCGCGCCACTTCTCCTCTCCCTGGAGAAGTGGCGGCCGCGCTAAAGAGTGAAATACACTCTCTGCCAAATGGCTTCTTCTTCCTGATTTCAAAGCAGATTATCGCACCGCTCTCAATTGAGCCGGTTATCGGTTTTTGGTCCAATCGCTTGCTCTGCGCACGAATCGCCATGTGCGATTCGCAGGCACGCACGGGCGGGCCGCTTTTCTCTGATTTTTCTGATCTGACGCCGATTCACTCCCGGGTCGGCCACGCAAGCCGGCAATCTGCGATTCCATGTCGTCCTGTCAGGGCAGGGGCGTCAGCGGATCGTTGCCGTGTGGATTCTGTCGACGCTCGGCGGAATGTCGCGCTGTTCGGCGGTCTGCACCAGATAAATGAAGGTAAGGACCGCGATCGTCGCCGGCGACAGAAGCAGGGCAGCGCGAAACAAAAAGGCTATTAGTTGGCTCGGTCTCATAATCCGCCAGCCTATGCCTCTAAATTTAATGGAATCTGCATAAGCCGATTAACCATAACCTCCACAGATCGCCACAGTCAGTTCGTTAGCCGACCTCTTAACCGGAGGGTGAGTTTTGGCCGATACCCTGATCTTCGATTGTAGATGGAGTTCGTATCTGTGCTGATTGGGCGGGAAGCCAGTGGGGCGCAAACGGCAGTCCCGGGGTTCGGGCAAGTGCCGGCAGCGCTGTTGATCGGCGCGGTGGTCTTGTGCGCCTGTCTTGTCGGCATCTATACGCGCCCCGTCGATTTTCTGGCGACCGTCTGGCCCGCGAATGCGATCATGCTGGGAATGCTGTTGCGCTTTCCGGCGACCGCGACGCCGTTTGGCTGGGGCATGGCGACGCTGGGCTTCCTCGCGGCAGACCTTCTGACCGGCTCGACCCTGTTCAAGACGCTGATTCTCACAGCCGCCAATCTTGTCGGTGTTGGCGGCGCTTATTTTCTGCTGCGGCGCTATTCGCGTGACACGATCCGCCTGAAAACGCCGGAATCGATTCCTCTGATGGTCGCGGCCATCGGATTCGGGGCTTTCCTTGCAGGCCTGGTGGGCGCGGTTGCCAATCCGGTTCTGTTCGGCGGCTCCTCGCTTGGCGGCTGGTCCTTCTGGTTCGTCACGGAATTCGCCAATTACGTGGCCATTCTCCCGGTCATGCTGACCGCCCGCCGGGTGTCGCTTCCCAAAAGCGCATCGCGCATGGATCTGCTGCGCCTGACGCTTCCGGCGCTGGCGCTCGTCGCATCCTGCGCGGTCAGCGTGCAGATCGGCGGGCCGGGCGCCATCGCGTTCCCGGTTCCGGCTCTGCTTTGGAGCGCCATCGTCTATCCGCGCTTCCTCACCGTGCTTCTGACTTCGATCTTCAGCTTCTGGAGCCTGTTGGCGCTGTCGGCCGGCTATTTCCCCAATGTGGTGGATGTGACGACCGAGAGCGGGCTGATTTCCATGCGGCTCGGCGTCAGCCTGATTGCGCTTGCGCCGATGATGCTGGCGAGCGCCATGGCGAAGCAGAAGCGGCTTATCGGCGAGCTCTCGCATCTTGCGACCCACGACACGCTGTCCGGCGTTTTCAACCGCGGGGCGTTTCAGGAAGAAGCGGCGACAGCCATCCGCTCGCTCAACCGCTTCTCCCAGCCCTTTGCGGCCCTGATGATCGACATCGACCACTTCAAGGCGATCAATGACAGATACGGGCACGCGGCCGGGGATCAGGTGATCGCCATCGCGGCTGCCCGCATCAATGCCTGCCTGCGCCGCAACGACATTGTCGGCCGGGTGGGCGGCGAGGAATTTGCGGTTCTTCTTTCCAAATGCCGCCGCAGCGAGGCGCTGGAGGTGGCAGAGCGAATTCGCAGCGTCTTCGCCCAGACCATGACCCTCAACGACGACACGATCTCCCTGACCGTCACGCTGAGCGTCGGGCTTGCCGCGAGCGAAGGCGCATCCGTGGATCTGGATACCCTTCTGGAGAAGGCCGACGGCGCGCTCTACCGGGCGAAGGATCTGGGGCGCAACCGCATCGAGGTTCATCAGCTGCATCGCGACGAGGATGCTGCCTGAGAAATGCGCAGGCCCGGCTGCCTGGCGACCGGATGTTCGAGTTTGTTTTGATTCCCACATAAATCGTTATTTCGGCGGTTACTGAACGCCGGCTAACCTCCGGGCGAAGATTCTGTCGAGGAGATTGCCATGCTGTCCCGTTTAGCCATCACTCTGGCCTGCGCTTCCGCGCTCATGGCCGCGCCTGTCATGCTGTCCGGCTCCAACCTGTCGCCATCGGCCTTCTCGGTCGATGCGCTCGCCAAGGGCGGCGGAAATGGCGGTGGCAACGGTGGCGGAAACGGCGGCGGCAATGGTGGTGGAAACGGCGGCGGGCATGGCGGCGGGCATGGGGGCGGCAGCGGCAAGAGCCAGGCCGGCAAATCCCATGGCGGCGGCAATGGCGCTGCGCGCTCCGGCGTCCGGCGCGCATCGGAACGCGCAAACCAGAACGCGCGCGGTCAGGGCAACAAAGGCATTGGCGGTTTCATCGACAATGTCGTCGGTGCTGCGCGCAACGCTTTTGGCGGCAAACGAGAAGCGCCAGGAAAGGCGCAGCGCGCGGCGCGGCCTGCTTCCAAGCAGAAAACCCGCACGGCGCGCGCCTACCGCCCCGCTCAGGTTCTGCCGGCAAGCGCACCGGTGCCGCAGGCGCGGCCGGAACGTCCGCGCAACTTCAACGCCAAGCTCGCGGGGCTGAATTCGCTGAACCGCAACTATCATGCCTATCTGAACGCCAGTGACCCGCGCATGACGGCGATCCGGGCCTATGTTCTTGCATCGGCGGAGGCCGAGATGCTCGGGGCCGATATCGAGGAACTGGAAGCCAGGGCTGCCGCAGCCGCTGAGGCCGTTCAGGCGATGACCGCCGGCATCGAAGCTCATGACGGGTTCGATTATCAGGGTCTCGGCACCGAAGAACTCGAGGCGCGTCTTGATGCACTCGATGCCGTCGATGCAGAAGCGCTTTCCGAGGAGGACGCCGCACTGCTCGAGGCCGAACGCGCAGCACTTGAGGATGCGCTTGCCAGCGACGCCTATGCTTCGCTCGTGGAGGTGGAAGGCGATCTCGATGAAGCGCAGGCCAGGGCCGACGCCTATGAAGGCGAGACCGACGATCAGGCGCTCACCGAAGCGCTTCTGGCGGCGGCCAATCCCAACCGTGTCGAAGAGTATGGCGCTGACGCCTATGTCGACGACGAAATGCTGAGCTGGGCGAAAGACCTGCTCGGCGTTGGCGAGGCGGAAGGCAAGATCGACGAGGTGCGCGAAAGCCTTGAGGCTGAAGCGCAGGAACAGCCGGACGGTGAACAGGCTGAAGGCGAGCAGGCGGATGCTGAAGGAGAGGGCGAGGAAGAGGTGATTGCCGCCCAATAGCTGACGCCATTCTCTTTCCGGGCTTGAAAGGCTCAGGCTGCCTCCCCATATCAGCGTGGTCGGCAGCCGGGCCGGCGCGGGACGTCCTGCAAGATATGTGGTGAGGTTCCCCGACCGGTTGCTGTATTCGACCCGGAAGACCGTGTGGTGACCATGAAGGTACCGGCACCCTCGAAAGTCACGGGAACGAAGGAAGCGGGCTCAGGCCCGCTTTTTTGTTGTCTGGAAGCAGGCCCGCGCCCTGTGTTGCATCGTTCGGTGCGCCGGGCCGGCTTTCCAGCCGGCGCACAATCACGTTGTCACTTACATTAGAGGCGTCACATGCATCAGAGGCCGAGAATGCGTTTCGCTTCTCCGAGGCTCTGCATGGAAGCCGCGTGGTCACCGGCCTCGTGCTGGACCTGACCCTGTGCGCGCAGTTCTTCCACACGCGCCCTGTCGCCGTCCGACAGCGATGCGACCTGCATCGCCTCATCGATTTCCGACATCAGGATCGGGCATGAGTTTGCGAGCGCGCTGGCCGGCATGAAAAGGGCGAGCGCGGCAATGAGTGCAAGGCGTTTCATGATCTCCTCCACTTGGGCCACACGGTGTTTGTGTTGATAGCCTGCCGTGTGGCGGGAAGCCTGTATCATACACGCTTGAGCGCCTCGCTCCAATGCTGGCCCTATCGATTGCGCCAGGCGGATGGAGAAAGTCCCGTGGCTTTCTTGAAGGCGCGGCTGAAGGCGGCCTCCGATGCGTAGCCAACGTCACGCCCGATGGCAGCCACCTTCAAGGAACTGTCTGAAAGACGGTTTGCGGCGAGCTGCATGCGCCACAGGGCGAGATAATGCATCGGGCCGTGACCCATGAGATGGGCAAAGCGCGCGGCCAGCGCAGCGCGCGACACCCCTGCCTCTGCGGCCAGCGTGTCGAGCGTCCAGTGCTTTGCGGGTTGCGCGTGCAGCAGCGCCAGAACCGTGCCGACCGACGGATCGCGCAGGCCGGACAGCCAGCCTTTTTCATGCGCCGGCAGTGACTGCAGGCAAAGGCGCATCACTTCCACGAAGATCAGTTCGCACAGGCGCAGGCGTATCGCCTCGCCACCCGGGCCGGGCAGGCCGCTTTCGGCCAGTGTGAGCTCGATCAACTGGCCGAGCAGGCCGGCCCCTTCGTGTCCTGCCCATTTGATTCTGGCCCATTTGATTCTGGTCAGTGGGGGCAGGGCACACAGAACCGGGTTGAACGGGCGTGTGTCACAGCCGAGAAAACCGCATATATAGGCCGTTCCGCCTTCGCCGCCGCCACCCTCCCGTGTCACGAAGGGCAGTGTCCCGTTCATCCATTCCCTGAAAAACGCCGTCGTGGCCGGTTCGTCATATTCCGGCTTCTGCCCGGGCGTACTCAGAAGCGCGTAGCGGGTTCCGCCGGCCAGAAGCAGAATGTCCCCGGCCTCAAACCGCACCGGTTCGCTGCCGGGCATGCAGACAAAGCCGTTGCCCTCCAGAATGATGTGGTAGGAAATCACGTGCTGCGCCTGCGGCAGAATGATGGGTCTGTAGAGCGTGCTGTCGGGTATCTCCACGCCCCATGGAAAGCTTGCTTCCACGCGGTGAAACACCGCCCCCGTCAGCCTCACCGCGCGCAGAACATCAGAGAGCGGGTCGGTTCCGCTCTGGGTGCAGAGAAGCGGTGTCCCGACACCGGCGCGCAGTTCTCCCTGCCGGCGCCCGGTTCTGGACGATCCGGCAAGCATTGCAGACGTGCGGTCATGGGCTTGCGCCATGGGCCCAGAATACCCTCGCACAGGCTGATCGGCCAAATGGCTGGATGCGAAGCGCCTGAAAGGAGGCTCTCCATGACCCTGCTCGACCGGGAAACCTCACCCGCACGGATCTATGATGAGCGGTTTGTGCCGGCTCTGTTTGCCCAATGGGGGCCGATTGTCGCCGGAGAGGCAGGCATTCAGGGCGGAGACCGCGTTCTTGATGTCGCCTGCGGCACGGGCGCGCTGACGCTGGCTGCCGCGTCCCGCACGGGGCCTTCCGGCGCGGTGGTCGGGCTCGACGCCAATCCCGAAATGCTGGCGGTGGCCCGCAGCAAGAAGACGGCGATCGTCTGGGTGGAAGGCCGTGCCGAGGCGCTGCCATTCTCGGATGCCGACTTCGATGCGGTGGTGAGCCAGTTCGGTCTCATGTTCTTCGATGACAGGGTAGCGGCCCTGCGTGAAATGCGGCGTGTCCTCCGGCCCGGCGGGCGCATGGCTGTCGCCGTTTGCGATGCGCTGACGCATTCGCCCGCTTACGACACATTCGCCGGCTTGCTCGACCGTCTGTTCGGAAAGGCGACGGGAGACGCTTTCCGCGCACCATTCGCACTCGGAGACGCTTGCGCGCTCGAAACCCTGTGTCACGAGGCGGGTCTGCGTGACGCGTCCGTGGTTCGCCACAACGCACAGGTCCGGTTCAAATCCATCGGCGCGCTCGTTTCAACGGAACGCGCCTGTGTGTGGACGCTTGGCGGTCTGCTCGATGACCAGCAGTTCGAACGGCTTCTTGAAGAGAGCGAGGCAGCGCTCGCACCCTTCAGGCAGGCGGATGGTTCTGTGGTGTTCGACATGCCGGCGCTCATCCTGCGCGCCACGGCGATCTGACAGAAGCCCCGCCGGCGCGCCTATTTGCGCGCCATACGGGTTTCGCGAAGAACGATATAGACGCCGCTGGCAATGATGATGGCCGCGCCCACATAGGTCCAGCCGTCGGGCAGTTCGCCCCAGACCAGCCAGCCCAGCAGGCTTGCCCAAAGAAGCGCGGTGTAATCGAAGGGCGCGACGATGGCGGCAGGGGCGAGGCGGAACGCATGGCCGATCAGCGTTATGCCGATGGAGCCGAACACCGCCATGCCGAGGAAAAGCGGCAGGTGATCAAGCGCAAGCGGCTGCCAGTCCATCGCCACCACGGGCGTGGCGTAGATGAGCGGAAACAGCGCCACATAGAACATCATCGTCCAGACATTCTCCTCGCGTCCGACCCAGCGCGCGCTGATCATGAACAGCGCGTAGCAGAAGGCCGTGCCGACGATAAACAGCGAGGCTGGCTGGAAGGCTTCCGCCCCCGGTCGCACAATCACCAGAACACCGGCAAAGCCGACGCACACGGCCAGCCAGCGCCGCCAGCCCACATGCTCACGCAGAAGCGGCACCGAGAGCGCGGTGATGAAGATCGGGGCGGCAAAGACCAGCGATGTGGCTTCGGCCAGCGGCAGCGTGGCGAGGCCGCGAAAGAAAGCGTAGCTTCCAAGCACCATCACGAAGCCACGGGCCGCGTGGACGGCCAGATGCCGCGTGCGGATCGCCGGCAGGCCCTGCGTGGCGATGATGAAGGCGGCGATCATTGGCACGGCCAGAATGTTGCGCCAGAACACGATGTGCAGCGGGCCATAATGCGCGGTAAGCCATTTCGCCATGGCGTCGTTGAACACAAGGCAAAGCACGCCAAGGCAAATGGTGGCAATGGCCGGTCCGGGGCTGTTTCGGGCGTCTGCGGTCTCAACGGTCATGGGGTATGGGTCTCCAGCCAGGACTGCACCACCGGGTCGTCTGCCTCGGTCAGGAAGTGGCCTGCCGCCACCGTTTCCACGGTCACCGTCGCGCCGGCGGTGCTGAGCGTGTCGCACAGGGCCTGCGGCTGCCGGGTCAGGCGGTCTTCCGCACCGACGACCATCAACACCTCAACGCCCGTAAGATCGGCCTCTGGTGATTCCTCCAGCACATCCATCGGACGGATGAGCACCGCTTTGCGCACCCAGCCCGGGTGAAGCCGCATGAAGGCGGCCAGAAAATTCGCTCCGTTGGAATAGCCCATATGCACCGTGTTGGAGGCTTTGACCCCATAGGCGGCGGCAGCGCCTTCGCAGAAGGCTTCAAAGGCTTCCGCCTCGGAGCGAATGTCGGCCTGATCGAAGCGCATTTGTGGCAAGCGGCGGAACCAGCGCGCTGCACCTTCCTCGGTGGCCCGCCCGCGCACCCCCAGAAGCGTGGCGTGCGGGGCCGTGCGTGCGGCAAGCGGCATCAGGCTGGTCTCCGTGCCGCCGGACCCATGCAGAAGCACGATGTGCCCGCCATCGGGCGCTTCTGGCGTGTGGAAACGGTGCACGAATGGAAGCTCGCGATAGATCACGCGTGGTTCGCCGGGCATCGCGAATTGCGGCAGCACCACGCGGAAGGCATCTTCATCCCCGGCCGGGGCCTGCGGAATGAAAAGCGTGCTTCCCAGCGTCTCCTGCGGCTCATCCACGCCCATTCCCGGCGCATCGGTTGCCATCTCGACGAGAACGCCGCCTGGCTCGCGGGCATAAAGCGAGGTGAAATATTTGCGATCATGGATCGTGGTGGGTGTCGCATTGCTGCGCCTGAGGCTCGCCCCGGTCGCTTCCAGCGCCTGTTCGGAAGTTGCGCGAAGGGCGATGTGGTCGACCGTGCCAGCGCCCGGCGCGCTTGACCAGAAACCCTGCACATTGCGCAGATCAAGCGCGTCGCCCGTCTCGGAGACAAGGCGTTCGATGGCACCGTCGCTCATTCCGGGGCGATAGCCGAAATGCGTGGTGAAGAAGGCGCGGGTCAGATCCTGCTCCTCGGTGAAGAGCGTCGCGCTGCGCAGATTGCCGACTGCATGTTCCGGCGGAATGCCGTCAGCCGCCCAGGGGGCTGCATGGCGCAGTCCGGCAACGCCCACGAGTTTGATGATGATCCCGTCTGGATCCTTCAGCCGCAGCACGGGTTCGCCCAGCTCGTTGCGCGGTCCCTCCGGCCTGAGGCCGGCGGCGAGCGCGCGCGTCAGCCAGAAGCCGATGCTCTCCGGTTGAATGGCGAGTGCGAACTCACCGATCTGGCCATAGCCTGCGCGGCCCGGCGCACCGTCTTCCCAGACAAGAAAGGTAACGAGCGAGCCCGGCGTGCCGGCCGCGTCGCCATAGAACAGGTGCAACTGCTCGGCATCCTCGAAACCCGCCGTCTGCTTGACCAGCCGCAGCCCCAGAAAACCGGCATAGAAATCCACATTGGCCTGCACCTTGCGGGTTATCAGCGTGATGTGATGGATGCCGCTGCTCATGGTCTGTTCTTTCTGCGAAACTGCACTCGATTGTCTGGAAGGTGGCACCGGTGCCCGTCGGCGTCCAGATGGCATTGGTGCGGCACTTCCGCAAGCCAGCGTGAAGCTCAATAAAAAAAGCCCCGCAACGCTGGTTGCGGGGCAGTTTTGGACGGTCTGCTTGGGTAATTACTGAACTAGGACCGGCCGTTCGCAGCTGACACCGGTGACCCGAACATCGGCTTCGCCGATTTTCACGCCGGCAAGCGCCAGCACATTGTAGAGAAGTTCGTCGATGGGGGCTGTCAGGCCCGCCAGAAGCGTTTTCACGGTTCCCTGCACCAGAGGGCCGTTCAGGAGCGTGCCGCCCAGCAGCGAGCCGCCCAGAACCTTTGCCTCGAGTTCCAGGTTTTCGAGCAGCGAGCCGGTCACCGAGCCCAGAAGGTTGCGCGTGGACACACTCTTCACACGCGCCTGATGAATGTCGGAATCGGAAAACCGAAGCCGCGACGGGCGCAGGTTCTGTCCCTCGATATGGGCCATGCCTTCGAGCGAGATGGAGAGCAGCCCGTCGACATCGATCATCTTGGCCGGGGTCACGCGCGCTTCCTCCGAGAATGTCGACAGAACGCTGTCATCCACCTCGCCGAGCGCCACTTCCAGAACGCCGGGCATGGCGTCGATGGTGACGCTGCCGCTGTTGGGCGAGGAAGGGCTGCACTGAATGTCGGCAAGCCGCGCCTCGGCATGGGCGACTTCCACATAGAGCGGCACGCGAAGCCTGGTGCGCAGGACGATCAGGTTGATGTCGAGTTCAAACGAGACCTTCAGCCGGGTCTGCGCCGTTCTTACGGCGGTTCCGATAGGGCCGAGCGCGTGGCTTGGCGTACCCACCGGCGGTTCGCCGATCGCCAGGCTGACGGAAAGATTCGTCAGTGGCGGCAGGCTGAGCCCCGTGTCGACGGCAATCTGGTTTTCGCCATTGGCGAGTGCCGCTGCCGCCGTGATGATCTCCAGAACGCCGATCTTCATGTCCCATGGCGCATCTGTCGCCAGTGTCAGGGCATTCTTGGCGTCGAGATTGAGGATGCGGTCCAGCCGGATCGTTTCGGCGTTTTTGGACGTGGCTGTCTCAAGCGTCTTGAGCACGGTCTGCACCGTGGGCGGAACGCCGCTTGTCAGCCGGATCGTGGACAGAAGCTGCGGCAGCGTCAGATCCGTTGCCAGGATCTCGTCATAGGTGAGGGCGGTCAGGTCCAGCCTTGTCGCCAGTGTCTGCATGAAGGCGAGCACATCGACATCCGCGTCGAGCAGCGCCTCATAGTCCATCGCCTTGAGTGAGATCGTTGTGCCCAGAAGGCCGCCAAGAAGGCTGTTGAGAATGCCTCCGTTCAGGCTGGCGAGGCGGGAGCCGACCGAAAAGCCGGCCAGTTTCTCCGACGAGGCCGTTCCAACGGCGAAGAGCTCGGGCGCATCGGTGAAGAGAGACCCGAAATAGATGTTGCCTTCCTTCCGGATCGTCACCTTGGCGGCGTCCGGCGAGGTCTCCATCTCCACAAAGCGCAGATTTGCGGCGATTGACGGGTCGGGATAGTAGCGACCACGTACAAGCCTGGCGACGCCGCGCTTCTGCTGGTCGATATACTCTTCTTCCGTCAGATATCGCTCATCAAGCAGGAGGCCGTCTTCGGTCTCGACTGCAATGTTGTGGTTGTTGAGCGCGAAGAACTTCGCCACCGCTTCTTCCGCGTTGACGATGTCTGCCGCCGCCACGATGGAGGCAAGGTCCGCCGCCTTTTGCAGCTTGCGGTCCTGAAGCGTGAGATTGCCATAATCCACTGCAAGCGCCAGGCAGCCGATCATGATCGGCAGGAAGAGCGCGAACAGCGTCGCGACATTGGCCCTGGTGTCTCTCACAAAGCGGCGGGCGAGGGGAAGCAGCGCCCGCATCTCAGAGGCCTCCGAGCCGGATGGTCGAGAAACCGACAATCTCCTTGTCCGGCATCGCATATGAATAGAGCGACCAGATCGGCAGATCGCTGGAGTCGTATTTGACGGTTACCGTAAACTGGTTTGGATTACCGGCATCGTCAGCGACATCGATGTTGAACTTCTCGGCATTGATGAACGGGTGGTCCATCATCGACTGCTCAATGAAGTCGCGTGCGATTGTCTGCCGCTCGGTCTGGGAAAGACCGGCAACCGCCGCTCGCGCCGCGTCGGCGCTCACCTGTTGCAGGAGTGCGATGCGCTCAGATAGATGCCATAGGCGATCATCGAGAAGACCGTCAGGAAAAACACAGGTGCGATGATCGCGAATTCGAGAGCTGCCGTGCCGTCTGATCGGTCCAGAAATTTTCTGATAATTCTTTTTGTCATTCCAATACTCCCAAGCCCGGCATCAGGATTCAGGAGCAAAATTAAACAAAGAATAAAGCGAGCTATAAACTTGTAGTATAGGTCTATGCAATCTGGGGTTTAATTTGAAATTGAAAGCAACCCTAGATAAATATATTTCAACAATCTACAGGACAACTCAAGGTTATGCAAGTAATGATTGCGGGAGAATGCTCTGCGCCTCGATGCCCGGTTTTGCGCGGGTTTGTGCAGGGCGCATGTATCCGTCGGCTTCATCCAAAGATTGAAAAAAGACACCAATTTCCGGATTTGAACAAATGTCGCGTAAAGAGCGGCTTTTTGCTTCTCTCGCGTATAAAGCGTTGTGAAAAGGGCCAAAAAAAGAGCGTGGATTTGACAGTAAGATAGCCGGAGGTTGCATTTTCTGTTTCCTGAAACCGTTCCGGCTAGGGCCAGGACCCATTAATATGGCCGCAATGGCGCTCGATAGACCAAGAGATGCCAGGAAAAGCCCGCAGAGCGGGGTCTTCCCCCGGTCAAGGGATTTGACGCCGCAGGTCGCCGGTCTATCGAGCGTCCTTCGGATCAGCCTGATTTGCACGGGCTACTTTGTCGCAAAGCTTTGAAAGACATGAAGTCTTCCTGCAGCCTTGCTTCGCGTATCCGCACAAATCAGGCCGACCATTGCGGCCATATTAATGGGTCCTGACCCTAAGCAAATTCCGTGGCGTCAGGCCGCCTTTTTGTACGCGATGAGAGCAGAGGCAAGATCACCTCGCTCCATGATGGAAACGCTCTCCAGTTCCAGCCAGTTGGCGAACCGCTGTAGTTCACAAGACAAGACCTCCGCCGTTTCTGCCGGCGCATGCGGTTCGGCATGGGCCGCCTGGACCAGAAGCGTGCGTTTTGCGCGGTCGGCCTTCAGGTCGACGCGGGCGACGATACGGTCGCCCATGAGAAACGGCAGCACGTAATATCCATGCACGCGCTTGTGGGCCGGCGTGTAGATCTCGATGCGGTAGCGGAAGCCGAAGATGCGTTCGGCGCGGTCGCGCTCCCAGACCACGGGATCGAAGGGCGAGAGCAGGGCGGGCCTGTCGATGCGACGCGGAAGCTTTGCGTCCCGGTGCAGATAGGCCGTGTTGCGCCAGCCCGTAATCTCGACCGGCAGCAGCGCGCCGGCCTCCACCAGTTCTGCAACGCGGGCCTGCGAGTCGGCCGGTTTCAGGCGAAAATAGTCGCGCAGGTCCGGTTCGGTGGCGACACCCAGTGCACGTGCGGCAATCTCCACCAGCGCGCGCTGCGCATCGTCTTCGCGTGGAGTGGGCGTGTCGAGCACGCTCTGCGGCAGCACGCGCCCGGGCAGATCGTAGAGCCTCTCGAAGCTCGGGCGGCGTGAATGCGTGGTGATGCGGCCGCACCAGAACAGCCATTCCAGCGCCTTCTTGGTCTTGCTCCAGCCCCACCAGCCCCCATCGCCCCGGTCGCCGCCGAAAGCCGAGGAGGCAATCGGGCCTTCGTCTGCGACGCGCTCATATACATGCTCAATGAAGGCGTGTTCTTCACGGGCGAAACGCACGAGCCCCTTGTAGACACCCTGGCCGCGCGCCGCCCGCTCCATGCGCCAGCGCATCAGGGGCTGTGTCTCCACAGGGAGGAGGGAAGCTTCATGCGCCCAGTATTCAAAGAGCATGCGCGGCTTTCTGGACTGGGCGCGCTCCAGAAGTTCGACAGGGTAGGGGCCGAGTCGCGCATAAAGCGGCATCAGATGGGCGCGCGCGACGACATTCACCGAGTCGATCTGCAGAAGGCCGGTTCGTGCAAGCGTGCGCCTTAGATGCTGCCTCTCCACACCGTTTGCCGGCGCAGCAGTGGAAAACCCCTGGGCTCCGAGGGCAATTCGCCGCACCTCGGCGGGCGTGAGTCGCTGCTTTCTCATGGGCTTTGCCGAATTCGCGTGTCCAATATACACAAGACGTAGCGTTTCGTTTCCGGCCGCGCCACCCGACAGGCTTCGCGGCCGCAACCTCTCCTGACAGGACGATGACAGGGCGGAGGTAACTCTTTACACACCGATTTTATGCGTTAAGTCCGCTCATGAAACGCGGCGAAACCGTGTGGGGCAGGCGAAAAACGGCGGAAATGCTTTAGACAATGCCGCATTCTCGCCAATGTTTGACTTGCTTCGCCAAGCGCCCTGCGCTAACCCTCGCCGCGTTGCAACATGAGCCTAGCCTTGCTGCCTCGGCTAGCGGCGCACAAACCCCGGTTACGGGCCTTTGATACGCAGCCTCGCCCGCGGCGGGCAACGGAAAGTCGGACCATGAATGAGCTTCTGAGTTCATACCTACCTATCGTTATTTTCATCGGCGTCGCCCTCGTCGTCGCAATTGCGCTTGTGGTTGCCCCGTTCCTGGTGGCCTACCGCAACCCGGATCCGGAGAAGCTGTCGGCCTATGAGTGCGGCTTCAACGCATTCGACGACGCGCGCATGAAATTCGACGTGCGCTTCTATCTGGTGGCGATTCTGTTCATCATCTTCGATCTGGAAGTCGCGTTCCTCTTCCCGTGGGCGGTGGCGTTCGGCGAAATCGGCTGGCTTGGCTTCTGGTCTATGATGGTGTTCCTCGGTGTTCTGACCATCGGCTTCATCTACGAATGGAAGAAGGGAGCGCTGGAATGGGATTGAACAACGGCACGCTCGTGGCGCCCCAGCCCAAGGGGCTGATCGACCCCCGCACCGGTAATCCGGTCGGCGCGGACGATCCGTTTTACACGGGCCTCAACAACGAGCTTTCCGACAAGGGCTTCATCGTCACGTCGTCGGAAGCGCTGATCACCTGGGCGCGCACCGGCTCGCTCATGTGGATGACCTTCGGTCTGGCCTGCTGCGCCGTCGAGATGATGCACATCTCCATGCCGCGCTACGATGCAGAGCGTTTCGGCATCGCGCCGCGCGCTTCACCGCGCCAGTCCGACGTGATGATCGTCGCCGGCACGCTGACCAACAAGATGGCGCCTGCGCTCCGCAAGGTCTACGACCAGATGCCGGAGCCGCGTTACGTCATCTCCATGGGCTCGTGCGCCAATGGCGGCGGCTACTATCACTATTCCTATTCGGTGGTGCGCGGCTGCGATCGCGTCGTGCCTGTCGATATCTATGTGCCCGGCTGCCCGCCCACGGCGGAAGCGCTGCTTTACGGCATTCTTCTTCTCCAGAAGAAGATCCGTCGCACCGGCACGATCGAACGTTAGAGGCGAGCATGAGCGAAGCGCTGAAGGACCTGGCGGCATACGTCACGGAAAAGCTCGACGCCCAGATTCAGGATGCGGTCGTCGCCTATGGCGAGCTGACCTTCCTGGTCGAGCCGGGTGACATCGTCGATGTGCTCAACTTTCTGAAGAACGACGTGCAGTGCCAGTTCTTCGCCTTTGTCGACATTGCAGGCGCGGATTATCCGGCGCGCGAGAAGCGGTTCGAGGTGGTCTACCATCTCCTGTCGCCGCGCCAGAACCAGCGCGTTCGCGTCAAGGTGTCGACGGATGAGGACACGCCGGTGCCGTCGGTCGTGGAAGTGTTTCCCGCCGCCGACTGGTATGAGCGTGAAACCTACGACATGTACGGCGTGCTGTTTACCGGCCATCCGGACCTGCGCCGCCTTCTGACCGATTACGGTTTCGAAGGGCATCCGCTCCGCAAGGACTTCCCGCTGACCGGCTTTGTCGAGGTTCGCTATGATGACGAGCTGAAGCGCGTCGTCTACGAGCCCGTCAATCTGAGGCAGGAATTCCGCAATTTCGATTTCCTCTCGCCGTGGGAAGGGACGGATTACGTCCTGCCCGGTGATGAGAAGGCGAAAGACTAGAGGTTGGGCAGCGCCAGATGACTGAGCACTCCGTCCGCAATTTCAACATCAACTTCGGCCCGCAGCATCCGGCGGCCCACGGCGTTCTGCGTCTGGTGCTGGAACTCGACGGCGAGGTGGTGGAACGAGTCGATCCGCATATCGGTCTGCTGCACCGCGGCACCGAAAAGCTGATGGAGCACAAGACCTATCTGCAGGCCGTGCCCTATCTGGACCGTCTCGATTACGTCGCGCCGATGAACCAGGAACATGCCTATGCCCTGGCGATCGAGCGTCTGCTCGACGTTCAGGTGCCGATCCGCGGACAGCTTATCCGCGTTCTCTATTCCGAGATCGGCCGTATTCTGAACCACCTCCTGAACGTCACCACGCAGGCGATGGACGTGGGCGCGCTCACCCCGCCGCTGTGGGGCTTCGAGGAACGCGAAAAGCTGATGGTGTTCTATGAGCGGGCCTGTGGCGCGCGCATGCACGCAGCCTATTTCCGTCCCGGCGGCGTTCATCAGGACATTCCCGACCAGCTGGTCGAGGACATCGGCAAGTGGATCGATCCGTTCCACAAGACGCTGGACGATCTCGACAGCCTTCTGACCGGCAACCGCATCTTCAAGCAGCGTAACGTCGACATCGGCGTCGTGACGCTGGAAGAGGCATGGGCCTGGGGCTTCTCGGGCGTCATGGTGCGTGGTTCGGGCGCTGCATGGGATCTGCGCAAGAGCCAGCCCTATGAGTGCTATCCGGAGATGGAATTCGACATTCCGATCGGCAAGAACGGCGACTGCTACGACCGCTATCTCATCCGTATGGAAGAGATGCGCCAGTCGGCGAAGATCATGCGCCAGTGCGTTGATCGTCTTCTTGGCAAGGAGCGTGTCGGCCCGGTTTCCAACACCGACGGCAAGGTCGTCCCGCCCAAGCGCGGCGAGATGAAGCGGTCGATGGAAGCGCTGATCCATCACTTCAAGCTCTACACCGAAGGCTACCACGTCCCCGCGGGCGAGGTTTACGCGGCTGTGGAAGCGCCCAAGGGCGAGTTCGGCGTCTATCTGGTCTCCGACGGCTCCAACAAGCCCTATCGCTGCAAGCTGCGCGCACCGGGCTTTGCTCATCTCCAGGCCATGGATTTCCTGTGCCGCGGCCATCTTCTGGCCGACGTCGCCGCCGTTCTTGGCTCCCTCGACATCGTGTTTGGTGAGGTAGACAGATAAATGTCAGTCCGCCGTCTCGCAGACGAAGCCGTCCAGCCCGAAAGCTTCGCATTCTCCTCCGCCATGAGCGGGGAGGTGAAGCGCTGGCTGGGCAAATACCCGCAGGACCGCAAGCAGTCGGCGGTGATCCCGCTGCTCATGCTGGCGCAGGAGCAGGAAGGCTGGGTCACGCGCGCAGCCATCGAGCATGTGGCAGAAATGCTGGACATGCCGCTGATCCGTGTTCTGGAAGTGGCGACCTTCTACACCCAGTTCCAGCTCGCGCCGGTCGGCACGCGCGCCCACATCCAGGTCTGCGGCACCACGCCGTGCATGCTGCGTGGTTCGGGCGAGCTCATCGAGCTGTGCAAGAAGAAGATCAATCCCGAGCCGTTCCACCTCAATGAGGAAGGCACGCTGTCGTGGGAAGAAGTCGAGTGCCAGGGCGCATGCGTCAACGCACCGATGGTCATGATCTTCAAGGACACCTATGAGGATCTGACGCCGCAGCGTCTCGAAGAGATCATCGATGCATTCGAGGCAGGCAAGGGCGACACGATCGAACCCGGTCCGCAGATCGACCGCATCTTCTCCGGTGCGGCTGGCGGTCTGACCGCGCTGACCGACGAGAAGGCCGTCACCGGCAAGGCGAAGGCTTCCTCTTCGAGGGCAGCCGCCACCGGGACGAAGGTTCCGCCGTCTCAGGCAGCCAAGCCCGACACGTCTGCAACCGTGACCGATCCGGCCATCAAATCGCCGTCGCCGGTCAAGGCCGACAATGGTGCGACCTCTGCAACCGCCAAGAGCGCGCCGCAGAAGGCCGCGAAGCCGAGCCTTGAAGACAAGAACCGCCCCGAAGGCATTGAGCGTCCGGCTGAAACGGACGATCTGAAGCTGATTTCCGGCGTCGGTCCGAAGATCGAAGGCATTCTGCACGAGATCGGCATTTTCACCTTTGCGCAGGTCGCAAAGTGGAAGAAGGCCGAGCGCGAGTGGGTTGACGGATATCTGAGTTTCCATGGCCGCATTGAGCGCGACGACTGGGTCAAGCAGGCCAAGGCGCTCGCCAAGGGCGGCGAAGCCGAATACATCAAGGTCTTCGGCAAGAAGCCGAGGTGAGGGACGAAGCCATGCTCGCTGACAAGGACCGCATCTTTACCAATATCTACGGCCAGTTCGACCGTTCGCTGAAGGGCGCGCAGTCGCGCGGCCTCTGGGACAACACGAAGGGACTGGTCGACAAGGGCCGCGACTGGATCATCAACGAGATGAAGGCTTCGGGCCTGCGCGGGCGCGGTGGCGCCGGCTTCCCGACCGGTCTCAAATGGTCGTTCATGCCGAAAGAGCCGGGCGACCGTCCGCATTACCTCGTCGTCAATGCCGACGAGTCGGAGCCGGGCACCTGTAAAGACCGCGACATCATGCGCCACGATCCGCACACGCTGATCGAGGGCTGCCTGATCGCCGGCTTCGCCATGGGCGCGCACACCGCATACATCTATGTGCGTGGCGAATTCGTGCGTGAGCGCGAGGCGCTCGAGCGCGCCATCGCCGAGTGCTACGACGCGGGCCTTCTGGGCAAGAACAACAAGTGCGGCTGGGACATGGACGTCTTCGTCCATCACGGCGCCGGCGCTTATATCTGCGGTGAGGAAACCGCGCTGCTCGAAAGCCTTGAAGGCAAGAAGGGCCAGCCGCGTCTCAAGCCGCCATTCCCGGCCAATGTCGGTCTCTATGGCTGCCCGACGACCGTGAACAACGTCGAATCCATCGCCGTTGCGCCGACCATTCTGCGCCGCGGCGCGTCCTGGTTCTCCTCCTTCGGGCGGGAGAACAACAAAGGCACGAAGCTCTTCTGCATCTCCGGTCATGTGAACACGCCGTGCACGGTGGAAGAAGAGATGTCGATCCCGTTCCGCGAGCTGATTGAGCGCCATTGCGGCGGCATTCGCGGCGGCTGGGACAATCTTCTCGCAGTCATTCCGGGCGGCTCTTCGGTGCCGCTGGTGCCGGCGCACGAGATCATCGACACGCCGATGGACTTCGACAGCCTGCGCGAGCTGAAGTCGGGTCTGGGCACCGCCGCCGTGATCGTCATGGACAAGTCCACTGACATCGTGAAGGCGATTGCGCGGCTCTCCTACTTCTACAAGCACGAGAGCTGCGGCCAGTGCACGCCGTGCCGTGAAGGCACCGGCTGGATGTGGCGTGTGATGGAGCGTCTGGTCGTCGGCCAGGCCCAGAAACACGAAATCGACATGCTGCTCGACGTGACGAAGCAGGTGGAAGGACACACGATCTGCGCCCTTGGCGATGCGGCTGCATGGCCGATCCAGGGTCTCGTGCGTCATTTCCGCCCGGAAATCGAGCGGCGTATCGACGAATTCACCCGCAATGGTCATCAGGTGCAGCCGGCACTGGTGGCAGCGGAATAAGAGTGAAGATTTTGCTCCGGAAGGGGCGAGAGGCAAGCGGACAGCGACCATGGCAAAATTGAAAGTCGACGGCACGGAGATCGAGGTTCCCGATCACTACACGCTGCTGCAGGCCGCCGAAGAGGCGGGCGCGGAGGTGCCGCGTTTCTGTTTTCATGAGCGTCTGTCGATCGCCGGCAACTGCCGTATGTGTCTGGTGGAAGTGAAGGGCGGACCGCCCAAGCCGGCCGCATCCTGCGCCATGGGCGTGCGCGATCTGCGTCCCGGCCCGAATGGCGAGCCGCCGGAAGTGTTCACCAACACGCCGATGGTCAAGAAGGCCCGCGAAGGCGTGATGGAGTTCCTGCTCATCAACCATCCGCTCGATTGCCCGATCTGTGACCAGGGCGGCGAGTGCGATCTGCAGGACCAGGCGATGGCCTTCGGCGTGGATTCTTCGCGCTACAAGGAAAACAAGCGCGCCGTCGAAGACAAATATATCGGACCGCTCGTGAAGACGATCATGACGCGCTGCATTCACTGCACGCGCTGCGTTCGCTTCACCACCGAAGTGGCCGGCATTTCCGAGCTTGGCCTGATCGGCCGCGGCGAGGATGCCGAGATCACCACCTATCTCGAGCACGCGATGACGTCCGAGCTGCAGGGCAACGTGATCGACCTTTGTCCGGTCGGCGCGCTGACCTCCAAGCCCTACGCCTTCCAGGCGCGTCCGTGGGAGCTGAACAAGACCCAGTCCATCGACGTGATGGATGCGGTCGGCTCGGCCATCCGCGTCGACACGCGTGGCCGTGAAGTCATGCGCGTCATGCCGCGCATCAATGAGGCGGTTAACGAGGAGTGGATCTCCGACAAGTCGCGCTTCATCTGGGACGGCCTGCGCACGCAGCGCCTCGACCGCCCCTATGTGCGCAAGGACAACCGTCTGCAGCCGGCCTCCTGGGGCGAGGCGTTCGACGCCATCGCCAGGGCCGTTTCCGCAACGACGTCCGACAGGATCGGCGCGATTGCCGGCGATCTGGCAGCCGTAGAGGAAATGTACGCGCTCAAGGCGCTGATGCAGTCGCTCGGTTCCCCGAACTACGATTGCCGTCAGGATGGCGCAGCACTCGATCCGGCGCTTGGCCGTGCAGGCTATGTGTTCAACCCGACCATCGAAGGCATCGAGGATGCTGACGCGCTTCTGATCATTGGCGCAAATCCGCGCTTCGAGGCTTCGGTTCTCAATGCCCGCATCCGCAAGCGCTGGCGCATGGGCGATTTCCCGGTCGGCGTGATCGGCGAGATGGGTGACCTGCGTTACGATTACGACATGCTGGGCACTGGAGCGGACACGCTGCAGGAGCTGGTAGACGGCAAGGGCAAGTTCGCTTCCGTTCTGAAGAAGGCAAAGCGGCCGATGATCGTGGTCGGGCAGGGGGCTCTGGCCCGCACCGACGGCGCAGCCATTCTCGGTCTCGCAGCCAAGCTCGCCGGTTCCGTCAACGCCGTGTCCGACGAGTGGAACGGTTTTGCCGTTCTGCACACGGCGGCAGCCCGCGTCGGCGGTCTCGACCTCGGCTTCGTGCCGGGGCAGGGCGGCAAGGACGCGAATGGCATGATGGGCGCACTGGACGTGCTCTTCCTGCTCGGCGCAGACGAAATCGACATGAACGCCATCGGCGACGCCTTCACCGTTTACATCGGCACCCATGGTGACGCCGGCGCACACCGCGCCGATGTCATCCTGCCGGCAGCCACCTATACGGAGAAGTCCGGCACCTATGTGAACACCGAGGGCCGGGTGCAGATGGGCAACCGCGCCGGTTTCGCACCGGGCGAGGCAAAGGAAGACTGGGCCATTCTTCGGGCGCTGTCCGATGTGCTTGGCCACAGGCTTCCGTTCGACTCGCTGGCTGCCCTGCGCGCCGCGCTTTATGCCGAATTCCCGCATTTCGCAGCCATCGACACGGTCGCTCCGGCCGATCCGGCTGCTATCGAGAAGCTCGCCAGGCTTGGCGGGCGTCTGACCAAGGCTCCCTTCACCTCGCCGGTGAAGGACTTCTATCTGACCAATCCGATTGCCCGCGCGTCGGCCGTCATGGCCGAATGTTCGGCGCTGGCGCGTGGCGAACTGAAACAGGCGGCCGAGTAGAGACGAATGGATACCTTCTTTTCAACCTACGTCCTTCCGGGGCTTCTGATCCTTCTGCAGTCGGTGGCGATGATCGTCATCCTGCTGGTTTTCGTCGCCTATATCCTCTACGCCGACCGTAAGATCTGGGCGGCCGTTCAGCGTCGTCGCGGTCCGAACGTGGTCGGTCCGTGGGGCCTGTTCCAGGCGTTCGCCGACCTCTTCAAGTTCGTCTTCAAGGAGCCGGTCATTCCGTCCGGCGCCAACAAGGGCGTCTTCCTGCTCGCGCCGATGGTGGCTTCCGTGCTCGCCATCTCGGCCTGGGCGGTGATCCCGGTCGCGGAAGGCTGGGCCATTGCCGACGTCAACATCGGCATTCTCTATGTCTTCGCCATCGCCTCGCTCGAGGTTTACGGCGTGATCATGGGCGGCTGGGCCTCGAACTCGAAATATCCGTTTCTCGGCGCGCTGCGCTCGGCGGCGCAGATGGTCTCCTACGAAGTCTCCATCGGCTTCGTGATGGTCACGGTTCTGCTCACGGTCGGCTCGCTCAACCTGACGGACATCGTCCTGTCGCAGGGCACCGGTCTTGGCACCATGGTCGGCCTGCCGAACTCGTTCCTCGACTGGAACTGGCTCGTGCTGTTCCCGATGTTCATCGTGTTCTTCATCTCCGCTCTTGCCGAGACGAACCGTCCGCCCTTCGATCTGGTCGAAGCGGAATCTGAGCTCGTGGCCGGTCACATGATCGAGTACTCCTCGACGCCGTTCCTGCTCTTCTTCCTTGGCGAGTATGTAGCCATCGTCCTGATGTGCGCGCTCACCACCATCCTGTTCCTGGGTGGCTGGCTGCCGCCGTTCGACTTCGCTCCCTTCACCTGGGTGCCGGGCGTCATCTGGTTCGTCCTCAAGGTCTGCCTCGTGTTCTTCATGTTCTCGCTGGTGAAGGCCTTTGTCCCGCGCTACCGCTACGACCAGCTCATGCGTCTTGGCTGGAAAGTGTTCCTGCCGCTGTCGCTGTTCATGGTTGTCGCAACCGCGGCCTTCCTGAAATTCACGGGGATGGCATGATCATGGCCATCATCCATTCTGAAACGCGTTTCGGAGAAAAACGATGACTGCGCTTGCTCAGGCCGCGAAATCGCTGCTTCTCAAAGAGTTCGTCGGGGCTGTCATCCTGTCCATGCGCCAGTTCTTCGCGCCCAAATACACGTTGAACTACCCGCATGAAAAAGGTCCGGTGAGCCCGCGCTTCCGTGGCGAGCATGCGCTGCGCCGCTATCCCAATGGTGAAGAGCGGTGCATCGCGTGCAAGCTGTGCGAGGCCATCTGCCCGGCTCAGGCCATCACCATCGAGGCCGGTCCGCGCCGCAATGACGGCACCCGCCGCACGGTGCGCTACGACATCGACATGGTGAAGTGCATCTATTGCGGCTTCTGTCAGGAGGCCTGCCCGGTCGACGCCATCGTCGAGGGGCCGAACTTCGAATTCGCGACGGAAACGCGCGAAGAGCTTTACTACGACAAGGACAAGCTGCTCGCCAATGGCGACCGGTGGGAGCGAGAGCTGGCGCGCAACATCGCGCTGGACGCACCATACCGGTGACGGTTTGACCCGTGGACGGGGGCAGGGCGCCCGTCTACAGCTGCCCCGCTCGAGGCGATCCGCATTCGGATCGGGGCATCGAGACTAATTCGCAGGCGGCAGCCGGCTTCACGCAAGCCGGCTTGCAGTCTAGGAACACGCTAATTTGACGCTCGGCCTGGCCGGGCGGATCGCAGAAGCCGGGCGTTATGCTTCGGCAGGCTAGCTAGGTACCGAGGGAACCATGCTGACAGGACTTGAGGCGATTTTCTTTTATCTGTTCGCCTTCCTAACCGTGGCGGCGGCCTTTATGGTCATTTCCGCGCGCAATCCCGTGCATTCGGTGCTCTATCTGATCGTCGCGTTCTTCAACTCGGCCGGTCTCTTCCTTCTTACGGGCGCTGAGTTTCTGGCCTTCATCATGCTGGTCGTCTATGTCGGCGCGGTTGCCGTGCTGTTCCTGTTCGTCGTCATGATGCTGGATGTGGACTTCGCGGAGCTGAAGCGCGGTGCGCTGCAATATGCTCCGGTCGGCGCGCTGGTGGGCATCATCCTGGCTGCGGAGCTGATCGTCGTTCTCGGCGGTTATGCATTCGCGCCGGAGATCGCAGGCGAGGTCGCCCAGCCGACGCCGCCGATCGATGTGCGCCACAACACGGCAGCGCTCGGCGATATCCTCTACACGGATTACATCCACTACTTCCAGATCGCCGGCATGGTGCTGCTGGTCGCCATGATCGGCGCCATCGTGCTCACGCTGCGCCACAAGGAAAACGTCAAGCGGCAGGACATCACTGCCCAGGTGGCGCGCACCCCTGAGACGGCGATCGAGATCAAGAAAGTCGAAACGGGCGAGGGAATCTGATCATGCTGGAAATCGGCATTGCACACTATCTGACCGTCTCGGCGATCCTGTTCACGCTCGGCGTGTTCGGCATCTTCCTCAACCGGAAGAACGTCATCATCATCCTGATGTCGGTCGAGCTCATCCTGCTTGCGGTCAACCTGAACTTCGTCGCCTTCTCCTCGGTTCTTGGAGATCTGGTCGGCCAGGTTTTCGCGCTTTTCGTTCTCACCGTCGCGGCGGCGGAAGCCGCGATCGGCCTTGCCATTCTCGTCGTCTTCTTCCGCAACCGCGGCACCATTGCCGTCGAAGACATCAACATGATGAAGGGCTGAGCATACGGCCATGTATCAAGCGATCGTATTTCTCCCGCTTATCGGCTTTCTGATCGCCGGGCTGTTCGGCCGCTCCATCGGCGCGAAGGCTTCCGAGCTGATCACAAGCGGCCTGATGGTAATCACCGCGCTTCTGTCCTGGGTGGCCTTCTTCTCGGTGGCTCTGGGCAGCGGCGAGGCGTTCACCGTTCCGCTTCTTTCCTTCATCACCTCGGGCAATCTGGATGTGTCCTGGGCGATCCGCGTGGACACGCTCACCGCCGTCATGCTCATCGTGGTCAACACGGTGTCGGCGCTGGTGCACATCTACTCGATCGGCTACATGCATCACGACCCGCATCGGCCGCGCTTCTTCGCCTATCTGTCGCTGTTCACCTTCGCCATGCTCATGCTGGTGACCTCCGACAATCTGGTGCAGATGTTCTTCGGCTGGGAAGGCGTTGGTCTTGCCTCCTACCTGCTGATCGGTTTCTGGTTCAAGAAGCCCTCGGCCAATGCCGCCGCCATGAAGGCCTTCGTCGTCAACCGTGTTGGTGACTTCGGCTTCCTGCTCGGCATCTTCGGCATCTACATGCTGTTCGGCTCGGTCAATTTCAGCACCATCTTCGCCAATGCCGCTACCTATCTGCCGGCTGAAGGCGCAGAAGCGGGCGAACCTGTCCTGACCTTCCTCGGCTACGCGCTCGACAAGGGCGGGGCGCTGACGGCCGTGTGTCTTCTTCTGTTCATGGGCGCCATGGGCAAGTCGGCGCAGGTGCCGCTGCACACCTGGCTTCCGGACGCCATGGAAGGCCCGACGCCGGTTTCCGCACTCATTCACGCCGCCACCATGGTCACCGCCGGTGTCTTCATGGTTGCGCGCCTGTCGCCGGTTTTCGAACTGTCGCACACCGCGCTCACGGTGGTCACCTTCGTCGGCGCGTTCACGGCCTTCTTCGCCGCGACCGTCGGTCTGGTGCAGAACGACATCAAGCGCGTGATCGCCTATTCGACCTGTTCGCAGCTCGGCTACATGTTCGTGGCGCTCGGCACGGGCTTCTATAGCGCGGCCATCTTCCATCTGTTCACGCACGCCTTCTTCAAGGCTCTGCTGTTCCTTGGTTCCGGTTCGGTCATCCACGCCGTTTCCGACGAGCAGGACATGCGCAAGATGGGCGGCCTTCGCAAGCTGATCCCGCAGACCTACTGGATGATGATCATCGGCACGATCGCGCTGACCGGCGTGGGCATCCCGATGACGGTCATCGGCACGGCAGGCTTCTTCTCCAAGGACGCCATCATCGAAGGTGCGTTCGCGGGCGAGAACTACTTCGCGATGTTCGCCTTCGTCATGCTCACCATCGCAGCCGTGTTCACCAGCTTCTATTCCTGGCGTCTGATCTTCATGACCTTCCATGGCAAGCCGCGGGCTTCCGCCGATGTCATGAGCCATGTTCATGAATCGCCGCTGGTCATGCTGGTGCCGCTGTTCATCCTCGCCGTTGGCGCACTGTTCGCAGGCGTTGCCTTCAAGGGCTTCTTCATCGGCGATGCCTATGACCAGTTCTGGAAGGGCGCCCTGTTCACGCTGCCGGGCAACCACATGCTGGAAGAGTTCCACCATGTTCCGGTCTGGGTGAAGCTTGCTCCGTTCGTCGCCATGCTTCTCGGCCTCTACGTCGCCTGGGTCTACTACATCCGTTCGCCCGAGCGTCCGAAGCGGCTCGCCAAGCAGTTCAGCGGTCTCTACGCATTCCTGCTGAACAAGTGGTACTTCGACGAGCTCTATGACTTCCTGTTCGTTCGCCCGGCGATGCGCCTTGGCCGCTTCCTCTGGAAGAAGGGCGACGGCGCCGTCATCGACGGCCTCGGCCCGGACGGAATTTCGGCCCGGGTGGTCGATGTGACCAACCGGATCGTCAAGCTGCAGAGCGGCTATCTCTATCACTACGCCTTCGCCATGCTCATCGGCGTTGCGGCCCTCGTTACCTGGATGATGCTCGGAGGCACGTTCTAAGCCATGACCGACTGGCCAATTCTTTCCACGGTCACCTTCCTGCCGCTGGTGGGTGCGCTTTTGATCCTCCTTATCCGGGAGGATGGCGCAGGTGCGCGCCGGAACATTCGCAATGTTGCGCTTTTGACGACGGTCTTCACCTTCGTCCTGTCGCTCTTCATCTGGGCTGGCTTCGATCCGTCGACGCCCAGCTTCCAGATGGTCGAGAAGCGCGAGTGGATCGGTTCCGGCATTGCCTATCACATGGGTGTCGACGGCATCTCGATGCTGTTCGTCATCCTCACGACCTTCCTCATGCCGCTGTGTATCCTGGCGAGCTGGAATTCGGTCGAGCACCGCGTCAAGGAATACATGATCGCGTTCCTGATCCTGGAAACGCTCATGATCGGCGTGTTCTGCGCCCTCGACATCGTGCTCTTCTACGTCTTCTTCGAGGCGGGCCTCATTCCGATGTTCATCATCATCGGCGTGTGGGGCGGCAAGCGTCGCGTTTATGCCAGCTTCAAGTTCTTCCTCTACACGCTTCTGGGATCGGTTCTGATGCTGATCGCCATGATGGCGATGTACTGGGAAGCCGGCACGACCGACATTCCGACGCTGCTCACGCACGTCTTCCCGTCGGGGATGCAATATTGGCTATGGTTCGCCTTCTTCGCATCCTTCGCGGTGAAGATGCCGATGTGGCCGGTCCACACCTGGTTGCCCGACGCGCACGTTGAAGCGCCGACGGCGGGCTCGGTCATTCTGGCGGGCATTCTCCTGAAAATGGGCGGCTACGGCTTCCTGCGTTTCTCGCTGCCCATGTTCCCGGTCGCCTCCATCGATCTTGCGCCTCTGGTGTTCGCGCTGTCCGTCATCGCCATCGTCTACACGTCGCTGGTGGCGCTGATGCAGGAGGACATCAAGAAGCTGATCGCCTACTCGTCGGTCGCCCATATGGGCTTCGTCACCATGGGTATCTTCGCCATGAACGAGCAGGGCGTGCAGGGCGCGATCTTCCAGATGCTCTCGCATGGTCTGGTCTCGGGCGCGCTCTTCCTGTGTGTCGGCGTCATTTATGACCGCATGCACACCCGCGAGATCGCGGCCTATGGCGGCCTCGTGAACAACATGCCCAAATACGCCACGGTGTTCATGATCTTCACCATGGCCAATGTGGGCCTGCCGGGCACCAGCGGGTTTGTCGGCGAGTTCCTGACGCTTCTGTCGGTGTTCAAGGTCAACACCTGGGTGGCTTTCTTCGCCACGACCGGCGTGATCCTGTCGGCAGCCTATGCACTGTGGCTCTATCGCCGCGTGGTCTTCGGCTCGCTCACCAAGGAAAGCCTGAAGGGCATGCTCGACCTCTCCGCGCGTGAGAAGCTCATCCTCTACCCGCTTGTGGTTCTGGTGATCTTCTTCGGTGTCTACCCGGCACCGCTCCTCGATGCGACGGCGGTTTCGGTCGAAGCGCTTGTGAATAATGTCTCCCTGTCGGCCGACATGGCACGGGAAGCGGCAGCAGCTGCCGCGCAGTAAACGGAACGAAAGCGAATGACGCCTGATCTGACGATAAGCCTGATCCTTGCAACGCCGGAGCTGATTCTGGCGGTGGGCGCTATGGCGCTCCTGATGGTCGGTGTCTTTTCCGGCCCCCGTGCCAACTCCACCGTGACCGGTCTTGCGGTCGCGCTTCTGGTCGCCGTGATCGCGCTGATGGTCGTGTTCCCGGCCGATGGCCGCGCCTTTGGCGGGGCCTTCGTGAGCGATGGCTTTGCCCGCTTCATGAAGATCCTGACGCTGGTCGGCTCGGTCGTGACGCTGGTCATGTCGGTCGGTTTCGCCAAGGCCGAGAAGTTCGACAAGTTCGAGTTCCCGGTTCTCATCATGCTGGCCACGCTCGGCATGATGCTGATGATCTCGGCCAATGACATGATCGCGCTCTACATGGGCCTCGAGCTTCAGTCGCTCGCGCTCTATGTGGTCGCCGCCATCAACCGCGACAGCGCCCGTTCCACCGAGGCCGGCCTCAAGTACTTCGTGCTTGGCGCGCTTTCCTCGGGCATGATGCTGTACGGTATCTCGCTGGTCTACGGCTTCACCGGCAACACCGGCTTTGACGTCATCGCGGCAACGCTGACGGGTGCGGAGCGCGAGCTTGGCCTCGTCTTCGGTCTGGTGTTCGTGCTTGCCGGTCTCGCCTTCAAGATCTCGGCCGTGCCGTTCCACATGTGGACGCCGGACGTCTATGAAGGTGCGCCGACGCCGGTCACCGCCTTCTTCGCGGCTGCGCCGAAGATGGCCGCCATGGCGCTTCTGGTGCGCGTCACCATGAGCGCGTTCGAGCCGATTGCCAGCGACTGGCAGCAGATCATCATCTTCGTGTCGATCGCTTCCATGGTTCTGGGCGCGTTCGCCGCCATCGGTCAGCGCAACATCAAGCGTCTGATGGCCTATTCGTCCATCGGTCACGTCGGTTACGCGCTGGTCGGCCTTGCCGCCAATTCGGAAGCAGGCGTTGCCGGTGTTGCGATCTACATGCTGATCTATCTGGCCATGACGCTCGGCACCTTTGCCGTCATCCTGGCGATGCGCCGCAACGACGCCAATGTCGAGCAGATCGACGATCTGGCAGGTCTGTCGACCACCAATCCGATGATGGCGACGGTCATGACCATCCTCATGTTCTCGCTGGCCGGCATTCCGCCGCTCGCGGGCTTCTGGGGCAAGTGGTTCGTGTTCCTTCCCGCCATTCAGGCCGGGCTCTATCCGCTCGCCGTGATCGGTCTCGTCGCTTCCGTGGTCAGCGCGTTCTACTATCTGCGCGTCATCAAGATCATGTGGTTTGACGAGAGCTCGGGTGCGTTCCAGCCGATGGCAGGCGAGCTGCGCTTCGTCATGCTCCTGTCGGGCGCATTCGTCCTGCTCTATGCCGTGATCGCTGGCCCCGTCGGCCGCATTGCCGAGGCTGCCGCAAAGACCTTCTTCTAGGTCATGGCCTTTCGTCTGGCGCCTTCGGCTGCAGCAGCCGGCTATCGGCTGGAGGCCCATGAGAGCGTCAGCTCCACCAATGCGCTGGCGCTCGAACATGCGCGCGCCGGCGACGGAGGCGACCTCTGGGTCGTCTCATCCCGTCAGGAGAGCGGGCGAGGGCGTCGCGGCCGCGAATGGTCCACACCGCCCGGCAATCTTGCAGCAACGCTCCTGACGGTCGGCCATTTCGAGCCGGCCACCGCCGCCACGCTTGGTTTCGTGGCAGGCCTTGCACTTTCAGACGCACTTTTCGCTGTCGTTCCCGAACAGCGCATTGCGGTCGCTGCCGATGGCGGCGATCTTCCGGGCGGGCGCTTTGCGCTCAAATGGCCAAACGATGTTCTGGCCGAAGGGGCGAAGCTCTCGGGCATCCTGCTCGAATCGTCCATCCTCCCGGATGGGCGCTTCGCCATCGCCGTGGGCATTGGCGTCAACGTCGTCGCCCACCCGGAAAACACACCCTATCCGGCGACCTCGCTCAAAGCGCTTGGTTTCAAAGGGGATGCGGGCGATCTCTTCCTTGCGCTTTCCGACGCCTGGGTCGATAACGTTCGTCTTTGGAATGCCGGGCGCGGGCTTGAAGCCATTCGCAAGCGCTGGCTCACCCGGGCCGCCGGGCTTGGCGCGCAGGTGTCCATCCGTGTCGATGGACGTGTGGCGCGCGGTACATTCGAAACCATCGACGAAGCCTGTCGCTTCGTCATCCGCGAGGCGGACGGTTCATTATTGAGAATTGCAGCGGGCGACGTGCATTTCGGCGCGGTCGCCTCGGCACAGGCAGATTAAGAGAAAGGGACCCATGGCGCGTTCCAGCAAGAAAGAGACGACCGTGAGCGAAGATCTGAAGAAGGCCGAACTGGTCTTCTGTCCGCTCGGCGGCGTCGGCGAGATCGGCATGAATTTCGGCCTTTACGGCTTTGGCCCGGCCGCCAAGCGCGAATGGATCATTGTCGATTGCGGCGTGACCTTCCCGGGGCCGGAGCTTCCGGGCGTCGATCTCGTTCTCCCCGATATCAGCTTCATCGAAGGCGAGATCGACCGTCTGCGCGGCATGATCATCACCCATGCCCATGAAGACCATTACGGCGCGATCCTTGATCTGTGGCCGCGCCTGAAGACCGATGTGTGGATGACGCCGTTCGCCGCGGGGCTTCTGGAGGCCAAGCGCCAGTCGGAATCCTGGGCGCCCGACGTGCCGGTGAAGATTTTCAAGGCCGGTGAAAAGTTCGAGGTCGGACCGTTCGCCATCGAGGCGATCGCGGTTGCGCACTCCATTCCCGAGCCGGTTTCGCTGGTGATCACCACGCCGCTTGGCACGCTCGTTCACACGGGCGACTGGAAGATCGACCCCGCACCCGCCATCGGTCCCAAGACGGACGAGGCGCGCTTCCGGGCTGTCGGCGACGAGGGCGTGCTGGCGCTGATGTGCGATTCCACCAACGCCATGCGTGAGGGCGAATCCCCCACCGAGCAGGCGGTGGGCGAGGGGCTGAAGGAAGTCATCGAAGCGGCTGCCGGCCGTGTCGTCGTCACCACCTTCTCCTCGAATGTGGGGCGCATCCGTTCCATCGCCGAGGCCGCGCGCGACGCCGGTCGCCAGCTTCTGGTGCTTGGCCGCTCCATGAAGCGCGTCATCGATGTGGCAACCGATCTGGGTTATCTCGACGGCCTGCCGGAATATCTGGACGAGGATGAGTTCCAGCACGTGCCGCGCGACAAGGTCGTGGTCCTGTGCACCGGCAGCCAGGGCGAAAACCGCGCAGCACTCGCCAAGCTCGCCCGGGACGAGATGCGCAATGTCGCGCTCGCAGCCGGCGATACGGTCGTTTATTCCTCGCGCCTCATTCCCGGCAACGAAAAGGCGGTTCTGGAAACCAAGAACCGTCTCATCGAGATGGGCATCAAGATCATCGAGGATGATGACGCGCTGGTGCATGTTTCCGGCCATCCGCGCCGCAGCGAACTGAAGCGCATGTATTCGTGGGTCCGCCCGCAGATCCTCGTGCCCGTTCACGGCGAAGCCGCGCATCTCGTGGCGCAGGGCTCGCTCGGCTCCATGGAAGGCATCCCCGAGGTTGCACAGGTGCGCAATGGCGACATCGTGCGGCTTGCGCCCGGACCCGCCGAGATCATCGGCGAAGCCCGGCATGGCCGCTTCTTCAAGGATGGCCGCCTTCTCGGTGACGAGGAGGAGATGGGCATCCGCGATCGCCGAAAGCTCTCCTATGCGGGCCATGTGGCCATCAACATCGTGCTCGATGACCGGCTCAATCTGGATGGCGATCCGGACATTGTCGCCATCGGCGTGGCCGAGCGCGACGCAAAAGGCGAAACGCTTGAGGACATCATGCTGGACGCCGCCATTGGCGCCGTACGCAGCATTCCGCGCAACCGCCGCAAGGATCTCGACATGGTGTCGGAATCCGCGCGCCGCGCGGTACGCAACGCCGCAAACGCCGCATGGGGCAAAAAGCCCATGGTGACGGTGTTCGTCACGCAGTAACTTAAGGGACAAGGGGCAGGGCGACTGCCCCTTTTGCCCGGATGGAAAGAACGAAGCCGATGCTCGGAAAGCTCAATCACGTCGCAATCGCCGTGCCCGATCTTGCCAGGGCAACCGCGCTTTACCGTGATACGCTTGGGGCGCGGGTCTCGGCCCCGCAGGCCTTGCCCGGGCACGGCGTCACCGTGGTTTTTGTCGAACTGGACAACACCAAGGTCGAGCTTCTGGAGCCGCTGGGCGCAGATTCCCCGATTGCCGCTTTCCTGGCCAGAAACCCGGATGGCGGCATGCATCACCTCTGCTATGAGGTGGAAGATATCATCGTCGCGCGCGATCGCCTGAAGGCGGATGGCGCGCGCATTCTCGGCGACGGCGAACCGAAGATCGGCGCCCATGGCAAGCCGGTGCTTTTCCTGCACCCGAAGGATTTCGCCGGCACGCTCGTCGAGCTCGAACAGGTTTGAGGTTTTCAGATGGGCTGGGTTTCTCTTCTCGCCGTATTCTTCATCGTCTGGTGGACGGTACTCTTCATCGCGCTGCCATTCGGCTTGCGCACGCAGGATGAGGATGGCGAGGTCACGCTCGGCACCACGGCCAGCGCCCCGCGCGGGCCGCACATGCTGCGCGCCCTGATCCGCACCACCATCATCGCGATTGTCATCTGCGGCGTGCTGGTCTTCATCACGCGCGGGCTTGGCTATTCGTTCGACGATATTCCGCGCCTCGTCCCCACCTTCGACTGATCGCGTACAGGTCCGGTCGTTTCTCTGCCAGACCAGCAGGCTCTTCCGGTTTGCCCGGAGGAGGGGCTCCGCATGGCCTGATGCGCCATCACTGCCGCGCCTGAAACGCTGCCGAAAACGGTAGGGCACGCGTATCGATTTTTCGGGAACATGTCGGGAAACGGGCCTTTACGCCGCGTAAGCCCCAAAAAAAAAGCAAGGCCAGAGGCCTTGCAAACTCAACGCGTCCGATCCTTTTGCCGTATCATCGTCGGCGGCTGCGTGTAACCGCGCCTGGACCGCATCCTCCCAAGACTTTGACCGCGTAATGAGGTTGAATTTGCGCTTCAACCTCTTGTTATGGGAGCGCACCATAGAGCAAGTTGAGACGAAATGTCACGAGGAAAATTGCGTTTGAAATGCATTGTTATCATTTCGCTGTCTTGAACATGTGAGCCTGCGACCCCAACGCGTGAGCGGTTGTGTCGGCGGCTTTTCAATTCATTATGAAATCGTTAAGACAGCGGCCTTGAGCCACTTCTCTCTTTGATTCCGAACAGGCTCCCCAGAGCCGCCTGAATGGATGCGTTTATGCGACTGTCGCGCTACTTCCTGCCTATCTTGAAAGAAACCCCTCGCGAGGCCGAGATCGTCTCGCACCGTCTGATGCTGCGTGCCGGCATGATCCGCCAGCAGGGTGCTGGCAGCTTTTCCTGGTTGCCGCTGGGCAAGCGCGTCCTCGACAAGGTGAACCAGATCATCCGTGAGGAGCAGAACCGCGCCGGTGCGCAGGAAATCCTCATGCCGACCATCCAGTCGGCCGATCTGTGGATGGAAAGCGGTCGCTACGACGATTACGGCAAGGAGATGCTGCGCATCACCGATCGGCATGAGCGCAAGATGCTCTATGGCCCCACCAATGAAGAGATGGTGACGGACATTTTCCGGTCCTATGTGAAGTCCTACAAGGATCTGCCCCTCAACCTCTACCACATCCAGTGGAAGTTCCGCGACGAGGTGCGTCCGCGCTTCGGCGTCATGCGCTCGCGCGAGTTCCTGATGAAGGACGCCTATTCCTTCGATCTGGATTACGAGGGGGCGAGGGCCGCCTATAACCGCATGTTCGTTGCCTATCTGCGCACCTTCGGGCGCATGGGCCTGCAGGCGATCCCGATGCGCGCCGACACCGGCCCCATCGGCGGTGATCTGAGCCACGAATTCATCATTCTCGCCTCCACCGGCGAGAGCGAGGTGTTCTGCCGCAAGGAGTTCCTTGAGCTTCAGGTGCCCGGCGCGGACGTCGACTTCGCAAACGATGCCGAAATCGCCGACATCGTCACCACCTGGACGACGCCTTATGCAGCCACCGACGAGATGCATGACGAGGCCGCCTGGGACGCGATTGCCGAGGACGAGAAAGTTTCTGCGCGTGGTATCGAGGTTGGCCATATTTTCCACTTCGGGACCAAGTATTCCGAGCCCATGAACGCGACCGTCACCGGTCCGGATGGCAAGGAGCACTGCGTTTCCATGGGATCCTACGGCATTGGCCCGAGCCGCCTTCTTGCGGCGATCATCGAGGCGAGCCACGACGAGAACGGCATTATCTGGCCGGAGAGCGTCGCGCCGTTCGATGTCGGCCTGATCAACATGAAGGCGGGCGACGAGGCCTGCGACCGCGTCTGCGAGGAGCTCTACGAGAAGCTCCAGGCGGCCGGCAAGGACGTGCTCTACGACGATACGGACCAGCGCGCCGGCGGCAAGTTCGCCACCGCCGATCTGATCGGTCTGCCCTGGCAGGTGGTCGTCGGACCGCGCGGCGTCGCCAGTGGCGAGGTGGAAATCAAGAACCGCGCCACCGGCGAGCGTGAATCGCTCACGCTCGAGGCCGTGGTGAACCGCCTGAGCCAGCAGGGCGCTGCATGACGCAGCAGCGCAATTCCGGTCCGGGCGCGCAGCCGCGCGCCCGCCAGCGTAAATGCCTTTGAGGTCAAGACATGAGTGAAGCCGCCACCAGCGAGGCAGCCGCACAGAGCGCGCCGGCGAAGCCGAAGGGGGCAGGACCGTTCTCCCGCTTCGAGCGCATGATTGCCTGGCGCTATCTGCGTTCGCGCCGCAAGGAGACCGTGATCTCGGTGATCGCGTCCATCTCCTTTGTCGGCATCATGCTGGGGGTGGCCACGCTGATCGTGGTCATGGCCGTCATGAACGGCTTCCGCGCCGAACTCCTGACCCGCATTCTGGGGGTCAACGGTCATCTGATCGTGCAGCCCGTCGACATGCCCATGACGGATTATGAGGCTGTCGCAAAGCGCATCGAGGGCGTGGAGGGCGTTCAGATCGCCCTGCCCATGGTGCAGGGGCAGGTGCTCGTTTCAGGCCGCAGCGGCGCTGGAACCGGCGCCGTGGTGCGCGGTGTGCGCGCGGACGACCTGTCGCGGCTTGATCTGGTGTCGAGCAATATCAAGGACGGCTCTCTGGTGGGCTTCGCCACGGGCGAAGGGCTCGCCATGGGCTCGCGCATGGCGGAAAATCTGGGCCTGACGGTGGGTGATTCCGTCACTCTCGTCGCGCCCGAGGGCGATGTCACACCCTTTGGCACGACCCCGCGCGTCAAGACCTATCCGATTGCCGCCACCTTCGAGGTGGGCATGTCGGAATATGACGCCTCGATCATCTATATGCCGCTGCAGGAAGCGCAGCTCTATTTCAACGCCGAGGGCCTGGTGCAGTCCATCGAGCTGTTCGTCGATGATCCCGACGCGGTTGCGACCATGCGCCCGCAGGTGGAGGAGGCTGCCCAGCGGCCCGTACTCCTGTCCGACTGGCGGCAGCGCAACAGCACCTTCTTCTCCGCGCTCGAAGTGGAGCGGAACGTCATGTTCATGATCCTGACCATGATCGTTCTCGTGGCGGCGCTGAACATCATTTCCGGCCTCGTCATGCTGGTGAAGGACAAGGGGCACGACATTGCCATCCTGCGCACCATGGGCGCGACCAGTGGTTCCGTCATGCGCATCTTCCTGATGACGGGTGCGGCCATCGGCGTGGCCGGCACCGCTGCAGGCGTTGTACTGGGCGTCGTCATCTGCTGGAACGTGGAATCGATCCGCCAGTTCTTCTCCTGGCTCTCCGGCACCACGATCTTCGATCCGGAACTCTATTTCCTGAGCCAGTTGCCGGCAAAGATGGAAGCCGGCGAGACGGTTTCCGTCATCGTCATGGCGCTCGCCCTGTCTTTCGTGGCAACGCTCTTCCCGGCCTGGCGCGCCTCGCGGCTCGATCCGGTCGAAGCACTGAGGTATGACTGATGGCCGCGCCTATTCTCGAACTCAAGGGCATTGAGCGCAGTTACAGCGAGGGTGAGGGCCGTCTCACCATTCTCAAGGATGCGGGCTTCACTCTGCGGCCGGGCGAGATGGTGGCGCTTGTCGCTCCCTCCGGTGCCGGCAAGTCCACGCTCCTTCATCTGGCGGGCCTTCTGGAAGCGCCGGATGCGGGCGAGGTGATTGTCGCCGGCCAGGCCTGCGGCCGTCTTTCCGACGATGCGCGCACCGCCATCCGCCGCAATGAAATCGGCTTTGTCTACCAGTTTCATCATCTCCTGCCGGAATTCACCGCCGAGGAGAATGTGATGATCCCGCAGATGGTGGCGGGCATGGACCCGGCCGAGGCCAAAACGCGCGCCAGCCAGTTGCTCGACTATCTGCGCGTCGGCCATCGCGGCAGCCACCGTCCGGCCGAGCTTTCGGGCGGTGAGCAGCAGCGCGTCGCCATTGCGCGCGCCGTCGCCAATGCGCCGCGCGTGCTTCTGGCGGATGAGCCGACCGGCAATCTGGATCCCAAGACGGCTGGCTATGTGTTCGATGCGCTTGAGGCGCTTGTGCGCCAGTCGGGACTGGCCGCGCTGATTGCCACCCACAATCACGAACTCGCCGCCCGCATGGACCGTGTGGTCACGCTGGAGGGCGGCAAGGTCACCGCCTGGAAGCGCTAGAGCAATTCCAGGAAAAGTGGGAACCGGTTTTCCGTCCGGAATTGCGTAACACAATGAGTTAGTGGATTTTCGCGATTCAACGAAAAGCGGAAATGCTCCAGACGATCGATCTGAATATGGATGCGCCGCGATCTGACGGCGTTTCCCGAAATGACGAACAGGCTACAAACCGCGCTGCCCGTGCAGTGCGGTTTTCTTTTGCCCTTGAAACGCCCAGGACCGCCCCTAAACGCCGCGCCTTCTCGCGGGCGCACTAGGTGCTACCCGGCTAAGCGATTAACGCCACGTCAACCTTAACATCCGGGCGCTCCGTGTGAGCTGTTCTGCGTGCTTGACGATGGAACATAAATAGAACATAAAGGGATTATAAAGTGATCAGGAGAGATAAATGACCGATCTTTTTCAGGATGTCGTCTCGCTCGTTGCAGTCAGCTCCTTCATCATGATGGCCGCCGTCTTCATCGGCGCGATCTGATATCCCTTTGCGGATGCGCGCTGAGCGCACCGCCGTGTTCGCCGATTCCTGCCATCGTGGCAGTTGCGTTCGGCCCAAATGAAAAGAGGCGGGAAGGCCCGCCTCTCTGATACGCTTCCCGTCAGAAAATGCCTCATGGCTTCCCGGCGGTGACGCGCCTTTCCCGGAGCATCCGGGCTCAATCCCCCATCGCAACGCCTTCGCGGCGCGGGTCGGCTCCGCCTTCCAGCCCCTGTGGCGTGATGGTGATGCCGTGCAGGCCCGAGTTCAGGTCGCCGATGGATGTCTTGAAGCCAAGCGCATCGAGGTCAGCCTCGAATTCCTCGGCTGGCGTTCCCGCTTCGAGCGTATAGGTGCCGAACCGGTTCGTCAGGTGCGGCAGGTCGATTGCCTGTTGCATGTTCATCTTCCAGTCCACCAGCGCGATGATCGTGTTGGTCACATAGGGAATGATGTTGCTGCCGCCGGGCGAGCCCAGCGCATAAAGCGGCTTGCCGTCCTGAAGCACGATGGTCGGCGACATGGACGAGCGCGGCCGCTTGCCGGGCTGCACACGGTTGGCCACGGCCTCGCCATCGGCTTCCGGCCTGAACGAGAAATCGGTGAGCTGGTTGTTGAGAATGAAGCCGGCCGCCATCTGGCGCGAGCCGAAGGCGCTCTCCACCGAGGTCGTCATGGAGGCGATATTGCCATCCTTGTCCACGATCACGAAATGCGAGGTCGAGGGCTGTTCGAAGCTCATCCCGTCAATGCGCAGCTCCGCCTTGTCCCATGGCGGGTCGCCGGCCTTCACGTCATCTGCGCCTAGCGCCGTCGGGCGGCGCAGCAGGGCGGCGCGGTCTTTTAGATAATTTGGATCGAGCAGGCCCTTCGGCATCTTCACGAAGTCGCTGTCCGCCATGTAGCGGCCGCGGTCGGCGAAGGCGAGGCGCGTTGCATCGCCGATGATGCGCCAGGTCTCCGGATCGTCCGGGCCGAGCGTTTCCAGATCGAACTCCGACACCATGCCGAGTATCTGCCCGATGGTCAGCGCGCCGGAGGAGGGCGGTCCCATGCCGCAGACGTCGAGCCCGCGATAGGGGGCGCACACGGCCTCGCGCTCCTTCACCTCATAGGCGGCCAGATCCTCGAGCGAGAGCAGGCCGGGATTGCCGTCATGCGCCTTCACCGCAGCGATGATCTTTTCGGCGATTTTGCCCTTGTAGAAGCCGTCCGCGCCCTCCTTGCCGATGGTCTTCAGCGTCTCCGCATAGTCCGGGTTCTTGAGAACCGAGCCGACAGCCAGCGCATTGCCGTCCTTGTCATAGAAATAAGCGCGGGCAGTCGCCTGCGTGTCGAGTCGGCCCTTGTCACCCTCGATCAGCGTGTGAAGCCTTGGCGAGACGGTGAAACCCTCTGAAGCAAGCCGGATTGCCGGCTGGAGCAGCGCATCCCATTCGAGCTTGCCCGCGCGGGTGTGGATGGTTTCCATCAGGCGCACCACGCCCGGCGCTCCAACCGAGCGTCCACCCACCACGGCGTCAAAGAAGGGAAGCGGCTCGCCCTTGTCGTCCAGAAAGAGCTTCGGGGTTGCGGCCGCAGGCGCGGTTTCGCGCCCGTCAAAGGTCGTCACCTTTCCGCTGGCCGCATCGTACCAGACCAGAAACGCACCGCCGCCAATGCCGGAGGATTGCGGTTCCACGAGGCCGAGCACGGTCTGCACCGCCACCAGCGCGTCAGCGGCAGTGCCGCCTTTGCGCAGCGCGTCGAGACCCGCCTGCGCGGCCAGTGGATTGGCCGCCGCGACCATCTGTTCCTTCGCGTGAACGGTTTTCTTTTCGCTAAGCCCGCTGGCTATCTCAGGGGCCTGGGCATCGGCCGCCTGTTTGGTTGTCTGCTGGGCCATCGCACTGCCTGCGGCAAGTCCGGCGGTGAGCCCGGCGGTGAGCGATGACAAAAGGGCAACGGCCCCGAAGGTATGTGATAATCGCATCTTGGCGCTCCTCCATGAGAGCGCCATGGGCCCGGCCAGCCGGAGCCCCGAGTAGAAAACGCTCTCGATCCCTCAACGGCCGTTTGCGCGGGGCACAAGCCCGGCAGACGAACCAGTTGCTTTGACCGGTGAACGCTAGAGCATTTTCCCGTGCGGTGGAAATGGCCCAGATTGCAAAACACGCAGACCAAACGCATCCCGACCAAGGCGCGCGCGCTGCAAGTGCTCAGTCGGTGGATTTCTCGGCCGGACCGAACACGTCCTCGAAAGCGGCTTTCAGCGCCAGGTCCACATCGTCCATGGTCACCGGCAGGCCGAGGTCGACCAGGCTGGTGACGCCATAGCCGCTGATGCCGCAGGGCACGATGCCGCCGAAATGCGCCAGTTCCGGCTCAACGTTGATCGAGATGCCGTGAAAGCTCACCCAGCGCCTCAGGCGGATGCCTATGGCGGCGATCTTGTCTTCTGCGGGCAGGCCGCCGGGCAGGGGCGGCTTGTCGGGCCGCGCGACCCATACGCCAACCCGGTCCTCGCGCCGCTCGCCGGTCACGTTGAAGCGCGTCAGCGCGCCGATGATCCAGGCTTCCAGCGCGGCGATGAAGGCGCGGATGTCTTCGCGGCGCGTCTTCAGATCAAGCATCACATAGACCACACGCTGGCCGGGGCCATGATAGGTGTATTCGCCGCCGCGCCCGGTCTTGTAGACGGGGAAGCGATGGGCCTCGAGCAGGTCTTCGCTGTTGGCACTGGTGCCGGCGGTGTAGAGCGGCGGGTGCTCGACCAGCCAGACAAGCTCTCTGGCCTTGCCGTCACGAATCAGCCCGGCGCGCTCTTCCATGAAGGAAACGGCGGTTTCGTAGTCGGTGAGACCCGGTTCGATTCGCCATTCCACCGGCGGGGCATCCTCGCGCGGCAGGAATACGGTGTCGATCTGGCCGCGTTCGCTCATTTTCTCATCCCATCAGGTACTGAAATCACCCGTTTCATATGGCGATAATGGGCGCTCGGGTCCAGTCTCGGCTTGAAGATGTGCATGAGCATCTTTTTTTGCGTCTTTTTCGAGAAGTCGCTTGTCTCCCGAAAACCGATTTGCTACATGCCCGTTGCCGGTGACGAACCGGCCTCCAGCTACGTGCGGTCGTGGCGGAATTGGTAGACGCGCAGCGTTGAGGTCGCTGTGGGGCAACCCGTGGAAGTTCGAGTCTTCTCGACCGCACCAAGCTCTCTCCCAAAGAGTATGGTTTTCAATGACTTGGATGCGAAAGTGTCCCACGTCAGACCCATGCGTGGGACACGTTGATCCTCTCGATCGCTGATTTTGCCAGCTTCCAGCGCTCCACGCGCCGGGTGTAAACCTCACTCGTTTTCGCTTCCGAATGGCCCAATATTGCCATGATCTCGTACTGGCTGCAGCCCAGCTCTGCGAGGAGTTCTGCAAGCCCCTTGCGGACGCCGTGAGCGGAGAGGTGAGCCAGTCCGGCATCCTTGCACCAGCGCTTGAACATGGCCGACATGCTGTCTCCGCTGGCAAAGGGCTTTCCACCCCGACCAAGCACATATGTTGTGCCCTGCACCTTCATTGCGCGCGTGGCATCTTTCAATGGCGCCAGCAGGGGAATCGACACCTCGGTCGAGCCTTTCTTGAGAGGTGTCCAGCGTAGCGCTTCAATGCCTTCGATCCGGCACTCATTCTCGCGGCCCAGCACTGTCAGGTCTTCAATGCGACAACCGGTCCAGAGAAGGACGGACAGCGCCACATGTGCCTTGGAGCCGGGGAGGTGCACTTTCAGGAAGTTTCGAACGTCAGCCGCTTTCCAAGGCTTCGCGCCATCACCCTTGCGGTAGATCGGCTTGATGCCGCGCGCCGGGTTCTGTTGCAGGTATCTGCGCTCAATCGCCCAATCGAACATCACGGCCACTGCTTCGATGAATGCGTCGGCCTGGGCCGGTGTTGCGCCCATGCCGTCCTGCATCTCGATAAGCTTCTCGTGGGGAATGAGCATCTTCCGGTCAGGATGCTTGAGGAGGCGGGATAGAAGATTACGTTTCTTCTTCAAGGTCTTCGGGCTGGTTGTTCCAGCTTTGACGCGCTGCTCGAGGTATTCGAAGTACGAGTTGACGAGCCATGCGATTGACCTGGGTTTGGCATAGTCCGACGCGGCCTTGAGCGGTTCGGGCTTCTCGCCACGGCGCGCCGCAAGGTACTGACGCTGAAAGTCAGGGTCTTCCGGGCCGCAATAGATGCGAATGCGCCGGGATTTCTCTCCCTCCGGTCTGACGCGATAGCGCGAATTTCCGGAGGGCAGAGGCTCGATCAGCAAACCTGGGTAATGCACCTTCATGGGCGACTTCACCAATCCTCAAGGCCGCCTTCTTTGTCTGATTGCCCGGCGGCCATTGCGTTTTCAACGCTGCCATCGTTCTTGGTCGACTGGTGTTCATCAACGCCACCGCAATGGATTTCGACCTTTCCACCTGTAACGCACACCCTGTCCACGCTCAGGCCGCTCTCTTGCATGGCGCTGAGTGCGGCCTTGATCGCGTTGGCGCTGGCTCTGATGCGAGTAGTGCGCTTCTGGGGCTCGGGGTGATGGGCGTTCACTGCTCGCCTCCAAATTCCCTGATCGCGGTTCGACCAGCTTCGGTGATGCAGTAGCCCGCGCCGGCAAAAACGTTCCTGTCGTTTGGAAGGGCGTGGAACTCTGCCAGACCAAGTGAGACGAGGCAGTCCATGGCGCGACGAGCGGCAGTAAGGTCCGCCATATCGGCGCGGTCTGCCAGATATGCAGAAGAGGCGCACAGCTTCCCATCTGGTGCGGTGTACTCGCGCATAGCCCAAAGTGCGACGGCTTGCTCCGGCGACAAGTTCATGATCCGCTCCCCCTCCATCGCGAGGACTTGGAACATCTCCAAAAAGAGGTCCCTCAATCTCGCGCCTCGCCACCCCCTCGTGGTGCGTCGGTCGTAAAGGGCGCTGCCGTTAGGGTCGATGGTGCGATGGACTACGATCTCCACCGGAAGGGTGAGCCTTTTGAACCATACGCCGCAAAGCCGGCGAAGCTCATCCGTTTGGCTGGCACCTTCAATTGGCGCGCCAAACTCGTTCAATTCACCGATCGCCCATCCAAGAGCGGCAATCTGTTCGCAGCTCATCTCATCCTCGCGTCTTCTGGAACCCACGCCCGGCGATCTTCGCCTTGGAGCGAGGCCACGTTCCGTTGTGCTTTCTGCGGATGCGGTCAGCCTTGGCGCGGTCGCCAGCTTCCTCCGCCGTCTTTGCCTTGTGCTCTTGGACAAGGGCAGGCATCAGATTGCTTTCTCGATGTTCTCCGCCCATGGAAAGCGGTTTGACGTGCTCGACCTCCCACGGCTCACCTGGGGCGATCTTCCGGCCTGAGATATGGCAACGGCCCTTGGCGCGGATGAAAACGCGATCCTTGACGTACTGGGGCACCCTTGCGTCAGGGCTGGAGCCGATCCACTCGGGCAGGCTTCTACCGCCGAGCGGGTTGTCGATCATGGGGACTGCCATCACCGCGCCCTCCGTTGATGCTCCGCGATCTCCGCTTCAACCAGACGCGCCAGTTCAAGGCACATCACGTCGAGGCGAAGCTCATCGGTGCGCAGGTCGAGCGTCTTTCTGGCAATTGCCCGAGCGCCACGGCTGCCCTTCGGAAATGAGCGCGCAACCTCGGCGAGGGTGTCGGCTGAGATGGTCATGCTGCCAGATCCTTCTCCTCGCACCCGACAACGCCGGCAATCGTCGCCCGGCAGTCATCAAGCTCGATTTCATTCCGGCAGCAGGCGCGCGCGTAATTCGTTATCGACTTCGCCTTGGCACGAACCTCGTCGCTCAGGCCTTCGACAAAGAGCCCCTTGGACTGATTGACGACGACAACCTCATCCTCACCGATGGCGCCGATGATCGCTTTGGCGAACGTCTTGAGCCAATCCGGATCGACGGAAGCCGGCTCGCCTTCGCTCTCTCCCATGTCATGCGAGCCGGCCTCGTCCGCCGTGGCGGGCGAGTTCTCGGCAGCGGAGCGATCTGAATTTGTGGCGACGAGCGCGCCGCTGCCGTCACCGGTGGGGCTTTCTGCCGGTGAACTGTGTTCGTGATGGATTTCTTGTCCGCTGGAGAGCCCTTCGGTCTCGCGCGTCACGTTGGACATGTCGAAGCCTTCGCGCGCCTCCTGCATATCCCCAGACGGTTTCTGAGCCTGCAAGCGTGACATGAGCGACGGAGGCGTTACGTCCTTGGCGTTGTCAGGCCCGCGGAACTGATCTGCTTCGTCCCGGTCGTAGACGCCGAGGATCACCTCTGGCGTGTGTCGACGGCCCCACGCTCGGGCGGTGTAGTAGCAGTGCTGCTGATCAGGGTCGGACTTCCAAAGCGGGGAGTTCTTCGGAGTGATGTCCTTGAACTTCGGAGAGCGAACTTCGAGCTCTTCGCCGTCGATTTTACCGAAGGCAATGCAGAGCCGTTCAGGGCCTTCACCCTCAAAGCGGAACTTCAAGCGCCCCTCGATGCCGGATCGTGTGTTGATCACGGCCATGATGAGCTGGGCTTCATACGCAATCTGGCCGTTGACCGAATAGGACTTCGAAGCAACAGCGAACGGGCTCATCTCCCATTCGAGAGCCTGAAGCGCTACGGCCATGCATGCCCCGGCGTTGCCGCGCAGGTGCTTTGGCAGCGCAATGTCTGCTTTGCACATGACTTCTGCGAAGCGGACCACCTCGCCGAGCGTCTGTGGGGCGATCTTAGAGCCGTTGCCCGATGCGATTCCGACCTGGTTGATTGAGGTGTTTTGCTGCGAGACGAGCTGGTTCATTATGCGGCCTCCTGCTGGGCGATCTGGTCTTGATGGTCGAGGAAGTCGTCGAGCCGGGATTTGGCCCACGGCTTCATCTGGATATGCCGCTCGCCGCCTGAGAACGGACGCGCGCCCGGCCAGTCATCGGCATCAAGGCAATGACGGATTGTGTTCAGGCACCAACGGATGACGCGCTCGCCACGGTCGATGTCATGGGCTGAGATTTCGACATGTGCCGTGTCCGGAACATCGTCGTTCAGCACATAGACCAGCACGAACGTCTCAAAGGGGATGCCGAGCGAACGGCAGATCATCCGAGTCATGGCTGCTTGGAGGAAATAGCCGGCGTCGAAGATCTGGCGCTCCAGAAAGTCCTCATCGAACTTCGATGCGGTCTTTAGGTCCGCGAACACACCATCTGCGTTCGGCATCGCATCGGGGCGACTACGCAGCCAGATGCCGGTTTCCTCGTCCTTCCAGAACATCGAGCGCTCAACGCGGCCGTTGAGGACACCCATTTGAATGAGCGGGTATGTCGATGCATCCTCGGCAATGCGCTTGATGCGCTCGATCTGTTCAGCGGTGATGACCGTCAGATTGTTCTCGGACGCACTCTCCAGCCACGCCTTGCAGTCGTTCGCGTTGCCGCTCCACTTCCGGCGCTCTTTGGGAGGTAGCTCGCCATCATCGGGCCGATAGTCCGGCCGAACGGCGAACTTCTCCGAGAACACCTCGTCGCCAAGCAGAAGCGCATGCGCGGCTTTGCCGAAGTCGAGCGCTGACGTGGTTTCCTGCGCGATGTGGTTCGGGTTCCACGCCCACCGGCCCCAGAATGCCTTGGGAGAGCCGCCGTAAGCCGGCAAGAGCCATTTCAGCGCAGATTTCGAGATGGACGGACCATCCAGAAGATCGCGCTTCTGGTGATACTGGTCGAGCGTGATGCCGGAATAGACACCCGGTTCGGTGATCGTCTTGCCGTTCCACTGTCTTTCCTGGGAAAGGCCTCCGACGATCCGCGAGGCAATGTCACCGATGGACTGCATCGCGTCTGTGTCGAGATCGGTCATGGTTCAATCCTCAGTGGGGCGTTTCAAGGAACCCGACGAGCAGGGCGCTGATGACGATCAGAGCCAGAGCGCGGGCCGT
>NZ_JAFKDE010000013.1 GCF_017255295.1 Nitratireductor aquimarinus
CGGGGTGAAGACGGCGCGCCAGGCGCGGGCGATTGGCGAGGTCGCGGACGGTGTTGTCGTCGGCAGCGCCATCGTTGCGACCATCGCACAGTGTTACGACGCCGATGGCAACAGGATCGCAGACCCCGCCGAGGCCGTTGCGACCCTCGTCAAAGGGCTTGCGGACGGCGTGCGGGAAGCGCGCCTTGCTGTTGCCCGATAGACGGCGCATCCTCAGTATCCAGAAGAAAAGAAGGCAAATGGAATGAACTGGATCACCAGCTATGTGAGGCCGAAGATCAACTCGATGCTCGGTCGTCGGGAAATGCCGGAGAACCTCTGGATCAAGGATCCCGAGAGTGGCGAAATGGTCTTCCACAAGGATCTGGAAGACAATCTCTGGGTCATTCCCTCCTCCGGTCATCACATGAAGATTTCCGCTCGCGAGCGGTTGAAGTCCTTCTTTGACGATGGCGAATACGCGGTTCTGGAAAATCCGAAGGTCGTGATCGACCCGCTGAAATTCCGCGATGAGCGCCGCTACACCGACCGCCTGCGTGACGCCAAGGCCAAGACCAGCATGGAAGACGCCGTGCTGAGCGGTGTTGGCCGCGTGGAAGGTCTGGAGCTGGTGGCAACCGTTCAGGACTTCGCCTTCATGGGCGGCTCGCTCGGCATGGCTGCCGGTGAAGCGATCGTACGCGCCTTCGAGACGGCTGTGGAGCGCAAGCTTCCGCTGGTGCTTTATGCTGCTTCGGGTGGCGCGCGCATGCAGGAAGGCATTCTTTCGCTGATGCAGCTTCCGCGCACCACGGTTGCGCTGGACCGGCTGAAGGAAGCGGGCCTGCCTTACATCGTCGTGCTGACCAACCCGACCACCGGCGGCGTGACGGCGTCCTACGCCATGCTGGGCGATGTTCACATCGCAGAGCCGGGCGCGCTGATCGGCTTTGCCGGCCCCCGCGTGATCGAGCAGACCATTCGCGAGAAGCTGCCGGAAGGCTTCCAGCGGGCTGAATATCTGCGCGACCACGGCATGGTCGACATGGTGGTTTCGCGTCTGGAAATGCGTGAGACCATTGCGCGGCTCCTTAAAATTCTCCTGAAGGAGAAGGTCGAGGCCAAGCCGGAAATCGTCGAAGAGGTGGTGGTTGAAGAGGCCGAGGCCGTTTCGGACGCTGCGCCCGAGGCAGAAGCCGAACAGCCCAAGGCCTGAGCCAGACTGGCTGTCGCCGGCCGAGACCCCATCCTTCTTCGGACAGGACTGCAATGACCACTCTTTCTGCCGAGCGGGAAATCGAGCGTCTGCTTTCGCTCCATCCCAAGGGCTTCGACCTGTCGCTCGAGCGCGTCACGCGCCTGCTCGAGCGGCTGGGCAACCCGCACCTCAACATGCCGCCCGTCATTCATGTGGCGGGCACCAATGGCAAGGGCTCGGCAACGGCCTTTTCGCGCGCCGTGCTGGAGGCGTCGGGGCGAGTGGTTCACGTCCACACCTCGCCGCATCTGGTCAACTGGCACGAGCGTTACCGGATCGGGGCAGAAGGCGGCGGCAGGCTTGTCGAAGACGCGGTTCTGGCCGATGCCGTGGCGCGTGTGGCGGAGGCCAATGGCGGCGAGGCGATCACCGTCTTTGAAATCCTTACGGCGGTGATGTTCGTGCTCTTTTCCGAGCATCCGGCGGATGTGGCCATTGTCGAAGTCGGTCTGGGCGGGCGTTTCGACGCCACCAATGTCATTCCCCGCCCTGCGGCCAGCCTCATCATGCCGATCTCGCTCGATCACGAGGCTTATCTGGGCGACCGGGTGGAGCTGATCGCGGCCGAGAAGGCCGGGATCATCAAACGCGGCTGTCCTGTCGTGGTCGGACAGCAGCCCTTCGACGCCGCGCGCGAAGTGCTCGTCGATACGGCTGAGCGGCTTACCTGTCCGCTGACCGTCTATGGCGAGGACTTCCTCGCTTTCGAAGAGAATGGCCGCATGATCTATCAGGACAATGACGGTCTGTTTGACATGTCATTGCCCCGGCTCACCGGACGGCATCAGATCGCCAACGCTGCCGCCGCCATCGCGGCGGTCAAGGCAGCGGGTTTCCCCGTCGATCTGCGCGCGGCGGAAACGGCCATGGAACGCGTTGTGTGGCCTGGCCGTTTGCAGCGGCTCGAGGCCGGCCCGCTGGCAGATCTGGCCCCCGAGGGCTCAGAAATCTGGATTGATGGCGGTCACAATCCCGGCGCGGGTGAGGCGATTGCCGAAGCGCTCGCGTCTGAAGAGGATCGCTCGCCGCGCCCGCTTTTCCTGATTGCCGGCATGATCAACACCAAGGATCAGACGGCATATTTCCGCGCTTTCGAGGGCATGGCCCGCCATGTCTACACGGTTCCGGTGGCGGCAAGTGATGCCGGCGTGCCGAATGCCGAACTGGCTGCCCGGGCGATGGAGGCGGGGCTTTCCGCCGAGCCGGTGCACTCGGTGGCCAATGCGCTGAAGCTCCTGCATGACACGCTTGATGCCGGTCGCGACGGCACCGAGCCGCCGCCACGCATTCTCATTTGCGGTTCGCTCTACCTGATCGGTGAGGTTCTGGCCGAGAACGGCACGCCGCCGCGTTAGTCCGGTTGGGAGAAGCCCGACATCCACGCCCGGCTCCCCCTCCCCTCCGCTGTTCCTTCCCTCCGCTCCTCCCTTCCGCTCCTTCGTCATCCTCGGACTTGATCCGAGGATCCATGCCGGAACGTCTGGGACGAACCGCAGCCTTTGAAGATCGCGCATCGTTTTCTGCGCCTGTTCCGGTGGCAGCGCCGTGGCATGGATCCTATGGTCAAGCCATAGGATGACGAAGTGGGGGAGGCATTTGGCCAACCCCGCTCAAGGTGACGCCGGTGGGGTTTGAGCGTGTTCCCCCTATGACCGGGCAGCGTCCCCGGTAACGGCAAAGACGATGCCCCATCCCGCTCCTTCGTCATCCTCGGACTTGATCCGAGGATCCATGCCGGAGCGTTTGGGGTGAACCGCAGCCTCTGAAGATCGCGCATCGTTTTCTGCGGCTGTGCCGGTGGCAGCGGCATGGCATGGATCCTATGGTCAAGCCATAGGATGACGAAGTGGGGGATGGGTATCTGCCCGATCTGCTTAAGGTGGCCCGAGTGGGGTTTGAGCATGTCCCCCTATGACTGCCAGCAGGTGAAACCTGTAACGGCAAAGACGATGCCCCACCCCGCTCCTTCGTCATCCTCGGACTTGATCCGAGGATCCATGCCGGAACGTCTGGGACGAACCGCAGCCTCTGAAGATTGCGGATCGTTTTCCGCGCCGGTGCCGGGGCGTCGCAATGGCATGGATCCTATGGTCAAGCCATAGGATGACGAAGTGGGAGAGGGATGACGAGGTGGGGTGGGCATCGCTCAAGCCTCACCGGAGAAAGGCACCGGGGCGCCACCCGGCCAGCCGAATGGAAAACCCCTTACACCATCCCCATCAGGCCGCGTCGGATGAGGTCCAGTGCGAGCAGGGTCAGGCCGATCCTGAACCAGCGCCGGAACGTCTCTTCCGGCATTTTCTCCAGAAGACGGCTGCCATAGAGGGTTCCAAGATAGCCCGAGGCGATCATCAGGGCGATGAAGGGCAGCCAGTGCCAGAAGGCGAATCCCGCAACGGCAAACACGACGACCTTCAGTGCGTGCTGCACGGTCATGCCGGCGGCGTGGGTGGCGACCAGCGCCTTGCGGTCATCGGGAATGATCTGCGCGAAGAAGGCGGACAGGAGTGGTCCCGTCGCGCCGACAAACATGGTTGCGAGCGCCAGAACGGCGCTGCCGAAGGCAAGGCCGGCATGGCCGAGGCGGGCCGCACCGGGGATCTTTGTCCAGGTAACCGCGATGACGAACACGCCCAGAACGAGCTTCAGCAGCGCGTCGGGCAGCTGCACGACGAAATACGCCCCGACGGCGGCGCCGATCAGGCTGCCGAGAATGAATGGTGCGGCGATGGAAAAGCGGATATGCGCGCGCTGGCGCCAGGCGCGCCCGGTGTTGGAGCCGAGCTGGACGGCTCCATGCACGGGGATGAGTGCTGCGACCGGAATGAAGAGGCCGAGCAGCGCCAGCATGGCCACCCCGCCGCCGACGCCGAAAGCGGCTGTCAGCGCCGAAGTGAAGAAGCTGGCGATGATAAGGAGAAGCGCCGGGAGCGCTCCCAGCGTGTCAGGCAGAAATGTCTCCCAGCCGCCCAACAACAGGTCCTAGATCACCGTGCGCCCATTCGGGCGCACAAAGGACAATCCATTTCCCTGATGGAGCATCGGAATGACCGATGCTCTAGAGGAACTGCTTGCGGGTGAACTGGCCTGCCGGGCGATAACGCCACAGATAGGTGGGCAGGATGGCTGCAAGCGAATGCTTCTGGATGCCGAGCCCGTCGAGCGTGCGGCCGGCGGCTTTCGCCTCCTCGGAAACGACATTGTCGGACTTCAGAAGCTTCACTTGGTCGAGCGTCAGCATCGGCTTGGGCAGAAGGCCGAGAATGCGGGCCTGAATGCGCGCCACGAACCAGGGCAGGGAAACGAACCAGCGTTTGCGGTAGGTGGCTTCCAGCATCTCTTCGAGGCATTCGCGGAACGAAAGAACTTCCGGGCCGCCCAGCTCATAGATCTGGCCACCTTCCAGGTCGCCGTCCACGGAGCGGGCATAGGCTTCGGCCACATCGCCCACATAGACAGGCTGGAACTTCGTCTCGCCACCGCCGATGAGCGGCAGGAAGGGCGAGAAACGCGCCAGATTGGCGAAGCGGTTGAAGAAGTCGTCTTCCGGACCGAACACGATGGACGGGCGAATGATCACCGCATCCTTCACGGTCTCCAGAACCGCCTGCTCGCCCAGCGCCTTAGTGCGGGCGTAGTCGGAGTCGGAATTCAGGTCGGCGCCGATGGCGGAGCCATGCGTCAGCTTCGCGCCGGCTGCACGGGCGGCTTCCGCGACGGCGCGCGCGCCGAAATTCTGCACGGCGTCGAAGGACTGACGGCCGGATTCATAGAGGATGCCGACCAGGTTGATCACATGGTCTGCCCCTTCAACGGCCCGGTCGATGGAGGCGCGGTTGCGCAGGTTTGCCTGCACGGCCTGCACCTGTCCCACATTGCCAAGCGGCTGCAGGTGGATCGCCGAATTGGGGTTGCGGCAGGCAACGCGCACACGATGCCCGCGCTTGGTCAGCGCCTGCACCAGATGACGGCCGACAAAGCCTGAGCCGCCAAAAATGGTGATGAGCTTAGGGTTCTGGCTGATCGTTGCCATTTGCCTCGGTCTCCGATTTCTCAGGGGCTACATAGTCGGTTTCGCGCCAAAGGCAAAGGGCGATGGGGCAACAAGATGAACATGTCGCGGCGCAAGCCGTCATCCCCAGCCCGAAATGGCCCGAAAACTTGGAAAAAAGCCATGAAACGCCTATATCTTGGTCAGTGAGCGCTGACTGATTCGCAGCGCGTTTTTCCCATGCCCTACAGGGGGTTCCCTCCGGGCTCCTGAGTGAAAGAATTTGATGAGCGACACGCCCGAAACTCTCCCAGGCGAACAGGCCGAATACGGCGCGGAATCCATCAAGGTATTGAAGGGGCTGGACGCTGTTCGCAAGCGCCCCGGCATGTATATCGGCGACACGGATGACGGCTCCGGCCTGCATCACATGGTCTATGAGGTGGTCGACAACGCCATCGATGAGGCGCTTGCCGGTCACGCCACGCTGGTGACCGTGACGCTCACCGCTGACGGCTTCGTCACCGTCACGGACAATGGCCGCGGCATTCCCACCGACATGCATGCGGAAGAGGGGGTCTCGGCGGCCGAGGTCATTATGACGCAGCTGCACGCGGGCGGTAAGTTCGACCAGAACTCCTACAAGGTTTCTGGCGGTCTGCACGGCGTGGGCGTGTCCGTGGTGAACGCGCTTTCCACCAAGCTGAAGCTAAAGATCCGCCGCAAGGGCCAGATCCACGAGATGAGCTTCTCGCATGGCGTTGCCGATGCGCCGCTGGCCGTTACGGGCGATGCGGGCAGTGAGACGGGCACGGAAGTGAGCTTCATGCCTTCGCCCGAGACCTTCACCATGACGGAGTTCAACTACGACACGCTGGAGCACCGCCTGCGCGAGCTCGCGTTCCTGAACTCCGGTGTGCGCATCCTGCTGACGGACAAGCGTCATGCCGACGAGAAGAGCCAGGAATTCCTGTTCGACGGCGGCATCGTGGAGTTTGTGAAATATCTCGACCGCGCCAAGAAGCCGCTGATCGAAGCCCCCATCGCCATTGGCGGTGAGAAGGACGGGATCACGGTGGAAGTGGCGATGTGGTGGAACGATTCCTACCACGAGAACGTCCTGTGCTTCACCAACAACATCCCGCAGCGCGATGGCGGCACGCATATGGCCGGCTTCCGTGGCGCGCTGACGCGCCAGGTGACCGGCTATGCGGACAGTTCCGGCCTGACCAAGAAGGAAAAGGTCTCGCTCACGGGCGATGACTGCCGTGAAGGCCTGACGGCCGTTCTCTCGGTCAAGGTGCCGGACCCGAAGTTCTCGTCACAGACCAAGGACAAGCTCGTGTCCTCGGAAGTGCGCCCCGTGGTGGAAAGCCTCGTCAACGAGGCGCTTGGCACATGGTTCGAAGAGCATCCGACGGAAGCCAAGACGCTGATCGGCAAGGTGGTGGAAGCGGCCTCTGCGCGTGAGGCAGCCCGCAAGGCGCGCGAGCTGACGCGCCGCAAGGGCGTGCTCGACATCACCTCGCTGCCGGGCAAACTGGCCGATTGCCAGGAACGCGATCCGGCGAAGTCCGAAATCTTCATCGTCGAGGGTGACTCCGCTGGCGGCTCGGCCAAATCCGGCCGGTCGCGCAAGAACCAGGCGATCCTGCCGCTGCGCGGCAAGATCCTCAATGTGGAGCGCGCCCGCTTCGACCGCATGCTGTCGTCCGACATGATCGGCACGCTGATCACGGCGCTCGGCACCGGCATCGGCAAGGACGAGTTCAACGCCGACAAGCTGCGCTATCACAAGATCATCATCATGACGGACGCCGACGTCGACGGCGCCCACATTCGCACGCTGCTCCTGACCTTCTTCTTCCGGCAGATGCCGGAGCTGATCGAGCGTGGAAACCTCTATATCGCCCAGCCGCCGCTCTACAAGGTGACGCGTGGCAAGTCCGTCCAGTACATCAAGGACGAAGCGGCGTTCGAGGAGTTCCTGATCAATTCCGGTCTTGAGGAAGCAACGCTCGAACTGTCCAATGGCGAAGTGCGTGGCGGGCAGGACCTCAAGCAGGTCATCGACGATGCACGCGGCGTGCGCCAGCTCATCAATGGCCTGCACACACGCTACAGCCGTTCCGTTGTCGAGCAGGCGGCCATTGCCGGTGCGCTCAATGCGGCGGTGCTGGCCGATCCGGGCAGGGCAGCCGAGGCCGCACAGAAGGTGGCCGAACGTCTGGACATGATCTCCGAAGACATCGAGCGCGGCTGGGAAGGCCGGGTGAACCCATCCAATGAGGGCGCTGGCGGTTATCTTTTCGAGCGCACCGTGCGCGGCGTGCGCGAAGTGGTGGTGCTGGATTCGGCGCTTGTTGCGTCGGCTGATGCGCGCGCCATTGATCGCTACACCGAGCGCCTGCAGGAGATTTACACCAAGTCTCCGATGCTGCGCCGCAAGGACAAGTCCGAAGTCATCAGCGGGCCGATGGCGTTGCTCGACGCCGTGTTCGCCACGGGGCGCAAGGGCCTCACCATGCAGCGCTACAAAGGGCTGGGCGAGATGAATGCCGAGCAGCTCTGGGAGACGACGCTCGACCCGGATGCGCGTTCGCTGCTTCAGGTGAAGGTGACGGACGCCACCGACGCGGATTCGCTCTTCTCGCGCCTGATGGGCGACGAGGTGGAGCCCCGCCGCGAGTTCATTCAGGACAATGCGCTTTCGGTGGCCAATCTCGACATCTGACCGCTTTGCGAGAAGAACGCTTTTGAAACGGCGCGGAGAGATCCGCGCCGTTTTTCTTTTGTGCTGCGAGGAAGCAGTCGCCGGCCCGGATCGCACTTGTCGACACGCGCGCTGTTTCGCGGGATGATCGGCCAGTCGGGGCCAGTCGGGGCCAGAATGGAGGCTGGCGATGCGAGCCTTTTCCTTCAGGAACATCATCATCGCGGCGCTGGCGCTGTGTGCGGTGCTGTTCGCGGTGGGCTGGTTCACGCGTGAGGACCCTGCCGACGCGCCCTACCTTAAAATCCTCGGCGGCGGGTTCATGTTCAACTATCGCGAGGCCGAAATCTTCTACGGTTTCACGGCACAGGTGGTGCGCCCGCTCGCCAGCGGGTCGATCATCGAAGCGACGTTCGAGGATCCGGCGGGTGGTGCGCCGCTGGTGGTTTCCGAGCGCGTGAGCACGATGACGGATCGCTACGCATTGCGCACCCCGCCCGTTCGCGGCGTTGAGGCGAAGAAGGCCTATCGCGTCGATATCCGGGTCTATGATCGCACGAAGACCACCCTGCTCTGGCAGGAAGAGCACAGCTATGCGAGCCAGATTGCCGATACGGTTGTTCCGGAAAAGCCGCTCACGATCGGTCCGGGCTATCACAGGAACCCGGAGCTTGAACGGCGATAGCGAAGTGGCCTTGGGTGCTGCCTGATTTTTTTTATGAACCTTTCTCCAGCGTGCAGCGACTGACGAATGCTGGAGCATCGGACCGAAAAGTGGAAACCGGTTTTCGGATAGTTCCGATGCTCCATCAAGAGCTTAGGTCGTCCTTGTGCGTCCGTATGGACGTACGGCGATCCGGGGCGCGAATGCTCCTTCTGAAAAACGCTACTGGAGAAACAAAATGTCCTATTCGTTCAATGCACGTCGCTTCACCATGGTCGCCGCATCGTTTGCCATGATCACTGCAACCGGTCTGCCGACGGCAGGCGTCGCCGGCCAGTTTGCACTGGCCCCGCAGATGGCTGGTCCCGCCATGAACTGCTCCATTCCCAATCATGTGGTCTGTACGATCAGCAGCGCCAAGGGGCTGAAGCTGGTGAAGATCACCGCCAACACGCCGCAGGGCAGCGTGAACCTGGTCAACAAGTCCTACAATGGCTGCCCCAAACAGGTGCAGGTTTCCTGGGACTCGGCCTACCAGATGGCCGGCAAGCAGATCGTGGAATGCAATGGCGGGGGCTTCCGGCTCAAGGCGCGTTGAAGCGCCACCCTCTGATCACCAACACCCGGACGATGCCGCCGGGTACGGGTGGCGGGGCAGCCCGCACAGGTGGCATCAAGCGTGAGACCCGCAGGCTTTCGCCAGCGGGTCTCATCGCATTTCTGGTGTCAGGCGTTTCCGCCTGACCCAGGTTCGTCCTTTGAGCGTCCTGATGGACGCACGGCGATCTAGTCGCTCATCTTCAGCGCCTGAATGAAGGCTTCCTGCGGAATCTCCACCTTGCCGAACTGGCGCATGCGCTTCTTGCCCTCTTTCTGCTTCTCGAGCAGCTTGCGCTTGCGGGTCACGTCGCCGCCGTAACACTTCGCCGTCACGTCCTTGCGCATGGCCGAAATGGTTTCGCGCGCGACCACCTTGCCGCCAATGGCGGCCTGGATCGGGATCTTGAACATGTGGCGGGGGATCAGCTCCTTGAGCTTCTCACACATGGCGCGGCCGCGCTTTTCGGCAGCCTGCCGGTGCACCAGCATGGAGAGCGCGTCGACCGGCTCTTCATTGACGAGAACCGACATCTTCACCAGATCGCCTTCGCGATATCCGATGATCTGGTAGTCGAAGCTGGCATAGCCCTTGGTGATGGATTTGAGCCGGTCATAGAAGTCGAACACGACTTCGTTGAGCGGCAGCTCGTAGGTCACCATGGCGCGCTTGCCGACATAGGAAAGGTCGGTCTGGATGCCGCGACGATCCTGGCAGAGTTTGAGGATCGGGCCGAGATAATCGTCCGGCGTCAGGATCGTCGCCTTGATCCACGGCTCCTCGATCGTGTCGATGCGCACAATGTCCGGCATGTCGGCGGGGTTGTGCAGCTCCACCTGGTCACCGGAGGTGAGGTTCATGCGGTAGACCACGGAAGGCGCGGTGGCGATCAGGTCGAGATTGAACTCGCGCTCAAGCCGCTCCTGAATGATCTCCAGATGCAGAAGGCCGAGGAAGCCGCAGCGGAAGCCGAAGCCGAGCGCCGCAGAGGTTTCCATCTCGAACGAGAACGAAGCGTCGTTGAGGCGCAGCTTGCCCATGGCGGCGCGCAGGTCTTCGAAGTCTGCGGCATCGACCGGGAACAGGCCGCAGAACACCACCGGCTGCGCCGGCTTGAAGCCCGGCAGGGGCGATGTGGTCTGGCGCTTGTCTTCGGTGATCGTATCACCGACGCGGGTGTCGGCCACTTCCTTGATCGAAGCCGTGATAAAGCCGATCTCGCCGGGGCCAAGTTCGTCCACCATCACCATCTTCGGGGTCATCACGCCAACCCGGTCCACCGGATATTTGGCGTCGGTGCCCATCATGCGGATGGTCTGGCCCTTCTTGAGCTTGCCGTCGATCACGCGCACCAGCACGATCACGCCGAGATAGGCGTCGTACCAGCTGTCGACCAGCAGCGCCTTGAGCGGGGCTTCCCGGTCGCCGCCTTCGGGGGCGGGGAGGCGGGTGACGATGGCTTCCAGAACATCGTCGATGCCCACGCCGGTCTTTGCCGAAATCGGGATCGCGTCGGAGGCGTCGAGGCCGATCACCTCTTCGATCTGCTCTTTCACGCGCTCGGTGTCGGCTGCGGGCAGATCCACTTTGTTGAGAACGGTGACGATCTCATGATCGTTGTCGATGGCCTGATAGACATTGGCCAGCGTCTGCGCTTCGACGCCCTGGCTGGCGTCGACCACGAGAAGCGAACCCTCGCACGCCGAAAGCGAACGCGAGACTTCATAGGCGAAGTCCACGTGGCCGGGCGTGTCGATCAGGTTCAGCACATAGTGCTCGCCGTTTCGCGCATCATATTCGAGGCGCACGGTCTGGGCCTTGATGGTGATGCCGCGTTCACGCTCGATGTCCATCGAGTCGAGGATCTGATCCTTCATCTCGCGATCGGCCAGCGAACCCGTCATCTGGATCAGCCGGTCGGCAAGGGTCGACTTGCCATGGTCGATATGCGCGACGATGGAAAAGTTGCGGATATGGGAAAGTGGCGTGTTCGTCATGTCGCAGGCTCTAGCAGGCGGCCTCATTTTCGACAAGCATATTGCGATGGCAGATTGCAGCGTATGCAGCGGCAGAGTGCGCTTTTCGGAAAATGAGGCCTCTTATTGTACCGACGGCGCGCCCACCATATATGCTCGGGATGAGCGATCCAGACAGACACAAACTCGGCCTCCTGATCCATGACGTCGCGCGATTGATGCGCCGGCGCTTTCAGGAGAAGGGCAACGAGTACGGACTTTCATCCGCTCAGTGGGGACTTCTGTTCCGGTTGATGAAAGAAGACGGCGTGCCGCAGGCGCGGCTGGCCGAGTTTCTGGAAGTGGAGCCGATCAGCGTTTCGCGCATGGTCGACCGCATGGCCGAGAATGGCTGGGTGGTGCGGCGCGCGGGCAGAATGGACCGGCGCGTGCGCATGATCCACATCACCCAGAAAGCGCGTGAAGCCTGCGACAGCATTCGGCAGATCAGCACGTCTGTCTATGACGAAGCGCTTCTTGATATGGCCGAGGACGAGCGCAGGGTTCTGGTTGGCGCGCTCAACAAGATGGCCGCCAATCTCTGCGCCACGGTGTCCGGGGGCAACGGGCAGACCGCCTGCCCGTAAGCGTGTCTCTCACTCCGCAACCAGTTTGCGGTAGAGATGCCATGTCGCGTGGCCGAGGATCGGCATGACCACGGCAAGGCCTGCGAAGAGCGGCAGCGATCCCACAAACAGTGCGCCTGCAACGAGCAGGCCCCAGAGTGCGATGGGCACCGGATTGGTGCTCGCCGCCCGCACGGATGTGATGATGGCGGCCACGGCGCCGCAATCGCGATCAAGCAGCATCGGAAACGCAATGGACGTGGTGATCAGCACCACCAGGGCGAAGATGAAGCCGATGGCATTGCCAAGCAGCAGAAGCATGAAGCCCGCATCTGTCGTGAACAGGGTTTCGAGGAAATGCGTCATCGATGTCGGCGGTTCGGGACCGAGCAGGCGCGTGTAAAGCCCCTGCGCGACGAGAAGCCACGCTATGAACATCGCAAAGAGCATCGCGCCGACCGCCACAATGGACGGGATGGCCGGTGATCTGCGCACGTCGAATGCATGCCGCCAGGATGTATCGAGCCCGGCTTCGCGCCGCCGGCTGATCTCATAGAGGCCGAGTGCCGCGAACGGGCCAAGCAGGGCAAAGCCCGAGACGAGCGGGAACAGGAGCGGCAGCGCATTTGCGCCCGACGCCCAGTAGATGAGAACCACACCGACCAGCGGATAGATGAGGCAGAGAAACGCATAGTGCGATGGCTTCTGCCAGAAGTCGTCGAGCCCGCGTCCAAGCGCGTCGATCACATCCGACGTGGTGATCTTTCGAACGGCCGGCAATGTGAGTGTCTTGTCGGTTCCGGCCATGACGTGAAAACCAGTCATTTTCTGACCTCCCGGATTGGCCGGGTTGCAGGCCGCAGCCCGGCGACAGCATGGCGGGGAGTATAGGCCCCGTGCTGCCTTACGGCGAGGCGCGGGCCGGTCACATCTTGCGGAGCGCGGGTTGAACGCGGTCAGTCGGTTTTCGGGAAGAACACCCGTTTGGCGAAGGGCGCGCTCGCGCCATGCAGCACGACCGACAGAAGGATGGCGAAAACCGCGATGTCGGTGATGGCGCTGGCGGCGTCGAAACCTGACTGGTCGACGACGAGGATGAGGTAGAGCACGGAGGCAAGCCCGCGCGGGCCGAACCATCCGACAAAGAGGCGCGCGCGCAGGGTCGTGTCGGTTCCCAGCATGGCGAGTAGCACGGGAACCATGCGGATAACGGTGAGGCTGAGGGCTGCGTAGATGAGACCGGGCAGAAGCGGTGTCTCGAAGGCCTGCGGCAGCAGCGCCGCACCGAACAGGAGGAAGGTGAGATTGGTGAGGATCGATCCTTCCGTCATGGCGAAATTGCTCATGCCGGCGACCGTGTGCGCGGGCAGGCGCCAGCCAAAGGCAAGGCCGGCCGAGAAGGCGGCGAGGAAGCCATTGCCGCCGGTCAGCTCCGCTGCGAGATAGGCAAGGCCCGCGAGCGTGACCATGATCGGGGTGCGCCCTGCCGGGTTGGAAAGGCGTCGCAGCAGCGCGAATTCGCTGGCGACCGCACCCAGATAGCCGACCGCCAGACCGACCAGCGGCCCGAACACCACCTGCTTGACGAAGAAGGTCGCATGCCCCGCCATGCCCTGGCCGCTGCCTGTGTCGGCCGCAAGGGCAAGTGCGATCAGAAGCAGCGGCAGGCACAGCCCGTCATTCAGCCCGCTCTCCACATCGAGCGCCTCGCGTTCCACTTCCGGCAATCCGTCATTGCCGAAAACGGGCTGCGCCAGTGCTGCATCGGTGGGGGTCAGAACGATGGCCAGAACCAGCGCGCCGAACAGGCCGAGCGTGGGGAACAGCGCCATGCCGGCCAGCGTGCCGGCAAGGATGGTGAGCGGAATGCCGATGAACAGAAGCCGCGCAGACAGAAGCGCGGTGGCGGGCTCCGCCATGACGCCGGAAATTCGGATATTGGCCGCATCGCGAAACAGGATGATCGCCAGCGTTGCCGTGGCGAGGAACTCGACAATGGAATTGCCGAGCGCGGCGGTGAGGTTGCTGTCTGCCTCGAAGAAGCCGTAGCCCAGCGCGGTGAAAAGCATCGGGCCGGAAAGGACCGAGGCTTCGAGCCTGCGTGAGACCAGTGAATAGGCGGTGAAGCAGAGGAACAGAAGCGCCAGCGCTGCGTGAAGCTCCATCAGCTGTTTCCGTTCTCTTCAGCCGTCTGGTCGTCCTTGCGTTCGGCCCAGTTGAGCGTCTTGTAGTCGAAGCCGAAAGTGAGCGTCGGCTTGACGATGGCAAAGTAGGGCGAAAGGTCGAAATCGCGTGGCGTGAACAGGCTGTGGTGGCGGATGTGCAGGATCTCGCGCCGTGAATAGGCCGACTCCGCCGAGGCATGCCCCTTGGCTTTCACCGTTTCCGGCAGGATCGGGTAGCGCACGCCCTGAAAGGCCTGGGCGATGAGCGAGGAGCAGATGGCGCGGGTGGGATCGCCCGAGCCGAGCGCGATCATGCGTCGCCGCCAGCGCACCGGAACGGGTGGCGTGGGCATGAAGTAGCGCAGCAGATCGAAGATGTTGCGCATGTCGTAGCGCAGCCCGAGCTTGCCGACCATGAAGTCAATGATGGCGTTCCGGTCATCCGGAGTGAGGCCGCTCGCCCGACAGATGCGGGTGTTGTAGGTCTTGTACTTTGAAAGCGGCGCCGCGATGCAGCCATCACCCAGAATGACCTCCACGAGGCGTGGCCGCTCGGAGCCGTCTTCCGGCTCGGGCAGCGCGTCGCCGACATAGAGCGCGGCATGGCTCCAGGTGGACTGGGTGAGATATTTGATCGCTGCCGAGATGCGCTGGTTACCCTCGATCAGAAGAATGTCACCGGGCTGCAGGGTGCGGTGCAGGGTTTCCGGGTCGGACGGGGTGTAGGGCTGATAGCCTGAGGATTCGCTCTGCAGTCGCCGCGCCAGAAACCGGCCGAGCCGGTCGAGCAGGGTGCTGGATTGTTCGCTCATGCGCTCCCGTCCGCCAATCAAGCAGCATTATCCGGTTCGCTCATGGGGCGAACCATTCGACGTTGCAGACCCTAGGGTCAGGTCCCGTTAATATGGCCACAATGGTCGGCCTGATTTGTGCGGATACGCGAAGCAAGGCCGCAGGAAGACTTCACGTCTTTCAAGGGCTTGCGACAAAGTCGCCCGTGCAAATCAGGCCGATCCGAAGGACGATCGATTGACCGGCGACCTGCCGCGTCAAACCCCTTGACCGGGGAAAGACCCCGCTCTGCGGGCTTTTCCTAGCATCTCTTGGTCTATCGATCGCCATTGCGGCCATATTAATGGGTCCTGACCCTAGAGCATCAAACCGAAAAGTGGAATCCGGTTCTCAGTTCTTCCCATGCTCCGTCAAATGTTTGGTCGTCCTTTCTCGCCGGAACAGATGCGTGGCGATCGGGTGGTGTTCTCGTGCAGGGCGGGCGTCGTGGTTTCCTCTTTCGACGGTGCAGCAACAATTTGACTTTATTCAATCGTTTGATTAAATACGATGCATGAAACAGGGCAATCATGATTTACCGGGCGCTGGTGCGCGTCTTTCTTCGGCAGAGCACACGCGGCTTTCGCTCATTCAGGCCGGGCTGAAGTTGTTTGGCGAGAAGGGCTATGACGGCACAACGACGCGGGAGATCGCGAGCGCGGCCGGGGCCAATATCGGGTCGATCTCCTACCATTTCGGCGGCAAGGAGGGGCTGCGCGCGGCCTGTGCGGATCACATCGTCGAGCTGGTCGGCGGCATCGCGGGCAGCGCTCTCGATGTGCCGTCCGAGGCGACGGGGCAGCTCGATCCGGCCGCAGCGCGCGCCATCCTGATGCGGGTTCTCGAAACCATGACGGGCTTCATCGCCGCGCGGCCCGAAGCGGGCCTGATCGTCAAATTCGTTCTTCGGGAACTGGCCCATCCCACCGTTGCGCTCGACCGCATCTATGACGGTGTTTTCGCGCCGGTGCACACACGCCTCTGCCAGGTGTGGGAAGCGGCCACCGGTCGGCCGGCGGAGAGTGACGAGACCAAGCTCACCGTTTTCACGCTGATCGGGCAACTCGTCTATTTCCGCATCGCCAGCGAGGCGGTGCAGCGGCGCATGGGGTGGAGCGATATCGGCAGCCGCGAGGCTGCAGCCATCACAGCCATCGCCAGCAGCAATCTGGAAGCCATTCTGACCGCGCAGACGCGCGACAAGGACACAAAGTCATGAGCATGCTTTGCGCAATTCCTCTTCTGGCAGGTTTCCTGTCTGGCTGCAGTGGCGAGGCCCCGCTGGCCGTCGGCTATGTGGAAGGCGATTATGTGTTGCTTGCGCCCACCGAGGTTGGTCAGCTGAGCGCGGTGCCCGTGCGGCGCGGCGCAATCGTTGAGGCGGGCGCGACCGTCGCCATGATGGATGAGACGGATGCGCGGATCGCCGTGCGTCAGGCCGAGGCGGGGCTGGCCGAAGCGGAGGCGCATCTCGCCGACCTTCAGGAGGCGAAGCGCCCGGAAGAGATCGCCGTTCTGGAAGCTGCGCTTTCGTCCGCCAATGCCGAGGCGGCGGAAGCCGGGCGCGTGCTCTCGCGCACGCAGGACCTGTTTCGCCGGGGCATTGCCGCGCAGGCCGAGCTCGACAAGGCGAAGACGGCCAAGGAGCTGGCGGACACGCGCATAGGTCAGGCCGAGGCCAATCTGGCCGTTGCCCGCCTGCCGGCCCGCGCCGAGGCGATCAAGGCCGCAGCCAAGCGCCGCGATCAGATGGAAGCGGCGCTGGAACAGGCGCAATGGCGTCTTTCCGAACGCGCCATCAAGGCCCCAGCCGGCGGCCGCATCGATGATGTGATCCGCAATGCCGGAGATGTGGCCGGCCCCTCCGCGCCGGTGGTTTCGCTGTTGCCGGATGGCGAGGTGAAGCTCAAGGTCTATGTGCCGGAAGCCGCGTTCTCCAGCGTTCAGCCGGACGCGTTGCTGGCGGTCAATTGCGATGGCTGCGCACCGGGGCTGACCGCACGCATTTCCTATATCTCGCCCGAGCCGGAGTTCACGCCGCCGGTGATCTATTCGCTCGAGACGCGGCAGAAACTCGTCTACCTCATTGAGGCGCGACCGGAGGGGGAGGCCCGCAGTCTTCAGCCGGGGCAGATCGTCGATGTGCGCCTTAAGGCAGACACGCAATGAACGCCATCGACGTCCACGGTCTCGTCAAGCGGTTCGGCGACAAGACCGTCGTGAACCAGGTGACCATGCAGGTCGCCAGAGGGGAAATCGTTGGCTTTCTCGGGCCGAACGGTTCGGGCAAGACAACGACGATCCGCATCATGTGCGGGCTTCTGACCCCGGATGAGGGAGAGGGCACGGTGCTCGGCTACGATCTGCGGAGCGAGGGGCTCAGGATCAAGCGCGAGGTCGGCTACATGACGCAGCGTTTCTCCTTCTATGAAGACCTCACCATTGCCGAGAACCTGGCCTTCGTCGCGCGGCTTTACGATCTGAAGCCGGTCGGTGCGCATGTGGATCGCACGCTGGAGGATCTGGGCCTCACCTCGCGCCGTAACCAGCTTGCCGGAACGCTTTCCGGCGGCTGGAAGCAGCGGCTGGCGCTGGCAGCCTGCATCATGCATCAGCCAAAGCTCCTGCTTCTCGATGAGCCGACAGCGGGTGTCGACCCCAAGGCGCGCCGCGAGTTCTGGGACGAGATCCACCGGCTTGCCGCCGACGGTCTGACCGTTCTCGTCTCGACCCACTACATGGACGAGGCCGAGCGCTGCCACCGCATCTCCTACATCTCCTACGGCACGCTTCTGGCCACCGGAACGGTGGCGGACGTGGTGCGGGATGCGGGGCTTGTCACCTATCTGGTGGATGGGCCGAAACTCGAACAGCTCGCCGCCGAGCTGCGGCAGCGGCCGGGCGTCGAGCAGGTTGCGCCCTTCGGCGCGAGCCTGCACGTGGTGGGCTCGGACGAAGCTGCGCTCAAGGCTGCGCTGGCCGACCTTGAAGGGCGCGACGGCGTGACCGTTTCGCGCGGCGAGACCAGTCTTGAGGATGTCTTCATCCAGTTTATGGCCAATTCGACGGACAACATGCAATGAACCGCATCTTCTCCCTTGGCCGTCTCATGGCGCTGCTCATCAAGGAGTTCATCCAGATGCGGCGCGACCGCATCACCTTCGGGATGATGCTCGGCGTTCCGCTCATGCAGCTCGTGCTGTTCGGCTATGCGATCAACAGCGATCCGAAGGCCCTGCCGGCGGCGCTCGTTTCGCTGAGCCAGGATCACTACAGCCGGGCCATGGTCTCTGCGCTGGAGAATACGGACTATTACCGCTTCGACCATGTGGTGGGCAGCGCGGAAGAGGCCGAGCATCTGATGGCGAGCGGTGAGGTGGTGTTTGTCGTCACCATCCCGTCGGACTTTGCGCGCCGGGTGGACCGGGGGCAGCGTCCGCAAATCCTCATTGAGGCCGATGCCACCGATCCATCGGTTGCCTCCGGGGCCATTTCCACGTTGGGCACGGTCGCCGCCGAGGCGCTTCTGCGCGAGCGTGGCGTGCCCGCCTCCGAGGCAAAGCCCGCCGACCGGCTCGAGGTCATCGTTCACCGCCGCTACAATCCCGAAGGGCTCTCGCAGTACAACATCGTGCCCGGTCTTCTGGGCGTCATCCTGCAGATGACCATGGTGATGATGACCTCCATCGCGCTGACGCGCGAGCGCGAACGCGGCACGATGGAAAACCTGCTCGCCATGCCCGCCAGCCCGCTGGAGATCATGCTGGGCAAGGTGCTGCCCTATCTCGTCGTGGGCGCCGTGCAGGTGGCCGTCATTCTGGGGGCGGCGAAGCTGCTGTTCGGCGTGCCCTTCGTGGGCAGCCTGTGGCTGCTTCTGGTGGCGGTGCTGATCTTCGTGCTGTCGCTGGTTCTGCTCGGTTACACGATCTCCACCGTGGCGCGCACGCAGATGCAGGCCATGCAGCTTACCTTCTTCTTCTTCCTGCCATCGCTCCTTCTCTCCGGTTTCATGTTCCCGTTTCGCGGCATGCCGGAGTGGGCGCAGTGGCTTGGCGAGATCTTCCCGCTCACTCATTTTCTGCGCGTGATCCGCGCCGTGATGCTGAAGGGAGCTGACCTGCCGGCCATCGCTTTCGAGACGGGCATTCTGGTGCTGTTTATCTTCATCTATGCCGGGTTTGCTCTGCTGCGTTTCCGCCGGACGCTCGATTGATCTGAGCTTTTGATCGAGCATCGGCTTCACCCGAAAAACGGTTCCCGTTTTTCGGTCCGATGCTCTGTGCCAAGCGAATGGTTATGACTGAATAAGCCATGAGCGTTGACGCGGGCGCACTTGGTTCTTAAATTAGAATAATTCTAAACAATGGATTGCCCGGACAATGCTCTCTCGCTTCTTAGGTTCCTCCCGCCGCTCCTTCTCATCGCTGACTGAACAGGAAATTCTCGCTCTCGCCATCTCGTCGGAAGAAGATGATGCGCGCATCTACCGCGCCTATGCGGACGGTCTGCGCGAGGACTTTCCGCATTCTGCCGCCGTGTTCGAAGAGATGGCGAAGGAAGAGGACGGACATCGCGCCGCGCTGATCGAGGCGCACCGCGCACGGTTCGGCGAGCGCATTCCGCTGATCCGTCGTGAGCATGTGCGCGGCTATTACGAGCGCAAACCCGACTGGCTGGTGCGTCCGCTGGGACTGGAGAAGGTGCGTGCGCAGGCCGAGCAGATGGAAGACCAGGCGCACCGCTTCTATGTTGAAGCGGCCAAGCGCACGGAGGATGCGGGCATCCGCAAGCTGCTTGGCGACCTTGCCGCTGCAGAAAAGGCGCATGAATCGCTGGCGCACCGGCTTTCGGAAAAACATCTGGGCGCAGACGAGCGCGCCGAGGAAGACCAGACAGAGCACAAACAGTTCGTTCTGACCTATGTCCAGCCGGGCCTTGCCGGCCTGATGGACGGCTCCGTCTCCACGCTGGCGCCCATCTTCGCCGCCGCCTTCGCCACCGGCGACACCTGGCAGACCTTCCTGGTCGGTCTCGCCGCCTCCATCGGCGCAGGCATCTCCATGGGCTTCACCGAAGTGGCGTCGGACGATGGCGTGATCTCGGGTCGCGGCTCGCCGATCAAGCGCGGCATCACCACCGGCATCATGACCACGGTGGGCGGTCTCGGCCACGCGCTGCCCTATCTGATCCCGCATTTCTGGACCGCGACGATCATCGCCTTCATCATCGTGTTCGTCGAGCTTTGGGCAATCGCCTGGATCCAGAACCGCTACATGGAAACCCCGTGGAGCCGCGCCACCTTCCAGGTGGTGCTCGGTGGCGCGCTGGTGTTTGCCGCAGGCATGCTCATAGGCAACGCCTGACCGGGCTATCCCGACCGACGGGCCGCGTCATGCATGGCTCGGCTGTCGGCGGGTGCTTCGGCCCGCTCCGTCATTCCGTAATCGCGCAGGACATGGGCGATGCGTAACCGGTAGCCGGCGAATATGCCGTTCCGCCCGGTGCGCTGCGCCTGCCTGTGTTCCTCCGTGTTGCGCCAGGCTTTCACCGCTTCCTCATCGCGCCAGAACGAGAGCGAGAGCACCCGGTTCCCGTCATTGAGGCTCTGAAACCTCTCGATGGAAATGAAGCCATCCACGCCGTCGAGCATCGGTCGCAGGTCTGCCGCGATGCCAAGATAGGCATCGCGCTTTCCTGCCGCCGGCTCCACTTCGAAGATCACCGCGATCATGGCTGCACCCATTTCGCATGGGGAGCGGAGGCAAGTTTCAGAAACATGCGGTCCTCCTTCAGGATGAAACGTTCGCGCTTTGCGAATTCATAATTCGCGCGGCCTTCGGGGCTTGCGGCAAGCCGCGCCCGGTACTCTTCGTAAGCTGCGAGACTGTCCAGATTGTAAACGCCATAGGCGGTGGTCGTGGAGCCCTCATGTGGTGCGAAATAGCCGATCAGGTCCACGCCTGCGCGCGGGATCGCCTGACCCCAGTTGCGGGAATATTCCTCGAAGGCGTCTCGCTTGAAGGGATCGATCTCGTAGCGGATGAAGCAAGTGATGGTCATGGGGGTGGTTGTCTCCTGCCGACATGCTTCGGTCGGTATCGAAGCATTTTCGGGCTTTCTGTGTCAGATGTCCCAGAAGGGTTTTGCGGATTCGCGCTGCACGTCGCGGCGGGTCAGGCCCACATCGCGCAACTGTTCGTCGGTTAGGTCTGTTAGCGTGCGCCTCTGCCGATAGCGTTCCGAGGCCAGCGCAAGGCGCGCTGCGAAACGTTGCAGCATGACGGTGATCGACAGGGGGCGGCGTGCGTCCCGCATCGAAGATGGCGTCAATGGTTTTCCATAGGGGCGCATCGCTTTCTCCCTGGTTCGACAAGGAGAGAATAGCGCTTGCTGCACACGCACACTTTGATTAGCATCGAACTATGAAAGCAGGAGCGGACCTCGCCCAGATTGCCAGCCTCGTCGGAGATCCGGCGCGCGCCAACATGCTGGCTGCGCTGATGGGCGGCACGGCTTTGACGGCCAGCGAACTGGCGGTCGAGGCCGGTGTCACCCTGCCGACGGCGAGCGCCCATCTTTCCAGGCTGACCGAGGGCGGCCTTTTGCGCATGGCGCGGCAGGGCCGCCATCGCTATTACGCGCTGTCCGATCATCAGGTGGCGGGCATGCTGGAATCCATCATGGGGGTCGCGGCGGCGCTGGGGCCGCGAAAAGTGTTGCCCGGTCCGCGCGACACGGCCATGCGCGAAGCGCGCATCTGCTACGACCATCTGGCGGGCGAGGCGGGCGTCGCCATGTTCGATGCGTTCGCCGGACGTGGTTTTCTGACCATCGATGGAGACGATGTGAGCCTGACGGAAAAGGGCGCTGGCTTCTTCTGCGATTTCGGGCTCGACATTGAGGCGATGCGCAGGAAGCGGCGGCCGATGTGTCGCTCCTGTCTGGACTGGAGCGTGCGGCGTTCGCATCTGGCAGGCAGTCTCGGCGCGGGCATGCTCGACCGCTTCATCGCGCTGAACTGGGTGCGGCGGAAAAAGGACAGCCGCATCATCCGCTTCACACCACCGGGGCGCACGGGTTTCGACAAGCTGCTGCGGGAGGCCTGAGCCAGCGCGAAACGCAGGCGTGGCCGTTTCCTTCCGCGCGGCTTTGCGCCATGGTCGCCCCTCACCAATGATTCCAACAAAGCTCTGCCGGGGACAATGATGAACACCGAACTGCTGCGCAGGCTCTGCGAAACGCCGGGCGCGCCGGGCCATGAAACGCGCGTCCGCGCGCTCATCGAAAAAGAGATCGAGGGACTGTTCGACGATGTGCGAACCGATCCGATGGGCTCGCTCCTGTGCGTGCGCAAGCCGCGCAAGAAGACCAAGGGCGATCCGCTCAAGATCATGCTTCTGTGCCACATGGACGAGATCGCCTTTCTTGTGACCCATGTGACCGAGAAGGGCTTCCTGCATCTCGATCCGGTTGGCGGCTTTGATCCGCGCAACCTGTTTTCCCGCCGTGTGCTGATCTGCACCGAGAGCGGCGACTACAAGGGCGTGATGAACCCCGCCGGCAAGCCGATCCACATTCAGAGTGCGGAAGAGCGCAAGAAGGTGCCGGAGCCGGGCGATTTCATCGTCGACATGGGGCTTGGCGAAAAGGCGCGCGATCTGGTGCAGGTCGGCGACTTCGTGGTGATGGACGAGCCTTTCCTCGAAATGGGTGACAAGTTCGTCTCCAAGGCGCTCGACAACCGCGTCGCCTGCTGGCTTGGCATCGAGGTGATCCGCGCGCTGGAGGAAGCCGGCACGAAGCATGATTGCGAGATCCATGTGGCCTTCACGGCGCAGGAAGAGGTTGGCCTGCGCGGCGCGCGCACGGCTGCCTATGCGGTCAAGCCGGACATCGGTCTCGGCATCGACACCACGCTTGCCTGCGACACGCCGGGCATTGGCGAGCATGAAGCGGTGACGAAGCAGGGGCAGGGCTTTGGCCTGCACGTGAAGGACTCGTCCTTCATTGCCGATCAGGCGCTGGTGCGTGAAGTCGAACAGCTCGCCAAGAAGAAGGCGATCCCCTACCAGCGCACCATTCTGGCCCGTGGCGGCCAGGATGGCGCGGCAGCCCAGCAGGCCGCCGCCGGTGCGCGCGCCGTGGGCATCGTGGTGGGCACGCGCTACATCCACACCGTGACCGAGATGATCGACCGCAACGACCTTCAGGCCGCACTCGACATCATCGTTGCCTATCTGGGCGAAAACTGAGACTGAAGCGCCGCCGCGCCGCGCAGAACTGTGGCGCGGCGGCCACACCGTAAAACTCGCTGAACGCGCAGCCGTTTTCTGCCTTCAAACGGGCACAAACCGGGGCGAAATCCGACCGGCATTCACAGAGCGTTCACCTTGTGAATGTAAAGCTTGAGACAGTTGTAACAGGCGGTTTTGGAGGAGCCGCCACCGGTTGGACGAGACCCATGGCACTTTTTGTACGTTGTATTGCCGCCCTTCGTGAATTCATCGCGCCGCGCTACCATCCGGAGCGCCACTATATGCGCGGACCCGGCCCTGCCTGCCAGAAGCGTGGCAGCGGTTCGGCCACGGCAGCCTGACGGCAGCGCTCACTCACAATATCTGACGATCACCGGCTTTCCGGCTGCCGCGCCCAGTTCGTGGCATTCATCTGCCGTGCACAATTGCCAGCCGGAGCCTGTTGCGCCCGACGCCGCAAGGGCAAGTTCGCTCTGTGGCGGCAGGGTCGGGCGGTAGGTCCACCAGCCATTTTCAAAGCGCGCTTCGGGCGGCGGCTCCATGCCCGCGCCCGATCCCTGAACGCGCGCCTCGACAAGTTCGAGCCCGGCAGGGCCTGCCCGCCAGTCTTCTTCCCAGCGGATCTTCTCGACCGAATGCGTCCATGACAGGGTGAAAAGCGCCGCCCCGAGGGTCAGCGCCTTTCCGCCTGCCAGAACGCATATGCTCATTCGCCGGCCCGCTTTTCCTGAGGCGCGTGCGCCATGCGGGTGCGATACCAGTGCTGACCGAGGAACAGGGCCGCAAGCGCGAAGCCGAGTTCATCGGTAACAGGAAGAGCCGCGATCAGGGTGAAGGCCGCGACCGCTGCAAGGACGCGCTCCCAGATGGCGAGTTTCGAGCGCAGGAAGCCGATCACCGCAGCCCCCCACAGCGCAATGGCCAGCAGCGCCTTGAAGACGATGTAGGCGACCGCCGGATAATAGCCCCAGGCCTCGGCCAGCGGTCCGCCATCCTGAAGCATCAGCGCCGGTGTGTAGACCGCCATGAAGGGTATCACGAAGCCGGCGGCGGCCACCTTGATCGCTTCCATGGAAATCTTGAGGCCGTTTTCCTTGGCAATGGGGCCGGCGGCGAAACAGGCAAGCGCAACAGGTGGCGTCAGATCGGCCAGAATGCCGAAATAGAACACGAACATGTGGCTGACGATCAGCGGCACGCCGAGCGCCAGAAGCGCCGGGCCGGCAATCGACGAGGTGATGATGTAGTTGGGGATGGTCGGAATGCCCATGCCCAGAATGATGCAGGTGATCATGGTGAGCACGAGCGAGAGGAACAGGCTCTTCTCACCCACCGAGACGATGAACTGGCCGAACGTGTTGGCGACGCCGGTCAGGGTCATGGTTCCGATGATGATGCCGACCACGGCACAGGCCACGCCCACCGGCAGCGCCGTCTTCGCGCCCTCGGCAAGCGAGTCGCGGCAGACGGCCAGCGTCTTGCGCCCGCCATCGACGAACAGGTTCGCGACGATCAGCACAAGGGCGGCGATCAGGATCGCCGTTATGCCGTAGCTGAAGAAGCTTGCCGCAACGAGGCCGAGACCGACCCAGAAGATGACCCGCAGCACCTGGCCGGGAAGACCGAGCGCCACCGAGCCGCCGAGGATCAGCAGAACCGTCAGCGACAGCCCGATCGTGCCGGCGAAGAGCGGCGTATAGCCGGAGAAGAGGAGGTAGACGAGCACGGCCAGCGGCAGGATGAGATACCAGCCCTTGCGCAGCGCCTTGCGGGGAGAAGGCAGCTCCGAGCGCGGCAGGCCATGCAGGCCATATTTGCCGGCTTCCAGGTGCACCATCCAGAAGGCGGAGGCGAAGTAGAGCACGGCGGGAATGATCGCCGCCTTGACCACTTCGTAATATTCGATCCCCAGTGTCTCGGCCATGATGAAGGCCACGGCGCCCATCACCGGCGGCATGATCTGCCCGCCCATGGAGGCGGTGGATTCGACACCGCCGGCAAAGGCCGCGCGGTAGCCGAAGCGCTTCATCAGCGGGATGGTGAACTGGCCGGTGGTCACCACATTGGCGACGCCCGAGCCGGAGATTGTGCCCATCAGGCCGGACGAGATGACCGACACCTTGGCCGCGCCGCCGCGCGCATGGCCCACGAGGCCGAGCGACACATCGGTGAAGAGCTTGATCATGCCGGCGCGTTCGAGGAACGAGCCGAACAGGATGAACAGGAAGATGTAGGTGGCCGACACGTAGATCGGGATGCCGTAAATGCCTTCCGTGCCATAGGCCATGTGGTCGATGACCTGGCTGAAATCATAGCCGCGATGGTTCAGCGGTGAGGGCAGGTATTGCCCGAACAGGCAGTAGGCGAGAAACGCGCCGGAGATGATCGGCAGAGCCGGGCCCATCAGCACATAGGCGGCGGCAAACACGGTGACGAGCGCAATGACGCCGAACACGATGTCGATGGGTAACGGATCGCCGGCCCGCAGGAGCAGCGGCTTGTATTCGACATACTGATAGAGCGCCACGGCCACGCCGGCGAGCGCCAGTCCCCAGGCCAGCGCCTTGATGGCCGGCGCGCTGCCGCGGGCCTGCACGACCAGCGGAAAGACCAGAAGCGTCAGAAAGCCCACATGGAACGCGCGCACCACCTGGCTCGGCAGGTTCAGCACATGGGCGGCGGTGGCGATCTGGTAGAGCGAGAAGATCACCGCGATCCAGAAAAGAAACCGCCCGATGCGGTCGGTGCCGAATTCGCCATGGGCGTGATCGTGCAGTTCTGCCTGGTCCGCGCCTGTCGTCTGGCCGGTTTCACTCTTGCTCATTGGGCGCTCCGCTTCCCCATGCTCTTGTTCGGGCCTTGCCGATTGTCCGCTCGTTGTCCGCTTGGGCGCCGCAGGGGGCGCCACAGGGGGTACCGCAGCGGCGCGAGGGCTCGGCATTCGGGCCTTCCTGTCACTCCCCGCGCCGGAGCGTGACAGGAAGGCCCCGTCGCTGGACGGGGCCTCGCCTCACTAGCCTAGAGCAGGCCCTTTTCCTTGTAGTAGCGCTCTGCGCCTGGGTGCAGCGGCAGCGGCAGGCCCTTGGGGCCATTCTCGGCGGAGATCGCCTTGGCGGCGGCATGAGCGGCCACCATGTCGTCGAGGTTCTCGAAGAGCTGCTTGGTCATCTCGTAAGCAACCTCGTCGGAGACATCCGAATGCGATACGAGAATGTTGGTGATGGCCAGCGTCGGCACATCCTCGCTCTGGCCCTCATAGGTGCCGGCGGGAATGGTTGCCGCGATGAACGGCGCGCCCAGCGTTTCGGCAACGCTGTTGGGCACCGATACGAGGGTCACCGGCAGCGACAGCGCCAGATCCTTGATGGAGGCAACGCCCAGACCGGCCGACTGCAGCGTGGCGTCGAGCTGGCGGTTCTTGATCAGCTCGACGGATTCGCCGAACGGCAGATACTCGGTCTTGCCGAGATCGTCATAGCTCATGTCCATCGCGCCGAAGATGCGCTGGGCGTTGAGCTCGGTGCCGGACTTCGGTGCGCCGACGGAAAGGCCCTTGCCCTTCAGGTCGCCGAATTCCTTGATGCCGGATTCCTGCGAAGCAACGATCTGGATGTAGTTGGGGTAGATCGCGGCGATGGCGCGCAGCTTGTCGAGCTTCTGGTTGAAGCCGGCTTCCGCGTCGCCTTCCCAGGCCGACTTCACGGAATCGCCGAGCGCGAAGGCGATCTCGCCACGGCCCTGCTGCAGCAGGTTCAGATTTTCGACCGAAGCCTTGGTCGACTGCACCTGAGTGCGCACGCCGTCGATCTTTTCGCCGTAGATCTTGGAAAGCTGGGAGCCGAGCGGATAGTAGACGCCCGAAGTGCCGCCGGTCAGCACGTTGATGAATTCCTGGGCCATGGCGCCTGCGGGCGCGAGGCCCAGCGAAAGCGCAACCGCGCCGGCTGCGAGATACTTCCTGCTTGCTGATAACATCTTGTCTCCTCCGCTGTTTAACAGTTCGGCAGGCATGGCGGCCTGCGCCATGCGTGACTGTAGACAACCGCACGCCCTTGCCAACCGGAAAGCGGCAGGCAAAGGGAAAAACGGCCTGTCAAAGCCGATAATCGGAGGGAAAAAGCGGCGCAAGCCCCAAGCCGCCGCAATAACGGCCTGAGGTCTTATACCAAAGTATAGTGTCGTTGCGGCAGCCCCAGCGGCTGCCCCATAGTCAGGCGACGCCGGTGGAGCCGAAACCGCCTGCGCCACGGGCGGTGCCGCCCACGTGGGTGCGTTCTTCAAGCCGCGCCTGGCTGACCGGCGCAATCACCAGCTGGGCGATGCGCAGGCCACGGGTGATGGCGAAATCATCCTCGCCATGGTTGATCAGCAGCACCTGAACCTCGCCGCGATAGTCGGCGTCGATGGTGCCGGGCGCGTTCAGGCAGGTGATGCCGTGCTTCAGGGCAAGGCCGGAGCGCGGGCGCACCTGTCCTTCGAAACCCTCGGGCAGTTCCAGAACGAAGCCGGTGGGCACCAGCGCGCGGCGGCCGGGCAGGAGAACGATGCGGCGGTCTTCGGGCACTGCGGCGCGCAGATCCATTCCCGCAGCGGCCTCGCTCTCATAGGCGGGCAGCGGCAGCCCTTCGCTGTGCGGCAGACGAACGATGCCGACGGTGGGGCCAATGACGGGCATGGAGGAAACGGTGTTGGACATGGTGCTTATCCTGTGCGCTGCAATCCGGGGGACGACGATCACGACTCATTCCGTCTGGCCCGTTTCGCCGGCGAATTCAACAGCTGGCCGTCAGCCAGAGCGATCTCTTCACCGCTATGTGGCTTTTGCGCGCGTCCACTTTCCGTTCGACAGGCGCAGCGCCGCTTGTTAAAAGCCCCGGGCTTCAGGAAAACCAGATACAGATGACCGACAAAATCGCCGATGCGGTGGCCCGCCGCCGCACCTTCGCAATCATTTCGCACCCGGACGCCGGTAAGACCACGCTCACCGAGAAGCTGCTTCTGTTCGGCGGCGCGATCCAGCTCGCCGGTGAGGTGAAAGCGAAGAAGAACCGCGTCCAGACCCGTTCGGACTGGATGAACATCGAGCGCGAGCGCGGCATTTCCGTCGTCACATCGGTGATGACGTTCGAGTATGGCGACCACGTTTTCAACCTGCTCGACACGCCAGGCCACGAAGACTTCGCCGACGACACCTATCGCACGCTGACAGCGGTCGACAGCGCCATCATGGTCATCGACGCGGCCAAGGGCATCGAGCCGCGCACGCTGAAGCTGTTCGAAGTGTGCCGCCTGCGCGACATCCCGATCGTCACCTTCGTCAACAAGCTCGACCGCGAAAGCCGCGATCCGTTCGAAATCCTTGACGAGATCGAGCAGAAGCTGGCGCTGGACACTGCACCCGTCACCTGGCCCATCGGCCGGGGCAAGAGCTTTGTCGGCACCTACAATCTCGCCAACGACACGATGCGCCGCTCGGATGACGATGTGGAGCCGATTGCCGTCGATGGGCCCGATTCCGACGCCGTTGCCGGTCTCCTGCCAGAAAACGAGCGCGACATGCTGGTCGAGGAGATGATGCTGGGCAAGGAAGCCTGCCGTCCCTTCGACATGCAGGCGTTCCGCGAAGGGCACCTCACACCGGTCTATTTCGGCTCGGCGCTGCGCAATTTCGGCGTGCGCGACCTGATCGAGGCGCTTGGTGCATTCGGTCCCGAACCGCGCGCACAGGAAGCGGATGCGCGCAAGGTCGAGGCGAATGAGGAGAAAATGACCTCCTTCGTCTTCAAGATTCAGGCCAACATGGACCCCAACCACCGCGACCGCATCGCGTTTGTGCGCGTGTGCTCGGGCAGGCTGCAGCGCGGCATGAAGGCCAAGCTGGTGCGCACCGGCAAGCCGATCAGCCTGTCAGCGCCGCAGTTCTTCTTCGCCAAGAGCCGCATCACCGCTGACGAGGCGTTCGCCGGCGACGTGGTGGGCATTCCCAACCACGGCACGCTGCGCATCGGCGACACGCTGACCGAGGGCGAGGAGCTTCTGTTCCGCGGCGTGCCCAATTTCGCGCCGGAAATCCTGCGCCGCGTGCGCCTTGGCGACGCCATGAAGGCCAAGAAGCTGAAGGAAGCCCTGCAGCAGATGGCCGAAGAGGGCGTCGTGCAGCTCTTCACGCCCGAAGATGGCTCGCCCGCCATTGTCGGCGTGGTCGGCGCGCTTCAGCTCGACGTTCTGAAAGAGCGTCTGAAGATCGAGTATTCGCTGCCGGTGGATTTCGAGATGGCGCGCTTCAGCGTTTGCCGCTGGATCACCTCCGACGAGGCGGGCGAAGTGGACCGTTTCATTGCCAGCCATCGCGGCGACATTGCGCGTGATCTCGACGACGATCCGGTTTTCCTCGCGCCGCATGAATTCGGTCTGAACTACGAAGCCGACCGCTGGAAGGCCGTGCGCTTCACCGCCGTGAAGGATTACCAGACCCGAAAGGCCGCCTGAGCGAAGGAATTCGCCGGGCAACACGAGTGGGGGATGTAAATTTCCCGCTCGTGCTCATTTTGGGAATGAAATTCCAAGCAACTGCGTCAATTTACACCTAGATGAGGTTCATCAACCTGTGTTTGGGTTGCTATCCTGCTGCGGCAGGAACACCCAACGCTTTATCTCACCTCAGGAGGAGAGAACGATGAGCCTTCGCATCAATGACGCGGCGCCGGATTTCAGCGCCGAGACCACCCACGGCACAATCAATTTCCATGACTGGGTCGGCGACGGCTGGGCCGTGCTCTTCAGCCACCCCAAGGATTTCACGCCCGTCTGCACGACCGAGCTCGGCACGATGGCTGGCCTCGAGGATGAGTTCAAGAAGCGCAACACCAAGATCATCGGCATCTCCGTCGATCCGGTCGAGGACCATGTGCGCTGGAAGGAAGACATCAAGAAGGCCACTGGCCAGGCCGTCGAATATCCGATGATCGGTGACAGCGACCTGAAGGTCGCCAAGCTCTATGGCATGCTGCCGGCCGATGCGGGCGACAGCTCCGACGGTCGTACGGCTGCGGACAACCAGACCGTTCGCTCGGTCTACGTTGTCGGCCCCGACAAGAAGATCAAGCTGGTGCTGACCTACCCGATGACGACGGGCCGCAATTTTGCGGAGATCCTGCGCGCCATCGATTCCATCCAGCTCACCGCCAGGCATCAGGTGGCGACGCCCGCCAACTGGCAGAATGGCGAGGACGTGATCATCACGCCGGCCGTTTCCAACGAAGAAGCCGAGAAGCGTTTTGGTTCGTTCGAGACGATCCTGCCCTATCTGCGCAAGACCAAGCAGCCGACCGGCTGATCCCTTCGCAGGACAGGTATCAAGAATATCGGCCCCGGAAGCGCTGTTGCTTCCGGGGTTTTTCTTTTTCGGCAAGTATCTGCTTCGGTAAATATCTGCGGCCATTGTCTTTAATTCGACACGCTGCCACGGTGTGATGATCTGGTTTGATAATGATTCAGGAGTTTCATCATGCGCCGTTCCATTCTTGCGCTCGTTTCCACGCTTGCACTGGGTTCGTCCGCCATTGCCGCGACGCTGGAGATCGATCTGCCCGATGTGGAGAGCGTGGAAACCACCGCAGTGACCTATGCCTGCCCGGACGGCGACATCGACGCTACCTATTACAACGCTGACGGCAATTCGCTCGCCGTCGTCACCATCGATGGCAACCCCGTCGTGATGAGCAATGTGCTCGCGGCTTCCGGCGCAAAATACGCAGGCGGCCCCTACATCTGGTGGACCAAGGGCGACAATGCGGACCTCTATGACCTGATGAAGGGCGAGGACGCAGACCCGGTTTCCTGCACCGCCAAGGACTGATCCCGGTCTCTCTCCATAAAGCTAAACCATTCGGTTGACCATTGGGCTGGCGACTGATATCTAAACCATATGGTTGAATATCAGTCGCCCCATCTGGATGCCGTTTTCCATGCCCTGTCGGACCCGACCCGGCGGGCCATGCTGCACAGGCTTTCAGCCGGAAAGCACAGCGTGTCGCAACTGGCGGAGCCGTTCGACATGTCGCTTGCCGGCGCATCCAAACATGTGAAGGTGCTGGAGGCAGCCGGCCTTGTGAGCCGGCATGTCGAAGGGCGCACCCATTATTGCCGGCTGGAGGCTGCGCGCCTCGCCGAAGCACAGGCCTGGTTCCGCTACTATGAGCGCTTCTGGAGCGACCGGCTCGATGCGCTTCAGAACATTCTGGAAGCCGAGGATCGGCAGAAACCGCCAGCAGAAAAGGGCTGAGCGCGCGCCGACGCTGTTTCCTCAGTGGGAGAGAGACGATGAAGCATGCCGATATGGATGCCTATGGCGTTGTCGAAGCGCCTAATGTGGTGCGTTTCGAACGCCTTTTGCCAGGGCCGGCCGAGCGCATCTGGGCCTATCTGACCGAGGCCGACAAGCGCTGCCAGTGGCTTGCCGGCGGCGCGATGGAAGAGCGCGTCGGCGGGGCCGCGCAACTCGTGTTCCGTCACGCCGATTTCACCGACGAAACGCCGTCGGACCAATATCGCGAGATAAACGAGAACGGCTTCGTGTCTGTAGGCCGGATACTCGAATGGGATCCGCCGCGCGTCCTCGCCATGACCTGGCCGGGTGAGGGTGAAGGTAGCGAAGTGCGTTTCGAGCTGTTCCCGGAAGGCGACAGGGTTCTTCTGGTGGTCGCGCATAGCCGCCTTGCCGGTCGTGGCGAGATGGTCAACGTGTCCGGCGGCTGGCATGCGCATCTGGCGGTGCTGGACGCGGTTCTTTCGGGCAGGCCCGTGCCGCCCTTCTGGGCGCGCATCTCCGCGCTGGAAGCCGAATACGAACAGCGTTTCTCGCAGACATAAATCACTGTTCGTCCAACGACGAGAGAAGGAAGAAACGTCATGAACATTGCCGTCATGCCGGATGTTTCCGGTCGCCCCCATGAATGCGCACTGTCCCGGTCGATGAGTGCGGATCCCGACACGCTCTATCGCGCGTGGACCGAGCAGCTCGACCGCTGGTTTGCGTCCCGCGCCTCGGTGCATATGGAGCCGCGCGTCGGGTCTCCCTTCTTCTTTGAAACAGTGCATGGTTTTGATGAGGATAAGCCCGCCGAACGCAGGCCCTGTTACGGGCGTTTCCTCAGGCTTGAGCCGGGCAGGCTGATCGAGATGAGCTGGGTCACCGGATCAAGCGGCACCGAAGGGGCGGAGACCATCGTGACGATGGAGTTCTCGAAGCGCAGCCGCGGCAGCCGCCTGAAGCTCGTGCATAAAGGGTTTCCCAGTCAGGAGAGCGCGGCGAAACACGAAGCGCTCTGGCTGCTGATCCTCGATCACCTCGACCGGTGCATGGAAGGCGTTGGCCCCGGTGAGGCTGCGCCAAGGCCGCATCTGGCCGGCGGGCGCAACATCGCCATGAAGGTGCCAGTGCATCAATATGAAGAGACCGTCCGGTTCTACCGCGATGTGCTTGGCATGGAGCAGATCGAAGAGCTTCTCCCGGCCATCGGCTTCCGCTTCGGGGCCAACCAGCTTTGGCTCGACCAGACGCCCGGCATGAGCCAGGCCGAGCTCTGGCTGGAGATCGTCACCGACGACACGAAGGCGGTTGCGGAGCTGATGGCGGCGGAGGGCATCGCCCGCTGCGACGCTATCGAACCACTGGGCGAAAACTTCGACGGTTTCTGGATATCGAGCCCGGCCCAGATCATCCATCTGGTCGATCACAAATCCGGCGCGTGGTGAGGCGGCGCGTATTGCGCCGCCTCATTGCGGGTTTCTTCAGGATTTCGCGCCTTCGCGGATGAAAGTGCCGGCATTCAGCTCGTTGAAGGCCTGCATGAGTTCCTGGCGCGTGTTCATCACGATGGGTCCGTGCCAGGCTACCGGCTCCTGGATAGGCTTGCCCGACACAAGAAGGAAGCGGATGCCGCGTTCGCCGGCCTGAACGACAACTTCATCGCCCGTGTCGAACACCACAAGCGTGCGGTCGCCGCTCATGTCGCGCAGATGCACTTCCTCGCCGGCGACTTCCTTCTCCACCAGAACACCGAACGGGCGCGACGCATCGCGGAACGTGCCGGAGCCTTCGAAGATATAGGCAAACGCGCTGCGATAGGTGTCGACCGGCAGCACCTTGCGTTTGCCCGGCGGCACCCAGACATCGAGATATTGCGGATCGGCGGCAATGCCGTCGACCGGTCCGCGCTTGCCCCAGAACTCGCCGACCACCACACGCACCCGCGTGCCGTCATCGTCGATCACTTCGGGAATTTCACCGGCTTTCACATCCTGATAGCGCGGCGTGGTCATCTTCTCGCTCGAAGGCAGGTTGGCCCAGAGCTGGAAGCCATGCATGCGCCCGGTCTTGTCGCCATGCGGCATTTCCTGATGGAGAATGCCGCTGCCCGCCGTCATCCACTGCACGTCTCCCGCGCCGAGCGAACCGGCATTGCCCAGACTGTCGGCGTGATCCACGCTGCCGGCCAGCACATAGGTGATGGTCTCGATGCCGCGATGCGGATGCCAGGGGAAGCCGGCCTGGTAGTCTTCCGGCCGCTCATTGCGGAAATCGTCGAGAAGCAGGAAGGGATCGGCCAGCTTCGGATCGGTGAAACCGAAAGCGCGGTCCAGCCGAACGCCTGCGCCCTCAATGGTGGGCTGCGCCTGCGAAATCTGCCTCACGGGACGAATGGACATGATCGTCTCTCCATCTGTTGCCAGAGCTTTGGACCGAAAAACGGAATCCGGTTTTCGGGCCATTCCAATGCCCTGTCAGTAACCTGGATCGTCCTTTGTGCGTCCGGATTGACGCACGGCGATCTTGCGCCAAACATAGAGAGTGCAGCCCCGCATGGCACCGGCGCTCACGGAAACGGGCTGTCTACAGATTGTGAACAGTCTTTCGGGAATGATGCTTCCGGCGGGAATGAGGCTTCCGGATTTCACCCGCGCCAGTAGATGATTGCCGGCCGTTCGTTGAAGTCCGTGCGCGCGCGTTCCGCAAAGCCGAGGCGCGCTGCGAGCTTCTGCGAAGGCGTGTTTTCCTCATCAATGATGCAGGTGGTCTCCATGTCCGGCTGCGCGCTGGCGCACCATTTGAACACGGCTTCCATCGCTTCGCGCGCATAGCCCTTGCCGTGCGCTTCCGGCAGGAAGACCCAGCCGGCCTCCATCGTTCCCTCGATCGAGGGCGAGAGTTCGCGCCGGCATTCCTGCACGCCCGCATCGCCGAGAAACGCGCCGGTGGACTTCTCGATGACGGCGAAATAGCCAAAACCCATCAGGTCCCACATGCCCCGGTGCATGGCCATGCGCCGCCATGCTTCTTCGCGCGACAGGGGGCGGCCCGTGGTGAAGCGTGTCGCCTCGGGCAGCGACCAGAGGCGCGCGAAAGCATCGAGATCGCTGAAGTTGTGCGCCCGCAGCGTGAGGCGTTCTGTTTCCAGAACCGGTGTCGTTGATGTCATTGAGTGGGTCCGAGACGGTCTGCGATGAGTTGCGCCAGTCGCTCCGCAACCTCTTCCTTGCTCATTTCGGGCCACTCGTCATGCCCTTCATGGCCGACGATGACGACGCTGTTGCGGGCGCCGCCCATCACGCCGCCGGGGCCGACGCCGCTGTCATGCGAGACATCATTGGCAACGATGAAGTCAGCGCCCTTCTTGTTGAGCTTGGTGCGGGCGTTCTTGAAGAGGTCCTGCGTTTCGGCGGCAAAGCCGATCACGAGCGCGGGGCGTTTCTTGTGATGTCCGATGCCGGCCAGAATGTCCGGGTTTTCGGTAAGCTCCAGAGTGGGCGCGCCCTCGCCGGGCTTCTTCTTGATCTTTTCCGAGATTTCGACGGCGGGCCGCCAGTCGGCAACAGCGGCAACGAACACGCCCGCATCCGCCGGCAGCGAAGCCTCCACGGCCTCGCGCATCTGGCGGGCCGTTTCCACATGGGTGGTCGTCACGCCGTGCGGGTCGGGAATGGAGACCGGTCCGGAAACGAGGTGCACCGATGCGCCCAGCCGGGCGAGCGCGGCGGCAATGGTGTGCCCCTGCTTGCCCGAAGAGCGGTTGGCGATGTAGCGCACCGGATCGATGATTTCGTGCGTCGGGCCGGAGGTGACGATCACCTTGCGCCCGGCGAGCGGCTTTTCGTGATTGCCGATCAGCGCTTCAACCGCAGCAACGATCTCCATCGGCTCGGCCATGCGGCCCTCGCCGGCTTCCCCGCTTTCAGCCATCTCGCCCCGGTTGGGGCCGACGAAGCTGACGCCGTCCTCTCGCAGTGTCGCCAGGTTGCGCTGCGTGGCCGGATGCTCCCACATGCGCGGGTTCATGGCGGGCGCCATGAGAACCGGCTTGTCGGTTGCGATGAGAACCGTGGACGCGAGGTCGTTGGCATGGCCATTGGCAAGCTTCGCCATCAGGTCGGCCGTGCCCGGCGCAACGACCAGAAGGTCAGCCTCACGCGACAGGCGGATGTGCCCGACATCATGCTCGTCCTGCCGGTCGAACAGCTCGGTGAACACATGGTCTGCGGAAAGCGCGCCGACGGAGAGCGGCGTGATGAATTCCTGTGCGGCTTTCGTCATCACACAGCGCACGCTCGCCCCGCGTTCGCGCAGGCGGCGGATCAGGTCGAGGCATTTATAGGCTGCGATGCCGCCCCCGATGATAAGCAGGATACGGGCTTTGGTAAGCGTCTGCTGCGGGGCTGTCATGGATGAAGGCTCTCTCAGGACGGCTTTATTGCGGGCTCTATATCCGTATGGACGAAATCCGAACCTTTGAAAAGGAGTGGCAGGTTAGCGGTTCTGGCCAGCGCGTAAGCAAAGCAGTCGCCGATGTTCAGCGCTGCCGGGTGGCCGGTCGCCTGACCGTAAATCGCATAGGCCTTACGGGCGATGGTCAGCTGCCGCTCATCGAAATCGATGGTTTCGGGGGAAAGCGCGCCAAGAAGCGTGTTGAGCCGTTCGGTGCCATCGATCAGCGATATGTGCTTGGCGACATACTGCGCTTCAAACGTCGTGGTGCTGCTGATGAGGATCTGCTCTGCGTCCTGAAGCGCCTGGCGGAACGTGTCCGCGTCGGGATCGTCGTTCAGAACGGCGATAAGGGCCGACGTATCGACCACGAATTTGGGCTCACAACGTACGGCCATTCCAGATCTCGTCGCTGATTGCCTTGAGGTCGAATTCTCCAATCGGGCGCATGGAGACCGTGTTGAGCGTTTCTGCGCGCCGCGCCTTGCTCTGATGCTGGGCCGGGTCGTCTGCCAGCTGCACGCTGCGGGCCAGAATGCGTCTGACCTCTTCTTCCATCGAGACGTCATTTTCGGCTGCGCGTCTGCGTAGCGCGCGCCGAACTTTCTCATCGACATTTCGTATCGTTAGTGTCGCCATCGATAAGTCCAAAAAATGAGCCGGCAAATCTGAATGCACAGATTTGAAAAACGCAGACTTGAAAGCAATGACTGCATTTTTGTCTTTGACTGCGTTTGCCGGGTTTTTGACAGCATTGCTGTCATTCTTGCCGGTTTGCGCCCCGCGCGGTCTCGATTGCCTGGAAGGTGCCCCCTTCGCTCGTGCAGCGTATTATGATTCTCTTACTCTATAGATTGTGGGGATGTCATTGCCGGCAATGCATTATTCACACTTCTTCGCACGCGGAAACGCGAGGCGAATCTGTGGCTTAGGTGATGTTTGCTAGCAATGCTGTCATTGCAGGCGCAATGCGTCGTTGCAGGATTAGCCAGCTATCCTGCGCTGCAATGTTCCGAATGTGAGGAAGGATGGCGCAAATGCGCCATCAGCATGGATCGGGGATCAGGAAATCTGCCAGGCGATGACCGCGAGGGCTGCGGCGATTACCCAGAGCGCAACGCGCCCACCACGGGAATGGCGCGCCTCGGCCTTGCCGATGGCTTCCGCCGTTTCCGGATCGAAGCGCAGGCCCTTCTGCGCCATCGTGTCGATTTCGCGTGAGAGCCGCTCCGTGCGTGCGGCGAGATCCGGCGCCTGACGAACGAGCGAGACGAGAGCGCCGACGCCTTCGCGGGCGTCGTTCAGCATGCCGCGCGGCCCGAGATTGCCGGCAATCCAGTCGGAAACGACCGGTTCGGCCGCTTTCCACATGTTGAAATGCGGATCGAGCGTGCGCGCAACGCCTTCCACCACGACCATGGTCTTCTGCAGGAGCAGCAGTTCGGGCCGTGTCTGCATGTCGAACAGCTCGGTCACTTCAAAGAGAAGCGTCAGAAGCCGCGCCATGGAGATGGTTTCGGCCGACTGGCCGTGGATCGGTTCGCCAATGGCGCGCAGCGCCTGTGCGAAGGCCGCCACATCGTGGTGCCCCGGCACATATCCTGCCTCGAAATGCACTTCCGCCACCCTGCGGAAATCGCGGGTGATGAAACCGTACAGGATCTCGGCGAGGAAGTGCCGTTCCTTGCGGCCGATACGCCCCGTAATGCCGAAATCCACCGCGACGATGGTTCCATCGTCTTCAACGAACAGGTTTCCCGGATGCATGTCGGCGTGAAAGAAGCCGTCGCGCAGCGTGTGGCGCAGGAAGGACTGAATGAGCGTCTGCGCCAGCGCTTCGAGATCGTGACCCGCGTCGCGCAGGGCCTCGATGTTCGACATCTTGGTGCCGTCGACCCATTCCAGCGTCACCACATCGCGGCCGGTGCGCTGCCAGTCGACATTGGGCACCCGGAAGCCGGGATCGTTCAGCGTGTTCTCGTGGATCTCGGAAATGGCCGCCGCCTCAAGGCGCAGATCCATCTCGATCCTGGTCACCTGCGCCAGCGTTTCGGCCACTTTGACCGGCTTCAGGCGACGGGTGGACGGGATGAAGCGTTCCTGCAGATGGGCTGCGAGGAAATAGCTTTCCAGATCGTTCTGGAAGCGCCGGCGCACGCCGGGGCGGATCACCTTCACCGCAACGCGCTTGAGGCCCGTGTCGGTGGCGACGCGCGCCTCATGCACCTGCGCGATCGAGGCCGCTGCCACCGGGCCGTCGAACTCCGCGTAAAGCGCCTCGACCGGCTGGCCGAGCGAGCCTTCGATGGCCGCGCGCGCCTGCGCCTCGGGAAACGTGTTCATGCGATCCTGAAGGCTGGCGAGATCATGCGCCATCTCATGGCCCACAACATCCGGCCGCGTCGCCAGAAACTGCCCGAGTTTCACATAGGACGGCCCGAGCCGGTTCACGGCCTGGGCAAGGCGTTCGGGCCGGTCGCGCCGCTTGGAGCGACGCCGCGACAAGACTTTGGCCACCTTCCAGCCGAACAGCGGCATGCCTTCCAGCTGGTCGCCGGGCATGGCCGCCACAACGCCCTCACGAACAAGAATCCAGCCCGCGCGGGCCAGCCGAAGATATGCGCCGACAGTGCTCATTTTTACGCCGTCAAATCTTCCAGCCGGAGTGCAGGGTGGCGATGCCGCCGGAGTAATTGCGCCAGGTCACGCGGGAGAAGCCCGCATTGGTGATCATCGCGCCGAAATTCTGCTGGTTGGGGAATTTGCGGATGGATTCGATGAGATAGCGATAGGGCTCGCCATCGCCGGTTACGGCCTGGCCGATACGCGGAATGGCGTGGAACGACCAGTTCTCATAGACCTTGTCGAGGATCGGCATGTCCACCTCGGAAAATTCGAGGCAGAGAAAGCGTCCGCCGGGCCGGAGCACGCGGAAGGCTTCGGAAAGCGCGCGGTCGATATGCGGCACGTTGCGAATGCCGAAGGCAATCGTGTAGGCGTCGAAACTGTTGTCCTCGAAGGGCAGCTCCTCGGCGTTCGCCTCAACGAAAGTCAGATTGTCGGCGATGCCCTTCTTTTCGGCGCGCTCACGGCCGACTTCGAGCATCGAGCCATTGATGTCCAGAACGGTGACGTCAGCCATCCGGCGCGAGGCCTCGACGATGCGGAACGCGATGTCGCCCGTGCCGCCGGCCACGTCCAGTGCGCGATAGCCCGGTCGCTTGGAAGGCGCGAGCCAGGAGATCATGGCGTCTTTCCAGACCCGGTGCAGACCCGCCGACATAAGGTCGTTCATCACGTCATACCGTTTGGCGACGCGGTGGAATACCGTGTTGACCAGGCCCTGCTTTTCGGTTTCGTCTACCGTGCGAAAACCATAGGCCGTCTCCATGCCGCCTTCGGCGGTGGTGCGCTGATCGGACATCTTCACCCTTTCGAAATCGCCGGGACCATAGCCCATTGCCGTTCGCGGCGCTATTGTCAAAACCGCGATGAACAGCCGCGCCAGCGGACTGGTTAAAATGGAGCACACATGGTCGCAAAAGCCGAGCTTCACTGCCATATCGAGGGCGCCGCTTCCCCCGATCTCGTCCTTGCCCAGGCGCGCAAATACGGCGTCGATACGTCGAATTTCCTGCGCGACGGGGCCTATCACTGGTATGATTTCACCAGCTTTCTCGCCGCTTATGACGAGGCCGCCAGCCTGTTTCGAACCGAAGATGACTATGCGCTTCTCGCCGAGGATTATCTGACCAGCCTGGCGAAAGACGGCGCGATCTATTCGGAGATATTCATCTCGCCCGATCATGCAGAACGCGCCGGGCTTTCGCGCATGGCCTACACCAATGCGCTTGGCGAGGGCATAGAGCGTGCGCGCGCCGCAACCGGCATAGAGGGGCGCATCATCGTGACCGGCGTGCGCCATTTCGGGGCAGTGTCGGTGGAAGATGCAGCGCGCTTCGCGGTTGCCTGCGAGCATCCGCTTGTCACCGGTTTCGGCATGGCGGGCGAAGAGCGTTTCGGCAATGTGCGCGACTATGAGGCCGCCTTCGACATTGCACGCGAGGCGGGGCTCGGCATCACGGTCCATGCAGGCGAGCTGGCCGGCTGGGAGAGCGTCGAGGCGGCGCTGAACCATCTGCGCCCCACACGCATCGGTCATGGCGTGCGCGCCATCGAGAACCCGGATCTGGTGCGCCGTCTGGTGGATGAGGGGGTGGTGCTGGAGGTCTGCCCGGTTTCAAACATCGTGCTGAAGGTCTTTCCCGACTACGCCAGCCATCCTCTGCCGCAATTGATGGCCGCCGGCTGTCGCGTGACGCTCAACTCCGATGACCCGCCACATTTCCACACGTCGCTCGCGCATGAATATGCGGTGGCGAAGGCGCATTTCGGGCTCGATGACACGGCGCTTCGCGGCATCACGCAAACGGCCATCGAAGCCGCGTTTGTCGATGAGGCCACCCGCACGCGCCTGCTTGCAGCGCTGGGCCATAAAACTGTGGCTCAGTGAGCCTTATGGTATCCTGCGCGGCCACGTGCCGTTAATATCGACAGGATTTCAAGCATTCGGGGAACAGCACATGCAGGGCGTGACCGTCGTCGACCATCCGCTTGTCCAGCACAAGCTCACCATCATGCGCGACAAGGAGACTTCGACCGCCAGCTTCAGGCGTCTGCTGCGCGAAATTTCGCTGCTGCTCTGCTATGAGGTCACGCGCGATCTGGAGCTGACGACACGGCGCATCGAAACGCCGCTTCAGCCGATCGACTCGCCCACGCTCGAAGGCAAGAAGCTCGTCTTCGCCTCGGTTCTGCGCGCCGGCAACGGCCTGCTGGACGGCATGCTGGATCTCGTTCCCGCCGCACGCGTGGCGCATGTGGGCATGTATCGCGACCACGAAACGCTTGAGGCGGTCGAGTATTTCTTCAAGGCTCCGAGCAATCTGGGCGACCGCCTGGTGATTGTCGTTGACCCGATGCTGGCCACGGCCAACTCCGCCATCGCCGCCGTCGACAAGCTCAAGGAGCGCGGCGCGACCAATCTGCGCTTCCTCTGCCTTCTGGCGGCGCCCGAAGGCGTCGAGAACTTCCGCAAGTCGCATCCTGACGTGCCGGTCTACACCGCGTCCATCGATGAATGCCTGAACGAGAAGGGCTACATCGTGCCGGGTCTGGGCGATGCCGGCGACCGGATGTACGGAACGAAATAACGCTCGTTTAACCAAGCGGCGCGGTTGTCCGCGCCGTTAAAAAAATGGTTGCCGTTGCGGCATAGGGTCTTCCCGATTGAAGGGGTGGAAGGCGCATATGGTTCGCAAGGTGGTCATGCTCGGTATCGTTATCGGAGCTGCGGGGGCAATCCCCGCGCTTTACCAGAGCAATCCGGATTTCTATCGGAGCCTTCTTGGCAGCGCGCTTGAAGAGACGCCTGTGGAGGAGGTTCAGCAGGTCGCGATGGTTCGCGCGCCCGCGCCGGAGCGCGGCAAGACCTCCGTGCTTCTCGGCAAGCGGGTCAGCATCGCGGCCGACAGGTCCGGCCATTTCGTCGGACGCTTCAAGCTCAATGGCCGTCACACGAAGGCCATGATCGATACGGGCGCGACCTATGTGGCGATCAACAGGAGCACCGCGCGCCGGATCGGCCTGAATCTCACCGCGAGCGATTTCAAATATGAAGTCAGCACGGCCAATGGCAAGGCCAGCGCTGCTGCCGCCGTTATCGAAAACCTTCAGATCGGCCGCATCTATATCGAGAATGTCGAAGCGCTGGTGCTTGAGGATCGTGCGCTCGACAGTGTCCTCATCGGCATGAGCTTCCTAGAGCGTCTCGCGCGCTACAGGGTTGAAGATCGCGCGCTGATTCTGGAGCAGTAGGGCAGTTTTCAGGCTTCCGCTGTCACCCGGCGCAGGATGGTTTTCTTCGTGCGCGGTTTCGCATCCACGACCGAATAGGCTTTCAGAACCGCCCTGCGCGCCCGTTCCGCGTCGTCGTCGGATGCGGCATGCACCATGCAGACCGGCTCTCCGCGCTTCAACTCCGCGCCCACGGGCAGAAGCTCCGTCAGGCCGACCGAGTGGTCGATGGCGTCTTCGGGCGTGCGTCGTCCGCCGCCCAGTTCGATCACGCAGATGCCCACGGCGCGTGAGTCGATTGCGCCGACAAAACCGTCCTCTTCCGCGAGCACGGGCTTGATCACCTTCGCCTTCGGCAGGTGCCTGTCGGCAGCCTCGACAAAGTCCGCCGGCCCGCCGAGCGTGTATACCATCTTGCCGAACAGTTCCGCTGCCCGTCCGCTTTCCAGCGCGTCATGCGCCCAATCGAAGGCCTCGCGCGTGGTGGCTGCCACGCCGGAGGAAAGAAGCATCTCGCCGGCGAGCGCCAGCGTCACGTCGAGAAGCCGCCGGTCCTGCTTCCTGCCCGTCAGAAAATCGACGGCGTTGGCCACTTCCACCGCATTGCCGGCAGCGGAGGCAAGCGGCTGGTTCATGTCGGTCACAAGCGCGGTGGCCGGAAGCCCGGCCTCGCCCGCGACACGCACCAGATTGTCAGCCAGTTTGCGCGCCGCACGGGCGTCATCCATGAACGCGCCATTGCCCGATTTCACATCCAGCACCAGCGACGAAAGGCCGGCTGCCAGTTTCTTGGAAAGGATCGACGCTGTGATGAGCGGGATCGATTCCACCGTGCCGGTCACATCGCGCACGGCATAGAAGCGTTTGTCGGCGGGAGCGAGATCGGCGGTCTGGCCGATGATCGCGCAACCCACATCGCGCACGGTTCTGGCGAACAGCTTTTCATCCGGTTGGCTCGTATAGCCGGGAATGGAATCCATCTTGTCGAGCGTGCCGCCCGTATGGCCAAGCCCGCGTCCGGAGATCATCGGCACAAAAGCACCGCAGGCCGCCACGATGGGGGCGAGCATCAGCGAGACATTGTCTCCCACCCCGCCGGTGGAGTGTTTGTCGGTCACCGGGCCGGGCAGGTCCGACCAGTCGAGAACACTGCCGGAATCGCGCATGGCGATGGTCAGCGCAGCGCCTTCCTCAGCCGTCATGCCGTTCAGGAAAATTGCCATGGCCAGCGCCGCGATCTGCCCTTCGCTCCACGTGCCATGGGTAAGCCCGTGAGCGAAATCTGCGATCTCTTCACCGGTGAGCGCCTGACGGTCGCGCTTCCTGCGGATGATCTCCTGCGGCAGCATGGGTAACCTCAGCCTGTTGGCAGGCCGTCGGCGCAGAGCTGGCCGAGAACCGTTGCGAGACGCTGGCCGCCAATGGGAGCCATGTCCTTGGTTTCCTGATGCGACAGCTCGCCCGCGCTCATGCCCGCACCCAGATTGGTGATGACCGAGCAGGCCGCGACCCGAAGGCCGAAATAGCGCGCGAGGATCACTTCCGGCACGGTCGACATGCCCACCGCGTCCGCACCCAGCGTGCGCGCCATGCGAATTTCCGCCGGCGTTTCGAAGGACGGGCCGGAGAACCACATGTAGACGCCCTTGTGCAGCGCGACGCCGCTCTTTTCAGCGGCGGCTGCGAGGCTGGCGCGCAGGCCCGCATCATAAGCCTCGCTCATGCCGACGAAGCGCCGGTCGCTGCCCTCGCCGATCAGCGGGTTCATGCCGGAGAAATTGATGTGGTCCTCGATCAGCATCACCGAGCCGGGTGGCATGTCCTGCCTCAGCGATCCCGCCGCATTGGTCAGGATCATCTGGGTGATGCCGATGCCCCACAGGGTTTCCAGCGCCGGGCGCATGGCCGCCGCATCGCCATGTTCATAATAGTGCGCGCGGCCGGCAAGCATCAGCACGGGCGTGCCTGAAAGCCGTCCGGCGACAATCTCGCCCGCATGGCCGGTCACGCCGCTTTGCGGAAAGCCGGGTAATTCGGAATAGGAAATCCGCACCGGGTTCTCGACGTCGTTCACAAGACCGCCAAGCCCGGAGCCAAGCACCAGCGCAAGCTGCGGGGCGAGGCCGTTCAGCCGTTCGGTGAGAAGGTCCACCGCTTCTTTCATTTGCCATCCTCGAAGCTGAAGCCGCGCGGGAACACGGCCGAGAAGGGAACCGTTTCAAGCACCCCGTTGGTGTCGCAGAGATGCAGGCAGGCATCGTCGGTGACGAACTCCGCCAGCCGCTGGCGGCAACCGCCGCAGGGCATTATCTTCGGCATCTTCTCCGCCACCACGGCGATCTCCGTCACGCGCCCGCCGCCCGCCATGACGAGATGGCCAAGCGCGGTGGTCTCTGCGCACCAGCCTTCCGGGTAAGACGCGTTCTCGATGTTGCAGCCTGCGTGGATTGCGCCGGCCTCGGTCTTCACCGCAGCCCCCACGGGAAAGCGCGAATAGGGGGCGTAGGCGTTCTGCATCGCCGCGCTGGCGGCTGCAAACAGGTCTTCGGCGCTCATCACCGCTCCTTCACATAGGGCACGCCGCCGGCGCGCGGGGGAATGGCCTTGCCGATGAAGCCGGCCAGAAGCACCACGGTCAGAATGTAGGGCAGGGCCTGCATGAACTGCACCGGCACCTGACCGATGAGGGGCAGGGGCGTGCCCTGAATGCGGATCGCGAAGGCGTCGAGAAAGCCGAACAGAAGGCAGGCGAACATCACCGGCACAGGCTTCCACTTGGCGAAGATCAGCGCGGCGAGCGCGATAAAGCCGCGTCCTGCCGTCATGTCTTTCACGAAGCCGGCATTCTGCGCCATGGAGAGATAGGCGCCGGCCATGCCGGTGAGAATGCCGGTGCAGATCACGGCCCGGTAGCGCAGCCACGAAACGGAGATGCCCGCCGTGTCGACCGCAGCCGGGTTTTCGCCCACCGCGCGCAGCCGGAGGCCGAAGCGGGTGCGGAACAAAACCCACCAGGTGAAGGGCACCAGAAGAAAGGCCGCATAGGTCAGAAGCGAGTGGCCGGAAATCAGCTCGGAATAGACGTCGCCGAGGATCGGGACGTCGCGTACGGCTTCGGCAAAGGGTAACTCGATCGCGCCGAAACGCGCCTCGCCCGGCAGCGATGGCGTGCGCCCGCCCTGCCGGAACCAGGCCTGCCCCAGAATGATTGTGGAGCCGGCGGCGATGAAGTTGATGGCGACGCCCGAAACGATCTGGTTGCCGCGATGGGTGATGGAGGCAAAGCCATGCACCAGCGCGAGGAAGATGGAAATGAGCATCGCCGCGCCGAGACCGGCCCAGGCGGATCCGGTGACGGCGGCGGCCGCGCCGGCCGCGAATGCGCCTGCCAGCATCTTGCCTTCAAGGCCGATGTCGAAGACGCCCGAGCGCTCCGAATAAAGCCCGGCAAGTGCGGCCAGCAGAAGCGGTACCGAAAGCCGCACGGTGGAATCGAGAACGAGGATCAGGGCGTGAAAGAAGTCCATGTCAGCTACCCTCTCCCTGCTGCGCCTCAAGGCCCGTCGAACGCGAGCCAAGGCTTGCGAAAAGGGCCTGAATGGACGGTCTGAACATATGCTCCAGCGCACCGGCAAACAGGATCACGAGGCCCTGGATGATGACGATCATGTCGCGTGAGATGTTGGGCATCTCGAAGGCGAGTTCCGCACCGCCCTGATAGAGCATGCCGAACAGGATCGCCGCCGGCACGATGCCGGCCGGATGCGACCGGCCCATCAACGCCACCGCGATGCCGACGAAACCGGCCCCGGTAACGAAGTCGATCTGCAGCCGGTTCTGGTCGCCCATCACCGGGTTGAGCGCCATCATGCCGGCAAGCGCGCCGGAGATGAGCATGGTGATGATGATGATTTTCGTTTCGCTCACACCGGCATAGCGGGCCGCCTTGGGGCTGTAGCCGCGCATGCGGATCTCGTAGCCGAGCCGCGTGCGCCAGATCAGCACCCAGACGAAGAACGCCGCCGCCAGCGCCAGCAGGAACGACAGGTTGAAGGGCGCGGAGCGGATGGTGAAGCCCATGGCCTCGAGCATCCAGTTGAGCTTGGGCAGCTGCCCGCCTTCAAGGAAGTTGCGGGTCTGCGGGGCCTGCGCGCCGGCCGGCTTCAGCACGTTCACCAGCAGATAGACCATCAGGCTGGCGGCGATGAAGTTGAACATGATCGTCGTGATGACGATGTGCGAGCCGCGCTTTGCCTGGAAATAGGCGGGAATGAAGGCCCACGCCGCGCCGAACAGCGCCGCGCCGACAATGGCCAGCGGAAACACGAGCCACCAGGGCAGAATACTGTCGAAGGCGAGGCAGACAACGGCCACGCCGAGCCCGCCCACATAGGCCTGTCCCTCGCCGCCGATGTTGAACAGGCTGCAATGAAAGGCCACCGCCACCGCAAGGCCGGTGAAGATGAAGCTCGTCGCGTAATAGAGCGTGTAGGCGATGTTCTGGCCGCGTCCGAGCGCGCCATCCACCAGGATGACCGCAGCACGGATCGGGTTTTCGCCAACCAGCATCACCACCAGGCCGGCCACCAGAAAGGCCACGGCGAGGTTGATCAGCGGGATCAGCCCGTAATCGGCCCAGGCGGGCAGTTTCGCATAGGGCGCGCTCATTCCGCCGCCTCCTTCGAGATCTCGTTTGAAGTTGTACGAGAGTCAAGCCAGGCACCCAGAGGCATACCTGTGGTGGAATGTTTCCATTCCTTAGGCCCGCTGGACTGTCTATTCAGAATTACAGCAGCAGCCGCACTTGAGCTGTTAAAGAGCGTGTCCTCTTGAAATTTGAGGAACTCACCTTTGTCAGTTCGTTTTAAAACACCCTGATCTATAAGCGATTTTCTAAGGGGAGCGTAATTGTTCGTTTGATATCGTTCATCTGATATAGCGCTTGATCCAGAAAGGACGATGAACTCGTTATCTCTTATCACTGCATGTGCTTTGACGCCGGATTTATGCTTTATAATTAGAATATCTTCTGAGTCGTCAAAACTGTTGGCTTTTTGCTTGATTTTCTCGCTTATCGCGCCTCTAAAAATGTTGATGTCTAGAACTGGCAGTATCAGTTTAACCTGATCAAGGAAGTTTTCCATGTCGGCTTGATCTGCTTCACCGAGGCCACCAGCCAGTTCATTTGGCGAGATCTGATTGTCCAGATGAGCACGCTTTCCGTCACTCGCTAGTTGGATCATCTTCGATTCAAGAGCAAGAAAGTGCCCAGCGGTGAAATTTGAGTCTGATGTCGTGATAATTGCGACTGTATCCGTCCAGTCTTTGTTTTTCAGTTGGGTGCGCAGGCGGTCGGAAAGTGTTGATGCCTGTCCGACATAAGCGCGCACTCCCATCGGGTGACTGAGATCCTCACCTTGCAGGATATAGCAGCCAGGTCTTTGGGCTTCTTCGCGGTCGAATAGCTCAGCAATTCTGATGTTCTTTGCGAGAATTACTGACCCTGTCCAGTTGGGTATGCTCGCAACGATCAGCCCGTTCGCCGACCCGTCAACTAGGAACAATCTTATGGATTGTCCCCGTTTTGCGCGCGCGCTCATTCCGCCGCCTCCTTTTCCTCGACGCCGGCCATGAGCAGGCCAAGTTCGCTTTCGCTTGCTTCGGGTCCGCGCTCGCCGACGACACGGCCGGCGAACATCACCAGAATGCGGTCGGACAGCGAGCGGATTTCATCCAGCTCCACAGAGACCAGAAGAACGGCCTTGCCCTGGTCGCGCATGTCGATCAGCCGTTTGTGGATGAACTCGATCGCGCCCACATCCACGCCGCGCGTCGGCTGGCCGACGATCAGCACTTTCGGGTCCTGTTCGATCTCGCGGGCCAGCACGATCTTCTGCTGGTTGCCGCCGGAGAAATTGGCCGTCTTCAGCCGGCAGTCCGGCGGGCGGATATCGTATTTCTCGATCTTCTCGCGCGCATCGGCGCGGATCGCCTCAATGTTGAGGAAAGGGCCGTTCAGATATTTTGCCTGCCGGTGATAGCCCAGCATGGCGTTTTCGTTCTCCTCGAAAGGCAGCACGAGACCGACATGGTGGCGGTCTTCCGGCACATGGGCCATGCCGCGTTCGCGCAGGTCGGCGGGGTCGGCCGCACCCGTCAGGTCCACTGGTTCGCCATCCAGCGTCACCGTTCCCGAAACCGCCTTCTGCACGCCGGTGATGGCGTCGAGAAGCTGCGACTGGCCGTTGCCGGCCACGCCCGCAATGCCGACGATCTCGCCCGCGCGCACATCCAGCGACAGGTTGTCGACCATGGTGACGCCGCGCGAATCCTTGACCGTCAGTCCCTTGACCGAAAGAAGAACGTCACCCGGCGTCGCCTCGCCCTTTTCCACCTGCAGCAGAACGCGCCGGCCCACCATGAGCTCGGCCAGTTCTTCCACATTGGTCTCGGAGGTCTTGCGAGTGGCCACCATCGTGCCCTGGCGCATGACCGACACATTGTCGGTGATGGCCATGATCTCGCGCAGCTTGTGCGTGATGAGGATGATGGTCTTTCCCTCATCCTTTAGCTGCTCCAGAATGCGGAACAGATGGTCCGCCTCGGCAGGCGTCAGAACGCCGGTCGGCTCGTCGAGGATCAGAATGTCAGCGCCGCGATAAAGCGCCTTCAGGATCTCCACGCGCTGCTGCAGGCCCACCGGCAGATCTTCAATGATCGCATCGGGGTCCACTTCCAGCCCGTAGTCGCGCTCCAGCCGCTCCAGCTCCGAACGGGCCTTGGCGATGGAGGTGTTGAGCAGCGCTTCGCCCTCGGCCCCCAGAATGACGTTTTCCAGAACGGAGAAATTCTCCACAAGCATGAAGTGCTGATGCACCATGCCGATGCCCAGCGCGATGGCGTCGCTCGGCGTGTTGATGGTCGCCTTCCTGCCGGCGACATCAATGCGCCCCCTGTCGGCCTGGTAGAAGCCGTAGAGGATCGACATCAGTGTCGATTTGCCGGCCCCATTCTCGCCAATGATGCCATGGATCGTTCCGGCGGTGATCTTCAGATCGATGTTGCGGTTTGCGTGAACCGCCCCAAAGCTCTTGCTGATGCCCTTGAGCTCGATTGCCGTGTCAGCCATCGGCGACCCACTTCCCCGTTTTTATCAATTGGTCAAATGCAGTATCACGGCGTTCCGCCACCTGCCAACCGCGCGCTGCGCGGCAGCAACGAAACGTCCCTTGGGGCACTCTCGACAAATCGGGCCTTGCTTGTCAATTTCCCGGCGCGAGAATGCACCGAAACCGCAGAAAGAAGCGTGCCATGACGGAAGACCGGATCACCCAGCTCGAAATCCTGGCCGCCGAGCAGGAAAAGACCATCGAAGAGCTTTCGACGGAACTCACCCGCCAGTGGCGCGAGATGGAGGCGCTGAAGAAAAAACTCCAGCGCCTGTCCGAGCGTTTCATGGAACTGGAAGAGCAGACGGCGGGCGACGTGCCGGTGACGAAGCCGCCGCACTGGTGAGGGGGGGGGTAACCCTTGCCATTTTCACGGGCTGTTCCATGCGGGTTTACGCTTCCGGTGTCACCAGCGCCTCGAAAGCCCGGCGCATCTCGGTGCGGGCGGCGTGTTCGGATATTTGCCCGTCGAGCAGCGCGCGCGCCAGTTCTTCCACGGCCCCGAACAGCGCGATCATCCGGGCCTGCGCGGGCATGTCGCCTGCCGGAAAGCAGGGGGCGAGAAGCCGTGTCAGCATATCGCAGAAAGCGGTGCGGATTTCCGTGCCGATCATGCCGTGCTCGGGGTAGGAGCGCAGGGCGGCGATGGTCGCTTCGTAAACCCGCCCGTGCCGTGTGATGCAGGCGATATAGCTGTCGGCGAACATGTTTGCAGCATCGCGGGGCGTGGGCGGGCGGTGGGCCATGCCGGCTTCGAGATCGGCAAAGAGCCGCTGATCATAGCGCCGATAGAGCGCGAGCAGCAGCCCCATGCGCGTGCCGAACTGGCTATAGGTGACAGGTTTGGTGACGCCTGCGGCCTCGGCCAGCGTCTGGAGCGTCAGCGCATCGGAACCCCTGGTGTCCAGAATGTCCGCCGCAAGGTCGAGAAGGAGGTTGCGGCGGTCTTCGCGTTTGAGGCGCTTGCGCGGGGTGGCGCTATCCTGATTTTGCTGGCCTGACATGGCTTGCCTTATAGACAATCGCGATCATGCGGGCCAGCGGGCGGCGCGGTGACCGCCCGCTGGTCTGCATGTCAGTCGCGGTTCTGGAGCGGCACTTTCGGGAAGTCGATTTTCGGCTGCACGATGTTGTTGACCCAGTTGCTGAAGCTGTTCATCGCTGTCCACGCGCAGATCTGAATCAGCTTTTTCTCCGAAATGCCGGCCTGCGCGGCGCGTTCGAAATCATGCGTTTCCAGATTGCCGCGCTGTGCAATCAGGCGGAGCGCCAGGTCGATGACCGCCTGTTCGCAGGCGTCATCCGCCTCGCCGCGCTGTGCGGCGACGCATTCCTCGGCGCTCATGCCGGCTTTCTTGCCCGAGAAAGTGTGTCCGCTGACGCAGTAATGGCAGCCATTGCTGTTGGCCACGGCGAGCGAGATCATCTCGCGCTCGCGGACGGACAGATGGCTGGCTGCCTCCACGGCTTCCTGAAAGGCCAGATAGCCATTGAGCGTCGCGCCATCGATGCCGAGCGCGCCGAAGAAGTTCGGCACCATGCCGTACTGGGCTTTGAAGCCTTCGAGGGTCGGGGTGGCGGCTTCATCGGCCGTTTCGATGGTGACCGGGGTCATTTTCAGCATGGGGTTCTCCATGGGGGATTTGGGAATGGGGGGATTTGGGAATGGGGAGGAATTGGGTTGAAGTTCAACGCGCGGGCGCTTGAACCTGCGTTGGGTTCGTATGTGTAAGACCGGAAGAGAGACGGTGCGTGTAAGCCTGGCCGTCAATCCGCGATCTATCCCATCGCGGGAGGGCAATGGGTGCAGCGGGGGCGGGCGGGTGCTGTGGCCCGCGTGTGCCGGTCAGCGGCTTGGTTTACGAACTGCATGATCCTGTCCACGGTTTGCGGCGTGCCGCGTGTTGTGCAGTCGCTATATACTTATGGTAACTTAATTTGCAAGAGCCCTGTAGGGATGGCGAAGTCCGCATGGCGGCTGCCCTGAGAGACGGCAACGAGAGGCCCGTCGAAGAGCCTTCGGCGGGACACGCCAGCCAGTGGCGCGTGATGGAGGCGCCTTAGATGGGCTCGAACGCTTTGAACGCCTCTGGGAACAATTCATGGAACTGGATGAGAAAACGGCCGGCGACGCGCCGCCACAATGATGAGGGCTTTTCGCTTTTACGCGGTAGCCACAAAGGTGGCGGTCAGTCCGGGCGCCCTGTGCAGCCCGGATTCCAGGGAAGGGCGTTCGGCGGTGCTCAGGCCGGGGCCATCCGCTCGCAAGCCCGTCGAGGACCTGCATGAATGGCGCAGGGAGGTTATCGGGCGTTTCCTGGTATTATGGCCGGTTCACGGCTTCTATTTATAAGTAAAGAATTTCATTTTCTCTTGAAGGTGGGATAAGTGCGTTATCACAAGGGCGTTTGACACGCCTAGAACGATGGGCAGAATGCACTTATCCTGCAGCGCTTCGTAGATTATAAAATTTGCAACGGCAATTGTAATCAATGCGAAGGCAAACTGAATCGCTTTTATCATAATTTTCTCTCTTGAATAAAAACTATATTGCCATTCGTCGGCGATCCCGTTGATTTGCATAGAAGAAGGCGTCGCCAGATGGCGAAGGCTGTATCAAATGCAGCTCCGGCGGCGTCTGAGGCGCAGGAGTAGGTTGCGTTTGTGGTTGTGGCGTTATGAGGTTTCGGATGCCAAAGGTAAGAAGCTAAGCATATTTTTCATAATAGATTTGAAAAATTCTAATTTTTACTAGGTAATTAGCAGCGCTCTTTAAAATAATGCGAATTTCCATTTGGTCAACTTGGTATTTCGAATAAATAGATTACGTTATGTTCTGTATTTGATTTTGAGGAAACCTGCTTCATCTCAAAAGACAGGCATTAAAAAACCCCGCCGGAGCGATCCGGCGGGGTCTTTGTTTTCAGGCCTGATCGGCTGACGATTACTCGTCGCCGCCCTGCTTCTTCAGGGCTGCGCCCAGAATGTCGCCGAGCGAAGCGCCGGAGTCGGTGGAACCGAACTGTGCGACAGCTTCCTTCTCTTCGGCGATTTCCAGCGCCTTGATCGAGACGTTGATGCGACGGGTCTTCTTGTCGAAGACGGTGACGCGGGCGTCCACCTTCTGGCCGACGGAGAAGCGCTCGGGGCGCTGCTCTGCACGGTCACGCGACAGGTCGGAGCGCTTGATGAAGCTCTCGACGTCGTGATCGACCAGCAGAACCTCGAGGCCGCCGTCTTTCACGCCGGTCACTTCACAGGTCACAACCGCGCCCTTGCGCAGTTCGCCGGAAGCAGCGGCTTCGCCGATGGAGTCATGACCAAGCTGCTTGATGCCGAGAGAGATGCGCTCCTTGTCGACGTCCACGTCGAGAACCTGCGCCTTCACCACGTCGCCGCGGTTGTACTCTTCGATCACCTGCTCGCCCGGACGGTTCCAGTCGAGATCGGAAAGGTGGACCATGCCGTCCACGTCGCCGTCCAGGCCGATGAACAGACCGAACTCGGTCTTGTTCTTGACCTCGCCCTCGACAACGGAGCCGACGGTGTGGTTGCGGGCGAATGCCTCCCACGGGTTCTCGAGCGTCTGCTTGAGGCCCAGCGAGATGCGGCGCTTCACCGGATCCACTTCCAGCACGACAACTTCGACTTCCTGCGTGGTGGAAAGGATCTTGCCCGGATGAACGTTCTTTTTCGTCCAGGACATTTCCGAAACGTGGATCAGGCCTTCGATGCCCGGCTCCAGCTCCACAAACGCACCGTAGTCGGTGATGTTGGTGACGCGACCCAGAACCTTCTTGCCAAGCGGGTACTTGCCGCCGATGCCGTCCCACGGATCGGCTTCGAGCTGCTTCATGCCCAGCGAGATGCGGTGGGTTTCCTGGTTGATGCGGATGATCTGCACCTTGACCGTCTGACCGATGTTGAGGATCTCGGTCGGATGGTTGACACGACGCCATGCCATGTCGGTGACGTGCAGCAGGCCGTCGATGCCGCCCAGGTCAACGAACGCACCGTAGTCGGTGATGTTCTTGACCACGCCTTCGACCACCTGACCCTCTTCGAGGTTCTGGACGATCTCGGAGCGCTGCTCGGCGCGGCTCTCTTCGAGAACCGTGCGGCGGGACACGACGATGTTGCCGCGGCGCTTGTCCATCTTGAGGATTTCGAAGGGCTGCGGGGTGTGCATCAGCGGGGTGACGTCGCGGATCGGACGAATGTCGACCTGCGAACGCGGCAGGAAGGCCACGGCGCCGTCCAGATCGACGGTGAAGCCGCCCTTGACCTGGTTGAAGATGAAGCCCTCGACGCGCTCGCCGGCGTTGAACTTCGCTTCCAGCTTGACCCAGCTTTCCTCGCGGCGTGCTTTCTCGCGGCTCAGCATTGCCTCGCCAAGCGCGTTCTCGATGCGCTCGACATAGACTTCAACTTCGTCGCCGACCTTGAGGTCCGATTCCTTGCCCTTCGTGCCGAATTCCTTCAGCGGGACACGGCCCTCGACCTTGAGGCCGACATCGACGATCGCCATGTCTTTTTCGATGGCGGTGACGATGCCCTTTACGACGGAGCCTTCAGCGGCGTCGCGTTCGTTGAAGGATTCTTCGAGAAGGCTCGCGAAATCATCGCGAGACGGATTGAATTCTGACATTGATGCTCCTGAAACGCCCTGTTTTTCAAAACGGGGCAAAGCGCCGGTGGTTCGTGTTGCGTTTGTCCAGCCACGCATCCGAGCGGATCGCTCTATGGCCGCCTGAGCGGCAGATCCGGCGCAAAGAATGCGTGGCAGACGATTTTTCTCAGTCTTCTTTTCGAGCCGCCAGCCTGGCATCCACCAGTTTGCAGGCAGCCTGAAACGCCGTCTCTATATCCATTTCGCTCGTATCGAGCAAGTGCGCATCGTTCGCGGGCCTCAGCGGACTGTCCTCGCGACCCATGTCGCGGGCGTCCCGCCGCTCGATATCGGCCAGGATCCGGGCATAGTCGGCAGTGCCACCGCCGGCCTCGATTTCACGCCAGCGTCGGGTGGCGCGCACCTCGGGGCTCGCGATCACATAGAGCTTCACATCGGCTTCAGGGCACACCACCGTGCCGATGTCGCGGCCGTCGAGCACCGCGCCGGGCGGGGTTGCGGCGAAGGCGCGCTGCTTGTCCACCAGCGCCGTGCGCACCGGCGTCATCACAGCCACTTTCGAAGCGGCCTCGCCAATGCCGTGGGCGGAAAGCACTGCCCGGTCGAGCGCGCCCAGATCGAGCGCGCGCGCCGCGCGTTCGGCAATCGCAATATCGTCCAGCGGTTCGCCCGCGTCGATCAGCGCCTTGGCCACACCGCGATAGGTGAGGCCGGTGTCGAGATGGTGCAGGCCATACTGGCTGGCCAGCCGGCGTGCGAGCGTGCCCTTGCCGGAAGCGGCAGGGCCGTCAATGGCGATGGTGAACTTGTCTGGCATTCCCGTCATACCGAGCGCGTTATGCCTCCGTCGATGCGTATGTTCTGGCCGGTGATGTATCCCGACTTCTCGCCGGCCAGGAAGGCGATGAGTTCGGCAACTTCCTCTGCGGAGCCGTAGCGGCCCATGGGGATGCGCGCGCGGCGCTCTTCCTTTTCGGGCAGCGAGTCGATGAAACCCGGCAGCACGTTGTTCATGCGCAGATTGTCTTCGGCATATTTGTCGCAAAAGAGCTTGGTGAAGGCCGCCAGCCCGGCCCGGAACACGCCCGATGTGGGGAATGCGGCTTCCGGCTCGAACGTGGCGTAGGTGGAGATGTTGACGATCGAGCCCGATTTCTGCGCCTGCATGATCGGGGTGACGAGCCGTGTCGCGCGCACCACGTTGAGCAGGTAGAAATCCATGCCCGTGTGCCAGTCCCCGTCCGAAAGCGCCAGCACGTCGCCCTTGGGGCCGTGGCCAGCGCCATTCACCAGCGCATCGATGCGGCCGAAGCGCTCCATCGTCGCGTCGGTGAAGCGCTTGAGGTCATCCGTGGAAAGGTTGGAGCCGGTGAAGCCCAGCCCGCCCAGTTCCCTGCCCAGCGCCTCGCCCTTGCCGGAGGACGACATGACGGCGACCTGATAGCCGTTTTCGGCCAGCTTGCGGGTTGCAGCAGCGCCCATGCCGCTGCCGCCGCCGACAATCATGGCTGTTTTCCCGGTGCTCATGCCGTTTCCTCCCGTGCAGGTTTTTCGTGTCAGTCCAGCTTTGCGCCCAGTCGCGTCATCAGGGCGGTGAAGTCGGGGAAGCTGGTTGCGATCATCGCCTGGTCGTCGATGGTCACCGGCTTCTCGCTCGCCAGGCCCATCACGAGGAAGCTCATGGCGATGCGGTGGTCGAGATGCGTCTTGACCGTTCCGCCGCCAAGGCCCTTGCCGCCGGGGCGGCCCGTCACGCGCAGGGTTGCTTCGCCTTCTTCGCAGTCGACGCCATTGGCCTTGAGGCCGTCGGCAACGGCGGAAAGCCGGTCGGATTCCTTGACGCGCAGCTCTTCCAGCCCCTGCATCAGTGTGTCGCCCTCGGCAAAGCAGGCTGCCACGGCGAGCACCGGGTATTCATCAATCATCGACGGCGCGCGGTCTTCGGGCACGGTCACGCCCTTCAGTTCGGAGCCGCGCACGCGCAGATCCGCCACGTCTTCGCCGCCCTCATTGCGGCGGTCGAGAATCTCGATATTCGCGCCCATCTCGATCAGCGTGGTCACGAGGCCGGTGCGGGTCGGGTTCATCAACATGTTTTCGATGACCACGTCTGAGCCCGGCACGATCAGCGCCGCCACCAGCGGGAAAGCGGCCGAGGACGGGTCGCCCGGAACGGCGATGGTCTGGCCCGTCAGCGTCGGCTGGCCTTCGATGCGGATGTGGCGCACGCCGTCGGCGTCGGTCTCCACTTCCAGCGATGCGCCGAAGCCGGCCAGCATCTTTTCGGTGTGGTCGCGGGTCGCCACGGGTTCGATCACGGTGGTCACGCCGGGCGTGTTCAGCGCGGCCAGAAGCACGGCGGATTTCACCTGTGCAGACGGCATCGGCACCCGGTAGCTGATGGGGGCAGCGTGCTTGGGGCCGCGCAGCGTGATCGGCAGGCGGTCGCCCGGCTCGGCGGAAACGACCTGCAGACCCATTTCCTTAAGCGGATCGAGCACGCGGCCCATCGGGCGCTTGGAAAGCGAGGCGTCGCCGATGAAGCGCGTGGTCATGTCGTAGGAGCCGACAAGGCCCATGGTCAGGCGCACGCCGGTGCCGGCATTGCCGAAGTCGAGCGGCTCTTTGGGTTCCAGCAGCGCGCCGTTGCCCGTGCCGATGGCGATCCATTCATCGCCGCGCTTTTCGATTTTCGCGCCCATGGCCTTCATGGCCTCGCCGGTGCGCAGAACGTCTTCGCCTTCCAGAAGGCCGGTGATGCGCGTCTCGCCCGCAGCCAGGCCGCCAAACATCAGCGCCCTGTGCGAGATCGACTTGTCGCCGGGCACCCGGGCCCGGCCGGAAAGGGCGTCGGATTTGCTGGCGCTCATGGGGCGCGGTTCATGATCGTGCATTGCGTGGTCCTTGGCGATATGCATGCTGCCGGGCGGCAGATTATTCGAGGATTTTCACAGCTGGCTCTAGCATGATGGCGATAGCTGGTCATCCCCCGGTTGACGGATGGCCCCTGACGGGGTTGTAAAGAGAGTGCGCCTTCGCAGGAGAGGCATAATCCAGGGTTCGCATTAAGCTTTGACAGGTGCTCGACTTGCCGTTATGGGGACCAAAATTTTCAAGTAGGCAGGAAGCGCTTCCGGTGCCGGCCGCGATGGAGCCGTCGCAGGCTGGGCCGACCGCAAGACGATGAGGCAGCAAGGTGGCTAAACCGGAACTCGGAACAAAACGCATCTGCCCGGAGACGGGCCGTAAATTCTACGATCTGAACAAGGATCCGATCGTGTCGCCCTATACGGGGCAGACCTATCCGCGCAGCTTCTTTGAAGCTGTCTCCGACACTTCCGTGGAAGAAGAAGAGGAAGTGGAAGAGAAGGAAGTGGATGGCGAGGGCGAAGGCCCCGAAGTGGTTTCGCTCGAGGACGCCGATGATGAGGCGACCTCCAGCAAGAAGTCGGAAATCCCGGATCTCGACGACGATGACGACGACGATGATGTCGATCTCGGCGACGATGATGACGACACGTTCCTCGACGAGGACGATGATGACGACGACGACGATATGAAAGACATTATCGGCGTTGGCGACGACGAAGACGAAAGCTGATTTTTCAGCACCTGCGGGAAGAAAAACCCCAGCCAGCGTTAAAATCGACGCACAGGCGAAAAACGGGGCTTGATCTTCCCGCCGGGCGGGTTTAGAAGCCGCCCACACGGTTGGCCCAGCGGGCCGGCCGGACCTCTTCGCCGGAGACGGCGACCGGCCAAATCGCCGGAGTGTGGGGCCATAGCTCAGTTGGGAGAGCGCTTGAATGGCATTCAAGAGGTCAGGGGTTCGACTCCCCTTGGCTCCACCAAATTTTCTCTGATCTCAGACACACAGAACCGGTCAAGTCGAAGTTGCTTCTTCTTCCGCGGCTTTTGCACAGTCAATCCGGTTGCGTGTTGCGACATATGGCCTTGAGCGATGTGGACGCACAGGCCGTCACAGCCGTCCGTCGGGCTGCATGAAATGTCGCAGGCAGAGGCCCGGCCCCAGCGTGAAATCAAGCCCGGACGCCTTGCTCCCCAAACGCATCTTTTGCCCTCTGCCCGAAAGCCGTCGAGCCTCTCGCAGTGTTCCGCTCAGCGGTAATGCATCCCATCGGTGTTTGCTGCGAATTTCTTGCAACCTTAGGAAATCCTCCCCGAAAGCGTTTGACGTATACGGAAATTCGTTGCCAAATGCCGCGTCTCTCATCCGTTCGTCGGATGATATGAAAGCAAAATGGGAGTGAGGGAAAATGTTGAAATCCCTGGTACGGCCGCTGCTCGCGGGTACGATTCTGGTCTCGACGGCGATGGCAGCGTCCGCCGTGACCTATGTACGCGGCAATGACGGCGATCCGGAAACGCTGGACCAGCACAAGACGTCGCTTGTTGCCGAAGCCCACCTGATGCGCGATCTCTATGAAGGCCTGGTCGTCTATGACGCCAACGCCAAGATCATTCCGGGTGTGGCCGAGGAGTGGAGCGTGTCCGATGATGGCACCGTCTACACCTTCAACCTGCGCGACGATGCAAAATGGTCGAATGGCGACCCGGTGGTGGCTGAGGATTTCGTGTTCTCGCTGCGCCGTATCATGATGCCCGACACGGGCGCGAAATACGCCAACATCCTCTATCCGATCAAGAACGCCGAGGCGATCAACAAGGGTGAGATGGAAGCCGATCAGATGGGCGTGAAAGCCGTCGATGATCGCACGCTTGAGATTACGCTCGAGCAGCCGACCCCGTTCTTCCTGGAGCTTCTCACGCACCAGACCGGCCTGCCGGTGAACCCGAAGGCCGTCGAGGCGCATGGCACGGATTTCGTGCAGCCCGAAAACATCGTCACCAACGGCGCCTACAAGCTCGTTTCCTTCACGCCGGGCGACAAGATCGTCATGGAGAAGAACGAGAACTTCCATGACGCCGACAATGTCCAGATCGACACGATCGAGTACATTCCGTTCGAAGACCGCGCGACCTGCGTGCGCCGCTTCGAGGCCGGCGAGGTTCAAAGCTGCTCCGATCTTCCGACCGAGCAGATCAAGTCCATGAAGGAGCGTCTGGGCGATCAGGTTCGCATTTCGCCCTATCTCGGCACCTACTATTACTCGCTCAACATGAAGCGCGATGTCATGTCGGACCCGAAGGTGCGGCAGGCGCTTGCCATGGTCATCGACCGCGAGTTCCTGGGCGACGAGATCTGGGCCGGCGCGATGCTGCCCGCCTATTCGCTGGTTCCGCCCGGCATCGGCAATTATGAAGGCGGCGGTTCGCCGGCCGAGTGGGCCGACATGTCCCTGCTCGATCGCGAAGACAAGGCCATCGAGCTGATGACGGAAGCCGGCTACGGTCCGGACAATCCGGTCACGGTCGAGCTTGCCTACAACAACTCCGAGAACCACAAGAACACGGCAACTGCGATTGCCGACATGTGGAAGCCGCTCGGCGTCAATGTCGAATTCAATGTCCGCGACCTGTCCGCTCACTATGCGAACCTGCGCGACCAGAAGGATTTCGACGTGGCGCGCGCCGGCTGGATCGGCGACTACTCCGACCCGCAGAACTTCCTGTTCCTGGTCGAGAGCGACAACACCGGCTTCAACTACGCCCAGTATGAGAACCCGGACTATGACGCACTGATGGACAAGGCCGCTGCCGAGACCGATCTGGTCAAGCGCGCCGAGATCCTGCGCGAGGCAGAAGCGACGTTCATGGCAGACATGCCCTACATCCCGCTTCTGTTCTACTCGTCCCTGTCTCTGGTGTCGCCCAAGCTCAATGGCTGGGAAGACAACATCCAGAACGTCCATGGGACGCGCTTCATGAGCATCAGCGAGTAACAACAGCGTTCGATCTTTCCGCCCGGCCCCTTCGTGGGCCGGGCGGTTTCGAACACATATGAGAGTTGGTAGCGATGCTCGGTTATGCCGTGCGCCGTCTTCTTGGCGCTATTCCGACCCTGTTCCTCATTGTCACCTTCGCCTTCTTCCTCATGCGGGTGGCGCCGGGCGGTCCCTTCGACCGCGAGCGCACGCTGGAGGCCAAGGTCCTGGAAAACCTCAACCGCGTTTTCCACCTCGATAAGCCGCTTTGGGAACAGTATTTCTATTATCTCGGCAACCTCGCCCGTGGCGATCTGGGTCCGAGTTTCATCTATCGTGATTTCTCCGTTCAGCAGTTGATCGGCAATGGTCTGCCCGTGTCCATCCAGCTCGGTGGCATGGCCCTGCTTGTTGCGCTGCTGATCGGTAGCGTGCTCGGCAGTATTGCCGCGCTGCGCCAGAATTCCTGGGTCGACTATTCGGTCATTGCGGTCGCCACTTTCGGCATCACCGTGCCGAACTTCGTCGTCGCCCCGCTTCTGTCGCTGATTTTCGGCGTCTGGCTCAGCCTGTTGCCGGCCGGCGGCTGGAGCAGTCCTGAATCCATGGTGCTGCCCGTCATCACGCTCGCCCTGCCGCAGGTGGCCATCATCGCCCGCCTGATACGCGGCTCCATGATCGAGGCGTTGCGTTCCGACCATGTGCGCACGGCGCGGGCCTATGGCCTGCCGACCCGCATGATCGTGGTCGTGCATGCGTTGCGGGCGGCCTGTCTGCCGGTGATTTCCTATCTCGGGCCTGCGGCTGCCGCGCTGCTGACAGGGTCCGTGGTGGTGGAAACCATCTTCGGCCTGCCGGGCATCGGCCGTTACTTTGTCCAGGGCGCCCTGAACCGCGATTACACGCTGGTCATGGGCACCGTCATCATCATCGCCGTCTTCGTGGTGGTCTTCAACCTGATCGTCGACCTCCTCTATGCGGCGCTGGATCCGAGAGTGCGTTATGACTGACATCGCCACCGGCCCAATGCCGCCAGAGGGCGAGCTGCCGACCACCAAGAGCCGTTCGGCCTGGGAGACGGCTTTCATGCGGCTGCGCAAGAACCGCGCAGCCATGGCCAGCCTGTTCGTTCTGATCCTGTTCGTTTTCGCGGGCATCTTCGGGCCGATGCTGGCGCCGCATCCCTATGCGCGCGTCTATTCGGACTTCGTGAAGGTGCCAGCGAGCCTCGAGCCCTATCCGCGTCAGGCAGAAATCGTGCCGCTGGCCGAGTCCGCCCTGTCGCGGGCGCGGCTTGAAACCAGTTCCATCGAGCTTGATGGCGACAGGGTGCGGATCGAAGCAACATCCAGCCGCGAGATCGATCCGCGCGTGACGCGCTATCTCGACCGCTCGGATCTGTTCTCGAACGCCCGTGTGGTCGAGCAGGCCGGCGACAACAAGTCGATCATCATGGAGGCAGACGTCCAGCGTCTGCGTTTCATATTCGGCACGGATGCAAACGGGCGCGACCTGTTTGCACGCGTGCTGATCTCGATCCGCATTTCGTTGATGATCGGCGCGCTCGCCACGGGCGTGGCGCTGTTGATCGGCGTGATCTACGGAGCCACCGCCGGCTTCCTGGGCGGGCGCATCGACAACGTGATGATGCGCATCGTCGACATACTGTACTCGCTGCCCTTCACCTTCTTCGCCATCCTTCTGGTGGTGTTCTTCGGGCGAAACGTGGTCCTGATGTTCATTGCCGTCGGCGCGGTCGAGTGGCTGGACATGGCGCGTATCGTGCGTGGCCAGACCATCGCGCTGAGAAGGCGTGAGTTCGTGCAGGCGGCCGAGGCGCTGGGTGTCGGCTCAAGCGGCATCCTGAAGCGGCACATCATCCCCAACACGCTCGGCCCGGTGATCATCTACATGACGCTGCTGGTGCCCAAGGTCATTCTTCTGGAGAGCTTCCTCTCCTTCCTCGGCCTGGGCGTGCAGGAGCCGCTGACCAGTCTGGGCGTGCTGATCTCCGAGGGCGCGCGCAACATGCGCGGGGCGGCCTACATGCTGCTCTATCCGTCGCTGGCGCTGACCGCGCTCCTGTTTGCGCTCAACTTCCTGGGCGATGGCCTGCGCGATGCGCTCGATCCGAAGGACCGCTGACATGAAGCAGCAGAACGAGGAACGCATCTTCGACATCCGCGACATTCGCGTCACCTTCGACACGCCCGATGGCGCAGTCGAGGCGGTGCGTGGTGTGGACATGCATGTGAACGCCGGCGAAACGGTCGCCGTCGTGGGCGAATCGGGGTCCGGCAAGAGCCAGATCATGATGGCGTCGATGGGGCTTCTGGCGTCCAACGGCTCCGTCTCCGGTTCCGTCAGCTATCGCGGGCAGGAACTCATCGGCCTGCCGCGCGCGAAGCTCAACAAGATCCGCGGCGCGAAGGTCACCATGATCTTCCAGGAGCCAATGACCTCGCTTGATCCGCTCTACACGATCGAGCGGCAGATCTGTGAGCCGATCCGGGTTCATGGCGGGCTTTCGGCCGGGGCGGCGCGCAAGCGCGCGCTGGAGCTTCTCAAGCTCGTCCACATTCCCGATCCCGAGCGACGGATGAAATCCTATCCGCACGAAATGTCCGGTGGCCAGCGTCAGCGCGTGATGATCGCCATGGCGCTCGCCAACGATCCGGACCTGTTGATCGCCGACGAACCGACGACGGCGCTCGACGTGACCATTCAGGCCGAGATCCTCGGCCTGCTGGCCGAACTGCAGAAAAAGCTCGGCATGGCCATTCTCTTCATCACGCATGATCTCGGCATCGTCGAAGCTTTTGCCGACCGGGTCTATGTGATGCAGAAGGGGCTCGTGGTGGAGACTGGCGAGACTGCCGATATTTTCGAGCGGCCGCAGGAGGACTACACCAGAATGCTGCTGGCGGCGGAGCCGGAAGGGCACAAGCCTCCGGTCGGCAACGACCAGCCCATCCTGCTCGATGCGAAGGATGTCTGCGTGACCTTCGTCGTGAAGGGCGGCTTCCTGTCCGGTCCGGGCTACGAGGTGAAGGCCGTGCAGAATGTCGGGCTGACGCTGCGCGCCGGCCAGACCATCGGCATTGTCGGCGAATCGGGGTCGGGCAAGTCCACGCTCGGCCGCGCGCTCCTGCAGCTTCTGCCGTCCGAGGGGCGGGTGGTCTATCAGGGCACGTCCATTCAGGGGTTTGACCGGGCGGCCATGCGGCCCTTCCGGCGCAATCTGCAAATGGTGTTCCAGGACCCCTATGGCTCGCTCAGCCCGCGCATGACGGTGGGCGAGATCATCACCGAGGGGCTGCTCGTTCATGAGCCGCAACTGTCCGCGCGCGAGCGCGACAAACGGGCCATTCAGGCGCTGGAGGAAGTCGGGCTCGACCCGTCCATGCGCAACCGCTTCCCGCACGAGTTTTCGGGCGGTCAGCGCCAGCGCATCGCCATCGCCCGCGCGGTGATCCTCAAGCCCACCGTGATCGTGCTGGACGAACCGACCTCGGCGCTTGACCGTTCGGTGCAGAAGCAGATCATCACCCTGCTCAGGCGCATCCAGGAAAGCCACAACCTGTCCTTCATCTTCATCAGCCACGACCTGTCTGTGGTGAAGGCGCTGTCCGACTACGCCATCGTGATGCGTTCGGGCCAGGTCGTGGAAGAGGGGCTCACCAGCGACGTCTTCGATAATCCACAGAGCGATTACACGAAGGACCTGATGGAAGCAGCGTTCAATCTCAGGGAAGTCTTGCATCGCCAGGCAGCAGCCCGCGCATAGTATAAAACAGGGCTGTCCGCAGGATCGCGGGCAGCCCGTCATCGGTTTTCACTCCCCTCAATTACAGCCGCAAATATAAAGTTTCCGATTTTTCGGGAACTTTATCTCCCGCCGTCGCTTCTGCTAATGGAAACAATCGATTGCACAATCGATTGACTCTGCCGTGCGTCTGTTTCACGCTGGCCGGGTCGAACGACGACTGGGAGCAAGGAGGCGCGCTTGAGCGCACCCCAAATGATCGGCGCGAACAATGATGAGGCCATGCCCCTGCGGTGTGGCCATCTGCGTTCGTTCTGCTGGCAGCAGGCGTATATCGTCGCTGTCATCATGAGCGCCGCATCTTTCCCCCTGCTTCTCGGGCGCAGCAAAAAGCGCCGTCGTAGATTCCCGGCAAAAGCGCGTTTGCGCGGAATTGCGACCGTACCGGGCTGGTTTCCAGCCAGTTGACGCCGTTCGCCTGAATACGATTTGCCTTTAGCCGACAACGGCTTCTGGCGCGGATTCCCTTTTTGCCTAAACCAAGTACGTCAAAGACAGAGGAGAACAGAATGCGTTCCATCAAGACCCGCTTAAAGGCAGGCCTCGCCGGCGTCGCGATCTTTGCGGCCGGTGTAACCGCTGCCCAGGCGGACACCTGGAAATACGCTTTCGAAGAAGCGATGACCGACGTTCAGGGCGTCTACGCCCAGAAGTTCAAGGAAGAGATCGAGGCCAATTCGGACCACGAAGTCCAGCTCTTCCCGTTCGGCACGCTTGGCGAGTCTGCCGACATCATGGAGCAGGCACAGGCCGGCATCCTGCAGTTCGTTGACCAGTCCCCGGGCTTCACCGGCGCGCTGATCCCCGAAGCGCAGGTCTTCTTCGTGCCTTACCTGCTTCCGGCAAAGTCCGAAGAACTGGGCGACTTCTTCCGCAACTCCAAGGCCATCAACGAGATGTTCCCGGAGCTCTACGCTCAGCAGGGCCTCGAGCTTCTCACCATGTTCCCCGAGGGCGAAGTGGTGATGAACACCAAGGACCCGGTGGAGAAGCCGGAAGACCTGAACGAAGTGAAGTTCCGCGTCATGACCAACCCGCTTCTGGTGGAAAGCTACAAGGCATTCGGCGCAACGCCGACGCCGCTTCCCTGGGGCGAGGTCTATGGCGGCCTGCAGACCAACATCATTCAGGGTCAGGAAAACCCGCTGTTCTGGGTCGAGTCCACGAAGATGTATGAAGTGACCGGCGCGATCACGCTTACCGGCCACAACAACTTCACCACCGCTGTGATGGCCAACAAGGAATTCTATGATGGCCTGAGCGACGAGGAGAAGAAGCTCGTCCAGGACGCGTCTTCCGCAGCATTCGAGCACATCCTCGAATACCAGAAGGGTCTGAGCGAGGAATCGCTTGCGAAGATCAAGGAAGCCAAGCCCGAGATGACCATCAGCGATCTCACCGAAGAGCAGCGCGCTCCCTTCAAGGAAGCCGCCGCGCAGGTTGAGGCCAAGTTCATCGAGATGACCGGCGACAGCGGCAAGCAGATTCTTGACCAGATGAAGGAAGACCTGAAGGCCGCGACGCAGTAGCCCGCTGCCCGCAGCAAAAACAAGAAGAGCCCTGCGGCCCCTTTTGGGTCGCGGGGTTCCGTCATCTCACTGAGGGGAATGAAGATGGGCAGTGACGACGAAACATCTGAACAGCACAGCGAAACATACGAATCCACACTGCCCGGTGTGATCGGCATGTTCGACAATGCCATCAGCCGCATCGAGTCGGTGATGCTCGCGCTCGGCGTCATGCTCATGGCGCTCAACACCATCGCCAATGTGGTCAGCCGGGGCATCGGCCACACAATCTTTTTCTCCGAGGAGCTCAACAGCATCCTCATCATTCTCATCACCTTCGCCGGCATCGGCTATGCCGCGCGTCACGGGCGTCACATCCGCATGTCCGCCCTTTACGACGCCCTGCCGCCCAAGACGCGCAAGGTGCTGATGATCGTCATCACGGTCATCACCGCGCTGACCATGTTCGCGCTCTGCTATTTCGCAATTGGTTACATCGGCAAGGTGGCCAAGTCCGGTCGCATCCTGCCGGCCATGCAGATCCCCGTTTACTGGATCTATCTCTGGGTCCCTGTCGGCTTCTTCATCACCGGTGTGCAGTACGCGCTCACCGCGCTGAAGAACGTCGTCCAGAAGGACATCTATCTCTCCACGCATGTTCTGGAGGGATACGAAGAAGACGAAATCGAGATCTGACCGGGGCCAGCGACCATGACACTCAAAATCTCCACCATCATGATCGTGTTGCTGCTCTTCGGCTTCCCGATGATGATTCCGCTCATTCTGGGCGCAGGCTACGGCTTCTATGGCCTGTTCGGCGGTTTCGACCGCATGGACTTCATGGTTCAGCAGATGCTGGCCGGCATTCGCCCGGCGTCGCTGATCGCCGTGCCCATGTTCATCCTCGCCGCAGACATCATGACCCGTGGCCAGTCGGCCGACCGTCTGATCGACATGGTCATGAAGTTCATCGGCCACATCAAGGGCGGCCTGGCCGTCTCCACCGCCACCGCCTGTACGCTGTTTGGCGCGGTGTCCGGTTCGACGCAGGCCACGGTCGTTGCCGTCGGTTCGCCGCTGCGCCCGCGCATGCTCAAGGCCGGCTACAATGATTCCTTCGTTCTGGCGCTGATCATCAACGCCAGTGACATCGCCTTCCTGATCCCGCCATCCATCGGCATGATCATCTATGGCGTCGTCTCCAAGACCTCGATTGCAGAACTCTTCATCGCCGGCATCGGGCCGGGCCTTCTGCTTCTGGTCCTGTTCTCCGCCTACTGCATCGTCTACGCGACCATCAAGGGCGTGCCGACGGAACCAAAAGCGCCGTGGGGCGAGCGGGTCGCAGCAGTGCGGGCGGCCATCTGGCCGCTGTTCTTCCCGGTCATCATCGTTGGCGGCATTTATGGCGGCATCGTCAGCCCCACCGAGGCCGCGGCCATCTGTGTGGCCTATGCGCTGTTCCTGGAGCTGGTGATCTTCCGGTCGCTTTCCATTGCCGACATCTACAAGATCTCCAAGTCGACCGGCCTCATCACCGCGGTGGTGTTCATTCTGGTCGCAGCGGGCACGGCCTTTTCCTGGGTCATCTCCTTTGCCCAGATCCCGCAGGAGATCCTCGGCGCCATCGGAATTGACGAGATGGGGCCGAAAATGGTCCTCGCGGTCATTTCGATCTCGTTCTTCGTCGGCTGCATGTTCGTGGACCCGATCGTGGTGATTCTCGTTCTGGTGCCGATCTTTGCGCCGGTGGTGGATTCGGTCGGTCTCGACAAGGTTCTGGTCGGCACGATCATCACGCTGCAGGTGGCCATCGGCTCTGCCACGCCGCCATTCGGGTGTGACATCTTCACGGCCATCGCCATCTTCAAGCGGCCCTATATGGACGTGATCCGCGGCATCCCGCCATTCACGCTCATCCTGCTTGGCGTGTCGGTCGCGCTGATCTTCATCCCGCAGATCGCCCTGTTCCTGCCCAGCCTGGCATTCGATTAGGAGACGCGTCATGTTCAAGAGAATACTTGTACCCGTCGACGGTTCGGAAAACGCGCTGAAGGCACTCGAGATGGGCGTTCAGATGCAGAAGACCACGGGCGCCGAGTTGATGACGCTCACCGTTTTCCGGCATCACAGCCTGCTTGAGGCGTCCATGTCGATGGTGCGGCCCGATGATCCGCAGAACATCGATGACGTGATGCGGGAGCATGCCAAGGAGATCGCCGATGCGGCCAAGAAGGCCGCATTGCAGATGGGGGCGGAAAACCCCCGCGCCTTCGTGAAGAACGGCCAGCCGGCGCGCACCATCGTCAAGTTCGCAAAGGAACGCGAGGTGGACCTGATCGTGCTCGGCAGTCGTGGTCTGGGCGATCTGGAGGGTTATCTATTGGGCAGTGTGTCGCACAAGGTCACCAGTCTGGCCGGTTGCCCGGTCATGGTGGTCTAGTCAGTCTGCGGCCGGGCGGTTGTGCCCCAAGCGAAGCGTTCTGTGTCTGAATGCAATAAGGGCCGGTTCCCGCCATCGGGACCGGCCCTTATTCGTCGTGTTCCAAAAGCGATTCGGCGCTCTGCCCTGGCAGTCTCAAACCGGATCCGCTCCACCAATCGGCGGCGTGCCCGTGGGCTTGCGCCAGATGTGCCCGATACGCGTGCCAATTGCGGTCAGGGCATGCTTGAGGACCGCCGAACGGGCCTTGTTCGCCTGCCGCGCATAGCGCTGCATTTCAGGGCTGGAACCAACGCCCACCGTGTAGTGTGACATCAGAACCTCCTTGAGAGGGTTAGCAATGTAGAGAGTCTGCGGCGGTGTGCTGCCGGTTTCGGCCGGTCAACCCATCGCTACAGTTCCTATTTGGGGTCTATGGCCGTTTTACACAATAGAAATTATTCTTCCCGTTGTGTGCGTTTATGTTACGCTGCGGACAGGGCCATTACCCCCCCCCGGGGGATCAAGGGCTTTGACGCAGCAGGTCGCCGGTCGATCGAGCGTCCATCGGATCGGCCCGGCGAGCATATCCGCGCAAATCAGGCCGACCATTGCGGCCATAGGAAGAGGTCCTGACCCCAAGCCATGCGCCAGCGTCTGCCCAATCTCAACGCCGTTCGGGCGTTCGATGCCGCCGCCCGGCACCAGAGCTTCTCGCGCGCCGCCGAAGAGCTTGGCGTCACCCATGCCTCCGTCAGCCGACACATCAAGAATCTCGAAGCCGATCTCGGCATGCCGCTGTTCGAGCGGCGGCACCGGCAGGTGGCGCTCACGCCGGGGGGCGCGCGCTATGCGGAAATCGTCGCCGATGCGCTGATGCTCATCTCGCTGGATACGGGCACGCGCGCCACGCGAAACGCCAAGGGCAGGGTGGTGCTGGAATCCGATTCGGACCTGGCGGCCCTCTGGCTCATGCCGCTGCTCACCGACGAAGTTCTGGAAACGCTGGGCATCGAGCTGGAACTACGCTCCTATCCCGAGCCGCCGCGCACCATCGCGCCCGACACGGATCTGGCGCTCACCTGGGGGCGGTTGGATGTGCCGGGCTATTCGCGCGAGCCATTTCTGGATTTCACGATCTTCCCCGTCTGCACGCCGGAGCGCGCAGAGCATGTGCGCACCCACGGGCTCATCGCCAACAAGCTGATCTACGACCGGGGCGTCAACACATGGGACGAGCTTCTGCGGCGTCAGGGGTCCAGCCTCAGCGCCGCATCGGGCCATCTCATCTTTCACCGCACGCAGCTTTGTCTAGAGGCTGCGGCGCGCGGGCTCGGCGTGGCGCTTGGCGATGACGTCACGGCGGCGGCCATGCTGCGCGACGGGCGTCTGGTGCGGCCCTGCGGCCCGTCCGTGCCCGGACGCAACAGCTATTATCTCTCCTCGGTGTCGCGCGGGCCTGTCAGCCCCTCCGTCATCGCCATGCGCACATGGCTTCTGGAAAAGGCGGAGGAGCATGTGCGCTGGGCGGAAGAGGCAGGCTATGCTCTGCCGAAGAGCCCCTAGAGCAATTTCGCTGAAACGCGAAAACACCCTGGCTCTTTGTTTTAACGCGATTCCGGACGGAAAACCGGTTCCCACTTTTCCTGGAATTTGCTTTAGCCGCATTCTTTCAGGCGCCGCGCTGTGATCATAAAAAAAGCCCGGGGCCTCTGCGGTCCCGGGCTTTTCAATGTCTGTCAGGCTGAGGCGCTTCAGGCGGCCTTTTCAGCCAGCCGCTTGCGGATGCTTTCCACATCGGCGCGCGGCGTCGCTGCAAAGAGCGACCGGGTGTATTCGTGCTGCGGGTCGGAGAACACCGCATCGCGGGTTCCGTACTCCACGGCTTCACCGAAATACATCACCATCACCTCGTCTGCGATGTAGCGCACCACCGAAAGGTCGTGGCTGATGAAGACATAGGTGAGGCCGAACTCTTCCTGAAGGTCCGCCAGAAGGTTCAGCACCTGCGCCTGCACCGAAAGATCGAGCGCGGAAACCGGCTCGTCCAGCACCAGCAGGCGTGGTCGCAGCATCAGCGCGCGCGCGATGGCGATGCGCTGGCGCTGGCCGCCCGAGAACATGTGCGGATAGCGGTTGAAGTGTTCGGCCTGCAGGCCAACCTTCAAGAGCATCTCCATGGCGCGTTCGCGCCGTTCCTGGGCAGGAACCTTCTCGTTGATGATCAGCGGCTCCATCAGAACGTCACCGATCTTCTGGCGCGGGTTCAGCGAACCATAGGGGTTCTGGAAAACGATCTGCACCTTGCGGCGCATTTCGGGATCCACGCCCTTCTTGCCGATCTCAACCGGCTTGCCGTCGATCAGCAGTTCACCGGAGGTGGGCGCATCGATCATCGTCATGATGCGGGCGAGGGTGGATTTGCCACAGCCCGATTCGCCGACGATGGCCAGCGTCTTGCCCTTCTCGACCTTCAGGTCGACGCCTTTCAGCGCATGGACGGTGCGGCCTTTTCCAAAAAAGCCGCCGCCGATGTGATAGTCGCGCGTAATGCCGCGCGTCTCCAGGACGATCTCGCTCATGGGCGGGCTCCTGTCTGCGGCGCTTCATCGAACACGAAGTCGGAGACGGTCGGCAGGCGGTCGCCCGTCGCATTCTCCGGCAGGGCCGAAAGCAGCGCCTTGGTGTAAGGGTGCTGGGGCTTTTCAAACAGCGAAAGCACGTCGGCTTCCTCCATCTTCTTGCCCTTGTACTGCACGATCACACGGTCGGCCGTTTCCGCCACCACGCCCATGTCATGGGTGATCATGATCATGCCCATGTCCTTCTCGACCTGGATCGACACCAGAAGATCGAGAATCTGCTTCTGGATCGTCACGTCGAGCGCGGTGGTCGGCTCGTCGGCGATCAGAAGCTTGGGATCACAGGCAATCGCCATGGCGATCATCACGCGCTGGCACTGGCCGCCGGACATCTGGTGCGGATAGGCGCTCAGCCGATCGGCGGCATTGGGCAGGCCCACGGCCTCGAAGAGTTCCACCGTCCGGTCGCGCCGCTGGCGGGACGTCAGATTGGTGTGCATCTTCAGCGTTTCGTCGATCTGGAAGCCGACCGTGAAGCACGGATTGAGGCTGGCGATCGGCTCCTGGAAGATCATGGCGATGTCCTTGCCGACGATCTTGCGTCGTTCGGCAGGAGACAGGTTCATGATGTCGCGGCCCTGGAAGAGCATCGCGTCCGCCTTGACCTTCGCGGTCCAGGGCAGAAGCCCCATGACCGCAAGCATCGAAACGGATTTGCCCGAGCCCGATTCGCCGACGATGGCCAGCACCTCTCGCGCATCGACGGACAGCGAAACGCCGTCCACCGCACGCAGGGTGCCACCCGCCGTTTCGAACTCGACGCTCAGATTGCGGATGTCGAGAAGAGCACCGTTCTTGTTACTCATGTCACGACCTCTTCAGCTTGGGATCGAGCGCATCGCGAAGACCGTCGCCCATCAGGTTGATGGCCAGAACGGTGATCAGGATGGCGAGACCCGGGAAGGTGACGACCCACCAGGCGCGCAGGATGAACTCGCGCGCTTCGGCCAGCATCGTGCCCCATTCGGGTGTGGGCGGCTGTGCGCCCATGCCCAGGAAGCCCAGCGCCGCCGCATCAAGGATCGCGGCCGAGAAGGAGAGGGCCGCCTGCACGATCAGCGGTGCGGTACAGTTCGGCAGGATGGTCTTGAACATCAGCCGGATGTTGCCCGCGCCGGCAACGCGTGCCGCCGTCACATAGTCGCGTCCCTTCTCCGACATCACCGCAGCGCGCGTCAGGCGCACATAGTGCGGCTGCTGCACAAGCGCGATGGCGATCATCGCGTTGACGAGGCCCGGTCCCAGAATGGCGACCAGAACCAGCGCCAGAAGCAGCGACGGGAAGGCGAGGATGATGTCCATCACGCGCATGATGACCGTGTCCACCGCGCCGCGGAAATAACCGGCGATGAGGCCGATCAGAATACCCACGGAGACGGCGACCGACACCACCACCACGCCGATGAACAGCGAGAAGCGCGCGCCATAGATCAGGCGTGAAAGCACGTCGCGGCCCACGGCGTCGGTGCCGAGGATGAACGACCAGTTGCCGCCCTCCTCCCAGACCGGCGGTAGCAGGAAGAAGCCGCGGTTCTGCATGGTCGGGCTGTGCGGTGCAAGCACCGGCGCGAAAATGGCGATCAGAACGATTGCGATGAAGACATAGAGGCCGATCACGGCGCCACGGTTCTGGCTGAAATAGTACCAGAACTCCGCAAGACGGGCGCGCCGTGAGACCGCGATGACCGTGCCGCCTTCGAGACCGACGGCGGCATTCGGGTCTTTTGTGTTTGTCGAGGTCATGGTCAGTGCCTGATTCTCGGATTGATCAGACCGTAGAGGACGTCCACGATCAGGTTCACGATCATGATGATGGCGGCAATGAGCAGAAGTCCGCCCTGCACCACCGCATAATCGCGCTTGAACACGCTATCGACCATCCACTTGCCGATGCCCGGCCAGGAGAAGATCGTCTCGGTCAGAATGGCGCCTGCGAGCAGCACACCCACCTGGAGACCAATGGTGGTCACCACGGGGATAAGAGCGTTGCGCAGCGCGTGCAGGCCGATCACCCGGCGGGGCGGAAGGCCCTTCGAGCGCGCCGTGCGCACATAGTCCTCGCCAAGCACTTCAAGCATGGCCGAGCGCGTCTGGCGGGCGATCACCGCAAGCGGGATCGTGGCCAGCACGATGGTCGGCAGGATGAGGTGCGAAACCGCCGATTTGAAGGCGCCGGGCTGGCCCGACAGAAGACTGTCGATCAGCATGAAGCCGGTCACGGGCGGGAAGAAGTAGAGCAGCGAGATACGGCCTGAAACCGGCGTCCAGCCAAGAATGCCGGAGAACAGGATGATCAGCAGCAGACCCCACCAGAAGATCGGCATGGAATAGCCGACAAGGGCTGCGCCCATCACCGTCTGGTCGAGCCAGGAGCCGCGCTTGACGGCGGCGATGACGCCGACAGGAACGCCGATGGCAATCGCCAAGATGATCGCGGACAGCGACAGTTCCAGCGTGGCCGGGAACAGCGTCAGGAACTCCTGAAGCACCGGGCGCTTGGTGACGATGGAGGTGCCGAAATCACCCTGCAGCAGGTCCGTCATGTAATGGAAATACTGAACGAACAGCGGCTGGTCGAACCCGTAGAGCGACTGAAGCTGCTGGTAGCGCTCCTCGCTCATGCCGCGTTCGCCGGCGAGAAGCATGATCGGATCGCCTGGCAGGAGGCGGATGAAGGCAAAGGCAACAATGGAGACCCCGATGAATGTGGGGATCAGCAGCGCCAGCCGTGAAAGAAAGAAACGGAGCATCTAATACACGACCGGCGACAGCTCGCGCTGCCGCCGGTTCCTGTCTCTGTTGTGGGGCCTACTCGGCGAGGTCTACGCCTTCAAAGGCGTGGCCACCGAGCGGGTCCATCTTGTAGCCGGTGACTTCCTTGCGCATCGGCATGTGAACCACGGAGTGCGCAATGGTTGCCCAGGGTGCTTCGCGCTTGAAGACGACCTGGGCCTCTTCATAGAGCTTGGCGCGCTCGTCCTGCGAGGAAAGCGTCTTGGCCTTCTGGATCAGGCCCTCGAACTCCTCGTTGCACCACTGGGCGCGGTTGGAGCCGCCAACACCGTCACAGCCGAGCAGCACGGCGAGGAAGTTGTCCGGATCGCCATTGTCGCCGGTCCAGCCGAGCAGCACTGCGCCGTCGCGGTCTTCCTCCTTGGAGCGCTCGAGATACTCACCCCATTCGAAGGAGACGATCTCAACATTGACGCCGACCTTGGAGAAGTCTTCCTGGATCAGCTCTGCCATGCGGCGTGCGTTCGGGTTGTACGGACGCTGAACGGGCATCGCCCAGATCTTCATGGAGAGATCCGTAACGCCTGCTTCCTCAAGCATCTTCTTCGATGCTTCCGGATCGTAGGCGTCGTCTTCAACGGCGTTGTTGTACGACCACATTGTCGGCGGGATCGGGTTCTTGGCTGCCTGACCGGCGCCCTGGAACACGGCGTCGAGAATGGCTTCCTTGTTGATCGCCGAGTTCAGCGCCTTGCGGACCTTCGCATTGTCGAAGGGCGCAACCTTGGTGTTGTAAGCCAGGTAGCCGACATTCAGGCCTTCCTGCTCGTCAACCTTCAGCGCATCGTTTGCCTTCAGGCTCTCGATGTCGGCCGGGTTCGGGTAAGGCGTGATGTGGCACTCGCCTGCGATCAGCTTCTGCTGGCGCACGGAGGCCTCGGTGGTGATGGCGAACACCAGATCGTCGATCGGCTGCTTGCCGTTCCAGTAGTCCGGATGCGCCTTGTAGCGGATCACGGCGTCGGGCTGGTAAGCCACGAACTGGAAGGGGCCGGTGCCGACGGGCTTCTGGTTCAGGTCAGACATGGTGCCGGCTTCTGCGAGCTGGTCAGCATATTCTTTCGAGAAGATGGAGGCGAAGTCCATGGCCAGGTTGGCGATGAACGGTGCTTCCGGGCGGTTCAGCACGAACTTGACCGTGTAGTCATCGACCTTGTCGATGGACTTGATCAGGTCCGGCATGGACATGCCGTTGAAGTATTCCCAGGACGCGCCCTCGACATAGGCGTTGTAAGGGTGGTCCTTGCTGTACTGACGGTTGAAGGAAAACAGCACGTCGTCAGCGTTGAAGTCGCGGCTCGGCGTGAAGAAGTCCGTGGTGTGGAACTTGACGCCTTCGCGAAGCTTGAAGGTGACCTCAAGACCATCGTCGGAAACTTCCCAGCTCTCTGCAAGGCCCGGAACAGTCTTCGTCGTACCCGGCTCGAACTGCACGAGACGGTTGTAGACGGGCTTCGACGACGCGTCGAACGTGGTGCCTGCGGTGTAGAGCGCCGGATCAAAGCCTTCCGGGCTTCCTTCCGAGCAATAGACAAGCGTCTTGGCGCTGGCAGCGCCGCTCAGAACCGTGGCGGCAAGCAGCGCAGCCGCAAAGGTCGTTTTGGTTTTCATTGAGGTCTCCCTAACTCTCGCATGAGCCTACTTATGAGGCCCTGGAAGCCGGCATATAAGCAAAGATCGAAAGGTGAGGGAACTCCCTCGATCACTTTCACGCCGCAAATGCAACTTTTTGTCGAATCAGTCTTGATGGGCGCAACAAATCTCCATCCAGGATATTGTAGTATAGGTCCCGCAAGGACCATATGCATAAGCATACCGTTATTTCGAGGAGAGAACCGCATGGGCGAAAACTGGCAAGACGAGGTTCTGGACTTCTGGTTCGGCACGCTGACGCCCAGGGACTGGTTCACCGTCAGTGAAGAGACGGACGCGCTGATCCGCGAGCGCTTCGGCGCGCTGCACGAACAGCTCGTGCAGAAGCTGCCTGAAAATGTGAAGACCGATCCAAAGGCCGCTCTGGCCGCCGTGATCGTACTCGATCAGTTCCCGCGCAACATCCATCGGCGTCAGCCCGGCGCGTTCTCCTCGGATGAACTCGCCATCGAAGTGGCAGGCGACGCCATCGAGAGAGGTTTCGACGATGGAATGAACGAGCGCGAGCGGCAATTCCTCTACATGCCCTACATGCACTCCGAAGTGCTGGCGGATCAGGAACGCGCGGTGATGCTGTTCCGTTCGCTCGGGCAGGAAGAGGCGTTGAAGTTCGCCATCGAGCATCGCGACATCGTTGCGCGCTTCGGCCGGTTTCCGCATCGAAACCGGGTGCTTGGCCGCGAGAGCGGGCCGGAAGAGCTGGCGTTTCTCGAAGAGCATGAAGGCTATGGACAGTGATGCCGTCCCCCGCCTTGCTCCGGGCAGAGCCGCAGTGAAGCCGTGCGCCCGCCCTTTCTTTCAAATACGGTTGGCCTTTCAAAAACGCTTGGCGTTGCGTTTTTTGTTACGTGAACGTAAACGTTATAGCTGGGTTTTCTTTCTGGGAGGAACAGTTGTCTAAAAGCGCAAAGACGACCGCCAAGGGCGAGAAGACCGTCGCCCCCACGGCGGAGCCCGCCAAAAGCGCCAAAACGGCGGCCAAAAAGACAAAAAATACCGGGGCGGATTTTCCGCGCCCCTGGGTCGATCATTACCCCGAAGGCGTTCCCGCCGAGATGGGGGACTATCCGTTCGCGTCGCTGGGCGATCTTCTGGTCGATGCCTGCAAGGCCCATGGCGACCGTCCGGCCTTCACCTGCATGGGCAAGGCGCTCAGCTATCGCGCGCTTGATGCGCTGTCAGAGCGCTTCGCCGCCTATCTCCAGTCGCTTGGACTGAAGCCCGGCGCGCGCGTTGCGCTGATGATGCCCAATGTCCTGCAATATCCCGTCGCCATGATGGCGGTGCTGCGGGCCGGTTACGTGGTGGTCAACGTCAATCCGCTCTACACGCCGCGCGAGCTTGAGCATCAGCTCAACGACGCCGGGGCCGAGGCCATCGTCATCCTTGAGAATTTCGCCCACACGCTTCAGGCCGTCGCGGCAAGAACGACGGTCAAGCATGTGGTCGTGGCCTCGATGGGCGATCTTCTGGGGCTCAAGGGCTTCATCGTCAATCTGGTCGTGCGCCGGGTGAAGAAGATGGTGCCGGCCTGGTCGCTGCCGGGGCATGTTTCCTTCAACGATGCGCTGAAGCGCGGCGCATCAAAGGGCTTCAAGCCGGTCAATGTGACACTGTCCGACAATGCGTTCCTGCAATATACGGGGGGCACGACGGGCGTTTCCAAGGGCGCGACGCTGCTGCACAGCAATGTCATGGCCAATGTGATCCAGAACGAATTGTGGTTCCGCAGCGCCTATATCGGCAAGCCGAAGCCCGAAGCGCCGGTGCTCATCTGCGCGCTGCCGCTCTATCACATCTACGCGCTCACGGTGAACGCGCTGATGGGCATGAAGCTGGGCGGCAACAATGTGCTGATCCCCAATCCGCGTGATATCCCGGCCTTCGTGAAGGAATTGCAGAGCTTCGATTTCCACATTTTCCCGGGCCTCAACACGCTGTTCAATGCGCTCCTCAACAATGAGGATTTCCGCAAGCTTCCCTTCAAGAGCCTTCTTGTCACCTTCGGCGGTGGCATGGCGGTGCAGCGCGGCGTTGCCGAACGCTGGCAGGAGCTGACGGGCTGCGTCATTTCACAGGGCTACGGCCTGTCGGAAACCTCTCCGGTCGCAACCGTCAACAGCTTCGACGCGAAGGAATTCACCGGAACGATCGGCTATCCGGTTCCCTCGACCGACATCACCATTCGCGATGACAACGGCAAGGATCTGCCCGGCGGCAAGGTCGGCGAGATCTGCATTCGCGGCCCGCAGGTCATGGCCGGATACTGGAACCGCCCGGACGAGACCGCCAAGGTGATGACGGAGGATGGTTTCTTCCGGTCGGGCGACATGGGCACCATGGCCGAAGACGGTCAGGTCACCATTGTCGACCGCAAGAAGGACATGATCGTGGTGTCCGGCTTCAAGGTCTTCCCCAATGAGGTGGAAGAGGTGGTCGCTGGTCATCCCGGCGTTTTGGAAGCGGCCATTGTCGGGGTCGAGGACGAGCATTCGGGCGAGGTGCCCAAGCTCTTCGTTGTCCGCAAGGACGCAAACCTCACCGAGGCGGACCTGAAGAAGTTCTGCAAGGAAAACCTCACCGGCTACAAGCGTCCGAAATATGTCGAGTTCCGCGACGATCTGCCGAAATCCAATGTCGGCAAGATCCTGCGCAAGGAACTGCGCTGAACAGGATGGCCCGCGCCCGGTGCGCGGGCCTCGTTTCTTGAGGGCGGCATGCGGTGATTTCGTGGCAGCAGCGCTGTGCGTGGTTCGACAGGCTCACCATGAGGGAGGAACATACCTTGCGGAAAGGGGACTGTGTTTAGGTGCCCTCTTTTCCAAGGTGCCTGGATCAGGCATGCAGCCAGCGTCCTCCCTCATGGTGAGCCTGTCGAACCACGCACCGCGTTGATGCAACGCGGTTGTACGGTTCAACCCAACCGTGATGCGCCTAAAGCGCTGCCCGCCCCTCCGCCGCCCGGCGCGCCAGAATGATCGCCCCATCCACGGCGTCGCCATCGGCGGGTTTCAGCCGCCGGCGCACATCGGGCGAGAGCCAGGGTTCCAGCGGTCCTGACAGACCTCCCAGAAGCGTCACGCGCGGTGCGCCCAGATCGAAAAGCGTGCGCACCAGCATGTCGATCTGCGCCGCCGCATCCTGCACGATGCGCCGGGCTGCCGCGTCACCCTGATCTGCGTGGCGCAGCACCATGGGCGCAAAGGTGGCATAGTCGGTGGCGGTGGCCCGATCCATCCACGCGATCACCTCGGCAGGATCATCATCGAAGCGGCGCATGAGTTCCGTCAGGAGCGCGCTGTTGGGGATGCGCCCGTCATGCCCCTGCAGGGCGGCGCGCACGGCGTTGAGACCCATATCCGCACCGCTGCCTTCATCGGAAATCGGAAAGCCATAACCGCCGATGCGCAGCCGTCTTCCTTCCACGAGACCAAGCCCGACAGACCCGGTACCGGCAATCGCAATGGCCCCGTCGAGGCCCGAATGCGCACCCAGACAGGCCGTGTCGCTGTCGCTGGCGAAAACGATGCCGGCAAATGGATGCGGCAGCGCCTCAAAGGCTTCAACCGCGCCCTTGCGGCGCATGCCGGCAAGGCCGACGCCGGCATATGTGCGGGCAGTCTGCGCGTCGCCAAAACCCGCTTCCTCAATGGCGGCCTCGAAGGCGCGCCGCACCGAGGCCCAGGCCTCATCGACGCCAAGCCGGGTGGTTGCAGGGCCTGACAGGCCCTGTCCGAGCACCGCGCCCCGTGCATCCTCGATGCGCGCCCGGCAGCCCGTGCCGCCGCCATCGACGCCAAGATAAAAGCGCTCCTGCGCCTGCGATCCACTCATGCCCGCAACCGTTCGATATCCGCGCCGCACTGCGCCAGCTTGCGGTCGAGTTGTTCATAGCCCCGGTCGATATGGTAGACGCGGTTGATGACGGTTTCCCCTTCGGCTGCCAGCGCCGCCAGCACAAGGCAGACCGAGGCGCGCAGATCCGTCGCCATCACCTGTGCGCCCTTGAGCGGTCGCCCGCCGCGCACCACGGCGGTGGTGCCCTGAAGCGAGATGTCGGCCCCGAGCCGCGTCAGTTCCGGCACATGCATGAAGCGGTTTTCAAAGATCGTCTCGCGGAACAGCGACGTGCCTTCCGCGCAGCAGGCAAGCGCCATGAACTGCGCCTGAAGATCGGTCGGAAAGCCGGGATAGGGTTCGGTGGTCAGGTCCGCTGTGCGCAGGGGCGCGTTTCTTGAAACGACCAGCCCCCGGTCGCTTGGCCACACATTCACCCCCATCACCTCCAGCGCCTGGATCACGGCAGCGAGGTTCTCCATGCGTGCATTGACCAGCTCCAGCGCTCCGCCGGTGATGGCCGCAGCCACCGCATAGGTGCCCGCCTCGATGCGGTCGGGAATGATGTGATGCGCCGCTGCGCGCCACGCCGTGTCGCCTTCAATGATGATGCGGTGCGTTCCCGCTCCCTCGATCTTCGCGCCCATGGCGTTCAGGCAGGCGGCGAGGTCGGCCACTTCCGGTTCGCGCGCCGCGTTCAGGATCTCCGTTTCGCCGCGCGCCGTGGTCGCCGCCATCATGGTGGTCTCGGTCGCGCCCACCGAGGGCGAGCTCAGGATCACGCGCGTGCCATTGAGGCCGTCACTCGCGCGGGCGACGATCAGGCCGCCCTCCATGCCGATTTCCGCGCCGAGCATTTCAAGCGCCTTCAGATGCATGTCCACGGGCCGCGCGCCGATGGCGCAGCCACCCGGCAGCGAAACCCGCGCCACGCCGAAGCGCGCCAGAAGCGGTCCCAGAAACAGAACCGTGGCGCGCATCCTGCGCACGGTCTCATAGGAGACTTCGCGCGCCGCGATCTCTTTGGCGTCGATGGTGGCGCAATGCGCGTTGCGGGTCACCTTCGCGCCGTAGAGTTCTGCGACGCACAGCATGTTCTCCACGTCGGAAACCAGCGGCAGGTTTGAAAGCTCAACCGGGTGCGGGCTCAGAAGCGCCGCTGCGATCTGCGGCAGGGCCGCGTTTTTTGCCCCGGCAATGGCGACGGTGCCGTGAAGAGGCTTTCCGCCTGTTATTCTCAGTCTGTCCATGATTGCTGTTCCGGTAACACCGTGTGGCGAAGGGCCAGTCTCTACGGGCGAATTCCTTTGATCAAGCCCTCTTGGGAATATATTATTCCATACTGTAATTCCTTCGGGATTCCCCTGGCAGCGAAATTCATCTAGTTTCGCGCCCCAGTCTCATGCCCGGCCGCATTTCCGGCCCTGCGCCCACGAAAGGAAGCCATGTCCGTCCTGAAGATCATCGACGCGCAGCTTGAGACGATGGCTCCGGCCGATCGGCAGATCGGGCAGTTCATCATCGACAATCCCGACCGGGTGCTCAGGCTTTCATCGGCAGCCCTTGCCGAAGAGACGGGCCGCAGCCAGTCGAGCGTGGTGAAATTCAGTCAGAAGCTCGGGTTTTCCGGCTATCAGGATCTGAAGCTGGCCGTCAGCAAGGCCAAGGCGCAGGAATGGCAGGTGCCGCCGGGCATGATCCACTCGACCATCGAGATGGGCGACAGCCATGCCACGATTTCGCAGAAGCTGATCAGCAGCAAGCTTCTGTCGATGCAGCAGACGCTGGCCGCCAATCACGAGCCGGAGATCGTCCGGGCGCTCGATGCGCTCGACAGTGCGCGCCGCATCCACATTGCCGGCGTCGGCGCTTCGTCGCTGGTGGCGCGTGACTTCTCCTACAAGCTGCAAAAGCTTGGCCGCAACGCGCTGCATGACAGCGACAGCCATGTGCAGATGGCCAATGTCTCGACACTGCGCGAAGAGGATGTGCTGTTCGCGCTTTCCTATTCAGGAACCAGCATCGAGACCGTGCGCATTGCCGAACTCGCCAAAGCGCGTGGTGCGACCGTCATTTCCGTCACGGGTCTTCAGCAGAACCCGCTGATGCGCGCCGCCGACATTCGCCTGCACACGGTGGCCGATGAAGAGCGGGTGCGCTCCTCGGCCATCACCTCGCGCGATGCGCAGCTCACGCTGATGGATTTCCTGTTCATCCTGATCCTGCAGCGGCAGCCGGACGCGGCCGATTACGTTCACAACAGTGAGGCTTCGGTGTCTGCGCTGAAAATGCCGTAGGCAAAACAGGCTGTCAGTAAGCGGCGCGGCGCGCCGTTTCGCTGGGGCGTTCGCCGAATGTTTTTCTGTAGTCGGCGGCAAAGCGTCCGAGATGGGAAAAGCCCCAGCGCAGGGCCGTTTCCGTCACCGACACGTCGCCCTGCGCATTCTCCAGATCGAACCGCACACGGCACAGCCGTTCATGCGTCAGCGCATGCATGGGCGACATGCCGTGTGCGCGCTTGTAGGCAAGCTGCAGCGCCCGCGCGCCAACGCCGGAGGCGGCGGCAATCTCGGTCAGCGTGACCGGGCGGTGGGCATTGGCCCTGATGAAGTCGTCCGCGCGTTTCACCTGGCGGGGCGCTGCCTCCTGCGGCCTGTCGAAAAAGGGTGAGAGATTGTTGGGCTGGAGCCTGAGAAGCGCTTCGAGAATGCGCTGCTCGTTGAAGGCGGCGCACAGGCTGAAGGCCTTTTGCTCGCGCGCATCGGCGGCGCGAAACATGGCGTTGACCAGATAGCGCCAGGCGGAGAGCTCGGGCCGGGTGAAGTCGATCACCGGGTCAAACACGAGTGGCCCCGGCAGGCTGCGCTCGCACAGCTGCTCGGCGAAATCCATGAACGAGGCCTTGTGGATCTGCACCAGAACCTGCTCGCATCCCGCCCACCAGCGCATGGTGGTTTCGCGGTCGGCGTTGAGCAGCGAGGCGGTTTCGCCATCGGTCAGAAACTCCCGCCGGTTGTGCTTTATCGTGGCGCAGCCGGAGATCGGAAGCTGAATGAGATAGAAGGTTTCCAGCGCGCCGGGATCGATCAGCACATCGGCGCCATAGCTGATGTAGTTAAGTGAGATGAGGCGTCCGGGCTGGTGGTGATGCGCGGCGCGAAAATGCCCGCCACCGACCACTTCAAGCCGATGGTTGCAGAATTTCCGGGCGACCTTCTCCCGCGCGCAGTCCAAATCGTCCGATTGAAACAGGACGTGGCTGGACAACGGGTGGCCGCCCCACTCCTCCCGGGCGATCACCATTCCCGGAGTTTAGCAGGCGCTGCGGTTTCGCCAAGAACCGTCTCGTTTTCGGGAAAAATGCCGTCATTTTTTTTCGTTTTTCGGATATTCGCTGCGGTTTCCGGATATTCTTTCGCTCTCCCTCGGCGCACCATGAGCCTCCGTGATCAAGGGAGGAACATCATGGAAAAGGAACTCGAAAAGGGCGTCACCGCGAATGGCGAGGGCTATGCCGGCACGGAATGGAACATTCTGGGCCAGGTCTATTTCCCCAAGGCCACCTGCGATTCCACCTTCGCATTCGAAACCAACAGCGACCCGGGCCAGTTCGTGCCCGTTCACGTTCACCCCACCCAGGAAGAGTTCATTCTGGTGCAGGAGGGCGAGCTGGACCTGAAGCTTGACGGAAAGTGGATGAAGGCGAAGGCCGGCGACCTGGTGCGCATGCCGCGCGGCGTTCCGCATGGCTATTTCAACAAGTCCGACAAGCCGGCCCGCGCGCTCTTCTGGGTGTCGCCGGCGCGCAAGCTCGAAGCCCTGTTCGAGAAGCTGCACAACATGACCGACCCGGAGGAAGTGGTGAAGGTTTCAGCGCTTCACGAAGTGGACTTCCTGCCGCCGGAAGCAAACGACTAGAGCGTTTCATTCCAGGCATTTGGCCGGCTCGGGGTTGGGCCGGCCCACAGACCCGATAACAATCGAACCGGCAATCGGATCTTCGGCGACGTGCGGGAACGCGGCGCGGGGAGATGCTCGTCCCGAATTTGCCGGACGGGAGGAACAACGCCATGACAACACGAAAGAAAGTCTGCGTGATCGGCGCAGGCGTCAGCGGCCTCGCCGCAGCCCGCTCCTTCAAGAAACGCGGCCACGCGGTCACGGTTCTGGAGCGCAGTCACGAACTGGGCGGGGTGTGGGAACCGTCACGCTCCTACCCGGATGTGCAGACGCAAAGCCCCAAGGATCTGTATCGCTACACCGACAAGGCGATGCCGAAGGATTTTCCCGAATGGCCCAAGGGGCCGCAGGTGTTTTCCTACCTCTCGGATTACGCGAATGATCACGGCCTGCGCCCGCTCATCCGCTTCAACACCGCCGTTTCCTCGATGCGCCGGCGGGCAGACGGCAAGCCCGGCTGGGAACTCGATCTGGAAACCGCCGATGGCGGAAAGACCAGCGAAGGCTTTGATTTCGTCGCCATCTGCACCGGGCAGTTCAGCGAGAAGAACATCCTCACCCATCCGGGGCAGGAGAAGTTCGAGGAAGCGGGCGGAACGGTCATCCATTCCTCAGAATACACCGACCCCGCCATGGTGAAGGGCAAGAATGTCACCGTTCTGGGTTTTTCGAAATCCGCCACGGACATTGCCGTCAGTGCGGTCAAGTCGGGCGCTGCCTCGGTCACCATCGTCTATCTGGAATCGGTCTGGCGCATTCCCTACTTCGTTGGCGGGCTGATCAACTTCAAACGCATCCTCTATATCCGCGCGCAGGAAAAGATGTTTCCCGGCTGGAGCCTCAGCGGTCTCGCGCGTTTCAACCATGCAGTTGCCCGTCCATTCGTCTGGGCGCACTGGCGCGCGCTCGAGGCGCTTTTGACCGTGCAGCTCAAGCTGAACAAGACCGGGCTGAAGCCGAAAGAGCCGATTGAGGGCGGGGTCAATTGCTCGGTGCCCATCGCCACGCCCGGCTTTTTCGAGATGGTGGCGGACGGGCGCATCAAGGCGGTGCAGGGCACGTTTCAAAGCTATGAGCCCGGCGCGATCCGGCTCACGGGCGGCGAGCGGATCAAGGCCGACATGGCCATTCTCGCAGTGGGCTGGAAACTGGGCGTGCCCTATTTGCCGGCCGAGTATCGCGAAAAGCTGGTGGAGCCGGATGGCCAGTACCGGCTTTATCGCCTGATCGCCAATCCGGACATTCCCGATCTGGGCTTCGTCGGTTTCAACTCGTCCTTCTGCACGGTGCTGTGCGCCGACCTCGCCTCCGAATGGCTGGTGCGCTACGCGGACGGCCAGCTGGCGAAGCAGCCGACGCCGGACGAGATGCGGGCCAATATGGACATGATGCTGAACTGGCGGCGCAATGAACGCCCGGCGGCCAAGATCTATGGTGGCCTTTGCGTCGCGCCCTATCACTTCAAGCATTTCGATGAGCTGATCGACGATATGGGCGCACGTGAGAAGCGGCGGAACCCGCTGGCCGAGAACCTCTCGCCGCCCGATGCCGATGCCTATGCGCGCTATCTGCGGTCTGCGCCCGACTATCAGGTGGCGTGAGGCTTTGCCGCGCCGCCTTCATCGACTGGCGGCGCTGCGCCCGCCCTTGAAATCCGGTGCGGCATGAGCGATTGAAAAGGGGCGCGCAGGTTCCATGCGCGCCCCGTTTGCTGTCAGGAGTATCCGTTCCGTGAAATCTCTCACCATCCGCCGCCCCGACGACTGGCATCTGCATCTGCGCGATGGCGCGGTTCTGGAGGCGGTGCTGCCGCATTCCTCCGACGACTTTGCCCGCGCGATCATCATGCCCAATCTGGTGCCGCCGGTGGTGACGGTGAAAGACGCGCTCGCCTATCGGGAGCGGATCATGGCGGCCAAGCCGGAAGGCCATGATTTCACGCCGCTGATGACACTCTATCTGACCGAGCAGACGGATGCCGAGGATGTGGCTGCGGGCTATCGCGACGGACACATTACGGCGGTGAAGCTTTATCCGGCGGGCGCGACCACCAATTCGCAGAGCGGTGTGCGCGATCTTCTGAAGGTGCAGCCGGTGCTGGAGCGCATGGCTGAAATCGGTCTTCCGCTTTGTGTGCATGGCGAGGTGACGGATGCTTCCATCGACATTTTCGACCGTGAGGCCGTGTTCATCGAAACCGTGCTGCAGCCGCTGCGCGAGCGTCTGCCCGAGCTCAAGGTCATCATGGAGCATGTGACGACGAAGAACGGCGTCGACTATGTGCAGGGTGCAGAGAAAAACCTCGCGGCATCGCTGACCACCCATCACCTGATCATCAACCGCAACGCCATTCTGGCCGGCGGCATTCGCCCGCATTACTACTGTCTGCCCGTCGCCAAGCGCGAAGAGCACCGGCTGGCGCTGCGCAAGGCGGCGACGTCGGGCGACAGCCGCTTCTTCCTCGGCACGGATTCGGCCCCGCATCTGGACCCGGCCAAGGAATCGGCCTGCGGCTGCGCTGGCATCTACACCTCCATCAACACCATGTCGTGCCTGGCGCATGTGTTTGAGGAAGAGGGGGCGCTGGACCGGCTGGAGGCCTTCGCCTCGCTCAACGGACCGGCCTATTACGGTCTGCCGGCCAATGAAGACACGATCACGCTCGAGCGTCGCGACGAACCGGTGGAGTTCCCGCATTCGGTCTACAGCTCCGATGGGACGATCACCGTTTTCGATCCGATGTTCCCGATCCATTGGGCCGTGGTGAAGTAAGCCGCGCCGGAAGTTGCAGCCGGTTTTCCGTTGCCTGTTCGCGCCGTCGGGACAATGCGCCTGACGGCATGATGAGCGGGCGGATGCCTAGGGTCAGGACCCTGCATAAGTTCATCTTGCTTTGCGCATAAGGATGTTTCCGTGTTGATGCCATTCGGTTTCGACAAGGGAGCGCCATTTCATGGGCCGTTACTGCCGTTTCTTTCTGACAGTCTGGCTCAGCCTTTTTCTCACCGCCTGCGGTGGTGGAGACGGGGAAAAGGCGAGCAGTGTTCAGCAGCCCGAACCGCCCGAACAGCCCGAGCCACCGGTCTATACGGGCGGTTATCCCGCGTTCGACCCGGTGGCGGCAGCGCAATACCGGGAGACGCCGGAGTTCAGACGTTCCGACCCTGGCGAAGGTGAGGAGAACCATATTCGCAGCCAGTTCGGCCAGCCGCGATTGTGTTCTCAGTCTGCCAATCCCGATTGTGCGGGCACGTCCGCCTATGCCTTGCAGAACATCCATTTCGCCCATACGGCCACCGACTGGAGCGGCAGGCCCCTGACGGGCCATGGCCAGACGATTGCGATTTTCGACAATGGATATCGCCTGTCGCATCGAGAGCTCGCGGGCAAGGATGTCATCCGCTACACCGCGCCGGGCCGCACGATAGGGCGTGACAGCCATGGCACGGCGGTCGCCGCAATCGCAGCAGGGGCCGCCGATGGAGTCGGTGCGATGGGGGTGGCGCCCGATGCACGTCTTCATATCTCTTCCTGGGAGGATGTGTCGGACGATGACGCCATGGCGCATATGGTCGCCGCGATCCGCGATGCAGCCAGGCACGGGGCTGTGGCGCAAAACAATTCCTGGGGTTGGCAAACGGAGAAGCAGGCCGATGCGGAAGCGCGGGATTTCGGGGCCTCGGGAACCACGGATTATGCGCGACACCTCGCTGACCGGCAGGGCGACGACCCGCAGACATGGCGTACGCTGTTTGCAGCCTATGACGCGTTCCAGAAAGGCGGTGTTCTGGTTTTCACGAACTCCAACGACCGGACTTTGCATAACGCAACAGCCTGGGCTGCCCTGCCCGAGTTCGTTCCCGAACTCGCCGAGGCGTGGATCGCCGTGGGCAATGCGCTCTTCTCCGTCGACGGGAAGACGGGAGACATTCTCGACGCAGATCTCCTTTCAGCGCCATGTGGTATGGCGGCGCGCTATTGCGTCATTGCCGACGGGACGCTGCGTGTCGCGACAGATGTCGGTGACGGGAGTTACCAGCTTGGCACGGGAACATCTTACGCCGCCCCGCAGGTGGCGGGAGAGATAGCGCTTCTCGCGCAGGCGTTTCCGACCCTTTCGCCGGGGGAGTGGACCACGCGCCTGCTCGCCACGGCGCAGCGCGACTGGGACGGTTTTCAGAATTCGATCGCCGGGCATCAGAATTTTGCGCCGGGTGTCCGCCGCGCCTATTCGCATCTTTACGGCCATGGCGTGCCGGACATGAAGGCGGCGCTTTCGCCGGTGGGGGGGCTCTCCATCGCCTCGGGCGCAAGGGTGGGCGAGGGGCCGCAGACGCCGCTTTCAGCAGCTGCCACAAGCGCGCCGCCGATTGTCGGCAACGCGGTTTCCAAGGCGCTTTCGGGCAGACGGATCATGGCGCTTGATGCGCTGGGCGGAGATTTTTATCTCGATGGCAGGGTGCTCGCGCCGGCAAACAGGATGCATGCGCCATCGGGCATCGGTGTGGCGCAGAGGCTCGCCGCGCAGCAGGAAAAGCTGGATTTCGCCTTTGCCTTTGCAAACCTGCCCTCATCCGAGTGGCAGAGCCTGCACAGCACCGCATCGGCCAAACTGTTCTTTTCACACGGCTTCACCGAGACACAGGACGGGCTGGTTCTCTCCCGCCTGATGCCGCTGGGGGCGGGGGACTACCTGCAATTTGCAGGCGGTATGGTGGAGCGGAATGAAAGCGAGGCGGTTCAGTTCGCGCTGTCGCGCCTGACAAGGCGTGGGATCATGACGAGCGAGGTCACGCTTTCGGGCGGGCACGGGCGCGGCCGGCTTTTTGGCATGTCGACGTCAAGCCCGTTCGCCCTGGCTGAAAGCAGCGGCCGGTTCTCCGCCGGCGCAACGCTGACGGCGCGGCTCGGCGGGGGCTGGTCCTTCTCGGGTTATGGCGAGGTGGGTCTGGCTCATGCGCAGGAAGGGGAGGAGGCGCTGATCGATTACGGCGCACTCACCTATGCAAGCGGCGGCCTGATGCTGGACAAGACCGGGCTTTTGCAGGCGGGCGACCGCGCAAGGTTCTATGCGGGCATGAAACCCAACCCGCTGGCGGGCCACACCACGCTGCGCGTGCCGGTGGCGCGCACAAAAGAAGGGCTGATCACCTATGAAACCGTGGATGTGAACCTGGCGAGCGGCGATCTGCCCGCGCGCTTCGGTTTTTCCTATACGCATCGCACAGCGCGGAACTTCGATTTGAGCCTCAACGCCAATGCGGATCTCTTCATCACCGCGCCGAAGAGCGCGGTGACGGATGTCTCGATCAATTTAAGGAAGTCGTTTTGAGCATCGGACCGAAAAGTGGAATCCGGTTTTCGGATTGATCCGAGGCTCCATTGATGACTCAGGCCGCCTTCGGGCGGTTGATCTGCCCGGAGGCTTCCATGACCATGGGCGACAGGCCCATTCCGCCCTGCTCGATGATCTGGAACAGGTGCGTGCGCATGCGCGGCTCCCAGAACTTGTTGATGTGGTCGGCCACGCCCGCGACCTGCTCTTCCTTTGGCTGGGAAGTGAAGAAGGTGGCGATCTGGTTGGCCATGTAGACCAGGCGCTCGTCGCCGGATTTGAACTTATCGTCATGCGACATGTCTGGTCGCTCCAATCGTCACGCGTTCCGGATGGGTGAAAATGTCGAACTCCTCGCCCCGCACGAGGGCGACGAGGGTCATGCCGGCGGTTTCCGCCGTGCGGATGGCAAGTGCTGTCGGGGCGGAGACGGCGGCGATGAGCGGCGCGCCGATGGCCGCCGTTTTCTGCACCATCTCGACGGAGACGCGAGAGGTGACGACGACCGCGCCGGTTGCGCCATCGATGCCGGCCTTCACCAGCGCGCCCGCCAGCTTGTCGAGCGCATTGTGCCGGCCCACATCCTCGCGAACGGCCACGATGCCCTTGCCGGCGACATAGAAGCCGGCGGCATGCACCGCGCCGGTGGCGTGATGCAGCTCCTGAAACTTGTGAAGCTCGCTGACCGCCCCGGTGAGATCTGCGGCGGTGAAGCGCGGCGATGCGGAAACCTCCGGCACGCTGCGCATCGCTTCCTCGATGCTTTCAATGCCGCACAGGCCGCAGCCGACCGGGCCGGCAAGACGCCTGCGCCGCGCCTCGAAGCGTCTGTTGGCGGTGTCGCGCAGGCGGATCTGCAGGTCGACGCCCGCACCCAGCTCCTGAACCGTGATCGTGTCGATCTCGTCGGCGCTGGCGATGATGCCTTCCGTGACGCTGAAGCCCAGGGCGAAGTCTTCGAGGTCCGCCGGCGTCGCCATCATCACGGCATGGGTTGTGCCGCCATAGGAAAGCGCCACCGGCGTTTCCTCGGGCACAGTGCGCGAGCTGACCTTCGTCCCGCCGGTTCGGCGGGCCGTTCTGGTAACGCGGGCTGTGGCTGGAACACCGCTGCTCATGCTGGAACCGGCGGGGTTATTCCGCCGCCTCCACATGCACGATGCGACGGCTCTGGCGCGCGTGCTCCTCGTAGTCTTCCTGCCACTCGGACGGACCGTTGGACGGGGCAACCTGCACCGCAGTGACCTTGTATTCGGGACAGTTGGTGGCCCAGTCGGAATACTCGGTCGTCACCACATTGGCCTGCGTGGCCGGGTGGTGGAAGGTGGTGTAGACGACGCCCGGCGCAACGCGCTCGGTGATGGTGGCGCGCAGGCTGGTCTCGCCGGAGCGGCTCTTGAGCTTCACCCAGTCGCCCTCGCGAACGCCACGGGTCTCGGCGTCGAAGGGATGGATCTCAAGCAGATCCTCCTCATGCCAGACCACATTCTCCGTGCGGCGCGTCTGTGCGCCGACATTGTATTGCGAGAGGATGCGGCCGGTGGTGAGCAGCAGCGGGAAGCGCGGACCGACCTTCTCGTCGGTGGCCACATAGGCGGTGCGCACGAACTTGCCCTTGCCGCGCACGAAGCCGTCGATATGCATGACGGGCGTGCCGGTGGGGGCCTTCTCGTTGCACGGCCACTGGACCGAGCCTTCCTTTTCCAGAAGCTCATAGGTCACGCCTGCGAAGCTTGGCGTGGTGGCCGCGATTTCGGCCATGATCTCGGAAGGATGCGTGTAGTTCCAGTCCTGACCCAGCGCACGGGCCATGTCCTGCGTGACCTCCCAGTCGGCATAGCCGTTCTTGGGCTCCATCACCTTGCGGACGCGGTTGATGCGGCGCTCGGCATTGGTGAAGGTGCCGTCCTTCTCAAGGAAGGTCGAACCCGGCAGGAATATGTGGGCGTAGTTGGCGGTCTCGTTCAGGAAGAGATCGTGAACGATGACGCATTCCATCGCTTCCAGACCGGCCGCCACATGATGCGTATTGGGATCGGACTGGAGAATGTCTTCGCCCTGCACGTAAAGCGCCTTGAAGGTGCCTTCGACGGCGGCGTCGAGCATGTTGGGAATGCGCAGGCCCGGCTCATTGTCGAGCTTCACGCCCCACAGGCTCTCATAGATCGCGCGGGTCGCATCCTCGGAGATGTGGCGGTAGCCCGGCATCTCGTGCGGGAACGAGCCCATGTCGCAGGAGCCCTGCACGTTGTTCTGGCCGCGCAGCGGGTTCACGCCCACGCCCGGCCGGCCGATATTGCCGGTGGCCATGGCGAGGTTGGCGATGGCCATGACGGTGGTGGAGCCCTGGCTGTGCTCGGTGACGCCGAGGCCGTAATAGATCGCGCCATTGCCGCCGGTGGCGTAAAGACGCGCCGCGCCGCGGATCAGCTCCGCCGAAACGCCGGACATCTTTTCGATGGCTTCCGGGCTGTTTTCCGGCTGGAGAACGAAGCTCGCCCAGTCCTGGAACTCGTCCCAGTCGCAGCGCTCGCGGATGAACGCTTCGTTGAAGAGGCCTTCGGAGACGATCACATGGGCAAGCGCGGTCAGCACGGCGACGTTGGTGCCGGGCTTCAGCGGCAGATGGTAGCTCGCCTCCACATGGGGCGTGCGCACCAGCTCGATGCGGCGCGGGTCGATGACGATCAGCTTTGCGCCCTCGCGCAGGCGCTTCTTCAGGCGCGAGCCGAACACGGGGTGACCGTCGGTCGGGTTTGCGCCGATGACCAGAACCACGTCGGAATGCTCGACTGAATCGAAATCCTGCGTGCCGGCAGAGGTGCCGAAGGTGGTTTTCAGACCATAGCCGGTGGGCGAGTGGCAGACGCGGGCGCAGGTGTCGACATTGTTGTTGCCGAAACCCTGGCGCACCAGTTTCTGAACGAGATAGGTCTCTTCATTGGTGCAGCGCGACGAGGTGATGCCGCCGACGGCAGCCCTGCCGTATTTTTCCTGGATTCGGCCGATCTCGCTGCCGATATGGGCGTAGACCTCTTCCCAGGACACTTCGCGCCACGGGTCGGTGATCTTTTCGCGGATCATCGGGTTGAGGATGCGGTCCTTGTGGGTGGCGTAGCCATAGGCGAAGCGGCCCTTCACGCAGGAGTGGCCGCGATTGGCCTTGCCATCCTTGTAGGGCACCATGCGGACGACTTCCTCGCCCTTCATCTCTGCCTTGAACGAGCAGCCAACGCCGCAATAGGCGCAGGTGGTGACGGCGGAATGATCGGGCATGCCCATCTCGATGATGGACTTTTCCTGAAGCGCGCCGGTGGGGCAGGCCTGCACGCAAGCGCCACAGGAAACGCATTCCGACTGGAGGAAGGGCTCGTCCATGCCGGCGGTGATGCGGCTTTCGAAGCCACGGCCTTCCACTGTCAGGGCGAAGGTGCCCTGCTGCTCCTCACAGGCGCGAACGCACAGCGAGCAGACGATGCACTTGGACGGATCGTAAGCGAAATAGGGGTTGGAAACGTCCAGTTCCTTGAAGTTCACCCCATGCTCGCCGATCGGCGAGGGTTCGAGGTGATTTGCCCCTTCATCGCCATAGCGGTTCTGCTTCAGGCCGACGCTCTCGGCCATGTTCGCCATCTCGCAATTGCCCATGGCGCAGGCCGCGCAGTCTTCCGGATGGTCGGACATGTAGAGTTCCATCACGCCGCGGCGGATGGTGTTGAGGCGGTCGGTCCGGGTGTTGACGGCAATGCCGTCCATGGCCGGGGTGGTGCACGATGCCGGCGTGCCGCCCTTGCCCTCGATCTCGACAAGGCAGAGACGGCAGGAGCCGAAGCTCTTGACCATGTCGTTGGCGCACAGCTTGGGCACGGCGATGCCGGCCTCGCGCGCGGCGCGCATGATCGAGGTGCCTTCCGGAACGGTGACAGACTGGCCGTCGATGGTCAGCGTTACCGTCTTGTCAGAGCGGACAGCGGGTGTGCCGTAGTCGATTTCTTCTACGAAACGCTTGTCGGTTCCACGTTCTTGAGTTCCGCACATGGGTTTCCTCCTATTCCGCTGCTTCGCGCACGGGCGCGGGGCGGAAATCTTCCGGGAAATGGGTCAGTGCGCTCATGACAGGGTAAGGCGTGAAGCCACCCAGTGCGCACAGCGATCCGAACTTCATCGTGTTGCAGAGATCGGTCACGGTCTCGATCTGCTCTTCGGGCGCGATGCCCTGCTTCAGCCGGTCGAGCACTTCGACACCGCGCGTCGAGCCGATGCGGCAGGGCGTGCACTTGCCGCAGCTTTCCACGGCGCAGAACTCCATGGCGAAGCGCGCCTGCTTCAGAAGGTCGACCGTATCGTCGAAGACAACGATGCCGGCATGGCCGATGAGGCCATCCTTGGCGGCGAACGCCTCGTAGTCGAAGGGCGTGTCGAACAGGTCGCGCGGCCAGTAAGCGCCGAGCGGACCGCCCACCTGCACGGCGCGCACGGGACGGCCCGTGGCGGTGCCGCCGCCGATATCGTCCACCAGCTCGCCGAGCGTCATGCCGAAAGCTGCCTCGAACAATCCGCCATGCTTCACATTGCCGGTGATCTGGATCGGAATGGTGCCGCGCGAACGGCCCATGCCGAAGTCGCGGTAATAGGCCCCGCCCTTGTCAAGAATGATCGGCACGGAGGCGAGCGAGATCACATTGTTGATGACGGTCGGCTTGCCGAACAGGCCTTCATGCGCCGGCAGCGGCGGCTTGGCGCGGACCTGGCCGCGCTTGCCTTCCAGACTGTCGAGCAGCGCCGTTTCCTCACCGCAGACATAAGCGCCGGCACCCACGCGCACTTCCATGTCGAAGGCGTATTTCGAGCCGAGCACGCTTTTGCCGAGCATGCCGGCGGCGCGGGCGGCGTCGATGGCCTCGTTCAGGATGCGGTGAACATTGGGATATTCCGAACGCAGGTAGACATAGCCCCTGGTCGCGCCCGTCGCGATGCCGGCAATCGTCATGCCCTCGATGAGCACGAAGGGATCGCCTTCCATGATCATGCGGTCGGAGAAGGTGCCTGAATCGCCTTCGTCGGCGTTGCAGACGATGTATTTCTGCGGGCCGTCGGTGTCGTGCACCGTCTTCCACTTGATGCCGGTCGGGAAGCCTGCTCCGCCACGGCCGCGAAGACCGGATTCGGTGACTTCCTCGACGATGCCGAGCGGCGTCTTTTCAAGCGCGTTGCGCAGGCCACGGAGGCCGCCATGCTTCTCGTAGTCCTCAAGCGAGACCGGATCGATGATGCCGCAACGGGCGAAGGTCAGCCGGGTCTGCTTTGCAAGGAAGGGGATTTCCTCAGGCTTGCCGAGGGAGAGGTCGTGCGCGCCGCCTTCGATCAGGCCTGCGTCGAACAGGCCCGCCACATCGCCGGGCTTCACCGGCCCATAGGCCACGCGGCCCTCGGCGGTTTCCACCTCGACCATGGGCTCAAGCCAGAACATGCCGCGCGAGCCATTGCGAACGATCTTCGCGTCGAGGCCGCGTTTCCCGATTTCCTCACGCGCGGCGGCAGCGACTTTTTCGGCGCCCAGCGCCAGCGCACCGGCATCGCGCGGAATGTAGATGTTGATGGTCATGCCCGCACCTCTGCTGCGATTTCCTCGGCCCGCGCCTCATCCAGCCGGCCAATCACCTCGCCGTCGAGCATGGCGGAGGGCGCACAGGCGCACAGACCGAGGCAATAGACAGGCTCCAGCGTCACCGCGCCATCGGCGGAGGTCTCATGAAACTTGATGCCGAGCAGCTTCTGCAGCTTCTCGGCCACCGCATCGCCGCCCATCGACTGGCAGGCTTCGGCCCGGCACAGTTTCAGCACGTGACGGCCTGCCGGCTTCTCGCGGTAGTCGTGATAAAACGATACGACGCCATAAACTTCGGCGCGTGTCAGGTTGAGGGCCTCGGCGATGATGGGCAGGCTTTCACGCGGCACATGGCCGAGTTCCCGCTGAATCCCATTGAGAATGGGGAGTAACGGGCCCTCTTCGTTCTTCCAGCGGTCGATAATGACCTCGACGGCGGAAGTGATTTCGGTACGTGCTTGCTGCATCTCGCAGCGCCCTCCCTAACGATGCTCGTTCTGGAGGAGAAACAAATCCCGTGTGAAGGATCAATATAGCATATCCGTCAGACGATAGAAAATTTCTATCGATGCTCGCCGTATCGCTCGGCCAGAAGGCCCGCTTCATAGAGCAGGGCGGAGACGAGCGGCGTGTGCGGCTCACGCTTGACGGCGACCAGACCGACCAGGTGGCTGGCGTCGGGCTCGACGATGGGAATGGCGCGGATCGGCTCGGAGAAGCCGAGAACTTCGGCCAGGTTGAGCGGCATGATCGAGGCCCATTTCCCGGTGCGGATATGGGAGAACAGCACGATCATCGAGTTCGATTCGAGCGTGGGGTGGGCCGTCGCCCCCACTTCTTCCAGGTGTTTGTTGATGATCCGGCGGTTCTGCATGTCCGGCGTCAAAAGGCAAAGCGGCAGGTCGGCCACCTCTTTCCAGGTCACGCTCTCGCGGTCGGACATCCGGCTCTTTGCGGCGGTGATGAGCTGGTAGCGCTCGGAGTAGAGCGGTACGGCAGCGACGTGGCCGAGCGGCTCATTGTCGAGATAGGTGATGCCGATGTCGATCTCGAAATTCTCCAGAAGCGAGAGAACTTCCAGCGAGGTGCGCGAGATGATCGAGAAGGTCACCTCGGGGTGTTTGTCGCGAAAGGGCGTGGTGAGTTCGGGCAGCATGGCGAGCGCGGTGGGGATCGCCGCGATGCGCACATGGCCGGCAAGACCGCGCCGCGCAGCCTTCATCTCGGCGCGCATGGTGCGCGTGTCGCCAACGATGCGACGCGCCCATTCCAGCACGCGCTGGCCTTCGGGCGTGAGGCCCTGAAAGCGTGATCCGCGCTGAACCAGCATGACGCCGAGCTGGTCTTCCAGCTGCTTGATGGCGGCTGAGAGCGTTGGCTGCGTGACGCCGAGCTCCGTTGCCGCTCGCCCAAAATGCTGCTCCCTGGCGAGCGCGATGAAAAATTCCAGCTTGTCGATCATGCGCCGACGCTACAGCGCAGCCGCGCTGCGGGCAATCCATCTTGCAGAGCGCCCATCTTGCAGAGCGTGACGGGGCGGTTTGGCAATGCTGCATTACGGGGTCGGTCGATTTGCCTCTCTTGGCCATCGAACCCATCTGCTTTATCTGGGAGAAAAAGCAAAGGCACGTGCACATGACTCTCGACAGACAGACCGTCATCGACCGCTTAAAGTCCGTGAAAGGGCCGAATCTGGAGGGCGACATCGTTTCGCTCGGGCTCGTCTCGGAGATTTTCATCGCCGACGGCAAGGTGTTCTTCTCGATCACCGTGCCATCGAGCCGCGCCCAGGAACTGGAGCCTCTGCGGCAGGCGGCGGAGAACGCCGTGAAGTCGCTGCCGGGCGTCAAGGGCGCCGTGGTGGCGCTGACAGCCGAGAAGCAGGGCGGCGGCATGGGCGCCACACCACCGCCGCGTCCGAAACCGGCACCCCAGCGTCCGATGCCGGGTGGCCCCGCCGCACAAGCCGGTCAGCAGCCGACCAAGCAGGATGTGCCGGGCATCAAGGCCATCGTCGCCGTGGCCAGCGGCAAGGGCGGCGTCGGCAAATCCACCACCGCCGTCAACCTGGCGCTGGGGCTGAAGACGCTCGGGCTCAGGGTCGGCATTCTCGATGCGGATATCTACGGGCCTTCCATGCCGCGTCTGCTCGGCCTCACGGGAAAGCCGGAAACCGCCGATGGCAAGACGCTGAAGCCGATGGAGGCGTTCGGCGTGAAGGTCATGTCCATGGGGTTCCTTGTCGAGGAAGACACGCCGATGATCTGGCGCGGCCCGATGGTCGTTTCGGCGCTGCGGCAGATGCTGCGCGACGTGGCGTGGGGCGAACTGGACGTGCTGGTGGTCGACATGCCGCCCGGCACGGGCGACGCACAGCTGACCATGGCGCAGCAGGTGCCGCTGGCCGGCGCGGTAATCGTCTCGACGCCGCAGGACCTGGCGCTGATCGACGCGCGCAAGGGGCTGAACATGTTCCGCAAGGTGGATGTGCCGCTGCTCGGCATCGTCGAGAATATGAGCTACTTCCTCGCCCCCGATACGGGCGCACGCTACGACATCTTCGGTCATGGCGGCGCGAAGAACGAGGCGGAGCGGCTTGGCGTTCCGTTCCTTGGCGAAGTGCCGCTGACGATGGATGTGCGCGAAACCTCGGATGCGGGAACGCCCGTTGTGGCGTCGAACCCGGAGGGCGCGCAGGCGAAGGTCTACAGGGACATCGCCGCTAAGGTGCAGACGCAGCTGGCAGCGGCCATGCAGAGCGCGGCGGACGAGGCCCCGGCCATCGTCTTCGATTAATGCGTTAGGGGAATAATGCGTTACGGGCGATTGAACAAAGCGGTCGCCTGTGTAACGTAACCGCCATCAGGGAGCACCGCACGCCCGTTCGGGCGTGCGCGGGACGCTCTGCCAATCGCGTGCCATTTGCTCTGGAGGTTGAAGCATGAGCGTCGAAAACACCGAAACCATTCTCCATGAGCGCCTTGATGGCTGGCACCGGATCACGCTGAACCGGCCGGAAAAGCTCAACGCTTTCAACGAAGCGCAGCATGTGGCGCTGCGGGACGCGCTGGAAGCCTGTTCTGCGGATGAGGGCTGCCGTGCGGTGCTTCTGACGGGCGCGGGGCGCGGCTTCTGCGCCGGGCAGGATCTGGGCGATCGCGATCCGGCCAAGATGGAAAGCAAGCCGGACCTCGGCTATACGATCGAAAATTTCTATAATCCGCTGGTTCGCAAGCTGCGCGGCATGAACAAGCCCATCGTCTGCGCGGTCAACGGCGTTGCGGCCGGCGCCGGCGCGAACATCGCGCTGGCATGCGACATCGTGCTGGCGGCGAAATCGGCGAAGTTCATCCAGGCATTCGCAAAAATCGCGCTGGTGCCGGACTCCGGCGGCACATGGTTCCTGACGCGCATTCTGGGCGAGCCGCGCGCCAAGGCGCTGGCGCTGACGGGCGAGCCGCTCTCGGCGGAAGATGCTGCGAACTGGGGCCTGATCTGGCGTGCCGTGGAAGACGAAGCCCTGATGGAAGAGGCCGAAGCGCTGGTGACCAAGCTGGCGCACGGCCCGACGCAGGCCTATGGCCTGATCAAGAAGGCGATTCACGCTGCGCCGGGAAGCTCTCTCGACGCGCAACTGGAGCTGGAGCGCGAGCTGCAGCGCGAGGCCGGCCGCTCGGACGATTACCGCGAAGGCGTCGCGGCGTTCCTCGAAAAGCGCAAGCCCGTGTTCAAGGGCTAGGGCATCTTGCAGTCAGTTGCCCGCGCCTGACATTTGTTCATGCGCCCTTGCGTATTCAGGTGCAACAGAGAAAGAGCGGGCAGCGTTTCACTGAAACAACGACCCGCTCGATCAGGAAATCTCCAGAACGAAAAAGCGTCCTCACGCTGAGGGCGCTTCGGCTTCTTCCGTGTCGCCGCCGGTGACGCGGGTGTTGAAGTCGGAGAAGAACTGGCCGGCCAGCTTCTTGGAGGTCGACTGGATGAGGCGGCTGCCGAGCTGGGCCATCTTGCCGCCGACATCGGCCTTGGCGCTGTAGGTCAGGATGGTGGCGTCCGGGCCGTCTTCCTTGAGCGACACATCGGCGCCGCCCTTGGCGAAACCGGCCACGCCGCCCTTGCCCTCGCCGCTGATCGTGTAGGAGTGCGGCGGGTTGAGATTGGTGAGCTCAACCGCGCCGCTGAACTTGGCCTTGATCGGGCCGATCTTCAGGGCGACGATTGCCTCGAACTCGGTGTCCGACGTCTTTTCCAGTTCCTGACAGCCGGGAATGCAGTCTTTCAGCACATCCGGGTCGTTCAGCGCCTGCCAGACCGTTTCCACCGGCGCTTCGATGCGTTCTTCACCTTCGATGACCATGGCCATGGCGCGTCCCTCCTGAAATCATGTCTCAATCTGGCTAACCCACTGCTTGCGTCTTGTCCATCCGCGCGGGCGTCGGCAGTGTTGTCTTGCGGGTGACCAGTCTTGTCTTGCAGGTGACATGTGCCGCGATTATGCGACATCGAATCGGCCGAGACATCAGGTGGAACAATGAGCGACAGCGACGTGCGGGGCGGAACAGGGGCAGAGGCAAAGGGAACGGCGGGAGAGGTTTTCCGCGTCTTCCTCAAGCTCGGTGTGACCTCGTTCGGTGGCCCCATCGCGCATCTCGGCTATTTCCGCGACGCGCTGGTGGTGCGGCGCAAATGGCTGGACGAAAAGGCCTATGCGGACCTCGTTGCGCTGTGCCAGTTCCTGCCCGGCCCGGCGAGCAGCCAGGTGGGCTTTGCGCTGGGTTTCCTGCGGGCAGGCCCCATGGGGGCGGCAGCCGCGTGGGCGGCCTTCACCCTGCCTTCGGCCCTGCTTCTCTTTGCGTTCGCGCTTTTTGCGGGGGCGCTCGACAATCCGCTCGGCGCGGGGCTGTTGCACGGGCTGAAGATCGTGGCGGTGGCCGTGGTGGCGCAGGCGGTGTGGGGCATGGCGCGGTCGCTCTGCCCGGACCGCGAGCGCGCAGGCATCGCGCTTGCAGCGCTTGTTCTGGTGACGTTAGCGGCCAGCGCCTTCGCGCAGATTGCGGCCATTCTGTCAGGCGCGCTGCTTGGCTGGTGGCTGTGCCGGGATAGGGTCGGTGAGGCTGGGCAGACGGTGGCCTTCGGGCTGTCGAAGCGCGCCGGGATCATCTGCCTTTCCCTTTTCGCGTTTCTGCTGTTCGGTCTGCCGCTGGCAGGGCAGATGACGCAGGGGCTTGCCGTGTTCGACACCTTCTATCGTGCGGGCGCGCTGGTGTTCGGCGGCGGGCATGTGGTGCTGCCGCTGCTTGAGGCGGGCGTCGTCGAGCCTGGCTGGGTCTCGCAGGATGCGTTTCTTGCCGGCTACGGCGCGGCGCAGGCGGTGCCGGGGCCGCTCTTCACATTCGCTGCCTATCTGGGCGCGGTTCTGGACATGCCGCCCACGGGCGTGGCCGGCGCTGCAATCGCGCTTGTCGCGATCTTCCTGCCGGGCTTCCTGCTTTTGATGGGCGTTGCGCCCTTCTGGGACCGTTTCCGCCAGTTCGATGCGGCGCGCGCGGCAATGATGGGCACGAATGCGGCGGTGGTCGGCATATTGGCGGCGGCTCTCTACGATCCGCTCTGGACCACGGCGATCCTTGCACCGGCAGACTTTGCGCTGGCGGCGGTCGGCTTTCTGCTTCTGACGGTGTGGAAGACCCCGCCATGGGTGGTGGTGGTGCTGTGCGCGCTGGCGGGAATGGCGCTGGCAGTCTTTTGAAAGAGGCCCGTCCCGGAAACCGGGAGGGGCCTTTGTCTGCGGTTATGCAGCGGCGCGTCGATGTTCGGCGGAAGCGGCTGCTGCGAGTTCGCGGATGCCGGGCTCGATCTGTTGGGCCGCGATGGACGAAATGCCAAGCCGCATGAACTGCGTCGCGCGCGGGCGGTCAATGAAGAAGCGCGCACCGGGCTCGATCAGCACGCTGCGCCGGGCAGCCGATTTGGCAAGGGCCACAGTGTCCAGTCCGGGCGGGCCTTCGAGCCAGAGCGAGGTGCCGCCGCGAATGTCGGCTGCGTTCCAGTCCGGCAGGATGTCGCCGACAGCCTGATAAAGCTTTTCACGCCGCTCCTCGAAAGCCGCAGAGATACGGCGCACCAGCGTGTCGTGATGGCCAAGCGACAGGAACAGCGCCACGGCCCGCTGGTTGTTGGCCGGCGGATGGCGCAGCATGAAGCGGCGTAAGGCGCGCAGTTCTGCGATCAGGTCAGCCGGGGCAACGATGTAACCCATGCGCAGGCCCGGTGCGAGCGTCTTGGACATGGAGCCCAGATGCACAACGCGGCCCGTGCGGTCGAGCCCCTTGAGGGCTGCCTGCGGGCGCTCGTCGGCGAGCTGGCTGTCATAATCATCCTCGATGACGATCCAGTCATTGCGCTCCGCCCCTTCCAGAAGCGCCTCGCGGCGCGCCTGGCTGAGCGGCACCATGGTCGGGCAATGATGGCTCGGCGTGGCGAAAACGAAGTCTGCATCTTCCGGAATCTGCGCCACGTCGATGCCCTGCCGGTCGACGGGAACCGGTGCGATCTGCGCGCCGGCGAGCTGGAAGATGGAGCGCGCGTCGGGATAGCCGGGGTTCTCCACGGCCACCTTCTTGCCACGGCTCATGAGCAGCGTGGCGAGCATGTAAAGCGCGTGCTGCGAGCCGAGCGTGATCAGGATTTCGTCGGGATTGGCGAAGATGCCGCGACGCGGAAGAAGCCGCGCCTGGATCTGCTCGATCAAGAGCGGGTCGTCACGGTCGACCATATCGGCCGCCCAGTTGCGAATCTCCAGAACGGCAAGCGCCATGCGGTTGCATTCGCGCCATTCGGCGGTCGGGAAAAGCCCCGGATCGAACTGCCCATAGACGAAAGGATAAGAGGCCTTCATCCAGTCTTCGTTCTTGCGCGGCTCGGGCATTTCGCTGGCCAGAATCTGGAACCGCTCGCCCCAGTTCACGCCATCCTTGCCACCCTGTTTGCGCGGCGGGCGCGGGGGCGCGGCCAGCACCTCCGGATTGACAAAGTGGCCGCGGCGCTCGCGCGCGATCAGGAAGCCCTGATCGACGAGCTGCTGGAAGGCCAGCACCACCGTACCACGCGCAACACCCAGCTTTTCCGCGAGAATGCGGCAGGATGGAAGCGGCATGGAAGGGGCGATCTGGCGATCGAGAATTGCCGACACGATGGCCTGGCGGATCTGTGCCTGGAGCGTCTGTCCCGATTCGGGGGAAATCTTGAACAGACCGGTCCAGAGGGCGGTGTCGTTTCTGGCTGACATATGGTTTTCCTCTCCGGGGCGGAGCGTAACCTTGGGGCAATGCATGTCAACCCTGGTACAATTGATTGTTCCAACAAAGAAATTGATGGATGCCAGCAACCCCCTGTGCCGCCTCATTTTGTCTGATAAAAGAGGCGCGTTTCTTTTTGCAGGAGGGCCCCCTTGGACACGGCATTCGAAACCGCGCTGGCTGCGCTTCAGGAGCATCGCGGGAAAACCGCGCCCATGGATATGCGCGCCGCCTTTGATTCCGACCCGAATCGTTTTGCCCGCTTCTCGCTCGCTCTCGACGATCTGACGCTGGATTATTCGCGCGCCGCAGTGGACGAGGAAACGGTGGGGCTGCTCCTCAAGCTTGCCGAAGCGGCCGGGCTGGAGCAGGCGCGGGACGATATGTTTGCCGGCAAACACATCAACGTCACCGAGGACCGCGCCGTGCTGCATACGGCTCTGCGCGCGCTCTCCGGCGGTGCTGTCTACAATGACGGCGATGACGTGATGCCGGATGTGCGCGCCGTGCTGGAGGCGATGGACGCTTTTGCCGACGGCGTGCGTTCGGGCGCGATCCATGGCGCGACCGGCAAGGCCTTCACCGATGTGGTGAACATCGGCATTGGCGGCTCGGACCTTGGCCCCGTCATGGTGACGCGGGCGCTCTCGCCCTATCATGACGGGCCGCGCCTTCATTATGTCTCCAACGTGGATGGCGCGCATATTGCCGACACGCTGTCGGGGCTCGATCCGGAGACCACGCTCTTCATCATCGCCTCGAAGACCTTCACGACCATCGAGACGATGACCAATGCCCGCACGGCGCAGAAATGGGTCGCCGCAAAGCTCGGGCAGTCGGCGACGGGCGATCATTTCGCCGCCGTTTCCACCGCGCTCGACAAGGTGGCGGAGTTCGGCATCGATCCGGCGCGCGTGTTCGGATTCTGGGACTGGGTCGGCGGGCGGTATTCGCTGTGGTCGGCCATTGGCCTGCCGATCATGATCGCGCTTGGTGCTGATGATTTCCGCCGTCTGCTCGCCGGTGCGGAAGCCATGGACCGGCATTTCAAATCCGCACCGCTCAGAGAAAATTTGCCGGCTATTCTTGGTCTCGTCGGCTACTGGCACCGGGTCGTGTGCGATTATCCGGCCCGCGCGATCATTCCCTATGACCAGCGCCTTGAGCGGCTGCCGGCCTATCTCCAGCAGCTCGATATGGAATCGAACGGCAAGGGCGTGCGGCTCGACGGTTCGCCGGTCATCACGCCCACCGGGCCGCTGGTGTGGGGCGAGCCGGGCACCAATGGCCAGCACGCTTTCTTCCAGCTTCTGCACCAGGGCACCGACATTATTCCGGTGGAGTTCATGCTGGCGGCGGAAGGCCATGAGGCTGGCCTGCAGCACCATCACGATTTGCTGGTGGCCAATTGTCTTGCGCAGGCTGAAGCCCTGATGAAGGGGCGCACGCTGGCCGAGGCCGAAGCGCAGCTTCTGGACAAGGGGTTCCCCGAAGACGAGATCAGGCGGATCGCGCCGCATCGGGTCTTCACCGGCAACCGGCCGTCGCTGACGGTTCTCTACCGCAAGCTTGATCCCTATGCGCTTGGCCGCCTGATCGCGCTCTATGAGCACCGGGTTTTCGTCGAGGCGCAGCTCTTCGGCATCAACGCTTTCGACCAATGGGGCGTGGAGCTGGGCAAGGAGCTCGCCACGGAACTCCTGCCCGTGGTCGAGGGCAAGGCGGACGCTGCCGATCGCGATGCCGCAACTGCAGGCATGGTGAAACGCATCACGGCGCTGCGCGAAGGCTGAATCGGACGCCGGCCTCCTCCTTCCGGGGGGGGGGGCGCCGGCACCCCGCCATCCTGTTTCCAGACGGTCATTTTGTACCTGAACCGGCGGGCCAGCTCTCATGGGAGAGCCGGTCCGGTCGGGGTTTCCGTGCATCCGGACAGGAATAGATTATTCCTAACTGTAATTGACTCTTGGAATTTTCAATCTTAACACTTCTGAAAGGCGAGTAGACCGGCGAAAGCGGTGAGACCGCGCGCCGGAAGGCGATTTCGGGAGACGTTATGAACGCGCAGACGCTTATGTCGGAGCTGGAAAAGCTCGTTTCGGAAGGACGCAACCCCGACACGATGCAGATCGATCTGCAGCCGACGACCGAAATCCTCAAACTCATCAACACGGCAGACAAGGACGTGCCGCTGGCCGTCGAAAAGGTGATCCCGGAGATCGCGGAAGCCGTCGACCGGATCGTCGAGGCGTTTCAGAACGGTGGCCGGCTGATCTATATGGGCGCTGGCACGAGCGGCCGGCTCGGCGTGCTCGACGCTTCGGAATGCCCGCCCACCTTCAGCGTGCCCGAAGACATGGTGACCGGGGTGATCGCCGGCGGCGACCATGCGCTGAGGCACGCCGTTGAAGGCGCGGAAGACGAGCCGGAACAGGGACGGCAGGCGCTTGTCGATCTGGCGCTCACCGACAGGGATGTCGTGGTGGGCATCGCGGTGAGCGGCCGCACGCCCTATGTGATCGGCGGCCTGAAATACGCCCGCGAGACCGGTGCGAAAACCGTTTCGCTTTCGTGCAACCCGGATTCGGCCATCGGCGCGATTGCCGATATCGCCATCGCGCCCGTGGTGGGGCCGGAAATCCTGACCGGCTCGACGCGGATGAAATCGGGTACGGCGCAGAAGCTCATCCTCAACATGCTCTCCACGGCGAGCATGATCCGCATCGGCAAGATCTACCAGAACCTGATGGTGGACGTTAACATCAGCAACCAGAAGCTTCTGGCGCGTGCATCGCGCATTGTCATGGAGGCAACGGGCTGCTCGGCGGACGAGGCCGAGACGCTGCTGGGCCAGAGTGGCAATGATGTGAAACTCGCGATCTTCATCGCATTGACGGACATGGATGTGGAGGAGGCGCGCGCGGCGCTCGAGCAGGCTGGCGGCTTTCTGCGCAAGGCAATAAACGACAGGCAGGGCCAGACGGCCAGCAAGTGAAGCAGGCATTCATGCGGTCCGTCGAAAGGCCGCTGGCATCAATCGCTTTCGGAGGAAGATGATCATGGGAAAAACTTTGATGAAGAATTTCGCAGCGTCGGTGGCGCTCGCGGCAACGCTCGGCGCAACGACGGCAATTGCGCCGGCTGCGGCCGAGACGCTGCGCATGGCCTGGTCGCAGGACGCGACGGGTCTTGATCCGCACAAGCAGACGGCCTTCTCGTCGCTTCGGCTTCTGGAACTGGTCTATGAGCCGCTGGTGCGTCTCGACGCCGAGCTGCAGATCGTTCCCGCAGTGGCCGAGACCTGGGAGTTCTCCGAGGACGGCAAGACGCTGACCTTCAAGCTGGATGGCGATGCGCAGTTCCAGAACGGCGAAAAGGTGACGTCGGCTGACGTAAAGGCTTCCTTCCAGCGCATTCTGGACGAAGCGACGGGCGCTGCCGCCCGCGCCAACTTCACCTCCATCGAGAGCATCGACACGCCGGACGAGACGACCGTTGTCTTCAACCTGTCGCAGCCGGACGTTCCGATGCTGACGGCGATGACGAGCATCAACGCTGCCGTTGCTCCGGCGAGCGAGATCGAGGCCGGCACGATCGGCACGAAGGCGATCGGCTCCGGCCCGTTCAAGCTGGACAGCTGGGAGCCGAACCAGAAAGAGGTTCTGAGCGCCAACCCGGACTGGGCCGGCGGCGAGGTGAAGGTCGACGGCATCAACATTTCCGTTCTGCCGGACGAGACCGCCATTCTGGCGGCGCTGCGCACCAAGCAGGTGGATTTCGCGCTGATCAACGATCCGCTCGTGGCCACGCTGGTGCCGAACGAGGCGAGCCTCGAACTGAGCCGCACGCCGGTTCTGGCCTATCACGTGCTGCAGCTGAACCCGTCGCGCGAGCCGATGACGGAACTGGCCGTGCGTCAGGCCATCTCCTGCGCCATCGACCGTCAGGACGTGCTTGATACAGCGCTTCTGGGCGAGGGCGCCGTGACCGGCCCGCTGACCATGCCGGCCTACCGCTCGGACCCGGCTTCGCTGTTCTGCTATGAGCGCGATGTCGAGAAGGCCAAGGCGCTGATGGCCGAGGCCGGATATGCAGACGGCTTTTCCGCAACGGTGATCGCAGCCACGGGCGAGCCGCCCACAGCCGCTGCCGAAGCACAGGTGATCCAGTCGCAGCTTGCCGAGATCGGCATCGATCTCGACATCAAGATGATGGAGCTCAACGTCTATGTGGACACCTGGCTGAAGGGTGATTTCGACATGGCGGTGGCTCTGAATGGCGGTCGCGCTGATCCGTTCTCCATGTACAACCGCTACTGGACCAAGGCAGGCAACCTGCAGCATGTCGCCAACTATATCGACGACACGCTGGACAGCCTGATGCAGGAGGGCCGCGAAGAGACCGACCCGGCGAAGCGCAAGGAGATCTTCTCCAGGTTCGAGACGCATCTCGCCGAGGTTTCGCCGTGGATCTGGCTCTACACGGGCTACACCTACACCGCGCAGCAGAAGAATGTGGGCGGCTTCGTGCCTTCCCCGACCGGCACGCTGTTCGGCCTGACCGAGGTAACGGTCGGCGAGTGATTGCGAAATGGGGCCGCACGTTCAGGTGCGGCCCCGTTTGCGCCTGGCGCCCTGTCGCGCTTGAAACGTGAGAATTTGATGCGGCTCCGCCCAGCGCCCTCGTGGTTCGACAAGCTCACCATGAGGGCTATTGATGGCCCGTCACCCTGCAATGATCTGCAGGTCGGTACCGGAGGCGTATGAGATGTGTGGTGTTTGGTTCAAACCCTCAGAGTGCCGGGGCCAAGGTCCTCAATGTGAGAACTGATCCCCAGCCCTCATGGTGAGCTTGTCGAACCACGGGGGCGGCATGAAGGGCGCGGCCCTCAACCCCACGGCACAAGACGATTGCAGTTAGAAGGACACGGAGTGGAAGCTTCATGAATTACCTGGCCCGAAGGCTGATGACCTTTCCATTGGTCATGCTCGGGGTGTCCATCCTCGTCTTTGTCTCGATCCGGCTGGTGCCGGGCGATGCCATCACGGCCATGCTGGGAACAGAGGCCGGGCTTCTGACGCCCGATCAGCGCGCAGCGCTTGAGGCCTATTTCGGCATCGATCAGGGCTGGTTCACCCAGTACTGGCGCTGGCTTGCGGGTGCGGTTCAGGGCGATCTCGGCGTGTCCGTGACCTTCGGCAAGCCGGTGCTCGACGTGATTCTCGAACGCTTTCCGCTGACACTGGAACTGGCGCTTCTCTCCATGGTCATCGCGCTCGCCATCGGTCTTCCGGCGGGCATCTTCGCCGCCACGCGCAATGAAAAGCCGTCCGATCTCGCCGTGCGCATCTTCGCGATGATCGGCCAGTCGACGCCGAATTTCGTGTTCGCGCTTCTGGCGATTTATGTGCTGTCGGTGGGCTTCGGGGTGCTGCCGGCCATGGGCGAATTCACGCCCTTCCTTGAAAATCCGCTGCGCAATCTGGGGCAGATGATCCTGCCGGCGCTGACGCTGGGCTTTGCCTTCGCCGCCGCCGTGACGCGCATTTCGCGCTCGGCCATGCTCGACATTCTGAGCGACGATTACATCCGCACCGCGCGCGCCAAGGGCGTGCCGGCGCGCAAGGTGATCTGGCGGCATGCGCTGCCCAACGCGCTGATCCCGGTGGTGACGCTGAGCGGCGTCGAGTTCGGCTATCTCCTGGGCGGCGCGGTGATCGTGGAACAGATTTTTGCGCTGCCGGGCCTCGGGCGCATGGTGCTCGACGCCATTCTCCAGCGCGACTACGCGCTGGTGCAGGGCTCGGTCCTGTTCATCGCGCTCAACTTCATGATCGTGAATCTTCTGGTCGATCTCGCCTATGCGGTGCTCGACCCACGCATTCGGCTGGGGGGCAAGTGATGCAGTTGCTGCGCGCCATTTTCAGCCATTCGAGCGGCCGCATCGGCGGCGCCATCGTTGGCCTTTACATCATCATCGCCATTCTCGGGCTTCTCGGCATCACGCCGCATGACCCGCTGATGCAGTTCCGCGTCGACCGTCTGCATGCGCCCGACGCGACCTACTGGATGGGCACGGACCTGTTCGGCCGCGATGTGGCGAGCCGGTTGATGCTGGGCATCAGCCAGTCCTTCATCGTCGCTTTCGCCTCGGTGGCGCTGGCGGCTGTGGCGGGCATTGTGCTCGGTCTTGCGGCCGCGTGGTTCGGCGGCTGGTGGGACGGCACGATCATGCGCTTCATGGACGTGCTTCTGGCTTTCCCGGCGATCCTTCTGGCGCTGCTCATCATCGCAATCGTGGGGCCGGGCACCTGGACCAGCGTGATGGCCATCGCCATCGTCTACACACCGATCTTCACCCGTGTGGTGCGCGGGCCGGCGCTCTCCCTGAAGACGCGCGACTTCGTGGACGCCGCGCGCACTTTCGGTTCGAGCCGCAACTACATTCTGACGCGCCATCTGATGCTGAACCTCGTCGCGCCGCTGACGGTGCAGGTGACGCTGGCGCTCGCATGGGGCCTTCTGACGGAAGCGGGCCTGAGCTTTCTCGGTCTTGGCACGCAGCCGCCGGCCTCGTCGCTTGGCCTGATGCTCGCCGACAGCCGGAATCTGATGGAGATGGCGCCCTGGCTCCTGATCTTCCCGGGCATTGCGATCATGATCGGCATTCTCGGCTTCAATCTTCTGGGGGATGCGCTGCGCGACATTCTCGATCCCAAGACGCGGAGGTCGGTCGCATGACATCGCTTCTGTCCGTTTCAAACCTGCGCGTCGGTTTCGGCCGCAAGCCAGAAGACAATGAAATCGTCCATGGCGTGAACTTCGATCTCGCTGCCGGCGAGACGCTGGCCATAGTCGGCGAAAGCGGTTCGGGCAAATCCGTCACCGCGCTGTCGATCAACCGGCTGGTGGATTTCGGTGGCGGCCGCATCATCGACGGGTCCATCCGGTTCCGGCGCGAGGACGGCAGCACGCTCGATCTGGCAGCAGCCGGTGAGCAGGAGCTGACGAAGATCCGCGGCGGCGAGATCGGCATGATCTTCCAGGAGCCGATGACCTCGCTCAATCCGGTTCTGACCATTGGCGAGCAGATCGAGGAATCGTTCCGCCTGCATCGCGGCCTGACCGGCCGGCAGGCGCGGGAAGCGGCGAAGGACGCGCTTGACCGGGTGCGCATTCCCGATGCCGCGCGCCGGCTGAAATATTGTCCGCACCAGCTTTCCGGCGGCATGCTCCAGCGCGTGATGATCGCCACGGCCCTGTCGTGCAATCCGCGTCTTCTGATCGCTGATGAGCCCACCACGGCGCTCGACGTGACGGTGCAGGCGCAGATCATGGCGCTGCTCGCCGAGCTGAAGCGCGAGACCGGCATGGGCATGATCTTCATCACCCATGACATCGGCCTGGTGGCCGGCATCGCCGACAAGGTGATGGTGATGCAGAATGGCGAGGCGGTGGAGCAGGGACCGCTCGACGCGGTGCTCGATGCGCCGCAGCATCCCTATACGAAGCATCTTCTGAGCGCCGTGCCGCATTTCGAGGCCGGGCGCGCCACGCGCACCGACTATCGCCGGGCCGACGAGCCAAGCGCCGCGCCGGCGCTTAAAGTGGAAGGGCTGACGGTTCGCTTTCCGGTGACCGGCGGTCTCCTGCGCCGGCAGACCGGTGCGGTTCATGCGGTGGACGGGGTGGATTTCGACCTGATGCCGGGCGAGACGCTGGGCATTGTCGGCGAAAGCGGTTCGGGCAAATCGACCACGGCGCGCGCCATTCTGGGGCTGGTCGAGCCGACGCGCGGCACCTTCTCCGCGAACACGAATGGCGCGGCGCGGCAGAGCAGCAAGCCGGTGCAGATGGTGTTCCAGAACCCCTATGCCTCGCTCAATCCGCGACTTCGGGTGGACAGCATTCTGGCCGAGCCGGTGATTGCCGCCGGTGGCGGGCTGAACGGTGAAACGCAGGCGCGCATGCGCATGCTGCTCGACCGGGTTGGTTTGCCGGAGAACGCGCTGCAGCGCTATCCGCACGAGTTTTCCGGCGGCCAGCGGCAGCGCCTGTGTATCGCCCGCGCGCTGATGCTCAACCCGTCCGTGGTGGTGCTGGACGAGGCCGTCTCGGCGCTCGACGTTTCGGTGCAGGCGAAGGTGCTGGAACTCCTGGTGGACCTGCAGCGCGAGTTCGGCCTCGCCTATCTCTTCGTCTCGCACGACATGGCGGTGGTGGAGCGCATCGCGCACCGCATCGCGGTGGTCTATGCGGGGCAGATCGTCGAGATCGGTGATGCGGCGTCGGTCCTTTCCGATCCGAAACACGCCTATACGAAACGGCTGATCTCGGCGGTGCCGAGCGTCGACCGGCGCAAGGAGACCTTTGAGGTGGACACGCGGCAGGTGCCGTCGCTGGTGCGGCCACTGGGCTTCGAGCCGGAGCCGGCCAACTGGCAGAGTTTTGGTTCCGACCACATGGCGCGGGCGGAGGCATGAGCATGATGGACACGCCTGCCTTTGCGCCGCGCTTCGAGCGCGCCTTTGCCCTGCTGAACGCCTCGGTGGAGGCGGGGCGCATTCCCGGCGGGGTGCTCGGTGTGATCGACCGGGATGGCGGGCGCATGGTGCGCGCCACCGGTTATGCGCAGCGCGTGCCGCATGAGCGTGAAATGCGCACCGACACCTGGTTCGATCTTGCATCGCTGACCAAGGTTATCTTCACCACCACGCGCATTCTGGAACTGGCGAAAGAGGGCGTGATTGATCTCGATGCGCCGCTCACCACGCTTCTGCCGGATCTGCGCCAGTATGATCCGGGCGCATGGGAACGACAGGTGACATTTCGCCAGTGCCTCGGCCACCAGACGCCGTTCCCGGCGGTGGAGCCGATCTACACCTATGGCCGCGATGCGGACCTGCTGCGCGCCTTCATTCTCCAGCGGCGCTGGGAAAAAGGCCCGTCGGTCTATTCCGACATCAACTTTATTCTGCTCGGCTTCGCGCTGGAGCGGCTTGAGGGCAAGCGGCTGCGGGCATTCGATCCGGGGCCGGGCTTCGCCTTTGCCGCCGATCCGGAAAAGACGGCGGCGACCGAGGACTGCACATGGCGGCACCGGGTGCTTTGCGGCGAGGTGCATGACGACAATTGTTCAGCGCTTGAGGGCGCGGGGCATGCCGGACTGTTCGGCACGGCCGACGCCGTGCTCGATTTCGCGGCAGGGCTTTTTGCAGGCGATGCCGATGGGGATGAGACGGTGGCGCTGATGCGCACGCCGCTTTCCGAAAAACGCACCCATGGCTGGGAACGGCCATATGAAAACTGGCCCGGCGGGGCGCTGGCCAGCGCCGGCACGATCGGGCATACGGGTTTCACGGGAACCGGGCTGTGGGTCGATTTCGACAATGGCCTTGCGTGGACCCTTCTCACCAACCGCATACATCCGACCCGGCATTTCGACAGCGGCATCGCTGCGCTGCGACAGGCGGTCGGCGATTGCATGAACGCAGGATAGGAACGCACATGGCTGAAGGATTTGAGCCTGTCTGGGCCGTCGGCCTGATGACCGGCACCGTACTCGACGGAAACATCGACGTGGCGCTTCTGAAAACGGATGGCGAGCGCATCGAAGCGTTCGGCGCTTACACGCTGGCGCCCTATCCGCAATCGACGCGCGACCTTCTGGAAGAGACGTTGCAGCAGGCGCGGGCCTGGAATTTCGAGGGCGATGAACCGGCGATCTTCGCCGAGGCGGAAGAGGTTCTGACGCGCGCGCAGGCGCACGCTGTGCGAGAGCTGGTGGAGAGCCATGGCCTGACCATGGCCGATATCGGCGCGGTCGGCTTTCACGGGCAGACGGTGTTGCACCGTGCGCCGCAGGAAGGGCGTCTCGGCGAGACGCGGCAGCTCGGCGACGGCGATCTGATGCATTCCATTCTGGGCTGTCCGGTGGTCTATGATTTCCGCTCGGCCGACATGCGCGCCGGCGGGCAGGGGGCACCGCTTTCGGCAGCCTATCATGCAGCTCTCTTGCGGGACGTGGACACGGATGGCGAGACGGCGGTGCTCAATCTGGGCGGCGTGGCCAATGTGAGCTGGTGGGACGGTGCGGACCGGCTTATCGCTTTCGACACCGGCCCGGCCAATGCGCCGATCAATGATTTCGTCAAGGCGCAGGGGCTTGGCGACATGGACCGCGACGGTGCGCTGGCGGCTTCGGGCACGGTGGACGAGGCGCGGCTGGCGGAGCTTTTGAAGCATCCCTACCTCACCGCGCCCTATCCGAAATCGCTCGACCGGTTCGACTTCGGTGCGTCCATGGCCGATGGTCTCGACGCCAGCACGGGTGCGGCGACGCTGACGGCCTTCACCGCATCGGCGGTTGGCAAGGCGCTCGATCTTCTGCCGGTTCGGCCAAACCGGCTGATCGTGTGCGGCGGTGGCCGGCACAACCCGACCATCATGAAGATGCTGGGCGAACGCGCCGGGGTGGAAGCAGCCCCCGCCGAAACGGTTGGCTGGCGTGGCGACGCCATCGAGGCCGAGTGCTTCGCTTTCCTTGCGGTGCGCGTGCTGCGCGATCTGCCGATCAGCTTCCCGACGACGACGGGCGCGCCCGAGCCGCTGCGCGGCGGGAAGATCGCCCGCTAAATTTTTGTGTGAGACGAGGGCAGCCGCTTCTGGAGAAAGATGCGGCTGCGCCCGATCGGGAAATTCTCAAGCCGTCCGAATTCCACATAGCCCTGACGGGTATACGCCTTCTCGGCGCTGGGATTGAACGTGTCGATCAGCGCGGAGTGGCAACCGCGCCGCTCTGCCTCTTCTTCCGCCGCCGCGAGCATGCGCCCGGCCATGCCCTGCCCGCGCAGGCTGTCATCCACCCACAGTTTCTGAATGTAGAGCCAGCCCCAGGCGGTGTAGCCGGAGATGCCGGCAAGCACGGCGCCGCTCTCATCGCGCACGATGATGGCGAGCGTGGCCTTTTCGGACGGGCCGACATCGGCGTCGTTGAATGCGGCGAGCTCCGTCTCCACCCGCGCCAGCGCCGCCTCGTCCGGTGTTTCGGTAACTTTGATTGTGACGCTCACGGCCATTCCATCCTTGTTCAAAACGGTTTCGAGCGTTCTATCCTTCCTGCGGGGAACGGCAAGAGGTCGGGGGAAGATGGACCGCATCGGCAGGTTCATTTCGACAGGGCGCGAAAAATTTTTCATGGTGTTGTCGATTCCGGCTGCCGCCAGACGACCATGGGCGTTCGAAGCGCTCATATAAGGAGAGACACCATGCGCTATGCCTGCCTGATCTATTACAATCCGAAAGAGCTGTTCGGCGGTAGCCCGGAAGCGAATGCGGCGCTGGCCGAGTGCGCTGGCTATGACGAGAAGCTGAAGGAGACCGGCCACTTCGTCATGGGCGAGGCACTGGAGCTGCCCGAAAACGCCATGACCGTGCAGATGCGCGACGGGAAGATGTCGGCGGTGGATGGCCCCTTCATGGAGACGAAGGACATGCTTGGCGGCATCGTGCTCGTCGAAGCGCCCGACCTGAACGATGCGGTGCGCGCGATCAGCGGTCATCCGCTGGCGAAGATCGGTTCCATCGAAGTGCGTCCGCTGGTCGACTTCTCGAGCCCGCCGCCGCAGCTGTGAGCGGGGCCGACGCACGCGCTGCCGTCGAGGCGGTCTATCGCCGCGAGAAGCGGCGTGTGCTCGCAACACTGATCCGCCTTCTGGGCGGGTTCGATGCGGCGGAGGAAGCGCTCCATGAAGCCTTCGCCGCCGCAGCGGACCGGTGGCCACGCGAGGGCGTGCCGGCCAATCCCTATTCGTGGCTGGTGTCGACCGGCCGTTTCAAAATGGTGGATCGCTGGCGTCGGCAGGCGCGGCTTGCCGGCGCTCTGCCGCAACTTGCGGCGCTGGCCGACCCGGCTTCGGAACCGGCTATTCCCGAACATATCCGCGATGACGAACTGCGGCTGATCTTCACCTGCTGCCACCCGGACCTGCCTGCCGATGCCAGCATTGCGCTGACACTGCGCGAAGTTGGCGGGCTGACCACGGAAGAGATCGCGCGGGCTTATCTGACCCGACCGCCGACGATTGCTCAACGGATCGTGCGCGCCAAGGCGAAGATCCGCGACGAGGCGATCCCCTTCGAGATACCCGCACGGGCGGAGCTGCCGGGACGGATCGAGAGCGTCCTGCGCGTGATCTATCTCATCTTCAATGAGGGGTATGCGGCGACGGACGGGCCGGCGCTGACCCGCGCCGACCTTTCCGGTGAGGCGATCCGGCTCGGCCGGTTGATGGTGGGGCTGATGGACGATCCGGAAGTGGCGGGCCTTCTGGCGCTGATGCTTCTGCACGAGGCGCGGCGCGAAAGCCGGGTGGACGCGGCAGGCGACATCGTTCTGCTGGAAGATCAGGACCGCTCGCGCTGGGACCGCGCCCTGATCGATGAGGCGCGGGCGTTGATCGATCACGCGCTGCACGCGGGACGGCTTGGCCCCTATCTTTTGCAGGCGGCGATTGCAGGGGAGCACGGCGCGGCGGCGCGCACGGATGAAACGAACTGGCGGCAGGTCGTGTCGCTCTACGACATTCTGGCGATGGTGGACCCGTCGCCGGTTGTGGCGCTCAACCGGGCTGCGGCGCTCAGCATGCGCGACGGCGCGGAAGCGGGGCTTGCGGCCATTGATGCGGCGATGGCCGATGGAAGGCTCGACGCCTATCATCTGGCCCATGCGGCCCGCGCCGACATGCTGCGCCGGCTGGGACGCATTGACGTGGCGCGGGAAGCCTATCGCACGGCGCTGGAGCTGGCCCGCCAGCCGGCGGAGCGCCGGTTTCTGGAGCGGCGGCTGGCCGCGCTCTGATCAGCGGCCAACCTGCCGGAGCGGGACGCCCTTCAGCACGTTCTCCTCGATGGCCTCGAGCGAGCGGCCCTTGGTCTCGGGCAGCCAGATGATCGAGATCACCAGTGCGAACAGGCAGATCAGGGCGAAGAACATGAACACGGTCGAGAGACCGAACTGCGTTACGCCGGTCAGGAAGAACAGCGCGACCAGCGCGTTGAACAGCCATGAGGTTGCGGACGCAGCGGAGAGGCCCGCCTCGCGCAGGCTGGAAGGCATGAGTTCGGCCATCAGCACATAGGGCAGTGGCCCGAGGCTGAGGGCGAAGGCGGCGATGTAGACGCACAGGCCGGCGAGGCCGAGAAACGGCATGTCCCACAGATGCGCGGCGACCACGGCGGAGAGGCCGAGGATCATGACCAGCGATCCGTAGATCGCCAGCGGGCGGCGGCCAAGCCTATCGACGGTCAGGATGGCGATGACGGTGGCGATCACATTGATGAGGCCAAGGCCGAAGGTTGCGCCCAGCGCTGCGAGCCCCGGCGGAAAGCCAAGCTCGGTGAAGATGGTGGGCGCATAATAGAGAATGCCGTCAATGCCGCTCAGGTTCTGCAGAATGAAGAGACCGCAGCACAGGGCGAGGACGGCCAAGGTCGCGCCGGTGCGCAGCGAGAGCGAAGGCCGCGCGTGCCCGGCGGTGGACGGCGCGGCGTGCGGGGTGGGCACGCCAAGCACACCGGCTGCTGCGCGGGCGGCGGCGTCGCCGCGCGCGGCGATGAGCCAGCTCGGGCTTTCCGGCACGGCGACAAGCATGAGGAGCCCGGCGAGCGGGATGACGATGCCGCCGCCAATGGCGAGCGGCCATGCGGAATGATCGAGCAGGATGAGCGGCACGGCATAGGCGGCGAGAATGCCGAGCGTGACGGCGAGCTGAAACAGCGCCACCACGCCGCCGCGCCGGTCTGCCGGGGTGGCCTCGCCCGCATACATGGGCGCGACCATGGAGGAGATGCCGACGGCAAGCCCGATCAGGACGCGCGCAAAGACCAGCAGGGAGAGGGACGGTTCGGTGAGAACCACGCCATAGCCGGCGGCAGCCAGAACGAATGCGCCGGCAAGCGCCATGCGCCGGCCAAAACGGCGGGCAAGCGGTGCGGCTGCAACCGCGCCGAAGAAGCAGGAGATGACCAGCGAGACGGTGAGATATTCCTGCCCGCGAACGGTGAGGCTGAACACTGCCGCGATGGGCTCCAGCCAGTCGGCGATGCTGGCCGTGCTGTAGCCGAACAGCAGCCCGCTGCAGGCTGTCAGTGCGGCGACCCGCGCAACCGCGAAGGCGGCGGGTCTGCCGGGAATGGCGGCATCGCTCATTGCGCCGCCACGAGCTCGCGCTGTTCCAGATCTTCAAGGCTTACGCCCTTGGTCTCCGGCGCATAGAGCCAGGCCACCACAGCGCCCAGAACGCAGAAGGCGCAGAACACGGCGAAGGTTGCCGCCGCACCGGCATAGCTGACCAGCACCGGGAACATGAAGACCACGAGGAAGTTGCACGACCAGTTGGCGACCGAGGCCATGGCCATGCCGCGGCTGCGCATGGCGAGCGGGAAAAGCTCGGACATGTAAAGCCAGGGAAGCGGCCCGAGACTGACGGCGAAGAAGGCGATGTAGGCAAACAGCCCGATCAGCGCCAGTGTCGCAAGCTCGGAACCCTGTCCGTTCATCGCATAGGCGATCACGGCGAGGCTCACGGCAGAACCGATGAAACCCAGAATGAAGAGCGGTCGGCGACCGAGCCTGTCGACGAAGAGCATGGCGACCACGGTCATCACGACATTGACGAGGCCGATGCCCACCGTGGCGGTGAGCTGGGTGCTCGAACCATCGAAGCCGGCATGGCCGAGAATGGTCGGCGCATAATAGATGACGGCGTTGATGCCGCTGACCTGCTGAAGCAGAAAGGCGGCGATGGCGAAGATCGCCAGCGGGCGGATGTGATCCGACAGGAAGTCCGACCACGGGGCTGTGCGCGGTTCGCCTGCATGCGTTGCGGCGATGTCGCCGACAATGTGGTCCACTTCCTTGCGGTCGAGGTCCGGCTGGATGGCGGCGATGACCGAGCCGGCCTCTTCGCGGCGGCCGCGCATGACGAGCCAGCGCGGGCTTTCCGGCGAGAGCGCGATGCCGATCAGCGAGACGAAGGCGGGCACCGCGCCAAGCGCCAGCATCCAGCGCCATGCGCCGAGCGGCTCCAGCGCCAGGTCGATCAGATAGGACACCAGAATGCCAATCGTGATCATGAGCTGGAAGGCGGAGACGATCGCGCCGCGATGCCGCGCCGGCGCAAGTTCGGCGAGGAACATGGGGGCGGCGAGCGCCGACGCGCCGATGGCGATGCCGAGCAGAAGGCGCGCAAGGATGAGCGCGATTTCTTCCTGCGCCAGACCGCTGGCGATCGCACCGATGCCGAACAGAACCGAACACATGATGAGCACCTTGCGGCGGCCCAGACTGTCGGCCCACAGCGCGGCGAGGATCGCGCCACCCACCGCGCCAAGCGGCACGGAGGCGGTGACGAGGCCTTCACCGGAGGCGGAGATTTCGAAGGTCGAAGTAATGAGCGGCAGAGCGCCGGCAATCACGCCTTCATCGAACCCGAAGAGAAAGCCGAACAGGGCGGCCAGTATCACCAGTCGGATCAGCATGGATCAGATCTCCTCCCCAAGCAGCTCGGCCACGCCTTCTGCATGACGAAGCGACCAGGCCGTGATGGTCAGGTAGCTGTTGGCCGAGCCCTGTGAAGGCCACGCTGCGGAATCGGCAACGGACAGATTGGGCAGAGCCCAGAACCGGCCATGGGTGTCGGTGACGCCGACGCCCGGCTCCGCCGACATGCGCAGGCCGCCGATTTCATGCAGGGCCGCGCCGGGCGGGTTGATCTGGCTGCGCACCAGCTCCGCGCCCATGCCTTCCGCCACCTGCGGAAGGAAGGCGTTCATCTCGTCGAGAATGCGCAGGTCGTTTTCGGTGCGGCCGTTGAGGACTGCGTAGCGGCCCATATTGCCGGGGCCGTCGCCGCATTGTCCGGTGAGCTGTAACTCGTTGCTCTTGGCCGCTTCGCCGACGCCGAAGCAATAGGCGAGGAGGTACAGCCCCTGGGGATCGCAGTCGAGCCACACGGTTGCGTGATAGGGCGAATACCAGGTCTCGTCGAACGGTCCCTGAATCTGGATGTGGTAGGGACGGTCCTTGCCGGCGGGAATGAAGGTGTAGATCGGCTCGTTGAGCGGCGCCTTCAGACGGAACAGGCCCTGAATGAACAGGTGGTCGGCGATGTGGGTGCCGACCAGCGGGTGAATGTCGCGCAGACCGGAATCGAGCGCCAGCCGCGTCGACTGGATCGCGCCACCGGCCAGACTGTAATGACGGGCGACAAGGCGGAAGCGGCGGTCGCTTTGCGCACCGCGCGCAACGATGCCGGTCACCTGCCGGCCATTGTTCTCGATGCTCTCGGCAATGGTGTCGGGAACCAGCACGATGCGTCCGCGCGCCACTTCTCTTGAGAGAAGGCCGCTGCGCAGCAGGCGGTCGGCAGCAGAATCGAAGCCGCGCGGCACATAGCCATTGCGCGATTCCTGCGTGTCGACACCGAGTGCGGCGTGTTCGGCATCGATGCCGGCCTTGTGGAGGCGGTCCAGAATCGTGTCCTGCGCCTTGCCGCGGAAGAAGGGCGGGCGCTCCTCCGAGCGGCCGGAGACATGCATGATGCGCTCGGCGCGGTCGTAATAGCTGGCGAACTCTTCATAAGAGAACGGCCAGTCGTCAAAATCCCATTCCGAAAAGCGCGGCGTGCAGCCGCCCCAGAAAAGCGTGCGTCCGCCGACAGCCGACCATGCATCATTGTTGAGCGGCGAGGCAACGCCATCGCTGAAGTGCTCGTGGTCGGTCCAGGCGGTGCGATAGCGCACCAGATTGTGGATCTGCGGGGTGATGTCCTCGCGGCTGCGGAAAGGGGTGGAGCCCACATGGCTTGGCAGCAGGAAAGGGCCGGCCTCCAGGATCACCACGGAAAGCCCCTTGCGCGCCAGTTCGATGGCGCTGGTGACGCCGGCCGTTCCAGAGCCGATCACCAGCACGTCAATGCCGGTGGTCGCCTTGGAGATGGAAAAGGGATCGGAGGTCAGGAGAGAAGAGAGTGTCGGCATCGGTGCGGCGGTCTCAGCGATTGAAGAGGGCATTGGCGACTTTTCTGAATGCGGTGATGATGTCGGTGACGTCGTCGTGGGTGAGTTTGGAAGCGATGGCGAGGAGCGCACCGCGCTCGCTGAGCGCATCGCAATTGGGCAACGCGCCGCGGCGATAATCGATCTCGCCGGCAAAGGCGTTGAGCGGATGCGTCCAAGGTAAGCCGTCACGGCTGTTGGATCGCTTCTCGGTGAGGCTCGGAATGTTGAAATACCAGTGCAGTCCCCATTCGCGCATGGTGATGCAGCTCAGAGAACCTGCCGGGCCGCGAATGCCCTCGGCGCGCAGTGCCTCGGTGAAGGCCTGACAGGTTTCGGCGTCACGATAGAGCGTGACAAGGAAGGGGCCGCTGTCGCCGGATGGATCCGGCACGGTGCGGAAATCGATCTGCGGAATGTCTGACAGCGCTTCGCGGATGCGCCATTTGGCCGTGCGCATGGCGCCGGTGATCTGGCCGAGCTTGCGAGACTGGGCAAGCGCCATGGCGCCGGCCAGATCCGACATGCGTGCGCCAAAACCCCAGAGCTGGCAGGTCTCGTCGGACGTGTCGAGCCGCCCTTCCTCATTGCGTGCAAAGCCAAGATCGTGGAGCGCGGTGATGCGGCGGAAGATGGCGTCGTCCTGACAGACGATCATGCCGCCATCGCCAGCGGTCATGTTCTTGTTGAGCTGGAAGCTGAAGGTGGCGATGTCGCCGAAGCGGCCAACCGGCGTGCCGCCGGAACTTGCGCCGGCAGCCTGCGCGCAATCCTCGATGAGAGCGAGGCCGTTCTCCTTCGCGATCCCTGCGATCTCGGCCACATGGCCGGGCGCACCACTCATATGCACCAGAAGGATGGCGCGGGCGCGCGGCGTGATCTTGCGGCGCAGATCCGCCGGATCCATGCAGAAGGTCTCGTCGATATCGACCAGCCGGGGGATCGCGCCGCTGCGCACGATGGCGGACACGCAGCTCACCCACATATATCCGGCGATCAGAACCTCGTCGCCCGGCCCGATGTCGAGCGCCGAAATGGCGATGGAAAGGGCGGCCGTCCCGGAGGAAACGCCAAGCGCATGGCGATGGCCATAGGCGGCGCGCCACTCCTGTTCCAGCGTGTCGACCATGTGCTGCGGGTCGGGACCGTAAAACCGGAAGGGGCTCTGCGCGTCGATCACCCGGTCGACCAGCTCGCGCTCCTCCTTGCCGATCCAGTGTGCGCCGGGCAGTTCCCAGGGCAGGGGCGCGGTGCGCACGGGCGTGCCGCCTTCAAGCGCCAGGCGATTGGCCAGCACGGTTGGGCTTTGCTCGGTCATGAAGCGTTCCTTGGTATGCGGTGTGTTACGGTATGTCGTTTGTCGGGGTTTCCGGACACGATGCCTGCCGGCTGCTCGAAGAGCGCCTTTGCGAACGCATTCCGCACAAGAAGGTCGCCGGAACGCCTCCGGCCTTCTTTCATCCCCCTTGAAAACGAAACGCATCCGCCCGCCGCGCGGTGAAATACCGGCGCACGGTCACGGAAGGTTCCTGATTCGCAATGCTACACAGCACAACGCCGGCTAAGGCTTACAAGGGTTGTGGTGAATTGCTTTTTGTTATCATTATTTGCAGCGCCGCTTCGTCATATATGGGTGGCGGCTGCGTGTGCTTGGGGGAGCGTTTCAAATGTCTATGGCAGGGTCTTTCGAGAAACCGACCGTTGAAGTGAAACTTGAAGCGGAGGGCGGTGGACGCCATGCCGGTTCGGCCTATGACAGCGAGGCGATGTCCGCCCTGCCATTCGGGACCTGTGAACTCGAACGGTTTGAACTGAATGACGGGGTGATCCTGCATCTGACCCGCATGCATTTCCGCGAAGAGACGGAAATGGAAATCGGCAACACCCAGCCGCCGGGAACGGTCAGCTTCATGGGGTGCGCCTCCGGCGTCGTTCATTACGATCTCAATGGCTGTGACGGGGTGTTCACAAACCGGGACAATCTGGCCATGCATCTGCCCGAGCATCGGGGCACTTTCCGGGTCATGCCGGGCAAGGCGGTCTGCGCCGCCGGCATCTGCCTGCGCGAGGAGATGATCGAGAGCCGGCTCGGCTTTGCACCGCCCAAGGCCATGCACCGTCTCTTTCATATGGAAGAGCGTACGGTGCAGCATTTCGAGACCCGTCCCGAGGTGCGCTTTCTCTGCGCGATGATGAATGACTCGCAGCTTGGCGGAGAAACCCGTCGCCTGCATCTGGAAGGCACGGTCAACGCACTTCTGGCAATCTATTGTGATGTGATCAGGCAAAGCGGCCTCAAGGAAGATGAACGCGCGATCAGCGAGCATGATCGGTCCACGGCCTGCGCGGCGCAGGATATTGTTCTTTCACGGCTGGCGGATGCGCCGGGGCTGGAGGATCTCTCCAAAGAAGTGGGCATGGCGCCGCGGCGTCTGAATGAGGTCTTTCGCCAGGCGTTCGGCGAGACCGTTGCGGAGTTCACCCGAAATGCCCGGCTGGATGAGGCCGCACGGCGGATAAAGCTGGAGCGCGTCTCCATTAAACGGGCTGCCTGGGATGCCGGATATCGGCATGTGGCGAATTTCAGCCGGGCGTTTCAGTCCCGTTTCGGCTGTACGCCGGGTGATCATTCCCGACGACCCTAGAAGAGGTCTCTGGATCGGTTCACTCCTTATATAGGGTGAACCGATGCCCGCCCGAGACGGTATGACGGTAAAAGCCAGGGTGCCGTAAGGGCAGTTTTACATGTCAGAATGCGACATGGTTTTTGCGGGCTAGAGTTTTGCCGGCAAGAATGGCTGAGAAGGCCGGAAATGCGCGGTTTGGCAAGTTTTTGATCCTGTTTGTCATTTTTTATTATCGTTTGAAATCAGTGGGTTGAGTGTGATTTCTTTCGGTTTTTAGGTTGGAATACGAAGAAAAACGAAAAACTTGAA
>NZ_JAFKDE010000014.1 GCF_017255295.1 Nitratireductor aquimarinus
GTAGATCCCTCGTCCCTCCCTGCGCCAAGCAGAAAAGGGAAAAAGTGGACGACTTTTCAGCCGCCCGCAGCAGGACAATCCAGCCGCTACCGTGGTCTAGTTTTCCACCGCCGTTCTCACCGTGGGCCTCAAGGGTTTCGAGAAAGCGCGGCCTTCTGCACTTTCCGGCGGCATGCGCCAGCGCGCCTCGCTGGCGCGCGCGCTGATCACCGAACCTCAGGTTCTGCTGCTCGACGAGCCCTTCGGCGCACTCGATGCGATGACACGTGACACGCTGAACATGGAGCTGATGTCGGTCTGCGCGAAGGCGCATGTCACGACCATCCTCGTTACGCACTCGATCACCGAGGCCGCATTCCTGTCGGACCGCGTCGTGGTGCTCGCCGCCCGACCGGCCCGCATTACCGAGGTCATCGAGATGCCTTTCGAGCGCCCCCGCACGCTTGATCTGCAACGCAAACCCGAATTCCAGGACATGCTCGTGCATCTTCGCGCCAGCCTGACAGGAGGCCACTGATGGGCACAGATCGTTTCATCCGCATAGCGCTTCCGACAGCAACCGTTGCAGCCTTTCTGATCGCGTGGACAGTGTATGTGCACACTGCCGATGTCTCTGCCTTCATCCTGCCGACGCCGTATCAGATCGTCGTCGCTTTTATCGAACTGGTGAGCGACGCCGAGGTCTGGCGTCATGCGCTTGTCACCGTGATCGAGGCTGTCTCCGGCTTTCTGATCGCAGTCCTTCTCGGCATCACGCTTGGCATGGCAATGGCTCGGGTGCAGATGCTTGAATGGGCGTTCAAGCCCTTCATTGTGTGCCTGCAGCTCATTCCAAAAATCGCGCTCGCACCGCTCTTCATCCTGTGGTTTGGCTTTGGGCTGGAATCGAAGATCGTCATAGCCGCAGCTTTGTCATTCTTCCCGGTCTTCTCGAACTCGCTGATCGCGTTCCGTTCCGTTGAGCCGGGCGACCGCGACGTGTTCGTCATGCTGCAGGCAAACCCGCTACAGCGCTTCACAATGCTCGACCTGCCCACCGCGTTGCCCGTGGTTCTGGCCGGCATGGAAGTGGCCGTAGTGATGTCGATGATCGGCGCCATCGTCGGCGAGTTCATCGGTGGCAATGAAGGCCTCGGCTATCTCGCCGTCGCCATGTTGCAGGAGCTGCAGGTCCCGGGCCTTTTCGCCGTGATCGTGCTTCTGACGCTGATTGGACTGACGCTCTACACGCTGATCGCTCAACTGCGCGGCTGGCTGACCCCCTGGCACGCCTCTGTCGCCAAGAAGGCGCAGGAATCCTAGCAACCAACCTTGCAAAAGCCCGCAATCGTGACTGCTTGAAACCGTTACGATTGCGGGCCTGCAAACTTATGCGGCTGACAGGCCGCCCGACCATCTTCCTATATTCAGATCATGGTACGCCTTGCGGCTCCCCTCGATTGAAAAATCGGGCAGCGCAGAGGCTATTGCGAGCGCCACTCAGCTCTCCACTCCCGTTCCTCCGGGATCCCGCGCGAAACCGCGCCGTGGGCTATGTCGGCAACTGCCTCCATCGACCGGCGTCAAACGCTTTTGACCATCAAGGTTCAAAGCCAGTGACACTCGGAGCTCTTCTCCGCCACGCCTGAGCGCCCCGTCTTTGGATCACCCTAGACCAGATTTCGGCCTGCTCCTTTGATGCGGCCTTGCGTTCGATCAGCTCGGTTGAGCGGACAAACGACTGATTTTCTCCCTTAACGAGCAGCAAACCTCGCATTGCTTCAACGATGCGGACGACATTCGGGCTATCGGCGAGCCGCTTTAGCCACTCCTGCGCCCGGATTCCGCCCCGAAACAGAAAACGGGTTGAGTATTCTGTAATACGGTATTATTGTATACCGATGTTCAGGCGGCGAGGCATTCGCTGGCCCGCCCGCTTTGGGCAGGAACAGATGACGGGTCTCAGGCATGGGAGGTGGCTGATGAGCGTTCACACTATGGAGATGCTGCGCATCGACCGGACCACGCCGACATTGCGGTCGCGGGTTCAGGACACCATTCAGGGTGCAATCCTTGATGGGAAGCTCGCTCCCGGCCAGAAGATCGTCGAACGCGAACTCTGCGAAGCAACCGGCGTGAGCCGGACCATTGTTCGCGAGGCCCTTGCCCGGCTTGAAGAGAAAGGGCTGGTCGGTCGCGACGCCAACAACAATCTAATTGTCGTTCTGATGAGCGCACGCGAGATCCGGGACATCTACGAAGTACGCGCCAGCCTGGAAGCTCTGGCGGCGCGACTTTTCACCCAGCGCGCCTCCAGTGACACGATCAACGACATCGCCGGGGCCGCCGAGAGGCTGAAGAACGCCTTCAGAGCCGGCGAACTCGCAGCGATCAGGGAAGCGACCACGACATTCTATGACATCATGATCGAAGGGTCCGGAAACGGGGAAATCCAGCGTTCCCTGAACGCGATCATCGAACGCGTCTACTTTCTGCGGACGCAGTCCATGTCCGACCCGGAACGTCATGACGCAAGCCATTCGGAGATGCAGGCAATCGCTTCTGCCCTGATTGCCCGCGACACCGCCGCCGCCGAAAAAGCAAGTTTCGTCCACGTCGCTGCAGCGTGTGACGCGGCCCTGCGCCACCTGAAAAAGGCGCCGCAGGGCTCCACCCCACAAGGAGATCAGTTGAAATGACAGAACCCACGCGAGAGCGTCGCTCCGGCGTCGACTGGGTGCTGACAGCGGTCGGGATGCTCATATTCGCATATATGGCATACGCGACGCTTTTCGGACCGTACAAGACAACCATCGTTCACCTCGCGCTGTTTGCCTGCGCCATGCTCTGCATCGCCTTCCTTGACCGGACGCGGGCCGATCAGCAGGTCATGCGAAGCGTTCAATGGGGTCTGGACGCCACATTTGCCGCGGCCACCATCGTGACCATGGGCTATGTGATCGTCAATTTCGAACGCCTGATCAATCTCTGGGGCTCCAGCTACCTCACAGGCACGGATGTCGCCATCGGCGTCGCGATCATCGTCATTTCGCTGGAGGCCGCGCGCCGGCACTCCACCATACTGTTCGCACTTGGCGTGTTCGGTGTCGTCTACATGCTCTACGGGTCCTACTTTCCCGGCGTCATGCAGCATGCGGGCATGGACCTCAAGCGGATCATCTACCTGACCGCCTATACAACCGAAGGCTTTTTCGGCACCGGCCTGAGCGTCGCGGCATCCTATCTGTTCATGTTCATGATGCTGGGTTCGGCCCTGCAGGCAACGCGCACGGGCGACTTCATCATGAAGGTCGCAAACGCCACCACCGGCCGGCAGGTCGGCGGCGCGGCCAAGAGCGCGATGGTCGCCAGCGCCGGTCTCGGCACCATGGTGGGAAGCTCTGTCGGCAACGTCGTCACCACGGGAACGTTCACGATCCCGCTGATGATCCGCACCGGCTTCCGGCCGCATGTGGCAGCCGCCGTGGAAACCAACACCTCGGAAGGCGCACAGCTCGTTCCGCCAATTCTGGGCGCGGCCGCTTTCATCATGGCGCAGCTCACCGGCATCCCCTACGCAACGATTGCAGTTGCCGCCATTCTGCCCGCCGTTCTCTACTATCTCTCGCTCTACTGCGTGGTGCATTTCGAGGCGCGCAAGGCCGGCCTTGCAGGCATTCCGGAAGACGAGATCCCCAGCCTGCGACAGAGCTTTGCCGATGGATGGCATCTTCTGGTCGCGCCCGCCGTGCTCTTCTATCTGCTGATCGTCGAGTCCTACACACCGTCTTACGCCAGCCTCATCGCCATCGGCATCGCAATGGTGTGCGGTCTCGCACGAAGCGTTTCGCGCATGCCTTTCCGGGCCATTCTCGACCAGTTCGACAGTGGCGCGCGCCAGGCGGCCGCGATCACGGCCCTGATCGTCTCAATCGGCCTCCTTCAGGCGGCGATCGTGACAACGGGCCTTGGACCGCGCATTGCCGACATCATCCTCTCGGTCAGCGACGGCTCGCTGCTGATGACCGCCATCCTCGCTGTGGTTGCGGCAACGCTGCTCGGCATGGGAATGCCCACGCCCATCGCCTACCTGCTTCTGGCGATGTTCACGGCTCCGGCTCTGACCGCCGCCGGCGCACCGCTGCTCGGCGCGCATCTGTTCCTCTTCTACTTCGCGATCAAATCCGGCTCCACACCTCCGGTGGCCCTCGTGGCCGTGGTGGCTGCCGGCATTGCACGCGCGAACTGGTGGAGCACGGCAGTCACCGCATTCGTTCACTCGCTGCCGGGCTTCATTGTCGCGTTCATGTTCCTGTTCTCACCGGCCCTGCTGCTTCAGGGTGATGCCATGACGGTCGCGCTTTCGGCCTGCTCGGCTGCGATCGGCGTCTTTGCCATGGCAGCCGCGGTGCAGGGCTGGTGCGCCGGACGGATCAACTGGATCGAACGCGCATTGCTGGCGGCAGCGGCCATCTCGCTCATCAACCCCGGCTACCTCACCGACATCGCAGGCGTCGCCGTCGTCGCCCTGATCTATCTGCGCCGCGCCAGACTCGATGGAATCCAGAGCGCCCCGGCAACCGGCGCAAAACACCAGAACACGTAATCAAAAGGGAGAAGTAAATGTTCAAGATACCGTCCAAAATCCGGCATGCAGCACTCTTTGCCGCCGCCTCGATCATGGTTTCGTCCGCCGCCTCGGCTCAGGAGCAGCTTTCCATCGGAACCAGCAGCTCCGGCTCCGGCCCCTACATCAACGGCGCAACCATCTCGGAAGTGTTCAACAACGCGCAGGACAAGTACAAACTGTCCGTTCAGACCACCGGCGGCTACCGCGACAATCTCGGTCTGGTGCTGAACAGCGAACTCGACATCGCTCTCAACACGCTGATCGATCTGGAATTCGCCTACAACAAGCGCAATGACTTCGCCAACATCCCCATCGCGGACGAGTTCAAGAACCTGCGACAGCTGTTCATCTTCAGTGTCGTGCCGGAAAATGTCTTTGTGCGCGAAGATTCAGGGATCACATCGCTTGAGGGCATCAAGGGACATGCGATCAACCTCAACACGCCGTCGAGCTTCACCTACGGGCTTAATCTGGAGCTGCTCAAGGCAGCCGGCCTTTCCACGGACGATATCAAGGCAGGAACGGTTTCCACCGGGCAGGTTTTCGATGAAATCCGCAATGGCGTCTTCGACGGCGGCATGCATGTCTTCCAGGTGGGGTTGGCAAACGCACAGCAGCTTTCGTCCACCGTACCGATGCGCTATCTGAACCTCGACCCCGAGTTGATCGAACGCCTCAACGAAGTCTACTACGACCTCCTCGTACCGTTCGAAGTGCCGGCAGGCACCTATCGCGGGCAGGATGAGCCGGTCTCCACCTTCGGTCTGGCGCAGGTGATCTACACCGACGCGGAAGCCGACGAGGACATGATCTACGAATTCACGAAGGCCTTCTGGGAAAACCTGCAGGCGCTCGGCGAGAGCAACACGAGCTTCAAGGGACTGACCGTAGAGCTTGGGGCGCAGAAGCGGACCGTTCCGATGCACCCCGGCGCGGAGCGTTACTTCAAGGAAATCGGCGCGATTGCCGATTGATGCTTCCGGGCCGGTCCAAGACCGGCCCGTTTTCTTTCCAGTCGTGAAAGCACATCTAAAAAGGCAGAGCAGTCGCCGCCGGTGATCGGCCTGCTACTCCGCTTCCACCTCTTCCAGAACCTTGCGCGCGGCGCGAAAGCACTCCAGCGCCTGCGGCACGCCGCAATAGATGCCGATCACATGAATGATGGCGCGCAGTTCGTCCTGGGTCACGCCATTGCGAATGGCCCCGCGACAATGCAGCTCCCACTCGTGCATCTTGCCGAGCGCGCCAATCATCGAGAGGTTCATCATCGACCGCGTTTTCGCGTCGATGACCTCATCGCCCCAGCCGAAGCCCCAGCACCAGGCCGTCATCGCTTCCTGAAAAGGGCGTGTGAATTCATCAGCCTTTGCCAGATTGCTTTCGACATACTCGGCCCCAAGCGTGGACTTTCGTTTCTCCAGCCCCTTGAGGAAGAGGTCTTCGTCGAATGCGCTCATGATTTTTCCTTGTCTCCGGCCAGGAGTTTCTGTGCGATGGACGTGGCGTCCGTCAGGTGGGCTTCAACGGCAGCCAGGGCCGCGTCCGGGTCGCGCGCAGCAATCGCTTCGCAGATGTTGCGCATATGGGTCGGGCCAGACACTTTTCTGTTTTCGCTGGTCAGCGTCATCACGCGCAGGCGGGAAATACGGCCGTTCAGGCGCTGCACGACTTCCCAGGCGATGTTGTGCCCTGCCCCCTCGAAGATGAGAGCATAAAACCGCGTCGTGGCCTTGAAGAGCGCACCGGGTGTTTCCTTTGCGGCAGCGGCTTCCAGATCGACAAGCGCTTCGCGCAGACGCCGCTCAAGATCCGGTGTCATGTTCCTTGCGCAGGCCTCGGCAGCCGCCGTTTCAAGCTTCAGCCTGATATCGTAGATCTGCCGTGCATCGTCCCAGTCCATCCTGGCGACGATCGGCCCGCGATTGGGCAGATGCTCCACCAGACCTTCCGCATCGAGATAGCGCAGCGTTTCTCGAACCACCGTACGGCTGACGCCCAGTTGCTCGCAGAGCACGCGCTCAACCAGTCGGTCGCCCGGCTTGAACACGCCGTCGATTATCGCATCGCGCAGGCGTTCAAGAACCATGTCTCGCAGGGTGGTGGGCTGCTGCTCAATTTTATTCAGGCCAAGATTTGTCATGCCGACGAGATAGCAGCGTCGATTCCCGCAAGCAAGGTTGTTTGAATGATTGTATTACGGTATACCATAATCAACACCAACCGTTCGAATCAACCGGGAGCTGCGAATGCCTGCTGAGATCCGCAAAACACTACTACACGTCGAGGAAACGCTCATCGAAGGCGGGAAAGCTGCACCAACGCCCCTGAAAATGATCGCGGCAGTGGCCGTCATCCGGAACCCGTGGGCAGGACGGGGTTTTGTCGAGGATCTGAGGCCCGAGATCATGGATTGCGCCCCCGGACTGGGCGAACTCCTCACCGAAATGATTCTGGAAGCAGCAGGCGGCGGCGACAAGGTCGAGGGTTACGGAAAATCGGCAATCGTCGGCCTGTCCGGCGAAGTCGAGCACGCTTCGGCTCTGATCCACACGCTCCGTTTCGGCAACCATTACCGTGAGGCGGTGGGCGCCAAGTCATACCTCGCTTTCTGCAACACGCGCGGTCCGGCGAACGCTCCGCTCATGATCCCGCTCATGGACAAGAATGACGGCGGAAAGCGCAGTCATTATCTCACCATCCAGCTTTCAATAGCAGACGCACCGGCAGCGGATGAAATCGTGATCGCGCTTGGTGCTTCGATTGGCGGACGGCCGCACCACCGCATCGGCGACCGGTATCAGGACCTCAAGGAGCTCGGGCATGACGTTGAAAACCCTGCAGCTGTCTGAGGGTTACGGCCAACTGGGGTATCGCGAGGCTGGAGAGGGCGACATTGTCGTCCTCATCCATGGCGTCGGCATGCAGTCTGCGGCCTGGGGGCCGCAGATCGATGCACTTTCAAAGACGCATCATGTCTTTGCTCTGGACATGCCCGGGCACGGCCTCACCAGCCACCTGCCCGAAGGCGCGCAGGTGTGCGACTATGTGCGCTGGCTGCGCACGGCGCTGCACGCACTCAACCTGCAGAAGATCAGTCTGGCGGGTCACTCCATGGGCGCCCTGATCGCCGTTGGCTTCACGGTCACCTATCCCGAATTGGTTGAGCGCGTTGCACTGTTGAACGGCGTGTTCCGCCGGGATCCTGACGCGCGTGCCGCCGTCGAAGACCGTGCCGCGCAAATCCGGGCTGGCGCCTTTGATGTCGCCACCCCATTGGGCCGCTGGTTCGGTGACAGCCCTGCCGAGCAGGAAGCGCGCGATCAGGTGGCCGAATGGCTCGGCAGTGTCGATCATGCGGGCTATGCAACGGCCTACACGGCCTTCTCCCGTGGCGATACATACTATGCCGATCACGTCTCAGGCATTGAATGTCCGTTGCTGGCGCTCACCGGTGAAGGTGATCCAAACTCCACACCGGCGATGTCGCGCGCCATGGCGCAGGCAGCACAAAACGGTCACGCGGTTATCGTTGCCGGGCATCGCCACATGGTGAACCTGACAGCGGTGGATACCGTGAACCACGAGCTGGAAACCTGGCTCAGCATCCCTTGCGCATTGAGCCGCACAGCCTGATCCGCACACTCACCGCAAAGCGTTGATCAAGGCGTACAAGAGAAAGGCCGTGTTCTTCGAAACAGAGCACGGCCGCAACGTCCCTTTCCCAAGATTGCGAGAGAAACGATGATCCCCCTTGATCGACCCGACCTTCTCATTTCGGATGCGTTCATCGCCGGAGACTGGCGCCGCACCGACCGGGCTTTTCCGGTGACGAACCCTTCCACGGGAGCAAAGCTGGCCGATGTCGCGGATTGCACACGCGACGATGTTCGCCGCGCCATATCGGCGGCCGCGCCAGCGCAGAAAGTCTGGGCGCGTTGCACCGCAAAAGAGCGCGCCGGCATCCTGCGCCGCTGGTTTGACCTGATCGTCGATCATGCCGACGACCTGGCGGCCATCCTGACGGCTGAAATGGGAAAGCCGCTGGCTGAAGCGCGCGGCGAGATTCTCTATGGCGCAAGCTTTGTCGAGTGGTTCTCAGAAGAAGCCAAACGCATCTACGGGGAAACCATACCGGGGCATCATGAAGACAAGAGGCTGATGGTGATCAGGCAGCCTGTTGGCGTGGTTGGCGCAATCACCCCCTGGAACTTCCCCAATGCGATGATCACGCGCAAAGTCGCGCCAGCGCTTGCCGCCGGCTGCGCCATTCTGGTCAAACCGGCAACCGAAACACCGCTTTCCGCCCTCGCGCTCGCAAAGCTGGCCGAACAAGCAGGCCTGCCTCGGGGACTTCTTTCCGTTCTCCCGTCGACAGACAGTGTCGGCGTGGGACTGGAGTTCACGGAAAACCCGACCATTCGCAAGATCAGCTTCACCGGCTCGACCAATGTGGGGCGCATTCTGATGCGCAACGGGGCAGACCAGATCAAGAAACTGTCGCTTGAGCTCGGCGGCAATGCGCCATTCATCGTGTTTGACGATGCCGACCTCGACGCCGCCGTGGAAGGCTGCGTCACCTCAAAATTCCGCAATGCAGGACAGACCTGCGTTTGCACAAACCGCATCTATGTTCAGGATGCCGTCTACGATGCGTTTGTCGAGAGATTGAGCAAAGCCGTATCCAGCCTGCAGGTTGGCGATGGTTTCCTGGAAGGCTGCGCGGTCGGCCCGCTGGTGAGCCATTCTGCGATGGACAAGGTTCGCGCCCATATCGACGACGCGCTGGAAAAAGGGGGCACGGTGGTTCTGGGCGGCGCGCCGCATGACCTCGGCGGCACGTTCTTCCAGCCGACCGTCCTGCGGGACGCCACACCTCAGATGGCCGTTGCAAAAGAAGAGACGTTTGGGCCTCTGGCGCCGGTCTTCCGCTTCTCCACTCTGGAAGAGGTGGTGGAGGCTGCCAATGATACGGAATTCGGTCTCGCATCCTATGTTTACAGCCGCGACCTCAGCCGCGTCTGGAGAATGATGGAAGAACTCGAATACGGCATGGTCGGCGTGAACACCGGCCTGATTTCAACGGAAGTCGCGCCGTTCGGGGGCATCAAGCAATCGGGTCTCGGCCGGGAAGGCTCCCGCCACGGGATCGAGGACTATCTGGAAATGAAATATTGCTGCCTGGCGCTGTGAGCGTGTCGCTCCAAGACAGTTTCGCCGCAGGCTCCCCTGCGGCGAAACCGCTTTGATCAGCTGAACCTGTAGCCGGGCAGCAACTCTATTTGTCCTCGTAGCGCTTCGGCGGCAGGTCGATGCCGCTTTGGGCAGCATAGAGCTTCATGAGCGCAATATCCCCCTCGCGCCCCATGCCCTCGGCAGAAGCCGCGCGGTAGCGTTCAAGTGCCGCCTGCGAAACCGGCAGGTCGAGTTTCGCGCCGGATGCCGCATCGGTGACAATGCCCAGATCCTTGACGAAAATGTCGATCGCCGAATGCGGTCGGTAATCGCCATCTGTGATGTACGGCCCCCGGTTCTCGAACATCCACGACGAGCCGGCGCAGGCGGGAATGACCTGCATGATCTGATCCGCATCCAGCCCCTGCGCGATGCCGAAGGAAAATGCTTCCGCTGCGGCGGCGATATGAATGCCGGCCAGAAGCTGGTTGACGCTTTTCATCGCCGACCCCGGCCCGGCCCGGTCGCCCAGCCGGAAGACTGTTTCAGCCATGGCGTCCAGCGCTGGTTGTGCTTTCTCAAAGGCTTCCGCCGAGCCTGAGGCCATGACCGAAAGCTTGCCCTGCGCCGCGCGCGCGGAGCCGCCCGAGATCGGGGCGTCGAGATAAAGAATGCCCTTTTCCGCGAGCTCCTGCTCGAACGCAATGGCCTGCTGCGGGTCAATGGTGGCGCAACTGATCACCACCGCACCCGGCTTCAGCATTGCGGCAAGACCGTTCGCACCGAACAGGGCCTCACGCGTCTGCGCGGCGTTAACGACGACGAGAATGGCGCCATCGGCTTCGCCGGCAGCCACCACCAGCGGGCGGTCTCGCCCGGCCTCAGCCCGGAAGCGCGCCTGCGTATCACCATTCAAATCGAAACCATCCGCGCCCAGACCGGCGCGCAGCAGCGAACTGCCCATGCCATAGCCCATCGCGCCGAGACCGATCAGAAGGAAGTTTCCGGCGGCGTTGTCCTGCACTGCTGTGTTCATCATGCCTGCTCCGCATCTGTTGCGTAATCTTCGAGATAGGCGCGCACGATCGCTTCAAACGACTCGTCGGCCTCAAAACCGAGTTTGAGCGCCCGGTCGGCTTCAAACGCCTGGGGCCATGTGGAGAGGATCGCCTCAATGGCCGGGTCTTTTTCGTGACGGATGAGGGCAACGGCGGCATCGCCGGCTATGGCGCGCAACGCCTCGATCTCATCGGCCACGGTTGCCGAAACGCCGGGCATGGTCATGTTGCGCCGCCCGGCGAGCAATTCGCTGCTGACTGCTGCCGCATGGGCCATGAAGCCGATTGCCGCGCGGGGGCTGGCGAACCAGTGCCGCATGGATGTATCGACCGGAAGGATGGCCGGTAGTCCGGCCAGCGGTTCACGCAGAATGCCGGAATAGAAGCTGGAAGCTGCAGCATTCGGCTTTCCCGGTCGAATGCAGATGGTCGGCAGGCGGATGCCGATGCCGTCGAAGAAGCCGCGCCGGCTGTAGTCTGCAAGGAGAAGTTCGCCGATGGCCTTCTGGGTGCCATAGCTGGAGTGCGGCGTGATGATGTGGTCATCGCCAATCACATCGGGCAGTGGCGATCCGAAAACCGCCAGCGACGAGGTGAAGACCACGCGCGGGCAGTATCCGTCTTCTTCATTGGCCTTGCGTATCGCCTCGAACAGATTGCGGGTGCCATCCAGATTGATGCGGTAGCCCTTTTCGAAATCCCGCTCCGCCTCGCCCGATACAATGGCCGCCAGATGGAAGATCACGTCAGGACGGGAAGCAACGAGCTGCTCCGCCGTTTCCACGGCCGAGATATCGCCCGCCTCAACCGTGACACTTATCTCTTCCACGTGAGGCGCATGGGCTGGTACGATATCGAACAGCGTCAGCCGTCCGATTTTGCGGCCTCCGATTTCGCCATCCTTTACGAGGCGCTTTGCCAGCCCGTCGCCGAGCATGCCGGCCGCGCCGATGATAAGGCAGTGAAGCATTTCACAGAACTCCGGATGATTTTGTGCGACTGTCGCCTCAGCCGCGCAATGTGTGAAGGGCTTAGTTCGCCTTGAAGGCGCTGATCAGTTGCTTGAGGCGCTGGGCGCCCTCCGCGATATCCGCAGCCGAAGGGTTGATGCCAGCTCCAAGAAGTCGGCGCGCGATCATGTGGTCGGCTGGCCTGTTGATGGAATCGACGGCGACCAGTTTCTCACCCCTGAAATGATAGACGGAGAAGGCATTGTCTTCGGAAGCGCCGGAAACGATGAGACTGTCTGCGCCCGCCGCCAGCCCCGCGGTCTGGATCTTCATGTCCCCCTGATCGGACCAGAACCAGGCAACCTCGGCATAGGGCCGGCCACCGCCGGTGAGAACCCGAGCGATGTGCCGCGCATGGTCGGTGGCGTTCTGCACCGATTCCAGCCGCACCCGCTCACCAAGCTGATGGTGATCAAAACTCACGCAATCGCCAATGGCGTAGATATGCGGTGCTGAACTGCGCAGGTTCGGATCGACAACGACGCCATTCGCAACCTCAAGCCCCGCCTCGGCGGCAAGTTCCACATTGGGCACGGCACCGATGCCCATCACGACCATATCAGCGTCGAAGCGGCGGCCATCTGCGGTGGAAACTGCAACGACCTTTCCACCCTCGCCATGGATAGCGGCAAGCTGCGCAGAGGTGATCAGATCGATACCGGCGGAGCGGCTGCGCTCTTCCACGTGAGCGGAAACGACCGGCGCGACAGAGCGGGCAAGCACGCGCGGTGCAGCCTCGATGAGGGTGACCGACTTGCCAAGGCCGATGCAGCTATGCGCCATTTCCATGCCGATGAAGCCGCCACCGACGATCACGACATTTTCAACCATCGGCATTGCCGCGCGGATGCGGCGGGCGTCTTCCATGGTGCGCAGCGTGACGATGCCGTCAAATTCCATTCCGGGAAGCTGTGGCATGCGAGCGCGTGCGCCCGTCGCCAGAACGAGATCGGTAAACGCGAGCTCTCGTCCATCTGCAACGATCAGGCGCTTGCCATCCACGTCGATCCGCTCGGCATGCACGCCGAGCTCCAGTTCGACGGCATTGTCGCGATAGACGGCTTCGGTGCGCAGCACCAACCCTTCTCCATCGGGCGTTTTCAGGTAGGATTTCGACAGCGGCGGACGGTGGTAAGGCAGATCCTTTTCATCGCTGACCAGCACGATCTCGCCGGAATATCCCTCCTGGCGCAGACTGACAGCAGCCTGCGAGCCACCGTGCCCGCCGCCCACGATGATGCATCTCTCAACCATAAACACCTCCGCTGAAAGCTCCGGCACAAAGACCCGCGCCAGAGCAATCTCAAGCAGCCCGCTTACCGCGCTATTTGCACGTTTCGCTCTCCCTCGAGGGGCCGCAGGACATTTCGTTGCATATTTCCAACGTCATTTAAACAATTAGTTTGACCGATCGGTCAGATCAGTTAGTAATATTGCTCAGAACATCGTTCCAACCCCCATGGAACGCAGGGAGGAAGCCTTCAGTTTCAGAGATGGGGAAGTCGCTTCGGCGGTGTGTGGAGGCACACCGCCATGTGGGGCGGCTTGGCGTCTTGCCGTGGCGAGACTGCACGGAACATGAGGGAGGAATACTGATTTTGAAGAGATATTGGTCGGACTATACGAGCGAAGAGTTTTCCCGGCTTGATCGAGGCAACATGGTGGCGGTTCTGCCTGTCGGCGCGACAGAGCAGCATGGACCCCATCTGCCCCTGTCGGTGGATGCCGCGATCGTCAGCGGAATGGTTTCGGCCATCGTCGAGCGATTACCGGAAACAAGCCGGACCCTGTTTCTGCCAACCCAGCCGATCGGCAAAAGCAATGAGCATGCGCGTTATCCCGGCACGCTGACCTTTTCGGCACAGACACTCATTTCCATGTGGTGCGAGATTGGAGCCTGCGTCGCCGCCAGCGGTGTGCGCAAGATGGTGCTGCTCAACAGCCATGGCGGGCAGATCAGCGTCATGGACATCGTTGCGCGCGAACTGCGCCAGCGCCACGGCATGATGGTGTTTTCCGTCAACTGGTTCGGACATGGCCTGCCGGACGGCCTTTATGACGCGCATGAAACGCTGCACGGCATTCATGCCGGCGACATGGAGACATCGGTGATGCTTGCCATGCATCCCGATCTGGTCGTGATGAGCAAGGCGCAGAACTTCGCCGCCCTTACCGAAACCTTCGCCAGCGAATATCGCCACATCTCGCTGGCGGGCGCAAAGCCCGGCTGGCAGATGCATGACATCAATCCCTTCGGAGCTGCCGGCAACGCCACGGCGGCGACCGCAGAGAAAGGTCACCAGACAATCGATTATGCAGCCGACCGTCTCGTCGAAGTGCTCGCCGAGGTGGAGCGCGCGCCTTTGACCTGGCTCGACAACAATCCTGCCTGGGGTGAGGAAGCACAATGAGAGCAGCAGCTACGACCGGCTCGCAGCCACTGATCGAAATCAAGAACGTCTACAAGCAGTATGGAACGGGCATTGTGGCTGTCAGCGACATGTCACTCTCCATTGAGGACGGTCAGTTCGTCAGCTTCCTTGGCCCCTCCGGCTGCGGCAAGAGCACTGCACTGCGCATGATCGCCGGCCTGTCCGAAGTGTCCGCCGGGTCGATCACGGTGAACGGCCATGCGCCGGGAAGCAGTTCCGGGCCGCAGGACGTCGCGTTCGTGTTTCAGGAGCCGACGCTCATGCCCTGGGCATCGGTGTTCGACAATGTTTACCTGCCGCTGCGTCTTGGCGGCATGTCGCGTGCGCAGGCAGCGCCGCGCGTCGAGGAGGTGCTGGCGCAGGTGGGGCTGAGCAAGTTTGCGAAAGCCTATCCGCGCGAACTTTCGGGCGGCATGAAGATGCGTGTCTCGATTGCGCGCGCAATCGTGACCAAGCCCCGCCTTCTGCTGATGGACGAGCCGTTCGCCGCGCTCGATGAAATGACCCGCTTCAAGCTCAACAACGACGTTCTGCGTCTGTGGCAGGAGCACGGGCTGACGGTCATCTTCGTGACCCACAGCGTTTATGAGTCGGTCTATCTGTCCAACCGCGTCGTGGTGATGGCCGCAAGGCCCGGGCGCGTGGTCGACGATATCGCCATTCCGGGAAGCTACCCCCGTGCGGACAATTTCCGCGCCACCCGCGAATACACCGAAAGCTGTGAAATCGTCTCTGACGCGCTCAACCAGACGCTCGGCAATGACGACATCAACCATTGAGGGCCGCGCCATGACAACCGAGACGCCAGTACTCAATTCAGAACAGAACCGCCGCGCCCGCATCGAGCGCCGCAAGGCGGTCATCATGCCGACAATGGCCATCATCATCGCGCTTCTCGTGTGGGAAGGGCTGGTGCGCTACCATGAGGTCCCTCACTACATCATCCCCGCACCGTCGCTGATCGCGCAGACGCTGGTGAAGGACTGGTCTTCGCTGATGAGCTCGATGATGTTCACGGTGAAGCTGACCATGCTTTCTCTGCTCTGCGCCATTGCCGGCGGCGTTCTGATGGGCATGATCTTCGCTCTATCGCGCACCGTGGAAATGAGCTTCTTTCCCTTTGCGGTGATCCTTCAGGTCACGCCGGTCGTGGCGATTGCGCCGCTGATCCTCATCTATGTGCATGACACCTTCACAGCGCTGCTCATCTGCGCCTGGATCGTGGCCTTCTTCCCGATCCTGTCGAACACCGTGATCGGCCTGCGCAGCGCCGATCACAACCTGCGCGACCTGTTCAAGCTCTATCGCGCCACGCCCCTGCAGCGCCTGCGCTTTCTGCTCGCGCCCAGCGCCCTGCCCTATTTCATGGCAGCGCTGAAAATCGCCGGCGGTCTGGCTCTGATCGGGGCCGTGGTGGCGGAGTTCGTCGCGGGCACCGCCGGTCAGAACACGGGGCTCGCCTCGCGCATTCTGGAATCCAGCTTCCGCAACGAGATACCGCGCATGTTTGCCGCGCTGTTCCTCGTCTCGGTTCTCGGCATTGTCATCTTCCTTGCAACGAGCTGGCTGTCGCGCCTCGTGCTTGGTCGGTGGCATGAAAGCGAAATCCGCCGGGAGGCCTGAGCGTGTACAAAGGCCACGACATTCCACACGTTTCTGCGCCGGATGGGACATTGCGCCTGTCAGGCGTGGGCGTGGCCGGACTTCCCGGACGCCACGATGTCGTGGTGAAGGATGGGGTTATCGCCGATATCGTTACGGTGCCCCCCGGCGAGGCCGAAAAGGCACACGGCGGCTTCATCACGCCGCTTCTGGCCGATGTGCATGTTCACCTCGACAAGACCCACACCATCGCAAGGATCAGGGCCGGCAGTCCGGCCCCGATCCAGTCCCTGTTCGACGCCATTGCGCTGATGGAAGAAGACAGGCCGAACTGGTCGGCAGCCGATATCCGCGCGCGGGCCTTGCGCGCGCTCGAAGCGGCCTTCGCCCATGGGGTCGGCGCCCTGCGCAGCCATGTGGACTGGGTAACGCCGGAAGTGCCTGACGCATGGCCCATCATTTGCGAATTGCGCGAAGAATGGAAAGGCCGGATCGACCTGCAACCGGCAGCCCTCGTTCTGGGAGATATCGTACCGGAGGCCGGAAGCGCCATTGCGGCGCGGGTCGCGGATGACGGCGGCGTGTTCGGTGCCTTCTTCTACCGCAACGCAGATCTGGCGGCGAAGGTTGAAACCATGTTCACCCTTGCCGCGCGCCATGACCTCGACCTCGATTTCCACATCGATGAAGGGCTGGAGCCGGAAGCCGACGGGCTGTCGCTCGTGATCGACGCCACAGCGCGTTTCGGCATGGCCGGTCGCGTTCTGTGCGGCCATGCCTGCTCCCTGTCGCTGCGACCGGCAGACGAACTGGAGCGGATTTTGGCGGCTGGCGCGCGCGCAGGCGTGGCGCTCGTTACCCTGCCCTCCACAAACCTCTACCTGCAGGATCGCGGAAACGGCCGCACGCCAAATCTTCGCGGCCTCGCGCCGCTGAAGGAAGCACGCGCGGCGGGCATGGAAGTGATGATCGCTTCCGACAATGTCGGCGACGCCTTCTACCCCTACGGCGATTACGACCCGCTGTCCGTTCTGCGGCTGGCCGTGCCAGCCGCGCATCTGGAAACGGACGCCTGGCTGGACAGCATTACCTCACTGCCCTCCCGCAAATGCGGAAGCAGCATTTCAGGGCTCATCGAAAAGGGCATGCCGGCCGACTTCATCTGGCATGCCGCAACAGACATGGGCGACCTCATCAGCCGGCCCCGCAGCGAACGCATTGTCTATCGGAGCGGTACGCCGCTGCCGACGGCAACCAACGACTGGAGAAACACATGAACCTCGCGACCAAGCCCGCGCGCGCCTATGACTGGGCCGCTTTCCGCAGCGAGATCGATGGCATTCGCGTCTATGACGATCCGAAACAGGTCGAGCTGCGCTCCCGCGATTACTTCTGGTACAGCCCCATCCTCAGCGAGGATATCGGCCATTTCGTCGGCGATCTCGTCGTCATCCCCGCAGATGAGGAAGAGGTGCGCCGCGTGGCGGCAGCGGCGGCCCGGCTGCGCATCCCGATCACCATCCGTGGCGGCGGAACCGGCAATTACGGCCAGTGCGTTCCGCTGGAAGGCGGCATCATTCTCGACATGACCAAAATCGACAGGGTGCTGTCGATAGAGCCGGGCCGTGTGCGGGTTCAGGCTGGTGCGCGCATCGCCCGGCTGGACGACGCGGTGCGCGAAACAGGCCAGGAACTTCTGATGTACCCGTCGACACGGCGCATCGCCACCATTGGCGGCTTCTTCACCGGCGGCTCGGGCGGCATCGGTTCGCTGCGTCATGGCATGCTGCGCGACGATGGCAACATCTATTCGGTGAAGGTCATGACGCTGGAGCCAGAACCGAAAATCATCGAGCTGCACGGCCACGACATCCAGAAGGTGCAGCATGCCTATGGCACCAACGGCATTGTCATGGAACTGGAGATCGGCCTGACCGAGAAGACGGACTGGATTCACACCGCCGCCCTCTTCGACAGCTATGATGCAACGCTTCGCTTCTGCCTCAAGGCGCTGGAAGAGAAACTCGACTGCTATCTGCTGACCACCGTGGATCGCCGCTTCTCGCGCTTCTACACCAAGTTCGGAGACCTGTTCCCGGCAGACCGCGACGCGGTGTTCGCGATGATCGCGCCCGAAGAGCAGGAGCGCTTTGCCGAACTGGCGGCATCGTTCGGCGGGCGCGTTTCCTTCAGCATGACGCAGGACGAGCTTCACGCAAACGGGCTGCAACCTGCATATGAATGCGGCTGGAACCACACCACCCTGCAGGCGCTGAAAGCCGAGGAAGGCTGGACCTACCTGCAGGTCGCCTACCCGCGCCCCTTCGATCCCGAGACCGTCATGCGCCAGATGGAGCGCTATGGCGACGACCAGTACATGCATCATGAAATGGCGCGGCTGGAAGGCGAAGTGCAGATCTTCGGCCTGCCGCTGGTCCGCTACAAGGACCGCGATGACACCTATCAGGTTATCCGCGAACTCGAAGAGCTGGACGGTTGCGACATCTACGATCCGCACGCTTTCACCATTGAGGATGGTGGAATGAAGCAGATCGACACCATGCAGATCGAATTCAAGAAACTGGCCGATCCCTTTGGCCTGCTCAACCCTGGCAAGACCCGTGGCTGGACGGCCGACATGGCCGCCAAAGACTGAACCGAAGAACGAATGGGAGTGAAGTTCTTATGAAAAGCATGCACAAAGTCGCAATGACCGCAGCAGCTCTTGTGGTCTCCACGCAATTCGCCATGGCGCTGGACAAGGTTACGTTCGGCACCAACTGGCTGGCTCAGGCCGGCCATGGCGGTTTCTATCAGGCCGTGGCCGACGGCACTTACGAGAAATACGGTCTCGACGTCACCATCGAGATGGGTGGCCCGCAGGTCAACAACCGGCCGATGCTCGCCGCCGGCCGGCTGGACTTCCTGCTCACCGGCAACCTGCTTTTGTCCTTCCACAACAACGCCAATGACATTCCCACCACCGTCATCGCTTCCTTCTATCAGAAGGATCCGCAGGCGCTGATGGCGCATGAAGGCGCTTACAAGGACTTTGAAGACCTCACCAATGCGCCTTCCGTGCTGATCGCCAAGGACACCCAGTATGGTCTGTGGCGCTGGCTGGTCAGCGATTTCGGCTTCAAGGACGAGCAGATCCGCCCCTATGGCTACAGCCTCGCCCAGTTCCTGAGCGACCCAAAAATGGTTCAGCAGGCCTACGCCACCGCCGAACCGCTTTATGCCAAGAAGGAAGGGGCTGACGTCGCCACCTATCTGCTGGCCGACTATGGCTACAGCACTTACGCCAACACGATCGAAACCCGTACGGATCTGGTCGAGAACAATCCTGATCTTGTTCAGCGCTTCGTGGATGCGAGCATCATCGGCTGGAACAACTTCCTCTATGGTGATCGCAGCAAGGCCTATGAGCTGATCATGCAGGACAATCCCGACATGAGCGCCGAGACGCTCGATGGCGAGATCGAGATGCTCAAAAAGCTGGAGATGATCGACAGTGGCGACACGCTGGAAAAAGGCATCGGCGCGATGTCGCTTGACCGTGTGAAGCAGTTCTACGAACTTGCAGTCAAATCGGGTATCGTCGAGGATGGCAAGATCGACATTTCGGAAGTTGCAACCGACGCATTCGTCAACAAGGGCGTCGGGCTCGATGTGAAGAAGCAGCTCAACCCATAAACGCAAAACGGAAAGTGGAGTGATGGGCAGCCGTTCTGCCCATCACCTTTGTGCAAAGGCAATGACGCAGCAAAACGCTGAAAATCAGGAAACTCAGACGTCGCGCGCCAGGGACAAGGTTCTCGAGCGGCGGCGCATGATCCTTGCAACCATTCGCGATGCAGCAATCGATGAGTTTGCCAGCAAGGGTCTCATCGGCGCCTCCACGCAGGCTATTGCCCAGCGTGCCGGGCTGACGAAACCCCAACTGCATTACTACATCTCCAGCAAGGAAGAGCTGTATGAGGACATACTGGTCTATATCCTCGACGAATGGCAGGAGCTGTTTCTCAGCGCCTCCACCGGTGACACGCCTGCAGACGTGATCCGCGCCTATGTGCACAAGAAGCTCGAATATGGACGCAGGAACCCCAACGCGTCGCGTCTCTTCACCACCGAGATAGCCAATGGCGCGCCCGTGCTGGGCCGTCACTGGGCCCCCTATCAGGCCTCAACCCGCGAAGCGGTCGGGCTGATCCAGTCCTGGGTCGATCAGGGGCTGGTCAGAGCGGTCGACCCTCTGCTGTTCCAGATGCATATCTGGGCGGTTACCCAGCATTATGCGGATTTTGATGTTCAGGTCCGCAACATGATGAATCTGGATGAGGGCGAGGAGCCGGACTACGGGCAGATCGAAAAAGAGGTCACGTCCCTTTTCCTGCGCGCACTAGGCATCGAATAGCCTTCCTCTTCCCACCCTGCAGACAAAACAATCCGGGCCGCAGCAGTCAAAACGGCCGCGCCCTTAATCACACAAGACCCGAAAGATCACTCCCATGGCACGCATCATCTATGTGACCCACGACAACCAGCGTTTCGAGCATGATGCTGAAAACGGGTCCTCAGTCATGGAAGCCGCCGTGCGTGCCGGCGTTCCCGGCATCGAGGCTGAATGCGGCGGGGCCTGCGCCTGCGCAACCTGCCACGTCTACGTAGAGCCGGAATTCATGAACACGGTTGGCGAAGCTGACGGCATGGAAACCGATATGCTCGATTTTGCCTGGGAGCCATCGGCCAACTCGCGCCTCTCCTGCCAGTTGACGGTAACCGACGCGCTTGATGGCCTGGTGGTGCGCGTTCCCGCACGTCAGGGCTAGAGCGGGCCACGAGGCAGCTTTGCGGAAATGCCTGCGGCTGCGTTCCAGCGCGCAGGCTGACGCCGCGCAGACAAGCCATGCAAATCGCCGCCATTTATTATGATAACCACCATCAAGAATAAATTAGATAAAACCTGCCCAGAAATCCCCATTCTCTAAGATATTCTGATTTATCCCCTATTTAATATTTGCATATTCATTGTATTGCTGCGCTTATCCTGATCATTTAAGTGTCTGGAAATTGTGTTGAAATTGGCTGCATAGAATGGGCGGGCGAAAGAAAAATGATCGGCAAACTTGGCAATTTATTCGCGAGCGCCATGTTGGCGCTGTTTGTAGCCAGCCCCCTTCAGGCACAAAATATCTCTTCGAACGCAGTCGTTTTTGAAAATGTTCGCATTTTCGACGGGGCTGCCTTGACCGAGCCAATGAACGTGCTGGTCGAAGGAAATCAGATCGCAGAGATATCAGCTGACCCGATCAGTACGGACGCGGCCACCACACGGATCGCGGGCGATGGTCGGACGCTGATGCCAGGGCTGATCGACGCCCACTGGCATACGTTCATGGTCCGCCCCTCGATGATGGTTGCGTCAACTGCACCATTTCCCTTTATCACCCTGCTTGCGGGCGCCGAGGCTGAGGCAACGCTCATGCGCGGCTTCACAAGTGTTCGTGATTTGGGTGGGCCCGCATTCGGCCTGAAGATGGCTATTGACAGAGGCGTGACCCGCGGGCCGCGGATCTGGCCGTCCGGGGCCATGATCTCGCAGACTGGCGGGCACGGTGATTTCCGGATGCTTTCCGAAATTCCGGCCACACCGGACACCTTGAGCTATCCTGAACGTATGGGCATGTCCGCCATCGTTGACTCGCCGGACGAGGTTCGCAAGCGCAGTCGGGAGCAATTGCTGCAGGGCGCCAGCCAGCTCAAATTAACCGTTAGCGGTGGGGTCTCGTCCCCCTATGGGCCAATCGACACAATCCAGTTGAGTGTTGACGAAATCCGGACAGCGGTCGAAGCCGCTGCAAACTGGGGCACTTATGTAACAGTGCACGCCTACACGCCAGAAGCCATACGCAACGCCATCGAGGCTGGCGCAAAAGTCATCGACCACGGCCAGCTGGCTGATGAGGCCACCGTCAAGATGATGGCTGAAAACGGTACGTGGTGGAGCCTTCAACCCTTCGTTGGCGATGAGAATGCAAACCAGCATGCGGATGCCGAACGTCAGGCCGCCTCAGCCGAGATTCACGCCGGCACCGACAGGGCATATGAGCTGGCGCGCAAATATGGCGTTAAGGTCGCCTTCGGCACGGATATCCTGTTTGATGCCGCACGCGCCGCAAGACAGGGCGCGCAGCTTGAGACAATGACGCGGTGGTACACTCCGGCAGAGGTGCTGAAGATGGCGACGGCAGACAATGCTGAGCTGTTGGCCCTGTCTGACAGGCGTAATCCCTATCCGGGAAAGCTGGGCGTCGTTGAAGTCGGGGCGCTTGCCGACCTGCTTCTGGTCGATGGTGATCCAATCGCTCAGATCGACCTGTTTGCAGATCCCGCCAAGAATCTGCTGGTCATCATGAAGGACGGTCGTATCGAAAAGAACATCGTCGCGGAGAACTGACAAAGCCGGTCGGGCAGCCCTGGTGTTGCTCGCGGGGTTCTTTTCAGGCCGGTGTTCAGGGCCGTTTTTTTGATCGTTGGATCAGCCATCGAGCCGCAATGGTCAAGGCAGATGCGCTGGGAGTTTAGGCTGATAATATGAAGTTCCGTTTCGGTTGTGCGATTTCCCTTGCTCTTGGCTGTCTCTATCCGGTGGGTGACCTCCATGCCGCTGAAGGTGGCGCTGGTGTTTATCTGTTGGGGTTGCGCAGCAGCGGCGCTGGTTTCACTCCGCCTCCGGGGCTGTTCTTTTCGGATCAGCTCTTCATGTATAACGGGTCGCTTGAAGGGCGTGTTGAGCTGGCCGGCGGCGTGCTGGCCGGTGGCGTCGACGCTGACCTCATCATTAACATTCCAACGGCGCTTTGGGTGACCGAGGCCGAGATATTCGGAGGGCGGCTTGGTTTCTCGGTAACAACGCCGTTTGGCCGCACCAGTGTCAGCGGGTTCGTGAACCCGTTTGGGAGGACGAGCGACAGTGTGTTGACGTTCGGAGACCCTGCCCTGACCACCTTCCTTGGCTGGAACGTTGGCAACTTCCACATACAGTCTGGCGTCACCGGGTATTTCCCGATTGGTGACTACAGGGAAGCCGCACTGGCGAATGTTGCTCGCCACAGGCTGGCGGCAGACGTCTATACGGCCATCACCTGGCTCGATCCCGAATGGGGCATTGATATCTCGAACACGATCGGGATCACCTTCAATGCGAAAAACCAGGCGACCAATTACAAGACCGGAATTGAATTCCACTGGGAAGGCGCGATTACCAAGCAGCTGACCGAGCGTTTCTCGGCAGGGCTCGTCGGGTATTACTACAAGCAGCTCACCGCCGATAAGGCGCCCCCGCCAATCGCCGCGGTTCTTGGCGATTTCAAGGGCGAGATAGCAGGTGTGGGTGTCCAGGTTGGTTATAACTTCCAGATTGGCGAAGCACCCGTCTCGACCCGCCTGAGGTATTACCATCAGTTCAGCGCAAAAAATCACCTTGAGGGTGATTCAGTCTTCCTCTCTCTGAGCTTCCCGCTGGCGGTTAATCGGTAGAGAACATTTCAATTCACTTGAAATGTGAAAATCATTGGCTTCGGCTCGGATCTAAGTTTTGGGGTTTTTGATGGGTAGGCTGTATTCTGCATTTCAGCGCCATTTTAGTGGTGCCGGAATGGTTCTTGGAGTTTTGTTCTTCTTTGCTTCACTGACCCCCAGCCTCATTCCGCGCAGCTTCGAGGTGCAGGGTATCCTTGGCGGCGTGGCATTCAGTGCAGGCTATGGCATCGGTGTTCTTCTTGTCGCCACGTGGCGCTATCTGCAGTTGCCGTCGGTTGATAAAGGGCTTCTGAGGCTCACAAGATTAGTTCTTTCCCTGATTTCATTGATCGTCATAGTCGTCGGCTTGTATAATTCTGCCGCTTGGCAAAATTCGGTTCGCGGTGTTCTGAACATGGAGCCGGTGGATAGCGCCTATCCTGTAAGCGTCATCATCATCGCCATTCTCACATTCGCTTTCCTGTTTCTCTTGGCGCGCGGTATCATTGCGCTGGGTCGCGCCGTAGCAAACAGGCTTGATAAATTTCTCCCGCGACGGGTTTCAATCATCGCTGGTGCAGCAGTGACGCTCATCGTCGTTGCCACACTCGCGAACGGCCTTTTGATCGAGTACACGTTTCGTCTTCTGGACAAGTCATTTGCGGAACTCGACGCACTACACGAACCTGAACGCCCGCAGCCTTCAATCGTCGAGCGCGCAGGCAATCCGTCTTCGCGGCTGGAATGGCCAAAACTGGGTCGGGCTGGGAGAGAGTTTGTCGCATCGGGCCCGACGGCGGCAGATATCAGCCAGGTTACCCAAAGAGCCGCAGTTGAGCCCATCCGTCTGTATGCCGGTTTGCAAGTCGCAGAGACACCCGATGAGCGCTCACAGCTCCTGCTTGATGAGCTCATTGAGCTTAATGCCTTTGATCGGGCCGCCCTGGTTGTCGTTACGCCGACTGGCACAGGTTGGGTTGATCCGTCTGCCATCGATGGTCTGGAGTATCTGTATGATGGCGACACTGCCAGTGTCGCTCTGCAGTACTCCTATCTGAACAGCCCGCTCTCATTGGTGTTCCAGTCTGAAAACGGCCTTGAATCGTCGCAAAGCCTTTTTCGAACCATCTATAGATACTGGCAGAAACTCCCTGCCGGTCAGAGGCCCAAGCTTTTCCTGCACGGGCTCAGCCTCGGTGCGTTCAATTCCCAGCGTTCCATAACGTTCCTTGACCTCCTCGGAGACCCGATCGACGGTGCTGTCTGGAGCGGAACGCCTTTTCCAAGCGAGAAATGGCAGACAATCACCGCAGACCGCGATGCAGGTTCCACACAGTGGCTACCGGTTTATCAGGGTGGACGCTTTGTCCGCTTCATGAACCAGAATGGGGTCCCCGAGGGCAACACTGCACCCTGGGGCAATGTTCGCATTGTCTATTTGCAGTATGCCAGTGATGCGATCACGTTCTTCGACAAACACCTGCTCTACAGAGAAGCCGACTGGATGAAGGCTCCAAGAGGTCCAGATGTTTCTCCTTTGCTGAGTTGGTATCCGATTGTCAGCATGCTTCAATTGCTGGTCGACATGCCGTTATCCGATGGTGTGCCGATGGGGTATGGCCATGTCTATGCGCCGGATCATTATCTGGATGCCTGGCTTGAGGTGACAGGAGTGGAAAACTGGAGTTCTGAAGAGATAGATGCGCTTAAAAAGCATCTGCATTCGAAAGCCTCAAATGCGGACGGCTACGAGTATCGCGGCGGATGATCGTGAATAAGGCGGCTGAATACCCCCCTGGCAGGGTGGCCCAAGATTAAGCGTGCACCGGCGGAAGAGAAATGCTCAGCGAGAGCCCGAACGCACCAGACCTGTCTCCAACGCGATGCGCGTTGCCTGGGCGCGTGATGTCACCTGCAGCTTTTTGTAGATGCTTTTGACGTAATCGCCGACCGTATGCTCCGACAGACCGACGATCTCGGCGATACGCATATTGGTGTGACCATTGACCAGTTCCGCCAGCACCTGTCTTTCGCGGGGACTGAAATGAATGCTGCTGCTCATATTGGCGCGCGCCTCCACGCCTTCGCTCCCACCGTATTCAAGAATGTCTTCTCGTAACCGGACGCGGCTGACAAGACTGAGCTTCGAGCGCACCCTCATCTGCAACAGTTCAAAATCGACCGGCTTGGTCAGATAGTCATCTGCCCCAAGCCGCAACCCGTCCAGAACGTGGGACCGATCAGCCAGGGCGCTCAGAAACAGAAACGGTGTTCCGTCCAGATGCCTGAAACGGGCACGGATCGTGCGGAAGAGGTCAAGCCCATTCTGCCCCGGCATCAGAACGTCGCAGATGATGAGAGCCGGCGTTTCAGCCTTGAGAATATCCAGCGCTTCATCGGCGTCGGCTGCCAGAAGCACATCAAAGCCCGAATGCGAAAGCTCCTCCCCAATCTCGATGCGGATGTCTTGTTCGTCCTCGATGCAAAGTATCTTCTCCGTTCGGGCATTCTCAGGCGTCACGCCGGGCACTCCATGGAAGTTTCAGGGCAAAGACCGTCCCCGCCGGCTCAACCGGCTCGAACTCAATGTCGCCGCCATGCAGCCGGGCAAGCGTCCGCGACAGGCTCAGTCCGAGCCCGGTTCCTTCAAGATGGGCAACATTGCTCGCGCGGAAGAAGCGGTCAAAAATTCGGCCCCGCTCTGCCGCCGGAATGCCGATGCCATGATCACTGACCGCACAGACGAGCTCATCTTCCTGCCGCTCCAGCCTCACCTTGATCGGCTGAGAGGAAGGTGAGTATTTCTCCGCATTGGCGAGGAAGTTGGACAAAATCTGCTCGATCAGCACCTCATCGCCCTCGAAGTGCAGCGCCCCGTCTGGAAGCGTCACCTCAAGAGCACGCGCAGGAAAGAGCTCCCGATGATCGGCACAGACATTTTCGACCAACCCGCGCAGATCAAAATTCTCTTTCTTCAGGGGAGCTCCCTGCTCATTGAGCATATCGTTGGTGATCGTGCTTGAAATCATCATCGTCAGGCGCTGCGCCGCGTGACGAATTCTCTGCGAACGCTCCACCAGAACCGCCGGATCGATATGTTGCGCGCGGCGGATGAAGCGCTGAGCAATCATGTCGATAATGGTGATCGGCGTGCGGAACTGGTGGGAGATGGTGGTGAGAAAGTTCTTGTAGATAGCGTTGGTGTGCTGCTCGTTTTCCAGCGCGGTCCGCAACGCGGCGGTGCGCTTGTCCACCGTCTCTTCCAACCGCTGCGAATGTTCGGCCAGAGCCAGGTTCGCGCGGTCGAGGGCGCGTAAATTGGAAAGTAGCTGCCACGCCATGTAGCCGCCTACCAGCAGAATGCCGATAACGAGGCTCATAGTGAGATAAATCGTCTCCAGCTGGCGGTCGCGCCGCGCGCCATCCTGTTCGCGCTGGGCCAGCAGCACCGTGTTGCTGAGACGCACAAAATCATTGAGCGATGTCAGGATATCGGCGTGGTTTTCCGGGCCCACAGTCGGATCGGCAACACGCGACCGCTCAAGCCCTGAGAGATTTTCAATCAGGCGGCTAAAGGTCTGTTCAGCCCCCTCTAGGGCGACAAGATAATCATGTTGGGGATTGTCCTTCAAAAGACTGAGCCGGCTGTTGAGAATATCCAGCTGCAGCAGCACCGCATCCTCGTCGCGCTCATCGTGCGGCAATAACATATGGCTGGCCAATTTTCGCGCTTCGCGCTCAGCCTGCATCACGCTCCAGAGCATGCTCTCGCCGGTATAGTCCGCAAGATCACGCTGGATGCTCATCAGCTTGAAGAAGGCATAGGACAGCGTAAGCGCAAAGCCGAGTATGACCAGCCCCACCGCAACATAGCCGCGCTTCACCTTCATCTGATTTGCAGTTCCCGGAGTTGCCACGCCCATCGGTGATCGAAGCGGGAATCGCGAAGTTCGCGAAAATCGTCACGCGGATAGACGATCCAATAAGGCCCCTTGTCACTCACGCTTAGCCGTCTGCCATCCATAAACGCAGCAATCAGCACGCCATAACGCGTGGCGTCGGCCAGCGGAAACTCGACAACGTAATCATTGAGCGCAATCGCCCTGACCGTCGCATTTTGATGGTCCTGCGGATCGATGCCAGCTGTTTCGAGTACCTTTCCAAGTGCCACCCCTTCAAACACGTGAAGATCTTCGGTCCAGGCCGTTCTGGTGATGGTTCGGCTTTTCGGCAGGGCGAGGAATTCACTTTCCGAAAAGATCGTTTCCTGACCATCTGGGGAAACGACCGAAAGGCTGCCAATACCCCCGGCATGCGAAGGCTGAACCACAGGTTCGGACAAGGCCTGAACAATGACGAAGAAAATCCCGAAACCCCAAAACAGCCACCGTGAACCCGTATGCATGCATTTCACTCGTCACAATCAGAACTGATATACCCAATAGCCAAGGTCCCGATTGTTTTCGAGCCAAAATAAAGAGCCAGTATTCCGCGCGCCCCCAGGCAGCACTACACTTATGGGCATTACCGCCCATGCGCGACCATTCATCGCTAGATCGTCGGCTAAAAACTGCTATCGCCGGAGGGTTTTAGCCCGCGAAGTGATTGCGTTTACACCTGACGGGTCTGCGCTTACTGGCTCTCCATCGATCCATAAGAGCGTCTCCTCGTCAGAACCGAACATTCAGATTCGCCTTGAACCCGTGATCCTGAGCGCCGGCCGCGATCTGGCCCGTGTAGGACAGCCCCAGTGTGGCGTCGGATGTCAGATCGAGATCAAGCCCGGCCTCGATGACAGCGCTGTTGCGGGCAATTGGTGCGCCGGCAATGGAGAAGGCATCGCTCTCCGAAAAGGCATGGACACTAGTCGGTGTCGTGTCTCCAAAGGCATGGCGCCAGCCGAGCATGCCATTGAACGTGGCATCCATCGCGCCAAGCGTCACCGCATATTCGCCGCGAAGGCCAAGCGTCGTAAAGGTCACATCGCTGCTGACATGCTGGCCGGTGAGCGCAGCATTACCGCCCGTTTCGGAAAAACCGTTGGTGCGCAGGCTGACATGAGCGAGATTTGCAAAGGGCTCATAGCGCGCGCCATTGCCCATGTCGAAACCGTAGCCGAGTTCACCGAACGCCTGAACGGTTCCGGCCGAATAGCCTGCACTCAGGCTTTCGCGAAGTCCCGGAATGGCAACCGAGCGTTGGGTGTCGATCTCGTGCCAGCTATAGGCTGCGCCGGTACGGAAGGCGAAGTCTCCCCATTGCGTACCGCCATAAAGGCCGAGATGATAATTCTCGCTCGAGCCAGACGAGGCACGGTCTGCGACATCGAACGAGGAATGGCTGTAACCAGCAAGAAGGCCGACCCGCCAGTCACCGAGACGGCCATCCGTGCCAATCAGCAGGCCACCGCTCTTGCGGTGAAGCGATGCAGCGTTCCCATCGCTGTCGGTCGATCCCCACGAACCGAACCCCTGGCTCCAGAGCGCAGGGCCGGCATGATCGGCGGCAACCAGCGTCGCCGGGCCACCCGAACCATAGACCAGAACCGGCGTCACTGATGCGCCCACATCGCCAAAGGCCGCGCGGATGCGGTCGTTTATGGCATTGCGAACAAAGCGGCTGTCTTCGATCAGAGCGGACTTTGCCGAAGCGTGGATCTCGCCTGACAGAGCGTCGAAGCTTGCACGCACCGTGTCCTCGTCGGTCATGCCGATGAGGGCCTGCCAGATGGCGTTGCTCGTGGGCAGCGTGTCTGCGGCTGCAGCCGTCGCGCGCTGGTTCCGTGTCTGGGCGACATCGGCAAATGACGTGTCATTGCGTGTGAGTTCCAGCGAGATGTCATTGCCATCTCCGCCGGCGTAATCGACCGTTTCGTCAAGAAACAGAAGATTGTTGGTGACGCTGGCGAACGTGCCGGCCACCGCGCCTGCGCCCTGATTGTCGAGAATGATGTAGGGGCCGTTGAGGATCGGCCAGTCCGCCGCGGTGAGCGGCGTTCCTGTCAACGCAAGCGTTGCGCCGGAAATGTCCACCGTGCCCTGCACGATCACCTTGTCCGCTGCTGTCGGAGTCACCTCAATGGCCAGCATCCCGTGATTGACATAGTTGCCGGTAATGGTCTGTACACCGATGGAGTTGCCGGGTGCATGCGTGCCGCCGGCGGTAATCGTCACCGTTGATCCAGCAGCGCCAATGGTGCCCGTTCCACCGAGCTGGCTGTCCGGACCAAGCATGATCGAGCCGCCGAGCGCACCACCCGCAGCAGTACCAACGATCAGCGACCCGTTAGAGAATGACGTCAATCCGGTAAAGCCCGAGCTGTCGCCGATCAGTGTCACGGCACCGGACCCGATGACGCTGAAACCGCCTGCGCCAGACAGAACACCAGCATAGTTGGTCGCCGTATTCTGATCAAAGTTCAGCGATGCGCCGCTCGCAATATCGACGTCTCCTGCAAAGCGGCCGGCATCCGTCACCAGCCCGCCAGTCTCGACAGACCAGCCGAGCGTGGAAGCGCCGGACAGCGTCAGAACACCCGCGCCACGCTTGATCATCGCGCCCTCTGTGCCGTTCAGGCTGCCGATGTTCCCCGAAAAGCTTGCATCGCCCGCCTGGTCGAACACCACGGTCGCGCCGTTGCCGATATCGCCGGAGATCGAGCCCGCGTTTCCGGCCAGCGTTCCGGCCTCGACCAGCGTGTCGCGGTAGCCATTGGTTCCACCCAAAACCAGAGTGCCGTCGCCCTTTTTGAGAAGGTCGCCTGTACCGGTGATGTCCTGGGACAGGCTGAACGTGTTGTCTGCATCCGCGATGTCGAAACCGCCGCCATCACCGCCAATCAGGATGTCGCGCGCGGTGCCGGTGTAGCCCGTTCCCGTCACTTTCAGCACGCCGCCGTCAAACCTCAGCCCGCCCGGGGCAGCGCCAAGGTTCTGGTCGGACGCCACCGAAAGGACACCGCCCAGAAGATCGACGCCACCCGAATGGGTGTTGGCGCCACTCAGAACCAGCGTGCCGCCCCCGGCCTTGCGAACAACCTTGCCCGCTCCGTCCTCAATGATCGAAGCAACCGTCGTCGTCACACCACCATCGATGTTGAATGTGCCGCCACCGGCAGCGCCGATGGAGAGCGCATCGCCCTGGATGCGGTAGTCATCCGTGGAGAACTGCAACGTATCGAATACCTGCGCGCCCTGAACGGTGACCGTCCCGGCTGAGCCGGCAAAAACGCCGACTGAACCGCCCCAGCCGGCATTGGCGCTGCCCGTGGCATCGGTCCAGTTGGTCGCGAAGGATTGCCAGACGCCGCTCCCGCCATCGACCGCGCCATTGGCCGCCGTCCCTGCGCCGTCCCAGAACTGCATGGTCTGGCCTGTGCCAAGAACCGACAGGTTGACCTGACCGGGAATGTCATAGCGGATGTCGGGATTGTTAGGGTCTGCCGCGGCAAACCCGCCCGTACCCGTCACCGTTCCGTCGACGAATGCGCCCGATTGCGGGCCGACATATTCGAACAGGCGATAATAGCCTGCCGCAGCCACGCGGGCATCCAGAGTTCCGTTAAGCGCAAGAGCGCCATTCACTCTGACCAGATCATTCCCCGCACCACCGGCAACGCCCGGGCTGTTGAGCTCGAACACGGAAGTCGAGCCTGCATTGAGGGTCAGATCGTTGTTGAAGGTCAGGGTGCCGGGGCTGTTGCCGGCTGCCAGCGTACCGTCAATGGTGACGGCTCCATTCAACGTGCCCGAGCCGCCCAGCGCCCCATTCATCCCGACATTGACGACACCGCCGAGCGTGCCATTGCCGGCGGCGTCACCGATCAGCAGCGTGCCGCCGGAGACTGTCGTTGTGCCCGTGAAGGCAGAAGAATCGCCGGTCAGCATGGTCGTGCCGGCAGCATGGTTCACGGTGTGCGTGCCCGCACCAGAGCTTTCCAGTGCGGCAGAAAAGGTGGTTGCACCGGTATGCTTGAAGTTGAGCGTCCCGCTGCCATCCCCGAAAATGATGTCATCCGTCTGCAGAGTGCCGGCGGCCTCCGCCTGACTGCCCAAAGCAGCGCCGACATTGATGACACCGTCAGCAGACAGATCAGAACCCAGGTAAACCACACCTGGTCCACTTCCACCTGATCCAGTGTTGGCCGAAACCGTCCCGCCGTCCTTAACGGTCAGCGTACCCTTACCGCGCAGACCGATATCGAGGCTGCCGTCGTTCACCCACCGGGAGCCCGCCCCAGACACAGTGACAATGCTCTCAGAGCCGAAGCTGGTTCCGATGTAGCCGTTTGTGTTTTCAACGGCACCGCCGAGATCTATGTCCAGCGTTCCATTGCCATCGAAACCGACATAGAGTTCGTCGCTGTTCTTCCAGATGGAGCCATCCCCGGACACGGTAGCGGTTCCCTCGGAGCCGGTGCTTTTACCGATTTCACCGAGTGTGTTCTTGACGATCCCACCGTCCTCAATGGTCAGCGTCCCGGTGCCCGCTTCGCCGACAAAAAGCCTGTCTGTCATTGTCCAGGTCGATGCCGGGCCGCCGGAACTCTTTCCGGACACTTCAGCGCTACCCGACACGCCAGAAGCGAAACCGATCACGCCGCGTTCACTTGAAACCGTACCACCGTCCTCAACCGTCAGCATTCCCCTACTGTTGAAACCAACATAGAGGTCGTCATTGTTCTTCCACTTGGATCGGCTGCCTGTGATAGGGCTTTCTCCCGATACACGAACACTGCTTCCAGTTGCGGCCGTGCCGAAACCGATAAAGCCGCCGTCGTTTATGACCGAGCCACCATTCAGAATATTCAGCGAACCAGTACCAGTCCATCCGACATGGATGTCGCCGGCGATTCCCCAGGAGCCGACAGGTACTGGGATAGAGGGATTAACGCTGCCGGTGGTTGAGACGAACTGAGCCTGAGCGGCCCCGGTTGCGCTCAGCACGGCAAGAATGCTGCACAGCGCTGTCGACAGATAAAGAGAAGGGCGCAGTCCCCGCAAGACTCTGCAACCGAATTCCTTCCGCGCCTGTCCCTCGTACACCGGATTTCCTTCCCTCAATGCCATGCACGGCATGATTTTCCGCATCAATGCCTGGTACTTCCAATCAGCACCGTCAGCGTTACTGCCGCAGAAAGAAGGTCGGCTTCAATTCCCGTATATAGGGGGGGGACCGCAGTTGGAGCATCCCAACCCATTGGGTCGGGTGGCTCTGTCCATGGGACTTCATAACCAGTCCCGACATTCGCGGATTTGGAGTTCCGGTGGCACCACCACGGCGCACCGTTGGGCTCTACTGCCGCATTACTTGAAAACCGCTTTTGAGCTCAGTATCGATGGCGGCAGACTTATAGGCGTGAATTGCCCTGAGCCTTCCAGACATTGGTACAACGAACCCCTTGGCCGCTACCCCTTCCGGCGAATTTCGGCCCGTTCCAGCATGTAGCACTCCGCTGCTTCCATGTGGTCGCGCATGATCTGCGCGGCCCGCTCGCCGTCGCCGGCCTTGATCGCCCGCATCAGGCTAATCTGATAATGCAGGCCCGCCTCGCGCAGCGCCGGGTTCGGCTCCTTGTAGATCGCCCGGCACACGGTCATGTCGCGCAGAAGGCTGACAAGGAAAATGCAATTGAAGCCGAGCAGCGCGTTTTCTGCGTGGCGCGCAAGCTCGACGTGAAAGTCGAGTTCGGCGAGACGCTGCCGGTATTCCTCTTCCGCCGTCTCCGGTTCCGCCTCATAGAGTCGGATCTTGGCCTGCAGCGCGGTGAACGCCTCGGGCGAAAGACGCCCGGCGACACTCGCTGCAAGCTGCGGTTCAAGAACCTTGCGGATCGCATAGATCTCCGCGATGGACGGTGGCTTGAACAGGAAGAGATTGTCGAGTAGCCGGATTGCCTGATCGGCGCCGACAGTGGAGACAAACACGCCGCCGCCCGGTCCAGTCTTGCTGACAACGAGCCCCTGAAACTCAAGTATCTTCTGGGCTTCGCGCAGCGTTCCGCGTGATGCTTCCTGCGTTTCCGGCAACAGCCATTCATGCGGGATGCGGTCGCCGGGTCGGAGCCCATGCGTGACGATCATCTCGCGTATGCGGTCGGCGATGATGTCCGGTCGCTTGCGGCGTTTGAGCACCGTTGAAAGCTGCGACGCCTCTGGAGCCGGTGGCGGACTGCTGCGGTCAGGCATCCTCGTTCTCTTCGACGGGGTGATGGCACGCCGCCATATGCCCCGGATGACCGGGCGCGGCCTCGAGTGGTGGTTGCTCCGATTTGCATCGGTCGGTTCCGCGCGGGCAACGGGCAAAGAACGCACAGCCCTGCGGTGGATCATACGGATCCGGCAATTCTGTATTCGCATCTTCCGGGATGAGCGACCGCTTTCCCGGAACCGGTGCCGATTTCAACAGAAGATGCGTATAGGGATGCCGTGGTGCCGAAAAGATGCGCTCTGACGCCCCGAGTTCGGCAAGCCGGCCGAAATAGAGCACCGCCACCCGGTCACTGACGCTTTCGATCACCGAAAGATCGTGACTGATGAAGACATAGGTGAGGCCGAACGTCTTCTTGAGGTCGTCGAGGATGTTCAGAACCTGCGCCTGCACCGAAACGTCAAGCGCGGAAACCGGCTCATCAAGGACGATCAGTTCGGGGTCGGCGGCCAGCGCACGGGCGATGCCGATACGCTGCGCCTGCCCGCCTGAAAACTCGTGCGGGTAGCGCTCCAGAAACTCCGGCGCGAGATTGACCGCTTCCATCAGCTCACGCAGGCGCTTTTCGCGCGCCCCGCGGTCCAGTCCGAGCAGGTGTTTGAGCGGCGCTTCCAGAATGGTGCGGATCGTCTTGCGCGGATTGAGCGATGCGACGGGGTCCTGAAAGACATACTGCACGCGCTGCGCAAGCTTCTGCGGATCGCGTCTGGCTTCGGCAACCAGATCCATCCCGTCGAAGGTGATCGCACCGCTGGTGGGCGTATCGAGACCGACGATCAGACGCGCGAGTGTGGACTTGCCGCAACCAGATTCCCCGACAATGCCGAGCGTCTCGCCCCTGCGCACATCGAACGATATGCCCTGCACCGCATGCACCGCCGGCAGGGATTTTCCGAACAACGTGCGGCCACCGCCAAAAACCCGCTCCGCAGTGTCGATTTCCAGAAGGGGCGTGTCAGTCATCGGCGGTCTCCCCGGTAAGTGGGTAGAGGCAGCGCACGGCCTGCGTATCGCCAAGGCTGGAAAGTGCGATGTGCCCCCTGCGGCAATCGGGCTTCACCCGGGGGCAGCGTGCTGCGAAGGCACAGCCCGGCGGCAGATCGTTGACCACCGGCGGGCGCCCCTCGATCGCGTCGAGCCTCCGGCCGGGCTCGCCCAGAACCGGCACGCAGTCGATCAGCTTGCGGGTGTAGGGATGCGCCGGCGCATTGAGCACCTCTTCCGTCGTGCCCGTTTCGACGATGCGTCCCGCATACATGACGGCAACCCGGTCGCAGACGGCCGACACGACCCCGAAATCATGGGTGATGAACAGGATCGCCGCGTTGCTTTCCCGCCTCAGCGTGTCCATCAGCGAGAGGATCTGCGCCTGCACGGTCACGTCCAGCGCCGTTGTCGGCTCGTCGGCGATGATGATCTTGGCGTCATTGGCGAGCGCCATGGCAATGCAGACGCGCTGCCGCATGCCGCCGGAAAGCTCATGCGGATAGACCTTCAGTCGCTCCGCCGGATTGGTGATGCGCACCAGACGCAGCAGCTCCTCGGCGCGCGCATCCGCCTCCGACCGCCGGATCGGCCGGTGCGCCATGATCGCCTCCGTAAGCTGGTCGCCAATGGTGAACAGCGGGTGCAGGGTGGACAGCGGGTCCTGAAACACATGGGAGACATCCGCGCCGCGCAACGCGCGGATGCGCTCATCGCTGACGGCGAAAAGATCTTCACCGTCGAGCCAGGCGGCCCCGCCCGTGATGCGGCCGGGCGGTGTCGGCACCAGCCCCATGAGCGACATGGCCGTCACCGATTTGCCCGAACCGGATTCACCGACAATGCCAAGGCATTCGCCCTGCTTCAGGTGCAGATCGATGCCGCCCACCGCGCGATAGACGTCGCCGCCGATGTGAAACTCCGTGTTCAGATCCGCCACTTCCAAAACGCTGTCGCCATGGGTCCGGGTTTCGGGCACCGTGCGGCGCTCAACGGCTGTGCGGGCCACGGGCCGCGTGAGCGCACCCGATTTCAGCCGCGGGTCGAGCACGTCACGCACGCCATCGCCCAGCAGATTGATGCTCATGACCAGCGCAAAAATCATCAGGCCGGGAATGATCGACACATGCGGCGCGGTGAAGAGGATCTTGCGGCCCTCGCCCAGCATCGAGCCGAGATCGGCCTGCGGCGGCTGCGCGCCGAGCCCGAGGAAGGACAGGCCGGCCGTTTCGAGGATCATCCAGCCAATGGTGGTCGACATGGTGATGATGATCACCGGCAGCACGTTGGGCAGGATCTCGCCAAACAGAATGCCCGCATTCGACTTGCCCGAAAGACGCGCTGCATCGACGAATTCGCGCCGCGACAGGCCGATGGTGATGCCGCGAATGTTGCGCGCGAAGAAAGGGATGTTCACCACAGCGATGGCGTAGAGCGCATTGAGCAGACCCGGCCCGAGCGCCGCCACGATGGCAAGTGCCAGCAGGATGTAGGGAAACGCCATCACCATGTCGATGCCGCGCATCAGGAAGGCGTCCACGCGCCCGCCCGCATAGCCTGCAACAAGCCCGATGAGCGAACCGAAGAAGGCGGCGATCAGTGTGGCCGAGATGCCCACGGCAAGGCTGACGCGCGTGCCCCAGACAAGCCGCGAGAGGATATCGCGCCCGAGCGCATCCGTGCCAAGCAGGTGCCCTTCCGTGAGCGGGCGCAACAGCCTGTCGGCAGGCGCTGTCGCGTCGGGGTCGGGCAGCGGCAGGAGCGGCGCCAGAAGCGCGGCCGCGATGATCAACACCAGCAGCACCAGCCCGGAAGCCGCAAGCGTGTTGTTGAGAAGCAGACGGATCGGACCAGGACGGCCTGCCCCGCGCGCCCTGCCCTTCGCTGCGGTGGAAACGGCTTCACTCATCAGCGCAACCTCGGATCAAGAAGCGTCTGCACCACATCGGCAGCCAGATTGAAGAGAACATAGGCGGCGGCCACCACCAGAACCCCGCCCTGCACCAGAAGCAGATCGCGGGTGGAAATGGCGTTGACCAGCATCGAACCGATGCCCGGCCACTGGAACACGGTTTCGATATAGACCGCACCGCCGAGCACGAACCCGGCCTGAATGCCGATTACCGGAATGACACTGACAAGTGCGGCCTTGAAGGCGTGACGGTAAATCACGCGCCTTTCGCTCAGCCCCTTGGCGCGCGCGGTGCGAATGTAGTCCTGCCGCAGCACTTCAAGCATGGCCGTGCGGGTCAGCCGCGCGATAACGCCGGTGGCGACGACCGCCAGCGTCAGCGCCGGCAAAAACAGGTGATGAAGCAGGTCCGGTAGATCGCCGCCACCATAAATGGCGTACATGCCACTGGCGGGGAACAGCCGGATCTTGACGGCGAACGCCAGGATGAGAAGCAGGCCGAGCCAGAAGGACGGTATCGAAATGCCGATCAGCACCAGAACCGTGATCACCTTGTCTGCCAGACCATACTGGCGCACGGCCGAGACGACGCCCGCCAGAAGCCCAAGGATCGAGCACAGCACCAGCGCCGTGCCGGCCAGGATCAGCGTGGCCGAGAAACGCTCAAGCACCTCGTCCAGCACCGGTCGGTTGAGCGCATAGGAGCGTCCGAGATCGCCCTGAAGAAGGTTCCCGAGCCAGATCAGATATTGCTGGGGCAGTGGCTTGTCGAGGCCGAGATCGGCATTGATCCTGGCCACGTTCTCCGGCGTCGCATAGGAACCGAGAATGGCCGTTGCCGGGTCGCCGGGGATCATCGCCATGATCAGGAAGACGATGATCGAAAGTCCGAACAGGACAGGGATGGCGGCAAGGAGGCGCTTGGCTATGTAGGCTGCCATGGCTGGGGCCTCGTTTCAGATTCGGTTATGGGCGCGGTTCGCCTTTGGTCCGGTGCCCTGCATGCCACCCTCGCCCTTCGCCTTTCGACAAGCTCAAGAGGCTCGGGATGAGGGCTGTGGATGCGCAGTGCGTCGTTTGAACATCTTGCATGTGCGCCGTCGCCCCACCCTCATCCTGAGCCTCTTGAGCTTGTCGAAAGGCGAAGGACGAGGGCGGGAACCACGTCCACACCCCTAGGGCTTGGCCACGTCCTGCAGCATGAGGAAGAAGGACGGCTGGAGCTTGAAGTTCTCGACATTCGCGCCGGTCACCGCATTCTGCTTCCAGTTGGCGACGAAGACCCACGGTGCGTCGTCCTGAACGATCTCCTGCATCTCCTTGTAGAGCGCAGCGCGTTCGTCCTGATCGGTTGAGGTGCGGGCCTTGTTCAGCAGTTCATCCACCTTCTCATTGGCGTAGTAGCCGGAGTTGAACCCGCCCTTTTCGGGCCAGGCTTCCGAGCGCAGCGCCAGGAAGGGCAGCGTGTCCGGCGAGTTGGTCATCCATGCCATTTCGGCCATGTCCGCCTTGCCTTCGAGGCCCGGATTCACCTTTCCAAGGAACGTGTTCCACTCATAGGTCTCGATGTTGACCTTCATGCCCACGGCCTGCAGATCGGCCTGAATGGCCGTGCCCATGGCGATGGGGTCGAGCATGCCCGAGCCGCCCTCGGTGACGTAGAAGGTCAGTTCCTCACCACCATAACCGGCCTCTTCCAGAAGCTGTCGGGCCTTGTCCGGATCATAGGGATAGGGCTGCAGCTCTTCATTGTAGGCCCATGCGAAGGCCGGCGGCGTCGGGCCCGCGGCCACGTCTGCCGTGCCCTGCAGGATGTTCTCGACCAGCGCCTTCTTGTTGATGGCGTAATTGGCAGCCTGACGCACCGCCTTTTCGGTGAACGGCCCCTCCTTCATGTTGAGGATGAGGAACCAGACATGCGGGCCCGCCTGCTCGTAAACGCTGAAATTCGCGTCATCGCGGAACTGCTGCAGGCTGTCCGGCGGCACCTCCACCATCACGTCCAGACCACCGGAGAGCATTTCGGCAATGCGGGTGTTGGTGTCGGTAATCGGACGGTAGATCACGGCCTCCAGCGGCGGCGCGCCATCCCAATAGTCTTCGTTGCGTGTAATGACGACGCGGGAATTGGCCTGCCATTCCTCGAACCTGAAGGCCCCGGTTCCGACCGGGCTGCGGCCGTAGTCCTTGCCGTGTTCCTTCACCGCCTCGGGCGAAACGATCAGACCTGTCGGATAGGACAGGTTCGACAGGAAGGGCGCGAAAGGCTCTTTCAGCGTGAACTCGACAGTCAGGTCGTCCACCGCCTTCACCGCGTCCACAGACGAGAAATAGAAGGCGAGCGGGAACGGTCCCGTGTCGTGATAGGGGTGATCTTCGTTCAGCATGCGGTCGAAGTTGAACTTCACCGCCTCCGCGTTAAGCGGCGTGCCGTCATGAAACGTCACCCCTTCGCGCAGCTTGAAGGTGTAGGTGATCCCGTCATCGGAAATCTCCCAGCTCTCCGCCAGCGCCGGTTCCGGCTCCAGCGTGCCGTCCTTGTAACGGGTCAGGCCGTCATAGACGTTCATCAGGATGCGGAAATCGTTCACGGCTGTCACCGCATGGGGATCAAGCGACTTCGGCTCCGCGATCTGCCCCACAACCAGAACGTTGGGCGGGGTCTGCGCAAAAACCGGCGATGCGAAGAACATCGTACCGGCAGTCATGGCGGCTGCAATCAGTTTCCTCATGGAGGTTCCTCCCTCTGTTGCCCATAATTAATCCTAACAATCTATCCATTGGCAAGCATTTATTATAATAAATAGACGGTGCGTCATTTCTCCGGGCTCATCGACGCCGAATAAACGTTTGAAAAACAGGCACGTCTCATGGCCAACACACCCGTCATAAATTCACAGCGCCTGCGCGCCCTGCTCGACGGGGTCAACACCTTCGGTCGCAATCCGCAGACCGGCGGCTTCAACCGCGTCGGCTTCAGCGACGCGGACATGGCCGTGCGAAACTGGTTTCTGGAACAGATGCGCGCTGATGGGCTGACCGTGCATCGCGACCCGGTCGCCAACCTGTTCGGAAGATACGGCCCGGCGGACGGTCCATGCATCATGGCCGGTTCGCATCTCGACACCGTGCCCGAGGGCGGCGCCTTCGACGGAGCGCTCGGCGTCTGTGTGGCGCTCGAATGCGTGCGCGCCATGAAGGACGCCGGCTTCACGCCGACGACCGCCATAGAAGTGGTCGCCACCGCCGAGGAGGAAGGACGGTTCGGCGGCATGCTGGGCTCGCAGACCATTGCCGGCCTGGTGACCGGTAAATGGCTGGATGAAGCCCGCGACGCCGACGGTATCCGACTTGCCGACGCAATGGGCGATCAGGGCCTGAACATCCGTGAGGCGCTCGACGCCGCCCGCCCGCCCCGCGACGTCAAAGCCTTCCTCGAACTTCACATCGAACAGGGTCCGGTACTGGAACAGGCTGGCATCCCCGTCGGGATCGCCGACAGTGTCGCCGGCGTCATCAATCTCGCCGTGTCGCTGGTCGGCCGCGCCAACCATTCAGGCACCACGCCGATGGCGCTCCGCGCCGACGCCTTCGCCGGTCTCTCGGCGGTCGGCCAGGCGGTGCGTGGCGTGATTGCCGAACACGGCGGAGAGCGCAGCCGCATCACCATCGGCAAGGTGGCGCTTCAGCCCAATTTCATTCACACCGTGCCGGGCTGCGCCGATTTCATCATCAACATCCGTGACACCGATCCCGGCACGATGGCGGCTCTCGCCCAGGCCATGGAACAGGCCGTGCGCGATGCAGCGCAGGTAAACGGCCTCAGCTTTTCCATCGAGGAGCAGAGCCAGATGGAACCGGTCCGTCTCGACGGCACACTCGTCTCACTGTTGAACGGGGAAGCGGACCGGCTCGGGCTCAAAGCCCTCACCATGCCATCCGGCGCAGGCCACGACGCCCAGACGATGCAGACCCTGTGCCCCTCCGGCCTCATCTTCGTACCGAGCCACAATGGCGTCAGCCATGCGCCGGAAGAGTGGACCGACTGGGAAGCCATAGAAAAAGGCACACAGCTGATGCTGTCAGCGCTCATCAGGCTCAGCGGCTCCGTCGCCGCAAAATAGCGGCACGTATTCCAGGCATTCACCGCATCAAAGAATGCCCCGCACAATCGCGATAGAGTTTGCAGATACCAGCCCGGTTGCCGGAGGCAAAATGGTGACCGGGAGGCGCAGTGACTTGCGATTGGCGGCTAACGGGTCCCCAGATTTTCTCCCGGCAGCCCTGTCTACTGTTCTCCGCCCGGAACTCCGACGGATATTTTCTCACTCGAACGGGAACGTCTGCCCTAAAAAAGCTAATGTTCGTCCGGCACGGGGAAACCCAGTGGAACGCCAGTCGCAGGCTGCGAGGGCATGTTGATAGTTCGATCACATCCAATCTGAAGTGGGCCTTTGAAACCGCCAAGTTGCTCGGAATGGAGGGCCGGTTTCGACACCATGCGGCGTAAGGGCACAGCGGCGCGCCGAGAGTTGTTTTTGTTTTTATTTCAACTATGTAGAAGGCATGGATAAAAAGTCATTCCTTATATTCCGTCGCGGTTGCCGGATGATGCATGTCATCGCCCGGGGCGGATCTATATAAGTGATGTAACCTTATTAGTTCGGCTCCGGGTCGTTTTCTTGAAAGAGAGATCGCCTGTTCTTTTGCGCAGTTTTGACTGTGTATCTGGAGTTCGACATGTCCATCCGTTCCACGCTGTCCCTATGCCATGGCTGTACTGCCAGTCTGCCCCGCGCTGCGGTCCGGTGCCCTTGGTGCTCAACCCTGGTAAATACCCTCTCCGGCGGCGTTCCGTTTGCCGATTACAAGGCGCGCCTTCGCGGCTGCGGGCAAATCCGGCCTGGCAGCAAAGTGCACGGTCTGAGGGCTGGCGGGAGATGACAGCCTGCGGCCTGTTGGTCGCAGCCGCCTCTTTGGTCTGACAGTCAGGACTGTCCAGAATTCACAATGGTTTCGCAGGAGCCAAAACGCCATGGCGTTATCAATCTCATCTCCAATCGAACGTGTGCGCATCCAAATCGGATCGTGACCCTGGCGCTGGCCTAACGGCGCCAGGGAGATGTTCTGCAAAGACTAAGGTTCAGAATTATGGAGAAGAGACATGGCCAAGAGAAAAGGCGACCAAAAGCGGAAGCAGCCAAAGGGCAAGAAGAAGAGCAACCTCAACCAGCCCGATCCAGTGGCCGATCAGCTGATGCCCGCAAAACGCAAGTAGGCGCGCTCACTCATTCAGCGCAGAGAAGCTCGCAGACCCGCCCTGTGGCTGTGGCAGGGTGGGTCTGCGCTCTGCCTACAGGAACAATCCGTCCGGTCCTGCCAAAGGCGGACCCACAATCCTTCTAAATGGGATGAAAGGAGGGCGTGCGATGATACCCGTTCGTGTTTCCTTCGCTGTCGATTTTTCAACTGATAGAACATCAAACACCCGCAAGGCGGCCTTGTGGTCTCTCGCCGCCCGGGTCGCAGATTTGCTGCCAGAGGCCAGCAAACTCGATATTGCAAGTGCCCTCTACGCGCGCGAAAGGCTGGGAACCACTGCCATGGGCGGCGGTGTCGCCCTGCCGCATACGGTGCTCACTGATGAAGACGCCTCAATGATTGTGGTGCGGCGTCTCGAGAGGCCGGTGGAGTTTGATGCTCCAGACGGCATGGCCGTCGACACACTCGTCGCCCTGATGGGTGGCAAACATGACATCAAGTGGCTGCGCGCAGCCCTGCTGCGGCTCGGCAGACTGGCGCAGCAAGGCCCGCTCAGGCATCAATTGCGCATGGCCGCAACGCAGAACGAGGTCGCAGCCATACTCATCGAGCTCGGTCTTGATGTTCATTTCGATCAGAAACTCTGTGACACAGGGGGCGATTTCCGCTCCGAAGGGAGAGCTGGGTTGGGCCTGATTGGCAGCGCACAACACTTCACCGCCGTTCGGTAAGAATTCAGGGCAAGCTCCAGCCGGGGCCGCCGGGTTTTCCGGCGGCAATCCGGTCGGCCATGCACCAGTGCATACAAATGATCACCGCAGGCCATCAATCCTGTGCTATCAGCTGGTGCTACGGAAAAACTCAAACAGCGGCTTCTGTCACGTCCCCCGCTCTTGTTACCTTGCGCACTTCCTGGACCTGTTCGAAATGCTCAACAAACTGATCTCAAGCCAACGTTACACGGTGTTTGTCTTATGCGGGCTCATAGCCCTGGCTGCACTGGTTGGCACGGTGCTTTACACCCCCTGGTTTCTGCTACCCGCCGTCATCTCGACCGCGCTGTTTCTGGTAGGCGTCCATGATGTTCGCCAGAGGCGGCATTCCATCCTGCGCAACTATCCGGTGGTCGGGCATCTGCGATTCCTGCTTGAAGGCTTCCGGCCCGAAATCCGGCAGTACATCATCGAAAGCGATCATGAAGAGGTGCCGTTTAGCCGCGAGGCCCGCGCACTTGTCTACCAGCGGGCCAAAGGTGAGGAAGACAAGCGCCCCTTCGGTACGATCGAGAACGTCTATGGTTCAGGCTATGCATGGCTGACGCACTCGGCCACCCCCGTCACCATTGCTGATACCGACTTCCGTGTTCGCATCGGTGGTCCCGCCTGCCGCCAGCCGTATAACTCCAGCCTGTACAATATTTCAGCCATGAGCTTCGGTTCGCTGTCGGCCAATGCCATCCTCGCGCTAAACACAGGCGCACGGAAAGGCGGCTTTGCCCACGACACCGGCGAAGGCAGCATCAGCCGCTATCACCGCCAGGGTGGAGGCGATCTCGTTTTTCAGGTTGCATCCGGATATTTTGGATGCCGCTCGGATGATGGCAGTTTCTCGCCGGAGAAGTTCGCAGAGCTTGCCGCCGACCCACAGATCAAGATGATCGAGGTCAAGCTAAGCCAGGGCGCCAAGCCCGGTCACGGCGGCATGCTGCCGGCGTCGAAGATTTCCCCGGAGATCGCCGAGGCTCGCGGCATTCCCATGGGCATTGACTGCGTGTCGCCTCCTGCGCACTCCACATTCTCCACCCCCACCGGCCTGATGGAGTTCCTCGGTCAGCTACGCGAGCTTTCCGGAGGAAAACCCGTTGGTTTCAAGCTCTGCATAGGGCACCGCCGCGAATTCATGAGCATGGTCAAGGCAATGCTGAAGACCGGCATTGTTCCCGATTTCATCGTTGTGGACGGTGCAGAGGGAGGAACGGGGGCCGCTCCGGTAGAATTTGCCAACCGGGTCGGCATGCCGATGCTGGAAGGCTTGACGTTTGTGCACAATACGCTGCGCGGCGCCGGCATTCGCGATCAGGTCAAGATCGGTGCTGCTGGCAAGATCATCTCCGCATTCGATATTGCCCGCGCCATTGCGCTCGGTGCGGACTGGTGCAACGCCGCCCGCGGCTTCATGTTTGCCGTTGGATGTATCCAGGCACAGGCATGCCACACCAACAAGTGCCCCGTTGGCATCGCCACCCAGGACCCGGTGCGTCAGCGCGGCGTCGATGTTGCCGACAAGAGCGAACGCGTAGCCCGCTTCCACAAAAACTCCATGAAGGCGCTGGGTGAACTTGCGGGGGCAGCGGGCCTGAGCCACCCCAGCAACTTCATGCCCTACCACTTCATGTTCCGGCAGAAAGACAATGAGTTCCTCGATGGCAATGAGGTCTATCCCTACCTTCCAGAGGGGTTCCTTTCTGCTCAAACGGAAATTCCAGAACTTGCCGAATGGTATAGCCGTTGGGAGCGCGCCAACGCAGACAGCTTCGCTCCGCCACTCATCCCGCAAGCCGCATTCGAACGTCGACAGATCAAATCGATGCCCTCGAAGCAGCACGAAGTGGCGAAGTAAGTCACGACCCGGGCTGATCGCTTCGTGACATCAGATGGAGCGGGGTGCGCAGATCCGCCTCAGCGCAGCCCCTCCGTGATAACCACGAGCGCCAGTTGTCCGGGGTCAGGAAGGCCTAAGGATTTTTCCGCAAAGTTGCGCGCGCGCCCCGCCTGATTTGGCTTTTGCGTGAACTCTTCAACCGTATCCTTCGCAGCCTTGAGGGCAACATCGATCAAAGCGCCGGACTGTGTCGCCTCAAGCGCGCGAACCTGTGCGTCCAGCCCATCCAGAACGGTTTTCTCGCCAAGGGAAGATTTGCCTCGCGCCGCATTGCTTAGACTCAGGGGCAAAACTCGCCCGGTGCAGCAAATTCCGGCCCGCGCGCACATTCGTAAGCGCTGGCCCCAAACACTGCCGGTTGCCCGTCGATCCCCGAAAACGACGCCAGCCTTTTCCAGATTGCGGCAACCGAGTCATCGAGCAATCCACCCCAGCGATAGGCGGCATCCAGACCTTCATCCTGCCCGAGGTTCACATCGATGACGGCTTCAATCGCCCACTCGGGAATCTGCGGGTCGGAAGGAGCCATGTCTGACTCAATACTGTCGATCTCGCCCAGCAGCAGATCGGTGGCCACCACCGAAGTCACGACATTGTCCGAGGAAACCGGCCATGGGTTTTCGGAAACGGCGCTGACAGGCTCCATTTCTCCCCACGCGGCTGCCGTCTCGATCGGCGAACCAAGGTCGAGGCAGGGGGCACCAAAGCAAATCTCGTCCTGTGCGAGCTTCGCGTCCATTTCCATACGCCCGGCGGCCAAAATCATGGCCCTGCTGCCCATCACCGGCCTGGTAATCAACCGCCACCCCGAATGTGGGCCAACACCGAATTCACTGGCATTCGCCACGTTTTCACGACCCAGCGTGTCAACGAGGTTTTGGTGAATGGCTGGTCCGAGATTGAAGCGAACCACTTCGATATAGCTGATGGGAAGAGGTGCGCCGCCCGGCTCCGCCTCAATCCAGTTCGTCGCGTAACGAAGCCGATAGCGCACTCTTTCCAGCGCTTGTTCAGATATCTCAAGAGCAAAAACAGACAGGGGTATCGGGCCAATATCAGCGGCGGGCAAAAAGGCAGATCGCGGATTGGCAGGGGAAAGAGCCCCGTTGATTTCGTCCCGCAACCGGTCCGGGTCAACTGCAGTGTAGCCGCTCTCGTTTACGAACTGCGCATGTGGATCCGCATGTACGGCATGCGGAACAAGGCCCGTCATCATTGCCGCCGAGAAAAGGGCAATTGCGATTGTGGTTTTCATCGTGCCTCCGGAACTGCGCGAAGATAGGTCAGCTTGCTGCATTGCTTCGCTTACTCCACATCAATGATGGCGCGACCGAGCACCGCCTGGCCAGAGATGTCAAGATAACGGAACTCGTAGCGACCGGGCTGCTCGGGCATGACGAAGGTCAATGCCCCCTCCGGATCGATCGGTTGTGCGGAGATCCACGCAAACAGCGCCTGATCTTCCCGAGCCAGCGCAATACGCTGATCCGCGCCGTCCGAACCTCCGGTCCATGTAACAGTCACGGTTTCGCCCGGTGCGGCAGCCCGAGGGGCCGACAGGCCCGCCCCTTCATCGAGGCTGGCCGTGGCTTCAACCACCTCAACGACATGCCGACCGAGCGTGACCCCACCTTCATTGAGCACATAGCGCAATTCATAGAGACCCGGCTCATCGGGAGCAGCTATGTCGCGCTGCGTATCTGCGCCCACGCGGTGGAAAATCGTATAGGCCCCCTCATCGGCGCCCACCGGAACAATGGTCACCCAGTCACGTGGATGGACAGGAACAGACCAGGAGAACCGCAGAGTGTTCCCGGCGCGAACCCTTTCCGGCCCCGTGATGGATGCCTCGGCACCGGTGATTTCTATCGGAGCGCGAGCCAGCGTGACACCGCCTTCATTGAGAACGTAGCGCACCTCGTAGAGACCTGGTTCGGCCGGCGCTACAAGGTCACGCCCATCGTCCGAGCCCACCCGATGGAAAGCCGTGTAGGTCCCCTCATCGGCCCCCACCGGAACAATGGTCACCCAGTCGCGCGGATGAACGGGGTCGGACCAGGTGACACCAAAGCTGCTGCCCGCCATCGCCGTTTCCGGCGCGCTTATCGACGCCTCAGCCCCCATGACTTCGATCGGCGCGCGGGCCAGCGTGACACCGCCTTCATTGAGAACGTAGCGCACCTCGTAGAGACCCGGTTCAGCCGGCGCTACAAGGTCACGCCCATCGTCCGAGCCAACGCGATGGAAGACCGTGTAGGTGCCCTCATCGGCGCCCACCGGAACAATGGTCACCCAGTCGCGCGGATGAACGGGGTCGGACCAGGTGACGCCAAAGCTGCTGCCCGCCATCGCCGTTTCCGGCGCGCTTATCGACGCCTCAGCCGCCATGACTTCGATCGGCGCACGGGCAAGCGTGACATCCCCATCGTTCAGCACATAGCGCACCTCGTAGAGACCCGGTTCGGCCGGGGCTACAATGTCACGCCCACCGTCCGAACCGACGCGATGGAAAGCCGTATAAGTGCCCTCATCAGCGCCCACGGGAACAATGGTCACCCAGTCGCGCGGATGAACAGGGTCAGACCAGGACACGGCGAAGCTGCTGCCCGCCATCGCCGTTTCGGGCGCGCTGATCGACATTGCCGGCAATTCGGCTTCCGGTTCGGGGAGCGGCTCCGGTTCAGGGACCGGTTTCGCTATGGTTTCTCCAACCTGCTTGACGGCGGCGGCGAGTTGGGCGGCATCTTGAGCAGGCAGGAACATTCCTCCCGTATTCTTGGCGATGCAGGCGAGGTGTTGGTGCTCGTCAGTGGCCAGATCGAAGCCGATGACATGGGTGGTGAACGCCACGCCCTGCCTGGCAAGCTGCTCCGACAACGCGCACGGATCTGCGTCACAGTTTTCGACCCCATCAGAAATCAGAACCACGGTCGCTGGCGTGTCACGCCACGAGAGTTCCTCGGCAGCGTGCTGCACCGCTGCCGAAAGAGGCGTGCGTCCCAAGGGCATGATCCCGTTGACGACCTGCTGGAAAGCATCGCGATCCACCGGGCCCACAGGCATCGCCGTTTCGATGTCCGAGCAGAGGCCCTTCTCACGATGGCCATAGGCGACAAGCCCCAGATTTGTGGAAGCTGGCCAGGTCGCCAGCAAATCGCTCATCGCCTCCCGGGCGATCTCGATCTTGGGCACGCCGTCGATCTGGCCCCACATGGAACCCGAGGCATCATAGACGACCATCACATCGCCGGCTTGCAGTGTTGTGGTGGCCAGAAGCGAGATGCCCAGAGCCGAAACAGCCATTAGCGCTTTCATATTGGTTCCCCGATTTTGCTTTTGCTGGCTCGTTGCCGGCAGAAGACGCTGAAGGGCGCCCTCCCCGAGCCAACGAGTGTTCCTTGAGTTTCCCATTCGAAGCTGGGCGCGCGGCTCTCTGTGATCTCGAAATGGAGTTGCACCAGTCACGTCACAGCGACCACACCGAACCGATTGCATCGCTTCGCTTGTGTCTCCTGATGCAGCTCAGTCCGCGAGATGAAGCACGGTATCGAAGGTTCCTTCGACAGTGATGCAATCTTCGGTATCGATCTTCGACATCATGCCTTCGCGCTTGCACAGAAGCGAAGAGAACGTGCCGCGTGCATTTCCCTGCGCGCCGTCGATGTGCAGGGTCTCCAGGGTAACCGAGGCATGAGCGGGCTCTTCATCGCTGACATAGAAGTTCCGCATCCCTTCGGGAAAATAACTCACCGACGCGTCGGTGGCTGATGCATCTGCGCCGCTGATGATACCAAACTCCACACTCAGCACGCCGCGCATAATACTCGCGGCGTCGGGGTCATGCGCCTGGATATCCACCATGCGGAGGGGGCCAAAGTCGCGCACCTCCGCAGTAGCCGTCCCCTCCGAGGGCACATGCAACGTTTCCCCGCGATAGGACGCGCCATCGATGTTGGCCTCGACCGTACCGATCGGCACCGTAGTCTGGGCCCACGCCGCGCCTGAAAGAAAAAGAGCTGTAAAAAAAGTACAGGCAAACCGCCCGAACGCTCTTTGCGATGAACTCATCGTCGCTGCCCTTCTGATGCCAGTGTTCGTGACGGAAGGCTCTAACACCGGTTCTGGTACGCCGCCCCGTTCGTTTAGTCGGGTCGACACCAAAACTCGCGTGACAGTGCAATTTTTCTAAAAACAGGCCACCCTTGTGAAGTAATTCACATCGAGAAGGGCTGGTGACACAGAGAAGCGTCAGGCGGGTTTGCGTGCATGGACGTGGCGCTGCCATGGTGTATCACTCAGACGCTTCCACCCGTCTTGTTTCGATGAAAACCCGATGAACTAAAGCAGCTGAAGTTGGCCTTTGGCAATCCGCAGGTTACGCGGCAGATCGGGATCGTTGAGCGGATCGTCTCACCGCGTGCTGAAGTCGTCGCCCGCCTTCACGAAGTCCTCGTCGGACTTTGCGATCCACACGGGGTACGCCGACTGGAAGACGGATAGTCATAAGCAAGAAAGGCCTTCGCGGCTCTTCAGGCCGCTTTGCCGGGCAAAAGACCGCCCGGCACGTATCTCGTTGCATCTCTGTGCCCATCGTTCACCAATCGGACAGGTTTGGCGGGCCCTGCCTCTGACGTTCAGACAATTTGTCCGAGATGAGCCACCAGTACTGCAAGTGGGATGCTCAGAAGAACGCGGATGATCCAGATGAGCACCAGATGCGGAACTTTCACCGGGATCTCGGTGGCCAGAATGCAGGGGATGGAACCTGCAAAGAACAAGACACCCGAGACCGATGTTACACCGAAGATGTAGCGGGATAGCATCGGCGCATCGCCCAGCATGCCGGTAGGAAAGAACATCTCGGCAAGCGCTGCCGCCATGGCTTTGGCCGTCAGCATCGCCTCTGGCACCTGCAGAACGGCAAGCAGCGGGTAGAAAATCATGCCCAGCCAATCGAAGACAGGCGTATACGCACTGAGCAGAAGACCGAGCAGGCCAACCGACACACCGGTCGGCAGAATGACCGAAGTCATCTTCAGTCCGTCCTTGATGTTCACCAGCAGCAGGTGTGCGAGGGTTGGATTTTCTTCAACCCGGCTCAGTCCGGCATTCAGCGCGGACCTGGAATAGCCCTGAGGGAGGACTTGGTGTGATCCGCAGTGAGAAACGTCTTGCGGGATTGATCCAGTATCTCATCACTCACGCAGACTTCCTGAGTGTCGAAATCGAGCAGGTCGTCGTCGCGCTCGAGCGCGGAACAGCCGATCACGGCCAGATCGAATTTGAACTTACGAATGGCCTCTGCGGCCAACGTCCCGACCAATCCGCAACCCGCTCCAGACGCCCCTCTCGACCAGTTCAGACACGGGCGCGACGAAAAGGTGTTGGTCACGATGTTCGGTTTTCTTCGTTTTTTCGCGCCCCCCCGAAAAACACCAAAACACGCGTCAAATCCTGAATAATTATCGCGATTACCGTTCTTGTGTCGTGAGCATTTTTCCAAAGCGGCAGAAAATCGCAGGCTAAGTCACTGATTTTGAATATTCGAACATAATTCGCTTGATTTTCGCTTTGTTTCGTTTTTACGTTGGGACGATAACTCGGGAGGTTGTCTGTGCGCGGAAACGAGAGTGTTTATCCGGTCGCTCTTTTTGCGACCGGCGGCGGCATCCATGGCTGCCGGATTGTGCATGACACAACGGGATGCGGCCATTTCGTAACGTTTGCTGAAAAGGGCGACCTTGCGTTTGCGTCCCCTTCTTTCTCTTCGAAACGGTTCTATGGCAGGCTGCGCCTGGGTGACTGGATGAACAACCACCGTGCGGGAGAATACCGCAGCTGAATAAAGCCAGTGGCCAAATTCAATAAAGCGCGGGGAGGAGGACCTTATGACGCTGGAACTGAAGGGCGTGTCGAAGATCGTGGAGGGGCAGACCCATATTGCCACGACCGATCTGACGCTCGAAAAGGCGACCATGAACGTTCTGCTGGGGCCGACCCTGTCGGGCAAGACCTCGCTGATGCGTCTGATGGCAGGGCTCGATCAACCGAGCACAGGGCGGATTTTCTGGGACAGCAAAGACGTGACCGGGATGCGGGTGCAGGATCGCAAGGTCGCGATGGTGTACCAGCAATTCATCAACTACCCGTCGATGAGCGTTTATGAAAACATCGCCTCTCCGATAAAGCTCATGGGAGTGGACAAGGCGGAGATCGACCGCCGGGTGCGGGAAACGGCGGAGTTGATGAAGCTGACGCCGATGCTGGACCGCAAGCCTCTGGAACTCTCGGGCGGGCAGCAACAGCGCTGTGCTCTGGCACGGGCTTTGGTCAAGAACGCCGGGCTTGTGCTGCTGGATGAGCCTTTGGCGAACCTTGACTACAAACTGCGCGAAGAGCTGCGGGTGGAGATCCCGAAGATTTTCGCGGCGTCCGGATCGATCTTCGTCTATGCGACGACGGAACCCGAAGAAGCGCTCTTGCTGGGGGGCAACACTGCGACGCTTTGGGAGGGCCAAATCACCCAATTTGGGCCAACGCCCGAGGTCTATCGCAAGCCAGTCGATGCGACAACGGCGCGGGTTTTCTCCGATCCACCGATGAATTTCCTGCAGATCTCCAAGACCGGTGATCGATTGATGTTCGGCGACGGACAAAGCGCCGTTGCGACCGGCAAGCTCGCTGAACTGGCGGATGGGCGTTACACGGCGGGATTCCGTCCCAACCATCTCGAAATCGTGCAGCATTCCGAAAACGCGATGAAATTCACCACACAGCTGCATGTGACAGAGCTGACCGGTTCGGAAACCTTTGTCCATCTCGACCACGATCGCGCGCGTTGGGTGGGGTTGATTCACGGCGTGCATGATCTTGAGATCGGCGCCGCGCTCGATGTCTGGCTTGATCCCCGTCATGTCTATGTATTCAGCGAAGACGGCGGGCTTGTTGCGCCTGCTGCCTACGCAGCGGCGGCGTGAGGAGGCGCGATCATGGCCAGGATTACACTCGATAACCTTGCGCATTCCTACAATCCGAATGCCGCTTCGGAACGTGACTATGCGCTCAAGGAACTCAATTACGAATGGGAAGACGGCGCGGCCTATGCGCTTCTGGGCTCGTCGGGCTGCGGCAAGTCCACGCTTCTCAATATCATTTCGGGTCTGTTGATGCCGTCACAGGGGCGTATCTTGTTCGATGGCATCGACGTCACCGGCGCCCCCACGGCAGAGCGCAACATCGCGCAGGTTTTCCAGTTCCCGGTGGTCTACGACACGATGACCGTGCATGACAATCTGGCCTTTCCGCTCAGGAATCGGGGCCATAATGAGACCTATGTTGCAGAGCGCGTACAGGAAATCGCGCGGATGATCGGCATGGAGGACATGCTGCGCAAAAAGGCACGGGGACTTGGCGCTGACGCCAAGCAAAAGATTTCTCTGGGCCGCGGCATGGTGCGCAAGGACGTGAACGCACTCTTGTTCGATGAGCCTCTGACCGTCATCGACCCCCATATGAAGTGGGAGCTGCGCACCCAGCTGAAGAAACTGCATCACGATTTCGGTCACACCATGATTTACGTGACCCATGACCAGACGGAGGCGCTGACCTTCGCTGACAAAGTGGTGGTGATGTATGACGGCCGCGTGGTTCAGATCGGCACGCCAGAGGAGCTGTTCGAACGTCCCGCGCATACCTTTGTGGGCTATTTCATCGGCTCGCCAGGCATGAATGTCATCCCGGCCAAGGTCGAGGGCGCGAAAGCCTATATCAACGGCTGCGAAATCGCGCTTGGCGCAGGTTATGCGCCCATGGACGGCAAGGTGGAGATCGGCGTGCGACCCGAGTTCGCGCGGCTTAGCGAGACGGACGGCCTTCCTGTGAGAGTGCGCCGCGTAGAGGATGCGGGGCGTCACAAGATCATACGCGCCGAGTTCTTTGGACAGGACATCAACATCATCGCGGACGAGGACGATCCGGTGCGCGCGGACATGACACGCATCACCTTCGACCCATCGCGGGTGAATGTCTATGCGAATGATTGGCGCGTGGCGCCCGAAAGCGCAGAGGCCGCGTGATGCAACAGAAAACAACCAATCACAAAGCATGGTTCCTTGTGCTGCCGATGCTGGTGCTCGTTGCCTTTTCGGCCGTGATCCCGCTCATGACGGTGGTCAACTATTCTGTACAGGACACGTTCGGCAACAACCAGTTCTTCTGGGCGGGGCTCGAGTGGTTCGAGGAAATGCTCTCCGACGAGCGCATGTGGAATGCGCTGCAACGTCAGTTGATGTTCTCAGGCATCATCCTTGCCATCGAAATTCCGCTGGGCATTCTCGTGGCTCTGAACATGCCGAAATCGGGCTTTTGGTCCTCTTTCTGCCTCGTGGTCATGTCCCTGCCTCTGCTGATCCCCTGGAACGTGGTCGGCACGATCTGGCAGATATTCGGTCGCGTCGACATCGGTCTTCTGGGCTACACGCTCGACGCGCTGGGCATTCATTACAATTACACCCAGGACACGATTTCTGCGTGGATCACCATCATCGTGATGGATGTCTGGCACTGGACCTCGCTTGTAGCGCTCTTGGCCTTTGCCGGTCTTAAATCCATCCCCGACGCCTATTATCAGGCCGCTCGGATCGATCAGGCCAGCCGCTGGAAAGTGTTCCGGTTCATCGAACTGCCCAAGATGACGGGCGTGTTGATGATCGCGATCTTGCTGCGCTTCATGGACAGTTTCATGATCTATACCGAACCCTTCGTGGTGACGGGCGGTGGTCCGGGAAATGCGACGACGCTTTTGTCCATCGACCTCGTGAAGATGGCTCTGGGCCAGTTCGATCTTGGACCAGCTGCGGCCTTCTCGCTGATGTACTTCCTCGTGATCCTGTCGATCTCCTGGGTCTTCTACACCGTGATGGTCAACCTCGACAAAAAGGGCGCCTGAGATGACGGATGCAGCCGCACAGTCCCCCGCCGCCGTCAAATCCCGCAGCTTCCCGAGGGTGAAGGGCGGCACCGTGGTGATGACGCTCTATCTTCTGTTCCTCATGTTGCCGATCTACTGGCTGTTGAGCATGAGCCTCAAGACCAACGCAGAAATTCTTGGGGGCTTCTCGCTTTGGCCGCGCGATCTGACATTTGCCAACTACATCACGATCCTCACCGATGAGGCGTGGTATATGGGCTATGTCAATTCGATGATCTACGTGGTGATGAACACGGTGATCTCGCTCGCCGTGGCTTTGCCTGCCGCCTATGCGTTTTCGCGCTACAACTTCCTGGGCGACAAGCATCTTTTCTTCTGGCTTTTGACCAACCGAATGGCGCCGCCTGCGGTATTCGCGCTGCCATTCTTTCAGCTCTACTCCTCGATCGGGCTCTTTGACACGCATATCGCCGTGGCATTGGCGCATTGTCTCTTCAACGTGCCGCTCGCCGTTTGGATCCTCGAAGGTTTCATGCGTGGTGTGCCGAAAGAGATCGACGAGACCGCCTATATCGACGGCTACAGCTTTGGGCATTTTTTCGTGAAAATCTTCATGCCGCTGATCGCCAGCGGGATCGGTGTGGCCGCATTCTTTTGCTTCATGTTTTCGTGGGTCGAGCTCTTGCTGTCACGTACGCTGACCTCTGTGGAAGCCAAGCCCATCGCCGCCACCATGACCCGCACGGTGGGTGCGGCAGGTGTGGACTGGGGCGTGTTGGCCGCCGCAGGCGTGCTCACCATCGTACCGGGCGCGCTCGTTATCTACTTCGTGCGCAACTACATCGCCAAGGGCTTCGCGCTCGGCCGGGTCTGACAGGAGGATCTAGACATGGACTGGATGGCATGGACGTGGCCGACTGCCGCCTTTTTCGGAACCATTGCAACGCTTTTGGTGATCTTCACCATTCTGGCGATCAAATTCCCCGAAACGCCGCGGGTTGGTGTTCTGGGCATTGAGACCACGCGGGGGGATCGTTTGTTCATCACCCTTCTTGGCTCAGCCTTCATCAATCTTGCGTGGCTCGGCCTGGTCAGCGCGAACCAGGCGCTCGCGCTTGTCGTCTGCCTGATTTTTGCAGCCGTCGTATTTCGCTGGGTCTGAGGAGGCCCCGCGACTGATCGAAACCCAAAACCAGAGGTTCACTTAGGGAGGAAACCAATGAACCAACGTCTCAAGACAACCACCGCACTGGCGCTGTGCCTCGGCCTTTGGTCGGCGCCGGCTTCTGCCGACATGGATGCCGCGAAGGCCTTCCTGGATGCTGAAATCGGCGATATGTCCGCGCTGTCTCGCGCTGATCAAGAAGCCGAAATGCAGTGGTTCATCGACGCGGCCCAGCCCTTTGCGGGCATGGAGATCAAAGTGGTCTCCGAGACCATCACCACGCATGAATATGAATCTCAGGTGCTTGCGCCGGCGTTCGAGGCCATCACCGGCATCAAGATCACGCACGATCTGATCGGCGAAGGCGACGTCGTCGAGAAGCTTCAGACCCAGATGCAGTCGGGCGAGAATATTTATGACGCCTATGTCAACGACTCCGACCTGATCGGCACGCACTGGCGCTATCAACAGGTGCGCAACCTGACTGACTTTATGGCGAACGAAGGTGCGGATGTGACCAATCCTGGTCTCGATCTCGATGATTACATTGGCACCCAGTTCACCACCGCGCCCGATGGCAAGCTCTATCAGCTTCCCGACCAGCAGTTCGCGAACCTATACTGGTTCCGCTACGACTGGTTCAACGATCCCGCGATCATGGCCGAGTTCAAAGAGAAATACGGGTACGATCTCGGTGTTCCGGTCAACTGGTCGGCCTATGAGGACATCGCCGAATTTTTCACCGGGCGCGAGATCGACGGTGTCAAAGTCTACGGTTCGATGGATTACGGCAAGAAAGACCCCTCGCTCGGCTGGCGTTACACCGACGCATGGATGTCCATGGCGGGTATGGGCGACAAGGGCGAACCCAACGGCCTTCCGGTTGATGAATGGGGCATCCGCGTGAACGAGAACTCCCAGCCGGTCGGCGCCTGCATGGCGCGTGGCGGGGCGGCGAACTCTCCGGCGGCAGTCTATGCGGTGGAGAAAGCCATCGACTGGCTGAACAAATACTCCCCGCCATCCGCCATGGGCATGACCTTCTCCGAGGCTGGCCCGGTTCCGGGTCAGGGCAACATCGCTCAGCAGATGTTCATGTATACCACCTTCGTGGCGCCTCTGGTCGACAGCCCGGCGGTGATGAACGAGGACGGCACGCCGAAATGGCGTCTCGCACCCAGCCCGCATGGGGTTTACTGGGAAGATGGCATGAAGGTCGGCTATCAGGATGTGGGCTCCTGGACGCTGATGAAATCCACCCCAGAGGACCGCGCCAAAGCCGCCTGGCTCTACGCGCAATTCGTGGGTTCCAAGACCGTCGACGTGAAGAAATCCCACGTTGGCCTGACGTTCACCCGAGAATCCTCCATCCAGCATGAGAGCTTTACGGATCGTGCGCCGAAACTTGGCGGTCTCGTCGAGTTCTACCGCTCCCCGGACCGTGTGCGTTGGTCGCCCACAGGCACCAATGTCCCGGATTACCCGAAGCTCGCTCAGCTGTGGTGGCAGAACATCGGTGATGCCATGTCCGGCGCGAAGTCGGCTCAAGATGCGCTCGACAGCCTCTGTGCCGATATGGAGCGTGTGATGGAGCGTCTGGAACGCGCTGGCATCCAGGGCGACCTTGGCCCGGTCATGAACGAAGAAACCGACGCTGCGGATTGGATTGCGGCAGAAGGCGCGCCGAAGCCGGCTATCGAGAACGAGCGCGAAGCGCCCAAGACCGTCTCTTATGACGAGCTCGTCGCCTCCTGGCAGTAGGCTCTTCAAGGCAGAGGGGGCGGGATATTCCCGCCCCTTTTTTCATTCTCCTATGGGGCCTTGTCGTGAGAGGCCGGTATTGCCAGGCTATTTGGGCGCTCTGATCCGTGTAAGCGGCAGTGGCGTTGACCTCATATCTGGTCGGTTCTGTTGCAAACTTTTCGCTTGCTGCAACGCCGAGAACCTCTTTAAGGATCAGTCCCGCCGAGCAGTGAAGGCGATCCATATCGGTAAGAGCCAATACCTTACCAAGCGAACCGGGCAGGATCATCGCCGCATCACACGGAGGGTGCGGACGATGCTGGATTTCAAGGCATTCTGTTCGGCCACCGTCACTCTGGCTGGCATCGAAATGGCTCACATGAAGCGTAATTGCCAAGCCGGCTTTGCCAACAACCCGGCCCCATCACTCACGGAATAGTTCGAGCTGAAACCCGCCCAGCGGAACGATGCATGTCGCCTATTCGAATATTTTCACAAGAACCGTCAGAATTCATCAGAATTGAATGATGGAATCTACTGCACAACTTTCTTTATTAGAGGAAGGGTTGGATAGATGCCCCCTTCCAAACGGGCGGGGGATAATGCAGAGCGATAGTATCCAAATGGATGCATTCGCCAGACGAGGGGAAAACCCGCGATGGCAGATTTTACGCTATTGGTGTATCGATTAGGTCTGTTCGTAGGCTCTTCCCTGCTCGTCCTTTTGGCCGTGATCCAGAAGACGGCGCTCGGCACCAGTTCCAAACTGCCCACCCGCCCCGATCATTTTCGATGGCAGCATCTACGGACCAAGGCTCAAACTTGGTTTACGCGGATGTTCGCCGTGAGCCGGCTCATCCTGTCAGGTCTTGCGCTTCTGATCGGCGTGCTGGTCTGGCCAGCGACGGCTTTCGCCGCACCGTCGGTGTCCATCAGCGTCAGCCCGGCCTCGATGAGTGAGGACAGCGCAGGCAATTTGGTTTACACGGTCACGCGCAGCCAGAACCTGTCGTCATCCACGATCGTCAATCTCGGTTACACGGGCAGCGCGGATGCCAGCGACTATACCGGTGAGACCTTGACCGTGACCATTCCGTCCGGCTCGACCAGCGGCATCGTGGAGATAAACCCGTCTGCCGATGTCACCGTGGAGGCGGACGAGACTGTAATCGTTAGCATACAGAGCGGCTCAGGCTATACCATCGGTGTGCCTTCCTCTGCCACGGGCACCATCCTGAACGACGACCTTGGGGTTCTGACGATCAACGACGTCACCTTTCCCGAGGGTGGCTCCGGAACTCAAGCGATATCGTTCACAATATCGCTCAGCCAGCCTGCCGGACCCGGTGGTGTAACGTTCGACATCGCAACCGCCAATGGCACATCGACGGCAGGCGAGGACTATCAAGCGAAAAGCATCGTGGGCGCCACCATCGCGCCAGGGGAGAGCACTTATTTCTTCTCTGTTAATGTCTACGGTGATACGTCCAACGAACCCAATGAGTGGTTTTTCGTCAGCATCACCAACGTAACAAACGCTATCTTGGGCGATGGCCAGGGCGTGGGCACCATCGTCAACGACGACCCCGTACCCACGGTCACCCTGGCTCCTGCCAGCCTTTCCGCGACAACAGTCGGGGCGTCCTATAGTGAAACCCTGACCGCCAGCGGCGGGACGGGTCCATACACCTATGCCGCCACCGCCGGCGTGTTGCCTGACGGCCTGACGTTGACTTCTTCAGGCGTGCTTTCCGGAACGCCAACGGATGAGGGCACGTTCAATTTCACCATCAGCGCCACCGACAGCAGCGGCGGAACCGGGCCATACAGCGGAAGCAGGGCCTATACGCTTACCGTTGCCGCGCCCGTCATCGCATTGAGCCCCGCCACGCTGCCACCCGCCACCCAGGGCGTCCCCTACGCCCAGACCATAACCGCCAGCGGCGGCACCGCGCCTTATACTTACTCGACTACCGCCGGTGCCTTGCCTTCAGGAATCAACCTGAGCAGCTCTGGTGTGCTCTCCGGCTCGCCGACGGTAAACGGAACATTCAACTTCACCGTCACCGCCACCGATAGCAGCACTGGCAGCGGCCCCTACAGCGACAGCCAGGCCTATTCGTTTCAGATAAGCGCCGTTGCTCCGCCGGTGGTCGGTTCCGTGAGTGTTCCCGCCAACGGATATTATCGCGCGGGGGAGGTTCTTTCCTTCACTGTCAACTTCAATGAAACCGTTCTGGTCGACACATCTGGCGGTTCACCGGGTCTTCCGGTGGTGATCGGTGCAGCAACGGTCGATGCCGGCTATGTGTCCGGAAGCGGATCGAATGCGCTTGTCTTCCAATATGCCGTCAATCCGGGCGATCTGGACCTGAACGGCATTCAGGTCGGCAGTGCCATCGGTCTCAACGGCGGCATAATTACAAACGCCTTCAGCACGCCTGCCGACCCGGCTCTCAACGGCGTAGGCAGCACCACCGGTGTCCTCGTTGACACAATAGCGCCAACGGTAACCTCCAGCGCTGTGAGCGCCAGTCCGGCGCCGGATGCGGTCGCCATTGATTTCCTGGTGACATTCTCGAAGCCGGTGAATGGCGTCGACTCATCGGATTTCGTCCTGACGACCACGGGGAGCGCCATGGGTGCGATTTCTGGCGTCGCCACCTCGGACAACGTGACATATACGGTCAGCGTCACCGGTATTTCCGGAACCGGCTCGTTGCGGCTCGATGTTCTGGCGGACGGGTCGATCACCGATACACCCGGCAATCCGCTGACCGCAGCCTACGCCGCCGGAACGCCCTGGGTGCGCAGCGGATCCTCCAACGCGTCGCTGGCCGGCCTTGCGCCGAGCGCCGGCGCCCTCGATCCCGCTTTCGATGCGGCCACGTTCGACTATGCCGTTGCGGTCGCCAATTCCGTTACCAACCTCACCCTGACCCCGACCGCCGACAACGCCAATGCGACGATCACCGTTAACGGCACGACGGTTGCATCCGGCAGCACCAGCCAGCCGCTCGCCCTCGCAGTCGGAGCAACAGCGATACCTGTCGTGGTCATGGCACAGGACGGCACAACCACACGCACCTATACGGTCACGGTCACGCGGGCGTCTTCTGCCCCGACCGTGATGTCCCGCACCGTCGCGATCAACGCGGGCCAGACGGCGTCCGTCGAACTCACGGACGGCGCGACCGGAGGTCCGTTTACCGGCGCGGCGATGATCGACATATCCGACAGCAGCGCCGGTTCCGCGCATATCGAACAGAACGGGCAGAGTTTCCTGCTCGTCTTCGCATCCAGCCCGACCTTTTCGGGTGGCGCAGACATCCGGTTCACACTTTCAAGCGTACACGGCACTTCGGCTCCCGGAACGATCTCCTTCACCGTTCTTGCACGGCCCGACCCCACGCTGGACGCGGAAGTCCTCGGGCTGCTGAGGGCGCAGACCGATACCGCGAAGCGCTTCGCGCGGGTGCAGACACATAATTTCAACGGCCGGCTCGAGCAGTTGCACGACGAAGGCGACCGTCGCAGGAACAGCCTGAACGTGCGGTTGGGCTATAATGAAAACGGGCAGCGCGGCGACCAAGCGGCCCGCGCACTGAACGAGGCAGGAGCCGATGTGCCCGGTCTTCTCGGCTATACTCCGCAATCTTCCGGCGGGTCTGGCAATGGGGCGCTGGCCAAGGGCCAGTCGAATGGACCGGGCGCTTCGGATGGCCGTGGCATGGATCTCGGACCCTATGCAATCTGGACCGGCGGCTTCGTCGATTTCAGCCAAAGCGACAAGGGCGGCATTGATCTCGACGGCACGCTCGTTGGGGTGAGCGCCGGCATCGATTACCGCTTTTCCGACAGGTTCATCGCCGGGTTCGGGGTCGGGTTCGGCCGTGATCATACCGATATCGGCGGAAACGGCACCGAAAATACGGGGCTCGCCTACAGCGCCGCACTCTATGGAAGCTACAAGCCTGCCAACAATTTTTTCATCGACGGGCTCATCGGTGCAAGCTGGCTCGACTTCGACAGCCAACGCTATGTCACCGCCACCGGCGATTTCGCCACCGGCAGCAGGTCAGGGCAACAGGTCTTCGGATCGTTGAGCGCAGCTTACGAGTTACGCGACGAAACATGGCTCCTTTCGCCCTACGGCCGCATCGAGATGTCCCGGACATGGCTCGACGGCTTCGCTGAGGAAGGCGGAGGCGCTTTCGGCCTACGCTACGGAGACCAGACCATCGACACGGTTTCCGGCGTGATCGGTCTTCGTGCAGAATATGCGTTCAAAAGGAGCTGGGGCACGCTGACACCAGGAGCGCGGGTCGAATACACTCACGACTTCGCCGGGTCGAGCCGGGCGCACCTGGGCTATATCGACCTGGATCACCTGCCCTACTGGCTCGACGTCGAAGCCTCCAACAGGAGTTACGTGACGCTGGGCCTGTCACTCGATGCGGAGCTTCCGCAGGCGTGGACGCTTGGCTTCGACTATCGAACCGCCTTCGGAAATGCGCGCCAGGATCACACGTTCGGGCTGAAAGTCGGCAAACGGTTCTAACCATCTTCAAGATTGGAGTCTTGAATGGATCGATCCGCTCTCCTGCCGGCGTCAGGCTCCCGTCCTCCGGCGGATGCCGCACGCCCGGACTACGATTTCGATCGGAAAGTGGTGTGGCGGCATCCCTGCTCAATTCTGGGGCATGCCCCACGCCGTTTGCCTGTGCTTGCGATTTCCGCCCGGCCTTCGAATGTTGACGGCGCGTAGGGTCTGAGCTGCTCCCCGATTTTCGGAGCGTTCTGATCTGGAATTTTCCAATTATGATCCCTGCTCTGGGAGAAGGAGAGTTCCATGAAGAAGTCGAAGTTTTCGGAGGCGCCGATCGCTTTCATTCTGCGTCAGGCGGATGAAGGCGCGTCGGTCGCGGAGGTGTGCCGAAAGGCGGACATCAGTGACGCGACCTTCTACAACTGGCGCAAGCGTTATGGCGGGTTGACACCGTCGGAGGTCAAACGCCTGGGTCAGCTTTAGGATGAGAACAACCGGGTGAGGAAGATCGTTGCCGACCTGACACCCGACAAGGCCATAAGGCCGCGCTCAGGGAACGCGGCCTCCTTTAAATTTCCTCAGCAGGTATCACCAACTGGGGATCACAGCGCCCTTGAACTCTTCGGCGATGAAGGCCTTCACGTCGTCATTGTGGTAGGAAGCGATCAGCGTCTTCAGCCACTCGGTATCCTGGTCTTCCAGGCGAACGGCGATGACGTTCACGTAGGGAGCCTTCTCGCCTTCCAGCGCAATCGAGTCCGTCTTCGGGTTCATCCCGGCTTCGATGGCGTAGTTGGTGTTGATGGCAGACGCGTCGACATCATCGAGAGAGCGCGGCAGTTGGGCGGCGTCCAGTTCGATGATCTGGATGTTCTTGGGGTTTTCGGTCACGTCGGCAATGGTGACCTTAACGCCCTTGGCCTCGTCGACCTTGATGAGCCCCTTGTCCGCGAGCAGCAGCAGCGCGCGCCCACCGTTCGTCGGGTCGTTCGGAATGGCGACTGAGGCGCCATCCTCAAGTTCGTCGAGGCTCTTCACCTTCTTGGAATAGATGCCCATCGGGAAATTGACGTTCGAGGCGACGCTGACGATGCCGAAGCCGCGATCAGTGACCTGATTGTCGAGATAGGGCTGGTGCTGGAAGGAATTGGCGTGGAGGTCGCCATCGGCCAGGGCCTGGTTCGGCACGACATAGTCGGAAAATTCGAGGATCTCGATGTTCAGACCCTTGGTCGCGGCGATTTCCTTGACCTTCTCCATGATCTGGGCATGCGGGCCGGGGGTGACGCCGACCTTGATGTCCTCTGCAAGCGCTGAGCCGGCGGCAAAGACTGTGAGCGCAGCCGCAAGTATGATCTTCTTCATGGTTCTTTCCTTCTCAAAGTACACGAAATTCAGTTTTTGCGGGTCCGTTTGTCGAAGTGGCGTGCGAGCATGTCGCCTGCGCTCTGGATCGCCTGGACGACCACGATCAGCACGACCACGACAGCAAGCATGACTTCCGGCATGAAGCGCTGGTAACCGTAGCGGATGCCGAGGTCACCGAGACCACCACCGCCAACCGCACCGACCATGGCGGAATAGCCCACAAGGCTTACGAGCGTCAGCGTAAGGCCGAGGATAATTCCCGGGCGAGCTTCCGCCAAAAGGACCTTTGTGACGATCTGGAACGGCGTCGCGCCCATGGCCCTTGCCGCCTCGATCAAGCCCTTGTCGACTTCGCGGATCGAGGTTTCGATCAGCCGCGCGACGAAGGGAATGGTCGCAATCGTCAGCGGCACGATTGCTGCAGCGGTTCCGATCGAGGTCCCGGCGATCAGTCGCGTGAAGGGAATGATCGCCACAACGAGAATAATGAACGGCGTGGACCGTGCAGCGTTGACGGTCGCGCCGACGATCTTGTTGACGGTCGGCGCAGGGAACAATTCGCCCTTCCCGCTGGTCGCGAGGAAGATGCCGATCGGCAGGCCAATGAGCGAACCGATGAAACCCGCAGCAGCCACCATGTACATGGTCTGCAGGAAAGCCTTCCAGAGAAGGGAAACGAGCATGTCAGGCGCCATAGCCGAGCACCTCCGTGTAAAGTCCGGTCTGCCGATAGAAGTCGTCGGCCCTTCTGAGCGTATCCGGATCGGCGGGATAGGAAACGACAAGAGATCCGTAGGGCTCACCGGCGATCTCGTCGATCGCGCCGGCCAGGATGTTCACGTCCGGTCCGATCTCGGCCACCAGACGCGCGGTCAGCGGCTGGAAGGCCGTGTCCCCGAAGAAGACCAGCCGCACCAGCGCGCGCGCACCTTCAGCCGGCGCCTGCTTCAGATCGGCGCTGATCCATTCCGGCAGCTTGGCGCCGATCACAGCCGACAGGAGCGAACGGGTGGTCTCGTGTTTGGGCGCGGTGAACACGTCGAATGTGCTGCCATTTTCGACAATCTTGCCCTTGTCGATCACCGCGACCTGCGAGGCAATCGTCTTCACCACCTCCATCTCATGTGTGATGAGGAGAACGGTGAGGCCGAGGTCACGATTGATTGTCTTGAGGAGCTCGAGGATCGACTGCGTCGTCTCCGGGTCGAGAGCTGATGTTGCCTCATCCGACAGCAGGAGCTTCGGTTCCGTCGCGAGCGCCCGGGCAATTCCGATACGCTGTTTCTGTCCACCGGAAAGCTCTGCCGGATAGCGGTCGGATTTGTCACCAAGACCGACGAGGTCGAGCAGCGGTGCGACGCGATTGCGGATCGTCTTGCGGTCCATCCCCGCGATCTCGAGCGGCAGCGACACATTGTCGAAGGCGGTACGCGACGAGAGAAGATTGAAGTGCTGGAAGATCATTCCAACCTGGCGGCGCAGATCGCGCAGGCCCGTTTCGGGAAGATCGCCCACGTCGACGCCGTCAACGACGACCCGTCCCGAAGTCGTTTTCTCCAGACCATTGACCAGCCGGATAAGCGTCGACTTGCCAGCGCCCGACCTGCCGATGATGCCGGTGATCGCGCCACGGGGGGCAACCATGTTCACGCCGTCAAGCGCGGTAAATTCGGGCTGCTTCCCCGTTCCGCCGAAGCGCTTGATGACGTTCTCGAACGTGACCATGGGAACGGCAACCGGAGTCTGAGGGGGGGCGACGCGGTTCATCGGAGGCCTCGCAGGGAAGCTTCACGGGGTGTGAGCGGGTAGGTCATTTAATTCTCTGTGGTGAATGCCGCACATGCGGAGACGACGCACAAGCGCCGGTAAGTCAGCTCAAAGTCCACATTCGGACGGTTTGGCACCGCATTAGCATCTTTACATTCACCTGATCAAACCCTTGCCTGCTGCGGCATGACAACTTGCCCCGTGCTTATCGCACCGCATACCGGGGAGGCCTAGGAATGGAATTCCAGTTGTCGTGAGAAAAGAGGAATAACCGTGCCGCAGTATCAGGCCACGAGGTCCAACTTCGGTGGCGAGAAGACCTCGGGGGCGAACCGCCGAACAGGTAGCACTGCCCAACGGCGCCATCCAGACATGACAACACCGTATTAAGAACACGGGAGGCATCGCCAAACACGCAGGTGGAAGCCGACAAACTCCGCTGTCTTCAGGCGCAAACCACGCAGCCGGCACTCTTTTCGCGAGGGTAGTTGTAGGAATTCACTTTCGACGTCGTGTAACCTGCAACGACAAGCGCTTCGGCAAGCTTCATTGCCGCCGTCACACCATCGATCACGGGCACGCCCGATACCTCCGTCAGCCGGTCACAAAGTGTGCTCATGCCAGCACAACCCAGGATAACCGCTTCGGCACCATCCTCCAGGGTGGATCGCTCAATCTCCCGGAGGAGCAGCGCTTCTGCCTCAACCGGACTTTCCTCCAGGCTCAGGACCGGCAAGTTTATGGATCGCACCTTGCGGCAATGGCGATCAGCACCGTATGCGCTGACCAGTTCCTCAATAATGGGAACTGAGCGCGGCAAAGTGGTGATGACCGAGAAGCGCCTGCTGATGGTCATCGCGACCTGCACCGCAGCCTGACAGATGCCCAGGACCGGGCCTCGCGCAACTTCACGGGCTGCATGCAGGCCCGGATCGTCGAAACAGGCGATTATGTAGGCATCCACCCCCAAAGCCTCGCCCCTGATAATTTCGGACAGCAGACCGGGAACGGCCATGGCCTCGTCGGCGCCGCCCTCGATGCTCAATGGCGTATCGAGCGGGTTGACGGCGGAAACCTGCGTATCCGCATTCTTGACGACCAGCGCGCGCTCCAGAGCCTGTCTGGTCATCGACGCCGTGGAGTTTGGATTGATGATGCGAATATGCATTACGGCAACCTTCGGAAGGGATTAATCGCAAGGCGGTTTTGAAAAGTCGTCAATGTCTGGCGCCTTCAAAACGAACTGACGATCGGAAACGATGTAATTATCGGCATGGAGGCGGGCGATGGGTTGATATCGTTCCGGGTCCACATAGCGGCTTTCGGCGTCGAGACAGTCCTGGCGCACATGCATGTGAACAACCTCGCCCAGAACGAGCGTACGCCGGGGATAGTCGATCAGACGCTCCACCCGGCATTCGAAAACGCACGGCGCCTCCTGCGCGTAGCTCGCCTCCACCTTGCGGCATTCAACCGCCGTAAGCCCGGAGACCTCCAGCTCATCCACCCCGCTTTCAAAGCCCAGGCCACAGACCAGCATCTGCCGGGAAATGGCCATATCCACCATATTGACAGCAAAAGCGCCGGTGCGGCGGATGTTGACCATCGTGTCCTTCTCCGCCCCGCCAAGGCGCGGCTGAATGCCCAGCACGACAATGGCCGGATCGTGCGAGAAGACATTGAAGAAGCTCATGGGAGCGGCATTGTTGCGCCCCGTTTCAGAGCGGGTCGAGACCAGCGCGATCGGTCGCGGCCCAATGAAATTCGTCAGCAGCCGGTAACGGCTCTGCGGCTCCAACTGCTCGAAATCAAATTCCATACCGTTCTCGATGGGTGTCATTATAATCTACAATATCATCCAACATTGTTGACAATATTGCAATGAAAAACACGCTCACAAGTTGACTTTTTGCTCCGCATCACGCTTGTCTACCCGCACAATGGAGGGAGCGGCATGAGTGAGCAGACTGGAGTATCGACGCATCAGATCGTTGAACGGATCTGGCTGTCGATCGCCGAGCGCAGACTGCGGCCCGGCGTTCAGTTGAAAGAAGGTCAACTGGCTTCGATCTTCAGCGTAAGCCGTGCCCGCATTCGCCAGGCGTTGACGCTTCTGGAGCGTGACGGGCTTGTGACGATCATCCCCAACCGGGGGGCGTTCGTCTACAAACCGACCGTAGACGAAGCCAAAGACGTCTTCTTCATACGCCGCACCGTCGAGCACCGGATCGTCGAACGGCTTTGCAGCCACATCAGCAAGGCCGACACCAAGCGCCTGCGCGACCACGTCGCCCTGGAGCGCGAAGCGAATGCAAAGGACCAGACGACGGATATCATCAAACTGTCTGGCGGCTTTCACTTGCTGCTTGCCGAAATCACCGGCTCTGACTTTCTCTTCACGACCATGCGGGACCTCATTGCTCGGTCCTCGCTGATAACTGCCGTCTACCGCAACACCTCCCGTTTCAATTGCGGCCCGGACGAACATATCGAGATCGTGAAGGCCATTTCGAAAGGTGACACCCGCAAGGCCTCTGACCTGATGGGGCATCATCTGGAACACGTCGAATCCGAACTCGACCTGACTGAGATCCGCGACCTGTCACACGATCTGAAAGCTGCCCTTTCATAATTCACCGCACGGATCGCCCTGCTCCCGCGGACCGCGCAGCAGGGGCTTCCCCTCTACTCCTCAACATCGACCATATGGCAGGCTATGCGCGCTCCGCTCGAAGAGGTCCTGATCTTCGGGGCCTCGCTTGAGCACCGGGCGGTCGCAAGCGGGCAGCGCGGGTGAAACGTGCAGCCGGACGGCGGGTTGAGAGGGCTTGGCACCTCGCCATTGGCCGGCTCGCGATCCCGGTTCGGGGTTCGCACGTTCGGGATCGTCTGCAACAGAAGCTGCGTGTAGGGATGCAGGGGGCGCGCGAAAATTTCTTCCGTATCGCCCTCCTCCACGATGCGCCCCAGATACATCACGGCCACCCGGTCGGACATATGATGGACCACACTCATATCGTGGCTGATGAACAGGTAAGTCAGCCCCAGCCGATCCTGCAACTCGCGCATCAGGTTCAGAACCTGCGCCTGCACCGAAACATCGAGTGCCGATGTCGGCTCGTCGCAGACCAGAAATTCGGGCTCACTTGCAAGCGCACGTGCAATGGAGATGCGCTGCCGCTGGCCGCCGGAAAACTCATGCGGGTACTTTTCGCCATCCGACGGTGAAAGACCGACAATCCGCAGGAGTTCCTCAACACGCTCGGTGATTTCCGCAGCGCCGGTGCGCAGCTTCAGTTCCCGCAACGGCTCCGCAATGATGTTCTTCACCGACCAGCGTGGATTGAGCGAGGCGTAGGGATCCTGAAAGATCATCTGCGCTCTGAGGGTCTTTCCATCGCGCCCATTGGCAAAGTTCAGATCGCCGGCGCTCGGTCTGTAAAGACCGGTGACCAGACGGGCGACCGTCGACTTTCCGCACCCGCTTTCGCCAACAATCGCAAGGCAGCCGCCGGCGGGCACACTGAAACTCACATCATCGACCGCCTGTAGCAATTGCCGTGGCTTGCGCTCCACAACCCGGTTGAGCCAGGGAGCCGAAACATCGAAGGTTTTGGTCAGCCGCGAGACCGTCAGTGCGGCCGTTTCGCCCGTTTGCATCGTCATGCGGTTCCTCCCGCGTTGAGCCAGCAGGCGCTTGCGCCTTCGCCTGCAAAAGTGAGTTCGGGCCGTTCCTTCAGGCAACGCGGGCCGGCATGGCTGCAGCGCGGGCTGAAGGCACAGCCGATCGGGATCGCATCCAGACGCGGCATGGAGCCGTCGATCTGGCTCAGTTTCTCCACGCGACCGTCAAGAGAGGGGATCGACGCCATCAGGCCCTGCGTATAAGGGTGACGCGGAGCGTGGAGCACCTGCTCCACCGGGCCAAGCTCGATGAGACGCCCGGCATACATGACCGCAACACGGTCTGCCGCCTCGGCGATGACGCCCATATCATGGGTCACGAGCATCACGGCCGTCTGCTTCTCCTTGCAGAGCTTGCGCAAAAGGGAAATCACCTGCGCCTGGATGGAAACATCGAGCGCCGTCGTCGGCTCATCGGCGATCACCAGCTTCGGCGACGCCGCCAATGCAAGCGCAATAACGACACGCTGCCGCATGCCCCCGGAGAACTGATGCGGATACTGCTTGACCCGCTCTTCCGGTGAGGGGATGCCGACATCCCGCAGAAGCTGGATTGCACGCAGTTTCGCCTCACGCTTCGAAACAGGCAGATGCTGGCGGATCGTCTCCCCCAGTTGCGCGCCAACGGTGAACAGCGGGTTGAGCGAGGTCAGGGGATCCTGGAAGATCGCACCGATTTCACGGCCGCGTATCTGCTCCATCGCCTGGTCGTTCAACTGATCAATGCGCCGTCCTGCGAGCCAGATTTCCCCGCCGGAAATATGACCGGGACGTTCCAGCAGCCCCTGGATCGCCAGGCCCGTCATGGACTTGCCGGCACCCGATTCACCGACCACGCCCAATATCTCACCCGCCTTGATGGAAAGCGAAACGTCCGACAATGCGGTTACGCTTCCCCGGCGGCCAGGAAACTCGACCCGCAACTCGCGAACATCGATGACTGGTTTGTCCGCTTCACCCATGATCTTCCACCTCTATCGGATAGCTAGGGGGAAATATCTCGGAGACCGCTGGATGCCCCCAGCTTCGCTCCGGATATTTGGCGATGAGCCCGTCGTACTGCGCCTGCGCACGGGCGCGCGCCGCCTGCATGTCGATCCCGGCAACGGCGCGGTTCCACATGGAGACACGCCCGTCCACGAAGACCGCCTGCGTGACCTTGCCCGAACCGCCGGTCACAAGGGTTGTGATCGGGTCGACCGAGGGCGCCATGGCCGTGTCGTCAAGCCGGAAGACGGCGATATCCGCGCGTGCGCCGGCCGAGAGATGCCCGATGTCGTCGCGGCCAAGCGCTTTTGCACCGCCGAGTGTCGCAGCGTCGAAAAGGTCCGCGCAGCGCACCCGATCAGGCGCACCGTCACTCATTCGGCAGGTGATGAGGCCGACCAGGAGATTCATCAGCATGTCGGGCGGGGCAGTGTCGGTTCCCATGGCGATGTTGATGCCGCGCGCGCGGCACTTCGAGAATGAGTTGAGCGCGCCACCGCTGCGGCCGGAAACCAGCGGGCAATGGACGATGGAAACGCCGTTGTCCGTGTAGAGCGCCAGATCCTCATCGGTGGCGTTTGTGGCATGCGGTGCGATCATTCTTTCACTCAAGAGACCGACCTTCGCCAGCCAGACCGGCGCCGTGCTGCCATGCAGCGCCCGCACCGTGTCGACCTCCATCGTGCCCTGCGCCATGTGCAGGCGGAACCGGCAATCCAGATCGCGTGCGGCAGCATCCGTCCGCTTCAACAGGTCGAGTGTGCAGGTTTCCACGCGATCAGGCGCAAGCATGCCGCGAACCAGATCGCCATGACGCCCGTTCTGGCGTTCGATATAGGCGATTGCGTCGCGCAGTCCCTGAAAGCCGCGCTCCTCGTCGAAGACGGGAACGATCTTGTCCGGGCTTTCAAGAACCATGCCGCCGGAGCGATATGCGGGGCTCAGATAGACGCGCATGCCAAGATCGCCGGCGGCGTCTGCCGCGGCATCGAACTCGGCGACGGTCTCGCCCCATTCACGGTAGAAGAGCGAGGCGATGGGTGCAGCCGTGGTTATGCCGTTCTGGAGAAGCTGCCCGAATGCAAAGCGCTTCTGAAACGCCAGTTCTTCGGCTGAGTACATCTCATAAGGCCCGGCTTCCACATAGGACCGAGGCCAGACGCGGCCCTTTGCCCAGCCGGGATGATGATCGATGCCCAGGATCGTCGTGTCGAGATCCGAAAGCGCATCGAGATCGATGAAACCAGGGCTGATGAGCGCCTCGCCGAAATCGATCCGGCGGGCGACCGTACCGGGAAATCCATGCCCGACAAAGAGTATCTTGCCGCCTTCGATCACCACTTCGCCATCGCGCAGAAGACGGTGGCTACCATCCCTGTGCCCGACGACCCACCGCGCGGTGAGAAGCGTTGGACCTTCAGGCCGGTGGCCCAACGGCAAATCCTGGGGCAGACCTTCAGGCCGTTCTTGAGACGTGGGGCTCATCAAGGCATCTCCACCAGCGCTTTACCATCACGCGCGGTTACGCGACCGCCTTTCACCACCATCGGGCGCGGCGCGGTTTCCACAACCGCATGAGCGAGCGTTTCGCCGGCAACGAGCGTGAAATCCGCAACGCAGCCTTCGGCAAGGCCATACCCGTCGATGCCCATCACATCGGCCCCGCCCTGCGAGACGATGTGCAGTACATGCTCCAGTTCAATGTCGGAGCGCACGCCGTTTTTCATGCCGATCACCCGCGCGCGGTCCATCATGTCGGGTTGCCCCCATGGCCCCCAGGTGTCGCGAATGCCGTCGCAACCGGCGGCAACGCGCACCCCGGCCGCCTTGAGCTGACGAATTGAGGGCACCGTGGCGGATGGCGCGCCGGTGGTGACGATGGCGACATCGAGCGCTGCGATCTCCTCTATCAGGCGGCCGACGCGCAGATGATCGTTCATGCCCAGTGCGAAGGCGTGGCTGATCGCAACCTGGCCTTCCATGCCGTTGGCGCGTACCCGTTCGAAAATAAGCTCCATGGTGAAAGCGCCGAGCTCTCCGGCTTCGTGCAGATGGATGTCGATTGGCACCCCATGTCTGACGGCGAGTGCGAAAAGAAGATCAAGCTGCCCTTTCGGGTCGCGGTCGATGCCGCAGGGATCGATCCCGCCCAGCACTTCGCAACCCTGCTTCAGGGCTTCGTCGAGCAGTTCGGCCGTTCCCGGCATGACCATGAGCCCCGATTGCGGGAAAGCGACCACTTCGATGTCAATCACGCCGCGGAGCTTCTCACGGGTCTCCCAGATGCCCTCGACCAGAGACAGGCCGTGGGTTGGGTCAATGTCCACATGGCTACGGATGTGCGTGCTGCCGTGCGCGACAAGGCCAATTGCATGGCGCATTGACTGGCGATGGGGGTCGATGCCGATTTCCTTGCGGTTTTCCCGCTCGAAATCGATGCGCTCGCGCAGGATGGCGGCGCGGTTGTTGACGTGCCAGGGCATGCCCCATGTGGTCTTGTCCAGATGGGTGTGCGCATCGATCAGTCCCGGAATGACGATGGCGCCGCCACCCTCTTCTACAGGCATCCCGGCCACAGGCTCGAACTGGCCGAAACCGGCGATCCTGCCGTTCTCGATGAGGATGTCGCACGCTTCGTCAGCCAGCGGGCGAACATTGCGAAGGAGAAGGTTGGTCATGGATGCTACCTGAGTTTTGGATTGAGGGCGTCACGGAGCCAGTCGCCGAGCACGTTGACCGAGACGACCAGAAGACAGAGCTGGACCACGGGGAACAGCACGATCCACCAGGAACCGGAGAACAGGTACTGGTTGCCGATACGGATCAGTGTGCCCAGCGAAGGCTGGCTGGGTGGCATGCCGATGCCGAGGAAAGAAAGAGTCGCTTCGGTCAGGATCGCCATGCCGAAGTTAAGCGTCGCCGCGACCAGAATGGGGGTAAGTGTGTTGGGCAGGATGTGTTTGACCATGATGCGGCGGGCGGGAACACCGATCAGCCTGGCCGCCTGCACATAATCCTTGCCCGCCTCGACGATGGCCTGAGCGCGCGCCGTGCGCGCATACTGTACCCAGGCGGACAGTGCGATTGCGAAGATGAGCACCGCAGACGCGCCGATCTCGCGCAGAGAAAGCGGCAACATCTGCCGGATCACGGCCGAGACCAGAATGGCGACCAGGATTGTGGGCAGCGAAAGCGTTATGTCGCCGAACCGCATCAGCAGATTGTCGATGAAGCCACCGAAATAGCCGGAAATCAGACCAGCGCTCATTCCGATCAGGAGCGACAGCGCAACGGAGCCGACGCCGATGATGATCGAGATGCGCGTTCCGTAAAGGATCGCCGAGAGCATGTCGCGCCCCTGCGTATCCGTTCCGAGAAGGTAGGGCCACTCGCTGCCCGCCTCCCAGATCGGCGGAAGCTCTGCTTTCCACATGTCGAGCTGGGCACCATCATAGGGGTTCTGCGGCGCGATGAGCGGCGCGAAAACGGCCGTCAGCACAAGGATCGCCAGAAGCGCGGCGCTGACCATAGCCGCCTTGCTGTGAGTGAAGGACCACCAGACCGCGCTGTCACGCATGCGCGAGAACATTGAGCGTCGCGCTGTCTTAACCGGCGCCACTGGTTTCGATACTTCGGAAATCTGCTGTGTGGACATCGAACTCATCTCTTCGTTCGTTCACTGCGCGGTGCGCAGGCGTGGGTCGATTACCGCATAGGCAATGTCCACTGCGGTGTTCAGGAGGACAAAGATGAAGGCGATGATGCACAGATACGCGGCCATCACGGGGATATCGAGGAATGTCACCGCCTGGATGAACAGGAGCCCCATTCCCGGCCACTGGAAGACAGTCTCGGTGATGAGCGCGAAAGCGATCAGCGAACCGATGTTCATGGCCGTCATCGTCACCACTGGCATCAGGCAATTGCGCAGCGCGTGGCGAAAATAGATGCGCCAGCGTGGAATGCCGCGGGCGCGGGCGAATTTGACATAGTCGGAGCGCAGCACTTCCAGCATTTCGGCGCGCACGAGGCGCATCACCAGTGTGACCTGATAAAGCGAAAGGGAAAGCGCCGGCAGCAACAGCGCGGCACGGCCCGAAGGCGTGAGCAGGCCCGTGGACCACCACCCGATCTGCACAACCTCGCCGCGCCCGAAGGCGGGCAGCCAGCCAAGAACGACCGAGAACACCAGGATCAGGACGATGCCAACCACGAAGCTTGGCAACGACACCCCGATGATGGACACGAACTGCAAACTCTCCGAATACCATTGCCCGCGTTTGATCGCCGTCAAAACGCCAAGGGGTATGCCCACGAGCAGGGAAATCAGCGTCGCAAGAAAAACGAGTTCGAGCGTGGCCGGAAAGCGTTCGGCAATGAGCTTCAGGACATCCTGCCCGTTGCGGTAGGAAATGCCGAAATTGCCCTGTGCCGCGTTGACCACAAAGCGTGTGTATTGCGTCAGGACGCCGTCGTTGAGGCCAAGCCGCTCGCGCAGTTCGTCCCGGTCGGCCTGGGTCATCTGTTCGTTGGCCATCATCTCGACCGGGTCGCCCGCCAGCCGGAAGATGAGGAAGGCGAGCATGGCGACGGCAAGCATGACCATGATGGCGTTGGCCGTGCGCTTGATGATAAAAACCAGCATTCAGGTAACCTTTGGCTAGATCGCGGCCCGGAGGCTTGCTCCGGGCCAGCTGTCGTGGCTGTTACTCGGAGACGTGCGTCAGCCAGTGGCGGACCTTGTTGTCCGCAGCCTGCGCGATCTTGTCGATCTTCTTGTCCATCACCCACGCCATGGGCTGCTGGTGCAGCGGGAGCATAACGATCTCTTCCTTGACCAATTCAAGCGCGCGGGTCTGTAGATCAAGCCGCTTTTCCCGATCCATTTCAGTCGATGCCTGTTCGATCAGGCTATCGATTTCCGGGTAGCTCCAGCCGCCCCAGTTGAACACGCCGGCGGTGTCAGACCTGGACTTGATCATCTGAACGAGGATCGAATAGCTGTCCAGCATCGGCTCATTGGCCCAGCCGATCAGATAGACATCAGCCTTGCCACCGGTACGCTTCGGCGCCTGAGCGGCGGTCGGTGCGATGTCGAGCTGAGGCTTGAACCCGCCACGGCTGAGCATGTTGACAATGCCCTGGCAAAGCTCTTCCTCGTTAACGTAGGCGTCGGTCGTGCAAACCAGCGTGAACGGGTAATCGGCTGCACCGGCCTCCTGCAGGAGCCTGCGGGATTGCTCTGGATCATACAGGTAGGGCGTGTCCAGTTCAGTGGAGTAACCAGGAATGTCCGGCGCTACGATCGTTCCGGCAGTCCGCGACTTGCCGCGCATGATGCGCTGCTGGATGAGTTTCGGATCAAGCGCGTGGGCGAACGCCTGGCGCACGCGCAGGTCGTTGAACTTGTTCTCCGAACCATTGTCCAGGGTCGGCTTGCGGTTGAAGCCGAGCATGACCGTGCGAAGGTTTGTGCGCTCCATGACCTTCAGTTCGGGCTGCGCGGAAAGGCGCGGCACATCCTGCGCCGGCGCTTCCTCGCTGAAGTCGATCTCGCCGGAGAGAAGTGCGGCCACGCGGGTCGCGGCAGAGGTGATCGGCACGAACTCGATGCGATCGATGTTGTGGGCCGCCTCATCCCACCAGTTTTCGTTCACGAGAAGGACCGTTTTGCTATCCGGAACACGGCTTTCCAGCCTGAAGGGACCGGTGCCGTTGGTATGATAAGTGGCGTAGCCCTCGATCTGTGCGCCGACATCCGTTGGCTTTTCGGAATCGTTGTCGACCAGCCAGCCCGCATCGAAGATGTGAATGTTTGTCAGGTCGTTGAGCAGGAGCGGATACGGGCCGGTCATTTCGATATCGACCGTGTAATCGTCCACCTTTTTCGACGACTTATAGGCTGGCAGATTTCCGCGCAGCGGCGAAACCGGATCACTGACACGCTTCAGCGAGGCCAGAACGTCGTCGGCCGTGAATTCAGCGCCATCGTGAAATGTCACGCCCTCGCGCAGATGAAAACGCCAAACCGTGTCCGAAACCTGCTCCCAGGACGCGGCCAGTGCGGGCTCGATCTGAAGATCGGCGTCGTAGCGAACCAGCCCCTCATATACGTGATTCAGAAAGGAAAGCGTGTAGCTGTCGCCATAGGAATATGGGTCCAGCGAATAGATATCCCGCGCGGCGCCCCATTTCAGGGTCTCCGCCGACGCCACTCCGGTCAAGGCTCCGCTCAAGCCCAGGGCAATGGTCGCCGCCACTCCGATTTGCTTCAACATTGGTTTGTTCCACTCCTAGAGAGTTGCGCCTCCTTGACGGAGGTCTGCTTCGCTTCAACCCACCGGAAATCGTGGCCAACCACGAGGGATGCGTCTCACGATTGCGAAAGCGCAATCCGGCAGGACAGGAATTTCAGGAAGCGACTGCCGCGCATGCGACCGGTTGAACGCCCCGGCAGTCCAGAAAACCCCACTTGGGGGGCCTCTTCTGCGGCCGCCACGTTACTCTCCCGTCTGAACGCATTGCCTCCCGTCAGACCCATAGGCATTATGGAGGAGGCCAGAATTGTGTCAACTATATTGTCTACAATTTTTCCCGAATCTAAGATTGAAAATGTCGACAAACATGCAACCAAACCCTCGAAGCCGGGCGGCACAGCGCAAGAAGAAGGGCGCTTCATCGGAGAGATGAAACGCCCTTCTTCTTGCGCTGTGCCTGGGGCCGTTACTCGGCCATGCGTGTCAGCCAATGGCGCGCTTTGTTGTCGGCCCGGAAGTCGACGTCCTGCACCGTGTCCATCATGGCCCAGGCGATGGGCTGCTGATGAAGCGGTATGAGAAGAGTATCATCCTTTGCGATCTTCAAAGCTGCCTCTTCCAAGGCGAGACGTTTCTCATTGTCCGGTTCCTGTGCCGCCTTACCGACCAGCTCGTCGATCTCGGGATAGCTCCAGCCACCGTAGTTAGATACGCCGGTCGACTCGCTACGCGTGGAAAGAATCTGAGAAAGCAAGGAGTAGGCATCCAGCGTCGGCTCGTTTGCCCAACTCATATTGAACATGTCCGCCTTGCCGTTGGTTCTTTTGGGAGACTGCACCGCACGCGGCCCCATATCAATGGTCGGCTTGAACCCCACGCGCTCCAGCATATTCGCGATGCCGGTGCAGAATTCCTCTTCGTTGATGCTCTCATCGTTCATGCACATATAGTTGAACGACAGTCCTTCCTGCCCCGCTTCGGCAAGAAGCGCCTTCGCCTTTTCCGGGTCTGCCGGCTCGTAAACATCGAGCGCCTTGGCATAGCCAGCGACCTCCGGTGCGATCAGGGAACCGGAAGGACGCGCCAGCTTTCGCATCACCTTGGCATTAATCAGGTCACGATCGATTGCCGCTTCCACAGCCTGACGGACGCGGATGTCGTTGAACGGGTTCGGGCGGCCATCTTCCAGCGTTTCGCGGCGGTTGAACCCGACAAAAACGGTGCGCAGCTCGGTTCGCTTGTTAACCTGAATGTCCGGCGCAGCCTCAAGACGCGGCAGATCCTGGATTGGTGCAGAATCGACCAGATCGACCTCACCCGAAAGGAGCGCGGCAACTCGGGTGGCCGGCGATGCAATGGGCATGAACTCGATGCGGTCGAGATTGTGCTTCTTCTCATCCCACCACTGATCGTTGACGACCAGGATCGTCTGGCTGTCCGGCACCCGGCTTTCCAGTTTGAACGGCCCCGTGCCATTTGTGTTGTGCGTGGCATAACCTTCGACATTGGATGCGAGGTTCGTGGGCTTTTCGCTATTATGCTCCTTCAGCCATTCGCCACTGAACATGAAGATGTTCGTCATGTCGTTCAGGAACAGGGATGTCGGCGCAGAGACTTCGATATCAACCGTGTAATCGTCGACTTTCTTGATGCCAGCATAAAGCGGGATGTTGCCGCGCAGGGGCGATTCCGGATCGCTCACGCGCTTGAGCGAAGCGATCACATCATCCGCATTGAACGCGTCTCCGTCATGGAATTTCACACCTTCGCGGAGCGTGAAGCGCCAGTATTTATCGTCAATGAGCTCCCACTTGGTCGCAAGTGCCGGCTCGATCTGGAAGTCCGGACCATAGCGGACCAGCCCTTCATAAATGTGATTGAGAAATGCAAGGTTCGATGTCGACGCCACCGAGACGGGGTCGAGCGAATAGATGTCGGCGCGGCTGCCCCATTTAAGGGTTGCCGCACCGGCGGGCAGCGCAAGCGCCGTCACCATCAAGGCCGATAGGATTGTTCGTTTGAAGCGCATGCTGATGCCTCCCGCTTGGTCGCTTTCAGGAACGAGTTGATGGAACACTCACGGCCAAAACAGCAATTGTCAATTATATTGTCGGCAATTATTGTAAAAAATGTCAGCCAATGCGGCGGGTAGATTGCCGCGCAACCAAGCCGGGAGTGAGATATGAGTGAGCTTCTTCTACTGCACGGGACAATCGTCACCGTCGACGGAACCCGCCGCATCATCGAGGATGGCGGCCTCGCCATTGTTGACGACAGAATCGTCGACATCGGCGCCGCCGACGAGCTGGCGCAGCGACACGAAGGCAAGAAGGTGCTGGACTGCAAGGGCAAGATGCTGGTCCCCGGCCTGATCGACGCGCATGGCCATGCCGGTCATGCGCTGATCCGCAGCATCGGCGCCGACACCAACGCCTTGTGGATGCGCATCGTCACACCTGCCTATTATCATTATGTGACACGCGACTACTGGTATGCGGACGGGCTCGTTTCCGGCCTTGAGCGACTGCGCGCCGGCGTGACGACAGGAGCGAGCATCATCACCTCCATGCCGCGCAGCGACGATCCGGCCTTCGCCATCAATCATGCGCGCGCCTATGATGAAATCGGCCTTCGGGAGATCGTTTGTGTCGGCCCGGCGGGATTGCCCTGGCCGCAAACCGTTACGCGCTGGGAGAGCGGCCAGCCGGAACGACGCCAGATCTCCTTTGAGGAAATGATCGAAGGAGCCGAGGCCGTCATCGACGCAGTCAATGGCAGCGGAGACGGTCGCATCAACGTCTTTCTCACGCCATTCACGATCGTGCCCTCGGTCGAGCCCTCCAACGCATCGTCCCCCGACATGGCTGTCAACCTGACGGCGGACGACCGCATGCAAGCGCGACGCGTTCGCGAAACAGCCCGGAAATGGGGCGTTCGCATTCATTCAGACGCTTTCGCAGGGCAAATACGGATGGCGTTTCAAGACAAGGAGAACGCGCTTCTGGGACCAGACGTCCACCTGCAGCACTGCTGGGGTATTTCGCATGAAGAGATCGACATTCTGGCGGAGACGGGAACCTTCGTCACCCACGCACCGCCCGGACGCTCCACCCCGATCATGGACATGATGGCGCGCGGGGTGCCGGTCGCAATCACCTCGGACGGCGCAGCGCCCAGCCGCCATTTCGATATGTTCCAGGTGGCGCGCATTGCGCAGCAGACCCAGCACATATTGCATAATCACGACCGCTATCTGCTGCCACCCGGCAAATTGTTCGAGATGATTACCATCGATGCCGCGCGCGCCATCGGCATGGATCATGAAATTGGCTCGCTGGAGATCGGCAAGAAAGCCGATATTGCCGTGATCGACATGCGCAAGCCGCATCTCACACCCAACTGGATGCCCGTCCACAGACTGGCTCATCAGGTTCTGGGCAGTGATGTGGACACGGTGATCGTGGATGGAAAAGTGCTCATGGAAGGTGGCCGCGTTCTGACGGCAGATGTGCAGTCGGCGCTCGATGAAGGCGAAAAGGAAGCCCGCGCACTGGTCGAGCGGGCGGGACTGCAAGACCACATGCACGAGCCCGGCTGGGGCAAGCTGCATCGAACATTCGAGAAACCTGTGATAGCCCCGGTTCCACCGCAGTACGATTAGTAGGATGACTCTGGTGCATGGATCCATTTTAAGGATCCATCGATGTGCGATGACATCATGTCAGGCAATGGGCGTGTGAATGCAGATGGAATTGTGATGCTGTTTTCAATTGCCGAGTGATCAGCACCACATGAGTGGCCCAGTTTGATTGTTCGTGCATGACCGGTCTTTGGTTCATCGGGACATAGGTTTCCTGCGCCGACGGCCGCCAATCCTTGAGCACTTATGGCCAGATCTTCTGCCCCTTGGCAGGCTTGCTTGCATTGGGCCTATGGCAGGCTGGCATCACTCGCCCTATCCGCTTCTCGTTCACCGGATGACCTTCGTTCTTCAGGTGCAAAATCATCTGCGCACATCGAAAAACGGCGTCTCCTGAAGCTGTTGATCGGTCTGACGCATCAGGGCGAGGTTCATCTCGCCCTTCAACGCTTCAAGAGCGACTGTCGCCGTAAATTCCGGCGAGCGCTGCTTGCGTTTCTGCATCTCTGATCTCCTGTTCTCGAAGACCAGCAGACAACAAATCGCAGCTTACGTCAGTGTCCGCTTTCCGGGGAGCAGGTCAGTTTACAATGCCCCGTTTAGCTTGCCCCCAGACCATGCGTGCGGTGCTCCAGCGTGGCGATGATGCCGCGCAGCTCCGCCAGCCCCTTCAGGCGACCGATTGCCGGGTACCCCGGCTGGGAGCGACGTCCGAGATCGTCGAGAATGTCCTGCCCGTGATCGGGACGGAACGGAATAGACACATCCGTGCGCCCGGCGGCCCGGCGGCGCGCTTCTTCCTCCACCACGGCAGCGACAAGATCGACCATGTCCGTGCACCCGCCAAGATGTTCGGCCTCATGGAAAGAACAGGCGACCTGGTCGCTCTCACGCTGCACATTGCGCAGATGCAGGAAGTGCACCCGCTCGCCGAGCCGGCGCATCATGCCGGGCAGGTCGTTATCTGGTCTGACACCGAGCGAACCAGAGCAAAGGGTGATGCCGTTTTCCGGTACATCCACCGCATCCATCATCGCCTTGTAATCAGCTTCCGTCGACATGATCCGCGGCAGGCCGAGCAGAGGGAACGGCGGATCGTCCGGATGACAACACATGCGGATACCCAACTCCTGCGCCAGCGGCACGACTTCTTCCAGAAATGCAATGAAATTGCCGCGAAGCTCATCCGGCGAGATCGTCCCGTATTCGTCGAGGTGCGCCTGGAGACCGTCCAGCGTCAAACTCTCCGTTGCGCCGGGAAGACCCGAAATCACATTGCGGGTCAGCTCTTCCCGCCGCTTCGCGCCCATACCGGAAAAGCGCTCTGCCGCAGCGGCGACCACGTCTTCCGGAAAGTCTTCAACCGCGCCCGGGCGCCTCAGGATGTGGATGTCGAAAGCCGCGAAATCCACGATGTCGAAACGCATGCAGGTGCCGCCATGAGACACCCGGTAGGCGAGATCGGTGCGCGTCCAGTCAAGGATCGGCATGAAATTGTAGCAGACGATCTCGATGCCGGCCCCGGCCAGATGGCGCAGGCTCTGCCTGTAGTTCTCGATATGCTGGCGCCAGTCGCCCTTCCGCTTCTTGATGGCCTCGGAGACCGGCAGACTTTCCACGACCTCCCAGCACAGGCCGGACGGAGAGCCGTCACGGCGCGTTCCGATCTCCCCTTGCCGCGCGGCAATGGCCTCGGGGGTCCAGACGTCACCGGTCGGCACCTGATGGAGCGCGGAAACCACGCCCTCCACCCCGGCCTGTAGCATGTCGTCCGTCGAAACCAGATCATTCGGCCCGAACCATCGCCATGTCTGTCGCATACTATCCTCGTCACCCTGTCGCAGCGCCAGTGGAGCGCCGCATGCAAATGCTGGACCGCTTCATCGTTTCACGCATGCGGTGAAGCGATCCAGGAGTTCTTGTTCACGCAATTCCCGCCGGAAAACCGATCAATGCTCGGGAAGAGCTCTAGAGAAACCACCGCCGCGCATTGCGGTAACAGATGTCTTCAATGATCCCCGCGGCGAGGTCATGGTCCGGGGGCATGGCCCCCTCTTCCATCCAGCCGCCCACCATGCGGCAGACAAGCCGCCGGTAGTATTCGTGCCGTGGAAAAGACAGGAAGGAGCGGCTGTCTGTCAGCATTCCGACAAAACGCGACAGAAGGCCCATCTGTGCGAGCTGCGTCAGCTGATGCTCCATGCCGTCCAGCTGATCGTTGAACCACCAGGCCGCGCCCGCCTGCACCTTGCCCGCCGTGCTGCCGTCCTGAAAATTGCCGGCAGTCGCGGCGATCATCGCGTTTTTCGTGGGGTCGAGGCAGTAGAGGATGGTGCGCGGCAGCTCATCCGTCCGGTCGAGCCGGTCAAGAAACGCGTTGAGAGCGCCAGCAACGGCCAGATCGTTCATGGAATCGCCGCCCGAATCCGCCCCCAGCGCGTCGAACAGACGCGTGCGCGTGTTGCGCAACGGTCCGATGTGGAGCTGCATCACAAGGTCGTGCTTCGCATAGGCACGGCCAAGCTCAACGAGCAGCGCGGTCTGGAAATCGGCAATCTCATCCTCATCCAGGGTTCCGCCATCCAGGCGCTTCCGCAGGATGGCGTCGAGACGTGCGGCCGTCGCGCACTGTCCGGCCCGCAAAACCTCAAGCCCGTGATCGCTCGCGCGGCAACCAAGCGCCACGAAACGCGTGAGCCGATTGTTCAGCGCGCCCACGAGATCGTCAAAGCGCCTTACCGGCGTCCCGCTCACGGTGGCCAGCTTTTCGACATAGGTCGCAAAGCCTTCCGCCTCGATCTTGATTGCCCTGTCGGGACGAAAGCTCGGAACCACCTTGAAAGGCAATCCCGCGTCGAGCATCGCCTCGTGATGTTCCAGCGTGTCGGTCGGGTCGTCGGTGGTGCCGACCAGTTCGACCTTCATCCGCTCCAGAAGACCGCGCGCCGAAAACGCGGGCCTCGAAAGCTGCGCATTGGCCGCTTCCCAGCATTCATCTGCAGTGGCGGGCGAAAACACCGTGCCCTCAAGGCCGAAATAGCGCCAGAGCTCCAGGTGCGACCAGTGGTACATCGGGTTGCCGATGCATTGCGGCATGGTTTCGGCGAACGCATCAAACTTTGCGCGCCATCCGGCCTTGCCCGTGATGCGCTCTTCCTCAATGCCCGCCCAGCGCATGAGCCGCCACTTGTAGTGGTCATGTCCGAGCCAGAGCTCGCCGATATTGTCCCAGGTGCGGTTCTCCGCAATCTCCTGCGGCGGCAGATGATTGTGATAATCGATGATCGGAAGATCCGCCGCCACTTCGTGATAAAGCCGCCGCGCCGGCTCGTTCGGCAGCAGGAAGTCCGGTCCGAGAAAAGGCTGCATTTTTCTACCCGTTTTACCCGTTGGCCAGATCGTGTCTGTCGCAAGCCGCGCCGATGGCAGCGCGGACACCTGTTCCGCGAAGGGCGCGGTACGCTTCATGGATCGCCTGTCTGAAACGTGGATCTTTCGCCAGTGGCTGCGGGAAAACCGCCTCCACGCCGAGAAGAGCGTCGACATAGGCCGCGCCGTCTTCGCCGCCAGCGATTTCCAGGAGACGCCCGGCAAGCGGATCTGAAAGCGACAGCGCTTCGCCCGTTTCGCTTTTGCCGCGCAGATAGGCCATCCAGCCGGCAACGCCGAGCGCCGACAGAGGCCATGGCGCGCCTGTTTGCAGGTGCGCGGCGATGGGCGCGAGAAGACGCTGCGGCAGCTTTTGGCTGCCGTCCATGGCGATCTGCTGCGTGCGATGGCCAAGGCGCGAATTGGAGAAACGCTGCATCAACGCCTTCGCATAAGCGCCAAGATCTACATCGGCAGGCACCGACAGGGTCGGTGCCTGCTCCTGCAGCATCAGCATCTGTGCAGCACGGCCGAACACGGGGTCCGCCATGCAGTCGGCCACGGTCTCGTGCCCGGCAAGCGCACCGAGATAGGCGAGAAAGGAATGGCTGCCATTGAGCATGCGCAGCTTCATTTCCTCATAGGGCCGCACATCCTCGACCAGCATCGCACCGGCCGCAGCAAAATCGGGATGGGCGGCAGAAAAACTGTTTTCAATCACCCACTGGCGGAAGGGCTCGCAAACGATGCCCATCGCGTTCTCATCCCCGGCAGCTTTCGTCACCAGTTCCCGCCCCGCAGCGTCGAGCGCCGGCACGATGCGATCCACCATGGTGGAGGGGAATGCAACATTGCCGACGATCCAGTCCGCCAGATCGTTCTCGACCGCCCCGGCGTAGGCAATGACGGCTGCGCGCAGGGCCGTCCCGTTTTCCGGAAGGTTATCGCAGGCCATCAGAGTCAGCCCGCCAGCTCCCGCCTCGCGCCTGCGCCGCAGACCTTCCACCAGAACACCAATTGCCGAACGCGGGGCGCGCGCATTCTCCAGATCGACGCTGATGGCTGGATTGCTCCGGTCAAGCTGTCCGTTGCGCAGGCAATAGCCCTTCTCGGTGATGGTGAGCGTCACGAGGCAGAGCGCCGCGCTGGCGATCAGGTCCGGTACCGCGTCTACACCGTCGCGCTGCGGGTTCAACGTACCCACGACACAACCGATAGTGCGTGCGCGCATAGCTGTGTCATCGGCCTCGATAACCAGATATTCGCGGCCCTGCGCGTCGAGTTCGCTGAGTTCGTCGGCGCCGGAATTGAGACGCGCGACCACCGCGCCGAAGTCACCGCCCGCCGTGTCCAGCGCGTCATCGAGATAGCGCAGCGTGTGCGCCCGCGAGAACGCGCCAAAGCCGATATGAAGCACACGCGGCTTCAGCTTCGAACGGTCGTAGGCGTAGCGTTCACGAACGATTTCGGCCATGCGTCAGTCTTTCTCCAGATAGTCGCCCGGGGCGAACGGTCTGCCATTCACCGTAAGCGGGCGCGTCTCGCCCGCGGGCAATGTTATGCGCAGCCTGTCATAATGGGGCTCGAAAGCACCTTCGCTGCTTATGGAAAGCGCGATCTGCGCCCCGGTGCATTTCAGCCGGTAGGTGCTGATACGGAAGGCGTTTTGCGCCGCGTCGATGCCAATACCGTCATCCTCATATTCGCAGCTTTCGCCTTCCCCCTCGCCCCTCGACGGAAAAACAGCCAGCGTTCGCGCCGTGTCGCTGGCGGCGTCGGCGCGGTCGACGGCATCGCCGAGCGGAAGAACGCATCCGGCGCGCACGAAGAGCGGCATGCTTTCCAGTGTTACGGGAATGGTGATTTCCTGCCCGCCCGCATGCCAGTTTCCGGTCCAGAAATCCCACCAGCCAGCGCCATTGTCCGGCAGGTAGATGCAGCGTTCGCACGCGCCCGGCTCTACCACGCCTGCAACGAGAAGATCGCGTCCGAGCATGAAATCGGACGTCTCCTCAAAGCAGCGTGCATCGTGTTCATGGTCGAGAAAGGTTGGCCGGATGATCGGTTCGCGCAATGCCACCGCCGCACGCAACAGCGTGTAAAGATAAGGCAAAAGCCGATAGCGAAAACGGATCGCCGCGCGAATGAGCGGTGTAACCTCAGGGTACATCCACGGCTCGTTGACGGTGCCATCGTCATTCCACGAATGGATCGTGAAACGCGGATGGAAGATGCCGTTCTGGACCCAGCGCACGAACAGTTCGGGTTCGGGCCGCGGGCCGGCAAAACCGCCCACATCGTGACCGATATTGTAGAACCCGCTAAGGCTCATGCCGAGTCCCATGGAGATGTTGTAGCGCAGCGTCTCCCAGGATGTGTAATTGTCACCCGACCAGGTCTGCGCGTAACGCTGCAGGCCCGGAGCGCCGGCCCGGCAAATAAGATAGGGGCGCTCGTGCGGCCTGTGTTCAAGCTGGGCCTCGAAAGAAGCGCGCGTCATCAGAAGTGAAAAGAGCGGGCGGATCAGACCGACCGGTATCGGTTCACCAAAACCGTGGCAGCGCGCTTCATCGTCCCAGATTTCGTATTCGTTGTTGTCGTTCCAGGTGCATTCGATGCCCTGGTCGAGCAGTTTTGTGGTGACGTTTTCCTTCCACCAGTCGATGGTCGCCGGGTTGGTGAAATCGAGATGCGAGCCCTCGTCGTCCCAGAAGCTGGAGCGCTCCGGCGCATCGCTTTCGCTGTCGCGGATGAACAGTCCGCGGGCGGCGACATCCTCGTAAAGCGGGTGATCCTGAAGAAGACACGGCTTGATGTTGGCCGCCAAGTGCATGCCCGCATCGCGGAAATGTTTCGAAAGCCGTTTCGGCTCGGGCACGCGGTCATGATTCCAGTTGAACACGTAGCGCTTGTGACCAATGGCCGTGTAGCCGGATGACATCTGGAAACTATCGCAGGGGATCTCGTGTTCAGCGCACAGGTCCACGAACCCCTGAAGCTGCTCCTGCGCATTCTCGGCATCCGTATAGGACATGGTCGACCCGGAATAGCCAAGCGTCCAGCGCGGCGGAAACGCCGTGCCACCGGTCAGCCAGTTCTGCGTCTTGACCACGTCGAGGACGGTCGGTGCCCAGCTAAAATAGAAATCCAGATCGCCATCAAGAGCGCGGTAGGCGCGGAAGCGACCATGGTAATTGTCGTACTCATTGCCAATGTCGAACCAGCTGCCCGCCAGATTGTCATAGAACAGACCGTAGGAACCGGCCTCCGGCGTGCGTGTCACTGTAAAGGGCAGAACCTTGTAAAGCGGATCCGTACTCTTGGCATCATAGCCCATGGCATCGAGATTGCGCATCTCGAAACGGCGTCCATTGCGCTTCAGGTCACCCGCCTTCTCGCCGAGGCCGTAGACGAGATCTTCCGGCCGGTAGGCCAGGAAATGCGCGTTGCGACTGTCACGCACACCGGCCATGTAGGCGCTGGTGGCGCGATCGGCAGCAAGCGGGCGATAACCGCCCGCCCCGTCGCTCGCCTCCCACTCCAGCGCCAGCGGCCGGCGAATGGTCAGGCGCAGTTGCGGCGTGGTGAGAACCAGACTTGTTCCACGCTCCTCGAAAACGAAGCCCGGACAAGTGAAACCGGAGAGATCATCGCGTCTGCGCCCTTCCCACGGGGCCTTGCCCCCGGGCGCGATGCTCCAGCTCCGGTCGAGCCGCCAGCCGCCATCGCGCTTGAGCGAAATCCTGAACAGCGCCTCTTCCAGCACATCGACCCTGAAGTGATGCCGGCCATCGACAAGAAGCGTCAGGCCGGTTTCACTCCGTTCGATGAAGGACCAGTTTTTCAGCGTCTTCATCTTTGCGAGCTCAATAATTCAGAAGCAGACGCGGCAGCCACAGGCTGAGCGCGGGAATGTAGGTAACGGCAAGCAGCAGGGCGAAAAGCACGGCATAGAAGGGCAGAAGAGGCCGCAGCACCGAGGCGATCGACGTCTTGCCGACGGAGCAGCCGACGAAAAGCGCCGAACCGACCGGCGGCGTACAGATGCCGATGCACAGGTTGAAGGTCATCATCACACCGAAATGCACCGGGTCCATGCCGAGATCCTTCACCACCGGCAGGAAGATCGGCGTGAAGATCAACAGTGCCGGCGTCATGTCCATGAAGGTTCCGATGACGAGCAGAGCCAGGTTGATGATGAGCAGAATGACGATCGGGTTTTCCGAAAGCGCCAGAAGCGCATCCGAGATCATGTAGGGAATGTCGGCAAAGGCCATGGCCTTGGACATGGCAATCGACGCGCCAATCATCAAAAGGACGATCGAGGTGGTGACGGCCGCCTCGATGAGCACGGACGGCAGGTCGCGAATGGTGATTTCGCGATACCAGAACAGCGCCAGGAACAGCGTGTAGACGACCGCGATGGCGGACGCTTCCGTGGCGGTGAAGATGCCGGCGATGATGCCGCCCATGACGATCACGATAAGTCCGAGCGGCGGAAGCGCGCGCAGCCCCGTATCGACGACTTCGCGCCAGGACGACCGCTCGGCCACCGGATACCCCCGCCGCTTGGCGATGATGCCGGCAACCAGCATCAGGGAAAGGCCCATCAGAATGCCGGGCACATAGCCGGCCACGAAGAGAGCGGCGATCGACGTGCCGCCGGTGATCAGCGAATAGACGATGAAGGTCGCGCTTGGCGGAATCAGAAGGCCGGTCGGGCAGGAGGCGATGTTCACCGCCGCCGAAAACGACTTGTCATAACCCTCCTTCTCCTGCAGCGGCGCCATGACGCCGCCCACGGCGGCAGCCGACGCGACGGCGGAGCCGGAGATCGAACCGAACATCATGTTGGCCAGGACATTGCAGTGTGCCAGCGCGCCGGGCAGCCGCCCGCCCAGCACCTTGGCGAAATCGATGAGTCGCATGGCAATGCCGCCGCGATTCATGATGTGCCCCGCCAGGATAAAGAAGGGAATGGCCAGAAGCGTGAAACTGTCTAGACCCGAGGCGATCTGCTGGGCGACGATGAAGACCGACTGGTTGAAGGTCATGAACGTCATGAACGTCACCACAGACGCAAGGCCGATGGCAAAGGCAATGGGCACGCCCAGCACCATGAAGAAGGCGAAGGAACCGAACAGGACGATGGCGTTGAAATAGTCTTCCATGATCCTCTCCTAGTCGCCCATCAGCGGGGCAACATCGTGCCCCATCAGGATGTCGCGCGCCGACAGCGCGCAATAGAACAGCATGACCAGGCCGGAGAAGGGTATGGCGCCATAGACGTAGCCCATCTGCACCCGCAGCACCGGCGAAACCTGCCCCGTCTGCAGCACACCCAGGAGAAGCTGCCCGCCGCCATAGACCATGACCAGCCCCGCGAAGGCGGCAACCATGCCGACGATCACCAGGCGCAGGTTGCGCTCCGCAGCGCCCTTCAGACTGAGCGGCAGAAGGTCGATGGCGAGATGCCGTTTCAGGCCAAGCGTGTAAGCCCCGCCGATCAGCGCCAGCCACATGAACAGAAACCGCGCCAGTTCGTCGGTCACCGTGCTTGGTGTACCGAACACGTAGCGGCTGACCACCTGCCAGACCACACAGACGACCAGAACGGCAAAGATGATGCCGATGATCGCGCGCAGCGATGCGTCGACGACAAGGTGCATCCGTTCCAGGCCACCAGTCCTGGCCGGCCTTCCAGCGGACTCGTTCATGAATCCTCCCCGACAGTTTCGGCGCCTCGGCGGCGCATTTCCGGTCAGGATTCCCTGTTTTGCAAAATTGGTCAACCAAATTTCAGTTATGGATTGACTTTTGGTCGCCCAATTTGGAAAGTTTGCGACCAGGGAGAACTATTGGCGCACCATTTTGCCGGCTGCTCCCTTGCGTACCTAATTTCAACAGGGAGGGTTTCCTCGATGAAGAAGATGTCCGCTATCGGCGCGCTTGCTGGTGCAATCGCCATGCTCATGGCCGGGACCGCTTATGCCAAGACGCTCAAGCTCAACCACAACAACCCGGACGACCATCCGCTCCACAAGAGCATGGAGTTCATGGGTGACCGGGTCGAAGAACTGACCGACGGCGAGATCAAGATCCGGGTCTACGCCAACGCCCAGCTCGGCACCCAGCGCGAATCCATGGAGCTCGTGCAGAACGGCCAGCTCGACATGGCCAAGTCCAATGCCAGCGAGCTCGAGGCTTTCGAGGACTCCTACAGCGCGCTGAACCTGCCCTACATCTTCAAGGATGAAGATCATCTCTTCGACGTTCTGCTCGGCGAGATCGGCGACGAGGTTTTGATGGCGTCGCGCGACAAGGGTTTCATCGGCCTGACCTACTACACCGAGGGCGCACGCTCCTTCTACGCCAACAAGCCGGTCAAGACGCCGGCCGACCTGAAGGGAATGAAGGTTCGCGTCCAGCCGAGCCCGTCGGCGATCCGGATGGTCGAGCTCCTTGGCGGCAACCCGACCCCGATCAGCTGGGGCGAGCTCTACAGCGCGCTGCAGCAGGGCGTCGTCGACGGTGCGGAAAACAACCCGACCGCGCTCACGAGCGCCCGGCACGGCGAAGTCTCCAAGCACTTCTCCTTCGACGAGCACACCATGATCCCGTCGATTGTCGTGATCTCCACCAAGGTCTGGGACGAACTGAGCGAAGAGCAGCAGAAGGCGCTCAAGCAGGCTGCGACCGAATCCGCCCAGTTCCACCGCGAACAGTGGAACAAGGCCAGCGAAGCCTCCATCGAGCAGGCCAAGAAGGAGCTCAATGTCGAGTTCCACGAGGTCGACAAGGCTGCCTTCGCAGAAGCCGTCGCGCCGATGCACGAGGAAACCGCCGCGAAGTCCGAGAAGGTCTCCGACCTGATCGACCGCATCAAGGCCGCCGGCGAATAAGCCACACCCGACCGACGGAGAAAAGACGTGCTCGAGCGATCTCACCTTGCCGAAAACGCGCTGACAGCGCTGCATGACGAGGACTATGACGTCCCCTTCAATACGCAATCGCTGAACCACACCACCATGATCTTCACCGGTGGGCGGCAGGCGCGCTCGCTCGACGGCGCGTATAATTTCTGCGTCGATCTCCTCGACACGGGGCTGCGGCAGAAATGGTTTTCCATGCTGCCGCAGCCCCAGGAGGAAAAAACCGAGCCCTGGGATTACGATCCCTATGAGGGCGAGACGGTTCCGGTTCCCTCATGCTGGGCAATGCTCAAGGAGAAGTGGTACTTCTTTGAGGGCAGCGCCTGGTACACGCGCCCGCTCGACATGGAAGAGCTGAGCGCCGATCGCCGTTACTTCCTGCGCGTCGGCGCGGCACAATACGACTGCAAGGTGTTCCTCAACGGCGAATTCCTCGGCAATCATTACGGTGGATCGACACCCTTTTTCCTGGAACTGACCGGTCATCTGCGCGAAGGCCGCAACTGGCTGATGTTCTGCGTCAACAACACCCGTACGCTGGACCGCGTACCGATGCGCAACACCGACTGGTTCAACTATGGCGGCATCTACCGCGAAGTGGAGCTCTACGAAACGCCGAAGACCGTCATTCGCGACCTGTTCGTGCGCCTTGCCGGCGACGCGGGTTACGAACGCATCGAGGTGTCGGGCGACGTCGATGGCAACGCCCAAAGCGCGCGGCTGACCATTCCCGCACTCGGCATTGATGCGACCCTGCCAATTCAGGATAGCCGTTTCCACGCGCTTCTCGACGCCCGACCGGAACTCTGGTCGCCCGCCTCGCCCCGTCTCTACGATGTGACGCTGGAAGCGGGCGGTGACCTCGTCCAGGACCGTGTGGGCTTCCGGCGCATCGAGCGCAGCGGAACCGACATCCTGCTCAACGGAAAGCCGGTTTTCCTGCGCGGCATCTCCGTACACGAAGATGATCTGAAGCACGGCAAGGTGACGGGTGAGGACGACCTGCGCCGCCGTTTCGAACATGCGCGTGAACTGGGCTGCAACTATCTGCGCCTTGCGCATTATCCCCATCACGAGCGCGCAGCACAGATGGCCGACGAGCTCGGCTTCATGCTCTGGGAGGAGATCCCCGTCTACTGGGCAATCGATTTCGAGAACCCAGCAACCTTCAAGGATGCGCAGAACCAACTTCTCGAACTGATCAAGCGCGACCGCAACCGCGCCAGCGTCATCATCTGGTCGGTCGGCAATGAGAACCCCGACACCGATGCGCGGCTGTCCTTCATGCGCCGGCTCGCCGAGACCGCCAAGGAGGCAGATCCGACGCGCCTCACTTCCGCGGCCTGCCTCATCAATCACGCCAGGCGCAAGATCGAGGATCGCCTCGCCGACCACATCGACGTGATCGGCATCAACGAATATTACGGCTGGTACGATGAGAATATCGACGACCTGGAAGTGATCGGCCGCAACTCCGCGCCCGACCGTCCGGTTGTCATTTCCGAGACAGGCGCCGATGCTGCCATCGGCGAAGGGGCGCCGAAGAAGGGCTTCTTCAGCGAAAGCTACATGGCTGACGTCTATCGCGACCAGATCGCGATGCTGCGTCGCCTTCCCTATGTGAAGGGCATATCCCCGTGGATACTCTATGATTTCCGCATTGAGCGGCGGCAGAATATCTATCAGGCTGGCTTCAACCGGAAAGGGCTGATCCACGCGGACAAGGAAACGCGCAAGGAGGCGTTTTCCATTCTGGCGGCCTGGTATCATGAGCTGGCAGCCGGAGAACGCGAGGAGGACTAGAAATGGCTGCAACGGCCAAACGACGCTATCAGGATGTGGCCGAAGCACTGAAGCAGGACATCGTCGCGCGCGGCTGTGCGGTGGGCGACCGCCTGCGCACGGAACGCCAGATTTCCGAAGACATGGGCGTCAGCCGTTCCGTCGTCCGCGAAGCCGTCATCATGCTGGAGATCGAAGGGCTGGTCGAGGTACGCAAGGGCTCCGGCATCTATCTGGCGCGCCTGCCCCATGCGTGCCCTAATGAAACGGCGGTCGACTTTGGCCCCTTTGAACTGCTGCAAGCCCGCCAGCTATTGGAAAGCAGCATCGCAGCGCTTGCCGCCGTCACCGTCACCAAGGCGGACATCATGCAGATGCGGCAGGCGCTCGCTTTAGAGAACAAGGCCATTGAAGCTGGCGACGACGATTATTCTGGTGATGAACTTTTTCATCGACTGATTGCCGAAGCTACCCAGAACGCCGTTCTCGTCGACATGGTCGAGGAGCTGTGGCGCAAACGCGCGCAAAGCCGGATGTGGGCGCGGCTGCACAATCGAATTTTCGATAAGACCTACCGTTCCAACTGGCTGTCGGATCACCACGCGATCCTGAATGCCCTGCAGATGAAGGACGCCCCGGCGGCGCGTCAGGCAATGTGGCAGCATCTGGAGAACGTCCGCCTCACTCTTATGGCGCTCTCTGACGTCGATGATCCGGAATTCGACGGCTATCTCTTCTCCTCAGAGGCCATCGCTCCGGCATAGGTCCAGACTGCGTTGCAACTCAACGAATACGGGTGAAGGGCTTCGCCCTCTTCTTTCGGTTGCGCGGTTCGTAGGAAAGTGATCTCACTCCACATTTGCATGGCTGTGGTTCTCGGCTCGCGGTGATGGTGAACTGATGCGGTGGATGCCCCTTCGAGCGGCGTCGTATGATGCCATCTTCGCCGCTGCGGCACATTCGAAGGAGGACACTATGTCAGACGTGCATATTTTGGCGATCGACCTCGCCA
>NZ_JAFKDE010000015.1 GCF_017255295.1 Nitratireductor aquimarinus
ATGCTCCTTCAAGATGCCAATGATCTGTTCTTCTGAGAACCGTGACCGTTTCATTGCCTGTCTCCTTCGTTGAGGAACAGGCTAACCCAAAATCGGGAACATCTCAGGGGAGCAGGTCACCCGCTTTCAAGGAAAGCCTGCGCCTCTTTGCGTGTAGCAAAGCTCTTGTAGGCGTATCCGGACTTGGTTGACCTGTCGGAATAGCGAACTTGATAGGTGGTGCCTTTGGCCCCTTTTCTTTTTCTAATATCGGACATTCGAATATTATTGTATTATATATTACAGAACACAAAGTATTAATTCAGTTTTTCTCAGCTTCTATATGCAACTCGCGATATATGCGCACAAGCGTACCGCGCTCTATTTTCAGACGCCCTTCAATCGGATCGACGAAGAATGGCAATTTACGTTTGCCGTGAGCGTCCTTGTCGGCAGCGCGCTTCATCTGCCGTTCGCTGAGGTCAACGCCCATTTCTGAGAGCAATGCGCGGGCTTCGTTCAGGTCGATGTAACAAGGTAGCTTCATCAAGGCCTCCTATAGATCGTAGTCTTTGCAGGCTGGCCGATAATGGTGGGTGTCGAGATAATGCACGCTGCCTCCGGTTGGACGGATCACGTTCAGCTGCTCGCCATATTCGTTGGTGGCGATGATTTTGAGGCGTGAGCCGCGCACATACTGGATATTGTAAATGTCGCGAAGCGCGTGAACGTCTTCGAGAACCGCATGCGCCAGCTCTTGAATGCTGATTGTTCCTAACGCAGCATAGTTCACAGTAAGGCCGTGCAGACCGAATGTATTTTTCCCTTTGCTCATTCCTACCTCCAAGCGAAGCGGCACCCCTCTCTCCATAATACAACTAATAGTTGTATATACATACGGATGTATTCTAAGGGCGCAGGCGGTGACCAATGCGTGCTCACGCCCTTCTCGGCGTCTGCTGCGATGCTGCGCGCAGCACTCAGCGAAAGCCGACGTCATGGAATTACGAACGAAACTGCTATTCACCTACGAGGAAGCGGCTGCCGCACTCGCAATGTCGCGGGCGGCCCTGCGCGATCTCGTCTACAAAGGGCGTGGCCCAATCGTAACGAAGATCGGTCGCAGAACGTTCTTCGCGCTGAGTGACCTCGAAGCCTTCGTCACCAAACACCGGGTTCTAACGGGACCGGTTATTGAACACCACGTCGAACGGTCGCGCCGCAAGCGTGGCCGCCCGACTATCGCTGAAATGATGCAATCCCAATCCGTTGTCCTGCACTAGCCCGATTGCGCTGCCTGTGCCACTTTCCCTGCGCCACCGAGCTTGGCGAGTTCGTCGGCAAGATGCTCGGTGGTCAGGTTAGCGTAGCGCTTAACCGACTTCGGGTCCTTATGCCCCGTCTGGGCCATCACCTGAACCATCGACCAACCTGCCTCGAATAGGCTCGATGTGCGCTCGTGCCGGGCGTCGTGAAGCCGGAAGTGCGGAACACCGGCGCGCTCCCGTGCCCGGTTGAATGCAAGGCGGAGGGCATTCGCTGTGATTGGGAACACCCGGTCGTTGTCATTGGCTGCGCCGCTCATGCTACGGAGCTGGTCAAAAACCTCCACGGCGCGGGGCGATAAGGCAACCGGATGGTCAATGACCGTTTGGGGGGGGCGGCTGTTCTTGACCCCGCGCAAGAGTGCTCTGCGAGCCGCGATGTCCACGTCCTTCCATTCAAGCCGCAGCAGATTGCCGCGCCGCGCGCCTGTCTCGAATGCTAACTCCACAAACGGCCGGAGCCACTTGACACGGGAGTTAGCGCAGGCGTCGAGAAAGCGCTCGATCTCCTGTGGTGACAACCTGATATCACGCTCGTCGTTGACGGCCGGACGCTTCACGTCGTCAGTGTTGACCGGATTGACCAAAATGCCGAGACGGCGCTTGCGGTAATCGATCACGCGCTTGATGAGTGTGAGTTCGCGGCGAACGGTTCCCGGCGCTATTGTTTTGGGCGGCTTGCTCGACTTCTTGCCCCTGCTCACGGTCTGTCTCAGGCGACGATCACGATAGGCTTCAAAATGCTCCGGCGTCAGGTTTGCGACGGCATAGGAGCACAACTCCTTTTCCTCCCGCAGAAGGCGCTTAAGGCGTGCACGTTCCGCAACGCGGGAGTCTTCTCCAGGGCGCTGGGCCGTGACCTCCCGCAGGTAGATTTCAATGAGATCGGCCAGCGTCGTGCTTTGCGCGGCGCTCTGGTCGATGAACTGGCCCCGGTCCATTTCGGACTCGACCTTTCGTGCCCAGGCCTGCGCGTCCTTCTTGGTTCGGAAGGTTGCGCTCTGGTTCGGCCAGCCTTTGCGCCGGATTTGTACCGCCCACTGGTAAGGGCCTTTTTCGCGGATACTCGCCATCTGGATCGCTCCCGTGCTGTGACGGGTGTGCCAAATGTGTGCCAGAAAATCGTGAGCACGGTCTGGTCACGCCAGACGCATCATGCAAAATATTGATTTTCATGGGGTTTTTGGCGCACCCGACAGGATTCGAACCTGTGACCTCTGCCTTCGGAGGGCAGCGCTCTATCCAGCTGAGCTACGGGTGCTGGCCGTGGCGGAGGCGGCGAAGCGCCAGCGCGTCGCTTTCATAGCCGAAGCATTCGCATGCATCAACGATGAAATGAATGTTCCGGCAATCCGATTGAAAAGTCGGGGCAGGGCGCGTGGATTTTCTCAATCCGCGTGGGACGGGCTGACCGACAGTCGTTTCCTCGATGCAGGAAGCAGTGTCAGCATTCCTGTTCGGGCGTTTGAGCGTTGACCAAGAAACGGAAGCCGGTTTTCGGGCATTCCGGTGTCCGGTTGATCGTTCAACTTGCCCTTGGCGCGCCCAAACGGACGGTGGCGATCTAGCGCTCGGCCTGTTCCATCATCATGAAGTCAACCAGCCGGTCGGGGTCGCAGATGTGGCGGCGCATTTCGGTGGCTGCGCGGGCGCCGTCGCCGGCCTCGATTGCTTCGAGGATCACCGCATGCTCGTTATGCGACTGGCGCATGCGGTCGAGACGGCGCAGAAGCCAGCGGCGGTAGGGGGCGAGCTTGGTGCGAAGCCCCTCCAGCTGCTCCAGCAGATAGGGATTGCCCGCGCCTCGATAGATAGCCTGGTGGAACTGGAAGTTCAGCCGGTCGAAACCATCCCGGTCGCCGGCATCCACGATGGCCGCCGTTTCCTCGTGTATGGAGCGCAGCTGCTCGATCTGCTGCTGGTTCATGCGCCGCGCCGCGCATTCGGCGGCGAAGGATTCGAGCCCGGACAAAACCTCGAACATCTGCGCCAGGTTCTGCGCCGTGAGCGAGCGCACGATGGCGCTGCGGCGCGGGCGAAGCTCGATCAGACGCTCCACGCCAAGCCTGCGCAGCGCTTCGCGGATCGGCGTGCGCGACACGCCAAAACGCTCCGCAAGCCGGCGCTCGTCCAGCTCGTCGCCCGGCCTGATAACGCCGTCGATGATTTCCTGTTCAAGTTGCCGCGCCAGCCCCTCGGCCAGCGGCTTGTCGTCGGAAACAGTCCTGTGCCTTGCCGTCACCTTGCACCCGCCACCTTGCACCCGCATCCATACCCGGTTTCGAATCTCTTGGCCCTTCTTCCGGCTATTGACAAGCCGGAGCGCCCCAAACTACGTTTTGGTATACCAGATTTAATATCTGGTGTTCAAATGGGAGCGAGAGCCGGGAAACCGGCGGGAGGAGATTTATGAACAGATTCATGGCGGCAGCGCTTGCCTGCGCCGCTTCGGTCATCGCCGTGGAGGCGGCGTCGGCCGAAACCGTTCTGCGGCTCAGCCATTCCTACACCGATGGCGACACACGCGATCTGTGGGCCGATCGAATCGCCGAAATCGTGGCCGAGAAGACCGGTGGCGAGGTGAAGGTCGAGGTCTATCCCAACCAGCAGCTCGGCAAGGCGCGGGCGCAGGCCGATTTCGTGGCGCGCGACCGGATCGATATGGCGATCTACCCGCTGCCCTGGCTCTCGGGAAAAGTGCCGATGGCGGAAATCGGCGCACTTCCGGGCCTCGTCGCTTCCCCGCAGGACGGGCTGGTGTGGCGCGAGCGGGCGATCTGGCCGATGCTGGAGGAGGCAGTGTCGGAAGCAGGTCTGGTGTTCGCCGGCGGTGGCTGGGCCATGGGCACGATCGGCAACAAGGGCGAGGCAATCGTCCTGCCCGAGGATCTGAAGGGCCACAAGGTGAGGGGACTTGGCAAGGCCACCGAGATCATGATGAACGGCTATGGCGCGACGATTACATCGCTGCCAGCGTCCGAAATCTACCAGTCGCTGCAGACCGGTGTTCTGAGCGGGGTGCTGACGATCTATGCGTCCTTTGAAGGGTACAATCTGCAGGAGGTGATCGATCACCTGATGGTCGGGCCGGGTTTTGTGGGCGCGATGCATTCGGTGCTTCTGTCGCCGGGCGTGGAAGAAAAGATCGGCGAGGCGCATTACGCAGCCCTTCTTGAGGCGATTGCCGAATCCGAGGCCTGGTTCGCCGACCAGACAATCGCGGACAACAGGCAGATTGCCGATGCCTTCCGGGAGGCCGGTGTCAGCGTGCACGAGCTCACGGAAGAGCAGGTGGCGCAGTGGCATGATGCGGCGCGTGAGCACGCCTGGGCCTATTTCCGGGAAAGCGTGCCCAATGGCGATGCCGTTCTGAAGGCGGTGGACCAGCCGCGGCAATGAACGCGCTCGATGAAGCAAAGTCAGATTATGGCGGTGCGCCCGAAGGGGCGCCCGCAGCGCAGTCGCCGTTCCTGAAGCTGCTTTTCAGGGTGCGTGCAGTGCTGCACCGCGTGTCGGCCGCCGCAGCCATGGTGTCGGCGGTCGGCGTCGTGGTGGCGTCCGTGGTCATTACCTGGGCCGTGTTTGCGCGCGGCCTGCTTGGCGTCAACACGATCTGGGAGCTGGAATTCAGCGTCTACCTCCTGATCTATGCGGCCTTCCTGTCGGCGGCCTTTACCGATCGCAGCGGCGGTCAGATCAGCGTCCAGATTCTTGCCGGATATCTGAAGGGCCGCGCCGCGCGGGCGCACACCGCCCTGCTTGAGTTCCTGGCGCTCTGTCTTTTCGTGCTGGTCACCTATTCCGGCTGGAACATGTTTCTCCATTCCTGGGAAACCGGCTGGCGCTCGGAAACCCTGTGGGGGCCGCCGCTCTGGGTGCCGCATCTGGCGATCCCGCTCGGCGGAACGCTTCTGGTCATGTCGCTGGCAGTGGATCTGACGATCCGGCTGTGCGGCGGGCGGCTTGATGTGCCGCAGGGAGGGCATCACTGATGGATCCGGTCACGCTTGCCTTCGTATCGGTTGGCATTCTTCTTCTTCTCATTCTGGCAGGGCTGCCCATCGGCTATGCGCTGCTGGGCGCGATGGTGGCCTCTTCCGTTATGGTGGGGGAGCCGCGGGAACTGCTCTACATCGCGGAAACGGCCTTCCAGTCGCTCGATTCCATCGAGCTGGTGGCATTGCCCATGTTCATCTTCATGGGCGCGGTGGTGGCGGTCAGTCCGGCCGGCGCGGATATCTATTCCGCCCTGAGCAGGCTTCTGCCCGTGCCGGGCGGTCTTGGCATGTCGACCATTGCCGGCTGCGCCATGTTCTCGGCCATTTCCGGGTCGTCACCGGCCACGGTGGCGGCGATGGGCTCGTCGGGCGTGCCGGAAATGCTGGCGCGGCGTTATCCGCCGGGGCTCGCCTGCGGCATCGTCGTCGGTGGTGGAACGCTGGGCATCCTCATCCCGCCATCCATCGTGCTTCTGCTTTATGGCGTGGTGACGAAAACCTCCATTGGTCAGCTCTTTCTTGCCGGCATTCTGCCGGGGCTGATGCTGGTGGCGCTGTTCTCGCTCTACACCTGGTTCGTCATGTGGCGGCACCTGAAGCGGCTGACGCCCGGGCAGCGCGCAGAATTCGAAGCACTGGGCGCAGAGCGCGCGGCGAATGGCGGGAATGGCAGCTTTGGGCGTGTCATTCCGTTCTTCGCGCTGATGGCCGGCATCATGCTGGCGCTCTATGGCGGCTGGGCCACGCCTTCCGAAATCGCCGCCGTGGGGGCCACCGCCTCCATCCTCCTGGTTCTGGTGATCTACCGGATCACGAGCTGGTCGGTATGGCGCGAGCTTTTGCTCAAGACGGTGCAGGACACGTCGATGATCCTCATCATCGCCGCCTTCGCCTACACGTTCTCGCAGTTTCTCGCCTTCCACGATGTCGTTTCCGCGATCACCAGCCTGCTGGTCGATGCGTTCGACAATCGCTGGGTGACGCTGTTTGCCCTGTGGTGCGTGATGCTGGTTCTGGGCTGCTTCCTGCCGCCCTTTGCCATCGTCGTGATCGTGGCGCCCATGTTCCTGCCCTTCGTGCTCAGCGCCGGTTTCGACCCGGTCTGGTTCGGCGTCTTCGTGACCCTGAACATGGAGATGGGCTGCATCACACCGCCTCTGGGCATCAATCTGTTCGTGGTCAAGGCCATCGCCCGCAAGGTCGACATGCGCGAGATCATGATGGGTTCGCTGCCCTTCCTGGCGATCCTGGGCATCGGCACGCTGCTGATCACCCTGTTTCCAGAGATCGTCCTTTTCCTACCTTCGCAGATGATGAGATAACCATGTTGCAGTCGCCTTCGGCACAAGCGCGCGCCATCACGCGCATCCAGAGCTACGCTCTCAACATACCAGCCGAGATCACGGCGGCGGGCGTGACCCGCAGTCTCGATCTCTCCGCCGTGGTCTGTACGGTGGAAACCGCCGATGGCCATGTGGGGCACGGATTTACCGCCATCACCGAGGAACGCACCGTCGCCGAGGCCATTCGCGAAGTGGCGGCGCCCGCGCTGGAGGGCATGGACCCGCTGGCGATGGAGGCGATCTGGGAAAAGCTCTTCTGGCTCATGAGCCCGCGCGGCCAGACTGGCTATGCAGCGCATGCGATCTCCGCCGTCGACACGGCGCTGTGGGATCTGAAGGGAAAGATCCTCGGCCAGCCAGTGTGGCGGCTTCTGGGCGGCGCGCGCCGGGACGTGCCGGTCTATGTGACCTGCGGCTTCAATTTCCTCAGCATCGACCAGCTGGTGCAATCGGCGCAGTTCTGGGTGGATGCCGGCTTCAAGCGTCTCAAGATGACGGTGGCGCCCGAGGCGACCCGCCGCCGCGATGTGGTCGACGTTGCCGAAATGATTGCGGAGGATGCGCGCCGGGTGGCCGCAGTGCGTGAGGCGGTCGGGCCGGAAGTGCAGCTTTTCATCGACGCAAACTGCAATCTCGATCCGCACAGCGCGTTCAAACTGGCGCAGGCGGTTGCGCCCTACAGGGTCGACTTCTTCGAGGAGCCGCTTTTGAAAAACGACATCGGCTGGCTTGCGGATCTGCGCCGGCGCTGCCCGGTGCCGCTGGCAGGCGGGCAGAATGAAGGGCTTTCCTACCGTTTCCGCGATCTGCTGGTCGAGAAATGCGTCGACGTTTTGCAGCCGAATGTGGTGATCGGCGGTGGTTTTACGCAGGCCCAGAAAATCGCGGCGATGGCCGACGCCTTCGCAACGCCCATCGCCAATGGCGGCGGCTGGCCGTTCCACAATGCGCATCTGCATGCCGGTGTGTCGAATGGCGGGCTGGTCGAGTATCACGTGCCGGCGGTCAATGTGTGCGAGAAGATCTTCACCGGGCTACAGAAGCCGGAACGCGGCAGGATGAGCCTTTCAGAACGCCCGGGCCTCGGCTTCGATCTGAACATGGAGGCAGTCGAGGCGTTCGCTGCGAGACCGTCGGCTGCCGGTCATGGCAAGGGGTGAGGGGATGGGCGGCAAACCGGTAATCGGCATGATCGTTCCACCGGCGGCGGGCGCTGTGCCGCCGGAACCGCTGGCGCTTTATGCGGGACGGGCTGAATTCATCGCCGAGGGGCTGGCGCTGAAGGCGCTCTCGCCGGAAGGCTATGATGCGGTGATCGAGCGGGTGGAGGAATTGTCCGCGCGTCTGGCGGAGCGGGGCGCGCAGGCAATTTCGCTGATGGGCACATCGCTGAGCTTTTATCGTGGCGCTGCATTCAATGCGGAGCTGATCGCGACGATGGAGAAAGCGTCGGGATTGCCCGCAACAACGATGACCGACAGCGTGCTCGAAGCGCTTGCGGCCCTTGGCGTGCGCCGGCTCGCGGTGGCGACTGCCTATCGCAGCGCCGTCAATGACCGCCTGAAGGCCTATCTGGAGGCCGCCGGATTCGAGGTGACGGTTCTGCGCTCACTCGACATCGAGGATGTGGACGCGATTGCATCCGTGACCAGTGAAACGCTGATCGATCTGGGAGCGGAAACCTGCCGGGCTGCGAAAGACGCAGAGGCGCTCTTCATTTCATGTGGCGGTCTGCAAACGCTTCCGGTGACGGAGCCGATCGAGCAGCGTTGTGGCCTGCCGGTCGTCTCGAGCGCTCTGGCCGGGGCCTGGGGCGCGATGGGGCTTCTTGGCCTTGACCGGCGCGCCGACGGGGCCGGGCGTCTGTTCCAGACCTAGCCTGTCGCAGAAACGAAAACCGCCCGCGAGGCTCGACCACGCGGGCGGTTTGCAGTCTGAAAAGGCCTGTGCCCAGGGTCCTGTCTCTAGAGTGCGTTCACCGCTTCAAGGGCGCGGGCGAGGTCGGCCTGCAGGTCCTCGACATCCTCGAGCCCGATTTGCAGGCGCATGACCGGGCCTTCCTTGGGCGCATGCGCCACGGTGCGGTCGTTGAGCTGCACATGCACGGCGAGGCTCTCATAGCCGCCCCAGGAATAGCCGAGACCGAAATATTGCAGCGCGTCGAGGAAGGCATGGGCTTCCTTCTCGCCCCCGCCATCGAGCACGATGGAGAAGAGGCCGCTCGCGCCGGTGAAGTCGCGCTTCCAGATTTCATGGCCCGGATGCGATTCGAGGCCCGGATGCAGCACGCGCGCCACGCCTTTCTGGCCTTCCAGCCAGCGGGCGAGCGTGAGCGCGCTTTTCTGGTGGCGTTCAAGGCGCACGCCCATGGTGCGCAGGCCGCGCAGCACCTGATAGACATCGTCGGGCGCAGCACACATGCCGAGCGCTCCATGCGTGTCCAGAAGCTGCTCCCAACAGGCTTCATTGGCCGAAACCGTGCCGAGCAAAATGTCCGAATGGCCGCCCGGATATTTGGTCGCTGCCTGGATCGAGATATCGACACCGTGATCGAGCGGACGGAAGAAGAGGGGGGTGGCCCAGGTGTTGTCCATCATGACGATGGCGCCGCCCTTGTGCGCAGCCTCGACGATTGCCGGGATGTCCTGCATCTCGAACGTGCCGGAGCCGGGCGCTTCCGTCAGAACCACCTTGGTGTTCGACTGCATGACCGAAGTGATGTCGGCCCCCAGATGCGGATCGTAATAGGTGACCTCCACGCCAAGCCGCGCCAGCATCGTGTCGGCGAAATAGCGGGTCGGGTGATAGACCGAATCGACAATCAGCACATGGTCGCCCGCCGAAAGGAAGGCGAGCATGGGCACCGTTACGGCCGCAAGCCCCGTGGGGACGATGACGGTTCCGGCAGATCCTTCAAGCTCGTTCATGGCCGCTGCAAGCGCGTCGCTCGTCGGGGTGCCGCGGGTTCCATAGGTGTATTTCTGGTTCCGCGTCGCCATGGTGTGTGCGTCGGGGAAGAGCACGGTGGAGGCGTGCACCACCGGCGGATTGACGAAGCCGTGGAAGTCGCGCGGATTGTTGCCCATATGGGCAAGGCGCGTGTTGTCTCCGACTTTAGTATTAGTCTTGTCGTTCATGGAACCCTGTCGCTTGATTGTCTGCGGCGCTTGCCGGAAGGCCAGGAGCGTTGAAATGCGCCGGAAAAGGCGGGCGGATGGAACGCGATTGTGCGCTGCACGTCAACCGCAAACGGGCGTCTCCTTTGCTTCTGGAACAAGCCTCTTTCACACTTGACCCAAAAGAATTTATCGCATTCGATGGCTGCAGTGCGTGGGAGAGGAAGCGCGTGTCCGTTCGCCTTTTGGGTATTGAAGCTCCACTTCTGGAGTATGCTGCCCGAAGAGCCCGGTGGTCGGCATTCGCCTGCTTCCGCACTGAAAAGTGTCAGGGGATAAGCCCAAAAACAGAAAAAGGGTTCTGAATCATGAAGAAATTAGTCAAAGCGTTGCTCGGCTCTGCCGTGGTCGCAGTCATGGCCGCGCCGGCTTCTGCCGCTACGCTCGACGATATCAAGGCGAAGGGCCATGTGCAGTGCGGTGTGAACACCGGTCTGATCGGCTTCAGCGCGCCCGATGATGATGGCAACTGGACCGGCCTCGATGTCGATTTCTGCCGTGCGCTGGCTGCGGCCATCTTCGACGATCCGGACGCCGTTCAGTTCTCGCCGCTCTCCGCAAAGGACCGTTTCACCGCGCTCCAGTCGGGTGAGGTGGACGTTCTTTCGCGCAACACGACCTGGACCATCAGCCGCGACACCGCGCTGGGTCTCAACTTTGCCGGCGTCACCTATTATGACGGCCAGGGTTTCATGGTGAACGCCAAGAACCTGCCCGACATCAAGTCCGCGCTGCAGCTTTCCGGCGCGACGGTCTGCGTGCAGGCCGGTACCACGACGGAGCTGAACCTCGCCGACTACTTCAAGGCCAACAACATGGAATACAATCCTGTTGTGTTCGAGAAGTTCGAAGAGGTGAATTCGGCCTATGACGCAGGGCGCTGCGACGTCTACACGACCGACCAGTCGGGCCTCTATGCCGTGCGCCTGAACCTGGCCAGCCCGGGTGATCACATCGTGCTTCCGGAGATCATCTCCAAGGAGCCGCTTGGCCCGGCAGTGCGCCATGGCGACGATCAGTGGCTCGATATCGTCAAGTGGACCTATTACGCGCTCGTCAATGCTGAAGAGCTGGGCGTGAACAAGGACAATCTCGAAGAGAAGATGCAGTCCGACAATCCGGAACTGCGTCGTCTTCTGGGCACCGAAGAAGGTGGCAAGCTCGGCACGGATCTCGGCCTGACGAACGACTTCGCTGTCCGGATCGTCAAGCATGTCGGCAACTATGGCGACATCTTCGAGCGCAATGTTGGTGCGGAAAGCCCGCTCAAGATTTCGCGCGGCATCAACGCCCTTTGGACCAAGGGTGGCCTCCAGTACGGCATGCCGATCCGCTGATCGCAGATCGGATTCCGTCAACATAATGCGTGAAAGGCGGTACGCACCGCCTTTCACCATTCCTGGTGAGGATAGCCATGGCCACCCAGCACTCAACTGCGGAGGGCGCGGCGCCTCGTGTGCCGCTGCTCTATGATCCGCGCGTTCGAGGAATTGCCTATCAAGTCCTGGTGTTCGTAGGCCTGTTTGCCCTGGTCTACTGGATCGTCGGCAACACGACAGCCAATCTTCAACGCGCCAACATCGCTTCCGGTTTCGATTTCCTCAAGGGACGCGCCGGCTTCGATATCGGCGACAGCCTGATCGAGTATTCATCCGATTCCACTTATGGCCGCGCGCTGTTCGTCGGCTTTCTCAACACGCTGCGTGTTGCGATTGTGGGCATCATTACAGCGACCGTGATCGGTTTCATCATCGGTATCGGACGTCTTTCGAAAAACTGGCTGATCAACCGGATCTGCCTCGTCTATGTCGAGGTTTTCCGCAACATTCCGCCGCTTCTCGTCATCTTCTTCTGGTATTTTGGCGTTCTTTCGGTGCTGCCGCTGCCGCGTGAGAGCATCGACCTGCCGCTCGGATCCTACATCAACGCACGTGGTCTCTTCGTGCCTGCCTTCCAGTGGGGGCCGGGCGCATGGCTCGTTCTTGTGGCTTTTGCGGTGGCGCTTGTCTTCGTCTTCTTCGTGCGTCGCTGGGCACACAAGAAGCAGATGGCGACCGGCGAACAGTTTCCGGTGTTCTGGACGAGTGTCGGCCTGATCATCGGGCTTCCGGCGCTGGCGTTCATCGTCACCGGTTTCCCGCTGAGCTTCGAGTTCCCCCAGCTGTCGACCTTCAATCTGCGTGGCGGCATGCAGATAAGGCCTGAGTTCCTGTCACTCTATCTGGCGCTGTCGTTCTACACCGCGGCTTTCATTGCGGAGATCGTGCGCGCCGGTGTGGTCGGCGTGAACCGGGGGCAAAGCGAGGCGTCGCATGCGCTGGGCCTGCGCTCGGGCCAGACAATGCGGCTGGTCATCATTCCGCAGGCGCTGAGGATCATCATCCCGCCGCTCACGAGCCAGTATCTCAACCTGACGAAGAACTCTTCGCTGGCGGTGGCCATCGGCTATCCGGATCTGGTTGCAACGGGCGGCACCACGCTCAACCAGACAGGTCAGGCCATCGAGGTCGTCGCGATCTGGCTGATTGTCTATCTCGGGCTCAGTCTGGGAACGGCAGGTCTGATGAACTGGTACAATGCGCGCATGGCGCTGGTGGAGCGGTAAGATGCAAGAACACGATCTTTCCTTCGTCCGCGCCGAAATGGTCGCGAACCAGCCACCCCCCGCCTCCAATCAGGGGGTGGGCTCGTGGCTGCGCAAGAACCTGTTCGCCAACCCCGTTGACACGATTTTCACGCTCATCGGCATCATCCTGGTCCTGTTGATCGTGCCACCGATCATCCAGTGGGCGTTCATCAACGCACAATGGACGGGTTCGGACCGTTCCGTCTGCGCCACGGTGGCGCAGGGCGGCGTCCAGCCGGATGGCTGGAAGGGGGCCTGCTGGGCGTTTGTCGACGCCAAGTTCAAGCAGTTCATGTTTGGCCGCTATCCGGTGGATGAGCGCTGGCGCGTTTATCTGACGGGCGCGATCTTCATCTCGCTCCTGACGCCCCTTCTGCTTCCCAGCGTGCCGCGCAAGGGGCTGAATGCGCTGCTGCTTTTCGTGGCGTTCCCGATTGTGGGCTTCTTCCTGCTTTCGGGCGGCATCTTCGGGCTGACGCCCGTGCCGACGCCGCTGTGGGGCGGGCTTCTGGTGACGTTGGTGCTGGCCTATGTGGGCATCGCCGTTTCCTTCCCGCTCGGCATTCTGCTGGCGCTCGGGCGACGGTCGAAAATGCCGGTGGTGAAGCTTGTCTGCGTGGTCTTCATCGAGACCATTCGCGGCGTGCCGCTGATCACCATCCTGTTCATGGCGAGTGTCATGCTGCCGCTCTTCCTGCCGCCGGGCACCTCGTTCGACAAGCTGCTTCGCGCACTGGTCGGCGTGGCGCTGTTTGCTTCCGCCTATATGGCCGAGGTGATCCGCGGTGGCCTGCAGGCAATCCCGAAAGGGCAGTATGAAGGTGCGGATGCGCTGGGTCTCAGCTTCTGGAAGAAGATGAACCTCGTCGTTCTTCCACAGGCGATCAAGCTGGTCATTCCCGGCATCGTCAACACGTTCATCGGCCTGTTCAAGGATACGAGCCTGGTCTACATCATCGGCATGTTCGACCTTCTGGGGGCGGTGCGTCAGAACTTCTCGGATGCGAACTGGGCGTCGCCCCAGACGCCGATTACCGGTCTGGTATTTGCCGGTTTCGTGTTCTGGCTGTTCTGCTTCGGCATGTCGCGCTACTCTATCTTTATGGAACGCCGGCTCGATACCGGTCACAAACGCTAGAGAGCAATTCCGGGAAAAGCGGGAACCGGTTTCCCGTCCGGAATTGCGCAAGGACCAATAAATTGGAGCGTTTTCGCGATTCAATAAAAAGCGGAAACGCTCTGGGCCGAGAGCCAAGGGGAATTGAACAAAATGGCATCAGAAAACGCCGTTAAAGCAGACGAGCTCCATGCTGACCGGAGCAAGATGCAGATCTCCGATACCGACGTCGCAATCGATATTGTGGGCATGCACAAATGGTATGGCGATTTCCACGTTCTCAAGGACATCAATCTGCGCGTGATGCGCGGTGAGCGCATCGTCGTGTGCGGTCCTTCGGGGTCTGGCAAGTCGACCATGATCCGCTGCATCAACCGTCTGGAGGAGCATCAGAAGGGCAAGATCGTCGTGGACGGGATCGAGCTCACCAACGATCTGAAAAAGATCGATGAGGTGCGGCGCGAAGTCGGCATGGTGTTCCAGCACTTCAACCTGTTTCCGCATCTGACCATTCTGGAAAACTGCACGCTCGCCCCGATCTGGGTGCGCAAGACGCCCAAAAAAGAGGCCGAGGCGACCGCGATGCACTTTCTGGAGCGGGTCAAGATCCCTGAACAGGCGAACAAGTATCCGGGCCAGCTTTCGGGCGGCCAGCAGCAGCGCGTGGCGATTGCCCGCGCGCTGTGCATGAACCCGCGCATCATGCTGTTCGATGAGCCGACCTCAGCACTTGATCCCGAGATGATCAAGGAGGTGCTCGACACCATGGTTGATCTCGCCGAAGAAGGCATGACGATGATCTGCGTGACCCACGAAATGGGCTTTGCCCGTCAGGTGGCGAACCGCGTGATCTTCATGGATCAGGGGCAGATCGTCGAGCAGAACACCCCGGCGGAGTTCTTCGACAACCCGCAGCACGAGCGCACAAAACTGTTCCTGTCGCAGATCCTGCACTGACCGCAGGCGCTCCGGCGCAGACACCAAACGCCGCGTTTCCTCACGGGAGCGCGGCGTTTTGCATTTTGGGGGATGAACCGGGAAGAGAGCGGCGGGCAGGGGCTGTCAGCCCGCCTCAGCTTTCAGGAGCCGCTTCTGCGTCGAAACCGTAGAGCCAGTCGAAATCCGCCATCAGCGCTTCCTGGCTGCGTGTCTTGAGCACAGCATCGCGCACAAGCGCCACGGGACCGCTGGCGTGCCAGGTGAAGCGGTTGAACGCGCCGCGTCGGGCGACGCGGCTCACGCGCGGTTTGCGCTGCGCCTCATAGGCCGCAAGCGCCACAGAAGGCGCATCGCGGTGCTTCGCGACAAGATTGGCAAGCACGGTCGCATCTTCAATCGCCATGCCGGCGCCCTGCGCCGCAAAGGGCGGCACCGCATGGGCGGCATCACCGATCAATGCGAGGCCCTCGGGCTTTGTCCAGGCATCGGCCGCGTCCACCTGATGGATGGGCCAGACGGTCCAGGAGGCATGTCTGCTGGCGGCCAGCCGGGCAAGGGCGGGATTGGCGCTGGCGAGCGTCTTTTTCAGCGGCGCGTCGTCAGCATCCTGCGCCCAGGCGTTGAGCGGCACTTCGCCCGGCACAATCGCAACCAGATTGATCGCCCTGCCGCCACTGATCGGATAGGCGACCAGATGGAATTTCGGGTGCATGAATGCCGTAACCTGGTCAGGCTGGATCGCACCGTCGCCGGCAGCCAGCGCCTCTTCGACGGGGACTGTCGCGCGCCAGGCGACGTAACCGGTAAAGCGGCTGCGCACGGCGGTGCGGGCGAGGCGACGCAGATGCGACCAGACCCCGTCTGCCGCGATCAGGAGGGGCGTGTGCACCTCTTCGCTTTCGCCGTCCCGCAGGATCTGAAGGCGTGGACGACCGGCGTGGAAAACGGCTTTCTCGGCCAGTGCGCCGGTGACGATCTCGATCAGCGGTTGCTGGCGCGCACGGTTCAGAAGGGCTGCCTGCAGATCGGCGCGGTGCACCACAAGATAAGGTGCGCCCCAGCGGGCCTGTGCGGCCGCACCGAGCGGAACATGGGTGAGGGGGGCGAGTGTCGCAGCCTTCTTGAGAACGACGGCCTGCGGCTCCACGGCCGAAGCGCGCAGTTCCTCAAGCACGCCCAGCCTGTCGAGCAGGCGGGTCGCGTTGGGCGAAAGCTGAAGGCCGGCCCCCACTTCGTGGAGTTCCGGCGCACGCTCATAGATGCGCGAGGCAAGACCATGCCGCGCCAGGGCAAGTGCTGCCGTCAGCCCGGCAACGCCGGCGCCGACGATGATTGCTGCTGGTTCGTCCGTCATCGGCCTGCGGGCCGATCAGGCCGCTTCGTCGTAAATGCAGCCCTCGGGCTTCGTGTCCGTCGCCTTCAGCGCCGGATTGTAGCGGTAAAGCGTCGAGCAATAGGGGCAGACCCGCTCGTTCTCATCGCCCATGTCGATGAACACATGCGGATGATCGAAGGGCGGATTCGCACCGACGCACATGAATTCCTTCACGCCGATTTCGATTGCCTGGTGTCCGTTGGTGTTCTGGAAATGGGGAATGGCTGATCCGGCCATCATCTTCTCCCGCTTGGAATGCGTTGGAAAGTCGCTTGCGTTTGTAGCATAAACTGCGTCTTTGCAAGCCTCTGATATGAAACTGTCATAAAACCATGTCACGAGGTACACTGGGCCACCAGTAGACAACGGCCCGTGCTGTGGAAATCAAGGGGCGCAGGCAGGATCATGAACCAGTTGAAGCCGGTCACGAAAGAATTTTCCGTTGATGGCGGACCGACTGGGCAGATCGCCGCCGTGGGGCCGGACCGTTTCGTCAATCGCGAATTCTCCTGGCTACAGTTCAATCGCCGTGTTCTCGGCGAGGCGCAGAACGAAAACCATCCGCTGCTTGAGCGGCTGCGTTTCCTGTCGATCTCGGCCGACAATCTCGATGAGTTCTTCATGGTGCGCGTCGCCGGTCTTGCCGGTCAGGTGCGCGAGCACATCGCCACGCGCAGCGCCGATGGCCGCACGCCGGAAGAGCAGCTTGAGCATGTGCTGCGCGAGGTGGCCGGACTGCAGAACGACCAGCACGCCAGCCTGAATGCACTGCTTGACCTTCTGCGCAAGGAAGGCATTGAACTGGTGCGCGCCGATGCGCTGAACCCAGTCGACATGCAATGGCTCGAAGATCACTTCATGGAAGCGATTTTCCCGGTTCTGACGCCGCTTTCCATCGACCCGGCGCACCCGTTCCCGTTCATCCCGAATCTCGGCTTCTCCATTGCGCTCGAACTCCAGCATGAGGGCGAACTGGAGCCGATGACGGCGCTTCTGCGCCTTCCGGTGGCGCTCAAGCGCTTCATCCAGCTTCCGGTGCACAATGGCACGGTGCGTTTCATCACGCTGGAAGATGTCGTCAACCTGTTCATCGGCAAGCTGTTCCCCCGTTACAAGGTCATCGGTTCGGGCACGTTCCGCCTCATTCGCGACAGCGATATCGAGGTGGAGGAAGAGGCCGAGGATCTGGTGCGCCTCTTCGAATCGGCGCTCAAGCGCCGCCGCCGCGGCTCGGTGATCCGGATCGAGTTCGACGACGAGATGCCCGAAGGCCTGCGCGACTTCGTCGCCAGCGAGCTGGGCGTTGCCGAAAACCGCATCACGGTTCTGGAACGGCCGCTGGCGATCAACCAGATTTCCGAGATCGTGAAGGTGCCGCGCGAAGACCTGCTCTTCTCGCCCTACAATCCGCGTTTCCCGGAGCGCATTCGCGAGCATAATGGCGACTGTTTCGCCGCCATCCGCGAGAAGGACCTTATCGTCCACCACCCGTATGAATCCTTCGATGTCGTGGTGCAATTCCTGCGCCAGGCGTCGCTGGACCCGGAAGTGGTGGCCATCAAGCAGACGCTTTACCGCACCTCCAATGACAGCCCCATCGTGCGGGCGCTCATCGAGGCGTCGGAGGCCGGCAAGTCGGTCACGGCGCTGGTGGAGTTAAAAGCCCGCTTCGACGAGGAAGCAAACATCCGCTGGGCGCGCGATCTGGAGCGTGCCGGCGTGCAGGTCGTGTTCGGCTTCCTCGAACTGAAAACCCACGCCAAGATGTCGCTCGTGGTGCGCCGCGAGGAAGGCAAGCTGCGCAACTACTGCCATCTGGGCACGGGCAACTATCACCCGATCACCGCGCGCATCTATACGGATCTGTCCTATTTTACGGATGATCCGGAAATCGCGCGCGACGTGGCGCAGGTGTTCAATTTCATCACCGGCTACGCCGAGCCCGATGGCGAAATGCGCATTGCCGTGTCGCCATTCTCGCTGCGCAACCGATTACTGGACCACATTCAGGCAGAGATCGAGCATGCCCGGTCGGGCCGTCCGGCGCAGATCTGGATGAAGATGAACTCGCTGGTTGATCCGCTGGTGATCGATGCGCTCTATGAAGCAGGGCAGGCGGGTGTCGAGGTGGATCTCGTGGTGCGCGGCATTTGCTGCCTGCGCCCGCAGGTGCCGGGGCTGTCCGAGCGCATTCGCGTGAAATCCATTGTCGGCCGCTTTCTGGAGCACAGCCGGATCTACTGTTTCGGCAATGGCCACGGCCTGCCGTCGGATGAGGCGATCGTCTACATCTCGTCCGCCGACATCATGCCCCGCAATCTGGATCGGCGGGTAGAAACCATGGTGCCGATCACCAACCCCACCGTGCATGAGCAGGTCATCGGGCAAATTATGCTCGGAAACATCATGGACAATCAGCAAAGCTTTGAAGTATTGCCGGATGGAACTTCGCGGCGCATTATGCCCGACGAGGGAGAAGAACCGTTCAACGCTCAGGAATATTTCATGACGAATCCGAGCCTATCCGGTCGCGGCAATGCCTTGAAGTCCCATGCGCCGAAGCGGATCACCGCTTTCAGAAAGCGCAGGAAAGCGGACGTCGGGCCCGGTTCACCAACGGACTGACGAGCGCTTACTCTTGGGCATAGCTAATTCTCAGGGCCGGCTTCAGGACCGGCGTCCCGTTTCGGTCATCGATATCGGGTCAAACTCGATTCGCCTCGTGATCTATGAGGGAATCGCGCGCTCTCCGAGTGTGTTGTTCAACGAAAAAATGCTTGCCGGCCTCGGCAAGAGCATCGTCACGACCGGGGAACTGGATCCCGAAGGCGTGACAAGGGCTGTTGGCGAATTCCGCCGCTTTCGCGCGCTGTCCGAGCAGGCCGGCGCGCAGTCTCTCCATGTGCTCGCCACCGCGGCTGCGCGTGAGGCGAAGAACGGTCCGGACTTCATTCATCGGGCCGAAGAAATCCTGGGCACGGACATTCGCGTGCTCACGGGCCGCGAAGAGGCGAAATACTCCGCCTACGGCATCATGTCTGGCTTCCACAAGCCAAGCGGCATTGTCGGCGATCTGGGCGGCGGCAGTCTCGAACTGGTGGATGTCGAGGGCTATGACCTGGAAGACGGCATCACATTGCCGCTGGGCGGCCTCCGGCTCAAGGAGATGTCCGACAACTCCGTCGCCAAAGCGGCGCGTATCGCCCGCGATGAGCTGGCCCGCGCCCCGTGGATGACAGACGGGGCCGGGCGACCCTTCTACTGCGTGGGCGGCACCTGGCGAAATCTCGCCCGCCTGCACATGCTGGAGACCGGCTATCCGCTCGAGGTGATGCACCACTACGAGATGGACATCGAGCAGTCGGTCGATTTCCTCAAACGCGTTGCCGGCGGTGTGGACCGTTTTGCCGGCATCAGCCACATCTCCAAGAACCGCCGCGCGCTTCTGCCTTATGGCGCAACGGTGCTGCAGGAGATCATCCGGTCCTCGCAGCCTTCCAAAATCGTTTTCTCCGCGCTCGGCGTGCGCGAGGGGTATCTCTATTCGCTGCTCGAAAAGGAAGACCGCAAGCGCGATCCGCTGCTTTCGGCGGCCGAGGAGCTGGCGGTGCTGCGTTCGCGCTCTGTCACCCATGCACGGGAGCTCGCGGAGTGGAGCGGACCGGCGATGAAGGCGCTCGGCATCGAAGAAACCGAGGAAGAGGCGCGCTACCGCAGGGCCGCCTGTCTTCTAGCCGATATTGGCTGGCGGGCGCACCCCGAATATCGCGGCACGCAGTCGCTGAACATCATCGCCCACGGCTCCTTCATCGGCATCGATCATCCGGGGAGGGCCTTCATTGCGCTTGCCAATCTGTTCCGGCATGAGGGGCTGTTTGACGATGCGCTGTCACCGCGCATGCGCCAGCTTGCAACGCCGCTTTATGTGGAGCGTGCGCGCATTCTGGGCGGCCTGCTGCGGGTGGTCTATCTGCTCACGGCCTCGATGCCGGGCATCATGCCCAAGCTGAAATGGGAAAAGCGCGATGACGGCACAACCGTGCTTCTCATCCCGCATTCGCACAGGGCGCTGATGGGTGAGCGCCCGGTCGGCCGCATGGCGCATCTGGCCAGGGTGACGGGGCTCAAGCTCGCGCTGGAAGTGGCCGAAAGCTAGAGTTTTTGCAGTCAGACGGTTTTGCCTGAAACCTGCATAAATTCGGAAAATCAAAAAGATAGAGCGGAGAGCTGAATCAACTCTCCGCTCGCAATATTCCTTGGGACAGGACGTCCGTTGAGGTGCCTGGACTATTCAGCCGGTTCGCGCTGAGCGCCCGCCGCAGGCTCGAATATCTCGATCTTGCGCCTGTTGAAGCGCAGGGCGAGTTCGCCGCGCACCAGTTTCAGTGCTTCATCGCCGAACACTTCGCGCCGCCAGCCGGACATGGCCGGAACGTCGGCATCCTCGCCGTCAGCGGCAATGCGGTCGATATCATCGCTGGAGGCCAGCATCTTGGCGGCAACGCCCTGACGGTCGGCGACAAGCTTCAGGAAGACCTTTAAGAGCTCTGCTGCGGCTGCGGCGCCTTCCGGCGCCTGCGGTGGGCGCGGCAGGCGGGGAAGCTCTTCCTTCGGCAGCGCCATGGCCTTGGCGACCGCGCCCAGAAGACCGGCGGCAGCGCCCGAGCGCTCCCAGCCTCTGGGGATCGTGCGAAGCCGGCCGAGTGCTTCCGCATCACGCGGCTGCTGCTGTGCCACTTCGTAGAGCGCATCGTCCTTCACGACACGGCCGCGCGGCACATTGCGTTCGCGCGCTTCGCGTTCGCGCCAGGCCGCAACGTGCTGGAGAATGGCCAGCTCGATGGGTTTCTTGACGCGCAGCTTCAGGCGACGCCAGGCGTCGTCCGGATGCGGATCGTAAGTCTCGCGGGCGGTCAATACGGCCATCTCCTCATTGAGCCAGTGGGCGCGGCCCTCGCGCTCCAGCTGCCCCTTGAGGTGCTGATAGACATCAATCAGATGCGTGACGTCGGCCAGCGCATAGCTGAGCTGCTTGTCGGAGAGGGGGCGTCTACGCCAGTCGGTGAAGCGCGACGACTTGTCGATGCGCGCACCGGTGATCTTGGCGACGAGCTGATCGTAGGAAACGCTGTCGCCGAAACCGCAGACGGATGCCGCCACCTGCGTGTCGAACAGCGGGTGCGGGATCAGCTTGCCCAGATGGTAGACGATCTCCACATCCTGACGCGCGGCGTGGAACACCTTGACGATGTTCTCGTTGGCCATCAGCTCGAAGAAGGGTTTCAGATCCAGCCCGTCGGCAAGCGGATCCACCAGCGCCGTGACACCGGGTGCGGCCATCTGGATCAGGCAAAGCTCTGGCCAGAAAGTCGATTCGCGAATGAATTCGGTGTCGACGGTGACGAAATCGGACTGCTTGAGCGCGGTGATCGCGGCTTCGAGGTCTTTTTGCGTAGTAATCAGCTGCATTCTGCTTCTTTAGGTCATGCGGAGGAAAAAGGAAAGAAAACGCTGTGCAACACGGCTTATCCGTCGTTCGCAGGGCGGGAGTTCCGGCTGCGCCGGGCCATGCGCATGAAAATGGGCGAGGTGCGCAGGAGCGCTGCAAAGCGCGGGCGATGCGCCCTCGGCACGGCCGGGCGCGCGCGCATCCGGTAGATCGTGACGACGATGAGAACCGCATAGATGAGGGCGGTATAGGCAAACAATGCATGCGGGCCGAAACGCTGCATGAGAAGCGAGGCGAGCAGCGGGCCTGCCATGGCCCCGACCGAATAGAAGAAGAGCAGTCCGGCCGCCAGCTGCACGAACTGGTCCTTCTTGGCGTGATCGTTGGCATGGGCCACGGACAGCGAATAGAGCGACATGGCGAACGCGCCGAACAGGAAGACGAGCAGCATGTTCGCCGTGCGGTCATCGCCCGCAAACCAGACGATGATGAGCGCGGAGATCAGCGCACCAATGGTGGTTCCCAGCAGGATCTGCCGCCGGTCGCGCCGGTCTGAGAGCGCGCCCAGCGGATATTGCATCACCGCGCCGCCGATGATGCCCGCGCTCATGAAAGTGGCGATCTCCGACACGCTCAGGCCGATGGACTGGCCGTAAATCGGGCCGACGATGCGGAAGGCGCTGTTGGTGAGACCGACGGAAAGGCAGCCAAAGGCGGCAAGGGGCGAGATGCGCCAGACGGCCGGCAGGTTCAGGCTGAACTCGGCCGGGGGCTTGGGGTTGGAGCGGTCGGCCATGGAGACCGGCACCAGCGAAAGGGTGATCATCATGGCCATCACCGCGAAGACCGTGAACCCCTCAATGCCGAGCGCGGGAAGCATGTATTGCGAGCCGGTCACAGCACCGATGTCGATGATGCGATAAACGGCCAGAAGGCGGGCGCGGTTGCTGTTGCTCGCAGCCGAGTTGAGCCAGCTCTCGATGGTGGTGAAAAGGCTCGAAAAGCAGATCCCCGAGAGAAAACGTATGGCGATCCACGCGATGGGATCGACGAACAGAATGAGAAGCAGGGAGCCTGCCGCTCCCATCGCCGCGAGCGCCGCAAAGGCGCGGATATGGCCGACGGCCCGCAACAGGCGCGGCACGCACAGGCAGCCAATCAGAAACCCGGCGAAATAGGCGCTGCCCATAAGGCCGATCAGCGTTTCGGAAAAACCTTCTTCCGCTCCGCGCAGCGCGATCAAAGTGCCCTGAAGCCCGTTGCCCGCCAGCAGGATGCCTGCAGCGATGAGAAGCGGGATCAGCGGGCGAAGGCTGGACATGGCGGAAGGCCCGGTATTGGCGGCGCGGCCGGTCGCGCCCTTCATGATCGAGCTATAGGCCGGGCTGTGCCAATTCTCTTGAGCCAGGCGGGTGGGCCGATCATCCCAGCCGCCTCATTCGCGTCAAACGTCGCCGTGCGTCGTCGGGCGTCAGTCGTCGTCGGCGTCCGCCAGCATGCCGTCCACCAGATGGATGCGCCGGTCCATGCGCGCCGCCATGTCCAGATCGTGCGTTACAGCCACGACCGTCTTGCCGCGCTCGGTAACCAGGTCGCGCAGGGTCTGGAACACCTGTTCGGAGCTTTTCGAATCGAGGCTGCCTGTCGGTTCGTCGGCGAAAACCATGGGCGGATCATTGGCGAGCGCCCGGGCGACGGCGACACGCTGCCGCTGGCCGCCGGAAAGCTGGTAGGGTTTCTTGTCGCAATGGTCGGCGAGGCCGAGCATGGCAAGCAGATCGCCGGCGCGGTCGCGCATCTGCCGCCGCGAGAGCCTGCCGAGCTTGCGCATCGGGATCTCGACATTCTGACGGGCGGTGAACTCGGGCAGAAGGAAGTGGAACTGGAAGACGAAGCCGAGCATCTCCAGCCGTGTGCGGGCAAGCTCGGCATCGTTCATGGGGCCGGTGTCGCGGCCCTCGATGGTGAGCGTACCACTGGTTGGCCGGTCGAGCAGGCCAAGCAGATAGAGAAGCGAGGATTTGCCAGAGCCGGAGGGGCCGGTAATGGCCACGAATTCGCGCTCGGCAACGGTTAGCGAGACATCCCTGACCAGCGTCACCGGGATGGTTTCCGGCAGGATGCGGGTCAGATTGCGGGCTTTCAGAAGCGCGGTCATGAGGCCCCCCGAATGATGTCGACCGGATGAAGCCTTGCCGCCTTGCGCGCGGGCAGATAGCCGGCAATCGCAGCCGAGCCCAGCGCGAAGGCCGAGGCGATGGCATAGTGCAGGGCGCTCCAGGCTATCGGCAGTTCGGTCATCTCCTGGCCGCCGGCATCGAGTTCGAAACGGATTGAGGAGAGGGCGTAGGTGAGGGCAAAGCCCAGAACCCAGCCCAGAATGGAGCCGGCAGCGCCAATGGCGATGCCCTCGATCACGAACATGCGCTGCATGTCGCTGCGGCTGAAGCCGAGGGATTTCATGATGGCGATGTCGCGCGCCTTCTCATGGGTGATGGTGGAGACGATGTTGAAGATGCCGAAACCGGCCACCAACAGGATTGCCGCCACCACCGCATACATGATGACATTGCGCACCACGAAAGCCTCCATGATGGCCTCGTTCGCCTCCTGCCAGGAAACGGCCTTGTAGCCGAGTTCCGCCTCAATGCGCTGGGCGGCTGTCGTTGCGGCGTAGGGATCGCGCAGTTTGATGCGAATGTCGTTGATGGCGTTGGTCCGCTCGGAGAGGATCTGAGCATTCTTCAGGAGGAGATAGGCCTCGCCCTCGTCGCGGGCCGTGGTGCCGGTGTGAAACAGGCCGGTGATGCGGAAATTGCGCGTCAGGCCCGAAGACGAGACCGCCGTGACCGTGTCGCCGAGATCCGCCCCCAGCTTGTCGGCCATGCGGTCGCCCATGACGATGTTGTTGCCGCCTTCGGACAGGGTGGCGAAACTGCCACGGGTGAAATCCTCGACAATGGGCGAGATGGTGCGTTCCGTTTCCGGTTCGACCCCGACAAGGGCGGCGCCCGCCTCGCGGCCCTGATAGCGCACCACGCCCTGTGTTCTGAGGCTCTGCGCGACATTGCCGGGCACCCAGCCTTCCAGCCAGGCCAGCGCCGCAGTGGGGTTGATGATGCCGCGCCGGTCGTCGGGCGGGCGCAGGCCGGATATCGCGGCCGCATCGAACGCATCTTCGGCCGGCTGGCGGCGGGCGCTGCGGCGCTCGTCGGTGATCTGCACATGCGGCATGGTGTCGATGAGCTGTTCGACGAAATCGTCCTGGCCACCCTGCATGAGCGCCGCCATGGCGATGGAAAAGCCGACACCGACCGCCACACCGATCACCGCCACGAGCGTCTGTCGCCCGCGACCGACGATGTGGGTCATCGCGATGTCGAGGATGAGGCGCATGTTATTCGGCCTCTATGGTGACGGGCGTTCCGTCTTCCAGCGTATCGGGGTAGGGGGTGATGATCTGCGCCCCGGCATCGAGGCCGGAGAGGATCTCGATCCGCTCGGTCCCGCGAATGCCGGTCTCGACCGTCACCCGCTTCGCTGCGTCATTCTCGACGACGAAAAGGTCATTGCCATGGAGCGTCAGCGCCGGCACGAGGAGCGTGTCCTTCACCACGCGGGTGATGATGTTGGCGTCGACGGACATGCCGATCATGAGCGGCGTGTCGTCCGGCAGGGCGAGGCGCACGCGATAGGTGCGGGTAACGGGATCGCCCTTGGGGGTAATGCTGTCGACTATCGCTTCCAGTTCGCGGCCCGGAAAGGCGTCCGAGCGGATCAGCACGTCCTGATCGGGCTCTATGCTCGGAATATCCTCCTCATTGACCTCGGCCACCACAATGCGCGGCGTGAGCCGTCCGACCCAGAACAGGACATGGCCGGGCTCGGCAATCTCGCCGATTTCCACGTCCTGACGCAGAACCATGCCGTTGCTTGGTGCGCGCAGCGTGTAGTCCTCAAGACGCGCGGTCTGGCCGGCGATCAGCGCTTCCACCTGACTTACTTCCGCGCTGGCGCGTTCCAGCGCCGTCACACTGGTGACATTGCGTTCCACGAGCAGGGTCAGCCGGTCGCGCTCATCCACCGCCAGCTTGTAGCGGGCCTTCAGTTCGGTGAGGATGGCTTCGGCCTCGGTGGCGTCGAGCCGCGCCAGAATGTCGCCGGTCTCAACGCGCTCGCCCTCGCAATTGCAGACTTCGACGATGCGTTCGCGCACCAGCGAGGTTACCTTGGCCCAGTTGCGCGGCTCCACCACCCCGGAAGCGAACACGATGTCGGCGGCGCTGCCCCTTTCAGGACCGGTCACTGCGACAGGGGCGGGCTGGTTGTGATACCAGAAAGCCGCACCGGCAGCCGCGGCAAGCAGAATGGCTGCTAGAAAGAGGCGGAGGAATGTCACGTCGTTCTCCCTGACAGCCGCAGGAGGCGGCAAAATAAATACGATGCATATCTGTATCGAAATTATTTCGGTCGTACAATTGCCTTTCTCATGCTGAGAGAGGCTTCGCTTTGATCTGACGCAACGATGGAGAAGAACCCTGTCCGGCGACACGCAAAATTCGCAGGGTAAGGCACGCGGCCCGGGCCGCCCCCGCGATCCGCAGACCGACGCGGCCATACTCGATGCCGCGCTCGGGCTTTTCGTGGCCAACGGGCTCGATGGCGCGAGTTTTGAGAAGATCGCGCGCGAGGCCGGTGTAACCCGCGCCACCATCTATCGGCGCTGGTCGACGCGCGAAACGCTGATCGCCGATGCGCTGGGGCGGCTGAAGGAAAATGCCGAGCAGGATTTTGGCGAATGGCGGGCGCTGCCGCTGGAGGTGCTGGTCGGCATGATGATCGATTACGGGCCGAAGGGGTGGGTGGAGCACGATGCGCGTCGGCTTCTCGCCCGCATCATCGGTTCCGTGCCGGATGCGCCCGACCTGCTCGGCGTCTTCTGGGAGGTTTATCTCGCGCCACGCCGCGCCGCCTTCAATGTGATCGTGGAGCGCGCACGCGATGAAGGCGCGCTGCCGGCCGACACGGATGTGGACATGTTTCAGGACATGTTCAGCGGCGCACTGATGTATGAGCTTCTCTTGAAGCCCGGGGCGAAGACGGAGGAGGGGCTGCGAAGCTACTTCACCCGCCTTCTCAAGGAACTCGGTCTGGGCGATGCGGTCGCCCGCCATCTGGCGAACGCACAAAGTGCTTAAAGCGCCCCCTCATTCACCATCGACATGACCTCGGAGACGATGCCGCGCGACACCAGACAGCGCCATGGCGCGCGATTGGGGCCGACGCCGACCATGACCAGCGTGTTCGCTTCGGAGAATTCCGAGCTCAGCACCGTCACCGTGTTGTTGGTCTGTTGAGCCACGGCGGCGAGGCAGGCCTGCTCGTCCTGCGGGCTGCCGGTGCGCATGGCGGCAGCCGTGCTGCCCGACATTGATGTGCTTTCGGATTGTGTCGTCTGGTTGCATCCGGCGAGCCCGGCAGCCAGTGCTGCGAGCGCGGCTACTCTGTAGAGTGCATGCATTGTCCCGGTCCCTTCATCGCTTGTTGTTGAAGTCTCTCCTCAAGGACACGGGGGCAAGTGTCGCATGGGGGCAGGGGACCGGCAATTCCTGCATTCGTAGGATGCAGGCTCCGGCGGGGAAGCGGAATGGCGCGGGCGGCGGAGGTTTTACGGGCGGGTTTTTGGCCGGCGCAGTGCCCGCGCGGGCGCGACACCTTGACAAATCGCACCTCCCATGCGCTTTTCCCGCCGACCTTCTGGCCCTTTTTCCACGGGGCCTGAGCAAGAATTCCAAGACACGGATGATATGACCATGCATCGCTACCGCAGCCATTCCTGCGCCCAACTGAGAAAATCCGATGTCGGCGCCAATGTGCGCCTGTCCGGCTGGGTCCATCGTGTGCGCGACCATGGCGGCCTGCTGTTCATCGACCTGCGCGACCATTACGGCATCACCCAGATCGTCGCCGATCCCGATTCTCCGTCTTTCCAGGTGGCCGAGACCGTGCGTGGCGAGTGGGTCATTCGCGTCGACGGCGAGGTGAAGGCCCGCACGGACGAGACCATCAACGCGAATCTCCCCACCGGTGAAGTCGAAATCTTCGCCCGTGAGATCGAGATTCTGTCCTCGGCCAAGGAACTGCCGCTGCCGGTGTTCGGCGAGCCGGACTATCCGGAAGATATCCGCCTCAAATACCGCTTCCTCGATCTGCGCCGCGAAACGCTGCACAGGAACATTGTGCAGCGCACGAAGATCATCGCCGAGATGCGTCGCGCCATGGGCGAGGTCGGCTTCACCGAATATTCGACGCCGATCCTGACGGCATCCTCGCCGGAAGGCGCGCGCGACTTCCTCGTGCCGTCGCGTCTGCATGAGGGCCAGTTCTACGCGCTGCCGCAGGCGCCGCAGCAGTACAAGCAGCTCATCATGATGTCGGGCTTCGACCGCTATTTCCAGATCGCGCCGTGCTTCCGCGATGAGGACCCGCGCGCCGACCGCCTGCCGGGCGAGTTCTACCAGCTCGACCTGGAAATGAGCTTCGTCGAGCAGGAAGATGTGTTCCAGACGATGGAGCCCGTCATGCGCGGCATCTTCGAGACGTTTGCCAATGGCAAGCCGGTCACGGATGTCTTCCCGCGCATTCCCTACGACGAGGCCATGCGCAAATATGGTTCCGACAAGCCGGACCTGCGCAACCCCATCGAGATGGAAGACGTTTCCGAGCATTTCCGCGGATCGGGCTTCAAGGTGTTCGCCAACATTCTGGCCAATGACGAAAAGGCCGAAGTTTGGGCCATTCCGGCCAAGACCGGCGGCAGCCGCGCTTTCTGCGACCGCATGAACTCCTGGGCGCAGGGCGAGGGCCAGCCGGGTCTGGGCTACATCTTCTGGCGCAAGGAAGGCGAGGGCCTTGAAGGCGCTGGTCCGATTGCCAAGAACATCGGCCCGGAGCGCACCGAGGCGATCCGCACCCAGCTTGGTCTGGAAGACGGTGACGCCTGCTTCTTCGCCGCTGGCGATCCGCGCAAGTTCGCCGGCTTTGCGGGCGCTGCGCGTACGCGCGCCGGTGAGGAGCTCGATCTGGTCGACCGCGAGCGTTTCGCCCTCGCATGGATCGTGGATTTCCCCTTCTACGAATGGAACGAAGACGAGGACAAGCTCGACTTCGGCCACAACCCCTTCACCATGCCGCAGGGCGGCCTTGAAGGGCTGGAAGGCGATGACCCGCTGTCGCTCAAGGCCTGGCAGTACGACCTCGTCTGCAACGGCTTCGAGATCGCATCGGGCGGCATCCGCAACCATCTGCCGGAAGTCATGGTCAAGGCGTTCGAGAAGGTCGGTTTCGATCAGCAGGAAGTGGAGGAGCGCTTTGGCGGTCTCTACCGCGCGTTCCAGTATGGCGCACCGCCCCATGGCGGCATGGCCGCCGGCATCGACCGCATCGTGATGCTGCTTCTTGGCGCGAAGAACCTGCGTGAGATTACCATGTTCCCGATGAACCAGCAGGCGCAGGATCTCCTGATGGGCGCGCCTTCCGAGGCAACGCCGGCGCAGCTGCGCGAGCTGAACCTGCGTCTCGCTCCGGTCAAGAAGGACTGACGCGCAGGGCGCTAAACCGCGTCTCCCAAACATCTTGAAAACGGCCTCGCCTTCACTGGCGGGGCCGTTTTCGTTTCCGCCCTGCTTCGGCTGCAGGCACAAAAAAGCCAGGCAGCTTGCGCTGCCTGGCCCGTTGGAGCGCCGTGCGTCCATTCGGATGCACAAAGGACGCCCTACCTATTGAATCGGCACATCGTGCTTTCCGAAAATCGATTTCGATTTTCGGGCCGATGCGTCAGGCGATGAGACGCCTCTTACTGGTTTGCCAGAACCTGCAGGCCAACCTGCCTGACGAACGCTTCAGCCGAGCCCATGTCGAGATCCTCCAGGATGGACAGCGATATCGGCTCTTCCGGCGCGATGCTGATCGTGAGGTTGCGCGGATCATCAACATAGGTGGTGACCGCCTTGGTGAGGCTCAGGGTCAGGTCCGGGCCGAGATACTGGCCGGCCATGAGCGGCACGATGGCTTTTGCCTGATTGGCCACATCTTCCGGCTTGGCGCCCTGCAGCGCAGCCAAATAGGCGATCAGCTTGCCGGTCAGCGACGCATCGGAAAAGCGGAAGGACGCGCCATGCAGGCTAATCTGCCCTAGGAGATTGGACATGGCCAGTTCAAGGGCCTGCCGCTCCTCCTTCGCGCTGTGTATAATCCGCCTATCCAGCCTATCCAAGTATACATCCTCGCGTGCCACATCTGCTGTGTAGCCGTCGAGTTCGAACTCGAGGGACAGTGTGCCTACATTGTCGAACTTGGTATCGAAGCGATCAAGGAGACCGCGACCGTTCTCCGTATTCCAGCTGCCAGCCACGTCAATACGGCCGGTCAGCTCACCATAGTCGTTCTCGTTCAGGAAGTTGCGAACAACATCATCGTCTGCGAGACTGGAGAGGTTGAGCCAAACCATCTCTGCTGCGCCGTCATAGGTGAGCGTCTCCCTGTCATCACCAAGTCGCGTATTCAAGCGCGCGTCCTTGATCACAAGGAGTGGTTTCTCGCCAATCTTGCCGACGCGCGCCTCCTCAAAGGTCAATTGGCGAACGTGCATAAAGCCGCCATAAGGCGGTTTCTCGATCGCTTTGGGCAGAACAACACCATTGAGGGAGAGGCCGATTAGCGCTTGATCATGCCGGGGGTTGGGAACGTCCATATCGCCCAGGGAAATATGGCCGATCTCGTAAAAGCTGTCGGTTTCGCTGACATCCTTCAAGACCAGTTCATCATATATCTTTGCAATGCGGCCGGACGGCAATGCGAGTGATGCACCCTCCAGAACAATTGAAGTGCCGTCCCTGCGGACGGAAGACCAAACCAGTTCTTTACCCTGATCATCGGTCAGCCTCTGGTAGCGGGCGGCAACCTCTTCCGCTTCCCATGCTTTCGCTGAGTGTAGTGCAGTTGCTGAAACGAGCGCGGTGAGTGCAAGCGATTTCAATATCTGTGCGTCGATGCGCATGAATAAAGCCTTCAATATGGATGTAAAATAATTAATAAAAAGAATGGTTTATGTTATTTTAGGAGCGTCGGTGACAATGCGCGCCCTCAGCCATGGTGTCAATTTCCAATGGACTGGATCAACTAGAAAAGAAGCAAATTTTGGAGAAGGCGCGGTACAAAAAAAGCCAGGCAGCTTGCGCTGCCTGGCCCGTTGGAGCGCCGATGCGCCAGGCGGTGAGACGCCTCTTACTGGTTCGCCAGAACCTGCAGGCCAACCTGCTTGGCGAGTGCTTCCGGTGAGCCCATGGCGGTGCCCATCAGAACGGCGAACGGCATCGGCTCTTCCGGCGCGATGCTGATCGTGAGGTTGCGCGGGTCATCAAGATAGGTGGTGACCGCTTTCGCGAGGCTCTGGGTCAGGTCCGGGCCGAGATACTGGCCGGCCATGAGCGGCACGATGGCCTTTGCCTGATTGGCCACGTCCTCCGGCTTGACGCCCTGCTGCGCGGCCACATAGGCGATCAGCTTGCCGGTCAGCGATGCATCGGAAAAGCGGATGGACGCGCCATGCAGGTTGAGCTGCTGCATGAGGCCGAGCATTGCGAGGCCCTGTGCCTGCTGCTGCTCTTCCGTGCCGTTCTCCATCTTCTCCTGCATTTCCTGCAGCGTGCGCAGGAATTCCGGCGTGTAACCGCTGATGTCGGCGGTGATGGCCAGCGTGCCGGCATTGTCGAGCTTCAGGTCGTAGCGGCTGACCTGCATGCGGCCGTCGTCCAGCGTCCAGCTGCCAGCCATGTCGACGCGGCCGGCAAGCTGTTCGTAGCCATATTCCTTGAGCTGCTCGTGGGCTTCCCTGCTGTCGGTGAGTTTCGACAGATCAAGCGAGAAGCTTTCTGCCGAGCCCTCGAACGACATTTTGTTGGCGCCGTCGCCGAGATCCGTATCGGCCACCAGATTGCCGAGCGTGAAGATCGGTTCATCGCCATTCTTGCCCACGCGGGCGCTTTCCAGCGCGAAGCGGCGATACTGCATCAGGCCGCCATAGGGAGCGTCTTCCGCTTCCTTGGGCAGAATCAGCCCCTCGATGGACACGCCCTTCAGAGCGATGTCGAAATCATCCTCGGACTGCTGGAAATCATCAACGGCGACGCGGCCGATCTCGTAGACGGTGTCGGTTTCGCTGACGTCTTCAAGAACCAGATCGCCAAGGTTCGCCTTTTTGTCGACGTCGGCGACACCGAACGACGCGCCCTCAAGCACAATCGAATCGCCGTCCTTGCGTGCGGCGGTCCATTCCGCCTCGACGCCCTGATCGCCGAGCAGCGTCTTGTAGCGCGCGGCAACCTCATCCGCTTCCCAGGCCTGGGCGGACTGCAGCGCCGTGGCCGAAAGCAGGGCGGCGAGCGAGAGGGTCTTCAGCTTGGTTGCATGGCTGAGCATGGGCAATTTCCTTAAAGTAACGTAAGATAACGGTTATCTGCTGGCATGGAGGCCGAGAATTACGGTCGGAGGATGGCCTTTGGGTAAACCTGTGTCAATTTTCACAGGCCAGTATTGCGTGTTATCCATGACGCTATGGTTGCTGAACCCTTGGAAAACGGGAGAGAGGTTGGGAATGCGGGCATTCGGGCATTTTGGGGCGAGCGCCTTTCTTTTGATTCTCTTCTCGTTCGCAGCGCAGGCGGTGGAGCTGCATGAAGGCATCACCTACCGAAGTGGCCTGAAACTCGACATTCACGCACCCGACACGCCCGGCCGGACCTCCCAGGCCGGCGTGGTGCGCATGAACCTGTTCTCCTTCGGCAGCCCCAAGGTTCCCGTGGTGATCTACGCCCATGGCGGCGGCTGGGTGAAGGGCTCGCGCAAGAAGGTCTATTCGCTTCCCGAATGGCTCACCCAGCGCGGCTACATGCTGGTCGCCATCGACTATCGAAAAGTGCCGCAGACCAACATTGACGGGCAGGTCAACGATCTGTCGGCGGCCATCTCCTGGGTGCGCTCCAACATTTCACGCTATGGCGGTGATCCGTCGCGCATCGTGCTGATGGGCCATTCGGCCGGCGCGCATCTGGTGGCGATGGCGGCGGCGCGCAATGTCGCCGGCGATGTGCGCGGTGTGATTCCCAACGACGTGCAGGCCTATGACATGGTGGCCTATGCCGGCATGCGCGGTTCGCTCGGCTATCCCTATATCAATGCCTTCGGCTCGGACCCGAATGACTGGGTGCGCTGGTCTCCGGTCACCTATGCGCGCCGCGGCTCGGGCTTTCCACCGCATCTCTTCCTTCACTCGGGTTCCAATGGCGAAAGACGCAGGGCGCTGACCAATGGGTACGCCAATCTGCTCAAGGCGCGCGGGGCGCGGGCGGCGGTTTTCGACGGCGGGCGCTACACGCACGGGTCGATTGCGCGCAAGCTTGGGGCTTCTGGCGATCCGGCCACGGTCACGATTGAGCGCTTTCTGGCGCAGGTCACGCGCTGACAGACGCAAAAACCAGGTCGCCCAGCATGCATAAGGACGATCTGCACTTTTAGTGGAGCACCGGAACAGACCGAAAACCGGTTTCCACTTTTCTGTCCTGTGGTCTAGCCACAGCCCTTTTGCCATAAAGGCTTGCCGCGAATCACCCGCTGGTCTAACCGGAAACCATGGGAAAAGATATGCTTCCGCCCGGTGGCGACGGTGGTGATGCCGTAGAGCCGGTCGATCTGAAAAAAGCGCTCGAAGAGCGCTACCTCGCCTATGCGCTGTCGACGATCATGCATCGTGCGCTGCCGGATGTGCGCGACGGGCTGAAGCCCGTGCATCGGCGCATCGTCCACACCATGCGTCTTCTGCGCCTCAGTCCCGATCAGGGTTTCGCCAAATGCGCCCGCATCGTCGGCGACGTGATGGGCAAGTTCCATCCGCATGGCGACCAGTCGATCTACGACGCGCTGGTGCGTCTCGCGCAGCCTTTCGCCATGCGTTATCCGCTGGTCGACGGGCAGGGCAATTTCGGCAATATCGACGGCGATAACGCGGCTGCCATGCGCTACACCGAAGCGCGCATGACCGAGGTTGCCTCGGAGATCCTGACGGGCATCACCGAGGATGCCGTCGATTTCCGTCTGACCTACAATGAGGAAGACGAGGAGCCCATCGTGCTCCCCGGCGCGTTCCCGAACCTGCTCTGCAATGGTTCTTCGGGCATCGCCGTGGGCATGGCGACCTCGATCCCGCCGCACAATGCGGCAGAGGTCTGCGATGCGGCGCTCGCCATCATCGACAATCCGGATGTCGATCCGGAACGTCTGCTCGATTTCGTCAAGGGACCGGATTTCCCGACCGGCGGCATCATCGTTGAGGGGCCGGATTCCATCCGCGAGGCCTATGCGACCGGACGCGGCGGTTTCCGCGTTCGCGCCCGCTGGCACAAGGAAGAACAGAGCCGCGGCGCATGGACGGCCGTGGTCACCGAAATTCCCTATGGCGTGCAGAAATCGCGGCTGATCGAGAAGATCGCCGAACTGATCATCTCGCGCCGCCTGCCGCTGCTGGAAGACATTCGCGACGAAAGCGCGGAGGATATCCGCGTCGTTCTGGTGCCCAAGAGCCGCGCCGTCGCGCCGGAATTGCTGATGGAATCGGTCTTCAAGCTGACCGATCTGGAGAGCCGTTTCCCGCTCAACATGAACGTGCTGTCGCGCGGCAAGGTGCCGGGCGTCCTGTCGCTCAAGCAGGTTCTGCGCGAATGGCTCGACCATCGCCGCGATGTGCTCCTGCGCCGCTCGCGCCACCGGCTGGCGGAAATCGAGAAGCGGCTGGAAATCCTTGCCGGCTATCTCGTCGCCTATCTGAACATCGACGAGGTCATCCGCATCATCCGCGAGGAGGATGAGCCGAAGAAGGTGATGATCGCGCGCTTCGAGCTGACGGACACGCAGGCCGAGGCGATCCTCAACATGCGGCTGCGCGCCCTGCGCAAGCTCGAGGAATTTGAGATCCGCAAGGAGTTCGACAAGCTTTCCGAGGAAAAGGAAGGCATCGAAGCGCTGCTCGCCTCCACCGAGCGCCAGTGGAAGACCGTGCGTTGGGAAGTCGCCAAGGTGCGCCAGACCTTCGACCCGGAGAAGAACCCGGGTCTTGGCGCGCGCCGCACCACCTTTGCCGAAGCGCCAGAGCACGATCTGGAAGACGTCCACGAGGCGCTGATCGAGCGCGAACCCATCACGGTGGTTCTGTCCGAAAAGGGCTGGCTGCGCGCCATGAAGGGGCATCTGGCCGACTTCTCCTCGCTCTCCTTCAAGGAGGGGGACAGCCTCAAGATCGCCTTCCACGCCCAGACGACCGACAAGATCCTGCTCTTCACCACGGGCGGCAAGGTCTTCACGCTTGGCGCGGACCGTCTGCCCGGCGGGCGCGGCCATGGCGAGCCGGTACGCATCATGGTCGACATGGACAATGATCAGGCTATCGTCACCGCCTTCGCGCATGATCCCGAGCGCAGGCTCCTGGTCGCATCGCATGCGGGCAATGGCTTCGTGGTCGCCGAGAAGGAAATCATCGCCAACACCCGCAAGGGCAAGCAGGTGATGAATGTGAAGGCTCCGGACGAGATGAAGCTCTGTCTGCCGGTTTCGGGCGATCACGTGGCCGTGGTCGGCCAGAACCGCAAGCTGCTCGTCTTCCCGCTTTCCGAAGTGCCGGAGATGACACGCGGCAAGGGCGTGCGCCTGCAGCGCTACAAGGATGGCGGCGTTTCCGACATCAAGACCTTCGCCATGGAGGAGGGGCTTTCGTGGAAGGATTCCGCCGATCGCACCTTCGTCAAGTCGCGCGAAGAACTGCTTGAATGGATGGGCAACCGCGCGGCCGCGGGTCGTATGGCGCCGAAAGGATTTCCACGCACCGGAAAATTTGGGTAAGCGCCGCAACACAGGCGCGAAGGCCAGGGTGCAAGCAGAGGAGGGGTGATATGCTGCACTGGAATGGGAAGGGCCTTCGGGCCGCAACGCTGGCGCTGGCCGGCTTTGTCGGGCTGGCGCAGCCGTCTTCGGCCGAAGACCGGCTGTTGAGCGATGCGGTCGAGTTTTCCGGTCAGATCCTCTATCTGCAGACCGATGTGCCCGGTCTTGTGATCGGCGCGGTGCGCAATGGCGAGACCGCCGTTTTCGGCTTTGGCGAAACCGCCAAGGGAAGCGGCAAGACGCCGGACGGCGACACGCTGATGCGGGTCGGCTCCGTGACCAAGGTGTTCACCGGCGCGGTTCTGGCGAGCCTCGTCGCCGATGGCTCGGTGAAGTTCACAGATCATTTGCAGGAGCGCATTGGCTGGGATGTGACCGTTCCGGCGCTGGACGGCAAGCCAATCCGGCTGATTGACCTCGCCACACACACGTCCGGTCTGCCGCGGGAGGTCGACCGCGAGCCCGGTCCGGAGAATGATCCGTTCTCCACGCTCACGAAAGAGACCTACGCGAAGGCCTTCACCAGCGATGTGCAGCTCTTCCCGGCGGGCACGGGCGGGCTCTACTCCAATTTCGGCTTCGACATGCTGGCCGTTGCGCTGGGCTCTGCCGCAGGCAAACCCTATGACGCACTGCTTGCCGAGCGGGTTCTTGAGCCGATCGGCCTCAAGGACACGACCTTTGCGCCGGCCGAGGCCGACCGCGACCGGCTGATGCAGGGCCACAGTTTCGATGGATCGCCGCTGCCAGACGTGCCCAACACGCCGGTCATGTCGGGCGCGAGCGGGCTTTATTCCACCGCCAACGACATGGTGACCTGGCTGCAATGGCATCTTGACCGCTTCTCGCCGGACATGGCCGAGATGCGGCTCCTCGACCACGCCTCCTATGTGCAGCGCGATGCGCTCGATCCCACTTATGGCTTTGACGAATCCGGTCATATGGATTCCATGGGGCTTGGCTGGATCGTCATGCAGCCCGAGGGTGACCGTCCGCTGATCCTGCAGAAGGCCGGCGGCCTGCAGGGCATGTTCGTCTACCACGCCTTTGCCCCGACGCGCGGCGTTGGCGTGTTCGTCGCCATCAACGAGTTCGATTTCTCGGCTTCCATGCTGATGGCCGAAGTGGTGAACGGCCTGATCTCCGACCTCGCTCCGCGTTAAGGGGCGAGGGGGCTGTCGGTGCAGGGTGCGCGCTGCATTTTCCCCTTGGTCTTGTGCGGCGCGCGGGAGCGCTGTGCGTCCTTCGACAAGCTCAGGATGAGGGGGGAGGCTCAGGATGAGGGATGTTGAGAATGACGGGGAGGGCACGCGAGAGTTACGCTCGCTCTCCTCGGCCTTGAAGGGTTGGTTGTAGGCTTTTGCCTGCTTCGCTGAGATCTGCGCGCATCTCCCCACTCTGAGAAGCTGCCTTCCTTGCAGTGAGCGCATGTGCGTTCTCCCGAGCACCCAGACACTCTATCCCATACACCTGACCCGAAATCCGGCTACCTACCTTCCTCATCCTGAGCTTGTCGAAGGACGCACAGCGCTCCCGCTCGCCAATCCGCGCCTCACGCCCCCACCATCCACCGCGATCACGCCCGCGACTGTGGAAAAGCCACTCTTGTGAGGGGCAGGGGGCGGCGAATGACACTATCTTCGCCGGGTTCACAGATTCAGGAATTCGCATGTCAGCTGACGTCAAACGCATCGCCGCCCTTATCGCCACCGAGATCACCGCCCGGCCGGAGCAGGCTCAGGCGGCCATTGGTCTTCTGGATGAAGGGGCGACCGTTCCGTTCATCGCGCGCTACCGCAAGGAAGTCACCGGCGGCCTTGATGACACGCAGTTGCGCACGCTCGCCGAGCGGCTCTCCTATCTGCGCGAGCTCGATCAGCGCCGCGACACGATCCTCGGTTCGATCCGCGAGCAGGGCAAGCTCACGCCGGATCTGGAAACCAAGATCGTCACCGCCGCCACCAAGGCGGAGCTGGAAGACATCTACCTGCCCTACAAGCCCAAGCGGCGCACCAAGGCGCAGATCGCCCGTGAGCGCGGGCTCGGGCCGCTGGCCGAGGCCATTCTGGCGGATCGCTCCAAAGTGCCGGCCGAACTGGCGAAGGATTATCTCGGCGAAGAAGTCGCAGACGAGAAGGCCGCGCTCGACGGCGCGCGCGACATTCTGGCCGAGCAGTTCGCCGAAAACGCCGATCTGGTCGGGAAGCTGCGCAATCACATGAAGGAACGCGCCGTCCTGCGCGCCCGCGTTGTCGAGGGCAAGGAGGAGGCGGGCGCGAAGTTCTCCGACTATTTCGACCACTCCGAGCAATGGTCGGGCGTTCCGAGCCATCGCGCGCTTGCCATGCTGCGCGGCCGCAACGAGGACGTGCTGGCGCTCGACCTGGAAGTGGATGCGGACGACACCAGCCCGCTCAAGCCCGCGGTGCGCATGATCGCGGCTGCCTATGAGATCGGCGGCCAGCGTCCCGGTGACCAGTGGCTGATGGAGGTTGCCGGCTGGACATGGCGCGTAAAGCTCTTCCTGCACCTCAACCTCGATCTGATGCGCGATCTGCGTGAGCGGGCCGAGGAAGAGGCGATCAATGTGTTCGCGCGCAATCTGAAGGATCTGCTTCTGGCGGCACCCGCCGGCACGCGGGCAACGCTCGGGCTCGATCCGGGCATTCGCACCGGGGTCAAGGTGGCCGTGGTCGACGCCACGGGCAAGCTGCTCGACACCTCCACGGTGTACCCGTTCCCACCGCGCAACGATCTGCGTGGCAGCCAGGCCGAGCTGTCGGCGCTGATCCGCAAGCACGGCGTCGAGCTGATCGCCATCGGCAACGGCACGGGAAGCCGCGAGACCGAAAAGCTCGTGGCCGACATGCTGTCGGATATGCCGGCGCCCAAGCCGCTCAAGGTCGTGGTTTCCGAGGCCGGCGCATCGGTTTATTCGGCGTCGCCCACGGCGGCGGCCGAATTCCCCAATCTTGACGTCTCGCTGCGCGGGGCTGTCTCCATCGCGCGCCGCCTGCAGGACCCGCTGGCGGAGCTGGTGAAGATCGAGCCGAAGTCCATCGGCGTCGGCCAGTATCAGCACGATGTGGATCAATACCGTCTGGCAAAGGCGCTCGACGCCGTGGTGGAAGACGCGGTGAACGCGGTCGGCGTGGACCTGAACACGGCATCCTCATCGCTTCTGGCGCGCGTTTCGGGCCTTGGCGCGTCGATTGCCGAGGCCATCGTGGCGCATCGCGACGCCAATGGCGCGTTCTCCAGCCGCAAGCAGCTTCTGGAGGTGGCGCGGCTTGGCCAGCGCACCTTCGAGCAGTGCGCCGGCTTCCTGCGCATCCCGAACGGCACGGAGCCGCTGGACGCGTCGTCAGTTCACCCGGAGGCCTATGGCGTGGCGCGCAAGATCGTCTCGTCCTGCGGGCGCGATGTGCGCTCGCTGATGGGCGACGCCGGCGCGCTCAAGGCGCTCGACCCGCGCGTCTTCGTGGATGAGCGTTTTGGTCTGCCCACGGTGCGCGATATCATTGCCGAACTTGAAAAGCCGGGCCGCGACCCGCGCCCGGCCTTCCGCACGGCCACCTTCGCCGAGGGCATCGACGACATCAAGGATCTGAAGCCCGGCATGAGCCTGGAAGGCACGGTGACCAATGTTGCCGCCTTCGGCGCGTTCGTGGATATCGGTGTTCATCAGGACGGGCTGGTGCATGTCTCCCAGCTTGCCGACCGCTTCGTGAAGGACGCGCATGAGGTGGTGAAGGCCGGCGATGTGGTGAAGGTGCGGGTGCTTGAGGTCGACATCAAGCGCAAGCGCATCAGCCTCTCCATGCGCAAGGATGCCGGCGGAGCCAGCGGTGGCGCAGATACCGGTGCTGGCGCTGGCCGTCCGCGCGATGGCGGCAAGCCGTTCCGTGGCGGGCAGCAGCGCAGTGGCGGTGGCAAGCCGGGCGGGCGCAGCAGCGAACCGCAGGGCGCACTCGCCGCCGCACTGGCTCAGGCCATGAAGAAGAAATAGGGGCGTTCTTTACCCAGCCCTCATGGTGAGCCCCCTGAGCTTGTCGAAGGGCGAACCACGAGGGCTAAACAGGATGGCGCAGTGCGGCCTGCGCGCGCCGCCGCTTGCGCCCGGAATGAAGCTGCCAGAGCGAGTGGGCGACCAGCGTGACGATCAGGATCGTGCCGCCGATCAGCGTCGCGCGGCTCGGCACTTCCGAGAAAATCAGCCACACCCAGACGGGCGCAAGCACGGTTTCCAGAAGATAGAACATCGCCACTTCCGGGCCTGAAATGTATTTCGGGCCGTTGGAGAGGCAGAAGAACGAGATCGGCATGATCACTGCGCCGTTGAGGATGATCCACCAGGGAGCCTCGATGCGGTAGCCGGTCTTGGCGGTCATGATCACGGCGACGATGAAGGGTAATATGACGGCGACCAGCGCCGTAAAGCCCATGTCGCGCCCGCTGCCGCGCGTGATGGTGATGGCGGTCGCCAGCAGGAAGGCCGCGCTCAGCGCCATCACGTCGCCGAACAGATTTCCAGCCCCGATGCCGCCGCCGACAATGATCAGCACGCCGATCAGCATCACCCCCATGGCAATCAGCGTGGCCGGTTTCGGTCGCTCCTTCAGGAACAGCCAGGAGAGCAGCGCTGCGAACATGGAATTGAAGGCGAGGATGAACACCAGATTGGCCGTCGAGGTGTTGTAGACGGCGGTGATGAAACAAAGCGCGGAAAGCGCGTAGAGCGCCGCCACGACGAGGCCGACACGACCGGGCATGAGCGGTGGCACATTGCGTGAAAAGAGACGCCAGACGAACCAGACGGCAAGCGCCACGGCAACCGTCAGCGCGCTGCGCACCATCAGGATCGGCCAGGGATCGCCATCGGCAAGCCGAATTAAGGGAATGTCGATGGTCAGCGCCATGCCGCCAAACGCGGTCAGTGCGAGGCCTTTTGCATGCGAAGAAGAGGCTGGGTCGGACACGGGCGGCAATCCTCTGAAAAAGGGGAATGAAGATGTGCCGTCTTGGCAGACCCTGTCCGGGTGGCGCGCGCTAGTCTACGCGCTCCCACCCCTGCGGGCCGAGATGTTCCTGCGGCTTGAAGCGTACCTTATAGGCCATTTTGCGCGATCCATTGACCCAGTAGCCCAGATAGACATGCGGCAGACCGGCAGCCACGGCGCGGTTGATGTGGTCGAGAATCATGAATGTGCCGAGCGAGCGCTCGGTCAGCGCGGGATTGAAGAAGGAATAAACCATCGACAGCCCGTCACCCATCAAGTCGGTCAGGGCCACGGCCATGAGCTCGCCTTCGCCCTTGCCGGTGATGAAACTGTCCGGGCCGCGGCGGCGATACTCGATCACCTGGGTGCCCACATGGGTGTCCTCAACCATCATCGCATAGTCGAGCACGGTCATGTCCGACATGCCGCCCTTCTTGTGGCGGGCGTCCAGATAGCTGCGGAACAGCGTGTACTGTTCGGTGGAGGGCTCGGCCGACTGGGCGGTGCCGATCAGGTCCGCATTCTGCCTCAGAATGCGTTTCATGTTCTTCGTCGGCTGAAACTCCTGCGCCAGAATGCGCACGGAAACACAGGCGCGGCAGGTTTCGCAGGCAGGCCGATAGGCGATGTTCTGAGAGCGGCGGAAACCGCCCTGGGTCAGCAAATCGTTCAGTTCGGGCGCCTTGTCCCCGACCAGATGGGTGAAGACCTTACGCTCGAACTGCCCTTCCAGATAAGGGCAGGGCGAAGGCGCGGTCAGAAAGAACTGCGGCGATTGGGCGGGTTGCTGCGTCATGTCGGTAGGGCGTCACTCCTGTCCTGAAGCATCGGACCGAAACGTGGAATCCGGTTTTCGGGATAGTCCGATGCTCCATCAATAATTCAGATCGTCCTTTGTGCGTCAGAATGGGCGCACGCGATCTAAAGCCCATAATACCATGGCCCGACAAACGAAAACGTCAACCAAATTATCGCCACCAGCGGCATGCCGGCCTTCATGAAGTCGCGGAAGGAGTAGTGACCCGGCCCCATGACCATCAGGTTGGTCTGGTAGCCGATGGGGGTGGCGAAGGAACAGTTGGCGGCGAAGATCGTGGCCGCGATGAAGGCTTCCGCCGGCGCGCCAATGGCGGCCGCTATGCCAAGCCCGATGGGTGTGAACAGCACCGCCGTTGCATTGTTGGACAGGAAATTGGTCAGCACGGCCACGACGGCGAAATAGCCCGACAGGATGATGGCGGGGCTCTGACCGTCGAGGAGCGCCACCGCGCTGTCGGCGATCAGGTTTGCGCCGCCCGTGCGTTCCAGCGCCGTGGCGGCGGCAATGGCCGAGCCCACCAGAAGGAATATCTGCCGGTCGAAGGCGCGGCCGGCCTGCGCCAGCGTCAGACAGCCGGTCGCGATCATGGCGAAGGCGCCGGCGATTGCGGTGGCGACGATCGGCGCGATGTCCAGAGCGGCGGTCACCACGATGCCGGCAAAGATGACGAAGGAGATCCAGGCCTTGCGACGCTGCGGCACGGGTTCTGCCGACCATTCGAGAACGAGCAGGTCATGGCTTTCGCGCAGATCCTCGAAGGCGCGGTCGGTGCCGCCGACAAGGATCGTATCGCCGGGCTCCAGCCGGATGTCGGAGACAGGCGTGCGGCCCATGCGGCTCTTGCGCTGGACGCCGAGCATGTGAACGCCGTGCTCGGTCTCAATGCCGGCATTGCGGATGGTGCGCCCTGCATGGCGCGAACCCGGCGGGATCACGGCTTCGGCGATGTGATAGTCCGGGCCGACCCGCGCCGCCTCGGTCTGCCCCTCGGCCATGTGGCCGGCCGCCCCATGCGAAAGCGCCTGGGTGAAGGCGCGGCGGGTGGCCGTCACCATCAGCCGGTCGCCTTCGGAAAGCACCACATTCTCGAACGGGGGATGAAAGCTCATGCCGCGCCGTATGATGAGGCGCGGGGTCAGATCGCCGAGCCCCTGAAAGAGACCGGCTTTCGATTCCTTGCCGATGAAGGGGTGGCCGGGCACGATGCGGATTTCACCGATGAACTGCGTGCCCGACTGCACTTGCCGGAAGGTCTTCTCATTGCTCGAATCGCGCAGGATGCGCGGCATGAGAAAGAAGACATAAAGCGCGCCGGCTGCGGCCAGCATAAAGCCCGGCAGGGTGATGTCGAAGAATCCGATTCCGATGCCCGCCTTGGCGGCAACACCGGCAACCAAAAGGTTGGTGGACGAGCCGATCAGCGTTGTCATGCCCCCCAGAATGGTCATGAAGGAAAGCGGCATCAGTGCCTTGGAAACCGGGAAATTGCGCTGCGCGGCAAAGACGATCAGCACCGGAATGAAGATCACCACCACCGGCGTGTTGTTCAAAATGGCGCTGAGCAGGGCTGCCGTCACAAGCGTGATGATGATCGTGCGGGTGCTCGACCCGCCGGCCGATCTGGCGAGAATGCGCGCGGGCTTGTCCAGCGCATCGGTGGCAAACAGGCCCTGACCGACGATCAGGAGCGCGAGAACCGTCGCGAGCGCCGGATTGGCGAATCCTGAAAGAAGTTCTTCGGGCGGCAGGCCGCCGGATGCGTTCTCGTAGGGAATGAAGGCGAAAAGCGCGAGGAACGCCACGAGGCTGCCAAGGGCGACAAGCTCGAGCGTGAAGCGTTCGCTGATATAGGCGGCGACCGTGGCGAAAATGATCGCGTAGGTCGCCCAGAGATGGAAATCGGCCATTCAGCTCCCGCCGCTTGAAACTGTCCCCGCAGGCCATACCCAATGCCTGCCTGCAAGGTCAGGAGAATAAGCACGAGCGGTCGCGCCGCAAGCATGGATTTGCCGATGCCGGCAAAAGGCGGGCAAAGGAAAGGCTTTCGCGTCTTCCGACGGGAAAGGAATTTGCTTGTCGCAGGAGGGCCGAAGCGCGGCATGCGCCGCGTTTCAAAAAGCCGTCGTCAGTCGGTTCTCACCATCACCGTATCGAGCAGCCGGTCATGCACGGTCTGCCTGTGCGAAAGAAAGAATGCGGCAAGCAGAATCAACGGGCTGAAGAGCGTGCAGAGAGCGACTGCTAGCAGGGTATGTGCGGTTGCGTAGCGGGGTGTGATCTCGACGCTGTCGAGCCGTTCCAGTCGCAGACTGAACACGCGCATGCCGAGGGTCGCCTGGTAGCGCCCGCCGAGCGTCGCCCTGATGTAGAGAATGACGGCGACCAGCGTTGCCATTCCGGCCGCGGCCTTGGAAAGCGTATAAAGAGCAGTCGGTATGTCTCCCGGCGTCCGGTCGGGCGCAATCCAGTGCAACACGACATACTCCATGAGCATTGTTGCCAGAACGGACAGAATAACGGCCAGCAATGCATACAGGGCGTAATCCAACAGAAAGGCAAGGCATCGCCGCAAATGCAGCCACGTGCCCTGTCGCACGATGAAATCTGGTTGCCGGTCTCCGGGCGGTGCGGTCAGCTGGGGGCTAAGGTCAAATGTATTGGTCATCAAAGTCGCTCGCATAATCAATCAAGGGTTCGAAAACGCCTCACGATAGCGAGCGATCTTGTTTTGAAAAATCAGAAGTGTATAGCGTCGTTAAAGATGCAACTTTTGCGATAATTTCGATTATCAGCTCGTTCGCACCACAACCGTGCCCAGAAGCAGATCATGGACGGTGCGCTTGTAATCGAGGAACAGGCTTGCGAGCAGGATCAGCGGCGTCAGAACCGCATTGCCGGCCCAGAACAGAACCGTGTGAACCACGGCCAGCATGGAATCGACGCGCCCGCCATCGAGACGAACAAGTTTGACGTCCATGAACTGCATGCCGAGCGTCGCCTGTCTGCGACCGCCAAGCGTCATGGCGACGTAGAGAAGGGCGGTCAGCGGGGCGAGGATGCCGAACAGGAGCCAGCCCAGTCCCAGCGTCATCACGCCCAGAAGGGCCACGATGATTGCGACGGGAACCATCATCAGCCCGATCAACAGGTAGTCGATGCAGAACGCGAAAATGCGCCGCGTGCGAACGCCGCGGTAAAGATGCCAGTCATCCCGTGCGGGATCGATGATTTCGCCGTCGAGGGGCCTTGTGGCCGTCATGAACGTTCCTTCATTGGTTTGTCGAACAAATGAAAAATGGGTGCGTTCACACGGCGCTTCAAGATTTTCCGAGCAAAATCAGAGCAATTCAGCAACTTCGGCGGCAAAATAGGTGAGAATTCCGTCGCAGCCCGCGCGCTTGAAGGAAAGCAGGCTTTCCAGCATGGCGCGCTCGCCGTCGATCCAGCCATTGGCGGCTGCCGCGCGGATCATCGCGTATTCGCCGGACACCTGATAGGCGAAGGTCGGCACGGAGAACGTGTCCTTCAGCTGGCGGACAATGTCGATATAGGGAAGGCCGGGCTTCACGATCAGCATGTCCGCACCTTCCTGAAGATCCTGCTCGGCTTCGCGCAGCGCTTCGTCGGAATTGGCCGGATCGATGTAATAGGTCTTCTTGTCGCCCTTCAGCAGACCGCCCGTGCCGATGGCCTCGCGATAGGGGCCATAGAAGGCCGAGGCGAATTTCGTCGCGTAGGACATGATCGCCACGTTCTGGAAGCCGTTCTGGTCGAGCGCGTCGCGAATGGCGCCGATGCGCCCGTCCATCATGTCGGAGGGGGCGATGATGTCCGCGCCGGCTTCAGCCTGGCCAACGGCCGCAGCCGCGATCTGGGCGACCGTTTCATCATTGATGATCTCGCCATCGCGCAGGATGCCGTCATGGCCATGGCTGGTGAAGGGGTCGAGCGCCACATCGGTGATGATGCCGATCTCCGGCACCGCTTCTTTGATGGCGCGGGTGGCGCGGTTGATCAGATTGTCCGGGTCGAGGCTGTGGGAGCCGGTCTCATCGCGGCGCGCGGGATCGATATTGGGAAAGGTGGCGATGGCCGGAATGCCGAGCTTTGCGGCGTATTCGGCCTGCCGGACCGCATGGTCGACCGTATGGCGCATGACACCGGGCATGGCGGAAAGCGGTTCCTGCCGGTTCTCGCCCTCCATGAGGAACAGCGGCCAGATCAGATCGTCGACCGTCAGATGGTTCTCGCGCACGAGGCGGCGCGACCAGTCGGCCTTGCGCGTGCGGCGCAGGCGGCGGCTGCCGGTGATCTCATCGACGGTGCGGCGTGTGGCGGGGCTGTTCATGGTGCGGGAAAACTTGTTCACGGCTTCGACTCCAGTGTGGCGCCTCTCTATCATGCAGGCCCTGTGGGTCCAAGTGCGGGTCCGGTGTCCTGTGGTCGCAGTTCCTTATAGCATTGACGGGGCGAAAAGCGGCTAATAATCAGCTAGAAAGGCCTGCGCGTGGTTGCAACGTTCTGGGGGGTGGCTGTGAAAGTCGATTTCGGTGGCGCTGAGGAAATCCTGTTCGAACAGGTCGGATGTGCCGGGATCGTGACGCTCAACCGGCCTTCTTCCCTCAATGCGGTCAATCACGGCATGGTGCGGGCGCTCGCCCGCGCGCTTTCCGCCTGGGAGACGGACGACACGGTCAAGCTCGTGATCATTCGCGGGGAGGGGCGCGCCTTCTCCGCCGGCGGCGACATTCTTGATGTTTACAAAGCCGGGCTTGCCGGCGAGGCAAAGCCGGATTTCTTTGCAGACGAGTATCGGCTCAATGCGGCAATTGCCCGTTTCCCCAAACCCTATGTGGCGCTGATCGACGGCATTGTCATGGGCGGCGGTGTTGGCGTCTCCTTCCATGGTTCGCATCGCGTGATGACGGAAAACGCCATCTTCGCCATGCCCGAGGTCGGTATCGGCTTTTTCCCCGATGTCGGGGGCAGTTTCCTGCTTTCGCGCCTGCCGGGCGAATTCGGCATGTATCTGGCGCTCACCGGAAACCGCATTCGCAGGGGTGACGCCTGCGCGACGGGGCTTGCCACGCACGCGGTCGATGCGGCGGAACTGCCGGCATTGACCCAGGCCCTGTGCGAGGGCGGTGATGTGGATGCGACGCTGGCAGCATTTGCCGGAACTGCGGAACGCGAAATGGATGACGGCGCGCTGCATGCGATTGCCAGCCATTTTTCTTTCGGCACGCTTGCGGAGGTCCTGCAGTCGCTTGGCGAGGATCAGGACGAATGGGTGCAGAAGACTGCTGCGACCATCGCCAGGCGTTCGCCCACCAGTCTTCATGTCGCGTTTCGTCAGGTCCGCGCCGGCGCGATGCTGACCATGGACGAGTGCATGCATATGGAATTCCGCATCCTGAACCGCATGCTCACCGGGCACGACTTCTATGAAGGCATCCGCGCGGTTCTGGTGGAGAAGGGAAGCACGCCCCACTGGAAGCCCGATACGCTCGACGGCGTGAAGGATGAGGACATTGACGCCTATTTCGCGCCCCTGCCGGGCAAGGAGCTGGCGCTGTGAAAGTTGAAACGCTCTCGGGTCTGCCTTCGGCGCGGCCCTCCCAGCTTGAAGCAGCCTATTACGCGTTCCACCGTATTGTCGCGCTCGTCTGCCTCGTCATGGGGCTTGTGTACTGGGTGCGGCTGCTCGGTTTTTATCCCGGGCTCATGTGGCGGTTCGACCTGATGCCGATCCACTGGCAGGTGGCGAGCATCGTTCTGGCCGTGCTTTATCCGTTTGCGTCCGTCGGTCTCTGGCTGGTCGCGCCATGGGGAGCGGTCATCTGGTTTCTGTGCGCCGGCGCGGAAGTGGCCATGTACGGCTTCATGCCAGAGATGTTCGGGCACAATTATCCGCTGTTGGGTTTTCACCTTCTCGTGGCGATTACCTATGCCGGTTTGCGCATTGCGCGCTACCGCCGCAAGCGGCAGGCGATGCTTTAGGGGCAGGCCCGGTTTCAGGCCACAAGCCGCATCCCCTTAATCTCTAAAGCTTTCATCGAATGTCCACAGGCGGGTTTACTGCCTGTTAGCCGTATTAGCAGCGTTGGCTTTTGTAAGGCGTTGTTAAGGCTAGTGTTTAAGTCGAATTTTAGATGCCTTCGCTAGGTTCGGGTCAAGGTGAGACAAAAAACAAAAATCACCGGCGTCAAACGAGAGGCTTTAGTTATGAATACTTCGCGACCCGCGGCGAAACCTGCCGCTTCGAATGAAGAACGCTCGGATGCACTGCGTTCTCTTTATCTTGAATCCCTTCAGCTTGTGGAGCGCCTGCACCGCCGTCTGCTCGACGTCATCAAGGACGAGTTCGAGCGCAACGGCCGCAGCGACATCAACGCCATTCAGGCGCTGCTGCTCTTCAACATCGGTGACACGGAACTGACGGCAGGCGAGCTGCGCTCGCGCGGCTACTATCTCGGCTCCAATGTTTCCTACAACCTCAAGAAGCTGGTTGATCTCGGCTTCGTCAACCATCAGCGCTCGCGCGTCGACCGTCGTTCGGTGCGCATCAGCCTGACGCCGAAGGGTGTCCAGGTGGCAAAGGTTGTCGAAGGTCTCTACAACCGTCATATCGGCTCCATCGAGCAGGTCGGCGGCATCAGCGCCGATGAGTTCAGCCAGATGAATCGTGCCCTCCAGCGCCTTGATCGCTTCTGGAACGATTCCATCGCCTACCGTATGTAGTCTCGCCTTGATCACCTGACTGCGCGCCGGTGTGCAGTCATTCGAAGGCCGGCGTGGCGGGACGCCGGCCTTCACGCATCCGTTATTTTGCGATAGGTGACTGCTGGTCACGTTAAGGTCATAATCCGGTGGAACCTAAGGCGCGGGAGCCGCTTGGCGTGCGAGCGCCAATTTTGAATAAGGTTCGCGGATTCTTAACGCAGTCGCGGCATGGTCAGGCCGCAACACTGCCCGCAGCCCTCCCGGAGGGGTGCTAGCCACAGAGAGCTCGGACACGCGTATGAAGACGAACCGCCGTATGTTTTTAACCGGTGCCGGTGCTGCCGCTACGGCAGCGATGGCCGGAGCCGCCAACGCCCAGGACTTTCTTGACGCGATCATCCGTTCGCCAAGGCGTGGCGCCTGGAACGATCAGTTTGATGCTCGCGCCAGCGCCGGCGGCAAGGTTGCGACCAATCTCCCCATCTTCAGTCAGGAAACCGTTTCCTACCTTCAGCGCGCGATCATGGAATATTCCAACATCGTGTCACAGGGCGGGTGGCCGCGCGTTCCCGACAACAAAAAGCTTCAGGTCGGTGTGGTCGATCCCAATGTGGAGGTCCTGCGCCGCAGACTGATGGTGTCCGGCGATCTCTCGCCGCGTGCGGGCATGTCGCAGTCGTTCGATTCCTATGTCGAGGCGGCGGTCAAGCGCTTCCAGACCCGCCATGGCCTTCCTGCCGACGGCGTTACCGGACCGCACACCTTTGCGGCTCTCAATGTTCCGGCGGCCATTCGCCTTGGCCAGCTTCAGACCAATCTGGGCCGGCTCACCTCCATGTCGGGCTCCATGGGCAATCGCTATGTGGTGGTGAACATTCCCGCCGCCGAGATCGAGGCCGTGGATACGGGCCGCGTCGTGCTGCGCCACACCGCCATTGTCGGCAAGGTGGACCGCCAGACGCCGATCCTGAATTCGAAGATCAACGAAATCATCATCAATCCCTACTGGAATGCGCCGGTGTCGATTGTCCGCAAGGACATCATTCCGCTGATGCGCAAGAACCCCAGTTACCTGACCGACAACAATATCCGCCTGATCGCGCCCAATGGCAGCGAAGTGGATCCGCTGACGGTCGACTGGTCGACGGATGATGCCGCAAAATACCGCTTCCGGCAGGATCCGGGCCGGATCAACGCCATGGCGTCGATCAAGATCAACTTCCCGAACCCGCATGCGGTCTACATGCATGACACGCCCCAGCAGGGCATGTTCCGCGATCTCGACCGGTTCTATTCGTCGGGCTGTGTTCGCGTGCAGAATGTGCGCGACCTGGTGACCTGGCTCCTGAGCGAGACCGATGGCTGGGGCCGTCGCCGCATCGAGCAGACCATTCAGACCGAAGAGGATGTGCGCGTCGCGCTGTCCAATCCGGTGCCGGTCTATTTCACCTATATCTCCGCCTGGTCGACCGGCGATGGCGCCGTGCATCTGCGCGACGACATCTATGCCCGCGACGGGGCGAGCGAGCTGCAGATCTCGACGGCGCTTTAGCGTGTCGTCGTCGGGCTGCATTGCCTGACGGGCGCATGAGGGTGTCTTCTGAAACGAAGACGGGCAAGTGCGAGTCTGCCGAAAGCGACGGCTCGGCCCGAGCGCAATATCCTACGGTCAATTGCCGCAGCCGCCCGAAACCGGGCGGTTGCTTCGTTTTTGGAGGATAAATTTTCGTCTGCGGGCGTGGTGGCGGCGAGGGAAAAATGCTAGATGCCCGTCTTCCGCATTTGATCCATCATCGAAGGGAATAAACCGCCATGGCACTTGCGACCGCCGCCGCTTCAAGCGAGGCCGATGCCTTCTTCACCCGCCCGCTCGAAGACAGCGACCAGGAAATCTTTGCCGCAATCCGTCAGGAACTGGGCCGTCAGCGTCACGAAATCGAGCTGATCGCCTCGGAAAACATCGTTTCGCGCGCTGTGATGGAAGCGCAGGGTACGGTGCTGACGAACAAATACGCGGAAGGTTATCCGGGCAAGCGGTATTATGGCGGTTGCCAGTATGTCGATATCGTCGAGGAACTGGCGATCGAGCGCGCCAAGAAGCTGTTCGGCTGCGCCTTCGCCAACGTTCAGCCGAATTCCGGTTCGCAGATGAACCAGGCCGTCTTCCTCGCGCTTCTGCAGCCGGGCGACAGCTTCATGGGCCTCGACCTGAATTCCGGTGGACACCTGACGCACGGTTCCCCGGTCAACATGTCCGGCAAGTGGTTCAACCCGATCTCCTACGGCGTTCGCAAGGACGACCACCTGCTCGACATGGACGAGGTGGAGCGTCTTGCAAAGGAACACAAGCCGAAACTGATCCTTGCCGGCGGCACCGCCTATTCGCGCGTGTGGGACTGGAAGCGTTTCCGCGAGATCGCCGACGAGGTTGGCGCATGGCTCATGGTCGACATGGCCCACATTGCAGGCCTCGTGGCCGCTGGAGAGCATCCGTCGCCGCTGCCGCACGCCCATGTGGTCACGACCACCACGCACAAATCGCTGCGCGGCCCGCGTGGCGGCATGATCCTGACCAATGACGAGGCGCTGGCGAAGAAGTTCAACTCCGCCGTTTTCCCGGGTCTTCAGGGCGGCCCCCTGATGCACGTCATCGCAGCCAAGGCGGTTGCTCTGGGCGAGGCGCTTGATCCTGAGTTCAAGACCTATGCACGCAACGTCGTCACCAATGCCCGTGCGCTGGCCGAGAGCCTGAAGGACACCGGTCTCGACATCGTGTCCGGCGGCACTGACAACCATCTGATGCTGGTCGACCTGCGCCCGAAGAACGCCACGGGCAAGCGCGCCGAGGCTGCTCTTGGCCGCGCCAACATCACCTGTAACAAGAACGGCATTCCGTTCGACCCTGAAAAGCCCTTCGTCACCTCCGGCATCCGTCTTGGCACGCCGGCCGGCACGACGCGCGGTTTCGGCGCTGCCGAGTTCCGCGAGATCGGCCAGCTGATCGCCGAGGTTCTGGACGGCCTCAAGGTCGCCAATTCCGACGAAGGCAATGCTCAGGTCGAGCAGGCTGTGAAGGACAAGGTGATCGCGCTCACCGAGCGCTTCCCGCTCTACCCCTATCTGGGGTAAGCCTGTCACGAATGGATTCGTGAACAAGGGCCCGATATGCGCTGTCCGTACTGTCAGTCGGAAGACACACAGGTAAAGGATTCCCGCCCCGCAGAAGACGGGGCGGCAATCCGCAGACGGCGCGCCTGTCCCGATTGCGGCGGGCGCTTCACCACATTTGAGCGCATTCAGCTGCGCGATCTGGTGGTGGTCAAGCGGTCGGGCCGCAAGGTGCCGTTCGACCGCGACAAGCTGATGCGTTCCTTCGACATCGCGCTCAGAAAGCGCAATGTCGAGCCGGAGCGCATCGAGCGTGCGGTCACCGGCATCGTGCGCCAGCTGGAAAGCTCCGGCGAGACGGAGATCCCCTCCGACGATATCGGCCTTCTGGTCATCGATGCGTTGAAAGTGCTCGATGACATCGCCTATGTGCGCTTCGCCTCCGTTTATCGCAATTTCCGCGAAGCCAAGGATTTCCAGGACGTTCTTGGCGAGCTGAAAGGCAATGAGGAAAACGAGGGATAGAATGGACACCGGCAGGGCGTCGGCCAGCGATCTCGACCGGCGTTTCATGGCGGCGGCCATCCGGATTTCACGCCGGCATATGGGCCTTGCCGGAACCAATCCCTCCGTTGGAACACTGATCGTCCGCGATAATGGCGCCGGCCCGCAGATTGTCGGGCGCGGCGTGACGGCCATTGGCGGTCGCCCCCATGCCGAACCGCAGGCGCTGGCGGAGGCGGGCGAGGCTGCACGCGGCGCGACGGCCTATGTTACGCTAGAGCCCTGTGCCCATCATGGCCGCACGCCGCCCTGCGCCAACGCGCTGGTGAATGCCGGCATTGCCCGCGTTGTGGGCGCTGCCGCCGATCCCGACCCCCGCGTCAGCGGCAATGGCTACGCCATTCTGCGCGAGGCGGGCATTGAGGTCGTGGAGGGCGTTCTGGCCGACGAAGCGGCAGACATGCTGCGCGGCTATCTCATGCGCTCCGAGAAAAAACGCCCGGAAGTGACTCTCAAGCTTGCCTTATCGGCTGACGGCATGATTGGCCGCATGGGGGAGGGGCAGATCGCCATCACCGGTCCCGCTTCGCGCCGGCAGGTGCACATGATGCGGGCCGAAAGCGATGCGATCCTTGTCGGCATCGGCACGGCGCTGGCTGACGATCCGTCTCTGACCTGCCGCCTGCCGGGGCTTCAGGCGCGCTCGCCGCTGCGTATCGTTCTTGATCGCGACATGAAGCTGCCGACAAACTCGGCGCTGGCGCGCACGGCCCGCGATGTGCCGGTTCTTCTGACAGCCGCCAGTGATTGCCCGAGCGACAAACGCAGGGCGCTGGCCGGGGCGGGCGTCGATTTTCTTGGTGTCGAAGTACATGAAGGCCAGATTGCGCTGCCAGAACTTCTTGAAGACCTGGCGGCGCGCGGCATTGCAACGCTCATGGTCGAGGGCGGTGCCTTCACCGCCAGACGGTTCCTTGAAGAAGGACTGGTCGACCGGCTTGCGCTCTTTTCTGGGCCATCCGAAATCGGGGCTGGTGGAATTGCCGCGCCGGTTGATTTCGACCATATCCCCGAAGGTTTCGGCCTGCTGCGCGAGGCGCGGTTCGGCGAAGATGTTTACCGCGAATATGTGAAAGGCGGCTGATGTTCACCGGCATTGTCACTGATATCGGCACCGTGCAATCGGTCACCCCGCGTGATGAGGGCGTGCTCCTGCGCATCGAGACGAATTACGATCCGGCGACCATCGACATCGGTGCGTCCATCGCCTGTTCGGGTGTCTGCCTCACCGTGGTGAAACTGCCTGAAGAGGGCGCGAACACCCGCTGGTTCGAGGTGGAAGCCTGGGAAGAGGCGCTGCGGCTGACCACGGTTTCCGGCTGGCAGTCCGGCCAGCGCATCAATCTGGAGCGCGCGCTCAAGGTCGGCGACGAGCTGGGCGGACATATTGTCTCGGGCCATGTGGACGGCATGGCCGAAATCGTCGAGCGCCGGGATGAGGGGGAAGCGGTCCGTTTCGTGCTCGAAGCGCCGAAAGAGCTTGCCAAATTCATCGCGCCGAAAGGCTCGGTGGCGCTGGACGGCACATCCCTCACGGTCAACCGTGTCGAGGGTGTTCGGTTCGATGTTCTCCTCATTCATCACTCGCTTGGGGTCACCACCTGGGGGCAGCGCGCGGTGGGCGACCGGGTGAATATCGAGGTCGATACGATGGCGCGTTACGCCGCACGTCTTGCGGATGCCGCCAAAGAGGCTTAAGGCAGCGCTTCTCTTTCTGAATTGTTTGCCGTGCGGAGAATGACCATGGCCGATGCGCGCCCCCTGAGGCTGCTGATCGTCGAAGCCCGTTTTTACGACCACCTGGCCGATGGCCTGCTGGAAGGCGCGAAAGCCGCGCTTGAGGCAGCCGGTGCCGACTATGATGTGGTGACTGTGCCTGGCGCGCTTGAAGTGCCGGCTGCAATCGCCTTTGCCGCGTCCGGCAATGGTGGCCCTGTCTATCACGGCTATGTGGCGCTTGGCTGCGTCATCCGTGGTGAGACTTATCATTTTGACGTAGTGGCCAACGAGTCGAGCCGTGCGCTGATGGACCTTTCGGTGCAGCAGAACCTTGCCATCGGCAATGGTATCCTGACCGTCGAGAACGAAGCGCAGGCTCTGGCCCGCATCGAACAGAGCGAAGGCACCAGCGGCGAGAGCATGGGCAAGGGACATTTCGCCGCCGAAGCGGCACTGACGATGATTGCGCTCAAACAGCGCCTGGGAGCTTGATGTGACCGTACCGACCGCAGACGGCTTTCGCCCGGCCAACAAACGCGGCGCCGCACGGCTGGCCGCCGTTCAGGCGCTTTACCAGATGGATGTGGCCGGCACCGGCCTTCTGGAAACCACCGCTGAGTACGAGCTTTTCCGGCTCGGCAAGGAGATCGACGGCGAGCTTTATCGCGATGCCGATCCGCAGTGGTTCCGCGCCATTCTGGCCGGCGTCGTGGAAGACCAGAAGACCATCGACCCGGTGATCCGCAAATCGCTGACCGAAGACTGGCCGCTGTCGCGGCTCGATTCGACCCTGCGCGCCATCCTGCGCGCCGGCGTGTTCGAGCTGACGCGCCGCCGGGATGTGCCGGTCGCGGTAATCGTTTCCGAATATGTGGACATCGCCAAGGCGTTCTACACCGAGGACGAGCCCAAGCTCGTCAATGCCGTGCTCGACCGGGTCGCCCGGCGCAGCCGTGATGAGGGCAGGGGGAAAGACAAGGAATGACTGGAACGCGCGATGACCTGTACCGTGAGGCGAAACGCACTGCATTAATCCTCGCTTCCGCCCAGGCCATCGTCGGCTCCGCTGCCCCGATCGCCATTTCCATGGGCGGCCTCGCGGGCTTCTATCTCCTTGGCAGCGACAAGTCGCTCGCAACCGCGCCCGTCACCGGCTTCAATGTCGGCATCGCGCTTGGCGCGCTTCCCGCCGCAGCGCTGATGCGCGCCGTCGGTCGCCGCAATGGCTTCATGGCCGGCGGTCTTGTCACCGCCTGTGGCGGTTTCGTCGCGGCGAGCGCGCTCTTCCAGAGCAGTTTCTGGCTCTTTGCCTTCGGCTTGATGCTTGTCGGCGTCGGCAACGCCTTCCTGCAGCAATACCGCTTTGCAGCCGCAGACAATGCGCCGGCCGATTTCAAGCCGCGCGCCATTTCCTGGGTGCTGGGCGGCGGTGTGTTTGCCGCGATCATCGGACCGCAGACCGTCATCTACACGCGCGACCTGTTCGCGCCGATCATGTTCGCGGGCGCGTTTGCCGCGCTGATCGGTCTTGGTCTTTTAGGCACGGTCATCCTGTCTTTCCTGCGTCTCCCCAAGGAAGCGCCCTCGGCAACGCTTGACGATCATGAACCGGCAAGGCCGCTGGCGCAGATCCTGTTGCAGCCGCGCTTCCTGGTCTCGCTGTTCTGCGGCGTGGCTTCCTACGCGCTGATGAGCTTCGTCATGACCGGCGCGCCGCTGGCCATGGTTGGCTGCGGCTTCACGCCGGACGAGGCAACGCTGGGCATTTCCTGGCACGTCATGGCGATGTTCGCGCCGAGCTTCATCACCGGCCGGCTGATCGCCCGATTCGGCAAGGAAACCATTGTCGCGACGGGTCTCGTCACGCTTATCGGCTGCGCCATCGTCGCGCTTTCGGGCATTGAGCTGTGGCAGTTCTGGACGGCCTTGATCCTGCTGGGCATCGGCTGGAACTTCGGTTTCATCGGCGCGACCGCCATGGTTGCCGAGTGCTACCGCTCGTCGGAGAAGAGCAGCGTGCAGGGTGTGCACGACTTCATCCTGTTCTCCACCACTGCTTTCGCCTCCCTGATGTCGGGCCAGATCTACAACGCCTTCGGCTGGAACATGCTTGCCTGGATCGTTATCCCGGTTGCGGCCACATGCCTTGTGGCTCTTGGCATTCTGGCTATGAGCAAGCGCACGAAGCAGGCCGCCTGAGGCCGCTTCACCCGGCGCTGACATCTCCTGGAAAGCATCTGGTCTTTCCGGGAGGTGTGACAATTTATCCCAGCACAACCTTGACGGTGCGTCACGGCTTCGACCAAGCTGCGCGGATTGGGCCGGAGAGGGCGCAAATGCCGCCGGCCTTTCCAGCATGACCCGGGAGGGGGTTCCAACTGCGGGTCGAAATCAAGGGATAGATTGGCAATGAACATGCTTTTCGTGGTCATCGCCTGCGGCGTGCTTTCCGTACTCTATGCCATTTGGGCAACCCGGTCGGTGCTGGCCGCCGACCAGGGCAATGCACGCATGCAGGAAATCGCCGGCGCCATCCGTGAGGGGGCGCAGGCTTATTTGACAAGGCAGTACACCACCGTCGCCATTGTTGGCGTCGTGGTCTTCATTCTCGCATGGTGGCTGCTCACCGGCGTGGCGGCCATCGGCTTCCTCATCGGTGCGGTTCTTTCCGCCGCCGCAGGCTTCATCGGCATGCATGTTTCGGTGCGCGCCAATGTGCGCACGGCGCAGGCCGCATCCAACAGCCTCGCAGCCGGCCTCGACATCGCCTTCAAGTCGGGCGCGATCACCGGCCTTCTGGTCGCCGGTCTCGCACTGCTCGGCGTGTCAGTCTATTTCTGGATACTCACCGGCCCGCTCGGTCACGCACCGACGGACCGCATCGTCATCGACGCTATGGTCGCGCTCGGTTTCGGCGCGTCGCTGATCTCCATTTTCGCGCGTCTCGGCGGCGGCATCTTCACCAAGGGGGCAGATGTCGGCGGCGATCTCGTGGGCAAGGTGGAGGCGGGCATTCCCGAAGATGATCCGCGCAACCCGGCCACCATCGCCGACAATGTGGGCGACAATGTCGGTGACTGCGCCGGCATGGCCGCCGATCTGTTCGAAACCTATGTGGTGACGGTCGTGGCCACCATGGTGCTTGCCTCGATCTTCTTTACGGGCGAGACGGCGCTGACGCTGATGCTCTTCCCGCTGGTGATTGGCGCTGCCTGTGTCGTTACCTCGATCATCGGCACCTTCTTCGTGAAGCTTGGTTCCAACAATTCCATCATGGGCGCGCTTTACAAGGGCTTCTGGGCCACTGCCGGTCTGTCGGTCGTGGCGCTTGCGATCATCATCTGGGGCTGGCTTGGCGGCTCGACCGCGTTCTCGGCCAGCAATGGATCGGAGTTCACCGGCGCATCGCTCTTCTGGTGCGGCGTGGTGGGGCTCGGTGTGACCGGCCTCATCATCTGGATCACCGAATATTATACGGGCGTCGGCTATCGGCCGGTCCGCTCCATCAGCCAGGCGTCGGTGACCGGGCACGGCACCAATGTCATTCAGGGCCTCGCCGTCTCGCTTGAGGCGACGGCGCTGCCGGCCATCGTCATCATTGCCGGCATCATCCTGTCGTTCAATCTGGCGGGCCTGTTCGGCATCGCCATCGCGGTGACGACGATGCTGGCGCTGGCCGGCATGGTGGTGGCGCTCGACGCGTTCGGCCCGGTGACGGACAATGCCGGCGGCATTGCCGAAATGGCGGATCTGCCAAGCGAAGTGCGTCAGACGACCGATGCGCTCGACGCGGTGGGCAACACGACCAAGGCGGTGACCAAGGGCTATGCCATCGGTTCGGCGGGTCTCGGCGCTCTGGTTCTGTTCGCGGCCTATACGGAGGATCTCAAATTCTTCGCGGCCAATGCGGAGCCGGGCACCTTCTTTGAAGGCGTTACCGTCGATTTCTCGCTCTCCAATCCATATGTGGTGGTCGGCCTTCTGTTTGGCGGTCTGCTGCCATTCCTGTTCGGTGGCCTCTCCATGACGGCCGTTGGCCGGGCAGGGGGCGCGATCGTACAGGAGGTGCGCCGGCAGTTCCGCGAGAAGCCGGGCATCATGGAAGGCAGGGAGAAGCCCGATTATGGCCGGGCGGTTGACCTTCTGACCAAGGCGGCGATCAAGGAAATGATCATTCCTTCGCTCCTGCCGGTGCTTTCGCCGCTTGTCGCATTCGCCGTGGTCTATGCGATTGCCGGCAAGAACGAGGCCTTCTCGGCGTTGGGCGCAATGCTTCTGGGCGTGATCGTGACCGGTCTCTTCGTGGCGATTTCCATGACCGCCGGCGGCGGTGCCTGGGACAATGCCAAGAAATCCTTCGAGGACGGTTTCGTGGACGCCGATGGCGTGAAGCATGAAAAGGGCTCGGAGGCGCACAAGGCGTCGGTTACCGGCGATACGGTGGGTGATCCCTACAAGGACACCGCAGGCCCGGCCGTGAACCCGATGATCAAGATCACCAACATCATCGCGCTTCTTCTGCTGGCCGTTCTGGCGCACTGACAGGGCGCGCTCCGTCCTCGCCGCCTCTCAAAGGGCGGCGAGGCGAGGTCTTTGAATGTGAGATCCCGGCAAAGAAAAAGCCCGCAGGCAACGCCTGCGGGCTTTTCGTTTGAAACCGGGTTCGGATCAGCCGCCGCCGCCGAACATGCCTGCAGGTGGCCCGCCCTTCGATGCGCCGGCGAGAATCTGGCCGATGAAGGTCTGTTCCTTGCCGCCGGTCGGCGTGGTGCGCGAAATGAAGTCGAAGACCCTGCCGTCTTCCATTCCGTAATGGGCGATCTTCGAAACGCGCTCATCATCGCCGAAATAGACGGCGAGAACCTGCTGCTCCACAAGGCGTGCGCGCATGAAGGCTGCGCCGCGAACGCGCTTCTGGGAAATATAGTAGAAGGCCTCGTTGTCGAAGGTCGCCGTGGTGGAGGGCGAACCAAGCGCCAGGAGAACCTGCTCGCGGCTGGAACCCACCGGCACGAGTTCGAGTGCCTGCTGGTCGATCACATAGCCCTGCGTCAACGTTTCGCGCGCATTGAGCGTGTTGGCGACATTACAGCCGGACAGCACAGCCGCCGAACCCACGATCCCGGCCGCCAAAATTGTGCGTCCGACAGGATAGCTGTTGATTTTTTTCACCTGCAACGACATCTCCATAGCGTCCCCGGCGCCAAGGCTTTCAATCGAAAGCCCTTGTTCCCGCCGGCAAAACGGGTAAACCAGCTTAAGCGCCGATGCAACCTGATCCTGTCCCAAACCAGCCCCGAGGGAGGGCAATTCCCATGTTCAAGAAGCTGTTTGGCTTTGGGCAGCGTTCGCGCCTCACCGTCATTGACGGCTTGTATGAACGAATCGTGGCGGCCTCGCGGCAGCCCGTCTTTTACGCAAAGTGGGAAGCGCCGGACACGCCACTTGGCCGTTTCGAGATGATTGCGCTGCACATGATCCTCGTTTTGCGCCGCGTTCGCAACGAAGAGGACCCCAAGGTCCGCGAGACGGCCCAGGAGCTGACCGATCTCTTTTTCAGCGATGTCGAATATGCGATTCGCGAACTGGGAATCGGTGATCTGGGCGTGCCCAAGCGCATCAAGAAGCTGGCGCGCATGTTCTATGGCCGCGCTGCTGCCTATGGCGACGCGCTTGATGCAGGCGATGTCGAGGCGCTGGCAGCCGCCATGCAGCGCAACATCCGCCCGGATGTTGAAAACTGGCAGGGCGCGCGCCCACTTGCCGATTATGCGGTGGAAGCCGCCGATGCGCTCGATGCGCAGCCGGTGGAAAAGCTGATCGCCGCCGAAATTTCATTCCCTGACGCACAAAGGGAGATCTGAACCATGTCCGCCACCAGGAAATCCCCGGTTTCATTCGAGGTGAATGTCCACCGTCTGCCGCGCAAGGGCATGCCGGTTGAGATCAACGCCGATGAGAACCAGCGCCGCGCGCTGGCTGCCGAACACGACCTTCTTTCCGTTGAGCGTTATGTCGCCGCAATGACCGTTCGCCCCTGGAAGGCCGATGGCGTGCGGATTATCGGAAAGGTGGAAGCTGATATCACGCAGTCCTGCGTGGTCACGCTGGAGCCGGTGACGACTCACATCGAGGAAGAGGTTTCGGCAACGCTGGTGCCCGAGGGCTCCCGGCTCGCCCGCAACGACATTGATGGCGGCGAGTTCGTGCTCGATGCGGAGGGGCCGGACATGCCCGAACCCTTCCAGGGCAGCATCATTGATGTGGGCGCGCTGGCCGAGGAATTCTTCGCGCTTGGCATTGACCCCTATCCGCGCAAGCCCGGGGCTGTTATTGACGCTCCCGATGCAGGCGATGATGCACCGAAAGAGGCCGGGCCACTCTATGAAGGCCTGCGCAAGCTCGGGCAAAAAAGCTGAATTGCGTGACCGATGGGCGAAACAAGGTTGTGCCACCGGTCAAAAGCGCTATTTTCGCCGCACATTTGAGCCGATGCCGGCGACCGATCAACGTTTGAGGCAAATCACGCGTGGTACGCATTTCGATTGACGCGATGGGTGGGGATCATGGTCCCGAGGTCACGCTGCGTGGCCTGACCAAGGTCATCGAGCGGCGTCCCGACGCCCGCTTTCTTGTATACGGTCGTGAAGACGCCGTTGTTCCGGTGCTTGATGCGCTGCCGGGCCTTCGCGATGTGAGCGAGTTCACCCATTGCGAAGTCGCGGTGCGGATGGACGACAAGCCCAGCCAGGCACTGCGCCAGGGCCGCTGGAAGTCTTCCATGTGGAAGGCCATCGAAGCGGTGAAGAATGGCGATGCGGATGCCTGCGTTTCCGCCGGCAATACCGGCGCGCTGATGGCCATGTCGAAATTCTGCCTGCGCACCATGGCCGATATCGAACGCCCCGCCATTGCGGCCATCTGGCCGACCATGCGCAGCGAGAGCATCGTGCTGGATGTGGGCGCGACCATTGGCGCAGACGCCCAGCAGCTCGTCGATTTTGCGATTCTGGGCGCTGCCATGGCCAATGCCCTGTTCGACGTGGAGCGTCCGACCGTGGGCCTGCTCAATGTCGGCGTTGAAGAGATCAAGGGTCAGGAAGAAGTGCGCGAAGCCGGTCGCATGCTGCGCGAGGCCGCACTCAAATCCATGCGCTATGAAGGTTTTGTCGAAGGCGACGATATCGGCAAGGGCACGGTCGATGTGGTCGTTTCAGAAGGTTTCGCCGGCAATATCGCGCTGAAGACCGCCGAAGGCACGGCGCGTCAGATTGCCGGTTATCTCCGCGAGGCGATGGGACGCACCATGATGGCGCGCATCGGTTATCTGTTTGCACGCGGCGCTTTCCAGCGCCTCGGCGAAAAGATGGATGTGCGCAAGATCAATGGCGGCGTCTTCCTCGGGCTCAACGGCATCGTGGTGAAAAGCCATGGTGGCGCCGACGCTGAAGGCTTCTCTGCCGCCGTGGAACTTGGATATGAAATGGCGCGCAGTCATCTGCTCGACAAGACGCGCGCCACTCTTGACCTTTATCACGCCCGCCAGCCGCTTCCGGCCGCCGGCGCTGCAGCCGTGAATGAATAGGACGCTGTGATGATTAGATCCGTCGTGCGTGGCATTGGCTCCGCTTTGCCCCGCCGCATCATGAAGAATGCGGAATTCGAGAAGCTCGTCGACACGACTGACGAGTGGATCGTGCAGCGCACGGGTATCCGCCAGCGCCATATCGCTTCGGAAGACGAGACCACGGCGTCGCTGGGCGAGGCGGCTGCGCGTGCAGCGCTCGACAGCGCCGGGCTGACCGCCGACGACATCGACATGATCATTCTGGCCACGTCGACCCCCAACAACACGTTTCCCGCCACGGCCGTCGAGATACAGGAACGTCTCGGCATGCGCGGCGGTTTCGCGTTCGACATGCAGGCCGTGTGCAGCGGCTTCGTCTATGCCATCACCACCGCCGATCTCTACATTCGCGGTGGTCAGGCAAAGCGCATGCTGGTGATTGGCGCGGAAACCTTCTCGCGCATTCTTGACTGGAACGACCGCACCACCTGCGTGCTCTTCGGCGATGGCGCCGGCGCTGTCGTTCTGGAAGCACAGGAAGGCGAGGGCTCTCTGGATGATCGCGGCGTTCTCGCCGCATCCTTACGCTCCGATGGCAGCCAGCGCGACAAGCTCTATGTGGATGGCGGTCCCTCGACCACCTGCACGGTGGGGCATCTGCGCATGCAGGGCCGCGAAGTGTTCAAACATGCCGTTGGCATGATCACCGACGTCATCGAAGACGTGTTTGCCAAAACGGGCATCACTGCCGACGATATCGACTGGTTCGTGCCGCACCAGGCCAACCGCCGCATCATCGACGCCTCCGCCAAGAAGCTTGGCATTGCCGAGGAGAAGGTTGTGATCACCGTCGACAGGCACGGAAACACCTCGGCGGCGTCCGTGCCGCTGGCGCTTTCCGTTGCGGTGGAAAACGGTCAGATCAAGAAGGGCGATCTGGTTCTTCTTGAGGCGATGGGCGGCGGATTCACCTGGGGCGCCGTGCTGGTGCGCTGGTAGCGACAGCAAATCACATGCATCGTCCTTGACCGTTACGAAGCAATTTTTGTAACGTCAGCGCCGCGTATTGAAATCATAAGCATTTTCAAGATTTGGATGGGTAGCCCTATGGGGGGAAAGACACTGACGCGTGCCGAGCTGGCTGAGGCCGTCTATCGGAAAGTCGGACTGTCACGCACCGAGTCCGCCCAGCTTGTCGAAATGGTTCTGCAGGAAGTCTGCGACGCGGTTGTTCGCGGCGAGACCGTTAAGCTCTCTTCCTTCGCCACCTTCCAGGTGCGCGACAAGAACGAGCGCATCGGCCGCAACCCGAAGACCGGCGAGGAAGTACCGATCTCGCCACGTCGCGTCATGACGTTCAAGGCTTCCAACGTCCTCAAGGATCGTATCCTCAAGGCGCATCAGGACAGGCAGCCGCGCGAAAGCGCCTGACCTTTTCCGGCCCCGCAGGGCCACCACGGTGCACAATTGCGCGTGGTGCTTTCGACAGGCTCACGAACTGGTTAAACTCCCGAATCGTCGGGCGTTGGCTGGAAGCTGTTGCGTTTCCCTCTGGGGCCCGCATCGTTCGGCAGGGCTCCGCACGCAGGTCGGAGCCACAGCCCGCAGGAGACGCGTGACCATGGAAAAGAGCCCCGACGCCTTCCGTACCATCAGCGAAGCCGCCGAAGAACTCGATCTGCCGCAGCACGTGCTGCGTTTCTGGGAAACGCGGTTCTCGCAGATCAAGCCTTTGAAGCGGGGCGGTGGACGCCGCTATTACCGGCCGCAGGACATCGACCTGATCAAGGGCATTCGTCACATGCTCTACGATCAGGGTTACACCATCAAGGGCGTACAGAAGCTTCTGCGCGAGAACGGCAACCCGTTCGTCGTGGCCATTGGTCGTGGCGATGTGGCGGCGGTCGAGGCCATCGCCCAGAGCCAGCAGGCGGACGTGGAAAAGACGGTTTCCGAGGAGGAAGTGCTGGTTGGCGCTCCGAAAGCGAAGCCGAGCAAGCGTTTTTTCGGCCTTGGGCGCGGCGAGCAGGAGGGGCCCGTCCCGGCGGATGCGGAGAGCCTTTCGCGTGACAACAGGGCGCTTTTGCAGGAGGCGCTGTTCGATCTCCTGGAGTGCAAGCGCCTTCTCGACCAGGTGCGCTGATCGTTTCGGATCACCACCGCGCATCCTTGTTGTTGAAAGCCGGCCCCGTTGCCGGCTTTTTGCTGCGGAATGATTTTTAGGCCTTGCGCGCCCCCCTCGGAAACTATATCCCTTGCGCCGGTTCGGAGCGTAGCGCAGCCCGGTAGCGCACTTGACTGGGGGTCAAGGGGTCGTGGGTTCGAATCCCGCCGCTCCGACCATTTTTCTTCTATATTTCAGCATGTTGCAGCGTCGTTCATTTGACGCCGCGACCTGCTGGTTTACTGTTGAGGCGCCAGTTTACGGACGGTGCCTTTTTTCGACCTCGTTTTGTACCGGTACTCTTTCACCGAACCGTCGGCCAATACCTTTTTTACGACATGCTCTTTGGTCGGGACGGCCACAAATTCTGGCTTCGGGCCGCCCCTGCGGGCATCTGCCGCGAATGAGTTGTTTTCGCCAACAGTGCAAATACGAAGATTGGATCTCCGATTGTTTAGGGGATCGCCGTCGATGTGATCGACAGCGTAGCCTCTTGGCGGCCTCATGATAAATCTGTGAAGCAAATCCTGCCTGCCATTGCGAACATAGAAGACGTTCCTGCGCTTTGTGGCGGCCCAATTATAGCGCTGTATCAGTCGCCAGTCCTCTTTGCTCACTGTCGCCCACACATCGCCATACGCTTTTGTTCCAACATTGAAAGTGATGGAATGGGGATCGCTTGGATCGATCTTAACTTCTTTGTCTCTCACTCTTGCCATCGTGCACCTTTCTTCTCGGCCACTGTAGCAGTTTACAAAGAAGCTACGTTACAGAACGCGTTCCTGTTTCGATCTTTTCCACAGCCGCGCTCGACACCAGATAGTGCTTGCGAATGATGCCTTCGGCGTCCTTTTCCGCGTGCCCGGTGATCTCCGCAATCTCACGAATCGATGCGCCGTTTCTGTAGGCGAGGGTTACGAACGTCCCCCGCAGGTCGTGGAATGTCTTGCCCTCGATCCCGGCTGCGGCGACCGCTTTCCTCCACGAAGACTTGAAACCGGAGGTCCATGGCTTGCCGCTGCGATTCGTCAGGATCGTTGCTGCCGGCGTGTCTCGTTTGGCATTCTCGGCCTTCGTCGCGTCCAGAACTGCGCGAAGTTCTCCAGAAACCTTCACAGCGACATGGGCGCCGGTTTTGGACTGCCGAAGCCTGATGGCGTTCCCGTCATAGGCTGACCAGGTGAGGGCGAGCAAATCCCCCTGCCTCTGCCCTGTCCAAGCGGCAAGCATCATCGCGCGCACCAGTGGCTCGCGTGCCTTCTGCCGGAATGCCTTTATGTCCGTGTCGGTCCAGATGATGTCTCGTCTGGTGCCATCGCTTACCTTGGTGATCCGCTCCAACGGGTGGCGTTCGATCATCTCACGGTCGAGGGCGAACCAGAATAGACGCTGCAGAACGCTCATGTAGAGGTCAGCCTTGCGGGGATGCGTCTCAGCCATCTCGTCGCGCCATTCGAGAAAAAGGGTTCGGCTGCCGGCCGCGGAAATGCGCTCCGCCGTCATGTCGTAGAATTCGCCCTCAATGGCGCGGATTGCCAGGTCATAGCCCTCACGGGTGCTGGGTTTCAGGTCTTTGTAGTGTGGGGATCTGAGGTAACCGCGAATGATCTCGGCCATGCAGCCCTGATAGGGCGCGTCTTCTCGGTCCCGCGTCAGCCGCAGGTATTCCTCAGTGAATTTTCGATGCTCGGTTTCTGGGTCGGCCTTGATGGCCGGGCCGCCTCGCCACGCATAGTGGTAGGTTTTGATCGATCCATCGGCCAGTCTCTTTTTGACGCTATGAACGCCCATGAGATTTACCCGCACTGTGTCTGTCCCTCCATGCGCGGAGGGAATTGCCGCTATTCAGAGGCGCGCTGTCAAATCGGTCATTGTGAGTATCGGGGATAAGCGTGATCGCTCCATCCACCTCAAGGCGCACGGTCAGGCCCATATCGCGGGCTACGCGACCGGCGTTCTCGATCTCGCATCGACGGTGACGGAGGGGCTTCGTCATCCTTCAGTGCCTCCCATGATGAAAAGCCACGACAGGGCGGCGCAGCATACCAAGCCGACATACAGGAACGAGGCAATGACGGCTGCTCCAAAGTCACCCATGATCAAGCCGATAGATGCTGAGAATATCAGCTGGCCGCCGATGAGAGCGCCGAGAAAGGCTGTTCTGTTCTTGGCAAACTTACCCATGCTCGCCTCCTAATGCTCGGATAGCGGCCGCGTGCCACCTCCCATCACCGAAAGATGGCAAGCCTTCAAGGTGCTTCGCCGCAGCTTCCAGCGTCTCCCTGTCCATCTCTCCGGGCGCAAGGATGCGGTAGCCGGCAGCGAACCCGTGCTCGGTCCCGTATTCGAGAGCGCCAACTACGAATTCAACGGCCTTGCGGCGATCTCCGCATCCAATGCCGGTTTGCGGGCATACTCCCCATTCGTCGGCGCAGTCCCGACAATTGCCGCCATAGCGCACAAGGAAGCGGATTAGATCGTCTCTCGCGCTCATTCTCCCTCTCCCTTGCTGGGGAAGGCGGCGAGGAGGGCGGCGCGCATAAGTCTGCGCCTACGGTCTGGTACGTCCTCGTCGGCTGCATCAATCAGCGCCTTGTGCCAGCCGTCTATCGCCCGCTCCACCGCCTCGTCGGTGAGGGTGGTGCGCGCTAGATCGTGATACTTCTGGCTCCAATATTGCCATGCCTCATCACTGGTCATGTCCCAAGTGCAGGCATCGGGTGAAGTACAATCTGGATGTGGTGTTTCCCGTCCCTCGCTGGATGGTCGAGTTCTTCCACAATTCACACACACTCTTTCTTCGCCGCTACCCTTCTGGTTGAGGAAATCGCGGGCACGCTGCATCACCTCGTCCAGTTCGTAGATGGCGCCACAGGTTGTTTTCGGAAGTGTCGCGCCAAGTTTTTTCGGGTGTCGCTCGTATTGTTTGACGCCAAGATGATCCTCACCGTTCCAGCCGGCAACCAATTGGCGAACGTCTCTCAGGGCCTTGGCATTGACAAGTTGCTCTATGAGCGTTTTGGCTTCTGTCGCCACCCGTACCGCCTCGTCGGTGAGGGCGGGGACGGGGACGGGGACGGTGTAGACCGGTGTTTCGGAGAGCTCGTATTCGTTCGCGTCTTCCGGGCGTATCGCAATGCGCGTCTTGCTGAATGTGAAGCGGGGAGGCGTCCGCTCTTCGTAGACATATCCGAAAGGCTCCTCCGCCTCTGCCTTGGAGGCAGCGCGAAGACGAGTGTCTTCCTCGCTCCATCCCTCACGGCGCTTCAAGGCAAACATGAGCGTGTCCATGCTGACGCCCTTTCGCAACAGAGCGCCGGGAAGTTGCACGTCGCAGGGAAGCGTTTCGGCCTCTGCCTTGGGGGCAGAGAGGGCGGCGAGTGCCATGTCCAGCGCCTCGCGTGAAACCCCGACCATGATGCCGTCAGCATCAAGCTGCGTCTGGTGATTGCGCAGTTGCTCGATAGCGCCTTCGAGCCGGCTTTTGTTCTCTTCGCTCATCTCATCCTCGCGTCTTCTGGAACCCGCGCCCGGCGATCTTCGCCTTGGAGCGCGGCCACGTTCCGTTGTGCTTCCTGCGGATGCGGTCAGCCTTGGCGCGGTCGCCGGCTTCCTCCGCCGTCTTTGCCTTGTGCTCTTGGACAAGGGCAGGCATCAGATTGCTTTCCCGATGCTCGCCGCCCATGGAAAGCGGTTTGACGTGCTCGACCTCCCACGGCTCACCCGGGGCGATCTTCCGGCCTGAGATATGGCAACGGCCCTTGGCGCGGATGAAAACGCGATCCTTGACGTACTGGGGCACCCTTGCGTTGGGGCTGGAGCCGATCCACTCGGGCAGGCTTCTACCGCCGAGCGGGTTGTCGATCATGGGAACGGCCATCAGCGCGTCCTCCGTTGATGCTCCGCGATCTCCGCTTCAACCAGACGCGCCAGTTCGAGGCACATCACGTCGAGACGAAGCTCATCGGTGCGCAGGTCGAGCGTCTTTCTGGCAATTGCCCGAGCGCCACGGCTGCCCTTCGGAAATGAGCGCGCAACCTCGGCAAGGGTGTCGGCTGAGATGGTCATGCTGCCAGATCCTTCTCCTCGCACCCGACAACGCCGGCAATCGTCGCCCGGCAGTCATCAAGCTCGATTTCATTCCGGCAGCAGGCGCGCGCGTAATTCGTTATCGACTTCGCCTTGGCCCGAACCTCGTCGCTCAGTCCTTCGACAAAGAGCCCCTTGGACTGATTGACGACGACAACCTCATCCTCACCGATGGCGCCGATGATCGCTTTGGCGAACGTCTTGAGCCAATCCGGATCGACGGAAGCCGGCTCGCTTTCGCTCTCTCCCATGTCTTGCGAGCCGGCCTCGTCCGCTGTGGCGGGTGAGTTCTCGGCAGCGGAGCGATCTGAATTTGTGGCGACGAGCGCCCCGCTGCCGTCACCGGTGGGGCTTTCTGCCGGTGAACTGTGTTCTTGATCGGAGCCGTCGCGCATGGCGTCGATCTGGTTGGATATGCTGGATTGGTCGAAACCGCCTTCATGGCCGTTTCTCTCGGAGAAGGTTCGGGCGTGCGCAAGACGATCACCGGGATCGCCGCCTCCGGCGTCATGGATATCGCGCTTGATCTGGTCAGATGCCGTGGCAATCGACTTGAAGGTCTCCTTCATGCCTTCGAGCTTGACCTGCATCGGCTTCGGCAAATCCTTCCACCAGCTTTGCAGAGATGCCATGCCTTCGTTCGCAGCCAGAAGGCCGGCGCGCTTTGCGTTCTCAATCTCCGGATCAAGCGTGACGCCCTGATCGCTCCATGCGCGAACTGCCGCTCCGGCATCACTGGTGATCTTCCGCCCCTCTGGGAATGCGTTCTCCAGGTCGCCGGGGCATTTCTGGATCGTTGGGACGTGCGTGCCCTCGGCAAGCATCATGGAGACGGTCATCTCATAGATGAACGACTTCTCCTGAACGACGACGAAGCCCTCATTGACGATTTCGGATTTGCCGTTTGCGCCCTTGGCCTGCACGACCTTCTCTTTGACGCGGCAGCAGAAAATCAGATGCGCCCGCGTCTGGAGGGCAGCATTCATCAGCTTTTTGTGTCCCGCCTTCGGCTTCTGCCAGCAATGCAACCCAGAACGCTTAGTGCGCTCCTCAATGGCCTCTGCCTGCTCCAGAACTCCGCCGCTGCCTTCCCACTCGTGAGAAATGCTGTCGATGATGATTGCGGTATATCCGGCATCCTCAAACGCATTGATCGCCTCGATATAGCGCTGCGACGTGAACGGCGGATCCAGGTCGATCACATCGAACCCGCCGGCAACGTCCGCATAAAACCGGGAGCGCTTGTTCTCGGTGTCGATGAAGCCGATCTTGCCATCCGGGCCAACCAGACCGCGCGCATACAAAAGGGCGCTGTAGGTCTTGCCTGCGCCGGATGGGCCGGCAATTGAGGTGAGGGTGAATGTCTTTTCGCGCACGGCGCGTTCAATCTTCATGGGTTAAGCCGCCTCCGCCGGGATGGAAGGTTCATTGTCGATCTGCTTTTCGAAGAAGTCGGACGGAGCCGCAGATAGGCCGCTGCCGTAGTAGGTGGGCCAGAAGCCGGACTGGAGGCATTCCGCGAAGATGTTCAGCGCGGCGCGGTTCTGGCGCTTGCCGTACCAGATATACTGATTGTCCAACGGCTTGATGTTGTAGGCGTGTGGCCGCTTGGGCTCGATGAATAGGAGCACATGGTCAGTGACCTGGTAGCCCATCACCTCGTGGATAGCCGTCGAGATCAACGCCATCTGCATGTAGTAGCCGAACTTCTTGATAGCGTTCAGGCAGCCTCGTTCACTGGCGTCAGCCGTTGTCTTGAGGTCCGCGATCACGGTATCCGCCGGGATGCTGTCGGGGCGTGCCTTCACCCAGACGCCGGTTCGGTCCTGATAGATGATGCTCCGCTCGATATCGCCGCGCAGGTGGTCGACGAACGTTCGGTCATTCGCGACACGGTTCGCCATACCCTCGATCTGCTCAAGATGTTCCGGCACCAGAACGATCTTGCCGGCCTTGATCTGAGATTTTCGCCATTCCTTGGCGGCGTTTGTGCGCCAGTCTTTGAAGTCTGTCGGGCGGACCGAATAGATGGCGCGGAAGTCGTCTTCTCCCAGCAGAAGCGTGTGCACGGCCTTGCCGAGCGAGAAGTGATCCTTCGGTTCTTCTGGGGCGCGATCCGGATTGAGGTAGCTGTTGTCCCAATACTTGAGGGGGCAGCCATCCGGCGGCGCGATCTCACGCAGGCCGGAAGACGAAATTGACGGCCCTGCGCAGCAATCCGAGTGATAGGCATCGATTGGCAGGCCGGAGATGACACCGGGCTTATCGATCGTTTTTCCGTCCCAGATGCGGACGAATGATTGCCGGCGAACCATCTTGGCACCGAGAGCACCGATGGACTGCATCGCGTCTGTGTCGAGATCGGTCATGGTTCAATCCTCAGTGGGGCGTTTCAAGGAACCCGACGAGCAGGGCGCTGATGACGATCAGAGCCAGAGCGCGGGCCGT
>NZ_JAFKDE010000016.1 GCF_017255295.1 Nitratireductor aquimarinus
GCATAACGGCCCCGTGGCGCAGGCCGCGATCAGAGGCCTGACACACGACCGATAGAAGCAACACGCTGCAAAAGAAGTCGGAAGAAAAACCTTGCAATGTAGGGGGCATCCACACACGCACCGGGTTTGCCGGAGACTGATTTCAGTTAGTTACGCGGCAATGTCCTCAGTTTCCAGAGCGGCGTAGAAATTGGCCTCTGCTTCTGCCGGCGGGATGTTCCCAATGGGTTCAAGCAAGCGGCGGTTGTTGAACCAATCCACCCATTCGAGCGTTGCGTATTCCACGGCTTCGAAGTTGCGCCAAGGGCCGCGGCGGTGAATGACCTCGGCTTTGAACAAACCGTTGATCGTCTCGGCCAGGGCATTGTCGTAACTGTCTCCGACGCTGCCCACAGAGGGCTCGATACCAGCTTCTCCCAACCGCTCTGTGTATTTGATCGAAAGGTATTGGGCGGATTCAAACGGTCGTCGCAACGGTTCCGAATTGGAGGTTGTGATGACAAACCGCAAACGCGCATCAGAGCGCAGCACACGAGGTAAACTGCATTCACTGGGACGGCCACGGGCGGCACTGCGTTCCCAGCAAGTCATGTTTTGGCGACTCATCAAGCAAGGCGTTTCCAGCGAAGAAGCTGGCGTGCAAGCTGGCGCGTCTGCCCCAGTTGGCAGTCGTTGGTTTCGGGAGGCCGGAGGCATGCCGCCATCCAAGTTTGCAAATGCATCTCAGCCGCTTTCCGGCCGGTATCTGTGTTTTGCTGAGCGCGAAGAGATCGCCTTGTACAGAGCGCAGGGCTTCGGTGTCTGTGCGATTGCAAGGAAGATTGGACGATCCGCCTCGACCGTCTCCCGGGAACTTTGGCGGAATGCAGCGACACGCTCAGGGGGCTTTGAATATCGAGCGACAACAGCGCAATGGCATGCAGATCGCGCGGCACGCCGGCCAAAGCTGACAAAACTAGCGCAGAACGACGCCTTGCGGCAGTATGTTGAAGATCGGCTCTCAGGCCAGCTCTCTGGTCCAAACGGGAACATCGTGGCCGGTCCTGACGTGTCTTGGACGAAGAGATGGTCTGTGCTGCGGAGCGACAAACAACGTGAGAGTTCAGCGTCAATCAGGATGAGAATGCCGACGGGTTGGAGCGCAGGGAGGGCGTAGCCCTACCGGAGTTTCAATCCGTCGGCGGCGCGCTCTTTTCGGGTGCGTTTGTCTGGTGGTCGCGGTTGGCCGGGTATTCCGGTGGTTTTTCCGATTGGGGGAATCGCCTTGTGCCCGGCTGCCACGTAACCGATCACCAGATGAGGCTCTACATGAAGCTTAGACAGACCAGCACGACCGCCGTCGCGGCAGCGAAGGCGTCGATCAGTGTCGCCACGGCCTATCGCATCGAGAACGATCCGAGATTGCCGTCGCAGAAGAAGGTGCCGCGAGGTCGGCGACGTCCCGATCCGCTTGCGGATATTTTCGACGCGGAGGTGGTTCCGTTGTTGAAGGCGGCACCGGGCATCCGTCCTGTCGCCATCTTCGAGGAGATGCTGCGGCGGCATCCCGAACTGAGCAGCGGCATCCGCCGAACATTGGAGCGGCGCGTCCGCTCCTGGCGGGCCATCCACGGCGAAGAACAGGAGGTCATCTTCCGCCAAGCCCATGCGCCGGGTCGCGTCGGCCTGTCGGATTTCACCGACATGGCCAGTCTCGCCATCACGGTTGCAGGCCAGCCCCTCGATCACCGGCTCTATCATTTCCGGCTCGCCTATTCCGGTTTCGAGCACGCCCATGTCGTCCTCGGCGGCGAGAGTTTCGTGGCGTTGGCGGAAGGCCTGCAGAACGCGCTGTGGCTGCTTGGTGGTGCTCCCCATGAACATCGCAGCGACAGCCTGTCGGCCGCGTTCCGCAATCTCGACAAGGAGGCGCGCGAGGATCTGACACGCCGCTACGAGGAGTTTTGTGCCCATTATTCGCCGCGTCGGGGGCAGAGATAGGCCGGCCTCCCTCTTCCCCACCTAGTTCTCGCTGTCGCGGCAATCAATGCATGCAGAAAATGACGCCCCGTGATTGACGCATCGCAGGAGTCCGCCTAAATATGTTTGTAACTACTCACTCACTAAAGGGATGCCCCGTGCGCAAGTCAGCGGAGCTTCGCAAGGCCGAGATTGTCGCCGCTGCCCTTGACCTCGCCGACAGGATCGGGCCGGACCGGGTGACGACAGGTGCGGTCGCGTCGCGGATCGGTGTCACGCAGGCGGCGCTGTTTCGGCACTTCCCGACCAAGGCCGCGCTCTGGCAGGCCGTGGCCGAGCATGTGGCCGAGGGGCTGGCAACGGCCTGGGACGAAGCATTGCGCCTGGGAGACACACCGACCATCAGGTTGCGTGCCCTGATTTCCGCCCAGTTCGCGCAGATCGAAGCGACCCCGGCGCTGCCGATGTTGCTGTTCTCGCGTGAGTTGAACGTCACCAATGCAGAGCTGCGCGCCATCTTTCACGGCAAGCTTTCGGCGTTTCGTGGCCTGCTGGCGCGCGAGGTCGCCGCCGGACAGGACGCGGGTCTGTTGCGCGGCGACATTGCCGCAAACGATGCGGCGGCGTTGCTGACCTCGCTCGTGCAGGGCGTGGCGATCCGCTGGGCGCTCGGCACCCGCGATTTCGACCTGCGTGCCGAAGGGCTGCGGCTGTTCGACGTGCAATTCAGGCTTCTGGCCACGGACGGGGAATAGGCGATGCGGCGTATCTGGCTCACGGGCATTCTTCTGGCGGCGGCCGCCGCTGCCGGCTTTCTGTTCCTGACCGAACGCCCGCTGACGGTGGCGGTCGTTCAGCCCGAACATGATGTGGCGCTGCGCATCTACGGGCTTGGCACCGTCGAGGCGCGCATCCTCAGCCGCACGGGATTCGAGGTGGGGGCGGCGCTTGCCTCGCTCGCGGCGGATGCCGGCGACAGCGTGGCCCGAGGTCAGGAACTGGCCGTCCTCCACTCCGCCGTGCAGGAGGCGCGCGTCGCCCGCGCCCAGGCGGCGGTGGCGGCGAACGAGGCCAATCTTGCAAAGGCCGAAGCGGCACTGGTGCGCGCCCGGGTCATGCTGGCGCAGCGCGAGGTGGCGAACCGACGGCTGCAGAACCTTGTGCAACGCGATGTGGCCTCGGTCCAGCGTGCCGAGGAGGCACAACGCGACGAGGATGTGGCCCGCGCCGATCTGGCCGTGGCCGAGGCGGATGTGGCAGTGATCCAGGCACAGAGCCTTGATGCGGCGGCGGCACTGCGGCAGGAGGAAGCCTTGCTCGCCCATCACCGGCTGCTCGCGCCCTATGATGCGCTGCTCGTTGCGCGCCATGCCGAGACGGGCGCGGTGGTGAAGGCCGGCGATCCGATCTTCACGCTGATCGACCCGGCCACCATCTGGATCCAGGCTTATGTCGACGAGGAGCGCGCCGGCCAGCTTGCCATAGGCCAGCCGGGCACGATCCGGCTGCGCTCGCAGCCTTCGGCCGAATTCCATGGCACCATCGCCCGCATCGGCATCGAAAGCGACCGGTTGAACGAAGAACGCCGCGTCTGGATGACCTGCGCCGACTGTCCCGCCGAGATGTTTCTTGGCGAACAGGCCGAGGTGCGCATCCTGACCGGCACACGAACGACCGCGCTGATGGTGCCGGAGGTCGCGATCAGCAGGTTCGACGGCCATCGCGGCATGGTCTGGACGGTGCAGGACGGCCGCCTTGCCCGCGCGGAACTGACCTTCGGCGCCCGCGACGACCGCGGCCGGGTCGAGGTCACCGGCGGCCTGCCCGAAGGTGCCACCATCGTCGCCGGCCCGCCCAAAGGCGCGGCCGAGGGGCGGCGCGCCCGTATCAGCGAGGCGCCATGAATCTCGCGCTCAAGGACATTCGCCACGGCCTGTTCCGCTTCGTGCTGACCTGTTTCGGGCTGGGGCTGCTGATGACGGTCGTGCTGGCGATGATCGGCATCTATAACGGCCTCGTCTCGGACGCGCTGGCGGTGGTCAAGGCGCCGGCGGTGGATGTATGGGTGGTCGAGGCCGGCACCAAGGGGCCGTTCGCGGAGGCGTCGAGCATTCCCGCCGACACGCGCGATGCGGTGGCGCGGATGCCCGGCGTGGCCGAGGCCGGCGCGATCAACTACCAGAACGTCGAGGCGCCCCATGGCGGGCAGACGCTGCGCCTTTACGTCATCGGCTACGAGCCGGGTCGCCCCGGCGGCCCGCTTGCCATCGCCGAGGGACGCGGCATCGGCACCAGCCATTTCGAGATGGTGGCCGACCGCAAGACCGGCCTGCTGCCCGGCGAAACCATCCGGCTTGGCCGCAACCGCTTTGCCGTGGTCGGACTGGTCGAGGGGGCGATGAATTCGGGCGGGGATCCGGCGGTCTATGTGACGCTGGCCGACGCGATGGCGCTTCAAACCGAACTTGATCCCGCCGCGCAGCGGGTGCAGGCCGCGCGCGGGGCTGTCTCGGTCAAGTCCGCATCGGTCGCCGCCATAATCGCCCGCATGTCGCCGGGCGCCGATGTCGATTTGCTGGGAGCCACCGTGCGCCAGTGGAAACACCTGTCCGCCATGACCCAGGCCGATCAGGAAGAGATCCTGCTGGCCTCCGTGGTCGACAAGGCACGCCGCCAGATCGGTCTGTTCCTCGGCATCCTGCTGTCGGTCAGCGCAGTGGTGATCGCGCTGATCATCTACACGATGACCATGGAGAAGCTGAAGCAGATCGCCACGCTGAAGCTGATCGGCGCACCCGACCGGACCATCATCGGTCTGATCGTACAGCAGGCGATGATCCTTGGTGCTTCAGGCTGGGGGATCGGGCTGATGCTGATCCTGACGGTAAAGGACTACTTCCCCCGCCGCGTGGTGCTGGAGCCGTTCAACGTCATGGTCCTTGCCGGGATCATCGCCGCCGTCTGCCTTCTATCCTCGGCGCTTGGCGTGCGGGCGGCGATGAAGGTCGACCCGGCCACCGCATTGGGAAGCTGACATGGCGCTTGGCGACACCCTCATCGAGGTTACGAACGTGGCCAAGCATTTCGGCGAGGGCGAGACCCGCGTCGATGCCCTGCGCGCGGTCGATCTGACGGTGCGCGCCGGCGAGGTGATCGCGCTGCTCGGCCCGTCGGGATCGGGCAAGACGACGCTGCTCAACGTCATCGGCTGCATCCTCGCCCCCTCGGCGGGCCGCGTGGTGCTGGACGGTGAGCCGGTCTTCGACGGCAAATGGCTGCAGCGCGACCTGAGGCGGCTGCGCCTCGACAAGATTGGCTTCATCTTCCAGAGCCACAACCTGCTGCCCTTCCTGACGGCGCAGGAGAATGTCGCGGTCGTACTCGATCTTGCCGGCCGGCCGGCCGACGAAGGCCGGGCACGGGCGCGCGAGTTGCTGGATTATCTGGAAGTCGGCCATCGCGCGATGGTGAAGCCGGCGCTGCTGTCGGGCGGCGAGGCGCAGCGCGTGGCGATTGCCCGCGCGCTCGCCAACCGCCCCCGCATCATCCTTGCCGACGAACCCACCGCGGCGCTCGACGGCGCGCGCGCCGGGCTGGTGATGGACCTCATGCGCAAGCTCGCGGTCGAGCAGGAGGCCTGCATCGTGACCGTCACCCATGACGAAAAGATCTTCGACCGCTTCGACCGCCTGATCCACCTGCGCGACGGCCATCTGGTCAGTGCGTGACGGGCTTGCGGGGAGGCAGACATGACCACAAGACCCCGCACCCGGATCCTTGCCTCCGGCCCTGCAACTTCACCGTCCTTGAAAAGGCACAACCAAGATGCAACCGACATCCTATTTCACACCCCAGATCATCCTGCATTGGGTCATTGCAACCCTCGTCTTTTTCCAGATCTTCATGCATGAAGGCATCGTCGGGGCATGGGACGGGCGGATGGACGGCACGCTGCCGAACCAGCCGACGATCAATCCTCTTGCCGTTGTCGGCGCGCTGCTCCTCGTTCTCGTTCTATGGCGGCTGGTGCTGCGCCGTCGGCGCGGCGTTCCGGGCCTGCCGGAAGGCGAGCACCCGGCCCTGAAGGCGCTGGCCACGGGCACGCGTGTGGCGCTGAACCTGCTGCTGATCCTGATGGCGCTTTCCGGCATGGCCGCGTGGATTTCCGGCGTCGAGGCGATTGGTGAAGCCCATTCTATCGCGCGGCTGGCGCTGGTTCCGCTGGTCATCCTGCATATCCTCGCCGCACTTTACCATCATTTCTGGCTCAAGACCGATGTGCTGCGGCGCATGCTTGGCCGCGCCTGACACATCGTAGCCCCGTAACCCATGGACGGCCACGCCACACGCGCCCCGCCGATCCGCAAACCCCGGAGGCAGACATGACGACAAGATCGCGCACCCTGACCATTACCGCCGCCGTGGCGACGGTCTTTGGCCTCCTGACCATCCTGTCGGGCAGTCGCGCCCTGTTCGGCGGCGTGGAGATGGGGGCAGCGGTGCCCTTCGTGCTGTGGTTCAACTTCCTTGCCGGGTTTGCCTATGTTCTGGCTGGAATCGGCCTGTGGCTCGGCGCACGATGGGCGCCGATGCTGTCGCTGGGCATTGCGCTGGCGACAGTGGCGGTCTTCGCGGCCTTTCTGTGGCATGTCGGCACCGGCGGCGCATGGGAGGCGCGCACCATGGGCGCGATGATCCTGCGCAGCAGCATCTGGATAATGATTGCCGCGCTCGCCTTTCGCGGTCGCAGCACCCATTGATCAAGGCATAAACCCAAGCCAGCCAGCGACAGCGGCCCCATGCCGCAGCCGTGCCAGCCAGGACCCTGACATGACCAGATCCTCTTCCATCGACCTTTCCATGGCCCTTTCGCTGGCCACCGTGCTTGGCCTCGCAATGGCGGCTGCCGGGCGGTGGCTGCCGGGCGAGGCATGGGCACCCATCGAGCTTCCGGGTCTGGTGCTTGCCTATCTGGCGGGCGGCCTGCCGACCGGCTGGCGCGCACTTTCGACCCTGTGGCGCGAGCGGGTGCTGGACATCGACCTGCTGATGATCGCCGCCGCCATTGCCGCTGCCGTGGTCGGCGCCCCGTTCGAGGGCGCGGTGCTGCTGACGCTGTTCAGCATCTCGACCACGCTGGAGGAACGCGTGCTTGGCCGGGCGCGCCGCGCCATCGAGGCGCTGATGGCGCTGCGCCCCGAGACCGCCTTGCGCAAGACCGCCAACGGTACCATCGAGGAGGTTCCCGCCGAGGTGCTGGCCGTCGGCGATGTGGTGGTGCTGCACCCCGGTGCCCAGCGATGGCGTGGTCGTCACCGGGCGCGGCGGCATCGACGAGGCCAATATCACCGGCGAATCCATGCCGGTGTCGAAAGAGGCTGGGGCGCCAGTTTTCGAGGCCACGATCAATCTGGACGGCGTGCTGGAGGTTTCGATCTCCCGCCCGGTCAGCGACAGCACCATCGCCCGCATGATCCGGCTGGTGACCGAGGCGCAGGCCGCCCGCGCCCCGTCCGAGCGGTTCAGCGAATGGTTCGGGCAACGCTATACGGTCGCGGTGCTGGCGGGCGGGGTGCTCGCCTTCGCCGCCTTCTGGTGGCTGGGCAGCGGTTGGGAACTGGCGCTTTACCGCGCCGCCACGTTGCTGGTCGCGGCCAGCCCCTGCGCCATCGTCATTTCCGTCCCCGCCGCCATCCTGTCGGCGCTGTCGGCGGCGGCACGCGGCGGCGTGCTGTTCAAGGGCGGCGGCGCGCTGGAGACGCTGGCCAGTGTCGATACCTTCGCCTTCGACAAGACCGGCACCCTGACCACCGGCCGCGCCTCGGTGACGCGGCTTGTCGCGCTGGATGGCGATCAGGCCGGCTTCCTGTCGCTACTGTCCGGGCTTGAGGCACATTCCGAACACCATATCGCCGCCGCCATCCACCGCGAGGCCATCTCCCGCGACTTGCAGCCGGTCGCGGTGACGGATGTGAACGCAAGGCCCGGCATCGGCATCGAAGGCCGCGATGCCTCTGGCCCGGTCTGGGCGGGCAACCCCTATCTTGCGCAGGCGATGGGCGCTGCACTGGGATCATCCGGCCTTGCAAGTGCTGGCCGACGGTACGGACACGGTGGTCTATCTGGGCCGTGGCGCGCAGGTGCTGGGTGCCGTCACCGTCGCCGATGCGCCGCGCGGCAGTTCGGCCCCGGCGTTGGCGGCTTTGCGCAAGGGGGGTGTGCGCCGCATGGTGATGATGACTGGCGACCGCCGCCCGGTCGCCCTGCGCATCTGCGCTGAGCTTGGCCTTGTCCCCGACGAGATCCACGCCGGAAATCTGCCCGAGGACAAGGGTTCGTGCGGTCGGCGCGCTGACCGACAGCGGCAAGGTCGCCTTTGTCGGCGACGGGGTGAACGACGCGGCGGCGCTGGCCCGCGCCGATATCGGCATTGCCATGGGCGCGGCGGGGTCCGAGGTGGCGCTTCAGGCCGCCGATGTGGCGCTGCTGTCCGAGGATATGGAGCGGCTGGCCGATGCGCAGCGCCTGTCGCGCCGAACCTCAAGGGTGATCCGGCAGAACCTGACCTATCAGCGGCGCTCCACAATCATCACCGCCCAGCTGCCTGTCTCGGGCTGGCATAACATGATCGGCGAACCGACAATAGCCGACGCTATCCTCGACCGGATCGTCCACAACGCCAACCGCATCGACCTCAAGGGAGACAGCATGCGAAGAACAGATCAAAACAGAAACTTGACCCACGCTGAAAACACAGAAACGATGCAAACTGAAACATGACCGCAGGCAGAGGATCAGCCGCGCCCGAACTGTCCGGTAATTCTGAAATCCGCAAGAGCCGATGCCTTCGGCCTGTGGGACGGTAATGTCGCCGAGATGACGGCCTGATTGCGAGAAATCACCACTCTTGCAATCTACGTCAAATAACTTGGCAATGCCACGCCAGATCAACGCGCCGCCGGATCGGTCCCGTCACCCAGTTCCGAACATAGCTTGGGGCAATTTCACCGCGACTGCACGAGACGCTCGCATATCACAAGAGCTTGACGTCGCACTCCTAACGCAAAGCAATGGAATGCTGCATGCGGCCAGTCATCCCCAACGCCGCTCTCCCCTCAGCTTGAACAGTACGAGCGTTCACACAGAATTTCTGATCGGTATGAACATCAAGACCGAGCGCAGCCAATACGGCTGCGACCTCGTCCTGCGTTGCAGCTGTGCGCAGTTGATGCCGGAGCGGGCCTTGCTGCCCCAGTCTGCCGAGCCGCAGCAAGGCCGCGCGCAGCCACTTGATGTCATGCTTGCCGCCCATCAGGGCGACGAGTGTGTCGACGGCCATGCCGTCTGGGGCATCAAACTCCACCGGCCGTTCCAGACGCCGCACCACAATCATTGAGGCGTCTTCATCAGTGAGCACCGTATGCGGCAGGGCGACACCGCCGCCCATGGCAGTGGTTCCCAGCCTTTCGCGCGCATAGAGGGCGCCGGCGATATCGAGCTTGCTCGCTTTTGGCCGCAACTCTGCGACCCGGGCGGCAAGAGACCACAAGGCCGCCTTGCGGGTGTTTGATGTTCTATCAGTTGAAAAATCGACAGCGAAGGAAACACGAACGGGTATCATCGCACGCCCTCCTTTCATCCCAAGTAGAAGGATTGTGGGTCCGCCTTTGGCAGGACCGGACAGATTGTTCCTGCAGGCAGGCCGCTGCCTCCAGGAACTATGCACAGATATCACAGCGTGCAGAACGCGGAGCCCACCTGCTAAAGGGCGGGCCTGCGAGCCTCTATGTGCTGAGTGATCGCGCCTATTTGCGCTTTGCGGGCATCAGCTGATCGGCCACTGGATCGGGCTGGTTGACGTTGTTCTTCTTCTTGCCCTTTGGCTGCTTGCGCTTCTGATCGCCTTTTCTCTTGGCCATATCTCTTCTCCAGATTTCTGAACCGTGGTCTTTGCAGAACATCTCCCTGACGCCGTTCGGGACGGCGTCAGGGTCACGATCCGATTTGGATGCGCACACGCTTGATTGGAGATGAGATTGATAACGCCATGGCGTTTTGGCTCCTGCGAAACCATCGTGAATTCTGGACGGCCCTGACTGTCAGACCAAAGAGGCGGCGGCGACCAACAGGTCGCAGGCCGTCATCTCCCACCAGCCCTCAGATCGTGCGTCTTGCTGCCAGGCCGGATTTGCCCACAGCCGCGAAGGCGCGCCTTGTAGTCGGCAAACGGAACGCCGCCGGAGAGGGTGTTTACCGGAGTTGAACACCACGGGCACCGAACCGCAGCGCGGGGCAGACTGGCAGTGCAGCTATGGCATAGGAACAGCGTGGAACGGATGGACATGTCGAACTCCAGATACACAGTCAAAACTGCGCAAAAGAACAAGCGATCTCTCTTTCAAGAAAACGACCCGGAGCCGAACTAATAAGGTTACATCACTTATATAGATCCGCCCCGGGCGATGACATGCATCATCCGGCAACCGCGACGGAATATAAGGAACGACTTTTTATCCATGCCATCTATATAATTGAAATAAAAACAAAAACAACTCTCATAGCGCCGCTGTGCCTTTACGCCGCATGGATTGAGGATACGGGTCGTTGATCACGCAAATCAACGACCATCAACCGGCACGGCAGCTGTTATATGCAGCTGATACAAACCTATTTCCAATGATCATTGGCCGCAGCTACCGTCGCAAAATGTATAGCAATCACATGGCTGATGGCGATTAATGCATCTGCATCTTCCGCATATTTTGGACGTAGCTGCTCACGAACTTCAGCGTCAGGTTGTGTCTTCTTTACAGCAATCCTGGCCAACTTGACGGCGAGGTCGTAGCCCTCTTCTGGGGTCGTAGTTTTGAGCGATGGGAGCCAACTGGTCATTGAATCAATCTTTCTTTGTGTCCTCTAAGGATTTTCAGCGGTTGGTTGCGTTATGATGGATCCTTCGCAATCTCCCTGTAAGCGTGCCATGTTCCATGTCCCAAAATTGGAAATATCACCACGAGTCCAACAAAACCGGTGAGTACCGACAGAACTAGACCGGACGCGACGATTGCCCCCCAGGAAAGCATAGGCTTCAGGTTTTGAGCGGTCATAACAAAGCTCAACCCCATGGCCGTCAATGCATCGGTCTTGCTCGATACAAGCATGGGCACAGCGAAGACACTGACGGCGAAGGCGAAAGAAGCGAAAATACTGCCAACGAAAGTTCCAGTAATCACCAGAGCCCAGCCGCGCGGTGTCGTGAACGCATTAATCAAAGCGTCTGCGGCGCCAGGAAATGGGTGGAGACCGAAAAAAAGCGCGTAGAGCAGATCTGCTGACCGGAGCCAGAATAGCACCAGGAGGCCCAGCAAAAGGCCGGCATATGCAAGCTGAGAACCAGAGGCTGGCCGTAGGATTAAAGCGTCAGAGAGCGTAATTTGTTTTCCCAATGCCCGGCGATAGCTCTTTTCATAAAGACCAATTGCAAGAAATGGCCCAACAATGAGAAATCCGGAGATTGCCGGCAATGACAGGTATAGAAGGTCGGTCGAATAGAGCGCCCACAGAACCACGTATGAGGTCAGCATCAAGAAGGCGCCGTAAACGAGGCTTGGCCAGGGCATGTATCTAAAGTCGCGCCAACCTTGCTCAAGCCAGGCCATGGCTGTTGAAGCTGGAAGATCTCGTGCATAAGCCGAGGCTCGGCTTTCCGGTCGCCGTACTACTGGAAGTGGTTCAAGCATGCAGCATTCCTTTTCAGCAGGCAGGCTTTGCAGGCGGAACATCAGCGATCACTGCGCAATCCGGTGCACTGGATATCGCCACCGACAAAAAATGAGCATTGGCGAAAATGAAGACGGCGCCCACAAGAATTGCGCCGGCAATCGCCAGTTGCTTCTGCTTGTGTGGTTTCATTGGGCAACCTGCTTTTCATCCGCGCCAAGCCGGGAAACGTAGAATGCGAGCAGATTGATTTCAGCCTGCGTCAAGCGGTCGGTCCATGCTGGCATGACACCCTGCCGACCACTCCAGAGAGTTTGCATCACTGTAGAAAAATCCTGCCCATAGATCACTGAACTGTCGTTCAGCGCAGGCGCTCCGTTTTCGAGCCCGCCAATGCCCGCCTCACCATGGCAAGCTGCACAGTTTTCAGAGAAAAGGGTTGCCGCCGCAGCATTTGGCTTCACGCTGCCGTCTCCCAGTAAGACCACATACTCCGCCAACGCAACCCTATCCGGGCGCTCCATCCAATTGAATGACGGCATCTCCGCATAACGGGTGTCGGCGCTGTCCGTGTTTATCCCATAGCGGATTGTTTGGGCTATTTCCTCCGGTGTGCCACTCCACAACCAGGTTTCATCCGAGAGCACCGGGAACCCTTGGATGCCCCGGCCTTGCATGCCATGGCAGACCGCGCAGTTGTCTTCAAACAGCCGCTGAGCGGCTGGAAGTGCGTTATTCTGCCAGACGTCATCCGCCTGCAATGCGGAGAAATCCACATTCTCAAATGGCTGAAGCCAGTCCTGCCGCTTGGTCGCCAGAGCACGATAATCCTCGAGCGCAATATCACTTTGATCAAGCCCCAGCAGACCCCGTGTGTAGTCTCTGCCGATCGGCCACGCAGGCAGAAGGATCCAGGCGATGACGGAATAGACGAAGGTCAGGATTAGCGCCCAAATTACAATCTTTGGGAGCGGCGTGTTCAGCTCCTTGATCCCGTTCCAGTCGTGGCCCGTGGTCTCGTGACCGGTAACAGGGTCTATCTCGCGATGACTGTGCTTGCTCATTCTTTATCCATCCCATCTGGAAGAATTGAGCGCGCAGCAGCTCTGTATGCCGCTCGGCGAGAAGGGTTGTAGGTTCTGATGATGACGATCAGAAAGAACCCCATCAACCAGATCAGTCCAACTGTCTTCGAAAGATAAAGCAACAGATCGTGCGTCATTCATCCACCTCCACAACAACAGTTTCGGAGACGACAGTCAGCGTCCCAAGCGCCTGAAGATACGCGACGAGCGCATCCATCTCGGTCAATCGTGCTGGATCACCATCAAACGCCCGAATTGCAGGACGTTCCTCATAACGTGCACGAAAACCGTCAGTCTCGTTGCTGTCGGGGCGGCTTTGGGCCAAAGCATCCGACGCCGCAGACGTGATCATCTCGTCACTGTATGGAACTCCAAGCTCGGAGAGAGTTGCGAGTGAATCCGTCAGGAGATCTGTATCAAGCGATTTGAGCAACCACGGGTAGGCTGGCATAATAGATGCCGGAACCACACTTCGCGGATCGATCAGGTGCCGTACGTGCCACTCATCGGAGTATTTCCCTCCAATGCGCGCAAGATCGGGTCCGGTTCTCTTGGAACCCCACAGCATCGGATGATCATAGGCAGATTCTCCAGCCTGAGAGTAAGGGCCGTAGCGATCAATTTCATCGGCCAGGCTGCGGACCATTTGGCTGTGGCAGGCATAACACCCTTCGCGAATGAATATTTCGCGTCCCGCCAGTTCCAGTGGGGTATGAGGTCGAAGGTCATCGGGCACCTCAACGGTCTCATCGATGGTAAACAACGGTGCGATTTCAACGATACCGCCGACCGAGGCGGCAATAATGATTGCCGCCACCAGCCCCATCGAAACCCTCTCCAGATTGTAGTGTAACTTCAGCATATCGTCACTCGGCGGGTTGTGGGAGAAGCGGTCGGTCTTTGGCGCTGCCGTGTGCCAGGCGCAGGGTCGCCCAACAATTCCACGCGCAGATCACGGCCCCAGCGAGAAAGAGGCCCCCTCCAATGGTGCGGAGCAGATAGTATGGGGCCATTGCCTGCACCGACTGAAGGAAACTGTAACTCAGTGCACCGTTTTCATCATATGCGCGCCACATCAGCCCTTGCGTGATGCCTGCATTCCACATTGCCACGACGTAGACGAGTGTACCGGACACCGCCAACCAGAAATGCCATTCTATCGCACGTGACGATACCATTGCATCGCGCCCGGAAATCTGCGGCACCAATGTGTAGATTGCGCCAAACACAATCATTGCCACCCAACCCAGCGTGCCGGAATGGACATGGCCTACCGTCCAGTCCGTATAGTGGCTCAGGGAATTGACTGGCCGGATGGCAAGGAAGGACCCCTCGAAGGTCGACAGGCCATAGAAAACAGCCGCCACGAACATGAACCGCAGCGTGGCGTCATCGCGAACCTTGTGCCAGGCCCCATTCAAAGTGGCGATTGCGTTTCCTGCCGATGCCCAGGAAGGCACCAGAAGCATAACTGAAAAGGTCATTCCCAGCGTCTGCGCCCAATAGGGTAAGGCAGTGTAATGGAGATGGTGTGAGCCGACCCAGATGTAGAAAAACGTGATGCCCCAGAAGCTGATGATGGAAAGTCTGTAGGACCAGATCGGTCTTCCTGAACGAATTGGCAGGAAGTAATACAGCATTCCCAGAAAGCCGGCGGTCAAGAAGAACGCAACAGCGTTGTGGCCATACCACCATTGAATCATGGCGTCCTGCACACCCGACCAGATGGGGAAACTCTCCGCCGAAGACCATCGTACAGGAAGCGCCAGATTGTTGACGATGTGAAGCATCGCCACGACGAGGATGAATGCCAGATAATACCAGTTGGCGACGTAAATATGCGGCTCGTTCCGTCGAGCGAGTGTGCGCAGATACAGAACAAAATAGGTCACCCAGACCACAACAAGCCATAGATCAGCATACCATTCGGCTTCGGCATACTCTTTCGACTGGGTACTTCCCATTAAATAGCCTGTTACGGCCCAGACACAGAAGAGATTGTAGCCTAGAAGAACGACCCAGGGACTGATGGAATCCGCCAATCGGGCGCGCGATGTACGCTGTAGAACATGGAAAGACGTCGCGATCAGCGCGTTTCCACCAAACCCGAAAATGATACCAGTCGTATGCACAGGGCGTAGTCGTCCGAAGCTTGTCTCTGGCCAGAGCGGTGTAGCCTCTGGCCAGTAGAGCAGTGCGGCAACCCAGACACCCACAGCCATGGCAATGACGGCCCAGATGAGCGTCATCACAATGCCGAACTGGGTTGGGGCATCGTAATAAGACCGCAGCCTGTCTTCGTCAGGCTCGGGATCATAAATCGCTCCGCCCAGCATAAATGCGAGGCCGACACCAAGGCCGAGCGCCAAAAAGCCATGAACGGACATGACACCCTGACGCGCCGCAGCAGCCATTGCCAACCCCAGGGCTGCCAGGATTATCGAGAGCAGAAGACCGGCCTGGCGCTCCGATACGGTTAGCGTGGCAATCATGCTGCAATTCCTTCTCTCTTCGGGAGCGCCTTCATTTGGGCAACGCAATTTCGGCGAGCGACGTGAGATTCAAGTCTTCGATGAACCGCATTTCTGCGCGCCGCAGACGCGCTTTCAACCTGCAGCAATTATCGATTGTGCAGTCACCACCATCGGGGGCAAGGCATTCGACAAGTGCCTGGCCTTGCTCGAGAAGACGCACCACATCGCCAAGCCTTATGCCCTCCGGCGCTTGACTTAACTTCGCGCCACCACTTCCGCCGCGCCGCGTTTCTACGATTCCGCCACGCGAAAGCTGCTGCATGATTTTCGTCAGATGGTTGCGGGACAGGTTGAACTCCACCGCCAGATCCGCGGTTGAAAAATACTGGTCCGGGGCGCTCGCCATTCGCATCAACATGCGCAGTCCATAATCAGTGAAGGAGGTTAGACGCATTCTGTGTGTCGCAGACATTGAATTGGTATTTATAATACCTATTATCATCTGCAGGAATGATTTCAAGCCTCGATATCGGAGACACCAATGTCACCCCACAATTCTGGTATCATGTCCGCACGCCCGCAAATGACCGCCGACATTGCGTTTCAGACGGGGCTTAACGAGGCCGTGTTAAGCGAACTCGTTCACAATTTTTATGGCAAGGTGCGCACGGATCCAGTCCTCGGTCCGATCTTCGAAAGTCGGGTCGAGGACTGGGATGCCCACCTGTTACGAATGATTGATTTCTGGTCTTCCGTGGCGTTGATGACGGGCCGCTACCATGGCGCGCCAGTGCCTGCGCATGCAGAATTGCCCATAGAGTGGATGCACTTTGAGAGATGGCTGGCGCTGTTTAGCGTTGCAGCAGCTGAAACCTGCACTCCGGAAAGTGCCCTGTCTTTCTCAAGGAGCTTCTAATGCAGCTGGAGAGAAATGAAGACGGTTTTTGCATCGACGCCGCGTCTTTAGGGATTCTGCTGAACGTGCCTGAATACCGCGTACAAACACTGATGCGCGAAAACATGATCACGTGCATATGCGAGCATGGAGAAGGTGAACACCGCGGATTTCATAGATTAACCTTCTTCTATAAAGGGCGACGTGTCCGATTGGAGGTTGATAATGGTGGCCAGATTCTCAGGCGTTCGACGATCGATTTCGGTGAACATCAACTTCCAAGATCCCTGCGAAGGGTTGGGGATCTATAACCGACCATTGCTCGATTAATTCGGCTCCGTTTCTTTAGTGATGCAACAGGCCCCTGTGAGCTGATGCTACTTCGGTCAAATGGCTTTGGTGAAGAGCTCGGTCCAAAGGGGTTGTCGGCGGTTCTGTCACATTGTTTTTCAGCAAGGGTATTGGGTTATTTCCGATGCATGATGAGGACCGCGCCGATTTAAAGAAAACGCTATCTGATCGAGATGTTGCCGTCACCAAATGCATGGAGATTGATTATGGGTGGCTGACCAAAACCGGTGACCTGCATTATCACCGAGCCATCATTCTGGCGCGGCACCTGCCAACTCAGTTCTTCATTGTCCAAGTTTCCCTGTTGGTCTGCAACGGCGCTGGTCGGGGGCATGATGCCGAAGAACAGAATAAGTGAGAGATGCACCTTCACCGCGTATCTTACCGGCGTATCAGCCGTTCGCGGACGCCTCGTGGGGTAATCGTCCCCCAGAACCATTGGGTTGAAAATTGGACTTCTCCGGCCTTTGATGCGCTTGGAGAACGAGATGAAAAAACAAGATTTACGGAAAGCCAGATACTGGCAATTTTGAAGCAGGGTGAGAGCGGCGTTCCAGTTGGCGGTCTTTGCTGGGAGCACGGGATCAGCAACGCGACGTACTACATCTATGAACGGCTCTCCCGGTGCAAGCGATCTGAACAAGTTTCCGGCAGACTTGGGTGCCAACATCTATCCGGCGTCGCCAAGGGATGCTGGCGCGCCCAAATGGGTAATCCGCGCGGCGTGAGCCTCAACAACTGGGCGGCTTCCGAGAGCCATTTTAAAAGTCAGGTTCCTCACGCGCCGACCCCGTCGGCCGGTAAACTTCTCTGATCGTTCACACCTCTCCGAGCGGCGGTCAGACCACTGGTGCAGAAGGCCGTTGAGGACGTCGGTTCGCAACGTGTTTCAAGGCCAAGCGGGGGCAAAGTGAGCGCATCGGACCGAAACCGTTTTCTGCGTTTCGGTACGATGCTTATCAAGAGTTTAGGTTGTTCGTCGCGCCTCCGATTGGATGCTCAGCGATTTATGCCTGCGTATCAGCCAGAACGTGAACGTAGTAGATCTCGTCAGCCGGCAGGGGCAGGAGCCGTTGCGCCATTTCCGATTTCAGCGCTTCATGGCGCGTAATCTCTTCGGGTGACTTGTCTTTCTTCGCGCCGAGCGCCACGAATTCTTCACGAACATGGCCCGCTTTGATCGTGGCTTCGGCAGTTGAGAACGGCGGTGGAAAACTAGACCACGGTAGCGGCGGAATTGTCCTGCTGCGGGCGGCTGAAAAGTCGTCCACTTTTTCCCTTTTCTGCTTGGCGCAGGGAGGGACGAGGGATCTACACCGTGGAATTATATCTGAAGGTTCGAGTTGCTTGCGACGGCGGTATGAGCCAGCGCGAAGCGTCGAAGCATTTCGGCATATCGCGCGACACGGTTCGCAAGATGATGACGTATTCGGTTCCTCCCGGCTATCGACGGCGGGCTCTGGTTCGGCGTCCAAAGCTGGAAGCGTTCATCCCAATCATTGACGGATGGCTTGTGGATCATGTCCGCTACCTTGTTCGTCGCGCCTCCGATTGGATGCTCAGCGATTTATGCCTGCGTATCAGCCAGAACGTGAACGTAGTAAGCCCTCATCGAAGGTAGAGAGCTTCAGGGGACGCCAGAACAGAACCGTTAGCAGAGTGATAACGAGTGTCACGACCGCCATGCGCGGCAATTCCGGAGGCAGATCGGCCAGCGCCGCAGCATCCGTAAGCGACTGCCAGCCATCGGCGGAAAGCCAGATCAGGCTTTCCAGATTGCCATAAAGCGCGTGCTGAACGTCGAGATGAACGGTGCTCGTGTCGCTCTGTTCGAGCAGGAGAACACCGCCAGCAAACAGCGAGGTGAATGCAACCCCCATTGCTGCGCCAGGTTCGATGCGCCCCAGCCGCTTGATGAACTCGATGAGAATGACGGCAGCGACCGCAGCGCCGGCGGCACCGAGCATCATCGGCCATGTGGTGATGGAACCGGTTATAAGGAAGGCGACGACGATGCCGGGAAGAACGACATGGCTGATGGCGTCGCCGATGAGAGCCTGCCGGCGAAGGATGAGAAAATTGCCTGGCAGTGCGCAGGCAATTGCTGCGAAGATGCCGATCAGAAGCGGTGTCAGGCTCAACTGAACAAATTCGGAACCCATGAGTAGGAAGTCCTTTGAATGCAGACGTTTCAGGCGGTTGCCGGAACGGGTGGGCCGAGATGCCGGTCGATCTCCGAGATTTCGTCTCGGGTGAGGATGGCTTCGATGGGGGTGAGGCCGTCATAGCGACCGGAAATGACATCGTCCTGGTGGATCTGGCGTGCAACTTCCCAGCGCTTCTCGTCGCGCAGCGTTTTCGATGCGAGCGCCTTTCCCTTGGCCGTCGCCACACTGTCGGCCCGTATGAGACCTGCGCGGCGCAGAACCCGAATGGTGAGTGGGTCGAAGATCTGCTCCTGATGCGCGAGAGCGAGCAGCCCCTGACGCATGTGCACCCTGCGCTGAAAATGCAAATGACGGAAAACGGCCGCCAGAACACCGCGATTGGGCGCGAGCAGAAGTGACAGTGCGAAGAGCGCAAAGCACACAATGACGATGATTGGCCCGGTTGCGGCGTTATAACCGGACTGCAATAGCAGGGCGTTGATGAAATTGCTCGACATGGGACTAGGCTGCCGAAAGATTCAGTTGATCGATATGCGCGGTTGCCAGGCGTCCACCATAGGTTTTCTGGAGGTTCTCGCCGGTGAAGGTTGTGGCGACCGGTCCTTCAGCCATCTTGCGGACATTGATCAGCAGAACATGATCGAAATGGTCCGCAACGGTCGCCAGATCATGGTGTACGCAGACGACGGTGCGCTTGTCGGTCTTGAGCGATTTCAAGACATCGATGATCGCTCTTTCGGTAGCCGCATCCACGCCGGCGAAGGGCTCGTCCAGAAGGTAGAGATCGGCGTTCTGGGCCAGGGCGCGGGCAAGAAAGACGCGCTGCTGCTGTCCGCCGGAGAGCTGGCCGATCTGCCGGTGTGCGAAATCCACCATGCCGACCCGTTCCAGGCAGGCCAGCGCGGTCTTGTGATGTTCCCGGCGGACGAGTTTGAGCAGACCCAGTTCGCGAAACAGCCCCATCATGACCACATCGATCACCCGGGTGGGGAAATCCCAGTCGACGGAAGCGCGCTGCGGTACATAGGCGACACGGTGCCGGGCTCTGGTGAAGGGCTCGCCAAACACCGTTACGCTGCCTGAAAGGCGCGGAACGATGCCAAGAACGGCTTTCAGAAGTGTGGACTTTCCTGCACCGTTCGGCCCGATGATCGCGGTCATGCTCTCGGCCGGAATCGAAGCGTCGACCGAGAATACTGCGGGCTTCTCGCCATAGGATACGGTGACGCCCTGTACGGCCAATGGGGTCTCCACTGAACCGTGGGGATTGGTTGTCTGGCCGCCTGGGGAGACCAGTTCCACCGCTGCTTCACTCATGTCTTGCTGCCTTTTAAACTGCGGGGGCGGCCCCGCTTACCTGCGCCTGCCGCGTGTGGTGATGGCGCTGGTGGCCGGCGCTGCCCTATCCGTGTCCGGCGTTCTCATGCAGGCCATTACCCGCAATCCGCTCGTCAGCCCCTATACGATCGGCGTGTCCTCGGCTGCCGGTTTCGGGGCTTCCGTCGCCATCATGTTCGGTATCGGTCTTCAGGCGGCAGGCGTCTATTTCGTCCCCCTGTCGGCCTTTGTCTGCGCGCTTCTGTGCGCGCTGGCCGTTTTTTCGTTGAGCTGGTGGCGGGGCATGGGGCACAGGCGATGATCCTCACCGGCATTGCGCTGATGTATCTGTTCAGTGCATTGACCGCTGCGGTCCAGTTTGTCGCCACCGAAGAGCAGCTGGCCCGTGTCGTGCACTGGACGTTTGGCAGCCTCAACGGGTGCAGTGGGATGCGGTCGGTCTGTGCGCCGCTGTTCTCTTCGCGGTGCTCATTCCGATCCAGGCAAGAGCCTGGCAGCTCAACGCACTCACCGTCGCCGGCGATGATGTGGCGCGTTCGCTGGGCGTCGATGTGCGCCGTCTGCGCACCTTCGCCATTCTCTTTTCCGTCGTCTCCGCAGCCTCGGTCATCAGCTTTGTGGGCGTCATCGGGTTCGTTGGACTGATCGGGCCGCATCTGGCACGCATGATGATCGGCGGTGATCACCGGCTTCTGCTGCCCTTCGCAGCAATCTGCGGCGCAGCGCTTCTTCTGGCCGCCGACACGATCGGGCGGCTGGCTTTCAGCCCGACGGTCCTTCCGGTGGGCATTGTCGTTGCCTTCGTTGGTGTTCCGGTCTTTCTGCACCTGATCGTGTCGCGGCGGCGGGAGGCTTTCGCATGACCCTTCTTGAAGCGCACAATCTGCGGCGGGTGCTGAACGACAACGCCGTTCTCGACGGCATATCGTTACGGGTGGGACCTGGCGAAATCGTCGGTCTGGTAGGGCCAAATGGCGCCGGCAAATCCACGCTGGTCCGCGCGATGCTCGGTCAGATGCGTCCCGAAAGCGGCCGGGTCCTGCTCGACGGGCGCGACTCGTGGCTTATGTTCCCCAGCGCACGCCGGACGGTTTTCCGGTCAGCGTTTTCGATGCCTGTCTTCTGGGGCGAACGCCCTATATGGGTATGAGCCCGGGCGCGCGCGACATTGCGCTGGTGGAGGAAGTTCTGGAAAAGCTCAATCTTTCCAGCCTTGCGTTCCGCTCCCTTGATGCGCTCAGCGGCGGAGAACGACAGCGCGTCATGCTTGCGCGCGCCCTTTCGCAACAGACGCCGCTTATCGTGCTCGATGAGCCGACGAGCGCCCTTGATATCGGCAACCAGCTTTTCACCCTGCGGTTTCTGGCCGATCAGGTGCGCGAGCGGGGTGTCGGCATTCTGATCGCCATACACGATCTGGCGCTGGCGGCGCGCTTCTCCAACCGGATCGCCCTGCTGCACAGGGGGCAGCTTATTGCCGAGGGGCCCTGGCAGGACGCGTTAACTCAGGAAACCATCCGCGCGACCTACGGCGTGGACGCAGAGTTTGGCGAACTGAACGGGGCGCCGGTGATTGCACTGTTCGAGATGGAGCGGCAAGGCGGGGCCTGAGCTTCCTGTCGCCATACCAACTCCGCTTGAAACGGACGGCTTTCCCAGACTATCCGCGTGGTGTTTTTCGTCTCGGTCTGTGCAGCGTCGTTGCCGGTGCTTCTCCGAATTGAGCCCGGTAGGCGCGTGAGAAATTGGCGACATGCCGGTATCCCAACCGGTAGGCCACTTCGCTGACCTGGCACTTTTCATCGAGCAGCAGGCGGCGGGCCGTGCGCAGTCTTTCGGTGCGCAGAAAGGCGGCAAGGCTTACGCCGCGCAACACCTTGAACATCTGCTCCACCCGCGCGATCTTGAGACCTGCGCGCGTTGCAAAGTTCCGTGCAGCCGCACCGTCGTTCAGATTGTCTTTCACATGGGCGACAAGTTCATCGAAGCGCATAAGCTCCCATTCGGTGAACATTTCGCCGTCAGGATCATATTCGCAGAAGGCGGTCATCGCCTGGCTGAAAAGCTGCTTTCCCAGGCCTTCAATGGTCATGGCCCGCAACGGGCCATCTATGCTGGGGCCGAAGAGGCCTGTGGCCAGCGTCTTGACGCCGGCTGGAAGCGGAATGCTCTCAAGGCGCTCCAGTGATTTGCCACGCGCCATGAAGGGGGCAAGCCTCATCGGCTGATTTCCGTTTAGCTGGCGTTTGAGAAGGCGCAGCGAGATGGCCACGCCGGTATGCCGTATCAACGTTCCAGCGCGAACATCCAGGATGAAGCCGGAGGGCCCAACCCTCATGAGGCTCAGCGTGTTCTCGGCCATGGGGCCCGTGGTCCCGATGGGGGTGCTGAAATCTGCGCCGCCGGCGAGTTGGACAGAGAAGCCGATCCACGGCTGGGGCAACCGGTTTGTCACCGTAAAACGGCAGTCTGCTTCGGCTTCGATCTCCGACCGATAGATGGCGACACCATTGTCGAATGTCAGGCGCTCCACCCTTCCATGTGCACCGGGGATGGCAATTGCATTGCCTCCGACCATGCGCCATTCCGGTGCATCTCCATTTTGCTGCATTGATCGTTCTGCCCCTGAAACCGTGGAAAACTGCGCGCTGGTTGAACGTCTGAAACCAGAAATGAAAATGATAAGTCATCATGAAAGTGATAATCAATTCATGTAGCTAAATAAAACGCCTGCCAGTAGCTTCCGGTCGAATTTGTAATTTGCGAATACCGGAAAGTCAGGGCGTCCCATGAAAATAAAAACGCTATCGAGCGGTCGTGTTTCCAGCGGCGCGGAGGCGATCACAAAGAGGCGGCTGTGGGCAAGCACGGCCCTGGTCGCCTTCAGTGTCGTTGCGGTGGTGGGACACGGTCGAGCGCAGGAAATCATTGATGGCTCCATGGAAACCGTGGATGGCGATGGCACGGGAACCAAACCGAGCCCGTGGCTGCTTCCTGGTAGCCTTATCCTTGGTGATCAGAGTGCGGGAATGCTGATCCTGCAAAACGGAGGCCTTGCGTCTGCGACCGACGTGCAGCTTGGAGCCAGGGCTTCGGGCGAGGGGCAGCTCTGGCTTCATGGATCGGTAGCTGATCGCGGCGTGCTTGAAACCGGTCAGGTCAGTGTTGGTGCGGGCGGCGGAACGATCAGTTTTGACGGCGGCATTCTTCGCCTGACGCGCGATGAGGCGGACCTCTTTGCGGGCTTTGACGATGGTGACATCAGAATCGGCTATTCGAATGCCTATATCGACACGCAGGAACACTCGGTTGCGACGTCTGTTGGTCTCGAAGGTGTTGGCGGTCTGCTCAAGCGTGGCTCGGGCACGCTGACGCTCACCGGACACAATCGCTATCAATCCGGAACGACCGTTTATGAAGGTGTACTTGCGGTCGATGGCGGAAGCATTACCCATACGGCTGGGCACGTTGTGGTGGCTGCGTCCGGCGGGGATGATGCGTCCCTGATTATCAGCAATGGAGGCGTAGTCAGCGGCTACAACAGTCAGATCGGGTGGGGTTCCGGGACGACCGGAAAGGCTCTCGTCACTGGTGCCGGGTCGTCGTGGCTCAGCGCCGGAACGCTGGAGATTGGCCGTTTCGGAAAGGGTGGGCTCACCATTGAAAATGGTGGACTTGTCGAAAGCCGCGATGCGCGCATCGGATACGCCCAGAGCGCAGTTGGCGAGGTGCTGGTTTCCGGAGCTGGGTCGAATTGGCGTCTGGATGACGGACTGGAGGTCGGTCGAACTGGCAAAGGCGCGCTGACCATTGAGGATGGCGGCGTCGTACAGTCCGGCTCTGTATTTCTCGGGACAAACGCAACCGGTCGTGGGACGGCTTTGGTTTCAGGCTCCGGGACTCACTGGGAGGTTGACGGGAACCTTGTCGTTGGCCGCGCCGGTGAGGGGATGCTCGAAATTTCCGAGGGCGCGCTTGTCTCTGCCGACCGGGTCGAGCTGGGCATGTTCAGCAATGCGTCCGGTACGCTGAGGCTTTCTGGCGCGGCGGGGGCGAGAGGCGTTCTGGAAACGGAGCAGGTCAGCGAAACGTCCGGGGAAGGAAGCCTCATTTTCGATGGCGGAGTTCTGCGGCTTACTGCCAATCAGTACAACCTTTTTGCCGGGTTTGAGGCGGGTGACGTCACAATCTCCGCGGGTGGCGCTTACATCGACACGCATGGCTTCTCGGTTCACAGCGCTTACGCTCTTGGCGGTTCGGGTGGCCTGATCAAGCAGGGCAACGGGTCTCTGACGCTTCACGGCGCGAACACTCATACCGGTGGCACGATTGTTGAGGCGGGAACGCTTGTTCTCAAGGGCGGTGACGCGCTTGCCGATACGGGCGCGGTCGAGCTTCAGGGCGGCGTGCTTCGGCTTGATGACGATGAAACGATTGGGTCACTTGCCGGTGTTGCTGGTGCGCACATCAGTCTGCAGGCCAACACGCTGTTCACCGGCGGAAGCGGCAACAGCTCCGTTCTCGCCAGCAGCATTTCAGGAACCGGCGGGTTTGAGAAACAGGGGGCGGGAACGCTTGTTTACACGGGCGATGGCTCCGGCTTTGACGGAACAACCAGGGTTGTCGATGGTGCGCTGATCGTCGGAGTGGGCGGCAATGGCGCTTTGGGTGGCGCGGTTGAAGTCCTCAATGGAGGGGTGCTTGGCGGATCCGGCGACCTGGGAGCGCTGACCGTGGCTTCAGGTGGTGTTCTGAAACCCGGTAACTCCATCGGGACGCAAAGCGTTTCCGGAAACGCGACCTTCGAAAACGGCTCGGTCTTTGAAGTCGAAGTGGACAACGCCGGAAGCGGCGATCGACTGGCGGTCTCGGGCCATGCCTTTATCAATGGTGGAACAGTGAATGTGCGCGCCGAAAACGGGACAGACGACGGTTCCACCTATGATCCCGCGACAACCTACACGATCCTGACCGCAACGGGTGGTGTGAGCGGTGCGTTCAGTGGGGTGACGGAGAATTTCGCCTTCCTTGATGCCGCGCTTGCCTACGATCCCGACGCTGTGTTGCTCACTCTTTCGCGCAATGACACGGACTTTTCCGAACTGGCAAAAACACACAATCAGCGTGTTGCAGCCATTGGAGCGCAAGGACTGGGGAGCGGCAATCAGCTTTTTGACGCCATTCTTGGCCTGAGTGACGCCCAGGCGCCAGGTGCATTCGACGCGATCTCCGGAGAAATATACGGATCGATCAGAAGCGGCTTCATCGCCGACAGCAGCTTTTGCGGGACGCGGCTTCGGAGCGCGTCCGGAGTGCATTCGGGATCGGGGTGCCCGCATCTGCGCCGGAGTTCTGGAGCATGGGTTTCGGCTCCTGGCAGAACTTTTCCAGCGATGGGAACGCGGCGCAATACACGCATGATACGCGTGGGCTGTTGCTGGGGGGCGACGCCGAGGTCGCTGGCTGGAATTTGGGGCTCATGGCGGGGTACAGCCGTTCATCCCTTCGCTCGGCAGATCGAGCTTCGGCTGGCAGCAGCGATAACTACCATCTCGGCATCTATGGTGGACGCCAGTGGGAGGCGCTCACGTTCAGCGGCGGGTTCGCCTATACCCGGCATGAAGTGGATGTGCGCCGCTCGGTCGCGTTTGCGGGGTTCAGCGATGCCCTGTCTGCAGGGTATGACGCCGGAACGGCGCAGGGCTTTGGAGAGCTGGGCTATCGGGTGGAGACGCCTGTGGCGACGGTCACACCTTTTGCCGGGATTGCTCTCATCTCCCATTCGTTTGGCGGTTATGCGGAAGAGGGCGGCGCTGCAACTCTGGAGGCGCTCGCGCAGACCGGCAATGTCACATTCACAACGCTGGGAATGCGGATGGGGCGCGATGTCAGTCTCGACGTCTTCAGCGGCGCACTACACGGGGCGATCGGCTGGCAGCATGCATTTGACAATGAAGTGGCCCTGGCGCGCCATGCACTGGCGGGAGGCGATGCCTTCAGTGTTGCCGGTGCGCCCATTGCGGCAGACACATTGCTTCTGGAGGCAGGCTTCTCGTTTGCATTGAGCGATGCCGCCAAGCTCGGAGCAGCCTATGGGGGGCAGGTTGCCCGTGGCGCTGCGCGACACACTCTCGACGCGACACTCTCCATCAGCTTCTAAAATTCGTCCCAGCGTTTCCGGCCTGCCTGTTATCCGCAGGCCAGGCACAGTGACGCGCAGCCTGTGACGGGCAAAAGACAGGGAAACGTCATGAAAACCAGACACAGCATTCTTCTCACTGCGGCAGCCGTAAGCTGCTCCCTCATCACTCTGAACATTGCGGGGGCGGAAGCCGTGCCGGAATATGATCTGGTGATTGCCAACGGCCGCGTGATCGACCCGGAATCGGCACTGGACGCAACGCGGCATGTCGGGATTGTCGACGGCAAGGTGGTGGTCGTCTCCGAAGAGCCGCTTGACGGCGCGGAAGAAGTTGATGCAACGGGACTGGTCGTCGCGCCCGGCTTTATCGACCTTCATTCACATGCCCTCAATATCCCGTCCGCATGGATGCAGGCCTTCGATGGTGTGACAACCACGCTGGAACTGGAGCGGGGCGCATGGCCGCTGGAGCAGGCCTACGACAATGTTGCAGAGAATGGTCTGCCGCTGAATTACGGCTTTGCCGTCAGCTGGATCGATGTGCGAATGGAGATACTCGGGGAGAAGTTCGACCAGAGGGTGACTTCAGACATTTCAGAACAGGTGATTGAGCGCATTGAAGATGGGCTCAAACAGGGGGGCATCGGCATCGGCCTTCTTCCAGGCTATGTCCCGAACACAAACCGGGTCGAGTATTATGAAGCGGCGAAGCTCGCCGCGCGCTACAATGTTCCCACCTTTACCCACGTGCGTGGCAAGTTCCATGACGAGCCCGGCCATGCAATCGAGGGCTATGGCGAGGTGCTTGCAGCAGCGGCAGCGACGGGCGCTCAAATGCATATCTGCCATCTCAGCAGTTCAGCGACCCGTTTCATTCCGGAGGTTTCCCGGATGATCCTGAAGGCGCAGGAACAGGGGCTGCGTGTGACGACGGAAACCTATCCTTATGGTGCCGGGTCCACGGTGATTTCCGCGCCCTTCCTTCGCGCACGCGAACTTCAGCGTGTAGGGCTGGAACACGACAGCATCGTCTATCTCAAGACAGGCGAGCGCCCAGAGAGCGACGAACGCCTGACCGAGATACAGGAAACAGACCCGATGGGACTGTCCATCATCCATTACCTTGACGAAGGCATAGAGGAAGATGCGACGCTGATCGACAAGGCCGTCATCTTCCCCGACGGCATCATAGCCAGCGACGCTATGCCGTTCACCGTGGACGGCGAAGAGGTTCTTGATCCCGTCTGGCCGCTGCCAGAAGAGGCCATATCCCATCCCCGCTCGGTTGGCACGTTCGCGCGCGTTCTGGGTCGCTACGTCCGTGAACGCCAGCTCATGAGCCTGAGCGAGGCCATCCGTCGTTCAAGCCTCCTTCCTGCAAGGCTGCTGGAGGATTCCGTGCCCGACATGAAGAACAAGGGCCGCATCCGCGAGGGCGCAGACGCGGACATCGTCGTCTTTGATCCCGAAACCATCATCGACAGGGCAACGTTCGAGGATCCACGGCAGCATTCGGCTGGTGTCCGTCATCTGATCGTCGGTGGAGGCTTTGTTGTTCGCGATGGTGAGCTGGATCAGACGGCGCGTCCGGGCAGGCCGGTTCGAGCGACTGCGCACTGAAGGTTGATGGAAACAGGGTGGCAGGGCATCGTTTGAAAGCCCGGACGACGGGGGGGGGCCGTCTCGCTGCCCTACGCGAGTTTCACCTGTCGGCATGCCGGATCGAACGCGGTTGGCAGGAATGTTGCCACAAGCGGCTGCGGAAGTGGCGGGTTTCTCCGCCAGAGCTTCGGGCTCGGACGAGCGCTTTGTACAGCACGATAGCCGGTTCGCCCGCGTCAGTTTCGCGGTTCGGCACCATAGGGTGTTTGGTGTTGGGAGCCTCTTTGAGGGCCATATGTGGGCGACCAGCACAACGGCGTGATTTTGATGGTTCTTTTGATTCATCCGTCGGCCTTTTGAGTTGGGCTGATGATGCGTCAGTGCCTCATATTCCTACGGGAACGCCGCTTGCGGCTGACAGGTGCGTGCTGTTGCATCGCGTCGGCCCTGCCACTTTTTGCTTCAGCCAAATAGACGACTGGTAATCGATGGCCGGCATCGCAAGACTTGTCTTGACGGTAGTGTCGGGGCGAGCCGCCTTACTGTCAGATGCTCTGTTCGATTCTGGGGCAGCATTATGTGATCTGTATTTCCGCAGCGGGGCCGTCATGCTTAGGATATTTCTTGCACCGATATTTGCGCTTGTCGTCGCAGTGCCGATGCCGGCAATCGCTCTTGATCTGAATGACATTTCCAGGGGGCTGAATGCAGTCTCCGATCTCGAGAGGGCGCTTCGAAGGCATCAAGAGACGCCCCCGGAACGCTCGCGGCAGGTGCCGCCATCTGCGCGCATAGTGCAGCGCCCTTCTGTCAGGCAGGATGTGCGCGAGGTGCAGTCTTTACTCGCCCGGCTTGGTTATGATCCCGGACCTGCCGATGGTCTGATGGGACGGCGTACCCGCAATGCAATCATTGCGTTTGAGCGCGATTCTGGTCTTGCGGTGAGGGGGGAGGTAAGCAGCAATCTGCTGGATCTTCTGCGCAATGTTGCTTCCGGTCATACTGGAAGCAGGACTGTGGCAAACGAACACCGGCCCAGCTTTGACTGCGCAAAAGCCTCAACCAGAGTTGAACATACCATTTGCGGCAACGCGGACCTGGCAGAACTCGACCGCGCCGTTGCCAGACATTACGCAGCCGCGCTGGACGGGCTTGATGCAGGCGGCAGAGCGCAGCTTCAGGCCGAGCAGCGCGCGTGGATGGCGCAGCGCGATCGTTGCGGCGGTGATGTCATGTGTCTGGTGTACGCGCTCGGCAAGCGGTCACAGGCGCTGGTGGTGATTGCTCAGAACGAGAGCGGCGATGCTGCCGCGCAAAAAGCGATTGTGCAGCAAGGTGTGCTGGACGCGCCTGCTAATTCTGACGGAGCCATCGATGAGCAGATCATCATTCTTTCCGCCGGCTCTGGAGGAAGTCTTGCGCGAGAACTGCTTGGCAAGGAGAGTGTTCAGCGGCAGCGGGACTATCTGGTATCCATGGTGGCCGCGGCAACCATTGGAACCGAGCATGAGCAGATTTTCGTGTATCACCAGTCGCTTTCGCCAGCAGAAGTGCGCGCGGCAGCGGCAGAAGCCGGCCTTGCAGATACCAGCAAGCTCGAAGCCTATATCTCCAAGGGGATGATCAGCAAGGTACAGGATGTCGAAAACGGCTATCTGACCGTTGACTACAACCAGTTTGAAGTTGCGCGCTTCAAATCTGCGCTGCGGGAAAAAGCACTGGCCGCCATTGCGCGCGATCGCCGCTCTTCACCACAGCGTCTGATGCTGGTTTGTGGCTTGCGTGTTGGCGAGTATGATTTTGAAAAGCAGCATTTTCCGTTCGGTGAAAAAGAACTGGATACCTGTTTTGCGGGAGAGCAGAGCCCTGCGCGTGAGTTTAGTGGCTACCGGGCGCGCATTCCGGTGCATACAACCCTGCGCCCTGAAGGATTTTCAGTCGATCCTGCGGCCGCCGAAGCGTTGATCAATCGGCTTGGACGGGCCCGATTTGCGCTCGCCATACCCGCAGTTGTCGAAAGCCGGATCTCTTCTGATCGCAATGGACGGCCGGAATTTGTCTTTGATGCGCGGCCTGCCGGTCCGCTTGAGCTGCGTTCAGGGCAGAATCTCGCAGAAGTCATTTACCGCTATCCCGATGCCGCGCTGCGTGACATCACCGATACGCCCGAGACGCGCAGGCTGTCAGATTTTAACAGACCATGGTGGCTGGATACGCAGGGAGAAGTCGCGCTGATAACGGGCAGGGCGGATACGGTACGCATTGAAGCGCTTGATGCTGGCAGTCTGTTTGGCGCGGAAACCGGGCTGACATTTTCCTTCCGCGTCAAATATGGTGGAGCGCTGGCAGAGGGGAACCGCAATCTTGCTGCCTTTGCGAAGCCACAGAGCGACCGGGCTCTGGAGGAGGTCGCTCAAGCCCTGCAGCTTCCTTTGGAAAATCTGCTGGTGACACCATTGCCGGTAGTTGGCCACAATAACGAGTTCGGGGCGGCCATTCTTGTATTTCCGCAAGATAGCGCTGGTTATGTCGTCTCTGAGGAACTGCCCGCCCATGAAGAGCAGGATGGCGGGTGGCCGTTTGCTGCAGTGGAAATGGCCGTCACCGCAGAAAAACTCCTCACCCTGCACGGTGGACAACAAAGGCTCTTGCTCGCCGGGCATCCGGAACGACTGGTAGTGCGCCGTACGTCACGCAACACAAGATGGCAGGATGCCCCTGAAATTGGCGCTGCGACGTTCCCAAGGGCCGCGCCTCGCGAATTCGAAGAGGTCAGTCTTGCCTGGAAGTCGGACCTGCTCTCGGTCGGTGCGAAACTTGCTGACTGGGACACGGAAGAACTTTTTCGAGAGCAGCTGGAAAGCAGCCCTTATGCGCGCAACGACACGTTTGCCAAACGAGAGGCCGCATCACAGCTGGCCGCCGCCGCTTTGGCGCGGAGCGGCGAGGAAAACGTGCATTGGCTAAAGGCGTATATTCGCTTTGAGCCCTACGATTTCGGGCGCAAAGGCTGGCTGGTTCGTCCCGGAATTGAATTCAGTGCCAGGGCCCATGAGGCGGACAGTGCGCTGAACGTTTCGTTGGTGTCTGGTGACACTGCGCAAGGCGTCATCTCTGATCAGGGTATGTTCATAGCCATGCCCCCTGAAGAGGCGCAGGCTTTTCAGCAAAGTAGCAAGAGTTTTCCGGTGTTTGACGGGTTGCTGGCCCTTCGGATAACGGATGTGGATCTCTCTTCTGCCCGCACATTCTCAATGGGCATGACGCTGCGCTATCAGCCGGTCGAAATGTTGCTTTTCGATGCCGGGGAGGCGCAGACGATCATCAATCCGCGATCGGTCCGCTTGCGGCATACATTTGAAGTGCCATCAGTTGTCGATGAAACCCCTGATGCGATGGCCGATAGCGCCATCGTGGCTGAGCTGATGGGGGAGTTTGCGGTTCTTGGTGTGTCTCTTGGTGCCGGCTTTGAGGCGTCGGTAGACGAGATTGCAAAACAGATTGGTGCAGAGCGGCGGCTCTTCGCGCGGACTGCGGCCAGGCAGGATGCTCTGCAGAATGAGCAGCCGATTAATGACTGGGATGCCTATCATAACGGGATCTTGCTGGAATCTGCCGAACGGCAGGAGATGGTCGCCCTCTACCACGAGCCGCCTGCTCTTTCTGATACCGTCACGGCCATCGTGCGTACGAGACTTTTCGGGCCCGGCAAAGGTCCGGCGTGGGGGCAACTGCGTGAACAGCTCTTGCAGACATACAGTCAGATTAATGCGGAGATGTTGCAGGAACTGGAAAGGACCGGTGCTGTCTCTATCTGGGCCGAGCCTGCTGTGGTGCCGGGGGCGCGTGTGAGGCCCGTTGATAGCGCTGCGGCGGCGTGCAAGCGCAGCCTAAATGCGATCGCGAGGAGTTCCTCGACGCAGTTTCTGTCGAGTATAAAGGCGCGGGATGCAGGCAATATGCGACCAGCTGACGCCAGAGCGACATGGGTTGATGAAAATGGACAGCCAACGATTCCCGCCTTTGCGTCAACTTATTCTCTGCCACAGCTATTTGGTGGACGTCAGGACTGTCCGGATTTTGAGGTGATGGTGCTTGCGATCAAGATCGGCGACGATGGAAAGGTCGTTCATTTCCGGCAGGCGGTTTCTGTCCCCGCGCGCATGGCGGTCGTTGAAGAAGAGCGGAAGGAGGCAGCTATGAGTGATGCAGGCAGCAGCGATTTTGATCTCTGAAGGCTATCGGTACACTGATCGTCCGACCGCAGGTTTAGGCAGGATAGGAGGAACCCGTCTCTGAATTTTCGACCGCTGCTTCCGTGTTTTTAGGCGCCGAAGGTGGAGCGAAGCAGGGGTAAGCTACCTTGGTTCTGTCATTATCTCGCAACTCCGTCTGTTTCGAACGCAGCCTGCAGGACCCGTCGTCTATCACGCTGTCTGGTGAGTTGTTCTTCTCTGGTCTGGTCACCTCTTTTCTATCGCCGCCAGTGAGTTTCATCCAGGTGGCAAACGGCGTTTGACGTGGTGGCGCCTTTCCACAAATCAGAATCGCAAATGTCGAAGTCTGTATCGCTTCACAAGTAACTGGAATCGAATGACCACAAATCGTCTCGACCTGTTTCAATTTGAATTGAGTTATCGGAGCAGCATATCTATTTGCCACCGCGCGACAGGTGTCATCACCGTGTCCCACGGCACTTGGGGATCCATCAGCGGCATAAGCCTGTCAGGCGGTTCTCCGGTTCTGATGCACGGTGGCGTTCACCGAACCAACCGGTGAGCGCTGCCAATCCTGTGTGCCGTCTCCCCGTCAATCCCTGCCTCATCCGCATGGTGGAGCCAGTTCGCAACGACGTCTCTGACGCTGGAAACCAACGCTCTCGCTCTGGCAGGCTTGATTGATGCGTTTTCAGCGAAGGAGAAGAGGTCGGCAAGCTCGAAGCCATCGCGTTTGCCATTCAGGCTCATCTGATGCTGGCCGGTCCATTCACCGCGCGGATTGTAGGAATAGGTCACGTCAAATGCTGGCGACAGTGCCCACGCACCGGATTGGTCCATCAGAAAAGCGATGTTCTTGACGTGATCGTCCTGATTTCTGGCGATGATGTTGAAGGCTGCCCGAAGAAACTGTTGCTCCAGTGCCCGAGTGCCAAGACCAAGATTGCGAATGGTCATGATTGCGTGCTCGTATGAATGGCTGATCGGGTCGTTGAAATCGAAATGCTGCAGGCCGCAAAGCGATTGCATGTGGAGCTTGTGTGTCGACCCGCTCTCGTCGATGGCTCGGTCAAACCGCCTCGTCATGAAATGACTGCGCCCACCCTCATGGTGCAAACGGCATGGCATCATGTCGATGCCGGCAGCCGTCGCCATCAGATGGTAGCCGTACTCGATCTGACCAAAGCCCTGCGGGTCCGGTTCTTCCTTGTCCCTGTTGTTGTCGATGCCGTCGAATTTCATCAACCAGTGTTCAAAGCCGTCCCCGGCGTCAGTCTGGCCATGACGAAACTCTCCGGTCTTCGAATTCCAGGCGAGAATTGCCTTCGCGCGGGCTCCGCCTGCCGAGATGCCAACCCGAAGAATGTCGTCAAATGCGTCAGGGGCATGCCTGGCTGCGCGCACCTTTGAATTGACGCTCTCAGACCCCGTTTTTTCGTTTAGTAGCTGATTGACCATACGAACGAGCGCAACCACCTCGACGCTGCGGGCCTTTCGGTCGCAAACTGCCAGTGCTGGCCTGAATTCGAGAGCTCCCATGCCCTGGGCCCCGAGATAGCAAAGCCGCTCAACCGGGTTGAAGCTTTCGGGTGTGCGCGCCTGTTCTGCAAGCCAGGCATTGATCAGCTGGTTGCCAAAACGGTCTGGTAGGGCGTCTGCCAGCATTCCTGGCAGCCCTTTAAAGGTTGTTCGGGGCAGTGCGGGAAATGAATACGGGTCTACGCTCAAAGGCATGACCAGCGGCGACAACTCAACGCCGGTGGCGGCGAATTCAGGAGTGTACCGAAAGACGGCAAACCCATCGTCTGCCGACCAGGACACGGTCGCGACTTCTCGCCCCCAAAGGTAGATGGATGCGTCCGCAATTGGTTCAGTCATGATCGGCTCTTTGTCACCTGTTTGCATTCCCTTGTCGTGCTGCTTGCCCCGCATGAACTCGACGTTGCCATTGTGCCTCCTTCGTTCGTGTCCTCTCGATCGGGCCAGTGCGTTCGTTGGGACCGAGAAGAGCAGTCTTTTCGTTGTCTGTCGAATGCCGTCAATGTCTCCAATGAAAGTCCGCGCCTCTACATGGACATCGCTCAGGCGTGCAGCGAGCAAGGGCGGATCGGGCAGTGCAGATAACGTCAGTCTCACCGCCAACTCGTCGACCTCGCCGCGGCTGAAAACAGCAGCCCAAAAGCGGAACTTATTTATCTCCGAGGAAAATAGGTAATTTGAGCATTTGCCTCGGGAATGAGGTGGTTCGGATGTTCCGAGATTTCGTAATTAATTGATATTAAATGGTTTTTTGAAATTTCCGCTTGACTTGGCGACGTCTGCGCGCAAGCAATCTACCGCTTCGAAACTCGATTAAAACGTGGCTCAGGCTACTCGTCCCTGAAAACCCGGGAGGCTACACATTGAAGCTCTGGATTCTTTCCGACCTGCATCTGGAATACGCAGATTTGTCGGAGCCGCTGAAGATCCCCGACGCAGATGTCTGCATTGTTGCGGGCGATCTGTGCTGTGGTGTCGCCAATGGCGTACAATGGCTGGCGGACCATATCGCGCCTGTCATGCCCTGCATCTATGTCGCCGGAAACCATGAATTCTACAATGGCGGGATCAGGGAGAATCTCGAGGACGGAAGAGCGGCGTGCCGACGTGTTGAGAATGTCCACTTTCTTGAGAACGATATTGTTGTGATCAACGGTGTCCGGTTCATTGGTGCGACCCTATGGACCGATTACCGGATTGCGGGCTATCAATCTCTTGCGATGAGGCATGCGCGAGAGCGGATGACTGACCACCGAAAGATCGCCCTGCAGAAAAACCCCTGGCAGCGGTTTCTTCCGGAGAGCTCGTATCGGATGCACGTGGAGTCGCGTCTGTTCATCGAGAGTTCGATGAAAGCCGACCAGACACAGACGGTTGTTGTTACGCATCACCTGCCGTATCCCGCGTCGGTCCACCCCAGGTTCAAGGGCGACTTGCTGAACGGTGCCTTCGCATCAGATCTGGGGGCCGTTATCGATCAGGGGCGACCAGCGCTCTGGGTTCATGGACACACCCACGATAGCTGTGACTACAGGGTCGGGGCAACGCGCGTGCTATGCAATCCACGTGGCTACGACAACGAGAACGCAGCGTTCAATCCTTCCATGATCGTGGGGATCTGAACGGAGGCAGCTCCACCCGGATGACAAGCAGTGGCGGTGATGGGCCTGTCGTCAGGGGGGGAGTAAACACTGCGGCAAGGGCAGCCGATGTGCGCACTCAGCATCTCAGATCAACCTGACTTAAATCGAGATGATTTGCGGTCGTCCGATTCAAATTTCTTGCAAGGCGATTCAAAACTCAATGCAGACGATTCTTATTTACAGAAAGTCGTTACCTTTTCAAACGCCGTTTGTTAGAGAGGTGAGGAAGGCAGGTGGAGGAGGGGAAGATGGTACAGTCCAGAAAAGAGCGCCTGGCGAGACAGCGTGATCGCCAACGGGCGCTGCGGGCTGCCAGCAGGAGCCGACGGAAACCCTCCCGAGACGACATAGCCAGGACCCTGCTTCATTTTGCCATCACGAAGAACCTGAGCATGGAGCGGAGGGAGAGGCTTGAAGAGCTTCAGCATCAAATTGTTGCAGCGCTGGTTGTCCAGGGATTCGATGAGAGGGAGGCGGAGATCGTATGGGATGCTCTGGTCGAAAAATACCGGTCGGGGTGGGCCTTCCAACAGAAACGACATCTTTCAAAGGGTGATGATCTCGATGCTGATGAAGCTGATGCCGACGCTTGATTAAAGAGGCGGCTTTCCGTTTCGTCTGCTCGGTTTCGATACCGGATTGATGGCATCCTCAATCGATCTGCAATCTCAAATGTTCGGTTCTCCCCCCGTTACTCCCTGAAACGGCGTTTGCTGGTGAATCGCAAATCTGTAGCTTTTTCTGCTAGCTTGGCCAGAAACTCGACCATGGTCTGGTTTAAAAATACGGGATTGCGGTAGCTGAAAGCGTAGTCACGATCGTGCCCATATGTGTCGGCACCCCGCTGCAGCTGAGCCAAGGACAAGTCTCAGGCATCTGCCGTGAGCGTCTGTTCATCGGGCTTTCAACGCCATGACAAATCAAAAGAACGCGCCGAGACGTCAATCCAAATCAGAATGATTTGAAATAATTTGCGGTATTCCGATTCCAGGTTCTGGTTATTCGATTCAAACGCGTGAGCAATCGATTCTGAATGCTCGAAAAGCGTTACACGCCCAAACGGCGTTTGACGTTAGGCGACAGGCAGCAGGAACCCCAGATTGCTGCTCCCTGATGGCCCGTGAAAATTCTGCCCACGCAAGCAGAATGCGATGCAAGATGAAGCCGTAGTCTTTCTCCAGAAGAGCTGCGGTTAACCATCCGGTCGCAAGAAAATCGATCGACGAACATTTTAGGGGCTCCGCGGCGATCCGGGATATGCCAGGATGCCCTTGCTTTCGGGGAACACAACCTCGAAAACGGCCTCCGAAGGTGCTCCAACACCGACGAAGGCCTGACCCGCAACCTAACGAGGAGGCCTTGGGCTATGACAGATACTATTTCCTTTGAACTGACGATTGAAGCCGCAGCGCAGCGCAACCCCCAGATTCATGATGACGGCATGATGTTGCTCTGGGCGGACGAGGATCGAACGGTCTGTAGCGACGATGCCATCGAGCTTTTCGGTCGTGCATCTTATGCGCCTAGTGCAGCGGCCCTGATTGCCGCCCTCGCGGCTGAGCTTGAAGCTGCTGAAAGTCGCCTGCGCCATGCAGAAGAGAAGCTTGCTTTCTGCCGTGAGACGCTGCTCCGCGAAGCGATCGCACTTGATAATATCGATGATGCCAACGAAGCGGAACGGATCAGCGCCTACTCCCTCGCGGCATAGCAGTATCGCTCTTTCATTGGCTTTGAGCTGGCGCTGAACTGACCTCGTCCCTGAACGGACGGGGGACGTTCACTGCTGCTCTGGCACAAAAAATCCCAGCACAGCCAGCATTGAGACCGTCGTAGCGATCTCGGCGGCCACTGCTGTGCTGCCGTTGATCAAGGAAACTTCATGATTACAACCAGACGCCAATCGGGGGGAACGCTTTTTCGACCAAATTCCGACGCTCCGATGATGGACGAAGTGGACACCCCATCTGCAGCAACGACCGTTCTGGAAGAGCTGATTTCCGACTTCGAGCGCATCGTCGCGGATACGATTGCGCAGGTCGAGGCATGTCCGGCGAAACGCGATCCCACGTTCGAAGGTTATCAGAAGCTGCTTGCTGCGGCCCGCTCGGCAACAAGCCTTGAAGCGGCCCTTGTCAAAAGGGCCATAGCTCTTGTTGTTGGCAAGAACCCCGAGCTTACCCTCGTCAATCTTGAGCGGCCCTTGCCAGTGCACCAAGCCGCGAAAGTTCTGTTCCTTCGCGATGACTGGGCGAGGGCATCGATGATCAGGCGCGATGCGGAGGTCATCACACGTGAATATTACCGTCCTGATCTGCTGGTGGTCGACCGTGGACAGCAGCATGCACTGCTTCTCGATATCAAGCGAACCGTCTCCTCCTACAGCCCAAGCGCTATCGTCACTCTGCGCAGCAGGATGATGGCGAGCGCACTGGTCGTCCGTGAAGTGTTGGAGCGCAAATACGACGCCCTATCCGTGTCACGCGCAAGCATTGCCATCATCGATGCGGCGGGGGACACCCGTAGTGAAGCCGAAGGAATATTTGGCCTCAGAGATCTTGACTGGCTCTTGCATATCGATGGTGCGGGTCGTGCGATCATGCACCTTCGTGAGCTCTATGGCGCGAAGATACGCGCCATCCTCCAGGAGCATTGTGAGGTGATCGTAGAGCCGCAACGCGATGGGCGCACGGGCGAGAAACGGCAAAGCGGATTTGAGGAAGAAACGAAGTCGACGCTTGGGAACGAGGAGCAGGATGAAAAACTCAACCCGCAGGCGGTCGGGCAGGTCGGAGATCAGGAGAGAATATTCGACGACATAGGCGGAAACTCGGATGAGTCTACGGGTGCTCATGCAACCACATCGTCTCATTCGCCCGCTTTTGCTGTTGGTATTGCTTCTCGAAGAACCCGCTGACGAGGAATGGGAGCACTCTCTGCGAGCTCAGTCGGTCTCGGCCCATATGGTGTCGCGTGGAAGCTGTGCGGGCATCCAATCTTCGACAGCGAAGCAGTTCAGGCAGCTCCCTGAGGAGCTGCCGCGCTCTGCCGAGTGGACAAACAAGACAGGAAAGAATGGAAAGCCGATGTTGGTTTTTGACTGGAATGAAACGAGTAGGGATGAGCGGTTCGAGCTTCAGCTCCAGCGGCTTAGAATGCTAGTCTCTGACATGGAGGCGGTGCAGCGACGGACAATGCAGCAGGCGCTTCCCGATGCAGCACCCATCCTGGAACAGTGGGTCCTGACATGCCGGCCAGCGCCGTGCCTTACTGGCCTGTCGACTGGCCATCCCCGACTTGTGGGCGCAGACCGATCGATCATCACATCCGATCTGCAACTTCTTTCGTCCGACCAGACCTGGGCGCGCACCACGTCGAGATGGTATCGACTTGGGACACAGCGGCGGATGGAGAAGACGTTGAGATCGTTGAATTAGACGCGGGCTGACAGTCGTTGAACAAGACGAAAGGGCGTTGGTGCTGTGGACTTTCAGGCGCTGGTATCATTGCTGCCTGTGATTGCCGGCGAGGAAGGCTGCGAAATTTCTTGACGGGCCGTGGCGGTGGCTCGTCAAAAATGGAGCTGGAAAATGCTTTGACCTCGACAAGTGGCCATAACGGGCGGTCTCCCTGCCGTAGCTGAATGACCATTACGGCCCGAAGGAGACATTCATTAGGAGCCACGGTGCTACGATGCAGAACGCCGAAGCAGACATTGATGTTCTCTAAGATAATGCACTCAGGTGTGGACAGCTCGAGGCCAATTGCAGTTGTGCCCGATGATGTGCAATGTCCGCAGCATGACCATTGAGCCTACCGCACCTCCTATTGTTCGCCCCGTCGATATCCTGTCGGGTCTTAGTAATCTCAAGCGGGCCGAGATTTGCCAGATCATCGCTCTCCTTGAATGCGTCGATGGCCTTTTTCTCGCCAACGGAGCTGTGCAAGGAATTCGCGTCAAGCTCGGTCTTGCAGCGGATGCCGCCGCTGAACGCCTCCAGGCTGTGCAAAATGACCTTGCAGGGTCGTCTGCCTCGGATGCCGCCCTGCGTTTCCGCCTCTGGTCGAGGCTGACAGAGGCCGTGGCTTTGCCGTCGGTTGTCCCCTCCCTGTCGGGGAAGTCTGCCACGCGATCAGCTTCCGCCTTTGCTGTTCGCGCCTCCGAGAGACTGACGCCTTCGATCCGCGCCCGCCACCGGAGGGTCGATCGCAAGGAGTCTTACGGTGGTGTTGGCGAACTGGTCGGCGGTAAGGCCGCTGACTACTGGAAGTTGGCGAAAGCTGTCGTCGTCGCGGAGCCGCCTCTGCCATTCCCCCAGATCGTGGCCGAGGAGATGCTGGCGGTCTTCTCGGACGACAAGGTTCTCAAGGCCGCTGCGAAAGAAGCCGATCCCGAAATTGCTGAGGCTCTGCGGCAAGGCCAGGCCCGAGCACGCAATGCACTTGCGGCAGGCGGTGTTTGGGTCGGCGGGGCGGCGGTCGTCGCCAATGCCGGTTTCTTGCCCTACATGCTGGCCGCACAGCTCAGCGCGATCATCCCTCTGGTCTGAGAACGGCGGTGGAAAACTAGACCACGGTAGCGGCTGGATTGTCCTGCTGCGGGCGGCTGAAAAGTCGTCCACTTTTTCCCTTTTCTGCTTGGCGCAGGGAGGGACGAGGGATCTAC
>NZ_JAFKDE010000017.1 GCF_017255295.1 Nitratireductor aquimarinus
GTTCCACCCAACGGTAGACCAAACGGTAGACCAAAAACGCCCCTTCACATCGAACCTGAGTACAGATAACATATTGATTGCATTGGATATCAACGGTGGAGAGATGCCTGTGATGGGAATTTAACCCATCTCCTGGGCACCATCCCCTTCCCGACAAATAAATCCGGTTTTGTCAGCAGCGCTTGCTGCTGCCTGCGTATCAGCGCTTCGGGCGCGGTCCGGGCGGGTTATCGGGGACCAGCTCCTCAGCAATTTTCTGAACAATGTCAGTGGCGCGGTTGGGCACATTGCCCTGCCAGTCATCGAACGCCTCTTCCCTGTAGGTCACGGCGACGGCAATGGTCACGCGGCCTTCGGGTGAATGGCCCTGCGGCAGCGTGGCGACAGCCGATGCATTGCCGGCAAAGGATGGCGTCTGCATGACCCAGTCCCCGCGCAGCATCGCGCCAAGGCCGTAGCTAAAGGCGCTGTCCAGCGTGTGGCAGTTGGGGCAGCCCTCAAGCGGACTTCCAAAGCCGATCAGGCGCGGCTCGATCATGGCCTTGCGGGATTGCGGCTGCAGGAACCCGTCGATGCCGGTGATCGTGTCGAAGCTGCGGGCCATGTCGGAAATGCCCGTCGTTTGAACCGAGCCCTGCGCCAGTGTCCAGGAAGGATTCCAGTGGGTGGCGTCCTCCCAGACGCCGCGCTCGGCGGTGTAGGAGTGCACCACCGGTTCCGGGACAGACGGCGTGTCATGACCCTGCGTCTGCGAGAGATTGAGCGGATCGAGAACGTAGCGCTGCATCAGTGCGGCGAGCTTTTCGCCCGTTGCCGTCTCCATCACGCGCCCGAGGATGACATAGCCTGAATGGGAATAGTCCCAGTTCTCTCCGGGCGCAAAGCGGCGGGGCATGGACAGGCTGACGTCGATCAACTCTTCCGGGGTCCACTGGCGAAAAGGGTCGGCATAGAAGGGTTCGAGAAATCCTTTCTCACTCGCCACGTGATCGGGATAGCCTGCCGTCATGTTGAGCAGCATGCGCGGCGTCGCCGTGTCGGCGGCGGGCAGGTGGGGCATCCATTCTGCAATGGGGCGGTCGAGGTCGAAGCGCCCCTCCTCCGCAAGCCGCAGCGCCACTGCCGCAACATAGGTGAGCGCAACCGCGCCATTGCGAAAGTGTCCGTCCGTCGTGAGCGGCACGCCCGGCATCGCTTCGCCATGGGCAAGCGTGATGAGCGGCTCGCCATCAATCCGCACCTCCAGAAGAAGCGCGTTGAGCTTCATGGCGTCGAAGGCGTCGAGCGCGATCTTCTGCACGGCGTCTGCCCCTGGACCGGTTTCCTGTGCTGCAAGCGGCGTGGAAGCCAGGAGCAGGCCGGCAAGCCCTGTAAGGCCGACAAGCCTGCGGGTGGAGCGAAGAGTGCGCGGCGTGTCGGTCAAGGAAGCCTCCCTCAAGGGCATAGGCGAAGCAGAAAAGCCCGAGAACGGCCCAGCCTGCGTCGCAATTTCATGCCGTGGCGGCAGCTGCCGCTACGTCGCCTCATTTCGCCGCTATGCGGCCGCTACGTCAACTCCAGGAAACTGATAATGCATAGGCGACTTTCCCGCGGCGCGATGATCGCGCCGGCAGCCGCTTTGTTCGTTGCGGTGTTGTCCGCACCGGCGTCAGCACAGTGCGGCAGCGCGTCATGGTACGCGCTTACGTCGAAGACGGCTTCAGGTGAGCGGATGAACCCGGCTGCGATGACCGCAGCGCACCGCACCCTGCCCTTCGGCACGAAACTGCGTGTAACCAACGAGCGCAATGGCCGCAGCGTGGTCGTGCGGATCAATGATCGCGGCCCCTTTGCGCGTGGCCGCATTCTCGATCTGTCAAAGGCTGCTGCAGCGAAGCTCGGCTTCATTCGCGCCGGCCACACCAGGGTCTGTCTGGAAAAGCGCTAGGGTCAGGCCCCAAGCTGGCAAGCGAGCCGGAAGGCGGGTTAGCTGCTCGCGCGCTGCAGTGTTTTCTGTTCGCCCGTATGGTGGAGATAGCCAAGCGTGGCGTCGGCATTGCAGGGACGCCCGAAGAGATAGCCCTGCCCGCCCGCACAGCCAAACTGCGTGAGGCGCTCGGCCTGTGCCTCGGCTTCGATGCCTTCGGCAACCACTTCCATGCCAAGCCCCTCGCACATGGCGAGAATGGCGCGGATGATGTGTTCGGACGGCCGGTCTTCCAGGATCGAGGCGACAAAGGCGCGGTCGATCTTGAGCTTGTCGAAATGGAACTCGCGCAGCCGGCCAAGGCTCGACTGTCCGGTGCCGAAATCATCCAGCGAAACGCGGATGCCAACCCGCCGCAGATCCTCAACGATGCGCTGTGCGGAGGCAGGGTCGTTCATCAGGCCCGTTTCGGTGATCTCGATCTCCAGCCGGCGCGGATCGAAGCCCGTCTGCTCGAGAATGGAGAGAATCTGCAGGCCGGTATTGTGATCGACCAGTTGAGACGGCGACAGGTTGAACGAGAGGAACAGATCCTCCGGCCAGTCGCGCGCGGCTTCCGTGGCCTTGCGCAACACCAGCTGCGATAACGGGCCGATGATGCCGCGTTCTTCGGCGATGGGAATGAAGATGCCCGGCGAAACCGGTCCCAGATCCCGGTCGGTCCAGCGCGCCAGCGTCTCGAAGCCCACCGTGCGGCGGGTTTCCAGATCGACGATCGGCTGGAAATGCGGCTCCACCTCGCCGGCGGCGACCGCCCGGCGCAGGGCCTGCTCGATATGGGTTACGCGCTTGGCGGCCTCTTCCATCTCGCGGGTGTAGACCACGACTGCGCCGCGCCCCGTGCGCTTGGCCTGATAGAGCGCGGTTTCCGCCTTGTTGAGCAGAACCTCGCCTGTCTCTTCCTCGGAATAATAGAGGGAACAGCCGGCAGACGCTGAAAGCCGCGCGGTGCGGTGGCCGACATCATAGGGGGCGGAGAGAATTTCGATCAGAAGCCGTGTCTTCTCGCGCGCGGCCTCCTCGCTGAAGACCAGCGGGAACAGAAAGGCGAATTCGTCTGCGCCGATGCGGGTGACCGTGGAGTGCGTATCCATCGCGGCGCGCAGCCGCATGGCCACCTGCTGCAGGATTTCATCGCCCGCGGCGCGGCCAAAAAGGTCGTTGATCGGCTTGAAGCCATCGAGATCCAGAACGCCGATGGCGAAAGGAGCGGGGTCGTCCGCGCGTTCCTCGATCAGCCGGTCGATCTTGTCGAAGAATCGGCGCATGTTTCCGAGGCCCGTCAACGCATCGGTGAAGGCAAAGTCGGACTGGTCCGCCGTTATCGTCCGTGCTTGTGCGGGCGCCGGCTGCATCGAAACTCCGTTATGCGGGCGATCTTGTTCTCGATGCGCCGAACAGTGGACGCAAAGTGTTTATGAATCGTATCCAATATAACGTTATCGTGAACAGTCTTTTGTTCATCGACGGCGCGGCGTGACGTCTGTGCGGCATCCACAGCTTGACAGAAGCATGCGCGGGCCGTCATGTGCCGCACAACAGTCCCCTCCGGAGCTCTTTCCATGTCCCTGAAAGTCGCGGTCCAGATGGACCATATCTCCACCATTTCGATTGCCGGCGACACCAGCTTCGCGCTCGCTCTGGAAGCGCAGAGGCGGGGCCATGCGCTCTGGCACTACACGCCGGATCGTCTCTCCATGGCCGATGGCAAGGTCATCGCCTGGGCCGAGACGCTTGAGGTGCGCGATGAGGAGGGCAACCACTTCACGCTCGGCGAGCCGCAGCGCACGGACCTTTCGGAGCTGGATGTGGTGCTTCTGCGCCAGGATCCGCCGTTCGACATGAATTACATCACCACGACGCATATTCTCGAGCGCATTCATCCGAAGACGCTCGTGGTCAATGATCCGGCCTGGGTGCGCAACAGCCCGGAAAAGATCTTCGTGACGGAATTCGCCGACCTGATGCCGGAAACGCTGATCACCCGCGATCCGCGCGAGGTCGATGATTTCCGCAGGAAGCATGGCGACATCATCGTCAAGCCGCTCTACGGCAATGGCGGCGCCGGCATCTTCCACCTCAAGGAGGGAGACCGCAATCTGGCCTCGCTTCTGGAAATGTTCATGGAAGCGTTCCGCGAGCCCTTCATCGTGCAGCGCTACCTGAAAGAGGTGCGTGGCGGCGACAAGCGCATCATCCTCATTGAGGGTGAGCCGGTTGGCGCGATCAACCGTGTGCCGGCCGAGCACGATTCGCGCTCCAACATGCATGTGGGCGGTCGCGCCGAACATGCGGAACTGACGGATCGCGAGCGCGAGATCTGCGAGCGCATCGGGCCGTCGCTGCGCGAGCGCGGTTTCACGCTGGTTGGTATCGATGTCATCGGCGACTGGCTGACGGAGATCAATGTGACCTCTCCGACGGGCCTCCGCGAGGTCAAGAAATTCGGCGGCGCGGATATTGCCGCACTGTTCTGGGATGCCGTCGAGGCGCGCTGCGCCGCAGTCTGAGCGCTGCATCATGCAGAAGGTTTAAGGGGCGGGCCGCGTTTGCGCTCGCCCCGATCTGTTCTCCCGGCACAACTCTCTGCAACCTGCCGACAACCTTTGCGCTAGGTTGTTCTCTCAATGTTCTTGATCTGATCGCCTGAAGCTGCTTCAATGCGGTTGCAAGGGGATTGGAACTCGTGTTCTGGCTGCAATGCCGGGCGTGCGCAGGGGGAGAGCACATGGTTTCGCATGTGAGCACTGTGGCATTTCAGGGCGTGGAGGCTGTGCCTGTCGAGGTGCAGGTGATGGTGGCTCCCGGCAAGATGGGGATGCAGATCGTCGGGCTGGCCGACAAGGCCGTCGCGGAAAGCCGGGAGCGGGTGCAGGCGGCGCTTCATGCGTCGGGCCTTTCCATGCCGCCCAAGAAGGTGACGATCAACCTCGCACCTGCGGACCTGCCCAAAGAGGGCAGCCATTACGATTTGCCGATTGCGCTGGGTCTCATGGCCGCTCTCGGCGCGATTCCCGGCGATTCATTAGCTGGCTATGTCGTGCTTGGAGAACTTTCTCTCGATGGCACGGTGGCGGCGGTGAACGGTGTTCTGCCGGCGGCCATCGGGGCGAATGCGATGGGGCGCGGCCTGATCTGCCCGCATGCCTGCGGCGCGGAGGCCGCGTGGGCCAGCGCGGATCTCGACATTCTCGCGCCGCGCAGCCTCATCGCGCTCGCCAATCATTTCAAGGGTAGCCAGGTGATGAGCCGCCCGGAGCCGGCTCTCGGGCCGCCGCCGGTCAGATTGCCGGATCTTGCCGACATCAAAGGGCAGGAGGGGGCCAAGCGGGTTCTGGAGGTGGCGGCCGCTGGCGGGCACAATCTTCTGATGAATGGTCCGCCCGGGGCAGGCAAGTCGATGCTGGCGCAGCGCCTGCCATCCATTCTGCCGCCCCTGTCTCCGCGCGAATTGCTGGAAGTCTCCATGATCGCTTCCATTGCCGGGGAACTGGCGGAGGGCAAGCTCACTGATCAGCGTCCGTTTCGCGCGCCGCATCACTCGGCCTCCATGGCAGCCATCGTGGGCGGCGGATTGAAGGCGCGTCCCGGCGAGGCTTCGCTGGCGCATCACGGGGTTCTGTTTCTGGACGAGTTGCCGGAATTCACCCCGCAGGTTCTGGATTCGCTGCGCCAGCCGCTGGAAACCGCCGAATGCGTGATCGCGCGCGCAAATCACCGGGTCAGCTATCCGGCGCGTATTCAGCTTGTTGCGGCCATGAACCCGTGCCGTTGCGGCATGGCCGGGGAGCCGGGGCATCGCTGCCGGCGCGGCCCGCGCTGCCAGACTGATTATCAGGCGCGCATTTCGGGGCCGCTGCTCGACCGTATCGATCTTCGGGTCGATGTTCCCGCCGTGTCCGCGAGCGATCTGATCGGCGGGGGCGGGCGTTCGGAGCCCAGTGCGGTGGTTGCGGAGCGCGTCAGCCGGGCACGCGCCATGCAACAGGAGCGATATACGGCGCTGGGCCTGCCTGCGTGGACGACCAATGCCTCCTGCTCGGCCGCAATGATCGAGGATGTGGTGACGCTTGATGCGCCATGCACGGCGCTCATTCGGGAGGCCAGCGAGAAGCTCGGCTTTTCCGCGCGCGCGTATCACCGGGTTCTCAAGGTCGCGCGCACGCTGGCCGATCTGGATGGCGCCGGCGATGTGACGCGAACCCATCTGGCCGAGGCGATCTCCTATCGCGTGGCCGGCACGGTGCGCGCAGAGGCGGCGTGACGCTCTGCCGTTTCGTTTGCCTGTCCGGTGTTCAATGAGGCGGTGCGGAGGCGCGTGGTGGCCGGTGGTTTGCCGGGTAATTGTCTTGACTGGCGGTGCATCGCGGGTGTGGGCGTGTGTGCCCCGGGGTCCCAAGGGAGGGCAAGGCGGTTAGCCGGCGTGATTCTTGTGGCCTGTCGATGCATTCAGTTCGGCTGCGGCCTTCAGAAGGGCCTTGAGCGCGTCTTCATCAATCGCATCGCCTTCGTGAAAGTCGATGGCGCGGCGGGTGTTGCCTTCGAGGCTGGCGTTGAAAAGGCCGGACGGGTCGTCCAGCTTCGCGCCTTTGACGAAGGTCATTTTCACGGCCTTCTTGTAGGTCTCTCCGGTGCACAGCATGCCGTCCTGATACCAGACGGGAACGCCACGCCATTTCCATTCTTCCGTCACTTGCGGCAGGGCCTCCTGGACCAGTTGCCGAAGGTGGGCGAGGGTTTCGCCGCGCCAGTCATTCAGTTCCGCAATGCGTGCATCGATCTGTTCTGACGGGGTCTTGCCGGTGTCGGCTGCGCTCATGGGGCGATCTCCGATTGTTCTTTTGCGTGTGACTGCTTTCGATGCTCAGTCGAGGCGTTCAAGAACCCCTTCGAGTTCCGAGATGAAGCGCGGCCATGCAGCGCTTGCGCCGCGATGGTAGGGCTTCTGTTCTGGCAGAAAGCCCTCCTGCTCCATGCGCAGCAATGTGCCGCCGGCCGTCGGCGTCAGCGTCCATGTGACAGTGCTGCGCAGGTCCTTTGTGTCCCAGGCGTAGGAGAGCGTTCGGTGCGGTTCGATCTCTTTCACCACGCAGTCAACGCCACCCCAGTCCGCGGTCAGGCTGAAGCGGTGTCCGACGCGGGGTGCGAAATCGTTCTTCATCAGCCATTCGGCGATCAGGTGCGGCTGGGTGAGCGCCCGCCAGACCTTTTCCGGCGGATGCGAAAGCGCGCGCTCCACCACCACACAGAGCGTTTCGGCTGTTGCGTCGTTCATTGATCCATCCTGTCGAGAAGATCTTCCAGATCATCGAACCGGTTCTCCCAGAAGCCGGCCATCTCACGCGTCCAGTCGAGGAGCGGGGCCAGCGCAACCGGGTCGGCGCTGTAAAAAGTCTGTCGGCCGCTTTGCCGGTCATGCACCAGCCCGGCGCGCTTCAACACGCCAAGATGCTTGGAAACGGCGGGCTGCGATACCCCGGCCCCGGCGGTGAGGGCGGTGACCGTCAGATCGCCATCGCGGCACAGCCGCTCGAAGATGGTGCGGCGTGTGGGGTCGGCCAATGTTCGGAAGAGGGTATCGCGGGTCGGCTGCATCGTTACACATAACTACAGGGCTATTGTTTTAATGAATAACCCTGTAGTTATGGATTTGTCAATGTCGAGGCTGTGCTGTGTTCAGCCGGCCATCTGCCTCACCGCATCGAGCAGGAATTCATCCTGATAATGCGCGGCGGCAAAGGAAAGCCCCACCGGACAGTCATCGACCGTCATGATCGGGGCCGAGATTTCGGGAAGCCGCGCCACGCCGGAGAATGCGGTGAGGGTCATGGTCCGGTCGTAGAAATCGATCACCGCTTCCATTGTCGTCAGGGAGCCCTTCAGCGGCGCGATCACCGGCGTCGTGGGAAAGCAGACCACCGTGCCGGGGGTGAGGGCTGCGTTGATCGCCTCGAACAGGCGTTCACAATGGGTGATGCTCTCGAGCGCGGGGATGCGATCGAAGGCGGCTACATTGCCGTAGGCCATGGAGAAGGTGAAGCCGAGTTCCGGCTTTTCGGTCTCGATCCAGTTCGCAACCGTGCTCTGGAACTCCGCCGTCTGCAGGTCGCGAAGCGCCTTCAGATTGCAGTCGCTCAGGGGGGCAACTGCGCCGATCAGTTCCGCAAAGCGCATGGGCTCCGGCGCAATGCCCGTTTTCACGGCAATCGCCTCCAGCGCCGCCTTCACCTGCTGCTGCACGGCCTCGTCGGCGATTTCCACCGCATCCGTCAGGACAATGATGCGCTCCAGCTTTTGTGGTTTCACCTTGCCGCTGCGCAGGAGCACGCGCGCGGCGCTGTCGAGCGTTGCAAGGCTGTTGGCCACCACGCCCACCGTGCTGACGCTCGGCATGAAGGGCAGGACGCCGGCCTCCGAAACCCGGTGCAGCGAGGGGCGCAGGCCCCACAGGCCGCACAGGCTTGCCGGGACGCGGATCGAGCCGCCCGAATCCGTGCCGAGCGAAAAGTCTGCGAGCCCATTGGAAACGGACGAGGCCGAACCGCTGGAGGAGCCGCCGGGAATGCGCTCCGGCGCATTGCCGTTGCGCGGCGTTCCGAAGAAATGGCTCTCGCCGTCGAGGCTGTAGGTGAACTCGTCAGCCACCACCTTTCCGACGCAGCGCGCTCCTGCGGCGAGCACCTGGTCGACACACAGGGCGTTGTGAACCGGGGCCGCATGGGCGTCCCGCCATGCCGGGCTGCCATAGGAGGTCTTAAGCCCTGCCAGGTCGATATTGTCCTTCACGGTGAAGGTCAGCCCATCAAGCGGGCCGGAGGCATGGGGCGCGAGGTCGAGGCGCTCGACCAGGGAACCGGAGGGATCGGCGAGGGATGTCTGGGGCATGGGCACTCCGAATCTGAGAACAGGCTGGAGCGTCCTGCGGACCACAATCGCTTCAATGTCTCAAGGCCCGGTGGCCGGAACCGGCGCGAACGCACCAGTCGCGATCCCGGGAGCGCGGAGAGGCGGAGTTAAGCCCCGTCGGATCTCTTCAGGCTGTTTCTCTGGTGCCCTTTCTCTGGAGCCATGTTTCGTAGAGATGCCCGCGCGCGCCCTGCGCCTGCGGGATGTGCGCTGCTTCAATGCCTTCCTGCTCATCGACGGGGCGGGCAAGCTCGGCGGCGATGGAGGCTGTCGACAGGCCATAGGGTTCGGCCTCGTCATTGGAATAGGCGAAGAAGACCCGGTCGATACCGCACATGCGCATGGCGGCGAAGCACATGGGGCAGGGCTGGCCGCTGGCATAGACCGCGCAACCATCGAGGCGTGGCGCGCCCAGCGCCTTGCCGGCGGCGCGCAGTGCAAGCAGCTCGGCATGGGCGGTGGGATCGCAGTCCACCGCCATACGATTGACACCGCGCGCAACCACCGCGCCGTCCTTCACCACCACGGCGCCGAATGGCCGGCCACCCTCATCGACATTATCGAAGGCAAGCGCGATGGCCTCGTCCAGAAAACGTTTCGTATCGCTCATTTCGCCCCTGCGCCTTCCAGAATTTCGATCATCTCCGTGTAGCCACTGCGCTTTGCGTGCTGCAATGGGGTCACGCCTTCGCGGTCGGCAATGTCGGTGTCTGCGCCGGCGTCGACCAGCATTTTCACGATCGCCGTATGGTTTGGCCCGCCATCGCCCAGGATCACGGCTTCCAGCAGCGCCGTCCAGCCGAGCTTGTTCACATGGTCGAGATCAACCCCGGCCTCGATCAGCGTGCGTACGGTCTCCACATGGCCGCGGTCGGCTGCCGGGATGAGCGCTGTTCCACCGAAGCGGTTGGTGCTTTCAAGGTCTGCGCCGTTGTCGAGCGTCAGGCGCAGAATATCCTGATAGCCGCGTGCGCCAGCCAGCAGATAGGGGCTGTCCTCGATCCCGTCCTTCGCATTGACGTCAGCACCCGCCTCGATCAGAAGGCGCGCGGCCTCCCCCTGGTTTGCCTGCACGGCGGCCATGAGGGCGGTTCTCTTGCGCGCGTCACGCTCATCGACGGCAGCGCCGTTTTGAAGCGCGCTCTCCAGTGCAGCGATGTCGCCACTTTCGGCAGCGGTGATGAGGGGCGTTTGTGCAAAGGCGCCGGTTTGAAAGGCGGCGGCCATCAGGGCTGCTGCCACGAGGCGGAGAAACCGCCGGCCGGATTGTGCGCGCAATACATTCATTGAGGTCTCCCGATCTGCTGGTCGGGAAAGACCTTAGTCCATCAATTGTGACGAAGTTTGGAGTGCGCCGGTGCGGCTATTCGCTCACTGCGCCGACAACCGGGTTGTTGCTTTCGCGCAGGCTCACCCAACGGCCGGTATGCGTGCTGGCCTGACGCTTGAGATAGCTATAGCCGGTGGCGCTCCACAGCTTCACGCTGTTGTTGAGGTTGTCGAGAACGAAGTCCCCGCGATCCGTGCGCACTGTCAAGACCGCATGGCCCTCGCCATTGGGCTTGCGCACCACGGTGATCAGAAGGTTGGAGAGCGAAATGCCGGCCCGTTTCAGCGCGCGGCGCTTTTCGAGCACATAGTCCTCGCAGTCGCCAACGCCGGTGGAAGGGTAGGTCCACACTTCTTCCTGGCCATAGATGTCGATGTCGTTCATCGGCTCGATGGCGTTGTTCACCGCCGTGTTGATCTCGGTCAGGGTTTTCCAGAGCGTTTTGGTCATATGCACCGGCCCCTGATCGCGCATGCGGATCGAGCATTCGACCGGGTTGGCCTTGCAGAACTCGTAATGTCCGATGGGCTGAGAGGTCAGTCCGCCGGTTTCCATCAGATTCATCGCTCCGGCCGGCGCAATCATGCCCCCTGCCAGAAAAAGGCTCGCAAGAACCCCACTGCGGAATCCCCCCCGCAAAGCAGCCATCATGGCGCTCCCCGCTCGTTTCAATCGTTAACGAAACGTTAAGGATGATGGGGTGTCGGTGTCAATCAGCAGAGCGGCAATCTTACCAGCTATGGTTACCAGCGGTGCTTCTGGCCACCGGCTTTGGCGCTTCCTGTTGCGCAAATGCCATTGCCGCAGGGGATGATCTGCGCCCGACACTGAAGCTTTTCAGCGTCGGGCGATAATTGTGATGACCGGTAGATCAGGACGCGCCGGTGGAGCCTGTGGACGGCTTGCGGCTGCGGGCGGCCGGCTTTTTCGCCGTCCCAGCGCGTGGTTTCGCCGGTGCGGCTTCGGCTGCTGCCGGCTTTGCGGTCTTCAATCCGCCGGCCGGGTTGCTGCGCATAAAGTCGAGAATGCGCGGCGCGATTTCAGAGCGGAAACGCGAGCCGTTGAAGACGCCGTAATGGCCAACGGCGGGCTGCATGTAGTGATGACGCATGTCGTCGGGAATGTTGACGCACAGATCATGCGCGGCCTTCGTCTGGCCGACGCCGGAAATATCGTCATTCTCGCCTTCCACCGTCAGAAGCGCCACGCGCTTGATGGCGGAAGGGTCGACCAGTTCGCCGCGATGGCGCATCTGGCCGCGCGGCAGGTCGTGCCGGATGAACACGGTCTCCACGGTCTGCAGGTAGAACTCGGCGGTCAGGTCCATCACCGCCAGATATTCGTCATAGAAGTCGCGGTGCTTCTCTGCGGAATCGCCATCGTTCTTCACCAGATGCATGAAGAAGTCCTTGTGCGCCGTGATGTGGCGATCAAGGTTCATGCTCATGAAGCCGGAAAGCTGCAGGAAGCCCGGATAGACCTGACGCATGAAGCCCGGATTGGGCCACGGAACCGGCATGATGACATTGTCGCGGAACCACGAAATGTCCTTCTCCTCGGCCAGCTCGTTCACGGCGGTCGGGTTCTTGCGGGTGTCGATGGGGCCGCCCATCAGGGTCATGCTGGCGGGCACGGTCTTTGCGCCGCGCGCCTCCATGATGGCGATGGCGGCAAGCACCGGCACCGAGGGCTGGCACACGGCCATCACATGCGTGTCCGGACCCATCTGCTCGAAGATGTCGATCAGATAGTCGATATAGTCGTCGAGATCGAAGGAGCCATCGGCCAGCGGCACCATGCGCGCGTCCGACCAGTCGGTGATGTAGACATCGGCATAGGGCAGCATGGTCTCCACCGTGCCGCGCAGCAGCGTGGCGTAGTGGCCGGACATGGGCGCGACCATCAGGATCTTCGGGCCGGCATGCGCGCCTTCGGGCAGGTCACGCTTGAAGCGGATGACGTCACAGAACGGGCGCGACCAGACGATCTGCTCGTTGACGGCCACTTTCACGCCGTTGACGCTGGTTTCCTTCAAGCCGAATTCAGGCTTGGTGTAGCGGCGTGTGCTGCGCTCGAAGACCTCGGCAGCGGCGGCGACGCTGCGTCCGAAATAGGTCTTGGCGACCGGGTTCATGGGGTTGCTGTAAAAAAGCCGAACGGCGTCGGCATAGGCCCGCGCCGGCTGCAGCGCGGCGTGGTTGAATTCATAAAGCTGATAATACATTGCTAGGTTTCCTGGGAGGACCTTCGCTATGGCCAGGCCGCCAGGGGAAGTGGATATGTGACGGCGAAGCCTTGGTCGTTTGCATGCCAATCAGAGTAAACGACTTTTGCTGCGTTGCAATAGAAGCGCGCGTTTCCGATTTTTCGGAGAGGGGGCGTTTCGTCAACTGTATGATTCTAAGAGAGAAAATAAGACTGAACGTCAAGCGTTGCTGTTGCGGCGCAGCATGAGAAGGCGGCTTTCCGGCGAAACATCGGGCGGGATTTCGATCAGAAAGCGCTCTTTCAGTGCTTCGGGCGCTGCATTCAGAGGCCATTCGGCAAAGCCGTGACGTTCGTAGAATGGCGCGTTGAAGGGCACGTCGCGAAACGTGCTGAGCGACACACCTTTAAGGCCGAGCGCCCGGCTCTCACCGATCACGGTCCGAAGCAGCCGCCCGCCAAGCCCACGGCGTCCGTGTTCGGGCGCAACGGAGAGCTCTTCGACATGGAGAAATGCGTCGATGGGGCTGGTGATGACAAAGCCCACCGGGCCGTCTGCCACATGAACCGCCACGAATGTGCGGCGCTGCGCGGCGAGCCTGTCAAAGGCGTCTGCTTCCATCGCCGGTGTGGCGGCGAGATCCGCGTGCCCGTGTTCGGTAAAAAGCTGCGCAGCGCGCACCTCAACGGCCGGTAGATGCTGCGCATCGGCCGGCCGGTAAGGGCGGATCACATAGTCCTGAACTGCGGTTGCCGTGGGCCTGTCCTCGCGGTTTCGGGGATTATTCCGCGCCCTCGACAAGCACCATGTCGGCATCGGCCACCGTGTTGCGGATGGCTTTCGCCGCCTGGTATTCGGGCGAGTTGTAGCAATCATGTGCGGCCTGCAGCGAGGGAAACTCGATCACCACATTGCGTCCGCGTCCGGTGCCTTCCAGTCCTTCCCATTCGCCGCCGCGCGCCAGAAAGCGCGCGCCGAACTTTTCGAAGGCCGGTTTGGCCGTGGCCACATAGTCCTTGTAGCGCTCGGGGTCGCGCACATCGACATGGGCAATCCAGTATCCCTTGGGCTCCTTGGGCTCGTTGGGCATGGTTCCTCCTCCCTTGCTTGGTTCCTGCCTGTTCTGTCAGGCTGCCGCCATCTCGTTGAGAATGGCTTCTGCCGCAGCCTTTGGATCTTGTGCCGCCACGATGGGGCGCGCAACCACCAGATGCGTGCTGCCGGCGCGGATGGCGTCGCCTGGCGTCATGACGCGTTTCTGGTCGCCATGGTCGCTGCCGGCCGGCCGGATGCCGGGCGTCACCAGCGCCATGTCAGGGCCGGCCACGCCGCGCATTTCCTCCACCTCGGTCGGGGCGCAGACAATGCCGCCCATGCCGGCCTCGCGGGCCTGGGCAACGCGCTTTGCAACCAGTTCACGGGCGGTGAGCGCATAGCCCGCATCGTTCAGGTCGGCATCGTCCATGGAGGTGAGAACGGTCACGCCGAGCAGGGTCAGGCCGGAGCCTTCGGCTGCCTTGACCGCAGCGCGCATCGCCTTGGGGTAGGCGTGGATGGTGAGCATGGTCATGCCCATCCGCGCGATGTTCTCGACGCCCTTGGCCACCGTGTTGTCGATGTCGAGCAGTTTCATGTCGAGGAAGATCTTCTTGCCGGAGCCGGCCAGCTCACGCGCGAAGCTCAGGCCGCCGGCAAAGGCGAGCTGATGCCCGATCTTGTAGAAGGACACCGTGTCGCCCAGCGCGGCGACCACGCGGTCCGCCTCGGTCAGGGTCGGTACATCGAGGCCCACGATCAGGCGGTCGCGAATATCGTTGGTCATGGTCAGGCTCCCACACGGGTTGAGGTCAGTTTGGCACGTTCGATCAGTCCGCGACAGACGGCTTCCATCATGCCCCGTGTGCGCTCGTCCCTGAAGCTGCCATCGGTGTCGAAGGCATCCTGTGCGCGGGCAACGGAGCATTGAGGGGTGATGATGTCGGCCTTGCAGTTCATCAGCACGGCGCGCAGGTGATAGAGCCCGCGAATGCCGGCGAAATTGCCGTCGGAAGAAGAGCAGAGCGCGATGGGCTTGCCGGCCCAGGGGCGCAGGGGCTTGCCATTGTCCTTGGAGAGGCGGCTTACCCAGTCGATCGTGTTCTTGAGCAGAGGTGGAATGGAAGCGTTGTATTCGGGGCTGGCGATCAGCACTGCGTCATGCGCGGCGATCAGCCGGCCGAGCCGGTACACATTCTCGGGAATGCCTTTCTCCCGCTCCAGATCCTCGTCCATGATCGGCAGCGGATAATCCACCAGCGATATGCGCGTGACCTCCGCACCCTGCTGCGCGAGTTCCTTCATGGCTGCGTCGGCGGTCTGGCCGCTATAGGCGCCCGTGCGGATCGATCCTGCAAAGACAAGGATTTTGGGGGTCATCGGCGAATGCTCCTCTGTTTGCGAAGAGCCGTATAAGCAATGAACTTTTCAATCAATGGAATATGCGTGTGGAAGACCGCCACCGGCGGCAGATGTGAAAAGGAGCCGACAAGCGGCTCCTGAAGACGTTTTTGCTGGTGGTTCACCGGCCCGTTCAATCCGGGGCTCGATCTAGTGCTTTCCCCGGCGATAGACCCAGAGCTGTGTCGGGGGGATGTTGCGCAGCACGAAATCGAAATGCTCGACCGTGTAATTGCCCTGGCCCGCCGGGATCGGGGATTTGGGGCCGTAGGTGAGCTGCACCACCGGACGTCCCTCGGGAATGAGGTCGAGAAGGGAATCCATATAGGCAACGCGCTCTTCAACGGGGAAGTTGAGCAGCGGAACGCCGGACACCACGCTGTCGAACAGTTTGGGCGTCTTTTCGCCCAGCGCCTTTTCCAGCGTGTTGCGGATATCGAAGGCGTTGCCCTCGATCACGTTCACGCCCGGATAGGTCTCGCGCAGATGGGTCACGAAATCCGGGGAGTACTCAACGGCGTAAAGGTTCTGCGGGTCGACGCCATGGGCGAGGATCGCCTTGGTGATGACGCCGGTTCCGGGGCCTGCCTCGAGAACCGGTAACCCGGATTTGGTGTCGATGACCGATGCCATCCGCCGGGCGGTGACACTGCTTGTGGGCATGATGGCGCCGACAGCCTTGGGCTGGTCAATCCAGCCACGAAAGAAGCGCAGTTCTTCCCCAAAACGGTCTGCGATCGCTTTGCGCACACCTTGCCCTTTGCTCATCGTACCGCCATCCTCCTTCAAAACCCCGTTATAAAATCATTTTTATTGCGGGAAGTATCCCGCCATTCCGCAGATCGGGCCGAACAGCCCGATCCAGTCCCAATAGCCCAATGCAGTCCAATTGCACCGTGCGGCTATTCTCCGAAGGATTCGAAGAAGTCCTTCATACGTGAAAAGAAGCCTGCCGACTGCGGGCTATTTTCCTTTGAAGAAATTTTCTCGAACTCTTCAAGAAGCTCACGCTGTTTTTTCGTGAGGTTTTGCGGCGTTTCTACGGCCACCTGAATGTAAAGATCGCCAACCTTGGTCTGTCGCAGCACGGGCATGCCCTTGCCGCTGAGGCGGAACTGGCGGCCGTTCTGGGTGCCTTCGGGCACTTTGACACGGGCCTGTGTTCCATCCAGCGTGGTGACCTCGAAAGAGCCGCCGAGTGCTGCCGTGGTCATCGAGATGGGCACCTTGCAGTAAAGGTCGGCGCCGTCGCGCTGGAAAAACTCGTGTGGTTTGACCGACAGGAAGATGTAGAGGTCGCCGGGCGGTCCGCCGCGCAGACCGGCCTCGCCCTCGCCGGCAAGGCGAATGCGCGTGCCGTCTTCGATGCCGGCCGGGATGTTGACCGAGAGCGAGCGCTCTTCGGCCACGCGGCCCTGTCCGGAGCACTTCTGGCAGGGGTCGGAAATGGTTTCGCCACGCCCCTGACACTGCGGGCAGGTGCGTTCGACGGAGAAGAAGCCCTGTGCGGCGCGCACACGGCCCGAGCCATGGCACATCTGACACTGGGTCGGAGACGTGCCGGGCTTTGCGCCGGTGCCGGCGCAGTCGTCACAGGCCACGGCGGTTGGCACGCGGATCTGCCCGGTCTTGCCGGCGAACGCCTCTTCCAGCGTGATTTCCATGTTGAAGCGCAGGTCTGCGCCATGCTGGCGACCGCCACGGCGACGCCCGCCGCCCATCATGTCGCCGAAAATGTCTTCGAAGATATCGGCGAAACCGCCGCCACCGCCGCCGAAGCCACCGCGTCCACCCATGCCGCCATTTTCAAAAGCAGCATGGCCGAACTGATCGTAAGCCGCACGCTTCTGCGGATCACGCAGTGTTTCGTAGGCTTCGTTGACTTCCTTGAACTTCTCTTCCGCCTCGCCATCGCCAGGGTTGCGGTCCGGATGGTACCGCATGGCGAGTTTGCGAAAGGCGCTTTTAAGTTCCTTCTCGTCGGCGTTTCTCGACACGCTGAGCGTCTCGTAAAAATCTGCCTTCATCAATGAGAGTCCCGCATAATCTGTTTGGAGCGAACACTGTTCCCCCGATCAGTGCCCGTTATTTAGGTATTCGCGACAGCGAATGCCATAGTTTGCGGCAGATTGCCAGCGGCACGGGGCATCACACGCCATGCGCGCAGGCATCCGGAACTCCGTCAGGCTGCTGCCACGTTCGTGCGCGGCTTCTGCCGACCGAGGCCGGCAGCATTCAGCAGATATCCAGAAAGCACATTTTCGAAGAAGCGGAACGACGCCATGGCGACAAAAATCGTCAGAAGCATCACCGCGCCCGTATAGGCGAAAAACAGAGGGACCGAGGGCGACTGGATATAGTGCCCCCAGATGAAGGAGAAGAAAATGCTCTCCGTTACCGGGTGCCACAGATAGACGCCGAAGGAAACGGCCGCCGCCGGGCGCAGGAAGGCGGGATAGGTGTAGCCATCGGGATTGTTGCGCTCCACGACGCCAGCCAGAAACACGGCGACCGCCAGGAGCAGAAGCGTCACATAGATGTCGAGCCGGAGCGCCATGGAGGTGCAGGCGAGCAGGATTGCGACCCAGGCAGGCCAGCGGGCCGACACGGTCAGCGCGGAGCGCCTCACGAGCACGGCAAGAAGCGCGCCCAGCACGAAATCGGCAAAGGTGCGGTAAGCGCCCCATGTGTCTGCCTGAACCCAGCTCTCGAAGGGCATGACGCCCGTGCGCACCATCAGTTCCAGAATGGCGTAGCAGGCGAACAGAAGGCCGAACAGGCCCGTGAGCCCGCCACGGCGATAAGCCATGATGATGACGGGCAGGAGAAGATAGGCAAACCACTCCGCGGAGAGAGACCAGGAGACGAAATTGAAGGTGAGATGGTTTTCCACGCCCCAGGCCTGGATCAGCAGCAGGTTGGCGGGAAGGGCGCTCCAGTCGAAAAGGGCGGCTTCGCCACCGGTGCGGAGAACGCCGAGCGAGACCAGAAGGCCGATAAAGACGAAGTAGGACAGCGTCGCCAGGTGAAGCGGGTAAAGACGTATCAGCCGCTTGTAGAGATATATGCCGTAGCTCCGGGCATCGCGCACCTGATCGCCATAGCGCGAGAAGATGAGAAAGCCCGATATGATGAAAAACATGTCGAGCAGTGGCCGCAGCGCTTCCAGCTCGTTTTTCACCTGAAGCCCTTCGCCGGGCGCGAAGTGGCCGAAGTGGTAAAGCATGATCAGAAGCGCTGCCGCAAAGCGCCAGATCTCATAAAGTCGATAGCGGATCATGAGCCCCCCGGCCAATCCAACAGATATTCTCGATCGCCCTGTGTCCGTTCGGACGCATAAAGGGCGATCCAAGTTATTGATCGAGCATCGGAATAACCCGAAAACCGGATGCCGATTTTCGGTCCCACGCTCTAGTTTGCCGGCAATCTTATCGGGGGGATTCTTTAAAAGGCATGAAAAAAGCCCGGGGCGAAAACCCCGGGCTTTTCAGATTCACTGCCTGAGCGATCAGGCCGACTTCTTGTCGTCTTCGTCGATCTCTTCGAAATCGGCGTCAACGACATCGTCGCCGGAAGCCTTGGCGTCAGCCGCTGCGTCTGCCTCGGCAGCTTCGGTCTGGCTGGCCTCGTACATGGCCTGACCAAGCTTCATGGAAGCTTCGGCGAGGGTGTTGGTCTTCGCCTTGATGTCCTCGGCGTCGTCGCCCTCGACGGCCGTCTTCAGGTCGGCAAGCGCGTCTTCGATGGCCTTCTTCTCTTCCTCGGAGACCTTGTCGCCATATTCGCCAAGCGACTTCTCCGTGGAGTGGATGAGGGCCTCGGCCTGGTTCTTGGCTTCGACCGCCTCACGGCGCTTCTTGTCGGCCTCGGCGTTGGACTCGGCGTCCTTCACCATGTTGTCGATCTCATCGTCGCTGAGACCGCCGGAAGCCTGAATGCGGATCGCCTGCTCCTTGCCGGTGCCCTTGTCCTTCGCGGACACGTTCACGATGCCGTTGGCGTCGATGTCGAACGTGACCTCGATCTGCGGCACGCCGCGCGGTGCGGGCGGAAGACCGGTCAGGTCGAAGCGGCCAAGGCTCTTGTTGTCCGCAGCCATTTCGCGCTCACCCTGGAACACGTTGATGGTCACGGCATTCTGATTGTCCTCGGCGGTCGAGAAGACCTGGCTCTTCTTGGTCGGGATCGTCGTGTTGCGGTCGATCAGGCGCGTGAACACGCCACCGAGCGTCTCGATGCCCAGCGAAAGCGGGGTCACGTCGAGCAGCAGAACGTCCTTCACGTCACCCTGCAGAACACCGGCCTGAATGGCGGCGCCCATGGCGACCACTTCGTCCGGGTTCACACCCTTGTGCGGGTCCTTGCCGAAGAAGGCCTTCACGGTCTCCTGAACCTTCGGCATGCGGGTCATGCCGCCGACCAGAACCACTTCGTCGATCTCGCCAGCGTTGAGGCCGGCATCCTTCAGAGCGGCCTTACAGGGCTCGACCGTGCGCTTCACGAGGTCCTCGACGAGGCTCTCGAACTTGGCGCGGGTCAGCTTCATGGTCAGGTGCTTCGGACCCGACTGGTCGGCCGTGATGAAGGGCAGGTTGATTTCGGTCTGCGAAGCGGACGACAGCTCGATCTTGGCCTTCTCGGCAGCTTCCTTCAGGCGCTGCAGGGCAAGCTTGTCCTGCTGCAGGTCGATGCCCTGCTCTTTCTTGAACTCAGCCGCCAGGTACTCGACCAGACGCATGTCGAAGTCTTCACCGCCGAGGAAGGTGTCGCCATTGGTGGACTTCACCTCGAACACGCCGTCACCGATCTCGAGGATCGAAACGTCGAATGTGCCGCCGCCAAGGTCGTAAACGGCGATGGTCTTGCCGTCTTTCTTGTCGAGACCATAGGCAAGCGCTGCTGCAGTCGGCTCGTTGATGATGCGCAGGACTTCAAGACCGGCGATCTTGCCGGCGTCCTTGGTGGCCTGACGCTGGGCGTCGTTGAAGTATGCGGGCACGGTGATGACGGCCTGCTCGACCTTCTCGCCGAGATAGGACTCAGCCGTTTCCTTCATCTTCTGAAGGGTCATCGCCGAGATCTGCGAAGGCGAATAGGTCTCGCCATGGGCCTCAACCCATGCATCGCCATTGTCAGCCTTGACGATCTTGTAGGGGACCAGCTTCTTGTCCTTCTCGACCGTGGGGTCGGAGAAGCGACGGCCGATCAGGCGCTTGATCGCGAAAAGGGTGTTTTCCGGGTTGGTGACAGCCTGACGCTTGGCCGGCTGGCCGACGAGACGCTCGCCCGAATCCGTGAATGCCACGATGGACGGGGTGGTGCGTGCACCTTCCGCGTTCTCAATAACCTTCGCGTCCTTGCCATCCATGACGGCGACGCAGGAATTGGTCGTTCCGAGGTCGATACCGATTACTTTTGCCATATCTTCTCTCCGCAAAGCAGACTGTCAGGACCCATTCCGGCGTTCCAGATGACAGCCCCTGTTCACACGAAATTGCCGCAGCAGCGCCTCAGGACGAAACGCGCCAAACGGCTTCGTGGCGTATATAAGAATGGGATTTTTCAAGCGCAAGGCGGGATTTGCCCCGATTTGGCTTCGAAAGCGGGGTTCGGAGGCCGCGACCGGCGCTCTGACGCTTGCCCCACGCGGCGTTGATGATGAAACGGAACGCTTCGGACTTTGAGGAAAAGTCAATTTGATCGGCTGCCGCTGATGTGAGAGCGGGTCGCCGAGGGGGGATTTGGCTCAGGCGATAACCGCCGATCAAACTGACATCCGGGAAAATAATGGTCCGAAGATTCGTGTTCTGGGGGCTCGTTGTGTCGTTCCTGCTCCAGGCAGGCTGTATCTGGGAGAACGAAGAAAAGAAGGCTGGCGCGAAGAGAGCACCGATCAGGCTGCCGGTCGCCATGGCGCTCAGGGCGGCGCAGAAGCCCGCCGCCGTGGAGGACGCCCTTGTGGCAATCAATCGCCTTGCGGAGCGCACCTGTCTGGCCACCGCCATCTACTACGAGGCGCGGGGAGAAACGGTGAGCGGGCAGAAGGCCGTCGCGATGGTGATCTTCAACAGAAGCAGGTCGCCTGCATATCCGCCCAGCATTTGTGGCGTGGTCTTTCAAAATGCGCGCTGGCGCAATCGCTGCCAGTTTTCATTCGCCTGCACAGGCATTTCACTGGTGCCGAAAGATGCCGAAGCCTGGCAGCTCGCATTCAGGATCGCCAAGGCCCGATACTCCTGCGCACCCGAATGCAACAATTACACGCTGGTCGACAAAACCAACTATCTGGCCGTCGACGCCACGCATTACTATGCCAATTATGTCAGCCCCAGATGGGCTAAACAGATGCACAGGCATGGCCAGATCGGGCGACACATCTTCCTGTCGCCCCGGTCCGCCGACGGAGTCTGAAAGTGCCGCCGCACCCTGCGGCAGCGGCTTCTGCTAGACTGTCTCCCAGCCATCATGGGTGGCGGCGCGATAGATGGCGTCTATGAGTTTCTGGTTCTTCACCGAATCCTCGAGCGTGAAGATCGCCGCCTCTTCGCCCCGCGCCGCCCGCGCGATGGCTTCCGCCTGCAGGCGGTACTGCCGGGCGCGGGGAAAACGGTGGACGCTGGCGCTGTTGTGATCGGCGCTGAACACGGTAACGCGGGTATCGCCATAGTCCGGGGTGTTGAAGGGGGCGTTGACCTCGATGAACCCCTTGTCGCCATGGAACACCATCGACTGTCTGAGCGCCATCTGCGTCGACACGTAGAAGGTCAGTTCGAAGTTGCCGAAATCGGCCTTGGCGCTGGCGTAGATGTCGGTGCCGAAATTCGGGTCGCGCTCCACCATCGCCTGCACGCGCTGCGGCTCGCTGCCGGTTGCAAAGCGGGTGGTGACCGTGGGGTAGACGCCAATGTCGGGCAGCCCGCCACCGCCAAGCTCCGGCTTGTTGCGCATGTTGTCGGGGTCGACATTGTGATAGCAGAACACGCCCTGTACATGCCGCAGCCGGCCGATGGCGCCTTCGGCGATCAGGTCACGCACCTTGTGCCATTGCGGGTGGTAAGTGACCATGAAAGCTTCCGAGACGACGACATTGTTCCGGTCGCGCGCCTCGATGACGCGGGCAATGTCCTTTGCATCGAGCGCCAGCGGCTTTTCGACCAGCACGTGCTTGCCGGCGTCGGCCGCCCTGATGGCCCAGTCCACATGATCGGAGGTCGGCAGCGGGATGTAGACGCCGTCCACATCCGGCGAGGCGAGAAGCGCGTCGTAGGACGAGAAGGTGTGCGGAATGCCGAAGCGCGCAGCCAGCGCCTGCGCTTTGGCCTCATCGCGGCTGGCAATCGCCGTCACCACGCCGTTTTCGGCATCCTGGATCTGCGGAATAACCTGCTCGCGACCGATCTTGGCCGTCGAAAGAACGCCCCAACGCAACATGGATTCTCCTCTCCTCGTCTCTGGAGGGCAAACCCTATCGGTCTGTTCGGCAAAAGAAAAGGCGGCTCAATGGCCGCCTTTTCAAGGTTCTGAACAAGCGCTCTAACCGCGCAGCGTGCCGCCGGTCTGCTTGCCGACATTGGCCACGATGCGGCCGGCGATGGCTTCGAGTTCCTCGTCCGTCAGCGTCTTTTCGCGCGGCTGGATCGAGACTTCGATGGCGACCGACTTCTTGTCTTCGCCGAGCGATGCGCCCTCGAAGATGTCGAACACGCGCACGGCGGTCACGAGCTTCTTGTCGGCTGCCGCAGCTGCCCGCTCGATGGTTGCCGCCTCGACCGATTTGTCGACCACAAAGGCGAAATCGCGGCGCACGAGCTGGAAGGGTGAAAGCTCCAGGCGCGGCTTGGTGCGCGTTGCCTTCGCCTTGGGCTCGGGGATCGTGTCGATGAACACCTCGAAACCGCAGATCGGTCCTTCGGCGTCCAGCGCCTCCAGCGTGCGCGGGTGAATCTCACCGAACGTGGCGAGCACGATCTTGGGTCCAAGGCGGATCGTGCCTGAGCGGCCCGGGTGATACCAGTCCGGACCACCGGCCACGATCTGCAGCTTGTCGACAGGTGCGCCCGCTGCCTCGAGAGCGGCCAGCGCATCGGCCTTGGCGTCGAACACGCCGACCGCTTCGCTGTTGCCCGACCAGTGACGCCCGGAGCCGTCCATCTTTGCCGTGCCGCGGCGGATGCCGCCGGCAACCCGGCGCTGGCCGGCATAGCTGTCATTCTCATAGGTGCTCGACACCTCGAACAGAGCCACATCGGCAAAGCCGCGCGCTGCATTGCGCTGGGCGGCTGCGATCAGGCCCGGCAGCAGCGAGGGGCGCATGTCCGACATGGCTGCGGCAATCGGGTTGGAGAGCTTGAGCGATGCATCGCCACCACCGAAGAGCTTCGCCTGCGCTTCATCGATGAAGGTCCAGGTCACGGCTTCCATCATGCCGCGCACGGCAAGAGCGCGCCGCGCATTGCGGGTGCGGTTCTGCAGGACGGTGAGGATCTGGCTGTTGACCGCGCCGTGGGAGGAGAGGGGCTCGGGCGCGATCTCGTTCACGCCGTGAATGCGCATCACCTCTTCCACCAGATCGGCCTTGCCGTCGATGTCCGGCCGCCAGGACGGCACGGAAACCTCAAGCACGTCGCTCTCGCCCGTGGAGGCGAAGCCGAGACGCTGGAGAATGTCCTTGCTCTCGGCGCTCGACACATCGAGACCGGTCAGGCGCTTCACCTCGCTCACCGGGAAGGTGATGCTGCGCGGCTCGTAGCCCTGATAGCCGACCACGCGGCTTTCGCTCGGCTCGCCGCCGCACAGGTCCAGAACGAGCCGGGTGGCGACTTCAAGACCGGGCTCCATCATCTCCGGGTCCGCGCCGCGCTCGAAGCGGTAGCGCGCATCGGTGATGATGCCGAGATCGCGGCCGGTGCGGGCGATGTTCATCGCGTCCCAGAGGGCGGATTCGATCAGCACGTCCGTGGTGTTCTCATCGCAGCCCGAGTGCTCGCCGCCCATGATGCCGGCAATCGACTCGACGCCATTGCCATCGGCGATGACGCACATCTCCGGTGTGAGTTTGTACGTGCGCTCGTCAAGCGCCAGAACCGTCTCGCCTTCTTTGGCCCGGCGCACGGTGAGGTCGCCCTTCACCTTGGCGGCGTCGAAGACGTGGAGCGGGCGGCCAAGATCGAAGGTCACGTAGTTGGTGATGTCGACCAGCGCGTTGATCGGGCGCAGGCCAATCGCCGTCAGACGCTGCTGCATCCATTTGGGCGAGGGGCCGTTCTTCACACCGCGCACGAGACGCAGCGCGAAGCCGGGGCAAAGCTCCGGTGCTTCGATGGTCAGCTCGACAGGGCACGCGCCCTTGCCGGCAACCGGCGCAATGGGCGCATCCTTGAGCGTGCCAAGGCCGGCAGCCGCCAGATCGCGGGCAATGCCATGCACGCCGGTGCAGTCGGGACGGTTCGGCGTCAGGCCGATCTCGATCACCGGGTCGTCAAGGTTCGCCCAGCTTGCGAACGAAGTGCCGACGGGGGCGTCTTCGGGCAGGTCGATGATGCCGTTGTGCTCGTCCGACATCTGCAGCTCGCGTTCCGAGCACATCATGCCGTGGCTTTCCACGCCGCGGATCTTGCCGACGGAGAGCGTCACGTCGATGCCGGGCACATAAGCGCCGGGCGCCGCGAACGCGCCGACAAGGCCCGCACGCGCATTGGGCGCGCCGCAGACCACCTGAACCGGCTTGCCGTCGCCCGTGTCGACGGAAAGAACCCGCAGCCGGTCGGCATCGGGATGCTGCTCGGCCGTCAGAATCTTCGCGATCACGAACGGCTTCAGCGACGCCTTGTCGTCCACCTCTTCGACCTCAAGGCCGATCATGGTGAGCTTCTCGACGATCTCGTCGAGCGTGGCGTCGGTCTCAAGGTGCTCCTTGAGCCAGGAGAGCGTGAATTTCATGGTCTATCTCCTTAAGCGCTGAGGCCGCCGAAAAGCGTCGGCAGGTCGAGCGGGCGGAAGCCGTAATGCTCCAGCCAGCGCACATCCGCGTCGAAGTAATCGCGCAGGTCAGGCATGCCGTATTTCAGCGTGGCGATGCGGTCGATGCCCATGCCCCAGGCAAAGCCCTGATACTCGTCCGGATCGAGACCGCAGGCGCGCAGCACATTGGGGTGCACCATTCCGCAGCCGAGGATCTCCATCCAGTCATTGCCCTCGCCGAAGCGCACTTCGCCCGGCTGCGAGCGGTCGCACTGGATGTCCACTTCCAGGCTCGGCTCGGTGAAGGGGAAGAAGGACGGGCGGAAGCGCATGTTCAGCTGCGGCACCTCGAAGAAGGATTTGCAGAATTCCTGCAGGACCCACTTCATGTTGGCGACATTGGCCGTCTTGTCGATCACCAGCCCTTCGAGCTGGTGGAACATGGGCGAGTGCGTCGCATCGGAATCCTGACGGTAGGTCTTGCCCGGAATGACGATGCGGATCGGCGGTTCCTGGGCTTCCATCGTGTGGATCTGAACAGGCGAGGTGTGCGTGCGCAGGAGTTTGCGCTCACCCTTCTCATCCGGCGGGAAGAAGAAGGTGTCGTGCATCTCGCGGGCCGGATGGCCTTCGGGGAAGTTAAGCGCCGTGAAGTTGTAATAGTCGGTCTCGATGTCCGGACCTTCGGCGATGGCGAAGCCCATATCGGCGAAGATGGCCGTGATCTCGTCGATCACCTGGCTGATCGGGTGGATGCGGCCGCGCTCGGCCGGCGGGCGGCGTACGGGCAGGGTCACATCGACCTTCTCACGCTCCAGCCGGGCATCGATGGCGGCTTCGCGCAGCTCGGTGCGCCTTGTGGTCAGCGCTTCGGTGACGCGCGCCTTGAGACCGTTGATCGCCGGGCCCATCACCTGCCGCTCTTCCGGCGACATGGAGCCGAGCGTCTTCAGCATCTGCGAGACCGAGCCCTTTTTGCCGAGCGTCGCAACGCGCACCGCCTCGATCTCCTGCTCGTCGGCGGCCGTGGCGATCTGCCCGGCGATGGTCTTTTCCAGTTCTTCGAGTTCGCTCATGCCTCGTAGCCCTTTTTGGGTTTGATGTCGTGCTGGCTCATTTCGGCGGGGCTGGCCGCCGCGTTGCCGAGAGCCGTTTTGAGAAACCGTGTCGCTTTCAACACGCGCTTGCCGTCGCTGCCAAGCCCCCTGTGCTCGATTGCGCCGAGAAAGGGGATGAGCGGCGAGAGAAATCGGACGATCCGCCGCAGTGCGTCGCGCACTCCGGAAGGCGGGGTGGCGAAATAGGCGTCGAACGCCGCCTGCGGCGTTTCGGGCTGCTTCGCCTGCATGCAGATCTGCAGAAACAGAAGCCAGACGTCACGCGCCTGCGCCGTGGCAAGCGGCATGGAGGCTTCCGGTTCTTCCTCGAAGTCGACGAAGCCCCAGCGTTCATCGCTGGTGATGAACATGTCGCGCGGGTGAGGACGGCCGTGACACAACCCGCGCCTGTGCGCGTCGTGCAGGGCCCGCGCCGCGTCAACGAGGAGCCTGTCATGGGCGGCGTCTTCGCCGTGCTGCGCCAGCATGGCCAGCTCGTTCTGGGCGATGGGAGCCACATTCGACAGAACGAGCACCCTGTCGTTGCGGAAGAGCAGTTTCGCCGTTGGCAGCCCTGCGGCGCGGAAGGCTTCGAGCTTGCGCGCTTCACGGTCGATGGCGCTTGCCCTGTTCGTTTTAGGTGACGCGCGCAGAAAGGCGGAGGGCATCAGCGGCGTCAGCGCCGTGTGCAGCCATTTAGCCACCGGCACCCGCTCCACATCGTAACGCTTGATCCAGACGGTCTGTCCGTCGAGCACGAGCGAGGAGACGCGCTCGCGCTCACCGGTGATGAGCATGCGCAGCAGTGTCGCCGTCGCTTCCGGCGAAAGAACGTCCTGCTCGTGTCTCGTCTCGTCGTTCATGGTCTTCATCACAAAGAAAAACCCGCGCCAGCCCTGCCAGCGCGGGTTTCCCGAACTAAACCTGATTGCTTCGGGAAGCGCTGGCCTTAGGCGACAGCGCTTTCAAAAGCATTCGGGGTGGTGTCCTTGAGGTACACGAGCGCTTCCTTGGACTTCTTCACCAGAGCGGCGAATGCCTGCGGCTCATGCACGGCCATGTCGGCCAGCACCTTGCGATCGATCTCGATGCCGGCCTTGTTCAGACCGTCGATGAAGCGGCCATAGGTCAGGCCGTGTTCGCGTGCGCCGGCGTTGATGCGCTGGATCCACAGAGCGCGGAAATTGCGCTTGCGAGCCTTGCGATCGCGGTAGGCGTACTGCATCGACTTTTCGACCGCCTGCTTGGCGATGCGAATGGTGTTCTTGCGACGGCCGTAGAAACCCTTGGCGGCTTTCATGACCTTCTTGTGCTTGGCGTGGGCGGTAACGCCCCTCTTTACGCGTGCCATGACATGATCTCCTTAAATGTGTTCCGGGTTCCTGCGATTACAGGCCGTAGGGCATGAACTTCTTCACGATCTTCGTATCGGGATCGGAAAGAACCATCGTGCCGCGGGCATCGCGGATGAACTTGTTGGAACGCTTGATCATGCCGTGGCGCTTGCCAGCAGCTGCGACTTTCACCTTGCCGGTGGCGGTTACCTTGAACCGCTTCTTGACAGAAGACTTCGTCTTCATCTTGGGCATTTTGCTTCTCCGTTCTTGGCTCACGCCGGTGTGTCGGTGCAAACGGCTCCGCGAGGAGCGCCGGAAATCCGGCGGCGGCCTGAGCCGCATTTCGTCTGCTCGGTTCCCTGCGTGTGCTTTTCAGCATTAAGGACCGCCACGGCATGCCCTGCCGGCCGGTCCAGGAACGCGGCCTTATAGCGGGGGGCGAAAGATTGCGCAACTCCTGATTTGGCCGCGTTGCGGGGCGGGGTTGCGGGGCCGGATCAGTAGAGACGGAACAGAGTGGGCAGCAGCCCGAGATCCTGGACATATTCGACCAGTTCGAAGGCCGGCATGGCCAGAAAGAAGATCAGGCCGTCCCGCAGCGTTCCGTAAAGCCGCTCCGGCAGGATGGTCAGCGTCTTGGGATCGTGAAAGAGCTTTGGGTTCGGGAGGAAGGAAGGCACGCGCGCTGCGTAGGCGTCATAGGCGTCGCCGAAAGTGTCGCGCAGGTGGTGTTCTTCGCGCTGTGCGGTGATGCTGAGAATGAAAGCGGCCAGAGCACCGCAGATCATCGCCGCGATGATGCTGCCGGTCTGCGCGCCCACACCCATCGCGCCGATGGTGGAGAAGACATAGAGCGGATTGCGTGTGATCGAGTAGGGGCCGTCCTGCACCAGCTCCGCCGCCTTGCGCCCGCCGATATAGAGCGTGCACCAGAGCCTGCCCACGATGGCGATGCCGATCAGGCCGAGGCCGGCGATCTCGATGATCTCCTCAACATCAATGCCGAGTGGCTGGTAATGCGCCCAGCCGGAATGGAAAAAGAGAACGAAGCCGCACAGCAGAGAGGCAATCAGCCAGAAACTGGCGATGCGCAGGCGCTGGAACTGTCCAAGCGCAATCTGGTGAATGGACACGCGAAAACCCCCTAGCAAACCATGTTTATGATTTTGCTAGGGAGGGAATGCGGCATTTTGTGGGGGAAGAGCCGGACAAAGTTCCGGCTTTATCGCGTCGAACGGCCCCGGCCCTTGCGGGCGCAGGCCTGTTACGTGGTGCGGGGCGCCAGAACCATCATCATCTGGCGGCCTTCGAGCTTGGGCTCGGCTTCCACCTTGGCAATCGGCTCGACCTCTTCCTTGACGCGGTTGAGGAGCTTCATGCCGAGTTCCATATGGGCCATTTCGCGGCCACGGAAACGGAGCGTCAGCTTGACCTTGTCGCCAGCCTCGAAGAAACGGCGCACAGCCTTCATCTTCACCTCATAATCATGAGAGTCGATGTTCGGACGCATCTTGATCTCTTTGATCTCGATGGTCTTCTGCTTCTTGCGCGCCTCGGCAGCCTTCTTCTGAGTCTGATATTTCATCCTGCCGAGATCGGTGATCTTGCACACAGGCGGCTTGGCGTTCGCTGCCACCTCAACCAGGTCAAGTCCGGCCTCTTCTGCAAGACGCAGGGCATCTTCCGTGGCGAGCACGCCGCGGTTGTTGCCTTCGTCGTCGATGAGCTGAATCTGGGGAACCCGGATGTCGCGGTTTGCGCGCGGGCCTTCTACTTTCTGAGGCGGCGCTTTGAATGGTCTGCGAATGGTCGTGATCTCCTCGAATTGTTAAATCACTGGGTTTCGGCACTGTTTAGCCGAGGCGTATGTCGTCTCGGCAGGCGAAGTGTCAATAGCATATAAGGTCAAAAGAATCACGTCGCACCTTTTGATTATGCCGGAAACGGTGCGGTTGAAAGAATTTATCCGGGTAAATAAGGAGCCAAACCATGACGGACGCCACCCCCAGCTTCCTGAAGATCGGCGATACGGACATCGCTTATCGACACCGGACCGGCAGAGCGCCGGGCGTTGTCTGGCTGGGCGGCTACAAGTCCGACATGCTGGGCACCAAGGCCGAGGCGCTTGATGCGTGGGCCGGCGAGGCGGGACACGCCTTCCTGCGGCATGATTACTCGGGCCATGGCGAGTCCGGCGGCGCCTTCCGCGATGGCACCATATCCCTTTGGCTCGAGCAGAGCCTCGGTGTGTTTCGCGCCATGACCGAAGGCCCGCAGATCCTCGTCGGCTCGTCCATGGGCGCATGGATCGCACTGCGCATGGCGCAGGAACTCAACAGGGCGGGCGAGGGCGACCGGCTGGCCGGCCTTCTTCTTCTTGCGCCCGCGCCCGATTTCACCAGCGTGCTGGTCGAGCCGAAGCTTTCGGACGCCAACCGGCGGGATCTGGAAGAGAAGGGCTATATGGAAGAGCCGTCCGAATATTCCGACGAGCCCTATGTTTACACGCGTGCGCTTTTCGAGGACGGCAGGAAGAACCTGGTGCTCGACGGCGTCATCGACACCCATTGCCCGGTGCATATCCTGCAGGGCAAGGCAGATCCCGATGTGCCTTTCGCCCATGCCATGCGGCTGGCCGAGCATCTGCCGGCAGACGATGTCACCATCTCGCTGATCGGCGATGGCGATCACCGGCTTTCCAGACCCCAGGATATCGCGTTGATCTTGCGGTCGCTGGAAGGTTTGATCGAGCGTCCGGTTTAGGCCAATTGTTGAAATTGGCCGGTGAGTGCGGAAATAAATATAGGAAAAACAAAGGTTTGTCTGTTTCTCGTTTACCATTTCCTTGAAACCTGAAAAACAGCCCCCATCTCGAATTCATGCAACTTCCCGGGGGTTGCATGCTCAAGGAAAGGAACGGGTGATCATGACAAATTCTGCACTTATCCGTCCTGCCTGGACGCCAGCGACGATTGCTCTGATGGTGGTGGGTTTCATGGTTTTCTGGCCGCTCGGCCTCGCCATGCTCGCTTACATTCTGTGGGGTGATCGCCTCGGGGAGTTCAAGAAGGACGTCAACCGCAAGACTGATGAAGTCTTCGCCGGCTGCCGCCGCGCCTCGCGGAGCCAGTCGTTTACCGGCAACGTTGCCTTTGACGACTGGCGCAACAAGGAGCTCGACCGGCTCGCCGAAGAGCGCCGCAAGCTCGACGAGGCGCGTGACGAGTTCGACGAATACATGCGCGAACTGCGCCGCGCCAAGGATCAGGACGAGTTCGATCGTTTCATGAACGAGCGCAACAAGGGCCGCAAATCAGGCCGTGGCAAGTCCGTGCCGGACGTGACCGACGAGGACTGATTTTCCAAAACGGCAGGCATATGACTGGAACGGCATCTCTTTGAGGTGCCGTTTTCTTTGCGCATTTTCGCTCACGAATCGCTTAAACTTTCACCATGGCGCTTGGATTTCTCAACAAAATGATCGGGCTTAAGGTCGCCGCACCGCCGACCGAACGCACGCACCGGGTGGCCGGGCGCGAGCTGCCTTTGCGCATCGTTGAGAATGCGCGCGCCAAGCGCCTGACCCTGCGCATTGAGCCGGGCGGGAGAGGTCTTCGCATCACCGTGCCGCCGGGGCTCTCCCGGTCGCGTGAGGTGGAGGCGTTTCTGGACCGCCACACGGGCTGGCTCGAGGAAAAGCTGAAAAAGCTGCCCGAGCGCCCTGTGGTGCGCGCGGGCATCAAGATCCCGGTGCGTGGTGAGCCGCATCTGATCGTGCATGAGACCGGCCGTCGCGGGGCCGCACATGTCGCCACGCGTGATGGCGCGCCGGTGCTGGTCGTCTATGGCGACCCGGAGCACCTGCCCCGCCGTGTCGCCGATTTCCTGAAGCGCGAGGCAAAGCGCGATATCGAGGCGTTGGTCGCCCGGCATACGGCCACGATCGACAAGCGCGCCCGCGCGATCCGCTTCCGCGACACCAAAAGCCGCTGGGGTTCCTGCACCTCCGACGGCGTTCTCTCCTTCTCCTGGCGCATCATGATGGCCCCGCCGCTGGTGATCGACTATCTGGTCGCGCACGAGGTCGCGCATCTGCGCGAAATGAACCACGGTCCCCGCTTCTGGAAGCTCTGCAAGGAGCTGTCGCCGGAAACGGATCGCTGCAAGGACTGGCTCAAGCGCAACGGAACCGCATTGCAGGCCATCGGCTTTGAGTGACGGTTGTGTTGGGCTGAGTGCGCTTGTGAGATGGCGCTTGGCGTTCCCCATTTCCCCCCGGTTGGCCGCCTGACGCCCCGCATATCCTCACCTCCAGCCCGCTGGCTCAATCGCGTTGTGCCTCGACTCCGCCGCCTTTTCGTGCGACTTCCCTGACATGACACTCGACGTAAAGATCTGCGGTCTGAAGACCGAGGAAGCGCTGGCTGCCGCGCTGGACGGCGGAGCGAGCCATATCGGCTTCATCTTCTTTGAAAAGAGCCCGCGCCATGTGGAGCCGGATCAGGCCGGACGCCTGCGTGAGGCTGCGCGCGGTCGCGCGGATGTGGTGGCCGTCACGGTCAATGCTGATGACGCGGCGCTCGACGCCATTGTCGCGGCGGCAAAGCCCGATATCCTGCAGCTCCACGGGGCCGAGAGCCCGGAGCGCGTGGCCGAGGTGAAGGCGCGGTACGGATTGCCGGTGATGAAGGCTTTTGCGATCCGCGAGGCAGCCGATCTCGAGAAGATCACGCCCTATCGCGGCATCGCCGACCGTTTCCTGTTCGACGCCAAGCCGCCGAAGGGATCTGACCTTCCCGGCGGCAATGGTGTATCCTTCGACTGGGAGCTGCTTGCGGCCCTTGACGATGGCGTGGATTACATGCTTTCCGGTGGGCTGAAAGCGGCCAATATCGGCGCGGCGCTGAATGCCGCGTCGCCCCGCGCAATTGACATTTCGTCAGGCGTGGAACGTGCGCCCGGTGAGAAAGATCCGGATCTGATACGCAATTTCTTCCGCGCCGTCCGGGCGGCGCGCGAAGGCGATGCGGTTCTGGCATGAGGAGAACACCTTGAACAAACCGGCAGAACCCAATTCCTTCCGGATTGGCCCGGATGATGACGGCATGTTCGGCATCTTCGGCGGCCGGTTCGTTGCCGAAACGCTGATGCCGCTGATCCTCGATCTGGAAAAACACTGGAACGAGGCCAAGGACGATCCGGCGTTTCGGGCCGAGCTCGAATATCTCGGCCGTCACTATACGGGTCGCCCCTCGCCGCTCTATTTCGCAGAACGCCTGACCGAGCATCTGGGCGGCGCGAAGATCTACTTCAAGCGCGAAGACCTGAACCACACCGGTTCGCACAAGATCAACAATTGCCTCGGCCAGATCCTGCTCGCCAAGCGCATGGGCAAGACCCGCATCATCGCCGAGACCGGGGCTGGCCAGCATGGCGTGGCCTCGGCCACCGTGTCGGCCCGCTTCGGCCTGCCCTGCGTGGTCTATATGGGTGCGACCGATGTGGAGCGGCAGAAGCCGAATGTCTTCCGCATGCATCTTCTGGGCGCCGAGGTGAAGCCGGTCTCTTCGGGACATGGCACGCTGAAAGACGCCATGAACGAGGCGCTGCGCGACTGGGTGACCAATGTTGAAGACACCTATTACCTGATCGGCACGGCGGCAGGCCCGCATCCCTATCCCGAGCTGGTGCGCGATCTTCAGTCGGTGATCGGCACGGAAGCGCGCGAACAGATCCAGGAGCTGGAGGGCCGGCTGCCCGACGCCATCGTGGCGGCGGTGGGCGGCGGCTCGAACGCCATCGGCCTGTTCCATCCCTTCCTCGATGACCGCCAGGTGGAGATCCACGGCGTCGAGGCCGGCGGACACGGGCTGGAGGGTGACGAGCACTGCGCTTCCATGACGGCTGGCCGTCCGGGCGTGCTGCATGGCAACCGCACCTATCTGTTGCAGAACGATGACGGGCAGATCCTCGACGGGCATTCGGTGTCTGCGGGGCTGGACTATCCCGGCGTCGGGCCGGAGCACAGCTGGCTGAAGGATTCGGGCCGTGTGATCTATTCGCCCGTTCTGGACGATGAGGCGATCGAGGCGTTCCAGATGACGACGCGTCTTGAGGGCATCATCCCGGCGCTGGAATCGGCTCATGCGATTGCCCATGCGATCAAGCTCGCGCCGACCATGGGCAAGGACCAGATCATGATCGTCAATTTCTCCGGTCGCGGAGACAAGGACGTGCATACCGTTGGAAAGATGCTCGGCATGGAGATCTGAACATGTTCGAAATCTATCGCTCCAAGCAAAACCGGCACCACTATGTGGCCATCCGCCAGGACGACGATAGGGAAAACCCGCAGGGGATCCGGGAAAGCCAGAACCTTGCTTTCCTGACCCATGTGGCCGATGACGGCGAACCGCGCATCGCGTTCGATCCCGATGAGGCTAAAAGCCGGATCGAGCGCGATGGGTTCTATGCTTTTGCCGTGACCATCGATATCCGCGAACACGCTGAGGGATGATCTGTTTGCATGGTGTTGCCGCGTTCGTGATCGAGCGCCGAGGCCGCTGCAACCGCAAGGAATGCAAGACGGCGTGGGGGCGCCGCGCTGGATGTACGAGGACCAGAGACTGACATGACCACCCGCATTGACCGCCGCTTTGCGCGGCTGAAGGAAGAGAACCGTCCCGCGCTCGTGACCTATTTCATGGGCGGCGACCCGGACTATGAGACCGCGCTGTCGATCATGAAGG
>NZ_JAFKDE010000018.1 GCF_017255295.1 Nitratireductor aquimarinus
GCCGACGCTGCAAGCGGGAAACTCTGGTCGGGCTACGCCCTCCCGACGTTCCCCGCTTGCAGCGCAAAGTGGACTACTTTTGCGCCGCCCAATGGCCGACTTTTACTCCGCCGTTGACACCCGTAATGATCAAGGAACTGGCGAAGCTTGAAGGTGTGAGCATCCGCGTTGTTGATGCGGGTGTCGGCGACGACCCGGCTGCGGCGAAGAAGATCGCAGCGCTCGAAGCGATTGACGGTCATGGTTCCGGCGAGCGTCGCATCACTTTTCGTTTTGGCCTTACCCCGGTCGAGCTTTCCGGTGTCGACGGTCGTCTTCAGGAGGCCCGTTTCGAAGACAGGCAGGGCGAGCTCCTTGTCCTGCCATGCAGCGCCTTTATCACCGCGATTGGGTTCGCGGCGCAGGAAGGGCTGCCCCGCGATGCGATGATCGGCGGGGCTGTGGACCCGGAAGCCGGTGTCATCGATGCTGGCCTTTATGCAACGGGCTGGTTTCGCCGTGGCCCGCAAGGAACCATCCCTGACAACCGCGCTGATGCGCAGCGTCTGGCAGAGCGCATTCTAACTGACCTGCAGACAAATGACGGATCGGCGGTGAAGCCAGGCTGCAAAGCTTTCCCTGGGTGGGCCGATGCGGTCGATTATCAGGGCTGGAAACGCATCGACGCAGCCGAAATCGCCGCCGCCCCGCAGAACCGCTGCCGCGCCAAGATCGCTTCGCGGGACGCCATGCTGGCGCTCGCCTTTCAGAAAAAGGAGCCTCAACAATGAACATTATGCTTCTTTACGGCACCGAGACCGGCAATGCCGAAATGCTGGCCGAGGACATTGTGGGCGAGCTTTCAGGCGAGCACGATGTCGGTTGCTGCAATCTGTCGGATTTTTCGCCCGAAGCATTCGAGACCGGCCGGCTTTATCTGATTGTCTGTTCATCATATGGCGATGGCGAATTGCCGGCTTCGGCGCAGCCCTTTGCCGCCGCTTTGCAGGCATCCACACCGGATCTGGCAGGCGTCCATTTCGGCATTTTCGGTCTGGGTGACAGCGAATACGAAGAGACTTTCGGCTTCGGCAGCAAGGGGCTTGCGGAACTGTTGGCCTCACAGGGCGCGGTGCAGATCGGCGAGCGCATAACGCATGATGCGTCAGGCGGCGATATGGCTGAAGATCTGGCTTTCCCCTGGGCCGCGCAGATCGTGGCGCTGGCCGAGGAAAAAGTCAGCGAGACCGCGTGATGAAGGCGGCCGAGATACGGGCGCTGGTCTGCGCACCCTGGAGGCATGGAGATTGCGTAGACCTTTCCGGTGTCGTCTGCGAGGGCACCCTGGATCTAGCCGGGCTCGACCTTACGGGTGTGGACTTCACGGGCGCATCTTTTCCTGACGGTATCGATGCGACGGGCACCCGCTTTCTCGGCGTAAGCTGGTTCAGCAATGCGCGTTTTGGCGGAAAGACCCTTTTCGCACATGCGGTGTTCACCAATGATGCCCGCTTCGATCAGGCGATTTTTGCTGCTGAAGCATGTTTCGAAGGAGCGGAGTTCCGCGGCATCGCACGGTTTGACAGGGCGGACTTTGCAATGGGAGCGAATTTTCAGCGTGTCGCGTGCTACGGGAATTTTTCGCTGCACGGCGTGTGGGTGCGGGGAAAGGCGTCTTTCCAAAAGGCCGAGTGGCTGGGCGGATTGTGGTGCGAGGCCGCGCAATTGCCGGAAAACGCAGACTTCGCTGACACGCAGGTGCATGGTCGCCTTTGGCTGCGCAATGCGCTTGTGGGAAACAGGCGATTGCGGAGCGGCACCTTCCCGCTTTCCTACGGCTACACCTACAATTGATCGGCTGACCAGCCGCGATAACCCAGCGCTTCGGACATGGCGCGTGCGACGGCCTTGAGCTCCTGCTCGATTTTCCCGGCGTGGGGCCCGTCCTCGGCGAAGACGCTGGCGTGGCCGGTTACATTGATGGCGCCGACGGCGCGCGCTTGGTGGTCGTGGATGGCAACCGCAGCGGATCCGATCTCAGGTTCGAAGTTCGCGACGCTCCAGGCGATCCCGCGCGCGCGATCCGCCAGTAGCTGTTTTTCAAGCTCGGCAAGCGTCGTGCGCGTTTTGGTCGTGAAGGATTCCATTGCCTGACCGGCATAGAGCGAACGAAGCGATGCGATCGGCAGTTCCGCCAGAAGAATGCGGCCGATCGTTGTCGCATGGGCCTGCAATCTTGTGCCTTCGCGCACCGTGCTGGCGAGGTGGGAATTCGGCGTTTCGCGCGCCAGATACACGATCTCACGCCCCTCCAGAACGCCAAGATGTGCTGACAGGTTAAGCGAATCGACAAGCTGCTTGAGGAACGGTCGCGCCACCTGAAGGATGCTGCGTTCGTTCAGCGCTTCCGACGCCAGCGCGATCAGTCCGGTACCGAGGCGATAACCACCATCGTCGGCAATCGGTTCGATGATGCTTTCAGTCTCGAGCGTTGCAAGAAGGCGGATGAGCGTGGTGCGATTTATGTCGAGCGCTTTTGCGGCATTGCTGATGTTGCGGCACCGATTGCCCGCCGCGATATAACGAAGCAGTGCAATCGCCCTTGTGACGGGAGGAACGACGTAAAGTGGTTCTTTCGTTTCTGTTTTTTGCTCTTCCGCCACGAACGGCCCCGCTGAATTGCTCTTATTTGGCCGCGTTTATCATATTTGAACAGCATGCAGTAGATGGCTGTGCCGATAACTTGGCAAACAGCGGTTTCTGTCACACTTATGGTGCACAGCAGGGATCCATTCAGTATACAACGACTGCACAGCGTAACGACGGCTTTTGACGGGGCCGTGGAAAGTCGCGAAAGGGAAGACCTCTGGATCCCCGGTGCTTGCGAAGGAAGAGAAAATTCCTTGCCCCCGGAGCCGCTTTGCGGGCTCCGGGCGCGGGCGTCAGGCGTCGATGGTCGCTCTTTCCATTACAGGTTGACGGGGTTCCCTGAGCGCCGAAACCGCTTCGTGCTGGCTGAGGAAGACCCTGCCGTTGAGATGTTTCAGGAATTCAGTGTCCCCGAGGCGGTCCATGACCGGCCCTTTGACCTCCGACAGGTGAAAGCCGAGGTCGGCATCGGCGAGGCGACGGTTGATCTCTTCGAGGCTTTCCAGCGCCGATGCATCGATCGCGTTAACAGCCGAACACATCAGGATCACGTGCTTGAGGTCCGGCCGGGCGGCCACGTGCTTGGCGATCGTGTCTTCAAGGTAGCGCGAATTGGCAAAGTACAGGCTTTCATCGACGCGGATCGACAGGATTTCCGGGCTGGTGAGGACGGAATGCCGTTCGATGTTGCGGTAGTGCTCGGTGCCGGGCACCTGGCCGATGATGGCCGTGTGTGGCTTGCTGGTCCGGTAAAGGTGCAGCAGCAGCGACAGCAGGACACCGGCAACGATGCCGAGTTCGACGCCCCAGCCAAGCGTGACGAGGATGGTGGCGGCCATGGCTGCGAAGTCGGATCTGGAATAGGCGAAGACCCGGCGCACCGCTCCGAAATCCACCAGCGAGAGCACGGCAACGATGATCGTTGCGGCAAGCGTCGCCTGCGGCAGGCTGGCGAGCAGCGGGGTGAGGAACAAAGCTGCGAGCGCGATCCCGACAGCGGTGAAAACGCCTGCGGCAGGGGTCTGTGCGCCGGCGTCGAAATTGACCACGGAGCGCGCAAAGCCGCCGGTCACGGGATAGCCGGATGAAAGACCGGCAGCAATGTTGGCGGCACCCAGTCCGATCAGCTCCTGATCGGGATTGATGCGCTGCCGCCGCTTGGCCGCAAGGGTCTGCCCCACGGAAACGGATTCGACAAAGCCGACCACCGAAATGAGGAAGGCAGGTACGAGAAGCGTCGACAGGAGATCGAGCGAGAGAGCAGGTGCGCCGAAGGCTGGCAGGCCCTGCGGTATCGCGCCAACCAGCGCGACGCCGCGCGTACCCAGATCGAGGGCGGTAGCCAGTGCAACCGTTGCTGCAACCGCGAGGATCGGAGCTGCTTTCGCCACCATGTCTGCGGCGCGCGCAGGGATGCCCGCGGCGACCAGCAGGGGCTTTAGATATTTGCGGGCGAAATACAGGAAGGCCAGAACGCTGACGCCGATGGCGAGCGTGACCGGATTGATGGCGGTGAACTGACCGGACAGCGATCCGAGGATTTCTGGAAGCGTGCCGCCGCCACCCGATACGCCGAGGATGTGGCGAAGCTGTCCGGCAGCGATCAGCAGGCCCGATGCGGTGATGAAGCCCGATATCACCGGATGTGACAGGAAATTGGCGAGGAAGCCGAGCCTGAAAATGCCCATGATGATGAGCATGCCACCGGACAGCAGCGCCAGCGCGATTGCTGCGGTGAGATAGTCCAGCGTGCCCTGCGCTGCAATCTGCCCGACGGCCGAGGCGGTCATCAGCGAGACGACGGCGACGGGGCCGACAGCGAGTGTGCGGCTGGTGCCGAATATCGCATAGGCCACCAGAGGCAGGATCGAGGCGTAGAGGCCGACTTCTGCCGGCAGGCCGGCCAGCATGGCGTAGGCGAGTGATTGCGGGATCAGCATGATCGTGACGATGACCGCAGCCAGAAGGTCGCTGGTCAGCACCGTTCCGTCATAGTCCCTGATCCATTGGAGAAACGGAAAATATCGAGATGCTTTGGTCATGATCGGTCTGTCACGCGAATAAGGGGTGGACGCCATCGCGTCCGGCGCGATGGCGTGGGGTCGGTTACCGGCAGATCACTGCCTGATGGATGAGTAGAGCACGGCGGCCCGTGCGCCGGATCGGCAATATCCCAGAACCGGCCCGTCGAAGGCTTTCATAGCTTCCTTGAAGCGGTCGGCCTGTGCCGCCGACGGCGCTCCCGTGACCGGGACATGGACGGCTTTCATGCCGTGGTTCTCCGCCTCGCAGGCAATGACCGCGAATGCGGGCTGACCCGGCTCTTCATTGTCGGGCCGCGCGCAGAGAATGGCGACATAGCCTTCCTGCGCCAGTTGAGCGATGTCTTCGGGCCGAACCTGCCCGGCGGTCGCGAAACGTTCGTCGATCTTCCGGACGTTCGTTTTCCCGGATTTCCGGAAAAGACTAAAGGGCCACATTTTCAGACCGCCTTTCCGGCTGCGCGTGCGGCCATGGTGTGCCGGGCAATTCTGGCAAGCGCGATGCCGGCGACCATCGAGCCGACGAATACCCAGGCATCGGAATAGCCCAGCCCCAGCGCCGGGATTGCGCCGCCCGGGCAAAAGCCGGTGATGCCCCAGCCGATGCCGAACACAGCCGAGCCTGCGAGAAGCGGCAGATCGATATCCCGGCGCGTCGGCAGGTGGAACAGCCGGTCAAAGACCGGTGCTTTGCGCTTCAGGACAAATGTGTATCCGATGGCGGTAACCACGAGGGCGCCGCCCATGACGAAGGCGAGGGAAGGATCCCAGCTTCCGGCAATATCGAAGAAGTTCAGCACCTTTGCCGGATTTGCCATGCCGGAGAGTGCAATGCCGGCCCCGAAGATCAGGCCAATGACGAGAGCGGAGAAGATCCGGGTCATTAAAGACCTCCGATGACGTGACGGATGACAAAGACGGTGATGGCGGTCGACGCCATGAATGTGAGCGTTGCGACGATCGAGCGAGGCGAAACACGCGCCATGCCGCAGACACCATGGCCGGAGGTGCAGCCCGAACCGAAATAAGCGCCGGCACCCGCAATCAGCCCGCCGACGATGAGCCAGGGCGCAGGGGTGGGGCTTTCAAAGGGAATGGTGTAGCCCGTCAGGCCCACGATCAATGCCGGTGCGCCGATGGCTCCGACAATGAATGCCGCGCGCCAGCCCCAGTCGCTTGAAAGGGGTGGGATGAGAGCGGAGAGGATTCCGGTCATGCCGGCTATGCGGCCGTGGAAAGCCATCAGCAGCACTGCGGCAAGGCCGATCAGGCTGCCGCCCAGCAGCGAGAGCCACGGGGTGAATTCAGTCATTTATTCTAGGTCCTTGATGTCGACGGTTTGAGGAGTGCTCAGGCCGGGGGAAGTGGTGGGCGGTTCCAGGTGGTGTGCTTCTCCGGGAAGGCGGCCGTTCCGCCCCCTTTCCCTTTTGTCGCTGGGCTCCACCCAGAACTGCAATCCTCCATCAGTCGTCCCAGGCGGCACCTTCCAGCAGGTTCATCGGAATCTTGAGATAGCGCTGTCCGTTCTTCTCGGGTTCCGGCAGCCGTCCGGCATTGGTGTTGATCTGCAGGGCGTGCAGGATCAACTTCGGCATGGAAAGCGTCTTGTCGCGCGCGTCCCGTGCGGTGACGAACTCCGATTCAGTCTTGTAGACCGACATATGGATGTTCTTCGCCTTCTGCTCGGCCACGGTCGATTCCCACATGGGCTCTCGCCCGCCCGGCTGATAGTCGTGGCCGGTGAAGATGCGCGTTTCGTCGGGCAGGGCCAGAATATCCTGAATGGACTTCCAGAGTTCTGTCGCGCTGCCGCCGGGAAAGTCCGCGCGGGCCGTGCCGCCATCAGGCATGAACAGTGTGTCGTGAACAAAAGCGGCGTCACCGATCACATACGTGATCGAAGCGAGCGTATGGCCGGGTGAGAACATCACCTTTGCAGGGATGTTGCCGATCTTGAAGGTCTCGCCATCGGCGAAGAGCTTGTCCCACTGCGAGCCGTCTGCCGGGAAATCGGGCCAGTTGTAAAACCCCTTCCACAGCTTCTGGACCTCTGTCACCTTCTCACCGATTGCGGTCGGCGCTCCGGTTTTGTCCCTGAGATAGGCAGCGGCAGAAAAGTGGTCGGCGTGCGGATGCGTGTCGAGAATCCACTCGATCTCATAGCCCTTGCTGGCAATGAAGTTGAGAATGTTGTCGGCATGTGTGGTCGCTGTCGCTGCCGACTTCTCGTCATAGTCGAGAACAGGGTCGATGATGGCGCATTTGCCGGTTTCAGGATCGGCGACGACATACTGGATCGACCAGGTGCGCGGATCAAAAAAGCCGGTAACTTCGGGCTTGGCTGTCATGGAAACGTCCTCTTGTTCATTGTCATGATCGACAGGCGGCTGACAGTCGAATGATGCTGTCTGCGTTTCTGTGCGGATGTTGTCTTGTGGTTGATTTGTGCGCTGACGATGAGCGGCGCTGGTTGGGCTGGTTGGCACGCTTCAGGCGGCGGGTGATCAGGTGTCGGCTGAGCAGTAGTGATTGTAGAGCACGCCCACCACCTCACGCGCGATGTCGACCTCGATGTGGTACCAGATGGTCTGACCGTCGCGGCGGCCGGCAATGATGCCGTCCCGACGCAGCAGCGCCAGATGCTGCGAAACCGTGGAATCGCGAATGCCGAGGAACTCCGCGAGTTGCCCAACGGATTTCTCACCGTCGTTCAGGCTGCAAAGGATCAAAAGGCGGTGCGGGTTCGACAGCGCCTTCATCAGCTCGCTCGCCTGGTCTACGGCGGTGCGCATTTCATCCGGGTTGATGGCAGTTTTAATATTCATGAATTCGTATATACGTTAATGCGTATATATAGTCAATATCAATTCCGCTGCGGTCGTCGGGTCGGCGAGAAGTGAGCCGCTAAAGGGGCGTGCAATAGCGTTGCTTTGGCGTTTCAATGTGCGCCAAGGCCGGCTTTTGTTGAGGGGCGGCTGTTGATTTTTGGTGAAGCGGAGCCTGTCCCCGGTGCGTACAGGGCAGGATGGTTTGCGATAGGCCCATTCGCCCCAATGTGCGCAGGCGCGGTCTTCGGATAAGCATTTGCTGAGCGATGTCGCTCAGCAAATGCTGTGCCGCCAGATCAGTGGCTTGCCTGAGTGAGGTTGGGCGGTGTCTTGCGCCCGGTCGGGTTGGTTTGCAGCGCCTCTACGCCGGGGTCCCGTCAACCACTGCATCGAATTCCGAAATCTCGGCAAAGGCGGAGAGCGCCGTGCGGCCGAACTTGCTGGGTGCGGCGATCAGGAGCTTGCGGGAGGCTGCCTTCATGGCGGCCTTTTTGACTGCGATCTTCGACAGGTCGAAATCCATCACGCGCCCCTCGGTATCCACTGCGGAGCACCCGATCAGCGCGAAGTCGAAGCGCAGGGCTGCGAGAGAGAGCATGATTTCCTCTCCGACAAGCGAGCCGTCGCGCCCCTCGACCTTGCGGCCAAGGACATTGACGTCATGCTGCGCGGGGTCGAAGGCGAGGGCGACGCGCATTGAGTTGGTGAATACCCGAAAGCCGGGACGCTGGTTCAGGACGCTGGCTGTCATTTCGCTCGTCGTGCCAACATCGAAGAAAACGCTGGCTCCGTCAGGGAGAAGGGCGACGGCAGCCTCTGCGACGCGCAATTTGTCGTCCACCGCCATACTGCGCTTGTGCTGGTGATCCAGGCGCAGGGTTTCGGTGCTGCCGATGACACCTGCGCCGCCGTGAAAGCGCTGAAGCAATCCGGCTTCCGACAGCAGGATGATGTCGCGACGCACCGTCTGCGCCGACACGCCGAACTCTTCAGCCAATCCTTCGATCGTCACAAAGCCGGATGCTTCCGCGCGGGCCAGTATCTCGCTTTGTCGGGTGTTCAGTTGGGCTCGTTGAGCGTCATGCTTCATGTGCTTGTTCAGATGCTCGCTGTAATGTAAGAAAACTTACAATACTGAACATGCGCAAGAAAAGCGAGGCATAAAATGACACAACCGATCTATCGTCTGTCGGACGGGACCGTCTACAGCGTCAATGGCCGTCTGGATCCCTGGGACTGGTCCTGGAAGCCGGCAGCCGCGCCCGAGGGCGCGCGCGAGGCGACGGCGCGACAGGCCATTGCGCAGCTTGCAGCTACGGCAGCGCGCCGGATTCCCGTGGGCGTCATCGGTCCGCGCGAATGCGATGCGGAAAAGCTGGCGCTGGCCGAGCAGGTCGGGGCGGGTATAGGCGCGCTCGGCCTCACGATGATCTGCGGCGGGCGCACTGGCGTTATGGCCGCAGCAGCAAAGGGTTGCCGCGCTGCCGGAGGTCTTACGGTGGGTTTGTTGCCGGGCCATGACTGGCGCGAGGCCAATGATGATATCATGCTGCCCATTGCAACGGGCTTCAGCGAAGCCCGCAACATGATCATTGCCAAATCCTGTGCTGTTCTTGTTGCGGTCGGTGGCTCCTACGGGACCCTTAGCGAAATCGCCTACGGGCTGCATTTCTCGAAGCCGGTCATCGTCCTTGGAGATGCGCCTGATATCGAGGGGACAGAGCGCGCGAACGGCGCTGACGATGCAATCGAGCGTTTGTCGTCGCACCTCATTGCCAGTGCTATATTGTCATAAAGGTTACATATTGGCCTGATACGTGTAAACTATCTCACATTCGAGAGGGCGACATACACCCATGTCAGCAATACTTGAGTTGCGCGACGTCACGCGACGCTTTGGCGATAAGACCGTGCTGGACAAGGTATCGATCACGATTGCGCAGGGAAGCTTTACCGCGCTTCTCGGCGCTTCCGGATGCGGCAAATCCACCAGTCTGCGCATCATGGCCGGTCTCGACCGGCCGACATCCGGCGAGGTGCTTCTCGGCGGCTCCGATGTGAGCGGTCTGAGCGCCTATGAACGCAACGTCGCCATGGTGTTCCAGTCCTATGCGCTTTATCCGCATCTGACTGTCGCGCAGAACATCGCCCTGCCGCTCACCATGCGGCACCTTTCAGCACTGGGGCGCGTCCCGTTTCTCGGCTCTCTCGTGCCGGGAGCGGCAGAGGCGCGCCGGACCATTCTCTCGAAGGTTGGCGAAGCGGCTGAAAGTCTGGGGCTGGCAGAACTGCTGGACCGGAAACCCGGCCAGCTGTCGGGAGGGCAGAAGCAGCGTGTGGCCCTGGGGCGCGCGCTGGTGCGTGATCCTGCGCTGTTTCTTCTCGATGAGCCCTTGTCCAACCTCGATGCGCGGCTGCGCATTCGCATGCGTTCCGAGATCAGCGCGCTGCATCGCAGAACCGGCAAGGCGTTCGTCTATGTGACGCATGACCAGACCGAAGCGATGGCCATGGCCGACCAGATCGTCGTGATGATCGGCGGCGATGTCGCACAGGCGGGCGCGCCTCGGGAGCTCTATGAGCGCCCGGCAAATCGAGACGTCGCGGCCTTCATCGGACATAACGCCATCAACTTCCTTGAGCCGGGCGACGGGATCGATGTCGACGGGGCCATCGTCGGCCTGCGGCCCGAAGATCTTGCGCCCGCCGCGACCGGCGCACTGACCGGGCGGCTGGAATCTGCCGAATATCTGGGCTCGGAAATCGTTCTCAGCCTGCGCAGCGCGAAAGGCACAGAGATCCGGGCGATAGCGCCTGCCGATTTCGACGTGCCCGCACCCGGCAGCGAAGTCCGCCTCGGGTACGCGCCGCACAAACTGCATCTGTTTGACGCTGCAACGGGCGTTCGGCGGAGGACAACCCCATGAGGCTGTCAATCGAACGGCGTCAGGCGCTGACCGATCTGTGGCTCGTCGGGCCGGCGACCCTTGCGCTGTTTCTCTTCATCTTCCTGCCAGTTGCCATTGTCGCGGTCCTGTCCTTCACCGACTACCAGTTCGGCGCTGCGAGCTTCAACTGGAGCGGCCTGGACAATTACATCAAGCTCTTTTCCTCCAGCATCGGAAGGCGCGCAGTCACCAACACGCTGATCTATGTGGCGATCGTGATCCCGTTCTCGGTCGGCTTCGGCCTGCTTGTCGCGGCCGGGCTGCATCAGATGTCGAACTGGGCTCCGCGTCTCTCCAACGTGTTGAAGACGGTTTACTTCCTGCCGGTGGCGGCAACACTGGTCGCCATGTCCGTCGCCTGGCAGATGGTTCTGCACCCCTCACTCGGGATTGTGAACCAGACGCTGTTCTCGATGGGGCTGCCGACGCCAAACTGGCTCAGCGACCGCGGGCTGGTGCTTTACACACTCTCCATGATCGGCATCTGGCAGAGTGTCGGCTACAACATGGTGCTTTTTCTGGCCGGCCTCGCGGCAATCCCGTCAGAACTCTATGACGCCGCCGAAGTTGACGGCGCGGGGAGCGGGTGGTCGCGTTTCTGGACCGTCACATGGCCGATGCTCGGACCGACGACACTGTTCGTGATGGTCGTGACCGCGACCAATGCGTTCCGCGTGTTTGAAACCGTGGCCACGATGACCAAGGGCGGTCCCGCATTCGCATCGGACACGCTTGTCTATGCGCTTTACCGGGAAGGTTTCGTCTACTTCAAGGCCGGCTACGCCAGCGCCATCACGATGGTGTTTTTCGCCTTCCTGCTCGCGCTCGCCCTCATCCAGTTCCGTTTTGTCGAAAAGCGGGTGCATTACCGATGAACCATCCGATCCGCAGCCGCGTGCTACCTCTCGTTCTCCTGCTGACGGGTGCAGCCGTCATTCTGCTGCCCTTCGTGTGGATGCTGTCACTGGCGTTCAAACCGCGCGACGAGATCTTCACGACGACAATCGAGTTCCTGCCGTCGCAGATCGAATGGAGCAATTTCACCTTTGCGCTCACCGAAACGGACATTCCCCTGTTTCTGTGGAACGGGCTTGTGATGGTGACGGGCATCCTTTTCTTCCAGATCCTGTTCGCCGTTCCGTGCGCCTATGCGCTTGCCCAGCGCAGATTTGCCGGGCGCGGCCTGCTTTTCGGTCTGGTCGTCGCCGCCCTTCTGGTGCCATTCCATGTGACGGCGATCCCGATTTTTCTGGGCTTTGCCCAAATCGGCATTCTGAACACGATGTGGGCGCTGATCCTGCCGTTCATTCAGACCGCATTCGGCATTTTCCTCTTCCGGCAGTTTTTCGCGCAATTGCCGGCGGATCTGTTTGATGCAGCCCGCGTGGACGGGATGAGCGAGACCGCCATTGTCTGGCGCATCGCTTTCCCCCTGGCCCTGCCGGCCGCGACGGCATTCGCGATCTTCTCGGTCACCGCGCACTGGAACGACCTGTTCTGGCCGCTGATCGCGACGACGGACCCGAATCTGGCCACGCCGCCGCGCGGCATCCTTTATTTTCGCGATCAGGAATCCGGCGACAATGTCGGCCCGCTGATGGCTGCCGCCGTTATCGTCACCGCACCGCTCGTGATCGCTTTCCTATTGGCTCAACGCAAATTCATTCAGGGCATTGCCGCTGGAGGACTGAAGGGTTGAGCCGAGCAATTCCAGAATGTGCCCGGATCCAACCGCGCCGACGACTTCCATCAATCAGGAGTGAAACGACATGAGAAAGACACTACTCGCATCAGTCTTTGCCATAGCCGGCGTGACCGGCGTGCACGCGCAGGAAACCGAGATCCGCGTTCACTACGCGATCCCCACGATCTGGGCCGACACCCAGAAGACGCTGGCCGATGCATTCATGGAGAAGCATCCGGACGTCAAAATCACGCTCGACGGCGCCGCCGAGGGTTACGAAGACGGTGTTCAGCGTCTGCTTCGTGAATCGGTTGCCGGCACAGGCCCGGATGTCGCCTATGTCGGGCTCAACCTCTGGCGCGTTCTGGAAGACCGTGGTCTGGCCCAGCCGCTTGACGGGTTCCTCGGAGACGAGCCGCTCGCGCAGGGCTATACGCCGGCGCTTCTGTCCCTCGGCCGTTTCCAGGATACGCAGTATGCGCTGGCCACCTCGGCCTCGACCCTGGTCATGTATGTGAACCCGGTGCTTGTCGAGAAAGCCGGCGGCTCGATGGAGGAATTCCCGGATACGTTCGATGGCGTGATCGAACTGGCCGCCAAGATCAATGCGCTCGACGGTGCAACGGATGGCGTATGGATCGGTCGGCATGACTGGCGTTTCCAGTCGCTGCTTGGTTCCCATGGGGGTCGTCCGATGAACGAGGACGAAAGCGACATCACCTTCGACGGCCCGGAAGGGATCACGGCAGCGGGGCTTTATCAGCGCTTTGCCGATGAAGCGGGCATGAAGTCCTATTCCGAGAACGACGCCCGTCAGGCTTTCCCTGCCGGAACGCTTGGCATCATGTTCGAAAGCTCCTCACTGCAGACGCGCTTTACGGAAGGCGCTGGCGACAAGTTCGACCTGACGGTCAAGCCGCTGCCGGTTGCTGCTGAAGACAAGTCCAAGGTCTACTTCCCGACCGGCGGCTCGGCCATTGTCATGCTGACCGATGACGAAGCCAAGCAACAGGCTGCCTGGGACTACATGGCCTTCGTGACCGGCCCCGAGGGCCAGAAGATTATCGTGGAGAACACCGGTTACGCACCGGCCAACGCCAAGGTGATCGAGGACGAAGCCTATCTGGGCGAGTTTTACGCAAGCAACCCCAATGCCCGCGTGGCGCATACCCAGGTCGCAAACTATGCCGGCCCCTGGTACGCGTATCCGGGTGCGGAAGGCGTGGCGGCGACTGATCTGATCGCAGCGTCGCTGGTCGAAGTGACCGAAGGTGCAGACGCTGAAGCAACGACCAAGGATCTCGCCGAGACACTGCGCGACCTCCTTGGCATGAACTAGCCCAAGCTCAATGCCGGCGGGCGGTTTTCTCTACCGCCCGCCGGCGTTTTCTGGCCCCGTGGAGGCGGGCTGTCTTTTGCTTTTTCGCAATCATGCGGTTGTCAGACGCTTCCATCTGACAGCAAGTTGAACAGAGCGGGCTTCACAGCGAGCGCTGATTGACCCGTTTCGACACTTCCTCCGCGCTCTCAACGCGTTCGGAATAGCGGTCAGTCAGGTATTCCGTGCGGTCGCGCAGGAGCAGCGTGAACTTCATCAGTTCTTCCATCACATCGACGATGCGATTGTAGTAAGGCGAGGGTTTCATCCGGCCCTCGGCATCGAATTCGTTAAACGCCTTGGCCACAGACGACTGGTTGGGGATGGTAACCATCCGCATCCAGCGACCGAGCACACGCAGCTGGTTCACCGCGTTGAAGCTCTGTGATCCGCCGCAGACCTGCATCACGGCAAGGGTCCGGCCCTGTGTCGGCCTTACGCCACCGAGTGACAGCGGCAGCCAGTCGATCTGCGCCTTCATGATCCCGGTCATTGAGCCATGGCGTTCGGGCGAGCACCAGACTTGTCCCTCCGACCACATCGACAGATCGCGCAGTTCCTTGACCTTTGGATGGTCCGCTGATGTCGCGTCGGGCAATGGCAGGCCCGAAGGATCAAAGATGCGAACCTCCGCTCCCAGCTTGCGCAGGATCCGTGCAGCTTCTTCCGTGGCCAGTCTTGAATAGGAGCGTTCGCGCAGCGAGCCATAAAGCATGAGAATGCGTGGCGGATGCGTCGAAAGGGGCGGCTGGAACAGGGCTTCCGGATCGATCGTCCGAAACTGTTCCTCGTCGAGGTTGGGGAGGTTGTCTATGGGCTGGCTTGGAAGGGTCATTGGCATTCTCACGGGCGCGCAAAGCAGCATTGCCCTTTATTTCGATGATTATCGAAATATGCGTAACGTCGTGCGAATGCGCAGTCAAGGCCATATGCGGCCAACGAGTCGGCAGGTCCACCATGCCTCCGTTGGCTGAACGGAAGCGTTTGGCCCGTCCAAGCTCCTGAGGGACGGGCCGGTATTTCTGTCGTCAGACCACCATGCACGGGGCGGTCTGTTCGAGCGGGCGGCCGGGGCGGGCGCCGGTTTTCTCGCCATCGACCCAGACTTCGCGTCCGTTGACGAACACCCGGTCAATGCCCACCGCCGGGCGGATTGGCGTCTCGAAGGTTGCGCCCTCGGCGATGGTCTCGGGATCGAAGATGACGAGATCTGCAAAGCCGCCAACGGCGATGCGACCGCGACCGCCAAGCCCGAAGCGGTCTGCTGGCATGGAGGTCATGCGGCGCACGGCTTCTTCCAGTGAGAACAGCGACAGGTCGCGGACATAGTGACCCAGCACGCGCGGGAATGTGCCCCAGACGCGCGGGTGGGGGTGCTTGCCGCTGGGGATGCCGTCCGAACAGATGATCGTGTGTTCGTAAGACAGGATGCGCTGAACATCGTCTTCGCTCATGATGAAGAAAATGCCGGTCGCGGGCAGAAGCTTCTGCAGCGCGGTGTCGATGTCGGTGCCCCATTCCCCGGCGATGTCGGACAGGTCGCGGCCAGCCATCTGCGGATAGGGCTCGCTTTCAGCCACGATCACGCGGGTCGCCTGCCTGTGCCTGCCGGAATCGAGGATGGTGGATGACGCAATCCACGGTGTGGTGTCGAGGCCCACATCCTGCTTCTGCATGGCATCGTCGATCATTTTCAGCGTGGTGACCGACATGCCGTGGTTGGCGAGCCCGGCGCATTTGTGATGGGAGACATGCACGCCGCAGCAGGATTCACGCCCCACGGTGAAGGTCTCTTCAAGCCCCTGAACGACGCGGTCGCCCTCGTCGCGCATGTGGGTGACATAGAGCTTGCCGTGCGCCTGCGTGATCTTCGCCACCTCGATCAGCTCTTCAGTGGTGGAGGCGCGTGCGGGAGGGTAGAAAGGGCCGGTGGAAAGCCCGATTGCGCCTTCGCCCAGCGCACGGTCGAGCTTGCGGCACATTTCTTTCAGCTGCGCTGCATCGGCGGCTTTGTTGAGGTCGGGCAGTTCGTTCACGCGCAGCGTGGAGTGCCCGATCAGGCAGGCTGCATTGACCGCTGCCGGTTCCGCGAGAAGCCGGTCGCGATAGGCGGCGTAGGTTTCAAAGCGCAGCGCTTCATCCTCGATGATCATGCGCAGAGGGGCGGGGATCTCGCCTTTCGGCACGAGCGGCGCGATGGAGAAACCGCAATTGCCGTTGATGACGGAGGTGACGCCCTGCGATGTCATGAACTCCATGTCGGGCTGGGTGAGCATCGCGGCATCATGGTGCACATGCGGGTCGATGAAGCCGGGCGCTACGACGCGGCCGTTCGCTTCGATCTCGCGTCCGGCGGTCCAGTGTTTCAGGTCGCCGGTGGCGACAATGCGGTCGTCGGACACGGCCACATCACCCTTGCGACGGGGGGCGCCTGTACCGTCGATGATGTCTGCGCCGCGGATGATGAGATCAGCGTGCATGGGAAGGCTCCTGTATTGTTGTGTCGAAGGTCAGGTGGCGTCGCTGTCCGCAGGCGGCACGCCGTCATCGCCACACCATCGGGCGGCGAGATGAACGAGAATGAAGACGATCATGATTGGAACGGCCACGGCCACCCAGAAGGTGCTGAAGGGCAGTGCGTCGGCCATGGTGCGGCTGTGGCGCAGCAGAAAACCGCGCGCCGGGTTCATGTTGGGACCATAGAAAACGTACCAGAGGATCGGCAGAAGATAGATCAGAACCACGGCCGACCGCATCAGCGCGGCGGCAAGCCCGAGAAGGGCGCTGCGTGAACCTTCGCCGGTGAAGAGCGCCGGATCAAACCGGCGCTTGAATGATATCGTGGCGCCCATGAGGCCGGCCCAGATCATCGCGTATCGGGCCAGCTCCTCTGTATAGGCCGGCGGCTGGTTGAAGACATAGCGCGCCAGGACCTGCAGCATGACGGCCCCCACGAGGATCACCAGCGCCACGCCGGCCATCACTGTGGCCAGACGATCGAGTCCGTTGCTGAAGCGGATGACGGATTTGGCGATGTGTTTCATGGGGGCGGCCATTGCTTAGTCTGCGACGGAGTCGCGGGCTTTGGTCCAGATGCTCAGCTGGTCGTCTGGCAGAGACGTCGCCCAGGTGGCGCGGGCCAGCTCGGCCATCTTTCCGCGTTCGCCTTCGGCAAGCTCGGTGATGGTCACGCCAGCGGCTTCATGCTTTGCGCGCACTTCGCTGGCCCAGTTGTTGACCCAGTCCCTGTTCGCTTTCTTGCCGGCTGCGAGGGCAGCGTCGATCTGGTCCTTTTCCTCATCACCCAGCGACGTGTACCAGTCTTCCGAAATCAGAACGATGCGCGAGGACGGCGTGATGTCGGCGGGCGTGAAGTGCTTCAGAAACTCGGTGTGGCCGGTGCGGATGGCCGAGTTCGGCGGGTTGAAATAGCCATCGGCAACGCCGGTCTGGATGGCGTTTGCCACTTCCGACCAGGAGACGATCGTGCCAGTTGCGCCCAGCGCTTCCTGCAGTGCAATCTGCTCGCTGTTGAGCGCGCGGAAGCGCAGGTCGGACATGTCCTCGACCTTGGCGATCGGCTTCTTGGAATTGTGAATGCCGATGTCCATGCCGATGTAATTGACGTCCACGAAACGCACGCCATTGTCGAGAAGCGGACCGTTCATCTGCTCAAGCATGTCCGTTTCCGAAAGCACGGCGTCGATCTGTTCGCGGTTCTCGAAGAAGAACGGGAGCTGGACGCCCTTCATCAGCGGTGACATGCCGAAACCGGTGGAAAGGGCGGCGAGATTGACCTCCAGAAGTCCCTGGGCAACCTGGTCGAAACGCTCTTTTTCCGAGCCCAGCGTGCCGGACGGGAAAATGGAGACCTCGAATTCGGTACCCTTGAGCGCATCGGCAAAGCCGTGGGCGAAGGCTGCTTCCGGGTTGGTCGCCGTATCGTCGGCGCCGTTCATGGCGATCTTGATGTCAGCGGCCTGTGCAGCGGCGGTCATGAGCGCAAGCGCCGAGATGGCGAGGGCTTTGGGTAAAAACTTCATTTTTTCTCCTCCGTTTTGTTTCGTTTTCCGTCAGGCGAGCCCCAACAGGCGTGGAATGGCCAGAGAAATCTCCGGGAAATAGGTGAGCACCAGCAGCAGCGCGACTTCGGCCAGAAAGAAGGGCAGGGTGGCGCGTATCAGCCGCCAGTAATTCATGCGCACCGTGGTCGCGAGGATCAGCAGAACCCCTCCGAGCGGCGGCGAAAGAAGGCCGGTGGTGATGTTGAAGCAGATCACGATGCCCAGATGCACGGGGTCGACGCCCATGGCGATTGCGACAGGTGCGAAGATCGGCGCGAACAGCGCCACGGCGGCCTTCACATCCATCGCCATGCCGGCCACCAGAAAGATCAGGTTGATCAGCATCAGATATTGCAGCGGGCTGAGGTTCCAGTCTTCCACCGTCGCCTTGATGGCCTGCGGCCATTGCAGAAGCGCGGCGATGTAGGAAAAGGTCGAGATCGCGCACAGGATGATGAACAGCCCGCCAAGCATCACCGCCGTGCGTTGCAGGCTTGCGCCCACCTGGCTCCAGGTGAGATTGCCATGGGTGAAACCGACCACCAGAGCCGCAATCACGGCCACCGCTGCCGCTTCAGCCGGCGTCATGAAGCCGAACAGCGTGCCGCCGAGAATGATCACCGGGAGGGTCATGGCGGGCAGGGCCCTCAGGAGCGAGGGGAAGAATGCAGGCACGTCCTCGCCCGGGCCGCCGGGGTGGTTGTCGCGATGGGCGTAATAGGCGTTGATCGCCATCAGAACGCCGGCCAGCAGCAGGCCGGGCAGAATGCCGGCGGCGAAAAGCGCAGTGACGTTCGTCTCCATCAGCGCGCCATAGAAGATCAGGATGGACGACGGCGGGATGATCGGGCCGATGATCGACGATGCGCCGGTGATGGCCGCGGCGTAGTCGAGCGAATAGCCGCGCCGGCGCATCTCGGGCACCAGCGAGTTGCCAAGTGCGGCGGCGTCGGAGACCGCCGAGCCGGATACGCCGGCAAAGAACACCGAAGTCATCACGTTGACATGGCCCAGGCCGCCCTTGAGGCGTCCGAGGAAGGACATGCAGAAATCGATCAGCGCGGTTGCCAGACCGCCACGGTTCATCAAATCGCCCGCGAAGATAAACAGCGGCATGGCCAGAAAGGCGAACACATCGAGCTGGCTGAAAAGCCGCTGGGGCAGGACCGCCATATACATCTGACGGTCGGCCGCAATGAAGGTCAGGATCGCGGAAGCGCCAATGACATAGGCAATGGCGGCGCCGGCCATGAGGCCGAAAACGGTGAATGCGATGATAAGCGGCGCCTGCATGGCTCTTGGGTTCCCCTCCCCGATGGCTCACACAAATCTGGCGAAAGCGCTTGCGTTAGAAAATAGAAAAGTTTTCACTATTCCATAGCATTTCTCTATGGAGTGGCGGAAAAACGGGGAGGCAGCACGGCCATGAAGCCATTGACTTTGCAGCGTTTGCAGGTTTTCTGCGCGGTCTACGAGCGGCAGTCGATCACGGCGGCGGCGCGGCAAATGAACCTGTCGCAACCCACGGTCAGCCGCCATCTGCGTGACCTCGAAGCGGCCATCGGCCTGACGCTTTTCGTGCTCGACAAGGGGCGCGTGATCCCGACCGTCGAGGCGGACGCCATCTACAATGAGAGCCGTTTTCTCTATGACGGGATCAGCCGGCTGGAACAACGCATCGACTCGCTGCGAAAGGGCGTCGGCACGCGCCTTCTGGTGATGTCGGTCGGGCTTTTCGCTCCCTATTTCGTGCCCACCGCGCTTCGCAGGGTGCTGGATGCGATGCCGGGCCTGCGCGTGGCCGTGGATGTGGGGACAGCGCAGCAGCAGGTTCAGGCGATACGTGCGGGCATGGTCGATGTAGGGCTCGTCATCGGCAGGTTTCAGGCTGACGACATATCCACTGAGCCGCTGGGGCGTGGCCGTCTGGTGGTGCTCAGCCCAAAGGACGGCCCGCTGACGCGACTGGACCGCGTCAGGCTGGAGGATCTGAGTTCCGTGCCAATGCTGGGACTGACCCCGCGTGGCCCCATCGGGCGTGTGCTGAACGAGGCGCTTCTGGAGCGCGGATTGCCTTTCGACAATACGGTGACGGGCAACACACTGGTTTCCGTACCCCATCTCGTTCTGGCAATGCAGCGCTCTGCGGTGGTTGATGAGTTTACCGCCGCCTTTCACGGTCTGGATGGGCTGGTGACGCTGCCGCTGGAGCCCGACCTGCCGCTCGATATCCAGTCGATCTCCATGGGTGCAACGGCGAGCAAAGTGGCCAGCCAGCTCTTCCTGAAGGAAATACGTGGAATGCTCGCGGACTGGCGGGAAGGGAAGATGCAGTTTTAGGAGCGGGGCGCGTCCTGCGCGCTTCGGCGTGGTGTGGCTTCACGCCGGTGGATGTCCCCATTGTCCATGATGCTGTGCCGTTGATCCGCATGGACAGAATCTCCGTGGGAAGGTTCCCACAAGCAAGGGCTCATGCTAATGAAGAAGATGAGGAGGACAGAATCAGAGTGACGGATAACGCCGCTTCCCTGACCATTATCGACATTGCGCGGCTCTCTGGCGTGTCCAAGAGCACCGTGTCCCGTGTGCTGTCCGGGGCGGAGAACGTGTCCGAGGAGGCGCGTCGCAAGGTGACCGAGGCCGTTGAGGCATCCGGCTTTCGGCGCAACGAGCTTGCGCGGTCCCTGCGGTCCGGGCGCACCGGCATGGTCGGCCTTCTGATCCCTGATATTGCCAACCCCTTCTGGGCCGAGGTCGCCCGTGGTGCGCAGGATGCGGCCACGGAAGAGATGGCCTCTGTCCTGATCTTCAATTCTGACTGGGATCCCGAGCGCGAGCGCCGGCATCTCATGGCGTTGACCCAGTCGCGGGTCGATGGCGCGATTGTGAATCCGGTCCAGAACGGGCTGGATGAACTCTCCCGCAGCCAGGTTCCGCTGGTGCTGATCGGCTCGTCGGCCGAACGGTTTCCGGAACTGCCTTCGGTCGGCAGCGATATTACGCAGGGTGTGCAGCTCGGGCTTGAGCGACTTGTTCAGGCCGATCTCGGAATGCCGGCCCTCTTGGTCGGCGATCCGCATCGTACCGCGCGGGAGCGGTTCGTTGGCGCTGTTCGCGAGTTTGGCGCGGCGCAGGGCTGGCCGGTCGAGGGGCTGAGGCTTCAGGACGGTCACTACACCATTGAGGGTGGTCGCGACGCCATGAAGCGGCTGCTTCAGGGCGGTGTGCCGCGCGTTGTTTTCGCGGCCAATGACATGATGGCGCTGGGCGCGCTTCATGCCGTCCGGGAGGCCGGGCTGAACTGCCCGGAGGATGTGGCCATTCTCGGTTTCGACGGAACGCCGGCGGCGGAGGTCTCGATGCCGGGACTCACAACGATCATGAAGCCTTCGCGCGATATTGGCCGGCGGGCATTTGAATTGCTGAGCCGGAAGATCGCTGGTGATGAGGATGTTCCGCACATGTCGCTGCCCTGTTCGCTCGTTGAGCGGGGGACGCTGCCGACAAGAGAAGGGCCGCGCGTCGTTCGCGGGGAGGGGAGGACAGCGACGTGACAAAGCACGACAAGGCAGGGGCTTTTTCGCCCAAAATTGGGAACGTTCCCAATCGCGCACGGCCTCGACAGGCTGATGCCTATAACTCGCGTGGTGCGAGACTGCGGGACGGGGTGCGCGAATGGTGGCCCTATTATCTGATGCTGGCGCCAGGCCTGATTTACTTCGGGCTGTTCCATTATCTGCCGATCTGGGAGGCGCGGCTTGCCTTTGAGGATCTGCGCATCATCGGTCCGAATGTCTGGGTCGGCACCAAGCATTTTGCGCAGCTGTTTGCGTCGCCGACCTTCTTCGAGGTCCTGAAGAACACGCTCATCATCAGCGCGATGAAGGTCGCCTTCGTCTTCCCGCTTCCGATCATCCTGTCTCTGCTCTTGAACGAGGTGCGCTCGGGACGTTTCCGGCGCGGCGTGCAGTCGGTGATCTATCTGCCGCATTTCCTGTCCTGGGTCGTGATCGCGGGCATTTTCATTGCAGCGCTCTCGCCGTCCAATGGCGTGGTCAATGATTTGCGCGACTTCGTCGGTCTTGACCGTCGCAGCTTCATGACTGACAGCGGATCGATCCGCTGGGTGCTGGTCTGGTCCGAGGCCTGGCGCAGCGCCGGCTGGGACAGCCTGCTCTATTTCGCCGCCATCATGGCCATTGATCCGGCGCTGTATGAGGCTGCCGAGATGGATGGTGCATCGCGCTGGCAGAAGATGCGTCACATCACGCTGCCGGGCATTGTGCCGACTATTGCGACGCTCTTCATCCTGCATGTCGGGCTCTTCCTGAACGCGGGCTTCGATCAGGTCTTCAACCTGTCCAACGACGCCATCCGGGACAAGATCGACATCATCGACACCTATGTCTACCGGCTCGGTATCACCGGCGGGCAGTTCTCGCTCGCCACGGCCGCCGGCCTCTTCAAGGGGGTGATCGGGATGATCCTGATGATCGGCGCGCACACGCTGTCCAAGCGACTAACAGGCAAGGGGGTCTGGTGATGGCATCCAGCAACAAGACCCGGATGGAGCGGCTCGAAGAAGCGATTATCTATTCCGTCCTTATCGCCATCGTCGTGGTGACGGTGCAGCCGATCCTGAACCTTCTGGCGATCTCGCTCTCCGATCCGGCCCGCGTGCCGGGGATGAGCGGCATGGACATCGTACCTGACGGGTTCTCGATCGATATCTGGAAGCTTCTCGCAAGCCACCCGGCGGTGCAGCGCGGGCTGATGAACTCGATCTTCATCACCCTCGTCGGGGCGATCCTCAACGTCACCTTTACCGCCATGATGGCCTGGGCGCTGTCACGCAAGAAGCTGCCGCTGCGCCGGACCCTGTTTGTGCTGATCCTTGCGACCATTGTCTTCGAACCGGGGATCATTCCCGATTACTTCGTGATGCGACGCCTGGGGCTGATCGACAGCTATGCGTCGGTCATCATCTACAAGCTCGTCAACGCCTGGTACCTCATCATCCTGATCCGCTTCTTCGAGGAGGTTCCGGAAGAGCTCATCGAGGCAGCGACGCTGGACGGTGCAAATGCGTTTCAGGTCTTCTGGCGCGTGGTGTTGCCGCTCGCCAGACCGGCGCTGGCGACCATCACCCTGTTCTACGTGGTTTATCACTGGAACGATTTCCTGCGTCCGATGATCTATTTCAACGATCAGGACATGTGGCCGCTGCAGGTTGTGCTGCGCCAGTTCGTCGTGGTCGGCGACAAGGCCGCCATCGTCGGACTTCAGGCCATGAACAATTACGAGGGCGCGAGCCAGATCGATCTCCGGGCGTTCCGCGCCGGGATGATCCTGTTCACCATCCTGCCCGTCCTCGCGATTTACCCGTTCATCCTTCGCTACTTCACCAAGGGAACCATGTCCGGTGCCCTCAAATGACCGCATATTCAGGGAGGAAATGATGAAAGACCTAACCATATCCCGTCGCGCCCTGCTTGCAGGGCTTGCCGCAACACCGGCGCTTGCAATGCTGCCGGGCAGGGCAATGGCCGCAAGCGGCACGATCCGGATCGTCATGAAGGATCTTCTGACGAGCAACCCGGAAGATGTTGCCCACGTCGCACGCATTGAAGAGGCTCTTGCCGCGCGTGGCCACGATATCAAGATCGAGATCATCGATCTGCCGTCCGAAGGCTATGCGGAAAAGCTCAACCTGATGCTGCTCTCGGGCGACGTGCCGGACATCATCTATTTCCAGGGCGGTGACGAGCAGATCGCGCAGCAGGGCGTGCTGATGGATTTGAACCCGCTGATCGCCAAAACCGAACATTTGAGCAAGGCGCTCTGGCCGCACAATACCGCGCGGCTCGGCAACTACCCGCATCTGCTCTATGTCTACCCGGCACGGACCAAGGCGCCGGTGATGCGCAAGGACCTTCTGGAAGCGACCGGCCTTTCCGCGCCGACCTCGCTCGAGGAATGGGATGCGCTTCTGCGCGCCATCCCCGGCACCGAGATCGGCGGCAAAGCCGTGAAGCACGGCATCATCGCGCCGAACAACACAGCCGAGCTGGACGCGATCTTCGATCCGGCCTTCGGTATCGAACAGACCTGGATGAAGAACGCCGATGGCGAACTGATCCACTCGCGCATCAGCGAGGGCGAGCGCGCCAAGCTCGCCTGGTACGCCAGCCTTTTCGCCGACGGGGTGCTCGATCCGGAATTCATCACCTCGAACTGGGAAGTGAAGGAAGACAAGTTCTACACTGGCCAGGTCGGCGTGGTGATGGGCACGGCCGGTCCGGTCGTGGGCATCTATGAAGCCAAGATGGCGCAGGTGAACCCGGGGGCCGAGCTGGTGCTCCTGACCCCGCCCGCCGGCATTCAGGCCGTTGATGTCAGCAAGGAAAGCCGGGGCTTCGCCATTCCGGTCACCACGAAGAAAACCGATGCCATCATGGCCTTCTTCGATTTCGTGGCTTCGCCGGAAGGGCAGATGATGGAGCGCCTCGGCTTCGAGGGCGAACACTACACCCGCGAAGGTGACACGCTGACCGCGACCGACAAGCTCGGCGCCTGGTATCCGCGCTTCATCTACGCAAATCCAAACTACCACCAGCCGCCGCTCAGCCCTCTGTCGCCTTTGGCCCAGAGCGCGCTTCAGCAGGGCGTCGACTTCTTCCGCGCCGACAACACCTTCGTCTGGTCCCCCGAACTGGCGGCGGCTGTGGACGGGGCGGAGACCTACTACCGCACCAATGTCTTCCGCTTCGTCTCCGGCGAACTGTCGACCGAAAACGATTGGGATGCCTTCGTTGCGGGCTGGCTGGCCGCTGGTGGGCAGGCAATGACTGATCATGCAAGGACCGTAATGTGACACAGCAAGGACAAGACGGAACCTCCCCGTTCCGTGGTCGCGTCCGGGCAATGGTTCATGGCGTCGCTTTCGGCGACGCCATGGGCGCCCCGGTCGAGAAACTTTCTGCCGCCGAAATCCGCGAGCGCTATGGTCGGGTGACCTCGCTGCGCACTGCGTGGCATCGTGACGGGCAGAGCGAGGATCAGCGCAAGGGCAGGGTTCGCGGCAACGGGATCACCACCGACGACACGGCGATGACGCTTTCGCTGATGCGGATCTATGAGCGCGAAGGCCGCCATCTGGACGCCTGGGACATGGCCGAGGGCATGGTGCGCGAAATCGCGTGGGAAAGTCGTTGGGTGCCCGAGCTGCAGCGCGAAACGCCGCTGATCGAACGCCTCTTCTATCCCGAGAAATGGATTTTCCAGCGCCTGCAGCTATCGGCCTGCGATCCGCGTCAGGGCGGCGTGGGCAACATGGTGAACTGCGGTGCGACGATGTATATCGCGCCGGTGGGCGCTGTGAACGCCTGCAACCCGCGCGCGGCCTATGATGAGGCGATCAATTTCGCCGAGGGCCATCAGCAAAGCTATGGCCTTGAGGCCGCCGGTGTGTTTGCCGCTGCGATTGCACAGGCTTTCGTACCGGGCGCGACGCTCTCCGAGGTCGTTCAGACGGCCTATGATCTCGCCCATGACGGCACCCGCACGGCGATCGGCGAGATCGTTGCTGCCGCAGGGGAGCTTGCCCGCAAGGGAGCCGAAGCCGACGAGGTCACCGACACGTTCCATCGCCTTATCGCGCCGTTCTCGCCGATGGGGGACAACGTTGCGCACGGGCCCGAGAAGGCCGGGGTGGCGACCGCTGCCTACCAGCCCTCGCGTCTGCTTTCGATCGAGGAGTTGCCGCTGGCGCTGGGGTTCTGCATCACGGCCGGCGGTGATTTCCGGCAGGGGGTGATCGACGGGATCAACTCGGGCCGCGACACGGATTCCATCGGTGTGATGGTCGGCGCGATCCTCGGGGCAATGCATGGCCCGTCGGTGATCGATGAGGATGACGCCGAGCTTCTGGATAGCGCCAACCGGTTCTGCCTCTCCGAGAGCGCAGACCGTTTCACCACCGCTGCGCAGGCGATCATCCAGGTGGATGAAGAGGCTGCGCGCGCAAGGGCTGCGCAGCGTGCGGCAATCTTTGCACAGGACAAGAAGGAAGCCGCCGAATGACCCCGGAGAGCATCCGCGAAAAGATCTATGCCGGACTGATCGGCAAGGCCGTTGGCGTGCGCCTTGGTGCGCCGGTCGAACCGACGGTCTGGACCGAAAAGCTGATCCGCGAGGTCTATGGCGAGATCGATGACTATGTTCGCGACTATCGCAATTTCGCGGCGGACGACGACACCAATGGACCGCTCTTCTTCGTGCGCGCCCTCTGGGACGAAGGCGATGAGCTGACCTACGAATCCGCCGGGCGTACATGGCTGAACTATATCGGTGACGGCCACGGAATGCTCTGGTGGGGCGGGTTCAATATCTCCACCGAGGAAACGGCCTATCGCTATCTTCAGGACGGTGTCACCGCGCCGACCTCGGGCAGCATCAAGCTGCGCGGCCAGATCGAAGCCGAACAGATCGGCGGGCAGATCTTTTCGGATTGCTGGGGCTGGGTCTGCCCTGGCAAGCCAGAGGAAGCCGCGCGGCTTGCGCGGATCATGGCTTCCGTGTCGCATGACGGCGAAGCGCTGCACGGCGCGGCCTATGTCGCCGGAGCGACGGCGGCGGCCTTCACCGCTTCGACCATCGCCGAAGTGCATGAAACCGCGCGCGCACTGGTTGCCGACGGCTCGCACTATGCCCGTGTTCTCGATGCGGTTTCAGCCTACCATGCGGCGAACCCCGAAGACTGGCGCGGCTGCTTTCACATGCTGGAGCGTGACTTCGGCTATGACAAATGGACCGGCGTTTGCCACGTGATCCCCAATGCGGGCGTGACAGCACTGGCGCTGCTCTATGGTGAGGGCGACATGCCGCGCACGGCGGCAGTGGCCTCGATGTGTGGCTGGGACACCGACTGCAATGCAGGCAATGCTGCAAACATAGCAGGCGTGCTTCAGGGTGTTCAGCCACACTGGGCCAAATGGCGTCGTCCGATCAACGACATCCTCATCACCTCGGCGGTGACCGGTTCGCTCAACATCGTCGACATGCCCTCGGCCGCCCGCGATTTCGCTGTGCTGGCGCTGCGTCGTCGGGGCGATGCGATCCCGGAGGGCTGGGCCGACAAGGCGCTCGCCCGCGCCGTCGATTTCGACTTCGCGCTGCCGGGCGCGAGCCACGGCATTCGTGCGGAAGGTTCGCATCGTCTGCGCACACTGCCGGGCAACGCCGAGGGCGCGATCACCGTCCAGATCGACCGCTGGGCCGCTGGCGACAATGGCCGCGTGTTCTGGAAGCCCTTCTACCGGGAATGCGAGTTTGACGATAACCGCTATCGTCCGATGCTCTCACCCGTCACGGCCTCGGGGCAGCGCGTCGAGATTTCCCTGACGGGTACCGAGGCGCTCGAAGGTCCGCGACAGGTGACGTTCGTTCCCTATGTCCGCTTTGCCGCTTCCGGCGAAGTGCGGGAACTGGGAGACTGGTCGCTTCTGCCGGAGGACTGGCAGGTCATCGGGTTCACGCTTCCCGACAGCGAGGAGGCTATTGACGAGATTGGCATCCTGATGAAGCAGACGGCGGAAGCCCGCGTTTTCATGAACGTGCTGATCCGCAGCTTCACCGTGACGGGAGCCGGCAAGACGGTCATTAACCCGCAGATCGAATCCGAGGAATGGGGCTCGGTCAGCCGTTTCAGCTTCAATCGCGGAAGCTGGGGCCTGTCGGAGGGCTGCATTCGCGGTGAGGCGACGAAGGACGGAGATCTCTGGACCGGTCACGCCTTCGCAACCGATCAGACGGCGACGGCGCAGATCTCGCGTGTCGAGGGTGAGAGCCATCTGGTCAGCGTGCGCGCCTCGGGCAATGAGCGCTTCTATGCCGCGGGCATCCACGAGGGCCAGGCTGTGATCCTCCGCGAGGATTTCGGAACCGAGATCCTTGCGGCTGCGCCGGTTGAGGTGGGGCAGGACGTGACCCTGACATTCGCAGCGAAGGGGGAGAGGCTCACCCTCTTCATCGACGGCAGGGAAATTGTCTCGGCGACTGACAGCCGGCATCCGCGCGGCATGGCCGGTCTGAGGCTCGGTGGCCCCGGTGTCGTGACCTGCCGCCGCTTCGAGATACTGGAGGGCTGATTTGGGACGGATCCAGCTGGAGAATGTTGGCAAGACCTATGGCGGAACCAGGGTCCTGCAGGACATCAATCTCGATATCGAGGACGGCGAGTTCGTCGTCCTCGTCGGACCTTCGGGCTGTGGCAAGTCCACGCTCCTGCGCATGGTGGCGGGGCTCGAGGACATTTCGCAGGGCCGCATCATCATCGACGGCAAGGTTGCGAACCGGGTTCCGGCGAAGGAGCGCGGGCTGGCGATGGTCTTTCAGTCCTATGCGCTCTACCCGCACATGAAGGTTGCCGAGAACATGAGCTTTGCGCTCCGTCTCGCAGGCGTCAAGAAATCCGAGATCGACTCGAAGGTTCGGCAGGCCGCCGAGATACTCGGGCTTGAGCCCTATCTCGACCGTCTGCCCAAAGAGCTTTCGGGTGGCCAAAGGCAGCGGGTCGCCATGGGGCGCGCCATCGTCCGCGATCCGGAAGCCTTTCTGTTCGATGAGCCCCTTTCAAACCTCGACGCCAAGCTGCGTGTGCGCATGCGGTCGGAGATCAAGAAGCTGCATCAGCGGCTCGCAAAGACGACGATCTATGTCACGCATGATCAGACCGAGGCGATGACGATGGCAGACCGCATTGTCGTTCTGCATGACGGTCATGTTGCCCAGATCGGGCCGCCCTCCGAGCTTTACAACAATCCGAACTCAGCCTTTGTGGCCAGTTTCATCGGCTCGCCCGAAATCAGCATGTTCAAAGCGAAGGCAGGCGCGAAAGGCGCGCGTCACGTCGTTCTGGACGGCGGCGTCATCATGCCGCTCGGGCGGCCGCTGGACGTGGCTGAAGGCACCGAGGTGACGTACGGCATTCGTCCGCAGACGATCGAGATCTCTGAAACAGGTCCTGTGGCCGAGGTGCTGCTTGTGGAGCCGACCGGCGAGACAGCCGAAGTGACGCTCTCGCTCGCAGGGCAGGAGATGGTCGCCGTTCTTCCGGCGAAAGCCGGGCTGGAACCCGGACGCCAGATCGCGCTTGGCATCCCCGCTGAACGCGCGCTGGTCTTCGACCCGGCGACCGGTGGACGCCTGCTGTGATCCGGATCGGGGGAGGCTGAACGGAAGGCTCGCCCCCACCCCGGGTGATCGGGCAATGAGCGACTGTCTCGCAGCAGCGGGCCTTCGGATCAAGTCGCAGTCCGCGCCAGTGACGCCATGCTCTGGGACCGCCGTAGACTTCCAGTTTCAATGACGCGGTCGGGGCTTCTGTGCGCTGCATGGCGCAATCCCTCACGTAAAATCAGGCATGCACCAGGTCTGAAAATCCATGCCAGACGGTCGGTCTGACAGCCGCTGAGCATGCCATATCCTTTGGTTATGGAGTTATGTCAGATCACAATTTGACCTCCCTGTTTCCATCTGCCCTAATTTCGACAGGCCCGGGAACGGAAAAAGAATAAGCTTCGGAACGCCTTTAAAGCGTTGGATTCCAGGCTATCGGGGAGGAGAAAACGTGAAGGTTTTCATCAGCGTTGATATGGAAGGCATGGCCGGAGTAACCCATTCCGACCACACGAAAATGAGCGGCGTCGAATATGAAATGGCGCGTAAATGGATGACCGCTGAGGCCAATGCTGCGGCTGAAGGTGCATTCGAAAGCGGTGCCAGCGAAGTGGTGATCACCGACGCTCATGGTTTCATGCACAACATGCTTCCGCACGAGCTGCACAGGGACGCCCAACTTGTCAGCGGCATTCCCCGACCGCTCTTTCAGATGGAAGGCATCAATGAGAGGTTTGATGCCGCACTGATGCTTGGTTACCACGTCCGGGCAGGCGATCCATTCGGCGTTCTTTCACACACGCATGTCGGCAGGATTGTCTACGATCTCAAACTTAGTGGCGAGGCGGTGAATGAGATCGCCTTTAACACAGCGGTGGCCGGCCATTTTGGTGTGCCGCTTGCGCTTGTCTCAGGCGATGACAGACTTATCGAGTCTGTAGGGCGGACCCATCCCTGGACAGAGCGGGTGACGACCAAATGGGCGATCAGTCGTTACGCGGCGCGCAATCTCAGTCCGGAGGCCGCACAGGAGCGCATCCGGACCGGAACGGTGCGGGCGCTCAAGCGGCTCGGTGAGATGCAGGTGGTCAGGCTCAACGACCCCATCGAGCTGGAAATGCACTTCCTTGACCCGATGTATGCACAGCTCGTTTCCGACATTCCCGGCACAGAGCGCATTGACGGGCGGGGTATCCGTTATGTGGGCAGGGACATGCTGGAGATCACGCGGATCTGGCGTCTAAGCATCAATGCCAGTCTGAGCGCATTCCCAGTTTGATTCCGGGAACCGAAGGTAGGCGAAACGCGGGAGTGACCATGCCACTACTGGATGTCCGAAATCTTCAGATCCAGTTCAACACAGGAGGCGGGACGATCAATGCTGTGCGCGGCATCGACTTCTCGCTTGAGAATGGACGGACGCTTGGTGTTGTCGGTGAGAGCGGGTGTGGAAAGTCGGTAACAGCCATGGCGCTGATGCGGCTGATCAGGGAGCCCGGGCGTGTTTCAGGTGGCGAAATGTTGCTTGAAACTGACGGAGAGATCGTTGACTTGGCAACGCTGGAGCCGATGGGGCCGGAAATACGCAGCATTCGGGGCAACCGGATGGCAATGATCTTCCAGGAACCGATGACCTCGCTTAACCCTTTGCACATGATCGGGCATCAGATCATGGAGCCGATCATGCTGCATCTGGGACTGACCCGGAGGCAGGCGCGTGAACGCGCCATTGAGATGCTGATCGCTGTAGGTATCCCCGCGGCAGAAACCCGGCTGGAGGATTACCCGCATCAATTGTCCGGAGGCATGCGCCAGCGTGTGATGATCGCCATGGCGCTCTCATGCAATCCGTCTCTGCTCATAGCCGACGAACCTACGACGGCCCTGGATGTCACCATTCAGGCGCAGGTGCTCAAGCTGATGAACGAGCTACGGACACGGCTTGGAACATCCATTGTGTTTATCACGCACGATCTTGGTGTGGTGGCGCAGATGGCTGACGAGGTGATTGTGATGTACCTCGGGCGCATCGTTGAAAAGGCAAGCGTGAAGGAACTGTTTCGCAACGCGCAGCATCCCTACACGCAGGGGCTCATGAACTCGATTCCCTCAATGGTTCTTGAAAAGGGGGAGCGGCTAGTACCGATCAAGGGCACCGTGCCCAATCCCATGTCCGTGACACGCGGTTGCGGTTTCGCTTCGCGCTGCCCGCATGTCACGGAACGGTGCCGATTGGATGAGCCTGCGCTCGGGAAGACGGCCGATGGCCACTTCACCGCATGCTGGCTGCACGATGCCGCTCAAGGCGGGGGTGTCAGCCCCAGTTAATGCGGGATGCCCGCACCTCATGATCCTTGTCAGAGCCTGAAGGGAGGACCCGGTGACGAATAAGGAGCCATTGCTGGAAGTGCGAAATCTGGAAAAACACTTTCCGGTTCGCAGAGGCATACTGCGCCGTACGCAGGGTTATGTAAAGGCGGTTGATGGCGTCAGCCTCACGCTGGACCGTGGAGAAACACTCGGCCTTGTCGGAGAAAGTGGCTGCGGAAAGACCACTGCCGGGCGCTCGATCCTGCGCCTCATATCGCCGAGCAGGGGCGATATCCTGTTTTCCAGCCGTTCGCTTTCAGGTGAGGGGGAGGAGACCCGGCGCGTCAATGTCGCGACCGTTTCGCGGGAGGAACTGCGACAGCTGCGACGTGACATGCAGATCATCTTTCAGGATCCCTATTCTTCGCTGGATCCACGCATGTCTGTCGCCGATCTGGTGGGGGAGCCGCTCTATGTTCATGGCATCGCCAAGGGGGCAGAGCTACATGACCGAGTCGAGCAGCTTCTGGTTGCCGTTGGGCTCAACGCGGATCATATGCAGCGTTACTCGCACGAATTTTCGGGCGGTCAGCGGCAACGGATCGGCATAGCGCGCGCGCTTGCTTTGCGCCCGCAGATGATCGTTGCTGACGAACCCATCTCAGCGCTCGATGTCTCCATTCAGGCACAGGTTGTCACGCTCCTGCAGGATTTGCAGGAGGAGTTCGATCTGACTTACTTGATCGTCACGCATGACCTCACCGTAGTGCGCTATCTGTGTGACCGCGTGGCGGTGATGTATCTGGGCCAGATTGTCGAAATCGCCACTGCGGAGGCGCTTTTTGCCGATCCTTTGCATCCCTATACCGAAGCGCTTCTATCTGTGAGAACGGCGGTGGAAAACTAGACCACGGTAGCGGCTGGATTGTCCTGCTGCGGGCGGCTGAAAAGTCGTCCACTTTTTCCCTTTTCTGCTTGGCGCAGGGAGGGACGAGGGATCTAC
>NZ_JAFKDE010000019.1 GCF_017255295.1 Nitratireductor aquimarinus
GCCGACGCTGCAAGCGGGAAACTCTGGTCGGGCTACGCCCTCCCGACGTTCCCCGCTTGCAGCGCAAAGTGGACTACTTTTGCGCCGCCCAATGGCCGACTTTTACTCCGCCGTTGACAGGCGACACGGAGAAACTGCTCGAAGGCGCGAAGCTCGGCATCAACAAGATGGTGCAGGGTGACGAGACGCTGACCGGCGCATATGAGCCGATGCTGGCGTGGTTCACACCTTACCTTTTCCCTGACGAGTTCGTGATGAAGGCGTTCTTCGAGAGCGAGACCTTCGGCGAGCTGAACGAGATGATGGCCGAAGACATGGGCGTGCGCGTTCTCGCCGCATCGCCCTATGGCTTCTACAACTTCATCAACAAGACGCGCCCGATCGACAAGCTGGAAGACCTCGATGGTCTGAAGCTGCGCACCCTGCCGAGCAGCCAGCTCACCATCAAGGCATGGGAAGCGCTCGGTGCGGCTGCAACGCCGGTTTCCTGGGGTGAGATCTACACCTCCATCAGCACCGGTGTGATCGACGGCCTTGGCCACACGCTCGGCATCATGGTCGACCAGAAATATTACGAGGTCGCCAAGAACGTTACGCTCGACAACAGCATCGGCGTGGTCAACTTCTACCTGGTCAACGAGAACTTCTGGCAGTCGCTTAGCGACGAGCAGCGCAAGGTTCTGAAGCGCGGCGCGGAAATCGGCGCAGCTGCCGAGTTCGGCATCGCCAGCTACCGCAACCGGGTCGATGCGCTCGAGGTCCTGGCAGAGAACGGCGTCGACGTGCGCCCGATCAGCGAAGAAGAGCGCGCCCGTCTGCGTGATGCGGCCCAGGCGGCCGTCGTTCCGTGGATGAAGGAAACCATCGGCGCAGAGATCGTCGACAAGGTGTTTGCCGAAGTCGACGCCATTGAGAAGCGGCTGGGCGGCAACTAACCAGCTTTGCAATATGGCTTGCGGCGCTGCCGAGGCGCGCCGCGAGCCTTTTCGTGTCGAGGCGGCTTCTCAGCAACGGGCGGCCACGCATGCTGTGGGAAACCTGCGCCGGCCGACATCGCGATTGCCTAACCGGACAGTTCGGCTAAGAGATTGCCGGCGCTGGCGTGCGCTCAAACCGCCACGGGTGCAGTCACATGGCCCCGGAGAGGCTGCCGAAAGGCTCCCCGACAGGCTCCTGACTGGCCCCCGATAGGGCCCCCGACAGGCCCCCGACAGGAATGAATCCAACGAGAGGCAGCATCTCCATGAAACGTCTGCTGACACTATTCGACAGCGCGATACAGCTTTTCATCGCGGGCTGCATAGCCACCATTATGGTGGTCATTGCGCTCCAGGTGGTCATGCGGGCCACGGTTGGCGCTTTGCCCTGGCCTGAAGAACTCAGTGTCATTCTGATGCTCTGGGGTCTAATGCTGGCAGCGGCCTATGTGCTCAATGAGCGCGGTCATGTCGGCATTCAGTTTTTCGTCGACATGCTGGGGCCGCGTCCGGGCGCTGCGATCAGCGCCCTGATGCATGTCATCATCATCATCTTCTGTGCGGCGGTCATCTGGGGCGCAATCGACAAGGTCGAGTCTGTCTGGAACCTGAAAACGGGCTCGCTGCGCATTTCGCGCGCCGTTCCGCAACTGGCCATTCCGGTCAGCTGCGCCGCCTATATCTTCGTCTGCCTGCGTCTTATCGCCGAAGACATCGCGATCTGGAGGCGTTCGTCGTGATCCTCATCATTCTTCTCGCCAGCTTCCTCGTATTCCTGCTGCTCGGAATGCCGGTGGCTTTCGCCATCGGCGCGGCAAGCCTTGCCGCGTTGGTTGCCAGTGACCAGAGCCTCGTTCTGCTGTCGCACTTCATGTATATCGGCATGGAATCCTACGTGCTGGTGTCTGTTCCGCTTTTCGTTCTGGCGGGTGAAATCATGCTGCGCGGCGGCATGACGCGCTCCCTGACCGAGTTCGCGGATATGCTGGTCGGCCGTCTTCGCGGCGGCATGGGGCACACCAACATTGCCGGCAGCGTCTTTTTTGCCGGCATCACGGGGTCGGCCTCCGCCGATACGACAGCGCTCGGTTCCGTGCTCATTCCGGCCATGGCGGAAAAGGGCTATGACCGCGCCTATGCGACGGCCATCACCATCGCGTCGTCGGTGATCGGGCCGATCATTCCGCCCAGCCTCACCTTCGTGATCTACGCCATGGCGGTGGGGGGCGATGTATCGATCGGCCAGCTTTTCCTGGCCGGCATCGTTCCGGGCATTCTCGTTGCTTTTGCATTGATGGTGATGAACTACTGGATCAGCCACAAGCGCGGCTACGAGAAGCGCACCACGCGCTACAGCTTCGCCGAGATCGTGCAGATCACCCTGCGCAGCCTGATCGTTCTGGTCATGCCGGGCATCATCGTGCTTGGCGTGCTGAGCGGCAATTTCACGGCCACGGAATCTGCTGCTGTCGCTTCGGTCTATGCGCTCGTTGTGTGCTTCTTCGTGACCCGCACGCTGAAGCTGGCAGAGTTGCCGTCAATCTTCTTCAGCTCGGCCAAGGTCAGCTCCATCATGCTGCTCCTGCTGGCGACGAGCAGCATCCTGTCCTACGTGCTCACCACGCAGGGCGTTCCGCGCTATCTGGCAGAGTTCTTCACTTCTGTGACTGAGAACAAATATGTGTTCCTGCTGCTGCTCAACGTGATGCTTTTGGCCATCGGCACGGTGCTCGACCTGTTCCCGGCGATCATCATTTTCGGGCCCATCTTTGCCCAGATCGCCGATGGTTACGGCGTGGATCCGGTGCATTTCGCCGTGGTCTTCTGCGTCAATCTTCTGCTGGGGCTGAACACGCCGCCGGTTGGCTCGGGTCTGTTCATCGGTGCGGCCGTGGGCCGGGTGAAGCTGGAAGACCTGATACGTCAGGTCCGGCCCTTCATCCTTATGGAGCTGGTTGTGCTTCTGGTGCTGACCTATGTGCCGGCGCTGACGACCGAACTCCCGCGAGAACTCGCCAGACTGCTTGGCTGGTGAGTGGAGGGGCGTGATTGATGGAATGGCGGTTGCGACTGCCATTCCCGCCCCTCACAAAAAGAACAAGAAGCAGAACTCCTGTTCGGGGCGGCGCGTGATGAGCCGCCCCTTTTTCTTGCGCGGTGTCTCAGGTCAGTTTCGCGCGGATCCGGCGCGATACGGCGTCGATCACCGACACAGTGACCAGGATCATAAGGATGATGAAGGCGGCTTCCTGCCAGTTGTTGATGCGGATGCGGTCGGAGAGTTGCAGACCGATGCCGCCTGCGCCGACAATGCCCAGAATGGTGGCCGAGCGGACGTTTGACTCGAAGAAATAGAGCACATGGCTCATCATGACCGGGAAGACCTGCGGGAAGACACCCAGACGCATGACGTGAACATCGCCGCCGCCCGATGCGCGAACGCCTTCGACGGGCTTTCGATCCGTGTTCTCGATGGCTTCGGCAAAGAGCTTGCTGAAGATCATCACATCGCCCACGGCAATGGCGAGGACGCCGGCAAACGGCCCGAGGCCGACGGCGGAAACGAAGATCAGCGCCCAGACCAGACCGTCAATGCCACGAAAGGCGTCAAAGAAGCGGCGCAGGCTGAAGTGGAACAGCCAGTTCGGCACGATGTTCTTTGCACCGAGAAAGCCGAGCGGCAGCGCGACGATGGCGGCAATGAGCGTGCCGAGAAAGGCCATCGCCAACGTTTCGAGCATGGCCTGACAGTATTCCCAGAAACCATCACCGGGCCATGGGGGGATCATCAGTGTGACCAGAAGGCCGAGCTTGTTGAGGCCCGCAATCAGGCGCATGGGTGAGGCATCGATCCACCAGAGACCAAAACCGAGCAGGGCGAAGAAGCCCAGCCACAGGGCCCAGTCGCGCAGCTTTTCGGACAGGGGGCGGGAGAAGAGTTGCGGATGGGTGCGCCTGAGGCGGGCAATGTCGGCGTGCGGGGCAGCGGTCATGGATCAGGCGCTCTGTGTGAGTGAATGGCCGATGAGGCGATGGCGGATGAATTCGCAGGTGATGTCGATCACCGAAGTGGTGAGGATCAGAAGCAGCATGATGGCCGAGATATCGGTGTATTCGAACTGGCGGATGGCGACGTACAGCTCTTCGCCAATGCCGCCGGCACCGACGAGGCCGAGGGCGGAAGCGCCGCGCACATTGATCTCGAAGCGCAGCAGCAGGTAGCTGGCGTAGTTCGGCAGGACCTGGGGGACGACACCGAGCCGCATGATCATCGGCCAGTTGCCGCCGGCGGCGCGAACGCCTTCAATGGGGCGGGGATCAACGTTTTCGTTGACCTCTGCAAACAGCTTGCCCAGCGAGCCGGCGGTGTGAACGGCAATGGCGAGAACGCCGGCGAACGGGCCAAGACCGAACGCGAACACGAAGATCAGCGCAAAGACCAGCTCCGGCACGGTGCGGCAGAATTCGAGAATGCGGCGGGCGGCGAAATAGACGCCGGTGCTCTCCACCAGATTGCGCGCGGCCGGAAAACACAGCGCCAGGGCGAAGACGCCTCCCAGAACGGTGCCGACAAAGCCCATGAGAATGGTCTCAACGAGAAGGCGGAGCCAGTAGCGCAGACCCCAGTACCACTCAGCCAGATCGGACCAGAAGTTCTCAAGCGTCAGGGTGGGCATGGTTCCAACAATGTAGTTCCAGGCCATGGGAAGGCCCTTCACCAGTTTTGGAATGCTGAAATCGCTGACGAAAACGGAGCCGGCAAGCGCTACCAGGAACAGGGCGCCATACAGGATCGTCCAATTGCGGTGGGTGATCTTTTGCTGGCGATAGCGCTCGTTGAAGGACGTTAGACGCTCATCAAGCGTGCTTGGTCGCATAGGACTGGCGGTGGGGGGCAGTGTGGACACGAACGCCTCGTTGCAAAAAGAGGCCGGCACGCTTCATGCGCACCGGCCGGGAGTGATCAGTTCTTGTTCTTGCGACGCTCTTTGGCGTTGAACTCGGTGATGGCGACTACGTTGAGATAGTCTTCGTGCTTGGCCGGGGAATAACCGCTGGAGGTGCCACGGGTGTATTCGGCAAAGCCTTCAGGGTCTTTCTCCGGGAAAGCCATCAGTGCGGTCTTGAACTCTTCCTGCAGCTCTTCCGGCAGGCTGGTGAGCATCATGACCGGCGTGTTCGGGATGACCGGCGATTTCCAGATGATGCGCGTGGAGCCGGGTTCGATCAGGCCCTTGCGTTCCATGGTCTGGATGTTGCCTGCTTCTTCATTGCGCCAATGGGTGGCGACGGCCTCGAACGTGCCGTTGACCAGCGCCATCACGCTCTGTTCGTGTCCGCCGGAGAAGGCGACTTCGCCGAAATACTCGTTGGGAGAGGTCTCAAGCTCGGTCGACAGGTAATAGGACGGAACGGCATAGCCCGAGGTCGAATTCGGGTCGGCGAAGGCAAAGGACTTGCCCTTGATGTCTTCCAGATTCTGGTAGGGGCTGTCGGCGCGGACGGCGATGATCGAGTAGTAGCCCAGATTGCCGCCGCTATCGAGTGTCACGGCGACCGGAGCGATTTCCTCGCCCATGATCTTGCGGGCCAGCGCGTAAGCGGCCGGGCCAACCGAGGCGACCTGAACGTGCCCCGAGCGCATGGCCTCGATCACGGCGGCATAGTCGGTGCCACGGATCAGGTTCACGGGCACGCCGAGTTCACGGCTCAGATAATCGGCATAGGGCTGGTTGCGGGTGATGGCGTCGGTTTCGTTTTCGCTCGAGGAAATACCGATGGTCAGTTCGGGATATTCTTCGCGCCAGTCCTGGGCGAGAACCGGGGACGTAAGGGCGAGCGAAACCAGCGCGGCCACAAAGCCACGGCGAGTCAGGGTGTGCATTGATGTAGCTCCGAGTTGGGGAGGAGGGGCGGTTAGTGCGCCATCTCCATCTGTCGTTGTCCGGTTTGGCGTGCCGCGCCGGTGGCAGCGATGGTCGAGGTCAGGCTCTCGTCCACGGCTGTTTCTGCATCATCACCGTAGATCTGCTGGATCATGGCGCTCGTCAGCTGATCTGGCGTGCCATCGAAAATGACATGCCCATGGGCCATGCCGATAATGCGGTCGCAATAGGCGCGGGCGGCATCGAGCGTGTGCAGATTGGTGATGACGGTTATCTTGTCCTGCCTGTTGATGGCGCGCAGCGCCTCCATCACGAGCCGGGCATTGCGCGGATCGAGTGAAGCGATGGGCTCATCGGCAAGAATGATGCTCGGCTTCTGCATCAGGGCGCGGGCGATGGCCACGCGCTGCTGCTGACCGCCGGAAAGCGTGTCGGCGCGCTGCAGCGCCTGCGAGAGCATGTCGAGCCGGTCCAGCGCGATCGCGGCATTGGCGCGATCCGTGGTGGAGAAGTGCTTGAAGATGACCGGCAGGGTGCGGGCGTTGCCGATACGGCCGATCAGCACATTGGTCAGCACGTCGAGACGATTGACGAGGTTGAACTGCTGGAAAATCATGGCGCATTGCGCGCGCCATGCGCGCAGTGCGTTGCCATTGAGGTTGCCGACATTCACGTCGCCGCAGGTGATCTGTCCTTCGTCTGCGGTCGCGAGCCGATTGATCAGCCGCAGCAGGGTGGACTTGCCGGCGCCGGAGCGTCCAATGACGCCGACCATCTGGCCCGGTGCGAAATTGGTCGAGACGTCGTTGACGGCAATGGTGTCACCAAACCGCTTGGTGACGTTTCTCAGTTCCAGCATGTTCAACCCCGTAGCGTTGCTATGCACTGACCCTAGATCGCTTTGATGACGCGGCTAACTCATTCGAATGACATGTTCGTGACGGCTTGCGATACCGGCGGGCAGCACCTTTCCGTCGGCATGAACAAGGCGGCCGCGCGAGAAGGTGGCGTGGACCTGCCCCACGCCCGTTGAAGACGCGACAAGCATGTCGGCGCGCAGTCCCACACGGATTTCGCCGCGGTCCAGAAGGCCAAGCGCACGTGCAGGGTTGAACGATGTCAGGCGCGCAGCGCCAGCCAGCCCGTCGGGGTCGGTCTCTGCCAGCACCAGAACCGCCGGCAGCATGGCGGAGGGGTGATAGTCGGCGGCGAGCAGGTCGAGCACGCCGGAAGCATGGGCTTCCCGTGCCGAGAGATTGCCCGAATAGGACTGGCCGCGCAGTGCGTTGGGTGCGCCCATGGCGTTCAGCATGCCACGTCGATGAGCTTCCCGGGCGGCCTCAAGCGTTACCGGAAATTCGCTGATTTTGATCCCGAGCTGCTCCATCAGCGTCACTTTTTCGACCGTGTCATCATCATGGCTGGCCACGGGCACGCCATGCATGGCGCAATACTGGGTAATGGCGCGCAGTGTGGCGATCATGTCGCCGGCCGTTTCCTGCCGGTCCCTGATGCGCTGTTGCAGCTGCTCGGCAGCGGCTTCAAGCGAGATGCCCTTGTTGCGGGAGATGTTGGCCGCCTGAAGCTCCAGATCACGATACTGTCCCTGACCGGGCGTGTGGTCACAGAGCGAGACCAGATCCACCGAGCCTTCGCTGACCAGTTCCTTGACCACCGAAAGGGCAGCGGGAAACGTCACTTCGAAACGGGCGTGAACGCGATGATCGATGAGCAGATTTGGCCGTGCGGAGACGACGGCGCGGATCAGTTTGCTGGTGAAGTCGTAGGAACGCATATGCCCGTAGGCCGAGCCCGGAGCGAAGGACAGCGAGGCATAGGCGGTGGTGATGCCGGATGTCGCCAGCTTCATGTCGAGGTCGCGCAGCCCCATGTCCATGGGCATGCGCACGCCGGGGCGGGGCTCCATCTCGCGCTCGATCATGTCGCCATGCATGTCGATCATGCCGGGCAGTAAGAGAAGGCCATTGCCTTCCATGTCTGCGCCGGAAACCGGGGTTTCGCTGATCTCTGCGATCAGACCGTCTTCGATGCGCAGGGCGCCCCTGTCGATGACGCGGTCTGCAAGTACGATACGGAAATCAGAGAGCCACATGGTCTTCTTCCTTGGTGAGCTGGTCTGCGACGACTTTGGTATTGAGATTGATTTCACGGTCGATCAATGCGGCGACATCGCCGGGATGATGGAAAACGCCGATGATGGCGACGCCGTGCGCTTTCAGATCGGAGAGGCGACGCACCAGCGCCTCGCGCGCGCCGGCGTCGAGCGATGCCGTCGGCTCATCCAGCAAAAGCAAACGCTGCGGCAGGATGAGGGCGCGGGCCAGATTGACCTTCTGCTGCTCGCCGCCCGAGAAGGTGCTGGGATAGGCGCGCCAGAGCTCTGGCCGGACACCGAACTGGTCGAGCCAGTGGCGGGCCTGATCCAGCGCTTCATCCTGTGCGATGCCCGCAAGGCGAAGCGGTTCGGCAACGATGTCCTGCGCCGCGACTCGCGGGCGGGCGTTCAGGAACTGGGTGACGAAGCCGATTTCCTCGCGACGCAGCAGGGAAATGTCGACATCAGCCGCATTGGCAAGGTCGATTTCACCATGGCCGGAGCGGTACCAGACATGGCCGCCAACGGGCAGATAGCTCCGCCAGATGGTGCGCAGCAATGTCGATTTGCCCGCACCGTTGTGACCGCGAAGCAGCAGGAATTCGCCCTCGTGGAGGTCGAAGCTCACGTCTTCGAAGGCATGCAGCGCGCTGTCGAGGTGATAAATGCGGAAGGTCTTGGTGAGGCCTTCGACACGCAGCAATGGAGTGGTCGTCATGGTCTCATCCTAGAGTTTGGCGTGCACAAGCTGTTGCGTGTAGGGGTGCTGCGGGTCCTGAAAGATCTGGTCGGCCAGCCCCTGTTCGACCACCTGCCCATGGCGCATGACCATGACGCGGTCGGCCATGGTGCGGATGACGCCGAGATCGTGACTGACCAGAACCATGGTGATCTTGCGGTCACGCTGGAGACGCTTGAGCGTGTCAAGAACCAGAGCCTGAACCGATACGTCGAGGCCGGTGGTTGGTTCATCGAGCAGGAGCAGCGCCGGCTCAAGCGCGATGGCCTTGGCCAGCTGCACGCGCTGCTGCATGCCGCCCGAAAGCTCGATCGGCCGCGCATCCATCCGCTCCAGGGGGAACTCCGAAGCATCGAGCGCCTCGCGGGCTCTGGCGCGCAACACATCGAAGCTGCGTTCGCCGGCAATCAGAAGTCGCTCTGCAACATTGCCGCTTGAGGACTGGCGCATGAGCAGGCCGAGATGCGGGTTCTGATAGACGATGCCGATATGGCGGGCGCAGAGCATGCGCCGCTGATAGCGGGTGAGGTCGAACAGATTGCCGTCCTCGCGGTCAGGCAGGCGCAGCCGGTAGTCGCCGGTATCGGGCGTGTCTTCGAGGTTCATCATGCGCAGAAGCGTGGACTTTCCCGAACCGCTTTCCCCGACAATGCCCATGACTTCGCCGGGATAGACCGTGGCGTCCACGTCGCGCAGGGCGCGCACATCGCCAAAGCTCCTGGAGATGTTGTTCATGGTCAAAAGCGGTCTTGCCCGCATCAGGCGCGGGGCCTCGCGCTCAAGCGCGGCAGGCGTGAGATCAAGGCTCATGCTGAATACTCCCCGTCGCGGTACCAGGTCTCACCGATCTCGGTCGGTGCGCCTTCTGCCTTTTGAATGGCCTTGATGCCGAGATTGCTGTCGGAGACTTCGAAGGTCGACCCGCCATTGTCCTGTGGAATCTCGTTCATGAAATAGCCGGAGAGGCCCGAGCGGCGGCAGGTGAGATGTGCGTGTTCTTCCACCTGATAGGGGCGGTCGGAGAACACAAGCGGTTCGACGCGGGTAAATGGCGGAACGGCGAAGAGGCGTTTTTCGCGGCCTGCCGAGAGGAAGGTCAGGTGCTTTGCCATGTTCAGCTTGGGCACGTCCCAGCGCGGAATGGGCGAGGGCGTCATCACGTGGCGGCCATTGACCATGCTCGGATAGGCTGCGCCTTGCATGATCCGGCCCTTGCGCACGATCTGCTCATAGAGCGTGAGCCAGAGTTTTCCGTAGTCGGCGTCCGCATGCATCTGCCGGGCGATGGACATGTTGGGCTCAACGCCGCGCAGCGGCTCCGGATTGGGAACCTGGAGGACGAGGATCTGATCCTCGCGCATGACCTCTTCCGGCACGCGGTGGCGGGACTGGACAATCGAGGCGGAGAGCGTGTCCCAGGTTTCTGCAGCGCCGGACACGCGGGAGATGAAGCGGCGGATCGACGCCGCGTTGACGCCATCATCCGCGCCCTGGTCGATAACCTTCACGGTCGAAGCCGGGTTGACGAGGGTGAGCGTGACCTGAAGGCCGCCCGTTCCCCAGCCGCGTGCCATGGGCACTTCGCGGCTCGCATAGGGCATCTGGCACCCCGGCACGGCGATGGCCTTGAGCATCTTGCGGCGCAGTTCGCGTTTGGCCGACGCGTCGAGAAAGCCGTAGCTGGTTGCGGCCCAGTCCTTTGTGAGAGAGGCAAGGCTCATTCTGCTGGCTCCATCTGGCGGGTTTCTGCCGGCGCAGCATCGGCTGCAGTTTTTTTCGCCTTGGCGTCTCGCATCGCGTCGAGCACCGACTGAAAGGTCACGTAGTGCGGCAGCTTGAAGTGGATGCAGAAGCCCGAGGCTTCCACGCTTTCGGTGTGGTAGAGGTAGAACTCTTCATGCACGGCCGAGCCTACCGGGGCTTCGGCCGAATTCAGATCGAGCGTTGCTGCGGCGATGACCTTGACCTCGTTCCAGCCGAAGGTCGCGGCGAAGCCGAGTTCGAGATAGCCGCCCTTTTCCTTCGAAGTCACTTCGGCCTGGCTGACGCGCACGCGCCCGGCTGAAAACTCCGTGCCGCGCGGGTGGCGCACCACCACATTGGCTTCGCCGAGGCGCAGTTCGTTGACGGTCGGGTGGGCATTGCCATATCCGCGCATGGCGGCATAGCCGAGGGCGAGCACACCGCCGGTTTCTGCGCGGGCAAGGCTTTGCAGGCGATGGGCGCGTGACGCGGGAAAAAGAAGCGGCTCGCGCGTCAGGTCGGGAATGTCCTCCGGTGCGGTGTCCGGTTCGGTGGCCGGGGCGACCAGCCCCTGCTGACGCTGCCACTCGGCCAGAGAAGGTTGGCGTACAGGCGCCGGGGCCTGTGCGCTGTCGACCGGCGGAGGCGTGAAGGGTTTTCCTTCCAGCACGTCTGTTGCCAGAACACGGTGCGAATAATCCAGCGTCGGCCCGAGTATCTGCCCGCCGGGAATGTCCTTGAAGGCGGCGGAAATGCGGCGCTGCGTGAGCACTTCATCCTGCTGCACGGGGCGGGCTATGGCGAGGCGCGGCTGCGTGGTGCGCCAGGCGCGCAGAACCAGCACGGCTTCGGAAAGCTCACCGCCCGTCTGCGCCAGCGCGAGCGCCGCGAGTTCCTCATCATAAAGCGAGGCTTCGCCCATCACGCGGTCGACCAGATAGGGCATGGTTTTGCGGATCGTGTCGACGCGGGCCGCGTCGATGGGGCCAAGGTCCTGACGGAACAGCCGTTCGGCCTGTTCGATGGCCTTTTCGCCACCACGGGTTGCCACATAGGCCATTCTAGAGAACCTCCACCTTGGTCGAGCGCGGGATGCCGATGACGGAACCCGCATCGACGAAAAAGCAGTCAAAGCCTTCCGGATAGGCGCAGAGCATTGCGCGCATGGCCCAGAAGGCCGGTGGCGCGTCGAGTGAGATCTCTGTTGGCTCTTCAATGCCGGGGCCGCTGAGCCGCAGGCGCTGGCCTGCGTGTCGGGCGGCGACAATCAGCGTCGCGCCATCATCGGGGTAAAGGGGACTGCCGCAGCGAAGCTGGACGATCTGGTCCGCGGCGTTTTCGAGCGACGACAGGAAAACATGGTCGGCCCGCGAAACATCACCTGTGACGAGCGCTCCGCTGGCGGAGACGGCCTCGCGCAGGTCCGGCGTATCGGCAAACACGGTGCATTCGAGATCCACCAGTGTTTCTGCAATGCCGGCAAGGCCGGCCTCCGGCATCACGCGGGCATCGCCCGGGCGCGACAGCGCCCACATGAGCGCCTGGAATGTGGAATTGCAGCGCAGTTCAATGGCGTCGGGTGGTGCAACGGTCAACATCAGAAGGTCTCCATTTCGACGCGCGTGGCTTCCACCTGACGCATGCGTTCCTCATCGACGGCTGCGAGATGCGCCTTTTCCTCGGCGAGCAGAGTTGCGGTGGCGGTGTCCTGCCCGAATGCGGCGATGCGCAGGTCAATGACGGCCATCGCCATGGCGCGTTCGAGATCGCGGCCGGTCACCATGCCGTAGCCGACGTTCCCGGCCTCATCGGCAATATGGGCTTCGCTGACCAGCACTTCGCCCAGATGGAAATCCACATTCTGGACCGTGTCCCTCATAGGCACCATAACGAGGCCGGTGCGGTTGGCGATGACGGTGATTTCGCCCATCTCTTCAAGCAGGATTTCGGCATGCTGTTTGAGGCGTTCGGGGCGGGCGCGGGCGAGAATGTCGAGCGTCGCGCGGTGATCGGTGTCACCGGGTGGAAATGTATCAGTCATCGGAAGGTCTTTCGGTGGTCATGACGGTCGGCTGGTCTGCTTCGAAGGTGAACTGCACACGATCGCCAGCCCACACGGCCTCGGAGAAGCTGATGGGGCGTCCGTCGAGATCGGCGTCCACTTTCTGGACGACCAAAACGGATTGGCCCGGGCGCATCATCAGCATGGCGGCCTCCCGTTCGGAGGCGATGCGGGTCAGAACAGTGGTGCTCTGGCGCCGGTAGTCGGTGATGCCGTAGCTGCGATAGACATCGGTTATCGACCGGGTGTCGCGCCGGCGCTCCAGCAGATCCGGGAAGCGCGTGGCATCGTAATAGGCCCAGCCCGTGCTGATCGGCAGATCATTGGCGAACCCGCGCCAGGAGCGGGCGAAGACGGGAGCCTCCGCAGCGATCTTCAAGGCCGCAGCCACACGGGTGCTGGCAGGAATTTTCATTTCTGAAAGGGTTTCGCCCGAGGCGGTGAGGCCCTGGGACAGGAGATTCTCGCGAAAACGCGTTCGCTCGCCGATCACGTAGTTGAGCAAGGGCGCACGTTCCACGAAAGTGCCGCGCCCGTGTTCAACACGCAGCTTGCCTTCTGTCACCAGTGCTGCCAATGCTTTGCGCAGAGAGTGACGGCGCGCACCATAGAGCACGCAGAGCTCGGGTTCAGAGGGCAGCTTCGTATCCGCTGCCAGCCTGCCCGAGATGATTTCTTCGCTGATCCTGTCCCGGGTTTCCTCCCAGGAGTATCCTTGATTTCGCATAGCACCAACTCATTCGAATGAGGCGGTTCTAGCGAAACCCAATGACACGTGCGTGACGGTCAGAAGGTTGTCAGGGAGCCTGGGTAGGGAGAGCCGAAAAAGGCATTGAGATAGCTGAAAAAGGGGATACTGCTGGGTGGCAGCCCATGCATCTGTCTTCGCTTATTCTCAAAGCTGCGCTTCGGCCGCGACGAGACCTCTTGCCACAAGGTCAGCCCATTCGCCCGCATCCGTTTCCGAGGCGATGAGGTCGTTGCGGATCTCGATCTCGACGCAGGGAATGCCGCGCTTCTCGCCATGAACCGGCACCGCATAGTCGGTGGCGTCGCTGACTGCATAGGGCTGATTGCTGCCCACGCACAGATCCGTGTTCTTGCGAAACCAGTCGAGCATGGCCGGTGAGAGTGTCTCGTCCCGATTGAACAGAATGCCGATTTCCCAAGGGCGGCTCTTCCCCAGAAACACCGGTGTGAAGGAGTGGATCGTGACCAGCCGGGTCTTGCGGCCTGCTTTCGTGCGTTCGTCCAGCGCCGCCGAAACGGCGTTGTGGAAGGGCCAGAAGATCTCGTTGGCGCGCATGTTGCGGTCGCTCGCGGAGAGGTTCCTGTTGGCCGGGACTTCGGTGCCCTCGCTGATTTCCGGCGCGAAGGTGGCGACATCGGGCTGGCGGTTGCAGTCGCAGACAAGCCGAGAATAGCGCTGCGTGTAAAGCGGCGCGTTCAGAAGCTCAGACAGTTTTTTTGCCACCGAAAGCGCACCGATATCCCAGGCGATGTGGCGCTTGAGATCCGTCTTTGAAAGCCCCATCGTGCCGAGACTCTGCGGAATGCGCCGCCCCGCATGTTCACAGATGATGAAGTAATCCGACCCGGCGGATTCGTTGAATGTCTCCAGAGGGTGCGGCTCGTGCGCCGCAAGGACCCGAAGAGGGGCGGTTTCATTCAAATCGGACACGCAGATGCCTCCCGCAAATTTTGTATGAAATCGTACAAATCCATTTGTTTTATTGCAAGATGTATCTTTTTGTTGACGCTGGTCCTGCCGCCGCCATATCGTTGGGTCAACAACAGGGGAGCGAGTTTGTCGTGAGTGACACGCCGGTTATCGAGGCTTCGGGCCTTGCGAAACGGTTTGGCGGGCTCTTGGCCGTCGATGGATACGATTTGCAACTCGACAGGGGGGATCTTGTCGGGCTGATCGGGCCGAATGGCGCGGGCAAGACGACGGCTTTTAATCTTCTGACGGGGGTGCTCAGGCCGTCATCCGGCAGGATTTCCGTGAACGGTGCAGACATGACCGGACAGCCGCCACACATGATGGCGCGCGCCGGGCTCGCGCGAACGTTTCAGAATATCCGCCTGTTCGAGGATCTGAGCGTGCTCGAGAATGTCATGTGCGGCGGGCATATGCGCCACTCGGCGAGCACACTCGCGACGATGCTTCAATTGCCGTCCTTCTGGCGCGCGGAAGAGACGCTACGCCAGATGAGCCGTGACATCGTCGACCGGATTGGCCTCAGCGCCTTTGCGCAGCAGCGCGCGGGCGATCTTTCCTATGGCGATCAGCGACGGGTGGAAATTGGCCGGGCGCTCGCGGGCGAGCCTGCGGCGCTGCTTCTTGACGAGCCGGCCGCCGGTCTCAACCCGTCCGAGACGAGCGATCTCGTTTCCTTCATTCGCCAGGTCAATGCGGAGTTCGGGATCGCCGTTCTGGTGGTCGAGCACGACATGCATCTGGTGATGGGGCTTTGCGACCGCATTCAGGTTCTCAACCGCGGCAAGCTCATTGCAGAGGGTTCCCCGCAGGAGGTGCAGAAGGATCCGGCGGTCATCGAGGCGTATCTCGGCACCGGACGCAAGGAGAAGGCCCATGCTTGAGGTGCGCGATCTCAATGTCTATCGCGGCGCGACACATGTGCTCAAAGGCGTGTCGTTCGATGTGCGGCAGGGGCAGCTTGCGGCGCTGATCGGAGCGAATGGCGCAGGCAAATCGACCACGCTTCTGACACTCTCGGGGCTTCTTCGCCCGCGCTCCGGCAGCGCTACCCTCAGGACCGACGGCGCGGAGTTGGATTTGACCCGGCTCTCATCGGAAAAGATCGTTCGCGCGGGGCTGATCCATTGCCCGGAGGGGCGGCAGATCTTCCAGTCGCTCAGCGTTGCGGAAAACCTGGACATGGGCGCTTACACACAGCGCGACCGCGCCGAGGTGTGCCGCACGATGGAGGAGGTGCACACGCTTTTCCCCATTCTGGCGGAGCGGGCCAATGTGGCGGCCGGCTCGCTTTCCGGTGGTGAGCAGATGATGGTTGCCATCGGCCGGGCGCTTCTCGCCAAGCCGAAAATGCTGTTGCTCGACGAGCCATCTCTTGGCCTCGCGCCGCTGGTGGTGGAAACGATTTTCGACGTGATCCAGCGGCTGAAATCCACCGGCGTCACCATTCTTCTGATCGAGCAGAACGCGGCTATGGCGCTGGAGATCGCAGACGCCGCCCATGTCATGGAAAACGGGAGCATCGTCTTGTCGGGAACGGGTGAGGAACTCGCCAGCAATGACCGTGTGCGCCAGTCCTATCTGGGGGTGGCGGCATGAGCCAGTATCTGTTTCAGCAAATCATCAACGGTCTGGCGCTGGGCAGTCTCTACGCGCTCGTCGCCATCGGGTTTTCGATGATCTACGGCATTGTCCGGTTGATCAATTTTGCCCATGGCGACCTCGTGATGATCGGGGCTTTTTCCACCCTTGCGCTTGTGACGGCCGGTGTGCCCTGGCCGCTGATCCTGGTCTTCGTTCTGGCCATCGGCGCGATTGCCGGCATGACCATCGAGACCATCGTTTTTCGGCCGATACGCGGCGCAAGCCAGGTAACGGGCTTCATCGCCACACTGGCGGTTTCGATTGCCATTCAAAACAGCGCGCTGATGATCCTCTCCGGGCAGCCGCGCAATTTCCTCTTTCCCGCCTTCATGCGCCAGCGCGTGGGTTTTGGCGGCGTGAACGCCTCGCTGACGGACATCGCCATCATCGTTCTGACGCTTCTTCTGATCGGCGGTCTCTTCCTCGTGGTCTACCGCACGCGGCTTGGCCGGGCGATGCGCGCAACGGCGGAAAACCTGACGGCGGCGCGCCTGATGGGCGTGGCGGTGAACCGCACGATCCTCGCCGCCTTCGCCATCGGCAGCGCGCTTGCCGCCGTCTCCGGCCTGTTCTGGGGTGGCAAGTTCGGGCAGATCGATCCGCTGCTTGGCTTCGTGCCCGGCCTGAAGGCCTTTGTCGCCTGCGTGATCGGCGGCGTCGGCTCCATCGGCGGGGCCATGCTGGGAGGCTATATTCTCGGGCTTTCGGAAGTGCTGTTCGTGGGGCTCCTGCCACAGGAGTTCTCCGGCTACCGGGACACGTTCGTCTTTCTGCTGCTGATCGTGATTCTGCTCATCCGGCCCTCCGGCCTGTTCGTTCGCCACACCGAGGAGCGCGCCTGACATGCCGACGCCTTCGCAAACCACGTCCGTGGCGGAAACCGCTTCGGCTCCGACAACGCCGCGTAGCGGATTTGTCGCCGCCCTTCTCACAATCCTTGTAGCTGCGGCGGCCGTGTGGGCCGCACAGCAGGGGCTGAACAGCTATCTCGTCACGCTGCTGGCGCTCCTGTTCATCAATGCAGCGCTCGCCGTGTCGCTGACATTGACCAATGGCCTGACCGGACTGTTTTCGCTCGGCCATCCCGCGTTCATGACCATCGGGGCCTATGTGGCCGCGATCCTGACATTCTCGGCACGGCGCAAGGGCTCCATGCTTCCGGGTTTGCCGGACTGGCTGGCTTCGACGGAGCTCTCCATGTTCCCGGCGCTCCTGATTGCAGGTCTTGCCGGCGGGCTGGTCGCGCTTGCCATCGGCTGGGCGGTGCTGCGCCTCAAGGGGCATTATCTCGCGGTCGCAACGCTTGGTCTCATCATCGTGGTGCAGGGGCTTGCCACCAATTGGGATGGCATCACGCGCGGCGGCGCGGGCCTGAGCGGCCTGCCGCGCCACGTTGATATCTGGTGGGCGCTGGGCTTCCTCGTCATCGTCGTCGCAATTACCTGGCGGGTGAAATTTTCCTCGCTCGGACGGGCGATGATGGCGGTGCGGGAGAATGAACTCGCAGCCTCCTGCAGCGGCATCAACGCCGCGCGGCTAAAAATCCTCGCCTTCGTGATCGGCGCGGTGATGGCCGCCATTGCCGGCGCGATGCTCGCCCATCTCATCAGCGTTGTGACGCCGAAAACCTATTCCGTCCTGCTGGCCTTCAACATCGTGGTCATGGTGGTGATCGGCGGATCGGGCAGCATCACCGGTGCGCTCGTTGCGGCAACGGCCATCACGGTTCTCTCCGAGGCGCTGCGCCCGGTGGAGGAAAGCATAGGCCTTTATGGTATGAGCCAGGTCATCGTGGCACTGTGCCTGATCGTGGTTCTCTATCTCAAGCCGGGCGGGCTGTTCGGCAGCGGCGAGCCCGCTTTCGTGCGCCGCCTGTTCAGCGGAAGGAAAACGCAATGAGCGCACCGCGCCAGCAGGATATTTTTGAGACGCGGGCGCAGCCATTGCGCCGGGAGCGCACCGGGCTTCTGGTCATCGATGTGCAGAACTGGGTGATGGACGAGGCGAACCGCCAGCCACGCCCGGAATTCTACGCGGCCGCGCGCGGTGAGGTCATTCCCAACATCGCAAGGCTCATCGATGCGACGCGCACCCGCGGCGTGGAAGTCATCTACACGGTGATGGAGAACTATACCGAGGACGGGCGAGACCGCAGCCTTGATTACAAGCTGTCGAACTTCTTCATTCCAAAGGGCTCGGTCGATGCGCAGGTGATCGACGAAGTCGCCCCGCACGGCGACGAAATGGTCATTCCGAAGACTTCATCGAGCCTCTTCAATTCAACGAATTTCGAGTATCTGGTGCGCAATATCGGGCTCGATACGATCATCGTCACCGGGTTCCTGACCGATCAGTGTGTTGACCACACCATTCGTGACGGCGCTGACCGCGGATTTCACATGATCTGCGTTTCGGATGGATGCGCGACCGATACGCAGGCGCGGCATGTTTCAGCGCTCAACGCCTTCAAGGGCTATTGTCGCATGGAGACGACGGAAAGTCTGATTGCCGCCATGGAGCGCGATATCGTCTCCGGTTGATGAGACGCCGTGACTGAGGGGGAGTGACGGGGAGGCGGGTGCGTCTCCCCGTTTGCGTTAAAAGGATCAGTAGGCCTGCCGGTATTTCGCGCATTGCTCTTCTGGCGAAAGGTCTTTCATCAGCTCCGCCTCGAAGCGCTTGTGTGCAACATAGGCGGAAACAAGCTCTTCACCGAAAAGCGGACGCAGCGCCGGCTCGCCTTCGAAGAGGTCAAGGGCGGCATCGAGCGACTGCGGAAGTCTGACGATGCCAAGCGCCTGACGTTCGCTCTCCGTCAGATGCTGCGGGGGCTGGCGGCAGACCTGCGGTGCTTGCATCGCCTCGTCCAGACCGTGGAGACCGGCAGCCACCAGCGCGCCCAGCACCATGTAGGGGCTGGCTGCGGCGTCGGCGGCGCGGAATTCGAAATGGAACTGCTTCGATATGTCGACACCGGCGCCGGGGAACACCGGGCATATGCGCAGGCCCGCCTCGCGGTCGCGCTCACCCAGATTGTTGTAGGCCGCGCTCCAGCGGTCCGGCGTCAGGCGCAGATAGGAAATGGTCGATGCCGCCGTCACCGCCGTGATGGCGGGCATAAGGGCGAGAATGCCGGAGAGGAAGCTCGCCGCTTTTGCAGACACTGCATTCGGGGCTGAAGGGTCGTGGTTCACCGGCGCGTCGGTCTCTGCGTCGAGCAGTCCGAAGTGAACGTGGACACCATTGCCCACGGCATCCGGTCGCAGGATCGGCGTGAAGCTTGCGCGGTGGCCGAAATGCTGCGCAACGGCGCGCGCGATTTCGCGTACGGCAACGGCGTGATCGGCGGAGCGCTCGTCATCGGCCGGGCCGACCGTGACTTCATACTGCATCGGCCCGTATTCGGGCATGAACGTATCGATCTCCAGCCCGGCTTCCTTGAGCGCGCCCAGATAGGTTTCGGCGAACTGCCCCTGACGGCGGAATGAATCGAGCGCGTAACTCGAATTGGGGCGCTCCTCCATGCCTTCGATCAGGAATTCGTGCTCGAAGGCGGCCTTGAGGCGCAGGCCGTGTCGGGTTTCAAGCTCATGTAGCATGCGCTTGAGAAAACTGCGGGGACACACGCTCCACGGCGTGCCGTCGAGGTTCATGATATCGCCCATGATGAAATGGCTGGCTGCTGCATCCGGTCCGAAGTCGACGCGAACGCGCGAAGCCGGGTCCGGCGTCAGCACCGTGTCGCCATAGGGCCCCCATGGGGTTGGGGCGATCGGGCCGTGCGCGGTGATCATGCTGTTGGTCGGTGTCCAGCCGATGCCCTTGCGCAGCCTCGCCTCCAGATCCGAAGCAGGAAAGCCCTTGCCACGAACCTGCCCGGCAAGATCGGCGGTGCAAAGCATGACGATTTCTTCGCGTTTCATCGAACCCCTCATTTTCGTTTTGATTTGCTCCGTTCCTGACCGAACGTGCCTTCGGCGAGCCGGGTGCGCAGGTCTTCGAGCGTTTCGAAGCGTGTCCGCCCGGCTGTGTCCGCCTTGCTGGCGGCAGCGCCGACCAGCGCTTCGGCGACCCCCATGCCGATGGTCAGAACGTCGAAAATCGACGGCGATTCCACCGGGAAGGTCAGAACGAGATCGGCCGAACGGGCAGCCGGCGACTGCCATATATCGGTCAGGAGGATAACGGTTGCGCCGCGCTTGGAGGCGGCATGGGTGAACTGCACCACATCGTCCTGGTAGCGGCGCACATCCAGAACGACCAGAACGCTGCCCCGGCCCATGTCGAGCAGGAATTGCGGCCAGGTCTGGGTCTGACCGCTGATCGGATGAATGCGCCCGCGTATCGCCGAAAGCAGATCGCCCATATAGCGCGCTACATGTGAGGAGTAGCGACCGCCGAGCAGGTGAATGTCGCGCTTGGGGTCTGCGAGAAGTGCTGCCGCCCGGTCGAACTCTTTCTCGGGAATGAGATCCGGAAGGCTGCGGAAATACTCCGCCATCCGGTCGCTGGTGCGTGCCAGATAGGATTCGTCGGTGGCCGCATCGCGCACCTTGCGCTCGCCAAAGCGCAACAGCGGCGATTGCAGGCTCTCTTCAATGTGGCTGCGCAGGGCTTCCTGAAATTCGGCGTAGACCGGGAAGCCGAGACGCTTGACCAGCCGCAGCACCGTGGCGGTGCTGACGCCGCTCTGCTCTGCAAATTCGGCGACTGTGGTGAGGCCTGCCATCGGATAATTGGCGATCAGGTGTCGCGCGGCGCGCGCTTCGCGGCTGCTGAGTTCGGGCAGCGCCCGGCGCAGATCTTCCAAAACGTTCATAGCTTCTGCTCCGCTTCCCGTCGCGCATTTTCCGAATGTATCAAATCAGACAAAATATCCATTTGGAAGAAAAAATGTATCATTCGATTGACGTTCTCCAATTGCAGAGTCATGCTGATGACATCGCATGAGCCTTCCCGGGGCACCTTGCGTCAGAGGGTGACATTCAACAAGAAGCAGGGAGATTGGCATGAAACACTTGATTGCCGCATCGGTGGCTTTGGCCGCCGTTATGGGCGCGGCCAACGCGCAGGAAACCATCAAGATCGGTGCGCTCTACAATGTAACTGGTGGAATGTCGTCACTCGACGGTCCATCGCTGAAGGGCGCACAGCTCGCTGTCAAGCAGATCAACGCCGATGGCGGTCTTCTGGGCAAGCAGATTGAATTGATCGCGCCGGACGGAAAGACGGATCAGCAGGAAACGGCAAAGGCCGCGCAGCGCCTCATCTCGGAAGGGGTCGTGGCCGGCATTGGCGAGTCCGACACCACTTTCGTCATGGCGGGCGCGCCGCTGTTCCAGGAAGCGGGCATCCCCTTCGTCACGTCGGGCGCAACGCATCCCGAATTGCCGCAATGGGTTGGTGATTACATGTTCATGGCGCCGTTTGGCGATGATGATCAGTCCTACGCCATCGCCGATTATGCCTATGATGAACTCGGCACCCGCAAGGTTGCGGTGTGGACCGACAATTCCATGGACTTCACCAAGGCGCTCAGCAAGTTCTTCGTCGAACGGTTCGAAGAGCGCGGCGGCGAGATTGTCGGGACCGACAGCTTCATGATGGGCGATACGGATTTCTCCGCACAGATTGCGCGTCTCGCCTCCATCGACCCCGCGCCCGACGCGGTGTTCGTTTCGGCGATCCCGTCCGAGGCCGGTCTCTCCGTGAAGCAGATCCGCGAGCAGGGCATCACCATGCCAATCGTTTCCGGTGACGGCTTCGACACGGAACTGGTGTCCACCGTTCCGGGGCCGGAGCTTGCAAACGATGTCTATTTCTCCACGCACACCTATCGCGCGGATGATCGCGATGAGGTGAAGGCGTTCATCGCGGACTACAAGGCCGAATATGGCATCGACCCGGAGAATGCCTTTGCGCCGCTCGGCTATGACGCGCTGATGCTGGTCGCGGATGCGATCCGCCGCGCTGACTCGGCGGAGCCGGCGAAGATCCGCGATGCGCTTGCCGAAACGCGCGGCTTCAAGGGCGTGACCGGCGAGATCAGCTACACGCGCGAAACCATGGTTCCGCCGAAGCCGGTATCGCTGATCAGCGTGCACAATGGCAAATACACGGTTGAGGAAATCTGGAAGCCAGAAACGGAATAGGATCTGGCGTGAAACGGCGGGGCTCAGGCCCCGCCCACTCACATTGTCGGTAAAGCCGGCTAATCGCAGAGAATGTCAGCGATGGTGGCGGCAATCCTGTCTGGCGGGGTGTTCAGCCAGCTTTCATTCATCTTGAGAACGTAACCGCCGCGCGAGCGTGGCGGCATTTTTGCATTGCGCGCCTGTGCCCGCTTTGCCACTTCGTCGCTTTCAACCGCGCTTTTGATGCGGATGACATTGGTGTCATCGACAAGCCTGTGGGCCTCAACGCCCAGACCGGGCAGGGCGTCCAGCACGGCAGCGCCCGCCACGCGTACAGCTGCCCAGTTCTTCGTCTGTCTGGCCAGCGCGTTGTGGGCGAGAAGCGCTGACGGCCACATCTGAAAGAGACCGCCGCCAAAGCGTCGCCGCTCGTGGTGCTGCCCTTCAAGCGCTGCCGCCGATCCCGCAAGCACGGCCCCGAAAGGCGCATCGAGATATTTGTAGAGCGACAGGTAAATGTAATCGAAGGGCGCGGTGATCTCCGTGAGCTCCCGGTCCGTCCAGGCGGCTTCGATGAAAATTCGTGCCCCGTCGAGGATCAGCGGAATGTTTTCGGCTTTCGCCAGTGCGATGATTTCTGCCAGCGCAACGGGGTCGAACAGGCGGTTGGCGTATCGCCGGCTGGGCGTTTCCACCATCACGCCCACAATGGTGGCCGGCACACGGGCACTGGCCGTGCGCTCGATCTCGGCGCGCAGCTGCTCTGCGGTGAAGCTTGGGCCTTCCGAGGCCAGTGGCACCGTGGTGACGCCGATGCCGTGGGTGAAATTGTCCCCTGCATCGTTGAACACATGGCTGTCGCTCTGCACGACCAGCCGCGGGCCGCGCTTTGCAGCGGCCAGCTCGCGCGCCGCCAGCATGTTTGCCAGCGTGCCCGTCGGATACATGACCGCCGCTTCCTTGCCGAACATCGCGGCGACAGCGTGTTCCAGTTCGGTGACCGGCCCGCCAACGCCATAATAGTCCGGCGCGACATCGCCACTGGCGGTCAGTTGGGCAAGACGCTCTGCCGTTTCCTTGGGTGTCAGCCAGTCGCCGTCATCCGCCAGGTTCAACCGCGTCATGAAGCGTCTCCGGGCCTGACCACGGCGTCCGGGAAGAGCGCGCGAAGCCCATCGACAACATCGGCAACGCTTGCCTTGAGGCTCGCCTCACCCTTTTCCTTCGTCGCAAGCGTTGCGTCGCCGCGAATGCCCGTGGCCGAATAGTCGACGCCGCTTTCCGGGTCGCCGTTGAAGGTGGTCGGCCAGTAGAAAACGGTCTTGGGCGCATCGAGCTGGTTTCCATAGTCGCAGACGAGCTTGTCCTTGCGGACCCGGCTCTCATCGAGCGCGAGGATCAGCGAAGTCTCATGTTCGTCGCCATGTCCGCCGAGCTTCTGGGTCATCAGATGTTCGGCGTCATGGCCGAGCGCCAGAATGTTGGCCAGCGCGACACGGGTGCCGGTGCGCTCGTAGAATTCGCGCACGGCCACCTGCACAACGGGCGTCGTCGAAACGCCGGTGTTCAGGATCGCCAGATTGCGGAAACCCTGTGCGAGAAAGCCGCTCAGAACATCGTCGATCAGCATGGAGAAGGTTTCAGGACGGATGTGCTGGCTGCCGGGATAGTGGCGGAATGCCGGGTAATATCCAAATGACATGACGGGCGCTGCCAGAATGGGCAGTTCCTCGAGCACACCATCGGTCAGGCCACGGGCGAGCAGATAGTCGGTGCAGAGCGGCAGCGCATGGCCATGCTCCTTTGCTGCTGCGCCAATCGGCACCAGAACCAGCGCATCGCGGTCGCGCCATTCCGCCGCTTCGCTCCAGGTCAGATCTTCAAGCCAACGGCCCTTCATTGCGCTTCTCCTTCAGTCATTCTTTTGTCTTCCAGAGTCTGATGCGGGCTGTCCGCATCCGCTCCGGGAAAGTGGCACGCCACGGCCTGTCCGCCTGCATCGCTGACAAGCGTGGGTATTTCGCTGCGGCATCTGTCCTGAACACGCGGACAGCGCAGGTGAAACGGGCAACCCGGCGGCGGGTTGATGGGGTTTGGAATCTCGCCCGATGGCACGGGAATGCGCCCGCGCCGCCCTGCACCCGCTTCGGGAATGGCGGAGAGCAGCGCCTGCGTATATGGGTGCTGTGGCGACTCGAAGAGCTGCGCCTCGGTGCCGATTTCGACCACCCGGCCCAGATAGAGAACTGCGATGCGGTGGCAAAGGAAGCGCACGACACCGAGATTGTGCGAGATGAAGACGAAGGTCACCCCGGTCTCGCGCTGAATGTCGCGCAGCAGGGTCAGAACCTGCGCCTGTACCGACACGTCGAGCGCCGAAACCGCTTCATCGCAGACGATCAGGCGCGGCTTCACGGCAAGCGCCCGCGCAATGCCGATGCGCTGGCGCTGACCGCCGGAGAAGGCGTGCGGATAGCGGTCGGCGCTTTCCGCCGGCAGTCCCACCACCTTCAGAACCTCTGCCACACGGGCGGCGATCTCGGCGCGCTTCATGCCGATATTTACCAGCGGCTCGGCGACGATTTCACCCACCTTCATACGCGGGTTGAGCGACGCATAGGGATCCTGGAAAACAATCTGGATATCGCGGCGGAGCGGCCGCATGGCCCGCTTGCTGAGCCGGGTGATGTCACGGCCGTCGAAAGTGATTGCGCCGTCGCTCGGGTCTGTCAGCCGCAGGATCATGCGGCCAAGCGTGGACTTGCCGCAGCCGCTTTCGCCCACAATGCCAAGCGTTTCACCCGCCGCCACATCGAGCGAGACGTCGTTCACCGCTGCCAGTTCCTTGTTGCCGACCCGGAAGCGCTTGGAGATGTTCTCCAGTTTCAACAATGGCGCAGTCATGCGAGTGCCTCCAGCTCGTCAATCGCCTCGGTGCGGAAACAGCGGGCAAAATGGGCCGGTCCCGCTTCGTTGAGCGGAGGAACGGACAGGGCGCAGGCCGCCATCGCCATCGGGCAGCGCTCGTGGAAGCGGCAGCCATCCGGAAAGCGTCCCGCCGCAGGCATGGTGCCCTTGATTATCGGAAGGTCGTCCTGCCGCTGCGACGCCGAAGGGATCGACCGCAGGAGGAGCCGGGAATAGGGGTGCGCGGAGCGGGTGAACAGCGCGTCGCCCTCCGAGCGCTCCACCACCTGTCCGCCATACATCACCACCACGCGGTCGGCGATCTGCGCCACAACGCCCATGTCATGGGTGATGAGCATCACGCCCATGCCGAACTCGTCTTTCAGATCCAGAATGAGATTGAGGATCTGCGCCTGAATGGTCACATCCAGCGCCGTCGTCGGTTCGTCTGCGATCAGAAGTTTCGGGCGGCAGGCAAGCGCAATAGCGATCATGATGCGCTGCTTCATGCCGCCGGAGAGCTGGTGCGGATAGTCACGCGCCCGCAGGTCTGGTGCGGGAATGCCGACACGGTCCATCAGCTCCACGGCGCGACGGCGCGCTTCTGCCGGAGGGCAGAAGGCGTGTTCGGTCATGGCCTCGACAATCTGGTCGCCGACCCGTTGCACAGGGTTCAGGCTGGTGCCCGGCTCCTGAAAGATCATCGCCATTTCAGGCCCGCGCAGGGCGCGCAGCTCTTCTTCCGAAAGCGTGGTCAGTTCGGTGCCGGAAAGCGCGATATTGCCGGAGGTGATTTTGCCGGAATGGCCGAGCAGCCCCATGATCGCCAGCGAAGTCACGGATTTGCCCGAGCCGCTTTCGCCCACAACGCCCACGACTTCGCCGGGCATCACATCGAAAGAGACGTCTTGCAGCACTTCGACAGGGCCGCGCAGCGTGTTGAAGGAAACGCTGAGCCCGCTGATATCCAGAAGCTTCATCAACGCCCCCTGCTTTTCGGGTCAAGCACATCGCGCAGGCCATCGCCCAGCAGGTTGAAGCCGATCATGGTGATGCCAAGCGCAACCGAGGCGGAGAGCGCCAGATGCGGATCGGTGCGCAGATTGGGCAGGCCGTCGCGGATCATGCCGCCCCATGTGGGGTAGGGCTCCTGCACGCCGATGCCGAGAAACGACATCGTCGCCTCCGCCATGATGATCATGCCGACGCCGAGAGAGGCGCGAACGATCATCGGGGACACGATGTTGGGCAGGAGATGCCGCCACATGATCCGCCATGTGGGCGTGCCGCAGGCAATGCCAGCCTCGACGAAGGGTTCCTCGCGCAGCGACAGCACAAGGGCGCGCGCCATGCGCGCAATGCCCGGCCACCAGACTAGCGCAAGAGCGACGATCACCGTGAATGTGCCGGGCCCCATGGCCGCCGCCACGATGATGGCGATGATGAGTTCCGGAAACGCGAAGATGATGTCGACGAAGCGCATCAGGACATTGTCGACATGCCCGCGATACCACGCGGCCACCATGCCCAGAAGCGTGCCGAACGTCATGGTGATTGCGAGAACCGAGAGCGCCACCGTCAGCGAGACGCGTGCGCCCATGATAAGCCGGCTGAGCACGTCGCGGCCAAGCGCGTCGGTCCCGAGAAGATGGTCGGCGCCGGGCGGCAGCCATGTCGCCATGATCGACACTTTTGTCGGGTCATGGGGCGTGATCCAGGGAGCGAGAAGCGCAACGATGGCGACAAACGCCACGATGATGCTGCCGATCATCGCATTGCGCGAGCGCAGAAAGCGGATCTGAAAATCGGACAGGCCCCGCCTCGGGGCAGGCGCGTTCAGCGCGTCGGTTTTCGATGTCTCAAGCGTCATGCGGCGGCCTCGTCGAAACGGATGCGAGGATCGAGCCAGGCATAGATGAGGTCCACGCAGAGATTGATCAGCGAGTAGAAGACCGTGAACAGAAGGACGATGGACATGGTGACCGGGTAGTCGCGCGCAAGCACGCTATCGATGGCGATGCGGCCGAGGCCGGGAATGTTGAAGACCGTTTCCACGACGAACGCACCCGACAGAAGGCCACCGAAAATGAGGCCGATGGACGTGACGATGGGCACCATCGTGTTGCCGAGAGCGTGCCGCCAGATGACGCGGTTTTCACGAACGCCCTTGGCGCGCGCAGTGCGCACGAAATCGCGGTCGAGCACTTCGAGCATGTAGGTGCGGGTGAGGCGGGCGATCACCGCCATCGGGCCGACGACCAGAACCGTGACGGGCAGGACGAGCTGTGCGGGCGAACCCCAGCCGGCGACCGGCAGCAGCGCCAGTTTGAGCGAAAGCATCCAGACCAGAAGCGCGGCCAGCGCGAATGAGGGTATGGAGATGAAGGTGACGAGCAGCAGGATGATGCCGGTGTCGGCCCAGCTTCCCGCGCGCACGGCGGCAAACACGCCGAAGAACAGGCCCAGCGGCACGGCGATGAAAAGCGCGGAAAGCGCCAGAAGCGGCGTGATCGTCATGCCATCGCGGATAACATCGATCACCGTCGATCCCACATAGCGGTAGGAGAGGCCGAACGTGCCGTTCAGCACGTCGCCGATATAGGCGAGGAACTGGACCGGCAATGGCCGATCCAGTCCGTAATCTGCGCGCAGGCGCGCTTCCAGCGCGGCATCTCCGGCGTGGTCGGACAGCATGACCATGATGGGGTCGCCGGGAACGGCCCTGACCGCAAAGAATGTAACGATCAGAGCCACGGCCCAGACCAGCGTCAGCCCCAGCAGACGCCGCGTTGCGTAATGCAGCATCAACCTATTCCGCGATGGTTACATCCGCGAACGGCACCAGGCCGAAGGGCTGGATGGCGACACCGGAAACGCCGTCGCGCACCGTCGCCATCAGGGTGGAGACCGGAAGCGGGCAGGTGCCCCAGTCGTCCATCAGCATGCCTTCGGCTTCATGGTAGATCGCGTAGCGTTCCTTGTTGTCCGCCGTCATCGATGCCTTGTCGATCAGCGCGTCGAACTCGGCATTCTTCCAGCCACGGTTATAGGGGCTGTCGGAGTACCAGAGCTGCGACAGGAAATAGAGGCCGTCGGGATAACCCGCGCTCCAGCCCCATGCGAAGAAGGGCGTCTGCCCGGAATTGATCGACTTCAGATGCGTGCCGCGCTCCACCAGCTCGACATCCACCGGCATGTTCAGGACTTCCTGAAGCTGGCTTGCGAAATAGAGGTGCTGGTTCTTGTTGGGCTCGGTCGTGCTCAGCTTGACCGGCGGCAGGCCCTCGCCATTCGGATAGCCGGCCTCGGCGAGAAGCGCCTTGGCCTTTTCCGGGTCGTATTCGATCTTGGGCAGGTCCGGATTGTAGCCGGCGACACCTTCTGTCACCTGGCCGTAGAGCGGCTTGGCTGCCCCGCTGTATAGGCCGGCGATCATCGCGTCCTGATCGAGCGAGCGGCAGACTGCCTCGCGCACCCGCTTGTCCTTGAAGGGCTCGTAGAGATCGGAATTCATGGCGAGGTAGCGAACCTGCGCGCGGGCGGCCGTGATGGCGCGCTCCTTCAGTTCGGGATTGCCCAGCACGCGGCGCATGCTCGGCCCGTCCACGACCATCACGTCCAGATCGCCGGTCTCGAACATGGCCATGGCTGTTTCCGGCGAGGGGATCACCACGAATTCGACGCCATCGATGGCAGGCGCGCCACCCCAGTAATCGGCATGGGCCGCCAGCTCGACCTTCTGGCCGCGGCTCCAGTTTTCGAACTTGAATGCGCCCGTTCCTGCGGAGACCTTATTGTACCATTCAGGGCCTGCCTCTTCGACAATGCCACTGTCGAACAGGTAGATCGGATAGATCGGAAACAGCACGTCGGGTCGCGTGAAGGCCACTTCAACCGTGTAATCGTCCACCACGGTGACGCCGGAAAGCGTGTCGGCGCTTCCATCCTTCATGGCGTCTGCGCCGACCACGACATCCAGATAGGGCGCGTTGAGGCCCGCCTTGTTGCCGGGGCGCAGAAGCTCTTCAAAGGAGAACTTCACATCTTCCGCCGTGAACTCACGGCCGGAGTGGAATTTCACGCCTTCACGCAGCTTGAAGCGGAAGCCGAGATTGCCTTCCAGCGGTTCCCAGCTTTCCGCCAGCGCGGGGATCACCTGTCCGTCCGCATCGATGGCGGTGAAGCTTTCATACATGTTCGAGATCACCTGACCGGCGATCAGCTCCGAATAGGTGATCGGGTCGATCATGGACGGATCGGCTGCGATGTTGACGCGCAGATCGGCCGCCATGGCGCTGCCGGATCCGGCCAGAATGGCGGTGGCCAGCGCCGTCGCGCCGAGTGCTTTCTTCAGATCGATAGGCATGTACTCACTCCCCTCATTCAAGCTGCCCGATATGTTCAGGCAAAGAGATATCGTCGGCAGAGCCGGTTCGGTCTGCCGCAAATTCCTGTTCATCCAGTTGAGCGTCGTCGCTGCCTGGCGGCCGCCGTTTCGGCAGCCTGCCTTTAGAGCAACAATGTCGAGCCGGTATCGCCCCTCACCGTTTCCGACAACGTCCTCTGATCCTGTCTCCGGTTTGACGTTAGACTCGAAACGCGGTTTTCGCAATATGCATATGCATTATTGCGAAAGGGCGCTCTCGCACCCTCGACAAGGCCGGAAGGGGGAACTAAGGCTGGGGCATGGGCAAGCTCGAAAACACGCCGACAAAGCGAGCGAAGAATGGCGCGGGACGACGCGTCACGCTGCATGAGAAGATCCAGACGGATCTGGAAACCCGCATCCTTTCAGGACAGTGGCACACCGGCTATCGCATCCCGACCGAGAAGGAGTTGAGCGAGCACTACGCCTGTTCGCGCATCACCGTTTCCAAGGTGCTCATGCTTCTGGCGCAGAAGGGGCTGATCGAGACGCGCAAGCGCGCCGGCAGTTTCGTCCGGCGTCCCATGGCGCATTCGATTATCCTGCAGATCCTCGACCCGGCCAGCGTTGCCGAGCAGATGGGACAGCCCTATCGCTATGAGTTCATCGACCAGGTGGAGCGCGAGGCAGATGCGGATGATTGCACGCATCTGCGCACCCAGCAGGACGACCGCGACAATGTGCTCGCCGTCCGCTGCCGGCACCATATCGGGGACCGGATCTATTGCTACGAAGAGCGTCTGATCAATCTGGACCTGTTGCCAGAAGCCCGGTCCGTGGATTTTGAGACCACACCGCCCGGCGACTGGCTGATCGACCATCTGCCGTGGCGTTCGGGCGATGTGGAAATCGGTTCTGCGCTTGTCGACGAGACGCTGTCAGACCGGCTCGCGCTCGCCCCCGGCGCTGCGGTCATGAACATCGAACGCGTGATCCACGCCAATGGCGCGGCGGTGTCCTATGGCATGGCCTGGTACGCCGGCGACATGACCAGACTCAAGGCGCAGTACGACACCGCTCCGCTCACTCTGGCTGGATCACCGGCGTCGTAAGCTGTTTATCTTCGAAGTCATCGGCATGGTGATCTGTTGCTGAGCAACAGGCATAAGGCTGACGATTGACCGAAACGCGCGGCAGTTGCCTGTACGTCTCCGGCTCAGGCAGCATAACAGCACCCTTGTAAGCTCGGTTGTAGGTCCGCCAGGGCTCGGGCGGTTTTGCGCGAATCTGTCGGCCATGCATTCGTTTGGTCAGCTGCGAAAGCTGGTCCCTCGCCGACTGGCGTCGTCAAGCGTTGTTCGCGTCAGTCTGTCATAAGTCCAGCCGGCGTGTTTCGCTCTCCCCCCCCCCCCCCCCCCGAAAGGGATGGTTCCTCTCTGACGCCAGCGGTTTCAGGGAGCGCGCAAATGTCGGGTGAAGTTGCAATACGCTCGAAGCGTTTCCCAGGGCTTCAGCGCCGAATGGCGATGCTCCCAGAACTGCTGAATGTCGCTCTGACCTGACGCATCAGGTCTGGCGATGCCTCCGGGGCGGCGTCATCAAATTGTCATCTATGCGCTGTAATCAATCTGTCATTTAAGCTGCATACGGCTGTCATTTTAGCCGCGTACCACTGTCATTTAAGCATCGTATCCCCGCCAGAGATTGAGGGCGTTGGCCTCGGCGTGGCGGACAATTTAATGGAAAGTTTTTTGCCCATGAAGGGAGAAGGCGTGTTGATCTGGTCGAGGCCGGAGAGAAAGCGTCACGGCACCTGCGGGGTGCTCCATCCAGAAGAGTATGTAGGTCTAAGCATTTGTGCCTTGCAAGGCACAGGCCCTCTGGCCGGCAGCCGAGAGGGAAGCCTCGTCCACGTTCCATTCGGTCATGAGAGACGATCGATCCTCATGGGTGTCTTAAGCAGCGTGCTGCCGAGCGGACACCGTAATCGCTTTGCCGTTTTTCGGGTGGGGCCGAGACGATGGTTGAACCGCGCTGTCGGGATGGTGGGGGCGCTGATAGCGAGCGCACCCTTCGCACTGAAGCGGCTGTCTGCTCCTTCTCCACTCAGCGACGAAAAATTCGGACTACCGACGCTGTCTTTTTAACACGCATAAGTGAAGGGCACGCCCGTGCATTCTTCTCAACCAGCGCTTCCGTCCGGGTTCCCCGGGAACCAATTCCGGGTGTCAACGGCGGAGTAAAAGTCGGCCATTGGGCGGCGCAAAAGTAGTCCACTTTGCGCTGCAAGCGGGGAACGTCGGGAGGGCGTAGCCCGACCAGAGTTTCCCGCTTGCAGCGTCGGC
>NZ_JAFKDE010000020.1 GCF_017255295.1 Nitratireductor aquimarinus
TTCTTTCCGTCCACGTAGACGGCATCCACCGAAACCATTGGGACGCCCGCATCCAGTTCGACGGAAAGCTCAACCTCGCATTCCAGGTCGTAGACGACGCCAATTCCAAGCTTCTCGTCATGGATCGTATGGCAGAAGTCGTATCGGCTCATCGTTCTCTTCCTCTCCATCGTGTCCGGCAGATCGGCGCGGGGTGCGCTTCTTCGTGCTGGGAATGTGAGGGAATTTGTCAGATGGCAATTAATGTGTCAACTGGCAAATTGCCGATTGGCAAATAATTGAGCGTGGTTTATAGCTGGCGCATGCTTAAGCGCAACGACAACGGCGAAGCTGCCGCAGAATTTTTCGACAAACGACGACAGTGGCGCAGCTATCTATCCACGCGCGCCGACCTATCGGATCGCGGTTTTCGCGTTGGATATTGGCTGTCTGACCGAATGAATGGAAATGATCAGTGTTGCTGGTACACGGTCGGGCGCGTTGCTCATGAAATGGGAAAGAGCAAGAGCTACGTGAACAGGGCTATCGCGGAATTGCGTGCAAAAAACGTGGTGCTGGTGATCGAGGAAAAGGGCAAGCCGAACACCTATTTTCTCCACGCCCCCTTTTTTTTGACCCCTGTCAAATCTGACACACCTACCCCTGTCAAATCTGACACCCAAATATATAAAGGCTAATTTCTAAAAGGTTATTCTCCAATAATATAGGGCTCTGGAGAGGGAGTATTATATCTCTAGGGCCCTACTCTCAAACGTAGAAGTGAAGGGCGCTATGGGCGATCAATTCTGGCTCGCCGTGATTACATTTTTTCTGATGGTTTCTTCTGGGACGATCTTATGGGCTGTGCGTGAAGTGTGTCGATACATCCGCCTTCTGCAGTCGATGATTGCGGACGCGCGCAAACTGGGGTTGCGAACGCCGCCGTCGAACAGCAGCGATAGCCATCAGTTCCAAAAGGTGTTGCCCAAGGGCTGAGCCGGCGGTCGTCAGGAAGCCGGGTGATGCTTTACGGATCGTAAGATGGATACAACGGGGTCCCGCAAGGGCTCCCAGATGTTGGCGTAAAACGGGCGCATCGTTCCTGAAATCAGATAGCTTAGACCGAGGAATGGCAGCGCAAGAATGATCCAACACATGATCCACGTCATTGCGATAGGGTGGTTCCAAGTTTCAAGCGCTATCACGTGATCATGCAGTTCGCGCCGTCGAGGGTGATTCCATAGCCGCCCCCGGCGCGGGTCAATGCCTTCGGTCAATTCGATACTTTCGGCGTAAATTCGATCTGCACTCTTGTCGAACCGCTCAACCGTCTGGTCGTAGCTCTCTTTTTTCCAACCTTCATAGGCTCCGAGCGCAACCGCTCCAAAAATGGCGAATGGCGCGAATGGGGCGGCAACGAAGAGTTCCGATCCGTACGAACGCTCGGTTTCGGACCTCAGGAGTGCCTTGTCCTCGCGCGACAGCGGTGCCTCACTGGACATTTCTTCGACAAGATCGAGAAGTCGGCGACGTGTCCGTCTTAGGACCAGAGAAGAGACGAGCGTGATGCCCCCGCAGATCGTCAAGATCGCGAGTACCCAAAATCCGGGCTCCCGGAACAGGTCAATCATCTTCATCTCCTAAGTGCTTACGGCGAAATTCCTGCAGTCTGTACGTATCAGCGGTCGCCAGTTCGGATATAAGGTAGCACATGAAGTGAACCAACAATACCAACCCGACTGCGATCCTGTTTTGGGATAAGAAGCGGTCAACCTGGCTTGAAAACCCGAATATCGCGAAAAGCGTTAGGGGGGCGCCGCCTTGAGCCACTAGAGCAAGAAGGTATCTGCGAAAAAACCATCGCATCAGCCAGCGCACAGGTCTGCCCCCTCAAATTTCATTTCCCTATCTCCCCTCCCTATTCGCTTATGACGCGACCAGCAGCTTGAATACTGCGTAGATAATCCATGCGAAGGCGGTAGCCATGACGACGCAAATGAACAGTAATAGCCAGTTCATTTCGCGCCGCTCGAATCTGGGTGGAAGTCTTGCCAATTTTCCCCTCCGAACTTGCCGCAAGACGGGCTCAGCAATTAAATGGAATTGTAGAAATCCCAAAAAAATGCAGCTGCGATCACGGTGCCAACAAGAAACATAAACCAGTTCATCTGGTAGCTCCCTCATCTTGCCGGTTGAGCATCGAACCGTATTTCTGCCTATTCGTATTTCAATCTAATATCAAATTGAATGCCCAGTAGAGCGCAAGCAGTGTTCCGGTCGCAATCAGGGTGTATGCAAGTGTCTGCCAGTGATTTGACGCTTTGAACGATACTGTTCCGGGTGTCTTTCTGGGTTGGCGTTCACTCATCCTCATCATCGAGTTCGTTGATCTCGATCAGACCGGCGCCGATTCCCCAATCCAGAATGATCGCGTTGACGGCTTCGTCTCGGCTCATGTCGTTTTCCTTCGCGAACTCGTCAGCCAGATCCGCGACCTCGGAAATTAGGGTGATTTCCCCGGCTTTGACGAGCTTGCCTTGAAGGCGCAACGCCGCCCGCCGCAACAGCACCTGGATCTCGATAGGCGTGAAGTCGTGTAGCGTCTTGGCCGCTTTGAGGAGTTCGTCAGCGAGCTTGTCAGTCACGGCTCGTCGCCTTCATTATTCAAGTCGTCGATCTCTATAAACCCCATACTGATTGCCCAGTCGCGGAGAGCCAGATTTGCGGCATCGTCACGGGGTATGGCATGGGTGGCTGCGAATTCATCGATCACCCGTGAGATTTCGCGCTCGAGAATAGTTGTGCCGGGGAGTTGGGTGCGATTGCCTATGCGCAGCGCCGCCCGGCGGAGCAGAACCTGTACCTCTGCATGCGTCAGGTTCTCGATATTGTCAGCGGCGTCGAGGAGCTTGGCAGCGAACTTATCAGCCATGGCTCTCGCCTCCCTCTCGAAGGCGCGCCCACTCTTCTGGCGTCTGCGCGGCCTTGAGAACGATGTCGACCTCCGGCAGGAGGCTTTCCCACATTGGCCGGCCTTCGAACTTCGTGTTCTCTGGCAGGCCACGGGACGTGCATAAGGCGCGGGCAGCGCGTTCGCGGGGAGGCTTGGGCTTTCTCATGACGCCTATTTTCCGCAGAGTGAACGCATTATCTCGAAGGTCTGTTTCGAGCCAACCGACGTAAAGACGCCCTGTTTCTTCTCGGTCCGGAATGGTACGTCGGCACCGTCCGCTGCTTCAAATATCTCGACAATTGAGGCGGAATCTTCGGTGCTGGCGATAAGCCTCTTCCCAAAGTGAGGAACCTCGCCGACCGTGAATGTGAAATCCAGGGTCTGGTCCCCATGGCGGAATGTCGCCTTCGCGGTTTGAACGAACATCATGAAGCGCTCGGGCTGGAAAAACGACACCAAGTCGCCCGACGAGGCGCATGCGAAAGCGATCAGTGCTTTGTCAAACCCGTCACCGGATTCAGACATCATCGCAAGCGGCAAAACGCTTTTGTCGAAAGTGTCTTGGCGGAATTGAAGGCCCCAGCCTTCCTTCATCTCTTCGCTGATGGCTGTTGTTGTGCATGCCGCGAATAGCGCGCCGGCTAAGATAAGCCGCTTCATTGCAATCCCCCGCATGAATTCCCCCATTACCTTTTCGCAATATGACCGCATACGCGGTCGATAATCGTCAGCCTCGCCACTGGAACCAAGCGACGACGCGACCGTAAACGCGGACCTCTTCCCGCAGTAGCTCATCCTGCCCGTAGCGCTCATTGTCCGAGATGATCAGGATTTTGTCAGTGCGCGGCACGAGTTTGACGCGCTTGATCATCAGGCCATCACCGTAATCTAGCGCGTAGATATCTTCGGGGGACGGCATCACGTGGGAGGTGTCGATGAACGCGAATGACCCGCCCGGCAGTGTTGGCTCCATGCTATCGCCAGTTACCGGCATGGCGTAGATCTTCGACATGTTGCGCCAGCCGGCTTTTACCGCGTCCGGGAAGCTCCAGAAGCCATCCGAGAAATCCGAATAGACCTCGCCATTGTCGTTGGCGAGAACGCTCAGAGCGCCACCTGGGCCCATTCCTGCATGGATCGTGAAGTTCGGGATGTCGCCGCGCTTCTTTCCGGATGCCGAAGGTATGTCCTTCGCGCGCTCCAAGTCCTCCGGCGCGAACTCGTTTGAGATTTCCTCTGGCTCAACCTTAAGTGCCCGCGCGATCTTCACCGCGTTCTCGAGGCTCAGGCCGCGTGAGCCTGCCTCAATTCGGGAGAGGTAACTGGTCGAGATGCCCGTCAGTTCCGCAAGGTGTTCAAGCGTCACTTCACGGGATTTGCGGATTTTGCGAACCTGATTTGCCATCATGCGGTTATTCGCCAATTGGCAAAACTGCGCCACCGCCATGTGGCAAATTGCCAGTTGACAATAAGTTTGCCACATGGCAAGTTTTGGGCATGAAACTCGAAACGTACCTTTCCGAACGGGACATGAAGCCCTCCGCTTTTGCGGTCGAGATTGGCGTTGCCCCCTCGACCATCACCCGCATTCTCCGCGGCGAACGCTCGCCGGGGCTCGATCTCGTTATGCGCATTCTTCGTGCGACTGACGGGAAGGTCAGCGTTGAGGATTGGTACAACGCGGAGACAGCGGCATGAGCGACCTCCAGCCAACCACGTTCAAGCTCCGCGCTTTTGCTGAATGGATCGAAGCACAAGGCGGCAGTGTCGATGCCCCCACCAGCGAGTGGGAAGTTCTCCGCTACCGTCTCACCGGCAAGTCGCCCCTGATCATCTACCGCAACAAGAAGGGGAAGCTGACGGTCTCCGACGAAACGAGGGCGGATTATCGCCAGTTCCTCGATGAGACCGGGGCAGGGGGCGAACAGGCCATCCAGAAGATGCGCCGGCAGAACGGCGCGGCTCTGCGCAATTCGATCATTGACCGGCTGGAGCGGGAAACTGGCTACGCCTGCTGCTGCTACTGCGGGCAATTCGTCACGCGTGAAAGCTCGACGCTCGAGCATTTCGTTCCGATCTCGAAGGGCGGGCCGAACCACGAGTTCAATCTCGGCATCGCCTGCGAGCCCTGCAACCTGGCAGTCGGAAGCAAGCCCGTTGTCGAGAAGCTGGTTGTTCGTGATCAGATCCGGGCCGCGGTTCAAGATATCGCTCCGTGGGATGATTTCGACGCGCGCACCATCATGGGAGCCGCCGCATGACCTCCCACCAGACACAAGAACGCCGCGCTTCTCTCCTCCCCAGCGCGGCTACAGCCGAGGGGGCTACCCGGTCCCCCCAAGACGCCCCCTCGGCACTCATTCGCGAAGCGACGGATTTCCCCGGCCCGCACTCTCCCACGGTATCCGGCGGCATACCGGGCACACCAAGCAGCGATGCTCTGCGGGCGCAAAAATCTGGCGGGACCGGATTTCCCGTCAGAGGCCGGGACGCCGAAGGCGTTACCCATCACCGCAAATCGCTGCGCGCCGCCAACGAACTCACAGACTCCCTTGGGTGTGGCGGGGCTCCGGCTTCCAGCACGATCTTTGGGTGCGAGACGGTATCCAAGGGCCAGCCGGCCGGCATCTCGCGTCCTCTCGATGACAGATTGGAAAATCGAACTGTCCAAGACCGGCCGGCGCGCAATCATGTCGAAGGCGTCACCGCATGGCATTTGAACCTCAAATGGACCGTGGCTGATACCGACCTGATGCTTGCAGCTGCGCGGCGCGGTCAGACGCCAACCCAGATCGCGAGAACCATCCGGCGCGAAACCGGCAAGCCCTGCGCTCCCCATGAGGTTGAGCGCGTTCTGAGAAACGCTGATGTCCCGTTCGCGGAGCAGTCCGCATGACGTTCCTCGCCATCTCCCTCTATCTCCTAGGCGTGATTGGCGCGGTGGCCTCTGTAGGCCGGGACGCCTATGGGCGGAATGTACCCACGGGCCTCCGTGAATGGGCAGTTTGCGTTGTCTGGCCTCTGGCGGTTGCCGCCGCCATTGCCATGAGCCCGTTTCAGCGGGGGCGCAAATGACCCCCGCAGCGTTTCAGGGAACAAATCGAGCTGACCAGGCTGATGTTGAAGCGTCGTCCTGCTCATTCGTCGTTCCTTTCCTTCCTTTCGAGATCGAGCCCTACAGGCCCGGAAATCCCCGTTGCTACGAGTGTGAATGTAGCGATGGAGGAAGTGCATGTGTGACCGCAAACGGTGCGGATCTGCACCCAATGAGGACAAGCCAATGAGTACGAGTATGGCTGCTCAGGAGGCGTTCCGAATGCTGAACGCTGCAACGAGAAATGAGTATCGCGGATGGGGCGACACCCAGACCGCAGCGCGTGACAGGGCGGCAAGAAAGGCCGGGATTACACCGGCCCAAGCCGAGCGTGTGTGGAAGCACTGGCGTGAAATGAAGTCGATGAACGCGGACGTCTATCGCGGACTTCGAAATGCCTACGGCCATCTCTGCGCACTGATCGAAAACACCGCCGACCGCATCGAGCGGGAAGCCCAAGCAATCGAGGAAAGCAATGCGGCTATGTCGCGCGATCAAGCGGCTCTGGGAAGTAATCCAGCGTCGCCGCAGAGCAAAGAAAGGGAAGAGGCATGACTGAAATGAACTGGCCGGAGGCATTTGCCGCCGTTGGCTTCGCCTTCGCGGTCACCCTGATGGTCTGGTCCGTCAAACGTTAACCGCTGCGCCGGGGCTATCGGCGCACCCTGATATAGGTCAGAGACGAATGCAACAGCTTGACATGTTCGCAGAGCCGAAGCCCGCACCGCTGCCGCCTGATCCGTTGATTGCTCGGCTGGTCGATGCGGGTTTGGCCCACAACGAATATCTTCTGGGCCTTAACCGCGCCATTCAGGTGTCGTTTGGAGAGCTTCCTTCGAGGCTCTTCAACTTTCCCATCGAGTTCGTTGAGAGACGGCGGCAGACAGACGGTCAGAGCAAGCTCTGGCTGCGTCATCCCGACTTCGAGGGATTCCCTGAGCTTGACGCGATTGAGGAAGCGACCGGGACACGGCCGGTCTGGCAGCCACTCGATGAGTTCGGGCGCAACCGGGATATCGGCCCTTTCTGGCATGCGATCGATCTGCTCACGGATGAGCATTTTCACGCAATGCTCGAAACCCGGAACTTCACCGACAAGAGCGCCGTGCTGAATGGGCTCCGCTTCCACATGGACTACGGCGGTCTCTCGATCAAGAACGTCCGCTGCGTCTTGGCAGAGTTCGAATGCGCGGAGCCGCAAGACCGAAGTGCAGCGTTTCTGCGGAGCGAAAGTGTCAGAGTGACGGAAGCACAGCAGGGCAAGTTTGTCGGCATGTGGTCCCGAAATGAACAATCCGTCTGGGCTGCGATCCACGGGCTGGAAGATGGTCTCTTCAAGCGTGATCGAAATGGCTTCCTCCGGTTCTCACCGGCCTTTCTGGCAGAGAAGGAAGAGAGCCTGAGCAAGGCGAGGGCCGCAGCATGACCGAGCGCACCCGTTTCTTGATCGCGAATTGGACCCTGGCCATTGCGGGCATTCTCACCCTTGGCGCAGCTATGTGGGGAGGGGAGTGATGGCACTCATTCTCGACCTTCCATGGCCCAGCAAGAACCTCAGCCCGAACGGAAGACCTCATCGCATGGTGAAAGCCGCATCGGTGAAGAAGGCCAGACGCGAGGCGAGGGCGGTCACGTCATCTCATGCCCGACAGATTGGCCCGATCACCGCTGACGCTCTGTCCTTTCAGGCAACGTTCTCGCCGCCAGCCCGATACCGGTACGACGACGACAACCTCATGGCGTCGATCAAGGCCTACCGCGACGGCATAGCCGATGCGCTTGGAGTTGATGACCGGATGTTTCGCACAATGCCGCCAGTGATTTCCGAACCGGTGAAGGGTGGCAACGTCAGAATTGAGATCAAGGAGATGGCTACGTGAACGAGATTCTTCAGAACCTGATGACGGTGCTTGACGAGGATCACGCGAAAGCAGTGGTCGAGCATCGGGCGGTGACGATCAGGAAGAAGCTGACGCCGTTCGCGGCAAAGCTGCTTGCAAAGCGCCTGTCCGAATGGGGGGACGCGAACGAGGCGGCAGAGATCATGATTGAGCGGTGCTGGCAGGGTTTCCAGGCATCATGGGTGAGGGACCGGACGCCCCGTGTGGTGCAGCAGAGCCCCAGCGACGTGTTCGGCGCGATTGCGAACGGGACGTATCGGCAATGATGGGAAAAAGGAAGTGGGTGGACAGCGTCCAAAAGGGCATAACGGCGGTCGCTGGTCTGGTCGCCATGATAAGCACGGTTTACGGCGGGTTAGCCATGGTCTGGCTGGCAATGAAGGCCCCTGATGCCTTCTCTATCGTCGTGGCTGGGGCGATGATTGCGGCTGCAATCTACAAGCGTCGTCCATCGGAAACCTACAATCTGCAGATGGGCCATCCCGACACAGAGCGCGTCATGGCTGCCGTGTACGACCTTTTGAGAAGGGCGGACAATGACTGATATACGCCCAGCCTCACAGGCGGAGCTCGCAGGAGCCCTGCAACTCTTATTCGATGCCCTCCCATTCCAGCGTGGCAGCAATGGAGAGAACGTTGCGGCCGCATACATCGAGGCGCTGCGCGGTGTCAGCCTGGACGCGATCAAGGCCGGCATCAGCAGGTTCCTGCGCGGCGAGGTGGAAGGCATCAATATGCGGTTCGTACCGACGCCGCCCGAACTGGCGCGGATCGTCCGGACCACGTCTGTACCGACACGGATACCGCCACAGAGGCAGATCCCGCCACGCGTCTCCATGGATGAGATGGCGCGCGCTCGCATGCGTCTGAAAATGCCTCTGTTCAGTGCTGCGCAGAAGGCTGGCCCGCAGGCCCTTGACGAGCTCGCAGCGGCAATCCCCAGCTTCAAGGCCATGTGTGACCTAGCCTATCGCTGGGGTGTTCCAGTTCCCGACATTCTCGCGCGCCGGCCATTGCCAGAAGTGGAGGATCAATGGCGGAGAGCCCATCATGAGGCGCAGGCCGAGATTGAGCGGAACCCGCCACCATATCTGAGAGCGATGCGTCGGAAGCAGTATAGGGAGGCCGCAGAATGAACTGTTTCGCAACCCGCGCCAAGCGCTCTGGCATGGACTGGCACGGTCAATTCCGAGCAGGGGAGCATGGCGCTTGGCAGACGGTCTGCCAAAAGGGCGAGCCCCAGCCTTTCCCAGATGCCCGGTCAGCAAAGATTGCCGCGCAGGCCGCGCTGATCGCCTACATGAATGGCAATTACGTCAGCGCGAGAGCAAAGGCCGAGCACGAATGGCGCGCTGGCACCATTCATCGCGCCGGTAAACGCCCGGTGGAGGTGGTCAAGGCATGAACGTTGCACATGTCGTATCCGTCTCTGGTGGCAAGGACAGTACTGCCACCTATTGCAGAGCAATTGAGCGAGGGCGCCCATTCCGTGCCGTCGCCGCTGACACTGGCAATGAGCACCCCGCCACATATGAGGCGGTGAACCGGCTCCATGAACGGACAGGAGGTCCAAAGGTCGAATGGGTGAAGGCCGATTTTTCAGGTCGCATAGCAAAGAAGCGCACGTTCATCGAAAAGAATTGGGAGGCCCATGGCGTTCCGGCCGATCTCGTTGAGCGCGCCCTTTCGGTTCTGCATCCAACTGGCAACCCATTCCTCGATCTGTGTCTGTGGAAAGGGCGTTTCCCTGCCCGGAAGGCACAGTTCTGCACACAGGAACTCAAGGTCAAGCCGATCGACGGACAAGTCACGCGACCGTTGTTGGCGACGGGCACAAACGTCATTTCGTGGCAGGGCGTTCGCGCCGCCGAAAGCGAAGCCCGGAAACACCTGCCACCAGTCCAGCGTATCGTCGCGCATGACGATCTGCCCGGCCGCTTCTATGTCTATCGGCCTTTACTGCGAGTCGAGAGCGTCGAGGAAGTATTTGGCATTGCAGCTCGGCACGGCGTTCCCGCGAACCCGCTCTATGGCTGGGGCTTGAAGCGCGTCGGCTGCTTCCCTTGCATCAACTGCGCAAAGGCCGAATTAGCGCTGGTGGACAGCCATTTTCCAGAGCAGATCGATAGATTGGAGGAGTGGGAGCATCTAGTCACCGATGCCTCAAAACTAGGATTCGCCACCTTCTTTGCCATCGTGAATGATCCTGTGATGTGTGCCGAGTGGGAAGCGATGGAAGCGGCATCCGATGTCATTCCTCACGGCCTGGCCACGTCAGGCTTCGGCATCAGACGCATGGTCGAGTGGGCAAAAACCGACCGCGGCGGCCGGCAATATTCTCTCTTTGCGCGTGACATTTCGACTGTCTGCAGCCAATGGGGAGCCTGTGAATGATCGACCCACGCGTCATCGAACTTTGCCGGGAATTTAACGTCGAGATCATCCCCGGCACCCGATACCCGGAGGTCGGCCAGACCCGCGCGCCGGACACTCTCCGGCGCATCATCGACCGCTACGGCATCGAGCATGCCCGCATGGTGATGACCACGATCATCGAGGCCGGCAACAACAAGCTCCTCTTGGACAAGGAGGGCTTCTGGATGGTCTCGGACATGGTGAGGCGGTGTCAGGGCATCATTGAGCGTGACGCAAGCGCATGGCTTGAGACCTGGGACAGGATCCCCGGCGGTGAGCTGCAGTTTGTGGCGCAGGAACTGAGGAGCGTTGTCCCGACGCGCTTCGCTCTAGGCGGTATGGTCTATGAGCGCCTGTTCCGCCGCTTCGGCCCAAACGCGGATCAACTCGATATGCTGGATGATCGTCGGAGGATTACATGAACATCGAAGAGATCGCCGAGCGCCTCATCAGGGCGGCAGAGATCGAGAGTGTGGGTAACCGCGTTGGGCCGGCCCCGCTGCGCGCCCAGCAGCTTCCCTACGTCCATTCCGACGATGACATGAGGAACTGGGGCCACAGGCGAGGGGAGCGCCGCAGCCGCGATCCTCTAGCCAACGCCTGCCGTCTTCTCCGTGAGGATGAGGACGCCCATGCGCTCTATCGGCGGGAGTTCTTCGAGAAGACCGAATATACGGCGCGAGACATCTCGGAAGCCGAGGAGGCGCAGGGCTGGTATGCTCTGGTCGACAACGAGGCCAACAGAGCCGCGCTCGCTGCCTGGCCGACCACAAGCGGCTGTTCTTCAAGGACTGGTGCGCCGGTCAGGACATTACGCCGAAGACGGGAAGGGCGCGGAAAAATCGCGCTCTTTCGTCAATTCTTGCACATCTGGCTCGCAGGAGTGTGCAGAATTGCAATAGCTCCCAATTCGAGGGGTTCCCTGTTCCCCCGGAAAACGGGCATATTGAGCCCAACATCGAAGACGAGCGCGCTGAGGAAAGAGGCGTCACGTCATGGGCCTCAGACGAGGCATTCACCAGCTACTTCTCGGACGATCCAGCGGACTTCTCCTGGTCTGATCGACGCAATGAGCGCCGGAGGCAGAGGGAAGCCAAGAAGCGTAAGCAGGAAGCGGCTTAGACCAAACTTGGAACAATCGAACGGCTCACGACTTGCCCCCACATTCGTGGAGAGATGTGGAGGAGAGAATGAGCTATGTCCGCTTCGGCGCAATGATCGCCACTTCGACGCTCGTCATGTTCGGGCTCATGTACCTCAAAACGTACGCTTTCGATCATATCTGGTTCAGCCAAACACGTGCTTGGATGGCCCTCCTGATGGGCGCAACCATGGCCGTGGTGATGCTCTCGTTCATGTGGGCCATGTACAACAGCCGAACTGTCAATATCGGTATTCTGGCAGCCGGTGCTGTCGCGTTTGCCCTGTCGCTCTGGCTGGTGCGCAGTCAGGAGACGGTCGATGACGTCTCCTACATGAAGGCGATGATCCCGCATCACTCGATCGCCATTCTGACGAGTGAAAGGGCGCACATCAAAGACCCGCGCGTTCGCGAATTGGCCGATGAGATCATCGAGGCACAGGTTCGCGAGATTGGCGAGATGAAGTCGTTGATCGCGGATCTTGAGAAGAACCCTGTACCGGATGGTGCGCCCGATCTGCCGGCGCGGTCCACAGACGAGGGATTGGCTTCAACAGCACCGTAGAGCAGTGGTAGCTCGCCAGGCTCATAACCTGGAGGTCGCGCGTTCGATCCGCGCCGGTGCAACCACCGATCACAACTTGGAACCTGGCACTCCGCGATACGTTTTCAGTGCAGCACACCAACCACCACAGGAGGTGATGATGCGCACTCGAACGTACATGACAGGGATGCTCGCGCTTCCGATCAACGCCATGCTTTTTGGAGCGGGAGCCGTGCTGGTTCTCTCAATCCCGGCGCTGTTCTCGATGGCTGAATATCTGCTGCCGGCTGTGATCGTGACTAGTATCGCGTTGACCGTCCCGCTGGCGTGGTGGCTCGCCCCTATGCTGAGGTCTCGCAATCACTATCCCGAGTTCAATCGGAAATGGTAGCTGGTGCGAGGGCAGGGACGGCAGGCTTCAGAGGGTGTCCCGTTCCGGCTCTTGTGAGCTTTTCTGGGACAGGACGTAGAAGAGCACAGGAGCGATGATGACGGTGATCAGGATGGATCGCACAATGGTCGCGGCCATCGAATGGTGATCATCGAAGAACATCACGGTTATGGCGGCCGCTACGTGCACCAGACCGGCAATAAGGAAGCCAAGGAGAATTGCCCTCCATGCTAGTACCAGCATAGGTTTAAGTTCCTGTGTTTATTGGTCTCGCGCAAACGGACCTAATAAACGGCGAACAAATGGCCGCACGCTGCGACAAATGCTCACGGTGGTGATCGTTGCTTCAGAAGAGAATGGATCAGAATGCCCCGGCCATGCGCTGGGGCTTCTCGTATGTGGAGACCTGGGATGCCCATCTGGCTTGGAAACGCGGTCATGTTCGCTGTGGGCCTCCTGATATCGGTGGCCAGTCTGGCTTTCACACTCTTCATGTTCGCCCTGTTCACCGCCCCCTTTTGGAGCATAGGCCTTATCGCCCTGTGGATGGTGGGGCTGATTTGATGCAGTGGCAGCCGATCAGCGAGGCCCGAGACATCCGATATGGAACGGTCGCTGATCTCAAGATGTCGTCGGGCCGGGTCTATCGCGCCGTCTATGGCTTTCGCGGCCAAGGGTGCGCATGGTGGCCGCTGCCCGGTCAGGCAAGGCGAAGCCCAATCGGAAAGCTAGCGCCGGTCGCGTTCGCTGTTCAGGCAGTGGGCAATGTCCGAGCCGGTGATTGGAAAGCTGCAGCAAGCCAGCGTCATGCGGCGTCATGAAGTGGTAAAATCAGTCGGTAGACGGCTTTGTCTTGCGTTTTCGACGTCGTCTCTTTCGAATGGGCGCATTGATCTCGCGAGCTTTTAACAGCGTGAAACTACCAGTTTCACTGGTTTGCGCCCATTTCAGTAGCCCGCCGTCAGGAAAGGCCTTATTCTTTCGGCGCCCCCACCCCGAGAATCCTGCCGAGCTTCCTTGAAGTGAGTGCCCACCAAGGTAGCTCGGATGTTTGTTATTTGCCATCTCACTTCCTTTCTTATGGCAGTAACCAGCATGACGCCTCCATCAGTGAGGCAATATAGCGACCTCGAGATTAGGGTGTGAGCTATGCGAAGAATAGTACGGATTTAGTAGGATCGTATTCCACTCGGCCGCTTCTCGATAGCGTCACCGATAAGGTAAGCGCCGCCCAATACAGAGGCGGGGATTGAGATTGCAGGAGCTATCTGGTTCATGCCCACTCTCCCAAACCCACGCCATGAAGCCTTCGCGCAGGGGCTGGCCAAAGGGCTGTCTGCCGATGAGGCGTACCAGAAGGCCGGCTACAGCCCCAACCGGGGGAATGCCACTCGCTTGAAAGCAAATGAAAGCATTCGAGCCAGAGTTGATGAGATCACCGAGGTCGTCTCCGGGCGGGTTGTCGATAAGCTCACCATTACCAAAGAGCGAGTTGCATCCGAGTTGGCGAAGGTAGCCTTCGCTGACCTTCGGCGCGCTGTGAAGTGGGGGCCGTCTCATCACACGAAAGAAATGATCGATGGAACGTTGGTCGTCTCGTCAGGCGTTACGCTGGTGGACAGCGAGGAGCTCGATAGTGATACCGCAGCGGCCGTCTCAGAGGTCGCGAACACCCGTGATGGTGTGAAAATCAAAATGCATGACAAGCGTGTGAGAACGGCGGTGGAAAACTAGACCACGGTAGCGGCTGGATTGTCCTGCTGCGGGCGGCTGAAAAGTCGTCCACTTTTTCCCTTTTCTGCTTGGCGCAGGGAGGGACGAGGGATCTAC
>NZ_JAFKDE010000021.1 GCF_017255295.1 Nitratireductor aquimarinus
ACTACAAGGCTGGTCTTTGATTGAATCCATACGGTAATATGGCATATGAACTGCACAAATTTAATGCGGGCAAACCTCTATAAGACCCTTATAGAGACTTGCCTGCATTAAGATGGAGCAAGATCGCAAATCACGACACTCAATGACAGTATTGCCATCCGATTTCGCCGCTGAAATGGAGCGGTTGTGGACTTTGAAGTTGGGCAATGTCTCCGGTCCTGCCTTCCGGGAGCTTTGGACCAGGATGGGGGAGACGTTCCACCTGGCAATCCAACAGAATATGAAGGCAAGCGCCCTCTCAATTGCTCCAGCATGGCAGGTTTTAGCGCCCGAGATGGGCGTCGGGAAGACACAAGGCGCGTTGCTGTACCTGGCAATGATGGCAAAGACTTCCAGAAAACTTTCACCGCCGCTACAAATTGGCGGTCTCTTCGTCGCTCGAACCATTCAGCAATGCGAGGACGCCGCACGCACGATTAATGAGCTTGCCGGCTTCGAGGCTGCCATTACGCGACACTCGTCCAACGCGGTCACCTTGCAAGAATGCCGGCATTTCCCGGTGGTAGTGATTACACATGCTGCTGTCACGCAGTCCTGGGCACAATCATATTCTGGGATAGTCGACGCCTACGGGAGCTGGGAAGGCGGGCGTCGGTGCCTCGTTATCATCGATGAGGCCTTGGCCAATGCAGTTGAATTCCATTCAGTTGACGAAGGTTCATTGCACCGGGTGTTGGGGCTTCGCGTCTCTGCGGAGTTTAAGGCAAAGCATCGGCAGGCTTTCGCCGCAGTCTCATCAATGCTCGATTTCTTCAAGGCTGTCTCAAGCCGTGTTGAAGAGATTTCGCCCATATGGAGCGAGCAAGATCCACTTTCCAGCGGGCAGATAGATGAGCTGGAGATACTCTTCCGCCAAATGGTGTCGGACTTGAAATCCGTATCGTCATACCACCCAGTTTGGAACGATCCCGATAGCAAGAATGCGGAACTGCAGCATGTATGGGAGACCCTCTCTGCGATCATCCAGCTATATCGGCATTGGGCACTCTTCTCGATTCAAGGTTCGCGTAAGACTCTAACCACCGGAAAAGAGAAGGTGCCGCATTTCTTTGCACCCGTAGTGCTGAATGCAACCGCGAACCAAGATCCCGTGTTGGACTACCGGCGCGCCAAGCTTGTTCCGCTTCCCAAGGTGCGAAGCTATCGAAACTTGACGATTCACATCCTCCGCTCCAGCGGCATTGGCAAGGAGGCAATGCGCGAAGCTGGTGAAGCGCGGCTTAGACACTTGGCGCAATTCGTCTCCGAGCACACTAAGCCAGGAGACAAGTGGATGGTGGTAACGCATCTGGCGACCGAGGCACTGGCAAGAAAGCACCTCCCTGAGGAGATTGCATTAACTGGACATTGGGGCAGCCTCGACGGCCTCAACGACTTTCGCGACTGCAACAAGGCAGTACTGTTTGGCCTGAGTTTCCGGGATCGAGCATGGCCGGTGAACATTTATTTCGCGTTGAGAGGTGCTCAAACAAAAGAGTGGCTTCGATCCAAGGAAGCAAAGGCCATTCGTCACAGACTTGAGGTGATGTCGATTGCCGCACAGGTGATCCAGGCCTTGGGCCGCCCGCGCAGTCGCAAAGTGATCGATGAAGAGGGCAACTGTTTGCCGACCGACGTGTTTGTGACGCTGCCGAATACCTCTGTTGGAAGAGATGTCGAGAGCGCAATTCGCGAGGCCTTTACCGGCGCGGTGATACGCGACTGGGTGTATGACCTGGATGGTCCTGGATGCCAAACCAAGCAAAGAACCTCGCCGAGTGCTGCTATAGTGACCGCGATGAGAAACAAATCACCGGGTCGCTATCTAATCTCTGCCATCGCAAAGGAGGTAGGTCTCACATCGACCGAAACCGCCAATCTAAAGGACGCTCTGCGAAAGAAGCGAGCGATTGTCGATGATTTGAGAAGGCTTGGAGTTAGCTATTCCGTGGAAGGAAGCGGGCGTGGCGCCAAAAGCTACCTCGTTAAACGTTAGAATAATTTCATCGATCATCAGTAATTAAACTTAGGGAGCAATTTGGGAAATTAATGAAAATTTGACTTCTGATAATAATTCTCAAATTTTGGCTTCATGCGTCTGCAAAATCAAGAAACTCGCGTAATATCCAGAAGGCCGGGTCATAGCAGCGCAAAGCCCGCTCGTTGGGGCTAAGTTCTCCGTGTAAAAGGCAGTTACGCATATCATAGATTGTAGTAATGAGACCGGTGAATAAGTCTTCCGGGCTGCATCGAAAAACTATGTTGCCCGCTTCAATGGGGGCAGCTTCCCCTTCGAGGAGGTTGACAATAGGGCGTGGATTAGCGCGCAGGTATGTTTGCCGCATAAATGGTCCTTTATTGCCCGTCAGCCTACGGAAGCGGGCGGAAGCCTCGAAAATGGCCAAGTCCCACTCCTGTTGCTCAAACCGGAATGTTTCGTTGCCGTTCTGTCCACGAATGGTCGAGATCCAACTGCCATTCTGCTTGATAACCTGGTAGTGTATCCCTCTGCTTTCAAAACGAACTGGAGCTCCGTCCCACCTGCTAATGCAAACGGATGTGAATTTAATCGGAGAAATATTTCCGTCCCTATCGCGTTTATTTAGGTCATAGGCTTCTAAGCAGTTGTGCAGTGCGCCAATTTTCGATTTGAAATCTGCTGCGCGCTCGCTATTTCCACGCAAAAGCGGACAGGCAGTGTTCTTCACAAGATTATCTCTAGAACAGACGTATTCGATTCCTCGCGCATCCTGCCATTCGCCCGACAGTTCCCGGAACCATGCATTAAAGGCAGCCCACGCTTTCACAAAGGGGCCAATGTAATCGAACTGCGCTTGCTTTCGCCAATTGCGGGCGCTTTCCGGTTCGAGAGCCATCAGCTTGTCTCCTTCAGAGAGTCTAGGCAGTCCAAAGCGGCAGATTCGCCGTCTTCGATAGCGATCTCGACGGCGCGCTTGGCGGCTTCGAGAAGCTGGGCAGCTTGGGCTTTCGCCTTCCTCGCATCACGGATGTTAGCCACGATCTGCGTTTCCACCGCTGCGTCGATCTGCGGGAACGGCAGGCCGAAGATGTGAGCGTCCGTGATCGCGGGATACATGCTGGCGCTGCCGTAGAGGTCGAGCAACTCGCAGATGACCGGCAGACGTAGGAAAGTCAGTAACAGCTCTGGGGCAGCCTGGCACGGGTCGATCACCACGAAGCCGGAGGAAGCCACATAGCCGTCCTGTTCCGGGGCGATCTGAGCCGACAGGCGGCGGATGGGTCGCACGGTCGAGGTGATGATATCACCGGGCCGCACATGCCATGTGGCGCGGCTGGGGGCTTCGTCGCAGGGAAGCGGCGTGCTGGTGGCCGCGCCTGCATCATCAATATCGCCAATCTCGATGTAGTTGAAGTTCGCGCAATCCTGCGGGCGGAACTTCTGACGGCGGGGTCGCGCGAGGTCACCTAAGCTGCGCCCGTCGCGCCCGAGGATATCGAGAAGCGCCTGTATGCGCGGGGCGAAGAAGCGGGCGTCCAAGCGCCCGGCGGCGAAGGCGTCGCTGGCGCGGGCGGAGTAGCTGAGCGGTTCCGGCGGCGTCCAGTCCGCCAGCCCCAGCGCTGCAAGGAGCGTTTCTTCAGCGAGAGTTTGCTTTTGAGCCACCTCACGCCTGCGATCCAAGGCTGATTGAACAGTATCTGCAATCCGCATCTGCACCGCTTGTGACAACTCGGGCACTGGGATTGCACGCACCTTGGCCAGTGACAAGCCTTGCTGAACCATACCTGAGGAATGCCGCTCGATGTGATCCTGCCCGAAACGACAGTTGAGATAGGCAATAAGGAACGCAGGACAAAAAGGCGCATCGTCGTTCAAAGCAATGCGTGCCACGTCTTGATCAAGGTTGGCCGGCAACGCCTCCTCAGTGACCAAAGCGCATTTGCCAACTGTACCGCGCGTGGAGAGGATAATGTCGTCCACAACCAACGACGAGCGCTTATTGGTATCGTCTACCCACTTTGCGATGGTATCTGCGTTTTTTCTGTCGGCAAACCAATTAGCCGCACACTTAGCTGTAAGCATTGCAATAGGTGATTGCTCATCGACCTCATGGTAGCCATGTGGGCCATCCGTGACGAAAGCAAAGTTGCCAATGGCTACCAGGTTGTGCTGATGAAGCGCTTGATCCTCACTTAGATAGGCTTTGCGGAAGAACTGAGCGTCTATCCGCAAGTCATTTGTGAATGATTGAACCGAAGCTATCGAGGCTTCCAGCCCCTTCAACAGTGCGCTTAGGCGGTCACTGTCGAAGGGGCGAGGGGAAAAAAACTGAAGTGCTCCTGTGCCGCGAACTCTTGGAAAGCCTCGGCTATCCCGTCGTGTGTCAGCCCTTCGTGATTGTAGAGATCGTGAGCGACAATGAAGTGGCCGTGTGCATCACGCATAAGCGTTCCATCGTCCCGGCGCCGATAGACCTTTTCGCCTGAGTTGTTGACGCTTTCGACCTGCTGCGTTGCGAAGAAGATGTTATAGTCCTCCACCTTCGGGCATAGTGGTCCGGCGGCTGGATCGTCGTTCCACTTCTGCACGAACAGAACGCTCGTCTTGGTGCCGGTGTGTGGCTTGAAGGTGTTTGGGTGCAGCCCCACCACGGCGAGGATGCGGCAGCGTTCCATAATGAACTCGCGCACCCGCTGGTCGGACGAGTTGTTGAAGCGTCCCTGCGGCAGCACCACGGCCATGCGCCCGCCGGGTTTCAGGAAGTCCAGATTGCGTTCGATGAACAGCAGGTCGCGGCCTACGGCGCGTTCCAGCTTGCCATTTTTCTTATGAGCCAGGTCATAGGGCGACAGCATGTCCGACTGCTTGATATCGCCCGCGAAGGGTGGATTGGCCATCAGCACGTCATAGCCGAAGGACCGATAGTCTGTCTGGCGGGGATTGGCCCTCAGCTTGCGCAACCGTCGCCACCCGTCGCCATAAGTGTCAGACCATTCGTCCTGCTTCACTGTCTCGTCCCACTTGGTCCAATCCAATGTGTTGAGGTGCAGGACGTTTGTTTCGCCATCACCTGCAATTAGGTTGAGGCAGCGCGATACGCGTACGGACTTTTCATCGAAGTCGATAGCGAACACCTTGTCGCGCACGTAGTCTTCGCAACGCGGCGGTTTCTGGTCCATCGTGAACAGATGGCTTTCCTGAAGCCCCATGTCCGCGATGATCTGCCGCCAGACGTGGAACATTGTGTGCACCGTAAAACCCGCCGATCCGCAGGCGGTATCGATTACGGTTTCATGCTCCTGCGGGTTCAGCATCTTCACGCACATGTCGATCACCCAACGCGGCGTGAAATATTGCCCCTTCTCGCCCTTCGAAGACTTGTTGACGAGGTATTCAAAGGCGTCGTCGACCACGTCGAGATTGGAGTTGAACAGCTTCCATTCTTCCAGAGAACCGACGCAGACCTGCAAATGGTCGGGAGATAGCCGGATGCGCTCGTCTTCAAGAAAGACACCGGGCCACTTCTTCTTTGCTTCGTCAAACAAGTCCTGTATAGCGCGCTTGAGCTGCGCAGCGGTATTGGTATTGCGGAATCGCAGATAGGGGTGCTGACCACGGTGAGTGGCCATTTCGTCATAGAGCTTGGTGAAGATCAGCTTGAACACTTCTTCGAAAACATCGACACCAGCATTCGCCAGCACCTCGTTTTCCATGTCCACGATCAATTCCCGCAAGGACCGAGCCTTGGATCCTTCGCGCTCCCTCTCATTCTCCTTCTCGATAAGGGTCTGGATGGTCCAAGGCTGATCGACGATATCTTCTATCGTCTGGTTCGCGCGTGGGAGATGGTGAATGGGAACGAAGTAATTCGGGTTCTTACGGTGCCAGACTTCCGCCAGAATGCCATTGCTCCACACTGCCAAGGGAGCGCCCGTCGCGTGGGTGTAGGACCGAAGCTGTTCCTTGCCATCGCGAAGCTTGCCCTGCTTCACTTCGATGATGATGTAAGGCACCGTCGGGCGGTCTGCGTCAAAGACGACGATATCGGCGCGCTTGGAGCTATCCCGTCCAAATGTAATCGGATACTCAACCTGAATCCGCGAAGCAGGGTAGCCAAGTTGCTCGATCAGCCGCGCCAACCAAAGCTGCCGGGTGCGCTCTTCTGGTTTAAGCTGAACTTCCTTCTTGCGCACCAGGCAAGGCACGTAAGCTACCGGCTTCCCGCGCGTTTCACGGACAGTCGCCCTCTGGTCCAATTGCCGGTTTTCTTCTTCCGAGAAAAGAACGAACTGGTTGAATTCATTAGAGGAATTTTTCATTCTAATCCCATTGGATCAAGCAAGATGAGACGCGAGAGCGGCTCGAAACAGAAGTCGTGAGCGCGGACGCTCGGTGAAACGGCGAGACACAAGCGATGGCACGGTTTACCCCCACAAGGCAATGCACAGAAACACGGGCAAGTCTCTATAAAGGTCTTATAGAGGTATGCCCGCATTAATCATCATTCCCCATGTCTTCTAACCGATTGTCTTTCATCAAGGAACAGCCCTGCAGC
>NZ_JAFKDE010000022.1:0-2500 GCF_017255295.1 Nitratireductor aquimarinus
GGTCTTCCGCTTTCGACGACGCACCGGAAGATCCTTGAGCTTGAGGCTTCTGGATTTCTGGAGCGAGTGCGCAGCGGGCGTTCGACGCATCTTGTTCCGACACGCCGGAGCTGCGTTGAGCTGGACAAGAGTTTCGAGGAGATGGTTTCGACGCTTCAGCGTCTTTACCGGGGTGGTCCGGGGCTTGGTGAGGACAGGCGCGGTTCAGCGTCCCGGGAACGTCTCTGAGCGACGGGGCAGCGCATGTCAGCTGTGCCCGTGCCTTTGGGTTTCTGGGAATCTGGTCGGTTTTCTGGAGCGTTAGAACGCAAAAAACCCCGCGGCGTGTGCAGCGGGGTTTGTTCGTTGATTTGGTTGCGGGGGCAGGATTTGAACCTGCGACCTTCAGGTTATGAGCCTGACGAGCTACCGGGCTGCTCCACCCCGCGTCAACTTTTGTGTTCTTTTTGCATGCCAAAAGGCCGCGTTTGCGGCCTTTTGTTTTTGGTTTGTGTCGAGAAGCTTACATGCGATTTGCAGACCTGGCAGCGACCTACTCTCCCGCGTCTTAAGACGAAGTACCATCGGCGCTGGGGCGTTTCACGGCCGTGTTCGGAAAGGGAACGGGTGCAGCCGCCCCGCCATGACCACCAGGTCGGCAAAGCGCATGTAATCGAGAAGCTGGTTGGCCTTTTGGCCAGTATTTTGTCGCTCTTGATGAGCATAAGCAATGAGAATGATTCAAGCCTATCGAGTTATTAGTACCGGTAAGCTCCATGCGTTGCCGCACTTCCACACCCGGCCTATCAACGTGGTGGTCTCCCACGACTCTCAGGGAATACTCGTTTCCAGGTCGGTTTCCCGCTTAGATGCCTTCAGCGGTTATCCGTTCCGTATATAGCTACCCTGCTATGCGGCTGGCGCCACAACAGGTCCACCAGAGATACGTCCATCCCGGTCCTCTCGTACTAGGGACAGATCCTGTCAATATTCCTACACCCACGGCAGATAGGGACCGAACTGTCTCACGACGTTCTGAACCCAACTCACGTACCGCTTTAAATGGCGAACAGCCATACCCTTGGGACCTGCTCCAGCCCCAGGATGCGATGAGTCGACATCGAGGTGCCAAACAACCCCGTCGATATGGACTCTTGGGGGTCATCAGCCTGTTATCCCCGGCGTACCTTTTATCCGTTGAGCGATGGCCCTTCCACGCGGGACCACCGGATCACTATGACCGACTTTCGTCTCTGCTCGACTTGTCAGTCTTGCAGTCAGGCAGGCTTATGCCATTGCACTCAGCGAACGATTTCCGACCGTTCTGAGCCCACCATCGCGCGCCTCCGTTACTCTTTAGGAGGCGACCGCCCCAGTCAAACTACCCACCATACACTGTCCCGGATCCGGATAACGGACCGCGGTTAGACATCCATGTAGATAAGGGTGGTATTTCAAGGATGGCTCCATCCAGGCTGGCGCCCGAACTTCAAAGCCTACCACCTATCCTACACATGCCGACACGAATGCCAGTGTAAAGCTATAGTAAAGGTGCACGGGGTCTTTCCGTCTAACCGCAGGAACCCCGCATCTTCACGGGGAATTCAATTTCACTGAGTCTCTGCTGGAGACAGCGGGGAAGTCGTTACGCCATTCGTGCAGGTCGGAACTTACCCGACAAGGAATTTCGCTACCTTAGGACCGTTATAGTTACGGCCGCCGTTTACCGGGGCTTCAATTCAGAGCTTGCACTCCTCCTTTTAACCTTCCGGCACCGGGCAGGCGTCAGACCCTATACGTCGTCTTGCGACTTCGCAGAGCCCTGTGTTTTTGATAAACAGTCGCTACCCCCTGGTCTGTGCCACCCCCCTCCGGTTGCCCGAAGAAGGGTCACGCTTATCCCGAAGTTACGCGTGCATTTTGCCGAGTTCCTTCAGCAGAGTTCTCTCAAGCGCCTTGGTATACTCTACCAGTCCACCTGTGTCGGTTTCGGGTACGGTCTATATGGAGGAGCTATTTCCTGGGACCACTTGGCTGCCTTCCCAATCCAGTAAGGAAAGACAACGTCCACGATCCGTCACTACCTCCAGGCCCACGAATATTAACGTGGTTCCCATCGACTACGCCTTTCGGCCTCGCCTTAGGGGCCGGCTAACCCTGCTCAGATTAACTTTAAGCAGGAACCCTTGGACTTTCGGCGAGGGGGTCTCTCACCCCCTTTATCGTTACTCATGTCAGCATTCGCACTTCCGATACCTCCAGGAGCCCTCACGGGTCTCCCTTCATCAGCCTACGGAACGCTCCGCTACCGCTTGCAAAGCAAGCCCAAAGCTTCGGTGTATGGCTTTAGCCCCGGTACATTTTCGGCGCAAAACCCCTTAATTAGACCAGTGAGCTGTTACGCTTTCTTTAAATGATGGCTGCTTCTAAGCCAACATCCTGGTTGTTTTGGGAGTCTCACATCCTTTCCCACTTAGCCATAACTTGGGGACCTTAGCTGTTGGTCAGGGTTGTTTCCCTC
>NZ_JAFKDE010000023.1 GCF_017255295.1 Nitratireductor aquimarinus
TGTCAACGGCGGAGTAAAAGTCGGCCATTGGGCGGCGCAAAAGTAGTCCACTTTGCGCTGCAAGCGGGGAACGTCGGGAGGGCGTAGCCCGACCAGAGTTTCCCGCTTGCAGCGTCGGCGATCTTACTGATGAGGGTTGGCGGTTTTTCGGGCCCGGCTTTGCGCGAGGCGATAACTGTCGCCATTCATCTCGAGGATGCTGACATGGTGGGTCAGTCGGTCGAGGAGCGCGCCGGTGAGACGCTCGGACCCAAACGTCTCGGTCCATTCATCGAAGGGCAGATTGCTGGTGATCAGCGTGGAGCCGCGCTCATAACGCTGTGAGATCAATTCGAACAGCAACTCGGCTCCGGTTTTCGACAGGGGAACGAAGCCCAGTTCGTCGATGATCAGGAGTTTGTAGCCGGCCACCTGCTTCTGGAGGCGCAGAAGACGACGTTCATCACGCGCCTCCATCATCTCGCTGACGAGCGCGGCAGCCGTGGTGAAGCCAACGGACAATCCCTTCTGACAGGCAGCCAGACCGAGGCCGATCGCGACATGGGTCTTGCCCGTGCCGCTGGGTCCGAGCGCGATGACATTCTCGCGCCTGTCGACCCATTCGCAGCGCGCCAGTTCCAGCACCTGCATCTTGTTGAGCTTCGGAATGGCGGTAAAGTCGAAGCTGTCGAGGCTTTTCGCTGCCGGGAACTTTGCAGCCTTGATGCGACGCTCGACCATCCGCCGTTCCCGGTCGATTAGTTCCAGTTCGACGAGCCGCGCAAGGTAGCGGACATGATCCACACCCTCGACCGCACATTGTCGGGCAAGCTTCTGGTGCTCGCGCAGGAAGGTCGGTAGCTTCAGCGCCTTGAGGTGATGAGCGAGCAGAAGTTCGGGAGCATCGCTGCTCATGCCGGTTCCTCCTCGCGGTTCAGCAGCCGCATATAGGCCTTGGCTGACGTCTTCTCGACAGTGGCTCTGGGCAGATAGGGATAGATGTCGAGGTCCAGTTTTGGCGGCCTGCGTTCCGCTCGGCACAGGACGAGGTGCTTCACGGCGTCGAAGCTGATGGCACCCAGGTGTAGCGCCTGCTTCACAGCTGCATGCAGATCGGCCAGATCGAAGCTTTCCAGAAGGCGCAACACCTGCACATAGGCGCGCCGGCCCTGCTTGCCCATCCGCGCTTCCATCAGGCGACGCAGTCTGGCGAACGCCTCGGGCAGCTCCCAGCCCTGCAGAGGAGCCGCTTGGTCGAGCGCATTGATCTTCTGCTCGATCAGCGGCAGGTAATGCAGCGGATCGAAGACAACCTCTTCGCGTTCATAGCTGCGCGGATGACGGGCGATCGTCTCACCGCCGCAGCCGATCACCACCTCGTCGACATAGCCCCGGATCCACACATCTTGATGGCCATATGCGACCGGAACGGAGTAGTCGTTGGTCCTATAGCGCACCAGCGCCTGGGAAGAGACCCGGCCACCGGCCTGGTCGCAGGCATCGAAGGATGAAGCCGGCAGAGCCCGCATGGCCGCAAGGTCACGCTGCAGACGCTCGCCGATCGTCTCGCTCTCGCCACGCAGCCGGTCGCCCTGACGCTTGCGGCATCGATCCTCAAGCCACAGATTGAAGTCTTCCCACGTCGCAAAGCACGGGATCGGCACCATGAAGTTGCGTCGGGCATAGCCGACCAGACCTTCGACGCTGCCCTTGTCATTGCCCTTGCCGGGGCGGCCATAACGATCCCGGACCAGGTAGTGGGACAGGAAGCCGCTGAACAGTGTCGCGCGCTTGCGTGTGCCGTCGGGCAGTATCTTTGCCACCAGGCAGCGGTCGTTGTCGTAGACGATCGACTGCGGCACAGCGCCGAAGAAGGCGAAGGCATGGACATGGCCGTCCACCCATGCCTCTGCTACGGCTGCAGGATAGGCGCGAACATAGCACGCATCGCTGTGCGGCAGGTCGAGCACGAAGAAGTGCGCCTTCTGCTCGACGCCGCCGATGACAACCACGGCCTCGCCGAAGTCCGCCTGCCCATGCCCGGCAGGATGCGCCAGCGGCACGAACATCTCCTGGCCGCGCCGATCCCGATCACGCATGTAGTCCTTGATAATCGTGTACCCGCCAGCAAACCCGTGTTCGTCACGGAGCCGGTCGAACACCCGCTTGGCCGTATGACGCTGCTTGCGCGGAACCGTCCGATCCGCCTCAAGCCATCCGTCAATGATTGGGATGAAAGCTTCCAGCTTTGGACGCCGAACCGGAGCCCGCCGTCGATAGCCGGGAGGAACCGAATACGTCATCATTTTGCGAACCGTGTCGCGCGATATGCCGAAATGCTTCGACGCTTCGCGCTGGCTCATACCGCCGTCGCAAGCAACTCGAACCTTCAGATATAATTCCACGGTGTAGATCCCTCGTCCCTCCCTGCGCCAAGCAGAAAAGGGAAAAAGTGGACGACTTTTCAGCCGCCCGCAGCAGGACAATCCAGCCGCTACCGTGGTCTAGTTTTCCACCGCCGTTCTCA
>NZ_JAFKDE010000024.1 GCF_017255295.1 Nitratireductor aquimarinus
TGAACTGATGCGGTGGATGCCCCTTCGAGCGGCGTCGTATGATGCCATCTTCGCCGCTGCGGCACATTCGAAGGAGGACACTATGTCAGACGTGCATATTTTGGCGATCGACCTCGCCAAGCGAAGCTTCCAGGTCTGTGGCACCGATCGGGGTGGGGCGGTTCTATTCAATCGCACGGTTTCCCGCGCAAAGCTGATGCAGATGCTGGACGCGCAGGAGCCGTGCATCGTGGCGATGGAAGCCTGTGCGACCAGCCACTATTGGGGGCGCGTAGCGCAGAGCAGCGGCCACGATGTCCGGCTCGTTCCGCCCATCTATGTGAAGCCGTTCGTCAAGCGGCAGAAAAACGACGCGGCAGACGCCGCGGCGATCGCCGAAGCCGTGCTGCGCCCGAACATGCATTGCGTCGCGGTGAAAAGCGCCGAACATCAGGCACGAGCGGTGACATTCCGAACCCACCAGTGCTTCGTCCGCCAGCGCACGCAGCTGATCAATGCGCTGCGGGGCCACCTGGCCGAGTTCGGTCTGGTCTTCCCGCAAGGGCCGGCCCATCTCAAACAGGCAGCGGCCCTGTTGGAGGACGGGACGACCGAGATCCCCGACACCGTCAAGGAGATGGCTCAACTCTATCTAGATCAGATCGATCTTCTTACGGCGAAGATCGACGCCCTGTCCCTCAAGCTGAGGGACGCTACGAAGGAAAACGTTGAGATGCGGCGTCTGTGCACGGTGCCAGGTGTCGGGCCGGTGACGGCCGGTGCTGTGATGGCGTTTGCTCCCGATCTCCGGACCTTCTCCAGCGGCAGGAACTTTGCCGCCTGGCTCGGCCTCGTGCCGCGGCAGCGATCGACGGGCGGCAAACAGCGCCATGGCGGGGTGAGCAAAATGGGCCAGACTGATATCCGTAAGCTGCTGATCGTCGGTGCCATGAGCCGGATTCGCTGGATCATTCGAAAGGGCGTCATGCCGGACAACTGGCTCGGACAGCTTGTCGGGCGCAAGCCTCGCATGGTCGCGGCCGTCGCCTTGGCGAACAAGATGGCCCGGGTCATATGGGCGATCATGACAAGGGAGCAGAATTACCAAATGGCGTGAGCGGTCACCTCTGTTGGAGGCAATGGCAAACGTCTAGGGGTCGTTTGGCCCCGGCAAGGAGATCGACTGACGACTATGCGGCAAGGACTTCAATGTTCAGGATGGGGTAAACCAGTCCCGGGGCTCGAGCATAAAGCTCTCTGAACCGATGTGGACCCTATTCTTCGAACTGCATAACGGCCCCGTGGCGCAGGCCGCGATCAGAGGCCTGACACACGACCGATAGAAGCAACACGCTGCAAAAGAAGTCGGAAGAAAAACCTTGCAATGTAGGGGGCATCCACACACGC
>NZ_JAFKDE010000025.1 GCF_017255295.1 Nitratireductor aquimarinus
TTCCCATCACAGGCATCTCTCCACCGTTGATATCCAATGCAATCAATATGTTATCTGTACTCAGGTTCGATGTGAAGGGGCGTTTTTGGTCTACCGTTTGGTCTACCGTTGGGTGGAACGGTGACAGGCTCTGCGGCGTGAGCGTGTACCTTCAGTTAGTCCTGATCGGTGATACCTGAAGTGGGGGCTGCCGTTTGGTTTTTCATGGTAGGCTAAGGGGAGCCGGGGGGAGAACTGCTGCCGCCCTTCTTACGTTGGCGCTTCAGATTTTTCTGCTATTTCGGATTCCCCACTTTCGTTTTCGCGCCCCTGTCTGTCTTTGTCAGGCTTCGTCAGCGAAACAGACACGGATCCGGTCCCCACTCCTACAGTTCAACCTTGGAGCACCATCTTGCTGCTGGCACTGACAGAAGCACATTCAGTCTTTCCTGAAGATACTCCGCATAGCGGGAAGATGGTTTGTTCCGGTGGGTGTCGGTAATCAGAAGACGAACCACAGACGTCCAGAAGTGGTGTCTGTCCTGGTGGAGGAAGACATCGTTCAGCTCGACAAACTGGACCGTCAGAAATGCCCACCAGAGCCGCTCTGCCAGTCCCCTATTGTTCTCCCCAGGGTAACACTGCCGGATCCTCTCTACCTGCCCCACAGCGGCTTCATAGGCCGCCCTACGGATGCGACCCCTGGTGTCCTGGAAGTGGATGGGACGAGGTTCGAAGGCAATGTCGGCGATCTTCTGAAGCAGTCCCTGTGCCTCTTTGTCAGCTGCTATCTGTGGCCCTAGAACTTTCCTCAGATAGCGTTGATGGACGACAAGGAGCTGCTTGCCTGGTCCTGTGACAGGTGCTCCATAATGGCGAACCAAGGAGCGGTGATAGGCACAGTAACGACCCGTTCCGATCCGGACGCAGTGCGGAGC
>NZ_JAFKDE010000026.1 GCF_017255295.1 Nitratireductor aquimarinus
CACCGATGGACTGCATCGCGTCTGTGTCGAGATCGGTCATGGTTCAATCCTCAGTGGGGCGTTTCAAGGAACCCGACGAGCAGGGCGCTGATGACGATCAGAGCCAGAGCGCGGGCCGTGGGGTGTTCGGGGAATGGGAGGAGGGCGCTAAGCATTGGGCTGGCCCTCGGCTTCGGAGAGCGAGGCAAGAAACTGCTCCGCTTCTTCCTCAATCTTCCGGGCGCGCTCGACACGCTCCCATTGCTGCTTTCCGAGACCAGCCGGGTAGCGAACAGCCTCAAGCATGCGAGTGAGGTCGGTTATTGACCTGAGAGCCGCGCAGAGGTGGCGGTCCATTTCTGAAAGGCGGTTGTCCATCATGCTGCGCTCCTTCCCGACTGGTTGGGTGCAAGCGCATTGATCGCTGCCCGGAAGTCGTTCGCGGCTCTGATCTGCGCTTCTGCGTGGGAGAGTTCGCCGGCGTCGATCAGCACGAGGGCGCGGCGTAGCGCCTTGGACTCCTCGTGCAATAAGTCGGCTCGCTGGCGGGAGAATTCGAAGGAGGGCATCAGAGCGCCCTCACATACCGGCCCTCAGGGTCGTTCCCGCCGAGGCCGCGATAGGTGAAGCCCTCATCGGCAACAGCGAGCGCCTGCAAGGCCTCGTCGTTCTCGGCTGCGTTCGCAATCTCGGCGGCAATGGATTTCGTCAGGGCAGAGCCGTGGAACAGGTTCTTTCCGTCCACGTAGACGGCATCCACCGAAACCATTGGGACGCCCGCATCCAGTTCGACGGAAAGCTCAACCTCGCATTCCAGGTCGTAGACGACGCCAATTCCAAGCTTCTCGTC
>NZ_JAFKDE010000027.1 GCF_017255295.1 Nitratireductor aquimarinus
CGATCCTGTTGCCATCGGCGTCGTAACACTGTGCGATGGTCGCAACGATGGCGCTGCCGACGACAACACCGTCCGCGACCTCGCCAATCGCCCGCGCCTGGCGCGCCGTCTTCACCCCGAACCCGACGCAGATCGGCAGGTCCGTGTGTTCCTTGATGCGCGAAACCGCAGCCGAAACATTGTTCGTGTCCGGCAGGGCCGAACCCGTCACACCCGTCATCGACACGTAATAGACGAAGCCCGACGTGTTCTCCAGCACCTTCGGCAGGCGCTCTTCGTCGGTCGTCGGCGTGGCAAGACGAATGAAGTTCAGCCCCGCTTTGATGGCCGGAACGCAAAGCTCCTGATCCATCTCCGGCGGCAGGTCGACGATGATCAGACCGTCAATGCCCGCTTCCTTCGCATCGGAGAGGAAGCGGTCCACACCATAGATGTAAATCGGGTTGTAATAACCCATCATCACGATGGGCGTGTCGTCGTCGTCTTCCCGGAAATCCCGCGCCATCTGGAGCGTTTTGGAAAGCGTCTGCCCGCCTTTGAGCGCGCGCAGGCCGGCGGCCTGAATGGCCGGGCCATCGGCCATCGGGTCGGAGAAGGGCATGCCCAGCTCGATCACGTCGCTGCCCGCCGCAGGCAGCGCCTTCATGATCGACAGCGCGGTCTCATAGTCCGGGTCGCCGCCCATGAAATAGGTCACGAGCGCGGGACGGTTCTCTTCCTTCAGCCGCGCAAAGCGGCGGTCAATGCGGGTGGTCATG
>NZ_JAFKDE010000028.1 GCF_017255295.1 Nitratireductor aquimarinus
ATGTTCAGCGTGATCGTCGCAACAGCCGTCGAGCCGTCGCTGTCTTCGATCGTCACCGCCACGCTGCCCTGATCCGTCGCCGTCCCCGGCGCATGCGGATAGGCTGCAGTCTGCGTGAAGGTGTACGCGCCCGTCGTCTCGTTGATCTCGAGCGTCCAGTAATCCGTCGTGATCGTCGTCACGCCGCCGGTCGAGCTGTTGGTCACTTCCGCACCAAGCGCCCCGTCATAGACCGCAGACACGAACCCGCCCGGGCCGTCGCCGCCGAAGTCGAACGCCAGATCGCCCGTGTCCGACTGCGGCGCAAACCCGTCCGCATGCGAGCCAGCAACGCTGTCGTCGCCCGGAACATCGCTCAGGCTCGTCGTCTGGTTCGTCGCGCTCGGCGCAAACGCATCGCCCGAGAAGGTGATGGTCAGTTCCGCCGTCGCCGTGTCGCCATCGGCGTCGATCACCGTGTAGGTGAACACATCCGTCGAGCCCGCCGGCACCGACATCCCCGCCGTCGGCGTGTAGCTGTAGGTGCCGTCAGCGTTCAGAACAAGCTGGCCATACGCCCCGGCAATGCCGCCCAGATTCGTGCCACCCGTCGTC